>NZ_JAFLNE010000002.1 GCF_017313225.1 Allomuricauda sp. CAU 1633 | reverse complement strand
TCGTTCTCTTTAAGTGCCCGAATGATCTGGCTCTCGGTAAACTTGCTTTTTTTCATGTGACAGTTAAAATTTAAAGTTAGAAAATTCTAATTTTAAGCTGTCCTATTTTTAGGGAAGGCTACATGTTTCTTTTTGTTCGTTCTACATTATCTAAACCATAAGATTCCTACAAAAATAATTCTATTAACTTTTGTGCCGTTCTTAATGGGAATGTCTTATCAAGTTACGAGTCATGTGAAAAAGTTTTCAAAACCATTGGTTGAATCGCTCAACTTGGCTTTTGAAATGCTTACTATCCTCTACTCAGTATACCTCATTTTTTTAATTTTCTTTAAAATCATTAAATATGAAAAAGCTAGCCGTACCTATAATGCTCGTAAAATTAGGATAAGCACCCGATGGATAAAGATAACTTTGTTATTTGGGCTTTTAGCTTGCTTGTTATGGGTCATTGTTTCCTTCAACCTCTTCTATAAAGGCAGAAGTGTTGTTTCTATGTTCTATCTCCTATGGATTGCTATTTCCATTATAATTTATTGGGTTGGATACAAAGGTGTTATTGAACTTAAAATTTTGAAGCAAAGAGAGGATTTGAGAAAGCACAAATCAGAATTTATACAAAATGTGAGGATTTTGAAAAGTGATGCAACTAGTAAAACAAAAATCCTATTTGACAAAATAATTGATGCTATAATGGTGGAGCAGTTATTTCTTGATTCAAACTTGTCACTAAATACATTAGCAGAAAAAAATAATATTAGTGCCGGTTATCTATCCCAACTATTTGGAACCTACCTGAAAGAAAGTTTTACAGATTATATTAATCAACTAAGAATAGAGGCATTCAAAAAAATGCTAGATAATAAAGAGTATAGGCAGTACACCATCGAAGCAATAGCTTTAGAATCAGGCTTTAATTCTAAATCAAACTTTTATACCGTATTTAAGAAATTGACTTCGATGACTCCAAGTGATTACAAAAAGGTTCAAAATTTTAAGGATTCTTAAGATTTTGAACCTCATTTCATGACTAGTTAGATAATTTGCCCAAAACAAATCTTAAAAATCATGAAATTAAAAAACACCTACTTATTACCGTTAATTCTTATGTCGGTTACCGTATTCAGCTGTTCTAAAAATGTAATGGATGAAGCTTCAGAACTTGAAAGTTTTGATTTTCAAAAAAATCTATTTATTGAAACTATTCCTATTGAAAAGTCATTAAAACAGTTTTCTGAGATAGACAATGATTTAAAAAGAATTGACACAATCAACCCTATTGGACTTAGGTTTAATCTAAACTCTATTAGACATAAACCTCTTACCAATCACAGTGCAAAAGTGACTGTTACAGATGTCCAAACTAAATATCCAGAGTTGAAATCACAAGCATGGCAAACAAAATTAAATGGAGAGGAAATGGCAGTGATTGTTCACTTGTTTAAGTCAGGGGTAGATGATGTAGGCTCAGACTACAACGGACTATTGATTTATACTGATGACTTGGGAAATGTTTTAAGTCTATACAAAATCCAAAATGGTAAAACTACCTCAGAGCTTAAAATTCCTAAAACGATTACTCAAAGAACGGGAAAAGATATAATAAAACCCTGCTGGGGAATAGCTTGTGGAATTACTTTGGATGAAATTGTTTTGACCCCTCCCAATAATAATCAATGGAATTACATTCCCATAAATATCAATATCTCATATGCAAATGTGTACCAAAATTATTTAAACAATAGCTATATTAGTTATGCATCTGGGTACTCTAGTTATGTCAGTAATTATGTTGTTTATAGCCCTGATAATCCAATTAATGATATTCGAGACTACTTAAAATGCTTTGACATTAATAAAAGTGCAAAAATTACAATCTATGCCGATCAACCCAAACCAAATTCAAGTGACGCATACATAAATGTAGGTTCTATCTTTAGACCTCAGTATGTAGTGGGTCATACTTTTGTATCGATTGAACAAGGAGGAAATACCAGTGTTTTTGGGTTTTACCCGGATGGCGACCCAGACCCATTTAATCGATCAATGCCAGGTATTTTTGGAAATGATCAAAGAGAAGTATATGATGTAAGTATTTCGAGAACCGTAAGTGGTTCAACTTTGCAAAGAATTTTGAATACCACTTATAATTATACAAACAGTCAATATGATCTTAACACAAAAAATTGTACCGACTTTGGAATAACCATAGGAAATATTGCCGGCCTTAAATTACCTCAATCAGATGGAACATGGTTGGGGGGCGGAGGTTCAAACCCAGGTGCCTTGGGAGAAAATATGCGAAAAAATAATACGACTGGCATAAAAAAGAATCTTAGTGGTGGTAATGCACCAACAAACAAGAAAGGATGTTAACTTTTTTTATTATGAAAAAACTGTTTTTTTTATCGATTTTATTAAAACTATCATTGACAAGCTGTCAAGAAACTAAGCATGATAAGTCTATTATAAATTCTTTCATACAGGAAATGGTTTTAAACGAAGATGCGTGTTTGAATTATTCTGAGTTTTCATCTTATTTGGAAATTAACCAAGATATCGTTATCGATGCTGAGAAGAAAAAAAATATGATAGGGTTGATTCAGCAACATATTGTAGGACTCAAAATGACACTTTATGAAAATGAAGATTTTCAACTGGTACGGAATTCTGACTTAGAGGACTTAGAACTGAAACTTAATTTTGCCCATACTGATTACGCTAAGGTTTACCATTTAGTCTCGAACAATGAAATTTTGACCACATTTGTTATGGGAGACTCCAAAATCATTTCTTTCTTTTATACATTTAGAAAAAAGGAAAGTCAGCCTTTGCGACCGTGGCTTTTGAATTAACGTTTGCAATCTTAACCTTTCAAAAGCTTCCGATTTCACCGGGAGCTTTTATTTTACAAACACTTTTAAAATTAATACTGAATCTCATTCCAAGTACTGGAATAAAATGGAGCCACCCTGTTGAGGGTTTCCTTGAGTTTTACAATGTCCACTTTAGGGCCATCGGAGAAGATATTTTGGATTTCTTCGGATTTGGCATCGAAGAAGGTCTGAATCAAAAAGGCGTTCGGTCTGCGGTTGATCAAAGTTTCAAACAATCGTAGACTCCCGGCAATAATCTGTTTTCCGGTACTGTTGTTATCCGCCAAAACATCCAACCCCTTTCGGTGGTAGTTGTACATGGCTATGCGATATTCCCGGAACGAATTGCTCAAGAGATTATCCACCAACTCAAAACGGGTACGTTCTCCCGTTTCTTGGCTCCATCCGCTAAAGTTGGAACCTTGTGCTTGGGTAACAATATTCTGTGCCCTTCGGTAGTAATCATCTCCTCCTTCCAGCGAAAAGGTATCCGCATCCAAGCCCAAAAGAACATAGACATAATAGGAAATGACCCCTACCAAATTAGAATCGAAAGAATTGGGATTATACACCAAAGGCTGAAATTCCTGATACTGAAAATTGAAGGCGTCGTCCTTGTAGTTGAACACCGGACTTTCATACGAAGTATTAAAAACAGGTCGAGAGGATTGTATCTGAATATTGGCCTCAAACCTATCCGATTCATATTGTGTAACGGTGATGAACATTCGTGCATTCACCTTTTCGTTCTCCCGATACACGCGATTGGTCCATTTACTGTTGTTCACAAAATCGTTCAAAGAACGTTCTAACGTCTTAAAAATCTGCTGGTTGGTCTGTCCTACCTGATCAGAGTTTACCGTAACCACACAGCTGAGCTCCTGAGCGGAAACAGCAAGGGTGAAAACAAATAAAAAAGTGAGCAATAGAGTGTTACGCATGAATTCTGGAGATGATTTCTTCCCAAATATCGGAAGCCACTTCGGGCTTCGTCTTCAATGCAAACGTTTTTATCTTCAAATTCTTATCAATGAAGGTGATTTTATTAGTGGTTCCACCAAACCCAGCCCCATCATCTTTCAAGGAATTCAAAACAATCCCATCCAAATTTTTGCGTTGTAGCTTGCCTTTGGCATTTTCCAGTTCGTTTTCGGTCTCCAGAGCAAATCCCACCAAAAACTGATGGGCCTTTTGTTCGCCCAACGAAAGTAAAATATCAGGGTTGCGCTCCAATTCAATGTTTAGGTCGCCATCCTTCTTTTTTAATTTTTCCGGGGCTGGATTTTTAGGACGATAATCGGCTACTGCGGCGGCGGCGATAGCCACATCGACATCTTTAAAATATTTGTGGCAAGCCTCATACATTTCTTGGGCTGAAGTTACCCGAATCAACTCAATGGAACTATGATTGACATCCAGATTTGTTGGTCCGGAAACCAAAACAACTTTAGCACCAAGGCTTGCTGCCTTTTTTGCCAGTTCAAAACCCATGGTCCCCGAGGAGCGATTCCCCAAAAAACGAACAGGGTCAATAGCTTCATGGGTTGGGCCAGCCGTGATGAGCACTTTTTTGCCACTCAAAGGCAGTCCTTTGGCCAAATCCTCTTGAATGAACTGTACGATGTTCTCGGGCTCTGCCATTCGTCCTTCACCATGCAATCCACTAGCTAGTTCTCCAGATTCAGCAGGTATCATTGTATTCCCGAAGGATTCCAATTTTTCAAGGGATGTTTTGGTTGAGGGATGCTGGTACATGTCCAAATCCATGGCCGGGGCAAAATACACCGGGCATTTCGCAGATAGGTACGTGGCCAAAAGCAGGTTGTCGCAAACCCCATTAGCCATTTTTGATAAGGTATTGGCCGTTGCAGGGGCAATAATCATCAAGTCAGCCCAAAGTCCAAGTTCTACATGATTGTTCCATGAGATACTGTCGTCCTCTTCGTTAACAAAATCCGTTAATACCGGATTTTTGGACAAGGTGGACAGGGTAAGTGGGGAAACAAAAGAGCCAGCACTCTGGGTCATTACAATTTTGACCTGGGCACCAGCTTTTATCAATAGCCTAACCAGAAATGTGGTTTTGTAGGCGGCGATTCCCCCGGTAATGCCCAAAAGAATATTTTTACCGCCAAGCATTTCTTAGGCGTCTTTCTCTGTGTTCCTGTAGTAGATTTTATCTTCCAACCATTCCTGAACGGCCAAAGCATGGGGTTTTGGCAACTTTTCGTAAAATTTGGAAACCTCGATCTGCTCTTTGTTTTCAAAGACCTCTTCCAAACTGTCGCTGTATGTAGCGAACTCTTCCAATTTTTCCAATAACTCCTTTTTTATTTCGGAATTGATTTGGATACCACGTTTGGCCACTATGGAAATGGCTTCGTAGATGTTTTCGGTTTTGTCGTCAAATTCGTTTCGGTTAACGGTTACGGTGGAAACCGAGGCTTTGGTATTTTTCAAATCTTGCATGTGCAGCTATTTTAAAAAATTTTATTTAGTAGTACTGGTAGTGGAAACGGTTGTGTATGCGCTCAATTCCTTTTGAATCTTATCGGATAAATTATCCGCTTCCTTTTTAAACTGTGACTCTGGAAAGTATCGCACTAAAGTATTATACGAATCAAGAGCCTCTTGAAGACGTTCCTGTTTTTTATTTTCTGTACTGTTCAGGGCCATATTGGTGGTGGCTTCAATGCGATAATACAATGCTTCCTCCCTGTAAACAGAGCCTGGATTGTCTGAGATAAAATTATCCAATGCCGTTATTGCCGAAACCAAAATGGGATAATTGAACTTGCCCAACTTGTTGAACTGCTTGGCAATCTCCAATTGTTTCTTCTCCTTTTTTGTGGTCAATTCGCGGGCCATGGCATTGGCTTCCTCAAAATATTCCGATTCTGGATAGGTGTTGATGAACGTCTGTAGTTTGGCCAAGGCTTTATCTGTATCTGTTTGATCCAACGAATACGTTGGCGAGAGTTGGTAATAACTCTTTGCTCCCAAAAAACTGGCTTCCTGAATCTTATCACTTCTTGGGTAAGACTTGATAAAACGTTCAAATTGATATCCTGCCAAATAGTAATCGCCAGTTTTAAAGTAACAATCAGCAAAAAAGAACATCACGCGCTCGCCCTGGGGTTTTCCCACATATTTGGGAGCAATCTGCTCGTACAATCGTTTTGCCCTTTTGTAATCACCTTCTTCATAGAATTTCTCGGCCAAGTCGTACTTGGGCTTAATATCCTCACTCTTGAGTGCTTTTTGGTACTCACTGCAGGACGCAAGAAAAACAAATATGACTAATAAAGGGAGTATTGACCTCATTTTCAAAAACATTTTGCAAAATTAGTGATAATGAACGGATATAAAAAAACAATTTATCGCTCAAAAGTAACAGCTGCAAAGGCAATGACCCAAGGTTTTGGGCAAGTTTTAACGAAATCTAGGCGTGGGCGGTGTCAAACGCCTTCAAAAAACTTCCTATCCTGCTTTTTAATGATGGGGTTGCTTCAACCAAAGGCAAGCGTACTCCCGCCTTGGAGAGGCCCAAGTTTTCAAAGACGCTTTTAATCCCCGCTGGGTTGCCTTCCTCAAAAATCAATTGCATTAAAGGCAAGAGCTGGTGATGAATCTTGTAAGCTTCATCGGAGCTTTCTTGAAGTCCCAAGCGTATCATTTTAGAGAATTGCGCCGGTAATCCTTGTCCCAAAACGGAAATCACCCCTGCCCCACCGGCCAACACCGTTGGCAATGCAGTTGGGTCATCCCCGGAAATCACCATGAAATAGTCTGGTTTTTCTTTAATGATCTTATCAATCTGGACCATCTCCCCACACGCTTCTTTGATACCCAAAATATTGGGGACTTCGTGCGCCAAACGCAGTGTGGTCTCGGCCAACATATTGCTGCCAGTCCTGGAAGGCACATTATAAAGGATAACAGGTTTTGGTGACGCTTTGGCAATCACCTTAAAATGCTGGTAAATGCCCTCTTGGGTAGGTTTATTGTAATACGGTGAAACGGATAAAATGGCATCAAACTCGGACAGGTCCAATTCTTTTAACTCCTCAACAACGGCCATGGTATTGTTGCCTCCCACTCCTACAACCAAGGGCAATCGTCCGGCATTGGTTTGAATCACCGTATCCATAACCAATTGCTTTTCGGTCTTGGAAAGGGTAGCTGATTCTGCGGTGGTGCCCAACACCACCAAATAATCCACACCATTTTGAATGTTGTGTTCAACAATCTGTACCAACGCATCCACATCCACCGAAAAATCCTCGTTGAAAGGGGTCACTAAGGCAACGCCTGTACCTACCAATTTCTCCATCACAATTCTTTTAAAACCTTTAAATACTTTTTCAACTCACTCTTAAAGAGTGCAAAATCCTTCATGTTTGTATTTAAGATCAAATCGTTCACCTTGGGGTCCTGTGAACCCAAACCGACTTTTAATCGAGCTGGGGTCTTTACGGACAACAACTTCATCATTAAATTGTCCTCCTCATAATAATTGATCAACATATCGTATTCCCTTCCCAAAAACTCCAGTACATAACCGTTCTCTATCTGGCCTTTCCATCCCAAATCCCTATCCGAAAATATCTGGATGGCATAGGGCGAGTTTTTGTCGTACTCCCTCTTGTAACCAATGATCTTTATGGCATTGGGTCTTAGGGAAAACTCGTCAATCAATTCATAAAAGGTCTCCGCATTCTGGAAATTATCCACATCAACAATACAGCCAACACTGGTAATCCCCTTTTCCCGGGCTATGGGCAAAGAAGGCTTTTCCATTTCCTCCTTTAAATATTTAAGCCCTGATTTAACCTTAAATTTATCTTGGAGCCCCTTTATGAACATATTTTTATGCATTTTTACAAAGGTAAATATTCTACCAAGATACTTAACAAAGATACGCACGTGATTGGTTTAAAATTCAAACAATTTGTTGTATTTACAACGCTTTGTTTTTTATTTTCCTGCAAACAGGAAACCGGAACACTCTCCAAAATTGATGGTGCGCAAGTTCCCATAGATACCTCTCTAGAGGAAGTTGACTCCATCTCCAACTTTGTGGAACCCTTCCGAAATCGAATAAATGAGGTATTGGACAGCACTTTAGCTTATGCCCCAAAACCTTTTTTGTTGGATGATGGCGCCCGCAATACTTCCATGGGCAACCTTATGGCCGATATTGTCCTTGAGGAAGCTTCACCCATTTTTAAATCCCGTACCGGGAACGATTTGGACTTTGTGGTACTTAATTATGGAGGGGTGCGATCCATTATTTCCGCTGGCAAGGTTACCGCCCGAAACGCCTACGAAGTCATGCCGTTTGAAAATTACATCGCCATTGTGGAAATGAGCGGTACTGCCGTTCGGGAACTCATCGGTTTTCTTAGTACGGCAAGCCGAGTACACCCTATTGCAGGCATGCAAATTGTGTTGGACAAGAACGGTTCCTTGGAATCCGTTAACATTCAAGGAGAGCCATTTGATGAAAACCGCACCTATTTTGTGGGTACTTCGGATTATTTGGTACAGGGCGGCCCAAGCATTGGTTTTTTTAAAGATACCCTTTCAACCACACATATTGATTATCTATTGCGAAATGCCATCATAGATCATTTCAAAAAAGTGGATACCCTGAAAGCTGCGGTGGATGACCGCTTTATTCAATTGAATTAGATGAAACGAACATACTTATTCACCGTACCAAATTTGAAAACCGTCAATTCGAGTGAAACTTTGCAAAAATTTAGTATCGAGAATGTGGTTGCTTTAAGGAAAATTCTATTCTCGATACTCATTTTCGCCACGCTGTTGCGAAAACGAACTCGAACTGACGAATTTTCCCTTCAAAATGGGGTGCGTGTGAAAACAATTAAAATTAAGGCAGGTTCCTGAATGCATTCAAGTTTTTTGAAGATTCAGAATCAAAAAATTTCAAACAGATGAAGCGAAGAGATTTTATAACGAATACGGCAGCAGCCTCAACCTTGGTCGGCTTGGGCGGACTCAGCCTCACCTCCTGCTCGGGTTTGGGGACCAAAAAGTTGACCATCTTGCACACCAACGATGTGCACAGCCATATAGACCCGTTTCCAGCCTCACACTCCCAATACCCTAATTTGGGTGGGATTGCCCGAAGAGCTTCCTTAGTGAGTCAAATTCGAAATGAGAACCCTAACACCTTGCTTTTTGATGCCGGGGACATCTTTCAGGGTACGCCCTACTTCAATTTTTATGGCGGGGAACTGGAGTTTAAGCTGATGAGCAAACTCAATTATGATGCCAGCACCATTGGTAACCACGATTTTGATAATGGCATTGATGGCCTGTTGGCGCAAATGCCACATGCCACCTTTGAGATGATTTCCGCCAATTATGATTTTTCCAACACCGTGATGGAGGGTTATGTAAAACCTTTCAAAATTTATCTAGTGGATGGCATCAGAATTGGCGTCTACGGTCTTGGGATTGCGCTGGATGGTCTCGTGACCAAACGATTGTACAAGGAAACCCAATATTTAGACCCTTTTGAGATCGCTTTGGATATGGAACGCCAATTGAAGGAAGAGGAACAGTGCGACCTTATTGTCTGTCTTTCGCATTTGGGGTACGATTATGAAAACCCACAACGGCCTTCGGATACGCAATTGGCACAGCAGACCTACCATACCAACTTGATTATTGGCGGACATACGCATACGTTTTTGGAAAAACCGGATGTGCGCATCAACAAAAATGGGGATTCTGTGCTGGTGAACCAAGTAGGATGCTATGGACTTAACCTCGGCCGAATTGATTTCTATTTTGATACTGACAAGAACGCATCGGCCAATGGGGTGAGTATTTCGGTTTAATTCCTGCGGAAAGTTCAAAAATCAAATTCAAGAAACAAGCTCAAAATTGTTATTGAGTCATTGAACTTGCTCTTGATACTTGGTTATTGGGTTATTGGGAGAAGGGTAAAGGGAGAAGGGTTTGTTGATTTGGGGATTTGTTCATTGTTTAGTGCCCACTGACACGAATTTCACGAATTTGCACGAAGTTTTCTGAGTCTTTTGTCTTTGCTCTTTTTTCTTGAGTCTTGCACTTGAACTTGCTCCTGTCTCCTGTCTCCTGTCTCCTTAAACAAAAAAACACCGAGAGGGCCAAAAAGACGCCTCCCGGTGCAGTACATGGGTGTAGGTATAGCTTAAATATATATAACAATATAGCCAAAACCCTAATCAATTGCAATTGACATCAATACCGCCATCAGATATGGTCCAACCTCTATCATTGGTCAAAAAGGTAAGTGCCAAACCTGTGGATATATTATCACAATATTGAACCCCAAGAGCGTCTAAAGAGATACCTTGTGGGGCACTGGGGTTGGCCCAACCGATCAAGGTGTTGCTATAGTTCTGACTGGAAAGCCCTGAACCGGTGAGCATAGTTGCCATATTGGTAACACTACTAATGTTCCACCCGCCAAGGTCTCTATTAAAGTTAGAAGCGTCGAAGAACATCTCTTGCATGTCTGTAACATTGCTTACATCCCAATCCCCTATGGGAGCGTTAAATGAAACTGCAGAAGTCAACATGCCTGACATAGAGGTGACATTGCTTACATCCCAACCACTAAGGTCCCCATTGAAGTTAGTGGCAGAATAAAACATACCGCTCATCCTAGTGACACTTCCCGTGTTCCAGCTGCTAAGGCCCGTACCTTCAAAAGAGTCAGCAAATTTGAACATGTCCCCCATATCGGTGACATTGCTCACATCCCAGCCACTAAGGTCCCCATTGAAGACTACAGCTGCCCTGAACATATATGACATATCTGCCACAGTGCTCACATCCCAATTGCTTATGTCCCCGTTGAAAGCAGTAGCGATATAAAACATCCTTGACATATCTGTCACGGTGCTTACATCCCAACCGCTAAGATCACCATTGAAGGCATCAGTTTCTGCAAACATACCTGATAGATTGGTCACGTTGGATAGATCGGGCACGTCCGTAGCGTTGTACACCATATTACCACAGCCTTCAAAAGCATGGTTCATGGTTTTCCATACAATGGCGCCCCACTGCTCAATAGTTGCCAGTTTATCGGGCGTACTTCCCATTACGGTCATATTTATGCTAGGAAACGCTCCTTTTATAGCAACGGTATAGGTGTCCGCAGTTTCGTACGGATGCGTAAGCAGCGTGCTTTGCAGGTTGGCATTGCTCCAATTTTCAATGGTTCCGTCCCCCCAGTCAATCTGGAAATCATAGTTGCCCGCAAAGGGATCAAGTCCAAATGCAACATCCTCCATATCGGCCCCGGTGGTCCAAGTGGTCACAAAAGATTCAGGGTCTTCGGCCAGGGTTTCAATAACATCCGTCACGGTTATGGTGATCTCTGCGGTAACGGGTTCGGTGGTGCCATCGGTCACCTCCACGGTAAGCATGTGTTCGGTGTCGGTCTCAAAGTCCAGCGTCTTGCCGGCCAATAGGCTCAACACACCGTTATTGTCAATTTCAAACAGGCCACTGTCATCTACTATAATATCAAATTCCAGTGCGGTACCTTCAGGATCTGTAGCCACTACGGTACCGATCTCGTCCGCATCCGTAATATCCTCTGCGGCATCAAAGCCTTGGTCGCTTATAGCGGGGACTTCGTCCACATCGGTCACGTTAATGGTGATCAACTGGCTGGCGGTACCGCCCTTGCCATCGGAAACACCAACGGTCACGATATACTCGGGAGTGGTCTCAAAGTCCAGGGTCTTGCCTTCGTCTAGGTTTATTGTCCCTGTGGTAGCACCTATTACAAATATTCCGGCTTCATCGGTCATGGAGAAGGTAAGGGGATCTTGATCGATATCGGCTGCGAGCACCGTACCTACTTCACCCCCGCCCTGCAGGTCCTCATCAGCTGAAAGCTCTGTTGTACCAATGGTAGGATTCGTGTTGCCGGTCTGTGACTGGGTCACGGTGAAATTTCCTGTGGACGTGGCGGTCTTTCCCCCTACGGTAACACTTACCTTGTTGGTAGTGGCCCCTTGGGGCACCGAGGTGGTGATCTTGGTGGCCGTAGCCGCGGATACGGTAGCAGTGACGGTACCGATCTTTACAGTGTTCTTGGAGGCCGTGGTGCTAAAGTTGGTACCATTTATATCGAATACTGTGCCCACGGGCCCAGAGGTTTTCGATAAACCTGTTATGGTGGGTGCAGGTGTCACAGGGGTCGATGGACCATCGTCCTTACTACATGAAATTACAAGGCCCAAAGCTAAAAGGGCCAGAACTAACAATTTTTTTTGTTTCATCTTTATAATATTATAGGTTAAAGCCACAATTTCCCAAAACCCGGGCGGACTTTTGTGCGCGATCTGACGGATGCTATTTTTGGGTTGATGGGTGGAGGTTATTGGGTTATTTGTTGATGGTTGATGGTTGATGGTTGATGGTTGATGGTTGATGGTTGATGGGTTTGTTGATTTGGGGATTTGTTTATTGTTTACTGACACGAATCTCACGAATTGGCACGAAGTTTCTTGGGTCTTTTCTCTTTGTTCTTGTTTCTTGAGTCTTGCACTTGTTCATTGGATATTGTCATTCTGAGCTGTTAACCTGAGCGGAGTCGAAGGGGCGAGTGAAGAATCTCACTTGATATTTGAACTTGCTCTTGACCCTTGAACACTGCCTACTGCTTACTGTCAACTGACACGAATCTCACGAATTGGCACGAAGTTTCTTGGGTCTTTTTTCTTTGTTCTTGTTTCTTGGCTCTTTTTTCTTGAGTCTTGAACTTGGTCTTGATTCTTAAAATTGGGTGAAGGGTGAAGGGTTTGTTGATTTGGGGATTTGTTCATTGTTTACTGACACGAATCTCACGAATTGGCACGAAGTTTCTTGGGTCTTTTCTCTTTGTTCTTTTTTCTTGAGTCTTGAAAAACAGATTTCTCAATCGATGGGCTGCATCTCATTTCGAAATGATACTTTGATACTTGGTTTTTGATTATTTGTTATTCGTTATTGAACTTGACTCTTGAACTTGACACTTGGTTATTGACACACCCCTAGCCCCTCTCAAAAGGGGAATTAAAAACACCGCAAAAACCAATGTCCCTGCGGTGCCTTTTAAATTTTGATGATATTAATTTAAGGGCAAAGTTCTGCCAAGTCACCATCAGTTATGTCCCATCCTAAATTTAGCAATGCGTCTCGAGCATCACTGGCTATGCACAGATATTGAAGCCCCTCCGCCCCAAAATTCTGATTGCTTGGTGGATTGTTTGCCGCCCAACCGATCAAGGTATCGGAATAGTTTTGGGGAGACATGCCGCAATTATCCAACATATTTCCCATCAGAGCCACCTCATTAATATTCCAATTGCCTAAACTTTGTTCAAAAGCAGCAGCTCCATTGAACATATAAATCATAATAGTAACTTTTGAGGTGTCCCAGTTGGAAAGATCCTGGTTAAAGTTTTCTGCACTATAAAACATAGCATTCATTCTGGTAACCTTTGAAGTATCCCAATTCCCAATGTTTTGATTGAAGGATGTTGCTACAGAGAACATCGTCTCCATATTGGTTACATTGGATGTATTCCAACTATCCGTTTCCTGTTTGTACGATATATCCTGATTGAACGAATGTGCATCGTTAAACATTGCTGCCATACTTGTAACTTTAGTGGTGTTCCAATCTCCTATGTAGTGGTTAAATTCTGTAACCCCTACAAACATAAAACTCATATCAGTCACTTCACTAGTGTCCCAATTTCCAATGTCTTGATTGAAGGAAGTCGCTCTAAAAAACATGGAACCCATATTGGTTACGTTAGAGGTATTCCAACTTCCTGTGCCTTCTTTAAAGGAAATATCTTGGTTAAAGGATTCGGCAAGACCAAACATTCCCCCCATGTTGGTAACATTTGTTGTATCCCAATCGCTAATATCTCCGTTAAATAGAGTTGCTCCATAAAACATATTGGTCAAAACTGCCACATTGGCCAAATTGGGTACATCCTCTGCATTATATACTGCAAGGTTTACACAATTTTGAAACGCACTGGCGAATGTTTCCCAAGATATGGCGCCCCATTGTTCAATTCCAATTAAGGCTTGTTGGGATGGTATCAACTCATCTACCTCAAACCTATACATTTGTATGGCAGGAAAAACCCCATTGATAGCTATGGTATAGGTGCCTTCTGTTTCATAGATATGGGAGGGGTCTTCGGTTAATTCAGAAAGGCTTTCCACGGTTCCATCGCCCCAATCAATAGTAAAGTCGTAATTCAGTTCACTGTTGGTACCGATAATCAATTCAAAATTATCAGAAGGGGTGGTCCAAGTGGTAATAAATGAAGTAGGGTCTGCAGCCAGACTTTCATCCACATCGGTTATGGTGATGGTAATGTCCTTGCTGTCCGAACCTCCTTTTCCATCAGCAACACCTATAGTTACCGTATACTCGGGAGTAGTTTCAAAGTCCAAGGTTTTCCCCTCACCCAAACTTATTTTTCCAGTGGCCGCTTCCATCACAAAAGTTCCGGATTCATCGTTCATGGAAAAGGTTAGGGCATCCCCATCATCGTCGGTGGCAACCACCTGGCCCACTTCAGCACCGCTTTGAAGATTTTCGGTGACCGAAAGATTCGTTGTTGTAATGGTAGGAGCCTTGTTAGCGGCCTGTGGCTGTGTCACTGTAAAATCATCAGTGGAAGTGGCGGTCTTTCCCCCTACGGTAACACTTACCTTGGCCGTAATGGCGCCTTGGGGCACCTTAGTGGTTATTTTGGTGGTGGTGGCAGCTGATACCGTTGCGGTGACGTTGCCAATCTTTACGGTGTTCTTGGAGAGTGTGGTGCTAAAATTCGTCCCGATTATCTCAAACTGCGTGTCCACAGTTCCATAGTTGGGGGTAAACCTGCTTATGGTAGGTGCCTGTGTTGCAGGCGTTGGTGGGCCATCATCCTTGCTACAGGAAATCATAAAAGCCATAGCAAAAAGCGCTAGAGCCAGCAATTTTCTTTGTTTCATAACTTTATTTTTTTGATTACGATAGGGTAAGTAGCAAAAACCTTTTAGAACTTGTAAGGATGAATTGATGGATGTCCCGTATGGGTTGATGGGTGGGGGTTATTTGGTTATTTGGTTGGTGGTTGAGGGTTGATGGTGGTTGGTGGCTTACTTGAACTTGATACTTGAGCTTGCTCTTGATTATTGGATACTGCCTACTGATGACAGATTATTATCCACTGACACGAATCTCACGAATTAGCACGAAGTTTCTTGGGTCTTTTCTCTTTGTTCTTCTTTCTTTTTTCTTGAGTCTTGAACTTGGTCTTGATTCTTAAAAATTGGGTGAAGGGTGTTGGGTTTGTTGATTTGGGGATTTGTTCATTGTTCATTGTTCATTGTTTACTGCCCACTGACACGAATTTCACGAATTAGCACGAAGCTTCTTGCCTCTTGTTTCTTTTCTCTTTTCTCTTTTTTCTTGGCTCTTGAACTTGTTCATTGGATATTGTCATTCTGAACAAGCAACGCGAGTGAAGAATCTCACTTGATTATTGGATAGTTGGATGTTTGGAATTTGGTGCTTGTCCCTAGGTAGTTGTTTATTGAACATTGATAATTGAATTTACCAATACCTCTAGTTCCTCCTCCAACGAATAGTCTGGAAAAGGTTTGCCTGCTTGTCTATACCAATAACCCGCATTCCATTTGTCCCCTTCTTTGCGATGGAGATAGGCGTGAATCCAACTGCCCATGGTAGTGTGGAGGTCCTGAGCAATATTGTGCGAAGCTTCCCAATCCCCTTTTGCATCGTGCCATAAGGCTTGAAGTGCCTCTGGCCAATCTTTGGAAGGTCGGTCATTACCTAAAGTTTCCTGAAAGGATTGATAGGATTCGGGTGTATTTGTCATAGTCTTGCCTAAAATATGAAAATTGTTTGTGTTTTTGATAAGGTCATGGGTTGAGGGTGAAGGGTTGAGGGTGAAGGGTTAGTTGATTTGGGGATTTGTTTATTGTTTACTGACACGAATCTCACGAATTGGCACGAAGTTTCTTGGGTCTTTTCTCTTTGTTCTTGTTTCTTGAGTCTTGAACTTGGTCTTGATTCTTAAAAATTGGGTGAAGGGGTTTGTTGATTTGGGGATTTGTTTATTGTTCATTGATCATTGAAAACTATAATTTTCCCATGAACTCTTGTTCCGATATAATAGGAACCCCTAAACTCTCTGCCTTGGTTTTTTTGCTCGGCCCCATATTGTCGCCTGCCACCACAAACGAAGTTTTGGAAGAAATGGAGGAAGCCACTTTACCCCCATTGTCCTCAATCAATTTTTTAAGGTCATTTCTGCTGATAGTTTCAAAAACCCCAGAAACCACAAAGGTCAGCCCCTTTAATTTATCGGTTTGATTTTCCAATTGTTCTTCCGACAGCGAAAATTGCAATCCATAGGATTTTAAGCGTTCCACAATTTCCAGATTGGTGGGCTCGGAAAAGAATTTGATGACACTCTCCGCGATTCGCTCCCCAATTTCATCCACAGCGACCAATTCCTCATGGCTTGCCACCATCAATGCATCGATATTTTTATAGGCCTTGGCCAATTTTTTGGCTACCGTCTCACCCACATATCGGATTCCCAATGCGAAAAGTACACGTTCAAAAGGAATAGCCTTGGAAGCTGCTACACCATTGACCAAATTCTCTGCGGATTTTTCCGCCATACGCTCCAAAGGAATCACTTGTTCCTTAGTTAAAGTATACAAATCAGCATAATTGGAAATCAACCCCTCCTTGAAGAGTAGTTCAACGGTTTCGCCTCCCAATCCTTCAATATCCATGGCCTTTCGGGAAATAAAATGCTGAATTCGGCCAGTAATCTGTGGAGGACATCCTGTATCGTTGGGACAAAAGTGTTGCGCTTCGCCTTCCTTCCGAATCAATTCCGTGTCGCATTCGGGACAGTTGGAAATATATTCCGTTGGGGCTGAATCCACAGACCTTTTGGTGAAATCCACCCCTGTAATTTTTGGAATGATTTCGCCGCCTTTTTCCACAAAAACAGTATCCCCAACCCTAACATCCAACTTCGCTATCTGGTCCGCGTTGTGCAACGAAGCGCGCTTTACGGTGGTGCCCGCCAACAATACCGGCTCCAAGTTGGCCACTGGGGTAATGGCTCCCGTTCTTCCGACTTGATAAGTAATCTCATTCAGAACGGTTGTGGCCGATTCTGCCTTAAACTTATAGGCCATCGCCCAACGCGGGGACTTTGCCGTATATCCCAATTCTTCCTGGTGTTGGATGTTGTTCACCTTAACCACCACTCCATCCGTTTCATACGGTAAATTATGCCGATTGATATCCCAATGGTCGGCAAATTGCATGACCTCTTCGGTGGATTCACACAATTTGGCCACTGTTGGAACCTTAAACCCCCATGAACGCGCTTTTTCCAAGACTTCAAATTGAGAGGAAATCCCCAAATTATTTCCAGCAATGCTATACAACAAGCATTCTAGCGGACGTTGGGCCACCAAGGCGCTGTCCTGTAACTTTAAACTTCCCGAAGCCGTATTTCTAGGGTTCATGTACGGGTCTTCCCCAGCTTCGATACGTTCTTGGTTCATTTTGGCAAAACCGTCCAAGGTGAGAATGATTTCTCCTCGGATATCAAATTTTGGTGGAAAATCCCCTTTCAATTGCAAGGGAACTGACTTTATCGTTTTGATGTTGTTGGTCACATCATCGCCCTGAAACCCATCGCCTCGGGTAACGGCACGGACCAGTTGCCCCTCTTCATAGGTTAGACTAATGGATGCACCATCATATTTCAACTCACAGGTGAATTCCACTTCAACATCACCCAAAATACGTTGGATACGTTTTTCCCAATCCTCCAAATCTTCCTTGGAATACGAGTTTTCCAAAGAATACATGCGATGTTCGTGCGCTACCGTTTCAAAATTCTTGGTCACCATGCCCCCTACACGCAAGGTTGGAGATGCTGGGTCGTAAAATTCAGGGTGTTCCGCTTCCAATTTCTGAAGCTCTTTGAGTTTCATATCGAACTCAAAATCTGTTATGGAAGGCTGGTCCAGCACGTAGTATTTGTAATTGTGCTCGCGGAGTTCATCCCTTAATGAATTTATCTGTTGTTCAATGTTCATATTTTTTCTTTTCAAGATGAAAAACACCCCTAAAGTCCCCTCAAGGGGACAGTTGCTTTTAGCATTCTGTCGTTGCCAAAAAGGTCTCTTCGCAGTTCAATTTCCGAAAAATTATGGGCTTTCAAAAGGGCTTTGGTCTCCGCCCCCAAATATTGGTTGATTTCCAGATATAAACTGCCATTTTTCTTCAAATTGGTTTTGGCAAATTGGGAAATGGCTCGGTAAAATAGCAAAGAGTCATCATCAGGCACGAAAAGTGCTGTATGGGGTTCGTATTCCATTACATTTTTTTTGATTTCTGACTTCTCCAACTCCCTGACATAGGGCGGATTGGAAACGATGAGATCAAAATCAAGTGCAAGTTCAAGACCAAGCTCAGTTTTAAGTGCAAGTTCAGGTTCAAGGATATCCTGATGGATAAAAGTGATTTCAGCTTTATTTTTTTGTGCATTTTCCAGAGCGACTTCCAACGCTTCCTTAGAAACATCCAAAGCGAATACTTTTGCGCCCGGTAAATGCTTGGCCAAGGCAATGGCTATACAACCGCTTCCGGTGCCGATATCAAGAATTTGCAAGGAACGGTCATTGAGCGAAGTCGAAATGACGCTTCGACTTCGCTCAGCGTCCAAATCATCCAAAATCCATTGCACCAATTCTTCCGTCTCGGGTCGGGGAATCAATACGCTTTCATTCACTTTAAGTTCCAAGTCCATAAAATGGGCCTCACCTAAAATATATTGTAAGGGTCGTTCTTGCTTTAATTGGGAAAATGCTTCAAACAAGGGGTGTTCTTCTTCCTTAGTCAATGTAAGTTCCGGTTGTACGGCTAAAACAAAGCGCTCCAGCTTTAAATAATGCTCCACACATCGGTAAAAAAAGGTATCCACCTCCTCAGCAGGAAATAAGCCATCCAGTTCCTTATGGAATATGTTCTTGATTTCCCGCAGTAACATTATAATTTTTTAAGCATCCAGACCGGACAAGAGTAGTGTCCCGTGTTGCCCATGGGGGCATCGATATAATCAAACCCGTTTCGTTGATAGAGTTTTTGGGCGGCTTTCATATAAGGCATGGTTTCCAAATAGCACGCTTCAAAACCATATTCCTTGGCTTTCTCCAAACATGCGGTAATCATTTGTGAACCGATTCCTTTGCCCCTCGCCTCTTCCAAAAAATACATTTTTTGAAGTTCGCAGACATTACCTTCGTAATTCTGTAGTTGGGCAATTCCCGCACAACCAATGATGCTACCTTGGTGCTCCACCACAAAATAAGTGGCTTTGGGTACATCGTAGGCAGAATACATATCATCCAGCGCTTTATCGGCATAGGCCGTTCCCACCTTGGCAATGCCCATATCCTCAAAAACTTTCCGAATTACTTGGGCCACTTGGGCATTATCTTCAGGTGTGATTTCGCGAATCACTGTATCTTCCATGTTGCGTTTATTGTTCTATTTTTGTGGGGTGAATATACACCAAAAATACATCCTTAGAAGCATTGAACTGGGCAAAAAAGGGTTGGGCACCACAGCTCCCAACCCCATGGTGGGCTGCGTGATTGTTCACGATGGAAAAATCATCGGGGAAGGGTTCACCAGTCCGTATGGAGGTCCGCACGCCGAGGTGAATGCCATCAATTCGGTAAAAGACAAAAGTTTGCTGGCTAAAGCCACCTTGTATGTCACTCTGGAACCGTGTTCACATTATGGCAAAACACCGCCCTGTGCTGATTTAATCATCAAGCATAATATTCGTGAAGTTGTTATTGGAATAAAGGACCCGCACGACAAGGTAGCGGGAAAAGGCATTAAAAAACTGGAAGCTGCAGACTGTAAAGTTATAGTGGGAGTTCTGGAAGCCGAATGCCAAGAGCATTTGAAACGATTTTTGACGTTTCAAGAGAAAAAAAGACCCTACATTATATTAAAATGGGCTGAAACGGAGGATGGTTTTATCGCTCCAGACCCAAATCTCAGAAAATCAACTCCAGAACCTTTTTGGATTACCAACCCCTACTCCAAGCAATTGGTGCATCAATGGCGGAGTCAGGAACAGGCCATTTTGGTAGGCACCAATACCGTTTTGGAGGATAATCCGAAACTGAACACGCGCGATTGGGCGGGAAAAAATCCCATTCGGGTAGTTCTAGACAAAGACCTAAAGATTGGTTCGCATTTTCATGTGATGGACCAATCCGTTAAGACCCTAGTTCTGACCCAAATCAAGGATAGCTCAAAATATGTGATTGGGGTTGACTACGAAGTAATCGATTTCTCCCAATCTGTTGCCGCCCAAGTTTGCGATGTATTGTACAAGCATTCCATTACCAGTGTTCTTATTGAAGGTGGTTCCAGAACGCTTCAAACTTTTATTGATGAAGATCTATGGGACGAAGCCCGAATCTATGAGGCTGAAAAATTCTTTGAAAAAGGGATTCCAGCGCCCCGTTTTACGGGAAAACTTCAGAGCGAACAATCCATTTTGTCGGACACTTTATCGATCTATACCCATGATTAAAAACATTATTCTGGATTTTGGCGATGTGCTCATCAATTTGGATAAACCGGCCACGGCTCGGGAGATGCTAAAATTTGGTTTTACCAGTATCACTCCAGAGTTGGATACCTTGTTCAAAGATTATGAAAAGGGGTTGGTAAATTCAGAACACTTTCTACATCAGGTATCGCATCAATTTCCAAGAGCACAGAAAAATGATTTGCTGAGCGCATGGAACGCTATTCTATTGGATTTCCCTGAGGTACGTTTAAATTTTCTTGAAAATTTGGCCAAAGAAAATCAATACCGCCTTTTTCTTCTGAGCAACACCAATGACCTTCATATTGAATATGTAAAAGAGCAAATGGGAATGCAACGGTTCAATCGGTTTAAAAATGCATTTGAGGTGTTTTACCTCTCCTACGAGATGGGCATGCGCAAACCAGATGCCGAGATTTTTGAGTTTGTGCTAGATCAAAATAAGCTAACTGCCCATGAAACGTTGTTTGTGGATGATGTAAAAGAAAATACCGACTCGGCTGCCAGATTGGGTATTCATGTTTGGAACCTTCAAGTGGGGCAAGAGGATATCACACAACTAAATCGATTCTTGTAAATGATAGCCCTGGCCTTTAGTATTCTCAGTTCCACCCTCATTTTCGTGGTCTTTAAATTGTACGATGTGTACAAGGTGCAAACTCTATATGCCATAGTCGTCAATTATGTGGTAGCTTGCATGACTGGCTTCTTTCTTTATGAGGGCTCTGTGGATATTGGTCAATTGGTGAACAGTTCTTGGTTTTGGGGGCCAGTAGTCATGGGTATCCTCTTTATCACCATTTTCAACCTTATGGCCAAGACAGCTCAGGTGGCTGGAGTGTCCGTGGCTTCGGTGGCTACCAAAATGTCGCTGGTGATTCCTGTGATTTTTGGGATATGGCTGTACAATGAAAGCCTGACATGGATTCAAGTCATAGGCATTGTATTGGCTTTGGTGGCTGTGTACCTAGCCTCATTAAAGGAAAAGCATATTGTCATTAATCGAAAAACCCTCTTACTCCCTTTTTTGGTGTTTCTAGGTTCAGGAATTATTGACACCAGCATTAAATATTTTGAGGAATTGCATTTGACCGATGAAGAGGTTCCTATTTTTTCATCCATGGTCTTTGGCTGCGCCGCATTATCTGGGCTTGTATTTATAAGCATACGTTCTAAAAAGACTCCGATTAAAATCAACTTTAAGAATGTTTTGGGGGGAATTGCCCTTGGTGTACCTAACTACTTTTCCATCTATTTTTTAATTATTGCGCTTCGTTCCGATATGCTCGGAAGCGCTGCCATTTTTACCCTGAACAATGTGGCCATAGTCATGCTTTCAACTCTATTGGGTATTTTGCTGTTCAAGGAACGATTGAGCCTTAAAAACTGGGGAGGCGTGGCTTTGGCCGTTGTCAGCATTATTTTGGTAGCCTTATTCTAAAATAACAAATCAACAAACCCCAACAATCCAACCTTCTGACCTCAGACTCCCGACTCCCGACTTCTGACCTCTGACTCCTGACTCCTGACTCCTGACTCCTGACTCCTAAAAATCCAACATATCAACAGGAATCAATAGTTTTGTCTTGATGCAAAAAGACACTTATAAAACCATTGCCAAACCTTCGGAAGAAATTCTGTACAAAGACCGGAAAAGTAAATTCTTCGCGCAGGCTTTCCCCATTGTTTCGGAAGATGACGTAAAACCCATTGTTGAGGAACTTCGGAAGAAACACCACACGGCCAACCATATCTGCTACGCTTGGCAGTTGGGCGAACAGCACCTTTCCTATCGAGCCAATGACGATGGCGAACCGAACAACTCGGCTGGGATGCCTATTTACGGGCAAATACAATCCTTTGATGTCACCAACGTGTTGGTCACCGTAACGCGAATCTTTGGCGGCACCAAACTAGGTGTTGGTGGTCTGATTCAGGCCTACCGAACTGCCGCCCAAATGGCCTTAGAAAACGCCAAAATTGTGGAACGGGTGATTGAATCCCAGTTCAAGCTTCAATTTGGCTACCCCGAAATGGACAAGGTTATGCGGGCCATCAAACAAAAAAACCTGAACATTGTCTCCCAAAAAATGGAAATGGATTGTGAGTTGGTGATTTCAGTCCGGCTAAATGAAGCGGAAGAGACGTTTCAATTGTTTGAGGAAATGCAGGATGTAGTTGTCTTAGCTATAGAATAGAGCCAAGACCGCTTCGCTACCAGATACTAGAATAAAGAGTCCCTTCCCTTGTTTCTTGTCTCTTGTCTCTTGTCTCTAAAAAATCATCAATCCAGTTTTTCCAAAATATAACCCGGGCACTTGATGGGTTTTCCAGTTTGTTTGTCCATAAAGGCCAAAACGGTATTTGCAGTGGCCAAAAGTTCCTTGGCTTCGTTATAAATCTTATAATCGAATTCAATTTTGACCATGGGCTTGTTTTTCAATTGGGTTTCCACGGTTATCAAATCGTCATATAGTGCAGACTTTTTATAGTCAATGTGTAACGATATTACGGGCAACATAATTCCATTATCCTCCATGCTCTTATAAGTGACTCCCAAGGCCCTTAACCATTCCACCCTACCCATTTCCAGATATTGGGCATAATTACCGTGGTAAACCACCCCCATTTGGTCAGTTTCTGAGTACCTTACCCGAAAAGAATACAAATTTAACCCCATACTTTACGTGAAAAATTATATATTTAGTGTCTTGCTTGATGCGGAGCCAACATGCGAAAAAAAAACAAAACTTTCAATGACAAAATGATTTTTTTTTTAAAAGATTTGTTCACATATTTGTCGCATCCAATAAGCATCTTGATAATCCCTTTAGATGTTTAACCTTAAGTATTAAAGCTAACCAATAAAACAAGGAAAAACTTCATGAGTGTTACTGCTAATTCCGTATGGAACAACTGTTTGGCTTTTATCCAGGATAACATCCAACCGCAGGCATTCAAAACGTGGTTTGAACCTATTAAGCCCATCAAGTTAACAGACAAGGCACTCAGTATTCAGGTTCCCAGCAAGTTTTTTTACGAGTGGCTGGAAGAGCATTATGTAAAGCTTTTGAAGGTGGCTTTGACCCGGGAATTGGGAAGTCATGCCAAACTCATTTATATTATAAAAATGGAAAACAAGTACGGAAATAAGGAACCGTTCACCGAACAGATTCCAAGTTCCAACCGTACCGCTGTAGGACCCCAAGAATTGGATGTGCCGATCACCTCCAAAAGCCCGGAGTTAAAAAACCCTTTTGTCATTCCAGGGATTCGCAATATTAAAATTGAGTCGCAACTCAACCCCAATTATAATTTCGAGAATTTCTTGGAAGGGGATTCCAACCGACTGGCCCGTTCCGCTGGAATGGCCGTAGCCAATAAACCGGGTGGCACCTCATTTAACCCCCTGTTGGTATTTGGGGGCGTTGGTTTGGGAAAGACCCACTTGGCGCATGCCATTGGGGTGGAAATCAAGGACAAATACCCAGAAAAAACGGTGTTGTACATCTCTGCGGAGAAGTTCACCCAGCAATATATAGAATCGGTAAAGAAGAATACCCGTAACGACTTTATTCATTTTTACCAATTGATTGATGTGCTCATTATTGATGATGTGCAGTTCCTATCCGGTAAATCTGGAACGCAGGATGTATTCTTCCATATCTTCAATCACCTGCACCAAAATGGCAAGCAGGTTATTTTGACATCGGACAAAGCTCCGGTGGATATGCAGGATATTGAGCAGCGATTGCTTTCCCGTTTCAAATGGGGACTTTCTGCGGAATTGCAAAGTCCGGATTATGAGACCCGCGTTTCCATCTTGAAGAACAAATTGTATCGCGACGGTGTGGAAATGCCGGAAGATATTATTGACCATGTGGCCAAGAACATCAAGACCAATATCCGTGAACTGGAAGGTGCCATTATTTCATTGATTGCACAATCTTCCTTCAACAAGCGTGAGGTCACCTTGGAATTGGCACAGCAAGTGGTGGAAAAATTCGTCAAGAATACCAAGCGTGAAGTTTCCATCGATTATATCCAAAAAGTGGTCTCCGACTATTTTGAAATGGATGTGGCCACCTTACAGTCCAAGACTCGTAAGCGCCATATTGTGCAGGCCCGACAATTGGCTATGTTCTTTGCCAAAAAATTCACCAAGGCCTCTTTGGCCAGTATCGGTTCACAAATTGGAAAGCGGGATCACGCTACTGTACTTCATGCCTGCAAAACCGTGGACAATCTTGCTGAAACCGATAAACAATTCAGAAAATATATTGAGGACCTGAACAAAAAGTTCTCTTAACTACCTCCTATTTAATGAAAACCAAAATTTTGATGGTCTGCTTGGGCAACATTTGCAGATCACCATTGGCCGAAGGCATTTTGCAGTCCAAGGTGAGCGCTGATGCTGTTTTTGTAGATTCAGCAGGCACTGCGGGATATCATGTGGGCAACCCTCCTGACCCAAGATCTGTTGCCGTGGCGCAAAGACATGGGTTGGATATCAGCATTCAAAAATGTAGACGTTTTTCCAAAACTGATTTTAAGGAGTTCGATTTTATCTATGTAATGGACCGAAATAACTTTTCGGATATTGCCAGTTTGGCCCAGAACCAGCAAGAAGTTGAAAAAGTAAAACTCTTGTTGAGCGAGGTCAATGTGGGTATCCAAGAAGTTCCCGACCCCTATTATGGAGGTGAGGATGGGTTTGAAGATGTCTATCAAATGATCGATTTGGCTTGCGAGGCAATTGCGAAAAAACTAAATTGATCCTATGGAAGAAATGCAGGAACCGTCGAAACCTGGACTGGTAGTGGGGAAATTGTACTTGATTCCCACGACTTTGGGAGACAATGCCCCCTTGGAGGTTTTACCGATTTCCCTTAAGGGAACCATTGAGAAAATTGACCATTATATTGTGGAAAATGAAAAGACGGCGCGGCGTTTCATCAAAAAAGTGAGTCCAAGCAAGCCGCAGCCCAGCTTACATATCCAAAGCCTAAACAAATACACCAAACCCGAAGTCATTCCCTCTTTTTTAGACCCTTGCATTCATGGGTATGATATTGGGGTGCTGTCCGAGGCGGGTTGCCCCGGCATTGCAGACCCAGGTGCCTCGGTGGTGCGGGTAGCCCATGAAAAAAGAATCCAAGTAGTTCCTTTGGTTGGCCCTTCCTCTATTTTAATGGCGATGATGTCCAGTGGAATGAACGGTCAAAATTTTGCGTTCAATGGGTATTTGCCCATAGACAATAAAGAGCGTAAGGCCATGATAAAAAATCTGGAGCATCTTTCGCGGGAAAAGGGACAATCCCAAATTTTTATGGAAACCCCGTATAGAAACAATAAATTGTTGGAAGAACTGATTAAGATATTGCATAAAACCACCCGATTGTGCATTGCTTGTGACATTACCCTTCCTACAGAGTTCATTCAGACCAAGAGTGCCCATGAGTGGAGTGAAATCCATATTGATTTGGACAAAAGGCCCACTATCTATATCATTCAGGCATAAAAAAACCCAGAATAGAATTCTGGGTTATCGCTAATTGTTACCTTGCCACTATATTTTTGGATTCTTCCGTTGTTGAATCTTGGAAGTATCATATCCCGCAAATTTTTTCATGTAGTATGAGATGCTACTTCCGTATGCATCCGCCACATCATCCTGACCGTAGGAACGTAAATACTTCTTTACATTTCCAGCTCCTGCCAAATGTGCTGCTGCCAAAATACCCGATTCGGTAATCTCAATACCCCCGATGCGCTTTCCGGTAAAACGTTTGATGTCCCTTCGCAAAATCCATTTGTTACGGGCCACATTTATATCAAAAGCTTGTTCTTGAAGTATAGGGTCATTCAAAAAAGAATCTATATCGTGTACCCCCATCAAACTTAGGGTACTTCCCCCAAACTGATATTTTCCCAAATACCCCAATGTATTTACCACATGATATTTTCCTTGGGATTCTTTAAAGGCCAATGCATCTTTAAAGCCATTATAAGCTTTTCCCAAAAAGGGAGGGTTGATTACTTTTCCCCCAGAAAATGCAATGGAATCCTTGGGAGCAGGTATTTCAATGTCCGTTGTCACCCTCAATGAATCTGGAATTTCCACATTCACTTTTTTCATTACGGTGTACGTACCAAAACTTGTTAAAACTACAATCATGGCAAGATGTAGTACAAAACCTATCCATCTTTTCATAATGTTCATATTTGTGATCTCGATACTATATACGTATCAAAAATCAATTTGGCCGGCAAATATAGGGGGAGTCATTGTAACGGTACCCGTAAAGCTCCTAAGATTTTCTTAAAAGAGGCCCAAAATCCGTTAAAGCGTTGAAAATTAACGGCAAAAAGCATTATCTGAGCACTTTTTGCGCATTGAGCCATTGGATATACTGCGCTTTATTTCGGTTGTGCTGCGCCAAGGTCTTGGCAAACATGTGGTAGCCATAGTTGGAGACATTCGCAACAAAATAGAGGTAATCGTGTTTTTCGGGGTTCAAAACTGCCTCTATGGATGAAATATCCGGCATGGTGATGGGCCCTGGTGGAACACCTGCATATTTATAGGTGTTGTAGGGCGAATCCATCTCCAAATCACGGTACAAAACCCGTTTAATGATGGTATCGTAATTGCCTGTTTGCTTTTTGATGGCGAAAATTACCGTGGGGTCTGCCTGCAACAAAATCCCCTTTCGTATTCTATTAAGGTACACTCCAGCCACACGGGGACGTTCATCTACCTTTGCGGTTTCTTTTTGTACCACAGCGGCCAAAGCTATCACTTGAGCAGGGGTCAAATTCAAATCTTTTGCTTTTTGCACCCGCTCCTCGTTCCAATATCTTTCATATTCTTGCAACATACGATCCCTAAAAGATTCTGCATCGGTATTCCAGAAGAATTCATAGGTATTAGGCAAATACATGCCCAATTTCGTGTCCTCATCAAAATTGGTTTCGTTCAAAAACCCAGGATCATTGAAAGCTTGAAGCAACGATAGACTATCGGCTTCTATCTGTTCTGATATACGGCCCGCCAATAATGCCAACGATTCTTGATTATTAAAAGATACGTTCACCGGTAGGTTTGCACTACGTAGGGTATTGATAATCTCATTGTTGTTCATCCCTTTTTTAAGCGCATATTTTCCCGCCTTTATGTTGGTGATATATCCCTTCCGTTGGGCCACGGCTTCAAAAGTGGATAAATCTTTCAACAAAGGCTCCAAGTATTCTTTCACCTCAGAAAAAGTGGCATCGGATGCGATAAAGACATATGCCTCCTCATTATTAAACTGAGTGTTGGGGCTGAAAATGGCGCTGTAAATTTGATAGGCAATGAACCCACAGATCAAAAGCCCCAAAATAGCGGTTGCCCAAAGTACTTTTCTAAGATTCATTTGCATTTATCTTTTGAAACATGATTTCATTCTTGAATCCTTTGCTGGTCCGAATCCATTCTTTCTTCACCCCAATTTTTTCAAAGCCCATTTTTTCAAACAAATGGATACTGGCCTTATTTTCTTCCAGAATATTGGCGAAGAGTTGATGTAGATTCAAAGTAGAGAACGCATAATTGCATAAAAGTTGCATGGCCTCTGCCCCCACTCCTTTATTTCGATTCTCAGAATTGGCAATGACAATGCCCATTCCAGCCCTTCCGTGTTTGGGGTCAAAATCGAATAAATCAATCAAGCCGATACAAGTATCGTCTGAATTGCAAATGCACAAACGCAATTGTTTTACCTCATAGATATCCCGATGCGCATTCTCCAAATACAGTTTAAGTACCTTTTTGGAATAGGGTTTTAGGGTGCCACTGATCTCCCAAATGGACGTATCGTTTTCCAATTGGTAAAGAAATTCCAAGTCAGTGGGCTCCAAGGCCCTTAGATACACCTGTTTTCCTTTTAGGTTCAACATGCTATCTCTCCTTTATAGACCTGAATGGCTGGTCCTTTTAAATAAATATTGGTGTAATGCCCATTGTTTTGTTCAAAACTGATGGACAAATCCCCTCCAGGGGTGCTGATTTTTACGGTATTGGATTGGGTTTTTCCAGATTTATGCATGGCTATGGCCACCGCCGTAACTCCGGTCCCGCAAGAATACGTCTCATCCTCTACACCTCTTTCATAGGTACGCACTTGAAACGTATCTACATTCTGTTGCTCTACAAAGTTAATGTTACTTCCCGCTTTTCCGTACAGCCCATAGCGCAATTTTGCACCTTCCCTGTGAACGTCAAACTTTTGCAATCCTTCAACCAATTGCACATGGTGTGGAGACCCTGTATCCAAAAAAGTATAGGCTGCTTTTTCGCGGATTTCATCCACATCCACCATCTTCAAGTTGACCAAATCGCCATCAATCGTGGCTTCATGCAATCCATCCACAGCATTAAAAGTGGTTTTATTTTCTATCAACCTCAAGTAATGCGCAAAGGCCACCAAACATCTACCCCCGTTGCCACACATGGAGCTTTCGCCTCCATCCGCATTGTAGTAGACCATCTTAAAATCGGAAGTTTTGTCATTCTCCAACAAAATCAAACCATCCGCGCCTATTCCAAATCGTCTGTCGCATAATTGCGCCACAAGTTTGGTGTTGTTTTTGGGAAATATATCTTGGCGATTGTCGATGATGACAAAATCGTTCCCTGTTCCTTGATATTTAAAAAACTGCAATTTCATAATCCCTACAAAGGAACAAAAATAGCATATTCTTTAAGGAAATTTTTGCAGTTAAAAGGGAGTTAAACCGACAAAGTGAAAAAATGAATTCCTTTAATTTTGTTGAACCGAAATGTTAAAAATATACAGAATTATGAAGAAAATAGCCAGTTTGCTCCTAGTCTCCGTATTTGCAGGCGCAATTACACTGGGGTCCTACAAATTATTTTTTGAAAAAGACAACTATAAAGTGGTGACCTTTGAACAGGAAAGTCCATTCCTGACCACAAGTAATCTGCCTACCTCTGCCAGAGGTGCAGGCATCAACGAGGTTGATTTTACCCTAGCCGCCGAAAAAACGGTAAATTCAGTGGTCCACGTAAAAAACCTCACCATCAGCAAAGGCTCAAGCAGCCTTTCCGATTTTTTCTACGGATTTGAACGCCAGCAAACCCCTCAAGTGGGCTCTGGGTCTGGAGTAATCATCTCCCCTGACGGTTATATTGTGACCAATAACCACGTAATTGTCAACTCGAGTCAATTACAGGTTACCTTAAATAATAACAAAACCTACGATGCTGAGGTCATCGGAGCGGATTCCGAATCCGATATCGCTTTGTTGAAAATTGATGCTGAAGATGCCCTTCCGTACTTGGCTTTCGGAGATTCAGACCATGCCAAAATCGGGGAATGGGTACTGGCCGTTGGAAACCCGTTTAACCTAACCTCAACCGTTACAGCAGGAATTGTGAGTGCCAAGGCACGATCTTTGGGTAGAAGTCAATCCTTTATTCAGACTGATGCCGCCGTAAATCCAGGCAATAGCGGCGGAGCCTTGGTCAATACCAATGGAGACTTGATTGGAATCAATACTGCAATAACTTCTCAAACCGGTTCTTATGTGGGGTATGCTTTTGCCGTACCCAGCAATACTGCTAAAAAAGTGGTAGAGGACATTATGGAATATGGGAATGTTCAAAAAGGACTTTTGGGTATCAGAGGAGGCGACCTTAATCCCGATGTGGCCAACGAGTTGGGCGTTGATGACTTGGAAGGGGTGTATGTATCTGACGTGACCGAGGAATCCGGTGCTGCTGATGCAAATCTGCAGAAAGGCGATATCATTAAGCAAGTGGATAATATTACGGTTCACAAATTTTCCGAATTGTCAGGCTATCTTTCCTCCAAAAGACCTGGCGATGTTGTTAAGGTAATCATAGATAGGGATGGTGAAAACATTACCAAAAATGTGACCCTTAAAAAGCAAAATACAGTTCTTCTGCCCGCTACAGGATTCTTGGTAAAGAACCTTTCCAAAGAGGACAAGAAAAAGTTTGGAGTTTCAAATGGTGTGAAGATTATTGATGTTCCAGAACGCTACAGTCGATATGATTTACGCAACAAGGTCATCATTAAGGTAAATGATACTGATGTGGATAATATTGAAGATGCCGAGAAAGAGTTTGGAAAAGTTTCTCAATACGGCAGAACCAGCTTTACCATGATCAATGAAAATGGTGAAAAAGAGCACATGATTTTCTAATAAAAGTGACAAAAACACACTTAAAAGCACCTGTAAAATGGTGCTTTTTTTGTACCTCATTTCTTTTACGAAAACGTTTGAAAATAGCTAATTTAGCCCCTGCAACAACTAAACAAATTCAAACAAACAACTATGGGAGACATTAAATCCTATGAAAAAGAGCTTGCCTTTCAGGCAGATAGACGAAAGGCAACCACCGAATTCATCAAAATTATCAGTGATCTCTGGTACGACAAAGCCATTGAAGTGGTCCTCTTTAAAAACCAGATTATCGATAAAAATGTCAGCGACATCATCAACCTACACGAATACGCTGGTGAATTTGTGCAAAAGCCCATTTCCATTTTTGATTCCGTTGAAATTTTACGAGCCATAAATGACATCAACCTGCCCCCTGCCAAGTTGGATATTGGCAAACTCACCTATGAATACCATTCAGACGACAACAATCACCTTAACGTAAAGGCCTTTGTTGTGGATAAGCTGAAGGATGCCCAGCAAACCAAGGAAATAAAACCCAAAGACGTAGTGCTTTATGGTTTTGGGCGAATAGGTCGGTTGGTGGCCCGGGAACTCATGGCCAAGACCGGGCGAGGAAGTCAATTGCGACTCCGTGCGGTGGTAGTCAGAGGAGAATTGAACCAAGAAGTCTTGGAAAAACGAGCAGCGCTATTAAAAACGGATTCTGTCCATGGCCAATTTATGGGAACTGTGGATGTGGATGCCAAAAACCAAGCCTTGATCATAAACGGTACCACTGTGAAATTTATCAGCGCCGATAAACCAGAGGACATTGATTATTCCAAATATGGAATCTATAGTGCCTTGGTTATTGACAATACCGGTGCGTTTAGAGATAAAGAAGCACTTTCCAGACATTTGGAATCCAAAGGCGCCAGTAAGGTGTTGCTTACCGCTCCAGGAAAAGAAATTCCCAATATTGTGCACGGTGTCAATCATACTGAATTTGATCCAGATAAGACCAAAATCTATTCTGCCGCTTCATGTACAACAAATGCCATTACTCCTATTCTAAAGGTTATTGAGGATTCCCTCGGTATAAAAAAAGGGCATTTGGAGACTATCCACGCCTACACCAATGACCAAAATTTGGTGGACAACATGCACAAGAAATACAGAAGGGGGCGTGCCGCTGCCTTGAACATGGTGGTAACAGAAACCGGGGCTGGGACAGCCGTGGCCAAGGCTTTGCCCTCACTGAAGGGAAAACTGACCTCCAATGCCATTCGGGTACCTGTACCCAATGGTTCACTCGCCATTCTGCATTTGGAAGTAAAGAACAAGACCTCTAAAGAAAGTATCAATACCATATTAAAGAAATATGCCTTGGAAGGTGATTTAGTGGAACAGATAAAATATTCGCTGAGCAATGAGCTGGTTTCCACAGACATTGTGGGCACCTCTGCTCCATCTATTTATGACAGTAAGGCCACTATTGTTTCGGCAGATGGAAAAAGTGTGGTGCTATATATATGGTATGATAATGAGTATGGTTATTCCCATCAAGTCATCCGATTGGCGAAATATATTGCCAAGGTTAGGCGTTATACGTATTACTAAAGATTTGGGAAAAGCGGGAACACAAGTCCAGTAAATGGGTTTTTCTTTTGATTTTAGGTTTATTGGTGTAATTTCGCCTTACCCTTAATCTAAATTATTTACGAGAATATATTGACTATGAAGCATTTACGAATTTTCATTGCATTAGCCCTACTTGCACCTTTCTTTTCATCCCTTGCACAAGAGGAAAACGACGAAAACCAGGACATGACCATAAAAGGTCAGTTTGAGGACATGGAACGGAAGTCCACCAATTACAGATCTGGAAATGGTGTTCCCTACGAGGTAATACGACTCGCAAGTCTAAACGAAGTAAAGAGCAACATCTTTGATACCATAAATACGGCCTATGAATCCATAAAAGATCTTTCTGCGACCATTACGGCGAACAAAGCTGAAATAGAGGACCTCAATGCCAAATTGCAGGATACCACCAATAAATTGAATACCGTTACCGAAGAAAAGGACAGTATTTCCTTTTTTGGAGCCTTGATCAGTAAAGGAACCTATAACTTTATTTTGTGGTCTATTATTTTTGCGCTTTTGTTGTTCTTGTTGTTCTTTATTTATCGATTTAGGAACAGTAATTTCTTGACCCAACAGGCGAAAACAGCCTTGGCTGATCTAGAACAGGATTATGAACAGCACAGGCGACGGGCTTTAGAACGTGAGCAAAAAATAAGCCGTCAGCTACAGGACGAATTGAACAAGCAGAAAAAATAAGTCAAGGCTTCCGAAAGGGAGCCTTTTAAAATTCAGACTCAATGACCATCAAAAAGGCAACCCTTTCAGACTTAGAGCACATTGTGCCCCTTTTTGATGCGTACCGAGTGTTCTATGGGCAGACTTCGGACCTAAATGCCGCCCAGAATTTTTTAAAGGAGCGGTTTTCACAAAATGAAACGGTAATTTTCATTGCCCTGGAAAATGGAGAGCCCGCAGGATTTACCCAATTATACAAGACCTTTTCATCCGTATCCCTTCAGCCTTCTTATATTCTGAATGACCTATACGTTTCCCCAAAATTTAGGAAGAAAGGTGTCGGGGAGGCATTGTTGAATCAGGCTAAATTGCACTGTCAAGAAATGGATTTTAAGGGGTTGGCTTTGGAAACCGCATTGGACAATCCCGCACAAAAATTATACGAGCGTTTGGATTGGAAAAAAGATACCGACTACATTCACTACTTTTGGAAAAATTCAAAAGCCTAAGCATTTTTCATCAACACCCATGCGGATAGACATCATCACAGTACTGCCCGAACTTTTGACCAGTCCATTTGAGGCTTCTATCTTAAAGCGAGCCATTGAAAAGGATTTGGTTGAAGTGCATCTGCACAACCTTAGGGATTACACCTCAGGTAACTATAAACAGGTGGACGATTACCAATTTGGCGGCGGTGCCGGCATGGTAATGATGATAGAGCCCATTGATAAGTGTATTTCTCAACTGAAGTCTGAAAGGAACTATGACGAAGTCATTTATATGACCCCGGATGGTGAAACCCTCAACCAAGGTATAGCGAATCAAATTTCCCTGAAAGAAAACCTTATTATTTTGTGCGGACACTATAAAGGTGTGGACCAAAGGGTGCGGGATATGCATGTGACCCGTGAGATTTCTATTGGGGATTATGTACTATCTGGAGGCGAATTGGCCGCTGCTGTTTTGTGCGATGCCGTAATCAGATTACTTCCTGGGGTTTTGAATGACGAAACTTCTGCACTTACCGATACCTTTCAAGATAATTTATTGGCGCCGCCCGTATATACCCGCCCTTCGGAATACAAAGGAATGGAAGTTCCAAAAATTTTGTTGAGTGGCGACTTCCCAAAAATTGAAAAATGGCGCGAGGAGCAAGCCTTGGAACGAACCCAAAAACGAAGACCTGACCTTTTAAAATAAATTCAATGGAAAACTACGAAGCGTACTATATGATTGGAGGTGGTTTGACCTCTTTGGCAAAACTTATTGTTGTATTGGCCAGTGGAATCCTACTTGCGAAACAACGGAACTGGGGCACAATACTCATGTTCCTAGGTAGTGTGCTGTCCATTATATTCTCCCTGGGCACTTTACTTTTGACCACGTTCTCTGCACAAACCGGACCTGAATCAATTGTAAAAGCTAATGCCTTGGGTAGTATTTTAAACCCTCTGCCCTACGTTCTCTTTGCCATTGGATTGTTATTATTCGCTGCGAAGCAGGTAAAAAAATAACCTCACAAAGATTAAGGTGTTCAAAAAACAAAAAACACCTTGCTATTTCTAAATATTGCATTACTTTTGCAATCTCAAAATCAACCTCTGACGAGATACGTGAAAGTTGGTCTTGCTAAACATTAAAAATTAAACCATGGAATCCCTAATAAAATTTGTTGAAGACGAATTTGTTCCAAAAAAAGAATTTCCAAAATTTTCATCAGGAGACACCATCACTGTGTACTATGAAATTAAGGAAGGTGAAAAGACCCGTACCCAGTTCTTTAAAGGAGTTGTAATCCAAAGAAGAGGTAGCGGAGCCACAGAAACGTTCACCATTCGTAAAATGTCCGGTACCGTTGGGGTAGAAAGAATCTTCCCAATCAACATGCCCGCATTGCAACGAATTGAAGTAAACAAAAAAGGTAAAGTACGTAGAGCAAGAATCTTCTACTTTAGAGGTCTTACCGGTAAAAAGGCACGAATCAAAGAAGTTAGGGGGTAATTCAACATCCCGAAAGAAAAACAAGAAAGCACCTTTTCCAAGGTGCTTTTTTTATGAACAATTGTTAATAACACCGGTTCATATATTGTTGATTTTTAATCGATTATAAAATTTGTTTTTCTCGTTCTTTAAAGTACTTTAGTAGAAGAAATATGAAAATGATGAAAGTCAAGTCCATGTTTCGGTTTTAGAGTTGACGTTCTTTAAAAACTGAAAATTTCCCTTTGAATTGGTAACACTACTGATCACAAAAGGAATTTCAAATTGGGAAGACGCTTCGGCGGAGTCTCAAGGAGAGTTCGTAAATTTTATGTGCGGATGGGAGAGCAATTTCCCGTTTTGATAAGATTTAGGAAATTATCAGGACACTTTGCAGGATAAAGTTGGGTTGCAAAACCGAATGGATAGTGCAGAGTAAACGTCTAAAGGGCAACAGATGCAATCTTAGGATTGCGGTTTTGTAGCAACACAAAACAAATCTTTTAGTCCTTTATAGAAAGCCATATCAATGTTCGCACATGGATATGGCTTTTGTTTTTTAGAAAATCTTCAAGTATTACCCCTCACTTTTAAAAAATTCATTATTAGTACACCGTCCATAAATCGTATATTTGCACCGCTCAAACAAATACACATAAATGGCCAAAATTTTTTATACGAAAACAGACGAGGCACCCGCCTTAGCAACATTATCCTTCCTACCTATTGTAAAAGCTTATACCGAAACCGCAAACATCACCATCGAAACCAAGGACATTTCCCTGGCCGGTAGAATTGCAGCGGTATTTCCCGAATTTCTCAACAGCGACCAACAGGTCTCCGATGACCTTTCCATTTTGGGCGAATTGGCCAAGACACCTGAAGCCAACATCATTAAATTGCCGAATATCAGTGCTTCCATTCCACAATTAAAAGAAGCTATAGAAGAACTGCAAGAGAAGGGGTATAACCTTCCAGATTATCCAGATGAGCCTAAAAATGATGAAGAAAAAACCATCAAGGCCAAGTATGACAAAATAAAGGGAAGTGCTGTAAATCCAGTACTCCGTGAGGGCAACTCGGACCGAAGGGCTCCAAAGGCCATAAAAAACTACGCCATGAAAAACCCACATACCATGGGTGAATGGTCGTCAGATTCCAAGACCCATGTGGCTACTATGTCCCATGGTGATTTTAGGGCCAATGAAAAATCCCTTACCCTATCCAATGCAGATGAGGTTCGCATTGAATTGGTAGGAGCCGATGGCTCAACCAAAATTTTGAAGGACAAGCTTGCTTTGCAAAAGGGCGAGATTATTGATGCCACGGTTATGAGCAAAAAAGCTTTGGTGGACTTTTTCGCCAAAGAAATTACCGATGCTAGAAAAAATCACCTGTTATTGTCCCTACATTTTAAAGCAACTATGATGAAGGTCTCTGACCCCATCATTTTTGGTCATGCCCTAAAAGTGTATTTTGAGGAACTCTTCAAAACATATGGTGAGACTTTTGAAAAGATTGGTGTTGATCCCAACGATGGTTTAGAGACTTTGTATGATAAACTTGCCAAGCTACCAGAGAATCAACATAAAGAAATTGAAGGCGCCATTCAAAAGACCATTGAAAATGGACCCGATTTGGCCATGGTGAATTCCGAAAAAGGAATTACCAACCTGCATGTGCCCAGTGACATTATCATTGATGCTTCCATGCCCGCCATGATCCGGAATTCAGGGAAAATGTGGGACAAAGATGGAAAACTTCAAGATACCAAAGCCATCATTCCTGATAGTAGTTACTCAGGTATCTACCAAGCAACCATAGATTTCTGCAAGGAACACGGTGCTTTTGATCCCGCCACCATGGGAACTGTTCCCAATGTGGGGCTCATGGCTCAAAAAGCTGAGGAATACGGATCTCATGACAAAACTTTTGAAATTCCTGCAGGTGGAGTCGTTAAAGTTGTAAGTCAATCCACTGGCGATACTTTGCTTGAACACCAAGTGGAGCAAGGTGATATCTGGAGAATGTGCCAGGTTAAAGATGCACCCGTTCAAGATTGGGTAAAATTAGCCGTAGGTCGTGCAAAAGCTACAAATGACCCTGCTGTTTTTTGGTTGGACGAAAGTAGGGCCCACGATGTTGAATTGATCAAAAAAGTAAATCTGTACTTAAAGGATCATGATACAACTGGATTGGACATTAGAATCCTATCCCCTATTGAAGCAACCAAGTTTACGCTTCAGCGACTAAAAGATGGAAAAGATACCATCTCCGTTTCTGGAAACGTGCTCAGGGATTACCTTACTGATCTCTTCCCTATTTTGGAAGTCGGTACCAGTGCCAAAATGCTTTCCATTGTTCCTTTGATGAACGGCGGTGGTCTGTTTGAAACCGGTGCTGGAGGTTCAGCTCCAAAACACGTAGAACAGTTTCTGGAAGAAGGCCACTTGCGATGGGATTCCTTGGGTGAATTTTTGGCTTTAGGGGTTTCCTTGGAATTCTACAGCGAAAAAAATAAGAACAAAAAAGCTTTGATTCTCGCCGATGCATTGGACAAAGCAACCGAGAAATTCTTGGATAACGACAAATCCCCATCCAGAAAAGTAAATGAACTGGACACTAGGGGCAGTCATTTCTATTTGGCGCTCTATTGGGCCGAACAATTGGCCACCCAAAATGAGGATGAGGAATTGAAAGCCACTTTTGGTAAAGTGTACGAAGCGCTTTCTGCCAATGAAGCCAAGATAGCTCAAGAACTGATTGATTCCCAAGGATTTCCAATGGATATTGGCGGGTATTATTTACCAAATGTGGAGATGGCCTCCAAGGCCATGCGCCCCAGCGCAACGCTTAATTCTATTTTGGATTCCATAGGATAAAAAACAAAAGCACCGGCCTATTTTTATTTTTCCAGCTACACATTTAATGTGTATTTTTAGGAAAACCTAAAAAATGCCGAATAGACATTTTGTCTTTTGTCTTGGCCTATTCCTTTGCAGTCTTTTTGCACAGGCGCAACAAAAGTTTACACTCAGCGGAACCATTTCAGAGGCTAATAGCAATGAGACTTTAATCGGGGTTACCATTGCATTTCCTGAGCTTAAAACCGGCGTTACCACCAACGAATATGGATTCTATTCCGTTACCCTTCCACAAGGGGAATACACGGTAGTGGTAAGCTATTTGGGATTTCAGGATGTGCGGGAGACCATCAACCTAAATTCCAATACTAAGCGTGATTTTAGTCTGGTTGAAGAGGCTGAACAATTAGAGGAAGTTGTTGTTTCCGATGATGTGGAACGGCTCGATATCCGCAAACCGCAGATGAGCGTCAACACCATGGCCGTACAGACCATAAAACAGATTCCTGTGGTGCTTGGAGAAGCAGACGTGATTAAGTCACTATTGCTTTTGCCAGGGGTTTCCAATGCCGGAGAAGCATCTTCAGGATTCAATGTTCGTGGAGGAGCAGTAGACCAAAACCTTATCCTTTTGGATGAAGCCACTGTGTTTAATACGTCACATTTGTTTGGGTTCTTTTCCGTTTTCAATCCTGATGCCATTAAAGATGTAAAGCTGTTCAAAGGAGGTATCCCTGCGCGCTATGGCGGAAGGGTTTCTTCCGTATTGGAAATATTTCAAAAGGAAGGAAATAGTAAAGATTTTAAGGTCAATGGGGGCATTGGTGCGGTTGCGAGTAGATTATTGTTGGAAGGGCCTATCCAGAAAGATAGAACCGCGTTTTTGGTTGGTGGAAGAGCTTCTTACGCCCATCTATTTTTGTCGTTATTTGACGTGGATAATAAGGCGTATTTCTATGACCTGAACGCCAAAATCAACCACAAAATCAACCATCGGAACAATATTTTTCTTTCAGGTTACTTTGGACGTGACCTGTTCAGCATCAGTGATCGGTTCGTGAATACCTATGGAAATGCTGTGGGGAACTTCAGGTGGAACCATTTATTTTCCGATAGGCTGTTTTCAAACCTGTCTCTTATCTATTCTGATTATTACTATGGTTTAGAGCTTGATTTCGTGGGGTTTGAGTGGGATTCGGGCATCCAAAACTTCAACCTAAAGTATGATCTAAAACATTATATAAACGATAAACTACAACTCAATTACGGTCTCAACAACACCTACTATGTGTTCAATCCCGGAAAAATAAAGCCCAACAGTCCAGATTCTGGGATTCTGGAAGAACAACTGACCAAAAAATACGCCAATGAGAACGCCATCTATGTCGATATTGAGCATCAGGTATCGGAAAATTTAAGTTTGGAGTACGGCCTTCGGGCCAGTCAATTCAACCGCTTAGGGCAGGATGAATTTTACGTTTATGAAAATGATAATCCCGTCATCTTTGACCCCTTTACCCTTGTTTACAAAGAGGCTACTCCCATTGACACCATAAATCCGGGGAGAAGTGGCACACTTAAAAAGTTTTTCAATCTAGAGCCCAGGGTATCCGCATCGTATAACTTTAACGGCAAAAGCTCTATTAAAGCAAGTTATACCCGACTGGCACAATATCTCCATCTTCTCTCGAACACTAGCTCACCCACTCCTTTGGATGTGTGGACCCCTAGTGGTCCTTTTACTGAACCCCAATTGCTGGATCAATACGCCTTGGGCTATTTTAGGAATATCAAAAATGGTGCTTTTAGTTTTGAGACCGAAGGCTTTTATAAGGATATCCAAAACAGGATTGATTATATTGATGGTGCGGACCTGATTGCCAATAATGCCATAGAGCAGGTGATATTAAATGGTGTGGCCAGAGCGTACGGGTTGGAATTTCTAATTCGGAAAAATGAAGGCCAATTCACAGGATGGCTGGCCTATACGTGGTCAAAATCGGAACAACGAACCCCCGGAAGGGACCTGGGCATAGACACAGGGCGCTCAGACCTTGAAACGGGCATCAATCAAGGCGAATGGTACAGCACTCCGTACGACAAAAGACACGACCTTTCCATTTATGGAAACCTTGAGCTCAATGAAAAGTGGAACTTCAATGCGAATTTTGTCTTTCAGACAGGACAGCCCACAAACTATCCCATTGGCCAGTTCGAGTTTGAAGGGCTCACAGTACCATACTACGGATTTAGAAACAAGGAGAGACTTCCGGACTACCATAGATTGGATGTATCGGCCAAATTAACCCCTAAACGAAACCAACGCAAAAAAATCCAATCTGAATGGGTGTTCAGCATCTACAATGTTTACAGTAGAAAAAATGCGGCATCCATCAATTTTAGAGAGAATGAGGATACCGGAAGGAACGAGGCAATTAGAACCTCCATTTTTGGAATCATTCCAGCCATAACCTATAACTTTAGATTCTAGCGTATGAAAAAAATAATCATCATTATAGGGGTCATTTTCATGTTTACGTCATGCGAAGATGTTGTGGACGTAGATTTACCTGATACCGAGCCCAGACTTATTGTTGAGGGATTATTGCGTGTGGATAAAAGCCAAGAATTTGTGGATGTTAGAATAACGATGCGGGAAACCAGCAATTTTTTCGAGGATAATCCAGCTACCCAAGTCGAAAGTCCGGTCATTACCTATGGTGTACCCACTAGGGATGGACTGTTTGAATGGTTAGCATTTTCAAATTTAACAGAGGAAACACCCGGAAGTGGCATTTATGTGCCAGATTTAAGCTTTACCTCAGACCAACGCATCCGCACTGCACAAGTGGAGCCTGGCGTATCTTTTATTTTGCAACTTAACCATAAGGGAAGACGGTACTACGCACGAACAGACTATGCCCCAACCGTTCCAATTGATAATTTGGAGCAGGGAGATGGAACCCTTTTCAACGAAGATGATACAGAAGTAGTTGTTACGTTTACGGACACCCCTGAACAAGATGATTATTATGTATTTGACTTCGATTTCGGTAATTTTCAAGCTGTGGATGACCAATTTTTCCAAGGGCAACAATTTCGATTTTCTTATTTCTACGATGATAACCTACAGGCCGGCAACGATATTTCTGTAAGTATTTTGGGAGCCACTGAGGACTTTTACAACTATATGGACCTTTTGGTGGAACAAACAGAAAATAATGGTGGTGTTTTTGAAACTCCTGTGGCCACGGTTCGTGGTAATGTTTTTGATATAACAGGTTTGGATAACATCAACATTTTTGACAACGTGGAACGACCAAACGACTATGCCCTTGGCTATTTTGCCGTTGCTCAAGAATTTGAAAGGAGCTTAACCATCGAATAAATAACATATCACAATAGGATATATAACAAGAGTATCACTAAAATACCTGTGATGCCTTGCACTAGGGTTCCCAAAGTATGCCCTCGCAATGCGATTTTTACATTAATATTGGAAAACTGGGAAACCACCCAAAAATAGCTGTCATTGATATGTGAAACCGTCATGGCCCCTGCCCCGACAGCCAAAACGGTCAAGGCTTTATCAGTGATGGACAACAACCCAAAGGTTTCCAATAAAGGAGCTATAATAGCGGATGTGGTAATAATGGCGACCGTGGATGACCCTTGTGCTGTTTTTAACACCGCAGCAATCACAAAGGCTATCAAAAGTCCACCGATACCCGAACTCGACTCCAAATTGATGATGGAAGCAATATCAATTGTTCGTAAAATGGCACCAAAGGCTCCTCCCGCTCCCGTAATCAAGACAATGGCTCCCGCTTGCTTAAACGCTTCCGCTACCCAAGCCTGTTTTTCCTTGGATGGTGTTTGTCTCCCCAATGAAAATGCAAAGAACACACCAACCAATAGAGCAATAATAGGACTTCCCAAAAAGTCCATGATTTTAAACACAACTCCTTCGCCCAATGGATAGGTAGGATAATTGACCAGAGATTTCATGGCTATCAAAATAATGGGGACAAGCAAGGGTAAAAAGGCTTGGAACGGTCTTACCGTGGATGGAACCTCTTCCTTTTCTTCCATGGCTTCAGCCATTTCATCTTCCTTGAGGGATTTACCAATAAAATGGGCCCAAAAATACCCCGAAATGGAAACGGGAATGGCCACCAAAAGCCCCAAAATCATCACCAAGCCCAAATCAGCCTCCAGTATGGATGCCGCTGCCAAAGGCCCAGGAGTGGGCGGCACAAATACATGCGCAGAATACAACCCAGTGGCCAAGGCAATGGCAAAAACCAAAGCGGGAATACCCGTTCTTCTGCTAATGGCCTTGTTCAAGGAGGAAAGGATAATAAACCCAGAATCGCAATACACCGGAATGGAAATTACAAATCCCGCCAAATTAATGGCCAACGGAGAGCGCTTTAATCCAATGAGTTTTAAAATACTATTGGCCAAGACCTGGGTGCTTCCAGTTTTCTCCAAATAGATTCCAATAACGGTCCCAAAAGCGATTACCAGTCCAATTCCGGAAAGTGTTTTTCCAAATCCTTCTGCAATCGTGCTCATAATATCCTGGGAATTCAGCCCCAATAGGAATCCTGATGCCACTGCCGCCAAAGTCAGGGAAAAAACGGGATGCATTTTAAACTTTACCGTGGCCACAATAATGAAAAGTACCACAAGGCCCAAAACGAGAAGTTCCATGGTCAATTTTTATGCGATATCCTCTAAATATAAGCTAATATTCCTACTTTGGTCCCATGAGGCGAACAGACAAGGAACTTTTGGTAAAAGGATTAAAATCGTTTGGTTATACCATTTTTTGTATGTTTTTAGGCCCAGTACTCTTTTATGAAGCCATTAAAAATGATGATAACCCTCTTTTCATTCCTGTGTTGATTTTGGGAATTCTGTTTGGAGGTTTAGCCATTTATTTAGGTTTTCGGTCCGTGAACATTGTTATGGACGCGGTCTTTGGGAAGAAGAAATCCAAAGACTAATTTTTAGTTTCCGGAGGAGTGTTTTTCCATTTGTTGCTCAGCTGGGCATAGTCGTAATCCAGCACCGATTTCTGCCGTTCCAGTTGATTGGCCGCAAAGGCACGTTGCAGAATGTCCTCAATCAAATAGTCTTCATGTATGCTTTCAGGGTGAAATTCTTCCTTTAAACTAATGCTAAACAAACTGGCCGTAGTATTATACCAAAAGGCCCGCCATCCACTGCGAAGTTCTTTTACCAAATCAAATCCGGTTGTCCCTGTTTGCCGATAGATCAATTTTACCAAAATTTGGCCTTCGGTACGGGTTAGTTTTTTGAGCTCTTCCGAGAACTCCTCCTCAATAAACTTCTGCACCTTTTTGGTATACCTGCGCTGGTGTCTCCTTTTTTTGATATGCTTCAAGCTATCGTTCAGTTCCACCAAACGTTCCGCTGCCAATTTTGCATACGGATACACTTTTAAGGTCTTCCGACGTAAAATAAGATATCGTATCCTTTCATTTTTATCAGCAAATTCCAGTTTACCAAAGATGTAGACTTCATCCAGTTCAATAGAGCTGTGAAGAATGGAATCCCCTTCAAACCGAACATAAAAATCAGCAATGGAATCATTGGGATTCAACACAGAATCATTTTCAATCTCCTGTGAAAATCCTAGGGCGCTAAAAGCGATAAAAACAACAAGAATATACGTTCTCAACATCCGGTTCATTGCTCAAAAGTCTTGCCAAAAGTAAAGATAAAGGTAAGATTTGGTTATTAAATAAAAGTGAATATTAGTATGTTTGTGGACTAAATTAAACACATGGCAGCAGGAAAAATCATCAACGAGAAATCGCTTACGTTCCTTGAAAAATACTTGAACAATCCCTCTCCTACGGGTTATGAGTGGGAAGGGCAGAAAATATGGATGGAATATCTAAAACCGTATGTGGATGACTTCATTACGGATACTTACGGGACCGCGGTAGCTGTTATTAATCCTGATGCCAAATATAAGGTCGTCATAGAGGGTCATTCCGACGAAATCTCTTGGTATGTCAATTATATTACCGACAACGGTTTGCTTTATGTCATCCGAAATGGGGGCAGCGACCATCAAATTGCACCTTCAAAATGGGTAAATATCCATACCAAAAATGGCATTGTTAAGGGCGTTTTCGGGTGGCCAGCTATCCATACCAGGGACAAAGCCAAAGAGGAAACCCCAAAAATTGAGAATATTTTTATCGATATAGGCGCCAAGGACAAGGAAGAAGTAGAGAAAATGGGCGTACACGTGGGATGCGTCATCACTTACCCAGATGAATTCCACACATTGAACAAGGATAAGTTTGTTTGTCGCGCTTTGGATAACCGTGTCGGAGGTTTTATGATTGCAGAGGTGGCCCGGTTGCTACATGAAAACAAGAAGGAACTTCCTTTTGGACTGTATATTACCAATTCCGTTCAAGAAGAAATTGGATTGCGTGGTGCTGAGATGATCACACAGACCATTAAGCCCAACGTGGCCATTGTTACCGATGTATGCCACGACACCACTACGCCTATGATTGACAAAAAGAAAGAAGGCGAGATATTAATTGGTTCCGGCCCTGTGGTTTCGTATGCCCCAGCGGTGCAAAACAAGCTTCGCGAACGTATTTTGGAAACGGCCGAAACTAAAAAGATACCATTCCAGCGATTGGCAGCTTCCCGATATACCGGAACGGACACTGATGCCTTTGCTTATAGCAATGGCGGTGTGGCCTCAGCTTTGATTTCGTTGCCGTTGCGCTATATGCACACTACGGTTGAGACCGTGCACAAGGATGATGTTGAAAATGTGATTCGTTTGATCTACGAAACTTTGTTGACCATCAAAGAGGGCGAGACATTCAGTTATTTTGATTAATAGAGTAAGCGTCAGTTCGAGTGAGATTCCGAAGGAATTTTGTATCGAGAACTGGTAGTTTTGAAAACGAAACCTATTCTCGATACAATTTTTCTTCATTTCATTTCGAAAAATCACTCGAATTGACGATTTTGTATTTGCATGGATGAACAGGTCGACATTTTGGATGAGCATGGAAACCCAACGGGAGAATCCTGCTTAAAATCCGAAGCGCACCAAAAAGGACTGCTGCACCCTACTATTCATGTTTGGCTCTACACCAGAGACGGTAAGGTACTCATTCAACAACGGGGAAGACATAAGGAAACCCATCCATCCCTTTGGGATGTTTCCGTTGCGGGACATGTGTCGTCTGGAGAAGACATTAAAGTTGCCGCCGTTCGCGAGGTTGCCGAAGAGGTTGGTTTAGCCATTTCTGAATCGGATTTGGAGCCTATCGGAACTTTTAAGGCAATCCATCAGATATCGGAGGATTTTATTGATGCCGAATTCCACCATGTTTTTATCTGTGAACTCAAAACACCATTAAATCGACTGACCAAACAAGATAGTGAAGTGGATGCTTTGGACTTGGTTCCTCTACTCCAATTTGCCGAGGAAACTTGGGGAATGGCCAATACTGGGAAATATGTACCCCATGGCGTTGATTACTATAAAACCATCATTAAAGAAATCAAAAAGCGGCTCTAACGGTTTCTGCGAACTGCTCAGCTTCATCCAATTTATAAGCCTTTTGGTCACCTGTCTTCATATTTTTGACCACAAAATTGCCTTCGGTGAGTTCCTGTTCCCCTAAAAGAATCACATAGGGAACTCCTCGCTTATCGGCATATTTAAACTGCTTCTTCATTTTGGCATCTGTGGGATATAGATCAGCTCGAAGCCCTGCTTTTCGGAGAGATGACACTAATTTAAGCCCTGCCATACCTTCTCCTTTTCCGAAATTAAGGCAAAGCACATCCAAAGACGTATCCAAACTATCAGGGAAGAGGTTCAATTCCTCCAAGACCAGATAGATTCTATCCAATCCAAAGGAAATTCCAACACCACTTACATCTTTCAAACCAAAAATGCCGGTGAGGTCATCATAGCGACCGCCGCCGCCAATGGAGCCCATGCTAACGCCTTCTGGGGCTGCAACTTCAAAAATGGCACCTGTGTAGTAGTTCAGTCCGCGGGCCAAAGTGACATCCAACTGTAGGCTTGCAGATTGCAACCCCACGGCTTCAACCGTGTTTATGATTTCTTCCAAATCTACCACTCCCTGTAGGCCAATTTCTGATTCGGATAGCAATGTTTTTAATTCCGCTAGTTGTTCAAAAGCTGAACCCAACATAGAAAACAGGGGTTGGGCCTTGGCAATCGCCGCTTCGGATATGCCCTTTTCCAACATTTCAGCTTTTACCTTCTCCTCTCCTATCTTATCGAGCTTATCCAAAGCAACTGTGAAATCTATCAAGAGATGTTTGGCCCCAATAACTTCGGCAATCCCAGAAAGAATTTTTCGGTTGTTGATTTTGATGGTGGTTCCCTTCAATTCCAAATCGGTGAAAACAGCATCGTACAGTTGTACAAATTCCACTTCCTGCAACAGGGAATTGGCACCGACCACATCGGCATCGCATTGGTAAAACTCACGAAAACGACCTTTTTGAGGTCGGTCTGCTCGCCAAACAGGTTGTATTTGATAGCGTTTAAAGGGAAAATCAATCTCGTTTTGGTGCATCACCACATAACGGGCAAAGGGTACGGTAAGGTCGTAACGCAGCGCTTTTTCCGAAATTTTTGGTGTCAAGGAAGCTGAGTTCTTGGAACTATAGGTTACGTCATCCACTTTTGAGATAAAATCCCCGGAATTCAGAATTTTAAAAATCAATCTATCCCCTTCATCTCCATATTTCCCCATTAAGGTCTCTGAATTTTCAAAAGAAGGCGTCTCAATAGGCTGGAAACCATAGGTTTCAAAATGTTTTTTGATGGTCTGGATGATATAGTTACGCCTGGCTACTTCAGCTGGTGAAAAATCTCGGGTTCCTTTAGGTATGGATGGTTTCTGTGCCATTTAGACATTTATATGGTTCAAATACCTTCCCACTCGGTTCGAGGACCAAGACCGGTACATTTTTATTGCGCAAATATCGAGTTATTTAATGATTTTCCAAATCTTGAAGTATCTCTAAAAACAAAAGTGTTTACTCCATAATCTGCTCAAACCACTGGTAGAGTTCGCCTTTGGTAATGACCGCGCCTTGTTTTATAATTTCAAACTTGTCTACGTTCTTATCCTCGTTATAGGCTTTGGATGCAGTAAGGTACTCCACAAAATCGGATTGGAAATTACGTTTGAACCAGTCGAAACCCACTTTGGTACGTAGGTCAATTTCTGGATTCATGACTTTCACTGAAAGGAGTTTCATTTCTTTCTCGGTCAAATGAAAGAGGTGCATGTGGCGTTCAGAAACATTTTCCAGATATTCCACTTTGGAAAGTACCCCTTCCCAAATCAAATCACTGAATACATCTATCTCTTCTTCAGCTACCTCAGGCTTCTCTTTTTTAATGGTTTTCCACTCTTCCGCTGTAATGGACTGTGTAGCCAAAAAATTGATGAATTCCGGATGCAGTTCCTCCAATTGTTCCTTTGAGAGTCTTTTGTACTTCATGCTGCAAAAATAAAAAAGGCCGCGCTATTGCGCAGCCTTTCCATAGTATTTCTGCTGTGGTTAGTTGAAAATATAGCGCACTCCAAATTGTGCTTGCCATCTGGATAGTAAACTGGTATCTGAACTGAAAGTTTCAGTCAGGTTTGGGTCGAAGGTATAGGTTGGATTGTTGTTATCGTCAACCGTAACCCCAAGAACTTGCTGGTTGGTGGGGATGTCGATAATACCCCACTCAGAACTGATCAGATTACCCACATTCAAGACATCCAGACTTAACTGCAAGGTATTTTTTGGAGCCAATTTAATATCCTGAAGAATTTTAAGGTCCCAGCGACCTCTCCAAGGCGCCAAGGCACCATATCGCTCTGCATATTGCCCTCTGTTTTCACTCAAATAATCATCTTGTTGGATGAAAGCTTCGAAGGCTTCGGCCTGTCCCGCTCCGCTAAAAGTCATTTGACCTACTTCAGCAGCAGTGGGAATATACAGTAAATCGTTGATGCTAGACCCATCTCCATTGATATCACCTCCATACAAATAATTGAATCGACCTCCTTGCGCATACTCAAAAAAGGTGGAGACCGTGGTTCCTGTTTTAAAGGCTTTGGAAATAACCCCTATAAACCGATGGGTATCTCCGTATCTGGAATACGAAAGCACATCGTCGTTGGCATTGGCGGTAATTGCATTGGCTGCAAAGGCATCTCCAGTGATTTCCGCTTCAATGGAGTTTACGTCTTTAGAGTTCAAATAGCTATAGGCCAAGCTTGCATATAACCCGTTGTCCCAAGTTTTTTGTCCTTTGAATACCGCATTCCATATTCTTCCTTTATCCGAGTTGGAAAACACATAGGCATTGTTGATTAAATCATCTGGACCGTAAATTGGTCTGTTGTCAACACCTTGCAACGTTTCTGAAGGAGGTAAAAGACCCCAGTTTTGTACATGGGGACCATTGATATCTTTGGAATACGAAAAATCCGTTGTCAAAACAACGCCATTTTCCATGCGGTAATCTGCTCCTAAACTTGTTCTCCAAACCTGTGGCCATTTGAAGTCTGGGTCCACCACCTGATAAAAGAAAACATTGGGGTTGGCTATTTGATTTCCAAGCCATACAAATGGGAAACGCCCCGTGAAGATTCCGGAACCACCCCGCAACTGGAATGAATTATCACCGTGAACATCCCAGTTGAATCCTACTCTGGGAGAAATCAACCAATCATCCGTTGGCATTTTGGTCGAATCAAAAAATACAGTCTCACCATTATTAGGATTCACATAGGGAATATCGGGCACATAAGCTGCTGCCACATCAATAACATCCTGGGCTTTTTCTGAAGAATCAAAATACAAAGGTTTGTCAACCCGAATTCCATAGGTGAGCTTAAAATTCTCGGTGGCATTCCATTCATCTTGTACATAAAAAGCCATTTGGCCCACATTGGTCTCGGCCAAGGCCCATCCACCCAAATTTCCTTCTCCGGCAGCATTTAGGGCGTTATCGGCGGCAATCGCAGTATTAAATGCATCCTGATAAAAGGCCACCAAACTTGCTTCATTGTTTGGGTCTCTAAAATCTGCTATGGAACCTGTAGGGAAAAATACCCCTTGTGCCCCATAAACCCCCAGATTGAAGGAGTTGTCAAATTCAAATCTTTCAAAGGAGAAACCCACTGTGAAGGTGTGGTCGCCTTTAAAAAAGTTTAAATTATTGGTTAACTGGAATACTTTCTGGTCCAAACGGTTGTTGATTGAAAAGGGTTCATGACCTGCAATAATATAGTTGGAACTTCCATTCTCATCCAATAGTGTAATGGTTGGGGCCGGAGTTGACTTCGGGTTTCTGAAATCATCAAAATGCGTATACCCAATCTGTAATTTGTTGATTGCCTCGTCAGAAAGCGTGGAGTTCAATTCCAATTGAACGGATTGAATCTTGTTGTTAATTTGGTATCCTGCATTTTCAAACTGAAGGGTGGATAAGTTGGGACCCCTGAAGCCCAATGCCGTTGGGTGTGCCGGTTTTTCCTTGGAAGCATCCAAGAAATTATAAATAATGGCCAATCTGTTATTTTCATTGATGTTCCAGTCCAACTTGAAGATTCCCTTTGTGGACTCTTGGTCAAAATTGAAGCCCTCGAACCTTCCTGGATCATAAAATTGTCCATTACCGATGGAGACTTGGCTCAATATATTGGAAACCAGCTCAAAATCCGAAGCCGAAACCCTAGATTCATTGATACTTCCCGTTCCTCGGTTTGGCACAAAGCCCGCACTTCCCAAATCGGTACGGTCATCTTTCTCAAAATTGGCAAAGAAGAACAGTTTGTTCTTTACAATGGGCCCTCCGATACTGATACCATATTGGGTTTGACTCAAATCTGCTTTGAACACATCATCGCCCTTTATTTTACCTCCGGTAAGATCTTCATTTCTATAGAACCCATAAACCGTTCCGTAGAATTCGTTGGTACCACTCTTGGTCACAGCGTTTACAGAAGCTCCCGTAAAACCGGATTGTGTAACATCATACGGCGCAGTGGTTACTTGAATTTGATCAATAGCATCTATGGAGATGGGGTTGGCATCGGTCTGCCCGCCAGGTTGGGCGGCATCCAACCCAAAAGGGTTGTTGAAAATGGCCCCATCCAGCGAGAAATTATTGAATTGATCGTTTCGTCCTCCAAAGGAACCGTTGCTTGCGGTGGGCTCCAAACGTGTAAAGTCGTTAGTGGATCTGGAAATTGTGGGTAACCGCGTCAATTCCCTGCGACCTACGCTGGTTTCGGCCCCGGTTCGGTCACTACCAAAAGTACCTGACTGATCGGAAACGACCACTACTTCATCCAATTGTTGATTGTCCGGAACAAGGGTTACATCAAAGTTAAAGGTTTTACCAAGCGTTAGGAAAACATCGTTTTGGGTATTGGTCTTGAAACCTACATACGATATGGTAACCTCATAAGGTCCCCCTACTCTAAGGTTTAATAGGTTGTAGCGGCCTTCTTCATTGGTTATGGCGCCGTAACGTGTTCCTGTTGGGGTATGCACGGCAACTACATTGGCCCCCAATAACGGTTCCTGTTGGTCGTCAAGTACGGTTCCCCTAATGTTTGAGGTAGTAACTTGAGAAATTGCTGAAGTGAGCACCAAAAAAAACAGCACTCCCGTAGATAAGAGTTTCTTCATACGTGTTGAGTTTAAGTTGTTTGAGTGCTGACAAGATAGACAAAAAAAAGAGCTATGCACGCATAGCTCTTAACAAGTTATTAACGAAAAAATAATGTTTATTTCGCTTCGGCAATCACTTCAAAAGGAAACTCAACAATAACTTCTCTGTGAAGTCTGATGACTGCTTCATAAGGTCCTACCCTTTTAATGGCTCCACCTTTAATATTGATAAACTTTCTATCAATTTGGTGTCCTTCTTTGTCCAATGCGGCAGCAAGGTCAATTGTGGTTACAGAACCGAACAATTTATCACCTGCTCCAACCTTGGCTGGGATGCGGATTTCCAATTGTTTTAGGGCTTCCGCTGTTTTATTGGCCTCATCAATGATTTTCTTCTCTTTGTGGGCTCTTTGCTTTAGGTTCTCTGCCAAAACTTTTTTGGCAGAAGGTGTGGCCAAAGCGGCCAATCCTTGAGGGATCAAAAAGTTTCTGCCGTAACCGTTCTTTACGGAAACGATATCATCCTTAAATCCCAAATCCTGTACATCTTCTTTTAGAATAAGTTCCATTCTTCGGTATTTTTTTATTTCAACATATCGCCTACGTACGGCATTAACGCTAGGTGGCGTGCACGTTTAACAGCTTGTGCCACTTTTCTTTGGTATTTCAAGGAAGTACCGGTAAGTCTTCTTGGAAGCAATTTTCCTTGCTCGTTTACCAACTTCATCAAAAAATCCGGGTCTTTGTAATCAATATACTTAATGCCAGATTTTTTGAACCTACAATACTTCTTTTGCTTGCTGGTCTCAATGTTGAGCGGGGTCAAATATCTGATTTCCCCGTCTTTCTTGGATTTTGCTTGTTGTTCAATAGATGCCATAACCCTATGCGTTTGCTTTTAATTTGGTTCTTCTTTTTTCTGCCCAAGCAATTGCATGCTTGTCCAGCTTAACGGTCAAGAAACGCATAACGCGCTCATCTCTCCTAAACTCTAGTTCGTAAGGTCCAATGGCCTCACCGGGAGCTTGGAATTCAAACAAGTGGTAAAACCCACTTTTTTTGTGCTGAATGGGATAGGCCAATTTTTTAAGTCCCCAGTCTTCTTTGGAGACCATTTTGGCACCATTCTTAATCAAGAAATCCTCAAATTTCTTGACTGTTTCCTCTATCTGTGTTTCAGACAGAACGGGATTCAAAATGAAAACAGTTTCGTAATGGTTCATATAATATATTTTAAAGGAGCGCAAAATTAGTAATATTTCCTTCACCCTGCAAGAAAACCAAAAAAACTTCGTTTAAAGTACAAGAGTTATTAACAAAAGTGAACCCTTTAAACCTACATATCGTATATGGTAATATACACAACAAAATAGACCATGTTTACATCTTTTGTTGCGCTTAAACGTCTTTTTTGTGTAATTTGCCGATGATTTAAAACCCTACAAATCACCCCATTCTATGAAATTAAAAAGTATAATTGTAGACGATTCCTCCATGCAGCGTATGGCCGTTGCAAAATTGGTCAACAATCATCCACATCTTGCTTTGGTTGCTGAGTACAGCAACGCCATTGAAGCAAAAAATGGCCTCAAGAATCATGAAGTAGATTTGATTTTCTTGGACGTTGAAATGCCCATTATTAGTGGTTTCGACCTTTTGGAGGCCCTAGAGAACCCACCACAGGTCATCTTAATTACTGGAAAACCTGATTACGCACTTAAAGCTTTTGACTACGACGTAACCGATTACCTTCACAAACCCATCACTCTGGCCCGTTTTGAAGCTTCTGTAAAAAGAGCCGTTGCCAAATACGAACAAATGAATCGTGTTGATGAGGATGAAGAGCACATTTTTGTAAAGAGCAACCTTAAAAAACGTAAGGTTATCCTAAATGATATTAAATGGATCGAGGCATTGGGAGATTATATCAAGTTGGTGACTGATGAAGCCAACATCGTAATCCTTTCCACCATGAAATCTTTCGAAAAGCAATTGCCCGCCGAAAAATTTCTACGTATCCATAAATCTTATATTGTGAATCTGGAGAAGATTGAAAAATTCAACAGCAAAAATGTTGAAGTAGGGGGAAGACAGATTCCATTGAGTAGAAACAAAAAGACTGAATTGGCCGAAGCATTGGCCAATGTATAACTAAATGTGGTCCACATTGTAGACCAGTCTTACACTTTTATACTTGGAAATAGCATTAAAGGATTTTTCAATCCGTTTAATGCTATTTTTTGTTTGTGCCAATGATTGTCTCTTGGGTATTTTAATTAATATGTTCTTTAGATAATCCCTTCGGATGCGCGCCACTGGGGGATATTCAGGGCCCAAAATCTGGTGTCCCAGTACATTCCTGAGGGAATCGGCCACCCATTGGGCCGCTTCATTCAATGTGTTGAAATCCCTAGCCTTCAAGGTTACTTTAATGATGCGCACCACGGGTGGATATTTAAACTGCTCCCGCTCATATACCTGTTCGGCAAACATTTTCGCATAATTGTTGGTAGTCACCTGCTGCAATATTTGATGATAAGGATTATAGGTCTGAATAAGCACCTTACCCCGTTTTTGAGTCCGCCCTGCCCTGCCCGCCACTTGGGTCAGCATTTGAAAACTTCGTTCATGGGCTCGGTAATCTGGAAAATTCAGCATGGAATCCGCGTTCATGATGCCCACCAAACTTACATTTCTAAAATCGAGCCCTTTCGTCACCATTTGAGTACCCACCAAAATATCCATCTCTTGGTTTTCAAAGGCTGAAATGATTTTTTCATAGGCGTATTTTCCGCGGGTGGTATCCAAATCCATTCGACCCACCGATACTTTGGGAAAAAGTTGGTGGAGTTCCTCCTGAATCTGTTCCGTACCGAAGCCTTTGTTGTCCAAAGTAGCACTTCCACAAGCAAGGCAAGCTTGCTGCAACGCCATATGATAACCGCAATAATGGCATCGTAGTTGGTTTCTATGCTGATGGAACGTCAAACTAACATCGCAATTGGGACATTGGGCCACATGTCCGCAGGTGGTGCATTCTACCACTGGGGCAAATCCCCTTCGATTCTGAAAAAGAATCACCTGCTCCCCTTCTTCCAAAGCTTCTTCAATCGCTTTGAGCAAGGTTTCGGAAAAATGACCTTTCATTCGCTTTTTCCGAGTGGCTTCCTTGATATCGACCAAATTGATGTCCGGCATCAAAACATCTCCATATCGATACTGGATGGATGCATAGCCATACTTTCCCTTTTTGGCATTGTCCATGCTTTCAATGCTGGGTGTGGCCGAACCTAAAATTACATCAGCCTTATGCAAAGAAGCCAAAACAATGGCTGCATCACGTGCATGATATCGTGGTGCCGGGTCAAATTGCTTGAAAGAGCTTTCATGCTCCTCATCCACTACGACCAAACCCAAATTGGAAAAAGGTAAGAACAAAGAAGAACGGGCGCCAATGACAATTTGTGCCTTTTCGGCTTCGGCCAAGACATTGTTCCAAACCTCCACTCGCTCATGGATGCTATATTTTGAATGGTACACCGATACTTTGTGCCCAAAATAATGCCGTAGTCGATTAATCAATTGGGAAGTCAATGCAATTTCAGGTAGCAGGTACAGGGCTTGCTTACCCTCTTCCAAGCACTGCTGAATGAGTTTTACGTACACCTCGGTTTTCCCAGACGAGGTGACCCCATGCAGGAGAACGGGTTTATTTTGACCAAATCCAGCCTGGATATCCTCCAGCGCTTTGGTTTGATGTTCATTCAACCCAATATTTTCAGATTCCTCGGATTCTTCTTTATAATCCACCCGATCCTTACGGATTTGATATTCTTTCAGAATATTTTTATCTATCAGGGCTTTGATGACTGCTCTGGAGGCACCACTTTCTTTTTCAAGGTCATCAATGGGAATGGGTTTGTTGTTCTTGACCCGTATTTGAAAAAGTGACAGCACCACCTGACTCTGTTTGGGAGCTCGGGAAAGTTCATTGAGCAGCTCTTCCAATTGGGCTTCATCATCATATACATCCGAAAGCTTTACATACCGCACCAATTTGGGTTTGTACTGCTCATACAGTTCCTCCTTTTGGTTCACCACCCCTTTTTGCACCAATCGGTTGACCAAGGAGAGCACGTGTTTTTTGTCAACGATATCGCTGATTTCCCCAATTTTAAGGGCGGTTTGATGTTGCAGGGCTTCATATACCAAGAATTCATCGTCCTTGAGCCCCATTTCATCAACATCAGCTTCTTTGTTGGGCATGACCAAAGTCTCACTTTCCAGCAAAAAGGCACTGGGAAGGGCACTACGGATGACTTCTCCCAAGGTGCACATATAATATTGGGCTATCCACTCCCAATGCTTTAGTTGGAATGCATTCACCAGGGGCGTTTCATCCAAAATCTGATAGATTTCTTTGGCATCATAAGCCGTTGGAGCATTGCTGTGGGTGCGGTATACCAGTGCCGTATAAATCTTGGATTTCCCAAAGGGTACAGCCACCCGCATACCAGGTTGTAAAAAATCTGCTTCCTGTTGGGTGATCTTATAGGTAAAAAGACGTTCCAGGGGAATGGGCAGTACAACATCCAAAAAATAATCCATATTATTCCTCCTTAACCCGATACCAAGTCTGTGTTCGATACAAAAAGGCCAAATATCCCCGTACTTTCAATTGATTGTCATTATCGGGGTCCAGCCACAGCTTGCCTCGAAATTTCATACCGTGTTCTGGGTCCAACATCTTGTTCCCTTTATATTCGTCCTTGTGATTTTTTTCAAGGTCTTGAAAAATATGCATGCCTAAAATGGGCTTATTTTTGAATTCGTCATCGCACTTTGTGCAGATGGCATCTTCCTTGCCCTTTTCCAAAACCTGCACAATTTTGGCCTGTAGCAGCCCATTCTCATTGTAGATATGAACAATGGCCTTGGCTATTCCGCTTCGGTCATCAACGGTTCTCCACTTTCCAAATACGGTTTGTCCTGATACCGCTTGAAAAACAAGAAAAAACAGTGGCAGTATCCATTTAAGGGACATCTTTTTGCTTTTCATGCTGTTTTTTTAATGAATTAAGGGTGGCATTCAGTTCAAATCCCAATAGGAGAATATTGGAATTCAGCCAAATGAACACCATCAAAATCAACAATCCTCCCAGCGCCCCATAAAGTTCGTTATATCGGGCAAACTTTTCTACATAAATCCCGAAAAGATATGAGGTGAGCACAAACAGCAGGGTGGTCATTAAGGCACCTGCTGAAAAGAATCTAGCCTTGCGTCCTTCAGCCGTTCCAAAAAAGTATAGTATGGACGTGGTCAAATATGAGAGCACCATAAAAAACAGGATTTTGGCCAATTGGATTCCCACCGTGTCCCCTTTTTCAATATCGGTCCCAAAGGTCTTTCCAAAGTACTCACTGGTATATTCCACAATATAGAACTCAAAATACACAAAGGCCACAGCTCCCACAATCAATAAAATGGAAAGAATCAACCCTACCATTAAGGCGTAGGCATATTGACGAAAAAAATTCCGGGTCAACTCTACATGGTACGAGTTTTCAAACCCTCCAAAAATGGCATTTACCCCATTGGCCACCAAAAAAATGGAAACCAAGAAAGCAGAGGATAGCAACCCTCCTTGCTTTTGATCTTTAATCTGCTGATAGATGTCCCCAAAGTAATCTCCAGTGGCAGACGGCAGAAAAGATTCCAAAAAAAGGAGAAACTGGGCGTCAAAGTTTTCATTTCCCACTCGCACATACGGAATCACGAAAGGAATGAGCGTCACCATAAAAATGAGCAAGGGAAACAAGGCCATAAAAACGCTAAATGCGATGGAACTGGCACGGGTAGATACGGCACCTTTTACGATACCAACCACATACATTTCCATTAAATCGTAAAAAGAGAGCCCCTCGAAAGCCTTTAGCTTTATGTTTTTTAATAACCGTACCAACCAATTGATGACGGGTATTTTTTCTAATTGCTCTTCTATGGCTACAGACATTTAAACGGCTTTTAAACTTAGGTCCATATTGTAAACGGAATGGGTCAATGCCCCAGAGGAAATATAATCTACCCCACATTCAGCATATTTTCGGATGGTATCTTCATTGATTCCACCAGAGGACTCGGTAAGGCATTGATCTCCAATCAAATTGACCGCTTTTTTAGTGTCCTCGTAATTAAAATTGTCCAACAGAATGCGGTACACCCCTTGGGATTGGAGAATTTCTTCGACCTCATTCAAATTCCGGGCCTCCACAATAATTTTTAAATCTTTGCTGCTTTCCTTCAAATACTGTTGCGTTTTCTGGATGGCTTTGGTAATACCCCCAGCAAAGTCGATATGGTTGTCTTTGAGCATGATCATATCATACAAAGCAAATCGGTGGTTCTCCCCTCCCCCAATTTTAACAGCCCATTTCTCCAGTGCCCTGATTCCTGGAGTGGTTTTTCGGGTATCCAAAATTTTGGTGCCTGTTCCTTCCAAAAGGTCAACATATTGTTTGGTTTTGGTGGCTATGGCACTCATCCGCTGCATGGCATTGAGTACCAAGCGTTCGGCCTTTAAAATGTTTTGGGAGCTTCCCTCCACATAAAAAACAATATCTCCATATTTTACAAGGCTGCCATCGGTTATCAATACCTCAACTTGCAATTCAGGGTCAACTTTTTGGAACACCTGCTTTGCAAAATCAACACCGGCAATAATGCCTTCGTCTTTGACCAATAATTTGGCCTTTCCAGTCGCTGAAGTAGGAATACAGGCCAAGGAACTGTGGTCGCCATCACCTATATCTTCCCGAATTGCATTGGCTATGATTAAATCAAGTTCGTTTTGAAATTGTTCTTCGGATATCATCCAACAGTGGTTTTAACGAAAATAGTAAAAACATTGCTGCTTCTCCACGATTCCCATTGCGATGTATTTCACTTTAAACCTTATTTTTGGGTATGCAGATTACTTTGATTGCCATTGGAAAAACGGATAGTTCTGACTTGGAACAACTTATATCAATTTATGAGAAGCGGTTACAACATTATATAAAGTTCCAGTTCCAAATTATTCCCGACATCAAAAACAGCAAAAACCTTTCCGAGGCCCAACAAAAGGAGAAAGAAGGTGAATTGATATTGGGTCAACTTCAATCCTCAGACATCTTAGTGCTTCTTGATGAACGTGGAAAACAGTACACTTCTGTTGAGTTTTCCCAATTCCTTCAGAAGAAGATGAACAGTGGCATCAAAAACTTGGTTTTGGCGATTGGGGGCCCGTATGGTTTCAGTGAAACCGTGTACGCTAGAGCCAATGGGAAAATAAGCCTTTCCAAAATGACCTTTTCCCATCAGATGGTACGTTTGTTTATGGTGGAACAGTTGTATCGAGGGTTCACTATTTTACGGAACGAGCCGTATCATCATCAATGATAAAAGTTCAAACTCAAGACCGCTTCGCTCAAAGATTCAAGAGAAAAGACAGTCTATTAGTTCTTGAACTTTAGCTTGTTTTTGGGATTTGTTGACCGGTTATTCGATTACTGTGTTACTCAGTTATTAGGTTATTGAGTATTGTCTCGTGTCTTTTCTCTTTCGTCTTGATTCCTTGAGTCTTGACTCTTGATACTTGACACTTGAGCTTCCTAATAAAGTACCCTGAACTTAATCGTGTTCTCCACATTTTTCAGTGCCTTAACCACCTCTTTGTCATATTCCTTATCCAAATCAGTGATTACGTAGCCCACTTCTGGGTCGGTGGACAGGTATTGTCCGGTAATGTTCAAGCCATATTTGGCCAATACCTCATTAATCTTGGCCATGATTCCCGGTACATTTTTATGGATATGTAAGAATCGGTGTGCCTTATTCTGTTTAGGCAATCTGATATTCGGGAAATTCACAGCATCAACTGTGTTTCCAGAATTGATGTAATCCATAATCTTATTGGGGACAAAATCCGCTATATCCCGTTGGGCCTCTTCCGTACTTCCCCCAATATGCGGGGTCAAAATAACATTGGACAAACCTTGTAGAGGCGTTGAGAATTCGCCGTTGCTACGTGGTTCGGACGGATACACATCAATAGCAGCCCCACCCAATTTTCCACTTTTTAAAGCGGCAGCCAAAGCATCAATATCCACCACAAAACCTCTAGAAAGATTAATGAGCTTGGCACCATCTTTCATTTGGTTGATCTCGCGTTCCCCGATAAAGTTTTTGTTGGCCTTGTTATCATCCACATGAAGCGTAACTACATCCGAAATGGACAAAAGGTCTTCCAAAGTACTGCATTTAACCGCGTTACCAAGAGCCAATTGGTCATTTACATCGTAATAATACACCTTCATCCCCATGGCTTCGGCTAAAACGGACATTTGCTTACCAATGTTACCATAACCAACAATCCCAAGGTTTTTGCCACGTACTTCTTGTGACCCTGCGGCTGTTTTGTTCCATTCACCGTTGTGAATCTCTGTACTACGCGGAAAAATGCTACGCATTAGCATGATGGTCTGCCCTATAGCGAGTTCCACTACAGAACGCGTGTTGCTGTAAGGCGCATTGAAAACCACCACCCCTTTTTTCTTGCTATATTCCAAGTCAATCTGGGTAGTTCCAATACAAAACGCACCTACCACCAATAATTTGTTGGCGGCATCCAAAACCTTTTGGGTCACTTGGGTCTTGGAGCGGATTCCCAAAACATGCACGCCCTTGATGCGCTCAATGAGCTCTTCTTCGGGAAGACTGTGCTTTACAAGTTCAACAGAAAAGCCTTCTTCCGAAAGATTCTCAAAAGCGGCCGGGTGTACATTTTCCAGTAAAAGGATCTTGATCCTATTTTTGGGATAGGATAGGTTTCTTGGTAAATCGTTCACAAATAAAAATTCATCTAAGTTAGGCGCAACGTGGTCGGCATTGTTCGTAGCCTTTTCACGATGCACATTTTCAGTATACGCAAAAAACTTATGGGCTATTCCAGCTTCACGCATCACATAATCACTGTAGCCATCTCCAATGACCTGGACCTCTCCGTCCAAATCAAGTCGTTTTAAGCACTCTATTTTTCCATTGTGGGAAGCCAACACATTGGTCTCGTCAAACCCAGTAATGTTCCCTTCTTCATCAAAGGTAAAGGTATTGGCGTAAACGCGGTCCGAAGGGATGTTGTACTCCTCAACAATAGGGTCAATAAACTCCTTGAATCCACAGGATATCACATAAATATCTTCAGAAAATTCATGGAAGAAGTCCTTGTTTGTTGCAATGGATTTAGAGATTTTTTGCCGGAGTTCGACCACCAACTTTTCCAAATCGCTCTTATGGGCCTTTAATAGACGAATTCTTCGTTCCAGGGATTCTGTAAACGAGATGTCACCATCAATCCCCAAATTGGTAATATGCTGTATTTCAGCAACAATCTCTTCCCTTTTAGGGTTGCCCTGAAGGGTCATCTCCGCCAGCACATCCAACGCCTCTACCCGAGTAAGGGTACTGTCAAAATCAAAAACATATTTGCGCCCTGTTTCCACCATGGATAGCTACAAAAAATTAAGGCGTAAAATTAAACATTAATTCCATCCTTATAATCGGAAGTTATCAAAAACCTTACACATTTGTGGATAAATCAAAAATCCGCTACGATTTGTTTCAAATGGTACCTAAAACTCATCGTTTTGCAATGAGGTGATACATAAAGATCAAGTTCAAGAATCAAGTTCAAGTTCAAATACCCTACTTCTGACCTCTGACTTCTGACTTCTGACTTCTGACTTCAAACATCAAAACCACCTACGTGTGAGCTTACAGTAGAGCGTATACTCCTTGCCGAACTTTTCCAATAGCACTTTTTCTTCCGGTATGATCTGAAAATGGTTTATCCAATACACAAAACCCGCAGCCAAAAGCGTGTTGAAGGCATTGCCCAGTTTCAATCCAAATGCCAGCAAAAATAACAACATCCCCAAATACATGGGATTTCGAGTGAAGTTGTAAATACCTTTTACGACCAAACTGCTTGCTTTTTCCAAATGTAAAGGATCAGTGGTTGTCCGTTTTTTGCCAAACTGGACCACTGCTATCAAAATGACCAAAAATCCCAACCCAAAAAGAAAGTAGGCAAGTTCCTCTCTGCCAAAAAAGTTAAAACTCCCAAACGGAAGAAACCGAGCCAACAGGTACATAAATCCTCCAAAAATCACCATCACCAATGCAGGTGGTATCCAAAATTTCATACTTCAAAGTTTACATTTCGAAATTACTATTTTTGATGCGCAATTGAATCATTAGTCGCTTTGAAACTCATTTTTGCAACCCATAACGACCATAAATTAAAGGAAGTCCAACAGCTACTTCCCGAATCCATTGAACTACTTTCCCTAAAAGACATCCAGTGCTTTAACGAAATTCCAGAAACTGGCGAGACCTTAGAGGAAAATGCCAAAATTAAGGCCGATTTTGTTACCCAAACCTATGGTTTGGATTGCTTTTCGGACGATACGGGTTTATTGGTCAATACTTTGGATGGAGCACCAGGTGTTTATTCTGCTCGATATGCTGGTGAGCAAAAAAATGCTGTAGATAATATGACCAAGCTTTTATTGGAATTGGATGGGAAAGAAAACCGCCAAGCCCACTTCAAAACGGTCATCCATCTGAATCTTGAAGGGGTAAGCTATACGTTTGATGGCATTGTGGAAGGCACCATCACCACTGAGCAGTACGGTTTAGGGGGATTTGGCTACGATCCTATTTTTAAACCCAATGGATATAACCAAACGTTTGGGGAACTTTCTTCGGAAACCAAAAATGCCATAAGCCATCGTGGAAGAGCCATTCAGAAATTGGTAAACTTTTTAAAAAACAGGACTTTATAGTCGCCACCGTATAAATTTAGCGTACATTTGCCGCTTTATTAACGCCGCCGGTATGGGCAAGGTGTTGCGCTGGGCTTAAAGGTTATACAGGAATCGCTCTATGCAACACAACATATTTGCGATTTAAGGTATACACCGCTATGACAAAATTTGAAGCCTTGGGGTTGGATCAACCCCTATTGGATGCTATTTCCGATCTTGGATTTGAAACCCCTTCTGAAGTTCAGGAAAAATCAATCCCAATTTTATTGGAGCAAGACACCGATTTGGTGGCCTTGGCACAAACAGGAACTGGAAAAACCGCTGCTTTTGGTTTTCCCATGATTCAAAAAATACATGCTGAGAGCAGAACCACCCAAGGTCTGATTCTCTCCCCCACACGTGAACTTTGTTTGCAGATTACCAACGAACTCAAATTATACTCCAAATACGTAAAAGGACTGAGCACTGTGGCCATTTATGGCGGTGCCAGCATTACGGAACAGGCCAAACAAATTAAAAGAGGAGCACAAATTGTTGTCGCTACCCCTGGCCGAATGAAAGATATGATCGGTCGCGGAATGGTGGACATTTCCAAGATTGACTATTGCGTTTTGGATGAAGCCGATGAAATGTTGAACATGGGCTTCTATGAAGACATCAAGGATATTTTGTCCAACACACCACAAGAAAAATTAACGTGGTTGTTCTCAGCAACCATGCCGAAGGAAGTGGCTTCCATTGCTAAAAAATTCATGCACCAACCGGTTGAAATCACCGTTGGAACCAAAAATGCAGGAGCATCCACCGTTCAACATGAGTATTATGTAGTAGGTGGTCGTGATCGCTACTCAGCATTGAAACGTTTAGCCGATGCCAACCCCGGAATTTTTTCTGTGGTTTTTTGTAGAACCAAACGCGATACGCAACGTGTAGCCGAAAAATTGATTGAAGACGGCTACAACGCGGGAGCACTTCATGGCGATTTAAGCCAAAACCAACGTGATTTGGTGATGAATGCTTTCCGAAAAAAGCAAGTACAGATGTTGGTAGCCACCGATGTTGCGGCAAGAGGTATTGATGTGGATGATGTGACCCACGTGATCAACTACCAACTCCCTGATGAGATTGAAACCTACACCCACCGAAGTGGCCGTACCGGTAGAGCTGGGAAATCTGGAATTTCAATGGTTATTGTTACCCGTTCCGAGCTTCGGAAAATCAAGACCATTGAAAAAATCGTCAAGCAGGATTTTATTGCTAAAAAGATTCCAACGGGTATTGAAATCTGCGAGATACAATTGTACCACTTAGCCAATAGAATCAAAGACACCAAAATCAACAAGGAAATTGATGCCTATTTGCCTGCCATCAATGATGTTTTGGAAGGTATCGACCGAGAGGAACTCATTAAAAAGATGGTCTCTGTTGAGTTTACCCAATTTTCCAATTACTACAGCAAGACCAAGGACCTAAATACATCGGAAAGTGGCCGTGAAAGTGTATCGAAAGGAAATGCCGACTCGGATAATAGTGGTTCAGTACGTTATTTTATCAACATTGGGGAACGAGATGGTTACGACTGGATGTCGCTAAAAGATTTCCTTCGGGACACCTTAAATCTTGAAAAAGAAGACATTTATAACGTAGACACCAAGGATAGCTTCTCATTTTTCAACTCTGATGCACAGCTTACGGATTTTATCCTTCAGACCTTCACCGAATTCAAGGTAGATGGGCGCTTTATCAATGTTGAAGTTTCCACAAAACCTGGAGGTCAAGGTAAAGGAGGACGAAAAAGAGACCGGAAACGTGGTAATCGCAAAAGTGGTGGAAACAAATCCTTTAAAGGAGGCAAAAAAGGAGGTTACGGTAAAAAAGGAGGCAAAAAGAGACAGGGCTTTTATTAGTTAATTCTATATTAAATGGTAAGGGGCTCCTATTTATTTTTCTTTGTTTAGTACTTTTATACCTACAAAGATTGCATGAGAAGAATACTACTTACACTTTTTGCCATTATCCCTTTGCTAGGCTTGGCCCAAAACGAGGATGAAAGTCCAGTTCTGGAAGAACTAACGGTTACCGTGGTCAATGCACAGAGTGATTTTCCTTTGGAAAGTGTGCACGTCATCAACCTGAGCCAGGTAATTGGGACTATCACCGACCAAAATGGGAAATTTACCATTGAGGCTGCCGTAAATGACACCCTTTACCTCAGTTATTTGGGATTCAAATCACAAAAAGTGCGGGTCACCAATGATATGTTCAAGATCAAGGATACCAAAATTGCTTTGACCGAACTGGCCTACGCATTGGAAGAAGTGATTGTAACTCCGTACCAACTTACCGGATATTTGGAAATCGATGTAAAGAATCTTCCCGTGAACAACGCCTATCAGTATAGTATTTCGGGATTGAATACAAGCTATGAAGCTGGCAACAAAAGCCCCAGTGCGGTAACCAAAGTGTTGGGAGCCATCTTGAATCCGGCCGACCTCTTGCGGAACCTGTTTGGCAAAAAACCCAGACAATTGCGAAAATTGCAGCAAATGAAAGCAGATGATGAAATCAGAAACCTGCTCGCTTCCAAATTTGACCGTGAAGTTCTTACCGAATTGTTGCAGTTGGAAAAAGTGGATATTGAAGACATTCTCAATAATTGCAATTATTCCAAGTCATTTATCAATACAGCCAATGACCTCCAGATTTTGGATGCCATCTCAAGCTGTTACGAAGAGTATAAAGTGCTAAACAGAAAGTAAATCCCTTAACTATTTTCCCATTTTGGGCCAATGTCCTGCGGCTAAATAAATTTTAGAATTCCGTATTCATTTTATAGCTTTAGACAAAATCCCAAAACATGAAAAAGCTACTTGTTGTCATGTCTATACTCTCCCTTTTTCTAGGCTGTAAAGAGGTTGCAAAAAAACAGCAAACCGTTGAACAGGTAGTTGAGCAGGAAACTCCTAAAAAAGAGGTCCCCTTTGTTTGGGAAGGCGCCAACATCTATTTTCTCTTAACGGATCGTTTCAATAACGGAAATCCCGATAACGACATTAATTTTGAAAGAATCGAGGAAACTGCTGTTTTAAGGGGGTTTGAAGGGGGGGATATTGCTGGGGTCACCCAAAAAATTGAAGAAGGCTATTTTACCGATTTGGGCATAAATGCCATATGGCTCACTCCTCTTGTAGAGCAAGTACATGGGGCCACCAATGAGGGAACAGGCAACACTTACGGATACCATGGCTATTGGACCAAGGATTGGACGGCCCTTGATCCTAATTTTGGAACGAGAAAGGACTTGGAGAACTTGGTGAAATCCGCACACGCGAAAGGCATACGAATTCTTTTGGATGTGGTTCTGAACCATACAGGGCCCGTTACAGATAAAGACCCCGTTTGGCCCGAGGATTGGGTACGGACAGGGCCTGCATGCGAGTTCACCACCTACGAAAATACTACCGCCTGTACTTTGGTGGAAAACTTGCCCGACATTCTTACGGAATCCAATGAGCCTGTGGAACTTCCAGATGCCTTGCTGGCCAAATGGAAGGATGAGGGGCGTTTGAGCAAGGAATTGGACGAGCTGCAACTCTTCTTTGAACGTACCGGCTATCCAAGGGCGCCCCGCTATTACATCATTAAATGGCTAACGGATTACATCAACGATTATGGCGTGGATGGATTTCGGGTGGATACCGTAAAGCATGTCAATGAAAATGCATGGGAAGACCTTCACAAGGAAGCTACCTATGCTTTTGAAATGTGGAAGAAAAAGCATCCAAACCAAATTATGGACAATAATCCATTTTACATGGTCGGGGAAGTCTACAATTATGGGATTTCAGGAGGGCGTAATTTTGATTTTGGCGATAAAAAAGTGGATTTCTTCAACTATGGATTTAAAAGCCTTATCAATTTTGAGTTGAAGACCGATGCTGATAAAAACTACGAAACCATCTTTAAAAAATATAGTGGTTTGCTCCATACCAAACTGAAGGACAAAAGTGTGCTTAACTATCTGACTTCGCATGATGATGGCACTCCTTATGACCCGGAACGGAAGAAAACCTATCGTGCTGCCAATGTCCTCTTACTAACGCCCGGGGCTTCACAAGTATATTATGGTGATGAAACTTCACGAAGCCTTATCATTGAAGGTACTCAAGGTGATGCCACCCTACGTTCCTTCATGAACTGGGAAGAACTGGATAGCCTTCCAGAAATCCAAAAAGCGCACAAACACTGGCAAAAATTGGGGCAATTCCGAAGAAACCACCCTGCTGTTGGGGCCGGAAAGCACAAACGCTTGGCCAAATCCCCTTACGTATTCTCAAGAACCTATGACAACGGAGATTATCGGGACAAAGTAGTGGTTGGGCTTGATTTACCAAAAGGTAAAAAGTCACTTTGGGTAAAGGGATTCTTTGGCGATGGCACCAAATTATACGACACCTATTCCGAAACTGAGGTAACCGTTGCCAATGGCAAAGTCATTCTGGAAAATGATTTTGATATTGCCCTTTTGGAATTGGTGGAATAATGTTTATTGTCTGGAATGCAAGGCAATCCTATTGCCCTCTGAATCTAAAAATACAGCCATATACCCTATATCCGGACTGATTTGGGTCTTGGCCTGAACAATTTTACCCCCATTCGGTTCTATGCGGTCAAGTTCGTTTTGAAGGTCGATACTATTAAAATAAATTAAAACCCCTTCACGTTCACTGGGGGTGTACCAATCCTTATTTTGAATCAATGACCCTGAAGCTCCAGGTTTCCCATGGTCCGCAGGGAACCATCCCATTTTTGTGCCACCCAAATCGTGTAACTGAATTTCAACCCGAAATACAGCATCATAAAACTTTTTCGCACGATCTATATCCACCACAGGAATCTCGAACCAACCTACCAAATTGAACTCCATAACCTATTGATTTTCTAAAATATTTTTTAAACTGGCCAGGCCTTCTTCAAAATCCTTTCCAACGGCTTTGTCCATGTTCATGAACAACATCATAATCGTCATGGGAAACTTGTTTTTTCCTGAGAAACCCCAAGTTACCTTGGTAGTGTTTGCATCCACTTCTTCGGTAGTGATATAGGCATCTGAAGTGGATTTCCAAGGCTTCAAAAATCGGAGTTCGGATTCAATGCGTTCGCCATCCACAATTTTTGTGATTTCCTGTTCCCCTTCGCCTACTTCTTTGTTTCCGTTCCAATAGTTCATGGAACCTACCTCGCCATCCGTTCCCGTAAACTTTTGTTCCATATTGGGGTCACGTTTGCCCCAAGGCGACCATTCGCCCTGCTTTTTAAGAGACTTCAAATAGGCAAAAACCTCAGATTTGGGTTTAGCGATGGTTGTAGTGCGGGAAACATTGTAGGTCTTGGGGGCTATGGCGGCCAAAATGATTATCAGCAGCACTAGGCCTACTAAAATGTAAAGAACTGTCATCATGAGTTTAAAAGATTGGTTATCAGCTAAAAATACAAAAAAGTTTAATCGGACAAATACCTGTTGATAATCCCTTCCACATCCTTTATCGACTTTTTGGTCCAGTCCAATCGCTTTTCTAATAGTTCGATGTCCGACAACGGCCAATCCAAGGAAGAATCCCTTACTTTTTTGGCTAGTTCTTGAATGATGATGGCCGCAGACACCGAAACGTTCAAACTTTCCGAAAAGCCCGCCATAGGAATCTTTAGGAACCCATCGGCCCGCTGCATGACTTCCTCACTCAAGCCTTCTTTTTCAGTTCCAAAAAAGAGGGCTGTTTTGGTTTTGGGGTAAAAATCAGGTAACAATTGTGAATTGTCATGGGGTGTGGTGGCAATGATTTGGTAGCCGTCACTTTTTAGTTTATCGAGACACTCAGACGTAGTCTGATAGCGGTACACATCCACCCACTGCTCTGCTCCCATCGCTATGTTTTTGTCCAACCGTTTACCAAAACGGTTTTCCACTGCATGTACATCTTGAACCCCAAACACATCACAACTTCGGATAATGGCACTGGTATTGTGCATTTGGTACACATCCTCTAGGGCTACGGTGAGCCATCTGGTCCGGTTTTGCAGTACGTCCAAAAAACGCTGCTTTCGCTCTTCAGTGAGATAAGTTTCCAAATAAGTGAGCAGAGCATCGTTGAACATTGAAACAAGATAGGGAAAATCAGAGTTTGTGGTACTCGATATTGGATTTGAAGAGATAAGAGCGTATTTTACCGCAAAAAACCTAATTGCTGCTTATGATTCAAAGATATCTCCTCTGTTTATTTTTAATTTTTGCAGTTATTGGATGTTCAAAATCACAAAACGATCTGCGATTTGAACAAAAAGTGTTTTATGAAGTAGTGCCAAAAATTATTGATCTTCAATTTGGAGATTTGAGTGGAAAGTATATGATTCCAAAAATACTAGAGGACAGTACTTCTGTTTGGGTAGAAGAAACCTCCGTTAATACCATACTTGGAATCAGGGACTCCGTATATGAATTTAATTCATCTTTCTATGAAAAATATGTAAATCAGCATTTTTCAAACATGAATTTGACATTTGATGCAACCAGTATTGGGAAGAAATTTAGGCTGGATATTACAAAACTTGAAAAAAAAGAGGACTATGACTATAAATATCTAAGTGAAGTTCCGGGACCACAAAAGCGCTATGAAAGAAGTAAAGACTTTTACTTGTTAGGATTAATGGGTTTTTCCAGAATTCAATTCGATGACCAAAAAAAGTTTGGAATATTAGATTTTACTGCAAATTGTGGTCAACAATGTGGTGTTACAGCCTTAGTATATATAAAAAACAACAATGAAATATGGGAAATCGATGAAATTGAGCCTGTAATATATGAATGAAATATAGGAAATAGTCAAATTTATTTTGCATAAAATGCCCAAACCAAAAATAGTCGTACTTACCGGAGCCGGCATGAGTGCCGAGAGTGGTCTCAAAACTTTTCGGGATGCCGATGGACTTTGGGAAGGCCATGATGTTATGGAAGTGGCTTCGCCCCAAGGTTTTGCCAAAAATCCAGAACTCGTCTTGGAATTCTACAACCAACGCAGGCGGCAATTATTGGAAGTCAATCCCAATGCAGGACATTTGGCGCTTGCCACCCTGGAGCAACACTTTGAGGTAAGCATCGTTACCCAAAATGTGGACAATCTCCATGAACAAGCGGGTAGTTCACATGTGGTGCACCTGCATGGCGAATTGTTCAAAGTGCGTAGCACTTGGGATGAAACCCATATCCTGGATTGGACCTCGGATTTGGTCCTGGGTGATTTGGATGAAAATGGGCATCAACTACGTCCGCATATCGTTTGGTTCGGGGAAATGGTTCCCTTGTTGGAAACGGCGGCGCAAATCACCCAAGAGGCTGAAATTTTAATCATAATAGGCACTTCCATGCAAGTGTATCCTGCGGCTAGTCTAATCCATTATGCACAAAAAGAAACACCCATCTATTTTATAGATCCCAGGCCCACTATCCGCTCATCCGATTTTGACAAGCTCACGGTCATTGCAGAAACAGCGGCAGAAGGTGTTCCCAAGCTGGTAGAGCAATTGGTACCAAAATCATGACGGAACAACAACTCCATACCGCTTTGCATTCCGGAAGGCTTTCCAAAGCTGATGTAAACCATTTGGTAGACGAATTGATACTTCAGCCCAAATTGGTGGGTGCCCTTTTGAAAGAAATTTTGGTGGAGGAACAGGAAGGCACTTTCAATGCCAGTTGGACGTTTCGGCATCTTGTTGAAAAGAAATTGGACTATCTGTTGCCCTTTTTTGACAATTTTACTGAAATGTTGGGCCATTTGAAATCAGAAGCCACTATTCGGGCCATGGCCTGTGTCTGTGAAATGGTGTGTGCGGCTTATTTTAAAAAGAAAGACCCGGCTTTCCAAAAGAATGTCACTGACGAACAGTTGGAAAAAATCATGACGGCCTGCTTTGATTGGCTTATCAGCGAAATGAACATGGCTCCAAAAGTCTTTTCCATGACTTCTCTCTACTATTTGGGGCTAAAATTCGACTGGGTCCATCCCGAATTGCGCCAAGTTCTGGAAGACACTTATGGCTCTGGCACCACAGGTTATAAAAACCGGGCCAAAAAAACCCTGGACAAGTTGGCCCAAATAGGCCATTAAACTCTTTCAGTTTGAGTATCTTTGCAACTTTCAAAATTGTTCGCAAAAATGTCCCTAACACAACTCAACGCCATTTCACCCATTGATGGCCGATATAGAAACAAGACCAAAAGCCTAAAGAATTATTTTTCCGAAGAGGCGCTTATCAAGTACCGTGTTCAGGTTGAAATTGAGTATTTCATCGCGCTTTGTGAAATTCCACTGCCGCAATTGGCCGATTTTGATGCGAAGAAATTTCCAGCGCTGCAAAACATCCACAAGAATTTTTCTTCGGAAGATGCGCAGGCCATCAAGGATATTGAAAAGGTCACCAACCATGATGTAAAGGCCGTTGAGTACTTCATTAAGCAGCAATTTGATGCGTTGGGTTTAGAAAAACACAAGGAGTTCATCCATTTTGGACTGACTTCTCAGGACATCAACAACACCGCCATTCCACTTTCCATCAAAGAGGCAATGAATGAAGTGTACGTTCCATCGTATTTTGAGGTGTTTGAAAAATTAAAGGAACTGGCGGCGGCATGGGAAAATATTCCCATGTTGGCACGCACCCATGGGCAACCGGCCTCTCCTACCCGTTTGGGCAAGGAAATTGAGGTGTTTGTGGAGCGTTTCAAAGAGCAGTTCAATCTATTGAATGACATTCCCAGTGCGGCCAAATTTGGGGGTGCCACGGGAAATTACAACGCCCACAAAGTGGCCTATCCCAAAACGGACTGGAAAGCGTTTGGAAAGCAATTTGTGCAAGAAAAACTGGGCTTGCACCACTCTTTCCCTACCACCCAAATTGAGCATTACGACCACATGGCGGCACTTTTTGATGGATTAAAACGCATCAATACCATCCTTATAGATTTGGACCGAGACATCTGGACTTATATTTCCATGGATTATTTTAAACAGAAAATCAAAAAAGGGGAAGTAGGTTCCTCGGCCATGCCGCACAAGGTAAACCCCATAGATTTTGAGAATTCTGAAGGGAATTTAGGACTAGCCAATGCTATTTTTGAGCATTTGTCTGCAAAATTGCCCATCTCCAGATTGCAACGGGATTTGACCGACAGCACCGTATTGCGAAATGTGGGCGTGCCTTTTGCACATACCTTGGTTGGATTCCAATCGACTTTAAAAGGGTTGAGCAAATTGGTATTGAACCAAGACAAGTTCGAACAGGATTTGGAGGATAATTGGGCCGTGGTAGCGGAGGCCATCCAGACCATTTTGCGTCGCGAGGGCTATCCCAATCCCTACGAAGCCCTAAAGGGCTTGACTCGAACCAATGCGAAAATCACCCAAAAATCCATAGCAGATTTTATTGAGACACTAGAGGTTTCGGAAGCCATTAAAACGGAATTGAAACAAATCACCCCAGCTAATTATACGGGGGTTTAGGTCATAGTTCTAAAAAAGTGAATTGAATTTGGATTTCACTTATCGGTCTTGTATATGAAAAGTAGAGGATTATACTCACTAACTTTTAGGTTGATAACTGACCTTTATTTTATTATTTATCTTTCGTTTAAGCACCAAAACCGCTATTTTTTATATACGTTGTTGGCTGCTGCTTTATTTTATTCAAACGAGAAATTAATATCAGAATACAATTCCAATAATTCAGGCAATGTTTTTACCTCAATACTCAAAATCTTACAAATCGCTGGTAGCTTTTTGAAAGCTTTTAAGTCATTACTACCTTCCGTTTCCTCTGTTACAAGGATTATTTTTTCAAATGAATTTTTACTAATTTGAGTTAGTAAGTAGATAATCATTCTTGCGTCTGCAGAATTTAGAAATTCCTTTTTTTGCTGTTCGAATTGGGCACTATTTAAACGTTTTGCGTTTGTTGTTATAAAAGTATTATCTACAAGGTTGTAGAATTTTTTTGGTGAAGGTGGAATTAGATTTTCAGTTTTCACTGGAATTTTATGTGCCTTTAAAAAATCTTTATCGATTAAGAAATCTAATTTCTTTACAACCAGCTTGCCAGAAACTAATTTACATTCGTTTAGTACTTCGTCAATAACAACTATATTATGACTTTGTATTTCTTTTTTTATAAAATTAAAAAGCTTGTTGTTTTGGTCGAATGGTAAGTAATAACGAACCAAGGACAATAACGAACTTGTGTCTATTACTACTATCATTGAATGAATTTGTCCAATTTTTCAGGCTTAATATTCAGTTTTTTACAAACGTCATATTCATTTATAATGCCTTCGTAAAATGCAGCTTGAATGGTAGAGATAAACAAAGGTGAAGAGATTGGTTGAGCAACTGAACCTCTTATCTTTATTCCTTTCTCTTTTTGTAATTCCTTTTCTCGCTCTTTTTCTTCTTGGTGTTTTTTGAACTGCTCCTCAAAGTCGTTTCTAACTTTATTATAGTTAGATTGACTTATTTGATTTTCAAACAATAACCTTGTAAATAATGCTATTTGGCTTAAATGAGTGTTTTCAGAAACCGTTTTTATTAAATCAAAATGATAATCATTTGACGAATTGGCAGGTTCAATATTTTTGAGCATTTTTCCAAATTCTCCAACCAAAAAATGATATGCAAAATCGTTACACCACCTTTCTATATTAGATAAATGTTTGTCAGCAATTACATTATAATCAAGTAGTTCAATTTCTTCTTTATCGAGTAAAAAGTGACCTAATTCGTGTGCTAAAGTGAAAAATTCTCTTCTGAAAGATTGATGTCTTTTTAAAACAATGACGTTTGGTTTAAGAAAAAAACCATCGATATTGGCTTTTTCTTTACGGTTATGAGTTTCTACGAACTCAAAAACTAAAATATTGCTTTCTGCAAACTTTGAAATAAGGGCTTTTAGAAAATCTCTACGTTTAGATGTGAAATCAGGATAAAGAATTTGTCTAAATTCGTTTGCTACTTTTTTCGGATTATCTTGAATACTAAATTTTGGAATTTTTCTTTTGGTATCCAATTCTGCTAATTTAGAAATAGCTGCTATGGATATTTTCAATTCCTCAAATTGACTAACTATTTTTTTTGCTCTAAAATTTAAGTCAGTTCCAAAACTTTCTTTCCTAAAAAACACACTTGCCTCTTTAGAGTTTTCGGGTGCCTTTGGGTCTAAATAGTAATGAATTCCCTTTTCGAAAAGCTTGTCTATTCTTTTTAAATGTCCAATTTCTATTCTTTCTGAAAAAACATCTTTTTCAGTAATGGGCTTTTTCAACCCTTCACTGATTTTCGATAAAAAGTCAGATACTGAGAGTTGATACATTTTCAGTAAATGCTTTAATCGAGATATGTTATGTTCTACTTTCAAGAATTATTTTTATTTCAGAGGTCAAATGTAAAAATTTAGTTTTTTGTTCAGCTTGCAGCCAACGTTATAAGATATGAATCGTTTCAATACTTCGGCTGCGCTCAGTACAAAGTGATTTATATAGACCGATAAGTGAAGGTAGCGTTTTTTGCCTATAAAATCCAGCTGAAATGGATGTATGGCATCTTTGGATCAACGAATACGATTGATTACATCGAATTAAAAAATAACCCCAGCGAATTATACTGGGGTATAGATTTCTTTTTGTTCAATAACTATGCATCTTTATGAATTTCCACGGAATGTGGGTAAGGAATCTCAATTCCGGTAGCGTCCAGGGCCAATTTGCAATTTTCATAGGTAGAAAAATACACGTCCCAATAATCTTGGGGTTGGCAAAAGGGACGCACTGCAAAATTCACGGAGCTGTCCGCCAATTCCATCACATTTACAGAGGGTGCGGGGTCTTGCAACACTTTGGGGTTATCGGTTAGCACTTTCAATAAAACCTCCTTGGTTTTTTTGATGTCTTCTCCATAACCCACCCCAATAACGGTATCCACCCGCATTTTCCCTTCGGCGGAATAGTTAATGATATTTCCGTTAGCCATGGCCCCATTGGGCACAATGGCAAGCTTGTTTTGGGGCGTGACCAATTTGGTGGTAAAAATTTCAATTCCCTTTACCACACCCAGCACCCCTTGGGCTTCAATTAGATCGCCAATGCGATACGGTTTAAAAATCATGAGCAATACCCCACCCGCAAAGTTGGAAAGGGAACCTTGCAAGGCCAGACCTACGGCAAGACCAGCAGCAGCGATTACGGCGGCAAAGGTGGTGACATCCACACCGAGCCTAGAGATTACAACAATGATCAGGAATACTTTTAAGGCCCAGGAAAAAAGGTTTAACAAGAATTTCTGCAAGGATTCATCGTACTTGCTTTTGGACATTACCTTTCGAGTGCCCCGTACTATCCTTGTGATGATCCACATCCCCACAAGGTAGATAAGGATGGCTGTTATGAGTTTTGGGCCAAATTCCTTGGCTAGGTCTAAACCGTAGTTCATCCATTCTTCTGCTTTTTCCATGATGCTGGTGATTTGATTTGTTAGTGTTCTTATAATGAGACACTAAGATAAAAATAAGGTCACAAAAAAAGGGCAACACTTGTTGCCCTTTTTATCGTTTATTGATTGATGTATTTTTTATCCTTTCAAGAAATCACCTATGTCACCTAATCCTTCTCCTTTATAATCTGATTTTTGAATGGCCTGCATAAGTTGCACAATATGGGCTGGGTTCATGTCCTTGCCCAAAACCCGTACTAAAGCAAAGCCTTTTTCATCGCTATCGCCATAAATAATGACTTCATCTATGGCATCTTCATCGCCCAAATACTTGATCACGCCTTTACCATATTTGGAATTGATTTTCATCAGTTCCACAAAGTCATCGCCTTTTAGGATTTCTCGCACCTTCTTTTTCTCTGCTTCAAACTCCAATGCATTATCAGAATCCTTCTTAAAGGCCAATAGGTTAAACTTTCGTAACGATTCCACCGCTTCTTTTTGGGTAGGGTTCAAATCCACAGCATCCATTTTAAGGATACTTGCCGGAAGGTCAATGGAAATAAAATTCGGATTCTCCGAATTATCCACATAGTATTCCTGAAGGCTTTGTTGCGAGGAACAGGAAGCCAAAAGCAGGACTCCCATTGCCAAAACGCTTTTAAAAATATATTTCATCTGTTTCTTTTTTTGATTGATTTTTAATACGCTACGTTAATAAGTCCTCGGATACTGCATTTTGTTACAAAATCCCAAGTCTTTCCCCCGGCTATCTCACTTAGTTCTCCTGAATTTTATTCAAGCCTTTGTGAAGCTTCATCTTATTGGTCAATGTTCCCACTTTAGTTAAGTCTATGTTACCTGTCATAGTCAACAAAACAGTTTCAAAATGATGGTCCTTAACCTCATCGACTCCTGTCACAAACATTAACAATTCCTCGACATGGTCTTCATCCTTCCCTTGTTTGATGTAAAACTTCACTTGGGTATCCCCATCTTTTACCTTCATCAGCTCCTCCAATCTGGACGACAGCACATACTGTGACATGGTTGCCGCCATATCAGCAGCAGCTCCTTTATCTTCAGATAAGAAAATCTTGATATTGTTGATGTTCTTTGCCATCTGGATGAATTCTTTGGTCTCTGGATCATCATCATGTTCCATCATTGTTGCCAGAATATCCAACATTCCCCGATTTATGGTCACCGAACCTATTCTATCAGAATCTTCAAACTTGTCGAAAATGGATTGTGAGGTTCCCAAAAAAGGAGCACAAGTCAAAAGCATTAAAATCACTAGTCTTTTCATAGCTTAATTTCCTTTTTTTCCTGCTTTGTTCAACTCTTCAGGAAGGTTCATTTTCTTGGTCAATGAATTGATTTTGTTCAAATCGATGTCACCGGTTAGGGACAACAGAACGGTCTCTATTTTTCTTCCATCAGCTTCAATTTCATTGATATCGGTGACCAACATCAAGAGTTCGCTTACGTGGTCATCATCCCTTCCTTGCTTAATGTAAAACTTTGCATTGGCATCCTTATCCTTTACACGCATAAGCTCTTCCATACGTGAAGACTTCAAATAACTATCTACAGAAGACTTCATATCCGAGCCAATTTTCTCATTATCGGTGGTGAACACCTTCAAGCTTTGTAGACTACTGGCAATGTCCATGAAATCCCTGGCTTCAGGGTCGTTCACTTCCACATCAATTTTAGCCAATAGATTGAACATACTCTTGTTCACCACTACGGATGTAACATCGTCCATATCCTCAAACCTGTCGAACAAGGACTGTGAAAATCCAGATAAGGGCAGAACGGCGATCAAAACGATTAAAATATTTCTTTTCATTTTTTTACGATTTAATTGTTGTTGTAAATTTTTTGTTTTGCTTCTTCAAACTCCTTCAAATACGCTACTTTTTCTGTACCTCTGTTAAAGTTCTCCGCGAGGAGCTCAAAGGCTTTCATAGTTTCTTCGTAAGCGTATTCTGCTTTCTTTTTTTCTTGGTATTGATTACCAAAATAGATGCCAAAGGTTAACACTACTGCCGCTGCAACGGAAATCCATTTGTAATAGTTTACGCTAGGTTTTAATGGAACCTGCTTGGTATAGCGTTCTTCCTTGGCTATGGAAAAGTAGGTGAACATGGGCTTATATTGCTCAAGATGTGTGGCCACGTTCTCTTGAGAGAAATACGCCCGGAGCTGTTCCTCTTCAGCCACCGTTGTGCTGGCCTCAAAGTACTTTTCCAATAATTTTTCTATGTTATCCAATTCCATAGCTATGTTTTTTTATCAATTCTTCTCTTACTGTTTTTCGTGCTCTGGACAAGGTTACCCGCACTGCGGTGGGTTTCATGTCCAATAAATCACATATCTCATCAAATTCGTATTGCTCCACATCGCGCAGTTGCAATACCATTTTCTGCTGTTCCGGCAATTCTTCCATGATGCGTTCCATCCAACCTATACTGTCCTCCGCCTCCAATTGATGTTGTAATGAGGTGCTTTCGTCGCTATAATTGCTGTGCACCAGTTTCAGGTTACCGGCTTGTTTGGATTTTAATCGGTCCAAACAAAAGTTCTTGGTCATCGTCATGGCAAAGGCTTCTACATTTTTATAGGTTCCCATCACCTCGTTTTTTGACCATAGTTTCAGCAAAATTTCCTGGGTGGCGTCCTCCGCTTCCTCCCTCGAAACCAACAGGCGCTTTGCCAGTCGGTAGAGTTTGTCTTTAAAGGGCATTACCACATTTAAAAATTCAGCTTGTTTCATTGGTTGTTTTCGTTGTTTCAGGTCATATTTATCGACCTACACTATCACGACGACACATATCGAAATTTGTTACAAAAAATTTGTAATCTGCCATTATGTACCTATTTTGTAGCACAAATTCGTAAGAATTTTTAAAATCGCCGCCTAACTTACCAACCTCTTTGATGTATAAATGGAATGAAAATTGAGGTATTCCGTAAAAACTTTGCTATGAAAAAATATGTTCTTCTGTTTTTGGGGCTGTCTTTGCTCGTATCAGCATGTAACAATGACGACAACCAGATTAAAAATGGGGAGACCCCTCAGCTGTTGGCCGGCTCTGATGCCATCACACAACATTTTATGTGGCAGGCCCTGAACCTCTGGTATTTTTGGCAAGGTGATGTTGATGTACTGTCCGATACTCGATTTTCTTCGGATGCCGAATACACCGAATTTTTAGAGCAAACTCCTGACCCAGCTGATTTTTACTACGATGTGCTTCTTTTCAACGAAGACCGCTTCAGTTTTTTAAATGATGATTACAGCGAACTGGTCAACAATCTATCGGGCGTATCCCGAAGCAATGGATTGGAATTCAATTTAGTGCAGTTTTCCGAAGGTGATGGCGTTTTTGGCTATGTACTCTACATTGTTCCTGATTCTGATGCTTCAACCAAAAATATTCAAAGAGGGGATGTTTTTACCCGTGTGGATGGCCAACCGCTTACCGTTGATAACTACATTAGTCTATTATATGGAAGTAATACCACCTACACCTTGGGCATGGCGGATGTTGTGGGCAACCAAATTGTGGACAACGATACCGAAGTTACTTTGACCAAAATCGAGAACCAAGTTGAGGATCCCATTTTGGTGGCAGAAACCCTTGATGTTAACGGTACTAAAGTGGCCTATTTAATGTACAACCGGTTCTTAAGCAACTTTAATGAACAGCTCAATGCTGCCTTTGGCGAATTTGTAGCCGAGGGAGCCACCGAACTCGTTTTAGATATGCGCTACAACCCCGGTGGTTCGGTAAATACCTCCCGTCTTTTGGCCAGTATGGTCTATGGCACCAATACGAGCGACCTATATATTAGACAGCGATGGAATGCCAAAGTCCAGGAACAGCTAAGCGATGACCAACTGGAGGACTATTTTGCCAATTCCACGGGTGCCAGTGCCATCAACTCACTTAATTTAAGCAGGGTTTTTGTTATCGCCACCAACGACTCAGCCTCTGCCAGTGAGTTGGTCATGAACGGTCTGGCTCCTTATGTTGAGGTCATTCACATAGGCGAAACTACTAGGGGAAAAAATGAGTTCTCCATAACCTTGGTAGATGACCCTGGAAACGGTTTTGTGTACAGTAGTAGTCGTGAGAACAATATCAATTCCGATAATAGTTGGGGGTTACAACCCTTGGTAGGGCGTAACGAAAACGCAGATGGTTTTTATGATTACACCGACGGTCTTTCCCCAGATATTATTTTACTGGAAGATATTGCCAACCTCGGCGTGTTGGGCGATTCCAACGAGCCCTTATTGGCTCGAGCCATTGAAGAAATTACGGGGATTTCCAGCAAAAAAAGCTTTGCAACACAAATGCCCGCCAAATCCTTTGCCAGTTCAAGGCTCCTCACCCCAACGAGGGACAATATGTATTTGGACAAACCCTTGGATATTGATTTTACCCAAATCAATAATCTTATCATCGAATAAAAAAGGCGGCCAATGGCCGCCTTTTTCTTTAAAGATTCAGGTTCATCCCAATCCGAAAGTTCCGTCCCCGGGTCGTAAACCCAATGATTTCGGTATAATCTTCATTCAACAGATTGTCTGCACTTAGAAACAAGCTCAGTTTATGGTCAATAAGCTCATGTCCAATATAGAGGTTGACCAAGGAAAAGGATTCCAAAGCCACATCAGTAAAGGTGCTGAAATCGGTATCAAACCGTTCGCCGGTATAGGCATAATTCAACGTTATATTGGTGGTTTCACAAAGCTGATAACCTAAATTTAAATTGGCCTTGTGTTTTGGAATACGAATGGCGTTATCTCCCTTTCGTTCCGTAAAGGTGTAATTGGCATCCAAAGTCAATGCATCAAATGCCTGCCATGATGCTTCTACCTCTACACCATTGGCATTAATTTCATCGGAAAGGTTGATGCTCATAAAATTTTGGTCGAACCCAATCGTGTTCTTTTCATTTCGGTCAAAATACAAGGCGCTAACTCTAAACTTTTTGTTGATGGCGTATTCAATCCCTCCTTCCAAGGTTCTATTCTCTTCAGGTTCCAAATCTGGATTGCCTCCAAAAGCCCCAAACAACTGTGTCAAGTTTGGTGTGATATAGGACGTAGCATACGAGCCTAAAAGTTTCACATATCCTTCCGGGGTCGAAAAAACATAGGAAGGATTCACATTGTACACAAAATGATTTCCATATTCTGAATGGGTATTCAACCGTCCGCCCACATTCAAGTTCAATCCAAAATCAGAAACATAAACCACATTGGCATACGGGTCAAAAATGGTAAATTCGGCCTCATCCGAAAAAACCGTCTCATCCTTGCTGTAGTTCACCCCTAAAATGGTATGCCATTGGTCATCGAAAACATATTTGTTGTACAGGTCTAGCACAATATTGTCTCCTTCGGTGGTACTTTCGCCAAACGTATCCTTGGAATTGGTTTCGTATTCGGTGTAGGCGGCATTCAATTGAATGGAACCCTTGCCATAGCCAAAAGAGGATGACACCCCTACCCTTTTTTGGTTGCTTTTACCCAAATTTGGAGCATCAACTGAGGAAGCATCATATTCATTACTATACTTGGTCTGATTTCCATATACAGATACTTCTAAATCCTTGGAGAATTGATACCCCAATCGTGCATTGGTGCTGAAATGGGAGAAAATATCCTCCTCATTTTCGGGAGTCACCGATGCAGAGAGTCCACTTCTGTAACGATTAGCAAAATCAACAGCATAGCTGAATTTGTCCAAAGTACCGTTAATAGAAACCGAATTGGCAAAACTTCCCAGATTGTAATTTTGGTCTTCTGCGGTTTGACTGGTACCTACACTGGTTTGGAAATTGCCGGCAATGGGCTTTTTGACACTCTTTTTCGTGGTGATATTGATGACCGCCGTAGCCGCGTTGGTTCCATAAAGCGTGCTGGCCGCCCCCTTGATAATTTCAATGGATGCGATGGTCGATGGCGACAACAACCGCAAATCATACTCTGGTGAAAAACTGGATGGGTTCGAAACCCGAACTCCGTCAATCAACACCAAAACCTGTTTTCCGCGACCGCCTCGGGCAAAAACACCCAGAACATCGCCATCACGACCTCGACTTCCGGCGATTTCAACACCGCTTTTAGTATTGATAATTTCAGCCACAGTTCGGCCTTGGTTCCGTTCTAATTCATTGGCAGTAATTTTAATCACCGTTTTTCCTGAATTTTCACGTTTCAATTCAAACTTGGAATCACTCACCACCACTTCTTGTAATTCTTGCAGTGGAATGGAATCTTTCTGTTGTTCCTGTGCAGAAAGTCCGTTGCCTGCCAAAATCGCGGCAGATACCCATAAATAACTTTTTTTCATTTCGTTTACGAGAATAAACGGGAGAATAGTATGATACCCATACGTAAACTTTTATCCCGAAAGTTTAACATTGTTTGTTTGAATTTGGCAGGTCTCCTGACTTGCGTCTTGCCAACGACCTTCCCGCCTTACAGCAGTGGTTTTGAAGTTGTGGCAAGCACCTCCTACGTACTGATGCTCAAAAACATCAGTGCCGATTCGGCACAGCTTACAGTTGCGGGAACAGTTCCGGATTTGCACCGGATTCCCTTTTAATCATGTAAAACCAAGTCTTACATGAACCAAAATTCGGCACGAATGTAATCAATCTGTTTAATCTTTTCTTGCAAAAGTTAAATAATCTTACTTTTGGGGCTATGGTTAAAAATCAGTTGCGAAATCTCCTCTTGAGCGGGTTTATTTTGGTTTTCCTTATCAGTTGTTGGGAGAAAAAAAAGTCAATTCCCGTTGAACAAAATGGCCCCGAATCCGGGATTAAATATGCCACTGGGTTTTCCATCCAAAAGAACCCCGACTTTACTGAAATTGAAGTTACTTCGGCTTGGCCGGGAGCAGAAAAAAGTTTTACCTATGCCCTGGTTCCAAGAGAAAAGCTGGCGGTAATGACATTTCCAAGGGATGCCTATGATGCCATCATTGCCACCCCTGTCCAGCGCATGGTAGTCACCTCCACCACCCATATTCCTTCATTGGAAGCATTAGGTGTTTTGCATACCGTGGGCGGATTTCCAAATACAAACCTCATTTCATCAAAAGAAGCTCGGAAATTGGTGGATGATGGTAATATAAAGGAACTGGGCACCAATGAAAACATCAATACCGAAATGGTGCTGGAACTCAATCCCGAGGTGGTAATGGGCTTTGGTATAAATGACACCAACAAGGCGTACAACACCGTTCAGCAGTCTGGAATTGCAGTGGTTTATAATGGGGATTGGGTAGAGCAGACTCCTTTGGGAAAAGCGGAGTGGATTAAGTTTTTTGCTCCTTTCTTTCAAAAAGAACAGGAAGCTGACCGTATTTTTTCGGAAATTGAAACGGGGTATACCGAAGCAAAAACAATGGCTCAAAAAGCAACAGAAAAACCTACTGTCCTCACAGGCGGACTCTATAAAGATGTTTGGTATGTGGCAGGAGGAAAAAGCTGGATGGCTCAATTTTTAGCTGATGCCAATGCCGATTACATCTGGAGTGAATCTGAAAATACAGGAAGTATCGGATTGAGTTTGGAAGCTGTGCTTGAAAAGGGGCAGCAGGCCGATTTTTGGTTCAATCCATCCTCCCATACTACGTATGAAGAGGTGAAACAGATCAATGCACATTATCAACAATTTAAGGCATTTACAGATAGAAAAATCTATTCCAATGCTATTGAAAAAGGTGCCAAAGGCGGCTTAATATTCTATGAACTCGCACCACAACGACCAGATTTGGTCCTCAAAGACCTCATCCACATTTTGCATCCCGATGTATTGCCCGATTACGAACCGTTTTTCTTTAAACCCCTCCGCTAAATGCACACACCAAAATCATATCGATTTTCTTTTGTGCTAATTTTTGTGGCTTTGTTGCTCGCATGGCTGTTGAACATAAGCTCGGGGTCCGTTGCCATCCCATTTGGCGCCACCCTATCCTCTTTGTTTGGCAGGCCTGTGGACATCGCTTCTTGGCAGTACATTATTTGGGAGTATCGTATTCCCAAAGCATTTACCGCAATTTTAGTGGGTGGTGGATTGTCTCTGAGCGGACTGCTGATGCAAACCTTATTCAGAAATCCACTGGCGGGGCCTTTTGTTTTGGGGATTAGTTCGGGGGCCAGTTTGGGGGCCGCGTTATTGCTAATGGGCACTTCACTCTTAACCGGATTGACTTCCATTGCTTTTTTAAGCGACATCTCGCTGGCCATTGCCGCTAGTGTGGGTAGTTTTTTGGTGCTATTGGTTGTAATGCTGGTCGCACAACGCATCAAGGATACCATGGCACTCCTTATTATAGGGTTGATGTTTGGCAGCATCACCTCGGCCTTGGTGAGTGTTTTGGCGTATTTTTCAAGTGCGGAAAGCCTACAACGCTTTATTTTCTGGTCGTTTGGAAGTGTGGGTGACCTCTCTTCCGAACAAGTTTTGCTTTTGGGGGGCATTGTTCTTTTGGGAACCTTGCTTTCCATTCTATCTATCAAGGCGTTAAATGCCTTTTTATTGGGTGAAAATTATGCGTTAAGTCTAGGGGTTTCCCTTAAAAAATCAAGATTGCTGATTATTATTGCAACAGGTTTGTTGGCAGGTGGAATCACCGCTTTTGCTGGCCCAATAGCTTTTGTGGGGTTGGCGGTGCCCCATCTCACCCGACAGATTTTTGACACGATGGAGCACCGTATCCTGATTCCAGCCGTATTTTTATATGGTGCCATTTTGATGTTGTTGTGTGACACCCTGGCACAATTGCCCAATACGGCCAACGTGCTTCCAATTAATGCGATTACTTCATTGGTAGGGGCTCCGGTGGTCATCTGGCTCTTGGTACGAAAACGAAAAATGATGTTCTAATGGCTGAACCGAAGAATTCCATAATCGAAGTGAAAGCATTGGCCGTTGGTTATGGTTCAAAAGTAGTGGCCAAAAACATCAACCTTAGTTTAGAACCCAGTGTACTCTGTGGAATTGTTGGTGTCAATGGCATAGGAAAATCCACTTTATTGCGAACCCTGGCCAACTTTCAACCAAAGCTGGGCGGAGAGATTGAAATTCAAAACAAATCCCTGGAAAAATATACCCCATCAGACCTTGCTCAAAAACTGAGTGTGGTTCTGACGGAACAACCTACATCCAAAAATTTGACGGTTCAAGAATTGATTACTTTGGGACGACAACCTTATACCAATTGGATTGGAACACTGACTTCTGCAGACAAAATGCATATTCAAAAAAGCATGGAAGCCTTTTTGTTGGAGGAACTTCGCAACACTAAATGCCATGAATTGAGTGATGGTCAATTACAGCGTGTGTTGATTGCCCGTGCCATGGCACAGGATACGCCCTTAATCTTATTGGATGAACCCACCACCCATTTGGACCTCTACCATAAGGTTCAGATTTTGAAATTGCTCCAACAACTGGCACATAAAAGTCAAAAAACCATCGTTTTCACCACCCACGAAATTGATTTGGCCATTCAGCTATGTGATAAAATCCTGATTTTGGACGGTGACACCAATCCCTTTGGCGACCCCTGTGAATTGATAGAACAAAAGCATTTTGAGCAATTGTTTCCTTCGGAAATGGTACAGTTTGATACCAAGACCGGTTCGTTTAAAGTGAATAAGTAAGTTCATTTTCCCTTCCTTCCATCGATTGGAATCCGTTATCTTTATCCTGTAGAAATCGTTATGAGTACCGAATTGATTTACCTTATTGTTGGAGTTTTGGCACTTGCCATAGGATTGTTTGTAGGCATCTATATTCAAAAATTAAAGACCAAATCCAACGAAACCGTTTGGAAAGAATTGGAAACCAAGTCCAAGGAACAAGAACTCACTTTAAAAAATGAATTGAAGGAATTTCAAGAAAAAAAATCCAATCTTGAAGTAGCATTGGCACGAGAAGAAGCCAAATCCAGCAATTTGGAAATAAAACTTTCCGAGCAAAAGGAGGAATTGGAAAAGTTACAGGAAAAATTCACCAAAGAATTTGAAAACCTGGCCAACAAAATCTTGGACGAAAAAAGCGAAAAGTTTACCAAGAGCAATAAAGAGAATATTGAAAATATTCTAAACCCGCTCAACAAAAAAATAAAGGAGTTCGAGGAAAAAGTTGTAAAATCCCAGCAAGAAAATTTTGGATTACACTCGTCTTTAAAGCAGCAACTGCTGGACTTGCGCAGTCAAAACCTCAAAATTACTCAAGAAGCCGAAAACCTGACCAAAGCCCTAAAAGGCGACAGTAAAATGCAAGGGAACTGGGGCGAAGTGATCCTCACAAGGATTTTAGAGAAATCCGGGTTGACAAAAGACCGGGAATATACCCTTCAGGACAGTTTTAAAGATGAGGAAGGTAAAAGGTATCAAACTGATGTTCTTATTCATTTGCCCGATGGAAAGAAAATGATTGTGGACAGTAAAGTTTCCATTGTTCATTTTGAACGATATGTTTCAGAAGAAGATGAAAAACAAAAAGAACTTTACCTGAAGCAACATATAGATTCCATTAAAAGACATGTGGAAGAACTCAGCAAAAAAAACTATCAGCTTTTGATAGAAGAAAGCCCCGATACAGTTTTTATGTTCATCCCCACAGAGCCCGCTTTTGCCATAGCATCAGCACACGAACCCAATCTGTACGAAGAAGCTTTTGTGAAGGACATCATTATTGTGACCCCTTCCACGCTGTTGGCGGCATTAAAGTTGGTCGACAATCTTTGGAAGAATGACAAACAAAAAAGGTTTGCCATAGAAATTGCCACTGAAGCAGGTAAACTATACGATTCATTCACCAATTTAACGGATGATTTGTTGAAGGTTGGCAATCAAATTGGAACAGTCCAAAATACCTATCAAAGTGCCATGAAAAAATTGACCGGTCGTGGAAATTTGATTAAAAAGGTAGAGAACCTGAAAATACTAGGGGCCAAAGCAAGCAAGAGTATTGATGAAAAACTATTGAAACGTGCCCTTGAGGATGATTCTGATGACAATCCAAAACTTGAACCATAACCCGTGAAAAAGATTCTATTTATTACCATTTCTGTCATTGTACTCGGAGTGGTGGGCTATTTTGCCTTTATCTACTACGTACCCTACAGTGAGGGGTATCGTTCAGGTGAGCTCATGAAATTTAGTCACAAGGGAGTTTTGGTCAAAACCTGGGAAGGTCAAATCAGTCAAGGGCTTTCTGGAACCAATGTGTTTTCCTTTTCTGTGGAGGATAAAGAGGAGGAAATCATTGAAAAGATGAAAGAATATCAAGGTCAATATATTAAAGTGACGTACAAAGAACGATACGCCACCTTTTTCTGGTTGGGCGATACCAAATATTTTATCACTGAAGTGCAGACCGAAAAATCCCCATTATTTAGAAACCAATGAAAAAATTTAAGTCGTCCAAAGAAAGTAGGGTTGCCATTACCGAACTGATGCTTCCCTCCCATTCCAATTTTGGGGGCAAAGTGCACGGTGGGCACATCCTCAATCTTATGGACCAAATTGCCTTTGCCTGTGCCTCCAAGCATTCACAGAGTTACTGCGTAACTGCATCCGTGAACCGGGTTGATTTTTTAAACCCCATTGATGTTGGAGAATTGGTTACGCTGAAAGCTTCCATCAACTATACCGGAAAAACCTCCATGGTGGTTGGCGTTCGCGTGGAATCTGAAAATGTAACCACGGGAGAAGTCAAACATTGCAATTCTTCATATTTCACCATGGTGTCCAAAGGAAAAGATGGTAAAAACAAAACAGTACCTGGATTGATCCTAAAAACCAAACAGGATATCCGCCGGTTTGCCCGAAGCAAGGAGCGGAAACAATCCGCCTTCCATCGTGACAGCAAATATGAATCCACCAACTTTAAGGTAAACGAGTTTTTGGAATTTTTGGAAGGTGAAAATGCTAAGATGGACTTGGATTAAGGTCTGCCGCCGCATCCTTATCTAAAAACCAAACCAAATTTCCAGATTTTGGGTCGACCAAAGTGGCCGGATAGACTTCCGAACCTTCGGTTTTTTCCACAACGGCCTTTACTTTTTCTGCCTTTGAGGCACCTGTAACCAAAAAAGCGACTTCTTTGGCCGAGTTGATGACCTTCCCGTTAATGGACACCCGCTTTTGACCAGATTCTGGATGGGTGGCTACCACACAGTGGTCTTCCGCATTCCATAAATCAATTTGGTGTGGGAAAATAGAGGCGGTATGCCCATCATCGCCCATGCCTAAAATGACCAAATCAAATTGGGGAACATCCTCAACCCTATCCAAATTGATTTCCAACAAGTTGGCATAGCGCATAGCTCCAGTTTCCGGGTCTTTTTCCCCTAAAACCCGATGAATATTCTCTTTGGGGACCTCAATTTTTGAAAAGAGGTGCCCCACTGTCATTTTGTAATTGCTTTCATCATCCGTTGGAGGTACACAACGCTCATCGCCCCAATAAAAATGGACTTTGCTCCAATCCACCTTATCTGAAAAATTCTCAGCCAACACATCAAATACAATTTTTGGAGTACTTCCTCCTGACAGCGCCACATGAAAAGTTTTACCAGTCCCTAGTTTATCCACCAAATAGGCGGAAAATTGCTCTGCGACTTCGTGTTTATCACTGTATACTTTTAATTCCATCTAAATCCAATTTCTTTTGTTCTCGACTCCGCTCGAACTGACATACACCACCCTAACTCCTAACTCCTAACTCCTAACTCCTAACTCCTAACTCCTAACTCCTAACTCCTAAAACTAACATATCACACAATAACCGGGATCATCGGCCAAGTTTTCCCCCGGATTCCGCCAAATACCATTGCCATCAATCAAATCATCCGCATTTTCAGGGCCCCAAACTCCTGCAGCATACCCATACATTCTCACATCCTTTCCATTTTTCCAATAGTTTAGGATGGGATCTACAAATTCCCAGGCAGCCTCCACCTCATCAGCTCGAGCATACAAAGTGGCATCACCCTGCATGGCATCTAATAAAAGTCGTTCATACGCTTCCATGACATAGGTCTCCGCCAAACTGGAATAGTAAAAGTCCATATTCGCTCGTTCCACTTTAAAGCCCTGGCCGGGTACTTTCACCCCAAATTTGATCAATATACCCTCATCAGGTTGAATTCGGATAACCAGTTTGTTGTCCCGATGCATTCCCGATTCTTGAAAGATTTGGTGATGGGGCTCCTTAAAATGAATCACGATTTCCGTGACCTTGGTAGGCATACGTTTGGCGGTACGGACATAAAACGGAATCCCGTGCCAACGCCAATTGTCCACATAAAACTTAATGGCCGCATAAGTCTCCGTGGTGGAATTGGGATCAACCCCATCCTCTTCGCGATAGCCCTTCACCTTCTTTCCGTTGATTTCCGAGGCTACGTATTGAGCTCGAATCGTATTGTCGTACAATGTCTTTTCATCTGTCATCACTCGAAGGGATTTCAAGGCTTTCACCTTTTCATTCCTAATTTCCTCCGCGTCATCCCCAATGGGAGGTTCCATCACCACCAAAGAAACAAGTTGCAACAAATGGTTCTGGAACATATCACGCAACGCGCCCGATTTGTCATAATACCCCCCTCGCTTTTCAACCCCAACGCTCTCGGCATTGGTGATTTCCACATGATGAATATAATTCCGGTTCCAAAGTGGTTCAAAAATGCTATTGGAAAACCGGGTCACCAACAAGTTCTGTACGGTTTCTTTTCCCAAATAATGGTCAATCCTGTATATCTGATGTTCCTCAAAAAACCGATGCAGTCCTTTGTTCAGGTTTTTGGCTGTCTCCAAACTATATCCAAAAGGTTTTTCCACGATCAAGCGTTTCCAACCATGGTTTTGGGTGTTCATTTCCGCATCGGCAAGGTTTTTGGCCACCGTTTCATACAAAGTTGGAGGCGTAGAAAGGTAATAGATGATGTTCCCAGAGGTATCGTGTTTCTCCTTCAGGTCCTCAATCCTTTTTCGTAAATCGCCATAATCCGTATCGTAGTCCTTGCCCAAATCCTCGTAGTAAAGCTTATCGGCAAAAGCTTTGGTTTTGGCTTCCCCCGCGTCCCTTACTTTATCCTTCAGGTAAGAGCTTTTATAAACTACCCTGTCCCTGAAATCGGCATCGGTTAAATTACTCCGGCTCGCCCCTAAAACCACAAAATTTTTGGGCAGGTGGTCCGCCAAATGAAGGTTAAAGAGTCCCGGAATCAATTTTCGGGCAGTTAAATCACCCGATGCTCCAAAAATTACGAGCATCTGGTTATCGGTCTTTTTCATAGCTGTAAGGTTTTTGCTGCTTGAATCTTTCAAATGGACACCTCGTTTTCAGATGAGACCATTATTATTTGAGCGTAACGAATATAAGGTTTATTTTAGGTTCGGATTTCAACAAATAGCTTACTTAGTGTTGTCTTAACGTAAGGGGCTAAAAACTAAGAACATGACAAAGAAGTATGATTTTGGGCTGGTTGGCCTTGGCGTAATGGGACGCAATTTTATTCTGAATGTGGCCGATAATGGCTTTACCGCATTTGGAAATGATTTGGATGATGAAAAAGTGAATGCCTTGATTTCTGAAGGTGGCAATACGGACAAGGTGAATGCCTCCACCGATATAAAAACCTTTGTGGATGCACTGGCCACGCCCCGAAAAATTATGCTATTGGTGCCCGCTGGAAAAGTGGTGGATATTGTCATTGAAAGTCTGCTGCCCCATTTGGATAAAGATGACATCATAATCGATGGCGGAAACTCCTTTTTTACGGATACGGACCGGCGTGAAGCCTATCTGAAAGAAAAAGGGATCAACTTTTTTGGTGCTGGGGTTTCCGGTGGGGCCAAAGGTGCCCGATTGGGGCCTAGCATTATGCCCGGGGGCTCTCGTGATGCTTATCAACATGTAAAACCCATTTTTGAAGCGGTTTCCGCCAAATACAAAGGGGAACCCTGCGTGGCCTATTTGGGTCCGAAATCAGCTGGGAACTATGTGAAGATGGTGCACAATGGGATTGAATATGGATTGATGCAACTCACTTCCGAAATCTATGACCTTTTGAAAAAAGCAGGTGGACTTTCCAACGAAGAACTCCACGAAACGTATTCAACTTGGAATGAAGGTCGATTGCAGTCTTTTCTGGTGGAAATCACTTCCGAAATTTTCGAGCAAAAAGATGATTTGGGAGATGGCCATCTCGTGGATAAAATACTGGACAAAGCCAAGCAAAAAGGGACGGGAAAATGGACCTCCCAAAATGCGATGGACCTGGGTATTCCCGTTCCTACCATCGATGTGGCAGTGAGCATGCGTGAAATCTCAGCCTTGAAGGACGAGCGTGTCAAAGCAGATGAACTGTATGATCGGCCCATTCCAGATGCGGTGGACAAAACGGATTTTATCAATAAGGCGGAGCAGGCACTGTATTTTGCCTTTATCATTACCTATGCGCAGGGCATGCACCAATTGGCCGATGCCTCAAAAGAGTACGGCTACGAGCTGGAACTGGGTGAAATTGCCAAAATCTGGCGTGCGGGCTGTATTATCCGAGCGGCTTTGTTGGCGGACATTACCGAGGCCTATCGGGCCAATGAAGATTTAGAGAACTTGTTGCTCTCCCCCTCTTTTGTGGAAAAAGTGCAGGAAACCGTGGCCGCAGCTCGCGAATTGGTTGCCTATGGAGCCACCAACGGTATTCCCTTGCCTGGACTTTCCAATGCCCTTACCTATTTTGATGCATATACTAGTAGTCGTTTGCCATTGAACCTGATTCAGGCACAGCGCGATTATTTTGGTTCACATACCTATGAACGTGTGGACAAAGAAGGGATTTTCCATACCGAGTGGGAGGAATAAAATAGATAATCAACTAAACTCAACATAATGAAAAAACTACTCAGCAACCTCATTCTTTTGGTCGCCTGTATCCCTATGGGATACGGCCTTGATCATATGTACTTTTTAAAGGCAATACTTAAAATATGAGCATACACTATTCAAGCACATTATGGATTCTTTGTGCTTTGATATTTCCTTTTGCGCTGTTAGCACAAACCACTTCTGTAAATGTTTCAGGTATCATCAAGGACAAGGGTACTGGTGAAAATTTACCCTATGTGAATGTGGTATTGAAAAAATCGGATGACTTGACTTTTGTGTTGGGCACCATATCTGATGAAGATGGATTTTTCACTCTCTCGGACACCCAACCGGGAGATTATGTTTTGGAAGTAACTTATTTGGGATACCAAAAATACAACACCCCACTCTTTGTTGGTTCCAACTCTGCATTTCTTGATTTGGGCACCCTCTTCTTAGAGGAAAATGTGCAACAATTGAATGAGGTAGTGGTAACAACCAAACAAGACGAGATTACCGGTGCATTGGATAAAAAATCTTATAGTGTAGATAAAAACCTAAGCCAAGGCGGTGGCAGCGTGCTTCAAGCCATGAACAACCTCCCCGGTGTCACCGTTCAAGATGGGCAAGTACAACTTAGAGGTAATGATCAAGTGGTTGTCCTTATTGACGGAAAGCAAACTGCCATCACAGGGTTTGGAAACCAAAATGGCCTGGATAATATTCCTGCTTCCGCCATAGCAGAAATAGAAATCATCAATAATCCTTCTTCAAAATACGATGCAAATGGGAATGCGGGTATCATCAATATCAAAATGAAGAAAGAAAGTCAAGAAGGATTGAACGGTACCATTGGACTGACCGCAGGTTTAGGTGCATTGTGGGTACGAAAAGAGAATCTCCCTGGGATTCGGCCCCAATACACCGCCACACCTAAAATAAATCCTTCGCTATCCCTAAACTATCGAAAAAACAAGGTCAATCTCTTTATACAGGCCGACAATCTTTACACGGAAACCCTTAACAAAAATGAGTTTGTTACCAGGGTCTATGACGATGGAACGGTGATAGACCAACAGTTGAAACGAAACAGAGATACCAACTTTTTCACCTCAAATGCAGGGATGGATTGGTTCATAGATGATCAAAATACGCTAACCGTTTCTGGATTTTTTAGTCAGGAGAGCATAAAAGATTATGGGGACCAGCCATTTTTTAATGGTAACACCAACGAAAATCTTAGGCTTTGGCAGTTTTTGGAAGATGAAGTATTAACGGCCATAATGGGCTCGGTAGTCTATGAACATAAATTTAAGCAACCTGGGCATAAACTAAATATTGGGTTCAACTATACATTTGATAGGGAAGATGAAAAATATTTCTTTACCAACACCAATCCTACTTTTACAACAGATGAATCCTTTTTTTTGATTGCCGACCAAAAGGTGGCTGACTTGACTTTGGATTACACAAAACCTTTGAAACATGGTTTGCTGGAAACTGGGCTGAAACTTCGTAGAAGAACAATCCCCACGGATATGCAATTCAATCCCTCTGCAAACAATTCGGTGTTGGACACTGGTGCCGATGGTGTTGCCACCTACAAAGAAACCATTCCGGCATTTTACGGAAACTATACCTACGAAGTCCAAAAATGGGAAGCCGAAATTGGGTTACGTATGGAGTATGTGGATCTACAATATGATGTTGACCCCAGCCACAATACGTATCAAAGCGATGGTTATAATTATTTTCAGCCGTTTCCAAATGCCAGGCTTACCTATAAAATAAATAAAAACAATAGATTGTCTGCTTTTTACAATAGAAGGGTAGATCGTCCGGATGAAGTGGATATCCGTATTTTTCCAAAGTATGATGATGCTGAAATCATAAAAGTGGGGAATCCGGCCTTGCAACCCCAATTCACCAACAGTTTTGAGCTTGGGTATAAGAACAGTTGGTACAACGGATTTTTGTACGGTTCAGGTTATTATCGTATTTCAGATGGAACCATTACGCGGGTGGCCACTACCGTAGATGATTCAAATCTCATTTACAATACCTCTCAAAATGCAGGAAAAAGTCATAACACTGGTTTGGAGCTGATTTTTAATCAAGAACTTTCGGATAAAGTAAACTTTAACTTGAATTTAAATGGATATTATAATCAAATTGATGCCTTTTCCATAATGAACAAATATCCTGTGGCACACACCTTCAATTCTGAACAACAAGATGTTTATTCTGGGAACATTAAATTGAACACCAATCTAAAATTAGGTGGAAACACTGAAGCCCAATTCACCGCCATTTATTTAGCACCAGACATTATTCCGCAGGGTACTATAGATTCAAGATTTTCGCTTGATCTCGGTATTAAAAAAATGATTCAAAATGGAAAAGGGGAATTGTTCCTCAACGCAACCGACCTATTCAACACCATGGTAATAAAAAAAGAAATTGACGGGAGTAATTTTTCATACACCAGTTCTGACTATTATGAAACTCAGGTAATCCGAATTGGTTACAATTATAAATTTTGAATTTCTAAAGAAAGATTGCTCGACTTGGACAAGTTATTTATAATTGATAAAATTCAAATTTTCAGTTCTTTAAAAAATTAGAAAGCCCATGATACAATTGTAACATGGGCTTTCACTTTTGAGATAACCGATAGCTTGTTAAGTAGGAACAACAACACTATTTAATCTCGATTTGGGGCAATCTAATTCCAGCCACCTCCCAGGGCCCGGTACATGGTGACCTGGGCCAGCATCTGGTCTTTTTTGGTCTCTACCAGTTCCATTCGGGATTCCAATGCTTCACGCTGAGCCAACAACACCTCAATGTATTCCACTCTCGCGGATCGGAACAAACGTGTGGACAGGTCTATGGATTCGGTTAGGGCTTTTACTTGACCTTCTTTTAATTCATAGCTCTTTTTTAAGTTGTCGATGTTGGACAACTGATTGGCCACTTCGATATAGGCGTTTAAAATGGCCTTTTCATATTCATAAACCGCTTGCAACTGTCGGTCTGTAGCATTCTTATATTGAGCCTTGATTGCATTTCTGTTGATCAGAGGTGTTACCATATCCCCCATCACGGAATACAACACCGATTCTGGGGTTGTGGTCAAATACTTTGTATCAAATGCTTGCAATCCTGCTCCTGCCTTTATGGTGAACTGGGGATAAAAACTGGCCTTGGCCGCTTTGGTATCCAACTTGGCGGCTGCCAATTCAAATTCCGCTTGGCGCACATCCGGACGGTTTTGCAATAATTGCGAAGGTATCCCGGCATACATAAGATCAATAGGCGTATCAATGAAATTATCCGAGACCCTTTGAATATGTTGTGGCGACCTCCCGATTAAGAAATTGAGTTGGTTCTCCGTTTCCACGATTTCCTGCTGGATTTCATACTTATGGCTTTGATTTTTCATTACCTCTGCCTGAAAACGTTTTACGGCCAACTCAGTAGCTCTAGCTGCCTGCTTCTGCAGTTTTACCATCCTTAGGGCATTCTGCTGAATCTCCAAATTTTGGTCAATGATGGCCAATTGGTTGTCCAACGCCATCAACTCATAGTAGGAGTCCGCAATCTCTGCTACCAAATTGGTCACCATAAAGTTTTTACCTTCAACACTGGACAGATATTCAAAAACCGCTACTTTTTTCTCGTTGCGCAACTTCTTCCAAACATCCAATTCCCATGTGGCAAAGGCTCCCACTCCATAATTGGTCAAGGGTTCAGGGAACTCCTCCCCTTCCTTAACCTCGAGGTTCTTCTCCACAGCGCCATTACGAGTATACTCTCCTACTTTTTCCACTTCCGCTCCGGCTTGGATATTGACAAAGGGAAGGTATTCCCCTTTTTTAGCCTGAATTACATTCTTGGCCATATCCACTTGTTGGAGCATAATGTTCAACTCTTGGTTGTTCACCAAAGCGGTATCAATCAACACAACGAGATTGGGGTCTTTAAAAAACTCCTTCCACTGCACCAAGCCTGTATTTGTAGTATCGGTGGATTGATTCTGATACTGCTCAGGGACGGAAGTATTTTCATCCCGAATCTCCCGCGTAGGCACACAAGAATACAGGGCCACTACAGCGAGAACGCCTATCACAAATGATTTTCTATTCTTCATCATTATTCCCTTTTTTCTTATTGTTTCCATTTCTTGTGGTCATTTTTTTCAAAAGTCGATTCACTTCACGCAAACGAGCCCGAAGTTTACTATCATCTCTAGTTTTGAAGAACTCTTCGGAAATTGGTTCATCGTGTTCATCCTTGATGAGGCTCTTGCCTTCAGCCATTTTAGCGAAGATGTAGTAGAGACCTGGAATCACCAATACCCCAAATACAGTACCGATGAGCATTCCACCTAAGGCGGAACCACCGATAGTTCGGTTTCCAATGGCCCCTGCTCCTGTAGCAACAACCAAGGGAATTAAACCAGCGATGAAGGCAAATGAGGTCATCAAAATAGGTCGGAACCGCTGTTTGGACCCCTCGATGGCCGCAGCCAAGATGGTGGCGCCCTGTCGATGCTTCTGCACCGCAAACTCCACAATCAATACTGCGTTTTTACCCAACAGCCCTACCAGCATAATCATACCAATCTGGGCGTAAACGTCATTGGACAATCCCATGACTTTCAACAGGAAGAAGGAACCAAACACCCCAACGGGTAAGGACAAAATCACCGCGAGTGGTAACAAGAAACTTTCATATTGGGCGGCCAATACGAGATATACGAAAATCAACACCACAATAAAAATGTAGATGGATTCATTACCGCGTTGTGCCTCATCATAGGAAAGCCCTTCCCAAGCAATGTCGTACCCTCGTGGTAGACTCTGCTCGGCCACTTCCTGAATGGCCTTGATGGCATCCCCACTGGTAAATCCAGCAGCAGGAAGTCCGCGAATGGCTGCCGAATTATAGAGATTGTAACGTGTAATTTCATTCGGGCCAAGCTTTTTCTCCATCGTCATGAAGGCAGAATAAGGAACCATTTCGCCCTCTTCGTTCTTCACAAACAACTTCTCCAGGTCCGAAGGCATGCCCCGATATTCGGGAGCAGCTTGGGTATACACCTTAAAGAAGCGTCCAAAGCGGATAAAACCCTGTTCATAGGTACTACCAATAAGAATGTTCAGGTTTTCCATGGCCCTACCAATGGATACTCCCTTCTGCATGGCAGCCTTATTGTTGATTTTCAACTCGTACTGCGGATAATTGGCTGCAAAAAAAGTAAACAAACCTGTTAACTCCTTGCGCTCGCGAAGTGCATCCATAAACTCATTGTTGATACGTTCAAACTCATGGTAATCGGTACCATTGGTCTTATCCAACAAACGCATGGAGAAACCACCGGAAGAACCAAAACCTGGCACAGCGGGGGGCTCAAAGTATTCAATTACTGCACCCAGGTCCTTGGTCTCTTCTTCCAACTCTTCCATAATTTCATGTACGGAGTGTTCCCGTTGCGACCATGGTTTTAAGTTGATCAAACAAGTCCCGGCATTGGAACCACGACCTTCAGTCATGATTTCATAACCGGCCAATGACGAAACCGACTCAACACCTTCAGTCTCCTCACATATCTTTTGAAGTTTTCGGGCCACTTCATTGGTCCTCTCCAAGGTAGCTCCGGGAGGGGTCTGGATGATGGCATAGATCATTCCTTGATCTTCATTGGGGATAAATCCGGCAGGCAATACCTGATTGGTAAAGAAAATCCCGGCACAAAACGCCAACAATACCCCAAAGGTGATTACTCTTCGATTTACAATCTTGTTCAGCACACCAACATACCTTCCCGTAAGCTTTTCAAACTTGGCATTGAACCAATCAATGAAACGGTTTACAGGTGATTTTCTACGTGGTTTGCCATGTGTGTTCTTCAACATCATGGCGCAAAGCACTGGGGTCAAGGTCAAGGCCACAATAGCCGAGATGACAATAGATCCTGCCATGGTAATGGAGAACTGCCGATAAAACACCCCAACTGGACCAGTCATGAAGGAAATGGGAATAAAAACCGAGGTCATTACCAAGGTAATGGCGATGATGGCCCCACCAATTTCCCCCAACACTTCATACGAAGCTTTGTAAGGCGTAAGGTTTTCTTCGTGCATCTTTACGTGAACGGCTTCCACCACCACAATGGCGTTATCCACCACAATACCAATTGCCAATACAAGGGCAAACAAAGTAATCAGGTTGATGGACAGTCCGAAGAGTTGCATCACAAAGAAGGCTCCAATCAAGGAAACAGGTACGGCGATAATCGGAATAAGTGTAGACCGCCAATCCCCCAAGAACAGGAACACCACAATGGCCACCAAAATAAAGGCATCTCGAAGGGTGTGGAGTACCTGTTCTATGGAGGCATCCAAGAAGTTGGAAACGTCATAACTGATTTTGTAATCGATTCCCGGAGGCATTTCCGCTTCCAGTTCCTTCAGTTTATCTTTCACCGCAGCGATAACATCACTACCATTACTACCAAAGGTTTGCTTCAATACGATGGACGCCGACGGCTTACCATCCAAGTTGGAATAAATATCAAAGAACTCACTTCCGAGTTCTACATCGGCCAAATCACCCAATTTCAAGATTTCTCCTTCTTCATTGGCCTTGATGATGATATCCTTATATTGTTCCGGTTCACTGTACCGGTCTTGATACACCAATACATACTCCAACGACTGGGCTTTTTTACCGGAGCTTCGTCCCAATCGGCCTGGACGTGCCAAAATACTTTGGTCTTCCATGGCCTCTAAAACCTCTTCGGCCGAAACATTGTATGCCCGCATACGGTCTGGCTTTAACCAAACGCGCATGGCAAATTTACGGCTACCCAATATCTGGGCACTGGCAATACCATTGATCCGCTGGATTTCAGGAATCATTTTGGTATAGGCATAGTTGTAAAGGAATTTTTCGTCGTTGTTCTTGGCGTCACTGTATAGGTTCACGTACATCAACATACTGGGCTGTACGGGGGTGATGATGACACCTTCACGCTGCACCAACTCGGGAAGCAGCGGCATTACTTGGTCTACCCGGGTCTTTACCCGAACCACCGCTTGATTGGGGTCGGTTCCAGGTTCAAAGATTACACGCAATGTACCTTCTCCGGCACTAGTAGCATCGGAGGCAATATATCGCATGCCCTGTACTCCATTTATGGAAGTTTCCAAAGGAATCAGGGTTGATTTCACCAACACGTCCGCACTTGATCCCGGATAGGCGATAAAAATATTGACCGTGGTTGGCGCAATCTGTGGAAACTGCGATATGGGTAATTGCTTTATAGCGAGTAGACCGGTAAAGACAATGATCACCGAGATCACAATTGCCAATACGGGCCTATGGATAAATTTTTTAAACATCTTTTAGAAGATTAAGGATTTGTGCTACTCCGTGTATAACTCTAGGTTGGACAAAACCTCCTCCGGTTTCTCAAAGTCGTAATGGATTTTCTCTCCGTTACGCACCATTCGGATTCCTTCCAACAACACCTTATCATTTTCCGATAATCCTTTTTCCACTACAAAGAGATGAGGCAGTTCTGCTCCTATGGTAATCTCACGTTGTTGCACCTTGTCGTCTTTGTCCACAACGAAAACATACTTTTTATCCAATACCTCAAATGTGGCCTTTTGGGGAATGAGCATGGCATTGTCCAGCGGGACCCGCATCAAAATACTTCCGGTCTCCCCATGACGGAGGATACCTTCTGGATTATCGAAAGTGGCCCTGAAAGCGATGTTACCGGTTTCATTGTTGAACTCTCCTTCAATGGTTTCCACAATTCCTGAATGATTGAACTTTTTATTGTTGGCCATAAGAAGGTCAACGGATTGTTTGCTATCCTTTTTGGCACTGGTGATATAATCCAAGTACTCGGCTTCGGGCACGTTAAAGTAGACCCACATTTTACTGTTGTCGGAAAGGGTGGTCAAGAGTTCGCCTTCATCCAAAAGGCTGCCCTCCCTGGCTTCGAGGTGGTCCATAATGCCATCAAAGGGAGCACGGATATCAGTAAATCCCAAGTGTGTTTCAGCTAGGGTGACTTCCGCCTTTGCTCTATTGTATTCGGCTTTGGCCATGGCCAATTCATTTTCGGAAACTACGTTGCCATCAGCCAACAATTTGGTGTTTTTGTATTCGATTTCGGCCACTTCAGCCTCTGCTTTGGCCTTTTGCAAATCCGCTTCGTACACATTGGGCATAATGTGGAACATCTGTTGGCCCTTTTTTACATGCTGGCCTTCATCAACAGAAATGTGCTGTAAATATCCTTTTTCCAAAGCCCTGAGCTCAATATGTCTAATGGAATGGATTTGGCACACATAGTCTTTGGTAATGGAAGTGTCCTTTTTAATGGGACTGCTCACTAGGAATTTGGTTTCGTCCTTTTTTTCGTGTTTCTTGGACTCGCAGCTTGTATGGCTGAGCAATACAAACAAGCCAATGAACATGGGAATTCTCCTCATAATGTTACGGGTTTAAAAAAATTGGTGTATTGAAAAATTTGGCAGGGAAGCCCAAATCTGACTGTGTATGGACTTGCCCCAGGTTATTGAATATGATTCAATGGGTTGATGATAAGTGGCCCTATACAGATATAGACCTACTTGAGAAGTGTAATTCTAAATTCGAAAAACTTGAAATTGAATATGCCGCTTATAGGGCGCAGTAATTGAAGTGGGTTGGAATAACCCATGGTTTATTTCTAGTTCACGAAATTCTTGCCCAGAAACTGAGGGATAAAAAAAGGCAGTAAAGTAACTGCCAAATTGTAAATCAGAACTATAAGATGCAAAATCCTCGTCTTTTTCCTCTTGTTCTTCAACATCGGTTATCTCAGCAAAAAGGCTTTTTTCAATTCCGACCAAAGGAGTGTCCACCGAGGCGTGGCCAAGGAACTCATATTGTGAAAAGCAAGCATTTTCATTTTCTATACTGTCTTGTACGTCAGCATATAAATGATTGATGAATCCTCCCAACAATAGGATGCAGAGTGGAAACAAATATCTTTTTAACGCTTTTCTCATTTGGGGAACAAAACTATGTCACGGGGATTTGCCGCACAAATTGTCATTGTTAATTATGGTTAAAATTGTCATAGCTCCTATCATTTTTACAAAAAAGCTTATAGTTTTTTCATATAATTCAATTAAGTGCAAAATTCTTTATATTGTTTTAACAAAAATTTATCGATAAACGGTTAAGAGTCAAGAAAACGTTGAAGCTTCTTTCTTTTTACTTTTGGAACAACTATGTCTGAGCAACTCTTTGCACATATCAACAAGTTTGTCACCGTTAGCAATGAAGATTTTCAAAGGATCAACTCATTTTTTGAATCCCAAAGCGTATCCAAAAAGCAAATTTTAATGGAAGCGGGAAGTCCCTGTGACCAAAATTACTTTGTGCTCAGAGGTTGTCTTCATATGTACTTTACCAGTGAAAAAGGAGTGGAACGCACGGTTCAATTCGCAATTGACAATTGGTGGATGACCGATGGATTGGCATATTTGAACCAAACTAGGACAGATTTTAACATTCAAGCGGTTGAGGACACTGAATTGCTGTCTATATCCTACGAAAAACAGGAGCAATTGCTCAAAGAATTCCCTCAGCTTGAACGTTATTTTAGAATCATGTACCAAATTGGGTATGGCTCCTCCATCATGAAAATGAAATATCTGTTCGATTTTTCCAAAGAGGAGATCTACTTTCACTTTACCGAACACTTTCCCGAATTTGCCCAACGCGTCCCCCAATATTTGATTGCTTCTTTCTTAGGTCTTACCCCAGAATATGTGAGCGAGATACGGGCCAAAAAGCGTTCTTAAACCTGTTTAAGTTTTTTGAATACAGCATGAAATACCTTCGTTCCACATTCAAAAAACAATAAAAAAATGGAAAACAGAATTCAAATTGATGCCTTAGAACCTCAAGCCTTCAATGCCATGTTTGGGCTGGAAAAATATTTGCAAGAGGGCCAATTAAACAAAAACCATTACAAGCTCATTAAAATTCGAGCTAGCCAAATTAATGGTTGTGCGTTTTGCATTAACATGCATACAGAAGAAGCCCTGAAACTGGGAGAAAATCCAAAACGTTTGCTTTTGTTGGACGCTTGGTGGGACACCGACTTATATTCAGAAGAGGAACAAGTCATTCTTAAAATTACTGAAGAGGTCACCTTGGTTCATGAGAATGGTTTAACGCAGGAAACCTATGAAAAAGCTATGGAATTGTTTGATGGGAATTACCTTGCCCAAATCATTATGGCGGTAGTGACCATAAATGCTTGGAACCGGATTGCCATCAGTACCCACAAGCCTCTTGAGGGTTAAGGTTTACAATTGTAACAGATGATAAAGGCCCCGCTTTGCGGGGTTTTTTGGTTGCTTTTGGTTTGATTTTCAAATTGTTTATTTTTATTTCGTTCCAAATAGTTCAATCCCAATATGAAAATAAAAATCGTTCTCCTACTTACAGCTAGCCTAGCTCTTTCTTTAAGTTCCTGCATGGATGGTAAAAAGAAAACACCAGAGTCAACCACCAGCCAAGTTGAATTCCACAAAATAGTTGTTGATGATTATGAAATCGGTATTCCCAAGGACATGCAACAGACCACTGGTTTGAACAATGATGCCTCCCTTCAGCGTCAAAATATCCATAAAGAAATCTATACCATCGTCATTGATGAACCAAAAAAGGAGTTCATCACTGTGCTAAACGAACTGGATTATGGGGATGAATTCAATATTGCGCTATACAGGGATATTCAGTTAAAACGATTGGCAGAACGAATGCAAATCACCTATCAATCAGAGTCTACTCCAATGACCATTTCTGGATTGGAGGCCGAAGCCATTGAGATTGATGCCAAGGTGGATAACATTGGGGAAGAATTGAGCTATTTCCTAACGTTTATCGATGGAAAGAGCAAAATTCATATGGTGATGTCCTGGACCTTGAAAAGCAAAAAAAAGGAGCATAAAAAAACCTTTGAGACAATTGCTCAATCTTTTACTGTCAAAGATTAGGCGACCATCGCAAAGGTTTACTTTTTAATGTATTGGAATTACTTGCTCAAGTACATCTTTCTTCGGGAATATAAATTGTAAAACTCATCGTCTTTTAGACTATCGATAAACAAAATGCTCTCTCCGGTACTCTTCATTTCTGGCCCCAGGTTTTTGTTCACGTTAGGGAACTTGTTGAAGGAGAACACAGGTTGTTTTATAGCGTAGCCATCCAAATGTGGTTTAAAGTCAAAATCCTTGATCTTTTTCTCGCCCAGCATCACCTTGGTGGCAAAATTCACATACGGTTCACCGTAGGCCTTGGCGATAAAGGGGACCGTTCTGGATGCCCTTGGGTTCGCCTCAATAATGTAAACAATGTCATCCTTGATCGCAAACTGAATGTTGATCAACCCCACAGTGTTCAAAGCCAATGCAATTTTACGGGTATGGTCCTTGATTTGCTGCATGACAAATTCACCCAAGTTAAACGGTGGTAAAGTGGCATTGGAGTCTCCTGAATGAATCCCGCAGGGCTCAATGTGCTCCATGATACCGATGATATACACATCCTCCCCATCGCATATAGCATCTGCTTCTGCTTCAATAGCACCATCCAAATAATGATCCAAGAGCAGTTTGTTGTTTGGGATACTTCGCAACAAATCCACTACGTGGGCTTCCAATTCTTCCTTGTTGATCACAATTTTCATCCCTTGTCCCCCCAAAACATACGAAGGTCTTACCAAAAGTGGAAAGTTCAGCTCATCGGCCAAATCCAAGGCTTCTTCAGCGGTTTCCGCCACCCCGAATCTTGGGTAAGGTATGTCATTGTCTTTCAATAATGTGGAGAAGCTTCCTCGGTCCTCGGCTAAATCCAAGGATTTAAAGCTGGTTCCAATGATGTTGATACCGTATTTATCCAATTTTTCGGCCAGTTTCAATGCAGTCTGACCACCCAACTGTACAATAACCCCCTCAGGTTTTTCATGTCGGATAATATCGTAGATATGCTCCCAAAAAACAGGCTCAAAATACAGCTTGTCCGCAGTATCAAAATCCGTGGAAACGGTTTCCGGGTTACAGTTGATCATAATGGTCTCATAACCACATTCTGCTGCTGCCAAGACTCCATGCACACAGCAGTAGTCAAACTCTATCCCCTGCCCTATTCGGTTGGGGCCTGAACCCAGAACCACAATTTTTTTCTTATCGGTCACCACACTGTCATTGGCCACATAACGCTCCCCATCAGGCGTTTCAATCTCCTCCTCAAAAGTGGAATAATAATAAGGTGTAACGGCCTTAAATTCAGCCGCACAGGTGTCCACCAATTTATACACCCTGTTGATGCCCAAATCGGTACGCTTGGTATGCACTTCACTTTCGTAGCAATCCAACATGTGCGCTATCTGGCGGTCGGCAAAGCCTTTTTGTTTAGCTTCCAAAAGCAAGGCCTTGGGCAAGCTTTCAACCGTATATTTTGAAATTTCCATCTCCAAGAAGTGTAGTTCTTCATACTGTTTTAAGAACCACATATCTATTTTGGTGATGTCATGGATGCGTTTCAACGGTATACCCAGTTGAATGGCATCATAAATCACAAATACCCGATCCCAACTGGGCACTTTTAATTTTTGGATGATTTTTTCGTAATCTTTATATCCTTTTCCATCGGCGCCCAATCCATTTCGCTTGATTTCAAGGGATTGCGTGGCTTTATGCAGGGCTTCTTGGAACGAGCGACCAATGCCCATCACTTCCCCAACAGACTTCATCTGTAGCCCCAAAGCTCGGTCCGAACCTTCAAACTTGTCAAAGTTCCAACGTGGAATCTTTACAATGACGTAGTCCAAAGTGGGCTCAAACAAGGCCGAAGTAGATTTGGTAATTTGGTTGTCTAACTCATCCAAAGTATACCCAATCGCCAATTTGGCCGCAATCTTAGCAATGGGGTAGCCCGTTGCTTTTGAGGCCAAAGCTGAAGATCGAGACACCCTTGGGTTGATCTCGATGGCGATAATGTCTTCTTTTTCATCCGGGCTTACCGCAAACTGCACATTACACCCTCCAGCGAAATCCCCAATGCTGCGCATCATATGGATGGCCATATCCCTCATCCGCTGAAAAGTACGGTCCGAGAGGGTCATCGCAGGAGCCACGGTAATGGAATCCCCTGTGTGGATTCCCATCGGGTCCATATTTTCAATGGTACAGATGATGACCACATTGTCATTTTTATCGCGAAGCAGCTCCAACTCGTATTCTTTCCAGCCCATTAAGGCCTTGTCTATCATCACCTCGTGAATGGGCGATACTTCCAGACCATGGCTCAACATATCATCAAAATCCTCTGGATCGTAAACGATACCTGCTCCAGCCCCTCCAAGGGTAAATGAAGCCCTGATTACCAAGGGAAAACCGAACTCCTGTGCTATTTCCTTTCCTTTTAAAAAGGAGGTTGCGGAAGCCTGAGGAGGCATTCCAATGCCTATTTTCAGCATCAATTCCCGGAATTTCTCACGGTCTTCAGTGATGTTGATGGCATCAATATCCACACCAATAATTTCAACTCCAAAGTCTTCCCAAATTCCCTTTTCATCAGCCTCAATGCAAAGGTTCAATGCGGTTTGACCTCCCATGGTAGGCAAAACAGCATCAATATTGGGGTGATTCTTTAAAATCTCAACAATTGATTTGGTATTCAACGGTTTCAAATACACATGGTCTGCCATGGTGGGGTCTGTCATAATCGTAGCGGGGTTGCTATTGATCAAGATGGTCTCAATACCATCCTCGCGAAGCGACCGAAGTGCTTGGGAACCTGAATAATCGAACTCACATGCCTGACCAATGATGATGGGGCCAGAACCAATAATCAAAATGGATTTTAAATCTTTTCTTTTTGGCATTTTTATATAGGGTGTTACTCGTTTTCTTTTGTTGGCACGTCAAAAAAAAGGTGTTACTGGAAAAGTAACACCTTTAATTTAAATCTAAAATACTATCATTATTTTTTATGTCTTGGCTCAGAGGAAACAGTTAATCTTTTTCTTCCTTTGGCTCTTCTTCTCGCAAGAACTTTTCTACCATTGGCAGTCGCCATGCGCTCCCTAAAACCATGCTTGTTTCTTCTCTTCCTTTTTGACGGCTGATACGTTCTTTTCATTTCGGAACTCTTTTAATGGATTTTGTTCGTGGGAAAAGTAATCTTCCCGAAAAATTCTGGGCGCAAATATACAAAGACTTTTTATTTTGGCAAGTCAACCGCAAAAATATTTAAATTAGTTTTTAGTACTTTTGCCCCCTCGTTACTAAAAGGAAAAAATCAGCTGGAATATGTTCAACAAAAACATCAAACTTGTTATCGCCGCATTGATCATTGGATATGCCGTTTATCAATTTATTGAAGGGAATATTGGCAACGGAATTGCCTTGATTCTGTTTTCGTTGATTTTTATTTTCCTTTATTTTAGAAACGAAATGATTTTGTTGGCCTTTCTTCGGATGCGTAAACAGGACATGGAAGGTACGCAAAAGTGGTTGGACAAAATCAAGAACCCATCCGTCGCCTTGATTAAAAAGCAAGAGGGCTACTACAACTACTTACACGGTATCATCTATTCCCAAAAGAACCTGACCCAAGCGGAGAAATATTTTAAAAAGGCCTTGAAATTTGGTCTCACTATGGATTACGATGTGGCCATGACCAAATTGAGCTTGGCCGGTATTGCCATGCAAAAGCGCAGAAAGCGCGAAGCCACCCAATTGCTTCAGGAAGCCAAAAAGTTGGACAAAAACAACATGCTTACCGAACAGATCAAGATGATGCAGCAGCAGATGAAGAAGATCTAGCCATAAAAATCCCAAATTACAAAACCTAAATCCCAATTTCCTTTTTTGGAATTTGGAGCTTGGTGCTTAGCTTTTGCCGAATCAAGATTTTATACTCATTATCCCTTATCTGTATTTTTACCTACTGCCCAGCACTTCCAACTCGATAATACCCCTTATTTGGAATCTCGATAGTATACTTTTTACGGGATGCGTTGTTTAAATGTGGTTCACGCAACCAGGGGTTGTGCCTTTTGAGGACTTTGTAGTTGATTTCGTAAAGCTCGGCAAACTCCGCCCAGTTGGCCACGGGCTCATCCACTTCCACGGTAAAGGTGGGTACTTTTTCGTACATGTCTTTTTGCTCCAACTCAAAACCGTATTTTTCGGGATGGGAAATGATTTCCTTAATGGCCAATATCCGAAACACGTATCTTCCGGTCTCCTGCCCCAACAATAAGTCGTAGTAATCGTCCACCTGCTGGATACCCATATATTTTTGGATTCCAGCGGGTCCCGCGTTATAGGCAGCTGCTGTCAGGGTCCAAGTGCCAAAACGCTCTTTCCATTTATTCAAGTAATCGCAGGCCACTTGGGTAGATTTTTCCACATGGTAGCGTTCGTCCACATTATCATTTACCTCCAAGCCATACTCTCTTCCTGTTCCTTTCATAATTTGCCAAAAACCGGTTGCCCCTGCCGGAGAAACCAAATTTTCAAGACCACTTTCAGCCACGGCCAAATATTTAAAATCATCAGGGATGCCATTCTTCTTCAAAATGGGTTCGATAATTGGAAAATATTTGTTGGCACGTTTTATCAACAATACGGCGTTGGATTGCCAGTAGGTGTTCACCAAAAACTCGCGATCTACACGTTCCATGATCTCAGGATCTTCTTGGGGGACGGGTTCTCCTGCAAAATTCAAATCATCGGGAATGTCTATGGCACTAATCTGATAGGTATCTGCCACATTTTTATCCTTGGCCACAGGCTCCTTTACTGCGGGAGTCTCTTCCACTTCATTCGACTGCACCGCAAAAATCAGCGTGCTGACCACTGCGACCAATCCGATTAGAGCTAATATGTTTTTTAAGTATTTCATAGCAAAATCTTTTATTTGAGTACCGTAAAGATACTATTATAAAGACGAAATTATTCCAAAATAATTGTGGGGAGGTTTTCATTGAACCATCTGGCCCGATGTATGATCATGGTATGTGTTCCATTTTTCACGGTAATGCAATCAGCAATGTTGGCTATGGGAAAAACAGCATCCTTTTCTCCATGAATGTGAATCAAGTTTTTAGGAGGCTCGGTCTGTTTCCAATTTACAATTTGGTCTATAGCCCAGTCAATATAGCCCTTGTCCCTAACCGAAAGGTATTTTTCATAAAGGTCCAACCGCTTGGTAACGGTTTCACCAAAAGCGTATTTGGCCAACAACTCCACATTGTTCACCAGTCCTGTGGGCAATAATTTATGGACTTTGGTATACTTGGCAAAAAGCATCCGCTTGGGTAATTCATCCGAGGTCTTTACACAGGAAACCGCTATAACTTTTTTGGTTGGAATGACCTTCGCCATTTCCTGTACTAACATCCCACCAAAAGAGACACCAATAAGTACGGGGGCCTCATGTTTTATCTTTTCGCACATTTTTTGGGCATAATCTGCTAAGGACATGCCTTTTTCGGGAAGAAACCATTCCAAGGTATGGGTCTCAAAAGAAGCTTCAGGTAGTTTTATCCCATCAAAAATGGATGGATTGGCAGCCATCCCGGGCATGAAGTAGACATGGATTTTCTTGTCGGACATTTCACACCAAATATCGATAAGGTCTAGGAAATTAACAATATTTTGACTAATTTTGTATCCCTTTTATAACTAACCCCGCCTATTTGAACATATTTTGTAACAAGGGGACACCAAATTACCGTTTTGGTAATCGTACGGTATCAATTTAAAAACAGTACTATATGACAGAAATGGAAATTAACGACAATAGTTTCTTGCGCCAATTTGAAACTAGGGTCAACGGGCATTTAGCCAAAATTGAATACTCTTCCCAAGAGCGTAAAGTATTTTTGACCAAGCTGGTAATCCCAGAAGAAATCACCCAAGAAGGCTTTAAAGAAGCTTTTATCAAAGCCGTTTTAAACGAGATTCAAGAGAAAAACCTAAGGGTAGTACCTACAAGCCCACATATAGCTGGTTTTTTGAGAAAAAACAGACAATACAAAGAGATGCTGCCCGTAGGCATCCGCATCTGACCAACTACAACCAACAAGATGTTAACCTCTCAAGCAATTGGGAGGTTTTTTTATGCCGAAACTGAAGCGGAAACAAACTGAAAACGCACCAAGCCATCCTCATCGATCTCGGTAAGCTCCACTTGGTGCAAGGTGTTGACCAATTCTGGGTTCCAAGGTGCCTTTACCTTCACATAGTTTTCGGTAAACCCATGAATATAGCCCGATTTGTTCTCGCCCTCAAAAAGAACCGTCCTTACGGTACCCAATTGGCTTTCGTAGAAAGCCCTTCTTTTTTTAGCCGATAGTCCGCGGAGCATCTTACTGCGCTTGCTTCGTACTTTTTTTGGTACAGCATTATCCATTTCTGCCGCTAAGGTATTGTCCCGTTCCGAATAAGTGAATACATGTAAATAGGAAATATCCAATTCATTTAAAAAATGATAGGTTTCCAAGAAATGTTCATCGGTTTCCCCAGGGAAGCCCACGATTACATCCACCCCAATACAGGCATGGGGCATGGCCTCTTTGATACGTTTTACCCGGTCCACATACAGATTGGACAAATAGCGACGGCGCATCAGCTTTAAGATGGCATCACTCCCACTTTGGAGAGGAATATGGAAATGCGGCACAAAGGAATTGCTCTGGGCCACAAAATCGATGGTTTCGTTTTTCAGAAGATTGGGCTCAATGGACGAAATACGTAACCGATGAATCCCATCAATTTGGTCCAAAGCTTTGACCAAATCCAAGAAGGTATGTTCATGCCGTTTATTCCCAAATTCACCCTTTCCATAATCCCCTATGTTTACACCTGTCAACACAATTTCCTTAATGTCTTTGGAAGCTATTTCACTGGCATTCAGTAAAACATTTTCCAAAGTATCACTACGTGATATGCCTCGAGCCAAAGGAATGGTACAGTAGGTACATTTGTAATCACAGCCATCTTGGACCTTCAAAAAAGCACGGGTTCGGTCGCCAATAGCATAGCTGCCCACATAAAAATCGGCTTCTTCAATTTCGCAGGAATGTATTTGGGCGACCCTTCGACTACGCTCAGGGTCCGAATCCAATAAATCGTTCAGGTAATCGGTAATCTTGAACTTTTCTGTGGCTCCCAGAACCAAATCGACTCCATCTACTGCAGCCAACTCTTCCGGTTTCAATTGGGCATAACAACCCACAGCAGCAACAAAAGCATCCGGATTTCCCTTTTGCGCTTGTTTTACAATGGTCTTGAAACGTTTGTCCGCATTCTCGGTTACAGAGCAGGTGTTAATCACATAAATGTCTGCTTTTTCGGAAAAGTCCACGCGCTCAAAATCCTCCTTTTCAAAACTTCGTGCAATGGTGGAAGTTTCGGAGAAATTGAGCTTGCAACCCAGTGTATAAAAAGCGACTTTTTTGTTCATTGGTCCGGTCCTTGTTTCAGGGGCGCAAAGATAGTGATTTGTTGAGAGTTAGACATTAAAGCCATGTTTGTAATTTATGCATACTACTTTATGGACTGTATTGAAACTCTGCTTATTTTCTGCTAACTTCGTTATCAGTCGATATAAATCATTAAAACGATTCATATCTTTTAACGTTGTGGCAAATTAAAACGATATGAAAATATCCAAATTATTGTTTCTTTATTTTTTGATACTCAGCTCGAGTTGTAAATCACAAAAACAGAAGTCTTGGATTGAAATCGTTCAACCTACTATAGAACAAGAATCTACTTCAATTTGGAGAACAATCAATGACATAAATCTTCTTGAAAAACAAGGATATAATATTAATCTACCAAAAGATTCATTGATTGATTCAATGGTGAAAAAATCTAAAAATGGGACTTTCGGAAATGAGGACTATACTGCAATCTATACACTTGTTGAAACCAATGTATTTGAGCAAAAGAATTATGAGCAAGCAATACGGAAAGTTAGAAATGAGGTTGACTTATTGAACAACCTTCTCAATGAGATTAATGAGCAAAAAATTGATTGGGATTGGAATTTTATGATGTTCGACAAATACAAAGTTGTATTCACTTTATATGGAACTGGAGGAAGCTATGACCCTGATGAAGGAATAATAACTTTACTAACAAATAAAGAAGGTGGGTTTATGAAATATAAAAATCCCACCTACACAATAATTCACGAAATCACTCATATGGGAATGGAGTATTCAATTGTAGGCAAATACAACCTTTCTCACGGTTTGAAAGAAAGAATTGTAGACATTTTTGTATATCTAATGTTCCAAGAAAAATTACCAGAATACAAAATTCAAACTATGGGAGATGCGAACATTGATAAGTATCTGAATAAGAAAGAAGATATAGAATCACTAGATAAGATTATATCTGATTTTATGAATGAATAACTTGCCACAACAATGGCTATAAGTAATTGCCAGTTCTCGCCTACTTCTGAAAATCCACGCGAATTCTCAGTTTGGTGTGTACTTGCAAAGTTAAGTGCTAAACCACGTAACTACTCATAGCCAAACCGATAACGAAACCCCAATTTTAACCCCAAAGCTTCAACAGCTTTCTTTTAACCAAATCACAACAATGAAATTTCTTTTTAACTATAATTGGATGGTCCGTGACGAGTGGTTTGCGGCGCTGCAAAAGGCTTCTCACGAAGAACTTATTCAGTCAAGAACCGGCGGCTTGGGCAATATTCTGCATACACTTTATCATATTGTCGTAGTGGAGCACAATTGGATTTGCGACCTAAAAGGAGTGCCTATCTTGGATTTGGATTTTTCTTCCTACGACCAATTGGACAAAATTATTGCCCTGTCCCAAAAGCTTCATGCTGATGTGGAACCATACCTTAACGAATGGGACGACTCGCTTGAGATTAAAGTGCTACATATGGACTTTCCCTCATCCTCCATCCATTGCACCTACGGAGAAGCGTTGCGACATATCATTGCGCACGAAATACACCATATGGGACAACTCTCGGTTTGGGCCCGAGAAATTGGGATACAACCTGTAAGTAGCAATTTAATCCACCGGGGGATTATGATTCAATCTTAACCATACTTTGAAAAAACAAAGCCTTAAATAGGGTATCTTTATAGCTTAACCTTGTTTTTTAACATGCCTAAAAAAGTTTTTCTCAGTCTAAAATACCCACAGCTTGCCATTGACATGCTGACACAAGCTGGATTCGACATTACCATCAACGAAAGTAATAACCTCATTCCCCAAGACGAGTTAATCAACATCTGCCAAGAGTACGATGCTCTCCTCAGCACGGGTTCCAACAAGATTGATGCGCATTTCTTGAAAAGCTGTCAGCATTTGGACGTCATCTCACAATTTGCCGTGGGCTATGATAATATCGATGTGCAAGCCGCAAAACAATTCGGTATTGTTATTGGAAATGCCCCTGGCGCCATGACCGAAGCCACTGCGGATGTGGCCTTTGGGCTTATGATCATGGTCTCCCGAAAAATGGTCTACATGCACAAAACCATTGAAAAAGGCCAATGGGAGCACTTTGTCCCCACTGCCAATCTCGGTTTTGAGCTGGATGGCAAAACCTTAGGCGTTTTCGGATTGGGAACCATTGGTATGGTTATGGCCAAACGCTGTAAAGCCGCTTATGGCATGGATATTATCTATCACAATCGGTCCAGAAATCAAGCGGCGGAGGACACGCTCAATGCAAAATACGTATCCTTTGATGAACTTTTGGCCCAAAGTGATGTCCTTTCCGTGCACAGCAATCTTACCGAAGAAACCAAAGGTGTATTTGGAAAGGATGCCTTTGCCAAAATGAAAAACAGTACTGTTTTCATCAACACGGCTCGTGGAGGAATACACAATGAAACTGATTTAATAGAAGCCTTAAAAAATGGTTCCATTTGGGGAGCAGGACTGGATGTTACCAATCCAGAGCCCATGCAGCCCAACAATCCACTGCTTCAAATGGAGAATGTGGCCGTGTTGCCCCATATTGGTTCCTCAACAGTGGAAGCCCGCAATGAAATGGCCCGGATGTCCGCCCAAAATATCATTGATTTCTACAAAACAGGCAAAATACCCCACCCCGTGACCTAGTTGGAAATAGGGTCGGTGTATTGCTTAAAAATCCATACCTTCAGCCAGACTAAAATCCGACTACTATGAAACTCCGTTTACTGCTGCTAGGCCTCGTTGTCCTAGCAAGTTATTCCTGCAAAAAGGAACAAACTTCATCCTTGGCCAATCATCAAGGAGATGAAACCTACACCGTTATTGTGGGTGAAAACAAGGTAGGCTACTTGAAAACCAACATTTCTGGCGACACCATCAATATTGATTACGATTACAAGAACAATGGCCGTGGTCCCACCATGAAAGAAACCATTGTCCTCAATGCTGATGGTTTTCCAACAAGTTGGGAAGTGACCGGAAACACCACTTTTGGCAATGCTGTTGATGAACACTTTTCCCTGGAAGGCAACAATGCCTCATGGACCGATGCCACTGGTTCGGGAAGTGCTACCCTTGGCGAACCTCAATTGTATGTAAACCAATTTGGAAGCCCCTACTCTACCGTTTTGGCAGCCCGATTGTTGCTAAAAGCTCCTGAAAACACATTGCCCGTACTTCCTGCAGGGAATCTCACCCTTACCAAAATGGAAGACCTTACTGTTCCTATGCCTGCGGGTGACGGCGAATTAAGCCTTACTTCTTATGCCCTGTCTGGGGCGGACCTTGACCCATCCTATTTTATTGTGGATGATGCCCAAAAATTCTTTGCTTTTATATCACCACGTTATATTGTTATCCGCGAAGGTTTTGAGGCGGTTGAAAAAGACATGCGTCAACTGTCCGAAAATTATTCCGCGGAGCGCTACGAAAATCTACAAAAAGAATTTGCCCATAACTATGAGGGCAAGGTACGCATTCGCAATGTGCGGGTTTTTGACCCCAATACCTTATCCTTGACCGACCCGGTTTCGGTAGTGGTTGAAGGAGAAAAAATCACCGCCATTGAAGCTGCCGATGCCTCCTCGGAAGGTGAAGTGCAGATTGAAGGAAATGGCGGTACGTTGGTCCCTGGACTTTTTGAGATGCATGCCCATACTGGGGATGATGATGCCCTTCTGAATGTGCTGGCGGGTGTCACCTCGTTCCGGGATATGGGGAATGACACGGAAGTACTGACCAGTCTTATCGAAAAAATTGAATCCGGGGTTTTAGCCGGTCCCCGTGTGACTCGATTGGGTTTTATTGAAGGAAAAAGTCCTTACAACAGCAACAATGGTATTTTGGTGGAGACCAAAGAAGAAGCCCTTGCTGCTGTGGATACCTATGACAGCCTTGGGTTTTATGGTGTGAAACTGTACAACAGCATGAATGGCGAATGGGCTCCCGACATTGTGAAAAAAGCACATGGCCAAGGTTTATTTGTAACGGGTCACGTACCCGCCTTTTCCAATGCCAATGCCATGTTGAATGCGGGCTTTGATGAAATGACCCACGTTAATCAGACGATGTTGGGCTGGGTTTTGGAGCCCGATGAGGACACACGAACTTTGTTGCGCCTTACTGCCATGAAACGCTTTCCAGAATTGGATTTGAACAGCCCAAAAGTTCAAGAAACGATGGATTTGTTTGTATCGAACAATACTGCCATAGACCCTACGCTGGCCATCCACGAAATGTTGATGCTTTCCCGAAACGGAGAAGTGACGCCCGGAGCTGTGGATTATATCGACCACATGCCACCCAACGAGCAACGTAGCCTAAAAGTGGCCTTGGCACAAATTGCGGATGAAGAAGAGGACAAAGCCTATCGCGAAGCTTATGCCAAAATTGTGGAAACCTTGAAAATGATGAAAGACAAAGGCATCTTCATTGTGGCAGGGACCGATTTGGGCGGAGCGTTTAACTTCCACCGCGAGTTGGAACTGTACAACCAACAATTGGGCTACACCCCTGCCGAGCTCCTAAAATTGGCTTCGTATGATATGGCCGAGTACTTGGGACAAGAAGATTTGGGCAGTATTGAGCCCGGTAAACTGGCCGATTTCTTTTTGGTGCCCGGTAATCCCGTGGAAGATATCAAAGCCATTAAGACCATTGCATTGGTGTCCAGAGGGGGTACGTTTTACTATCCAACCGAGGTATATCCTGCTTTTGGGATTACACCGTTTACGGAAAAACCAGAGGTGACGGAATAAAGCATCGCTACAGATAAAATCATACCTCGAAGAAGATAATTTATGAAGAATTCGCTTGGCCTCATTTTGATTTTTTTCTTTTCCATCTGTACTTGCGTTGGTCAAACAAACCATTCCATTCTCATACAAAACGTAACGGTTATTCCCATGGTCGGGGAAATCACTTTGGAAAATCAGGATGTATGGATTGCCCATGGTAAAATTTTAAAGATTGAGAATTCCCCAACAGAAAGAACAGCTTCAAACTATAGAATTGTTGATGGAACCAACAAATATCTTATTCCGGGACTCTCCGAAATGCACTATCACTGGAGAAGTACTGAAAATGGAATAGAGCACGACCTAAAATTGCTTCTGGCCAATGGTATTACCACCGTAAGAAATATGGCCGAATATGGTGGACAAGATCATGTTGCAGTAGGAAAAAAAATCAACTCAGGTGCGCTTTTGGGGCCAGATTATTACACCACTGGACCCTACTTAAAACAGGGACAACTTCAGTCCAAAGAGCAGATAGATCAGATTGTTGAATCCCACGTGTCCAAAGGTTATGATTTTTTAAAACTGGCAGATAACCTTCCAAAAGAACTGTACTTGCATCTTTTGGAAAAAGCTCAGAAAAGTGGAATTCCGGTTATAGGTCACGCCCAAAGGAAACTGCCTCTGGAATTTTCCTTGCGAATGAAATCCATTGAACATGTCGAGGATTTTATTTATGTATTCAACAAGGAAGAAGAATGGAATTATTTGAACAACAACACCCAAGATTTATATGATACGGCCAACAGTATACAGCAAAGTGGCCTTTATGTCACCCCAACCTTGGTGGTATTTGAAACCGTCAACCAATATTTGGATGATGACACCTTCAAAAAGCTTCAAGAAGACCCACTTACAAAATACCTTCCCGCGGACCAACGGGCAAAATTCCTAACCGAAAAGAATGAATATAGGAGCTTAAAAGAACTAGAGTTTGAAGGAACCAAAGCTCCTATCCTGTTTTCCCGGTACCTTGAATGGATGAAAATGTTCACAAAGATTCTTTCTGACAGCCATGTGATGCTGATGAGTGGCAGTGACACCTTTGGGGTAGCCTATGTGGGTTTCTCCCTGCATAGAGAATTTGAACTTATGCAAGAAGTCGGTATGAAACCTTACGACATTCTAAGAACAACCACCGTAAATCCCGCAAGATATTTAGGGAAATATGCAGAAGACGGGACTATTTCAGAAGGAAAAAGAGCCAATATGGTTTTGCTCAATAAAAATCCCCTTGAGGACATTTCCAACACCCAAACCATAGAAAGTGTTATTTTAAATGGCCGATTGCTGGATCGGGGGGAACTGGACAATTTATTAAAGGACGCCGAGATTCATTAGCGGGAATCTTTAAGAAATGACGTCAAGCAAATGAACAATTGGATGGTTCACAACCTGTAAAGACCAATATGATCTTTGCTCCCATCTTTTTTGTTGATAAAAGCGTAGTGTGTTGTTTTACAGTATATTGGATGCATGCAGTTTTTTGACGAACTTCGTTATACAGGCTAAACTCGTTTCAGTAGCGGTGGACATAATTCATTATACCAAGAATAAATGAAAAACAGATTTAAAATAATAGGGCTTTTTTTAATGGCCATTGGGATAATTTCCTCTTTCTATGCCGGGCCAAAAATGTATAAGGAAAATAATACCTACAAAGTCAATCAAGATTGGCGAGCTAATTTTCCGCGCACTGTAAACTATGTTGACCAATTACCAAATCCTGATAGTCTATACATCTTTATTATGGCGGGACAGTCAAATATGGCTGGGCGTGGATTTGTTGAACCACAGGATACGGTGCCAAACTCAAGAATATTGACTATTGATAAGTCAAATAACTGGATCTATGCCAAAGAACCTCTCCATTTTTATGAACCTTCACTAACAGGACTTGATTGCGGACTTTCTTTTGGAAAAAACCTACTTGATTCGGTGCCTGATGGAGTTTCAATTGCCATTATTCCTTGTGCCGTTGGAGGCAGTTCCGTCGAACAGTGGTTGAACAATGAAACCTTTCGTGGAGTAACGCTACTTGATAATTTCAAGGAGAAAGTGAACTTTGTAAATGACTATGGCACAATTAAGGGAATCTTATGGCATCAAGGCGAAAGCAATGCAACATCAGAATTGATTCCAAAATATTCCCAGCGATTGGATTCTTTGATTAATACTTTCAGAATCCTTGTCGAAAACGACTCTCTTCCAATAATTTTAGGCGAATTAGGGAGCTATGCTGAACCGATTGAAAAAAAGATGAAATGGGATTCAATAAACACTATAATCCATAATGTTGTTGAAACCGATAAGAACCTTGGCGTTATTGAAACTGGAGACCTGATACACAAAGGAGATAAAATTCATTTTGATTCTGAATCTCAAAGAAAACTTGGTCAAAGAATGGCAAACAAATACCTTGATATAACAAACTAGCGAACAATCACCTGATTCCCATAGACTGAACTATACCGAAAAGCACTAATACTTCCGTCACTTTTGGGCCAGTTCAAACAAATGCTCCAAAATCTGCGGTTCCTGTTCATCAAGTACAACTCCCTTGCGGGGCATCATAGAAATGGAAAACATTAGCCTCAAAGTACTATCCTTAGCAAACCGCTATCTTTGAAGTGGATTTACAATACCTGAGAAACAAAGTTGCGGGAATTTCATTTTATCAAAGAAAAATATGGTTTTGAACTATTGATGGACCTCCACAAGTTCGAGGACAACCCCAATGTTTTTTTTGAGCCAAACCCACATATCACCGATTTCTTTGAAATCTTTGTCTTTGAGCAGGGCAATGGCACTATAGAACTCAACGGCCATTATCTGGAAGTTGATAGATTTACACTGTTCTTTACTTCGCCCTATCAAAAAAAGAGCTGTCGTATCAACCGAAATTCTGTAAAAGGTTTCCACTTGGTCTTCCAAAACGATTTTTTGGCCAATTTTTTTGAGGACAAACTCTTTGTATACCGATTGCAATACTTTTACAATGCGCTTCACCCGCAATACCTACAACTTTCTCCGAGTGAATACCAGCTCATCCAGACCTTGTTTAACGAGATTGTCATCGAAATCCAGAACTTCCAAAAGGATAGCCTTCATCTGATCAGACCGCTACTCTATTTTGCCTTGTCCAAATTGAATCGTATGTACTCAAAAGCATACAAACTGTCACATGAAACCCATTCAGAGCCGAATATTTATCGGTTTAAAGAGGCCTTGGAAATGCATATTCGAAAGCACCATGCCGTTGACGATTATTGTCGTCTCTTGAATATGACCCGCCACCAATTGAACCAAGTTACCAGGGCTTATTTTGGGCATACTTCAAAGGAAGTCATACAATTTCGGTTATTACAAGAGGTGCAGATGGAACTGCGCTATTCGAATCGTACCATTTCAGAGATTGCACACAATCTCCAATTTAGTGACCCCAACAATCTAACCCGATTTTTCACCCGTCTAACTGGGCAGTCCCCACGCAAATACCGACTTAATTACCAAAATGATAGGTATTTATAACAAATTGATATGTAGGGAACTCCAAAAACTGAACAACTTTGCACTATCAAAAAACGGAAAAATGACTCTATCACGGACAATTCTTCTCATAAGTATACTTTTAATAACACATCAAGTGTTGGCACAGACAACGGAAACCATACCCATGCAACCCGATTACTGGAACATTGCCGAAGGGGCTATCGTTTCTTTTGAGGCTTTTGATGGTCGGGAAACCATGATTCTTAACGGTAACGCCGTGGTTAAAGACATGGAATTTTCCTATGGAGTCCTTGAAATGGATGTGTATGCCAATACCATGCGCAGCTTTGCGGGGTTTGCTTTTAGAAAACAGGGTGGCACCATGGAAGAGACCTACATGCGCATGCACAAATCCAGACAACCTGACGCAGTCCAGTATACCCCCACTTATAACAGTGAGAGCAATTGGCAATTATATCGGGAGCATCAAGCCAATGTAACCTTTAAAAGTGAAGGATGGAACAGCTTGCGGGTTGAAGTGATGGACCATACAGCCACAATATATGTGAATGGTGAAAACGTTTTACAGGTCAACCCATTAAAATCTGGCAATCTTATAGGAGAAATTGGGATTTTTGCCCTCTTTGGTAACCGATTTTCCAACTTTAGAGTTACTAAAATGGGAAAGGCGGAACTGCAAGAGAGTCAACCCTCTACTGAAATCGAAACAGAACCAGGTGTCATTACGGAATGGGATATTACCACTGCCATGCCTTATGCGGAAGGTCATGTCCATTTTAATGATTTTACCAAAGCCAAAACCACTAAGGCAACTACTGAAAAATCGGGGTTGCTGCCCATATCCAAATATTTGGTAAAGCCAACATCGGGCAATTTTGAAAACAACAAAGAAGCCTATACCGTGGCATCACACACCATTACAGTGGATGATGAACAAACCAAATTATTTTCATTTGATTACAGTGATAAAATTATGGTATTCTTAAATGGGGAGTTTCTTTTTTATGGGAACAATGCTTTTCGGTTTAAGGGCAACCAATTTCAAGGTCACTTGGGACTAGGGGGCAACAAATTGCCGATTCATCTTAAGAAAGGCGAAAACACACTCCATTGCGTTGTTATTGATAAAGCCAATGGCTGGGGCTTAATCGGTAAGGTAGAATAGGTTAGTACTTCCGCCACTTCTGGGTTAGTTCAAAAACGTGCTCCAAAATCTGGGCTTCGGCCTCAGTAAATTCCACATTGCGGCGTTTCATCATGGCTTCGGCCACCTCAAAGGCCTTGTTGGTCTTAAATGCGGTAAACCCTGAGGCACCACCCCAACTAAAACTGGGGATAAAATTCCGAGGGTACCCACTACCAAAGATATTGGCACTCACCCCAACCACAGTTCCCGTATTGAACATGGTATTGATACCACATTTGCTGTGGTCGCCCATCATCAATCCGCAAAATTGGAGACCGGTTTTGGCAAAACCTTCGGTTTGGTAGCTCCATAACCGCACGGGAGCATAATTGTTCTTCATATTGGAGGTATTGGTATCCGCGCCTAAATTGCACCACTCGCCTAGCACCGAATTGCCCAAAAACCCTTCGTGCCCTTTATTGGAATAGGCAAACAACACCGAATTGTTGACCTCACCTCCCAATCTACAAAATGGTCCTGCTGTGGTTGGCCCATAGATTTTTGCTCCCATCTTTACAATGGCACCTTCGCAGAGGGCAAACCCACCACGAACAATACAGCCTTCCATAATTTCAGCATCCTTGCCGATATAAATAGGCCCCGTGGATGCATTTAAAATACTGAACTCTACCTTGGCACCTTCCTCCAAAAAAATGTTCTCTGGATGCACCACCTGATTGGTATTTGAAATAGGCTGACTCTGCCTTCCAGCGATCAATACTTCAAAGTCAGATTGCAATGCCCCTCCATTTTTGGAAAAGATATCCCACGTGTTTTTGATGGTCAACCCTTTGGGTTGAAATGAGTTGGCGGTATACTTTGAGGCATCAAAAGTAGCTTCCACATCTGTAGTGGCATAGGCGATGTAGGTGTCACCATCCATCAAGGCCTCTCCTAGTTGAAGTTGTTGGACAGCTTTCACCAAATCCGCATCTGGAAGATAACTGGCATTGATAATTACATTCTCTGAGGAAGTTTTCAACAGAAACTTTGTGGACAGATAGTCCTCCGTTTTCACACTGACCGAGGCATTCAACCACTTTTCCCATTTTTCACAGATGGTAAGAATCCCCACTCGAATTTCGGCCACAGGCCTAGTGAACGTAAAAGGGAAAAGGGCTTCTCTATGGGTTCCGTCGGATAGAATGTAGTTCATGGCTCAGTGTTGATGGTATAAAAATAAAAAACGCCCCTGAGAATTATCAGGAGCGTCCATATATTTCGTTAAAAAGAGTAACCTACTCGGCCTTCTTCTCTTCTTTGCTGAATTTCTTGTACTTATTCTTGAACTTATCAATCCTACCAGCGGTATCCACCAATTTGGTTTTACCAGTGTAATAAGGGTGCGAAGTTCTGGAAATCTCCAACTTTACCAAAGGATACTCCTCACCATCAACCGTGATGGTTTCTTTGGCTTCTGCGGTTGATTTAGTGATGAACACGTCTTCATTGGACATGTCTTTGAAAGCCACTAATCTATAATTCTCTGGGTGTATGCCTTTTTTCATCGTCTTAACTACTTAATCTCAGATTTTTCGAGGTGCAAATTTAAGGATTTCTTTGATTCTTCCAACTGAAAAAAGAAAAAAAGAAAAAAACTACCTTTAACTGTAACAAATTTCCCCTTGACCTCACTAACTATTTATAATCAACACTAAAAATAAACAAATGGAAGAACAACAACCAAAAGCCAGTAAATTTATGCTGAACTACGGCCTTATTTTAGGTCTGGTCTCAGTTGTTTTCGGGGTAATGCTCTACACCCAGAAGATGCATTACGAAATGAGTACGCCCGTAATCGTTATTTCAATCCTATTGAGTGTAGTGGCCATTTTTCTTGGCATCAATGCGTACAAAAAAGCAAACGGAGGGTATCTGACCATTTCCGAGGCGTTAAAAATTGCGGTCGGTATCGCTTTGGTATCCACCATCATCTCTTTGCTGTACCAATATGTTCTTATCAATTTTATTGAGCCTGATTTTATGGATAAAGCCATAGCATTGGCCAAACCCAAGGCTTTGGAGCAAAATCCTTCAATGACCGATGAACAATGGGAACAAGGTGTGGCCATGCAGAAAAAACTGGGTTGGCTACGGTATCCCATCGGTTTAATATTCAGCTGTGTGATCGGTTTGGTCGTGGGCCTTATCACTGGACTGATCCTAAAAAAATCCAAGTCGGAATACTAAACCAAAAAATGCTACTTTTGAAGGGAATTCGAGAAACAAGCAATGCAAATCTCCATTGTAATTCCTTTACTCAACGAGCAAGAGTCGCTTAACGAACTACATGATTGGATTGTACGTGTAATGCAATCCAATCATTTTTTATATGAAATCATTTTTATTGACGATGGCAGCACGGATGGTTCCTGGGAAACCATTTTGGAGCTTTCGGAAAAAAATGAGCAGGTCAAGGGTATCCGGTTTTTAAAGAATTACGGAAAGTCACAAGCCTTGCATGCTGGTTTTAAAGCTGCCCAGGGCGATGTGGTCATTACCATGGATGCTGACCTTCAGGACAATCCCGAAGAGATACCAGAACTCTATCGCATGATTAAAGAAAACGGCGATCATGTGGTTTCAGGCTGGAAAAAGAAACGGTACGATTCCCTCTTCACCAAAAACATTCCCTCCAAACTCTTTAATTGGGCTGCTCGAAGAACCTCTGGGGTAAAACTGCACGATTTTAACTGTGGACTCAAGGCTTTTAATGGCCAGGTGATAAAAAACATTGATGTGCACGGGGAAATGCACCGGTACATTCCTGTATTGGCCAAAAATGCAGGTTTTTCCAACATCAGCGAAAAAGTGGTACAGCACCAAGCCCGAAAATATGGGACTACCAAATTTGGTGTGGAGCGTTTCATTAATGGTTTTTTGGATTTGATTACCATTTGGTTTGTATCCAAATTTGGTCGACAGCCCATGCACCTTTTTGGGGCTCTGGGTGTACTTATGTTTATTGTCGGCTTCGGATTTGCCCTCTATCTGGGTATCGATAAATTATTTTTAAATCCCACGGGGCGACTGATCACAGAACGACCTCAGTTTTTCATTTCCCTAACAGCCATGATCATAGGGACACAACTTTTTTTGGCTGGCTTTTTAGGGGAAATTATGGTACGATCCCGTAAAAATGACACGCGTTATTCCATTTCCGATAAAATAAACATTTAGCACCTTCCAAAACTGATAATCTTTGTATTTTTAAACATTACTAAACAAGCATATTCTATATGGATTCCATTACTTCTACAGCGCAATCTTGGTTAACCGATTTTTTTGACGAAAACACAAAAAAGGAGATTCAAAATCTTATAGAGAACGACACGGAAGAGCTTAAGGAACGCTTCTATAAAGATTTGGAATTTGGTACTGGAGGTATGCGCGGCATTATGGGGGTTGGGACCAACAGAATCAATAAGTATACCTTAGGAAAAAATACGCAGGGGCTCAGCAATTACTTGAAGAAATCCTATACTGATAGCGACCTTCAGGTGGTGATTGCCTATGATTGCAGACACAACTCGGATACCTTGGCCCGAACCGTAGCGGAGGTTTTTTCTGCCAATGGAATTCGGGTTCATTTGTTTTCAGAATTGCGTACCACCCCAGAACTTTCCTTTGCAGTTCGGTATTTAGGTTGTCACGCAGGAATTGTTTTGACCGCTTCCCACAATCCACCGGAATATAACGGATACAAGGTCTATTGGGCCGATGGCGGACAGATTGTACCCCCTCAGGACGGCGAAATCATTGCTGAGATTGATGCACTGTCTTTCGAGGACATTAAATTTAATGCTGAAGAAAGTCTCATTAACCTAATCGATGAAGAAGTGGACGAAGCTTTTTTTAAAGCCTCTGTTGAAAATGGAAGTTTTGATGCCAAAGGAAAAGACGACTTTAAGATTGTATTCACCTCCTTGCATGGAACCTCCATTACGGCCATTCCCGAAGTGCTGAAACGTGCCGGATACAACAATGTCACCATTATTGAGGAACAGGCAAAGCCTGATGGAAATTTCCCAACGGTAAAATCACCCAATCCCGAAGAACCCGAAGCATTGGCCATGGCCATCAAAAAAGCAGAGGAAATTGGAGCTGATATGGTCGTGGGCACCGACCCGGACAGTGACCGACTTGGAATTGCAGTTCGGAACCTGGAGGGCAAAATGGAACTCCTCAATGGAAACCAGACCATGGTGTTGATGACCAAATTTCTCTTGGACCAATACAAAGAAAAAGGCTTTAAGGGCAACGAATTTATAGCCACTACTATCGTTTCCACACCCATGATGGAGCAAATGGCCCGCGCCTATGGCGTGGAGTTCAAAACGGCGCTCACAGGCTTCAAATGGATTGGAAAAATGATCAAGGATTTTCCCAATTCCAAATTCATTGGAGGAGGCGAAGAAAGTTTCGGTTATATGGTGGGCGACTTTGTCCGGGACAAGGATGCTGTAACCTCTACCCTGCTCGCTTGTGAGATTGCCGCCAATGCTAAGGCTAATGGTAGTTCTTTTTATAAGGATTTGATAGATGCCTACGTCCAGTTTGGATTTTACAAGGAAAAATTGATTTCCCTCACCAAAAAAGGAATGAGCGGTGCCGAGGAAATCAAGCAAATGCTCATCGACTTTAAGGAAAATCCTGTGGAGTCTGTACAAGGCTCTAAATTACTATGGATTGAGGATTACAACACCTCCATCGCCAAAAATGTGCAGACGGGAGAGGAACGTACCATGAATCTCCCCAAATCCAACGTATTGATCTACGAAACCGAGGATGGCACTCGAATTGCGGCCCGACCCAGTGGTACGGAGCCCAAAGTGAAGTTCTACATCAGTACTAACACAAAATTAGATAAGGCCGAGGAGTATAAATCCGTAAATTCGCAGTTGGATACCAAGATTGATGGTATTCTTTCTGAACTGAATTTGTAGGTGAATGAACTACTTTAAAAAGATACTCCGTTTTGCGGGACCTTACCGCAAATACGGTTATTTGAATATTTTCTTCAATATTCTCTATGCGCTTTTCAGTGCCCTGTCCTTTGCTGCGCTTATTCCCATGCTGGATGTGTTGTTTAAACCAGAGCAAAAAGTCTACGTAAAGCCCATTTATGAAGGCTTTTCCAAATCAAAGGATTATTTGCAGGATTACATCAACTATAGGGTTACCGCATATTCAGGGGATGATGATATGAAAGGGTTGGTATTGGTCATTAGTTTGGTGCTCATACTTTTCTTGTTGAAAAATGCATTTAACTATTTGGCGATGTATTTCATTACCTTTTTGAGAAATGGTGTGCTCAAGGATATCCGAAATACTATGTACAAAAAGATAGTCGACCTTCCTATCTCCTATTTCTCGGAGAAGCGAAAAGGTGATGTTATAGCCCGAATCACCTCAGATGTATTGGAAATACAGCACTCCTTCCTCTCCATTTTGGAATTGATTGTACGAGAACCATTGACCATCTTATTTACCATTTTGGTAATGTTCGGCATAAGTGCCAAGCTGACCCTCTTTGTTTTTATTTTCATCCCTATCGCTGGAATGTTGATTTCCAGAATTGGGAAATCACTCAAACGAAAATCCGACAGGGTTCAAAAAGAACAAGGCGAATTTCTTTCCATTGTGGAGGAAACTTTGGGTGGACTCCGCGTCATCAAAGCCTTTAATTCGGAATCTAAATTTTACAATACCTTCAAAAATTCAACAACCCGCTTTTTCAGATTTTCCAATTCGTTGTTGAATCGACAGAACTTGGCCTCTCCTACGGGTGAGTTCTTGGGGATTTTAGTGATTGGGGTATTACTTTGGTTCGGCGGAAAAATGGTGTTGGTGGATAAAACTTTGGATGCATCCTCCTTTATCGCCTATATGGGCTTGGCCTATAACATCCTTACCCCGGCCAAAGCCATCAGCAAGGCATCCTACGGGGTTAAAAAAGGAAACGCGGCTGCAGAACGAGTTTTGGAAATCCTCGAATCCGAAAATCCCATCAAGGATATGGAAGGTGCCACTGAGAAAACGGATTTCAATTCTGGTATTGAGCTCAAAAATATTTCGTTTAAATATGAGGACGAATATGTGCTGAAGGATTTCAACCTAAAGATTGAGAAAGGACATACCGTTGCCTTGGTCGGTCAATCGGGAAGTGGAAAAAGTACGGTGGCCAACTTGGTAACCCGTTTCTATGATGTCAACGAAGGAGAACTCTTGTTGGATGGCACCAACATTAAGAGTATTACCAAAAAATCGCTCCGTGGACTTATGGGACTGGTAACACAGGATTCCATCCTGTTTAACGATACAGTCAAGAATAACATCTCCCTGGGTAAGGAAAATGCCACCACAGAAGAAATCATTGCAGCGGCAAAAGTAGCCAACGCCCACGATTTTATCATGGACCTCCCCCATGGTTACGACACCAATATTGGCGATAGTGGAAACAAATTGAGTGGCGGACAAAAACAGCGTCTGTCCATTGCACGTGCAGTGCTCAAAAATCCCCCCATTATGATCTTGGACGAGGCCACCTCAGCCCTGGATACCGAGAGCGAACGATTGGTACAGGATGCTTTGGAAAAAATGATGAAGAATAGAACTTCCATTGTTATCGCCCATAGGCTGTCTACCATTCAAAATGCAGATTCCATTGTGGTTATGAGCAAAGGCAAAATTGTAGAACAGGGCACCCACGAAGAATTGATGAAGTCTAAAAAGGGCTATAAAAAGCTGGTGGAAATGCAGTCGTTTTAAAGGAGATTCTTCGCTCCGCTCAGAATGACAAAAGCAATGTCATACCGAACTTGTTTCGGTATCCCATCCTTAAGCAAGCGGTGTTCTATATTAAAGTGAGAGCATTCGAGAAAATTTGAGCAATTCGTGTCGGTTTCTTAGATTCTAGGCCGTACTGAAAATGACAATTGTACATTGGTCATTGTTTATTGATTATTGAAAATTGTCCATTGCATTAAACCTTTTACCTTTAGGAAAGTCAAAGCACCAAATTGCACAATTTATTGATTGCTGAAGAAGCCCTAGTCCACGAACTGAAACAAAAGGAAAGCCAAGCGAAGGCCTTTGAGGTGTTGGTCAACACTTATAAAGAGCGCTTGTATTGGCATATCCGAAGGATAGTTTTGGACCATGATGACGCGGACGATGTGCTCCAGAACACCTTTATTAAAGTGTATAAAAATATTGATGGTTTCAAGGGCGAAAGCAAATTGTTTTCGTGGATGTACCGAATTGCCACCAATGAATCGCTCACTTTTTTAAAGCAGAAGTCTAGAAAAATGGGGGTTAGTAATGAAGAACTCAAAAACCGAATGGTTGAAAATTTGGAGTCGGACGTGTATTTTGAAGGTGATGAAATCCAACTAAAATTACAAAAGGCCTTGGCCACTCTTCCCGACAAACAAAAGTTGGTCTTCACCATGAAGTATTTTCAGGAAATGAAGTATCAGGACATTTCCGATGTGTTGGAAACCTCCGTAGGAGCATTAAAGACCTCGTACCATTTGGCAGTGAAGAAAATTGAAACGTATCTCAAGGAAAATTAAACCATTTACCGATTTTGAAGTCAATAGATACACATGAAAAAGGATAAAAAAAATAGTTTCAATACTCCAGAAGGCTACTTTGAGAACTTTCATGAGCGACTCATGGACAAAATCGGTAAAGAAGAAAGCCAACTGGAATCCATTATCCCAAAATCGGATGGTTTTGCCCTACCTGAAGGGTATTTTAATTCGGTTACTGAAAAAGTTCTTTCCAAAACCACAGAGAGTGAGGCAAAAGTCATCCAACTTACATCCTACAGAAAATTCTATTATGGCGCGGCCGCCATTGCTGCAATTTTCCTTTTAGTTTTTGGCCTCAACTGGAAATCAGAAATACCAATCGATTTTGAGGATTTGGCCAACACGGAAATCGATGCCTATTTTGAAACTACAGAGATTGATATGAGCACCTATGAGCTTGCCGAATTGGTTCCTCTGGATCATCTGGAGCTGAACGATATGTTGGAGAATGACATTGAAGCCGAAAACATTTTGGAATATTTGGATGAAAACGTGGAGGATATTGAAGATTTAAACTTAGATTACAACGATTATGAATAAAAGAATACACATACTCATTGCTTTTCTGATAGGAACCGTATGGCTGCACGCCCAAGGTCCCATGAGAGATCGCATAAAAACTTTAAAAGTGGCCTTTATCACAGAACGGGTTGGATTAACAAGTGAAGAAGCCCAACAATTCTGGCCTATATACAATGAGCATGAGGATGCTTTGGAAAACATCCGAAGAAAGGAAATACAATCCCGCTTATCTGCTGCCCAAGGTCTTTCCGATAGTGAATCCGAAGCTCTTTTGGACAATCTTCTTGCACTCCAAACCGAAAAGTATGACGCCGACCAAGCTTTTATTTCAAAAATCAGAAAGGTAATTTCGCCAAAAAAAGTGCTGCTGTTGCTAAAGGCGGAAGATGATTTTAAAAAACGCCTTTTACAGCAATATAGAAGGAAGCAAGGAGGAGGATAATTCTTAGGCGTAAGATTTGTTTTTCTCCTAAAAATTTATGTTGACCAAAGGCTAAACTGTCTTGTTTATTTTGCTTGAACAACAAAAATTGTACACCCTAAGGTAATTTCATCGAGTTTTTCAAACGATTCAACCAATCTACTGATACACATGACTTTTGTCATGTTTCCTAAAACCTTCTACTACTATTTTCGCTATATTTACAAAATTGAACTTATGCAAGTCTTTCAGGATAGAAATGCTTGGGGACAGGTTGTGGACCAATGTGAGCAAGCAGATTTTTATCACACGTACGACTACCATCAGATATCAAAAAAAACTGGTGAGCGGCCAATTTTGGTCAAATATGAAAGGGGCGACTCCCTTATTGCTATTCCATTGCTTATTAGGGATATTGAAGGAACCGAACTTAAGGATGCCACTTCGGTTTACGGTTATGTAGGACCCATTGGGAAAAATATAGGCCCAGAATTCAATAATGAAGATTTTAAAAAGCAACTCTGTGCATTTTTGAGAGACAATCAGATTGTTTCTGTATTCTCTAGGCTACATCCATATATCACCAAACAAGATGCGGTTCTTAAGGGTGTTGGGAAAATTGTCCCACATGGCAATGTGGTGAACATAGATCTTACCCAAAGTTTGGAGCAGCAAAAGCAACAGTACGGTAGAAGATTGAGAACCTATATCAATAAGGAAGCCAAGGAATATGAAATTATTGATGGAACCCATGAAGATTTTTTGGATGAGTTTATTGGCACTTACTGTGATAATATGAAAAGGCTACATGCCAAGCCCAGTTACTTCTTTGGTAAGAAGTATTTTTATAAACTTTTGGCCAGTGGTCAAATTCATGCTGAACTTTTAGTGGCCCGACACAAAAAATCGGGCGACTTTGCAGGAGGTGCCATTTTCACCAAAAACAATGGCACCGTACAGTACCACCTGTCAGGAGTTAAAAATGAATATTTTCATCTAAACCCAATTAAGTTGCTCATAGACCATGTCCGAAAAACAGCTGCCCAACAAGGGTTTGTTAATTTCAATTTGGGTGGCGGACTCAGTGGACATGACAATGATTCCCTGTTTTACTTCAAATCTGGGTTCTCTAAGGATTTTAAGACATTCTGTTCGTGGCAGTATGTAGTGGATGATGTTAAGTATGAAAAGCTTTTGAAGCAACGGGAAGCTTTAAACAAGCATGAAATTGATAAAAACTCCTGCTTTTTCCCGCTCTACCGACAGGATGCAGCCTGTAATGAAACAGAGATTTCCAAAATAAACTGCTTGAGCGATGATTGACAACCCATTTTTGTCTGAGACCTTCACAAAAATATGGGCTAAATCTTTCAGTAAAGAAAACACACCAATTGAAGTCAAGGGAGTTTTTGGCCCCAAGTTTTATATGGGAAAATGGGGTATACACACCAATTACGGAAAAACCCATACAAAGGGGATGCAATACACCTTGGAGCATTCTTTGGCCCTTAAAAAAGAAACTTTGCTGATTTTTGATGTCCCAACTTATTTCAACATCCCTCAACCTCAAGGGGTAAAGCCCACAAAACTTCTACGAATCAAACAATATCCTGGTTTCTTAATTGAGCTCGACAGTTTTTCGAGCTTGCAAGATTACCTCCAGAAAAAGTTTAAGAAATCGAGCAGATACAAACTGAACAAATACAGCAGAAGACTCTCGGAATGCTTTGATATAAAAGCAAAGATGCACGTGGGTGATATTACCCAAGGAGAGTACGACTTACTCTTTGACAGGTTTAGGAAACTTTTGGAAAAACGATTTCTAGACAAGGAAGAGTACAATAACAATTTGGATGAAAAGGAATGGGATTTCTATAAAAAGGTGGCTTATCCCATGATCATAAAAAACGAAGCTGGGCTCTTTGTCGTCAAAAATGGAGATCTTCCCATTGCCATTACATTGGTCTATTTTTCAAAGGACATTATTTTTGATGCCATTACCGTTTTTGATATTGATTATGCCAAATTCCATTTGGGTTCGGTCAATATTATGCATCTTATTGATTGGGGGATTACCAACAAATTCCAAATACTGGACTTTTCCAAAGGTTATTTTGATTATAAAACCCGGTGGGCCACAAGAGATTACAATTTTGAATACCACATTCTCTACAACTCCGAATCACTTTCATCCACTGCAAAGGCCGTGATGGCCAAAAATTACTTCAAACTAAAGCAGTATCTCCGGGAAAAGGACCTCAACCGGTTATTGAACAAAGCTCTTTTCTCTTTTCGTAAAAAGAAATGGGATTCCGAAAACACAATAGATGAAAAGGGTAAAACTGTAGTTTTTGAAGAGGCTGAAGTACAGGATGATTCAGCCCTCCAACCAACAGATGGGTATAGTCCACAGGTGATTAAACTGTTTTTTGATTTTTTATACTTGAACAATGAGTCAGCCAAAGATGTTGAGGTGTATCGTGGCTCAAATGGACAATATCTATTTCGGGGCAAAAATTCTAAAAAAGTAGCCCGCCTCACCTAATTTTATAGCGTAGCGATTATGGGTTTTTCCAATCATACCCCTTCAATTTTTTGGACATCCGACGGTACAGCAATCGGTCCATACTGAATAGTTTGCCCAAAATCCCTTTATCCCGCAGATACTGTTTAAACTGCAACTTGGCTTTTACATACTGCATTTTTAAGTTGCCCATCAACGAATTGGGTTTATAAAAAAGTTGATGATGGTATGTGTAGCTGTGGTTGGACCATTTTATTTTGTAATAGGTCTCCCCCATTAAAAAGTCGAATATCTTGAACGTATGGGATAACAACCAATCCAAACGCTCCATCATAAATACATCTCCCATATAGTATTTTTGGTATTCTGCATCAAATACCTGAATGTATCCAAAAGAAATATCCTCTACATAAAAATCTAAGGCCAGGGCAATTGGCTCTTCGCCATCATAAATGGCGAACAATGATGCTTCCTTGCGTAAAATCATGGGATAGACCAGTTCGTGGTACGTTTTCCAGACCAACAAATATCTGTTCTGGATTTTCTTTTCATCAAACCTTTTTTTCAGCAGGTCATAAAACCTGTCAAACAAAAAATCATAATGCTCCCTATCGATTTCCCCATAATGGTTCTTGTAGACTATATTATATTGGGTTTCGAGCTGCCGCTTTTTGGCCCTGATATTCTTGATGGATTTTTTGCTGAATTTGGTGGACATATAGTCCAAAGCCGTTTCACAATCCGACAAATCGCATAAAAAACCTTGATATTGCTTTACCTTTTTGGTTTTTAATTGATTCGACTCCATCTTTAGGGACACATCAAGGTAATCCGGAACATCGGTCACCATTGAAAAGCTGCCAGTCTCAGGGAGTGAACTTAAAGGCATTGGGGCAAACTCTTTGTCCGTAATCAAGTTTCGTAGCAGATTGGAATAGTAAGGATGCAGCCTTCGCCTTAGAAAAAGGTCAAATGTAAAACCAGAGGCATACGTCATATCCAATACTGTTTTCAAAGTCCAATTAAACCAAAAGCACACAGTGCCAATTCGTACATAAATTGGATTATAAAGATACGGCACATCCGCTACTTTTCCTCGAAAAGACGATAAGTGGATGTTTCATTCAGATGTAGAAACAAGGGCTGCTTTTTATCTAAAAACCAATTTCGAAATTCGATTTCTTCCCGCAGCAAAGGCCACCGAATCATTCAAAAACCGAAGCGTAAAAAACGACTCATCACTGAACATTTTCCAGTGCTCACCGCCATCCCCAGAATATGAAATTCCCGTGAATCCAACAGCTACCAACCCTTTCCCTTCCGAATTGGGAACAAACTGTACACAACTTTTATAGTTGGGCTCCTGCCAGTCCGCAATAAGATTCCACGTTTTTCCACCATCATGGGTAATCATCTTATTGGCCCTATTGGATTCTGGTTGGGTATAATCCCCGCCAATGGCAAATCCAGTGTTTTCATCATAAAAATCCATGGAATAGATGCCTTGGGTTTCCTCTTCATGAACAATGGACGTTTGCTGCACGGTCCATGTTACTCCCTTATCTGTAGTATGATATACCCGTCCCGCTGTGGTCCCAATCCAAGCTTGTTTTCCTGCTACGGCTACGTTACTGTTGCTTGCGGCAAAAGCACCTTCACCTTCAATACCTTCGGGTAAATCCGAACACGGAATCTTGTTCCAGGTCTGCCCACCATCCCTAGTAATAATAATGGAAAGGCATCCATCAACCGTATCACCCACTGCAATGCCGTCAGTTTCGTTCCAAAATGCCATGCAATCGTAGAATACGCCCTCTCCTTCTTCTTTGTAGACCAACTCCATTTTTCCGTGATCACCTGTTTTATAGAGTAGCGCCGGACTATCTATGGAAAGCATAAAAAAATCATTGGAGGTATTTCCCACCGCTCGAAAAGCAGGTGTAATGGAATCATGGTGTTGAACGTTGGAGCGAACCTTTTGGGATACCAAATCTACAGTTCCATACTTACCCCCACTTCCAGCGAAAGCTAAGGTTCTACCATCCAAAAACGTAATGGCCCTAATACTGACCGAATCTTCATAAACCGGAGTAATCGAAACAGATTGGTAGGGTTGGTACTTTGGTTCTTGGGCACAAGAAGCTAAAATGAGGGTAAACAAAACCAATAGGGGAAATCGCATGCTATTTATTTTCCGTAAAAGTACACAGAAATGGTACCTTTGCAACCTTATTTTACACCATGCGTTTACATCGAAATCTTGTTTTTGCCGTAATTGATGCTTTGCATATGATTTTCAATGAAGGGGAATATGCCGATAAAGTCATTGAAAAAGTGTTACGGTATGATAAGCGTTGGGGCTCTCGGGATCGCGCCTTTATTGCGGAGACGACGTATGATATTGTTCGATGGAAACGGCTTTATGCTGAAATCGCTGAAACGAACGAACCCTTCACCCGCCCCCATTTGTTTCGATTGTTTTCGGTATGGTGTGTGTTGCGGGGTATCCGAATTCCTGATTGGAAACAGCTGGAAGGCACCCCTGAACGCCGCATCAAGGGACGGTTTGATGAGTTGTCAAAAATTAGGAAGTTTCGGGAATCCATTCCAGATTGGATAGACGAATTGGGCGAGAAAGCATTGGGAGATAAACTTTGGACCAAGGAAATTGCCGCATTGAACCAACAGGCCGATGTCATCCTCCGTACCAACACCCTAAAAATCCAAAAGGAACAATTACAGGCATTTTTGGGCAAGGACGATATTGAAACCGAAACCTTGGAAGGATACCCAGATGCCCTTCGCCTGAAAGAGCGCAAGAATGTCTTTACCACAGAAGCTTTTAAGGATGGGCTGTTTGAAGTTCAGGATGCTTCTTCCCAATTGGTTGCTCCCTCTTTGGAGGTGAAACCTGGGCAACGTGTCATTGACGCCTGTGCCGGTGCTGGAGGCAAAACCCTTCACTTGGCTTCGCAAATGGAAAATAAAGGTCAGTTGATCGCTTTGGATATTTATGAGAGTAAGTTGAAAAAACTCAAAATCAGAGCAAGACGAAATGGGGTCCATAATTTTGAAACCAGGGTCATTGATTCCACCAAAGTCATTAAAAAATTGCACAATAGTGCTGATAGACTATTGCTCGATGCTCCTTGCTCCGGTTTGGGCGTACTTCGAAGAAATCCCGACTCCAAATGGAAGTTGGAACCTGAATTCATTGACCGAATCATGGGTGTACAGCAAGATATTCTTCAGAACTATAGCAAAATGCTAAAAAAAGGAGGACAGATGGTATATGCCACTTGCTCCATCCTTCCCCAAGAAAACACAGAGCAGGTCAACAAATTCTTGGCATCCGAAGCCGGACAAGACTTTGAATTCATCAAGGAGAAAAACGTCTATGCCTCCGAAAGTGGCTTTGATGGATTTTATATGGCTTTGTTGAAAAAGAATTAGAACTTATACTCTCTTAAAATATTAGCTTCCAAATTCGACTACAACAACCAAGGATTTGGCTACATCCCTCTTTTTTATTGGAACCAACTTTGCAGTGTCAATTCATAAAAATTTAAAACAAAGAAAAATGGACACAAAAAAAGTTTGGTTGGTCACAGGGGCCTCAAAAGGTCTTGGACTGGCGCTCGTGAAAAAGTTATTGGACCAAGGGTACCCGGTTGCTGCTACCTCAAGAAGTTTAACTGCGCTGGAAAGTGCGGTGGGCAATCAGGAGAATTTTCTGCCCTTGCAGGTTGATTTAATGAGCGAGGCAAGTGTGGCCTCGGGAATCTCCAAAACAATTGAAACCTTTAGAAGTCTGGATGTGGTGGTCAACAATGCAGGATATGGTCAAAATGGAACCTTGGAAGAGTTGACCGACGCAGAGTCCCGTGAAAATTTTGACGTTAATGTCTTTGGGCTTCTCAATGTAGTTCGCAAAACCATGCCGATTCTAAGGAAACAGGGTTCTGGGCATATTTTCAATATTGCTTCCGTTGCAGGTATGGTGGCCAACTTCCCCGGATTTGGTATCTACTGTGCCACAAAATTTGCTGTGGTTGGGCTAACCGAGGCTCTCTCAGAAGAAGCAAAACCGTTCGGAATCAATACCACACTGGTCTACCCTGGCTATTTCCGTACTGAATTCTTGACGAGTGATTCCTTGCATTTGGCCGCTAACAGAATGGATATCTATGCACAAGCCCGCGAGTTTGAACGTCTTCACATTGAAGAAATTTCCGGAAATCAGTTGGGCGACCCCGAAAAAGCCGCGGAAGTCCTAATCCAAGTGGCTGAAAGTGACAATCCCATACTACACTTATTCTTGGGAAGTGATGCGTATGCCATGGTCGAGAATAAATTGAAAACCTTGGAAAGCGCCTTGCGCGCAGGTAAGGAATTAAGCTATTCCACCGACTTTGCGAATTAATGGTTAATTTGGTAAGTGCTTGGCCGACCACTTGGTTCGGCCGGCATTTTCTTTCAAATTTTTGATACAAATTTACATGTATACCTTCAACACATTGAGTGAATTCCACACCTTTTGCGACCTGCCAAAACCAGAGCATCCTTTGGTTAGCTTGGTTGATTATGGAAAAGTGAATTACCAAACCCATGAGAAGGAGGTCACTTGGATACAAAATTTCTATTCCATTGGTTTAAAACGAGATATACCTGCCAAGGTAAGATATGGTCAACAGGAGTACGATTTTGACGAGGGGCTGTTGAGTTTTATTGCTCCCCGACAAGTACTTCAGCTTGAAATGTTGCCTTCCGAAACAGCACCTTCTGGTTGGCTATTGCTGATTCATCCCGATTTTTTATGGAATACCCCACTGGCCAAAAACATCAAAAACTATGAATTCTTCGGATATGCTATTAATGAGGCTCTTTTTCTTTCCGAAAAGGAAGAGAAAACCCTAACGGATATCTTGTTGAACATTCAGCAGGAATACCATTCCAATACGGATAAATTCAGTCAAAATATCATCATTGCTCAAATGGAACTGTTTCTCAATTATGCAGAACGCTATTATCAACGTCAATTCATCACACGAAAAATTTCCAACCACGAGATTTTGGTTCGGTTGGAGGAATTTCTCAACGTTTACTTCAACAGCGAGGAAGCCGTTCATAAAGGGCTCCCTACGGTCCAATATGTTGCGGAAGCCTTGAATGTTTCCTCCAACTATCTGAGCAGTCTACTCAAGGTATTGACCGGACAGAGCACCCAGCAGCATATCCACGAAAAATTGATTGAAAAAGCAAAGGAAAAACTGTCAACGACACAACTTTCCATAAGTGAGATTGCCTACACTTTGGGATTTGAACACTCCCAATCGTTCAGTAAACTTTTCAAAAGCAAGACCAAGCAATCACCTGTAGAATTTAGGGCATCTTTTAACTGATTTACACCAGCGTCATATCGAGCGCAGTCGAGATGCGCATTAAAGGTTCTCGACTCCGCTCGAACTGACAATTCAATTCATTCCTACTCCTTTACTGTAGGGTATTCAACCCCCAACTGCTCCAAATAGGTGTCATATTTGGTCTCATCGTAATAGAATTTCTCCAACTCGTCACGAAACTCACCCTGCTTCTCTTTGTTTAAATAAATGGGTGGCATATCATCCGCAGCAATCATGGGTTCATATTTCGTCTCTTTGCTCTGTTCATTGTTAAAGTAGTCCCAGGCACCCGTTAGTAATTCAGGTTTCAACAAAAAGTCCAATAGGGTCATGGCCTCTGCTTTTGCGCCAGCCGTAACCCCTTTGTGGGCAATAGGTGTGGCCATAGCAATAGCGTTGCTCCAGTGATGGCCTTGCAACCCAGGAATATTGGAAGGAAAGCGCATAGTAACGGTTGGGATTTTCCAAGAAATGTCCCCAATATCATCCGAACCACCGCTTATAGGTTCCAATACTGGGAGACCAATACCGTCCAACTCGGTGGGCAAGCCCTCAATTTTTTCAGAACCTACTTCAGTTTGTACGGCTTTAGCCAAGGTTTGGTCTGCCTCAGACCATGTGGGCAATCCGACTTTTTCAATATTCTCATACATGGTTTCAGCAATCACCTTATTATAGTGTCTGGGCCATGCAGTCCCTAAAACTCGGGATGTCATGGTGGTATTTGTCATTAAAGCGGCACCTTTGGCAATATCATTGGCTTGGGCATACATCTCCATGATGCCTTCATATTTTATATCTCTAAAATAGAACCAGATGGCTGCTTTAGAAGGAACAACGTTTGGTTGATCTCCCGCATCGGTGAAAATGGAGTGCGAACGTTTTAAAGGGTGCAAATGCTCGCGTTTGTAGTTCCACCCGATGTTCATCAGCTCAGCGGCATCCAAGGCACTTCTTCCTCTCCATGGTGATCCAGCCGAGTGTGCAGCCTCCCCTTCAAAAAGGTATTCCACGGAAATGAGTCCAGTTCCTCGGGTGGGACCCCAAGAAACCCCAAAATTATTCCCTACGTGGGTAAAGATGCACATATCAATATCATCAAAAAGACCATCACGTACATACCATGCTTTCGCGGCGACCAATTCCTCGGCAATTCCAGGCCAAAGAATCAAGGTGCCTCCAATATTTTCACGCTCCATGATTTCTTTTACCGCCAAGGCCGATGTGATATTCAATGGAATACCAGAATTGTGGCCCTCGCCATGACCGGGCGCACCTTCCACCATAGGTTTGTGATAGGCCACACCAGGGTATTGCGAAGCTTTGGGAATACAGTCCACATCACTGCCCAGCGCAATTGTAGGGCCATCTCCATTGCTCCACGTAGCAAACCATGCCGTGGGAATTCCTGAAATGGAGTGTTCTATGGCAAATCCATTACTTTCCAATATGCCAGTGAGGTATTTGGAGCTCTCCTCCTCTTGAAAACCGAGTTCAGCAAAGCTGAAAATCTTGTCCACCATTACTTGGGACTGCTTTTTGTGGTCTTCCACAATTTGGGCTACCTCGGTCTTTAATTTTTCAATTTGTTTTTTGGAGTATTTTTTTTGGGCGATAGTAGATGCAACACAGCAAAATAATAGTGCCCCGGTCAATAGGGTATTGACAGTTTTCATAGAGTTGGATTTTGAATTAGCATTAATCCTTCTAAGATAGGGAAACGTTACAAGAATTACTATGCTGCTTGATAGTTACGCTTTAATTTTTACTACTCAACAAAATACCACCTAAATCATTGGTATTTCAAGACAATTACACTGTATTGGATTGAAATCTGTCAAACACTTAGGTAAAAAGGGTATCAAAAAAGGCTTAGAAATATATTTCTAAGAAGATGCCTGAAAAAGTTAATCCATTCGCGATCGTCCCAACTCCCGGCCAAAATCAATAGGATGCCGAAAAGGGTTATGAAAATAATCAGGCGTCTGCGTTTAGAAATTCTTTTTTCTTCCATACTTCAAAGACAAATCCATCATTTTTAAAGCTAATACAATGAAGTGGTGATCAAGAGGATGGATGCATCGATGATGGATTAGAATTGATGAATCAACTATCAACACACACGGTTCAAAACTCTCTGGTCTCGAAGTGATGAAATCCAACCCAAAATCGTAAATTTGCACTTTCTTAAACCGTTCAACGCTCAGATTGTATGATCCATTTTTTTGGGGACAAGGCTACCAAGGTTTTTGCCGTCCAAACCGCTCAAGAGATTGCAAAGGAAGATATTGAAAAATTAGTATGGTTATTTGGCAACCAACCCAAGATACAAGCGGCGTCACTCGACGCCTTTTTTGTTGGGCCACGGGCCGCCATGGTCACCCCATGGAGCACCAATGCCACCGAGATTACCCAGAATATGGGCATCACTGGAATTATTCGGATTGAGGAGTTCCATGCCGTTGCCGAAGACTTTACGGAGTACGACCCCATGCTTTCCCAAAAATACAAGGGATTGGGTCAGGATATTTATACGATTAACATCGTTCCCGAGCCCATTCAGGAGATTGCCAACATTGCCGCCTACAACCAAAAAGAAGGTTTGGCTTTGAGTGACGAGGAAGTTGAATACCTCGAAGGGCTTTCTAAAAAATTGGGTCGTAAGTTGACGGATTCTGAAGTATTTGGTTTCAGTCAGGTGAACTCGGAGCATTGCCGACATAAGATCTTCAACGGCACCTTTGTGATTGACGGTCAAGAGATGCCCTCTTCCCTATTCAAATTGATCAAAAAGACCTCCGAAGCCCATCCTAACGATATTGTTTCGGCCTACAAAGACAATGTGGCTTTTATTAAAGGGCCGAAAGCGATTCAATTTGCGCCAAAAAGTGCCGATCAACCCGATTTTTACGAAGAAAAAGAATTTGATTCGGTATTATCCCTAAAAGCCGAAACGCATAACTTTCCAACAACGGTAGAGCCTTTCAACGGAGCCGCAACGGGTTCCGGAGGAGAGATTCGCGACCGTTTGGCGGGTGGAAAAGGGTCGTTGCCCTTGGCAGGAACCGCAGTCTATATGACTTCCTACTCTCGGTTGGAGGCTGACCGTCCCTGGGAAAAAGGGATGTCAGAGCGTGAATGGCTCTACCAGACTCCAATGAATATTTTGATCAAAGCCTCCAATGGTGCCTCCGATTTTGGAAACAAATTTGGGCAACCACTCATCGCAGGTTCGGTACTCACCTTTGAACATCAAGAAGAAGCCCGGAAATTAGGCTTCGACAAAGTAATTATGATGGCTGGAGGTATCGGTTATGGTAAAACCAACCAAGCCTTGAAGGATACACCCAAAAAAGGAGACAGAATAGTCGTTCTAGGTGGCGACAATTACCGTATTGGAATGGGTGGTGCGGCTGTTTCCAGTGCCGATACAGGTGAATTTAGTTCCGCCATAGAGTTGAATGCTGTACAACGTTCCAACCCTGAAATGCAAAAACGAGCCTCGAACGCTGTTCGTGGATTGTTGGAAAGCCATGATAACCCCATTGTTTCTATCCATGACCATGGCGCTGGTGGACACCTCAATTGTCTGTCGGAACTGGTTGAAGAAACTGGAGGAAATATCGATACGGATAAATTGCCCATTGGTGACCCTACCCTTTCCAAAAAAGAATTGATTGGGAACGAATCCCAAGAACGTATGGGATTGGTAATCGGGAAAAAGGACTTGGATTTGCTGGACCGCGTAGCCGCTCGTGAGCGCTCCCCCATGTACAATGTGGGTGAGGTTACTGGTGACCATCGTTTCACTTTTGAATCCCACAATTCTGGTGAAAAACCGATGGACTTGGAACTTTCGGATATGTTTGGAAGCTCACCCAAGACCATCATGGATGATAAATCCGCACAGCAAACTTATCCACCCCTCTCCTATTCCTTGGAGCATTTCCATGAGTATTTGGAGCACGTATTGCAACTGGAAGCCGTAGCCTGTAAAGATTGGTTGACCAACAAAGTAGACCGATGTGTGGGTGGGCACGTGGCGAAGCAACAATGTGCCGGTCCATTGCAATTACCCTTGAACAACTGTGGGGTGATGGCCCTGGATTTTAAAGGCAAGGAAGGGATAGCTACTACTATTGGGCATTCTCCCATTTCCGCTTTGATTGACCCTGTTGCGGGAAGTCGAAATAGTGTAACGGAATCCTTGACCAATATGGTTTGGGCTCCTTTAAAAGAGGGATTGAAGTCCGTTTCGCTATCCGCCAACTGGATGTGGCCCTGCCGCAATGAAGGTGAAGATGCCCGCTTGTACAAAGCCGTGGAATCCTTGTCTGATTTTGTCATTGAACTCGGTATCAATGTGCCTACCGGAAAGGACTCCCTTTCCATGAAACAAAAATATAAGGATGCAGAAGTACTGTCTCCTGGAACCGTAATCGTTTCGGCAGCAGCACATTGCAATGATATCACCAAGGTGGTAGAACCTGTGCTCCAAAAAGATGGGGGAGACATCTACTACATTAACATTTCCAAGGACAACCACAAATTGGGAGGTTCTTCCTTTGCCCAAATATTGAATGGTATTGGCAATGAAACGCCTTCGGTTTTGGAAGCGGAATATGTGAAGACTGTTTTCAACACCCTACAAGGGTTGATTAAAAACAACCAGATTTTGGCAGGTCATGATGTGGCTTCCGGAGGATTGATTACAACACTACTTGAACTCTGCTTTGCCGACAATGACCTTGGAGCACAACTGGATTTAACCTCTATTGGAGAATCGGACAGCATTAAACTGTTGTTTTCAGAAAATACCGGGCTCGTTTTCCAAGCCAAGGATGCTTCCGTAGAAAACGTATTGCACGATGCCGGCATTGAATTCCATAAAATTGGTAGTGTTACTTCGGAGAGCACCCTCAGCATCAAAAATAATGGCGTTGAGATTGGACTAAACATTACATCACTCCGTGATACGTGGTTCAAAACTTCCTATCTGTTGGACAACAAGCAGACTGCAAAAGGTTTGGCCAAAGACCGTTATGACAATTACAAGAATCAGGCATTACATTATGTCTTTCCTGAAAATTTTGATGGAAAGCTTCCGTTGGCTTCCTTCGACTCCGCTCAGGAACCACCGCTCAACCAGAGACCCAAAGCGGCCATTCTTCGTGAAAAAGGAAGTAATTCGGAACGGGAAATGGCCAATGCCATGTACCTGGCCGGATTTGATGTGAAAGATGTGCACATGACCGACCTTATCACGGGACGGGAAACTTTAGAGGACATCCAATTTATTGGTGCTGTGGGAGGATTCTCGAATTCTGATGTTCTCGGAAGTGCCAAAGGTTGGGCCGGTGCTTTTAAATACAATGAAAAGGCTAACAAGGCGTTAAAGGACTTTTTTGACCGCCCCGATACGCTATCTGTTGGAATCTGCAACGGATGCCAATTGTTTATGGAATTGGATTTGATCAATCCAGAACATGAAACCCACGGCAGAATGACCTATAATGAATCGCACAAGCACGAAAGCGGATTTACTTCGGTAAAAATACAAGAAAACAATTCGGTAATGCTTTCCAACATGGCAGGTACCACGCTTGGGGTTTGGATAAGTCATGGGGAAGGTAAATTTAGCCTCCCCCATGCTGAAAGCGAGTACGACATTGTAGCCAAATATGGGTACGACGGTTATCCCGCCAATCCCAATGGTAGTGATTTCAACACCGCTATGCTTTGCGACAAAACAGGGCGCCACTTGGTGACCATGCCACATATTGAGCGGTCCACTTTTCCATGGAACTGGGCCCACTATCCAAAGGATAGAACTGATGTGGTGTCACCATGGTTGCAAGCTTTTATAAATGCTAGAGAGTGGGTGGAAAAAAATAATTAACTTTATCACAGTGAGTCACATTAGTTAACGGTATAGATACTCGCTGCTGTTTTAAAACTCTATACTTTGGATGAATCGCTCTGGATACTGAGCATACAACAACTAAATTACCATGCATATTAAATCTGGTAATATTGAGATAAAAATCTCATTAGTTGAAGTAGCAATTTTTATATTATTGTTATTTTAAAAGTTAAGGCTGATTTTAATATCAGCCTTTTTTGTTTAATGATACGAAAAGCAGAAAAAGAAGATGTTCCTGCCATAGTGCACATGCTGGCCAATGATACATTGGGCAAGCTTCGGGAAGCGTATAGAGACCCTCTTCCTGACACCTACTACCAAGCCTTTGGTAATATTTTCAATGACCCCAATCAAGAATTGGTAGTCATCGAAAATGAAGAAAGTCAAGTCATTGGAACGCTTCAATTGAGCTTTATTCAATATCTTACCTATCAAGGCGGAATCCGGGCACAAATAGAGGCGGTTCGGGTCCATGAAAACTTTCGCGGTAAAGGAATTGGAAAAGAATTATTCAAGTGGGCCATCTCAAAATCCGAAGAAAAAGGAGCCCACGTGGTACAACTGACCACAGACAAAAAAAGACCAGATGCACTGGCGTTTTATAAGTCCTTGGGCTTTACCGATTCCCACGAGGGCATGAAATTACATTTTGTGTAAAATTGGTAGAAATTTATGTCCCTTTTTGAATAAGTGGTTTTAAAATACCGTTTCCTTTCCCTATTTTGCAATTACCTAATAGAAACTTACTATGCAAACAGTTACCCGATTGTTCGATTTTCCATACTACCAAATGGAAAAACACCCCCTCGAAAAGGCATTGGTCACTAAATACAACGGCCAATGGGTAGCAACCTCAACAAAAGAATATATTGATAAAGCCAATGCATTTAGCAGGGGCTTGCTTCAACTAGGTGTAAAACCTAATGATAAGATTGCACTAATTTCCACTACCAATAGAACCGAATGGTGCATTTCCGATATAGGCATACTCCAAATAGGTGCGCAGAATGTGCCCATCTATCCAACCATTGCTGAAGAAGATTATGAATATATCTTGAACCATTCCGAGGCCAAATATTGCTTTGTATCCTGTGATGAAGTACTTCAAAAAGTCTTGGCCATCAGTGGAAACCTCAAGACTTTAAAAGATGTGTATTCTTTTGATCAATTGAACAATTGCAAAAACTGGACAGAGGTTTTGGAACTTGGAGCGGATACGTCCACACAAGAAGAAGTTGAAAAAAGAAAAGAAGGAGTATCTCCTGGTGATTTGGCCACTCTAATTTATACCTCTGGAACCACAGGAAAACCCAAAGGTGTGATGCTGTCCCATAATAACATTGTATCGAATGTGCTGTCTGCACAAAACCGATTGCCCCTTAAACCTGGAGATAGGGTTCTGAGTTTCCTTCCCCTCTGCCATATTTTTGAGCGAACATTTTCGTATGCATACATCTATCTATGCTATGAAATCTATTTTGCAGAAGGACTGGATAAAATCAGTGATAATGTCAAAGAAGTAAAGCCAGCTTGTATGACCGTGGTGCCAAGATTGGTGGAAAAAGTATACGATGCCATCATTGCCAAGGGTACGGCACTGACCGGAATCAAAAAGAAGCTTTTCTTTTGGGCCGTGGAACTTGGATTCAAATTTGAGCCCTACAAGGCAAATGGTTGGTGGTATGAACTGAAACTAAAGCTGGCTAGAAAATTGATTTTCAGCAAATGGAAAGAAGCACTTGGAGGCAATCTGGAAATGATGGCTTCCGGTAGTGCAGCACTACAGCCTAGACTTGGACATATTTTTGCCGCTGCGGATATGCCCATTATGGAATGCTACGGCTTGACCGAAACCTCCCCTGGGATTTCAGTGAGTGAAATTCGCAACCACGGTTGGAAGATAGGCAAGGTGGGCAGAATTATGGATGGTGTTGAGATTAAAATTGCCGAGGATGGAGAAATCCTTTGCAAAGGACCCAACGTAATGATGGGCTATTACAAAGACCCAGAAAAAACAGCAGAAGTGATGACAGGGGAGTATTTTCACACGGGAGATATTGGTGAGATTGATGAAGATGGCTTTTTACAGATTACCGATCGCAAGAAGGAAATGTTCAAAACCTCGGGAGGGAAATATGTCGCACCACAATTATTGGAAAACCGATGCAAGGAATCCCGTTTTATAGAACAGATCATGGTGGTTGGTGAAGGTGAAAAAATGCCCGCTGCACTGATTCAACCTAACTTCGATTTTGTCCGTGAATGGGCCAAACGACATCAAGTGGCTATAGGTGAAAATTCTGATTTGGTCAAGAATGAAAAGGTTATTGCCCGTTTTCAAGAGGAGGTAGATCTGTCCAACGAAGATTTTGCCAAATGGGAGAAAATTAAACAATTTAGGCTTACCCCAGATGTTTGGAGTGTGGAAGAAGGGCACCTAACCCCTACCATGAAGCTAAAACGTAAAATTGTGAAGGAGAAATATTTAGATCTCTACAATGATATTTACGGTCACTGACCTCTCCCATTCCTTACTAAAATAGTAAGTCCACAATTACAATTTAGACGACTTCACTTTCATAGGATATTTTGATTCAATTTATTATGCATGCATAATAAATTTTCATATATTTGAAAACACCAAACCTGTTCTATGAAAGATTTGACCATTGACTATGCATTGAGAGCCACTTGGCAAGCCGTCAGTAAAATGTACAATGAAGAGGCCAAGAACTATGGAGTTACAATGGCCATAGGTTTTACGCTCTTGAGCATCGACCCAAAGCAAGGCACTCCAAGTACCGCACTGGGACCCAAAATGGGAATGGAATCCACAAGTTTATCCAGGATTTTAAAAAATATTGAGGAAAGAGGATTTATCCAACGGAAACCAAATCCTAATGATGGCAGAGGGGTTTTAATTCACCTTACTGCATTGGGACTTGAAAAACGAAAGGAATCCAAGGACGTTGTACTCCGTTTTAATGAAGTGGTCAAGGAAAACGTCTCTGAAGAGGATCTTGCCGGTTTCTTTAAGACTGCGGACATTATCAACAAACTGATTTCAGATAAAAAAGTGTACATAAAAACGACTAATTAAAACAAACATACATCAATGAAAAGGCATATCAATAAAGTTGCCGTTATCGGTTCTGGTATTATGGGAAGCGGCATTGCCTGCCATTTTGCCAATATCAGTGTCGAGGTTTTATTGCTGGATATTGTACCAAGGGAACTTAGCGACAAGGAAAAGGCCAAAGGCCTGACCTTGGAGGATAAAGTGGTTCGTAATCGTTTGGTGAACGACGCCTTGGCTGCAGCATTAAAGTCAAAACCCTCCCCTATTTACCATCAAAAATTTGCGAGTCGAATTACAACTGGAAATTTAGAGGATGACATTTCCAAAGTTTCCAAAGTCGACTGGATTATTGAGGTGGTTGTGGAACGATTGGACATTAAAAAACAAGTTTTCGAAAACTTGGAAAAATATAGAACTCCGGGTACACTCATAACATCCAACACTTCGGGCATACCGATTAAGTTTATGAGCGAAGGCAGAAGTCAGGATTTCAAAGAACATTTCTGCGGAACCCACTTCTTTAACCCACCCCGGTACCTAAAACTTTTTGAAATTATCCCTGGTCCCGAAACTTCCACAGAAGTTTTGGAATTCTTGAACAGTTATGGGGAACAGTATTTGGGCAAAACTTCGGTGGTGGCGAAAGATACGCCCGCATTTATTGGTAACCGAATAGGGATTTTCAGCATTCAGAGCCTGTTCCATGCCGTAAAAGAAATGGGCATGACGGTAGAAGAGGTTGACAAGCTTACGGGACCTGTCATTGGTCGACCAAAATCCGCTACCTTCCGTACGGTTGATGTGGTGGGGTTGGACACTTTAGTGCATGTGGCCAACGGTATCAGTGAAAACTGTAAGGATGATGAGCGCCATGAGCTGTTCCAACTCCCTGATTTCATCAATACCATGATGGAAAACAAATGGTTGGGCAGCAAAACCGGACAAGGTTTCTACAAAAAAGTACAGGGTGATGATGGCAAGAGTGAAATCCTCACGTTGGATTTGGATTCGATGGATTATCGCGCCAAAAAGAGTGCAAAATTCGCCACCTTGGAGCTTACCAAGACCATAGATAAGGTCATCAATAGATTTCCTGTCTTGGTGGATGGAAAAGATAAAGCAGGGGAGTTTTACCGTAAAAGCTTCGGGGCGTTGTTCGCCTACGTTACCCATCGCATTCCCGAAATCACCGATGAATTGTATAAGATTGATGATGCCATGAAAGCCGGATTCGGCTGGGAACATGGTCCATTTCAAATTTGGGATGCTGTGGGACTGGACAAGGGTCTGGAATTTATCAAGGCCGAAGGATTGGAAGCAGCCTCTTGGGTCGCCGAAATGAGAGCAGCGGGTATCGACTCATTCTATACCGTAAAAGACGGTGCCACTTACTTTTATGATATCCCAAAAAAGACCATGGAAAAAGTTCCAGGTCAGGATGCCTTTATCATTTTGGACAACATCAGAAAGTCCAAGGAAGTATTCAAAAACAGCGGCGTGGTCATTGAGGATTTGGGTGATGGCATATTGAACTGTGAATTCCAATCCAAAATGAACACTATTGGTGGTGATGTTTTGGCTGGACTGAACAAAGCTGTTGATTTGGCGGAAAAAGATTTCCAAGGATTGGTGGTCGGTAACCAAGCCGCCAATTTCTCTGTTGGAGCCAACATTGGAATGATTTTCATGATGGCCGTCGAGCAAGAATATGATGAGTTGAACATGGCCATCAAGTACTTTCAGGATACCATGATGCGTATGCGCTATTCGTCCATCCCGACCGTTTCTGCTCCACATGGCATGTGTTTAGGAGGTGGATGCGAACTTTCCATGCATGCAGATAAGGTGGTCGCAGCCGCAGAAACTTATATCGGGTTGGTAGAGTTCGGCGTTGGGGTCATTCCCGGTGGAGGCGGTTCTAAGGAAATGACGCTTCGAGCGTCCGATACCTTCCAAAAGAATGATGTGGAACTGAACGTGTTGCAAGAGTACTTTTTGACCATCGGTATGGCGAAAGTGTCGACTTCAGCTTATGAAGCCTTTGATTTGGGCATCCTGCAAAAAGGAAAAGATGTAGTGGTTGTGAACAAAGACCGACAAATAGCTACCGCCAAGGCTTATGCCAAATTAATGGCGGAAGCAGGATACACGAAACCCATACCACGAAAAGATGTGAAGGTTTTGGGTAAACAGGCACTTGGAATGTTCTTGGTAGGAACCGATTCCATGGAAGCAGGACATTACATATCGGAACACGACAAGAAAATTGCCGATAAACTGGCCTACGTAATGGCCGGAGGAGATTTATCTGAAGCCAATTACGTAAGTGAACAATACTTGTTGGATTTGGAGCGTGAAGCATTCCTTTCGCTATGTACCGAACGGAAGACTTTGGAACGCATCCAGCACATGTTGAAAACCGGAAAGCCACTTCGCAATTAAAAAAAGGAGTCAAGAATGTGGGCTAAGACCAAAGTCTTTTCTCTCGGTTCTTGAATCTAAAAATCAAAAAGAAAAATGAAAACAGCATATATTGTAAAAGCATACAGAACGGCAGTGGGTAAGGCACCACGAGGCTTGTTTCGGTTTAAAAGACCTGATGAATTGGCCGCGGAGACCATCGAATACATGATGAAGGAACTGCCCCAACTCGATAAAAAACGCATAGATGATGTCATTGTGGGCAACGCCATGCCAGAAGCCGAGCAAGGTTTAAATATGGCCCGACTCATTTCTTTAATGGGCTTGGACATTGAAGATGTTCCAGGGGTAACCGTCAACCGGTATTGTGCCTCTGGATTGGAAACTATTGGAATCGCTACAGCTAAAATTCAATCTGGAATGGCAGATTGTATTATTGCAGGAGGTGCGGAGAGTATGAGCTACATTCCCATGGGCGGTTACAAACCAACTCCTGATTACGCTACTGCCAAGGAAGGCCATGAAGATTATTATTGGGGCATGGGACTTACTGCTGAAGCGGTTGCAAAACAATTCAAAGTTTCCCGTGAAGATCAGGATGTGTTTGCCTACAACTCCCACATGAAAGCGTTGAAAGCCCAAGAGGAAAATCGGTTCCAAGACCAAATCGTTCCTATTGAGGTGCATCACACTTTTGTAAACGAAGCCGGAAAAAAAGAAACTAAAAACTATACCGTCAACAAGGATGAAGGACCCCGAAAGGACACCAACATTCCTACCTTGAACAAATTGAGACCTGTTTTTGCCGCTGGTGGCAGTGTTACAGCAGGGAATTCCTCACAAATGAGTGATGGTGCCGCTTTTGTCATGGTCATGAGTGAAGAAATGGTAAAAGAACTCAATCTAGAACCCATTGCCCGTTTGGTAAATTATGCCGCAGCCGGTGTTGAGCCTCGCATTATGGGAATTGGTCCTGTAAAAGCGATTCCAAAAGCGTTGAAACAAGCTGGATTGCAACAAAATGATGTGGAACTCATCGAATTGAACGAAGCCTTTGCTTCGCAGTCGTTGGCAGTTATCCGTGAATTGGGCTTGAACCCAGAAATGGTCAATGTAAATGGCGGAGCTATTGCTTTAGGACATCCACTGGGTTGTACCGGAGCAAAATTATCCGTCCAGCTCTTTGATGAAATGCGCAAACGCGATATGAAAGGAAAATACGGAATGGTGACCATGTGCGTTGGTACAGGACAAGGCGCAGCGGGGATTTATGAGTTTTTAAATTAGAAAGAACCAAGAGCCAGAGAAAAACGAAAAAAGACTGTGAAAAGGCACAATTTCAAGAAATTAAAAATCTGGCAAGAAGGTATGAATTTGGTTAGCGAAACATATAAACTGGTGAGTGAATTCCCCGATACGGAAAGATTTAATCTAATATCCCAAATGACCCGTTGTGCAGTTTCAATTCCTTCAAACATTGCCGAAGGAACAAGCAAATCTACCAATAAGCATTTTAACAAATATATAGAGGATAGTCTAGGCTCCTCTTTTGAATGGGAAACACAACTGATAGTGGCGCATAACCAAGAATATATTTCAACTGAGCAATTTGAGCTTTTAGAACATAAAATCCAATTATTACAAAAAATGATTTCAGGATTTCAAGGTGGACTTCGCAGCAAGTCATGAGTCTTGTTTCTTGATTCTTAAATCTTAAAAATATGAGTGCCGAAACAATGGAAAAGGACATCCTAAGAGGAGGTCAATTTTTGGTGAAGGAAACCAAATGTGAAGACGTATTCACCCTGGAAGACCTCAACGAAGAGCAAAAAATGATGCGCGAAAGCACCAAGGAGTTTGTAGACCGTGAGCTTTGGGCGCATTGGGAACGTTTTGAGAAAAAAGACTACGCCTACACCGAAGAGTGCATGCGGAAAGCTGGTGAATTGGGGCTTTTGAGTGTCGCTGTCCCAGAAGCCTATGGCGGTATGGGAATGGGATTTGTCTCCACCATGTTGGTTTGCGATTATATCTCGGGAGCCACAGGTTCTTTCAGTACCGCTTTTGGTGCGCATACAGGAATAGGAACTATGCCGATTACCCTATATGGAACCGAAGAACAAAAACAAAAATATGTTCCAAAACTGGCTTCTGGTGAATGGTTTGGCGCCTATTGTTTAACAGAACCCGGAGCGGGTTCAGATGCCAATTCAGGTAAAACAAAGGCTGTATTATCTGAAGATGGAAAATACTACAGTATCACTGGACAGAAAATGTGGATTTCCAACGCAGGATTCTGCAATATGTTCATTGTTTTTGCCCGAATTGAGGATGACAAATATATCACAGGATTTATTGTAGAAAACGACCCTGAAAATGGTATTTCCTTTGGAGATGAAGAGAAAAAACTAGGTATCCACTCCTCCTCTACCCGTCAAGTATTTTTCAATGAGACCAAGGTTCCCGTTGAGAACATGTTATCGGAAAGAGGAAATGGGTTCAAAATTGCCATGAATGCCTTAAACATTGGCAGAATCAAATTAGCTGCGGCCTGTTTGGAAGCGCAAAGGCGTGTCCTTAACGAAGCCACCAAATATGCTAATGAACGAGTCCAGTTCAAAACACCTATTATGAATTTTGGAGCCATCAAGGCCAAAACTGCTGATATGGCCACCAATGCGTATGTGGATGAATCAGCTTGTTACCGTGCTGCCAAAAATATTGAGGACAGAATCGCCATCCGCGAAGCCAGTGGTAACTCCCACCAAGAAGCAGAACTAAAAGGGGTTGAAGAATATGCCATTGAATGTTCCATTCTAAAAGTGGCCGTTTCCGAACACGTGCAGCACACCACCGATGAGGGTATCCAGGTTTTTGGTGGAATGGGCTTTAGCGCCGATACACCAATGGAATCCGCTTGGCGAGATGCCCGTATTTCAAGGATTTATGAAGGCACCAATGAAATCAACCGAATGTTGGCTGTGGGCATGCTCGTAAAAAAGGCTATGAAAGGTCATGTAGATCTATTGGGACCTGCAACGGCTGTTGGGGAGGAATTGATGGGTATTCCATCTTTTGACACCCCTGATTTTTCTGAATTGCTCTCTGAAGAAAAAGACATGGTAGCCCGATTAAAAAAAGTATTCCTTATGGTTGCCGGAAGCGCAGTTCAAAAATTTGGACCGAATTTGGAAGAGCACCAAATGTTATTAATGTCGGCAGCAGATATTCTGATTCAGGTGTATCTAGCGGAATCCACTATCCTTCGTGCCGAGAAAAACGCAAAACGATTTGGAGAGGACACGCAAGCGACGCAAATTGCCATGGCCAAACTCTATTTGTATAGAGCTGTGGACATTATCAATCAAAAAGGAAAAGAAGCGATTGTTTCTTTTGCTGAAGGCGATGAGCAACGCATGATGTTGATGGGGTTAAAACGTTTCACGAAATATACAAATCAACCCAATGTTGTGGCACTCCGCACCCAAATTGCGGATAAAGTCGCTGCGGATAATGGGTATACCTTCGACTAATTCAAATAATGCTGAAACAAAGCTAATTTGAGAAACGCCCCAGTTGGGGCGTTTTTTTTAACTGATGGATTCCAAAATCCGTTCCTCTCTTTGTTTTCTCGAAAAGTTGATGGCACACTCAATCAATGCCAAATGCGAATAGGCTTGAGGGAAGTTCCCCAACAAGCGTTTAGTCTTAAAATCAATGTCCTCGCTAAAGAGTCCTAAATGATTGCTGTAACCCAATAATCGCTCAAAATGCTCTAAGGCTTTCTCCTCTTCGCCAATTTTAAAGAGACTATTGATAAACCAGAAGGTGCAAATGGTAAAGGAAGATGAAGGAAGTCCAAAATCATCCTCATTTTTATAGCGGTATAACAACCCATCATTGCTTAAACCTTCTTCGATGGCCCTAACCGTACTCACGTATTTTGGGTCCCTTGCATGGATAAATCCGTAGGATTCCATCAACAGTACCGAAGCATCCAAATGACGGGAACCATAACATTGCACAAACGCATTAATGTCGCTGTTCCACGCATTGCTAAGGATATCCTCCTTGATTTCCTGCTCCAGCGCCGTCCATTTTTCAATTTTATGGGTCTTTCCAAAAATTTTGGCCACTTTTATGGCCCTGTCCATCGCTACCCAACACAACACCTTGGAGAAGGTAAAATGCTTGTCCTCACCACGGAATTCCCAAATCCCTTTGTCCGGTTCTTTCCAGTGCTTACTAACAATCCAAACAATACCTTTGGTTATGCTCCATAACTCCTCCCCGTTTTCAATATCATTGCTGAATTTTATCAACTGCTCATAAATCACATCCATCAAGATGCCATAAATGTCATTTTGTTTTTGCTTGTAGGCTGCATTTCCTATGCGGACAGGTTTGGAACCTTTGTATCCATCCAAATGGTCGAGCGTCTTCTCAGTAAGCTTCTTTTCTTTATTGATGCCATACATAATCTGGAGTTTTTCATCCTTATCAGGCATCAAATCAATTATAAATTGAAGAAACCGTTTGGCGGAATTTTTATGGCCCAACTCCGAAACCACCTTTATGACCATGGAAGCGTCCCTGATCCAACAAAAACGATAGTCCCAATTTCGCACTTCGCCAATAGTTTCTGGCAAAGAGGTGGTGGCTGCGGCCAAAACTGCTCCTGTTTTATCGTAGGTCAATAATTTTAGGGTAATGGCGCTTCTAATGATTTGCTCCCCAAATTTGTGGTAGGTTGGGGTCTTGTCCACCCAATCCAACCAATACACCTTGGTTCGTTCCAGTTCCAAGGCCATCTTATCCGTGGTCGCCTTCAGGATTTTCTCATTATAGCAAATCAAAAAATAGCCATCTTGGGTGAGGGTAATTTCATCTCCATCCAATACCGCGTTTTTATCGAAGGAGGTATATAGAAAAAGGGTATCGTATTTCTGTTTTTGGGTAAGGCTCGCAATAAAATCCTTCTTTACAAAATGCTTGGTCTGTCCAATTCCATACTCAAGCTTGGGGTCATACTTAACGCTGAACTTTGGCTTTCCCGAGACATGTTTGATGTACCGCACTATTTCAGGTGGGGCGTTATATTTTCCATTATTGAGCTTGTGATGCCGGGGCATAAAGTCATGCACTTCAAAGACATCCTTTCCACTGGAAAAACGAGTGACCAATATGGCGGTATTGGGATGGTACTCTTGGTGAACGCTGTACCCGTCATCCAAAATGAATTCAAAACTCCCTCCTTTTTCTTCATCCAATATCTTTGCAAATACCGAAGTAGAATCAAACTGGGGCAGGCAGCACCAATCCAGTGAACCTGCTTTTGAAATCAAAGCGGCTGTTCTACAATTTCCAATAATTCCGTAATTCAGGTTGTTCATAGGTCAATTATCCTCAAAAGGGTTCTTATGAATTGGTTTTACGCTCGAATTTCCCGAAATTTAAAGAAACAAAATAGTAAAAACTGACAAAAAGCATCCTTTTATGGGCAAAACTATCATAATCTCAAATCGACTACCCGTTCAATTACAAATTAACAATGGAGGCATCAATGCAGTGCCAAGTGTGGGCGGGTTGGCCACAGGTATGAAATCCGTTCATAGCGGTGGTGAAAGTTTGTGGATTGGGTGGTCTGGACTTACCGATGAGGATATTCCTCCAGAGCTGGAGGATGATATTGACCAGGCTTTAAAAAAGCACGGTTGCTCCAAAGTGGGCCTCAATGCCCAAGAGATAGATGGTTTTTACTTTGGTTTTAGCAATAGAACGGTATGGCCCCTTTTCCATTATTTTTTGGAGTATTCGGAATTTGAGCTCGATTTTTGGAATACGTATAAATCCGTAAACCAGAAATTTGCTGATGCCATCATTGAAAATTCAGGAGAGGACGACACCATTTGGGTGCATGATTACCAATTGATGTTGGTACCACAAATGGTACGCGAAAAACGGCCTGACACCACCATTGGATTCTTTCTGCACATTCCTTTTCCTTCCTATGAAATTTTTAGGACCATTCCGTGGCGGGAAGAAATTTTGGAAGGACTGTTGGGCTCGGACCTTATCGGTTTCCATACGTATGATTACGAACGCCATTTTTTGAGTTCGGTTCGTAGACTTTTGGGACTGGAGGTCAGCTTTAATGAGATTTTTATGGAAAATCGAGTTATTAAGGTGGATTCCTTCCCCATGGGGATTGACTATAAAAAATTCAAGGAGGCCGCATTGTCCCATGATCAAAATAAACAGGGCAACCAAAGTGACCTTCAAAAACGGTTGGACAGTCATAAAGCATCAGCCCCGGACACTAAACTCATCCTTTCCATAGACCGATTGGATTACAGTAAGGGCATTGCCAAACGACTCAATGCCTTTGAATATTTCCTGAACAAATATCCCGAATACAAAGAAAAAGTACGCTTGATCATTCTTGCCGTTCCTTCTCGCTCCAACGTTCCCCAATATCAATTGCTGAAAAAAGAGATTGATGAACTGGTAGGGCGAATCAATGGGGAATTGTCCACAGTGAACTGGACGCCAATTTGGTATTTTTACCGTTCGCTACCGTTTGAAAACCTCATTGATCTTTATACCTTCAGTGATATTGCATGGCTGACACCACTCCGTGATGGAATGAATTTGGTGGCCAAAGAGTACATCGCCACCCGAACGGACAAGACGGGAGTTCTTATCTTGAGCGAAATGGCAGGTTCTGCCTATGAGATGAACGAGGCCCTTTTGATCAATCCCAACAATTTTGAGGAACAGGCAGATACCTTAAAGCAGGCGATTAACATGCCCGTGGAAGAGCAGATATCTCGAAATACGTTTTTACAAAATCGGTTGGAACGTTATAACGTGGAGGTTTGGGCCAATGAATTTATGAATTCCCTGAACCAAAAAAGAGCGTTGGGCCATGCTTTTATATCCCAGAAAATTACGGAAGATCGTCTAAACAAGATTGCAAAGAGCTATTCAAATGCCTCAAAACGTTTGCTGTTCCTTGATTATGACGGAACATTGGCGGGGTTCCATAAAGATCCGCAAAAGGCATCCCCCGATGAGGAGTTGTATGAACTTTTAGACCAGTTGAACAGTCAAGAAAACACCACCCTGTTTTTAATAAGCGGTAGGGACAAGCAGACTTTTGGCAGATGGTTCCTTCCCAAAAAATACAATATGATTGTGGAGCACGGGGTTTGGATATCCAAAAATGGGGAAGATTTTAAGATGTTGGAAAAAGTAAAAGGAGAATGGATGGAAAAAATACGTCCTGTTTTGGAATCTTTCGTAGATCGTACACCAGGGTCATTTATTGAGGAAAAAAACTATTCCTTGGCTTGGCATTATAGAAACACCGACCCCGATTTTGGGGAGAAAAGAGCCACCGAATTGGATACCGTATTGACCAGTTTAATAGGCAATGACGATATTAGCGTCCTTAATGGCAACAAGGTCATGGAAGTGAAAAATAGCAACGTGAACAAAGGTAGGGCGGCCACACGAATGCTAAGTGAGGATGATTACGATTTTGTATTTGCCATTGGTGATGACTGGACGGATGAGTTTATGTTCCAAGATCTTCCCGATGCTGCCATTACCGTAAAAGTAGGATTGAAAAAAACCAAGGCCAAGTACCATGTGGAGAACACCAAACGGGTACGGGAGCTTTTAAAACGGTTTGCAAAACCATGACCAGTAGATTCATAATACTCTTATTTCTGCTTTCAGTATGCCACATGAATGGGCAAACAAACACAGAGGTCTATCTTTTTGACCTTGCATTAGAGAATGGAAATCCCATTTTGTCCAACCCAAAAAATATCTCCAACAATGAAGGGTACGACAACCAACCTTCATTTTGGGATGATGATACCGTATTGTTTTCGTCCACAAGAGAGGACCAGACCGATATTTTGCGCCTCAACATCAACGAAGGGAGTACCTCTTCTTGGGTGACAAACACCCCAACCGGAAGCGAATATTCCCCATTGCGAATTCCAGGAAAAAATGCCATCTCTGCCATTCGGTTGGATTTGAACGGAATGCAACGTTTATATGAGTATGACCTAAAAACGGGAGAGTCTGCCGGAATTTCCTACCTGAAAATCGGTTATCATGTATGGTACAATGACAACATCTTAGTTTGCACGGTTTTGGTAGGAAACCAAATGAACTTGGTAGTCCATAATCTAAAGAATAAAAACAATTACACCTACCAAACCAATGTGGGGCGGTCGTTGCATAAAATTCCAGGAACGGATTTGATAAGCTATATCAGTAAGGAAAATGAAACCTGGGAAATCAAATCGTTGAACCCCATATCCGGGGCCACCAAAAAGATAGCCAACACCTATAAAAATGAAGAAGATATTTGCTGGTTGGATAAGAATACGTTGGTGACAGGTTCTGGAAAGTCTATTCTAACGTATGACATACGGACTGAGGTTGCATGGGACCCCATCATCCACTTTGAACAAGAGGAAATCAACAACATTACCCGAATTGCTGTCAATCCATCAAGAACTCGATTGGCCTTTGTCGCCGAAGAATCGCCAAGAATCATTGTACAAAAACAGCTTGAGGCCTACAATGCCCGGGATATTGATGCTTTTATGGAGACCTATTCCGAAGACATTAAACTGTATGATTATCCAAACAGTCTCTTTTTGGAGGGACAAGAAAAAATGAGGCAACGCTACCGAACTTTTTTTGAAAGTACTCCCGATTTGTATTGTGAAATCAAAAACAGGATTGTTATTGGCAATAAAGTGATTGATGAAGAGTACGTTACGCTCAATGGCTCAAAAATTAGCGCCGTGGCCATTTATGAAGTGGAAAACGGCAAAATTGTAAAGGTGACATTTGTGGATTGAGTTCAATTCCCATTTAAACCCATCGGGTTTTTATTTTGGCTCTTTTTCCCTACTTTCATGCGGTCTAATACATCTCAACCCGCAACAAAATGAAGCGTATCCTGTTTACCCCAATATTTCTAGTTCTGGCACTAGGTTTTTGTCAGGCACAAAACGAAGTTGAAAACCCTTCTATTTCCATTGCCATGATTGCATCGGATATGGATGTGTCTTACGATTTCTACACCAATATCATAGGCATGGTTGAAACTGGAGGTTTCACCGTTGATGAATCTTTTGGTAAAAGGTCTGGGCTCACTGGAGGTACTGCGTATGATGTAAAAATTCTAAAGCTTATTGATGACCCGCACTCCACAGAATTCAAATTGGCATCCTTTGGAAATCCCAAGGAGGAAGCGGGTGAGGTCATTCAAGATAAAAATGGGCTTCGATACATTACCATCTACCTTAAATCAACAGAATCTGTACTGCAGCGCATCCAAGAAAACAACATTAAAACTTTGGGAGATACCCCACTACAATTTCCCAACGGGAAAACTTTTATCTTAATTCAAGACCCCGATGGGCTGTTCATTGAACTTATCGGAAACTAAACCATACTCATGAAGAAACTTTACACACTGCTATTTGCACTTTTATGCCTTCCCGTGCTCCATGCACAGACCGATACCCGCTTGTACGATATCATTAATTCTGTATCCGTAGAGCGTATTGAAAACGATGTGACCAAACTGGCCAATTTTGGCACTAGGCACACCCTGAGCGATACGGTTTCCCAAACCCGTGGAATTGGAGCAGCGCGGCGTTGGATAAAATCGGAATTTGAAACCATTTCAACAGCCTGTAATGACTGTTTGGAAGTCTTCTATCAAAAGGATTTAATCAAAAAAGGGGACAATGCCCGAATCGTTAAGGATGTTTGGGTGGTGAATGTAGTGGCCATTAAACGTGGTACCAAATATCCAAACCGGTTCATTATTATGAGCGGGGATATTGATTCAAGAGTGAGCGACCCCACAAATTTCACTTCGGATTCTCCTGGTGCCAACGACAATGCCAGTGGTATGGCCGGAACCATTGAGGCCGCTCGGGTATTATCCAAATACGATTTTGAAAGCAGCATCATCTTCGTTGGACTTTCTGGTGAAGAGCAAGGACTTTATGGTGGTAAAGGGTTGGCTGCGTATGCCAAGGAAAACAATTGGGACATTGTTGGGATTCTCAACAACGACATGATTGGCAACATTACTGGGGTTGATGGAGTTGTAAGTAATCGCGATTTCCGAATTTTCTCTGAACCTGTTCCTCCAACCGAAACTAAAGAAGAACGCAATGCACGCCGCTTTTATGGTGGTGAAGTAGATGGCATTTCCCGTCAATTGGCACGATATGTATATAAAACCACCAAGACCTATATGCCCGAAATGAACCCTATGCTCATTTATCGCTTGGACCGATTTGGTCGTGGTGGACACCACAGACCTTTCAACGATGCAGGGTTTGCTGGCATCCGAATCATGGAAGCCCATGAGAATTATACCCAACAACATCAGGACATTCGGGTGGAAAACGGTATTGTCTATGGAGATGTTTTGGAGCACGTCAATTTTGAGTATGCCAAAAAATTGACCGCAGTGAATGCTATCAATCTGGCATCCATAGCTTGGGGGCCGCCTGCTCCCGAAACTGTAGAAATAGGTGGGGTTGTTGAACCCAATGCCAAACTTAGATGGAGTAAAGTAGATGGTGCCGTAGGGTATAAAATCTATTGGAGGGATACCACTTCTCCCACTTGGGACAATTTCAGATATGTTGGTGATATAACCGAACATACTTTGGAAGGCATTGTCATTGATAATTTTTTCTTTGGAGTAGCTGCCATTGGCAAGGATGGCCATGAAAGCCCTGTGGTTTTCCCAAACAAAGTTTTTAGGTAGAAATAAAATGCCTATCATCATTCAATCAAAATAGAACGTCATAATTAATACTCATGAAACAATTTCTTATTGCAACTTTATTCCTTTTGGGAGCATTTACTGCTTCTGCCCAAAATTTTACCCGTCAAGACAGCTTGAGGGGCAGCATAACCCCGGAACGTGAATGGTGGGATTTGAATTATTACGACCTCCATGTAAAAGTGGAGCCGGAAAAAGAGTTTATTTCAGGCCACAATGTGGTTCGCTATAAGGTTTTGGAAGCATCGGATGTGCTACAAATTGATTTGCAGGACCCTATGCAGATTACATCTGTGACCCAAGACGGCAAAAAGCTCAAATTCACCTCAGAAGGTGCCGCCCATTTTATCAAATTAAAGAAAAAACAGGTGCAGGGAGAGTTCAATGAAATCAAGATTGAATATTCGGGAAACCCTAGAAAAGCGGTACGGGCACCATGGGATGGTGGTTTTTCTTGGAAGAAGGATTCCGAAGGCAATCCCTTTGTGGCCACATCTTGCCAAGGGCTTGGCGCCAGTGTTTGGTGGCCCAACAAAGACCACATGTACGATGAGGTGGACAGCATGCGAATCAGTGTTACAGTTCCCAAAGACTTGATGGATGTTTCCAACGGAAAGCTGGAGCGTGTGGATGAAAATGGAGATTTCAAAACCTATCATTGGTTTGTGGCCAATCCCATAAACAACTATGGGGTCAACGTGAACATAGGCAATTATGTTCATTTTGGCGAAAAATATGAAGGTGAAAAAGGGACGTTGGATGTGGATTATTATGTCCTTCCTGAAAATCTTGAAAAAGCGAAAGCACAATTTGTTCAGGTACCTATGATGCTCAAGGCCTTTGAGCATTGGTTTGGCCCCTACCCTTTTTATGAGGACGGGTTCAAGCTTGTGGAAGTTCCCTATTTGGGGATGGAACACCAAAGTTCGGTCACTTACGGAAACCAATATGCCAATGGATATTTGGGTAGGGACTTATCAGGCTCTGGCTGGGGATTACAGTTTGATTTTATCATTATCCATGAAGCTGGTCACGAATGGTTTGCCAATAACATCACCTATAAAGATATTGCCGATATGTGGATTCATGAAGGGTTCACTGCCTATTCCGAAAATCTGTATTTGGATTACCATTTTGGAACTAAAGCTTCTTCTGAATATGTGGTCGGCACCAAAGCCAATATCCAGAATGATATTCCCATTATTGGCCCGTATGATGTAAATACCAGTGGTTCCGGGGACATGTATTACAAGGGAGCCAATATCTTGCACACTTTGCGACAGCTCATTGAGGATGATGGGCTGTGGCGAAGCATCCTTAGGGGATTGAATGCTGATTTCTATCACCAAACCGTGACCACAAAACAGATAGAGGATTATCTCAGTGAAAAAACCAATAAGGATTTGTCAGCATTCTTTAACCAATATTTACGGACCACCATGATTCCCAAATTGGAATACAAATTTGAAGGGGATTCCGTTACCTATCGCTATGTAGATATTGTGGAAGACTTTGATATGCCCATTCGTGTGTTTGTAGAAGGAAAAGAGCATTGGTTATTTCCCAGCTCGGAATGGAAGACCGAAAAATTGGCAAATGACAAGCTCAAGTTTGATAAAAACTTTTTGATAGAAACCGAAAAAATCTGATTTGGACCATCTTCCCGAACATTACTTTAAAAATGATGTCGAATGGCGCAAATGGCTCCATGAAAACCACGATACTTCCATCGGGATACATCTTATTTTTTACAAAGTGGAGCATCACAAAGAAAGCATGCGATGGGAAGAAGCCGTGCGTGTGGCTCTTTGTTTTGGCTGGATAGATAGTACGGTAAAAAGCTTGGGCAATGGCAAACGACGACAATATTTTTGCCCCAGAAAGCCTAAAAGTGTTTGGAGCAAGGTCAATAAAGACCATATCAAAGATTTGAAATCCAATGGATTAATGCATAAAAGTGGCCTAAAGTCCATAAATGTAGCCAAGAAGAACGGTTCATGGGAGGCTTTGGACGAAGTGGAAAACGGAGTGGTTCCTAAAGAACTTCAAAAAGCATTGAAAGCGGACAAAAATGCTTTTGAGAATTTTGAAAATTTCACCCATAGCCAACGAAAAAGCTATCTCTATTGGCTTAATCAGGCCAAACGGGAAGAAACCCGACAAAAACGAATTCACGAAATCGTGGCCTTAGCGTCCAAAAATGTAAAATACCGAAACCAAAGATGAGAAACCCCTTAACAAAGTAACATTCCCTGCTTTCCTTTTCATCCTGACCTCATATCAAGATAAAGAAACCATTCCGGTTGCGTGGATTCACTCCAAACATTGAATGCTGATTTTGTAAAATAAAACGACAGTCCATTTTCAGGAAATCTTCATTTGTAGACCATTAAAGAAATTGAAAAGATGCAATCCTTGCCTTACTTATTGAATTGAACCTGCGTCAAAGCAAAAGTAGTTGGCTCGCCCTCCGCTTTGTATGTCAAGTACAGCTCTTCTTGAACGCCATCGGTTTTTTCAATAGGTATTGCCACAGCTCCACCTTGGCCATTAAGACTACTTGGGTTTAATTTACCCGTACCCAAAATCGTACCATCTGGAGCTCCTAAACGAAGCTCCATGGTATAGGGTGTACTGGGCGGTGCTTGCCAACCAAGAATTGCTATTACGGTGCCTACACCAGATAAATCCACATTTTCAATTTTTAACCATCCATTTGCGCTGTTCATTAACTGCAACTGCACTCCGTTAAAGCTCATGGCTTGCATGCCCTCCGTTGGGGTGCCTTCAGGAAAAGTCATACTATTGCTCGCTAAAACAACAGTTTCAGAACCGGTTAAGGGTAGAGCCACTTCAGTTCCTTGGTCGGTATAACTTGCAGTCAACAAGAATACCTCTCCATTCTCTTTGGGGTCAGGTTTAACCGTACCCACTAATGGGAGTGATGGTTTTTTATTCCCATCCCCAGTCAATGATTGGATGTATTGGGTAATTTGTCTAGCCTCCAACTGGGTCACGTTAGGGTGTGCTGGCATGACAACCTCTCCCCAAACACCGGAACCACCTCCAATGATTTTTGCCATTAAATAATTGGTAGCCCCACGTTGGCCCTTATATTTTTCGGAAACTTCAAGATAATTTGGTCCGATGGATGCTTCTTTTTCCTTGTGACAGGATTTACAATCCAAACCTTGTGTCAATGCTTTACCCATTACGGCACCTGAAACTTGTTGATGCCCCAAATTCATATTTACTTCGTCCATTCCAGAACGGTAATCCACGGAAACATATACATTGTCCTCATTCACTTCACCATCCGCATCCGAAACCGAAACGGTATAGTTAATAGGCTGACCTGGAACATAAAATGATGTATTTGCCTGCTCTAAATTAATGGTTACAACTGGACGCTCATTACCGGCAACAATGGTCTGGTTAAAACTTGAAGCCGCTTCACCCCCTAAATCCTTTGCGGTAACATTCAATTTATATGAACCTGCCTCGCCATAAGTGTAGGTCAATGTTGGTTCTGTGGTTTCTTGGGTGGTCCCATCACCCAAATCCCAAACATAACTCATGTCATCGCCTTCACGATCGTGGGCTTCAACAGTTGCCGTAACCGAAAGTGGTAGTGAACCGGAATCGTGGTCTACGATAAAACTATCGATAACAGGCGGACGATTTCCTCCATTAAACTCAATATAACCCAATCCACTATCTGGATTTGCAGAGAACCAGCCGCTACCATACTCCAATAGATAAACCCGTCCATCTGGACTCATCTCCATATCAATCAAGTTGCTCAATTCAATGTCAGAAGCAAAAGGTTCCATTTTATTTACGGAGCCGTCTTCAAAAAGATGCACGGCCTTCATCCAACCTCTCATCCATTCATAGATAATTACTTTTCCATCGTAGTAAGCTGGCAATCCACCACCATTAGGGTATAAATCCGACCAATAGGTAGGTCCTGCCATTGCGTTTCTTCCTCCAGAACCGAATTCAGGGAATTCCTGAGTATCGCCATAGTGATAGTAGGCATAGGCGGGTTGGGCAGGTGGTAATTCCCTTAATCCAGTGTTATTATTGGAATCATTTATAGGTTTTTCGGGATTAAAAAATCGACCAGATTCACCTGTTTCATAGTTATACCGGTTATAGGCAAAATTGTTTCCGATAAACATGGGCCAGCCGTAATTTCCGGGTTCACGGGCCTGGTTCATTTCATCATATCCACGTGGGCCACGCGTTTTTAGACTGTCCACACGGGCATCTGGCCCAACATCACCCCAATACAAATAACCCCGTTTTACATCCACAGAAATTCGGTAAGGGTTACGATGCCCCATGGTATATATTTCGGGACGTGTTTTTTCAGTACCAACAGGGAAAAGGTTCCCTTCGGGAATATCATAGCTGCCATCTTCATTGACCTTAATTCTAAGGATTTTCCCTCTAAGATCATTAGTGTTTCCTGAAGACCTTCTGGCATCGTACTGTTCTTTCCCGGGCAAATCATTTAAAGGGGCATAGCCATTATTCACGTATTTTACATCCCGCTCATCAAAAGGAGTGGAATTATCTCCAGTTGAGAGGTACAAAAGATTATCGGGTCCAAAAGCAATGGAACCTCCGGTATGGCAACAAATCTCACGTTGACTATCCACTTCAAGGATGATTTGTTCGGAATTCATGTCAAATGTACCGTCCATATACTTGAACCGTGAAAGTCGATTCACCCATTTATCACCTGTTGGGGAATAGTAGACATAAATCCAATGGTTTTCGGCGTAATTTGGGTCTTTTTGCAATCCCATCACCCCTTCTTCGGCATTTACCCCCGGGGTTTCCAAGGTTTTGTAGTACACATCCAAAAAGGCCACTTGGCTCAACTCTTGAGTGGCGTCGGAAAATAATAGAATTTCTCCCCTACGCTGTGAAATCAACACATCGTTGTTGGGTAGTACGGTCATTTCGGTAGGTTCAAAAAACTGTCCTGTGGACAAAACAACCTTGCTAAAACGATCTGCCTCTGGTGGAATTTGGGATTTTGCCTTGGCATAATCCAATTCCAAATTGTCACCAATGGCATATTTGATTCCACCTAAAAGATGTTTTAAAAACAATTCCTCGGAAAAACTCTCATCGGTATGCCCGCCTGCTGTATAAAAGGCTCGGCCACCATCAAACTCATGATACCATGCCATTGGGTGGTGGTCACCATTCTCCCCTCCTTCATAGGTAGACTCATCCACAGTGGCCAAAACGTTCACCCCATCATTAAAATTTTTAAAATTGTAGAGTTCATCGGTTCGATGCCAAACGCTATCTGTAAAAAATTCGGTAGATGGGTGGTTTTTATCTTTGATAATGAAATCTGCCTCTGGGGTGCCTCTAGGGTGACTCAGAAATTGTGCACCCACCAATTTGTTGTACCAGCCCCAGTCATATTCGGTATCGGTAGCGGCATGGATGCCTACAAATCCACCCCCAGATTGAATGTAACGTTCAAAGGCGGCTTCTTGCTTGTGATCCAAGACATTTCCGGTAGTGCTCAAAAAAACAATGGCTGAATACTGTGCCAAATTTTCATCCGTGAACAATTCAGCATTTTTGGTGGTGTCCACTTCAAATCCGTTTGCAGAACCTAACTTTTGAATGGCTTCAACTCCGGTGGGAATGGAGGCGTGGACATAGCCCACGGTTTTCGAAAAAACCAAAACCTTTGCAGGGCCGCTTCTTTTTTTACTGCAGCTTGTTAGACCCAAGACAAGTACAGCAGCGGTCAATACCAATACATTTTTCATTAAAGCTAATTTATGTGCGTTTAAAAATACATATAAGTGAGTCACTGTGCCAAATTCATTTTTTAAATCTTTCCCCAGTATTTCACAATTGTAACCATAGATGATATACCCCCAACAGGATTTTATGAAAATTTTATGATTTATCAGGTTTATAAAGAGAAATCAGTAAGGCTCAACAGTAATAAATGAAAGGAAATCCAGCAGGAATGACTACAGGAAATTGTAGCTTTATGGGCGCTAAACCTAAAATATCCAAACCGAACATGAGAAACCCCCTCGACAAATTTCCCTTCCTTGTCATTTTACTGATTTTGACCGCTTGCCAGAAAAAGAATACCCAACCCGTGGATTTGGCGATTATGAATGCCCAGGTCATTGATTTAGAAACTGGTGAGGTCACGGCGAAAAACATTTTTATCACCAATGGCAAAATCAAATCCTTGGAAAATGTAGGCGAAGAAAGTGCATACAAAGCTGATTCATTGATTGACGCTACTGGAAAATACGTCCTACCTGGATTTTGGGACAATCATATCCACTTAAGGGGAGGCGACTCTTTGATTGCCAACAATAAAAACTTTCTCAAACTCTTTATTGCCAATGGTATCACAACGGTAAGGGATGCGGGAGGTGATTTGACTCCTTCGGTCATGGAGTGGAAAAAACAGATTGCCGATGAGGACTTGGTCGGCCCCACCATATTCACCGCAGGCCCAAAAATTGATGGCCCCAACTCCACCTGGGCCGGGTCGCTTGTGGTAGAAAACGAAACGGACATCCCCGTGGCTTTGGATTCCTTGCAAGCATTGAATGTTGATTTTGTGAAATTATACGACAGCCGATTTTCCGGGGAGCTGTACCTGAAAACTATAGCGGAAACCGAAAAAAGAGGACTTACCGTTTCTGGACACATGCCTTTTACGGTTACACTCGATGAAACTGTGAATGCGGGTATGGATGCCATAGAACATTTATATTATGTAATGAAAGGCTGTGCCAGCAACGAAAAAGAGGTTACCCAAAAAATGATCAGCGGGGAAATGGGTTTTTGGGATGCCATGCCTTCCCTAATGAATGGATTTACTGACAGTACAGCTCAAAACACCTTCCAAAAATTAAAGCAAAATAACGTTTTTGTCGTTCCAACCCTATATATTGGAAACACCCTCAGTTATCTGGACGAAGTGGACCATTCCAATGACCCGTATCTGAAATATATGGGACAGGGCATCATTACCACCTATCAGGGGAGAATACAAAGTGCTTTGCGGTCTTCTGAGGAAGCTCGGAAGAACAGAAAGGAACTGGACACCTTTTTTGGTCAGCTGGCCAAATCGCTGAACACTGCTGGGGTAGGTCTATTGGCAGGTTCGGATTGTGGCGCTTTCAACTCTTACATTTATCCAGGAATTTCGTTGCACCGCGAACTCAAGGCCATGGTAGAAAAAGGAATTTCTCCATTGGATGCCTTACGGACCTCCGCCTATAATGGAGCCACGTTTTTGGACAAATCCAACGACTACGGGACCATTTCCGAAGGAAAAGTTTCAGATTTGGTGATGTTGGATGGCAATCCGATGGAAAACATCAAAGAAACCCAAAACATCAATATGGTCATCAAAGGAACCCAAGTATTCAGCAAAGAACAACTTAAAAAACTTTTGGAAAGTGCCATAATGGACTAAAAAACAAACAATGTCATACCTAACTACTACCAAAAAACAGAATCAAACCAAATACTGGAGTTGTATCCTATTACTATTCTTGTCCATTCCTTTGCAGGCTCAACATCTGTTGGTTCCTGACCGCGTATTTGATGGAGAAGAAATGCATTCAGGCTGGGTGGTGGCCGTAAATGAAAATCAAATTGTCTATGCCGGTCCAGAAACTGATCTACAGCGCGCCAACTCTTACCAACGAAAGGAATTAAATGGCAAAACCCTAATGCCTGGAATTATTGAAGGACATTCCCATATTCTATTGCATCCCTACAATGAAACGGAATGGAATGATCAAGTTTTAAAGGAATCTGCTGCCGAAAGGGCTGTTCGGGCAACGGTTCACGTCAAAAAATCGCTGATGGCCGGGGTAACCACCATGCGGGATCTCGGTTCAGAAGGAGCGGGCTATACCGATGTGTATCTCAAAAAGACCATTGATGACGGAATCATTCCCGGCCCACGATTGCTGGTGGCAGGGCCCGCCATTGTGGCCACTGGGGCCTACGGCCCGAAGGGATTTCACGAAGGAGTTACCGTACCCCTTGGAGCAATCCCTGTCAGCGGTAAAGCTGAAGCTATTAAGGAAGTTCGAAATCAAATGGGAAATGGGGCCAATCTCATTAAAATATATGCCGATTATCGCTGGGGCAAGGATGAACCCTCCCAAGCCACTTTTTTGCAGGAAGAAATTGATGCCATGGTGGCCACAGCGACCACAGCTGACCGATATGTGGTGGCCCATGCCAGTACCCCAGAAGGAATGAAGCGCGCCATTTTAGGAGGTGTGGAAACCATTGAACATGGTGATGGAGGCACCTTGGAAATCTTTAAACTGATGAAAGAGCACAATGTCGCTCTCTGCCCTACCATAGCCGCTGGGGATGCCACGGAGCAATACAAAGGCTGGCTAAAGGGAAAGGAACCGGACACGGATAGAATCGTTCAAAAAAAGAAATCTTTTGAATTGGCCTTGAAGTCTGGAGTGGATATTGTTTTTGGAGGTGATGTAGGTGTTTTTACACATGGAGAGAATTATCGGGAAATGGAACTGATGGTGGCCTACGGTATGCAGCCTCTAAAAGTTTTGCAGTCCGCCACCTCGGGTAATGCCGATATCTTTCATCTTGAGAATTTGGGAAGGATTCAAAAAGGCTGTTTGGCCGACATTATTGCTGTGGAAGGCAATCCCATTGATACTATTGCACAAATGCGATTAGTGAAGTTTGTGATGAAGGATGGTGTAATCTACAAAAATGAATAGCCTTCAGTTAACATCCTTTTAAGAAATCCACTTTGGGTTTTTGGTATCTTTAGGCGACTAATTAACTCTAAGAATGAAAAAGCCTCTTTTCCTGTTGATGCTTCTGGCATCCGTATCCCTATTTTCCCAAGAATTTTCGATGGACTTGCTCCAAGACTTAAAACCCAGAAACATCGGTCCTGCTGGAATGAGCGGGCGTGTTACTGCCATTGATGTGCTGCACACCAATCCAGATGTCATGTATGTGGGTACTGCTTCTGGAGGATTGTGGAAATCCACATCTGGTGGCATTAAATGGGAACCTATTTTTGACAATGAAGTAACTGCCTCCATTGGAGCTGTGGCCATTCAACAATCCAACCCCTCTGTTATTTGGGTGGGAACCGGAGAAGGAAATCCTAGAAACAGTCTCAATGGAGGATATGGTGTCTATAAATCCTTGGATGGTGGAAAATCTTGGAAATCCATGGGGTTGGAAAAAACCCGACACATTCACCGTGTCATCATTGACCCCACCAACCCAGATATCGTTTACGTAGGAGCCATTGGTTCGCCTTGGGGCGAACATCCGGAACGCGGTGTCTTTAAGACCATCGACGGAGGTAAAACCTGGGAAAAAGTGTTGTTCGTAAACAATAAAACCGGGGTGGCTGATTTGGTCATGGATCCCTCCAATCCCAATAAATTGATTGCAGCTATGTGGGAGCACAAACGTGATCCTTGGTTTTTTAAATCTGGTGGGGAAGGTAGCGGATTGTACATGACCCATGATGGTGGGGTTACATGGAAAGAAATTACGGAAGAAGATGGGTTGCCCAAAGGCGAGTTGGGGCGAATTGGCATCGCCATTGCCCGAAACAAGCCCAATATTGTCTACGCTTTGGTGGAAGCCAAGAAAAATGCGCTATACAAATCAACGGACGGAGGGTTTAAATGGGAGAAAATCAACGACAAAAATGATATAGGCAACCGCCCTTTCTACTACTCTGAAATTTATGTGGACCCCCAGAATGAAAATAGAATTTACTCAGTTTTTACCTATATCAATGTTTCAGAGGATGGGGGTAAAAACTTCACCGAATTGATGCCTGCTTATGGTGTAAGCAATGGTGTGCATCCAGACCATCACGCTTGGTGGATTCATCCTGAAAATGGACAATTTATGCTGGATGGAAACGATGGTGGATTGAATATCACCAAAAACGGTGGCAAAACTTGGCGCTTTATCGGAAATTTACCTGTAGCCCAATTCTATCACATCAATACCGACAATGAATTTCCGTATAATGTGTATGGTGGTATGCAAGACAATGGTTCTTGGAGAGGGCCTGCATATGTCTGGAAAGAACAAGGCATCCGCAATAGCTATTGGCAAGAAATTGCATTTGGGGATGGGTTTGATGTCGTCCCAGATAAAGACAATAGTCAATATGGATACGCCATGAGTCAACAAGGTCATGTACGGCGTTACGATTGGATTACCGGAAACAACTATACGGTTCGTCCGACTCCACCCGATCCTGAAACCATGCTTCGTTTTAACTGGAATGCAGCCATTGGACAAGACCCTTTTGATAACAGTACGGTCTACTTTGGAAGTCAATTTGTGCATAAATCAACCGATAAAGGTCTGACTTGGGAAGTGATTTCTCCCGATTTAACCACCAATGATCCTGAGAAACAGAAACAAAGTGAAAGTGGCGGACTTACCATGGATGCCACTGGAGCTGAAAATCATTGTACCATTATTGTTATTGAACCTTCCCTAGTTGAAAAGGATATGTTATGGGTGGGAACCGATGACGGTCGTGTTCATTTTACCCAAAATGGCGGAGCTTCATGGACTGAAGTTACCAATAATATTAAAGGGCTGCCCAAAGGCAGTTGGATTCCTCAAATTAAAGCATCCCAAAATAATAAGGGCGAAGCTCTTTTGATTGCAAACGATTATCGAAGGTTCAACTATACGCCATACGCGTACAGAACCACAGATTATGGAAAGACATGGACCAGAATTGTGGATCAAAATGATGTAGAAAGCTACACCCTTTCGATCATAGAAGACCCTGAAAATCCAAATTTGATGTTTTTAGGTACAGACGATGGGCTATATATTTCATTGGATGCTGGAACTCAATGGCAAAAATGGAATAAAGGCTTCCCAACTGTTTCCACCAAGGATTTGGCCATTCATCCCAGAGAGCAGGATTTGGTCATAGGAACTTTCGGAAGGGCAGCTTGGGTGTTGGACGACATTCGTCCGCTTCGGGAATTAGCCAGCAACTCTGCTGTTTTACAAAAAGAGGTAGCTCTTTTTAAAAGTCCAGATGCCTATTTGGCCGCTTACCAACAACCTACTGGAAGCCGTTTTGGTGGCGATGCGTTATACAATGCTGAAAACCGGGAATCTGGTGCCATGATTACCTACTATTTGAAAGAAGGAAACAAAAAAGACAAAAATTCTGAGAAGAAGGATGAAGGTGATGAAGCATCCAAACCTGAAGAAAAATCCAAGGAAAAAACCAAAGATTCCATCTTCTTCCAATTTTACGATGGGGATAGATTGATTCGAACCCTAAAATACAAGACCCCAGAAAAGGCAGGTTTTCACAGAATTTATTGGAATTTGGATGAAAAAGGACCTGATTCACCATCACGGACCATCTCAAAAAGCAACACCGAATCTGGAGGAATCAATGTGAAACCGGGAACGTATAAGGTAAAGGTCAACTATGGCGAAGCATCGGACTCCACCTCGGTAACGGTTAAAACCGACCCTAGATTGGACACATCCACGGCCTCCATAAATGAGGTGTACGCCTTGGGCAAAAGGTTGGAAAAACACACCCAGACTGCTGCGGACGCGGTAAAACAATTGGTGGAAAGCAAGAATTTGGCCAATAAATATCAGAAGGAGCTTAATGATTTGGACAAAGAAAAATTCAAGGACCAAATTGAGGCTTCCAAAACCATAACAAAACAAATTGATTCCGTAATTGCCTTATATCTTGGAAAAGAAGACAAACGCCAAGGCATCACCCGAAATCCAGAACCCTCTGTAATGCTACGTTTGAATACGGCTGAATCTTACGTCAATTCCAGAAAAACAGGAGTTACAGCCACAGAAACAAGACTTGTAGAATTTGCGGAAGAGGAATTAAAATCTGCTTTGGGCAAAACCAATACATTCTTTAACGAGAAATGGAAACCGTATCGGGAATCCATGGAATCTTTGGATTTGTCACCCTTTAAAGAAACAGAAACTTTTAGCTTGGATTAATGAATAGAATGTCAAAAAGAGTAACGACCCTTTTGGTCATATTGATTATTGCAGTTGGGAATGCCCAGGATACCGGAGAGGATAAAATGGGGGCTTGGTACATGTACTTTGGCACCAATAAAATTGCAGAACGTTTTAGTATCCATACCGAAGCGCAGTTCCGTTTTTATGAAACCACCAGTAATTTCAATCAACTTTTGTTGCGAACAGGACTCAATTACCATATCAATCCCAATGCCATTGCCACTGGGGGATATGGTTTTATTTCAACCGATGGTACGTTTGAAGAGTTTCCCAATGAAACCAACAGCAAGGAACATCGAATTTTTGAGCAATTTATTCTAAAGAATAAGGTCTGGGAGTTTCTTTTTGAGCATCGCTACCGATTGGAGCAGCGTTTCCTTGATTTTGGAGAAACCACAGATACTCAACATAGGGCTCGATATCGTATTCAAATGACATTGCCGTTGACCGATACTTTTTTCCTAAACTTTTATGATGAGTTGTTCATCAATTTACAGGATGACCTGTTTGGTCAAAATCGACTGTATGGCGCTGTCGGTGTCCACATCACAGAGAATAGCAGCGTTCAATTTGGATACTTGAGAAATCAGTTCTCCAATGCCGTCTATGACCGTTTACAGGTCGGGTTCTTTTACAATCCAGATTTAAGGGGACTTTTTAAAAAGCAGGGTGAGGACGGGGATTAACCCTTAAAGGCGCATGTGTCGGATGTCAAAATAGTCCAGTTCCAACTCAATGGTAGCATTATAGATTTTACGCAAAGATTTTACGTAGTCCTTTTGGTTGATATACCCTTTGAGTTTGTTTTGCTTCAAACGATGGTACCCTTTGCAAAAAGATTTTCTCTTTTGGCAGTACACAAGGAAATTGATATAGTTGGAAGCTAAATGCGTCAATTTTTAAGGCTTTATAATTAATGTATTGGTATACTTCCATAACGGGCCAACTCAAGAATTCGTATTGACCTATAGTAAAAAATGGGATTGATTGGTCAATTTATTGACATCACTCCAAATATTGAGTACCTTAGATTTAAACCTAAAAATTCTTACAATGAAAAAATTACAAGCATTTGCACTAGGGCTGGTTTTAATAACGGCTTTTAGCTGCAAGCAAGTAAAAAAAGAAGCGGAAGAAGCTTCCGAAGAAATAGAGGAAACCGTTGACCAAATGGCTGAAAAAGTGGAGCCTACGGTCATCACCTTCAAAATGGAACCCAAAAGCGATAGTGGCGTAAGTGGTGAGGTCACCTTTACGGGGAATGGAGAAGTAGCCATGAAGGCTGTTTTTTCCGGTCTTTCCGAGGGTGAACATGCCATACACCTTCACGAAAAGGCAGATTGTTCCGCAGATGATGGAACCTCAACCGGTGGCCATTGGAATCCAACCTTCCAACCCCATGGCCAGTGGGGTGCTGAGGAAGGCTACCATAAAGGCGATATTGGAAACTTTACCGCAGACGCCGATGGCAACGCCACTGTAGAATTTGAAACGGATGAATGGTGCATCGGATGTGATGATGAAACCAAGAATATTCTAGGGAAGGCTGTAATTGTACACCAAGGTGTGGACGATTTTACTTCGCAACCCAGTGGAGCAGCTGGTGCCCGGATTTCCTGTACTGGAATTATTCAATAAACCCATAATTGAAAGCTGCCCAAATGGGCAGCTTTTTTTATCAAAAAAACTACTATGAGTGAAAAAACGTATTCCAACGGTGAGATTACGGTAGTTTGGAAATCAGAACTTTGCCAACATGCTGGCGTTTGCGTAAAAATGTTGCCACAGGTCTATAATCCAAAGGAAAGACCTTGGATCAAAGTTGAAAATGCCTCCACCCAAGAATTAAAGGACCAGATATCCAAATGCCCCTCGGGAGCATTGAGCTACTACTAATACTTCCAAAGCAAATGGAACAAGAATATAAGCTTGTTGATAACGTTGAGGCCAAACAATTTCAGTTTGACTTGGGCGATGCCATAGCAAAAATCGAATACATAAAGGCCAAGGAAAAAATTTACCTAACCCATACCGAAGTCCCCAGCTCGTATGAAGGCAAGGGTATTGGTTCTGAACTTATAAAACAAACCTTGGAACACATCAAAACCCAAGATTTGACCCTCATTCCCCTCTGCCCTTTTGTAGCCCTTTACCTAAAACGGCATCCGCAATGGAAAGAATTGGTGCTGAAAGGCATCAACATCGGATAATCATAAGGTTTTGTTGACAAAACCACTACTTTTGTCAGCTGACAACCAACCATGTCCAAATTCCAAAACAGTTTTGCCATCAATCCTGCCAAGAGCCCATTTTTTTATGGGTACATTATCTTGTTCATGGGCACCTTGGGCGTGTATTGCAGCATTCCAGGGCAAACCATAGGCGTTTCGGTCTTTACCGACCCCGTAAAAGATGCCTTGGGCCTAAGCCGCAACCAATTCAGTAATGCGTATATGATTGGCACCATTATGAGTTCCTTGTTCATAAGTCGTGGTGGGGTTTGGTTTGACCGCTATGGTGCCCGTTATGTGGCCTTTTTTGCCTCAATGGTATTGGGCGCCACTCTCCTACTCTGTTCTTGGTCCGTTCATTTGAGTGAATTTATCAAACAGCTGCTTAGTCAAGATACGTGGATTATCCCTTTCGTGCTGATTACCACCCTCTTTTTTCTACTGCGTTTTACGGGTCAAGGTATTTTGACCATGGCCTCCCGAAATATGATCATGATTTGGTTCGATAAAAACCGTGGGAAGGTAAATATGTTCAGCAGTGTGGCCCTATCCTTTGGTTTTTCGTCCTCGCCGCTTTGGGTCAGTGCATTGATAGATGGCAATGGCTGGCAGAACGCATGGCGTTATTTGGCTCTGGGATTGTTTGTTTTTAGCATTTTGGTGTTTCTCTTCTACAGAAACAAGCCTGAAGAGCATGGACTAATTCCCGATGGTCATAAAAATGGTACAGAAGTGGGCGATACAACCACACAAATTGGCTACAAGCAATTCAATTTAAAAGAAGCGATGGCTACCCGAGCTTTTTGGATGTATGCCCTTATGCTTTCGTTCAACAGCTTTTTTATCACCGGATTGACCTTTCATGTCATTTCTATTTTTGCCAGTGAAGGATTCCCAAAGGAAGACGCCATCTCTATTTTCTTGCCCGGCTCGGTGGTGGCCGTTACCATTTCAACAGTATTCAATTGGTTGAGTGACAGCCTTCCTCTAAAATTGTATCTCTATTTGATGCTGGCCGGCGGTATTTTGGCTGCTTCGGGCTTTTTGTTCCTGGCCTATCCTTTTGGTGTGCCCTTTTTAGTGGCCGGGTTTGGGACCATGGCGGGCTTTTTTGCTGTGTTGAATGCTATTGCTTGGCCCCGCTTCTACGGTCGTGACCATTTGGGTGCCATTACGGGCAAAGTGATGAGTTTTTTGGTTTTGGCGAGTGCTTTGGCTCCGCCTATTTTCAGTTTTTTCTTTTCAACATTTGGCTCCTACCGATTGGTAGGTTACTTGGGTCTGGCCTTCCTAACGTTTATGGCCATAGCCAGTATTAAGGCCAAAAATCCTCAATAATTGCTGCATTATTGGTTTTTCAATTTGCATTTTGGGTATGAAGAACCAACTCTATTTTTTATATCTTTAGCGGAATTGCTATGCATCTAGACAACCTCATACAACAATTTCAAAAGAAGGATAAGGTCGCGTTTGAAACGTTGTACAATATGTATGCAGAAAATGTTTGTGGGGTTATCAATGTCATCCTCAAAGACCCAGAGCGATCCCAAGAACTTTGTCAGGATGTGTTTGTGAAGATTTGGAACAAGTCCGATCAGTACGACACTTCCAAAGGTCGATTTTTTACCTGGATTTTGAATATAGCGCGAAACACTGCGATCGATGAACTGCGCTCAAAATCCCATAAAAATCAAAAGAAAAACCTGCCTGTTGATTCTCTCGTAGGTATCTATGAGAGTGATGATGATTTAAACGGAAAAATTGATACTATTGGTCTTCAGTCCTTATTAAAAGGACTTAAGGACAAGTGTATCCTGTTAATAGATATGCTCTATTTTAAAGGGTATACTCAAAAAGAAGCGGCCAAGGAGCTTAAAACCCCCATTGGTACCATAAAAACAAGAATTAGAAGCTGTATTTCCGAAATTCGGAAAAATATGGCCTAGCACATGGAAGTTGAGAAGTACATAGCATCCGGAATTTTGGAACTCTACGTTGCAGGGGCTTTAACGCCCGAGGAAAACTTGGAGGTGCAGCATTATGCCATTCAATATCCTGAGGTTAAAAAGGAAATTGAAGCGATTGAGGCTGCCCTATTGGAGCTGACCCGAACGGCCTCTCCCAAAATGCCCGAAGATGGTTTTGCAAAAATTAGGGCGGAGTTGGATGATGTAATTCCATTTATGCCTACGGCATCCGAGAAAAGGACACCATGGCGCAGTTATTTGGGTTGGGCGGCAGCCATACTATTTGCGGCGGGCACCCTTTGGATGTATTTGCAGAACACGAGCTTAAAATCTGAGATAGAAATCAGCAATCAAGAAAAAGAGAGTCTGGAGGAAATCATTTCTACAACCCGCGAAGAGGTTGCCGACAAAGAAACTTTATTACAAGAACTACGGGATAGAAATGTCACTGTGGTTGCTCTTGGTGGCCAAACCGTTTCTCCGAATTCCTATGCCAAAGCCTATTGGAACCGGGAAGAGCAAAAAGTCATCATCGATGCTCAAGGGCTTCCCGAACCTCCACCTGGGTTTACCTATCAAGTCTGGTCTTTAAAGTTAGACCCTTTGACTCCGACCAGTATCGGTTTATTGGATGATTTGACATCTAACGACACAAAATTATTCACGCTTGAAAATTCAAATGCTTCCGAGGCGTTTGGTATCACCCTAGAGCCCGAAGGCGGAAGTGAGACCCCTACCCTAGAGCAATTGTACACCTTGGGTGCTGTTGGCGCATAATCCATCTTTTTGAATATAATTTTATGTAACTGATTACGTATTTTTTGTAAATTTGCGTAACTAGTTACGTATTTATATGGAGACTGACTTTTTACAACAGATTAAACATTTAGGTTTTACCGCACGAATCAAAAGACTCAACGAAAAGATTGTTGCAAGTACCTTGGAGCATTATTCGAATTTAGATTTAGGTATTGAGCCCAATTGGCATGTTATTTTTTTGTTGTTGAAGGAAAAAGAAAAGCTTACTGTAACGGAAATTGCAAGTGCCTTGGGTTTTTCCCATCCGGCCATGATCAAGATTACCAAAAAAATGAAAGCCCAAGGTTATCTTGAGAGCCATAAAGACCCCAGTGATGGGCGGAAGACCTTTATTCAACTCTCTAAAAAAGGAAAGAAAGCACTGCCTGCTTTTGAGAAAGAATGGAGTCGGATTCAAGAGGTTTTACAAGAGTTTGTGAGCGATGCATTCTTGGAAAATTTGAATCAATTGGAGCAGAATTTTGATGCTCTGGGTTTTAAGGAGCGCTATCAGAAGCGTTTTGGGCAGAAAGCCTATACCATTCGCAATGCAAGACCGCAAGATTTTAAGGAAATTGGCAAACTTATGGTAGATGTGTATTCGGGACTGGAAGGGTTTCCCAAAGCGGATGAACAACCGCAATATTACCAAACCTTGGCCAACATAGGCGATTTCACCCAAAAACCAGAGGTAGAGCTTTTAATGGCTATATCCCACGACAACAAAATTCTTGGAGCTGTGCTTTATTTTGGAGATTTAAAACAGTATGGCGCAGGAGGAACGGTTACCCAAGAAAAAAATGCTTCAGGGTTTAGATTGTTGGCTGTTAACTCATCTGCAAGAGGGTTGGGAATAGGAAGGGCCCTGAGTGTTGCTTGTATTGAAAAGGCCAGAAAAAAAGGTCATGCGCAAGTAATCATTCACAGCACGGCCTATATGAAAGTTGCCTGGAAAATGTATGAAAAACTGGGGTTTGTACCGTCAACTGATTTGAATTTTAAACAAGAAGATCTTCAAGTATATGGCTTTCGTTTACCCCTTTACTAGTCAAAACCATTTTTTACGTCTAAAAATAATAATGGAAATAAGAGTAACCACCAACATTAATCCCAAAAGAATAAAATAGCCGTAATGCCAATTGAGTTCAGGAATATTTTCAAAATTCATCCCATAAATCCCCGCCATAAAAGTAAGGGGAATGAAGATTACGGAGAAGATGGTGAGGGTCTTCATCACCTCGTTCAATCGATGCCCCTGAATACTGAAAAAGAGGTTTATCTGGCTTTCCAATTCTTGAATGTCCGAATCAATATCATTGGTCAGCCCATTCACTTGCTCCCTGATTTCACTAAAATATTTAGTGTGAAACCCTTTTACCTCCACTCGCTCCAAACGCACTGCAATGTCACGGAGTCCATGCGATGCTTTTTTAAATTGGTGGATTGTGGCCTTGTTCTGTTCCACTTCAAACATAAACTCTGGGGTGGGTTCCAATTTGGTGGCTCTGTCCAACATATTTTCCATTAACACAATTTCTTCGTATTTCTCCTTGTAATTGGAAATTATGGTTTCTAAAATGAAGTAGAGTAAATAATCGGCCCGCTTTTTTCGGATGATGCCCTTGTTTTCAAAGATTCGGTTGCGAATCCAGTCAAAATGATCGCCCCACTTCTCCTGTATGCACCAAATAAAATCCTTGCCCACCACAAAGAACATCTGCTCGGATTCCAAATTATGGTTCTCGGTTTTTAAAATCCGTACGGCAATAAAGAGTTGCTCTTCCAACTCTATGACCTTATTGCCCAAATTTTGATTCGCGAACAGCCGCAGCAAAAAATCATCCAGCTCATTGCTAAGAACCATAGACCTGAACTCATCCATATAGTCAAGGCCATAGGTGTTGATCCATGTTACGGTCTTATCTTTTTTGGAAAGTGTACAGTCATCGGCCAAAGAAAACTTCTTATTGTAATAATTATCAATAGAGTAATTGATGACCCATGTATTATTTTCAAAATCCGTTACCATTGTAGTAAAAGTAAATCCGTTATTTGTAGTTTAGAGTATAAGTTAACTCAAATTTACTAAGTAATGTCCATGTTAGACCCAATGTCCTTTAAAACCGAAATTTTGGTTACCGTAATTTTATTGGTGGTGATCATCACTTTGAATTCGCTGACCAAAAGGGCCATTCGAAGATATGGAAGGACCAGTTCCATAGACATGAACAGCAGAAAGATTATTTTTTATCTGAGTAATCTTTTGTTCTATTTGCTGGCTTTTGTGGGGATTTCCTTGATTTGGGGGGTAAACTTAGAGGACTTTTCGCTTTTTCTTTCCTCCGTATTGGCTATTGTAGGTATTGGCTTTGTGGCCCAATGGTCCATTCTTTCCAACTTAACGGCCAGTGTAATTTTGTTCTTTAGCCATCCTCTTCGTTTGGGCGACCGGATACGAGTTTTGGACAAGGATTTTGACTGGACGGGAAAGGTAGAGGATATAAGTGGTTTTTACCTTTTTATGCGGACTGATGATGGGCGTAGAATTACCATCCCTACCAATTTGGTCATTCAAAAGGGTATTGAAATTCTTAAACATGAGGACGAGGAAGAAGATACTGAGGAAAAAAGTTTTGAGGATTAAATGAAATACGCCACAGAAAAACCATGGCGTATCCAAAACAACAACCAAGCCGTAGCATGAACCACCGCTTTATTTTAAATATCAAGGGGGTTTGGTGTTAGAGGCTTAGAATTTGAGATTCCATCACCGGCCCTAGTTCATAGATAGCCCCTACCAATTCCTGCTTCAACTCCTTTACTTTGCCATGATCGCCATTGGCTTTATAGATTTCGGCAGCCTTGGAAAGTATCCCTGGTTCAAAAGTTTTTCCGGCAATATGTGTTTCCACAATCTCGAGTGCTTTTTCTTTTTCTCCTTTTGTGAAGTAACTGTAAGCCAATAGACTATAAGATTCCGGTGTGGGTCGATTTTCCACTTCCTTTTGTGCCAATTTCATCGCTTTTTCCTCCACATTCATGTCGATATAAAAATCTACATTGTAGGCATTGTACATATCTCCATAGTCCGCATTCTGAACCTTCTTATAATAGTTGTCCAAAGCTTCCAGTTTGAGTACTTCATTGCCCATAAATTCTGCGATTTCAGCCTTCAATAAATAGTATTCGGGGGATTGGTGCTTCAGCAAAATGGAATCCAAAATCCGTAAGGCTTCCTCTCCATTGCGTTCATGGGAATAGACAATCCAAGCAATCCCTTTTTTGGCATAGGCATTTTGTGGGTCCAATCGCAAGGCACGCAAATACATCTGGTATGACTCCTCTATCCGTCCAGCATGACCATAAAAATCAGCCAAATTGGTATAGGACCATAAGAGCATACTTCTATTTTTGGAAGATTCAGCCTTGACCACCGCTTTTTCCATAAAACGGATGGCAGTATCCAAATCACCCTTGTGGTCATTCCACTTAGCCAATCGAATCAAATATCCAAAATCTGACATATTGCTGATACTGTCCAAATAAGCATGGGCCTCGTCATAGTTCCCCAATTCCATGTGCACATCAAATAAAAGTCCTTGGGTATCATTGACGCCACTCCCCATTTCTCTGGCTTTTTGGGTCAGTTGTAAAGCTTCCTTAAATCGATGTTGGGAAATATAGTTACGAGCCAATGCTCTGTAATACCCCGCTTTTCCGACGGCTGCGATATCCACCGCCTTTTGTAGCGATTGCTCTGCCATTTTTAAATATTTGATATCGCCTGTACCTTGAAAAAACCTGTTGTATTCGCCTGCCACATTGCCCAAGCTCAACAACTGTAAACTGTCCGACTTTATCTTGTTGTCCCAAAGCTGAAAATACTTTGAGGTGGTCTTTACGGGTTTCGCTGCCAAATAACGATCATAATCATCCCTTTGGGTTGTAAAGCCTGTTTCTTGTTTACAGGAAAACAATACCATTGTCATTAAAAAGAGTGGTATATATTTTATTTTTTTAGTGTCCATAATTGAATTGTGTTGTTGTTTAAAAAAGGGAGAGGACAAGCCTCTCCCCACTCCTTTTCATAGCAATTACTCAGGATCTCCCAAATACGGGAAAGTTGTAGATATATTTGCTGTAAGCCCAACCCCATCTGAGGTAAGTCTCGGCAAATCTGCCATTCCATCGTCATCCAAATCTTGACCGCTAAAGCGATCACCTTCGGCTCCACCAAAAAACAAGATCAGAGAAACATCAATAATATCATCATTGGGATGTCTGCCGGTAAGGGCCACTTCGTCACCATCTGGCACCAAGATTCTGCCGTCATTGTCGAAATCCGTACCGGGGTCAAAATATGTAGTAGGTAAATCTGGGGCAACCTCCAAGACATCTGCTGCCAATACTGTTGTAAGTGTGGCTGCATCCAATCCTAAAATGTTGTTCTCATAGTCTACATCCGCTGGATCAAGGCCCAATTTAAGCGCATAAACATCATGATACTGTTCTAATCGTGCCTGAAAACCTGCTTGGAAAGTAGTTCCCATTTCAGATGGAATAGTGGTGTTGTGCGCATCCTTTACGCTAGGTTCACCCTCCATATCAAAGCTAAGCGTAGTATTGATTCCGGGACGACCCAAATGATCAACCTGGGCATAGGTTCCTGTAAAATCGGTTCCCATCATGTCATCGTCATCCATCATCATGTCATCATCCACCATCATGTCGTCGTCCATACCAGAATAGTCCGGAGATTCGTCATCATTGCTGCATCCCGTTGCCAAACCTATTGTTAGCATCAAGGCCATTACGTATGTTATATGTTGTAGTTTCATGTTCTTTTCTTTTTTAGAAGTTTATTGCTTTCTGTTTGTGGTTACCCAAGTTTTGTATACTGAAAGTCCCAAGGCGTTTGTAGCCGTTGGCGCTCCCAACATACTGTTGGGAATTTCTACAATGATGGACAAGGTGTTTGCGCCATCAAAAGTGTCGGCTGCTTCTTCGGGTGGGAGAAATCCACGTGGGGCTGAATCCGTTTCAGGAGAGATTACGGCATTGAACTGGAAGAAATCGAAAAAGAAAGGATCCTGTCTAGGGCCTGCAAACAGAGACACCCCATCCGATGTGGTCTCCACCGTTGGGGTTGAACCGGAAATTTGTACATCTCCCAATGGATAATCTACAAGCACTTGACTGTTCAATCCTGTCTGATCAGGACTGGTCGGTCCAAAAAAGTACATTCTACCATCTCTTGCGATAGCCTGAATTACTTGGTCTTCTACTAAATCTCCGTCCAAATCAATATTGATCTCTGTCAATACATCCTCGTCAAAGGAACCATAGGCCAAATCGGGCAGCACATCAGATTGTACGTCCACCACAAATACCGTATTGTCCGAGCCCTCACTGGGCTCAAAGGCATAGAAATCGGCTATGTCCGCCGTGGAACCTGCTGCTGATGGTGCATCAATGTGATCTGCTGATACCAATGCAATGGCCAAAAGAGCCAATACGCCCAATCCCATTGCAATTTTTGTTGTTTTTTTCATTGTTATCTGTTTTTATATGTTTCCTACACCCCTACCTACGGAACCTTTGAAAGAGCGGTTTGGTTTTTAATTGTTAAAAAAATCTTAATGAAATGATAATGCTGTAATTGCGCATGGTTCATAAAAAGTCGCGTAATTTGTGTTACTTTGACCTGCAAATAAAATGCTATGAACCCTTCTGCTTCTGGATGGATTAACAAGTTTGGTCACCTTGTTGATAAGAAGACCGGAATTTTTCCAGATTTTGAGAGCTTGTATCAAGAACTTAAAAGGAATGGGTTTGTCTATGGGGTACATTTAGATATTCCTTCCTTTATTGAAGTGGAACATACCCTTAGTGAAGATGAGATTGCCAAAATAAATTTGCTCACTGCGCTTTACTTTACCTTTCAATTTGAAAAGGAAAATCACAATTTCACTGATTTTGTAAACACCATTTTTGAGTACTACCAAGCATTGGAAGTGGGTCGAATTTCATTTCTGAACAAAATTTTGAGCGGTTCCAAAACAGAATCGCAGTTGGAAAAACTGATTGATTCCCGTATTTATTTGGGTGGAAATGCATTTAATCGTGCCTTTGGAAACAGTCTTACCAATTCCCTACTCTATGTGGACATACTGATATTTAGGGTCTATTTGCAAGGAAAAATTTCCATGATGGAACACGGTCAACTCTTGGAGTATGTGACCATAAACATTGCATATCATGCCCTAAATTCAAAAGAGACCCATGAAAAGGATGCCAAATTGATACAACTTTTGGCCTCTTCCCTAACCTATGTGGATTTGGATGAAGCAAAATTTGATGGCACATACCGTGATCTGTTCAGTAAGAATTTCACCAAAATTGAAAAGGATTATTTTCTGGATATGGCCTGCTTGACCATCTGGGAAGACAAGTCTTTGGACTACACAGAATCTGACTATATTTTTGGTCTTGGAAAAGACTTGGGAAAGTCCGAAAACGAGGTGGAATCTGAGCTAAATTTTGTGAAGAAATTTTTTGATGACAACAAGGATAAAATCGCCTACCTGAATGATAAAAATTTAGCCGTTCAATTCTATGATGGTATGTCCAAAAATGTGAGCAAACTTATTCTCAGAAACAGCAAAAGACTCAAAAAAGAGCTTATGGAAAGTAGGGAACTTTTGGCACTTTTATCTAAGTCGACCGTAAAGGATTTAAGTGCAAAAGAGAAGAAAAAAGTTCAAAACCAACTGTTGGATATTTTTAAAAGCATTCCCTCTTTGGCCATTTTCATGTTACCAGGCGGAGCTGTTTTGCTGCCCATTTTCATTAAACTGATTCCTAAATTGCTTCCATCCGCTTTTGATGACAACCGAGTTGAGAAAGATTAGCCTTTTTCAGCCCAAAAACCTACTATAAGAGAAATTTATAGTGAGTTTTTTTATATTTTATATAATTGGTTTTCAGTTTATTATTCATAATTATTCTAACCAAAGCTTAAAGTCCTTTACCCGCTCCCTACTCACGATGATTTCTTGCTCATTAAAGCGATTTGTTTTGATTTGAAGCCTTGAATTGGTGTAAGAAATGATATCTTTTATGTGGCTAACGTTGACATAAAACTTTCTGCTCACCCTAAAAAAAACTTTTGGGGACAACTCCTCCTCCAACTGTTCCAAGGTGGTATCGAGCAGATAATTTCTTCCATCGGAAGTTGCAGCATAGGTTCCCTTATTCTCTGAATAGAAACATTCCACATCATCAGCATTTACAATTTTTAAATGCTGCCCCACTTTTACCGTAAATCGTTTTTTGTATTCTCGCTCCAAAGGGTCTACCAAGAGCTTTTTAATGTCATTGAAATCCACCGAAATTTTTTGGTTTTCGGGTTTAAAATTCTGGTACTTTTTCACGGCCTTTTCGAGGTCTTCATCATCGATGGGTTTCAACAAATAATCAATGCTATTAAGCTTGAATGCTTGGAGGGCATATTCGTCAAAAGCAGTGGTGAAAATGATGGCGCTTGTAACGTCGACCACATCAAAAATTTCAAACGACAGACCATCGGATAATTGAATGTCCAAAAAGATAAGGTCCGGTTGGGGGTTGTTCTGGAACCACTCAATGGATTCATCCACGGAGTGCAACATGGTGGACACCTCTACATCCAGTTCCGCCAACAACCGACTCAAACGTCTTGCAGCCGGTTTTTCATCTTCAATGATGATTACGTTCATTTCCTTTGGTTATTATTTGTTTCTTGAAATAGTATTATTTATACCTCCTTTTTTCATGCTCTTCCTTTTCCATGTACTTCTGGATTTGCCGTTCCTCCCATTTTTGCAAGAAAGGTAATTTATGTCGGAACAAAAATCCTGCATGAATCGCCAGTATTAAAATCCAAATGACCAAATGGGCGTCTACCCAATTAAAATAGTAGGGTTTTAAATAGATATCTTCTGGAAGGAACTGCTGCAACACCCCAGCTTTAAAAAGATACAGAATGGCATTTATGATGAAAAAGATTTTTAGGTGTCTATAAAAATCTTTAAGCTCCTTGACCCGCTTGGTCGCCTTAGTGTATTTGTTTTCCACGTCTTCCATATTGATAGGCTACACGTACTTATCTGCGTCTTTTTTATCTTTATCAATATACTTTTGGATTTGCCTTTCCTCCCAGTCTTTTCCAAATATCAGATTGTATCCAAACACCTTTGCCCCATGCATGGCCAAACCAATGCCCCAAGCAAATGGAGTGATAAAATGGGGCCACTGCCAAAAATAATCAGAATGCAGATAAATGTTGACCAGAATAAACACATTGATCACAAGATAGACGGAGAGGTGAATGTAAAACCCCTTCATTTCTTCCACCCGCTTTTTGGCCCTCTTATATTTGTCTTTTTCCAAATTTTCCATGATCATTTCCATTTTTTTGTTTTTTCATCTTCTATCATAAACTCTCTTATCTTTCTCTCCTCCCAGCCTTTTCCAAAGAATGGATTCAGGTTAAACGTACCCACGGCATGAAAAAAGACTCCGATTCCCCAGCCAAATGCAGCCCATAAAAACCACATATAGCTAAATTTATTGGTAAGGTAGTTGATCAAGGCCAGCACCGAAATGACCAATATGTAGGACCACAGGTTGGCATAGAACTTTTTAAGTTCATCAACCCGCTCTTTTGCCCTCATGTACTTGCTTTCTTTATCTAAATTTTCCATGTGTCTTGTTTTCTATAGCATTCCTAAATATAGGCATTGTTAAAAATTTTTGTCCTTCATAAGTTCCTGAATCTTACGGTCTTCCCAATCTTTTCCCAAAATGGGATTGTAACCCTTGGCACACATCCAAAGAAATACAAGTCCAATTCCCCAACCCATGGCCGGAAATATCGCCCAAGGAAAATTGGTGGTCCTATAGTTTACATAGGCTAAAATTGGAATTACAATGCAATAGGCCAATAGACTCGAATAAAAGGATTTAATCTTTTCAACCTGCTCTTTTGCTTTAATATACCTGATTTCATCTAAGTTTTCCATAACTGATTGGATTTAGTTTTTTGATTACACTTCAAAATTCGGAATACGATAGTGCTTTGGAAAAAGTAGTTTCGCGAACTGTTGTTTTTTAGGGATGAATTGTGGTGGAAAATATGGGTTAAGGGTTGAATGGTAAAAGGTTTGTCTCTTATCTCTTGTCTCTTGTCCAAAAAATCAAAAATCCTCGCTATCCATAAGTTCTTGGATCTTTCGTTCCTGCCAGCGTTTGCCCCACAACGGATTGTACCCAAAAGCTTCCATACCATGGGCCAAAACCCCAAAGCCCCAGCCTATGCTTGGAAAAAATGCCCAAAGAAAATCCGTGGTCTTTAAATTGATCCACCACAAAAACGGAATCACAACACAATAGGCTATTAAATTACTGTAGAACTCCTTAATGGCCTTTACATGTTCCTTGGCCTTGGCATATCGCTTTTCTTCAATATAGCTCTGCTGGGTCTCCGTTGCGGACACTTGTTGGGTGAGCATGGGCAGAGAAACACTAAAGTCTAGTGCGTTCTTTGCTATGTCCACTTCACGGTCTGTTAAAATATTGTAGCGCTGTTTGATGTTCTGCAGCCCCACACCACTACTTTTCTTTACCACTTGTTTCTCTTGAAGATTATTGCTCACTACCAGCATTCCATCTTGCTCAAAAACTTTAATGTGCAATGGTCTGGAAACAGTCACCACATTGTGCTTCACGGCATTTTCCAGTAGCAATTGCAAGGAAAGCGGAACAATTTTAGCATCTGGGATGGAACAATTCTCTGGAATTTCGAAAATGATACTGTCTTCAAATCGCATTTTTAAGAGCCGAACATAGGTTCTGGCAAAATTGAGTTCCTCATCCACAGTGACCAAATCCTTGTTCTTCTGCTCCAATACATACCGATACACTTTGGAAAGGGATGTGGTGAACCGTTGGGCCTGGTCCGGGTCCTCCTCAATAAGACTGGTGAGTACATTTAAGCTGTTGAACAAAAAATGGGGATCCAATTGATTCTTCAAGGCATCAAACCGTGCCGATGCCGTCCCAGCAATAATTTTTTGCTCCTTGACCCGCTTTTCTTGCCAATTCTTATAGAAATATACGGCATGAAAAAAAACAGAGACTACCATGGTAATCAACAGGGCCACGACATAAAATGCAGGCTCCTCGCCTTGCACAAAGGTTTCCCAGTCCTTTCCTTCAAAACCTAACCCCACAACGATTCTAATCCATAAAATACCCAGCATGGTCACAAGAACACCTCCAAAACCACTTATCACCAAACGATATTTGGCATATCGCTTCCATGTCACTTTCTGGTTTATGTAGTCGTAATAAAAACTGTTGAGAAATGTAAGTACAATGGAGTAAAAAATATAATACCCCACCTCGCGCATCATGTTGGCATCAAAAGCCACATCCCCGCCTGAAAGTGCTTCCAATCCAATAAAAATGGTCGCCAAAACAAGACCAACCAATATGGCTACGGATAATAGTTTGCCAATATATTTGATTGCTTTTTCCATTCTTGGTATTCTTAACCGCGTTTTCTTTTACATGAAAAAGGGCGTACACCCGCTAAAATTAGCAAAAAGTTTCCACGCCCTTTTTATGGTCTTGACTGATGATTCTTTGATTGATGCACCAAAAGTGCCCAAAAGAAAGACTTTTGGAAAGAAAGAATGACCGAATTGTTGTTTTGGTAGGATGAGTTGTATCAAAAAAAAGCCCGACAACCAATCGATTGCCGGGCGAACACTCAATAATTAAACAACTATTTAACACTGTACCCTTTGTGGATAGCCTCTTCAAAAGCTTCCCAATGCGCTTCAGTCATTCTTCCCGGGGTGAACAAACAAATCCCGGTTGCCCCATTCTCCATGGAACCTTGAATGGCCGCTCCTATTTCCTCTGGAAGTAGTCCATGGTTTTCTGGATCTTTTTCGCTTCCTTTTTTCTCAGGTCTTGGACAAATGAAAAGTCCGCTGTACACCGGAGCATTGTTTTTTGCTGTGGCCACCTCTTCACTCACCATCTCCCCAACCCATTCTGGGCCTTCCAAATAGAAATCATTGTAGTTCATGGGATAAATGGCATCCAAGTTCCATTGGCCCCAATCTTGTCGCACTAATTTTTTGGCAATGGAAGGGCCTGGAAAAACAGCGGCATTGATTTTTTTGTCCTTGGAATGCACCACATCTGCCAAACGATTGACCATATTCGTAATTAAATCATATCGGAATTGTTTCCACTCAGCTACTTGTGATGGATCTTCCGCCTCTTTGATGTCAATTCCGGTTTTGTCCTTAAAAGTCGATGTGCAATCATCGCAATAGCAGTAATCAAACTGTGGATATTCGCGATCCATGACTAAACCGTATTTATCCCAAAGGCCTCGGGCCAGAATCACATCAGGAAAACGGATGTAATCCAAATGAATACCATCGACTTCTTCTATTTCGGCCACACTTCCATAGAGATCGGCCAAGAAATTATATACACCTTCCTTGCTAGGGCACAAAAAGGTATAATGGGGAACATAGGCAGGTTTGTCAAAAGCTGATTCCCCCTTCCCGTTGATGGCGTACCACTCTTTCTTCAATTTGGGATTTTCCCCCTGCACCATAGTGGGAATCCATGTATGAAACTCCATTCCCGCTGCTTTTACCAACTTCCCCACTCGTTTGTAGGTTTGTGGATCATGTCCGCCATTGTACATCAACCCATCCACGCCTTTTTGTTTCAAATCTGAAAATTGTTCTGTCAATTCTTGGTCAGTAGCCTCACCTGGGCCTCCAATCCATGCGTAAACCGGAATCTTATTTTTTTCTGTACATGCGGTCAAGGATAGCACCAAGGCCATCACTAAAAGAAATCTATTCATTGTATTGTTATTAGGTAATGAAGGGAATTTAGGGAATCTTTTGGGTCACTTCCCCGAAACTTAGACGAACAACGTCTCTGCCCAAACGAACACCTCCTATTCATTGTTTATTTTTTTTCTCCCTCAAATGCAACCCTTTCTTTTTTGAAATGTCATTAAGGCGAAGACATCAAAAAACGAATACCAAATTCTTAAATCAAATCATCACATGAAACAAAAAAAGAAAGGGAATAGGGCGGCCTATTGGGGCCTGGTCCTAAGCCTTATATTGGGCTCATCAGCAGTGCATGCCCAAAACAATTTTACCATTAGTGGAAAAGTAACGGATCAAAGCAACGGGGAAACCCTTTTTGGCACTTCCATTTTTTTAAGGGGGACTGATATTGGGGCCATTACCAATGAATATGGATTTTATTCCATAAGCGCTCCGCCAGGTTCCTACACTCTTGTTTTTTCGTATATGGGTTTTAATGAAGTGAGCAAAGAAGTGGTTCTTGATCAAAATATGACCTTGGATATGGAGCTTGTGGAATTCTCAACGCAACTGGATGAAGTCGAGGTCACAGCAGAGGAACCCGAACGTGCCGTACTCCGAAAACCAGAAATGAGTGTTTCCAAACTCAATATTAAGACCGTGAAGCAAATGCCGGTGGTTTTGGGCGAAGTGGATATTATTAAATCGCTTCAAATTCTCCCTGGCGTTACCAGCAACGGTGAAGGTTCCAGCGGTTTCCATGTTCGCGGCGGCGCTGTGGATCAGAACCTGGTATTATTGGATGAAGCCATCATTTACAATACCTCGCACCTTTTGGGTTTCTTTTCGGTTTTTAATGCCGATGCTGTAAAAGACCTGAAATTATATAAGGGCGGTATTCCTGCCAGATTTGGAGGTCGAGTATCCTCTGTTTTGGATGTTCGTCAAAAGGATGGAAACAGTAAAAACTTTGAAATGACAGGGGGAATTGGTGCCATTTCCAGTAGGCTTGCCCTAGAAGGACCCATGTTCAATGACAGAGGCTCGTTTTTGGTCGCTGGAAGAGGTTCGTATGCCCATCTCTTCCTAAAACTGGCTGGCGAGGACAACAGTGCCAGCTTCTATGACCTCAACCTAAAGACCAATTACAACCTCAACAAGAACAACCGCCTGTATCTTTCCGGATATTTTGGTCGTGACCTTTTTGATATTGGCGGCTCCTTTAGCAGTAGTTATGGAAATGCATCGGGGAACCTTCGTTGGAACCACATTTTTAGCGATCGACTTTTCTCCAACCTATCCTTGATCTACAGCAACTATGATTACGAACTCAACATCAACGATTTTGAGTTTGATTGGGTCTCTTCAATCCAAAACTATAATATTAAGTATGATCTAAAGTATTATTTCAATGATGCCTTTAAGTTGGATTTTGGGGTAAGTACCATAAAGTATGAGTTTGATCCTGGGCAGATAAAGCCTACAGGACCAACCTCTGCCATCAACGAATTGCAATTGGACAAAAAGCGAGCGCTTGAAAGTGCGGCTTATATTAATGCGGAGCATAAACTCACCGACAATTTAACCGCTCAGTATGGTATTCGGTTCAGCCACTTTAACCGAATGGGTGGACAACCTTTGAACGACTATTTGAATGATCGTCCGTTGGTGTATAACAGCACGCTCCGTATTTATGAGCGACAAGACCCCATCGGCGAGACGGTGTACTCCAAAAGTGAAAGTATTGAAACCTTCAGCAACTTTGAGCCACGAGTATCTTTAGCCTATCAGCTTAATGAGCTCTCTTCGGTGAAAATGGGATATTCCAGAGCGGCACAGTACATTCATCTGTTATCCAATACCACATCGGTTACCCCTATTGATGTTTGGACGCCCAGTGGTAAATACATCAAACCGCAGCTTTCCGATCAGTTTGCTATAGGCTATTTCCGAAACTTTAAGGACAAGATCTATTCCATGGAAGTGGAAACCTTCTACAAAACGGTGGATAATCGGATTGATTACATTGATGGTTCTGACCTGATTGGCAACAACACCATTGAACGTGAAGTACTCTCCGGCGAATCCCGAGCGTACGGTCTTGAAGTATTGCTACGCAAAAATGAAGGAGCATTTACAGGTTGGGTGGCCTATACCTTGGCCAAATCTGAGCAACGCACTCCTGGAGGCGATGCTGGTGGCCCCGGGATTAATAATGGGGATTGGTACAGTACGCCCTATGATCGCACCCACGATGTTTCGGTTACCGGAGCTTATCAATTCAATGACAAATGGAGCTTTGGAGCCAATGCCATCTACCAAACAGGTCGGCCCATCACCTACCCCAATGGACAATATCAATATGAAGGGGTTTCCATTGCCAGCTATTCAGAGCGAAACGCGGACCGGTTGCCCGCTTATTACCGTTTGGATGTTTCAGCTACCTATCGCCCTAACAGAAGACCTGACAAAAGATGGAAGGGCGAATGGGTCTTTGGCATCTACAATGTGTTCAATCGGAAAAATGCGGCCTCCATCTCCTTTGGTCAAAATTTGGAGACCGGGGCCAACGAAGCCACCCGCACTGCCATTTTTGGGATTGTTCCTTCAGTAACCTATAATTTTAAATTCTAAAAAAATGAAACCATTTTATATCGTTTATATCTGCATTTTGTTTGTTGCCGTTTCCTGTACCGATGTCATTGAAGTTGATGTTCCCGAAGCTCCTCCAAGGCTCACCGTTGAAGCTTCATTGGATTGGGAACAAGGCACTGCTGGAAACAACCAGATCATTCGATTGAGCACCTCTACCCCTTTCTTTGCAGAACAGAAGATTTCTCCCGTTCTTGGGGCGTCGGTACAGGTTACCAATGTAGATTCTGGAGCTGAGTTTATTTTTGAGGACCAAAACAATGGTCAGTATACCACCTCAAGCTTTGTTCCTGTAATTGGAAATACATACCAACTGGAAATCATCTATAATGGTGAGCGATATACGGCCACCGAAACCTTGATTCCTGTAAGTGAGATTGTAGATGTATTTCAATCCACTAAAGATGGGGAGGATGAAGATGCCTTGGAAGTGAATGTTACTTTTCAAGATCCTGCTGATACTATCAATTATTATTTTCTGCGTTTTCAAAGTGATGTAGACCTACTTCCAGAGCTTTATTACATCAAGGATGAGTTTATTGATGGAAATGAGTTTACCATATATTATGAAAAAATAGAGGATGAAGATGATGGTATCGGGGAATTTCAACCGGGTGAAATGGTTGACATTGCCTTTTATGGCATATCGGAACAATACCATGATTATCTCCGTCTTTTGGTGGAGCAGTATGAAAATTCCGGAACCCCGTTTAGCCCTACTCCGGTTCCGTTGGTAGGCAACTGCATAAATACAGACAACCCTGAAAATATCGCCTACGGGTATTTTAGGGTCACCGAGGCCATAAAAACCACCTACACGATTCAATAATCTCTTTCCAATAAGCCCAGATGAATTCATCTGGGCTTTTTTTGCTTTATAACCATCCGAAAAAAGCGTAAAAATAAATTTCGCCAAGGCAATACCAGTCATTTGTAAGAAAAAGGCTAAGCAATTGATTTTAAAAAGTTTATCATCAATAAAATTTGAAAAAAAGTGCACTTTATTAACATTTTTTTAATATATTTAATAACGGTAGTTTAGTGACCGTAGCCCCTCTCTTTTTTTAGTTCCCTATAGATTAAAGTAGACCTTCCACTTGCACGGGACATGATTCACGAAGTTGAAAATTAGGCAAGTTGTTTTTCCAATCAAATCTATTGATTGCAGATACGTAACACATCAAACCTAAATATCAACATTATGAAAACACTATCAACGAAAATCCTTTTATTATGCGCCGCTTTTGCGCTGGTCCTAAATGCTTGTCAACAAGGCCCAACCCGGTACACTCAAAATTCCCCGGAAATCGACATCGTCAAAAAAGTGATTTCCAACTACGACACTAAAAGTTATGACACCAGTGTGTTTGCAGACTCATCAAAAACGTACTACAACACCAACGACGATGCATTGTCTCCCAATGAGGCTATTGCTTTTCACAAGGAAGCCGACAGTGAATATGCTTCCAGAGGTTTTGCAGATAGCCACCAAGAATATGAAATGGTGGTGACGGACGATGGTGAGACCTGGGTAAACTGTTGGTTGACATGGAAAGGTACATTGGCAGCCAACGATAAAGAATTTGAAGTCCCCGTGCATTTAACCTTTCGATTTGTAGATGGCAAAATTGTTAGGGAGCATGGGTATTGGGATCCCACTGAAATTGTTTTGGAACTTCAAAAAATTGCAGCTGAAGCCAAAATGATGGAGGAAGAGCAAACTGAATAATCAACACTAAACAACACAAAATGAAACGACTACTATTAATTCTAACAATGGTGCCGCTGATTACCATGGCACAGGACATGCAACCCCCAATCTTTATGAATGTAATGATGACCCCGCATCCTGAAAAAATTGATGCTTTTGAAGCAGGTCTGGCAGCCCACAACAAAAAGTATCATGCTGATGGTGCAGGTACGGTAAGTGTTTTTTGGGTGGCCAGTGGCAAGAATTCTGGAAAATACATTTGGAGCATGGGGCCTACCGCTTGGGCGGCATTGGACGAGGTGAACAACTATGATGATGCCCACACCACGGACTGGAACACCAATGTGGCCGCAAATGCCTTGCCCGAAATGGAGACCAACTATTGGAAAAATGATTTGGCCCATTCCAATTTCTCCAAAGATTTTAGCCTTAAAAACCTTTCTATTTTTATGGTAGATATTAAACGGTTCAAGCAGATGGAGTTTAATTCCATATTGGACCGGGTATACAAAGTTTTCAAAACCAAAGATCCAGACCAGCAATGGGGTGCTTACTATAACGAAATGCCCAATATGGATGGGCAGGATTTTGTCTGGGTCGATTTTTTTGATACATCTGCATGGATGGGCGAGGAAGATAAGTTTCCGCAATGGTATGAAGAAGTTCATGGTACCGGAAGCTTTGCAGGTTTTCTAAAGGACGTGGAAGCTGCAACCAATGGTGACATGGGTGAACTGTGGGTTTACCGAAAGGACCTAAGTGGTTCCACTGGTGAGGTCGTGGCTCGTGGGGGGCAGTAATCCTGTAGGATTTTAGCTTCAAAAACATCAAAAAAACATGTAGTTCATCGAAAAACGGAAGTATATTCAGTCTTTCATCGGGTTTTCTGCGTATTTAGTTAGAATACTATTAATAAATAAAACCCCGATTTATGAGAACTAAAATCTTTTTTTATGCAGTAAGCCTAGCTTTTTTGGCATTCATTGGCTGTTCTGAAGATGAAAACAACGGAAATCCCAGTGGTACTGGAAGAATGACCGTTCAGCTTACAGACGCCCCATTTCCATTTGACATGGTTGCGGAAGCCAATGTTACCATCTTTAAAGTAGATGCACGATTAAAAGATAGCGAAGATGAAGAAATGGATGACACGGATGCATCTTCTTTTGTTACCTTAATGGAAGAAGAAATATCTGTGAACCTTTTGGACCTTACCAATGGTGTTACCGAAGAGTTGGCCGATTTGGAGGTCCCCGCCGGAACCTATGACCTGGTTCGGGTTTATGTAAAAGGTGTAAATGTTGTCCTGACAGATGACCGAACTTTTGACTTGGATGTTCCTAGTGGAGAGCAGACCGGAATCAAAATATTCATTGATCCAGGATTGACTGTCGCAGGAGGCCTTTCCAGTGATCTATTATTGGACTTTGATGTAAGCCGTAGCTTTGTCGCCAAAGGAAATTTAAGCTCTGTGGATGGCATCAATGGCTTCAATTTTAAACCTGTTATCAAGGCATCCAACCTTTCCACAGCAGGAACCTTAAGTGGAACTGTTACAACCATTGAAGGTGAAGAAACCATTGTGTTGGAAGATGCCCAGATATCCATATTGGATGCTGATGATGAGCCTATCACCTCTGGTGCCACCAACATTGATGGAAATTATGCCATTATGGGTCTTGAAGCAGGTACATACAAGGCTTTTGCTTCCATGACCGGTTATGTTAACAGTGACACTTTGGAAGTCAATATTGTGGCCGCTAACAAAACCGTACAAGATTTTGTTTTGGAGGCCGAAATGGTTGAGGAAGAAAGTAATTAAGCTTATCCATATCAAATAGATAGAAGCGGGACGTTTGTCCCGCTTTTTTATTGTGATATTTTTTCATTCATCAGTCTTTGAATCCATTTTGGCCTATCTTTAATCAATTATAAGCTATAATGGCTTGATTATCTGAAACCCATGAAAAAAAATATCCCTTTCCTGTTCTGCATTCTATTCGTTTTTTCCTTGCAGATGTATGCTGCAAATCCTGTCCTAGATTTTCTGAATGCCCTTGATGATGCCCAACTCAGTAAGACCCAATTGCAATTTGATGATGTATCACGGGAAACCTGGCACTATTTTCCAGCAACTATGTGGCCCCGAACCGGGATTCAATTGGGAGAACTGAATGCAAAACAGAAGGAATTGTTCCATAAAATGTTGCAGCATCACTTGAGTCAATCAGGATACAACAAGACCATGGATATTATGAGCTTGGAAGACGTACTTGCGGACGAAACAGGTGACACCCATATGCGGGATATCAATAAATTTCACATTTCGGTCTATGGGAACCCAGCACAGGACGCTGTGTGGAGTTGGACTTTTGAGGGACACCACATTCTACTAAGTTTTACCAGTGTTGACGACAAAATATCATTCACGCCCCGTTTTTTTGGTGCCAATCCTGCCATTGTTCAATCGGGCCCACGAAAAGGCGAACACACCTTGGCCAATGAAGAAAATTTGGGGTTACAACTCATCAATTCACTGTCCGATAAGCAAAAGACCAAGGCCATTTTTAATGAACAGGCGCCTTCGGATATCATAACAAAGAACTCGGTGAGAGTATCGGCCGATAGTCCAAAAGGTATCCCTTTTCCAGAATTGGATAAATCACAACAGGAAGCTTTAACGAAGCTAATCCACGAATATATCTCGGCAGTACCTGATGAAATTGCCAAAACCCGAATGGAACAATTGGAATCTGAGGAAATGCAAAACATCCATTTTGCATGGGCTGGAGCGACTTCTTTGGGCAAGCCCCACTATTACAGCATTCAAGGAAAGACTTTTTTAATTGAATTTGATAATTCCCAGAACAATGCCAATCACATCCATTCTGTTTGGCGTGATTTTGATGGTGATTTTGGCAGGGACCTTATTCAAGAACACTACGCCCATCATCACAACAATTAATTTACAGTAGCCTACCCATTTATGTATACACCCCCATACTACAAGAATGAAAACCTTGCCGAAATAAAGGAATTCTTGGTCAATAACAGTTTTGGAATCTTAATAAATACAGTGGATGACAAACCGTGGGCCACCCATATTCCTTTGGAATTAGATAAAGCCCATGATGGAAAAGACATTCTTGTTGGGCACATTGCCAAAGCAAATCCTCAATGGAAACATTTTTCAGAGGAACAAGAAGTACTCTGCATTTTTAACGGGCCGCACAGCTACATTTCATCTTCGTGGTACAAAGAAGAGGAGGTGCCAACCTGGAACTACATTGCAGTGCATGTCTATGGTACGTTGAAAATCTTGTCGGAAGAAGAAACCATGGCTTCCATGCACAAATTGGTGGAGAAATACGAGCAGGGTTCCAAGCAGCCCATATCACTCAAAAATATGTCGCCCAAAACCTTGCGGCAAGTAAAAGGGGTGGTAGGCTTTCAAATTGAGGTCAGCGATATACAAGCTACTTACAAGCTTTCACAAACCCGAGTTGAAGACCATGCCAAAATCATTTCTGAACTCGAAGAACGGGATGCAAACAGCAAGGCTATCGCTTCAGAAATGAAAAATAGAACACCCTAGGGCAACCTATTCAATATCTTGGAAAATGGCATCGGCCCAATTGGAATAGCGGGGATTGTCCACATGCATGATCCAGATTTCATCCTTGTATTCCCCTTCCATTTTGGATTGATATGCCGCATAAGCTTCAGTATCTTGGTCAAATTTGGCCAAATAGACATAGTTGAGTCCGTTGTCCGGGTTTTTAAAATACTTCGGGTTTAGGCCTTCTCCCTTGAGTTTTTCCATAAAACTTTTAAGATAATGCTCGTTCTTAAAAACGTTGGCCACAATATAATGCCCTTTTCCCACGCCGTCCAGACTAATGAACTTTTCAATAGGTTTATACGCTCCGCCATTGAATGTGCCTTTTTCCTCTGGAGCCTCTTTTTTGACAATGGTTGAATTATCCACTAAGCGTTCTTTTTGCATGGAATTGTAGATGGAGTCCAAATCCTGACTATTGGCAAAATACAGTTCTTCCGCTTTATCCTCAACATCTGGATGCTCATCATCCGTTTGCCGCTTTACCATGCGCATGACCATTTCAAATCGCTTTTCAAGATCCTTTTGGCGACTTTGCTCCATCGAGTCCATTTTAAAAAGCAATTCGTCAATCACAGCATGGCTATCTTCTTGTTGTGCTTTTAAAATGGCTATTTGTTCTTCCCAAAACGCTAAATCTTCTTTATTGGTAGGGCGCAAAGTGGTATCAACATCCAACTTGCCCTTTTTCTCTGGCTTCTCTTTTTTGGCATCTGCCACCAATCCACCCTCAATGGGTTTTGGGCCTTTGGGATCATCTTCATTATTTACCATGATGTTCTTGGCCATCATGGGTACGAAGGAGTAAGCCACTGAGATCTCGTGGGTGACACCCAGGTTTAAGAAATCATTATTTAAATTCTTTTCAAAATTATAGCCAAAGGAAAGTCTTCGATTAAGATTGAATCCTGTACCGGCCGAGGCGCCATAAAACTGGTCGTACCCTCCTTGAATCCAACCCAATTTAGGGAGGTCTAAGATTATTCCACCACCAAAAACAGGGTCTTCTTCCCCTTCCATTCGAACTCTCGCCAAGGGTAATAATCGTCCATCCTCAAAAATCCCAGAGCCATTTTCAAACTGCTGCGTAAACTGAATATGCCCCGAAAAGGTTTTTTGGCTCAGATTGGTCAATGATTTTCCAGAACTCACATTGTAATCCAATAGATTATGGGCAAACACCCCAAAATCAAACTTACCTACAGACAAGTTTAACCCAGGTTGAAAAGAAATGATGGAGTTTTTGGAGGTATCATTGAGCAAGGGATCATCCTCTATGGTAATCGCCCTGTCTGGGTCAAAACTACTTACATAATAGGGAATATTGACTCCAAACGTGAGGCTGCTCTCTCTTCCCAATTGAATACCATGCGCATAATTGGCCATTACCCCAAGGTTTGAGATAACCCCTTCTTGCTGGTTGTACAGACTAAATCCAACACCTATCCTATCATTCACCTGTCCACTATAACTCAAAAAATAATTTTGCGTGTTGTTTTCAAAGTCTGCACTTTGACTTCTATGGAACAGGTTCACATACGATTTGTCCTCCCTTACCGAAGAAAAAGTAGGGTTAATGAGAAACCGGTTGAATTTCAATAAATTCTGGAACGGAACATTGTAGGTCACATACGGATTACTATCCTGTGAATGGGCCATGGGGCCCAGTAAAAAGCCACATAAAATCAAATAAAAAACCCGGTCAAACGAGAGCAGGGAGATGTATTTGGAAAATAAAGGTAGTTTTATATCCATAGCCGATGGGGGTTTGTAGGTTAATGGGCCTGATGGGGTCAGGTTGATGTCTTTTGTTTGGTCTCATTAGCAAGATTTGGGAAACTTGTAAGAGTTTTACTACTTAAAATATATACAATCTTAGGTATTTTATCGGTAAACCGCTAATTTTTTCGTTAAAAAACGGACTTACTCGATAATACAACGTAAATGATCAAAAAAAATTGAGTGTTACCCCTAGAAAAGAGCATGTTAGCTGTAATTATTTTTCATTCTTTCCAACTAATTTTGTGATTTCTTAATTCAACTGTTCTAACCTATGGACAACCCTGTGATCATAGTTCCGTATTCTGACACCTATGCTGCTGCTTTTAAGTCGCTTAACGAGGAATGGATTATAAAATATTTTAAAATGGAGGAAATGGACCGGGTTTCCTTGAACCATCCAAAGGAATATATCTTGGATAAGGGTGGTTATATTGCCGTTGCACTGCTCAATGGTGAAGCTGTTGGGGTTTGTGCCCTCATCCCAAGTAACCAAGAAGCATACGACTTTGAGCTGGCCAAAATGGGAGTTTCGCCCAAAGCCCAAGGAAAGGGTATTGGAAAGCTTTTGGGACAACACGTGGTGGAAAAGGCCAAATCCATGGGAGCCAAAAAAATATATCTGGAAAGCAACCGGGTTTTAAAGCCCGCTCTAAGCCTTTACGAAAAGTTGGGTTTCAAGGAAATTGTGGGCGCAACTTCACCCTACGAGCGCAGTGATATTCAAATGGAGCTGATCCTCTCCCCTTCTTAGTCAAGGATGTGCAGTGCATACAACTGAATTAGTTCCCTTTTGCCGCGGAGTTGCAAATTATCCATCTTTATAAAGTTATATAATTTGCTTTTTTTCAATTGGTTGGCGAGTTGTTCGGATAAAAGAATCCGAACATCATAATTGTTGCATTCTGCTTGGATTCTAGCCGTGGTATTGAGCACATCCCCGGTATAAATGATTTCTTTTTTAAGGATTCCTATTTCTCCTGTAGTCACCAACCCAATATGGTATCCTGCCTTAAAGGATGGGAAAAAATTAAATCTCTTTAAGTAGTCCGCCTTTCTTTTTTCCAATGCCTTTGAAATACGGAAAAAACATTCAATACAATTATTGGCATATAAGCCATTTTTTTCAGGCCAGGTCACCACAATTTCATCCCCAACATATTGATAAATTTCACCGGATGTCTCCAGAATGGGAATGGCCATATCGGCATAGTACGCTTTAAGCAGTTCAAAAAATTTGGCGTGTCCCAATTGTTCGGCAATGGTCGTGGAGGATTTCATATCCAAGAACATGAAAATGCGGCTTTCCCTTTTTGGGGTGTGGTATTTTCCAAATACAAAATTCAAGAACACCCCGCTTCCCACAAATGAGGAGATTTCCAACAAAAGCATCCCTATCGTAATTCCAAAGCCGATATAGATGACCACACTCCAAAATGCAAAACTGTTCATGAACTGTTTTACACTATGAATTACTGTTGGATGTAATGGGGATAAATCAAATCGATTGGAGTTCACACTCGAGGCCAAAACAATAAGAAAAATAATAATGAATAGAAGATAGAACAGGGTTTTAATGACCACTTTTATCCAAAGTGGACTTTTTGTAAACTTTTTCCCCAACCACGTAACTTCTACCCATCCATGTAAAAACCCCATTAGAAAACCTCCGATACTGGCATAGGTAAGCGAGGTTTTAAAATCATATCGGTTACGGGTCGATGGATATAAGTCAATCCTTCCCAACAAGCCCTGTTCCACAATACCGTAGATCAGTCCGAACAAAAACCAGATGCAGGCAAACAAAAGTGCCTGTTTAAGGTATCTGATGTATTTGGGATGAATCATCACAACCCAAAAGTAGTGCATTCTATCGGCTACTGAACAAAATCCCTTTTACATATAGCTAAAAATGAGTATATTATAGTGTAAATTTTAAATTCAGAAACCATGGGAACAGTTAAAAGCTTGAACAAATGGGCCAATGCCCACACCTACTATCCTTTGGACCTATTACGTGTTGCCCTGGGGGTATTTCTTTTTATCAAAGGAATTGAGTTCATGACCAATTATGAGCAAATGTCTGAGATAGCCAGACCCTTTCAAGAAATGCCGGGCGGCATGATCATTCTGCACTATGTGGCCCCTGCTCATTTTGTGGGTGGCTTTTTAATCGTTGTGGGGCTGCTTACCCGATGGGCCGTAATCGCTCAGCTGCCCATATTGTTGGGCGCCATTTTGACCAACTTTTTGGGAGTGATGAATTTATCCAACCTTGTTTTGGCCATTATAGTGTTTTTGGCCTGTATCTTTTTTGCACTTTATGGGTCTGGAAAACATTCGGCCGATTATTACTTGAAAATGCAACAATAAAAACCTATCAACCTAAATTACAAACCCGCACAAGCGGGTTTTATTTTTGTGGGTAACACTTTAATGCACTACATTTAAGTTACTGTACATCAACCTTAAACCAAAATCATCAAACGGTCAGCCTCCATAGTAATCCTATTATGCATTGCTGTGAACGCATTGCATGGTCAAACACATCGTATTGATAGCCTTCAGAAAATCTATTCAACTGTAAAATCTGATTCACTTCGAATACGTATCCTAAAAGATATTTCTTGGGAATATTTGAATAATAGAGGGAATGCCCACCTGGCCAAAAAGCACATCGACAGCTTCTTTTCAATCAGTAAAAAAAGTAATATTCCTTGGGGAGTTTCCATGGCCGATTACCAATATGCTGTTCTAAAAAGGCAACAAGGAGATTACAGTCAAGCACTGGTCCATATTGATAGCTATCTGAATTTTCATCAAACCAAAAAAGAACCGTTTGCAACAGCCAATGGCTTATATCAAAAAGCCATTATACTGGATAATCTGGGAAATTATGATGAGAGTCTGAAAATCTATTACGATATCTTAAAAATCTACGAAGAGCATAATGACCCATTTAGCATTGCCACCACACTGAATGCCCTAGGCGAGATCTTAAAAAAAACTGGAAAGATGAACCAAGCTTTGGAAAGTTACCAAAGAGCATTGGAAATCTTCAAATCTCTAGGCGAGAAAATGGAAATCGCCAATTGTTTGTTCAATATAGGGGATGCCCACATGCTGTTGAAAGACTATACTATTGCCCTTCAATATTTTAACGATGCCTTGCTGCTAGATCAGGAGGCTAACAGTGAATGGGGCATCGCTTTTGATTATGAAGCATTGGGCAAAGTATATGGCCATCAAAAAAAATATCCCCAAGCATTGGAGTACCATAAGAAGGCCCTATTACTTCGGGAAAAGTTAGGGCAACGGTTGGAACTATGCATGAGCTATACCCAAATTGGAAACATTTACCTGGAAATGGGGAATTATGAACAGGCTAAAGAAAATAGTAATGCGGCCATTGCAATTGCAAAGGGCATTGGAGCACGGGCAGAATTACAGGACAATTATAGAATCTTATCCTCCATTTATGAAAAAACCGGTGATTTTGAAAATGCCCTAGCTTTCAAAAACCAATTTATTGCCATAAAAGACAGTCTCTTCAATGTAGAAAAATCAAAACAAATAGAAGAGCTCCAAGTCCGTTTTGATACCGAAAAGAAACAGGATGCCATCGCCTCGCTCCAAAAAGATGCCGAAATCAATTCCCTCAAGCTCAACCAGCAAAAGACCCTGAGAAACATCATTATCGGCATAGCGGCCGCTGCCCTGCTCTTCTTTTGGTTTGCTTTTAATCGATACAAACAAAATCAAAGGGCCAAACAAGCCGAGGAAGAAAAGCAAAGAGCCATTTTGGAAGAACGAAAACGCACAGAATTGGAAAAGCAACGGGTGGCTGAACTTCAAAAAATCGATAAGCTGAAAGATGAGTTCCTGGCCAACACTTCCCATGAACTCAGAACGCCTTTGGTGGGTATTGTTGGACTTACGGAGTCGTTGCAAGATGGCGTGGCAGGAAAATTGCCAAGCGAAGCTCTTGAGAATTTAGAAATGATTGCCAATAGTGGGAGACGTCTCTCCCATTTGGTGAATGACATCCTTGATTTTTCAAAACTGAGGAACCAAGATCTTGTTCTTTCCAAAGTTCCTGTGGACGTTTATGCCATTTCCAATATTGTATTGCGCCTGTCTCAACCGCTGCTCAAGGACAAACAGCTTAAAATCATCAATTCCATTCCCAAAAATGTTCCCTTGGTGGTTGCCGATGAGAACCGGTTGCAACAAATTATGCACAATTTGGTGGGCAATGCCATCAAGTTTACGGAAAAAGGGTACATCACTCTATTTGCAGAAGTTAAGGATGACATGCTCTCCATTTCCATTTCAGATACAGGAATTGGAATTCCCAGGGACAAAATGGATGACATATTCAACTCTTTTGAGCAAGGCGATGGTTCGGTACAACGGGAATTTGGTGGAACAGGTCTTGGACTATCCGTGACCAAGCAGCTGGTTGAGCTTCATGGTGGTAGTATTTCCGTTTCTTCGGAAAAAGGAAAAGGTTCCATTTTCACTTTTACACTTCCGCTGAGCGACAAAACCCGCAAAGAGCTTAAGATGGACGTACAGCAACCTTTGGCTAAAATTCAAGCTATAAGCAGCAGTAGTCCTGTAAAGGTCATATCCAAAGAAAAACCACAGCTCTCCGAAGAAGCTCCAAAAATCCTTATTGTGGATGATGAACCCGTAAACAGGAGGGTGTTGGAAAACCATCTGAGCATGGCCGGTTACCAAGTTGTTGAAGCTAATAATGGCAAAGAAGCGCTAAAACTGATAGGCGACGAGTCAGATTTCAGTATGATCTTACTGGATATTATGATGCCAGGCATGTCGGGTTACGAGGTTTGCGAAAAAATCAGGGAGCGGTATTCCACAAGTGATCTGCCCATTATCCTACTGACAGCTAAAAACACAGTAAATGATTTGGTCACTGGCTTTAATTCTGGTGCCAATGATTACCTTACCAAACCTTTTTCCAAAGGAGAATTGTTGAGTCGCATAAAAACACACCTAAACCTGAATACCATCCATAAGGCCACATCCCGTTTTGTGCCTTCAGAATTTGTGAGATCAGTTGGAAAAGAGTCCATAACCGATATTAAACTTGGGGATTATACCGAAAAAAACGTTACGGTCCTATTTTCGGATATTCGGGATTACACATCATTGGCAGAAGGGATGACCCCTTCGCAGAACTTTAAGTTTGTCAACGCCTACGTTGGCCGGATGGGACCAATCATAAAAGAAAATGAAGGCTTTGTAAACCAATATATGGGGGATGGCATTATGGCCCTATTTCCAAAAAATCCAGAAAATGCTTTGGATGCCGCCATTGAAATGCAACGTACCCTAACACTCTACAACAAAAGAAGGGTGGAAGAAAAGGGGTATAAACCCTTGTCCGTTGGCGTAGGGTTGCATACAGGGCCATTGATTATGGGAATCATTGGAGATTCCAAAAGAAATGACCCGGCCGTAATTGCCGATACGGTGAATAGCTCTGCCCGTGTAGAAGGGATGACGAAACACTTTGGTGCCAATATCATTATTAGTGGTGCCAGTTTAGAATTGATGGAAGACCCATCAGGGTTCAATTTTAGGTATTTGGGCAAAGTACGCGTCAAGGGCAAACAAAAGGCTTTAGAAATTTATGAATGTATCGATGGTGATAGTATTGAAAGTATTTCTTTGAAACTGGAGACCAAAACGCATTATGAACAAGGTATTGAGTTGTTTTTTGACAGTCAGTTCAATGAAGCTTCCACTGCTTTTGAATGGGTACTGTACAAAAATCCCGGAGATTCAGTAGCGCACTATTTTCACGATATGGCCCGAAAATATGCTGTTTTAGGACCTCCTGAAGATTGGGCATCCGGAACGGTAATGCACGAAAAGTAACCCGTTAATTTAGCTGTTCCACCAAACTCATTTCCAGACCGATCGGTGTAGCCATTTGTCGGTATTTTTTAAACCGCAGGTCTATGCTGCACTGTGCATTCCGAATCATTTCCGAAGAAGCTTCCCTCTCATTTTCAAAAATGGCCTTAAATCGATTTTCCATTTGCAGATACCGCTCTATTCCAATAGTTGGAGCCTGCGAATCCAGTTGCAAAGTCGGTAACCCCTCGCTAGTTCTTTTTGGATTATTCCGATACAACAACCACTGCCCTGATGCCACTGCCATTTTATGATACTTTGATGGGGTTTTCATGTCGATGCCATGCGCCGGACTATGGCAATAGGCAATGATCAACGAAGGGCCATCATGGGCCTCGGCCTCCACAAAAGCTTTTAACGTCTGTTCTTGGTCGGCACCTATGGCCACTGAAGCCATATACACATCACCATAATGCATGGCCAATGCTCCCAAGTCTTTTTTCTGCTTGCGTTTTCCAGTCGCAGCGAATTTTGCCGAAGCACCATAAGGTGTAGCCTTGGACATTTGGTTCCCAGTATTGGAATACACCTCGTTGTCCAACACCAAAATATTTACATTTTTACCCGATGCCAGCACGTGGTCCAATCCGCCGTAGCCAATATCATAGGCCCAGCCGTCACCGCCCACAATCCATACGCTTTTCTTTATGAGGCTATCCATAATTCGCGACAATTTCCGAGCTTCCGGCATACTAACCTTATTGAGTAATGACTTTAATTCTTCTATTCGCTCTCGCTGTTGGTTGATTTCGCGCTCGGTGGTCTGTTTTGCATTCAAAATATCCCGAATCAATCGGTCACCGATAAATGCGGATACTTTTTTGAGCAGTTCCCTTGCCTCCACTTCTTGCTGGTCCAAGGACAATCGGAAGCCTAATCCAAATTCGGCATTGTCCTCGAATAGAGAGTTGGACCATGCGGGACCTCTCCCCTCTTGGTTTTTAGCCCAAGGTGTTGTGGGAAGCGCTCCTCCAAAAATGGAGCTAGCCCCCGTGGCATTGGCCACCAATGCGCGATCCCCGAATAATTGGGACATCAATTTTAAATACGGTGCTTCTCCGCAGCCATCCTCACCCATTGGATATTTGAACAAAGGTTCTTGCAACTGTTGTTGACTTACTTTTGCGATATCAATTCTATTACGGTCCAATTCTGGAATACTTGCGAAATAGTCCCAGTTTTTCCGCTCTTTTTCAATTTTAGTTTCAGTTTTACCCATTACCAATGCTTTTGCGGGACACGCATCCACACAGGCATTGCATGAAGTACATTGATCAGGATTTACTTGTATGGTATAATTCAGTAAATCAATATCCGCTAGGATCGTATCAATTTCAATGGCTTTCCAGCTCGACGGAGCCTCAAAAAGGGTTTTGTCATCATACACTTTCATACGCAATGCTCCAGATGGGCAGGCCATACCGCAGGCACCACATTGTGTGCATAAATCGGGTATCCACTCTGGGGTTTCCTTAGCAAGTATTCTCTGATTGTACTGTGACGTATTGGTCGGATACGTACCGTCAACAGGCAATTTGCTCACAGGCACTTCATTTCCCCTTCCGGCCAATAACTGACCTAAAAGTGTTTTTGAGAAATCTGCATCCTCCGACAAAATGCCCTCTTTCGATGCTGTGATGGCTGTGGTATTTACTTTCTGTAACTGGTTTTTGAATGCCTCAAAAGTGAAATTTTCCACTATTTCGGAGTGCAATGCTAAAAAACAGGCATGCAACGGAGAAATAGCTGCATCGAGGCTAGGTAGTTTTTGCGCGTTTATTACGTAAAGGGCAACACCTTTTTGCTTAACCCCTTTTTGGGTTTCCAAAGAAAGATTGTTCCAAAATTCGGTTGGACTTTTATCGGATTGAATCACAATAACCCCTCCTTGCCTAACCCTTTCCATAACCGTATCCTTTTCTAAAAAATCAACATCAGTACAACCGATAAAATCCGCATCGGTAATGCCATATGGGGCCTTAATTCGTTTAGGTGCCATACGAAGATTGGTCACACTTCGGGAGTTGGACTTTTTATAATCAAATTCTTGGTAGCCCTGCACAAAGTTGTTTTCTTCGCCAATCAATTTCAGTACAGAATTGAACCGTGAGCAAGTATCTTCACTCTTAATCTCAAAAAATAAGGCTTGATTTCCTTTTTTCTGTAATTCCAATCTGGATTCTGGTAGACTCAATTGAGTCACATCATCAGTGATGCCCACAGTGAAATTGTTCTTTGGTTTTGGCTGCTTCAGGTTGTCTAGAATGGACTTCACCATGTCTGGTGTAAATTCTTTGGAACTCAATCCGTATCGACCGCCAACCATTTTGGGAAGCGTAGAGAATCTTTCACTTTGCGCCACAGTTTGCACTACATCCAAAAACAAAGGTTCACCTGAGGAGCCAGGCTCTTTGGTACGGTCTAAAACCGCAATCGCCTTGCAGGTTTTTGGAAGACTATTGATGAAATGCTTCGCGCTAAAAGGTCGGTACAATCGAACTTTTACAAGACCCACTTTTTCACCTTGGGAGTTCAAATGATGTATGGTTTCCTCAATGGTCTCCGCTGCTGATGCCATAGCAATGATGACTTGCTCAGCTTCGGGATGACCTAGGTATTCAAAAATCTTGTATTGGCGCCCGGTAAGTTTCGTGAAATCATCCATTTTTTGTTGAACGATGTTTGGACATGCTTCATAATAGGTATTCACCGCCTCCCTGCTCTGAAAGAAGGCATCAGCGGCTTGCGAAGTTCCTCGAAGTACTGGTGCATTGGGATTCAAGGCTCTATTTCGATGGGCAGTCACCAAATCAGCATCTATCATTCGGCTGATGATTGCATCACTTACGCTTTCAATCTTGGACACTTCGTGGGAGGTTCTAAATCCATCGAAGAAGTGCACAAAAGGGATTCGCGATTCCAATGAAGCAGCTTGTGAAATCAACGCAAAATCCATGGCTTCCTGCACCGATGCAGAAGACAACATGGCATAACCTGTGCTACGTACAGCCATAACATCGCTATGGTCCCCAAAAACCGAAAGGGCGTGGGTGGCCACGGAACGGGTGGCCACATGAATCACATTTGGGCTCAGCTCCGCGGCTATTTTATACATGTTTGGCATCATCAGTAACAGACCCTGTGATGCGGTAAATGTGCTGGTCAATGATCCGGTCTGAAGGGCTCCGTGCATGGCACCTGCCACTCCTGCCTCACTCTGCATTTCAAATGCGGAAGGAACATTGCCAAAACTGTTTTTTTGATGGTGGGCACTCCACTCCTCTACCAATTCGGACATTTCCGAGGATGGTGTAATGGGATAGATAGGAAACACATCATTGATACGATACGCAATATGCGCAACGGCCTGATTTGCATTGGTAATGATATGTTGTTGCATTTTCATGGGAGGAAGTGTGTAATAGTTTGTTGTGATAAAAAAGGAATAAGCCGCCCCAAAAGTTAGGAGCGGCTTATTTCAGATGGATTACTTTTCGAACTCGATAGTAACAGGAGTTGGGTTGGTAATCATGTCAAAAACAGGAGAGAATTGTGACAAAGCTCTCAATTGCTCTTCAGAAGCATCGGACTTCACTTTGAATTTTACAGTGATTCCGTTGTATCCTTTACGTACTTCAGGGTCAAGACCCAAGAATCCGTGAAGGTCAACATCACCGCTCAATCGGGACTCCATTCCTTCAATTTCGATACCGTTGGCAGCAGCGTGGTACGCCATGGCACCAGTCAAGCAAGAACCAAGGGCGTGCAAAACGATCTCTGCAGGGTTTGGCGCTTGGTCTTGGCCCAAAAGAACCTCAACGTGGTCAGCTTCCATAGTAAAGTTGTCTTTTCTAACTGGGTGCTCTTGACCTACTCCATAATAATCTTGGATGCTAGTGACACAATGTCCACCTTCAATCCAATTGTTTTTGGCTCTGAACTCGAACTTAGCCAATGAAGGATCTTGTTGTACGTGGTTGATAGTTTCTACCAACTGATCTACGTTTACTCCGTTTTTAATGTTTGCTGTTGTAATCATTTTTTTTGTTTTTTAGATTAATTGATTAACATTTGCCAGAGTAGATGCATTTGGCGTGCCAAAAAATATAATTAATTGATTATCAATCATTTAAAATGATTTTAGAATAAGTAAAGTACAACGATATTTCGTATATTTACGATATTTCGTTATAGAAATTACGGGATTTCGTGAAATTACACGGGCCGAACGATGCCCAATGCCTTTATTTTAGAAGTCAATGTGGTGGGTGGCACACCCAAAAGGGCTGCGGCACCCTTTTCTCCTGAAATTTTCCAACGGGTCTGCTTTAAAGCCTTTAGGATGTTCCCTTTTTCCAATTGGGTCATTTCTTGAGCAGTAAGAATGTGGTCTGGCTCAACGGTTTGTCCTTCAGCTATTCTAGGATTGGTATTAGGAATAATGAACGACCAGTCAATCTCTCCATTTTGGGAAACAATTACAGCACGTTCCACCAAATTTTGGAGCTCTCGAACGTTTCCGGGCCAGGCATATTCTTGAAAAAGCTTTTTCTGTTCTTGGGTCAGTTTCTTTATTTTCCGATTCAGTTTGGTGGAAAAATGTTCCACCATGGCATCCGCAATCAGGGAAACATCATTGCCTCTATCTCGTAGAGCTGGGATTTCAATCGGGAATACATTCAATCGATAATACAGGTCTTCCCGAAATTTACCTTCCTTGGAGAATTGAAGCAAGTCTCGGTGCGATGCAGCGATAATACGCACATCCACTTTTTGGGTAGTGGAGCTTCCCACGGGGTCGAACTCCCCTTCTTGAATGACCCGCAATAATTTGGGTTGAAGGTCCAACGGTAACTCCCCTATCTCATCCAAAAAGATGGTTCCTTTGTCCGCCAATAAGAATCGACCTTTCCTACTGCTCGTAGCTCCGGTAAAGGCTCCTTTTTCGTGTCCAAAGAGTTCACTCTCGATTAAATTGGCTGGAATGGCTCCGCAGTTGATACGAATCAAAGGACCTTTACTACGGTTGCTGGCCGCATGAATGGCCCGCGCCACGAGTTCTTTTCCGGTACCCGTTTCCCCATGAATCAATACGGTAGCCTCCGTCTGGGCCACTTGGGAAATCAGGTCCAGTACTTTTTTCATGGATTTATGCTGGGCAATGATACCATGGTCGTTGGTCAACTCCTTGATTTCTTCCTGTAAGTACTCCGTTTGTGTTTCAAGTGAGCTGATTTTATGCTCCGCGGTCAAGCGATCATCAATATTGCGAAGAATCAGCGTGTAAAATACTTCTTTTTCATCCCCGTAACAGCTGAGCGTACCTTCATGTAGGGTTTCAGTCCCATCAGACCCGATGACTTTGATGATTTTGGGCAAATAGGCATTTTTATTTTGCTGGAAACCTGATTGTTTTGACTTCACCAAGTCTTCAAGCATGTCCGCACCGTCATCATCTAAAAAGAACAGGATGTTCCTTTGGGTCACTTCGCTATTTTCCAAGATAGTTTTTGCTGAATCATTGGCGAGGAGTATCCTAAAATTCCCATCGAACATTATAATGGCATCCATGGCCCCATCAATGAGCCCTGCCATCTTGGAATTGGCCAATTCCACCTCTTTTTTGGAAGATGCCAATTGCTCTTGGATGATATCGAGTTCCCGATGCCTTTTAATCAAAACGGACATAACGCCTTTTACAAAGCCTTTATCCGAGTCCATGAGCTGGGAAAAATGTGTGGTTGGGATTTTTAATACGCTGGTATCCTCCAAAGCAGTAACCGATACCGACCTTGGCTCTTCATCAATAAGGGCGTATTCCCCAACACAATCGCCTTTGGACAAGGTGCCATAGGAATGGTCTTTATCATGCACTTTTACCTTCCCATCCAGAATCACGTACATAGCATCCCCCACATCACCTTTTTCAATGATCCGATTATTAGCGATGTATTGCTCCAATTCAGAGTTTTTATACAATTCCAACAAAGAAGCTCGTTCCACTTCAGAAAAAAAGGGTACTTCTGCTAGAAAATCCAACAATTCGTTCTGTTCGGTTGAGGTCATTGTACGTGCTCAAAGGTTCTGCATCAAATAAATATAAAGATTTATGAGATAGACATGGCATCTATGCTACTTTTCTATAAATAAAATTGATAGGTTTTTATATTTTTATGGTTCAAATTTATAATGTATGACCATTACCCAGCTACAGTACGTCTTAGCAGTTGCCGAGTACAGAAACTTTACCTTGGCCGCCGAAAAGAGCTATGTGACCCAGCCTACCCTAAGCATGCAGGTGCAAAAATTGGAGGACGAACTTGGTGTTTTGATTTTTGATCGAGGGAAAAAACCCATCACCATTACTGAAGTGGGCAAAAAAATAGTGGCTCAAGCCAAAAATATTGTGGCCGAGGCAGAACGCATCAAAGATATTGTAGATCAGGATAAAGGTTTTATTGGGGGCGATTATACGTTGGGGATCATTCCAACGGTAATGCCTACACTGCTTCCCATGTTCTTGAATACGTTCATTAAAAAATATCCCAAAGTAAACCTCATTATCAAGGAGCAATCCACCGATACCCTTATCCGGAATATTTTGGATGGTCATTTGGATGCGGCCATTGCCGCCACACCTTTGGAAATAGAATTTATTAAGGAAAAACCACTGTATTACGAACCTTTTGTGGGTTACGTGCCCCAAAATCATCGATTGGCCAAAGAAGAATTATTGACCACGGAACATTTGGATGTCAATGACATTTTACTCCTTCAAGATGGACATTGCTTCAGGGACGGTGTTATAAATTTGTGCAAATCCACTCGAAATATTCAAGGGGAACATTTTAAGATTGAGAGCGGAAGTTTTGAAACCTTGGTGAGTTTGTCGGATGAGGGTATGGGTATGACGTTACTCCCCTATCTTAATACGTTACAACTGGATACCAATAAAAAACGGAACCTCAAACCTTTTAAAAGTCCTTCACCCGCAAGGGAAATCAGCTTAATATACCACAAGAGTGAACTAAAAATTCAAATTACGGATGCTTTAAAAGAGGTGATTTCCAGTATAGTTCGGGGCGCCATTGCGTTTCAGGATGTGAAAATCATTAGCCCGTTGGCCAAAAATTAAAAGAGCCGCTTTCGCGGCTCTTTGGTTATTTTAAGCTTTTAATAGTAGTAATGTGGGTTGTAATTCTGGTTTGTCAACAATATAAAACTGTAACCAGATCTTAAGTTCTTCGATTTCACTAGGTAGTAACCGGGAAATAGCTTTTTTCAATTCTCTAGAGAAGAGTCTAGCATCAAAACTAACTTTTTGTAGGATAGTCTTGGTGTAATCTAACATTGCTCTGGGCATAGAAATTTGATTAAATTGATTAAGTGGTTGTGCAACTAAGTTAGCAAAAAACTTGTTTGCATGATCTCATCCGCAGTTAAAAATTGGATAATTTCGTGTTAAATTCGATAAACTACTCTATGCACCATCCTCATTTTCAAAAATTTAAGTTTCTGACTATCATGTCGGTAGCGGGGTTTTTCTTACTTTTTGGATGTTCTTCAGTACGTAAAACGTTAAACCACCAACTTCAAAATAATACGTTTGAAAATTCTTTCCATGGATTAGTGGTAATGGACGCCAAAACTCAAAAAACGATATACGCATACAATGCCGACCGCTATTTTACCCCTGCCAGCAATACCAAAATCGCCACATTCTACGCTTCAATTAAATTATTGCCCAAAAACATTCCTACGCTAAAATACGGGGTTTATAACGACACCTTATATATAGAAGGTGTTGGAGATCCATCATGGTTACACCCCCGTTTGGCGGATAGTACTGCGATACAATGGCTTAAAAAACAAGGTACATTGGTGGTGCACCTCCAAAATTCTCAAGAGTCTAGATATGGTCCTGGCTGGGCTTGGGAGGATTATGACGCCTATTTCTCCCCGGAAAAAAGTACACTTCCCCTCTATGGCAATGTTGTGACTTTGTCCCATGCCAATGGAATACACGTTTCACCACCCTATTTTATGGATAAGGTTGAAACCAGGGATACCACTTTAAGGAGAGACGAGCTACAAAATCATTTTTATATTTCATCCACAGAACAGGATACCTTGCAAGTTCCGTTCATGACCAGTGATTCCCTTACCAAAGATCTAATAGAATCTGAGCTACAGAAAAAAGTTGTTTTAACGGACCACTTCCCTCCTGTTGAAAAGCAGGTACTTTATGGTATGGAAACGGATTCCATATATAAGGACATGCTTTTTGAAAGTGATAATTTTTTGGCTGAGCAATTGTTGATGGTAGCCTCCTCAACACTCTCGGATACCTTGGGCACAAAAAAAGTGATTGCACATATGCTGGAAAACCATTTGAGTGATTTGGAACAACCACCACGATGGGTGGACGGTTCCGGTTTATCTCGATACAATCTCTTTACACCCAAGTCATTCATACAAATCCTTCAAAAGCTGTACAATGAAGTTCCTGAGGAACGCTTATTTGTCCTATTTCCGATGTGGGATGCATCCGGAACCATAAAAACATGGGGGGATCCCTTAACCGAACCCTTCATTTTTGCAAAGTCAGGATCATTGGGAAATAATTATAACCTCAGTGGTTATCTCAAGACCAAATCAGGAAAGTGGCTCATTTTTAGTTTTATGAACAATCATTTCAAAGTCAACACCTCACAGATTCGAAATACCATTTATTCCACCCTAAAAGAACTTCATGACCACTACTGACCCAATAGTTTATTGATTTGGGCGTATTGTAGCAACATGATGGTCTTGGCATCCCGGATTTCTCCCGTCTTCATCATCTGCAAGGCATCCTGAAACTTGAGTTCCATTACCTCAATGTTTTCCGTTTCATCCTCGGCTCCTCCACCTTCGCTTACCTTCATGGCGTCTTCATACCTTCCAGTAAAAAAGTAAAGGATTTCAGTTACGGAGCCTGGCGACATATAGGCCTCAAAAACCTTTTTCACCTCATCAATTTTATATCCGGTCTCTTCCTCCACTTCCATTTTAATGGTTTGTTCTGCGTTGCCTTTTTCCAAAAGTCCGGCACACACCTCTACCATCATCCCATCTTCGTTTCCATTGACATATGTAGGCATCCTAAACTGACGCGTTAATATCACCGTTCCCTTTTTTGGGTTGTACAGTAGAATGGCGGCACCATTACCGCGGTCATAGGCTTCACGATGTTGGGTTTCCCAGGTACCATCTGGCCGTAAATATTCATAGGTGAACTTGTTCAGGGTATACCAATTATCGGATAGCAGTTCTTTTTTTATGTTCTTGATGTGATGATTTTCCACTAGCTGATTCTTTAATTAAAAAACCATGCTCCTAATTTTTGAAAGAAGCATGGTTCATTTTTAGTTTTCTTATTCAAGGAAGGTTAGAGACTCCATCGGTTCCCAACTTCCGAAACTGGTTTACAAGGTTCATAATTGCCTGGAATGGGGTCGTAATTCAATACATTTTTCCCCATTTCTTCCGAAGTAAAATAAGCCCAAATGGCCATGGATTTCAATCCTCTGTAAAATCCAATGGGCTCTTGCTCACCCACAGAAGTTCCCCAAACCCCAGGGTTGAATTTTCCAGAATTCGCCTCGGCTTCTTTCAAAACAGCAATTCTATCCGCTTCCTTTAAATCGATAAAAACAGCACCATAGTTCTCCTCACATTTGGCGTTGAAGGCCGCAATTTCCGACCGCATGTGTTCCTGACCTTTGGCATCATAGGTACGCGCAATCACTTTGTCCATAAAAATGTCCGACTTTGCATCAAGTGCTCCGGGTGTATCCGTGCGGGGTAGGATCATGTCTACCAATAGCGAAACCGTTTTTGCCTCATCCTCAGTGAAAAATTCCGGTTGCCAATCCAATCGTTTTTCCTCTTTGCACGATTGTAAAATGGACAACATGGTAGGCATCATAAGGGTTGCCCCAGCAAATAGTCCGGTTTTTTGTAATGCTTTTCTCCTATCCATCTTTATAGATTTTGTTTTTTGAGTTCTGATACGGCATGGTCCGCTGCTCTGGCCGTAAGAGCCATATAAGTCAGCGATGGGTTTACACAGGATGACGACGTCATACATGCTCCATCGGTCACAAACACGTTTTTAGCCGCATGAACTTGATTGAATTCATTCAAAACTGATGTTTTGGGGTCTCTGCCCATACGTGCCGTTCCCATTTCATGTACGCCATACCCCGGCGGATGTTCTTTGTCAAATCCTATAATATCTTTTAAACCTGCGACTTCAAGCATCTCAACGGCATCTTCCTGAATTTGTTTGTTCAAGGCTTTTTCGTTCTCCTTAAATTCAGCATCGATGGTCAAAGTCGGTTGTCCCCATTTATCCAATACATCATTGTTCAGGGTGATTTTATTTTCATGATACGGCAAGCATTCTGCAAATCCTGTGATAAAGAATTCCCAAGGACCGGGTTTTAAGATACTATCCTTGTATTCTGCTCCGAATGATTCAATATTTGCGGCATTACCGCCACGATGGGCACCACCTTGGTAGCCAAACCCACGTACAAACTTGTCCGATTTGGAGGCTTCATCAATATTGACGTATCTGGGAATATAAATCCCGTTGGGCCTTCGGCCTTTGTAGTATTTATCGTCAAAGCCTTCAACCTTACCAAGCGCACCCACTCTATAGGTATGGTCCATAAGATTGTGTCCCAATTCCCCGCTGTCATTGCCCAAACCATTCTCAAATCGGTTGGATTTGGAGTTCATCAGGATTTGGGTCGTGCTTAAGGCTGATGCATTTACAAAAATTATCTTGGCTGAATATTCAATATCCTCATTGGTTTCTGCATCAATGATACGGACGCCAGTGGCCTTGCCTTTTTGGTCATCATAGATTACCGATTGCACAATGGAAAAGGGTCGGATGGTCAAATTTCCCGTGGCATTTGCAGCTGGTAAGGTAGTGGCATTACTGCTGAAGTACGCCCCGTAAGGACAGCCTCTGCTACACCTGTTTCGATATTGACATTGCCCTCTTCCGTTGTGGGGCTGGGTAAGGTGTGCCACCCGGCCAATGGTCATGTTTCTACCCTTAAATTGTTCTTCTATTCTTGATTTTATGTGTTTTTCCACACAATTGAGTTCCATGGGCGGAAGAAAATGACTGTCTGGTAATTGGGGAAGCCCCAATGCCTCGCCACTAATACCGGCAAATTTTTCCACATAGGTGTACCACGACTCAAGGTCTTTATAACGAATGGGCCAGTCCACTCCGTGACCATCCTTGGCGTTGGCCTCAAAGTCCAAATCACTCCATCGGTAGGTCTGTTTTCCCCAAAGCAGGGATTTACCCCCCATTTGATGACCTCGAAGCCACAAAAAAGGTTTCTCCTCGGTATAAGGATTGGCGGCATCATCGGCCCAAAAGTGCTCGGTGTCTGTTCCAATCCAGCCCGACCGGATGGCTTTGTAATGCTTTTTCTTTTGTTCAGGGGTGAGTCCACCGCGAAGTTCCATGTCCCATGGATCTAGGTTCATGGTGGTGTAATCCACTACATGTTCCACAATTTTTCCGCGTTCAAGGACAAGGGTCTTCAATCCTTTTTCACACAATTCCTTTGCTGCCCATCCGCCACTGATACCCGAGCCAATAACTATGGCATCATAGGTTACGTCTTTCTTGGCGTCGATGTTAAAGTTTGCCATTAATCTGTTTGATGAAAGTTAATTTTCAATCAATATAGCCATTAATAGCTGTCAGGACAAATGAATTGTGTTTTGTACACATTTTTAACTACGTGTTGCTAAAAAGTGATTTTTTGGGTTGCGAATTAAAATCTATTATCGCCGTCCAACAAATCACCCAAACCGCCTAAAATACTGCCTTCGCCTTTGTCTTTCCCACCACCTTTGGGAGCAGCGGCCCATACCCTACTGGCCAGTCGGCTAAAGGGCAGTGATTGAATGTAAACGGTCCCAGGTCCTCGTAGCGTTGCAAAGAATAAGCCTTCACCACCAAAAACGGTATTGCGAATTCCACCTACAAATTCAATATTGTAATCCACGGTTTGGGAAAAGCCCACGATGCAACCGGTGTCCACTTTTAGGGTCTCTCCAGCGGCTAGTGTTTTTTTGGCCATGGTTCCACCCGCATGTACAAACGCCATACCATCACCTTCCAGTTTTTGCATAATAAAGCCCTCACCACCAAAAAAACCTCGGCCCAAACGCTTGGAAAATTCAATACCTACCGAAACTCCTTTGGCAGCGCACAAGAAAGCATCTTTTTGACAGATGAACTTCCCGCCTTTTTCGGAAAGGTCAATAGGAATGATCTTCCCTGGATAGGGCGAAGCAAAGCTTACGAGTTTTTTACCGTGTCCTACATTCAGAAAAGCGGTCATAAAGAGGCTTTCCCCTGTGAGCAGTCGTTTACCCGCGGAAAACAATTTCCCCAAAACCCCAGAGTCTTGGTTAGAACCATCGCCAAAGATGGTATCCATTTTTATATCGGAATCCATCATCATAAAACTGCCGGCCTCCGCCACAACGGCTTCTTGCGGGTCCAGTTCTATCTCCACATATTGCATTTCTTCCCCGTAAATGTGGTAGTCTATTTCGTGGTTTGTGCTATTCATCATTCGATTTGTTTAAATATATATGATTGGTATAGTTCTTATCTTATCTGTTACACTTTACTGCTAAATACTTTTATCAAGAGTTTCATGGTATCCTTAGGTAATAACTAACTTTGAGAAAATGAGTAACTTAATTTCCAAATGAACTTCTTTAGACCTGCTAGTAGAAACACTGAACAGCTTCGCGGAAAAATCTCTAAAAAATCCTCAACTAAGCTAAAAGCGCTATGTGAAGATATGGGGTTCAAAAGCTTTCAAAACAAAGCTAAAGAAGAGCTTATTGATTTACTGCTTACAGAGCCTGCTGAATTGAACAAGCAGGTAAATAAATCTTGGTCTAATAGGTACCCTACCCTTTTCAATTTTGTTTTAACGGTTTTAATTTCTGTTTTAACAATTATTTGGGGACCAAAATTAAAAGAAGCTTATGACAATATGACCACTGAGGCACCTCCTGTATCTAAAAATACTAATCAAAATAAAAAATTTGCGTTTCTAATGTTTGATTCAACAGATTATTTTGAAAAATGGAAAAGAGAATACAATTTCGTTGCTGGGTTTCCAAAATTCACTAGGAATCTTGATACCGACGCGGTAAGCAAAAAAATTGCTTTAACAGGAATCAAAAATGCTGTGTCTCACCCTTTTGCCGATGACACAAGATTGATTGTTTCATTAGATTCTGAAGTAATCGATTCTTTGTTGAAAGACAGTTTATATCAGAAGAAGTATAATTTTGTTCCAATAACCCATAGACAAGCCGAAAATATGGGTTTCATTTCTGATTACATTGAGCAACGAAAAGCATTTTTAGCTGAAAAAGAGTTACAATTAGAAGATATTAAAGTTGATTCTCTTTTCAGACCTATTTTTAAAAATCGACTCAACAGTAATAATTACTATTCTGGATTTAAAGGATTAGCGGTTAATATGGTCATCCTGACTAAACTTGGAAAAGAAAGAAGGAACGAATATTTGTTTGACTATGGGAATAATAAAAACAGAAACAGGATTTCCGTGTATTTCAATGAAGATAATTACTTGTGTATGAGAATTATTGATAATAATTCCGATGTATTTATTCTAAAAGTTATTGGAAATTTTGATAATAGACTGCTTTTTTTAAACATGGGTTTTAATTGGGGTGATAATGCCTTATCCATTAGGGTTGATGATTCAATTTTAATTGAACAAGAATTTGAAAGCAAAATTGATTTCATTCAAGACAAATCAAGTGAGACTGTTTTAGGAAATTCGTTAGACCATTATTATGGGTGTTCATTCTCAATGCGCTATTTGAAGTTTGATGTTGTTCATAGTATAGCCCTTAATGGTTCAAAATTAGTTTATAATTGGCAAGAAATTGACATGGATGAAGCCAATGTATTTGTAGATGATAATATGAAAATTTCTAGAATTGTTGGAAAAGCACCAACTTTTGGTTTCAATTAGTCCCTTATAACAAGAGGAACCCCCTTAACCTTTCACCATTCGCCCGCTTTTTCCCTTCAATTCACCGTCCATTCAACCCTTCGACTGCGCTCAGGGTGACAAAGACAGATATTATTAATCTATTTTTTTAGCAGAACGGTCCACTCAAAATGAAACGTGGAGACCTCCACCCCATCTTCATTGATACCAATTGATTTCATCCAACAGGTTTGTCCTTCACCCGTTTTTATGGTTTTCTGGATGGCTTCGGCTATTAAATGGCCGTCCTCACAGCTAAAAACGATTCTTCCAGTGGCTTTTTTGGTAAAGGTGGCTTTATTGTTGGCCACCAACATGGAGATATTTTTACCACTTTTCTGGATTTCGTTCATCACCAAAGCCCCGGTGCTCAACTCAGCAGCCATCCCCTGAATAGCCCAAAACATGGATTTAAATGGGTTTTGATTGAACCATTTGTACTTTACCGTGGTCACGGCTCTATTTTCGTCAATAGCCTTGAGTCGTACGCCGCTCCACCAAGCCGATGGTAGTTTTAAAAAGGTAAATGTGTTGATTTTACTGGATGTGAGCGCCATATCATGAGTTTAGGAGTTCTAAAAATAGGCAAAAAAGCAACGATTTCAATTGTTAAATAATTGTTAATTTATAGTACTTTGTTTTGCATAGTACTGTCTTTTGGATATATATTTGCATCGTAAGCTAATAGGTAAACTAATTTTATTTGCAAAATCATCAATCAAAAATGGCTACAACTTTAACCAAACACGAACGAAATTTATCCGCGATTATTCACGCGTCCACCTTTTCAAAGTGGTTTATTCCCTTTGGGAATTTTATTCTTCCTTTGATTCTGTGGACGGCCAACAAAAAGGAACATCCTTTTGTGGACCATAATGGGAAGCAGGCTTTGAACTTTCAAATAAGTATGCTCCTCTACTCTATCGTTGCGGGCTTGATCAGTATTCCCTTTTTTATCGGTTTTTGGCCCGATGTATGGGATTGGGATTTTTTTGGAATTCACCGTTTGAGTGATTTTAACAATATAAACATTAGTATCAGTAGCGACGATTTTAAGTTTGGTCGCCTTTTTTGGCCCGCGGGTATAAGCGGTGTCATTCAAGTTGGACTGGCCATAGTGAACATTGTGTATACCATTCTGGCCACTATTAGAACCAATGAAGGGGAGACGTTTCGATATCCCTTGACCATAAAATTCATCAAATAATCAAAATAGGAGTTTAATCATCAATCAAAAAACGAAAAATTAACCTGCCCTGAGCGCAGTCGAAGGGTCAATCAAAAATCATCAATCAAAAAACGTTTCCACTCCCCTGCTCATCACAGGGGACTGGAGTGGAAACACAAAACGAACAGTTAATCAGATACCGAACCCAGTTCGGCAAAATTAGAACCAAGAAATTATGAACATAGAAAACACAAAAGCACAGATGCGCAAAGGGGTTCTGGAGTACTGCATCTTGTCCATCCTAAAGGATGATGACAAGTATGCCTCCGAGATTCTGGAGGCCCTTAAGGACGCTAAGATGTTAGTAGTGGAAGGTACCATATACCCTTTGTTGACGAGGTTGAAAAATGCAGGTTTGCTCAACTATCGTTGGGAAGAATCCACTTCGGGACCTCCCCGAAAATACTACGCCCTTACCGAAACCGGTAAATTGTTCCTTAATGAACTTAACGGAACGTGGGATGAACTAAGAAATGCAGTCAATCTGGTAACCAACACAAAATAAGTATCAAAAATGAACAAGACAGTAAATATAAATTTAGCCAATACGCTCTTTCACATCGATGATGATGCGTATAACAAGCTGAGACGATATTTGGAGTCCATAAAAAGGTCCTTTTCCGGCACACCGGGAAGCGATGAGATCATCGCCGATATCGAGGCTCGCATAGCCGAACTCTTTTTAGAGAAAATGGAAAACGAACGACAGGTCATCACCCAAAAGCAGGTGGACGAAGTCATCAATGTCATGGGACAGCCCGAAGACTATATGGTGGACGAAGACATCTTTGAGGATGAACCAAAAAAGACCTATGCCGAACCCAAATCAAGAGCGAAAAAGCTCTACAGGGACATCGACCAAAAATACATTGGTGGTGTTTGTGCCGGGCTGGAACATTATTTAGGTTTTGATGCCCTTTGGATTCGCTTGATTTTTATCCTATTGGCCGTTTTCACCGGATTTGGTCTGATCGCCTACATTTTACTTTGGATTTTGGTCCCAGAAGCGGCCACCACCTCGCAAAAATTGGATATGCGGGGAGAGCCTGTCAACATCAGCAATATAGAACGCAAGGTTAAAGAGGGGTTTGATGATGTTGCCGACAAAGTTAAAAATGTTGACTACGAAAAAGTAGGCAACAAGGTCAAAAGCAGCTCCAAGACCTTTTTTGATGCCATAGGGGATATTATCATGTTCCTGTTCAAAGTATTTGGCAAGTTCATTGGCATTTTGTTGATCATCGTTGGTGCAACTGCACTTATAGGATTGTTCATTGCCCTTTTTTCTGTGGGTATGCTGAATGCTGTACATTTTCCCGGGGTTGATTTTTACGAAATCGTGGGTACCACTGGTGTTCCGGTTTGGGTACTTTCAGTGCTCCTGTTCTTTGCCTTTGGCATTCCGTTCTTCTTTGTCCTCTACTTGGGATTGAAGATTTTGGTCAACAACCTTAAATCTATCGGAAATATTGCCAAGTTTTCACTTTTGGGACTTTGGCTGATTTCCGTTGGGGCATTGTTTGCCCTTGGAGTTCGTCAGGCGGCTGAATTTGCCAATGTGGGCAGCGTCAATGAGCGGGAAGAAATGGTGTTGGAGAATCCTAATGATACTTTAATTATTAAGATGAAGGATTCTGGATATGACCACAACATGGAAAACATGCACTTTGGAAGAATGGCATTTACTTATGATGAAAACGATAATAGAATATTGATTTCGGACGATGTTCACATTAAACTGAGAAAGTCCGTGGATTCTTTGATCAATGTCAATATCAGAAAAGATGCCCATGGTAGTACTTTGCTTGCTGCAAGGGAAAGGGCGAAAGCCATTAATTATGGTTTTACTATGTCAGGTAATGAAATCATTGTTGATGAACATCTAGTCACCGATGTTTCCAATAAAGCCAGAAATCAGGAAGTAACCACAACCATCTATATTCCCAACGGGAGCGTTGTACGCTTTGATGAATCCACTAGAGGCCATGTCTCTAGCGGCATCCTTAACGATAAGGGGTACTATCGCAGTGGAATTGTGGGATATCTCTGGGTGATGGGCGACGACGGGGAACTCAAGTGTCAGAACTGTCCCGATGAACCGGAAGAAAACGATGAAGAGGAAGAAGGTGGAAAAATCATCATCAATGAAGATGGCGTGGACATCAATCTAAAAGATCATTCGGATTCCTTTGAGATGAAAATCAATGAGGATGGCATTAAAGTAAAGGCAGGAGAAAAAAATAACAATTGAGACCTCTTTTTCAACAATTGGGTAATTAGTAATTCATCATACAAATAACAATAACGAATTTCGAATCAATCATTAAAACAACAATCATGACAACACTAGCAAGATTAGCCATCGCGGCCCTATTTTCACTCTTTGCTTCATCCTGTATGTTCGATATGAGCTTTGGCGACGGCAAGAAAGGAAACGGCGAGGTAGTAGAAGAAAGCCGAAACATTTCAGAGGATTTTACCGAAGTATCCGCTTCGGAAGGCCTTGATGTATTTGTGACCCAAGACCAAGAATACAAGATAACCGTTGAGGCGGATGAAAACATTATCGACCTAATCGGAACAGATATCAGGGACGGAAAATTGAAAATCCATGCCATTGAGAACATTGGAAGAGCCACCAAGAAGGTATACGTTTCCCTACCAACGGTTACGGCTTTAAAAAGTTCCAGCGGTGCAGACCTCATTGCACAAAATGTAATCGAAGCCGAAACTTTGGAGTTGGATGCCAGCAGCGGTTCCGACCTTCAGGTTGAAGTTGTGGCTCGTGAGGTATCTGCTGATGCCAGTAGTGGTGCCGATATTAGACTTTCTGGAAAAACAGATATGCTCTATGCGGATGCCAGCAGCGGGTCGGACATTAAAGCCAAGGACCTTATGGCCAAGACGTGCAATGCCGATGCCAGCAGTGGAGCGGATATTTCCGTAAATGTTTCAGAGAGCTTGGTGGCCGATGCAAGCAGCGGAGCTGACATATCCTACACCGGAGAGGCCAGCATTCAGAAAAAGAAATCTGTTTCCGGCAGCGTACACAAATATTGATCCATTCAGCAACATGTATTCTTAAATACTTTTTTCAGTTAATTAGGATTAAAGGTCTGGTCATTTTCCAGACCTTTTTTCATTTGACACATCCCTAATTTTACAGGTCTTTTTTTAAATGTTTGTTAAAATTATTTGTATCTTATTAAGGGAAATGTAGTCTAACGCTAAAACTAACAACTATGAAGAAAATATTGGGATTGGCCATTTTAATGTTGATATTAATCTCGGCCACAAGATTTACAGCTCCAAAACCTCACAACATGCATTCCATTGAAGGGACATGGGAATTGATAAGTTTCTACAGTTATGACGATGGTGTGAATGTATCGGACACCATGCCCAAAGCAGAAGGGTATCGCCAAGTAAAAATGTATTATAATGGCAAGGTTATGTGGTCCAGATATGTGCCCAACGATAATAATGGAAGATTTGGCTATGGGTCTTATTATATTACCGATGATGAGCTCCACGAAACCATTATATATGGAGATGCCGAAATGATGAAGGCCTTGGATACATTGACTGAGTTTGTTTTTGAACTTGATTTGCAAAGTGACACATACAGTCAAATAACCGTAGATGAAGAAGGCAACAAGACCTTCTCTGAAAATTACAGGCGCATAGATTAGATTAAATTGGATTAGGTATGCACCAAAAAGGCCCTGAAAATTTTCAGGGCCTTTTTCTTTTTTAAACAATACCTGTTTTCCAAGGCACCACCGTGTCATTGTACAAAGCGTCTAGACCCATTTGTACACAAATTGCGGTCTTGGCCCCAGACTCAACATTGGAAATTGGCATGGTTGAGCGGGTAATGGACTGTTGAAAATCCACCAGAGCTTGCTTGGTAGGATCTAAATGATCCACCATAATTGGTATACCTTTGTGATCATCCCACTCTAGGGTTGCACCGGAAACTCCATCAACTTCTCCCAACTGTTTGTTTTTCTCTAACTTTTCTGGGTAGAACCAAGCATTGGTATACCCTATGGTAATCGTCCCCTTGTCCCCTAAAACCTTAATTAAGTAGTCATCCTTGGAATTACTTGTCAAACAGGTAAATTTGGCCCTCACCCCATTTGGGTATGTGTAGATCATATGCACATTGTCATAGGTTTCCCTGCCATCTTTCCAATAATTAATGCCCCCTTCACCGATAACCCTTAAAGGCACAGCATCCAAAATCCAATTGGCAAAATCCAATTGGTGCGAACAGAGTTCTGCCAGCAAGCCACCCGAAAATTCTTTGTACATCCGCCAATTGATGGCTCTTTCATACTTTGGATTTGGAACGGGCCTACGCCAGTCCCCATTACGGTTCCATTGACAAACAATGTCCACTACCCTGCCTATTTTTCCATCTTTGATAAGATCCACCACATGGGTATAAAGTCTTGAGCTATGATATTGGTGACCAGTTTGAAACACCATATTTGAATTCTTGGCCGCTTGAACCGTATTCTGAATCCCATTGAACCCTTTAACCATGGTTTTTTCACAGTACACATGCTTTCCAGCGTCCAGAGCATCCATTGCTATTTGTTCGTGGGTGCTAAAGGGCGTGGAAACAATGACCGCGTCTATTTCCTTATTATCCAAGAGTGCCCTGTAATCTGAATAGCCTTTGGCTTTACCGTTCACCTTTTGCATTCCTTTTTCCAGTCGAAAAGGCAATACATCGCAGCACCCTTCTACCTGTAACCCAGGAATGTCATTCATAATGGAAATTAGACCACCGCCCCGATCTCCTGTTCCTACTATCCCAACTTTAACGATATCATTACTTGATGGCTTCCAAATTCCAGTGCCTAAAGTGGATATCCCTGCCAACGCCACACTACTTTTCTTGGTAAATTCCCTACGTTTCATTTAATTACAGTTTAGGTTCCCATCCATTTTCATACTCGCGCTTCCATTTTTTCATGGCTGTCTCATCATTAAGTATCTTGGCTGTTTTACTATCAATTTTAAGTGTATGACCTGCGTCTTGTGCAAAATTCCCCAAGTGACACAGCATAGTAGAAATACTGGCATCATTGATTTCTGCATGCAATGATTCGTCCTTCCGTATAGCGTTGAAAAAGTTCTTCACGTGATCTACGTCCAAACCGCCTACTCCTTGAGTATCGGTAGTGGCACTTTGGGATTTTTCAAATTCATACTTAATAGGATTTCCTCCCAAATCATACAATTTGTAAAAATTACGACTCAGCTCAATTGTTCCTTTGCTACCATAAATGGTCACCCCTCTTCCAGGGCGCTCTGGTTTCATAATACCCCTACTATGCGAGGTCCATGTAATAAACTTATCTCCAGGAAAGGTGTAGGTAACCTGTTGATTGTCTACAAATTCCCAATCATCATCAAATGTATATTTTCCACCAAATGAGGTCACTGTTTCTGGGAAATCCACACCTAGCGCCCAACGGCTGATATCAATTTCATGGGTACCGTTGTTATGGATTTCACCTGTACCCCAAGTACGGAACCAATGCCAATTATAGGGGTGTACATTATCTCGATATGATTCACGGGGAGCAGGTCCTTGCCATAGCTCCCAATCCAAGGTTTTGGGCACAGCAATTTTTGTTCCTTTTCCTATGGAGCCGCGATTGTTGGAATAATAGGCCTCTGCCTTATAGGCTTCACCAATAATCCCATTTTTAATGTCGCTTATAGCCATAATGGAGGTTTGTGCCGAACGCTGTTGATTACCCATTTGCACTTTTTTTCCATACTTGTTCTGGGCCGCTACCAAAAGATCATTCTCATAGGGGTTGTGACTACAGGGTTTTTCCACATAAACATTTTTCCCCGCTTGTAGGGCCATGATGGCCATGGGGGCATGCCAATGCTCGGGTGTGGCAATAAAAACTGCATCCACATCCTTATCCTCTAAAACTTTTCTAAAATCCTTTTCTACTTTGGGAACATACCCAATAGTACGCTGGCACCATGCATTGTGTTCATTGATAACAACATCGTCCACATCGCAATTGTATATAATTTCGGCGTTGGGGTCTTGATGAATGGCAATAATATGCGCCTTAGCACGGCTTCGAACACCAATGACCGCTACGCGTAGTTTGTCATTAGCTCCCAAAACATTGGATAATCCAAAATTGGGCATTCCCACCAATGTCAGGCCGGTGGCCCCCACCGTTGTCTTTTTAATAAAATCCCTTCGTGTGTTCATGACATTGATTTTTATAGTTGTTTGATTTTTATATTCTTAAACGTTACCCTGTTCCCATGGTCTTGGAGTAGGATGTTACCCTTTTCAGCTTCGCCGAAATTTGGCCATATCTTGTATTTACTTTCCGATACCAGTTTTTTATAGTCATCGCTGCTTCTCTCGTATTCCAATACTTTCATCCCGTTCAACCAGTGCTCCACGTGGTTGTTGTTTGAAATGAGATGGGCCGAATTCCATTCGCCCATGGGTTTTACATACTTTGCAGGGTCTGCTTGGATAAGGTCATACAATGATGCCAAGGTTCTACTGCCTTCATGGTTACCCAATTTGGCATCGGGGTGACGGGCATCATCCAACAATTGGTATTCCAATCCAATGGCCGAACCTACGGCCTTGTTCAATTCCGTATCCACATAATATTTTATACCGCTGTTGGCTCCGGGGGTCAATTTAAAATCCAATTTCAGTTCAAAATTGCCATACAATTCTTCGGTAACAATATCCCCTCCTGCTGCCGATTCACCTCCATCTGATGCCAACACAGTGAGTTCCCCGTTCTCAATTTGCCAGCCTGCTTCTGGAAAATTGTCCAACTTGGCACCTCGCCATCCTGTAGTGGTCTCTCCATCCCATAACAATTCCCAGCCTGCTTCTTTTTCATGTTGGGTAAGGCTGTTTTTTGTAATTATTGGATTTAAAGACATTTCTTTGGTGTAGTTTTGAAGACTATCGGTAAGAATCTGAACATTTTTCCATCGGATTTCCGTACCTGCCTTTTGATCTTCGCCAATGCTGTGTACTTGCAGCCCAATAAAACCGGTATCTGCCCCTTCGTCTATCAAATACGATGCTGGAACACCATTTATCCATGTTTTTAGCGTGTCGCCAATGGCCTCAACCCGATAATGGTTCCATTGATTCTGTTTGAAGGCTTTTTGTGCCGCTTCATTATTGGTGAGCGGAACAAGCCATCCGCGTCTGGCCTCTTCATAAATTCCGGCGCTCCATGCTCTATCAGAGGGGTCAATTTCCACTTGGTATCCATGTACACGCCCATTATGATACTCAGGAATACTGGCACTTCTGATCTGTATCCCAGAATTCATGGTGGAATCCACCAAATAATCCAACTCCAGAATAAAGTCACCGTATTTTGTGTCCGTGGTTAAAAAGGTGTTGGGCGTATTGTGGATGGTCTTGCCTACAATTTCACCATTCTCTATTTGGTACTCTGCATTACCGCCCAAAATGGTCCACCCGTCAAAGGTATTTCCATCAAATAAGGGTTGCCATGGTGTGGTGTCCTTCGGTTCATTCTTACAGCCCAAAATAAATGTAGTCATCAGAAGGGTGCACATTCCGATGTAAATGAATTGTTTGTTTGTTTTCACGTTTTTGGTTTTAGCTAATTCTTACGCATTGAAGTTTTCAAATCATCCTTATCATTGATTCTTGATTTGGACAATCCTCCCACAATTTAAGGTTTTTGTAGTATTTACTTGCGTGAAATGTATCCAAACAAAAAATGTGGACTTAAAAGTCCACATTTTTATCATGATTTGTTTTATTTCTACTGTTAGGAAACAACAGCTTCCTTGCTCTCCACAGCAGCCAAGTACCTTTCAGCATCTAGTGCCGCCATACAGCCTGTTCCCGCTGCAGTAACAGCCTGTCTGTAAATTTTATCCTGGGCATCGCCACTGGCAAACACCCCTGGTCTATTGGTCTTGGTGGATTTAGGTTGGGTAATGATATAACCCGTGTCATCCATGTCCAACTGACCTTTGAATATATCGGTGTTTGGCTTGTGCCCAATGGCAATGAAAAGTCCAGTGATGGCAATCTCCTCTTTTTCTCCAGTTTGATTATTCACCATTCGAAGACCTTCCACCACTTGGTCGCCAAGAACTTCATCTACCTCGGTATTGTATTTTATTTCAATATTGTCAATACTATTGACGCGGTGTTGCATGGCTTTGGAAGCTCTCATATGGTCTTTCCGAACCAGCATGGTCACTTTTTTACAGATATTGGCCAAATAGGAAGCCTCCTCAGCAGCAGTATCCCCAGCACCCACTATGGCTACTTCCTGTCCTTTGTAGAAGAATCCGTCGCAAACGGCACAGGCGGAGACTCCACCTCCACGCAAACGTTGTTCACTTGGAATGTTCAAATATTTGGCAGATGCCCCAGTTGAAATAATCACGGTTTCGGCTTCAATCTCTGTGGAATCGTCCACAGTAACTTTATGGATGCCCCCAGCCTCATCGCTAAAATCAACGGCGGTAATCATGCCTATTCTGACTTCAGTGCCAAAACGCTCGGCCTGTTGCTGCAATTGAATCATCATTGTGGGACCGTCTATCCCTTCGGGATACCCCGGAAAATTGTCTACTTCTGTAGTGGTGGTCAACTGACCCCCAGGTTCCATACCGGTATACATAACAGGTTTTAAATCAGCTCTAGCTGCATATATTGCCGCCGTATATCCAGCTGGTCCCGACCCTATAATCAATGTTTTTACTCTTTCCAATTGTTCTGACATAGCTAAATCTTCCTCATTATTTTATCTTACAAAAGTAGCTTTTTTGTATAGAACCTTACAAAAGGGGAATGTGTGATTTGCCCCTATTTTTTGAAAAGATGTGAACAATGTAAAAGATACCTCCAATACATTCGGCGGTAAATAAAAAAAGAGCCCCATGGGAAGGGCTCTTTTTCTTGAATAAGTAGGCCAAGTTTAAGAAAAATATATCTTGATTATAAAAACCGTTACAACCAAGGGGCTCAACCTCAAAACCCCCTGGCGCAACGTAAACCTCTTTTGAACAAGACAGTAGGTTAAGTACAGGTAAAAATACCTTACAATTAACGTATCCCATTTTCGGGAGGTTTGTGCTATGACTACAAAGAGTTTTGCTCTGTTGGGGTAAACTTAGCATGATTTAGGCTCAAACATGCTCCCAATTAATCAATGGGGCATATCTCTTAAGGAATACCCCTTTTCAATTCATACTTTTTTAAGGGAATGGTATGAATCCACGTTTTTAGACTTTCACGTCAGAAGTTATAGTACAAAAAAAGTAAAAGGAAGAATCCCAAAAATGTGTTGGTGCAATTTTAGGTTTCATATGGAGAATTTGAGAGCTACCTTAAATAAAAAAAGACCTCGTTAAGAGGTCTCTATTTTATATTCTGATGGGCTCTTTACTAGTGAGATTCACATCTTTGAGAAGTGTGTCGGTAAATTTGAAATGCCCTTTAGTGGTTATAATTTTAAACCGGTTGGACCGCAATCGCGCCACAGTATCCAAGAGCAACCATTTGGATTTTAGCTTGCTTGGATCAAAAGATTTAAGGCTGATGTCAAAAAAATACTTTCTACCATTCTTATGCGCAGATATATCGGCAGAAAGATTGGTCCCGCCCTTTTTCTGTACAAAAGTTTTGGGTGATTCGTATCCGGGCAAATCTGTCTTAATATTGGTAAAACCTCTTTCTTTAAGATAGTTTATTGCCCGCTCTAAAAAGTCTTTATGTTCATCGATTTCTTTTCCAACCATACCTTGTAAGATAAAAGAAATAATCAGAAAAGCAAATTATTTAACAAGAAATACCTTAGTTATCAATCAATTATGATATTTCAACTTTCGCTCAATGGTTTCAATCATAACATTGGCAATATCCAATCCAGTTGTATTCTCTATACCTTCCAAGCCTGGGGATGAGTTTACTTCCAAAAGTAAAGGCCCTCGATTGGAACGTATGATGTCTACCCCGGCCACATCCAAATTAAGAACCTTGGCCGATTTTACAGCCAGTTTTCGCTCTTCAGGAGTTATTTTGATTTTGGATGCCGCACCTCCTTGGTGAATATTTGCTCTGAATTCTCCTTTCTGAGCCTGACGCTGCATGGAAGCCACCACTTTTCCGTTAACCACAAAACAACGGATGTCCTGCCCGTTGGCTTCTTTGATAAATTCTTGTACCAAAATGTTGGTTTGCACACTTTTAAAGGCATTAATAACACTTTCGGCTGCCTTATTGGTTTCGGCAAGTACTACTCCCTTACCTTGCGTACTCTCCAATAATTTTATGATTAAAGGAGAACCATTTACCATACGGATAAGGTCTTTGGTATCCATTGGGGATTTGGCAAAGCCCGTTATGGGAATATGGATGTCGTGCTTGGAGAACAATTGCGAAGCAAAGAGCTTGTCCCTCGACTTGCTAATGGCATCTGCCGAATTGAGACAGTACACCCCCAAAGTATCAAACTGCCGCAGTAGTGCACATCCATAAAAAGTTACCGATGGTTTTATACGAGGAATCACAGCATCGAATTTGTCCAAAACATTCCCACCACGATAACGGATTTCGGGAGAACTGGCATCCAGTTTCATATAGGCGTTCTCCACATTTAAAAAAACCACTTTGTGGCCCCGCATTTCTCCGGCTTCAATGATTCGTTTATTGCTATACAACTCAGGGTTACTGGCCAAAAGACCCAAGGTCAACCCCGATTTTTCACTCATGTAAGGCTTGTATTTCTTCGAGATTTCTTCCGAAGTTATATCGCCTTGGCAAAAACTTTCGGCCGGATCCACCAAATATCGGGCATTGATGGCCTCACGCCCCAAAAGCATGCGGTATTCCATGGTGTCCCTATTGGCAAGCGTTAGCTCTATCTCGAACGTATTGTCGCCAATGGTGACCGGTGTCTTGATCACGGGACGTTCTTCAGAGATACCTTGCGAACTCTTTACGCTCCTAACATCAAATAGTTTGGCTTGGCACAGGATGGAAATACTGCGATTATCCTGAATGGGGTTGACTTCAAAACGCACCCAATCTTCCAATCCCTTGGTGAAAATTTTTACTTTGCTGGCTTGGATGGAGGACGTCTTTGCTCCGGAATCCACACGCGCCTTGATGGCCGGAATGCTCAAATCCCCCAACCTACACCACTCTTCGCTGCCCAATATTTTAGTACTGTCCAAAATAAATATCTATTCTTAGTTTATCAATCGCATGATGAACAGGTCCACCACCTCGACCAAGATCAAAATAATAATGATCCATTCCAGTCGACTGCTTTCCCTGTGGTCCATGATGTCCTTAAAAAGGCTCAGGTTTTCTTTTATAATGTACCCTTGCTCCTTAATGGTACGATATCGTTCCTTTAAATCAAAGATTTGTTTCAAGCTTTTGTCCAATCGGTCCAAATCTTCGTCTTCCCAAGCCACTTCATGGGAATCAAAAATATAAAGGTTCTCGGAAATCTGGTTGTTAATGTTCAATACCCTGCCGATGTGCTTTTTGAGTTTCTTGCCACCAAGATCCAGTTTTCCATAAAGCTCCAAATGGTTGGTATGTTGCCGGGTCTCTTTCATGATTTGGTCCGAAAGTCCCGAAAAATAATCCAAGGCCACGGATTGTGAGAGATGCAACAGGGTCAAGCGCATGACCTCAATGTCAGCTTCGGGCAAAACAATCTTGTTGTTGGTAACCTTGGGTTTTACATCACCCGACAAGAGCTCTACACCTATCTCTTCGGTAAGTTCCGATTGTTGCCATCCTTGGCAGAACGGTTTAATTTCTTCCGTAGTGGCTGCAATGGAGGCTTCATCAAACCCGAAAAAGGACACGATACCGTATCTGAAAATATACACATATCCTCCCTCATCGGCATAAAAGAGTTCATCCCGATCGCCAAACAACAAATTTTTATGAAACGCCTGCCTACAACCAGAAATATCAATACTTCCGGCTAGGTGAAGGGCTATGGCTTTAAAGTCCATTATTCTGTTGCAAAAATCTCCGTAGCGTCCTTAAAGCTTTTAAATTCTACCATATATCCGTTGGGGTCTTGTACAAAAAAGGAGAGGTGCTCCCCTACCTTATCCTGCATAAAAGTGGCCTCTGTGGTAATTTCAAGGTCCAATTGGAACAGCCTTGAGTACAGCTCGCCCCAAGTGGCAACGGGAACAATGATTCCAAAATGGAATGATGGCAGGATGTAATCTTCCAAGCGGTAATTCTTAAAATCGAAATTAAAATTTCCCGATTGTGTAAATGTCAATTGATGACCAAAAAGGTCAACATCCAGCCATTTTTCGGTATGTCTACCCAAATTGGCCTGAATGACCTCTTGATAGAAGGTCCGTGTCTCCGTAATGTCCTTACATGGCAAGGCGAGGTGGAACTTGACCTCCATTTTTTCCGTTTTTCTTTGTTTTTCTTCCAAAACTTTTAAAATATGACCGCACCGCCAACCTATCCGATTTGTCCATGAAGGGCAGAGCTTCTTTCCAATCCACCCAAAAGGCAGCTTCAAACTTGTGCTTTTCCTTTACTTTGATGGCAGACGGTTGCAATTGAACCAAAAAATAATTTTTAATGATGGCACCTGAATTGCCTTTTTTTATGTGGGACAGATAGAACTGTACTTCGCCGGGCGACAGTTTTAGTTTGATTTCCTCTCCCACTTCCCTGATCAGGGTCTCTTCCTCCGTCTCCTTCTTTTTCTTTACGCCTCCAGGCAAGGTGTACCGTAGTGGTCTGCCCACTTTTTGCAGTACCAGCACCTTGTTTTTGTGCAAGGCGATCAGACGTGATTTGACCACTCTTTCCATATCGTTATATTTTCATGAAAGGGCTGGGACTGCCCAACCTTTTCATAATTGATATCTCAGTGCTACTGACCTAAATGTCTACTCCTCATCATCTGGATTTTCTTCCAATCCATCCGTATCCAAGGATGTTTCTTCATCGCTATCGTCATTGTCATCATTTACATCATAATCCTCCATAGCCATGACCAAGCGTTTGCTCACTTTTATCAGATACGCAGTATCTTCGGTACGCACCTCTATACACTCCACTACTTCATTGCTGGCATTTCTATAGGTAACGATATCGTCATCGTCATACCCATCAGGGTATTTTTCCACCAAGAGGTTCAGTATTCGGTTGTCCAACTTCTTGAAATCCACAATTACGCGTTTCAACGCCAATGATTGTCTGTTTTTCATCATTACATATTTAAAAGGTACGCAAAAATCAAAGGCGCCACAATGGTAGCATCAGATTCTATAATGAACTTTGGGGTATGGATGTCCAGTTTTCCCCAAGTGATCTTTTCATTGGGCACGGCCCCAGAATAGGAGCCAAAACTTGTTGTGGAATCACTGATTTGGCAGAAATAACTCCAAAAAGGGATGTCGGTCTGTTCCAAATCCTGATACAACATGGGCACTACACAAATGGGAAAATCACCCGCGATACCTCCACCAATTTGAAAGAAACCAATGCCCTTATCTGAGTTCTTGCTGTACCAATCCGCCAAAAAGGTCATGTACTCAATACCCGATTTTACGGTGCTGGCCTTCAACTCGCCTTTAATAACGTAACTGGCAAAAATATTTCCCATGGTACTATCTTCCCATCCGGGAACCACAATGGGAAGGTTCTTTTCGGCTGCGGCATACATCCATGAATCCTTAATGTCTATTTCATAATATTCTTCCAAGACTCCAGACAATAAGAGCTGGTACATATATTCATGGGGAAAATAGCGTTTGCCTTCCTCTTCAGCCTTTTTCCAAAGTTTGAAAATGTGTTTTTGCAAGCGTCGGAATGCTTCTTCTTCCGGAATACAGGTATCGGTGACGCGGTTTAATCCCTTTTCCAATAAATCCCATTCATCTTGAGGGGTAAGGTCTCGGTAATTGGGCACCCGTTTGTAGTGCGAGTGTGCCACTAGGTTCATTAAATCCTCTTCCAAGTTGGCCCCGGTACAGGAAACAATATGTACTTTATCGGTACGTATAATCTCTGAAAAAATCTTACCCAGCTCTGCGGTACTCATGGCTCCTGCCAGGGAAACCAGCATTTTGGAACCTTGGTTCAATTGTGCTTCATATCCTTTTGCGGCATCCACTAGGGCTGCTGCATTGAAATGAAGGTAGTACTTCTCTATAAATTGTGATATTTCTCCTTTGTTACTCATCGTAATCGTCTAGTATTGTGTTGGATTTTTTGAAATCTTCGTCTTCATCAACAAATCCATCTTCGATATATTCATTTTTTTCGTTGAACTTGTAGCTCAACATTTTATAATATAGTTTGGCCGCCAAAAAGTCTGAGGAACGGTCATTTGCATTAGGACATAGTTCCACAATGTCAAAGCCCACCACATTCCGTTCTTCGAATACCCGCTTTAAAAAATCGAGGGTCTCATACCAAAAAAGACCGCCGGGTTCCGGGGTTCCGGTGGATGGTAAAATGGAAGGGTCCAGTGCATCCAAATCAAAAGTGATGTAGACATTGTCCGTCATCAAATCTATGGCACTATCCATCCAAAAATCATCAGTAACCATCTCATGGGCAAAAAATACCTTATCCTTATCCATGACCAAGGTTTCGGAATGATCCATGCTGCGGATGCCTACTTGTACCAAATTTGTGGTTTCATTGGCTTCATACAACGCACAGGCATGGTTGTATTTTGACCCGTTGTATTCTTTTCGCAAATCGGTATGGGCATCAATCTGCAACACGGTAAGGTCCTCAAAACATTCGTTGAAGGCCCTAATCGCACCTATGGAAATGGAATGCTCCCCACCTACCATTGTAACTATTTTGTTCCGTTTGATGTATTCCTTTACCGTTTTATGTACCGCATGAACCATACTCTCTGGTGTGTCTAATTCATCAATGGGGTCAGCGAGATGAATCCCTACTTTATAGACTTCACTATCGGTCTCAATGTCATACAGCTCCATATTGTCAGTAGCTTCCAAAAAGGCCTCCGGACCTTTGTCGGAACCTTTGCCCCAAGTACTGGTACCATCATAGGGAACAGGCAACAATACAATTTTTGCTTTTTCAGCCGACCCGTATTCCTTTGGAATACCGGCATACATTCTATTCGTTTTCATTTTTTAAACTAGTTCGTAATCAGTTTTTGCTGGAAACCAGCAGTTTTTTGGGGTCCAAAAGACCATTTTTATCTTTTTGGGGACCATATCCTAAAATGGACAGGAATTCTTCGGCGGTTTGTTGTTCTGCAAAAACAGAGCTTTTCAACTTACCATCATCGTCTTTCTGAATTAATATATGTTTGGGATGGGGAATCAAGCAGTGCTGCAATCCGCCAAACCCTCCAATGGTTTCTTGATAAGCCCCTGTATTAAAAAAGCCAATGTAAAGTGGTTTGTCCTTTTTGTACTTGGGCATATAAATGGCATTCATGTGCTGCTCCGAGTTGTAATAGTCGTCGCTATCACAGGTCAGTCCACCCAATAGAACACGCTCATACTCCTCGTTCCACCGGTTTATGGCCAATGTGATGAACCTTTTGCTAATGGCCCACGAATCTGGCATAGTAGTAATGAACGATGAATTGATCATATTCCATTTTTCCCTATCGTTCTGTTGTTTTTGATAGAGCACTTCGTAGATGGTTCCACCGCTTTCACCCACAGTAAAACTCCCAAACTCGGTAAAAATGTGAGGCACTTCAACCTCAGCCTCATCACACGCCTGCTTTATTTGATGGATGATTTCATCAATCATATATTCATAATCGTATTCAAAAGCCAGAGAGTTCTTTATGGGGAACCCTCCGCCAATATTTAAGCTATCCAAAGTTGGACATACCTTTTTAAGGCTGATATAGACCTTTAAACATTTTAAAAGTTCGTTCCAATAATAAGCGGTATCCCTAATCCCCGTATTGATGAAGAAGTGCAACATCTTTAACTCCACCTGGTCATTGTTTTTGATGGATTGATTATAAAAAGGCACTATATTCTTGTAACCAATACCAAGCCTGGAGGTATAGAACTCGAATTTTGGTTCTTCCTCTGATGCAATCCGGATACCCACTTTGAACTTGCCTTCAATGGCTTGGCTCAACAGCTCTATTTCTTCATAATTATCAATGATTGGGATGCAGTTTTTATGTCCCTCATTGATCAAGCGTGCAATGTTTTGCACATATTGATCTCGTTTAAACCCATTACAGATGACATAGGTATTCTTTGAAATTTTACCTTTCTCTTTTAAATGCTCCACAATATTGATGTCAAACGCCGACGAGGTCTCAATATGAATATCGTTCTTAAGGGCCTCATTCAACACATGCTCAAAATGAGAGCTTTTGGTACAATAGCAATAGTGATAAGACCCTGCATAATTATGCTTGGAAATGGCAGTGCCAAACCATTCTTTTGCCCGTTGTATGTTTTTGGATATTTTGGGCAGATAGGTGAATTTCAAAGGGGTGCCATAACGTTGGACCAAATCGTATAGGTCAATACCATGGAACTCCAATTTATTGTCCTTTAGTTGAAATTCCTCTTGGGGAAAATCATAAGTCTGCTCGATCAAGTCGATGTACTTTGTTTTCATTTAAACTTCGCTGTTTTTTTATAAAAAGATAGTGAGAAAAATAGAGGTCTGAAAATCAGAATTTCTCAGATGCGAAATTCAAATACAGTATAGGCCACAAAGAAAGGGCTCCGTGAGAAATCACGGATTACGGAGTGCATTTCGGAAGTCAGCCCTAGTATTCGGTGTCTTACTCGTAAGACGGCTTGTTGGGTAGACTTCCTTATTCCCAAAAGCCCGAACATGAAAAAAGTTTTCAAAGCTATAGGCAATGCGTCCTTTGTTGGACTCATTCATGAAGCAAACATAAACAAAAAATGAATATTGCAAACATTTTTTAAAAAAATATTTATGATATATAATTCATTGATATACAAATATTTATATATAAAAAATAATAGTAAAACCAGTCATCAGCCAATTGAAAACGCACAATAATGTCACTATGGAACGCTTAGGATTATCCACTTTTTTATGTGATTTTTCATTGGAAACAGGATAGCATAAAAATCCATATCAATATCACCTTTCCATTGACAGATTTATAAATCCGTATGAGTTTACTATAAATCAAAAAAAGTAGCCCAAACAGGTACGCCATATTTATATCACATGTTTTAAACCTATTCTACTGATTTATGAAAGATAACTTAGTGGGGGCTGCTGCCCTTTGGCTTTTAGTACTGCTTATTTCTTGTAGGGGGGAAAATCCCAAATTGGCATTTGAAAGCGAGGAAGAAAACTTTGCATTGGAAATGGTAACCGATAGTATTCGTGTCCCCTTTGGGATGTGTTTTTTACCAAACCATCAGATGTTGGTTACCAATAGATTTTCGGGAGAAATTATACGTATTGACCTAGCGTCTGGAACAAAAAAAGTACTTAAGGGAATTCCTAAATCCTATTGCCGTGGTGATGGAGGGGCACTGGACATTCTCCCCCACCCTGAATATGAAAAAAATGGCTGGTTGTATTTTGCGCATTCCATAGGGGATTCCATTGCAAGCACCATGGCCATTGAGCGTGGAAAACTCAAAGGCGACTCCTTGTCCCAAATTGAGCGAATTTTTACGGCACTTCCCTATTATAGCTCTCCGAGTCATTACGGGATGCGTATGGCCATCAAAGAAGGATATCTGTTCTTTACCATGGGTGACCGTTATGATCTAAAGGATTCTGCCCAAACCTTGAACAATCATTTGGGAAAAGTAATGCGCATTTTTGATGATGGCAGGATACCGAATGATAATCCATTTGTTGGAACTGCAAATGCACGACATGAGATTTGGAGTTATGGGCATAGAAATCCACAAGGTCTTACCCTTAACCCCAATACCCAAGAACTATGGTTACATGAACATGGGCCAAAAGGCGGGGATGAAGTCAATCATATTAAGCCCGGTCTCAACTATGGCTGGCCTATAATCTGTCATGGCATTGATTATGACGATACTCCAATTGGTGAGGGGATAACCCATGCGGAAGGTATGGAACAACCGAACCACTACTACGTTCCATCCATCGCTCCCAGTGGTATGGAATTCTACTCAGGTAATGCCTTCAAAAAATGGAAGGGGAGTCTCTTCATTGGAGCCATGGCAAAGACACATCTGAATAGATTGGTATTGAAAAATGGAAAAATAATCCATGAAGAACGGCTATTGGAGGACTTTGGAAAAAGGATACGGGTGGTTAGACAGGGCCCGGATGGTCATCTGTATATTGGGGTAGATGGTGGAGCAATCTATAAACTCATACCCAATTAAATTGCTCCACATTTTTTCCTTATAGATCATGAACTTACACAGGTTCACCAAAAAATATCAGCCCACCAAAGGCGGTTTATCTGATATAAATGGTTGTTTGTAAAATCTTCTTCCTGTCGCTTTGTACATCGCATTTGCCAATGCCCCTGAAATTGGCGGCAATGAAGGTTCACCTAAACCTGTTGGGTCAATACCATTATCTACAAAAAAGGTTTCTATTTCTTTCGGTGCCTCCATGTTTCGAATCAAGCGATAGCTGTCAAAATTGGATTGCTCTGGCACACCATCCTTAAAGGACATTGCGCTATAGGTGGCATGACCGATGCCATCCACAATACCACCTTCAATCTGGTTTTTGGCACTAAGCGGATTGATGACAATTCCACAATCCACGGCACACCAAACTTTGTCCACATTGGGGGCATCACCATTCATGGTCAAATCCAAGACTTGCGCCACATAGGAATTGTGGCAATAGTATGCCGATACTCCCCGGGATTTCCCGCTGGTTCCGTTAGTCCAATTGGATTTCTCTTTTACCAATTTTAACACACCTGCATAACGCTCTGGGTCGTAATCATTTTGTTCAGGATTGCCAACAGGATTTGAGATAGCGCGATCAAATAATTCCAATCGGAATTCAATAGGGTCCTTTCCAGCAGCTTCTGCCACTTCATCCATAAAAGCTTGCTCCGCACCAGCAATAAAGTTGGAACGAGGAGCTCGCCATGCACCTGTGGTAACATTGGTTTGTAAGCTATGCTTTTCGGCAAGGTAATTATCCACAGCACCTGCCGGAAAACGATTCTCAAAAATGAGGTCGTCGTTGGTTCCTGCTCCTCTAACATGCCATGCGATCAAATTGCCATTTTCATCTAAACCGGCCTTGTACCTTACTTTATAGGAAGGTCTGTAGGTTCCCTGGGTCATATCATCCTCACGGGTATACACCAATTTAATGGGAGCACCCATTTTTTGGGAAATTACTGCGGCCTCAACGGCAAAGGTACCATACAATCGGCGTCCAAAACCTCCACCCATTCGGGTCATATGAATATCTATCTGCTCCTTGGGCATACCCAATACCGAAACCAAGGTCATTTCCAAGAATTCTGGAGTCTGAATCGGACCCAAGAGCTCTGCTTTTTCTGAAGTAACATGAGCGAAGAAATTCATCGGCTCCATGGTATTGTGGGCCAAAAAAGGCGCACTATAGGTGCTCTCCACAATTTTTGCAGCGGTTTTGAATGCGGCCTCCACATCCCCGTCTTTACGGGCTGCTTCTTTTGGGGCCGTGTTCAACAACTCGGTCAGTGCTTCATCATGGTATGCCGTACTTTCGGGTTTGGAATCTTCTTCCCACTGCACCTGCAACGCCTTTTTGGCCTGCATGCATTCCCAAGTACTGTTTCCAACCACTACGGCCAGTTCTGCAATGGCTCCGCCATCGGACCATTGTTTTTCAGCATCTTCTGGATAAACCACAATGGGGAAGACATCTTTGATGCCCGGCATGGATTTTACCGATTCGGCGTCCATGTCCTTTAATTTCATTCCAAACGCAGGTGGATGTACAATCATGGCTATGAGCATCCCTTCGCGCTGAATATCCAGTCCGTAAAGCGGTTTTCCTGTCACAATTTTCGTTCCGTCCACATTCATGCGGTCGGTTCCGATTATTTTAAATTCTTTTTGTTCCTTGAGTTCAACTTCTTCAGGCACTTCAATTCCGGCAGCAGCAGAAGCAATTTCACCATACCCTGCAGATTTACCACTAGCATTATGGGTGAGCACTCCTTCCGAAGTGGTGATTTCACCAACAGGCACCTCCCAAGCTTGGGCAGCGGCCTCCTTCAACATTTGTCGGGCAGTGGCCCCAGCCATTCGAAGCCCTTCCCATCCTTGACGAATGGATTGGCTACCCCCTGCCAATTGTCGTGTGAATATATCGGTGTTCAACGGAGCTTGTTCCACAATTACATCTTTCCAAGCTACATCCAATTCCTCGGCCACAATCATGGGCATGGCCGTTTTTACGTTTTGTCCTATTTCGGGATTGGGCGACATAATCGTCACCAAACCATTGTCTCCTATTTTTAAAAATCCATTGAGTTCAAACCATTCTTTGGGCATGCTGTTGACCTGTTCCGGGGTCATTTTACAGGAAGCCAGCCAGTTGAATCCTAGAACGAGCCCTCCTCCGGCCAAACCTGTGTTCCGTATAAAGGCGCGACGTCCAATTTTTGTCTTTACAAGCGTCATGATTATATGTTTTAAAGAAAGGTTATGATTTTGATGCCATTTTTACGGCTTTCCGTATTCTAACATAAGTTCCGCAACGGCAAATGTTTCCGTTCATGACCATTTCAATCTCTTCATCCGTAGGATTTGGATTCTGCTCCAAAAGTGCGGATGCCGTCATAATCTGCCCTGCTTGGCAATAGCCGCATTGGGGCACGTCCACTTCCAGCCATGCTTTTTGTACGGGGTGATCTCCATTTTCCGAAAGTCCTTCAATAGTGGTTATTTCTTGGTTGCCCACAGAGGATATCGGTAACATGCACGATCTTGTAGCTGTACCGTTTAAATGGATGGTGCAGGCACCACACTGTGCAATACCGCAACCATATTTGGTTCCTACCAATTTTAAATTGTCTCGCAAAACCCAGAGAATGGGTGTGGATGGATCTACGTCCACTTCTTGCGTTTTTCCGTTGATGTTGAGTGTAAATGTTGCCATGTTGTCTAAAATTCACTTGAATTTATGGGTTTTTTGTCAAGGGCCATCCCAAATTGTAACATCTTAGAAAAAAATTAACATTAAAGGCGTAAGTGTTTTGTGAACACTACAATTTGTACCTTACCTAAAAATGAGAATGCGCAAGATTCGGGTTTCAAGGGCATTAGATGCCCCATACTTTTGCTATCAAAATAATCTGTAAGCCATGACAACACAAGCTGCATACAATTACGACAGAATAGCAAAGGCTATTGAATTCATTACTACAAATTTTAAGGAGCAACCTTCTTTAAATGAGATTGCCGAATCGGTCCATTTAAGTCCATACCATTTTCAACGTCTGTTCACGGATTGGGCTGGGGTAAGTCCCAAAAAATTTATGCAATACATCAGCATTGAATATGCAAAACAGCTGTTGAAGGAAAGACAGGCCACCTTGTTCGATACTGCGCAAGAAACTGGTTTTTCAGGAACAAGTCGGCTCCACGACCTTTTTATCAATATTGAGGGAATGACTCCGGGAGAGTATAAAAATGGCGGTGAGAGCTTAAAAATCAATTATAGTTTTGCCGAAAGTCCCTTTGGAAACCTCATTGTCGCTTCTACTCCAAAAGGAATCTGCCACATGTCCTTTATTAATGATGAGCAGAAGGGATTGGAAGACTTAAAGTTTCGTTTTCCAAATGCTGATTATCATCAATTATTGGACAAAAACCAACAGGACGGATTGTTCATCTTTCAACATGATTGGAGCAAACTGGACCATATAAAGTTGCACCTGAACGGCACCCCTTTTCAACTAAAAGTTTGGGAAACTTTGCTCAAAATTCCCCAAGGAAGTTTGACCACCTACGGTGCCATTGCCCAAAAAATTGATAGTCCAAAAGCGTCAAGGGCTGTTGGTACAGCCATTGGAAACAATCCTGTTGCCTTTTTAATTCCCTGCCACAGGGTAATTCAATCCTCTGGACAAATCGGTGGGTATATGTGGGGAAACACCCGAAAGAATGCCATCATCGGTTGGGAGGCAGCACAAATGGATATAGCACAATAATATTATCCAGAATCCTATGGAAAAGACAGAACAAGCTATGCCTCAAATTGATTGGACTTTGGTGCACGAAAATTTGCATCAAAATGGTTATGCAATCGTCCCAAGTTTTCTAAGTTCTTCTGAATGCGAAGATTTGGTGCAGCTTTATCAAAAACCCAATGGTTACCGAAAAACGGTGGTGATGGAACGTTACCGATTTGGCTTGGGAGAATACAAGTATTTTGACTATCCACTCCCAGAGAAAATCCAAACATTGAGGACAGCGTTTTATCCCCATCTTGCTCCGGTGGCCAATCTTTGGATGAAAGCCTTAAAAATTGACAAGGTTTTTCCTGAGACCCATCAACAATTATTGGAACAATGCAAGGAAAAAGGGCAACTGAAGCCTACCCCACTGATACTCAAATATGGCAAGGGAGGTTTCAACACTTTGCACCAAGACCTGTATGGAGACGTCTATTTTCCCATACAAGCTTTGCTTGTACTGAGTGAACCGGATGTGGACTTTCTCGGGGGTGAATTTGTAATGACCCAGCAAACCCCACGAGCACAATCCAAAGCCATTGTACTTAAGCCCAAAAAAGGGGATTTACTTTTCTTTACCACCAATTTTAGACCTGTAAAGGGACAAAAAGGGTACTATCGTGTCAACATGAAACATGGAGTGAGCGAGGTCCACCAAGGTAACCGATATGCCTTGGGCATTATCTTTCATGATGCCATTAGTTAAAATGGAACAGCACTCTTTATTAACGGATTCAACGGTCAGACAAGGTATCAAAAATGGAAAAATCCTATTTGGTGGAAACAAAAATCTAAAGATTTATGGTACCTTGAAATGCACCTCGGGTAAACGCATGAAGCGTAAAAACCGTGTATTTTTCACTTCGGAAGAGGAAGCACTTTCCATGGAGTACAGACCTTGCGGACATTGCATGAAGACCGCGTATAAAAAATGGAAGAATGGATTTATTCAGTAGCCAAATAGACCCCAGCAAAAATTGGTTGCCCTGCGATGGTATTGTCAATTATCATGGCGCAATCATGGGTTTTGAAGCTGCAAATAGCTATTACGAAAAACTGTTGGAAACCATCGATTGGAAAAATGATGTGGCCATTATCTATGGGAAACGCATTGAAACCAAGCGAAAGGTAGCTTGGTATGGTGACCGACCTTTTGAATATACCTACTCCAATACCACTAAAAGAGCCCTGCCATGGACCGAGGAACTTTTGGAATTGAAGCAATTGGTGGAAAAACAAAGTGGGGAAACCTACAATTCGTGCTTGTTGAATCTTTACCACTCTGGGGAGGAAGGCATGGCGTGGCACAGTGATGCCGAAAAAGACCTTAAAAAAGACGGTGCCATTGGTTCCTTAAGCTTTGGAGCGGAGCGGCGATTTTCTTTTAAGCACAAAAAAACCAAGGAAAAAATAACCTTGCTCTTGGAACATGGCAGCTTGTTGGTGATGAAAGGTTCCACACAGACCCATTGGCTGCATCGCCTCCCCCCTACCAAAGTCATTCACAAACCAAGAATCAACCTTACTTTTAGGACTATAGAATCCTTTTAAGTAACCCAGCTCAAGGTATTGTTTTTCAATAGTTAAGTACAAGCTAGTCTATTTTAGTCTTTCCTTAGCTTCATTATTCTTTTCCTAACCTCCCTTAATCTTTTATTAGTCATTGCGCTTGATCCATAAGTCTATTTTAGCCCGCAACAACAGCATTGCAAGATAAATCTTTTCAATGCATTGAAAATCAATCTATTAAGAAACCTTTCAATCAAACCTTAAACATGATTCAAACAAAGAATGCTTGTAGAGTTTCATCCAAGCATAAAATTGGCTTCTTTGGGGCTTGCACATTTATGCTCCAAGTCCTTTTGTATGTTGGTTCAACAACATCCTTGGAAGCACAGACTCCCAGCGACGCCCTTATGATGCCTTCCAAGAATATTTGCGTCTTATTTGCCTATGACATGGGTTCTTTTGACCGGTACTGGGAAGGCGATTACCTGCGCTCCAATGAGACCATTGCAACAGTAGACCGTAATACAGTGCTTCCTATGGCGGCTATTGGTATTTTCGATGACCTCAACTTTTATATCGGATTGCCTTTTATTAGGACCGAATCATCGGAACCCAATGGAGGGAAATTTACCGGTGCACGTGGTTTTCAGGATTTAGGATTGGCCGTTAAGTATCGTGCCATACAAGAAACTGTGAACAATGGGGAACTCACCGCCTTTGCCACAGCAAGTTTCTCTACCCCTTTCACTAATTATCTTTCGGATTACAAACCTTATAGCATTGGTGCTGGTGCTCCTGAGTTCGGACTTAGGGCCATTAGTCAATACCAATGGAACAATGGATTTTATGTACGAGGTTCCATTGCCCATTTATGGCGTGGCTATACCGAAGCCGAACGGGATTATTATTATGCCGATGGCAGTTATTATACCGCTTGGATGGACGTGCCCAATGCATGGACCTATGATGGCGTTGTGGGAAAATGGTTCTTTGATTACTCCCTTAAACTTGAGTTCAACTATACGGGATTGGCATCGACCAGCGGAGATGACATCAGAGCCTATAATCCGGCACAACCCACAAACCGGGTGAAATTTGATCGCATTGGCTTTTCCGCCCAGTACTATTTTAAATCAGTGAAAGGATTGGGCGTTGTGGCCTATCACAATAGGATCATTGACGGACAAAATATGCCCAAACTAAGTAACACCGGTTTTGGTGTTACCTATCAGTTCAACCCATTCAAGAAATCAATCCAAGTAGAAGAAAATGAACAATAAGATATATACACTGCTATTGGCCATCGGGCTTATTCTTTTGGCCTCTTGTGAAAAGGATACACCAAGGTACCTTCCTTATGAGGGGTATACCTTTACCGAACTCAACGAAAATGGAGGGGACTGGACCCCAGTTTTATTGGATGCTGGAGACGCCATTGACATAGACGCTCCTGATGCCACGGATTCCCAAGCGTATCAGGATGAGCTTGATGCCACAAAAACTGCTACAGTCAGTATGACCTCAAAACAAAAGAATGCCGTAAAATACTGGACCAATAATCCTACGGTACGCTGGAACGAAATCGCGCTGGAACTCATTGCCAAATACAACTTGATTCCAGGCCCCAATGAAGACGGTAGCTATACCTTACCGAATCCATCAAATCCAGAAGGTCCACCGGCTTTTCCATTCGCGCACCCTCCGTATGCCAGCAGAGCGTTGGCCTATATGTCGGTTGCCCAGTTCGATGGTCTCATCAGTGCTTGGCATTATAAATACCAATATAATAGAGCCGCACCTTATCAAGTTGATGAAAGCATTAGGTATGCCTACGAAGAAAATGACATTCCTTCTTATCCTTCAGATGGAGCGGTAATTGCCAGAGCGTCACGCAACATTTTAACAGCCATGTTTCCGTTGGAAGCTGAATATCTGCAAGAATTGGAAGAAGAACATTTGGAGAGTCTTATAAATTCTGGTGGCAATGTACAGAGTGATATTACGGCGGGTGTGGCCATCGGCGATGCCGTTTCGGCCATGGGATTGTCCCGTGCCAGTACAGACGGTATGAGCAGTGCGCAAACTCCAAAAGCAGTTTCAGATTCCATTAAACAAGCTGCTTATGATCGATTTGGATGGGCTTGGGACAATCTTGAAATCCCAGTACGCCCGGTTGGACTTACACCATTGTTTAGTCAAGTAACCATGTGGAGTATTGATGATGTAGAAAGTGTACGACCCATTCCCCCACCACAATTGGACTCCCAAGAATTTTTGGACGATGTGGAATTGTTAAAAGATCATGCCCGAAACATGACGGATGAAAAAAGACGGATTGCCAACTTTTGGCAAGACGGACTGGGCACCTATACCCCACCAGGTCACTGGAATCGTATTGCCAATGAATTTATTGTGGAATACAAATTGAATCCTTTGCAAACAGCCCGAACATTGGCCTACATGAATATGGCCATCATGGATGGGGGAATCAGTTGTTGGGACGCCAAATATTATTATCATTATCCAAGGCCCATTCAGCTCATTGAAGGATTTGAAACTATAGCGGGTACTCCAAATTTCCCAAGCTACACCTCTGGTCACAGTGTGTTTTCCGCTGCCGCATCTGAAGTATTGGCCTATATTTTTCCGGATGAAGCTTCCACAGTACGAGCATGGGCTGAGGAAGCTGCCATATCACGGGTATATGGAGGAATCCATTGGAGTTTTGATGCCACCGTAGGTACAGAACAGGGTCGTGAGGTTGCCCAATACACCATAGACCGTGCAAGGGCTGATGGAGCCGATAATTAGTATCAAACCAGTTGTATGGTTATGCGCTAAACTCCATTTGTAGATTACCATAATTATTTTATCCTTTTGAATTGGCCTTCCTATGAATTCATTTTATATGATTCGGGGAAGGCCATTTTTTTCCACAACCCACCTTCACTATCTGTAAGAAAATGACACAAAATTGACATTTGTCAATTTTTTTTGTGATTACATGAAATAACCTTATACCACTCCCGTTTCTTTCATGAGAATAAGAAACATCGTACAATATTCGGTGAATCGCTGTAAGAAAATGATAAAATGCAATAACTGAGAATTAACCAAAAACAGTTTTCATTTTATGATATAGCGTTACTAGAGTCCCTTCCAAAATTTTTCAAGCTTTTCAGGGTGCCTCAATACATCTGGGGCCAAATTCAAAATAACCGCTGTCTGGTGGCATGACCTTGCTATGCCATTTCTCAAACTAAATAAAAACCAAAAACCAATAGATACCAAAAGTCTACGACCAATGCGCAACCAAAAACCATCAATTTTCTTTTTCGTCCTATTGTTTTTATGTGTAGGAAAAAGTTTTGCACAACTTAGCGATTTACACTATTTGCCACCATTGAAACAACGCGCCACTACAGGTGCAGTTGATGTTCAATCCGTTTATCTGTCCACCCCGTCCACAACAGCTTTTAATGTGGATGTGTATGTGGGAACCAGTGCTACGCCGGTTACCACCATCTCCATTTCCAATACATCACCTGGTGAGTATAGTTTGACCAGTGGAAACAATGACATTACCATGGTTAGCGATACCAATACGGGTATTGTCCTTGCCAATAGTGGTCTTCGGTTTGAATCTGAAAACGGGGAAGATTTTTATGTGAACTATAGAGCCTATAGTGGATCGCAGGCAACATCCCTGACCAGTAAAGGTCGGGCCGCTATGGGAACAGAATTTCGTTGGGGAGGTATTCCGCAATCACGATCCGGAAACGTCAATAACACAACAACTTTGGGAATCATGGCCACTGAGGATAATACTTCGGTGACCATTTCCGGTTATGACCCCGACAGTGAATTCCGTTTGGGTTCCGATGCAGGTGGTATCACGGATAACACTTTGACCATAAATTTGGATGCCAATGAAAGTTATGTAGTTGAGGCCGTGGTGGACCAAACCGATGCCAACCTAGAGGGTTGGTTGGGTGCCTTGGTATCTTCTGATAAAGATATTGTAATAAGTAATGGTGGTTTAAATTACTCCGTACTTTCCACTTCCGAACTTAGGGATGCTGGCATAGACCAACCCGTCCCTGTTGATTTATTGGGAAAAGAATACATTTTTGTGCGCGGTAATGGCGGTGATACCTTGGAATTCGCCATTATCCTAGCCACGGAAAACGATACCGATATCTACGTGGGCAGCAGTGGAACTCCTGCCGCTACTATTGACGCCGGGGAATACTACAGGGTGGATGGAACAAACTACTCTGGGACTTCGGCGGGGTCCAATATGTATGTGAGGACTTCAAAAAACGCCTATGCCTACCAAAACATTGCCGGGACCACATCTGCAGCCAATATCGGAATGAACTTTATTGCTCCCGTTAGTTGTTTGCTTCCAGATGCTTTGGACAACATCAGTGATATTACCAATATTGCTGGCCTAAGTTTTACCTCAGGAATTACCATTATCGCATCAACAGCATCAGCCGATAATGATATCGTAGTTACCGATGGAACAGGAGTGGTGACCAAACCTGCTTCGCAAGCAGTTCCGGGCAATTCAGATTGGAAAACGTTCTACATGAGCGGGCTTAGCGGTAATGTTGAAGTTACCTCAACCTCGTCAATTGCTGTAGGTTTTTTTGGATATGTAGGCGATCGAAGTGTGGCCGGGTATTTTTCCGGTTTTGACAATGTTTCTGATGTAAATGTGTCCGTAACTGGAGATGTGTGTCTTCCAGGAGCAAGCCTTGCGGTTACCAATTCGGGGGATTACCAATCTTTTCAATGGTTTTTCAATGGCGAAGAAATTGTAGGAGCCACTTCAGATACCTATAACCCTACAGAAGCAGGAGACTATTTCGTAAGGGTGTCCAAAAGTAATTGTGATTATGATTCCCAGACCACCTCGGTCTACTACTGCAACCCAGATGTATATGTTCGAAAAACGGCAGACACCAACAGTATTGACGATGGGGATACCGTGAATTTTACCATTCGGGTACAGAACCTAGGAAATGCGCCCGTTACCAATTTAGTGGTTACCGATGCGCTTCCAGCAGGATTAACTTTAGTGGATGCTACACCTTCAACCGGTAGTTGGTCCAGCCCTAATTGGACAATTGGTACTCTCGCTAGTGGAGCAGTTCAGACCTTGATCATTGAAGCCACTGCAGATTATGTGGTGGGTAACGATGGTAGTTCCAATAATATCACCAACACGGTAAGTCATACCCAAGACCAAACGGATAGCAATGCCACTACGGATGATTTAAGCGAAACCATTCAGGTAACCAACAACACCTTATTGAACCTTCCGGCTTTCACCAGTGCCAATACAGTCAATTTTGCTGAAAATGGTACGGGCACGGTATTAAATGTTGATGCCAACAACGGAGATGGGGGCAGCAGTGATGCCGGTATCACCTATAGTTTGGCTTCGGGAGGTGATAACGACCTCTTTTCCATAGATGCTAGCACGGGTGAATTAACTTTTCAATCCGCTCCTGACTTTGAAAGTCCCAATGATGCCAACACGGACAACAACTATCAGATTACTGTAACAGCATTGGATAGTGATGGAAGCTCGAACCAATTGATTACGGTATCGGTCACTAATTTAGATGATACGGTAACCATAACTGATTTCTCTCCTAAAGCTGCGGGCAATGGCGAAACGATAACCATTTCGGGAAGTAACTTCACAGGTACAACCTCAGTGCAATTCGGTGGAACCGCTGCCGCAAGTTTCAATGTAGATTCGGACAATCAGATTACGGCTGTGGTAGGTGCGGGCTCCTCAGGAGACCTTACGGTCATTAATCCCTTAGGGAATGCTACAGCCACCGATTTTGTTTTTATAAATCTTCTCCAGGAAGATGGGTCTCCAACACAGTGGGCCCATACCGATGGGGATTATGGGTTTTATTATGACATCCCCAATCCAGTATACTTTAAAGCCCCTGAGGGTATGTACATTCAATTGGTGACCGAAGAATATGGAAGCTTCCATACCATTGAATCAGGATTGAACGAGATACCTGATGTTGAAGAATATTTAAAATCGGTCGGGCTCAATGTAGACGCCAAAGGCTGGGGTGGGATTTTTTATAAACACAGTGATGGTTCCAACGGCTGCTGCGATTGGAGCTATTGGGTAAAGCAACACTATGCCATAGCCTATCGATTGCCCCCGACCATAGACTCATTTACACCAAATTCGGTACTTAAAGATGATACGGTCACCATTACGGGAACCAATTTTTTGGGAACTACATCAGTTACTTTTGGAGGGGTTGATGCAACATCTTTTACCATAGATTCCGCAACGCAGATAACTGCCACAGTTGGAACTGGGGCTTCGGGAGATGTCGCGGTGACTACTTCTGGCGGAACAGGGACCCTGAGTGGTTTTACACATAATTTCATCCCCGTATTCACTGATCCCACAGCTCCTTTCGAAGTATCTTTTGAAGAAAACAACACAGCTTCAGCGGCTAACATTGACGCCAATGATGGTGCGGGAAGCCCATCGGATGCAGAAATAACTTATGCATTAGCGGCAGGAGGAGACAATGATTTGTTCAATATAGATGAGGCATCTGGAATACTCACATTTATCAACCCACCGGATTATGAGAATCCGACGGATGCCAATACAGACAATACCTATGAAGTTTCCATTACAGCCACAGCCAGTGGAGGGGACAATTCAATGGACCTTGATGTCATGGTCACCGATAAGGACGAGATTGCACCTAATGGCTATAATGTTGAAATTGATCAAGATTTCATCAACCCCGACAATGAGGCCGCAGTGTCCTTCACTTTTACCGATGCAGAAGTGGGAGCTACCTATGACTATACGTTCAGCAGTGACGGTGGCGGAACCGATGTTACCGGAACGGGCACCATTACTACAGCTACCGATCAAATTTCAAGCATAGACCTTAGTGGTCTGGGAGACGGAACGATCACCCTATCAGTCACCCTTACTGATGATAGCAACAATGAAGGAAATCCTGCGACTGACGATATTGAAAAAGACACCACAGCACCTAATGGATATACCGTTGTCATCAATCAAAATCCAATTGATGCAGACAATGAAAATGCAGCCAGTTTCACCTTTGCTGATGCTGAAGTGGGTGCCACTTACGACTATACCTTCAGTAGCGACGGGGGCGGGACCGATGTCACTGGAACGGGCACCATTGCCACGGCCACCGATCAAATTTCAAGCATAGACCTCAGCGGTCTGGAAGATGGCACCATCACCTTATCGGTCACCCTTACCGATGATAGCAACAATGAAGGAAATCCCGCTTCAGATGACACCACTAAGGATACCGATTCTGATGGGGATGGAATCAAAAATAATGTGGACAACTGCCCTTCCATCTCTAATAACAATCAATTGGATACCGACTCTGATGGGGAAGGGGATGTGTGCGATATCGATGACGATGGTGACGGCACCCCCGATGTAGATGATGCCTTCCCGTTGGATGATTCCGAAGATACTGACACCGATGGTGATGGAATCGGTAACAATACCGATACAGATGACGATAATGACTTGCTTTTGGATGGTGAGGATCCCAATCCTTTAGTGGATACGCAGACCACCACTCCAGCTATGACTTTACCAGCCACCGATGGCACATCTTACGATAATCTTACGATTAATTATTACGTACCCGAAGCACCACTGGCCAATAGTGTACGATTGATTTTTGAATCAGTCGAAGATGTAAATAGCCCCATTACACTTCAATTGCAAGATCCAGTCGCGAATGACATAAATACATTTGACATTGATGCCAAGAACCTTGCTTCCGCCTCAGAAGTGGTTTCAGCGAGCAGTAGTTCTTTGGTAAATGGTGCTGCCTATGATATCACTTTGGTTTATCAAGATGCATTGGGCAATGACCCAGCGGAGGTGACAAATACCAATCATACCATCATTACCGATCTTGAGTTCACCTACATCACGATAACCTCGGACAATGCCTCTCCAGAACTGGCTAGGCAGGGTGACCGTATCTCGGTGGAGTTTGGTTTCAACAGGGCTGTGAATCAAGTGGCTCTTTCCATTCTTGGTGCGACCATAATGTTCGATGACAGTGCTCTCATTGGTGAAAATACCTACTTGGGATATATAGAGGTCAACGATGCCATGTCAGAAGGCCCGGTTGGATTCACTCTAACCGCGAACCCATCAACCGATAATTTAGTGGCCTCGACTACTACGGATGGTAGTTCTGTGACCATCGATACCACAGGGCCTCAGCCCAGCTTGGTGATTGATGAATCGCTCTATTTAGAACCTTTTACCATTCAGTTACAGTTCTCAGAACCGGTGTTTAACCTCGCGCCATATCCCGTAATGATTGCACCGGATGGCAACGGACAACCCATGGCAAACCTTGGGGCACTTCAAGAAGTAACCCCAGGATTAGTCTATAACATTACTGTTACCCCGCTGATACCTGGAGAATTGGTCTTTTTCAATGACAATTATGGTATTGCACGGGATGAAGCAGGCAATGACACCAAACCTTTGGGCTTTGTAAATGGCATGTATTACGACTTGGATTCCGACAACGATGGTATTGGGGACAGTACCGATACCGATGATGACAATGATGGCACTCCAGATAGTGAAGATGCCTTCCCATTCGATGATTCCGAACACACCGATACTGATGGTGATGGAACTGGTGACAATACAGATGATGATGATGACAATGATGGCACTCCAGATAGTGAAGACGCATTTCCACTGGATGATTCCGAGGATACCGATACTGATGGCGATGGCTCTGGAGATAATGCAGACGCCGATGACGACAATGATGGTACTCCTGATAGTGAAGATGACTTCCCATTGGATGGTTCCGAAGATACCGATACAGATGGTGATGGCCAGGGGGATAATGCGGATGACGACATTGATGGCGATGGAATTCCAAATGATGAGGATGTCTATCCCGATGGAGAAATTACAGATATGGACAACGACGGTGTTCCCGACGCTGAGGATGCCTTCCCTAACGACCCCAACGAGAGTGTAGACAGCGATGGCGATGGAACCGGCGACAATGCAGATGAAGATGACGACAATGATGGTACGCCAGACAGTGAAGATGCCTTCCCATTTGACGATTCCGAAGACACCGACACGGATGGGGATGGAACTGGGGACAATACAGATGATGATATTGATGGCGATGGAGTCCCAAATGATGAGGATGTCTATCCCAATGGGGAAATCATTGATACCGACAATGACGGCGTTCCCGATGCTGAGGATGCTTTCCCTAACGACCCCAACGAAAGCATGGACAGCGATGGGGATGGTCAAGGGGACAATGTCGATACGGATGACGATAACGACGGAACCCCCGATACCGAAGATGCCTTCCCGTGGGATGCTTCAGAGGATACCGACACCGATGGTGATGGGCAAGGCGACAACAGCGACCCTGATGATGACAATGATGGCACACCAGATAGTGAGGATGCCTTCCCTAAAGATTCCAGTGAGGATTCGGACAATGATGGTGATGGTATAGGGGACAATGGCGATGACGATGATGATAACGATGGTGTTCCGGATGGTGACGACGATTTCCCGATGGAAAGCGAACCGAGTATCATTCCAGCTCAAGCTTTCACGCCAAATGGCGATGGAAACAACGACACTTGGATTGTTCCAGGTATTGAAAACTACCCCAATAATGTGGTACGGGTTTTCAACCGCTACGGACATGAGGTATTTGCCACCCAATCCTATCACAATGACTGGGGCGGTATTTACAAGGAGAATCGTGAGAAACTCCCAGCGGGCTCCTATCTATACGTGATAGACTTGGGAGATGGGTCTGCCCCAATGGAAGGCTGGATATTTATCAATTACTAAAAACCGAAATCAACAAAATATCAAAATCAAACCAATGAAAACCGTTTTAACCACCATAGGAGTTCTCTTATTGACAATCACATCAAATGTGTTTGGACAACAGGACCCGCATTTCACCTTTTATAGGTACAATATGAACATCATAAACCCAGCCTATGTGGGCAGTTCAGAAGGTGCCGAGCTCGCTCTTGGGCTACGGAGTCAATGGGCTGGGGTTGAAGGTGCCCCTGAGAGCCAAAGTGCCCTTTTTGGAATGCCTATGGGTAAAAATGTGGGATTGGGCGTATCCATCCTTAACGATAAGACCTTTATTGAAAGTCAGACCTGGGTGGGTATTGATGTGTCGTATCACATCCAACTCAATGATGGCAATCTTCTTTATTTTGGACTGAAGGCAAGTGCCAATTCCTACGATGCCAACACCCAAGGCTTGGTCACTTATGGAGTTGGTCAAGATGGTTCCTTAATGAATTATGAAAGTAGGTTCACTCCCAATGTGGGCGCTGGGGTATATCTAAAAAATGAACGTTATTTCATATCCTTGTCGGCACCAAAATTGCTTTCTCCGGATAGGCTTCAGGAGCAGAATGGCAATGCCTTCTTGGGCACCGATAAAATCCACGGATACCTTTGCGGTGGATATGATTTTATCCTATCCAAAACCACCAATTTGCAAGCCATGGGCATGATTCGCTATGTAGAAGCCGCTCCCCTATCGTATGAGGTGACAGGAATAGTGGACTTTGGTCACAGATTTAGTTTTGGTTCCAGCTACCGATACGATGAAAGCATAAGCGGTCTTTTTATGTTCAATGTGGGAAGAGGATTCGATTTGGGCTACGCGTATGAAAATGCCCTTCAAAAACCTGTGGAAGGTATCGACAATGCCACTCATGAGCTTTTTATGCGATTAAAAATGTAGTTCATACAAGCAAAAACAACAGTAAATCTGTTTCATAAAAACATCTTTAAGGATGAAGATGAATAAGACCGATTTTGCATCCTGATAATTGGAACATTCTTATTCCAAATTTCTCCAGTTTTGCTAAATCGGGAATCGTAATGATGCCAATCCCCATACTTTTCCGAAAATTTAAAATGTAGTATGAGAAAAGTAGTATTCCCAATGTTGGTTTTGTTAGGTCAAATCGGTTTAGCGCAAAACAACCCCTTCCACACCCTTAATTTTCCAAGTCAAAGTCCACAGGTCATAGAAATGCAAAAACTTGGGGTAACGGAAATTGAAATCAATTACCACAGCCCTGCCCTCAATGAACGGGATGTTTGGAACGACCCCAATGTAATCCCACAAAATGGAGAGCCTATTGCATGGCGGGCGGGAGCGAATATGAACACCACTATCTCATTTAGTACAGATGTAATGATCAATGATCAACCCTTGAGCGCCGGGAAATATGGCTTTCATGTCATTCCAAAAGGAGATACCTATACTTTGCTGTTTGCCCATAACAATAATCAATGGGGCAGCTACTACCTCGATGTGGAGAATGATGTATCGTTGAGCATTGCTATTGAAGCTGAATCTTGCCCAAAGACCGAGCAATTGGATTATGAATTTCTAAACAGGACCGAAAATAGCGTAGTGGTTGGTTTGGAATGGGGTGAACAAAGATTACCATTTACGGTGAGCGTTGATTTGAACACAACGGTGGTTGAAAGCTTTAGGAATGAGCTCAGAGGTTTAAATACGTATCGCTGGGAAGCATGGAACGATGCCGCGAACTGGTGCCTTCAACATAACACCAACCTTGAGGAAGCTTTGGAGTGGGCGGACCGTTCCATAAATGGTGGATTTCATGGATTTGCGGCCAACAAGAACCTTTCAAATTTACAGACCAAAGCCCGGTTGCTTCAAAAGTTGGACAAAACCGACGCCCTAAAAGAAACCGTAGCTGATGCGCTTAGCATGGATGCTCCGGCTTACGACCTCAACGGATTCAGTATTTTTCTGTTGCGAAATGGCTTGTACAATGAGGCATTGTCCATGACTGATCATGCCTTGGAACTACATCCCAACACATGGTTTTTACAACTGAACGCTGCCATTGCGCAATATTTTGCCAAGAAAAAGAGTCGTAAGACCACTACACTCTTGGAAAATGCCCTTGCCAATGCTCCAGAAGGTTTTAAACCTAGGGTCAAAGAAATTTCAGAAGAAATAGAGAATGGTACATTTACCTTGGGTCAAGGATAACAATACATTGAGATAGCACTAGGATGAAATCCCGTCTTTTTTCCCATAAGACAGTACAAATCAGTGTAGGTGTGTTTATCCTGCTTTCAGTATCATGTAAAATCGAAACCAAGGCAGAAAAAGAAATCATTGAACACCAACAAAAGTATTTTTCCAAGCTTACAGGAATCATTTCCCCTTATATGGACTACAATCCAAGGGGTGAAATGCATAAGGACAGTATAAAAGATCGGTCCCATTACCAGTTCAGCTATGATGCCAATGGCAGGGTTTTGGAAATTGAATACTTCAATAAACAGGGCAAGAGCAATGATAGCTACTTTGGAATGCATAAGGTAGTTTACTCCTATTTTCCAGATAGCCTTGTTAGAAGATATTATGATGCTGAAGGACAAAAGGGGAACATGAGTAGGCATTATTACGGAGGTGGCAACATCCACAAAGAGAAATTTTCCACAGATTCCAAGGGTCTTAAAAGTGCTTTAGCCCTAAAAGACACTTCCAACATATCCGTCGCCAATGGTTTTGGAACCTTTAGATATTCATGGATTACAAATGCTGATGGGTCTTTTGAGCAAAATCAATATAAGAAAGATGGTAGTCGAAACATACTGACCGAATACTTTCCTTTCCACAAATCTTTGATTACAGTTGATGACAAAGGGCATCTCCACAGCATTACCAATCTGGATACGATAAACAACTCGGCTCAATTGAACCATGCGGCCGGCTATGCCAAGGTAATCTTTGACTTTGATGCCTATGGAAATGAAATGGGATGGGAATTCCAAGATTTAGATGGGAACTTGGCCAATAGAAAGTCGGTTTTTGCGATGGAGCACGACTATGCCAAAGTGGTCTATGACTTTACATGGAAGAATAAAAAATTGGGGGAATCTTCAGCTTTTAGCATGAACTTTTTGGATACCGATGGAAACCCTACTGTAAGCAATGAAGGCATACACCAAACAAGTTATCAATTCAATGGAAAACAGGACATTACTCTAATGGAATTCTATGGAGAAAATCAGGAACGAGTAGTTCACCCTGCCAACGGTTATCATAAAATCCTAGTTTCATATGACTCTGATGGAAACAGAACCGGAGTAATTAGGATGGACGCCCAAGAAAAAATTATTGAATAATCCCATTTTCTGTTTCAATTGCCTTAGAATGTTTCTTACAGGCCCAATACTGTAATAAACCTCCCCAAACAGCACATTAACACTTTTCTTTTTGATTTAACAGTAATACCCAGTATTTTAGAATACTTTGCCAATTGTTGGGTCAAGATTGTTAAAGTTTGTAACAAATGGATGAAGTTAGGGTCTCATTCAATTAAAACCTGGGCATTATAGATGGAAAATTCACCCATGCAAATTTGGATCGTCGCGTTCTGTACCTTGGCTATTTTGAATAGTCTTTTCTTGATGGTTCTATTGGTCAAAAAAAGGCCGTACAAATCATCTGCAGATGTATTGTTGGCTCTTTTGTTGCTGGCCCTATCACTTCGGGTGAGCAAATCCATCTTTTATTACGTATATCCTGATATTTCATTTTTTGCCATTTCTGTTGGATTGATGGGGAAATTGGCCATTGGGCCATTGCTATACCTCTATATGAAAGTAAGCCATTCCAAAATGAAACTGGCTTGGACGGATGCCTTACACTTTGCCCCATCCTTGATTGCCATTACTACGGGTTGGGCCATGGGCATCAATGAACTTGTCTTGGGGTACTGGTCCGGTACGATCATCTTGGGAGCCTACCTCGCTGCGTCATGGAAAAAACAGTACTCCAGAAAGGAGTCCAATCAATCCAGTACTGCATCCATTACCACTTCCTTTATGGTTGGAGTAAGCATTATCTGGGCAACTTTTGTGTTTCAAATTTTCTCCACGGGGATTGAAATGTACACCCTTGGAACCCTCATGGCTTCCTTGGTATTGTACGGGCTAATTTTTAAACTTGCTGTTTTCACGGTAAAAAAATCCAAAACAAATGGAAACAAAGCTTCCTTGTCCCGTCAAAAAATGGAAAAGGTCAGACACTTGATCGAACAGCACTTTACAAATGAGAAAGTTTATCTCGATTCAAACATCAACCTCAACGAATTCTCCAAATCCATTGAGCAACCTGCCTATGTTGTTTCCCACACCATCAACCACGTGTACGGCAAAAAATTCCCGGAGTTTGTAAATTCCTATCGTATTAAAGAGGTAAAAAGCATTCTGTTGAACCAGGTCCTCGCCGATTACACCATTGAGGGGGTTGCCTACGAAGTAGGATTCAACACGCCTTCCGCTTTTTACAATGCATTCAAAAAAGAGACAGGGTGTTCTCCCAAAGAATTTATTGGAAAAGGAAAGGAATACAGTGTTCTTTGAAGGTTCATTCTTGCCTTAATCAGCAATCTCATTCAAAATCCATGATTCTTAACTATATATTTAAACCCCTATCAAATCCTATAACCAATGAGAATATCAACAACGTTATTGTTCCTATTATTTGCCGTAGTTGGAAGGTCACAAAATGTTGAAATTCCACAACAAATGAAAGACCTTCATTTTTTGGAGGGCACTTGGTCCCTTGAAAATTTTGAAAATAAACAAGGTGAAGGCTGGGTAAGCACAGGGGTATCCAACGCAACTATTGCTTTGGAACATGATGGAAGATTTATCAGCGAGCACGCTAAATACATTACTGGCTTTGGGGAAATCAACATGATCACCCACATTGGATTTGACAGCAGAATCAATAGCTACAAGCTTTCCGCCATGGATAAGGAATACGGATTGATGGACATTTACGTTGGTGAATGGGTGGACGAAAATCTGGTGTTTACCAATCTTCAATCAGATGAGCCCATACGAATGGAAGATAACCGGGAACTTTCCTTTAAATTATCGTATACCAATTTTGGTCCAAAAACTTTTACGCACTTGGTAGAGGGAACATTTGATAAGGGCCAGACATGGTTCCCTTTTTCCAAAAGTGTTTATACAAAAGATAATTAATCACCTTTTTCCTAAAGAAACACCATTGGGGTTTTAAGAGTACCCTGTTTGGCCCGCTGTTATTATTCTTATCAGTATTTGATTATGATTTACACTGTGCCAGCACCTGCTTGGCTCTATCCGCACCCCAATCTGGATAGAATGGTTCCTCTTTGGATTCCGCAGTGGCAAAAAGTTCCACAGCTCTTTCCACATCTTGGCAATAAGGTGTAATGTCTTTGCCAAAAAAGCGTGCTGACCCCATATCCCATTCTGCCTTGGAGAATATCACTCGGGGATTATTGGGTGCCAGTTGCAATGCTTCATTGTACAATTGTGCATTCTTACCCGATAAGGTCATCCCGTAGGTTTCCCCATCATACGCTATCCAAGCTGTGTTTATCAATGCCTCCAGAACCAATAGTTCTGGGTTTTCTGGGGATATGTTCTTGGCAACATCCGAAAATTCCTTGGCTTTTTCCAATTGCTGGGTCAATTTTGTTACGTCCTTCTCACCGAAAGAGGCCGTAGTATTCACAAGGGCTGCATAATAATACGGCAGCCAATTGTCCGGTTCAGCCATGGCAATGCGTTCAAAAAGATTGGAAGCTTCCGTTATCTTTTGTTCTCCCCAAAGCTGCATAGCTTTAGACATTCCTTCGGTGTAACGATCTTGTGCGGAGGCAGTAATGGATACTGCAATAAAAAGTGTGACGATTAGTTTTTTCATTTCTTTTGATTTTTAAATTCGTTTTATGAGTGATTTATTAGTGATTCAAAGATGCGGTGGCAACCCTTTTTTTAAAATCTTAGGTTACTGAGTTGTGAAGTTTTACGGATGAACTGTTACAAGTTGTCCAATTGATTGCTCTTTTTGTTGGTACTGATGGTCCAAAAGAACCCTACAAAAAAGAAACTATCCGCAGGAGGTGTAATGGCCCTCCGATTGTAAAAACCAGTACTGTCCGGAACATTGGCGTATTGGTAATTGCTTACGTTATTAAAGCTTAGGACATTGCTCACTGAAAAGTAAAGTATCTTCTGCTGGTCAATCAAATACGCCCAATTAAGGCTAAGGTTGTTATAGGTCTTAGTTTTTTCGGCCATAAACTCCTGGGTATTTGGGTTATCGTAGGGTCTACCTGAACCAAAGGAATACGAAAGCCCAACCTGTGATCGAAGTTCATTCACCCAGTACTTGGTAACCAATGAAAAATTGTGCTCTGGGGCAAAATTCGGAGTTGCAGCCTCTGCAAAATCGCGATAATCGCGTTCGGTGTTCAAATAGCTGTACGATGCCCAATAGTCCAGATTGTCTATACTCTTATTATCCCGCCAAAATACATCAATGCCTGCGGCATATCCCTTTCCTAAATTGGAGTAATTGGAATTGAATTCAGGAAATTGCGTGTCAAATTTTACTAAATCATCATAATCCTTATAATAGGCCTCCGCCCTAAAGGTCTTGCCATTATCGAGGTATTGGTAATTTAGGATGTAGTGCGAGGTTTTTTCCAAATCCAAGCTTTGGTCAAACTTGATGGACTCAGCCAATGGTTTTTGATAGAAATCACCATAAGCCAAAGAAAATTGACCTTTCTCACTAGATTTATAGGCCAATGACAATCGGGGGGAAATGGAAAACTGGTCCAATACATTGGAGTCTTCCGCCCTAACGCCCAATTTTACCGCAAATTTTTGGTTGAAAAAGATATCTCCTTCCAAAAAACCTGCTACCAATACATCATCATAGCCTCCATCAAAAGTAAATCCATCGACATCTTGATAGGTTTCATCATACTTCGTGCTGAACAGTTCAACCCCAGTATTCAATTCAAATCGGTTGGAAAATCCTTTTTTGGCTGCGATTTTTATGTGGGAATTGATCTCTTCAGAATCAACAGCATCTTCCATGATAGCAATCTCGTTTACATCGTTTGCCATACTAACTCCTGAAAAAATACTCCAATTGTTCTCAAAAAAATGCTTGTATGAGGTATTGAAATATAGATTTCGATTCTTCAGTTGAAACCGGATCAAGTCCTCAAAATTGATATCTTCTTGGGCAATGTCAAGGGCAGCATGATTAAATCCCGTATAAAATTTAAACATACTCCGGTCCCCTTTGACTCGAAATACACTCTCCCCCGAAATGGATTCGTAGGGGTCATTCCATTCCATTCCCTGGGTAGATGGAATCAACGCTTCGTATGGAGAAAGATTGATGTAGCTTGCATTTACACTCAAAGAAGTGTTGTCCCAAATCTCGGTATGCCCCACTCCCCCACCAACTGACATCACCGAAATATCTGTTTTTTCCTCATCAGGCACATCGGTGGTGTTCAACAAAAGAACGCTGGAAAGGGCCTGTCCATATTCAGCGGAATATCCTCCCGTACTAAACGTAATTCCCTTGAACAAAAATGGAGAAAAGCGGCCCCGGGTGGGAACATTGTTGGTAGTGGCATTGAATGGTTGGAACACCCGAAGTCCGTCAATAAAAACTTGGGTTTCCTCAGCACTTCCCCCTCGAACAAACAAACGTCCATCTTCATTGACCGTTGTGGTTCCGGGTAAGGTTTGTAAGGCCGCCACAAAGTCGCCTGCCGCCCCGGCTGTGGTAACAATGTCCAGAGGTTTTAGAACTGAGACTTTGGAATTGTCGCCAGCTTCAAAAGTTCCTGCCGATAGGGTTACGCCGCTCAACTGGTTAACAGCCTCAATCAATTTGATGTCAAGGTTTTTTAAATAGGAAACCTCCCCTATTTCATAATGTGGCTCGTAGGCCATCATGGAAATGACAAGGGTTTGTGTGCCGGTTTCGGAGGTTTGGAAACTAAAATTGCCCGTTTCATCTGTCGAGGACCCATCATAAGTACCTTCTAGGTAGACATTGGCCCCAACAATGGGATTGCCCGATGTGTCAACGACCTTGCCGCTGATGGTTTCTTGGGCTGAAGATGTCCATATTATGGCTGAAAATAGGACAAGTACAAAAAATTTCATTGCTGTTTGCTTTTTGGTTGATGCCCAAAAGTCATACAGCTAGTCAAAAAGCCACAAAAAGAATAACCGAACTGTTAATTTCGGTTTATGAACCGTAGGATGCTGCTCGTTACACCCCTATAAATCGTTTAGCCCTTTGCTTTGTTCAAGAAACGGGTCCGTAATCCATAAATCAACATCACGACAGCTGCAATCAAAGAGCCCAAGGATTCCCTGCCCTCTTCAATGTTTACGGTTTTCATACCATGGTCCAACTGGACCCCTTCATAAGTCTCGGGCCAATACACCACAAATAATACCAAAAAGAAGGCAGTGAGTACAAAATAGATGATCGGTTTTAGTTTTTTCAACAGGAATAAAACCGATGCTACAGCAGCTACCGCATAGATCAATACCCATTTTAGCGCATCTGGGTCATTGAACTGAACCACAATAGCATAACCAAATAACAGGGTGAAAACAATTGCGAAAATTTTGAAGAACGTTTCCATATTTATTGAATTACATGATTTTTAAGCACATCATACACCTCGGTAGCAAGTAGTTCCAGCTTGGGCAAGTTGCCCACATTATTAGTCACAAGAATAGGCCAATCCTCCTTGTCCTCTGGGATTCTTCCGTGGGAACCTTTCACCAATTCGGCTTTCAAGGGGATTACATCCATTACGGTCCTAAAGCCCAGTTTCTTTTTTAAGAGTTTCCAAATCACTTTGAGAACAACCAGCTTATCCGCTGGGTCAGTAAACATTTCAACGGGGTCATATCCAGGCTTTTTATGGATATCCACCATTCGGGCATAATCGGGTGCAACAGCGTCATCTTCCCAAAAATAATAGGTAAACCAACTATCATTATCAGCGACAAGGACAAAATCCCCAGCGCGTTCATGGTTTAAGTGATGGGCCTCAAGTTCATTTTTGGGAATAACCTTTTCTACCCCAGGAATTGTTTTCAGATATTCATGCAGTTTCTCAAAATCAGTCGATTCTTTTGCATAGATATGGGCAATTTGATGGTCCGCAACGGCAAAGGCTTCGCTTGCCCCAGCATCCAAAAGTTCAAGTCCTCTCTCTATTCGAATGCCCAAATACCCTTTTTTTCTTAAATAGCGGTTGATATGAATTGGATTGGAAACATCGGTAATTCCATATTCAGATAACAATACAATGTTTGCCGATTTTTGCTCATAGTATTCCACCAAATCCTTTACTACGGCATCTATTTCACGCAAGTCCTTTTGAATAATATCGAAATTCAGCCCATGGCGCTGAATGTTATAGTCCAAATGGGGTAAATAGACGAACGTCAAGGTTGGATTGTTTTCTTTGTCCATTTCCAGGGTCGCTTCAGCAATCCATCTACTGGATGCTATGGACGTTTTGGGTCCCCAGAATTTAAACAACGGAAATGTGCCCAATTTGGCCTGCAGTTTGTCTCTCAACTCAGCTGGATAGGTATAAATATCAGGGATTTTTCTTCCATCGGCCAGATAATTGGGTCTTGGGGTGGCACTAAAGTCGACAGTACTATACATGTTATACCACCAAAACATATTGGCACATGTAAATTCTGGATTGATGACTTTTAACTCGTCCCAAATTTTTGGGGATTGTACCAAAGGGTTGCCCTGTCGCCAAAATTTGACCTCAAGTTCATCTTTGAAGAACCATCCATTGCCCACAATGCCATGTTCTGTGGGCCACTTTCCCGTAAGATAGGTACTTTGGGATGAACAGGTAACGGCTGGCAAGACAGGTTTTACCACACTGCCTTTTCCTTTATCCAAAAATGATTTTATAAATGGGGTATGTTCTCCTATTAATCTATGGGTGAGTCCAACAATGTTGATTACAACCGTTTTGTTCATTTCAATCTCGATTTCATCCAGGACAACTCCCTTGCAATGGATTCCGTGATTGGAACCTTCAATTTGTCTGGCAAAACATCCCAAGTATAGGTTTCTACTTCTATATGATTACTTACAAAATGCCCTTCCAAATACTCTAATACTTTTACAATCTGGTCTTGTGTGGATTGCAACAACCCGTAATCTTCCAAGAAAATGGGCACATGAAAATGAGAACGCAATTCGTCAAAAGGCGCTTTTTTTTCCAAAACTATGGGTAAATCGTTATAGGTCTTGACTGTTCCATTCACCTTTTCTGTAACTTGATGCAAATACACAGGCTCGTTGAATTGAGCCAACGTACTCCAAAGTTCTTCTTCTTTATCTTGTTGATAGAGAATCTTCAGGGCCGCACTGATTTGTATCTTACCCGTTTTGATTCCTACCTCTTTAAATCTTTCAAATGTCAAATTTGGCGCTTCGTAAGCCAATGCAAAATGACATACGTCATAACAAACGGTAATATATCGTTTTAGCAACTCCTCTACCTTATCCGTACTCAATTTAAACGACTCAAATGCCTTGATGGCCTCAGGAATGAGATAGTCCTTGTAAAAATCCAGCACTTCTTGGGTGTTCTCCAAAAAACCATCGGGTTCGGGTTCCACATCCAAATGCATGTATCTTCCAGATTCCTTTTCAATTTTATGCAGTTGCAACGCCACTTGGACCATATGCTGTGCACCACGAACAAAAGCCTGTTCTTTTTTTGACTCAGCGTCAAACCAATGTTTATAGGAAACAGGCGAAGTGGAAATACCGCATTCCATACCTTCAGGTGCTAAAAAATCCAATTGTTTGAACAAACGCTGTGTATACTCCAATCGTTCTTTTGTGGTCCAATCGGGCACATGGACATTGTCCTTAACTGGTTCTCCATGGAAATTCCCGTAGGGAAATCCATTCATAGTGAACACATAGCAGTCATTTTCATCAAGCCAGTCCTTAAAACCTTGGAGTTTCCCGTTGTCCAGTTCAACGCTCGCTGTATTGCTCAACCTTAATCCAAGCCCAAAGGAATCATTCGGAGAAACTGCTTTTTTAATTTCGGGTAAATTTTGCTTTAGACTGGTAAAAGTTTCTTCCCAATCTCCTCCGGCATGAATATTTGTACAATACGTTAAATGGTATTTGTCCTTAATTCTCATATGGAATTCTGAGGTTTGAGAATAAAGCTACGGACTGCTTTTTCCATTACTTTGTAGTCAATATGGTGAACATCTATTTGTTGGCCTATTTCTGAAATAAGAGTGATGGTAAGTTCGCCTCCCAAATGTTCCCGGAATTCCTCTATACCTTTCAAAAGTTCTTTGATTTCAGCATCAGTTTCCAAAGGAACTTCCAAATTGAATCCCACCTTCTTCATCACGGAAAGGATTCTATCCAAATCTTCACCCAATGTTCCTGTCAACTTAGCATAGACCATATCTATAGCCATTCCAATAGCAACGGCTTCGCCATGTCTTAGGGAATATTGGGTCATATATTCCAATTTATGGGCAGACCAATGTCCGAAATCCAAAGGTCTGGAAGAGCCATTTTCAAAAGGGTCTCCGCCTTTGGCAATATGTTGCATGTGCAATTCAGCACACCGGTGAATCAGATAGGCCATGGGTTCCATTTCCCTATTGGCCAGTGCTTCGGCATTGGATTCGATATAATCAAAGAAAACTTTATCCTTCAATAGGGCTACTTTGATGGCTTCCGCCACCCCTGCAATCCAATCCCTTTGTTCCAGGGTCTGCAAGAATTCCAAATCGTTTATTATGGCAAATGGAATAGCGAATGTTCCCAAAAAATTCTTTTTTCCAAAGGCGTTTACGCTGTTTTTCACGCCTACCGCGGCATCGTTTTGCGCCAATACCGTTGTTGGGATTCGGATGAGTTGAACGCCTCTGTGGGCAATTGTCGCAGCATAGCCAACCATATCCACCACAGCTCCGCCACCAATGGCTACTACAAACGAATGCCTGCAGATAGCATTTCTATTGATGGCTGCCAAACATTTTTCAACACTGGACTGGTCTTTTTTACTTTGTTCCCCGCCGGGCACTGAAATCAATTCCGTAAACTGAATTTGGTCCTTGAAGTGCTTGCAATATGCTTCTATTTCATCCTTTACATAGGAATGATGGTCCAAAACTCCCTGATCTACCACAAATAGACATTTTATGGGATGATTGGGACGATACTCTGCCAAAACATTTTTGAACAACGGATTTTCCAATGCAAATAAATGCTGGGTAAACAATAGTTGATATGTATACCGTACTTGAAATTCTTGTTGAATGGTTGGCAATGTAATTTTGTCCATATACTAAGTAACTGCAAATTGTTTTGCCAAATACATTGATAATGGCAATAATAATAGAATAATAAGTCCAACAATTATATTGGAATGGGCCACTGCTATGGCCGCATCCAATAGAATTATGGATATAACCCCTGTTTTTACCGCTTTTTTGATATTTGCCGGGCTATTTTCCCTATATGCGTTAATCAATGGCCTAAATACCATAAAAGCGAACAGTGCTAAAAACACAAGGTACCAAAGGTCTCCACCCGTGTAAACACAATGAAGATAATATACACCTAGCAGCACCAGTATATATAACAGTCCTGCAAGCACAATATTGCCTTTGTTCTTCCCATGGACCTCACCCCGGCTCACCATGGTAACCGCAAAGATAAACACCACAGGAATCAAAACATAGGGCCAATTTCCCATTGCATTCAGCAAAGAAATCCCCATGAGAAGGTTAAGTCCCCGGCAAACACCCATGTTCAGCGGCCCTAAAAATGCGTGGTGCTTTGCAAATTTATCGTAAGACAAAATGGCCACAGCCAAAAAAACAGAAATAAAACCAGATGTTTTATGTATCAAAAAAGCCAAGCAAATTCCGACCAATAGTAAAATAAACCCAAACAATCTGGCTTTGCCCAAAGGAACTATACCACTTGGGATGGGTCTTTCTGGACGTTCAACCTTATCGATTTCTATGTCAAAAACATCATTGAGTACAACACCTCCTGCATATAAAAACATCGAGGCCATTATCAAAATTAAAGCAGGAAAGAAATTACTGTGCGGTATTTCAAAAGCGCTCAGACCAGCAAAAAATCCAGATATTGATATTCCAGCAATAATATCAGCTGCTGCAGTAGGTAAGTTGGCAGGCCTACACAGTTGAAGATATGCCTTTAACTTTGGACTCATCAAACAATTTTGTTATCCTCTACCTTGGGCTCCTGACCACGAAGAACACTATTGTCATTAAAAAGTTTTCTTTGGTCAATAGCCTCTGGGCTTAGCCAGTGCTCCTCTTTCATTTTTCCTGATCTTCCGAAAAAGTCCAAGGCATTTTGGTAGCATGTTTTTACGACATCTTCGCGAGCAACGCCATTTTGAAGCATCAAATTTGCTGTCTTGGGAACAGCCAATGGGTCACTCACACCCCAGTCGGCAGAACTATCCACTATAATGTTTGTACTACCGAACTTTTTTACCACTTCCACCATACGTTGGTTGCCCATCTTGGTTTTGGGGTAAATAGTGAATGCTGCAATAAAGCCTCTATCGAGTACTTCTTGTACGGTCTCTTCATTATTGTGATCTATTACCACCATTCCAGGATCTAAACCATGCTCCAAACAAATTTCCATACTTTTGATGGTACCTGCTTTTTTATCTCTATGCGGGGTATGTACCTGGACCATCATGTTAAAGGCTTTGGCCAACTCCAATTGTTCCCTAAAGAAACGGTCTTCTGCCTCGGATTGGTCATCATAACCAATCTCACCAATGGCGACAACATTTTCCTTATGAAGATAAAGTGGTAACAACTCCATCACCTCTTCAGCCAAAGGCACATTGTTGGCTTCTTTAGAGTTAAGACCAATAGTGCAATAATGCTTTATTCCAAATTGTGATGCTCGAAACGGTTCCCAGCCTACAAGACTGCTGAAGTAGTCCTGAAATGAGCCTACCTGTGTTCGAGGCTGTCCCAACCAAAAGGAAGGTTCTATTACCGCAACGACCCCTGCCGCCGCCATGGCCTCATAATCATCCGTGGTCCTTGAGGTCATGTGTACGTGTGGGTCTATGATCATCATTTTATCATCCATGATATTATAAATTTTTCCAGGTTAGTTCACCCTTTTCAACTTTTTCTAGATGGGTGTCATATGTATTGAGCAAGGTTTTTGCTTTATCAACTTTTGAATGGTAGCAAACCAAAGTTGCTGCCTTCTGTTCCCTTTCATCTTCACTTTTGAACAAACGTTCTATGTCTTCAATCAGGTTACCTTCCAAAAAGTTGGATACGGGTCTCCAGAACAGAGGGTCAATTGCTCTAGAAGCTGCCCATCTTTCGTGGGCATAGTCGGAGATGATTCGTGCCAAATCCTTGTTGGCCATTTTTTCGATTTCCGGTATCTTTTTCAAATCTTGCTGCATAAAAGCAGCTTTAAGGTACATTTGGTTCCACTCACCCGTTGTAAAATATTGGGATGGGTATGGATTATATTGGGATATGGCGTTAAAAACCGTGGCTATATTGGTTCTAAGTGCTTCTACAGCCGCAAAATTAAAGTTCTTAGGCTCTGGTAACAGAACCAAATATTTTAGGAACGTTTCCAGCTCGGTTATATCCGCCACTTGAATGAGTTGCTGTACGGGCTTTAAAAACTCATCAGCAGCGTCCAGTACCGAAGAAAGAACAAAAATCCTTGCAATTTCCAAGGTTGATGCCTTTTGAACCTCCAAATAGCTCTTCCATTCGTAATCCTTAGAGCCAAAATCCGTAATTGGGGCATTGGAAATCTTTGAGGCACAAAGACTGTAGGTGATATACAAATCTTTTTTGCTTTTTGTATCAAAGATTTGCTCCACCGCATTTGCCAACCATTGGAATTCAGAATCGCTTAAATTTATTTTCAGAATATCGGAGAGATATTCTTTAGAGGTTTTGGCCATAAAATATTGACTAGAATCTTTTGGTTTTACAAATATAACGAGGGTTGAACGAATTTATTTAATCCCATCGATTTATCTTTAAACAGAAACCTTTTGAGTCTCTGCAATAAAGCGAATCTTCAATGCTTGACTTCAATTAAAAGCCCCAATAAAACTATTGGGGCTCTTTTCTTTTTGATAAATTATTTTAAAACTATTCATCACTTAAAGTGAAGTCCGGTAAACTAATTTGCTTGCCCCCCTGCAAGGCCGACTCGTGTGCCAAAATACCAACACAGGTGATATTGGCTGATTGCTTAGCGTTTGGATACGGTTCTTCACCCTGTACAAGCGCATTAACGAACTCATGCACTAAATGTGGGTGCGAACCACCATGGCCGGCACCTTGTGTAAAGGATAAGTGTTGATTATCGTCCGTATCGTAAACCCCTTTGGTGGTAAAGCGCTGGATTTCTTCCGGCAGATACTTGGCGTAATCTGGCGATTCCATTTCTTCGGGTATTTCGGGTTCGGGTTTTTTAGCCGTATGGACCACCAAGGGATGTCCCTCTATCAATGGCCACTCCACCGATTTTTTGGAGCCATACACTTCAAAACTTTCGCGGTACTGGCGTGCCACATCAAAAAGTGATCGGTACACATGCGCGCTTAAATCTGAATTTCTGAATTTTATGTGCGTACTTTCCACCGCGAATGGAGAATTGTAAATCGGAATAAGTTCTTCTCGAATAGTTCCGGAACCAAAACAAGACACATATTCCGCCTCACCTTTTGTCAATGCCAACACGGGTCCCACGCAGTGGGTCGCATAATGCATTGGAGGCAATCCTGGCCAATAATTGGGCCATCCGTCCATATCTTGTTGGTGACTGGCTTTTAAATATTGTATTTTTCCCAGTTCTCCTTTGTCATACAACTCTTTCATGAACAAAAACTCCCGTGCGTACACCACAGTTTCCATCATCATATAGGTTAAACCCGTTTCCTTGACCAATTCCACAATTTGTTTGCATTCCTCTACGGTTGTTGCCATAGGTACGGTACATGCCACATGCTTCCCTGCTTTTAGTGCCTTGATGGACTGTTCCCCGTGATTAGGAATGGGGGTATTGATATGGACCGCATCAATATTTGGGTCTTTTAAAAGCTCATCATAGTCTGTGTAACGAACATCAATTCCAAATTCGTCACCAATAGCATTCATTTTCTCCTCGTTACGCTGACAAATAGCGTACATTTCAGCATTTGGGTGCTTCTGATAGATTGGAATAAATTCTGCTCCGAAACCAAGACCTATAATGGCCACATTAATTTTTTTACTCATGTTTTATATTTTAATAATTCTGATGAAACAAGCTTCTTAGTTTGAAGCCCATTTTTTTAAAAATTGAAGTCCGTCTTTAGCGAAATCGTCTTGGGTATCTGCCTTGGGCGTCCAAAAACAAACTGCTCCCGCCAATTCCACATTTTGGGTGGTAAAACTTTCAATGGAAACCACACCTTCATAGTTGATGGCTTCGAGTCCTCTTTTATAGGCACCCCATGGGGTTTGACCACTTCCAGGAGCGCCTCTGTAATTTTCGGATACCTGAACGTGAACCAATTTATCACCAGCTGCCATGATGGCACTTTCCACATCGCGTTCTTCAATGCTCATGTGAAAACTGTCAATCATTACTTTAGCCGCCGAATGATTGATGTCTTTTACCATTCGAAGGGCATCATCCGTGGTGTTCACCAAATCTGATTCGAACCTGTTTAATGGCTCCAAAGCGATTTCTAACCCTCTATTTTCAGCCATTTCACAAACGTTTCGCAAGTTTTTCACAGCCAAATCCCATTCCGCCTTTCTTTGTTCAGGGGGCAACATCCTTGCCTTCCCAACGGCGGAATACATAGGTCCCGCAAAAAAGGAAACGCCCAATTCCTCACAGATATCCAGACACGCTTCAATATAAGAAAGTCCATTTTTTTGAACTTCCACGGATTCATTGGTCAAATCACGGGAGCTTCCAAATGCTCCGCAAATGGTTACGTCAAGTCCATATTTATCTAGACCTTCCTTTACTTTTTGTACATCTATCAATGTAGGATCTTCAACCGCAATTTCTACGACATCAAATCCTAATTGGGAAATCCTTGGAAAAAGTGCTTCGATGGTTTCCGTTGTAAAAGGGGAAGCCCATAACCACGTACTTGCACCAAACTTAATATTTTTTAAAGTCATGTGTTCTTACTTGTCAATTATCATCATGCGTAGTCAGTGCTACGGCAGCGTAGCCCCCTTTCTTTTTGAAATATAGGATAAGTGCCATATAGCTTATAAACATTAAAATCGGAAAAATAACAATGTATTGTAATGCTTCCTTTTTGGACTGATGCTGAACCTCCGTTATGGTTTCAATTTCAGCATCGGATGCATTCTCCAATTTTTGTTTGTCCAAGGCCCGGTAATCCCCAAAAACACTGGTTTTTTCATCGGTAATAAATTTCTGGCTCAATTCCGTATTTTGGATGTTGTCATATTCCTTGATTCCTTTTTCAATAGAGCTATCTTGAATAAATCCAATAATTCCCGCTCCAATAACACCAGCTGCAATCATACCCAAGCCTCCAATTATATTGAGGGTCAAGGCACCTCCCTTTGGAAAACGTTCAGCGACCACACCAAGCATGGTGGGCCAGAAAAAGGCTTTACCGAATCCGTAAATGGTGGCAGCCACCAATATCATTACGCCAACTGACTGGGAAAGGAAAAATAGTCCTGCCGCAGCCACCAATGAACAAATGGCCAATAAACCGAGCGGCGACACTTTATGGATAATGGGCCCGGCAAACAAACGCAGCACAAACATAATTGCAGAGGTATACACCAATACCCATCCAGCTTGTAGCCCTATTTTGGTCATTGCTGGCGTCATTAAGTCGGTAATCCAGCTATCCGTACCGAGTTCGGTTACCGCCAACGGTATCATGATCAACAAAAGTATCACAAACAATGGCTGGCCGAAACTTCGTGTATAGAGTCCAAATAATACGGTAATCAGCAAGATAATGATCACATTCAACCAAAGGGTCCAACCAAACACCTCACCTAATTGAAACACCACTATGGATACAATAATAAGCGCTCCTGCAGCACCAACTTCCTGCAACATTTCTTTATAGGAAACACCCGCCTGTACACGTTCATTCACAGGGAACTTGCGACGCAACATCATCACACCATAAATCAACGTTGGTATTAGTGTAAGGGCAATTTTATACTCCCAATCCATTTCTGCACCCATTATTAAGGCAAAAACACCCCCTAATACCAAACCTCCCGGCCAACCGGCATGCAGCATATTTAACCACTTGGTTTTTTCTTTGGCAAACATGGTCGCTACCACTGGATTTACAACAGCTTCTACAACACCATTCCCAATAGCCCCAATAAAAGTGGCCAGGTACAGTGAGCTATAGCCTGTAGCGGTAACGGTAAGAATTACCGAGGCAACATGGCATACAAATGCAAAACCTAAGGAAGTTTTATAGCCTATCTTATCGACCACAAGGCTAAAAAGGACAATACTAATGGCAAAGGGCCAGAGACCAACTCCTGAAATTTCCCCCAACTGGGTCTGGGTCAAATTAAAATCTATACCCCATTGCGGTAAAACGATAGCCCGAAGGATAAATCCAAAAGCTGTGGTTACCAATGCAACAAAACACGTTAAGAACAACAGCCTATCTGGCGCGGAAGCAGTTTGATTATTCATACTTTTAATTACTTAATGGTTGATTAATTTACACGCAATACTCCCTGCATAATTCGCCAGTGTCCTGGGAATGTGCATATATAAGGATAATCCCCTGGCTTATTCGGCAATTTTATGGTCAATGTATAACTGCCTCCTGAATTAATTAAAGGCGTTGCGGCGATGACTTCGGGCATTTGGGGTATATACTCCAATTCTTGCCCATTGCTGGCCATTGCCAATTTATCGGCCTCTGCCCCAACTTTATCCTTGGTTCCAGGTTGAACCAGCACCAAATTGTGCTGCATGAAATCTGGATTGTTAAGCACAATCTGAATGGTTGTGCCCCCCTTGGCCGTAATTAACTCTTTGTCATATTTCATGACGTCCTTCAAGGTGTTCAGGACAATTACCTGATCCACATCCTCAACAACTTCAGTCACTGCAGAAGTATCTAAAATTTCTAGCTTTCCATTTCTGAATGAGGTTGTTCTGGAATAGAATAAATCAGGGTAATCGGCCACTTTATCGCCGCCGGTACTTCTTTCAAAACCAACCCTTACACCACGTTCTTTTTCTAAATCATTTTTGAAAAGACCCGCCGTCTGGGTCGAACCAACTTCCTCTCCATCAATTACCAACTTCATTACACCGTCTTCCTGTAATCCTGCCACAAATTTGAAGTTCTTGGGAAGCCGTTCCGAATTCACCACTTTATACGTTCTGCCATTTTGGTTGATGACAAAATTTAATTGTCCATCCATAAAGAACAGTCCATACCCGTTTCTTCGGTTTCCTTGCACCATAATAAGCCCTGAATGCTCTTCGTCTGAATTATTTTCAATGTCACCGGAAACAATCCATTCCCTATTGGCCACTTCTGGAGTTAGTGGAACTGCACGTCTCCACGTTCTGCGCAGTTGCACCATATTTAGTTGGGAACCATAGGCCAATTTCTGAGCAAGAGAGGCTTCCATTAAGGAAGGATTCTGCTTGTACCCCCTTTTGGCAAACTCTGCCTTAAATCCATCTGCATTCAATTTACCCGAAATGGTCAAGGCATGTTTCAACCACATATCGGTGAAATTTTCTTCCTTTTCGGCCATATCTACCAATACACTTCCAATAGCATTGGATGGAGGCAATTCAGAAGTGAACAATGCTGCTGCCAATCGTACCCTGTAATCCTCATCTGCAAACAGTCCAGCTTTCTCAATGGCCTCAAATGTTTCCACATTTTTGGGCAACACTTGAATTGCGACACGTCTCACACCTGCGGTAGGATGTGATAATGCTTTTGTGGCAACATCCAATGCCTCTTTGTTGGAACCATCAAAAGCACCTAACCCATGAAGTGTCCATAAGGCGTGAATAGCTGGAGCATTGATTCCTACTTCGTCAACGGATTCATCTTGTACCAACGTATACAATTCTGGAAATACAGAGGTATCTCCATTTTCCACCAACAATCGTTGTGCGTGTGTTCTCCAGAGCATATTATTGTTGGACAATGCTTTTACAAGACCTTTTTTATCGTTTTTGTCCAATTCAAGGGTGTTGTGCTTATCATGTCCTTTGTAAACCACGCGGTAGATACGTCCGCGAGAACGGTCTCTCAAAGGGTTCACATACGCATTTCCATAACCATTCATCGCTTCTACCCCAGCAGAACTAGGAGAAGGTGTTGGGTTATGCTGAATGATAAAATTGTACCAATCGGCAATCCAAACAGCTCCGTCAGGTCCTACTTCAGCTTGAATGGGCCCTGCCCATTCATCACCACTGGTCAATAGGTTCCATCCATCGCCATCTTCTATAAATCCGGCTCCTTCTTGTTTTAGATTCACTCTATGCACCAATCTACCTGTTGGTTCGGTAACAAATGCCACACTGTTCCAATACGATTTGGGAAAATCCCTTGCGGTATATAAACTGTGACCCGCTGCTGCAGTAAACCCTCCCATGACATCCACCTGTCGAAGGGCTTTGATAGCATAGCGCATATCGTAATGGGCATCTAATTTTGTGATACCGTTTTCATCGATGTCCGCTTTTTCGAAATATCTTTTTGGAATACCAAAAAATGCGGTGTGCGTATTATTGGCTGTGGAAACAAAAACATCAAATTCTTCAGAAAAACCTAATCCCCATGTATTGTTTGAAGTATCACCTAAATGCTCAATGTCCATTGTGTTGGGGTCAAACTTGTACATGGCATTGTCAAACTTCAAAGAATCCGCACCGCCTTGTTGCGACACGCCTTCAAAACCAGAGTAGCCTACCATACCCCAAATATTGTTGTCCAAACCATACCGTAAGTTTGAAGATTGGGCATGGGTATCATGTTTTCCCCAACCAGGCAGAATATCTTCCCGCACATCCGCCACATCATCACCATCCGTATCCTTTAGGAACAGAAATGATGGGGACTGGCTAACAATGATACCGCCATTGGAGAACACAAAACTGGTAGGGATGTTCAATTTTTCAGCGAAGGTAGTTACCTTATCTGCTTTGCCATCGCCATCGGTATCTTCCAATATTTTTATACGGTCATCCCCCATATCATCATCCTTTACTTCGTTGGGATAATCTACGGTTTCAATGACCCAAAGTCTTCCTTTCTCATCCCAGTTCATGTACATTGGATTATAAAGCATGGGTTCCGATGCAAACAGTTTCAGCTCAAATCCAACAGGGACTTGCATTAAGGACATCGATTCTTCGGGAGTCAAAGGTTGTTGGACTCGCGGTGCGGGGTCTCTTTTTTCGTAGTTGGGCACAAGTCCGTCTGTATATTCGGGTTTAGCTATAGTTACCTTTTCAAGGTTTGCTTTTGCTTCCTCTCCAACGGACCACATGATTCCATTCTTTACCAAATCCAAGAAACCTTGATTACTGAATGTATTATCGTCATGGCCGTAAGCGGTATAAAACACCCGGCCTTCTCCATAGGGTCTTACCCAAGTGTAGGGTTCATGATGATCACCTTCCACGCGCTCTGCCAGCACTTCTATATTGGGTGAAATCTTATCGTGCACATAAGTTTCATCCAAAGTTTTAAAGGCTGGAATACCTTGCATAACCTCATGTTCTGGCTTTAGGATAACGTTTTGAATGGTATCGTACTCATGACTTTTGAACTGACCGCCAATCATCTCAACGACCTCATCGTTATTTCTAAAACAAAAGGAAGCACAGTGCAGTGCAATCAATCCTTTTCCACCCTTAACATAACCCAAAAGCGCTTCGGCCTGTGGCTCTGTGATGGAATCATGGTTTGCATAAATCACCAATCCTGCATAATGGTCCAGATTTTCTTTGGTTAAATCGTCTGGATTATCGGTAAATGAAATATTGATACCACTCCTAAAGTACTCTCTCGATAAAATACTAGCCAATTTTTCGGAGTTGTGGTGGGCATTGGTTTTATGACCCAAAAAGAGAATCTCCATTCTTTTTGGAGTATTGTCTATTGTGCTGGATTTCTTGGGCTTACATGAGCTGATCATGACACATAGTGAAGCCACAAAGGCCAAGCCTAGCCAAATTTTTTTAGTCTGCATTCGTTAATAATTGGTTATTACTTGATTTTGATTTGATTTAACTTGTAAAGTGAACCGTTGAAAATAAAGTGTTCGCTTCACACTTTTTAAAAATAAGGTTTTTTTTCAAATTGTCATTTTTTTCACCTGCATGCGATCAATAAAACATTCTTTTTAGGATAAGATTAACATATTTGAGGTTTTATGTAGCTTTTCTAAATAATCACAAGAATCTTAATTCCGATTTCCTTTTTTATCGCTTATGTTCATCTGAATTCACACTTTGCACAAAATCGGTACGACCACTATCGTTATTAATTTAGAAGTAAACAACGTACTCAGATTGACTTGTGGATTATTTGCGAAGAAATTGATCAATCAGCATTTGGTATACATACTGAAAATCCAAGGATGGCAATATTGCTCATCTCCTCAAAGGGTTGAGTAGAAATGGATGCAATAATATATTGCTTACAAAAACAGCAATGAAGGGTATTTATGTAAGCAAAGGTATTCGGCCTATTTAGGAAATAACAGCACTAGGATGACCCTAAAGCCCCATTCTGCCGTATTGCCATTTCCATAGGGAATTCTAGGTCCACCGCCCACTTGCGCCAACTGGCTTCCCAGTGAAATTACTTTGGAACCAACGAGATTTAGATTCCCTGAGGTTGAATGGGCATCCCAATTTTGGGTCAATTCGGTGTTCAATGCCATGGCATAGCCTCCAGAGAAGTTTTTTGCGATAAAAGGTTGAAAAAAGGTAACGCTCACATCGCCCCTATCCGCATCGCCCGCAATGGACCAAATATGGTTTACCAACGTTCCAACTGTTACATTTCCAATTTGTTTTAATCCTACCGCAGTAGGTCCCACGCCAAATTTCCCTGTTCCCAATAGATCATCTGTCGCAGTAGGAATCAGGAGTGCTGGACCCACACCCCAAATTAAACCACCGGATGTTGGCTCTTTCGGGGAAAAGAAGGCACTTATTGTGGCATCTCCCAATCCGGATTGGGAACCACTGTCCCCAAAAACATCACTCTGGAAGGTAATCGGCATAATAACCCGAGCTATAAGGTTCCAATCTTCATTTAGGCTCATGGGAATCACTGGTTGAATGTTCAAGGTAAAGCGACTTCCATCGGCCGGACCAATCCCAAAGTCAAAATTTCCCTGGAATGGAACACTGATAAGGCTTGCTACCGGATTCTGCAATTTTTTTGCCAATTCATCAGCATTGGAGGTTTGCTGGTCCTGAGAATATGCAACAAGACACGTGCTCAATGAAATAATGAACGTTAGAACAAATTTTAATGCTTCCGAGAGGTTTTGAGTTTTCATGATATTGAATTAAAATGATTGATCTATGCTATTAGAAAGAATACCCAACTTTGATACCGTATCGCAATGCCGGTAAGGCAATTCTTTCTGTTTCTCCATTGGGATTGATTTCGAAATCCGCTCCCCATTGTTCAAAAATCCCATAGTTGGACAAAGCTTCGGAAAGGTCATCATAAAAGGCTTCAGGAACTGGTACTTTCTCCTTTAGTTCAAAAGTGTTGAAGGTCAATCCCGGACCAAAAATGATGAAATCGACAAAGAAGGATTTGTACACCTCTAATTTATAGCCCACTTGAAGGCCGTATCCAAAGGTTCTTATCTTGGCATCTATTTGCAACTCATGTTGAGTTTCGTCCTCAGCGATGTAAATGCCTTTAATTTCATCCTTGGTTCGTTGAAATTTGGCATAGGCCCCTACATAAAATCCATAGTATGGTGTGCTGGTTTTCTGCACATACCATCGGAATTCAGGAATTAACTTAAACCCTTTAAAGTTGAAGTCGTCCGTCATAATACGGTTCCCATCTATACCTTCAACCCTAAAGATTCCAGAGGAGAATTTTCCTCCCATGGAAAGGCTAGCAGTCATATTTTTGTTAAAACCACGCTCATATTGGAATTGTGCAGTACCAAAAACGGGAAGGAATATATCTGCACTAACATGGTTCATATTTTGTCCATAGCCGAAAAGGACACAAAATGCAAACAGAAGAAATACCTTTGCCTTCATAGCTTCTTGCTTATTCACTGCCTAATATCCTATCCACCACAGATTGGGCATACTTTGCAGCAACCTTTTCTATATTTCCGGGGTCTTTTACCTCTACCGACGTTACCGATAGTAATTGTTCATTTTCATTACCGTTTAGATCAAAGACGACGGTCTCCAAATGATAATTTTTTGAAACTGATGTAGTACTGCTCAAGGGTACATACACCCCTGGATCGTAATAACTGTAGTAATACCTTGAAAATCTTCGGTAAGGTGGTGCATAATACCCTCCGCCCGCATAATACCCTCCACTGGTTTGGGTGTGTACAGTTTGGTCAATTTCCTTTAATGTGGTCAATACCACAAGATCAATGTTCTCACTCTTAAACATTTGGGCAGTTTCACTGACCTGATCTTCGGTTGTTTTTTTGTTGGGATCTAAGGGTGGAAATTTAATTGAGGCTGTTTCGGATTGAATCCCTTTTTCGGCAAGTCTAACCTTAAACTGTTCTTCCAAGACATATCGGGCATTTCTATCGTTGACCTTTACAAGAATCAGGTTGTTGCCCTCTTCCAATTTACTTTGTAAGGCATCTTCGCTCCAAGAGCCTTTTAAATTTATTGTACTAGCGCATCCTGTAAACAAAAAAGCAGTCAACAATAGTATTGTCGAACATTGTAATGAGGTTGATTTCATGATATTTTAGTTTTAATTAAAGCAGGCGAACTCTGGTCTCCAGAAACGTACTAATTGAGTATCATACTGTCTTCAATTTAGCATATTTTTCGGTAAAAAACACTATTTATGTGCATCAAATAGTATTGAAAATTAAGGCTTTACCCCTATTTCTTTTCTACTGCACCCTCATAAGGATGTGCAGTTCCATCATCTCACTTCCCTAACACATCTAAAGCCGACATGTTGCATACCGGAATCTGGGCTTAAACGCATTCTTCTGGAATTCCTGAACCCGGAACACCACCCATCATTGCATAAAAATGACCCTCCCCGAACCACTTTATTGGTGGCCTGTTGGTTAAAGACCTCATTGGTCCTTTCCGGGCCATTTGGGTTCAAGACGGTTTGCCCTTTATCTTTCAAAGTTTGATAATAATCGGCGCCATACCAATCCAAAGTCCATTCCCACACATTCCCGGAAATATCATATAAACCATAGGCATTGGGGGGGAATGATTTTATGGGCGCCAATGCTTTAAAACCATCTTCCACTGTATTTTCGTAAGGAAAATCCCCTTGTAAAAAATTCCCTCTCAGATCAGTATCGTGCACTATTTCATTGCCCCAGGGATACATGGTGTTATTGCTACCGCCCCGCATGGCATATTCGTATTCTGCCTCGGTGGGCAAGCGTTTATTGGCCCATTTGGCATAGGCCATGGCATCGTACCACGACACTTGGGTAACGGGCATATCTAAAATGGCATCCAATGCTGGATTGCCACCATCAGGATTCTTCCAATTTACCCCTGTTTGAAATGACCACCAGTTGGCCAAATTGTCCTTTGGCGTACCCTTGGGCACATAATGGAACACCAAAGCACCCGCTTTTAGCATTTCATCATCTGGTTTGGGTGTTCCAGGGGGGACTTGCTTTTTTAATTCTTCCCAATCCACATCATACTCGGCCACAGTCTTGTATCCTGTTGCCTCAACAAATTCCAAAAACTCGCGAACGGTTACCTCATGTTCGTCCATATAAAAATCAGAAACTTGAACGGAGTGTTTGGGAAATTCATCGGGCTGTGGCAATGCTGTGGCTGGCATGCCTTCTGGGTTTGAGGGCATATCGCCCCCCATATCAAATATGCCTCCTTTTATGAGCACCATTCCGGAAGTGTTCGTCAATCTGTTTTCATCTGGGTGAATATTTCCAATGTTTGCCAGGGCTTTGCCGTCCAGATATTGTTTTCCCATAAGGGAATCTGAAGGAACATAGCAATAGTGGTTTGCCGAAACAAGTTCTGGCCCGGCCTTCTTTTTTTCCGATTTGCACATGGTGAGCAATAGTGCAAAAAATAGCAAGCTTGGAACTTTGTACGTAGTAATCTTCATTTGGGTAGGTTCTTTATTCCATTAAAACATGAAGGAAAGGACTATCGTGTTATCGGTATTGAATGCCGAAGTAACCTTTCCCTTGCTTAAGTTACGTTAATTGAATAGGTTTTCTAGTTTTTTTGGTTCTGTTCACAGCCCTGTTTTTAATTAAATTCCCAACCAAAGGTGGTATTGAATACATAATCGTCTTTTAAAAATCCTTCTGCGGGTTGATTATCATAATTGTATGTAAATCCAATTTTTATAAATAAATCCAAGGGCAAATCATATTTTAAATTGGCAGTTATGTCGCTTCTTAGTCGCCCACTTTCAGTTAAGCTGGGATATAGAAGCATTCGGGTAAAAAAATCCAAATCACCCATGTCGAACATATTAAATTCCAACCCCACATACGATTCAAACGAGTTTTTGTCGGCACCCTGAGCGGTCAAATACTGTTCGTTGTTCCAGGCCAGTCCACCTCCCAGCCCTAGATATAGGCTATTGTTGTGCACTAGGTATTTACCGACCCCAGCACGTAGGTTGGTACGTAAATCCAAGTCTATTTGATTGTTCGAGAGAAAAGATGCATTGGAATCCAAAAACCAATCCCTTTCCAAAAAATACCTGAAGTTCAATCCAGCATCAATACGTTTGGTTCCCGACACATCCTCTTGTTTGCTTACCACTGAATTGTAAGTGGCATCCGCTTCCCATTTAAAGCCTACATAACTTAAAGTGCCGTTTACAACAAACTGGCTTAAATTATTGCTTTTGGTAAAATTGTAGCCCAACGAAATACTCGTGGAAATCCGGCTTATAAAGTTGGATTTCACCGCCTTGAACTCCACCACGTCCTGAACGGGAACTTTTACCCAAGAGGTATCCACCCTTTTTAAATAGATCACACCATGTTCATTTTGTTCGGCCCTGATTTTACTTTCAAACCGATACCCTTTGGTCAGGGTTACAAAATAGGTCTGCTCGCTAGACATTGAGAGTACTTCCAACCATGTAATTTCAAAATCGGAATCGCTATAATCGGTTTCCATGGTCAGCACACCTTTGGACATGCGCTTTATTTCACCAACAAGTTTGTCCTGATTTTTGAGCACAATGGTATCGGACTGGGCATGGATTTTTAGCCCAGAAAAAGCAAGTAGTAAAAAGCAAACGTAGCGTAAAAATTTTATCATCCCTTTTTTCATTTTCCCATATCTCATTAATCAACAAAGACCCTATTCCAATCCTGCTTCATATCAATTAGGGTCCAACCTTGCTTTCTCGAGATTTCCATTCCCTCTTCCAAACGACCAGCCGGAGTTTTTTCATCGTATAAAAATTCACGCTTGCCGTCCGTGTGGTTTAGGTACAGCATAAAAGTTGGATGCGGATTATTGGTAGAAGCGTATTCCATCATTTCCAAATCCCCATCAGAATTTCCCACAACCATAATGGGTTTCTTGCCAATTATTTTTTCAATATTGATGACTTTTCCCAGATGGTCATCGTAAAAGTCAAATGTAGACGTGGGTACAACCGCTATGGAATCCTCAAGTTGAACCGTTTCTGTTTTGAAGGTTGACCCAATAATATGATTTTCTTCAATACCATAAATTTGGGGTTGCCATGCACGCATAAACTTGGCACCACCTCCCGAAACAATATAAATGGTAAAGTTATTGGCGCGCAGATAGTCCAACAATTCCAACATAGGCTGGTAGACCGTCTTGGTATATGTCCGCTTTAATACAGGGTGTTTTGCGGTACCGAGCCATTTGTTGACGGTTTCACTGTAATTTTCGTGATAGAGCGAATCGATTTCACCGATCATGCTTATCAATTTGGTTTTATCGACTTTCATTAATCCTTCCACATCGTTTTCAACCACTTCCTTATAGGGACTTTCGGTTTTGTATTTTGAATTGGTTTGCGATAATTCCTTTACCTTATCAAACACAAAATACAATTGCGATGGCAAGGGCTGCTCTGCCCAGAGTGTACCGTCGTTATCAAAACAAACAATCCGGTCTTCAGGTCTTACGTACTGCGTACCGGAAGAATCGGTCACTAATGTTACAAAATTGATGATGTCGGTTTTTGATTGTACATCGTTAAAAGAAGGTAGTGGGTTTTCAACAGGTTCCTTTGATTGGGCTTCTTCATGCTTGTTTTTGCATGACGGCATTACCAAAATCATACAAAACAATGCCATTACATACTTTGTGCTGACCATACCTATCATTCTTTACAGTTTAATCGACGACCTCAATCCTAAAAATGTTGCAGTCGCATTATTTTTAATAATGGGATCGGTAATTTGCAAATCGGCACCTAGTGAAAACCAATTTGTTGCCCAATACTGATAAAAAACCTCAAGTCCCATCTCATTCCGCAATGGCATGCCCATTGAGTCTGCTATATCATCAACAATAGTACTTAATGAATAGTTGTAAAGGGCAATTCCCCATTTATCTTGTGAACGGTTTCTAATAAAACTGTTGCCTCCAACACCTGCGAAAAAGCTAAAATCGACCGGATTGGGGTTGCCGTCCGAAAATGCAATTTGCCCAAAGAATCCCCAACTTCTCGATGGGTCTTCATTTAGTTTCATTATGGGCTGACTAATGGCATAACTTCCATAAAATCGATGTTTTTTATCGCTGATCGGAATGGTTACGGGCGAGCTTATATCACCTAGTGCATACAAATTGGTTCCATCTTGAGTGCTGTAAACAAAACGTAACGAGTGTGAACCCATTAGTTTCCCAATTTTCACATTGAGCGATGGTGAGGCTGACAGCACAATACCTTCGTCAAAAGGGGATTCAAAGCCTGTTTTACCCACCACACTCACTGGGTCGTACGCCATAAACGTCCATCTTAATTTTTCGTTGCCAACAGAAGCGATAGCACCGAACAAATACGGCGGGGTAATCCCCGAAACAGGTGCTGCAAAACCTAAATTCCAAAATGCATCAAGACCTGCACCTCCACTAAATTTGGTTCCTGCAGCCATATCCACCATGTTGATTTTACCAAAAACAACTTGGTTACCGGGTTTCCAGCCGTATACCAAATACACATTACTTATATCGAACCGCTCACCACTTTCAAAGCCTGGAAATGTGATTGCTGTATTTTTGGGAATCAATACCTGCCCTGACCCATCAAGGGCGTTCCCAAAATTATATTCGGCTTTGGTAACCAATGTCCAACGGTTTAGGCCCAGTGTTTTTCCATTGAATTTAACATCCAACTGTGTCTTTCCGTTGAAAACGCTTTTGTTGGAACCTTCACCGGAAACAAAATTCTGGTTAAAAACAGTTACCCGCGGCTGAATATACAGACCTTTGGCTTCCAAGCTATCCCTTAAACCATTCCAATTTCCCAACAAATAGTTACGTTGTGTTATGTCCTGCGCCGATAGTATTGAAAGCGCAAAACATAGCAACACCATAAGCTGCACGTTATACTTCATGCATCATTTTTTTTCTTTTGAATAAACTGTCTTCCCCTCTTTAATAGATTCCAACACTTGTATATTGTGAATGTCCATTGGGTCTATCTTCAATGGGTTTTTATCCAAAATCACTAAATCGGCCAATTTTCCTTCGGAAATGCTTCCCTTTGTGTTTTCTTCAAAGTTTTGTTTTGCTCCCCAAATCGTCAAAGTTTTAAGTCCTTCGTAAGGTGTTACCCTTTGATCTGGGCCCAATACATAACCAGTACGGGTTACTCTATTTACCGTGGCATCATAAACCCGCATCGAGTTTGGGAAAATTACAGGTGCATCGTGATGAGAAGTAAGGTTGATACCGGCATCGATCACATCCCTACAAGGCGAAATATAGTCGGCACGCGGTTCACCTAAAACGGATTCTCTATGCCAATCGCCCCAATAAAAGGTATGGGTCGGAAAAAGTGAACAATACACATCAAGCTCTTTTACCATCGGAATTTGGTCTTTGCGCAACGTCTGTCCGTGAATAATGGTGGTTCTATGGTCTGGATAACCATATTTTTCCTCTGCATCTGCAATGGCCATCAAATACTGATCTATGGCCGCATCGCCATTGGTATGACAAATGATTTGCCATTGGTTTTGAAAGGCTTGGTCGACATATTGTTTTGCCTTTTCATCATTCATGATGGGAAAGCCTTTGTAGCAGCCATCCTTACCTACCGGGTTTACATGATAGCACTGCGTTAGCCAAGCCGTTTTTCCTTGGGGCGAACCGTCTAAAGTCAATTTTACACCACCTACACGGTAATGGTTTTTATACTGGTTTTTATTGTAATATTCTTCATCCATTGTGAAGCCTTGCTCATCAATATCGGGATACGAAATAATATCCAAATAAAATTTCCCTTTGGTGGCCGCCTTGTTCAGGATTTTAGATTGGGCCGCAGTGGTTCGTCCGTCCTGAATCGTTAAATAACCATTTTGGGCGTATTGTTCCTGCGATTTTTCAATACATTTCATAGCAAACTCTTCATCGGCCTTACCAAGCAATGGAAACAAAATATTGTACATGGCTTTTTCTTCCAAAACACCGTTTGGACTTCCGTCTGGATTTCTCCGTAAATGCCCGCCTTCAGGGTCTTTGGCATCCTTGGTGTAACCTGAAAGTTCCAGTGCTTTTGAATTCATCACTCCCAAATGTTCGGATTGGTGGATCAACAGTACTGGAATATCCTCGCTTATTTTGTCGAGGTCGGTGGCTTTCGGATGGTCTTTTTCGGTTAGTTGGGAATCATCATAACCGTGTCCGATAATCCAACCGAATTTATTCAAAACAAATTTTCCATCTTCGGTTTCCTTCCATTTGTTGGTAGCATCCACAACTTCTTGAATGCTTCCGCAAGGCCCGTCTGGTGGCGGCAAAAGGTTGGCGACAATGGAGGCAAATCCTGTATTGTAAAAATGACCGTGGCCATCCACAAAAGCCGGAACCATGGTTTTGCCCTGTAAATCAACCTCGTCTGCCTTTTCTTTAAATTGGTTGAAGGCCTCTTCTTTTGAGCCCACAAAAACAATCTTGCCTTCACGCTGCACTACGGCTTCGGCATATTGGGGTTGATCCCCTTCCATAGTGATGATATTGCCCCCATAATACAGCGTTTGCCTAAGTTGATAAGGTTCGGCTTTGGCGTTTTGTGAACCACTTTTCTTTGTTGAATCCTTACAAGAAAACAGCAGCAAAAATGTGCTGAGATAAGCTATGAGTATCCCTTTTCTTTTCATGACTTTATAGTTTTTGTTAAAAACGGCAGACAGTTCAATTGTCTGCCTTTTTAAATCTCAATTATTGCTTGCCAGCCTGCAATTGTTTTACAAGTTCTGAAAAGTCAAACGTCGCCGCCTTTTGAACCGGAGGACAGTCTTGAAGGGATTGAATGTGTTCTCCCAATATTTCCTGCATCGGTTCATTTAAGAATTGTTTTTTCTGTACTATATCCGAACGATCCGTTAGATTATCAAAACTTTCATATGGGTCAAAATGGATGTTGTACATGATTGGAAACTTCTGTTTTTCATAGGGTGCGTAATAGTTTTCACTTGTTTCAAAGTGTACTTTCCATTGATTAATTCTAATAGCCTTCACGGTAGATTCGTAATAATAAATAAAATTATTACGATTACTCTTTTCACTTTTGCCCAACCAATAGTCTAAATTGTTAACTCCGTCAATAGGCTGGTTTCTTTCTTTCAACATTTTATCAGCCACATTAGGTACTCCCGCTGCCGCCGCCAGCGTAGTAAAAATATCCATGTGGGATTGAATACCAGTAAGTGTTCTACCAGCTGGAATATGGTCTTTCCACATGACCAACATAGGTACACGAACGCCACCTTCGTAAGTGGTCATTTTTTCACCTCTAAATGGTGTGGTGCCACCATGCAGACGGGCACTGTGCTCAGGACCGTTATCCGTAGAATAGATAACAATGGTATTTTCCAAAGCCCCCATTTTTTCCAATTTATCCAACAGTTCACCTATCATCATATCATGTTCCATCATTCCACTGCCATAAAAGTCGTGCTCTGTGGTATAAGGCTGTGCTAAATAACGATGTTCCGGTTTTAAATGCGTATACATGTGCATTCTACTGGGGTTGAACCATACAAAGTATGGCTTATCATCGTCTTGCGCCCTTTTAATAAAATCAAGGGAAGCGGCCATAAACTCTTCATCTACGGTTTCCATTCGCTCCTTGGAAAGTTGACCTGTATCCTCTATGCGTTGTTTCCCCACTTTACCAAACCGTGGATCTACCGTTGTATCCTCCGTATTAGTTGCATAGGTGTGCAAAACACCACGGGTGCCGTACTTTTTAAAGAATTCTGGATCTTGTGGATAATCTTTTTGTTGGTACTCTTCCTGTGTATTTAAATGGTATAGGTTGCCAAAAAATTCATCGAAACCATGTACCGTAGGAAGATGTGAGTTAAGGTCTCCCAAATGGTTCTTGCCAAACTGACCCGTGGCATACCCTTGTTCCTTAAGCACCTCGGCCAGCGTGGGAGATTCTTTCTTTAAACCTAGAGGGCCTCCTGGTCTACCAACCGTTGTCATTCCACTTCTAATAGGATATTGGCCCGTAATCAAAGCGGCCCGTCCTGCGGTACAACTGGGTTGTGCATAGTGTTCGGTAAACATAACCCCCTGTTCAGCAATACGGTCTATATTGGGCGTAGTATACCCCATTACACCATGACCATAGGCACTTACGTTACTCCAACCTACATCGTCTGGAAAAATAATTAGAATATTGGGCCTGTCTTTACTTTGGGCCAGGGCAACTCCAACCGAAAGAAGTGCCGTAAAAGCTAAAATCAACTTTTTCATACCATTTAAATTAAAGTTTATAGAATTTATAGTGTTTACTTTCTTGTGTCTGATTGCAATATGGCCTCAATGGCCTTATTGATGTCCAAAGAAGCCGCTGCTTGGCGTGGGGGATAATCTTTAAAGGTCAATAGGTGCTCATTCAACAAACCAATAGCAGGTTGCATTACCCACGACTTTTCCATAATCAAATGAAACCCGGTAATGTCGTCGTATTTTTCAAAAGGGTCTTTGCGCAAGTTGAACAATTGTGGCATAGTGTGGGAAACCATATCATCAAAATAGCGCTCCTTGGTTGCAAAGTGCATTTTCCATGGCCCTACGCGCATGGCCGTTAAGCCAGATTCGTAATAGTAGAAGAAATAATTGCGGGCAGATGTATCTGATTTTCCGGTCCAATAATTCAGATTGTCAAATCCATCAATGTAGACCTTATAGGTCATGTCGCCAATCTTCTTGCCTTTTTTAAGTTCATCTTTGATTTTATTGTTTCCAACGGCCGCCATTAGGGTGGGAAACACATCTTCGTGGGCCGATATCCCATTTCGTATCAATCCTGCAGGAATCTCTTTGGGCCATCTTACCAAAAACGGGGAACGAACCCCTCCTTCCCAGGTGGTCATTTTTTCACCCCTGAACATAGTAACCCCGGCATGAGGGAAGGTGCTTTGCTCAGGTCCGTTATCAGTAGTATAAATAACAATGGTATTTTCATCAACACCTAATTCTTCGAGATAATCCAACAGCTCGCCTACATGCTGATCGTGTTCCATTAAACCCGAACCAAAAAGATCCATATCGGTACTGATGGGCGTAGCCAAGTTTCTGGATTCTTCCTTTAAGTGGGTGTACACATGCATACGACTTGTGGCGTGCCAAATAAAGAACGGTTTATTGGCATCTTTGGCACGTTTCATAAAGTCTTTTGACAAGGCCACTAACTCCTCATCAAAGGTTTCCATACGTTTGGAGGTAAGCTTACCTACATCGGTCACTTTTTGTTTTCCAATGACGCCAAATCGTGGGTCCTCGGTGGAATCATAGGTATCTGATGCATAGGATTTTATAATACCCCGAGGGCCATATTTGGCATAAAACTCTTCGCTTTTAGGGTAATCGGCCTGTTCTTCCTCTTCGGAAACATTCAAATGATAGAGGTTTCCAAAAAATTCATCAAAACCATGCACTGTAGGTAAATGTTCATTGCGATCACCCAAGTGGTTTTTCCCAAATTGACCTGTCATGTACCCTAATGGTTTTAGCAATTCGGCCAAAGTGGGGTCTTCCTTTTTTAAACCAAGCGGATTACCCGGTTGCCCAACAGTGGTCAATCCTGTTCTTACGGGTTTCTGCCCCGTGATAAATGCTGCCCGACCCGCCGTACAACTGGGCTGTGAATAATGGTCAGTAAACAGGGCACCTTCTTTAGCGATTCGGTCAATATTGGGTGTTGGATACTGCATTCCCATAGTGTATGCTCCAAGCGAATTTGGCGCAACATCGTCAACCATGATTACCAAGATATTCGGTCTGTCCGCGCTTTGGGCCACGGCAACTCCAACCGAAAGAAGTGCCACAAAAGCTAGAATAATTTGTTTCATCTTACAAGAATTTAGTTTACAAAAGGTTCATTATTACTTGATGTATTAAAATGCTTCATTAAATCGGAAATAGATGCCCCAGTCGTCCTTACCAAACCCAGCATCTATCCCTACGTTAAAATGGTTGCTGGTAAGGGCTGTCCATCGGATACCGGCACCTACACTTGGATAGGCCTTCCAGTTAAAATCTTCCGTATCCGACCCATACAGTGTTCCTACTCCTGCAAAGCCCACGGCACTCAATCGCAATTTGTTTTCAAAATTCCAGCGGTACTCGCCCTGGATATCCATAATGCCATCGCCCCTATATTTTCCTTGCGAATACCCTCTAAGGTCAATCCCTCCCAAAACGGGTTGTTGTTGAAAGTTAAGTTCACCCAAGCCTGCTTTGAGATGAAACCGAAATGCCAAAACATCCCGATTGCCTTGAACTCCTATGTATTGGTTGTAATTGGCAAAAAGTACGTTGATGGTTTCGTTGTTGCCCAACCATTCTGGCGTGTTTCTCCATTGCAATACGGCCAGGCTGCCCTGTCTGGGATAGTTAACATCATCGCGTACATCCCGGAACAACTCAAAATTGAGGGTGTTGAGGGTGGTAGTGATTTCGGGTTGTACATTGTTCTCAAATTCCGTTTTGGAGTCCTGAAAAATGTAACCCAATCCAAAATATAGTTTCCGGATGATTTTTCGTCGAACAAGGATTGCTGCCAAGAACGATTTGGTGTCGTAATTTACAAATGAGCCCCTGTAGTCTTGCGCATCAAAATAGGTTTGAAAGTTGTATTCATTGTAACCAGCTCCAAACATGACCCGCCACTTATCCTCATCCAAATAAAAACTCCCAAACCCCAAGGCAGCCAGGGTGTTGTTGGTCGTATAAATGCCCGCCACTCCCACCGTTGACTTTGGTGAAATCTCATCTTCTTTATTGACATGGAAAGAGTATAGGGAAACCGCTCCAAAACCGGCACCCAAAGTAGAGTTATAGCTAAAATAGGGCACTACGTTGAATTCTCCTTTTTCGTTGGCTGTTTCATCCTGTTGTGCATCCAAATCTTGGGAACAAGCCATACTGGCCCCCATAATACATAGTGTCAAAAAAACAGTTTTTGTGTTCATATATGTTTTTCTTGGCATTTGTAACCGGACCAACATCATTATTCATTTTCTAAAAAGATGCTCTTGGTTTTTAGAAGCCAACCGTCCTATACTCAACCTCACCTATGCCATAAAAAACCACGCTATGGATTGCGTGTGGGGGAAGAAATGCAATTGTTGTAGCAAAAGCGTGTGCAATCTCATATTTGTAAGAAGATTCGGTACTTCAATTTAAAGAAAAAAAATATACCATCCCCGATTATCCCCTGATTTTTTTCATTTGAATTCAGTTTTAAGCGGGGCTTTTAATAAGGTATATACCAATTCAATAGATCAGCTCAAAATTATTGATCCAAAGCTCGCTGCCAATGGCTCCTGTAAAAAAGTCGCCCAAAGCACTCGAGGTGAACACCACGGTTATATGTGTTGGGGTTTCATCTGGGGATGCCCATGTTTCTCCCGCTTTAATATTTGCATATTCAAACTCAGGGTCGGATGCATTCAATTGTCCGTACTTGATATGCACCTGCAAGTTTGTCCAATCTTCAACGGTGGCATCACTTCGGTACCATGCTGTTCCAATTCTAGCGACTTGATCGCCCTCCCTTTTTTCGAGCAATAGATAGATATCCATATGATCTTCACCCTCCAAGGGGTTTCCATCGGCATCGAGATATTCTTCCCCGGGAAGATATCTATAATCCACACTAAAAGCATCTGGACGGGCCGTAAATACAATCCCCAAATTTACATTTGATGCAGGGTCGGCTGGGTTCAACAAACCATCGGTAAAAGAACCTGTGTACAAGGCCCCTGCTGCCATACGAACCAAGATAGGAGCACTGACACTTACCATTTTTGCCGCATAATCCCCGTTGCCAAGATCTTCCGGGGTGGTATTTGGGTCTCCAACAATGGCTATGCCTTTGTTAGGGGTGTCCCAGACAGTATCATCGGACGAAGCACCGGGCTGTTGGTATCCCCCGGCATCGTACCACACATCAAAATTGCTATTGGAAATTTGAGGTTGGGACTCAGCCACAACGGCCGAAACAGTCCAAGTGGCTTGGGAGCCATTCTCTGCAGTAACGGTATATATAACTGGATTACCAAAGTCTTGAGCCTCACCTGCAGCGGGTGAAATGGTGGCCATATTTGAAATCTCTATTCTGGAAGGAGCTTTGGCGGAAACATCCTCTCCCTCATTAAAGGGAATGGATATGGTGCGTTCTTCGGCATTGATGGTTGTAGTTGCTGCCTGACCTGTAATTTCAAAGGATTTGATCTCTTTATAATCAGAGAGACCAAATTTATCCTCCTTAATACAGCCCAAGCATAGTACCATTAAAAAAGTACAGCCCATGGTGAAGAATACGTTTCTCATAGTTTTCCGTTTTGGACATTGCTCATTTAAAAATAATAGGCCACTCCTAATTGAAGGGATAATAGGTTCAAATCCAGGTTTATGTTGTTCTCGGTTATTTTTGTTTGATTGTCAACATCGCCATTAACGGTTTTGCTGCTCCATTTTGAGGACAAGCCCACCAAACCTACAGAGGTTTCAAACGCAAAATTTTTATCGAAAAAAATGATTGCACCTGGCTGTACACCAAAACGCAATTCAAAAAAATCGGTTTCTATTTTCTCGACTTCATTGACCAAAAAATTCCTTTGCAGGGATTCCCCATACGTGAAGCGAAGGTCTGTTTGCACAAAAATCTGGAAGGTCCCATTTCCAAGGGGAATATACTTTCGCATATTGGGTATAATGGAGAAATCCTGTCCTAAACTTTTATTGGTGATTTCCTGATTTTCCTCATTGAGGAACACAATGTCCTCCCTTTGTCGCCCATAACTTAAACCCAGACCCAAGGTAAAATTTTCTTTGATGGCATAACCGCTCGATAGGGTTACATCATAGTTTAATTTATCTTGATTGACCACATCCCGCAACAATTGGTTTTCATTTTCGGCCTTTCGTTGATCCAGCGAAAAAGATATATTCAAATATTTGCTGCCTTGGATAATATTTTTGGTAATTGAGTCTGCCTTATGATTTTGAGCCATAACCATGGAGGTCAAAAAAAACAGTATGGGGAAAACAATATACTTCTTCATAGAGGTCAAATTAGTATAGCAACAGATATCTTTTATTGAATTACTATGCATCGATATGACTAAAAAAATCATTCATTTTTGTCTACCTATAGACCGATTTTTTAGAAGAGTCAAAAAACCAGAAGCGAACCCATGGATTCGACCGAGGTTTCTTTGAAGGGGGAAGTCTGCTTATTGAAAATTAGCGTAATGCTCAGCATCCTGCGGCCCAAGCCAACTGGATGGATTGTAATTTTCCTATAACGGTCAGTGTTTAAAATGCCTGAAAATACCTCAATAAGATAGTCAAAAAAACCATATGCTCCTGTTTCACCATAACACTACAGTGTGACTTCTCCTTAAATTAGAAAACCAAGGATCAATAAGAGTATTGCGAAGTACCACAAGTGTTTCAAATCTCTTGGATTGCTTTTGATTGAAAAGATGGGAGGATAAAACAAAAAAAAGCCGAACATATGTTCGGCTTTTGTATGTCGGGATGACTGGAAGAAAGATGTATTTACAAACAACTAACAATCAACGCCTTATACTGTGTTCTAAAGCTGATTAACCGAACTCTAAACTGTCTGTAAAACAGCACATTCAGAGGCAAAACTTATGGATGTTTTACAAAGTAAATTTAATGAAATTCTTTTAAAATATTTTTTTGAATTACATCTCTTTAAAATTTTGAATCCTTCTTGATTTGGATTACAAAAAACAAGGTCTTTATCCATATTATATCCCAATATTACCCAAGTCTAATTATTGGTCATCTTTGAAAATATGCTCCCAGTTTTCCTCTGCTTTTGTTTGAAGCTCTTTCTCATTTGCGTTCCATTTCTTCAATGTGTTGTTGAAATAGGCATTGTAAAAAAGATAAAGCTCCCCATTGATGATCTTAAATGTTTCGGGATTTACGTTCACCAATTCATTTTTGGCTCCCACAGCATAGGCACACCATCCCCCATATTTGGGGAGATATTTTTCTGGAGATTCCATAAATTTTTTTTGGTTCTCAGCGCTTCCAAATAAGTATTTGACTCCATTATGGTTTGCCAAAAATTCAGATTTTCCTTTCATGGGCTTTCCCATAAAATAACTTACAGCATCATACCCCTGAAGAGCCAGCCCATTTTCATAGTTAATGTGCTTCTTCTCGGTTTTTTGTGCATACAATCCATTAAAACTAGCTAAGATGAAAGCTAGTAGGTACAATTTTCTCATTACGTTCTTTTTTTAAAATATATTCCAAGTTTGATTTCTCTCCATTGTAAACCAATTGTGTTATGCTAACCGTTTTAACATTGTGGCGATTTATAATGAATGGAGTATTGTGGTCTCTTCCATGTATTTGAAGAATCTGTTCTTCTCCAATACCATTGTCATTGAGCGTGTTAATAAAGTAATGTTCTTTCTCCTGCTGATCCTTGGAAGTATACAGGGTAGCCGACGACCATAGATGGACCGAGTCGGAAGACAATTCCCATAGATATTTCTTGTCCCCATCCCATATAAGTTTTTGTATTCTCTTCGGTTCGATCAGTAATAGTGTAAAGGGTTCAATGTCTTCCAAATAAGCAGATTGGGCAAAATCCTCAAAAGAAGTTCTTTCAAAAGCTTCAATTACATATCTGCCCCTACTCTCCCGATAATGGGATTTGCGGATATGCCTTATAAATGCGCCGTTCAACAGACAGGCTACTCTCCCAGTTTCATCAAATGCTATCCAAGACCCACCTCCAGCCACATCTGTAGGGGTGGTAATCGTGGTTCCGTTTTCCAAAGCAATCTTATTGGGCAGTTTGGTGACCCTTAGCGGATTTTCATCTCGGTTTGAGGTTAAAATATACCCCTCCTTAAATGGAACATAGCTTACCGTACACATATTTTTTTGTTTCTAATGGTTGATGCTGCCACTCCCACAGTATCATCAAAATGAACAGGAAACGGCATGGACTTAACACCTATCCGAATGATGGCCAAATGATGTACCATATGTTCAATATTGTACAGCAATTCCCGGTGGTATGTAGTTTGCGTGGCAATTTTTTGCCCAGATTCTTCATCTAACGAAAAATCAGCAGTGAGCAGAAGCTGAAAATCCTTTGGGCCTGATTGCAATATTTCAGATATGCCATCAATGGACGAAATGCACTTGTTCACACTAACTTCCATTTCCTTGTCACGCTGTCTTCGATCGTAACAAAGCTCCCCTTGCTCAATGGCATTGAACAAACAGTTATAGAACTCGAGCACATGTCTAGTATGGCTTCCAATCGAGGCACCTTCCATTATAGATAGCTTTTCGGCAAATTGTTCGTCGGTCAGCTGTACCAATATTCCTCTAAGCTGGTTCAAATGTTCAAGGGTCACTTTATTGATCATGGCTATTTGGTCAACAGTTATTTATTAAGCAAAATAATGGTATAAATGCCCGTAAATCGTTCGGAAACACGAATTCAAACGTATTGAAAGGGATGGAATGAGTAGGTATTTAAGAATTCATTAAAGTGAACCTATATAGAGGAAACCTTTTTCTTGTACTCAGAAGGTGTCAACCCGGTCTTTTCCTTAAAAATGGTATTGAAAGAGGATTTGGAATTAAAACCTACATCGAACATCACCTCCAATATGGTCTCCTTGGGGTCAGATTGATTTTCAAACCTTTCCTTGGCCAATTCAATACGGTAATCATTGATGAAGCCCATAAAATTATTCTGAAACCCATGATTGATGACATTGGACAATTTCCGTGCTGGCATCTGTAGTTTATGGGCCAGCCCGTTAAGGGATAAATCTGAGTCAATAAAGGGTTGATCTGACTCCATAAACTTTTCAATTCTTTCCATCTCCAGATCTATGCCCTCCATGTCCTTTTCATCCTTTTCCAGTCGCTGGCGCACAATCATCTCATCTATTCTGGAAATGCCTGAAAATATCTGGGGCTGCTTCAATCCTTTATAGAACATCCAGTTCACCAAGAACAGCACAAAAATATGTACTAGTGGTATATCTAATACCCTATTAATGTTAATCAAATATTGGCTGACAATGTCCATGAGAAGTGCAGAACAAAAAATAGTCATCGTCCAAATCACCCAACTCAAATCCACCCGATCTATGGAAGAATGGGTGTGCAGCATAATTCTTCGGTAGGAAATGATTTCCCCAATTGCAAATAGTATATAGCCAATCAAAATGACATACATCAGGGGCACTGCTCTATCACATAGATAATGGCCCAGCATTGGTGCCACCAAAATGACCAGGGCGGGTATAAAATGTACTACATCCTTTTTTTTTAGCTTAAAATAATCATAGATAAGGGAATTGCTGTACAAATACAGGAGTGGACCATATAGAAACCCAAAAATACATCGTATGGCAAACACTTCTTCCAAACGGGTCTGCCCCATTAGGTTCAAAAGGGCAAGAAACTGTAGGGCAAGAACAGCCAAGAAAAAAGCCAAGATTCGATTACTGACTTTTTTTGGGCCCTTATAGGTGAACAGGTAAATCGCAAAAAGAGTGCTCTGAAAGACAATCAGGATAGGTACAATATTCTGAATTCCTATGTTCATGAAAGAGAAAGAAAAAAATGGATTGCCCAAAAAAGCGCAAGATGCCCATAAATATAAAAATAATCTCTTTCTATTTCAGTTGGTTACGTTAGGATTTCAGAAGTTTACCTTATTGTAACTGTTTTGAAGATTTACTGTACGTAAATTCCGGATTCTTGATCCAAAACTTCAATGTCACCTGTATTGAGACGCAAAAAATCCCAATCCTCCATTCTTTCCAAGTGACCGGTTACTTTGGCGGGTTTTCCAATGTAGTTTAAAATGGCTTCATTGATTGGGTTTCCAGAGGAATCGGTCAATAGTACATATCTATCGTTCCCTTCATTATCCTTAGTGGCTAAAACCGGAGGAATACCTCCAGAAATACACCGCACAGCACAACTACGGTGAATTTTACCATAACCGGGTTTCATTACCCCAAAATAACATTTGGGGTCTACAATTTCCCCCATAAAAGAAACCCTGCCCATCTCATCCTTTATTGGTAATTCTGAAACAAACAACTGGTTTTTAATGCTCACATTTTCTTCATCGGTAAGTTGAATCAAGGTTTTCCCGTTATAATAGATCAAATTTCCTTTGATGGTCAAAATCTTTCCCGTAAGTCGGGTTCCCTTCCTTCTAATCTTTTTCAAAAAGGGGTTTATGCTCGATTTGCCAAAACCTAAAAGAACGATGTTCTTGTATTCATTTTCGGCAACTTCAACACGTAACATAGGATAGGGCATTTCATGGTAAATCCCAGTAATTTCGGTATCAGAGCCAAATTCGAATGTACTGTTCGCAAATGGTCGCTGCGACAAACCAAAGACCATGGCGCAGAATACTACTATCAAGACCACAAGCACAATGAATCCCTTGATATTTCTTTTCGTATTTGGGCCCATTTCATCAAAATAGCCCACATAAAACTCTTTATCTTCCCTCATTTTTCTATCTGTATCGGTTCCACGTAAGTCCCTTCCTGCAAAGCTCTCGGGTTTAAATAAATAATACCTTTTTCCAGTTTAAGTTGATAGGTTTGGACCTTATCTGTAAAAGGTGGTGGCGATTGTCCGTTATGAGGCAAATACTGATACCCATGCCATGGGCAGGTAATGCATCCATCTATGACCTTCCCCTCTCCAAGAGGGCCTCCCTGGTGTTTGCAGGTATTATGTATGGCGGAAATTTTTCCATCGTATTTGTAGATGGCCACTGGCCCATTATCAATAGTGCATATTTTAGCCCTGTTCGTTTTTATATCGGACACATGGCATACCTTCAACCATTGATCTACATTGATTTCATATTCCTGTTTTTCCTTTCCAGCTTCCCTGATTCCGGTTATAATGTGCAAGGTAACAAGGCTTAGAAAACCCAATCCCATAAAAGACACGGTAAGTACAGATGTTTCTTGCTGAAAAGCTCCCAAGAAAACATGGAACAATATGAAAACATATGCTATATAGACCATTAGGTGTAGTCCTTTCCAAATTTTGGGCGAAAGATTCTTCAAATAAAAATCATGACTTGTTGCCGCCATGGCAAACAGAATGAGCAATGCAAAAAAGCCCATAACCTGAAACGGGAAATTGGTGAGTGAGCCATAATCCATGTTTGAGGTAAAAAGCGAGTAAATTGGATTTGTATTGCCCAAGGCATGGAATTGAAACAAGGAAAATCCCCCATGAACCAACGCAGCCAAAAACATACTGACCCCCAAATGCCGTCGATTATATAACAAGGGCAAAAAAGCTGTATTCAACCTACACAGTGGCCCTATTGCCAAGATGATATGCAACATCAGCAATGCCAAGGTTCCAAAAGCGCGTATCAAAAGGGTTTCCATTGTTGTTTGTGACTTGAATATCAATGTTAAACCCGTAAACAGGAAGAGATAGAACAACATTCCAAAGACAATGATGATGTCATATCTCTTTTTATTTCTGTTCCACAATACAAATTGATAGTCCAGTCCCATCAGAATTCAAATTTTGTTACTGTTATCTTTTTAAGGGCATCATAAAGTAAAATGCCATTTATATTATCTTCTATTGTAAAGCGGTATGTTCCCTTTGAGCCAATTTGCCCAATCAGTTTATTTCGATCTCCATTTTCTCCAATGGCGTATAGGGTCAGGGTAGGATACTCCAAAGACTTTTTCACTGTCACGTCCAGTTGCATCTTGTTATCCTGAACGTGCACAATTGATGCTATCAAGAATCTGTTCTCCTTGGATTTCAAAACTTTTTCATACTCACTTTGTGGTCTGTCTGAAGTTGGTACATCAATATTTTGAAAACTTAGGTTCTCTATGGATAAAAACAATAGGCCGGGAACAATGATTGCAATGGACAACCAGATGATTCGATGCGTTTTAATCAAGTTTACCCCTTTGGCACCTGTTGATTTCCCAAGTAGTCTCAACATCAAAACGGGCCAAGTGGCCACGCTTCCCGGTGCCAGCAAAAATCGAACATTGAATTTGCTTTCCTTTATAAGTGGGTCTATTTTGGCCGCCCCGGCAAGTACAAAATAGATACCAAAACATAACCCAATGCAAAAATAGATTGCCAAAATCACCAACACTATATGTATCAAGACCAACATTTATATAAGGTTTACATCGCATCTTACATCCAACAGTCCAGGACCATCGTGGTTCCTTAACTGTATCATTGCGGATTCCAAATCTTTTCTATCTTCAACCCTAATTCCCAAAGCACCACAGTTTTTTGCATATTCAGCAAAATTCAGATTGTGGAGTCCGGTTTGCCAAACCTGAAGATTGGCCGCTTTTTGTTCCTTGGAGATTTTTCCCAGTTCGGAATTGTTCAACAGTACATGCTTTATGTTCATGTTGTATTTCACCAAGGTCATCATCTCTGCCATATATTGGGCAAATCCCCCGTCACCTGAAACGGACCAAACGGGTCTTTTATCTCCTTGCGCTGCCCAAGCCCCCATGGCCGCTGGTAACGAAAAACCTATGGATCCAAGATAGCCCGACATCAATACCGATTGCTGTTTGGCTTCAAAATAACGTCCAAAGGAATAGGTGTTGTTTCCCACATCAACAGCAATTATGGCATCTTCGGGCGTTATACGGTTCATGGCATCAAACACGGCAATGGAACTTATGCCATGACCACGATTATCCTTAAGTCTACTTTCTTTTTCTTCTCTCCAAATAGACCATCGCTGTGCAATTTCTGGCCTTTGGTCAACCGTATCGATGGCATTTTGGGTGCGTTCCTCTATCAAGGAGAGGGTTTCTGAAATTTCTCCCCACAAAGCGGCATCGACCTTATGGAATTTGCTGAGAGCCATAGGATCAAAATCTATTTGGATCAGTGGTTTTTTAGGAGTGATTCCTGTGTGGTTGGAAAAAGAAGCCCCCAATACCAAGATCAGATCACTTTCATTCATAAAATATGAAGCAATCGGGGTCCCACTTCGGCCCAATACGCCACAACCCAATTCATGATTGTCAGGGATTTGTCCCTTTCCTTTGAAGGTTGTAATTACAGGGCACTTCAAAATTTTGGCAAAACGGATTATTTGCTCCATATGAAACCGTGCCCCATGCCCAACTATGATCACAGGTCGTCTGCTTTGCCCAAGCATTTTGATGGCTTTATCCAGCATTAGACGGGGTGGGCCAATATTGGTCGGTGTTATTCTCCCATCAGGATTTTGGGGCCTATAATTGGATTGCTTAGGAGCAAATGCCACCTCATCGGGAAATGTAATGTGCGAAACTTCCCTTTTCAACAATGCGTTTTTGATGGCCAGGGACATGAGTTCGCTGTGTTTTGAATTTTCTTGAACGGCGTGATTGAAATCTGCAACGGTTTGGAATGCCCTTACCAAATCGACTTCTTGAAAAGCTCCCGTTCCAAAAACCTGATTTTCGACTTGCCCTGAAAGCACAAGCATGGGAGCACGGTCTACTTTGGCATCCCACATTCCCGTAAACATATTGGTCGCCCCGGGACCTGCTATTCCCAGACACGCAGCTGGTTTACCTGTTAGTTTTGCATAGCCGGATGCAGCAAATGCGGCCGCGCCTTCATGTCGGATTCCATAATATTTCAGCTTTCCTTTTTGTTCCAACCTTTTCATAGCATCGGCTACTCCTAGATTGCTGTGTCCAACCATTCCAAAAACAGTCTCAACTCCCCAATTCACCATGGTTTCCATCATCTCATCGGCAATGGTTGGCTGATGTTCCTTTTGTGAAGCAATGGCAACATACACTTGGTTTCCTTCTTCCTTAACCACGAAAGTTTCCACACCATCATCAAAGCCTCCTGGAGGTTTTCCCGTACATGGATGAAAATCCCAACCATGCCAAGGGCATCTTAGCATACCATTTTCGATGGAACCCTCTCCCAATGGCCCTCCTTGATGTGGGCATTTGTTATCCAAAGCGGAAAATTTTCCCTTGAAATGGGTGAGGCATAGGTCTCGGTTGTCCACAGTCACCGTTTTTACCCTACCTTCGGGTAGCTCCCGCTTGTTGTCCAATACTCTATGCCAAACCATTTCTTTCTTCATTGTTTTCTATTTATATGTGCGCATAAGAAGTTTTTCTATGGTAAGGCCCTGTACCACAATGGAAAAAACTACCACAATGTATGTTGTAAAAACAATGGCATCCCTTATTTCGCTTTCGGGCAAGGTCAATGCCAATGCAATGGATATTCCCCCTCTTAATCCAGCCCAGGTAAGGACCATTCTCTCTTTCTTGCCAGCTCTTTGTGCCTTTGGTAAAAAGGGTTCCAAAACAAAAATCACAACATATCTTGATAGGATTATAATCAAAATGGATAGTATGGAAATAGGCAGATAAACCAGTTCAAACTTTAAGGAAATGACCTCGATGCCAATCAGAACAAATAACACCGCATTGAAAATTTCATCCAATACGTTCCAAAAAATACCCATATGTTGTTTGAGTTTTTCCGGAGTTTTTTCCAAACTGAGTCCCTGTCCCATGATCAATCCTGCCACAACCATGGCAAGGGCCCCGGACACATGCAACAATGAGGAGAGGCTATAACCACCCAAGACGATTGCTAGGGAGATATGAACAGCAATGATGGGTTCCGAGACCACCTTTTGAACCAATGTCCTTCCCAAAAAACCCAAACATGCACCCATAAGTATTCCTCCGCCTGCCTCTAGGGAAAATTCTTTGACAATGTGTGATAGCTCAAACTCTTGCATCATAGTGGCCAAGGAATAAATGGACAGGAAAACCACTATCCCCACCCCATCGTTGAAAAGGGATTCCCCCACTACCTTTATCTCAGTTCTTTTTGGTGCGTTGGCCTTTCTTAAAATGGCCAACACAGCTACGGGATCGGTTGGGGAAATCAAAGCACCAAAAACCAAACAGAACAAATAATCCATGGGATGTCCCACACCTAAGGTCACATAATAAAAAAGTGTGCCTATCAGAAATGTTGAAAGGATTACCCCAAGGGTTGCATAGAGCATTATTGGCAATTTTTGTTTAAGCAAATAGCTTAAATCCACATGGATTGATCCAGCGAACAACAATATCCCAAGTAAAAAATCAAACAGGATTTCCCTAAACTCTATCTGATCCACTATTTGGCAGATCTGCGCAAATGTGGTCCGGTGTAAAAATGAAGAAGTTCCCAGAAACAATGAAACGGCAATGGAGAGTAGCATTACCCCAATGGTTTCAGGTAATTTAAGTGCTTTTGCATTGATGAAGCTCAACAATGCCGCCAAGGCCACTATTCCAATTATTATCTCAAACATGTGTCGTGATTCCCGCGTATTTTATTCCTGTCAACTTGTGCATATCCCAATTGAAGGTGGTCAAATCCTCCTGGTTGAATTTTGATATATCGTCGTAACCACATGCTCTGGCCACTACTTCAATCAAACTGTTTGAAGCATCAAAAAAGTTGTGCAATTGTTTTGCTGAAGAGGCAATGATCAACCGTTCCCTGAGGGATTCTTTTTGCGTGGCAATTCCCACTGGGCAATTATTGGTGCCACAGGCCCGCATTCCCAAACATCCGATTGCCTGCAATGCAGAATTGGAAACGGCAATAGCATCGGCACCCAACATCAAGGCTTTTACAAAATCATCCGCAACCCGAAGTCCACCCGTTATAATGAGGGAAACTCCTGTGGCTTTCGCTTGATCCAAATATTTTCTGGCCCTGGCCAAAGCCGGAATGGTCGGTATGTTGATATTGTCCCTTAAAATAGTTGGGGCAGAACCCGTACCGCCTCCCCTACCATCCAATATGATATAGTCCACGCCTACATCAAGGGCAAACTGAAGGTCTTCTTCTATATGGCTGGCCGCAATCTTAAATCCTATGGGGATTCCATCTGTGTGTTGTCTTACCTTATCCGCAAAATTCCTGAAATCCTGGACTCCATTAAATTCTGAAAATGTTGAAGGTGATATGGCCGTTTCACCCGCTTGCAAACCCCTCACTTTGGCTATTTCCTTGCTAACTTTATTTCCCGGCAAATGCCCTCCTGTTCCCGTCTTTGCGCCTTGGCCTCCCTTAAAATGAAAGGCTTGTACTTGTTTGAGCTTATCCCATGAAAAACCAAACTTGGCAGATGCCAGTTCATAGAAATACCTTGAATTGTTTTGCTGTTCTTCGGGCAACATCCCCCCCTCTCCTGAACAAATACCCGTACCTGACATTTCTGCCCCTTTGGCCAGTGCAATCTTTGCTTCTCTGGATAAGGCTCCGAAACTCATATCACTTACAAACAAAGGAATATCCAGTTCCAATGGTCTATTTGCATTTGGACCTATGATTACCTTGGTTGAAACCTCAGCATCATCCAACAATGGTTTTCTAGCCAACTGGGCCGGTAAAAACTGTAGGTTTTCCCACTTGGGCAAAGTATCACGATCTACGCCCATTGATGCCGAAAAGCCATGATGTCCAATATTCTTCAGTCCATTTTGAGCTAGCTCTTTTATCTGTAATGTATATGGTTCCGTGGATTCTGGGTTTGTGTCCGCATATAACCCTAGATACTTGTCTGTATTAAAGGGTTGGGGGTGTTTCCATTCAAACTCATCAATTTCATTGGCATCAACATATAGAAAACCATTTTCTATAGTTTCGCTAAACTTGTGAAGTCGCTCAGCATTATTGTATTCGCTAATGCCTGTTTCGTATCTATAGTCCCATCCATGTAACCCACATATCAGGTTTTTTCCATCGATATACCCATCCGCAAGCAAAGCACCTCTGTGATGGCATCTACCATAAAGTATTGAAATCCCTTTTTCGTGTTTGATCACGACTAGGTCAATGGTGTTCACCTTGGCATAAAATGGAACTTTACTTTCCAATTTGGAAACTTCCACTACCTGAATTCGTTGTTCAATTTTGGTTTTGTTGCCCATACCCGATTTTCTTGCGTATGTGACAAATAAAGTCATTGCTCATGGCAAACACGTTCGAATACGTGATTTCAAACCAATTAGCCCATTCTATAACCAAAGGATATCTGAAGAATACGATTTGAAGTTACAGGTTGTAAAGTAGAATTTTCTTTGGCTATTCAGGTCTTTACTCCTCCATGTTCAAACATCAATAAATCTTGGGCCACCCTCTTAAAAATATACTGCCATTCTATCATTCAAACACGATTGGATAGCCCGGAGCCTAGGGATGATAGTTTAAGGTTTGAAGAGATAGATAGCCTTTTAATTCAATTTTATAATGCTTGGCGCGAGGTGAAGGCTACGCTCTAAAACAAAAAAGACTGAATATCAAATGGTTATAAATCTATAATATGACTCCAAAATGGTAAAGTTGGTGCCCGAAAGGAAAAATTAACATGCCACATTATTGACTAAATACCAACCTGTCCAATTTTTAGGGAGGGTTACGCAATGGCCAGTTTTTCTATCCATTTAACTTGTCTAGGATCTTTTCTTTGTCAATTTTCTTAAACACCAACAAACCGACAATGAAAAGTGGCAAAAACATAATGATAGGCAGCAAACTCACTTGTATTTGTTCAACCAATGTAGAGTTCGTTTGAGGTTCAATGTCTATTGGCATACTGCTTTTTATACTTGGAAGTGAATTAAACAAAAAGAAAAAATTGATGAGCCCATGTGTGATAGCTATAGGAAACAATTTATTCGTTTTCAATAAAAGTACTCCAAAGAAGAAGCCAATCAATATGGCATAAATTGATTGCCCTAGCACTTGTGGAACATTGTCATTGACCATTAAGTTAATTAGATGGGAAGCTCCAAAGAACATTGCCGAAAACATAATACTTTTAAAAAGACCATTTTTCTTTGATACATACTTTTGGATAAAAAATGGTTGAAGAAAACCTCTAAACATAAATTCCTCCGCAAATCCAACGGATAAACAGGCGAAAAGCAATAATAAAAGATTAGTTATACTTATTCCTGATAAATCTTTACCAATCACAGAAGAAATACCTATGAGAAATAGGTAAAAGGGTATTGTATTTAGGAGCTTAGAAGTCCACTTGTTGTTTCGGGACAACCCAGCTAAGGAAAAAAGTTTTAACCTTTTTATCCCTATCATGGCCACTATAAAAATCAATGACATTTTGATAGCCAGCGATGTATATTCAATCTGAAATGGTGACCAATAACCATCGGAAAGAAACACATCGATAGGGATGAGCATTATAAAAAAAATTGTAAAAATTATAATTACACCTAAAAAGAAGGGAGAACTATTTTTCATAGCAATAAAGAATTTAATCCGGAAACTATTCAATGGCAACAATGTTACAGAATACACCCAAAAGAATTCTCTTTAAACCACCTTAGTGCACCATGATGCACAAGGACAGGGTTTTCACCCTGCCCCAACACACTAAACACAATTGCACAGCCTATTTAAAGAGCGATTCAAACTCTTTAGTAGTATATACATGGCTGGCAACAAACCTATAGTTGATTTCGGCCGCTATATTGCCATCAAAACCTGGAGCGACAGCCGAAGCTGTAGCGTCCTTTACAACAGCTACTTCAAAACCGTCTTCCAATAATTCTCGAAGATGGGATTCCACACAAAGGTTACCTGACATTCCGGCCAATACCACTTTGTCAATTTTTTGCTTTCTCAACTGAAGGGACAAATCATTTTGCTCAGGACCATAGACTTTGTGAGGACCAACAACAGTTACAAAATCTTTCTCAATATACTTTTTATATCTCGGCAACCAATCGGCTCCAGATCCTTCAAAACCTTCTTTGTTCAATTGATCTCCGCGATCAAACATCCCTATATCATGCATTAATTTTTCAAGCGCTCCTTCAAACTGCCATTTGTGGTCATGCTCGTAATAATAGTGGGGAGAAATAAATACTTTTATACCGTTTGATTCTGCTATTTTGAACAATGTTTCCAAGTTTTCCACGGTTTTGTTCTTCATAACACTTTCTCCAATTACACCCCATGTTACTCCATCTGGACTTAAGAAGTCATTTTGTGGATCCGTTATAACAATTGCGGTAGTTTTATCCACTTTGAATCCTGGATCCGGGATTTGCGCACTGAGCTTGTAGCTTGAACTTATTAATACAGCTAACAATAAAAGAGTTTTTGTAATCTTACTTTTCATTTTTTTTGATTTTGCGTTAAATGTTCATTTAATTTTTCGATGGATTATAGAACGACATTTTATTCGCGTTGAGGAAGATGTCATCTAGTAATCCCATTGTTATTTAACCCAAAAGTAGCCTCAGCAAATAGCTGAATTTGTGCAATCTTAGCTGAGATGTTCCATGTTTGCTTCTTAATTGCGGTGTTTAGAGATTTCAATAGTTTCAAATTAAAATAAGAAATCACCCAAGGAACGATCCAAAGGTGATTTTTGGGAAAAGAAGAGAATCCCATTAAAGCTAGAGCGTGAAGTTTTATGATAAGGTCACATAAAAACGGATACTTCTGGTTTCAAATAAACCATCCATTCTCATCGCAGTAATAATCTATTTGATTACCGGAATCACAATAATTGGTATTGTGACTGCTGACCTCAGGTGTGCTTTTTATTTGATTACGGAATAAATCCAATACCCGGTGATTAAATGGAATTGTTGCAAGTAGTTCTTTGATTTTCATGATTGGATTTTGATTTCGATTATTGATCTATACTGATTTTATGGGGTGTTTCCCGTCAATGTTAATTCAAGCAAATGATACAATCGAATCTCGATTCTTCAATATGTCTCTTAATACGTTTCATAAGTGGCGCAAAATCTTCATGGACATTGACCATTTTGAATTTTTTCTCATTCAACTCATTGTAGTTTCCTTGGTATTTCATTTTCACAGAATTAGAATTTGAACTTCATAATTAAGAAGCAGCACGGGTCATTTGCCGATGTGCTTTCCTAAACTTCAACGGGGTGATACCGTAGCTACTTTTGAACAATTGCGTAAAATGACTGGCATTATCACAACCTATGCCCATACCCACTTGTATGATGTTATCTTCAGAGTACAGCAGTAGCTCCTTAGCGCGTTGCATCTTCAACCGTTTCGCAAACTGTTGTGGAGTCTCACCAGTAGTCCGCTTGAACATTCTAATGAAATGATGCACACTTAACTTTACCAAGGACGCCAAATCAGTGGTGCTAATCTGATGATCCATATTTTCTATGATATGATGTTTTAATTTTTGCATTTGAAATGGTGTTATACCCATTTTATGCCCATCATTTTTGGCCAGGCTCCTTGAAATCTGTTTCACCAAATAATCGGCCATGGTGACAACCATATTCTCCAAATACCATTTATCTTCACTTGGTCTGTATAAGAGCTCTTGTGTCAAGTAAATGGCCAGTTGATTGCTCAATGCATCATCCAAAAAGGACTGCTTTTGAAAACTATCATACTCCATATCTAGATTCATCTTTCCAAATACGCCATTGTACATACCTATCACCAATGGCCCTTCAACAACAGTATCATCCAAAACTTCCAAGTGAAAAAGAAATTGATAATCCTTGTTTGCATCGGATTCCAACTGACTATTCCTATTGCTTATCAGAAAAAGAAATACGCTCTTTTTATGGGCCAATTTTCTTACGCTTTGCTTCACCTCTATAATTTCCTTAAGTTTCTTTACATATTCCATGGTTACTGATTTTATTGAGTTCCTTGACTATTGTTCGTTGACCCAAAACTAGTTTAACAATCGTGGCGTTACTAGCTGAAGTGTTTAAGCGTAGGCATTTTTCTAATAAGCGTAAAACTTCTTAGGAGTCTTTGAAAATCGAGTTGAAATGAAATAATAATTCGTCAAAAAAGATCTTCTTAACGTAGCTGTTAAGCTTCTTAAAGTAACCATGTTTTCACATAAATTCACTACATTGAAGATTAAATTATTCCCAATGATAGCGTCAAAATCTTTGTATGTGGACCTTAAGAAAGACGACCTGTCCAATAGGTATTTTGTTGTAGAGCGTTTAAATGAAGAAATTGAGCCACATGCCATAGAGGTCCTGAGGAAACTTGGTTTTTTTGATTACTGTTCCATTCAGGATATAACGATCAAAGAGAGCGGTGAGATTTCCTATTCCATACCTACGTACAAAACAAATGCATTCTCTCCACCTAAGAACAAATCTGAATTTAAATACTTTTTGGAGTTGGCTTTGACCATTTCCAAATCAATTTCGGCCGTCCACCAAGCAGGCTATTGCTTTGGATTATTGAACGAAGAACGTTTTTTGCCTGATGGAAATGGAAATCTTATTATCACAGGACTTGGTGCCATCAGAAAAAAATACGACAGCTTAAATGTTACAGAATATGGCAAATCAGTATATCGATATGCTGCACCAGAATTTAATTCAAGGACCAATCACATTCCTGATCAAAGAGCAGATTTTTATGGCCTAGGGATATTGCTAAATTATTGGTTGACGGGAAATTACTTTGTCGACGGATCAGACGGTCAAGCAATAATGCATCAACATCTCACCAAAAGCTACCAAGCTTCCAATGATTGTCCCTGGAGCGAAACAGGTATTTTTAAGATTATTTCCGGAATGTTACGCAAGAATCCTTCCGAAAGATATCATTCCGCATTGGGTATTATTAAGGATTTAAGCAACATTAAAGAATTGAACCGATCAGGAAACCGTAGAGGTAATATAAAATTGAGTTTGGATTATAATCCAGGTGTTTTAAAGCTAGATCAGGTTTATTGTGAGCGACAGGAGGAGTTGGAAAAATTGGTTTCCGTTTACAATGATGTAAAAAATGGGGCGTCTGGAGTTGTTTTCGTTGAAGGAGGTGAGGGAATGGGCAAATCGAGTTTTGGCAAGGCCTTTGCTGAAAACATTGTTGGTCCCGGTGTCCTGTTTTCATTCGGAAAGTTTGATAAATACTACACACCTGCATATCTAGGGTTTCAAACAGCCTTTCAAAATGTCGTCCAAAGGATCTTCATACAATCTGGGTGCGGCCATAAGGAACTTGCGGAGGCTTTTAAAGAAGGATTGGGTTCCGATCTGTCCCTTCTTTATGATGTTATGCCCGACCTAGAGGAACTAATAGGGAAGATACCTCCCCCAGAAAGGTTAGATCCCATAGAAACCCAGAATAGGTTCATAAATGTTTTTGCAAGATATTGTCGTGTCTTAGATTCGCTTAGTCTGAAGCGTGTAATTTTTTTAGATGACGCACACTGGGCAGATCTACCTTCCCTAAGATTGGTTAGCTATTTGATGGGCGCCTCCTTATCCAGGGTCATGTTTGTCTTGGCATATAATCCGAACGACATCGATGAAAATCATCCCTTGCTACAATTACAAAAAGAATTGGAAGACACCGAGAGTTTGACGGCCACTATTCGGCTAAAATCACTCACTAAACCAGCTGTCAAACGAATAGTCGGCAAAACGCTGTCCGAAAAAGGTAAAAACATCAATCAACTTGCCGAGGTAATCTTTGAGAAGACCCGTGGAAATCCATATTATATAAATCATTTCCTAAAGCTTATTTATGACCAAAAGGTTCTCACTTTCGACCATAAGGCCCATAGGTGGGATTTTGAATTCATAAAGGTGAAGGAGCTAGAGGTAGCAGAAAATGTAGTACCTATAATAGAATCCCAAATTGCGTTGCAATCTTATCAGGCACAAGTTTTACTTAAGGTAGCAGCCTATAACAATGGGGTTTTTGATATTCCATTGCTCGTTGAAATTTGTGGGTTTCCAGAAAAGATTGTTCATCTTCTTTTGGAAATCCTGTATCAAGCAGGCTTACTATCCAAAGTTGATTCATCCAAGGGGACTTTTGCTTTTAATCATACTAAAATCCAGCAGGTTGCATTATTCTTGGATATTCCTGGATTTGACTTGAATCCTGAAGAATTACATTTCAATATTGCTCAATACAAAATTGCCAAGGGTAAAACCCAAAGTTCGCTGGAGTTAAATCAACTCGTTGATCATCTCATGAAGGCGAAGGGGCTTTACTCCAAAAATACCGCTCTTCAAGCCCTTGAATATGTCATTAAAGCCGCGGATGCTGCAAATGATTCCAATTCCCCCATTACAGCTAATGCCTATTTGAGTTTTGGTTTATCCCTGAGTCGACAATTCAATATTTCCAAACATCGATTTGCATTACTACTGGGTCTTGCGAAAACCCAATTTCTATTAGATGACATGGCTAAGGGAAATACCCTTGCCAAAAAGGCCATGGCCGAAGCAAGAAATGTTTTACAAGAAGTAGAGACCTTGCTGATGTGCATGAAATTTTATGAAGTTCATGCACATTATGAGGATAATATAAATGCAGGACTGAAGGCCCTTGAGCTATTGGGAAAAGGGACAAAAGATATCTTTAACAACGGCATCCTGGAATCACTCATTCAACGTGAATATCTTTCGCTAAGCGCAATGATAGAGCAGTTACCGATAAATGAGCTTGTTCCTACAGAACATATTGAAGATCAAGATGATCTGATCTTCATGGAAGTACTGGCCAATATGTCTTCTTCTGCACTATTTAACAACCAAGACCTGTACCCCTTGATTGTGCTGAAAATGGTCAATCATTCACTCAAAAAAGGAGTTACCGATTCCACATCATTAGCACTGGTACATCTGGGATCGCTGTTGATTTCCAGATATGGTAAGTTTGATCTAGGGCTGAAATTCGCAAATGAAGGCGTTACTCTTGCCGAGAAGCTAAAATCTGACAGGTATAAATCCCGCACGATTTCAATTTTTTACAATCTTATTGGGCATTTTAGAAGCTCATTTGACACAATCCACCCTGATTTAGATAATTGGACATCGCTCTGTATGGATTCCGGGGATATGGCGTGTACATACGCCTTTTTAAAAATTAAGTTGAGGAACCAGATGTTATCCGATTCGGCTTTTTCCGAATACCTCATCAAGTCTTCGAAAGCGACGAATTTTCTATCAAGTTTGTACCAAAGAAATATTAATTTCCAAATCTCACTTTTTGAGAATAACCTTCAGTTACTTCACAATGGCGATTCAAAGTGGAACAAAGCAATTGAGCAAGATGCCATTGACTTTCTATTGGAAAACAAGCTATTTGCCGAGCTGGCCGAACACTATGTACACAAATGCTTGGTTTATTGTCTTCTAGGAAAATATGACGAGGCTTATGAACAAATTAAATTGAATGAAAAGTTCATTCTCTATGCCACTTCACAGCCACATTATTTTAGAAATGAGATTTTAAAATCGGTTTGTGAGTTAATGCTGGAAAATAATCCTTCTGAAGCATTTCTAGACAACATAGATAAGCGTCAGGCTAGATTACGGGGTTGGTGCAATAGTTCACAAGAGAATTTTAGGGCGGAAACAATGATGGTGGAGTTTTTGATAAGTTGCAGCCGCCACAACTACGAGTCGGCCGTGCTCCATCTTGAGGATTCCCTCCGTTGGTCAGAAGATGGAAATCTAAAAACCATCCGCGCTCTGATATTCAAATTGGGGAGCACCTTATTACCTGATAGAAAGTATGGCTTTCTAAAATCCCGTATGCAAGAGATGGCCTTTGAAGACGTATCAAAGCCCAAGGATTTTGTCAATTCAGATTTCCAAGGTCTGAAGATGACACGTGGTGAAAGGCTTGATAAAAAACCCATGGCAAGCTTTGACGCTCAAAGCTTAATAAAGGCTACTCAGGCTATATCCGCGGAAGTTAATTTGGACAAATTAGTGCAACGTCTTTTAACCATTGTCATGGAGAATGCGGGTGCTGATAAGGGCGCTCTAGTTCTCATAAAAAATAAAATACCACATGTAGAGGCGCTTATAGACACCAAAGACCACAAAAAGGATAATTTCCAAAAACTTGAATTGGAGTCTTTCCATGACCTCCCCACAAACCTTATAGAACATGCAATAACCAACGTTAAAGAAATTAAAATCAACAATGTTGACCAAATCTGTTCCCAAAAGGAAAGTTACTTCAAATCCAAGCAAATAGCCTCGTTGGTTTTGTTGCCCTTGTTGAAACAGAATGATCTTGTTGGAATGGTTTATCTCGAAAATCGTCAGGTTCCCGGACTTTTTGCCGAAGGTGATCTAGAAGTATTGCGGGTAATTGCTTCCCAAGCTGCTATTTCCATAACAAATTCCGTACTATTCGAAAAAGCTATGGCCCTGAACAAAAAGTTGGCCATTTCCCAAGAAGAGCTAGCAAAGGTGAATGTTGCCCTGGAAGAGCGAATAAAGCAACGAACAAAACATCTACAACAAGAAATAGAAATGCGAAAAGAAGCTGAAAGAAAGCTTCTCTTCGCAAAAAACGACGCAGACAGTTCCAACAAGGCGAAATCACAATTTCTTGCCAATATGAGTCATGAAATAAGAACACCTCTCAATGCAATTGTAGGTTTCACTCAAATTTTATTGAACCAAGGCAAAGATTTGAATTTGACCCAGAAATTTGAAAGATACTTGAATAACATTCACCAAAGTGCCGAATCACTTTCAGAAGTGATCAATGATATTCTGGATTTGTCCAAAATTGAAGCCGGTAAATTTACAATTACCAAAGAGGACATCAATTTAAACCAAATGGTGACTTCCGTGTGCCGTATCAATAAGGGTTTGGGTAAATCAAAGGAAGTAAATCTAATGTGTAATTTCCGCTCCAACCTTCCTAAATACATCCATACGGATGGCAGTAAGCTTAAACAGATTTTGATGAACATAATTGGCAATGCCATCAAGTTTACGCCAGAAAAAAAGAACGTTTATGTTGATGCGAAACTTGAAAAATCCTTTATTGTTTTTACCGTTGAGGATGAAGGAATTGGCATCCCGGAAAATCAGTTGCAACAAATCTTCAATCCCTTTATACAGGCTGATGCCGGAATTGATCGCAAATTTGGTGGAACTGGATTGGGATTGACCATTACCAAAAATTTGATAGAATTGCTGAATGGCAAAATTGAAGTTACAAGTCAATTGGACCATGGAACTTCATTTAAGATTTACCTGCCCTATGAGCAAGCCAAGAATTCTTGGGTCGAGGACAAAGAGACATCCTTGGCAGATTTCAAGATTCCGCCCAACAAAAAAATCCTGGTGGTTGAAGACAATGCCATGAACCAGGAAATGATCAGGGCCTTATTCGCTGAGTTGGGATCCGAAATCATGTTGGCCAAAGATGGGGAATCTGGAATCAAAATCACCGAAAAGTATAATCCTGAGATTGTTTTCATGGACATACATATGCCCAATTTGGATGGTTTCGAAACCGTAAAGCGAATTCGAAAAATGAACAATAAAACCCCTATAATTGGTCTTTCCGCAAATGCCTTTACGGAACACAGGGAAATAGCGCTTAATTCAGGATTCTGTGATTATCTAACCAAACCAATTCAGGTATCTGAACTGGTTAGGGTATTGAAAAAATACCTGTTTGTGGAGATTGAAGATAAGCAACAAGTAACTAAAATATTAAACAAAGAAGAAATACAAATACTGAACAAATCGTTCAATTTGCTTAATCGACTACCAATTTTTGAAACTGAAAAATTGGTTGTTGCAGCCGAACCGCTAAATTCGATCTTACCCCCAGATGAATTCAACAAACTTGAAGAAGCAATTTATTCGGGTGATGATGAAGGATTGAGAATACTTTTATCAAATACTATAAATGCCCAATAACTTTGCTAAAATTTTGGTGGTGGACGATAACCGCCAAGTGTTGGAACAAGTCAATCATATATTGGCCGAAGAGGGATTTGACATCTCCTTTATACCTAAAGGTGAGTTTCTCTTCCAACGACTGGACAGACAAGATTTTGACCTAGTTTTGCTGGATGTAAATCTACCTGGAATCAGTGGTTATGATTTGTTGAAGGAAATTAGGAAACATCCCAAATACCACAATCTTCCTGTTATCATAATTACAGGGGAAGATGAAGATACTACCCTGACCAAATGTTTTGACTTGGGCGCACAGGACTATATAAGGAAACCCATTAACCATTTGGTTCTTAAAGTTCGTGTTTCATCGGTTATTTCTGCTTCTCGATTTCATTTGAACCAGATTAAAAATGAACGTGATGAGGCCCTTCAGGCACGAATGAACATGCTGTCTTCACAAATGAATCCACATTTTATATTCAATGCACTTTCTTCTATCCAAGAATTCATTTTATCCAATGAAACAGATAAAGCCATAGATTATGTATCCGAGTTCGCTGGTTTAATGCGTCAAAACCTTGAAAATTCATTAGTACCATACATTACATTAGTGGAAGAACTGCGTTTTCTGGAAACCTATTTAAAATTGGAGCGGACAAGGTTCAACAATTCATTTGATTTTGAAATCATTCTGGAAATTGACGAGTTTCAGGACATCATGGTTCCACCCATGATCATTCAACCGTATTTGGAAAATGCCATAATCCATGGCTTACGAAAGGTAGATCGTATGGGTAAATTGACATTGAGTCTCAAAGAACAGGACGATAGAGTTCACTGTATCATTACCGACAATGGAATCGGCAGAAAGCAGGCTGAAAAGAACAATCCAAAAAAGTACAAATCGATTGCAATGTCCAATATTGAAGCTAGGTTGGAATTGCTCAATATCGATGCAAGAATGAAGGAATTTAAAGTGGAAATCGAGGATCTATATGAAAATGATGCGCCTGCAGGAACAATAGTATTGTTGTGCTTTCCAAATGATCTACACTGATCTTTGAGAAACACCCTCTAAACCACCCTTCTTGCAAATTGGTTAACCGTTATAGTTTTATCGTTATCGTCTGTCAATATTTTAATTGCCTTCCTTTTTTCTCAAATCCCTAACGCGTCCAAGCTGTCAACTCTAAACATCAATTTTTAATATAAGCCAAAAAAGAAATGAATTGAATTAAGATTTTAAAACTTCTGGTAAAAGAAAAGTCTACACAAACCTTTTAAGAAATTTGTCTTTTTTACGAACAGAAACGTCAACATTTGAACCATCTTTCATAATCACATATCCTCCCTTGCCCTTTACGTATTTAACAATATGGTCAAGATTGATCATGTGTGATTTGTGCACCCTGAAAAAATTGCAGGATTCCAACATACTTTCAAATTCACCCAGAGGTTTGGACACCAAGATTTTTTTTCCATTTTGGAGGTAGAAATTGGAGTAGACCTGATTGGCCTCAACACGAATCACATCTTGCGCTTCCACAAAATCAATCCCTTCAGAAGATCGCAACGCTATTTTGGTCAAACTTCTATCTTCAAGTTGAATATTTGACTTAAGGACTTGAATTTTTTCTAGGTTTACCTTGCTTTGCTTTTCAAGTATCTTTTCCGCCCTTGCTACGGCATTTTTCAATTCCCCAATGTTAATCGGTTTCAACAGGTAATCCAAAGCTGCATATTTAATGGCGTTTATGGCATAAAGATCAAAGGCTGTGGTAAAAATGACTTGAAACGGTGGTTCTTCAAAATGATCAAAAATTGTAAATCCATTTCCTCCGGGCATTTCAATGTCCAAAAAGACCAAGTCTGGCTTCTCACCTTCAACCAGTGGAATGGCTTCACTTATTGAGAAGACATTTCCCACAACACGTATTCCAGGACAAAAATTCTTTAGCATTTTTCCCAATATGTTGTGGTGCCTTTCCTCGTCATCCACTATAACTGCTCGTATTTCCACCAATTTCCGAGTATTTGAAACAATTATTTTTTTAAATATAAATTAAATAAAAGTAATATGTTAATTTAGGGTTTATAATCAGAAGATTAGCATGGCATTAGGATTGGAAAGCAGTGCGCCTAATTTTAAGGCATTGACCACAATTGGACCTATTGATTTTTATGATTGGTTGGGAGACTCTTGGGGCTTACTATTTTCCCACCCTGAAGATTACACCCCTGTTTGTACAACCGAGTTGGGAGCTGTAGCGCAGTTGGAACAAGAATTCAGTGACCGAAACGTCAAAGCAATAGCTCTTAGTGTGGATAGTTTGGAGTCCCATAACGGTTGGAAATTGGAAATTGAAAAATCGATGAATGTCAAAATCGGATTTCCCATAATTGCTGATGAGGATGCTAAAATTGCCCAATTATATGAAATGATTCATAAAGATAGTTCTGATAAACATACAATTAGATCTGTTTTTATAATTGGGGCTGATAAGAAAATAAAATTGCATTTGACTTATCCTATGTCCGTTGGCAGAAACTTTGATGAAATTCTTCGCGTGATCGATGCACTACAATTAAGCAGCCAACATCAGGTTGTCACACCAGCCAACTGGAAACAAGGTGAAGATGTTATCGTAAGTCCTTCCTTAAGTGATCAAGAGGCTGAAAAACAATATCCGTTTAAAGTTACCAAAAAAGCAGCGTATCTAAGATTTACTGCAAATCCATCAGCAGATTAACACTTACTGCCTCAAATCATTATTAAGTCGAAATTCCCTCTTCCCTACCCTATTTGTATATTTCAGGAGTACTTTCCAATCACAAAACAATTCGTCCCCAGAGACAAAAAGGCAATTACAGAATAGAGAAGCATAAAGCAAACGTTTTGTGCCAAACCTTTCCAAGATATTTGTCAAGAACTCCTTAAACTTAAAGACATTGCACATAAATAGTTAGTTTGAGTTAGTAGTTAGCAAGGTTGTCCGGATGACCTATTTTATTGTAACAATACCTACATATTAAAATGATAAAAAATCCTATACCCCCTTTTACACGCGAAAGTGCCGAGGAGAAAATAAAATTGGCGGAAGATGCCTGGAACAGTCAAGACCCAATAAAAGTCTCAGAGGCATACACCATTGATAGCGAATGGCGCAACCGTTCCCAATTTATCAACGGCCGAGAGGAAATTCAGAAGTTCTTGGCAAGCAAATGGGAAAATGAATTGGACTATAAATTGAAAAAGGAATATTGGGCTCACTCGGAGAATAGAATTGCAGTCCGATTTGAGTATGAATATCGCAATCGGTCTGGTGGATGGTTCAGAGCTTATGGAAACGAGAATTGGGAGTTTGATGAAAATGGTCTTATGCGAAAAAGGTATGCAAGTATCAATGACCTTTCTATTTTGAAATCAGAGCGAAAGCTATAGACGGTGCCACAGAAACTGGGAAAGACAAAAGCAGGGTGCCAACAACATCCTGCTTTTTTTATTTCCGTCAAAACACTGAATAAAAAGAGCAAGTATTTGATAAGAGGGTTAGTAGACTAAATTTCCATCTTGATCACCAACATACTTTTACCCCAAATCATATTCATTCATAAAAAATATATCAAATGAAAACAATTGGCAATCTTAATTTAATTAAAAAAGTAAGTGGGTTTGCTGTTATCCTATTCATGGGTCTTGGTGTACTTTCCGCACAATCCCATAGTTACAGTATTGATGACAGTAAAATTGCGTTGGAAGGGTATAGTCCTGTTTCCTATGTTGATTTGGAAAAGGCAGAACTAGGCAACAAAAAATACAAATCCACTTATGACGGAGTGGCGTATTATTTTACCAACAAAAAGCAAAAAGAAACTTTTGATGCAAATCCTTTAAAATACAAACCGCAATATGGGGGTTGGTGCGCATTTGCAGTCTCTCTTGGTGCAAAATTCCAGCCAGACCCATCAAGATTCAGAATCGTGAACGGAAAACTCTACATGTTCACTAAAAATGTTGAAGGGGATTTTGTAGAGGTTTGGGAAAAAGAAGGCAATGGCAAGCATATCTCCCAAGCAGATAAGAATTGGGATTCAATGGAAAAATTCAAAAGCTAATTTCACTGGATGGAAAAGCATAAATTTTGCACTGCCATTTACTGTAATTAGGTTTCCTTAAAAACCCCTTGAAAGAAGGAGTAGACCAATAATCTACTCCTTCTTTGTTTTTATATCCCATATAAATCTATACAAAATAATTCTAGTTCTTTTTAACCCAATACAGAGAGCAATTTGAGAACAGAACAGCATAATCTGCCAGAATTACATCTTAAATAATCGGGAGCTTTAGCATAAGAAAAAAAAGATCATGTACGAGAACGCCATAATTCCCCTCATATTCAGAAGCGATGACGATAAATTGTTTTATGAGTTTGTACTGAATGGCCAATCCGCTTCCATCGAGTATCGATTCGTAAATAAAAACCAGCTAATGCTTTTGAACATCAACAAATCTAAATATTTGGCTGAAGAGGTTATACTGGCTTTGATTGAGCGAATAATGGTTCATGCCCGTAGAATGGATTATGAGGTTTACACCCAAAACCCTTCCATAATGAAACACCTCAAATCGAACAAGCTATTACAAAATTCAATTAGGACAAGTCCAAGAACAGAAGTTTCAAAACAAAATTTTAATTAATAACCAATTACATCAACAATGCAAACCAATCATTCCATTCAGCAATTAGAACCCCAAAATTGGGTACACAAGTACAAAGGATACTTATTCAATTTCGCATATAAAAAACTACCCCATGACATGGTGGAAGACATTGTGCAGGATACATTTCTTGCCGCATTGAATTCCGCGCATAGATTTAAAGGGGCCTCCAGTGAAAGAGTATGGTTAACGGCTATTTTAAAGTACAAAATCGCAGACCACTATCGTGGCAACAATAATAAAAAGTACCATATCAGGGAAAACATAGAATCCAGATTGAGTTCGGATAGAAAAATGGAATACAATTATGAATTTACCTATGACCCAATTCCAGAAAGCATCAATGAAAATGATTTGGAATTGGTTCTTAATTCTGGGATGAGCAATTTATCCAAACGTGAGCATCAGGTTTTGGAACTAAAGAAAAAAGGCTTTAAAACAGACGCAATCTGTGAAGAATTACAAATTAGCCAATCGCTTTGCTGGGTATCGCTACATAGGGCTAGGAAGAAACTTCATCAATATCTAAATGAAAATTGGTGGAATGGGAATTAGCAATGAAGTTATATGGAAAACTTGGTCAAACCTACAACTACATTTTTACTACGTGGGCATAAAAATGATTGAAATATTGCGGAGGATCAAAGCAAGGGTGAAAAAATTAACAATCGATTTATCCATAACATATCCAGATCAACCAAGTAATCAGGAGCATATTCCGCATAATTCTCCACAACACATTAAACCAAAAAGATAATGACACATTATGATGCAATAATAATTGGAGCAGGTCAAGCTGGGCCTTCCCTTGCTGCCAAATTGGTCTCAAAGGGTGAGAAAGTAGCTTTGATTGAACGAAAATGGTTAGGTGGCACCTGTGTAAACAACGGATGCACCCCAACCAAAACTTTGATTGCAAGTGCCAAAGCTATCCATACAGCAAAAAGAGGAAGCGAATTTGGGTTTACAATACATAGTCCGGTGAAGACGGATATGAAAACCGTTAAAAGACGTAAAGATGAAATTGTACAAAGATCGTCGCAAGGTTTGCATAGATGGTTATCAGGACTCGCTGGTCTTGACATTATTGAAGGTCATGCCAAATTCTTGGAGAACAAGATAATCCAAGTAGGGAACAAACATCTTTCTGCTCCTAAAATCTTTATAAATATTGGAACCAGGGCGCAAGTACCAAGTGAAGTCCATAATATCCCCTATTTCACAAATAGCACTATTATGGATGTCGACTTTGTACCGGAACACCTGATTATCTTGGGAGGTAGCTATATTGGATTGGAATTTGCTCAAATGTACAGAAGGTTTGGCAGCAAAGTTACTGTAATTGAGTCCAGTTCTCAATTGGTACCAAGGGAGGATTCTGACGTTTCCATTGAACTGAAAAAAATATTGGAAAAAGAAGAAATTGAATTTCTTTTAGGAGCAAAATGTATTCGGGCATTCCCACATGCTAATGGAATCAAATTAGAACTTGCTTCAAATAACGGACCAACAACTTTGACCGGTACTCACCTCCTTGTTGCTACGGGTAGATTACCCAACACCCATGACCTTGGTTTGGAAAATACTGACATTATCCTGAATAAGCGTGGCTATATAGAAGCTGATGATTTTTTGAGAACGAATGTGGAGGGTGTTTGGGCCTTGGGAGATGTGAATGCCCAAGGAGCTTTTACACATACCGCATACAATGACTTTGAAATTGTGGCAGATACTCTTTTTCAAGGTACAAATAAAGGGGCAAAAAATAGAATTCCATGCTATGCTCTATTTACCGATCCACCTTTGGCAAGAATTGGAATTACAGAAACGGAGGCGCTTAAAACAAATAGAAAACTGTTAAAAGGGCACCGACCTTTTTCAAAAATTGCCCGTGCGAGGGAAAATGGCGAGGAAAACGGCTTCATGAAAGTCATCATAGATGCGGATACAGAGCAAATCCTAGGTGCAACCATTCTAGGCCTAAATGGAGATGAAATCATTCATGGAATGTTGGATTTAATGTATGTGAAAGCTTCGTACAAAATCATATTGAATGCCGTGCATATACACCCTACGGTATCAGAACTCATACCCACTATGTTGGGTGAATTAAAGCCCATAAACTTTTAAACATCTTCACGTATAGCATAAGCCTAAAGAAATCCATATCACATCATTCAATAATAAAGCCCAGACTATCGTCTGGGTTTTTCCTACCAAAAACAATGAGCAAAAATTGAATATGGTGCCTATTTCCTTAAAAAAAAGTCTGTGCAAGGACATTAGGTTTGGATTATGAAAATTCATTATATCAACATGCTATCCACACTGTTGTTCTGTACCTCAATGGCATTCACGCAGCAGATTAATAATAGTGCACCTAACAAAAATAATAACTGGGAAAAGTTCACCTATGATTTGAACAGCATTGTAGGAGGTATTGGTCATGCCTATGTCCGTCCATTGTCCTGGGAGGAAAACCAAGTTGGGCTTTTTGGAGGTGTTGTAATTGGCACTTTGGGCTTATATACCATTGACGATGAAGCTGATAGGTGGTTCAGGAATCAAGAACCGCATATACCTAAACTGATTGAAGATTACGGATGGTATTATGGTAATCCACAAAATAACTATGCATTTAACGGTATTGTTTACCTCACTGGCCTTTTTACCAACAACGATAAGATACGTAGAACTGGAGTACTAATGATTTCATCTGCTACAGCTACCGGTCTACTTCAACAAATTTCCAAATCACTGGTGGGTAGGGCCAGGCCAAGAACGGGGCTGAAGAAAAATGATTTTCGTCCATTTCAGCGAAATTCTGATTTTCATTCCTTTCCATCTGGGCACACAGCACTCGCTTTCAGTAATGCCCATGCTTTGGCCAAGCAATTCAAGAATCCTTGGTTAAAGGGTGGTATCTATCTATTGGGCAGTATTCCTCCCTTAACGCGACTTTGGAACGGTGCCCATTGGCTTACGGATATTGCATTGAGCGTTGCTCTAAGTATAGCAACGGTCGAGGCTATCGACAATTATCTGGACAAGCGTTACGGAAATCCCTCAGAACAGGAAAAATTAAATTTAGAAAAAAGGGTGAGCTGGCGATTGGTATTAAAGACCAGCGGTGTTGGAGTTGCCATGAATTTTTAGGCGAAAATTATGAAGAGAACCAACCTGAATATTTCATAACACGTAGAAAAAGTCAAACAGATAAAGGAGTAACCAAATTCCCTATTTAAAGACGTAACGCACTTTAAATAGGGATTTGGAAATAAACTTCTTCACCATGTAAGACACTAATTATCAAGTATCTGTCGTATCATCTGATTAGCAAACCCCCATTCGTTATCATACCAGGTCACCACTTTCAACAGATCTCCGTCCACTACCTTAGTCATGGAAAGGTCAGCTATAGAGGCATGTGGATCCTTTACAATATCACTGGATACCAATGGTTGGTCCACTGCTTCAAATACACCTTTGTAACGTGGGCTTGCCGCCTCTTCCCTGAAAATAGCGTTAACTTCGTCCACGGAGGTTTTCCGCTCGGTAACCAAAGTTATATCAGATGCGGATCCCACAGCCACCGGGACACGGAAGGCCATTCCATCGAACTTACCGGCATATTCCGGCATTGCCTTTGTGGTAGCTACTGCCGCACCAGTGGTTGTGGGGATAATGTTGTTCAGGCCCGACCGTCCCATTCTTACATTTCCCGAAGGGGAATCCACGATACTGTTGGATGCCGTATCGGCATGGATGGTAGTCATGATTGCCTTCTTTATACCTATTCTTCTACCCAAGATTTCTATCACCGGACTAATGTTGTTGGTAGTACAACTGGCACAGGAAAAGATGGATACCTTTCCGTCCGAGGTATTCACCCCATGGACCACTGTGGGAACGCCTACACTTTTCGTCGGACCAGATATTACAACAGTTTTGGCCCCAGCCTCAATGTGCATAGAAGCATCCTCCTCCTTGGTAAAAACTCCGGTACTTTCGATTACGGTATCTACCCCGATCTCCTTCCAAGGGATATTTTTAGGTTCTCTTTCACTATAAAAGCGGATTTCATGGTCTCCTACGGTAAGAACGTTCTCCGACACCGATACCTTACGATCCAGCTTCCCGTGGACACTGTCATATTGCAAGAGGTATGCGATATTGTCAAGTGGGGCAATATCGTTCACGGCCACGACCTCAAGTCCAGGGGTATCCATGATGATCTTCAGGGACGCCCTTCCTATACGGCCCATTCCATTGATTCCAATTTTTTTCATTGTTTTGATTTATTATTATAAACTATTTAAAATGCCCCGCTAGGGGACCTGTTATTCTACTTTTGGGTTAAAGGGCGAGTAGGAATGAAAATTCCAGGTCCCATTAAAATGACCCTCTGTCCGTATCCACTTTATTGGGCGGAATATCCAAAATACACCGGTACCCCCAGTGATTGTAAGTTGTTTTTTAGAATCACTGTCATAGAGTACTCGGGCTTCACCAGCCAATTGAAGTACTGTCCCATTATCGTGGTCCATGAACAATAGTCCGGTCCTCGGATATTGGTGTATGTTGCCTAAGGTGTTGAACAGATTGTTCCCCGGGTAGTCTGGAATCATAAGGTTTCCCTCGGGTGTCACGGAAACAAACCCGTCGTTGCCTCCTCGATGCGAGGTGTCGGTCCTTCCGTCCGTGTTTCTTGAGGATACGTAGAAGGTATTGCTACGGGATATCATCTCTAACCCCCTGTCATCAAGGGCCGATCCCTGAAACACTGTACCTCGATTGGCATCAAAGGTATTGTCAATGACTAAGTTTCCTGCTTGGATGTAATTTGGACAGTTACCATAGGACTCCCCAACCCGCACCTTAATCTTCCTGCCCAGCCGTGTCACATACCCGTTCACCCGGAAGCGAGTCCGAGACTCGGGGTGTATGAAAAGAAAGCCCACCTCTGGATTGGTCTCGATATTTGCAAAGAACATATCCCCCTTGGGACTCTTTATCATTTCCTGGTCGATTACCAACTCGGTACTTTCAGGAACCTGTAAAAATCCTGGTTCACCATATAAGGCCGATGACCAAGGCTGTCCTGTTGCATCGGTGCTTCCAACAAAGATTAGGGCCTGCGTTTCGATAAATGGTACTATCTGAGGAGATATTGCAGGGGCTACCATCCTTTTGAGTCGGCTGGCCTGCCTCTCCACTCCCAGTTTACGTTGGACGGTAAGTTCGCCGTCATGAAATATCTCGTTGTTCATATCACGTTAGTAGGATTTTTGTGTTGGAACTTAATTTTTCAACTACTTATTTCATGCTTTCTAGCCATCTCAAGGACATACCCTCCAAAAAAGAACTAAACTGAGATCATCGATACCGGCATCAATATTCACTGGAATCAAAAAGTTAGGCCATGCCAAATACTTGATCATAACTGTCACTTCTTTGGCATCTCGATACCATTGCCTTATTCTCAATTCTTTTAAATTGTTTCAAACAGCTCTTGGACAGATTTGCGTACCTTTCTTCTTTTTTGGGTTTCATCCTTGCTTGATCTGTATCCCACAGGTGCGATGACTGATGCATTGAGACCGATCTCATCAAGGCCTAGGATACGATTGTAGGCCTGCTTGTCAAAACCTTCCATGGGACAGGCATCTATCTGCCTGTCCGCACATGCAACAATAAGATTGTTAAGTGCCAGATAGGTCTGTTTTTCCGCCCAGCTATCAAGTTCCTGTGAAGTCTTGTTCGCAAGGTCGGATTTAATGAACTCCCCATAGCGTTGCAGCCCCTTCGCATCCAAGTTATCTTGGGTATCCATGATACGCTGGATGTAATTGTCCACATGTTGCCCGTGATGAACAGTATAATTGCAAAATATAAAGAGATGTGACGCATCCGTGATCTGGGCCTGGTCCCAAGAGGCTTTTCGCAGCTCTTTGCGGATTTCCATGTTTTCGATGATAAGCACCCTGTACATCTGCAGGCCATATGAGGAAACCGATAGGCGAATGGCTTCCTTTAAAAAATTGAGCTCTTCGTTTGACACTTCTTTTGTGGCATCAAATATTTTTGTGGCATACCGCCAATTGAGTTTGTCCAATAAATCCATATCCATTAGTTTTTATGTTTAATAAATGTTTTAATATTAAAATCTTCCTGAAAACCGGTTTGCAGATAAACCCCTTTGCCCATTTGGGAAGCCTGAAGGGTGGCATGTGCGGCACCCTTTATCCTTGCGATATTCAGCAAGTGGACCAGTAGGTCACGTGCATACCCTTTCCTACGCTGTGATGGAACCACTCCCATGGAGTGGATACCGGCTATGCCATATTCATCCATAAATAATACTGCAGTGCCGACGGGAACCTCCTCATCCGCACCAATGAAATAGGCAATGTCCCACATGGTCTTTATCACCGTATCCGCACTTATCGAATAACCAAAAGCTTCTTGAAAAAGTTGTGACCACGTAAGGGCCATTCGTTCATTGGTCACCTTACGAGCCACCAAACGCCCCAAATGAGCGGGCGTTTCATCCAACTTTATGGACATGGCGACTTGTTCCGACTTCACAAAAAAACCCTGGTTCTTGAGCATCAACTCCTGTGTTGAAAGGTCATTTCCCCAAATGGGAATCGCCAGCTTATCCAAATGCCTGTGCGGTATGCCGGCCACGATTTGCTGATCAACAGGCCTGGAAAACCAGAGTTTGTTCGGCCAATCACCACTTCCCGCAATGCTCAGGCTGAAATCCGGCCCTTCCATGTATTGTCCCGCCAAACGTCCAGCTATCCTCCAAAGACCGGTCAGATTGTTTATGTTCGCTTCGATCAAATCCATTTTACGACTTGATTAAAATGGCCCCGGAGATCATCACCACCAATCCTACAATTTTCTTGATGGTAATTGGCTCGATGGGCATGTTGAACCATCCGAAATGTCCGGCCACTGCAGCGAAAATGAGTTGCCCCGCCAGTCCAAAGGTCACTGCCTTTGAAATGCCCAATCTCGGAATGACGTAGTAGAAAAGGGTCACCGCAATAAAGCTCAACAGTCCACCGCTCACCCACATGTACAATGGAACCTCCTTTAGCTGATGCACGCTTGGAAACTGTCGTACCGTAATAAACACGGTAATCAGGGTAAAACTGGCCCCCAAGGTCAATGCCGTGGATGTGGCCAGCAGCGAATTATTGAGCAGGGTTCCCAGTCGGGCGCTGATCCCACCTTGCAAAACGACCATTATTCCAACCGAAAAAGAGAGAAGCATCAATGCTGGATTGTTCATCTATCTATTATTTAGTGTTGATTGGAATGGCCAAAGGTCGCAAGGGAGAACCACTGGCTCCTTTCAGTTTCAACGAAGCTGCGATAAAGGCAAATTCATATACCATGTCTTGGGCCAGTTCTTCCAAGTACATCTGTTCGATGAACATCACGCCTCTTTCCGCCAAGAGATAGGTATGGACGGGGACCCAATTATCCTCTTTTTCGGGAGGGAATGCCTCGAAGCTAAGATTGTCCGAGCCCAAGAGCATGATGCCCTTATCTTCAACGAGCCACTTTACCGCATCAAGGCTGATACCGGGATAGTTGTCGAGATAATGATCGGCATCCTGATAAAACTGGGCCTGACCTGTACGGATAATGACAATATCACCCGGTTCCAGCCTTGTTCGTTGTCTTCTAAGTGCATCCTTAAGATCATGGGCAGTGATCCGATAATTCTTCGGGAGCCTCCCTTTGGACGCCTTCACATCGATCAGCACACCACGGGAAATGATGGGTGGTATGGTCTCGGCCCCGGCCTTTTTCCAGCCTTTGTCCCCAAGATGCTCTTCGGGCGTGAAGCCATTCCATATCTTTCCATCCAGTCCAAAATGGTTCAAGGCATCAATGTGGGTGCCCATATGGGTGTACATGGAGATGGCATCCCCGGTATAGCTCACCTTATGGTTCATGGTTTCGCCCAATCCGTTTGGATTGTCAACCACCGTTCCGTGAGGGGTATGGGTAAGCCAATATTGGTAGCCCGGGTCGCCCAACGCATCAAAGCTCGGCATGCCCACGAAATAGGTCACGCTCAAGTCATAGACCTTACTAGATATAATTTGGGACAATACCTTGCCCCGGGAAACATCGCTCATTAGGTTGAGCGCACCGATCTGATCATCGCTTCCCCATGGGCTCATGCCCACGGTCTCCTTTTGTTGTGCAAATGTTGCCATCTGCGAGGTAAGCAGTATGGCCATTAAAAAACGTGTACTTTTCATGATTTGATAATTTGATTGTGCAAATTTTCAAACCACGCAGGTCAAATCAATTAAGGTATCTTAAGAAAGCTTTCTCGCAAGATTTTTCCGAAGGGCACTTAGGTGCTCTGGGGTTATTCCCAAATAAGAAGCGATCATGTACTGTGGAATCTGCTGCTCCATGACCCTGTATTTTTTTATAAATTCAGAATAGCGTTCCTCGGCACTTTGGCTCATGGAATTAATGGTGCGTTCCTGCAGTGCAACATAACCATGCTGGGTTTTGATCCTGAAAAACCGATCCATCATATGGACTTGATCGAAGAGCGTGTCGAGTTGGTCCCTATGGATCTGTAGAACAAGGCTATCGGTAATGGCCTGCATGAAAAATTTGGCCGGTTTTTGTGTAAGATAGGCATATAGGTCGTTCACCCACCAACCCTTGATCCCAAATTGAAGAATGTGCTCCTTTCCCGTTTCATCTATATTATACAACTTGACACACCCTTCGGCTATGAACCGCATATGGTTCGATGGTTCACCTATTTGGAGCAAAAACTCCTTTTTCTTCAGGTTTACGGGCCGAAAAGCAGCTTTGACAAGTTGGACATCCCTTTCATTCAAGGGGACAAGTTCTTTGATGTTATGGATTAAGTCATCATACATATAGTTGAACGATCAGCTATGATCAATAATAGGTTTTGTTCATTCGTGTTCAATGGTCTTTCCGACATCCCAAGGATGGTAGCGAGCATGGTCCATACCCTACCCTAATTCCCTTATTTCACCATTTACAAATGCTATTTCATGTCTACCTCCTTGCTCTCTGAACTTGATCTCAAAATCAGCAGAGTTGGCCTTGTCCCCTATTGGGAACCAAGACTTGATCTGCTTATTGATGCAAATGAACAGCCCATGTTCATCCCCGATGGCGCAAAAACTCTCAAATCCACCATCATATTTTTCGACATTTGCAATAGTATACAATGTGTTAAAAGCGGTTTCTATATCACTGACCGGCATTCCAATTTCGGAAATCTCCAGTAAAGAGGCCGCATCAAAATCCGTTTGCCTTTCATTTTTCAAGTTCTTGCGGGCGATGAACTCCACTATATTATGATCTGGGTCGTAGAAATAGACCGCCTTAGCGTTCCAAGATTTAAAATCTTGGATCTCACGGATTCCATCCGTTAAGATCTCCACCCGCTTCCGTAGCCACTCCAAAGCCTCAATTTCTTTGTTACAGGGTATGTTGATGGCAAAGTGATAGGGATGGAACCTTTCGCTCTTTATCATCCTTAATTTTGATTTCCCCACTTGAAAAACTGCTTGATTTTCGGACATATCGATTACATCCAATCCAATTTTTTTTGAATAAAAATCAATCTGTCGCAAAAGGCTTTGGGTATATATTTTCAGTTCTTGAATTTCCATTTGGTATGGTTATAGTTTGTACCACCCCCATTGTTCAAAGTTCAGGTATGGGCTCAACAATCAATTTTTGCCCTTTTTTATCCCAATAGGTAATGGTCTTTTCAACCATATGGGTGGTCCATTTTTCAACTCCGGCTTCAGCTGCTTGTTTGCAAAATGTTGGATAATCCGTTTGTCCATGTTGGTGAACCCAGGTCCTCCACCGGTATTTCCGGGTATTTTGGATTTCTCTCTAGCATAAAGTCCTTTGGTCCATGATATATTGTCCGTCCCATTGGAAACGTAATTCTTTTGTAATAGACAGATAAATAACTTACAACATAGCTGGCTAAAACCCTCAGTTCTCTCCCATCCTAAACTTAATTTTCTACTTTTAAGAAAACAACCAACCAAACGGTGTCGTTTTTAGTTCTCCTCTTTTCCTGAATCAAGTTATGAATTTAAATTAAAGGAGACCGTTGCACATAAATTAAATGAAAGAGCAACTCATCAAATCAATTTCAAAATACATTGCGTTAAGCGCTGATGAAAAAAGCCTTGTAGCGACTTTTTGGGACGAGAAAACCCTTGAAAAAGGAGATTATCTTCTAAGAAACGGAGAAACATGTAGAACAGATAATTTTATTGTTAATGGAGCAGTAAAGGCTTTTTATATCAATCCCGAAACAGGAAGGGAAGAGATACTCTATCTCGCCATTGAAAATTGGTGGGCAACGGATATTGAAAGTTTTCAAAAACAACAACCTTCCATCTACAACATCCAAGCCATTGAGAACACCGTTCTACTACAGATTGGCTACCACTCTTTTCAAAAAATGTTGGGGCAGATTCCAAAACTTGAGCGCTTTTTCAGAATCATCCTTGAAAATTATCTGGGGAGTTTGCAGAAAAGAATCATCTTAAACAAAACTCTTGATGCAGAACAACGCTATTTGGATTTTTTAAAAACTTACCCAGAAATCTCAAAGAAAGTGCCCAATTATCTGATTGCATCTTATTTGGGGGTTTCAGCCGAATTTTTAAGTAGAATGCGCAAAAAAATGAACGCATCTTGAACTAGGTCAATTTTTTTCCTATTTCGTATATAGAACTTTGTTTCATAATCAAAAATCAAGAATTATGAGCAAAGTATTGATCATCAACGCTAGTGTACGAAAGGAAAAATCACACAGCCGAAAACTGACGCAACTTTTTGAGCAAACTTGGAAAAAGAACAACCCAGGCGACAGTTTTACCCACCGAGAAGTGGGATTAGAGGAAGTTCCACCGATAAATGAAGAGTGGATTGCCAGTGCATTTGTCAAACCCAGTGAAAGAACAAAAGAAAACCAATCGGGTGTTGCCTTTAGCGATGAATTGGTAAAGGAGTTTAAATCACATGATATTTATGTTTTGGGAACACCAATGTATAACTGGTCTATTCCGAGTGGACTTAAATCTTACATCGACCAACTCATGAGAATCAACGAAACCTGGAAATTCCGTTCAGGCAAACCAGACGGGGATTATGTTGGAATTCTAGAAAATAAAAAAATGTTCATTCTGTCAAGTCGTGGCGACACAGGTTATGGAGAAAACGAAAAAAATGAACACATGAATTTTCAAACCACCTACTTGAAGTTTGTTTTCGGTATTATGGGCATCAAAGACATTAGAATAATCTCATTGGACAATGAAGAGTTTGGTGGAGAACTATTTGAGAACTCTAAAAAAGAAATTTACCAGAAGATTGAACAGATTTAAAGACCATTGCCAGCAAAGATAGTTATAAGTAATAGCTCGTTCTCGCCTACTGTAGATATTAGGCACCCCAAATCTTACCCCCAACTTTTGCGCATGGATCCTGTCGGGTTTTTGTAGCGTTCCGGTAGATAATCGTAAAGCAAAAACCCGGTAGGGCGCAACCTACTTTTTGGAATTCAGTAACCCATATCCTCACCTGTACCCCTTGATTTATCGATACCCCTCCCAAGAGTCTTTATGATTTTGACAGCCATCTGCACTTTATTGGCCGGTATACTGGGAGCTTTGACTCCCATTGTTTTAAGCAGTTTAAAGGCCATGTCCTTTTCCTTGGTGGGCAGTCCCATTACCTTGGCAAAGAACTTCCCCGGCTCTTTGGCATGGGCTTTTCTCCCAACATAGGATTCCACATAGTTCCTTTTGAAGCCCGTTGTCCTGTCAAAGGTCTTCTCCGCTGATTGGTAAAAACTGTCCCGGTCAAACCCTCTTTTTACCATCTTTCCATTCAGTTCCACTTCGGAGGCCTTATGCTTGGCCATGGGTGAAAGTGTATAGGTGTTCGTTACGTCCCTTCTACTGACGATGATATGGATATGGGTCTGTGGCCCTTCTTTTTGCAACCCTGCGGCCACCAGCTGCCCGTTCTGTTTGTGTGGGGCCAATCTTTCTTGCTCTTTGATCCTTTTTTCAAGCTCTTTGACGTTCCCGATGGATTCGCCCCGTTCCACTTTGCGAATCTCATTCCTGAGCCTTGTTATCTCCCCTCGATAGGGAGCATTCTCCTGTACCTGTTTGTCAAAGCCCCGATAGGTACGTTCATGCTCTATCTTGGCATAATATTTCAAATTTTCTGCCGTGACCTCTTGGTTGCGATGGAAACTCTTGGCATAGTCCTCCATGAGCTTCCTTGTATATTCCCTTAGCATACTTGGATCATTGCCTATGGCCTTCAGTTCTCTTTGGTTGGGACAGACTACTATGGAATAGAATTTCGGATCCTTGTGCCTTAATTTGGCCGTATTGGCATCTATATCCTCGATTACCGATTGAGGGCTTACGCTGTCGTTTTCTTGGTCAAAGAATTCCTCCCTGAGTTCGGGTGACCTGTCCTCGTTTTCCTTTTCCAGATAGTCCACATAGCTCCCAACACTGGAGTTGTAGGTACTGCCCATTTTCTGTGCCGAGATGGTAAGGTACATAAGTGTTATTTTAATTGGTATTTGAGGCTTTCAAAATCCCCGATACCCATATTGATTTTCAGATACGGCTTTCCCATCATGGGTTCCACCTTCTCAACATTTTGAAGCATTTCATTACAGTGTTTTTTATATTCTTTGAATTCTTGCAATATTCTGTCATGCTCCACTTTTGGAACAGTGTTTCTAGGCTCCAAAAAATCCATTCGCTCTTCCTGAATCTGAACAGGTTCCCGTCTCGGTTTCCTCCCATCCTTTACATAGGCCTCATATAGAATCAACATCATTTCATAGGTGGGCCGGATACTTGTCTTTTCCATGTTCTTGATAATGGCGATGAGCCTATCGATTTTTTTCATCATCTTCACTTCCAATTTTTTGATACTATCAAGAATGATCTTTGTTCCCTCCCCAAAAGGGTCAAGGTTGTTCTCCTTGAAGTATTGTATCATTCCTTCCAAGACCTCGCTATGGGAATTGTTGAACCTTTTGGAATAATTGCGAAAGCGTGTGGCCGTTTCTTTCCTTACGGTGATATTGGAATAAGCACCTGTTCTTTTCTTTATTCTACCGTTTGTGGATTGCTTTTCCATATGTGCGATTTTATTTTTTAGTGAAATTGCGTCAATTTTTTCGTCAAAAATTTCCAGTGTTTATTGGGCTTCCCAAGGGGTTTACTGTAGATTTCGGAAAATATTACTGTAGGCCCTGATTTTGCACAGTATTCCAAAATCAATTCAATCAACTGGTTTTCAACTTGTTGAAGACCCGAAAACAACCGTGATGTCGCAATTTGCGCATCACCCTCTTGCTATTCCTACGTCCCGCAAGCGGGACCGAATGAATACTACCTTATTATCCTTTGGCTACTTTTTTGGTCTGCATATGTTCTATCAGATTTTGCATGTCCTCCCCTATCTTGTGTTCCAATACCCTGGCATAGATTTGGGTAGTGGATAGTTTGGTATGACCGAGCATTTTGGAAACTGTTTCTATCGGGACTCCGTTGGAAAGGGTTACCGTGGTTGCAAAAGTGTGCCTGGCCGAATGAAAGGATATGGTTTTATAAATACCACAAGCCTTAGCAATTTCCTTTAGATATTTGTTTGTCTTTTGATTCGAGAGTACAGGTAGTATTTTAGTATCGGTCTCTGGACTGTCCCAATACTTTTCAATGATTTCTTTTGCTTTGGGCAATAAGGGCAGTTTTACACTTTCCGATGTTTTTTCCCTTTTGGTATAAATCCATTGGTTTCCATCAATACCAAGTACCAGTTGATTCTTTTCAAGTTCCCGGACATCGATATAGGATAGGCCAGTATAACAGGCGAAAAGGAATGCATCTTTGACCTTTTCATAACCTGCTCCAGTGAAGTCCGTTTGTTCAATGCGCCTAAGTTCCCTTTCCGTTAGATAACTTCGTTCAGTTTTATGAAATCTAAGCTTATAGTTTAAGAAGGGGTCTTTGTCCAACCATTCCAACTTAACGCCCAGTTTGACCATTTTCATCAAACGCTCCAAGTGTTTCATAGCCCCATTATTGGTACATTTCTTTCCCTTTTGGAGTTGTGGGCCGTTCAATAGATAGTGTTCAAAATCAGTAATGAACTTATAGTTCAATTGTTTCAATCGGATGTCGGGGAGTTTGTATTTGGATTCCAAAAAGCGAAAAAGATACTTTTTGGTCCCATAATAGTTCTTCATTGTTCCGGGGCGGAGCACACTCTTTTGTGTTTTATTATGATACTCGATAAGTTCATGCAGGGTACTATGTTGCTCGTCCTGCCCTAGATAACGGGCTTTGATTGCCTGTGCCGTGATCACCTTTTCTTCCCGCAACAATACCTTATAGGTGTCCATGATTGCAGCATAAACCTCATCAAGGTAGCTGTTCAATAAACGGGCCTTATGGGTAAGTCCATGAAGCCTTCCTCTGTTTTCGTCCCATTCATTAACCGAAACATAGCGTTTCAAACTGATTTCCGCCCTCTTCCCATTGACGGTGATACGGGCATAAATGGTCAACTTTTGGGGATTATTTGAAATGTCCCGCGTGAAGAGAAGTACTTTTAAAGTGTTGGAATTGCGCATAATACATAATTTTCGGGTTTGACAAAACAGGTTTGCAAAACACCCATGAACAGCGTCAAACGCTATCTAAATTATGCACAATGAACGTACCGAACCATTCACCGAACTCTACACCTTTTATATGGTTTTAAATGAATTCAATTGAATGCAATAAAAACAAAAAGCACTGTCAATCAGTCCGTTGACAGTGCTTTGATACCACCTATTTAGTGGTTCGTCGGGATGACTGAATCATCGACTAAATTCTATATTGTTGAAAATCATTGTTTTAACACTGCAATCTTGAAGGTATTCCCGTTAAGAACACGGAAAGCAATAAACAACTTTTGAACACAAATCTCATGTGTTTAAGTATCGACAAATATAATAATATTTATGCCATTTGTTTTCAGCTTTAAAAATTTAATGGAATACATCTTCTTGATATGAATAAATTTTGATACTTGATTCAAACCGCTTTTCTTGGAACTTCATTTCCCCTGCATATTTAAAGGTTGGGCGATTTTATATACTTTATTGATTATCAGGGACTTTTTTACCTAACTTGTGCAACAGATGCATTTTGCATCTAAGGGCTACCATTGCTTTTGCTGGCAAGTTCGCAACGCAACTAGCCATATCCACTTGGTGTTACACGACATTTGCAACATGAATAGAATTATAGTTTTATTTTCCATCATAATAGTTAATGCCTCTTTATGTGCTCAGCATAAGGTTTCCTATTTTCTAAACTATAAAACAAGCTCGAATAAGGCTGTCGTTGAAATAAATTTTGATTCATTTGCAACCAAAGATGCTAAACTGGTAATTCCAAGAAGTGCCCCGGGAACCTATATTCTGACCAACTATATGGCCTTTGTTGATAATGTTATCGGTTATACCACTACAGGAAAGCAATTATCAGGGATGATAGGGGACGGAAGCTTCTTTACATTTGGAGAAAGTAATGACCTTCTGAATAAAGTGAGTTATACCGTCGACATACAAAAAATGGAAATTGATTTATTGGATGCCTCTTCGAGTTCCAAAGCCAGAGAAGACTATCTTGGATTGTTTGGGTATTCCGCGTTCGGATTTATTGAAGGCCTTGAAAGCGAAGCAATCAAATTAACCATCAAAACCGATTCTTCATGGCTCATTTTTAGTACTCTACGGCCAGACACCAAAAGAAAATATGGGATGGATAATTATGAGGTAGAGAACTATGCCGAATTAGTTGATGCTCAGTACCTCTTAGGTGAGGGAGTCCAGGTTATTCGTGTTGAAGAAGCACATATTCCTTTATTTGTAGTGGCCTATAGTGAGAGTGAGACAATCATTGATTTAGAAGGAATTGGAAATACAGGCTTATTATCGCTGCAGAAACTGGATGATTATTTTGGGTACATTCCTATGCCTCATTACACCTTAGTTTATGAGTTTTTAACACCTATTTCAGAGAGACATGACTATGGTTTTAATATGGAACATTTAAATAGCATGACGGCGCACCGGGATATTTCAAAGGAATTTTATCCCAATAGAGATTTGGGAACCATCATACATCATATGGGACATTCGTGGGTTCCATTAAGGTCCTGGGGGGAAGGATACCGCCCATTTGCATGGCAAGTGGCGCCCCTGATAGAGACAATCTGGCTAAACGAAGGATTTATATGGTATGTTTCTTTCCAAGAAATCCTCACTAACGAGGAAAGGTTAAACTGGTGGAAGACCACCGTGGACAATGCTCCGGATTTTATTAAAACCAAATCCTTAAAGGAATTATCTCTTTTGGGTTCGACGCAATATGCCTCCGATTTTAGAATAGGGAAAAATCTTTTTTCAAGGGGAGCTTTAATGGCTTATGATTTAGATACCTATATTCAAAAACAAAGCAACGGGAAAAAATCCTTTAAAGATGCTATTCTTGGATTGCTTAGTTGGTCAAATGAAAATCAAAGAGCATTTAAATATAATGAGATTGAGTCTATAATGTCTCAGGCAACTGGTGTGGATTTGAGTCCGGTTTGGAATAAATGGCAAAATGCCCCGGAATAGGTAAAATATTATGTAACAGTACCTACAAGCCAATAGGCTAGCTTCCTCGCCTACTGAATGTAGTATTACGTTGTGCTTCATTATGACAAATTAATAAATGGTAATTCTTATGAACGAAAAAATAAAACAAGTTGCCCGAATTAAGTCATTTGTTGTTTTTTTCACTTTTCTAATAGGTTTGACTTACGGTCAGACCAATGAAAATCAACTATTAGAGCGATGGGAGTTTTCCGAAAGTGAATTGAATTCCGCCCAATCGGACTATGCAAAAGCGACAGGAATCAAGTACTATCATTTCTCTTTTTTAAGCAATAATAAAAAAGTTAACGGGTATCTGGCCGTACCGGAAAATACAACCAACAATCCGACGATTTTGTGGAATGATGGCGGAAGCGCCAAATTCTACCCTTTCACAGCAGATCAAGTACCAAGGAAATTTGGCAAGTTGGTGGAAAGCGGGTATGCAGTTATAGCCTGTAATTATAAAGACGAAAGCAATAGCGAAGTGAAAGATGAGTTTGGTGGAGAGGACGTGGACCACGTAGTTAACCTAATCAATATACTCCAAAGCTTTCCAGAAATCGATACCTCGTCGGTAGGAATGTACGGCTGGAGCCGGGGGGGAATGATGTCTTATATGACCTTGATCAGGACTGACAAGATAAAAACGGTGGTAGTAGGCGGAGCGGTTTCAGATCTGTTTTTGAACGGTCGGAACCGGCCGGAAATGGAATTGAATGTTTTTGCGGATTTGATGCCGGACTATAAGATTAGCCGTACAGCGGCACTGAACAGAAGGTCAGCCGTTAAATGGGCCGACCGATTTCCCAAAGATGTGCCCATATTGATCTTGCATGGGACATCTGATTGGCGGGTAAGAGCCGAAAACTCTCTGTTACTGGCCATGGAATTCAGTAAATACCGAGTCCCTTACCGGCTGATTCTATACGAAGGCGGGGATCATGGTATTTCGGAATACCGTGAAGAAAGGCAAATAGATGTCCTAGAATGGTTCAATCGCTTCCTGATCAGAAAAGAAAAATTACCAAATATGGAATATCACGGAGGATAATGCATGGCCTCCCATCGTCAGCCAAGACAACATATTCAGAATGTTAGCTATAATTTGAAAACATGAAAAAACCATTTTACTTTTTAATGTGTCTCGTTATTATATGCAGTTGCACACAAAATAAGCCAAGTGATGTGATTGTACTAAAAAATGCCACCATTTATAATGGAAAAGGTGACGTAATTAAAAATGGAATAATTATTATCCAAGGTGGTACAATAGTAGAGATTGGCGATAAAACCGTAAACATTCCAAAAGCAGCTGAAATAATTGATATTACTGGGCAATTTGTAACTCCTGGACTTATAGATTCTCATATTCATTTTGCTCAAACTGGATTTTTTGATGCAAGACCAAACGTAATAGATTTTAGAGACTATTTTGATTTTGACGAACTTCAAGATGATTTAAAGACCAATCCTCAATCTTATTATGATGCCTATTTACGTTCCGGTGTTACGGGGGTTTATGACGTAGGTGGGTTTTTATGGAGCATTACACGACAGAAAGATGCTGAAAACAATTATAAAGCACCTCATGTAGCTGCATCAGGACCATTACTTTCTGGTGCTGATGAAAAACGACTAGACTACTTTAATACTTCAGACGCCAAACAAATGGTGTATTTGTCATCGCCAGAAATGGGAAGGGAAACCGTAAAACAATACAGTAAACTAGGTTCCACAGGAATTAAAGTTTGGGGGGTTATGCTAAAGGACTCCTCTTTTATGAAAAGCCTACAAGCGGTTGCGGATGAAACCCATAACCAAAACAATAAACTCATTGTTCATGCCACAAGTTTAGACCAAGCAAAAGAAGCGTTACGACTTGGTGCTAAGATTCTGGTACATAGTGTTGATGATAAAGAGGTAGATGGAGAATTTATACAATTGGCCCTAAAGAATGATATTATCTACCTACCAACAATAACTGTAACTAGAGGTTATTTAGAAGCATTTAAATCCTTTAAGGAAAAACGTGATTTTGATGATGCTAATAATGCATTGGATGTTAGTGCAAAAACTTTTTTAGAAACAAGCACTGACTATTTAGATAAGCTACCAAAAGATTTTAATCTTGAAGAACGCATAAGCTTATTAAAGAATCTATGTCTTAGAACCGAACCTATAATGATGCTCAACTTGAAAAAAGTGCATGAATCTGGAATACGGGTTGCAGTGGCTACGGACGCAGGGAATCCAGGCACTTTTCATGGAATATCCATATACGATGAAATGGAAATTATGCAAAAAGCAGGAATTGAACCTAAAGATATCATTGTAATGGCTACACAAAATGGAGCCATGGCCATGGATAGAGCTGATGATTTTGGAACCTTGGAAAAAGGAAAGTTCGCTAATCTTATCATTCTAGAAAAAGACCCCGCGATTGATATTACTAACTTTCGAACAATAACCCATGTCATGAGATCCGGAGTTATTAATCCTATTCACAATGAATAAACTACCGCTCTATTGTTTTGTTATGATTCTTATGGTTGCCTGTCAACCGAAAGCAAAAGAAAAATTTGATTTACTAATTATCAACGCTTCGGTTATTGATGTTGCTGGTGGAAAGGTTTTACCTGGGAAGATCATAGGTATCAACAACGACACTATTCAATTGGTCGCCAATATGGCATCCGCAGATAGGTATGAGTCCAATCAAATTATCAATGCCAAAGAAAAGTTTGTCATGCCGGGCTTGTGGGATAATCATGTTCATTTTAGAGGTGGTGATTCCTTGATCAACGAAAATAAAGACTTATTGCCTCTATTTATTGCCCATGGTGTGACCACTGTTAGGGATATGGGAGGTGATATTTCACAAAGGGTACTGCAATGGAGAAATGAAATAAGGGAAGGTCAACTGACCGGACCCAATATTTTTACCTCAGGGCCAAAGCTTGACGGTGCCGATCCGTTTTGGGTCGGATCAATTCCAATCGGCAAGTTAGAAGATATCCTACCTGCTTTGGATTCACTGGAAGACCTAAAAGTCGATTTTGTGAAAATCTATGCCAGTTCACTATCTCCAGAACTATATTACCGTATTATAACAGCGTGCGAAAAGCGCGGTCTTAAAGTAACAGGACATATACCCTTGTCCGCAGATCATTTTAAAGCTGTTGAATTGGGCCTTGATGGTGTTGAACACCTTTTTTCTTTTCTAAGCCTTGCCTCTCCTATTGGGGATAGTTTAAGACAACAAAACCAAGGTTTTGGTATGTTCCCACAAATTCTTGAAACCTATGATGAAGATCTCGCAAGAGATGCTATTGCCAAACTGGCTTCAGAGGATTTCTATGTCACCCCAACTTTATATGTTTCACAAGTGATTATGCAACTGGACAAAATGGATCCTACTGTGGATAGCCTTTTACCGCTGATAGGACCTGGCATTCAAAAAACGTACGAAAGAAGGATAAAGCAAGCACAAAATCGTAGTCCTAAAGCAAGGCAATTGATGCTTGATATGGACACTCGGGAACGGAGCTTGGTGTTACCGATGTATCAAGCGGGTATAACTATTCTAGCTGGATCAGATTGTGGTCCATCCAATTCGTATGTTTATCCGGGGGGCGCTTTACATAGCGAATTGGCATTACTAGTTGAAACGGGACTCACGTCTAAGGAGGCTTTATCAACGTCAGTCATAAGCGGTCCAAAGTTCTTTGGACTTGAGGAATATTATGGTGGCATTGAAGTTGGCAAGGTGGCTCATATAATTATGCTCACTGAGAATCCACTAGTGAACATTGAAAATGTCGGAAGTATAGATTTGGTCTTGAAAGGAAATACTATTTATGACCGAAGTAAAATTAGTGAATTGAAAGCATCTCTAAAAACGCAATGAATACTAGAATTCGTCCTTTTTTAGATTTATTATAGCTTTATAACGTTGCGCTAGATAAAATCAAAAAAGGCCACTAACTAAGTTAGCAGTCTTTTGCTTGATGGTCGGTGGGGCAGACCTAGCCTAACACACACAATATACTGCTATTCAGTATTTTATACTCAATTCTCAAATTTTGCACACCTGATTGCACAACAAAACCATCAAAAGAACTTCGGAGATATAATTTGCTCTCTTTTAATTCCTTTAAGATACAAAAAATCGTAGAAACAATTTTATGATAGCCCGACAATGGCCGGTTCTTTCAGCGATGGTATTTGGGATGTCCAAAACTTAGAAAAACATTCATCCTTCACAAGATATGACTACTTAATATGAATTGATTTCGTAATTTGAAATATAATATTTCCAATAATTGGCGCAGCATACCCTCAAGAATCTTAAAAATTTGGATGAAAACTGTAAAACTGATTCAAGGAAAACAAAACGGTGAAAATGTTATCATCGTTAGCTTCTATGCCAATGAAACATTGGAGAACCATCTTATGCAACTAAAAGAGTTGAATAGAGACAATTCAAGTGGCAAATTTTATATTAAGGACACGGGGCAGAACTTAAGTCTTGTATTTAACCATATGTGCAAGATAAATTGCTATGTGGACTATACCGAATTAAAGCAAAAGCAAAATGATAAACCTAAAAAGAAAGTAAAACTTTATTTACCGCCCATTGATTCACTGAACAAACAAAACTTGGATAAGTTCAGGAGGTGGTTAGAGGAAAAGAGATTGAGTCCCAATACTGTGGACACCTACGTTGAGGTAACCAGTTTTTTTCTCAGGTACACCATCTTGAGAAATTCTAGAAACTACTCAAAAAGGTTGGTCGAATCCTTTAATTATGAATTCATCGTCCGTGAAGGAAAATCCATATCATATCAAAATCAATGTATAAATGGCAAAAAGAAGTATTTTTCGTTCAAGGGTATCGATATTGGTGCGTTGAACCTAAGTAGACCAAAGAAAGAGAAAAAACTTCCTGTTGTCCTGAGCAAGGCGGAGGTAAGGTCCATCATCGATGCCACCCACAACCTAAAACATAAAACACTATTGTCCCTCATCTACTCTGGAGGGCTAAGAATAGGTGAAGCTATGAATCTCAGAATCGATGATATTGACAGTAGAAGAATGTTGATACACATAAAGGGCGGAAAAGGGAAAAAATATAGATATACTTAACTTTCCGCCAGTTTTCTGAAGATTCTTCGGGAGTATTATAAACAGTTCAGGCCCAAAGAATATCTGTTTGAAGGTCAAAAAACATTAAAATATAGTGCCAGAAGCGCTCAAAGCGTTTTAAAAAAGGCTGTTATGAGTTCTGGAATACGGAAAAAGGTTACTCTTCACACGTTAAGGCATAGTTTTGCTACACATTTATTGGAAAGTGGAACCGATATCCGTTATATCCAAGAACTTTTGGGGCACAACAACCCAAAGACCACCATGATCTATACCCATGTAACCGAGAATAGTATCAAAAACATCAACAACCCATTTGATGACCTTTAATTATCTTTATATTGCATACTGAGAAGATAAAAATGGAAACTATACTGAACAATAATTTAAGAAACTTGGGCATAGCCAACCAAATTGGCGGTATATGCCCAACAAAGTTCAGTATATAATCAAGTTATGGGCAATAAATGAAAGAATATGAAACCACAAACTATTACCTTTTTAACAGTTCTTCTTTTGCTAACCTCATGCAATAACCAACAAGAGAAAAGTAACTCCACTATTAATGATGCCAATTCAACTACATACACCGGACCGATTATCGATATGCATCTCCACGCATTTCATGAGGGGCATCAAATGCTTGGTATGACTCATCCCCCAACATTACGTGGCGAAACTTTTCAGGGAGCAACATCAGCTGAAGAACTAAAAAACTTGATGCTATCCAAGTTTAAAGAGCATAATATAGTCAAGGCACTGGTAACAAATGCACAAGGATGGGTAAAGGAAGCTCCAGATATTATTATAAACGCAAAATCGTCTAGGGATATTGATGAGTTGAAAAATCAAATTGAAAATGGAAGTGTAAAGGCTATTGCTGAAATGACACCTTTTTTTGCAGGAATACTAGCTAACGACTCCTCTCAAATACCCTACTTTGAATTAGCTCAAGAGTTTGATATTCCAATTGGCTTTCACGTTTTACCAGGAGGCCCAAATTATGGATTTCACATTTTGCCCGGACAGGGTGGAATGCGTGCATACAACGCCAATCCCTTACAGCTAGAAGATGTATTGTTTAAATATCCCGACTTAAGACTTTTTATCATGCATGGTGGATGGCCCTATGTGGACGATCTTAAAGCAATGATGTATGAACACCCTAACCTGTATGTCGATATCGCTCTTATCAATTGGATTTTACCTCAAGAAGAATTGAATACCTATCTGAAATCGTTAATTAATTCTGGGTTTGGAGATAGAATTATGTATGGAAGTGATCAGATGGTATTTCCCGAACTGATTACAATTGGAATTCAATCGGTTAACAATGCTGATTTCCTAACATTAAAACAAAAGGAGGATATATTTTTTAATAATGCTGCCAAGTTCCTTCGACTAAGTGAGGAAGAAATTTCAAAACTCAAAAGCCCATAACAATGTATAAGCGGCATTGAAACGACCGCTTATTCGCTATATTTATTCCAAGTTTAACAATTAAAGGCCAGCGCGCCGCAAAGGAAAAAAGTACTTTTCCCAACTACGGCTATAGCGAATCAGCGTCTAATGGCTGCCTGTAGCTCTGGCGAGCAAGCTCGCAACACTACTCGCCATAGCCGCGTGGCCATTGGGAAAAATGCCTGTAGCTCTTGCGAGCAAGCTCGCAACACTACTCGCCATAGCCGCGTGGCCATTGTAGTTTATAAAATAGAACTAAATGAAGTCTGCTATCCAAATATTTATTTTATTGACATTGTGTTCTTGCACACAAAATCAAAAAACTGTTGAAAGTAATTCTAATGATCAAGGTTTTCCTGAAAGTGACTATATCGATTTTTCACTGGAAAAATCTAAAAAGGTACATCAAAGATTTAATGATGAAAACTGGGATGATTTTGAGTCCTGGGCGTTGCAAGGTGATGCTTCCAGATATATTTATCTTCATTTTTCTGAGTTTTGGCCACATACAATTATAAAAGCTGGTCAATACAAAAAATGTCTACCGATTCATCTTCGCGAAGATGTAGCTCAATTTCAATTTGCATTGGATAAGAAAGACTTCATCTTTAAAAATTACATAAATAATTCACCAACAAACGGTGCAATTGTAATACATAAAGGGAATATTATTTTTGAATCCTATCCACGGATGCTTCCAGATGATAAACATACTTATATGTCAATTTCAAAAATATTGGTATCTCTTTCCGTCGGAATATTAATTGATCAGGGGAAAATTAATACAGAAGACCCTGTGGAAGTATATATACCTGAGTTAAAGGGGAGTCATGCAGGAAAAATTAAAGTCATTGATTTTCTAGACATGACTTCTGGTCTCGATTGTGTTCCAAGTGAATCACATGGCGGTGATTGTTTTAAAAAATCGCTTCTTGTATGGGGGTGGCCAAATACTTCAATGGCCTTAGAAAATCCACTTGAATATTTTGCTGAAATTGCCTCACATAGACCGGCGGGCGAAGTTTTTGAATATGCCGACATTAATCCCCTTATCCTATCTGCATTAATTGAAGAAGTAAGCGGTCAAAAGTATTCAAACTTTATTGAACAAGAGATCTGGAAAAAATCTGGAGCTATGTCTGACGCAGTAATAATGAATGCAGCATTTGGCCGATCAGCGTCACCTCTTGGATTTAGCTCTACTTTGAGAGATTTAGCCCGTCTAGGGATGCTCTACACACCCTCAGGCAGAAGAAATAATAATCCTGTTGTTTCTACCAGACATCTTGAGGCAATTCAAATGGAAGGTCGACCAAAATTATTATTAGAAACTAAAAGTACTGACTGGTTTACCGATAATGATTCAAATACTAAAAACTTACTATACGGTGAGCCTATTAAGCATGAGACATACCAATGGGAATTTGTTATGGAAGATGGTGATTTTTGGAAAGCAGGTTTTGGAGGGTCTGGATTATATGTTTCTCCCAAAAAGGATTTAGTTATTGCATATTTCGGAAGTAAAGACGAAAATAACAATGAAAACAAACTACCTTTAATATCAAGGATGATCGCCAAATCTGATTTATTTAACTAGTTAAAACAAACTACAACAATAGATAAAATGAATTAAAACTCATTTTATCAAAAGCGTTGGCTTTCATTTTGAAATGAATACAGAACTGAAAAAAATAATTGAAAATCCTTGTGTAAGCTCCCCTTAAAACCGAACTGTTTCAAAATATAAGAAAAAGAACCCCAAATCCTACCCTCAACTTTTGCGCATGGATCCTATCGGGTTTTTGTAGCGATCGGGAAGATAAGCGTGAAGCAAAAACCCGGTAGGGCGCAACCTACATTTTGAATCTCAGTAGCCCATATCCTCACCCGCTCCCCTTGCCTTATTGATACCCCTTCCAAGGGCTTTGATGATTTTGACCCCTATCTGTACTTTATTGGTCGGTATACTGGGAGCTTTGATACCCATCGTTTTAAGCAATTTAAAGGCCATGTCCTTTTCCTTGGTGGGCAGTCCCATAACCTTGGCAAAGAACTTGCCCGGTTCCTTGGCATGGGCTTTTCTCCCCACATAGGAATCCATATAGTTCCTCTTGAAGCCAGTTGTCCTGTCAAAGGTCTTTTCGGCTGCTTGGTAAAAACTGTCCCGATCAAACCCTCTCTTGACCGTCTTTCCATTTAATTGAACCTCGGATGCCTTGTGCTTGGCCATTGGGGAAAGCGTATAGGTGTTCGTTATGTCCCTTCTGCTGACTATGATATGGATATGGGTCTGTGGCCCCTCTTTCTTCATCCCTGCGGCCACCAGTTGCCCGTTCTGTTTGTGGGGTGCCAATCTTTCTTGCTCTTTGATTCTTTTTTCAAGCTCTTTGACATTCCCAATGGATTCGCCCCGTTCCACTTTTCGTATCTCGTTCCTGAGCCTTGCTATTTCGCCACGGTATGGGGCATTCTCCTGTACCTGTTTATCGAAGCCCCGATAGGTGCGCTCATGCTCGATCTTGGCATAATACTTTAGGTTTTCGGCCTTAACCTCTTGGCTGCGATGGAAACTCTTGGCATAGTCCTCCATGAGCTTCCTTGTATATTCCCTAAGCAGATTTGGGTCATTGCCGATGGCCTTCAGCTCCCTTTGGTTGGGACTGACCACTATGGAGTAGAATTTTGGATCTTTCTGTCTCAGTTTGGCCGTATTGGCATCTATTTCATCGATGACCGTTTGAGGACTTACGCTGTCGTTCTCTTGGTCAAAGAATTCCTCCCTCTGTTCGGGCAACCTGTCCTCGTTTTCCTTTTCCAGATAGTCCACATAGTTCCCTACACTGGAGTTATAGGTACTGCCCATTTTCTGTGCTGAGATGATAAGGTACATGGGCGTTATCTTAATTGATGTTTCAGGCTTTCAAAATCCCCAAAGCCCATATTGATCTTTAGATATGGTTTTCCCATCATGGGTTCCACCTTTTCAACGCTGTTGAGCATTTCATTGCAGCGTTTTTTATATTCATTGAATTCTTGCAGCATTCTCTCGTGCTCCACTTTTGGAACAGTATTCCTAGGCTCCAAAAAATCCATTCGCTCTTCCTGAATTTGGATAGGTTCCCTTCTCGGTTTCCTTCCATCCTTTACATAGGCCTCGTAAAGAATGAGCATCATTTCATAGGTGGGCCGGATACTGGTCTTTTCCATGTTCTTGATAATGGCGATGAGCCTATCAAATTTTTTCATCATCTGACGCTCCAGTTTTTTGATGCTGTCAAGGATGATCTTTGTTCCCTCTCCAAAAGGGTCAAGGTTGTTCTCCTTGAAGTATTGTATCATCCCGTCCAATACTTCACTATGCGATCTGTTAAACTTTTTAGAATAACTGCGAAAGCGTGTGGCTGTTTCCTTCTTTACGGTGATATTGGAACAACCACCGCTCCCTTTCTTTGTTCTACCAATTGCTGATTGCTTTTCCATAGGTGTGATTTTGTTTTTTAGTGAAAATGCGTCAATTTTTTCGTCAAAAATTTCCAGTGTTTATTGGGCTTCCCAAAGGGTTTACTGTAGATTTCGGAAAAGTCTACTGTAGCCCCTGATTATGTGCAGTATTCCAAAATCTGTTCAATTAACTGGTTTTCAACTCGTTGAAGACCCGAAAACAACCGTGATGGCGCAATCTGCGCATCACCCTCTTGCTATTCCTACGTCCCGCAAGCGGGACAGAAGAAATACATCCTTATCATCCTTCGGCTGATCGGCTAGTTTGCATATGATTTATTAGGTTTTGCATGTCCTCACCTATCTTGTGTTCCAATACCCTGGCATAGATCTGGGTAGTGGACAATTTGGTATGGCCGAGCATCTTTGAGACAGTTTCTATAGGGACTCCATTGGACAAGGTTATCGTTGTTGCAAAAGTGTGCCTTGCTGTATGGAATGTCACTTTCTTGTAAATCTTGCAGGTTCTGCTGATTTCCTTTAAGTAATAATTGACCTTTTGATTGCTATAAACAGGCAATAGGACTTTCGCTATTCTTCTTTCGGCTGAATCTTCATATTTCTTGATGATTTCCTTTGCTTGCGGTAGTAGGGGGATTTTAAGTTTTTCGTCCGTCTTTATCCTTTTGGTAAACAACCATTCATTACCATCGATTCCTTTAATTAGGTGGTCTGGGGTCAATGCCTTGACATCGATATAGGATAGACCAGTATAGCACGAGAAAAGAAACACATCCTTACATTTCTCAACCCCATCCTTAGTGAACGTGGTTTCTTCAATCAACCTCAATTCCCGTTTTGTCAAATATTCCCGTTCGGTTTTCTCAAAACGTAGTTTATAGTTTTCAAAAGGGTCTTTCGTTATCCAATCCAACCGAACGGCCAACCTCGACATTTTCTTAAGCCGTTCCATGTGCTTCATGGCACCATTATTTGTGCATTTTGTTCGTGTAGATGGTCTGTACTTTCTAAGGTATTGTTCAAAGTCGGATATGAAACGATAGTTCAACTTTTTAAGCTTTATATCCTCAACCCCATATTCCTCTTGTAAAAATATGCCTATGCATCTTTCTGTGATGTGGTAATTCTTTCTGGTTCCCGGACGTAAAGAAGTGTGCATGGTTCCATTGTGGTAGGCAATCAATTGTTTCAATGTTTTTCCGCCCTCATCTTCCCCAAAAAATCTTGCTTTGATAGATAGTGGAGTTATTACTTTTTCTTCTGCCATCATTAATCGATGGGCCTCATGTAGTCCTGTATAAATTTGGTCTAGGTACTTGTTCAGGGAAATCACATAACTAGAAAAACCCTTGCCCCTTTTACGGTTATTGTCCCATAAATTGGCTTTTATCTCCCGATTTATGCTAAAATCGGTGCGCTCACCGTCTATGGTGATCCTGCAATAGACAATTAGGTTCTCGGATTGAACCTTGTGCTTTCTTGTAAAGAAATTGATTGTTAAACGATTGTTTTTCTGCATGTTGTAACCTTTTAGAGTGTGAATACTGTGAAAGTCAAAACACAAGAAAAATGGTTCTAAAAGTCATTTAAAGTTACAACAAGAACTGTAAGTGTTTGCTCCCGATGGGAACACGCCTGATATGATTTTAGATGGTTTTAAATGAATTCAAACGATATGCCTAAAAACACAAAACACTGAAAATCATAAGATTAACAGTGTTTTGATTTTACTTAAATAAGGTAAGTCGGGATGACTGACCCAATAAATTTTCAGTATCCAACTATAGACCAATATGTTACGCGTATTTCTTCAAAAAAGGTAACCGAATAGGTAACTTTTGACCATATCGATATACTTTCCACGCTAAATTAATACTATTTAAAGATATTTATAGGTTATTGATTTGAATTTAACAAACTTGGTAAGCACAGACCAAGTCCTGAAAAGTAGGCTATAATGAATAGCGCCACGATCATGGCAATGAACAAGGGATTATCCTTCTTTTGTGATTTTGAAGAAAATTTGCACGAGCGATGGTTGAATTTAGGATACTACCGATTAAATTTAAGAGTTCCTTCACGCTATTAAAATTCTCAATTACTTGATGAAATGATCCATGGTTCCAAGCTTTTGGAGTTCGAAAATTTACAATCATCACATACAGCCTAATACGGTTCATTTTATGAACTATGTGGTTGATAAATCTCTATTTTCTATCCCTAGTGCAAGGACTGATGGGGGTTATGAGTTCCATCCTAAATTACATTGATAGGTCAAAGACCCGTAAAAGGGATATCAAGGTGCGGCCCTGCAACCCTATAAAAAACAAAGAGATCCTTTTTAACGAACCTGAGATAATTACACTAATTGCCCACATGGACCGCTGATATTGATTTGGAAATGAAATGAAATGGCCGTGCTTTTTATAATCATAAAGGACCTTAGGGAACGTATAATGGCATGACACCTTTGTGAGATACGTAAATCGGAACCAACAAAATAATCACATTTGGTCCACGAGGTCTGAAATTCCACATGATCAAATAATTTAAGGGCAATTATCTTAAATACTTTTTGGGCAACTCTTTTAAAGTCCTGATTCGTATGTTCTTAAAATATATTTCGGCTCCTTCTGATTGCATTTGTATTTTTCCCTTCACCAACGGCATTTCATTGCCCGCAGTATTGATTTGGGAAGAATTGTAGAGTATCATGTTTTTCTTTCCATTGATTACATGAATGGCAGTCCCTTCAAAACAAAACAAATCGATAGTGTTCCACTCACCAGAAGGTTTTTCAGCATCAGTTGACTTTACCACATGTCTTCCACGTTCATTGTCAGGTGAAAAATGTAGCAGCTCACCCATTGGGTCATAAATGAAATTATTTTCTTCAAGTCTGACCGGTACATCGAAAGTTGCACCTGCACACCCCCAATAATCTCCGGTATCCCCCTCTTGTATCTGAAATTCCTGGGAACGCATCCAAAATCCACTATCTGCCCCATGTTCTCCTACGGCATGGTAAAGTAACCCACTGTCCTTGGGAGCATTTTCCTTGGGAGCATATTTATGGGTACCCCATTTGAATTCCATTTGTAAATGGTAATTTTGGAATTCCCGATGGGTTGAAAGCCCCCCAAATCGTTTTCCGGATATGTGAATAACAGGTTCCCCATCTAAAATATCTACTTTGAACACTTTATCCGGGTCATTATTGAGACCCAACCTTTCCCCTTTTGTCCAATCCTCCCAATCACCTCCTGAAAATTCTGCCCCGATATAAGTGTCCCAACCCGATAGGTCCGTACCATTAAAAAGATTCTCCCAATTGTTTTCGGGCTTTTTTGATCTACATCCCATAATAACAATCATCGATAATATACCGATCCAAAAAGTTGATTTATCCATAGTCTTGTTTAAATTTGAGTTCATATTTGCATGAGTTTTCCTGTTCTTTGTCATTCGTAAATTCCTATTAAATGTGTCCTGATCTCTACGGGGACGAGCAAGGAATCTTTTGAATCATAAATCGACATGGATTTGGAGGGGGTTAGTGGCATATGGCACTCCACACAATTGTTGTCCTTGGATTTTCTCAAGTCCATTTCAATACTACATGGGATTTCCCCGCCCGGCCCGGTCCCTTGGTGACAGGCAATACATTTGGCATTGAACATTTTAAGGTCGCCCCGCTGATTTTTGTGAGGGTCATGGCAACTGACACAATCCATACTCTTACTCCCTTTAAAACATGCGCTCGCCAAAAGTAGACCATATTGGTTTCCATGCACATCCAACGACTCCAAACTGCTGCTGTCATATTCAGGATTGGGAAAATCCATTAGGGTATCACCGGTCATAAATGAAAAGGGAATCTCTTCCCTGTGCCTTTGGGTTCCCGAGTGACAAAGGGCACAGGATTGCAGTCTTTGTTTTTGTGATAAATCGGAATACGACAAAATATATAGGGCTTCCGTCTCATTGGGATTGGACAGGTGGTGGTTTACATGTTCGTTCCCAGGCCCGTGGCAACGTTCACAATCAATGCCATATATGAGTTGTGACCTGTCATATGAATGGGGTTTGTTGAACGTGTTCCTGCTTTTTGCAAAAGTGACATGACATTCAAGGCAGCGCTGCCGAATGGGTCTATTTGGTGCAAAAATGCCATTTGGATAGTTTGGACTGTTGACCCAACTTTTGGAAGGTTTAAAATAAGATACCTGCAATTGGTATAGATCATCACCCTCCCAGTTAAGATAAGATTGTCCTTTGGTCCCGGAACCTATCACTATGTCCATTTTTTTGGAATCAATCAGAGCATTATCCAACCTTGAAAATGCCTCTTGATAGAATCCATCCTCCTCGGATCTCATAATGAAAATAATCTCATCATTGAGCAAATAGCTATTGTTTTGGATAAAGCTTCCCTCTATTGAGACGCTATCAGCTTCTCTGGAGGTTAAGAAGTGTGGTGTCTTTATATGGGATTGGTAAAGATCCTTATGACAGCCTATGCACCTATTTGATCCCGCAAACCCTTTACCACTTCCATGCATAGCAATTGGTTCAACAGAAATATAAGGACTCTCGTACATTGAATTAAAATACTTCCTAGCTAGAAAAAGCGCCCCAACAGCCATCAATATTAAAAAGAGATATCTAAAACGTTTTCGGAATTTCATGATATTACATTACCATGCTCTTAATCTCTATTGAAACTATCACGCGACAAAGACCATGAAAGTTTAACCAAAATACCCTTTTTGGCCGACATTGCTTTTCTCAAGGTCAATAAACTATCTATTCTACGGAACATTGACAAAAACGTATTGAAAATTGATGGTTTTTTTGAATATTTTAACCACTCAAACATAAGATCATGGTAAATTTTATTAAACCGTATTTCTTCATTTTAATGGTGAACTGTACATTCATAACTGCCCAACAACCGTTGGAACGTATATCAGTCGATGGCAACAATTTTGTAACAGAAGATGGCAAGACCATTGTTTTTAGTGGCCTGAGCTCAAGTGATCCGGATAAATTGGAAAAGGATGGTCTATGGAGCAAAAGTTACTTTCAGGAAATTAAAAGGTGGGGGGCAAACCTTGTCCGATTTCCAGTACATCCAGCACGGGTCAGGGAAAGGGGCAAGAAAGAGTATTTACAACTTTTGGATGAAGGCATCCGATGGGCGGGGGAAGAAGGGCTTTACGTAATTATGGACTGGCACAGCATAGGCAACCTTAAAACGGGCATTTATCTGGCTGATATGTACGATACCGATATGAAAGAAACCTTCAATTTTTGGAGGAACATTGCAGTACGTTATGGTGAAAATCCCGTAGTTGCATTTTATGAGCTTTACAATGAGCCTACAACATTCAACAATAGGTTCGGTACAGTGACCTGGGAAGAATGGAAAAAAATAAATAAGGAAATTATCACCATCCTTAGGGCCAATGGTGGCAAGGGCATTCCCCTTGTGGCAGGCTTTAATTGGGCCTATGACCTTACACCTGTAAAATTCTCTCCTTTGGATGTCGAAGGAATTGGCTATGTAAGTCACCCCTACCCCCAAAAGAGAGAAAAGCCTTGGGAGGAAAAATGGACAGCGGACTGGGGTTTTGTGAAGAACAACTATCCCGTAATACTAACCGAAATGGGGTTTTCCGGCCCAGAAGATCCCGGAGCACATGTACCGGTGATAAGTGATGAATCCTACGGCGACGCCATAACAGAATATTGTGATGAAAGGGGAATTTCATATGTGGTCTGGGTATTTGACAAACAATGGGCCCCACGACTCTATACAGATGACAGCTACACGCCTTCAAGGCAAGGAAAATACTTCAAAAAGAAATTGCAGAGCTATGACAAGGGCAATAAGTAATGTATTTTTTCAAGATTTATTCTTTTTCTCAAGCAACACCATTAACACATCGTGACTATCCAGAGCAGTATTTAATTTTCTTGAAGTATCACCTAGTTTTTTATGCTGGAACAAGTCCTCTATGGTGTAGTGATATGTGTCAATTTTAAGTCTAAGTTCGTTCAGCTTATCTTCAATACCACCCAGATGCCAGTCATATTGCAATTCGAAAACTTGGTCCGTCATGTTCACAAAAACCACCGCCCAAGCATCATTGGACAAAGGTTTTGCCCAAATTTCAATGCCATCATCATCTGATACCTTAAAACCTTGTATTCCCAAAGGATCCTGATTGACTCCTATTACTTGGTCATTTGTCAATATTTCAAGGGTCTTGGGATTTACTTTTCTAAGATCATTGCCCAAAATCAAAGGAGATGCCATAATACTCCACATGGCTAAATGGCTTTTATCTTCTGCATCTGTCATACCATTGCCCACCTCCATCATATCCAAATCGTTCCAGTGACCGGGTCCAGCTGCATGTCGAATATTTTTTCGCATATTGATAATTTTCCATACCCCCCAAGATGACCAACCACCATGATCTACCTCACAATCCCAACAATTTGTAATATCTCCGGACACCCGCCACATGTGCCCCACATTTTCTGCCCAGTCCCATGGTCGATTGTTGCCCCATTCACAAATGCTAAAAAGAATTGGGCGGCCGGATTTGGCCAAAGCGTCTCTCATGGTCTCATAAGCGCCTTGTGCGTTCAGATTTTCAGTATTGCACCAGTCATATTTTAAGAAATCCACTCCCCATGCCGCAAAAGAACGTGCATCTTGGTATTCATGTCCCCTATTCCCTGGAAATCCTGCACATGTTTTTGAGCCTGCACAACCATAAAGCCCAAATTTGAGACCCTTGCCATGAACATAGTCGGCCAATGCCTTCATACCGTTTGGAAATTTTTGTGGATCTGCTACCAAATTACCATTTTCATCACGCTCTTTGGACATCCATCCATCATCCAAAACAATATACTCATAACCCACATCTTTTAGACCAAGGGTGACAAATAAATCCGCTGTGTCCATAACAAGACGTTCATCGATATCAGTGGCAAAAGTGTTCCAACTGTTCCAACCCATAGGAGGGGTTTTGGCAAGCCCATTAAATTTTTGACCCCAAGAGAATGTGACAGTCAAAAAAAGACCAATAATGAAAATGCTTCTTGATATTCGATAAAAAATAGACTTGAAATTGTTCATATTGAATGTTTTGTATAGAAAAAAACCCCGATTTCACGGGGTTTTCTCTTGAAGTAAAAAAAACTAACTCAAAAAAGATTAAACTAACTTGAAAATCTGGTATTTATGAAGTCCTTCCTATTTAGAACTCAGTACAATAACCATCCAATCTGTAGTTATCATTTCTCTTATTACCAAAAGTATTGTACCGATGCTATTTTTCTAATATTATTTTGTCAATTACCCATTAAATCTTGATAATTTTGGAAGTTTTCAAAACTTTATGTGTTTTTTTTTAATATTTCACATGTTCGGCTTTATCACCTTTTGAACCGTGCGAGCACATCATGCCAGAATACTATTCCAGTATGACAAATTAGTATCATATGTTCTGCATTCCAATAATTATTTTTGGATTGCAAACCTCACTTTTTTTAATTCGTTTTGATAATAAATAAATAATAATTAACCTTTTAAAGTTTAGAATACATAAATGACGCTGGGTTTAAAAGGTGTTATAATTGTAAAATCGGTGGCCATTTGACAAAATCGATTTAGCTAAAATATTTTTTCAGAAAACCTAGGCCCGTAACATATAAAAGACAGAATTTTAGATATGGAATATCCGTTAACCAAGATTTACAGGAATGCTTAGGACCATAGATGTTGTGATCATTGCAACATATTTGCTAGCGACCATTTTCATTGGATTGATTCTAAGAAGAAGGGCCCAAAGGAGCAAGGAAGACTATTTGTTGGCCGGGAACTCCATACCATGGTACATGTTAGGCCTTTCCAATGCTTCGGGCATGTTTGATATATCTGGAACTATTTGGTTGGTTACCCTCATGTTCGTGTATGGGATTAAAAGTGCATGGATTCCATGGCTCTGGCCTATCTTCAACCAAGTTTTTTTAATGGTGTATTTGTCCAAATGGCTGAGAAGGTCCAATGTGACCACCGGGGCTGAATGGATTAGGACACGTTTTGGAAACGGGAAAGGTGGAAAACTGTCACATACCATTGTGGTGGTCTTTGCCCTTTTGAGCTGTCTCGGTTTTTTGGCGTATGGGTTTATTGGATTGGGAAAATTCATGGAGATTTTTATCCCATGGGAAGTTTTGGCAAATTATGTTCCATTTGACGTCCCGGCTGCATATGTGCCCCACTTTTATGGTGTTGTGTTTACCTTGTTCGCCGTTTTTTATTCACTTTTAGGAGGGATGTCCGGAATTGTCTGGGCCGATGTGCTGCAATTCGGTATCATGACAATTTCTGCCATAGTCATCGGTTACTTGGGGTTTGTAGCCATAGGAAACAACCCCTTGAACGTTCCCGATGGATGGGGAACTCCCTTTTTCGGTTGGGAACTGGACCTTGATTGGTCCAATATCATTCCTCAGGTAAATGAAAAAATAAGGTCTGATGGTTATGGTCTCTTTACCATATTTTTTATGATGATGATTTTCAAAGGAATCTTGGTGAGTTTGGCTGGCCCAGCCCCCAATTATGACATGCAGAAGATTCTTTCTGCCAAAAACCCCAAGGAAGCTTCCAAAATGAGTGGTTTTGTATCCGTCATCCTCATGCCCATCCGCTATTTGATGATTGCCGGATTTGCAGCCCTTGCTTTGATCTATTATGAAAAACTGGATTTGATCACCGCCACGGGTGAGGTCGATTTTGAATTGATCCTGCCCTCAGCCATAAAGGAATTCGCGCCTGTGGGCCTAATGGGGCTGCTCTTGGCCGGACTTTTGGCGGCTTTCATGTCCACTTTCGCAGGAACCTTGAATGCGGCGCAGGCCTATCTGATCAATGACATATACCTTAACCATAAAAAAACGGAAGTGACCCCAAAACAAGTAAAGGTCATGAACTATGGTTCTGGAATCTTAGTTGTCCTGGTGAGTATCTTCCTAGGTTTCTTCGTTGAAGACGTCAATTCGGTCTTACAATGGTTGGTTTCCGCTCTTTTTGGAAGTTATGTGGTGGCCAACATTTTAAAATGGCATTGGTGGCGTTTCAATGGCCATGGTTTCTTTTGGGGAATGGTTGCGGGTATGGTACCAGCATTGATACTTCCCTATGTCTTTTCGGCAACCCTAGACCTGTATTACTTTCCGATTTTGCTGATAACTTCCATACTGGGATGTGTGATTGGAACCTATTCCGCACCGCCCACTGAAGAAAAGGTTTTGCGCTCGTTTTATACCGATGTTAGGCCATGGGGCTTCTGGAAACCCATAAGCGACAATATTCGCATGGAAAACCCAGGCTTCAAGAAAAACACCCATTTTAAAAGGGATATGTTCAACGTACTTACAGGTATTGTGGCACAAACGGTCTTGGTAATGCTTCCCATGTATTTGATATTCAGACAAAACATTCCGGTACTGATTCTTTTGGCCGTATTGATCTTGTGCATCCTTTTGCTCAAAAAATTCTGGTGGGACACCCTTGGGGAACAACTTGATTAGAAACAGAAAATGTTTAAAGTTTAATTCGTCCCATGTCCAAAGATTACAAAGAACTTAAAGATGAATTGCGCAGTGAATTGGACAATATTTTGACGTATTGGTCAACTTTTGGCATTGATGATCAATACGGAGGCTTTGTAGGGCAACGTGATTTTCACAACCAGCTTGTGCCGAAAGCATCCAAGGGAATCATTCTGAATACCCGTATCCTCTGGTCCTTTTCAGCTGCGTCCAATTACCTGAAATCAAAAAAATACGAATCTAATTGTAATAGGGCCTACACCTATTTAAAGACCTATTTCAAAGATAAAGGCCATAAAGGTGTTTTTTGGGAAGTAGATCATAACGGAAATCCTCTCAATACAAGAAAGCAAGTGTATGCCCAGGCCTTTGCCATTTATGCGCTCTCCGAGTATTACCTGTTTTCCCAAAAGGAAGAAGCAAAGGATTGGGCCATTTCCCTTTTTGAAAATTTGGAAACCTATGCAAGGGACAGGCATAATTTGGGATATTATGAAGCTTTTTACGAGGATTGGACCCCCATACCCGATATGCGTTTGAGCGATAAGGATATGAACGCTGCCAAGACCATGAACACCCATCTGCATGTTTTGGAAGCTTACACCAGTTTATTGAAAGTGTATGACCATCAAAAGCTTAGTGATGCACTGCGGGAGTTGATTGTCCTTTTTCAATTTAAGTTTTTGAATAAGTCAAACCACTATGATCTTTTTTTTGATAAAGAATGGAGCCTCCTGAGCACTACCATTTCCTTTGGGCACGATATAGAAACGGCCTGGCTGGTCATTGAGGCGGCCAAAGCATTAAACGATGAAAGCTTGGTTCAACAGACCCAAGAAACGGCCATTAAAGTAATCGACACTTTTTTGTTGGAAGCTTTGGATCCTGATGGGGCCGTAATGAATGAAAGGGACACAGTATCAAACCATTTGGACACCGATAGACATTGGTGGCCCCAAGTGGAGGCTCTTATCGGGTTGAAATATGGCCATTCCCTGACCCAAAATCCTGATTATATTGAAAAATCCATTGGTATATGGGAATTCACAAAACAGTTCTTGATCGATAAAGCGCATGGAGAATGGCATTTTAGGGTCGATTCTGAAGGACGGCCCTATAAAGAAGAAGACAAGGTGAGTATGTGGAAAGCCCCCTACCATACTACCCGTGCCTGTATTTTAATGTGCCAATGATTGGACCATGACTAAACAATACTTTCTTATTTTGGTTACAATTATTTCGATGACAATGAGCAGTTGTTCCAAAGATTCGGATTCCGGTTTTTATGAACCTGAACCCATTGAAGAAGACCCAACCCCGGAAAATCCACTTCCACCTGGTGAACTTGACTTTGAACCCGAGGAGACCAGAAGTTTCATGGTAAACCCAGATGCCACAGAAGAGACTGTTGTGCTCTTTTACAATTTAAAATTGCTTTCACAAAATAGTTTTATTGTAGGTCAGCAAGATGCATTCAGCAGCTTCTATCAAGATAATGCCGGGGATTCTGATATCAAAAAAATGACCGGGAGCGATCCAGGACTATTGGGGTCGGACTTCATGTTCATTACGGACGATCTTAACGATGGAACCCCTTCCAATTGGTTTTTCCAACAAGAAAACCAGATCAGGGATGACGTCCTCAGGGCTTTTGATATGGGTTTGGTCAATGTTTCTGTTGGTACTTTCGTGAACCTTTTGGGGGCGAACATTTCTATACAAATGAAATGACCCAATTTCAAAGGGAAAATGCCCTGAAAAGTATCTTGCCGGGAGGTGAAAACCATGACTACTATAAGCTAAAGCTTGATAAAATAACATCGTTCACCGAGAGCTTGGTGGGTTCCAATGGTGCATTGGTCCCCATCATCTTCAGGCCTTTCCATGAATTTGATGGTGATTGGTTTTGGTGGGGGCAATCCTTTTGCACCATCGAAGAATATGTACAGCTTTGGCAGTTAACGGTAACATACCTTAAAAACACCTTGTCTGTGAACAACATGCTCTTTGCTTTTTCACCAGATAACCGATTTTTTTCAGAAAGCGAATACTTGGCACGATATTCCAGGGATGACTTTGTGGCTATCATGGGAATGGACAATTATGGGAATTTCAATAATCAAGGCCAAGCTGGTGTTGAAAGGGCGAACCAAAAACTAAAGATTGTGTCCGACTTGACAGAGGAAAGGGTTAAAATAGCTTCACTTACCGAGACAAGGTATTTTGTCACTTTAATCGAAAACGGGGCCATTCCAGGTTTTTTTACCAATAACCTCTTTGAAGCCTTGACCCATAACGATGTTAAGATTGGTTTTACCATGTTTTGGTATAATTATCAAGACAAGTATTGCACACCTGTACCCGGTTTGCCCAGTGCCAATGATTTTATGGAGTTTGTGTCCAAACCAAAGGTGATTCTTGCAGATGACCTGCCAGAAATGTACCGGCTACCGCCCAATTCTTAACTATAGTAAGGCCCCCCTCATTAAATTGGAGCAATTTTAGCTATTGTCTATGAATCTCAAGAAAAGTTGTTCGAAATAAATCAATGTATACGTACTATAGAAAAATCAAAGGACGGGACTTCAATTTTTTTGGGTTTCTTTACTTCAAGATTGTCTCTATTTTTTCCAGTTCATCATTGGTAAAGTGCAAGTTTTGTAAAGCGCCCAAATTGTCTATCAGTTGTTTTGTGCTGCTCACACCTACCAGTACCGAGGTCACTCGCTCATCTTTTAACAGCCAAGAAATTGCCATTTGTGCTAAACTCTGCCCCCTGTTGCCTGCCAATTGGTTCAGTTTTTTCACTTTCGTAAGCACTTTATCGGTGATTGTGTCTTTCTGCAAAAAACCTGTGCTTTTGGCTGCCCTGGAATTTTTAGGGATTGATTTTAAGTATTTGTCCGTGAGAATTCCTTGTTCCAAGGGTGAAAATGGAATGCACCCAATACCTTCATCGCCCAGAACATCCATAAGACCATCCTCTACCCAGCGGTCCATCATGTTGTAACGGGGTTGGTGGATCAGGCAAGGAGTGCCCAAACTTTTTAAAATTTTTGAAGCCTTCAAAGTATCGTGGTGGTTATAGGACGAAATCCCCACATAAAGTGCTTTTCCCTGCCGCACTATAAGGTCCAATGCTGTCATGGTCTCTTCCAAAGGGGTTTCCGGGTCTGGTCTGTGATGATAAAATATGTCCACATACTCCAAACCCATGCGTTTTAGGCTTTGATCTAAACTTGCTGCCAAGTACTTTTTGGATCCCCAATCACCATAGGGACCTGGCCACATTCCCCATCCAGCTTTGCTGGAGATAATCATCTCATCCCTGTAAGGCAAGAAGCTTTGCTTCATGACCTTTCCAAAGTTTTCTTCTGCAGATCCTGGCGGGGGACCATAGTTGTTGGCTAGATCAAAGTGGGTCACACCTTTGTCAAATGCGGCATGGAGTATCTTTTTACCCTCTTCAAATAAATCGACATATCCGAAATTATGCCAAAGCCCCAAAGATATTGCGGGGAGCATCAAACCGCTTTTTCCGCATCTTCTGTACGGCATGGTATCGTAACGTTTGGCTTCTGCAATATAGGGTTCCATAAATTTCAAAGTATTTGTTTTAGAAAGGGCCGTAATTGGTAGGCCATGACCTTGTGAACTTCAACGCTTGGGTGTGATGTACACCCGTTTGGACTCATCTCCCCAAATTGAAAAATGGATACTTTTCGTGTATCTTGATAATGGTCCTTGATTTCCTGAAGACTTTCCAGAAGCACGTTTCCCTTGTCGCCAGAAACCATGGGAGAATTGAGCAGCACCAATTGGGTATTTGGGTGAATCCCAAATAAGTGTTCCGTAAATGCAATACAACTGGTCACAAACATTTTCCTGCTGAAAGGCAATCTAGGCTTAGACCCATCACCTTCGGACATATCATTGGTCCCCAGACATATACAAATGATGTCAGGAACATGGTCAAAGGTATATTGATACGCACTGTCGGAATTTAAAAAAAGATTGTCATAGACCTCTGGCATAATGGGTTCCTCAAGGTTCTCGTCATTCCAATTCCTGTACATCCCTATGCCGGATACCGAGCTCAATAAATAATCAGCGTTGAGTGCTCTCGCAACCCTTGGCCCAAAAGCGAAATAGGCATTGTGTTGGTCAAACCACTCCCCCTTTCCACAGGGCACGGTGGTCAGATCCGCTCCCATACCACAGGTAATGGAATCTCCAATAAACTCGATTTTTGTTTTCCTCTTTACTTTGGCCGATGTTATTTTTTCAGTTTTCGCACCATAAAAAAGAATGGAGCCATTTGATGCTTCCCGTTCCTTGTAAAGGGCTATTTCATGGGATTCGGACCTACCAGCGGGCAATGCGATGGCAATTCTATTTATGGAATCACCGTTAATTTGGTACCTGCCCCTGTATCTTCCATCAACGGAAAGGGAAAAATAGTTGTACGGAGAGTTGCCCGATTTGAGGAACAGTTCCAGGCTATCCCCCACAGCATTGAACTCAACACCGGAAGCTGGGCTTATCAAAGTGGTATGGCCATCTTCTTTTAAAAATCTACCTTGAAATCTAAAAGCAGAATCGTCGGACTCGAAGAGGGGAACAACAGCTTTTTTGCCCCTTCCACACCCCACAAGATGCATAGTCAGAAAAATTATCAAGACCGGTAAGACCGGCTTACATATTTTGCGCAATACTTTCATAGCACTCTTTTGATACCTATAAATTCAGCCCTGTATAAACTTGGGGTCGTACCTTTGACCTTTTTGAAGACTCTGTTGAAGTTCGCCATATTGTTGAACCCGCATTTGTACCCAATTTCACCGATGCTCAGATCGGTTTCTATCAACCATCGGGAAGCATAGCTGATACGGGTATCATTGATATATTCAATGAATGTTTTTCCTGTTCGCTTCTTGATGAAACGATTGAAGGAAACCACGCTCATATTAACCAAATCGGAAATTTCACCCAGTGATACTTTTCGGTCATAGTTCTCTTGGATATACTCATATACCTTCTTGATCTTTTTACTGTTCTCAAAATCATTCAACTGTGATACATTCGTGGAGAGCAATCTTTGATTTCTTGAATTGGCCAAATCGTGCAAAATCGAGATGAGTTCAAGAAAATAGTCAATATTTGCAGTTTTGGAAAGACGTAATATCCTAGGCATTATGTCCGTTGAAATCTTTTTGGAAAAAAGAATCCCATGATTTGCACGATAGAACATGTCCCTGATGGGTATAAAGATGGCCCTTGAAAGTAATTTATCATCAAAAAGATCGTCATGGAACTGAATGGTAATTTCATGGATATCCCTTGACGTGCACCTATGCATTTCCCAACCATGCACCAAGTTGGGGCCCACGAGGACCAGTTCAATATCATCAATCTCCTCAAGGTTGTCCCCAACGATGCGCCTTACCCCTTTTCCATTACTGATAAAATTGAGTTCAAACTCAGGATGGAAATGAATCGGAAAATCAAAATCTTGCTTTAACCGATCAAATACCAAAAAGCTATCCTCCGGCGCAAGTGGGGTTATCTCCCTGTGTACGTTTTTCAAAAGATGCTCATTTTCCATTTTGGTTGAAAGTTAATTATGGATCATCCCTATTTTGGACAACCATGGACGATTACTTGAAAATCAATCCATATTATTTTTTTCAATTCGGGCCGCACAATTGACAAGTGCTCTATAATTGTGGTAAGTGCCTTTCCAAATATGGCCTTTGGGCTCAAGCTTGGTTTCTGGTCTGGTGTCAATTCCCCACTCATACCAACCCCCATAATCGGCGTCCATGATATACATGCTGGTGTACTGCCATAATTTTTCAAAATACACCTTGTAATTTATGGAATCTTTTGGAAAGTAAGTATCCATCATCAAGAGGCTGTTCAAACCTTCTGCTTGCGACCACCAATTTTTATCATAATTCACGATGCTCAGCTTTTCGTCCCCCGCATAATAATATCCCCCATCATAGAAGCCCCCAAGTTTGTTGTCCCAACCATTCTTGATGGCGTGGTCCACCATTATTTTTCCTTTTTTCAACGTTTGTTCGAATTGTAGACCGCCAAGGGCCTCGGAAGCTTCCAACATAAGATACGCGGTTTCTACATCATGGCCAAAAGAAACATGGTCAAGATAATAATGCTTTTGAATGGTATCCCTGGGAGCATCAACAAAAGTTACTGGTGTCCAATCCGCCTCAAAGAAAAGATTCATATACCCCTTATCTGAAGTAATGGAGTCCCGTATTAAAACAAGGAGTTCTTCTACCCGTTCCCCCAGTAACGGATCTGGCCATACTTTGTAAAGAGCCGTCAACGCCTCCAAGAGATGTATTGAACTGTTTTGGTCTTTATACCCAATATCCGATGTCGATGGAAAATCTCCAGTTCTTGCAATGGGTGTTCCACTAATGTCCATGGATTGATAATATCCTTTATATATACTATCATGGCTATGTTCTTCCAACCAACGAAAAGCCTTTTTGGCCAAATCCAATGCTTCCCCATTTTTTGAAGCTGCAAAATAAGTGGCCAATCCATAAATTGCAAATGAGTTGCCGTATGCAGTTTTGGCCTCGCCCGGACGAACTATGGGCTTTCCCTTTTTGGTCACCAAATTATGGAACCCTCCATTTTTTCCGTCCCACATATGATCACGTAAAAATTTGAATCCGTGTTCTGCATAGGAAAGATATTCCTTTTCATTATTACCATTGTGGATTGCTGCGGTTGCAGTGGTCCAGATATGCCTGGCTTGGGTAACGATCATCTTGTGGTGACGTTCCCCTAACTTAAAATCAAAGGTCACTTCACTATAAAAGCCACCATCCACAGTATCCAACACCAAGGGATACCATTTATCAAGTAGATCATCGTTGGCCGCGATTTGGAATTCCAGTGCCATATCGTGACTGATAGGTTTTTTTCCTTTATCGGTTGTACAGGCCAACATCAGTATAATGGTAAAAAAAGATAGGGTCCAAATAGTTTTCATACGAGATATAATTAACAATAAAGATATAATAATCCTTATATTTTAAATATTCTTGAAAAAATCATACTCTATATTGACAAAATAATATTGACAGTTGCATGGTGTATCCCATAATTTTACCTGAATTATTGGCCAACCATGAAGTCTTTCCCATTTGTTTTTCTTTTTTTCACTATCGCACTGGGACATGCCCAAAGCTCTAATGAACTCCAAAACCAAGATTTTATCATCAACGATTCGGAGTATCTGGAGCGTAGGGGCGCCAATGTGATGCTTGCCCATGATTTCTACCCTGAAAGCCACCAAGGGGGTGTTGGCATCATTCAAAACGGCATCCGGGTGGCCACCAATGGTGACCTCCGCCTTGAAGCCACTCCTGGACAATGGCAACCCGTTCCTAAGGTGGGTGAGCGAATGGTAGATCGCGAACAACAGGAGATCAGCATTAGGATGGCATATCCCGATGAATCCAAAAACAAAAAAGGGTTTAACCCCATTGATTACCCTGACCTGAATTTCGCTTACACCTTAAAAATTGTGCCATCTGGTGAATCCTTTAAGATAATTGTTGATCTTGATGAGCCCCTGCCCAAAGAATGGATAGGGAGGGTGGGGATGAACTTGGAACTGTTTCCCGGGATCCTCTTCGGTAAGTCATATTATATGGACCGATCTTTTGGATTGTTCAATCGCCAAGCCAATGGTCCAGGCTCAAAAAATGCACATGGCATTTATGAACTCAAACCCTTGGCCATGGGCAAGAAATTGGTCATCGCCCCAGAAACACCTGAACAGACCCTGGTCATTGAAAACATGAACGGATCCCCACTACAACTTTTGGATGGACGTGCCCAACACAGCAACGGATGGTTCATTGTGCGTTCACAGATCGCCCCTGGAGCCACAAAAAATGCCGTGCAGTGGTTGGTTACACCCAAAACATTGGAAAATTTCACCTATAGCCCTGTTGTACAGGTATCCCAGGTGGGGTACCATCCTTCACAGCAAAAAATTGCCGTGATCGAAACAGATAAAACCGATGAAACCGTTGAGAGAGCTTATTTGTTTCGTATTGGAGAAAATGGGGCGCTCTACGAGGTCCTGTCCGAGACCCCAAAGTCCTGGGGCGATTTTTTAAGATACCGCTATTACCAATTTGACTTTTCGGGAATCAAGGAACCCGGTATGTACAAAATTGGTTACGGACAATACACTACGCATCCATTCCAAATAAGCAGCACCGTTTATCAGCGCCATATCTGGCAGCCCACCTTGGAGTACTTTTTGCCCGTACAGATGTGCCACATGCAAGTAAATGACCGATACAAGGTTTGGCATGGACTCTGTCACATGGACGACGCCCGAATGGCCCCAACCAATACCAATCACTTCGATGGATATCTGCAAGGGCCCGAGACCCTGACCCAATACCTATCGGGAGAGCATGTTCCTGGAATCAACATTGGGGGTTGGCATGATGCGGGGGATTATGACCTCCGGGTAGAATCCCAGGCCTCAACCATCCATGGGCTTTCCCAGATTTACGAAATCTTTGCCGTCGGTTATGACAACACCGCCATTGACCAGTCACAGAGGACGGTGGATTTATTGACCCCTGATGGGAAGCCGGATATTTTACAGCAAATTGAGCATGGGGCATTGTCCATCGTTGGGGGATACAAGAGCATGGGCCGATTCTACCGTGGGATCATCGTACCCACCTTGGAGCAATATGTGTTGCTTGGGGACCCCTTGAACCACAGTGATAACGAAATATTTTCAAATAAGGTGGAAGACAACAAAATTGCCCTAGGTCAGTCCGGAGCTCCCGATGATCGATGGGTGTTTACGGAAAAGAACCCGTTCAGGGAATTGGGAACAGCTGCTGCCCTGACCGCGACGGCAAGGGCCCTAAAAGGGTACAACGATACTTTGGCAGAGGATTGTTCATCCATAGCACTTGAGATATGGGATTTGACCGAAGTGGAAAACCCCCTTTTGAAAGTAGGACTGGCCGTTGAACTTTTACAGACCACAAAGGATAAAAAATATGCTGATTATTTAGTGGAACACGCTGATGCAATTGCCAGTGCCGTTTCAAGGTTGGGATGGGTAGTGGGCCCAGTGCTGCCCCTTGTGGACGACCCGGCCTTCCATAAAAAAATTACGGATTCCGTACATGGTTACTTTAAGGAAGTGGAAGATTTGGGAAATAAAACGCCATATGGAATACCTTATGAGCCCAATATTTGGGGGGCGGGATGGGGCATCCAAAACTTTGGAGTGAGACAGTATTTCCTACATACCAGTTTTCCCCAAATATTCCCAAAAACCTATTTGCTCAATGCCATGAATTTCATCCTGGGGGTACACCCTGGTATCAATACCTCCTCATTTGCCTCAGGTGTCGGGTCTCGTTCCCTAACTCAAGCCTATGGGGTGAATAGAGGTGATTTTTCCTTTATCCCTGGTGGCATCGGCTCTGGTACCGCCCTGATTCGCCCTGACTTTCCAGAACTGTTGGAATGGCCATTTCTTTGGCAACAGACCGAATATGTGTTGGGTGGGGGGACCACCGATTACCTGTTTCTGATTTTGGCAGCAGACGAACTGCTCAATAAACCTTGAAATCCAACAACATAAAAATGACAAAAATTATATGTTCTACCATACTTCTATTGGCATTGTCCATAGTGAATGCCCAATACGGCCCGGTCAATAGGAATGCCACGGAAGAGGTCAAAGTGCTTTTGGATTACATCCATTCCTTGGATGGGAAAATCCTGGCCGGACAGCACAGTTATAATGAAAACCCAAGCTCCTTTTACAACAAGGCCAAGGAAATCTCCGGAAAGGCCCCTGCGGTCTGGGGAACGGATTTTTACTGGAATGGAAAGGATGATCCTGGAGAGCGGATCGTAAAAGAGGCCATTGATAAATATCACGAAGGGGCCATTGTAACCCTGATGTGGCACGTAGGGCAACCAAAACATGACCCACCCTTTTCTTGGAGAGAAAGCGTACAAGGGGAAATCAGTAAGAAGGAGTGGGACGATATGCTGACCCCTGGTACCGAGTTGTACCAAAGGTGGACGCAGCAGGTGGACCAAGTGGCCGTACACCTTAAAAAATTACAGGAGGCCAAGGTCCCCATTTTTTGGAGGCCTTATCATGAGATGAATGGCAGTTGGTTTTGGTGGGGCAATAAAAAAGGGAAAGACGGTTTTGTCAAGCTCTGGAAACAGCTCTATGACAGATTGGTGAACCATCACCGATTGAACAATTTGATCTGGGTTTGGAATGCCAACGGACCAAGGGACATACCTGGGGACCAAGCCTATGATTACAAGGATTTTTATCCAGGACACAAGTATGTGGATATATTGGCCACCGATGTCTACCATGGCGATTATGAACAAAAAGATTATGATCAATTGGTAAAACTCGCCAAGGGAAAGCCCATTGCCTTGGGTGAGGTTGGCCAATTACCGAGACCATTGGTCTTGAAAGCGCAACCCAAATGGTCCTGGTTCATGGTTTGGTCCAATTGGATTGAAACCGCCAACTCCCCGGAACGGGTCAAAGAGATCTATGGTTATGATAAAACAATTACAAAAGATGAGATACAGTTTACCAACAAGCACTAAACAATATTGTTTTACACTATTTATTGTTGCATTGATGCCATTATCAGGATTCTCCCAGACCGAATTTACGACATGGGGAAACATCACGGGCATTCGAATTGACAATCAATTGATGGAGTTCAGGTCCAGTTTGGTCTTGGTCGACCAGAATTCCGAGGAAAGGGCCACCCGAAAGGAGCGTCAACGCATTGACTTTAAAAGGGAGGTGGATAAAAAAGTTTTTTCATATGCCATGGACAGCATCCTATGGAAGGAAACCCTGTATTCCAATCCAAAGGAATCAACTGTTGTACAGATTGATTTTTCCTCAACCGTTGACACTTTGATCAATGGCGCTTACTTTAGAATTGAATTGCCCGAGGAATTTGGGTCGGATACCGAATTTGCCATCAAAACCCCATCCCAATTCCATTTAGCCGATATCAATAAATCATTTGATGGTGCTGATTATAAGGCCCCATCCACGTCAGTGAAGGTAACTTCCCCAACACGGGAATTGAACATTTTTTTTGAAAAACCAACTGAGGTGAGCATTCGTGCCCTGGATTCCATTCACCCAAAAATAGAGCTCAACTTTGGGTTGGCCAGTGGACAAATACCTGCCCATACCCAATATAGCAATACCTTCACGATAAGCGCATCGGGTGTGATAGATACATCCCCCATTGAGCTCGAAGTTTTTCCTGATCAATTAGGGGAGAAATTTGATGGGATTGGAGGCAATTTTAGGTTACAGAACCCTAGAATGGATCCTCAGGTCATCGACTATAGCCTGGATAATCTAAGGGTTTCATGGTCTAGGGTTGAGATGCCTTGGAGACAATGGCACCCAGACCTCTCCAAAAATCCCATTGAGGAGGCCAAAAATGGAAACCTTCATCCAAAAGTAAGGGAAGCCATGGAAATGGCACAACGCTTGGACAAAATGGGAATCCCGGTAATATTGGCAGCATGGTTCCCTCCCGATTGGGCCATCATCGGAGAAAGGGTACGCGGGGCCAACCCGGACGGAACACGGGGCAATGCATTGGACCAAAGCAAAAAAATGGCCATTTATAGATCTATTACGGACTACATAAAGTATTTGGAAGAGGCCTATGATGTGGAAACGGCCATGTTTTCTTTTAATGAGTCAGATTTGGGAATAGATGTCCGCCAGACAGCGGAAGAACACAATATATTGATAAAGGAGTTGGGAACATTCCTCAGGTCCCAGGGGGTGGATACCAAGTTTCTTTTGGGGGATACCGCAGATGCCAATGGATGGAAGTTTACCACCATCGCCTCCGTAGACCCAGAGACAAGACCTTACATCGGAGGGGTTTCTTTTCACTCCTGGAGAGGGTGGACCGACGAAAATCTGTTGAAATGGTCGGACATTTCCAAACGGGTGGGGGTGCCGTTATTTGTTGGAGAGGGGAGCATAGATGCCGGGGCTTGGCGCTATCCACAGATTTTTGAAGAGCCGACCTACGCATTGGATGAAATTGATGTGTATTTGAAAATATTGAACATATCACAGCCGTTGACCATCCTACAATGGCAATTGACATCGGATTACTCACCCATGTCAGGGGGAGGAATCTTCGGTAACGACTCCCAGGACCTGTATCCCACTCAGAGATTCTTCAATTTAAAACAGTTGGGGAGCACCCCAAAGGGGCTCCAAGCAATTCCAATAACCTCCAGTGAAGATCTTGTGACCCCTGCCGCCTTTTTAAGTTCAAGGAAGAACAAATTGGCCGTTCATCTTGTCAATAAAGGGGCCACAAGAAATGCCACCATCACCGGAATCCCCAATCGTATCAAACGATTAAAGATCTATACTACAAATCAAGAGAAGTCTTTTGAAACCATCAGGACGGTATCAGTCCGAAATGGCTTGGCCATAGTGGAATTGGAAGGGGCAAGTTTTATCTCTCTGATCAACGACTAGAATTAGCTGCTGATTTTTCCTAAACACTGACCCTTAAAAAGCCCAAAATGGGATTCCATTTTTGGGCTTTTGTTTCTTTATACTTGCCCTTTTTTTGAGGGTTTATTTTGGAACTAATACAATCCTTCGTTTCTGTCAATCAAATCAATAATGGCCTCGACCGATTTATTGGAATACAATTTATCCTCAGGGGTGTTCTTGCAATAATCCACCAAAACATCGATTGTTGTAGTCGCCACATGCATCCGGGTATCGGAAGAAGCATAATAGATGAAGACCTTGCCATCGTCATCAACAACCCATCCATTACAGAAAAGTACATTCCCGACATCACCTATGATTTCTTGATCGTTGGGGGCCATTAAATACCCCCCGGGCCTATGGACTAACTTCGTGATGTCCTCAAGGCCTGTCATGAACATATATAGCACATATCGTAATCCAGCAGCGGTATTGCGGACTCCATGGGCCAAATGGAGCCATCCATCAGGGGTTTTGATGGGCGACGGTCCTTGTCCGTTCTTTAACTCATAGACGGTATGGTATTCCTTGTTACTGACAATGACTTCATCCTTGACCACAGGATTGGTCATGTCATCTACATAGCCAAGTCCGATACCTCCACCTGACCCGGTAAGGATAAAGCCATCTTGCGGTCGAGTGTACACTGCATATTTTCCATTTACAAACTCTGGATGCAGTGTTACATTGCGCTGTTGTTTTGCCGTTGATATCAGGTCTGGCAGCCGCTCCCAATTTTTGAGGTCCTTTGATCGTATGATACCTGCATTGGCCACCGCTGCGGATGTATCACCTGCGGAAGCCTTTGGATCTTTTCTTTCCGTACAAAAAATGCCATAGACATAACCGTCCTCATGTTTCACCAAACGCATGTCATAGACATTGACATCAGGTTCCTCGTTCTGGGGAAGTATCATTGGCTTGTCCCAAAATGTAAAACCGTCGACACCGTTATTACTTTCGGCAAATGCAAAAAAAGATTTTCTGTCAGCCCCTTCCACTCTTATGGCCAAAACGTATTTTCCGTTCCATTTAATGGCCCCGGCGTTAAAGGCAGCATTGACACCGATCCTTTCCAGACCATACGGATTGGTCTCCATGTTCAGATCATAGCGCCAGTGGATGGGAATGTGCTCAGCTGTGATGATCGGATATTTGTACCTATTATAGATTCCATTGGTCTTTACGTCCATCACATTTTTTCTATCCACCAATTTTTGATGTTCTTTAAAGAGTTTATGATATTTTGTCGGGAAATTTGGGATGATAACATTATTTCTCATAGTCGGGATTTATGGTAGATATTCAGAAATTAACCTTCATTTAATTTTTTTGATATCCTTTAAAAACAATACATGGGGAAGCTCTTTGAATTTCACAAAATCGGAGCTGCTTGTTGCTCCTGAGTAGGGGACAAAATAGTGGCTTGACCATGCATTCCGCCAAAACAGGGCCCAAGAAATATCATATTGGGCAATGTTTTTATCCAAAATCCGTGTCCACCAATCCTCAATAGGGACTTTGTTCAACCCGGCCTCCGTAAGTGCGAAGGGTTTATTTTTGTCATTTCCTATTTTCTTCAATATCGCAAGATCTGTATTTAGGGCCTCAACAAAGTCCTCCACGGTACCATGCTGATATATATCCACTCCCAAAATATCCACATAGGCATCCCCAGGATAATATTTCAAGTATTCCTCCACTGTCCGAAAAGTATTTACCGAGTAGGCATACAACACATTATGTACATCAAATTCGTTGCTTAAGATATCAACAGTTTCGCGCCAAAGTTGCCGATATTCCGCTGAAGTACAATTGCCCTCCCCCCACCAGAACCAACTGCCGTTCATTTCATGATAGGGTCTGAATATCACCGGTATCAGGTTCCCTTTTTTATCCCTTAGGTCATTTAAAAAATCAGCCACTCGGGAAAGCCACCCTCTATATTTTGGATGCAATGGCCCGTCCTTGAGTACATACTTTACAGCTTCGGTGGTATCCCACGCGCTCTTCTGGGAAACAGGGTTATCGGGGTGCCAACTAATGGTCACTATTCCCTTTTCTTGATGGGCTTTTCGAATGAGGCTTTTCATCAGGTCAAAATTGACCGTGTCCAAATTTTGGACCCTGCCTTTTTCTATATGCCCAATTTCAAAACCATGAATGGCGGGATGGTCACCAGTAACATCCTGGACATCACTCTTGAAGACATTTCCCTTGTTTTTCCATCCAATCCCATAGGCCAAGGCATCTTGATGGCCAAAAGCATACCCTACTTTCTTTATGTTGTTTACTTTATGATATAACAACTTAGTTCCTAAAGTGGGGGTCTTATCGGTAAGGGAGGTATTTTGATCGACAAACTTTTTATAGGAACTGCAGGATTGCATGATCAGTACAAGAAAACCAAGTAGGCCATAAAAAACCTTATTTGAACCGGAACACATGTTTTTCATTCTTTTTCCCTCCTAGCCTATTCACCGTATTTTAAAGAGAATATCAAAGTATCAAATACCAAAAAAAATCACTTTAACAATTCAATTACAAATATAAATTTTAACATTTGTAGGTTTTGATACTTTTTAATCATTTTGCGATAAAAAAAACAGTATTTACACTTCGTTTGGTTATTCAATCCTATTATATAGTGTGAATGAACTTCATTTGCCTTTGACCAACTTTACAAATTGTGGAAAGTCATTGTTTTTTGCTGCGATCATGAATTTTTCCCCATCCACTTCCATATGGGCCAAGTCCTTCACATCTCCACCGATAAAAAGTCCACTTTCCATGCTTGGCAACGCATGGAACTTTCCCGTTCCATCACCCTTGAGGTATGTGCCATAGGATGCGTCGTTCCTTGGGGTCTCTATCTCAGAGACATAAAGGTTTCCAGCCAAGACCAAATCCTTGAAACCATCGTCATCAATATCCATTGCCAAAATACCGTTCACGGATGAGAATTGCGCCTCATTGGGCAACTTGTGCAAGGAAAACCTTCCATTGCCCAAATTTTCTATATAACTACTTGCAAAGGTTTTCGCTGCATAATGGATTTCCGCCGAATCAAGGTCTTCCTTCCCATAGATATCAACCAAATCAGCTGAGGCAAAGGAATTATAGTCCTCAAATTTTTGGGTTATCGAAGGAATCTGTTGCGAAGAACAGGATCTTCCCCGAACCGGAAAAACCTCACCGAAATTGTAGTAGCTCAATACAATATCCTTACTTCCATTGTTGTCAAAATCATCCGCAAAGACCTCAAACGGCTCATCCGGGGATGCCTGATACTTATAGTTCAAACCAAGGTTCCCGGCCACATAATCCATGTCACCATCATTATCAAAATCCGCTTGTGCCAAACTGAACCACCATCCTTCAGTATTTTCCAAGCCCGTACTATCGGTTACATTGATGAAACCGTTCGCGGTATTTGAATAAAACAGAATAGGTGTCCATTCCCCAACAATAATGATATCCATGGTCCCATTGGCATCGAAGTCGGTCCATACGGCGTCGGTGATCAAACCCAAATTCCCAAAATCCGGAGCCAGGTTTTCCGTGCGATCTTCAAAAAAGGTTCCCTTGTTTTCAAGCAGGTAACTTTTGGCGGGCCATGGATATTTTCCAGGGGTCAACCGCCCACCCACGAACAGATCCAAATCTCCATCCCCATCGTAATCAGCGGGTTTCACCTTTGATCCACTAGTGTACATTTGGGGCAGACTTTTTTTTGATTTTGTGAAATTCCCCATTCCATCATTGATATAGAGTCTGTCTTGAAGCAACATTGCACCATCTGCAAACTCATTTCCTCCGCTCACCACATATAGGTCAAGGTCATGGTCACCGTCCGAATCAAAAAAGACCGCATCCATATCCTCGGCTTCCGAATCCGATACAAAAGTCTTCTCGTTTGCAGCTACAAATTTACCGTCAACAGTCTGCAAAAACATGGCTCCTGCCTGTTTCGATGCGCCTCCGATATAAAAATCCTGTAGCCCGTCATCATTGACATCACCAACGGCCAGACCAGGCCCGAGCATTGATGTCTGATGGGGCAACAACGGTTCTTTTTCATAGTCATCATATGTATTTTCTGTATGCTTGAAGTCAATGGCCAATTTGTCCAAGGGAAGAGTACTAAAGACCCTTTTTCCGGGTACATCCCTACCCTCGGCCTTTTGCGCATCCCGATGATAGTCAAAGGTCAGGACTTGATTCGCCTTCTGTGCCTGCATACGGGACACTTTTCCATCCGGCCAAATTACTTTCACCATTTCCACCAACTCTTGGTCGGCCAAGCCAAAAACCAACTCGGGTGCCATTGAAGATTGAAACCCCCTGGTAAGGGTCAATTCCTGCATTTGTTCACCTGAATTGGTGTTTACGAACACGCGTGAGCCCAATCCATTCTTATTTTCTGGAGCTCCCTCAAGTTTGACCTTCATAAAATTATGGTTGCGTGGGTTATTGTTTCTGTAGATGGATACCGGTTCATCAATGTTGTTTATGACCATATCCATATCACCGTCATTGTCCAAATCGGCATACAATGCCCCGTTGGAAAAGGTCTTATTGTCCATGCCCCATTCCCTTGTAACATTTTCAAAGGTATAATCGCCATTGTTGGCAAAAACATAGTTGCTGATTTTTTCAGAGGGAATATTTTCAATCTCGTCGGATGTGAGTGCTTTATTGAACCTCAATTTCACATCCAATTTTTTAAAGTAATCCTTATTGTTGATATCCCTTCGGGATCCATTTGAAACAAAGACATCCTTCCAACCGTCATTGTCCAAATCTGAAAAAAGAATGGCCCAACTCCAATCTGTTGTGGCCAATCCGGATATCCGGGAAACTTCACTGAACCTTAACTCTCCACTCCCATCCATACCACGATTCAATTGAAGGCTGTTTTGCATGTACTGGTGGTGCAATCCATAACCCACCATCCTATTGAAAAGGGCCGGGTTCATACTGCCCATATTGGCTTTTGATCTTTTATTGTCCTCTGGGGTCATATCCATCTGTCCGATATCGAGAAGGTTGTCATTATTGTAATCGGCAACATCGGTTCCCATACCGTATTGGGATGTATGGTTTAGGGCATTTCGGGAAACCTCCTTAAAAGTCCCATCCTGGTTGTTTACATAGAAATAATCGGGTGAATCAAAATCGTTTGAAACATAGATGTCCTGCCAACCATCGTTGTTGAAATCCCCGGTCGTTGCACTCAGGGAAAGTCCAAAATTCAATATACCAGCCTCCTCGGTCACATCCGTAAAGGAACCATCTCCATCATTTCTGAACAAGATATCGGATGCCTCAATCCTTGGGTTCTTCATTCTAAAGGCATAGAGTTCCACAGGGCTGTTGAACTGTGTGGGTGGATAGTTGGCCAGGTACAGGTCCAGATCCCCATCATTGTCATAGTCAAAAAATGAGCCTTGGGTGGTATGACCGTTATGGTCAATGTTATAATCAGCGGCTTTTTCAGAAAAGGTCAAATCACCATTATTGATATAAAGTGCATTTTGACGGTTTTCTCCTTTTCCCGATACGCTTACATAGATGTCCAAATGGCCATCATTATTGATATCCACCATGGTACTCCCGGTATACCATCTCCCATCACCAGCAATATTGGCACGCTCGGTAATATCCTCAAACTTGAAGTTCCCTTTGTTGAGATAGAGTCGGTTCGATTCCATATTGGCCGTAAAAAAAAGGTCGAGCAGACCATCATTGTTGATATCACCGGCTGAAACCCCGCCCCCCATGTACATATAGGGGTAAGTGAAATAGTTGAGACTATCCGTTTCCTTGATATTATTTGAAAATGGGATTCCGGTATCCACAGGTGAAAGTAAGCTGAATTGAAGAAGGGTGTTATTCCGTTCTTTTTCACCACAAGAAAAAAGGGTCAATACCAAAACCAAAAGAAAGTGTATCCTTTTCATAAAACAGCGTTTAGTCCAACGGCTTTTCCAAAGCTAACAAGGACTTTGAATTCAATCCAAAGTCCTTGTTGAAATCTTATTACTAATCAATATTAATACCCAGGATTTTGTTCCAAATTTGGGTTAACATCAATCTGTGTCCTGGGAATCGGTAAAAGATCACGCCCAGGGGGAATGGTAATACCGAACACATCCTGCATATATGAATCCACTTCTCCTGTCCTTCTCAAGCAGAGCCAAAGAGAGAACTCCCCTCCAAGCTCATGGCGGTATTCCTGCAAAATAATATCCATCATATCACCTGTTGGAGTCGGGGCAGTCCCGCCCCAAGCACGATTACGTACCCTCATCAATGTTTGCATTGCCATGGCATCGTTACCACTTTTATGATATGCTTCGGCAAGACTTAGCAAAACCTCCCCATATCGTAACCAAATGTGGTTTTGACCACCAAAGATGTTCGGCCCGTTCCAACCACTTATGAGCGGATTACGCCAAGTTTTTACACCATAATAGCCTGTTCTTCCCACGGAACCATCTGTACCCAACCAAGGTTCGGCTACCGTACCACAGGTATTGATTCCACCATAATTGGCCTGAACATTTGGATAGTCCGAGATGTTGATCAATGGATCTGGGTGTTCGCCCCCTGGGGGGATGATAGTATAATCCCTCCTTAAGTCGCCCGATTCGAATGATTCATACAATGCCTCAGTTGGAATTCCCCCGTAACAGCCCCCATTGATCTCATTGGGCATATTAAAGGATTGAAGAAACGTTTTTTCCTCATTTCTTTCCCAGCCTAGGTTACCTTCATCATTGAATTGTATTTCGAACAATGACTCAACACCGTTCTTATTGGCCAGCGCATGGATGTCCAGATAGTTTGGTTCTAGGGAATAGTGCCCCTCCAATTGTTCCAATGCATCAACGGCATCGTCGTAACGTCCCAACCACATATATACGCTTCCCAACATGGCATATGCCGTACCTCGGGTAACCCTTCCTTTTTCCATGTCGTAGCTCCATGGCAATCTTGGGGCCGCGTCCTCCAAATCCAAAGCCAGTTGGTTCCATACTTCCTCTTCGGTATTTCTGGGTGCAAAAAAATCAGAGTCCCCTGTATTGGGTTCCAATATAAGAGGTACCCCTCCCATTGAAGCGGTCAGGTAATAATAAAATATACTCCTAAGTACCAATGCCTCACCAATCAATCTGCTTCCAAGATCCTCAGAAATGAAGCCTCCTTCAATTGCTGGCGGAAGATTGTACAAAACCACATTGGCCCGACCAATTCCATAATAGTGCACCGGCCAAAGTTTATTGGATATCTCATTGTCAGGGTTCAACTCAAAATCCCTGTATTCCTCGTCCGTAGCATTACCCTTCCAATCTTGGGTCAACCTATCAATCGTATGGATGGCTTTGGTATTGTACTCATTTGGTATACCATCAGGACCACCATATGCGCCTTGAAAAGCGTCATAGACACCCGTCACGGTTGCAATGGCTGTGGATTCCGAAGTGAACACTGTAGCATCGCTGACCCCATCTGTCTTGGGATCTTGCAACATTTCATCATCACAGCTATAGATCGTGGTTCCAAGGACCATGATCAAAGCTAAAATTCCTAAAAACTTATTTTTCTTCATAACTCAATTTTTTTTAAAATTGTACATTAACACCTACTGTGAAAGAAGGTGAAATAGGATATTGCCCAGCATCAATACCTCTGGTCTGGACATTGTTGACCCCATTGATATCGGCATTTTGCCCCACCTCTGGATCATAGCCTGAATAACCGGTAAGCGTAACAAGATTTTGACCACTCAGATATACCCTGGCACTGCTCATGCCCAAAGTTTCAATCAAAGTAGTAGGCAAATTATAACCCACCCTTAAATTTCTCAACCTCAGAAAGGAGCCGTCTTCCATAAAATAGTCCGATGCCCTGCCGTTCTGTATTTGACCATCGTTTCCGATTGCCCTGGCGTAGGTGTTTGTGGTACCCGGGCCGGTCCATCTTTTTTCATAGTACTCCCTTCCAATATTGGTAAAGGCATCACCGAGACCGTATCCTCCTGCTGTCTCCAGTTCCAATCTCACAAAATTCATGATTTCGCTACCATAGGAACCATAAAGATCGATACCGACATCCCAATTTTTATAACTAAAGTTCATGTTCAAACCACCGAAGAAATCCGGGATCGGACTTCCTATAATTTCCCTATCGTCACCATCAACACGTCCGTCACCGTTCAAATCCTTAAATCTCCGGTCTCCGGGAGAGGTATCTTCAGATTGGTAGAAATCAAATCCAGCAGCTTGGGCACTTGCATTGTCCGCATCTACTTCTGCTTGGGTCTGATAAAGCCCATCTGCTCTAAAGGCATAATAGGACCCAACTTCACCACCCACTTCAGATCGGGTCAGACCGAACCAAAAGTTGGCGGTACTGAAACTGGGGACGAACTCCGAGTTGAGCACTACAAAATCCTGTTGGGAAGTCAATTCCGTTATTTCATTGTCCAAAAAGGTGACATTAGCCGAAACATCCCATGTAAAGTCCCCTTGACTTTTTCGATGGCCCACCAAAAGTTCTACCCCTTTGTTGACCACACTTCCAGAGTTTACAGCCCTAAAGCCAAAACCATTTTGTATTGGGATGGGTTCCCGGAAAAGGAAATCGGACGCTTCACGTTTGAACCAATCCGCAGTAATGTAGAGACTTCGGTTGAAAAGTTCGGCTTCCAGTCCAACATTGGTCTGTATCTGCGCCTCCCATTTCAAGTCAGGGTTCGGCAATACCAAGGGATAAAGCCCTGGCGATGTTGTTCCACCAAAATCGTAGTTGGCATCATTATTGGCATTTCCGGCAGAATAGAATACCGCAAACTGAAATGGATCTATTCCAAAGAAACTACCCGTTTCACCCCAACTACCCCTCAGTTTCAAAACATCAAAAACGCTATCGTCCATAAAGCCTTCCTCGTCAATGTTCCATCCAGCTGCAAAAGAAGGGAAAACACCCCAAAGGTTGTTCGGACCAAATGTATCTCCCACACCATCCCTTCTGATGGTCGCCGTGGCGTAATACTTACTGTTAAAGTTGTAGTTCAGCCGACCAAATTGACTGGCCAATGTCCTTCGAGTCCTATACCCTTCCAATGCTTGTATATCGGAAGCCTGAGAAATATCACGGATCTCATTGTTCAAGAAACCGGCGGCCCGGGTCCTTACACGTTTAAAATAGTTTCTTTGTGCTGAAATACCTCCCAAAATACTTATGGAATGCTTTCCAAACTCTTTTTTATATTCCAAAAGAGCCTCACCCAAGAACTCATTGCTATAATTGGTCTGGACATCAAAAATGGCATCCCCACGAAGATCGACAGCCACCGAGCTGCGATAATATTCTGGGAAAAAGTCTTGGGAATAGAACGTGTTTGAATTGCCTCCCAAATTAAGTTTTGCCATCAATCCATCAAAAATGTCATACTCGAGCCCTAGGTTCACAAAGATATTGGTATTACCATTCTCTTGGTCGTTTTGAAGCGCCCTTCCTATAACATTCTCGCTTCCACGGAAGGTTTGCAGTGCAATATCCGGAAAACCTCCATAATTGCCATTGCCATCATAAGGCAGGTTGGTCCCATTGGTCCCTCCCTGCATGTTAACCGCATCGGCATCGGCCAAATGGGGCACATTGCCCAACAATTTAACGATATTGTAATAACCTTGGTTCAGTTTTGTTACACTTTCAGTGTACGCATATTTAATATCCCCCTTGACCCTAAACTTATCCGTCACATCGAACTGACCGTTCAAACCTGCATTATATCTACGATAAGACGAACCGACCACGACTCCTTCCTCATCAATCAGTCCCGCGGTAAATGAAAAACGGGAGTTCTCCCCGCCACCTCTTGCAGTTATATTGGTTGAGGTCCTGAAACCACTGTTAAAGGCAAAGTCCTGCCAATTTACATTGGTAAGGCTGCTCGGATCGCTCCAACCTGGAAAAGGGCTCAGTTGCTCATTGGGCTCATCAGGACCATTGTTCTCCTGTGACAGGCCAACTGCAAAGTTAGCAAAGGTCTGTGCATCCAATACTTCCAAAAATTGAGGCTCAAGCCTAAACCCAGACCAAGTATCCACTTCGAAGGTCACTCTTCCCGAGGTACCTTTTTTGGTTTCTATTATCACAACCCCATTACTCGCCCTTACCCCATAAATGGCCCCGGCCGAAGCATCCTTAAGTACGGATATGGATTGTATGTTGTTTGGGTTTAAAAAAGATATGTCCTGGGTGGGATATCCATCGACCACATATAAAGGAGTGGAGGTCGTAAAGGTTCCCGTACCTCGTATGTTCACGGCAACGGAAGCACCTGGCGCCCCTGAGTTGGATACAATCTGTACACCTGCCGTCTTACCTTGAAGGGCCTGATCGATTGTGGATGTTGGGAACTTTGCCAAATCCTCTCCACTAACCACACCAACAGCCCCGGTCAGATCTTTTTTGGTAGTGGTTCCATAGGCCACCACTATAACTTCATCCAAGTTTTCAAGGTCTTCTTGAAGGCTTGCATTGACAATACTTTGCCCATTGACCGCTATCTCACGTGTAGTGTAACCAATATAGGAAAACACGAGAGTGGCCCCAGATTGCACATTGTCAATCGCATAATTTCCATCAAAATCCGCTGTTGTGCCATTGGTTGTGCCCTTGACCACAACATTGGCGCCTGGCAATGGCATCCCATCTGTATCGGAAACCGTACCAGTAATACGTTGTTGGGAATATCCCGAAGCACATACTACAAAAGCCAGCAGAAAAATAAACTTTTTAAAAAAAGGTTCTTTCATAATCTTTTTGAGTTATCAGGTTCGTTATTAAATTAATTACACTTTGACCAAAAAAATGACTCCAGAAGTTTCTTCAAAACATCATATTCGCATTTTTTGGAACATTTTTTTTAGATATCCCAAATGTATAACATGTATTATCAGAAGATTAACAAAATTTAATCATTTGTTAATACGATTTTTACTTGCTTAACGTATTCTTGCATGTCTTTGACGTAAAGTCATGGGTTCTGAAAAACCAATAAATCCAACATGGATATGGGGATGTAGCATTCGAATCATTGCCCAAAGCATTTGATTTTGGTGTGTCAAAGACACACTAATAAAACCAATGCGAACCACTTAACCCTATTCATCTTCTAAAAAGAAAATCATGAATTAGATCGGGAACACTGGTACAAAATTGTCTCAATCGTTATTGTTTTATGGTCAATGGGGTTTTAAGGATGGGGCTATTCTCGAATTGAACAACCTTTCATGCAGATTCAAGTGCTCGGGATAAAAAAATGATGTCCTTTTTTCAAGGAACAACCTCAGGAAAAATTTAGGGCAAAGACCTTCATTATAATTGTTTTCATCTCGTATTTCCTCCCTTTGTCAATTTTGATGTATCCCTTAAAATGTCATTGCCAAAGGAGATGATTTTCTTGATTTTCAATTTAATATATATCTTTAACCTTGCCTTATACCACGGAACAATGGTTTTTTTGGTCGTATGGCCAAGTTCGCAAATTAGTCTTCCATACGTTTATTTTTCAGCGGTTCAAAAAGATTTCAAATCCATTATGCATCAATAATTATGTTCAGGTTAAACGCAATCTCATTATTTGGAAAGAGAACACTAATATGTCTCAAGTTAGCAATTTACTCGGCCCTAACGTCATTGCTGTACTCCCAAAATGTGGAGAATATCACTTTTCAAAAATTTGGGGTAAGTGAGGGGTTGAGCAGCAATGCTGTATTTTCATCGGTTGAAGATAGAGAGGGATTTATTTGGATCGCCACGGAAGAAGGGGTCGACCGTTTTAACGGAAAGGATTTTAAGCATTACAATCTGCCCAAACTTTATGAATATCGAACCGCCAACTATGTGGAGTATCATATCAACATTGATTCAAACAATAGAATCTGGCTCATTACCTTAGGTGGACTGTTATATCGATATGAATCCCAACGGGATGAATTTGTCCTATATCATACCATAAGGGAAAAACCAGAGTCAGAGCAAGAGGTTAATGATTTTTACATCGATCACACGAACAAATTATGGATCGGTACCTACAAGGGTGTTTTTGTTTTCGACCCGGATTCAAAGCTAACCCAAAAACTCAGGGGAGTGGAAGTCAGGACTTCCTCAATCATTCAGGATGATTCGAACAACTATTATCTGGGAACCGAAAACGGAATTTATGTGCTGGATTCAAATAAGAACATTTTATTCAACCTTTTGGATGAGACCCAAAATATAAATACGGGTCTAAGGGGTTCACAGATAGCTTCATTGTTTTTTGATAAAGAGAACAATCGACTTTGGGTAGGGTCGAACAAGTTAGGACTGTGCTCTTTCAATCTGGTAAACTTCGAGTTCTCCATGCCAACTGGACTAACTGAATACAAAGGGCTTAAAGTTCGGAGCATTGTGCGCTTTTCCTCCCATGAAATTATCGTTGGTATCGATGGCGAGGGCCTATTGATATGGGACATAATTGAAGGAAGGGAGGTCGGAAAGATCACCCCGCATCAAAACGACACCGAGTCCCTGAGTTCGGCATCCGTACATGATGTCTACCGAAGCAGTTCGAATGTGTTTTTTGTGTCCACTTTTAGGGGAGGACTGAATGTATACAGTCCTGGCAACCTAAATTTCAAGACCATACGCCATTATCTGTACAAAAAAAATTCCCTTAGGAACAATGTTGTCCTTCAACTGTTCAATGTCGCTCCCGACATTATTGGATTCGGTACCGACAAGGGCATCAGTATCTGGGATAAAACCTCGGATAAGTGGAGCCATTTGGAAATTGATCTAAATGGGGAAAACCATATTTCAAACTCAAGAGCTATTTCTGTAGATCGGTACGGAAATATTTGGGCCACTTCATACACCGATTCCACCATCGTTTTTAAGGCATCCCAAAAATTGAAATATAAGAGCACAAAAAGCTATAATGCTGACCTCAACGCAGTGAACGCAAACAAAATATATGCCAATTCCGAGAACAGTATTTGGTTCAGTGAAGATGAGACAAAGCGCATATACCATTATTCCCTTAAAACAGGGCAATTGGACCGATATCCCATTGAAATTGGAAATGTCCAGACCCTGCTGAGCGTAGGACAGGGTTTATTGGCCATTGGCACATCCACGGGACTTAAATTTTTGGACACCAATACAGGTCAATTAAGCAACCTTCCCTTTGTCAACACCTCGCAATTAAAATCCGCAATGATCTCAAGTCTGGCAATGGATGAGAACAAACTCTTGTGGGTGGGTACCCGCTATGAAGGTCTTTTCACCATCAATTTGTTCAAACAAAGTATTCGGAGGCTTACCACAGGAGACGGGCTTCTCTCCAATCGCATATTTGCCCTGACCAGCAGCACGAATGGCATGTGGGCCAGCACATCTAAGGGGTTGTCTCAAATTGACAAATCCTTAAACGTTAATAATTTTACCAAGTCCGATGGATTGACATCGGTGGATTTTAGTTATGATGCTGCATTGACAGATGCTGATGGAAATGTCTATTTTGGGACCAGCGAAGGTGTCATTACCTTCAATCCATTTGAAATCCAACCCATTGAATCCAAGAAAACCATTTTGTTCACGGACTTCTATCTCAACCATAGGCAAGTACTTCCTGGGAGAAATTCACCACTCGATACGCTTTTGAACCATACAGAGGCCATTGAGCTTGATTACGCCCAAAACTCATTTTCTTTCGGATTTACCAGCATTGATTTCATGCATTTTGATAAGGGTATTTTCCACTGGAAGTTGGAAAATTTTGATGAACATTGGATAAGCAACCCCGAATCCACCGTTGCAAGCTATACCAACCTAAATCCTGGGGAGTATACTTTTAAGCTAAAGATCACTGGACAAAGGGATGAGCTCCTTGCACCGATAAAACAAATTGCATTGACCGTCAACCCACCTTTTTGGATGACCCCATGGGCCTACGGATTATATGCCATACTTTTCCTCTTTTTACTGGGATTGATCATGTATTCCTACCGATTATGGATATTGACAAAACATTCTAGGAGCAAGCTAAAGTATTTGGCAAATATGGCCCATGAAATCAAGACACCTTTGATACTTATAAAGGCGCCACTTAAAGATCTGATCAAAAATATGTCAATGGGTGCCCCAATACGCCAAAATCTGGACATTGCCCTTAAAAATGCGGAGAAGGTGCACATGCAGCTTATCCAGTTTCTGGACTTCAGAAAGTTGGAGACCAACAAGAATACCGTTAACCCACAACCCATGGATTTGATATGGTTGGTAAAGGACAAAATTTTTGCTTTTACGATTTTAGCGGAAAAGAAGAATATTTCCATGGAATTAAAAACCGACCTAACCTCCTTACTGATCGAATCGGATGAGGGAATTTTGGATAAGATCGTTGGCAACCTTCTCTCCAATGCGATAAAATATACATTGGAAGGTGGTCGAGTGGTCGTTGAACTCAGGGTCAATGAAAAAAAATGTGAAATACTCATCAAGGACAACGGCATAGGTATACCAATGGCGGAACGAAGGAAAATATTCAGACTCTTTTATCGGGCGCATAATGTTGAAACATCAGGAAGTATCGGCACCGGGGTGGGATTGGTTCTGGCCCGTGACTTGGCCCGTTTGATAAATGGCAATGTCACTTTGGTCCAATCATCTTCCGAGGGTTCCACATTCGCTGTGAAATTTCCTTTTAAACCATTGACCAATTTGGAAGATCCTAAAGTAACATTCATAGAGATGGTACTGCCAGATCAGGAGCAATCCAATTCGGTCAACAAAGAAACCGTATTGATTGTGGAAGACAATCAAGATCTAATGGAATACAGCAGGAACAGGTTGATGGATGAATATCATGTCATTACGGCCAGCAATGGCTTTGAAGCCCAAAAAATGATAAGGAACAATCTACCGGACATTATTCTCTGTGATGTCCTTATGCCAAAAATGAACGGGTTTCAATTCTGTACGGCCCTCAAAAAAAACATTGAGACCTGCCATGTCCCCATTATCCTTTTCTCTGGACTTGGGTCGAAGGAAAACATTATGCAAGGTTTGGAGTGCGGTGCCGATGACTATATTGTTAAGCCCTATGACTATGAACTTTTATTGAGCAAGATTGAAGGGTTCTTGCACAACAGGCAGGTATTAAAGCGTAAATTCCTGCTCTTCAATGAAACCGAGGAGGAAATTCAATTTTCCAATGAATTGGATGATAAATTCATGTCCAATCTAACCCAATTGGTGGAAGATAACCTAAGTGATCCCAATTTTACCATAAAAGACATGTGCGAGGCCATGGGGATGAGCAGAACATCATTTTATCATAAATTGAAGGCCCTAATGGATGTTTCCCCGAACGAGTTTCTACGGACAATCCGATTAAAAAAAGGTAGAAGAATGTTGCTGGAACATGATTATAATGTCAGTGAAGTAGCATACAATGTCGGGTTTTCCGACGCCAAGTACTTTGGAACCCTGTTCAAAAAATATTATGGTGAAAATCCATCTTCCTTTGTTGCCAACAAAAGAAAAAACCAATCAAAAGATCAAATTATCCCTTCTGGAGAGGATATGGAATGACCCTCGGAAACAACTTTTGAAAATCTCAGCCCATATGGACACTTTTCCATATAACAGTTTCCCAATTATGGAAAGACCTGAACGCATGAGAATTGATTTCACTTGAATGATGGCTTTCCCATTTGCCTTGGCTTAGGGCTTAAATATCAAGGGTAGTGCCTTTAAATCACAGACCCTTTGATACCGCACGATAAACACTGTCCGAGATAGTTATTCGACCACTTAAAACAAAATTTCAACCTGTACTGACAAAAGCCGAACTACTTTCATGTAATAAAATTTCATGGGACTTCTAAACAACCTGAATGAATTGTACAGTGCCCACCAACTACAATATTGGATTTGCGCCCATGGGCAAAAGAATCATAATTCTTTACCAAACAAAAGTCCTTATATGATTAGGTTGGATTTGCCAATAAAAGATGGAAATCAGGCTTTGTATTGGTCAAGTTCATATGGACGAGAGTGAGACACAGATCAACTAAATTATGGAATGGATATGTTCATTATCGTACATTCAAGTGAGAAGATATCGAATCATCTCACTTTGATAATTTCCTTCCGCTATGAACCAAAGTGTATGGCTATTTGGAACGTACAATATATAAACTTAAAAAATGAAGGATAAACTAATTTTGAAAAACAGAAAGAACATTATAATTCTGATTTTACTTGCCACTATTGCTTTTTTGGCCATAGGAAAATGGCTTAATAATGCCCCGACCGAAAGTGCCCAATCCTTGGCAGAAACCTCCGACCTTCACATGCTCCAAAGTCGGGCCGCTGTCATCGCAACGGAAACAGAAGGACAGAGTACTTCTCTCACAAGTTCCAATTTTAGGGAACACCTGCCTCATACGGAAACAAACGGCCAGGGTACATCTCCCACAAGCTCAAATTCTAAGGAACTCCTACCCTATCCTGACATAACAAAGGGAGAGCGTACACCCTTTGATCTTTGGAACTATGGGGGAAAGGGCAAAACATCTTTTGGTTCCCCCCAGTTGCCCATGTCGTGGGATGCATGGATTTCCTTTCACAAGAAACAAAAGCCAGAGTTGATGCGTGATGTGAAAAAGTACATGGCCACGCGTTACGATTTTAGTGGAAAGGCTATAAATGGTGTGTATATGTCAAGCGGAAGAAAAAAAATCATGAATGGTCCCATCGCCCGTTTGCCAAAGGGCCTTTCCTCATGGGAAGATCTTGGAGCCATGACACCGGACCAAATAAAGGACCAAGATCTTTTTCCGTATAAACCACTGGCCCATCCACTGCAATCTGTGGCACACATGGTGTTTCCCGATATGTGGAACAAGGCCCACCCAGAACATTTGCGCATTGATGTCGATCACGATTTTCCGGATTCATATCTACCTGAATTTCCGCCACCAATGTATCTTACCACACATAAAGAGCTTGGTGATGTTACGGAAGGCAGGGAAATTACATTGGCCAATTATTATGAAATTTTCAACGGTCTGCTCACACCGGAACAAATGGAGGGCTTAAAGGAATTATTAAGGCCCACTGCCACCACATGGTTCAACCATACGACCCACCGAGTTACTCCGGAACCAAGTGTTGGGGTATCCTGTTTTTCCTGCCATGTGAACGGACATACCAACGGGGCCTTTGAATTGGCACCTGATTCGCGACCCAATATGGCACGGCTGCGCACGGACACCCCTACCATGAGGGGCAACTACCAACTCATGCAATTATCTTCAAAGCGTTCCATACGCAGTATGGACCATTTTGCAGAAGTTGAAGAATACTTTGATGGGGATCCTGGAATGCAGCAAAATATTGGCCCACGATCCCAACAAAGACAGGTTACCAACCGCATGGGCGACTTTAACAGCATCCTTGATTTTTCACCGGCGCCCAAACTGAACCCGATGGGCAGGCTCATTTCAGAAAAAGCAACTGAACAGGAACTGAAGGGTGAAATGATATTCTACGGTAAAGGCAAATGTATCAATTGCCATTCGGGCCCCGCATTCGTTGATGATTACATGCACGATCTTCAAGTGGAACGCTTTTACAACGGAAGGCCAGAAGGACCTATCAAGACCTTTCCCCTAAGAGGAATCAAGGATTCTCCTCCCTATCTCCACGACGGCCGTTGTCCCACTCTTGGGGATGCCGTGGAATTTTTCAACCTCGTACTTGAACTGGAACTTGAAAAGGAAGAAAAAGAGGCTTTGGTTGCCTATATGTTATGCCTATAGTCAACCAAGTCAAGTGGGGCCATACCGAAACATCAGCCCATATGAAGAACTCCTTCCATAAATCCCCAATAACCTTATTGGTCCCTTATGAAATAAAGGGACCGATCTCGTTTAACACGAGTTACTACCCTATTCCATATATAAATCACTCCAATAGTATTAGGGATTAAATGGATTAGGGGATCGGATAAGTTCTGCTCTTCCTTGCAATACAGGAAGTGGAGGATTACTTTCCATATCGAGCAATACCATTGGCATTGAGTGACAAGAACCCACGAAAGGAATATAGATCGTTGGGATATATTTTGTGCTTGTGCACCATTAATGTTTCGATGTTGATACAAGAAATAACTCTCCCAAATACCCATTGCTTCATACATAATTTTCCCAGGGGAGCAAGAAAAGGGAAACGAAAAACGTATGGGAAATTTCCTTCAACAACTATTTTGCTACAGAAATTAACTTCCGGTAATTGACCCAATCACACCATAAGTACCTATTCTGGGATTCTAAATAATTATTACATATATCTCATTATCAAATATTTACATTTTTTAAATGAATCGTGATAATAATTCGACTTCTTAAAACTGTTATTCGACCTTATCCGGATAGACTACGGTTACTTTCACATTATCTAACGCTATGAAGTTCTACCAACCCTTTGAAATCATATCCAGTGGATTGGCAATGGCACTTCATTTTAAACCTTAATTAACTAACAAACTGAAATCATTATGGATCAAAAAAATGTCTATCATCGGATAGGGCCCAAAGAAAAAAGGTTGCCCAAAACCATTTGGCTCCTATCAATGATTATTTGTCTATGTACGCAAGTCACATGGGCCAATTTTGAAAACCGGGTCGAGAGTCCCAAAAATTCTGTTCTTCAGCTGACCATTACCGGAACGGTGACCGATGACAGTGGAATGCCCTTACCTGGTGCCAATGTAATTGTAAAGGGGACCACCAATGGCACAACAGCGGATTTTGATGGCAACTATACCATTGAGGCCGGCAGCGATGCCATTTTGGTCTTTTCATACATTGGGTTTACCAGTCAGGAAATTGCCATAAATGGAAATTCAACCATTGATGTTACTTTACAGGAAGATGCAAGGCAATTGGATGAAGTGGTCATTACTGGTTATACCACGCAATCCAAGGCCACGGTCACAGGAGCTATGGTACAAGTTGATACTGAGGAAGCCTTGGATGTTCCGATACAAAATGCGGGACAGGCACTCCAAGGTAGGGCTTCAGGTGTACATGTCGTTGGTGGCGGACAACCGGGAAGTACCCCATTGATCCGAATCAGGGGTTTTGGTACCACCAATGAGAATGGCCCGTTATTGGTCATCGATGGCATGCAGACCACGGATGCCAATATCTTAGGCCAGATCAACCCCAATGATATACAGTCCATTAACGTCCTCAAGGATGCCTCTGCTGCCATATATGGGGCAAGGGCTTCCAATGGTGTTGTCATTGTCACCACAAAATCGGGGTCTAGGGATGAAAAGCCCTCCATTAGCTTTAGCTCCTATGTCGGCTTTCAAACTGTGGCCAAAACCCAGGATGTCCTTAATGCACAACAATTGGGTGACGTGCTTTGGGAAAGCTTCAACAATGATGGGGTCACCCCGACCCACCCCCAATATGGCAATGGCCCTACCGCCACTATCCCAGAATTCATAAGGGGAACTGATACCATGCCCTATGACATGAATGACAACAAAATTACCCGTAGTGGTGACACCCGTTGGCTGGACGAGATATTCCAAACAGGTATTATCCAAAACTATGACCTATCCGTCAGTGGAGGTAATCAAAAAAGTCGTTATCTGATGTCCGTGGGATATCAAAATACAGAAGGGATACAATTGCACACGGGCTTTGAACGGATCGTTACCAGGATCAATACAGAATTCGATATTCTGGACAATGTCCGTGTCGGTGAACATTTAAGTGCCTCTTTCACCGATCAGCTCGCCCAAAACCAAGTGGGAAATGCCCAGCGCATGCCCCCATTGGTCCCCATATATGATGAAGCCGGGAACTTTGCCGGTGGTGGGCCCTCAACAGCAGCGGGTCTGAGCAACGTATCCAATCCGGTAGCGGAATTGATTCGTGGGAAGGATAATTTCGACCGGGCATTGCGCCTCATTGGGGATGTTTACACCGAAGTAAAGTTCTTGGATGGTTTCACCGCCAAATCAACTTTTGGATTCAACGTGGTGGACAATTTGACAAATGATATTGCAAGGGCCAATCCCGAAGCTCCTGAACCAAAGACCAATGCGCTCACAGAGACCCAGAGCCGTTCCATATCTTGGATATGGAGCAACACCTTGCGATGGGATAAAGATTTTGGTGAGCACAATATCCAACTATTGGGCGGTGTTGAAGCTGTTAAGGAGGATTTTAGGATAACCTCGACACGAGTTCAGAATTTCCTTTTGGAGGACACTGATTTCTTCATTTTGGGAGCTGGAACGGGCACGCCATCCATAATCGACAGTCGCTGGGAGGCCAGTACATTGTTTTCTTTCCTGTTTAATGCAAATTATTCCTATAAGAACAAATACTTGGCTTCAATTTCATTGAGGCACGATAAAACATCACGTTTTGCAGAAGGAAACAATACCGGTCTTTTTCCGTCAACCAGTGTTGGTTGGGTCGTCAGTGAGGAAGACTTCATGCCCGATGATTCTTGGCTGTCCTACTTAAAACTAAGGGCATCCTATGGCCAACTTGGAAATCAGGATATTCCAGTACCAAACCCAGATGTCAACATCTTAGAGGCTCAACAGGAGGTGGGGTTTTATCCCATAAGTGGTGCTTCCGTAGCAACGGGTGCCATTCTCTCCTCCTTGGGGAACCAGGATTTAAAATGGGAACGTTCCAATCAGTTCAACATTGGTTTGGACACCCGGTTCTTTGATGACAACCTGAGCATATCTGTGGATTACTTCAACAACACCACAAAGGATATGATCATAGCGAGCCCATTGCCAACAACATCCATTGATGCCAATCCCGCCTTTATTAATGCGGGTGAAGTGAACAACAAAGGGGTTGATTTCTCCATCAACTATTTCAACCCTGACCAAACTTCCCAATTAAAATGGGATATTGGATTGAACGTTTCAGCTTATAAGAATGAGCTTGTAAAGGTCAACAGTAACAACCCCGATGCATTTTTGAACGGATCTGTATTTAGATCAGGGACAATTACAAGAAGTAGTAGTGGACAGCCCATCTCCTACTATTTTGGACGTGACGTTATTGGAATTTTCCAGAACGCCAATGAAGTGTCCAGTGCTCCCGATCAAGGATTTGCCACTGCTGAGGACGGTGTTGGTAGGTTTAGGTACCGTGATATTGATGGAAACGGGGTGATCAATGATGATGACCGGACCATTCTAGGAAATCCACATCCAGATTTCACCTATGGGATAAATGCCAATTTGAGCTACAAGGATTTCTTTATGACCCTATTCCTTCAAGGGGTCCATGGAAACGAACTATACCATTTCGCTAAAATAGAGAGCGATTTTCCAACATTTCTGAACAGTAACAGAAGTGTAAGGGTTTTGGATTCTTGGACACCGAACAATACTGATGCAAGCCTTCCGGCTCTCAGCACCAGTATCAGGAACAATGAATCCCAACCAAACTCTTATTTTGTAGAGGATGGATCCTACCTACGTCTGCGGAACATTCAGATTGGGTACAACTTTGAAATTCCCAGCTTGAGCATCACCAATGCCAGGGTCTATGTACAAGGAACAAATCTTTTCACAATAACGGATTATAACGGTTCCGAACCTGAAATTGGCCAAACTGCCGCTGGAGATGATCCGAATCCCCCTGCGGGTGATCTAACCATAGGAGTTGATGATGGACGATTTCCACAACCTAGAACATACATTTTAGGCTTGAACTTCAACTTCTGAACATAACTTTTAAAAACTCACTAAAATGAAAAAAACAATAGTCAAAACACTTTGCGTTTTCTTAATACTTCTTTCATGTTCTGAAAGTTTCACGGACATTGCACCCAAGGGAAGTCTTAATTCCGATGCATTGGCAAACGAACAGGGGGTCGACCTTCTTTTGATCGGGGCCTATTCCATGCTCGATGGATTTCGATTCGGTCTTACCCAGGATTACAGATCAAGTGGTGATAACTGGTGGTTTGATGTGGTATCTGACGATGCCCACAAAGGAGCCACCAATGGTGACCAAAATGAGCTTTATTTGTTGGAACACTTCGACTGGGCCACCAACAACCCTTACATTAGGGACGAATGGGTCGGACCGTTTGCTGGAGTCAACCGCGCCAATGCCGTTCTTGCCCAGGCGGCAGTTATCGAAGGTGTGGATCTCACCCAACAGATTGCAGAGGCAAGGTTTCTACGGGCGCATTTTAATTTTGAACTGCAACGTACCTTTCGGAACATTCCATTTTTGAGCGAAGAGGACCTCAACGATCCCAATAAACCGAACCCAGGACCAATATGGGATAAAATCGAAGAGGATTTCCAAGCGGCCATAGATAACCTACCAGAAGTGAGTGGCGAAGTAGGAAGGGCCAATAGTTGGGCCGCCAAGGCGTATTTGGGCAAAGCTTATCTTTATCAAGAAAAATTCACCGAGGCACTAGCCGTGCTCCAGGATGTAATCAACAATGGGCCTTACGGGCTCCATACCGAATATGTGGACAACTTCAACCTTCGTGGGGAAAATGGAGTGGAGGCAGTCTTTAGCATCCAATTCTTCAACGATAGTGGGGATTCCTTCAATGGTAACCGGGGAGGTGCACTTAACCATCCGGGTGGTGGACCTTTGAATACCTGCTGTGGCTTTTTTCAACCTTCACAGGACCTTGTAAACTCCTTTCAAACAGATATGTCAGGTCTGCCTCTATTGGACACATGGAACCAAACGGATGTCACCAATGACCAGGGCATTGCTTCCGATGAGCCCTTTACGGTTCATAGTGGACCTTTAGATCCCAGATTGGACTATACCGTTGGAAGACGGGACATTGATTTCAACGGGTTTGGAAGAAATCCAGGCTTCGATTGGGTAAGGGTGCAATCCGCAGGGGGACCTTATTTAGCGGCCAAAAACACGTACAGGGCCTCGGAACCGGAAGCACGGTCCACGGGAGGACCATGGGGCCAAGATCGCTCTGGCATAAATTACAATGTCATACGTTATGCGGATGTATTGTTGATGGCCGCCGAGGCCGCTGTGGAAACCGGTGATCTGGATACTGCACTTGACTATGTGAACCGAGTCCGGAACAGGGCCAAGAACATGACCTATGTCCCCACGGTGGAAGGCGTGAACCCAACAGACTATCAAGTAGAACCTTATGTTTCATTTCCCGATCAAGCCTTCGCCAGGAAAGCCGTTCGTTTTGAAAGAAGACTTGAATTGGGCATGGAGGGTCACAGATACTTTGATTTGGCACGTTGGGGGGTACTGGAATCCACCATGAACACTTATTTCCCCAACGAAGAACGAACCATTCCGGGTATAGACCTTGGCATTCCCGTATTGCCGAAGCACAGTGTTTTTCCAATACCCATAGAAGCCATAGATTTGAGCAATGGTGTATTGGAGCAAAATCCAGAATGGCAATAAAAACAAGTATCACTACCTTCATTCATACCAAAGGGTGCCAGTCGGGAATTGCACCCTTTGGTTTTATCGATAAAAATTCACCGGGAATCGGAAGGGTTCCAAAAGCAACCATTTTCATGTGAAAGGCAACTAAAATTTTGATTCGAAAAAACAACGAACAATGAAAAAAACAAGTTCAAACCAAAGAAGGTCTTTTATAAAAAAGCTATCGGGAACCGCATTGTTGGCCGGTACGACTCCCACTTTGATATTGGGAAATTCAAAGGACAGACCCTATTTTGCCATCAATGAGCCCCAAAGAAAATACACCCCTAACGATACCATCCAAATAGCGACCATTGGAATGGGCATCCAAGGGTTCAATGATACCCGTGCAGCCTTGGCCACACCGGGAACAAAACTAGTGGCAGCTTGTGATCTCTACGAAGGAAGGCTAAAACATGCCAAAGAAGTCTTTGGCAAGGATATATTCACCACAAATGATTACATGGAAGTTTTAAATAGGCGCGATATTGATGCGGTCATCATAGCAACTCCCGATCATTGGCACGATCGGATTTCCATGGATGCCATGGACCACGGCAAAGCTGTTTATTGTGAGAAACCGATGGTGCACAACATCGAGGAAGGATGGGCCGTCATTGAAAACCAAAGGAAGAACAACAAAGTGTTCCAAGTGGGCAGTCAACGGGTAAGTTCTTTGGTCTATAAAAAAGCAAAGGAACTGTACGAAGATGGTGCAATAGGCGAATTGGTGCTGGCCGAAACCTGGAACGATCGTCAATCGAACCTTGGTGCCTGGAATTATTCCATACCATTGGATGCCTCACCGGACACCATTGACTGGGAGCGCTTTTTGGGAGATGCCCCAAAGATTGCCTTTGATCCCATCCGCTTTTTTAGATGGCGCAACTATCAGGATTATGGCACCGGTGTGGCCGGAGACCTGTTCATCCACCTATTTTCGGGCATCCACTATGTTATCGGCTCCTCGGGACCCTCCAAAATGTACACTACGGGAGGATTGCGCTATTGGAAGGATGGTCGTGACGTTCCCGATGTCATGATTGGGTGTTATGATTATCCTGAGAGCAAAAACCACCCCGCGTTCAATATGCAGATCCGCGTTAACTTCATCGATGGTGGAGGTGGCGGGGGAAGAATCCGATTGGTCGGCACCGAAGGGGTCATGACGGTTGGCGGGAACTCCGTCAGGGTCACCCGGAGCAAAGTATCCGATCAACCAGGATACGATGGTTGGGACTCATTCGATACGTTTGACGAGGCCAATCAACGGGAATTCGAAAAATGGTACAAACAAAAATATCCCACTCCTCCGGCCAATGTTGCGGAAAGTGGGGAAATGGAGTTCAGGATCAGTAACAACTATAGTGATCATGAGAACCATTTTTCAAACTTTTTCGATTCCATGCGCACGGGCAGTACCGTAGTGGAAGATGCTGTTTTTGGGTTCCGTGCCGCTGCCGCTGCCCTAGGGGCCAACAAAAGTTATTTTGAGCAAAAAATAATACATTGGGATCCAGAGGCGATGAAATTTGTTTAGAAGCAATGGTATGGGCCAAATCATGACATTTCCAAAAACTTCCTTACAAATACCATAGAATGGTATAGAAAGTGAATCACTTAAAAACATTTTGTCCATATTATGATCAAGACCCTGATTAAAAGCCTTCTCTTTCTGGCAATGTCCATTTTTCTGTCAGCTTGCACGCATCAAAATCCTAAGAGCGAAATAAAAAGGTTTACCTTGCTTGACAGTGCATCCACCGGAATTACATTCACCAACCAATTAACGGAGAGTGATTCCTTAAATTACTTTACGTTCCAGTATATGTATATGGGTGGCGGCACTGCCATTGGCGACATCAACAATGACGGCCTTGCCGATATTTTCCTCACCGGAAATATGGTGGAGAACAAGCTTTACCTGAACAAGGGGGGAATGAAATTCGAGGACATTACCCAAACTTCAGGAATCAGCGGTGATTCCAGGTGGTATACAGGTGTGAGCCTTGTGGATATCAACAATGATGGCCACTTGGACATCTATCTCAGTGTTTCAGGAAAAAATGGGAACAAAAGCAATCAACTCTATGTCAACAATGGGGATCTGACTTTTTCGGAAAGGGCCGAAGAATATGGCATAAACGACATCGGCCAATCCATACAATCCACATTTTTTGACTATGACAAAGACGGAGATCTGGATTTATTCGTCATCAATTACCCGATAACGGACTTTAAAACGGCCAATACGGTATATCGAATGATGATAAACCGCCCAGATATGGCAAAAAGCGATCATTTGTACACCAACAACGGCGATGGTACATTTACCAATGTTACCGAAAAGTCCGGTTTATTGAATTTTGGCCTCTCGGTGAGTTCCTCCATTGCGGATTACAACAACGACGGATGGGACGACATCTACGTTTCCAATGATTTCAGCACACCGGATTACCTCTACATCAATAATGGGGACGGCACTTTTACCGATAAGCTGAACGAAGCCACAAAACAGGTTTCGTTTTACGGGATGGGGACGGACGCCGAAGACGTGAACAATGATGGATTATTGGACCTCGTACAAATGGATATGGCCCCAGAGGACAATCGCCGGTCAAAGGCCAATATGGCCAGCATGAATGTAGGTCTTTTTTGGAGCACGGTCAATCATGGGTTCCATTACCAGTACATGTACAATTCTTTTCAGCTCAACCAAGGCATGGGTGCCGATGGCCTTCCTATTTTTAGCAACATTGGATGGATGGCCGGCATTTCCTCAACGGATTGGAGCTGGGGTCCCCTGATAGCCGATTTCGACAATGATGGCTGGAAAGACTTGTTCATCACCAACGGAACCCGCAGGGAAATCAACAACAAGGACTTTTTTAAGAACCTTGAAAAAGACCATGTTGATCTAAATAAGGCCTCATTGATCGATTTGGTCAATGAGATGCCCTCAGAAAAAATAGACAATTATATTTTCAAGAATACCAATGGCCTGCAGTTCAAAAAAGTGAACGAGGATTGGGGACTGAGCTACAAAGGGTTTTCCAACGGGGCCGCCTATGGTGACCTGGACAATGACGGAGACTTGGATTTGGTGGTGAACAATATAGATGATACGTGCCGTGTGTTCCAGAACAATACCTCAGAAATCAAGGATGGGCACTACCTAAGGATCAAATTGGTATCGGACCGACCAAATCACATGGGTATAGGCGCTAAGGTAACGGTCGTAAGTGACGACCTGACCCAATATTTCCATTTGAATCCAACCAAAGGGTTCCAATCCTTTATGGAGCCCGTGCTTCATTTCGGCTTGGGGAAGAGCAATAGGATCGACACATTGATGGTGGATTGGGGCGATGGTTCCCGGGAAGTGTCCGTGGACATCAATGCGGACCAAACCCTGACCCTTATCAAAGGTAAAAACCAACAATTGGAAAAATCAGAAGCCCCGATGGAACAGATGTTCCAATTGACCAATCAGAAATTTGACACGATTTTCTGGCACAGTGAAAACCCATACAACGATTTTGGCAAACAAGTACTGCTTCCGCACAAATTATCAAACTTTGGCCCCGCCATGGCCATTGCCGATATCAATGGGGACGGACTTGATGATATCTACGTCGGAAATGGCGCCGGATTTCCAGCTGCCATGTATGTACAGCAAGCTGATGAAACTTTTGTTTTGACCCATGGAATCTGGGAACAGGACCAAAAATATGAAGACTTGGGCGCCCTATTCTTTGATGCCAATAATGATGGCAACCAGGATTTGTATGTTGTCAGTGGAGGCAATGGGTTTACGGATGAGGATATGTTCCAGGACAGGCTATATTTGAACTTCAATGGGACTTTTCAGAAATCGGAAGGGATCCTTCCAAAGATCACGGGAAGCGGCTCCCGTGTTATCCCATCAGATATAGATCATGATGGGGACATCGATCTTTTTGTGGGGGGAAGGATCTCACCACAGAATTATCCAAATCCAGGTCGAAGCTACTTGTTGGTCAACCAGATGGACCAAGGTGTTCCAAAATTTGTGGATGCCACGGGTGAACTGGCCCCTGGGTTGGCCGATATCGGCATGGTCACCGATGCGCTTTGGAATGATTTTGATGGAAATGGCACCACGGACCTAATTGTGGTGGGGGAATGGTTGCCCTTGACCATTTATAGTCAAGAAAATGGAAAATTCATCGATAGGACATCGGATTTTGGTTTTGCGGATACCACAGGGTGGTGGTCCAGTATCGAAGGTGCGGATTTTGATAAGGACGGTGATATTGATATTCTTGCCGGCAATCTCGGATTGAACTATAAATATCAGGCGACCCCAGAGGCTTCCTTTGAGCTATATGCCAATGATTTTGATGAGAACGGAAACACGGATATTGCCCTCGGATATCACAATGAAGGGGTTCTCTATCCGGTAAGGGGGCGGCAATGCTCCTCAGAACAAATACCGGCAATCCAACTTAAGTTCAAGGATTACAATTCGTTTGCCCAAGCTTCTTTGGAAGACGTATATGGCAAGGAAAACCTTAAGGAGTCCCAACATTTTACAGTAAAGTCCTTCGCCAGTGTCCTATTGGAAAATAAAGGGAAAGGCAGCTACGATTCCAAGCAACTTCCTTTGATGGCCCAATTGTCACCCATCAATGATATTCTAATCGAGGACTTCAACAATGATGGCCTTCTCGATGTGATCATCGGAGGAAATCTATACGCGTCGGAAATCGAGACCCCTCGCAATGATGCCTCAATAGGCCTACTGTTGCTGGGTGACGGTGAATGTGGTTTTAGCCCAATGCCCTATTCCAAAAGTGGGATAAACATGGGATATGACGTTAAGACCCTTGGTTTGATAAAGAAGGACAACGGGTTCAACATAGTAATTGCCAACAACCAGGGACCATTGGAATTACTTTCACAATCATTCCCTGTTCATTGATCTAAAAAAGCAATAACATGTAACAACCTTCACTAATAAATACTTCCAATGGAACAGGTTCACATATTCACAAATCTTGATCTTGTATCCTGACCAATTCATTCACAAAAGATATAATTTCAACCTTTAATAACAGCTTTTCAACCTTACAAGTGGCCGGGCTCCATAATATTGTCCTATCTAAATTATAACTGATCAAGAATGTATCATTTCACTAAAACCCGCTCTTAAACCCATGAAAAATACGATTACCTTACTTTCGTTTTTCCTTTTATCCCTAATCACAATGGCCCAAGAAAATCCTTTAGGCATTTTTCAATACAACCAAGATATTGGCCATCCGAAATTGGCAGGTTCGGCCACATACGATGAAGCCACCCAGACCTACACCATCAAAGGTGCTGGATATAACATATGGGGACAACGTGACGAGCATCGTTATCTGTACAATAAGGTCAAGGGTGATTTCATTGCCACTGGCAACTTCAAATTTGAGGGCATCAATGAGGTGCACCGTAAAATCGGTTGGATGGCCCGTGCCTCGGAAGATGACAATTCGGTCATGGTGGGAGGATTTTTACACGGTGATGGCTTGACCGCAGGTCAATGGAGGGAACGACAAGGAGCAGCGATGCAAAATCCCTTTGATGATGTTTGGGCCGCCAAATCCTATTATGATATCATTCAACTGGAAAGGCGCGGCAATACCTTTATTGTCAGGGCTGCCCATGAGGGCGAACCCTTACAGGTCATAAGCTCAAAAAAGTTGGAGTTCATGCCGGAAGAAGTCTTGTTGGGAATCGTTATTTGTTCCCACGTAGAGGATGTCATTGAAACTGCCAACGTATGGAATGTGCGAATCGATCAACCGGTTGCCGAAGATTATGATCCAAGTGCCGAAGGGTGGATCGGGTGTAGATTGGAAACCATGAATGTCTTTGATGGCAAGCGTAAGGTCATCCTTGAAAAGGACAGTCGTTTTGAAGCACCCAATTGGATGCCAAACGGCGATGAACTGTTATTCAACATGGAAGGGTCACTTTATACCATACCTGTTTCCGGGGGCGAACTGGAAAAGTTGGATACCGGCTCGGCAGACAGACTGAACAATGACCATTGTATTTCCTTCAATGGGAAGCTGTTGGGCATTAGCCACAACGATGGAGACGGTTCCAATGTATTCTATTTACCGCTCGAGGGAGGGGAACCAGAACCTGTGACAACGACTCCCCCTTCCTACCTTCATGGATGGGCCCCAAACAACAGGGACTTGGTTTATGTGGCCAGACGCAATGGGTCCGACATTTATGATATCTATAAAAAATCGATACGGGGCGGAAATGAAGTGAAGCTCACCAATAATGGAAAGTTGGAACATGTTGACGGATGTGAGTATTCCCCTGATGGAAAATACATCTATTACAACGGATCCAAAAATGGTGGAACCATGCAACTGTGGCGGATGAAACCTGATGGAAGTCAAAAAGAGCAGTTGACCTTTGACCAATATAACGATTGGTTTCCCCATATTTCACCTGATGGGAAATGGATCGCCTTCATTTCTTTTATGCCGGACATCACGTTGAACGCACACCCATCATACAAACGGGTAATGTTACGTTTGATGCCAACATCGGGAGGTGCACCTAAAGTAATCGCGCATTTGTATGGAGGCCAAGGTACCATCAATGTAAATTCCTGGTCACCTGACAGTAAGCATATAGCATTTGTAAGCAATTCGGGTAAATGAGAGTTTAAGTTTAGTTTTTTTTAGTTTAGTTATTACCAAGTTTGAATTGCATGAGAAGGAAGGTCACCAGCTTTCCTTCTCATTTTTCCAAGCTAAAAAACAAAATTTATCTAGTACATGAAGAAGAAAACAAACTTACCTATCGAATCGCAGTTCAAAAGCAACAGGAAAAACCTGTTCTTTCATTTTGGAACACTTCTGTTCGTAATCCTTTTCGTTACTGAAAGCACTTTGGCACAAAAACAGTTCAAGGCCCTATTGATCACAGAAACTGCTGGCTGGCACCATGAATCCATTCTCAATGGCATTCAGGCCATGGAAGAACTTGCACTGACCCATAATTTTGACCTCAACCGACAACAAGAAGCCAGAAAAATTACGGATGAAAGCCTCAAAGGTTTTGATGTGGTCATTTTTTTGAGCACCACGGCCAATATCTTCGATGAGGGGGAGCAGGCCGCTTTTGAAAGGTATATAAGGTCAGGAGGGGGATATGTGGGCATTCATGCCGCATCCGATACAGAATATGGGTGGGAATGGTACACCCAATTGGTCGGACGTATGTTCCATATCCATCCAGTCCAACAAACTGCCAAAATAAAAATAGTTGACCATAATTTTCCCGGTCTTGAACACTTTCCCGAAACCCTATTGTGGACGGATGAGTGGTATGAGTTCGGCAAGGAAAATGTGAGTGGATTGAACTATCTCATCAGCGTAGATGAAAACACCTATGACCCAGAGGTAATTTGGGCCGATCGGGACTTGACCGCCTCCGGTGAAAAAATTGACCGTGTTGGTAAGGGGATGGGCAATTTCCACCCCATAGCATGGTATCATGAATTTGATGGAGGACGTGCATTTTACACGGCCCTTGGACATATTGAAAAAACATATGAAAACCCATGGTTCTTGGCACATCTCTACGGAGGTATTTTTTACGCTGCTACCGGTAAGGGAATTGAATAACAACAAAAATTTAAATAGGATGATTACACGAAAAGAATTTTTATGGCAATCAGGGGCCTTTACTTTGGGAGCTCTGCTGTTGCCCTCTGCTTGTGCAATGAGCGGAAATAAAGTAAATGAGGAATTGGGTATCCAACTCTATACTTTTAGAGATCAGATGATGAAAGATCCAAAAGGTACTTTGGAACAGATCGCCAAAATAGGGATCAAAAAAATTGAGACCGCTAGGAGCAATAAGGGCCATTATTATGGACTGTCCCCAAAAGAGATGAAATCCACCTGCGAAGCATTGGGGATGAAATTGGTGAGTGGGCACATCCATTTGGATGACCAGTGGGAACAGACCATTGAGGAGGCCGTAGTTTCCGGACAGGAGTATCTTATCTGTTCCACCATGCCCACCCATGGACAAACGCCCGATAATTACAAAAAAGTGGCCGAGGCCTTTAATAAGGCCGGGGAAAACTGCAAGGCGGCAGGACTCAAGTTTGGGTACCATAACCATGAATATGAGTTTGAATCACATAACGGAGAAGTCCTATATGATGTCCTCTTGGACAATACGGAAGCCGACCTTGTGCACATGGAACTCGATCTAGGTTGGGCCGTGGTGGCAGGCAAGGACCCATTGGATTATTTCAACCGATATGAAGGACGTTTTCCGTTATGGCACCTCAAGGACATGAACATGGAGGAAAAGGTGAGCACCGAATTTGGAAAGGGCGGTCTGGATGTTCCCCTGATGTTAAAAAATTCAGCGAAATCCGGTGTAAAACATATTTTCATTGAGCAGGAAGAATATGCAACTACCCCATTGGAAAGTATGCGGCACAATATGGAATATATGAGCAACTTATAGGTCCCTTCCAAGCAACAACACAGCCTACCAAATACAAAAAAAGCAGCCTTATCTCCAAGGCTGCTTTTTTTTCTGATCAATGGCCAGTACCGTTGTTTTTTTTAAAACTTAACTTCCCTATTGCATTTCCTTATTGTGAGGTGCTCACGAAGACCAAGGATTTACTGTCAGGGGACCATGCATATTGATCAAAACTGCCCTTACCCCCATAGAAATGGGCAATTGTCTTCGGCGCTCCTGCCCCAGTTGGCATGATTTTGACACTTACGTTCTGGAACCGAACCGGTTCATCGGGTCTGGCATCATGTGGCATTGACAAAAAGGCCACCCATTTCCCATCTGGTGATAGATGCGGGTGCCAGGAATGGTCCAATCCGTATGTCAATTGAACAGGTTCATTGCCATTGGCCCGTTTTCTCCAAATTTGGTTGGTCGATGTTTTCCCTTCATTATAATATACAAACTTGGTTTTGCCCTTTATATCGGGCCCATCCATTTTATCTTCTGCTACAACGGGGTTGCCCAGTCCATTCACCGGAACGGAATAGGTCCTGTTCCCATCAAGAAAATAAATGGATGTTCCATCCTTTGAAAAACTTGGGGAGCCCAACCCATGATCCGATGTGTGCAGAACTTTCCTTTTTCCGGTTTCTATATCAACGGTTTCCAACCTGCTTCCCCTGACCACTCCTTCATGTGATGCTGTTTCCACCAAATGGTTTGGGTGCCAATCTGGGGCAACGGGTTTGGAAATCCTTACATTCCATATTTTGGCCGTTTGACTATCCCCAGGGTCATGGGCCAACACATAGGGCCCAACCAGAACCTCATCCTTTAAATCGGGCATGGTCAAGGTATCCATTTCCTCTAAGGGCTCACCGGGGTGGGCTATCCGCATGGTGATGGTCTTTCCAATCCGTTCCAATTGAATGACATTCTCCCCAAAGTACTGTTTTGGGAAAAAAATCTCATCTTCTGGATCCCGCATGTAGGCCCCACTCATCAAACGCCATTGCAGCACCACCAATCCATCACCGTGCAAACACGTATTTATGCTCACAGCGTCATCCTCGGTCGACTCACGGATCATCCACCCCGTCTTTCGATGACCGTTGCCATCCTCATTTCCAACAAGTTCAAAATTGGCCGTTAGGATGAAATCCCCTTTTATTTTCTTAAAGAGAAAATGGAACTCATCATGGTTGAACCAAATGTTGCTGCCCCCTCCCTTCAGGGTATAGGTTTGGGTGGCCTTATCGTATGTGGAGGATCCCGTTACAGCGGGATCTCCGATGTCCGAGGCCTGTTCAAAATCCCCAATTTGGGCAAAGCAGCACATGGTTGAAAATACAATACAAATACTCAATCTTAATTTTTTCACGGTAGTAAAGATTTTTAAAATATGGTTTCGATGTACACTTCTCCAGAACTAGGGTGATGCAACATCATTTTAAGACAAGGTTAAATGTAATTCCCGTGGTCTTGAGAGAGGTTAAATATTTACAATTTATGGTCGAAATTTTATCGGAATTGATTGTGGGAACTACCTTCATAAGAAATAGGTCCCGAAAACCTAGACAATACCACCTATTGTAAAAGATTTCCCAATAATGGAAAGTGGAATCAACTTAACCTTGACCTTGATCAAAGAATAGACGTTACATCTAGGTGTTGGGTTAAATAATCATTGGGAGAACCCATAGAGCACAATGGCCAACATAAAACCGATGATTGTGGACATTGCATTGCCCCAACATTTTGTTATCCATGTACCAAAAAGGCATTCCATATCCACCTAGCGGTTTTTCAATGGTATTTGATACTAACTTCCCCCCCTTTTTTCTTTGCTCACGGATTCAGCCAATCCTCGCATGTAACCTATGGCAAACAGGTTTCCGAGGTCCATATATCCAGGCCTTTTATTTTCCTCCCCTACCAAGGTGGGAACATGGTCAGCGCGCATCGCACCTTTAAAACCAATTTCATAATAGGCTTTCATGGCCTCATACATATCAATATCTCCCTCATCATGGAAGGTTTCCGTAAATTTGGTACTGGGCAGTTCACCGCTGAGTTCCCTGACATTTCTAAAATGTACAAAGTGTATTTTACCTGCTTTTCCCCATCGCCTGATCAATGTTGGGATATCAGGTCCCATTAGAGAAAAGTTTCCCTGGCACATGGTAATTCCATTATAATCGCTTGGAACGATGTCCAACATTCGATCAAAATTCTCCACAGTGTTCATGATCCGGGGGATTCCCTGTATGCTGTGCACTTGTGGATCATCTGGGTGCAAGGCCAACTTCATATCGATCTGCCCTGCCTCTGGGACCACTGCCTTTAGGAAATATTCTAGGTTATCCCAAAGTGTCTCCTTGGTGAATTCTCCATATTCGGTCAAAGGTTTGTCCTTTACCGCATCATAATCAAAGGCGGTCATGAGGGCCCCGCCCCTTCCCGGTCTGGCCATGTCGGTCCTCGCCCAACTAATGACCGGCATCCAGTTGTAGCAGATCACATCCACCCCAGCTTTTTTGAGGTTCTTCATAAAGGTGATGAAGTTCTCTATTTCTTCATCCTTTCCTTCCAAGCCAAGTTTTGTTTTATTGCCCAAAGATGGGGGGCCTTCCACTACATTATACTTGAGCCCAACGGATTTCCAGGCATCCACCACATCTTTTATAGATTCGTATTCCCAGGGGTTTCCGCCAGGATTCTTAAAGAGTCTTCCATCTATCCCGGCCACTGCGCCATAAGCACCCATCTGTTTCGCCAATTCTATTAAATAGGCATGGTCTTCCATTCCCCAGAAGTACGCGTTGCTCATTTCTATCCCTGCATCCTTTGAAAGTTCGTTCAATTCCGCAGTTTGTTTTAACGTTTTTGGTGCTTGGTGCCCTTCCCATGTACGGGAATATGCAATACCCCCTAAGGAGGCCATGGTTGCCATCGAGGCACTCTTTTTTATGAAACTTCTCCGATTTTTCTTCATCTATTTGTTGATTATCAATAATTTATCTGGCCTTACGCCACTGTCCTGCAATAACATGGAAACGCCATATGGCATTCCCCATACCGAATGACCTTGCCGTTCCCAGCGGTTTTGTTTTAAGGCCAACAACATGGTCCCTATAAATCCGGTGACCAAAAAGCAGTTAATGGCCCCGAACAACCATACTTTTCTTTTTTCCATTTCCTCATCAAATCGGAAACACCCGAACCAATTTGCCGTTGCGTTTCCTATAAAAATAACAAAGTTTTCTGTTCAACCGTTCCACAAGATCCCACCTCGTTGACAGCGTCCAACCGTACGGGAGTTCACCTCAATTTCGAGTCTTTATTGAGCCATTCTTCGTTGACTCTTGAATTGCCCCATCTTTATTGATTAAAAACCCCAGATCCAAACGTTTGCAAAAAAAAAGAGAATATCTAATCCATAATGCGGTCAAATAACCTCCAAATTTTCAACCTACCGGAACCGTTACAAACAAATTTTCCAGAAGATTCTCTCCCAATACGTTGTGAACGGGAATTTTCCCTGTTGGAAAATATGGCTTGTCCATCAGCTCTCTTACAACTATTTTGTCATTCTATTAACATTTTTGTTCAGATATAAAGAAATCGACATTAGTTCCCTTCATATTTTTATACTTTGGCAAAAAAATAAACAATTAGTGCAGATAATAGAATCTACCGTTGTCTACGATGTCATCATTGTAGGCTCGGGTGCAGGAGGTGGAATGGCGACTAAAATTCTCTCGGAGGCCGGACTGAAGGTGGCCGTTGTCGAGGCCGGCCCCTTCTTTGATCCAGCAGACCCCGAACAAAGAACCCAAATGAAGTGGCCCTATGAGTCTCCAAGGAGAGGCGCGAACACAAAGAGGCCATTTGGTGATTTCGACTCAGCCTATGGAGGATGGGATATAGAGGGGGAACCTTACACAAATGCCGAGAACAGCAATTTCAGATGGTTCCGCTCACGGATGTTGGGCGGACGTACCAACCATTGGGGGCGGATTTCGCTCCGTTTTGGTCCACGGGATTTCAGGGGAAAGGACCATGACGGTCTGGGAGAGAATTGGCCCATTGGATATGAGGATGTAAAACCCTATTACGACAAGGTGGATAAATTGATCGGTGTCTTCGGGACCAACGAAGGTTTGCCCAACGACCCTGATGGGTTCTTCCTCCCTCCCCCAAAACCAAGGTTACATGAACTCTTCTTTATAAAAGGCGCAAAAAAATCGAATATTCCGGTGTATCCTTCTAGGATGTCCATGCTTACCAAGAGAATCAATAATGACAGGGGGGTCTGTTTTTACTGTGGGCAATGCTCAAGGGCCTGCCAGGTCTACGCTGATTTTTCCGCAGGCACTTGTTTGATATTCCCGGCCCAAAAGAATGGTGGCCAGGTGGACCTTTTCGTGAACTGTATGGTCCGTGAGGTCACTACGGACCACGAAGGAAAAGCCACAGGGGTTTCCTACATCAACAAGGAGGACAGGAAGGAATACAAATTAAGGGGAAAAATAGTGGTGTTGGCCGCATCTGCATGCAGCACCGCAAGAATACTTTTGAATTCCAAGAGCAGACAGCATCCAAATGGTTTGGGCAATGGCAGTGATATTGTCGGGAAGTACCTCCATGATTCCACCGGGACAGGCCGCGCTAGTTTTGTCCCCGATCTCATGAACAGAAAACCAAGCTACAATGAGGATGGTGTTGGGGGCATGCACATCTACACACCTTGGTGGTTGGACAATAAGAACTTGGATTTTCCAAGGGGCTACCATCTGGAGATATGGGGAGGCATGAAGATGCCGGCTTATGGTTTTGGTTTCGATCCAAACGAATTCAATACATTCTTTGATCTCAAGGTAGGCGGTTACGGAAATAGTTTGCGAAAAGATGTCAAAAAGTATTATGGCTCCATCGTGGGAATGTCGGGAAGGGGGGAATCGATACCGCAGAAAGGCAACTACTGTGAAATTGACAACACAAAAGTTGATGAATTCGGCATACCCGTTCTCAAGTTCAACTATCAATGGACCGACAATGAAATCAAGCAAGTGAAGCACATGCATGACACATTTGAAGAAATCTTCCACAACATGGGCGCAGAACCCTTGGGCGAAAGACCTGGCAAGGAGCAAAACTTCGGTATCGAGGCCCCGGGTATGATAATCCATGAAGTGGGCACCACCCGTATGGGTGATGATGAAAAGACCTCAGTGGTCAACAGATATCAACAATTGCACGATGTGGACAACGTCTTTATCGTGGATGCCGGGCCTTTTGTATCCCAAGCGGACAAGAATCCCACATGGACCATCTTGGCACTCTCATGGAGAACCTCTGACTATATTGTGGAACAACTGAAACAGCAGAACATCTAAAAAATGGATAGGAGAAAAAGTTTAAAATCGATCATATTCGGTGGAGTTGCAACAGGTTTGGCGGCCCACGGGTGCAAACCCGATATGATTAGTGCGGACAATGAAATCATTGAATCCCCAAAATACACTTATGGAAGGACACCAGAGGAAAAAGCTTATGACGATGAACTCTTTGGGGAAACATTCTTCAATGCGCATGAGATGGAGACCATCACCATACTTTGTGACCTGATTCTCCCCGCCGATCAAGACCAAGGATTGCAAAGTGCAACGGATGCCAACGTTGCGGAATTCATAGAGTTCATGTCCAAAGATATCCCAGAAATGCAGATTCCCTTGAGAGGGGGTCTGATGTGGTTGGACCATAGGTGCAATGTTGACCATAACACCCCATTTAAATTGGCAACACTGGAGCAACAGGAAGCCCTCTTGGATTCGATTGCCTATCCGGACCCGGCGATACCAAATGAAGAGCAACCTCTCGAAAAACAGTTCTTTTCCCTTTTGCGAAATCTTACCTTGACGGGATATTACACCTCCAAAATAGGAATTGAGGAATTGGGGTATCAGGGCAATACGCCCAATGTATGGGATGGTGTTCCCGACGATATCCTGGCCCAACATGGTATTTCCTATGACGAGGAGTGGTTGGCAAAATGCGTGGATCAAAGCCAACGGAACACTGTCGCGGAATGGGATCAAGATGGAAACCTGTTGACTTGAAGGAAGCATGAACCATGGAAGTGTAAATCCAATTACAGCTATTTTTGGATTGTCCTATTTTCAAGATATAAAATGTCAAAATCATTTTCTTCCCTAAATGATAGGCTCTTCAACATATTAAAGTTTCCCAACATAAGGTCAACATCCCCGTCTTTATCAAAGTCTCCCTTATCCATGACAAGCCAATTCCCGGTCTTTGCCTTTTCAGTAACATAGGGTGTAAAGCTATAGGAAAAGGGATCCTGATTTTCAAGGTAAACAAATCCCTCCTCGGGATTGTTTTCAAAATCCGGAAAGAATGACATGGCTGCAAAATCAATGTCACCGTCCAGGTCAAAATCATCCGCCAAGACCCGGGTCGCACCATTAATGGGGAAAAACCACTTTTCGGTGAATTGGTTTTCACCATTGTTCAAGTACAATCGGATCCCATGGTACGGTTTTAGGAAATTGGAATAATCTGCATTGTCCCCATTGGCCGTGACAATATCAAAATGACCATCTTTATTATAATCCAACAAGGAGAACCAACTAAGGCCAAATTCGGGGGAAAGCCCAATCAACCGCTCAACATCAAACTGTAAGTCATCTTTTTGGACAAAAGCATATAATCCTTCCCTGCCTTGGGAAAACAGTGCCATGATATCTTTTTTCCCATCACCGTCAATATCCAATACATCCACTTTAATGGCACCTGGCAATGGCATCAATGTGTTCTTGGTGAATGTTGAATCTTTTTTTACAAATAGGGAAAGTTCTCCTGTATGGTGCCCAAACTCACAAACAAGTATCTCATTTTGGCCATCTCCGTTCAAATCAACCACTTGACTGTAAACGGGTCTATGCAATTTTTCCATTCCAGGGATGACCCCACTATTGGCGCGGTGCATCTTCCCTTTTGGAATCTCACTTGGTCCCATTTTCCCCAATTCCGTGATATAAAGGGTATCCTGCCCAAGGACCGTTGAAACTACAGGTGATTCAAAAATTTCGGCTATGGGCGATAGTTTCTCCCATTCAAGTACCTGACCGAACACATCCCCGATGAACACTCTCCCATTTACAGTATCAAATCCAATATTTACGATGCCACCGGAAGGACCCATGCCCAATTTCCTTGGCGTGGCATCAAATTGAACAAGTTTCGAGGCCCGCCCCTTTCGTATCGGCACGTTGGGAACACTATCCGGAGCCTGACTTAGAATATAATCCCGCAACCGTTCCCATGTCACACTGTCCAAGATGGGCCTATCCGGATATGCATTGCTCAGTCGAACATAATGATTCTCTTCAATCGAATACTTGTATGGATTGAAATCGTTATAGCGATATCCCATCCGCGCGGCCATTTCGGGTAAAACGTTCTCTTCCCAAATGCCCTTTGGAACATTGGACGGTTCGGGAGCGATGTGACAACTGCCACAATACATTTGATATTCATCCTCAACACGAACCATCTGTCGATCTCTCTTGGGGAAGAATAAAATCACATAAAAAATGCCAAAGATCGATACTGCAAGGGTCAATGGAAAGAACCACTTTGTGTATTTCTTAATATCCATTTTACGTCCCAACCTGATTTTTCACAATTTGTGGTTTTTTATTGACTAGATAATGTTTTTCACCGGTCTTTTAAGGCAATAAAAGGTTTCACTCCAATGTGGTAAAACTTGATGCGGGTAGATCGGCCATATTGAAAATATTGGCCTGAAGGGTATTGCCCCAAGCAAACCTGACATATTTGGGATCTTTGACCTTTTTGGACGAAACCACAATGGTTTTATCTTCTACAACAAAAGTTGCGGGAAAGAATTTCTTGTCATGGCCCGCTATCTCGAACAGGGATTTCTTATCCTTGGCATAGAGACCATCTGCATGTTCAAAAGTAATTATTGCCTTGTTCTTGTTGAAGGTAACTTGCTTGAATAAGGGACTTTCAACCAAACCATGAATACTGCCATAGTGCTTTTTTAAAGCCACCTTGGCAAGCCTTTCCCCAACTGATTTTTTGTCTTTTGGGTGAATGTCATCCACTGGGGAAACATCACTGATCACGACCATTGCGGTATTTTGCACATTTTCCAGGACACGTCGCTGGGCATCCCTGATCTCGACCCCGTTAACATTGTCCCCACCATATTGGTAAGGGGCAATCTGAACGAAATAAAAGGGAAAATCACTTTCCCATTTTTCTCTCCACGCACCGATCAACCCCCCAAGTGTCTTTTCATAAACCTGAGATCCAGTATTGGCTTCACCCTGGTACCATAAGGTGCCCGCCAACCCGTATCCCACCAAAGGATGGATCATAGCATTGTATGCCCTAGCAGGTTCAACTGGACCCCAGACCACTGGGGTCAACTGATTCGCGGCTGAAGCAAGCTCTGTATTTTTTTCAATGGTTTCCTCTGGTATCCAAACCTCTGCGGGTGTCCCTCCCCAAGCGGAAACTATTAGGCCAACAGGCACTTCCCCTAGCTCTTCGCGGAGCTTTCTGGCAAAAAAATAGGCAATCGCACTTGAATTTTTCATGCTTTCGGGACTACAGGTTTCCCATTGTGCAGGCAAATCGTCCTGAGGTGTCCTGGCAGACTTCTTGGGAACGTTAAAAAAACGGATCTGTGGATGATGGGCCTGGGCAACATCGGTATCTCCATTGTCAATTCCCCAGCTGGCGGACATTTCCATATTGGACTGCCCCGAGCACAACCAAACCTCACCAATCAAAATATCCTTCAGAAGAATCTCATTGTTCCCCTTGATTTTTATATGGTAGGGACCCCCATATTGAGGCGTGCGTAATATAAGTTCCCATTGTGCCTGATTGTCTCCCTTCGTGGTATAGACCTGTTCGGTCCATGATGGGGATACGGCAACCATTTCACCCGGGCTCGCCCAACCCCAAATTTTAATCTCATGTCGTTGTTGGAGGACCATATGATCTGAAAATACAGAAGGCAATACGACACTGGCCAAAGATACATTGACAACAAAAAAAAATAATCCTGATATAATTTGTTTCATAATAGACCAGATGGATATAAAAATTCAATGTACTCCTTTTTTGTCCAAGCCACAATTGAACGGACACGTAAAAGCATCCTTAAATATAGGCCAAATCAAATTGAACCTTGGGTAAAGTCTTCCTTAATCTTCGCTTTTTATTGAGAATATCGCACTTTAATAATAAAATTGAAAAAAATGGATCGGACTTCCGGCTGGATCAAATGAAAATTGGTGAAATGAAAAGGTCCCATACTTGGTTCACATTTAAAAATTGTGCATTAGGACCAACAATTATTAAGCAAAATTCAATTTCGAGATGGGCCAGGCATAAATGTATTCCATGAGTTATCAAATTTCTTTCAATTCAAGATGCTCCCTGATTCGAACCCCAACAATCAATCTACTGGACACAAAACACTTGCACTCAACACACCACGAACAGGTCGCCTTTTAGGTCACTTTTTAACATATCCCAAAAAACCTAGTGTCTCAACTCCATGCGCCTACTCCCGTGCAGTTCTTCCAAGACCAATTTCAACCGTTCCTTATCGCCAAGCACAAACTTGGACATAACACAGACAATCCGTACCATCTCCCCATCCTTGATTCTTTTCGGCATACCATACCTATGGATGGGGTTCAACGGGATTTCTTGATAAGAGGCCCTTCGCTTGGAACTGCCATTGACCCGAAAGACCTCCAAACGGTCCACCTCAAAATCGATGCCCGAACGGTTCCGTATCCCAAGGACAAGGTACACCTCTCTCCCATCATACACCATATCCTCCAACCGAAGCCGGATGCCCTTTTTATGTTTGGTCATTATATTCTTTGGTTTTCCATCGAGCAACAACTTGCTAATCCTATCAAAATGAGATGTCTCATCTTTCATGGAATCCTCTTTCACCTGCAATCCCTTTGTTGGTCCGATCTTTCCAATACCGTCCCCTTCCCTGATAAAATGGTTCAATTGGGGAAGTTTCTTGGCGTATTTCAGGATATAGGCATATATCCGATGATCTGAAGTAATCACCAATAAATTGCTGTCTACGCCCTCCACCCCTTGTAACAATCCAAAATAACCCGCCTCTTCCCTATCATAGGAAAAGACAAAATCTTCACTACCCACAATAGCCTGACGTATGGGACTTGGAAAGAACAGGGCCACATTCTTGGATGCATTGGCATAGATCGTATCCAAGCTCCTTTGCCCCCACACCATATTCAAGCAAACCATTGTCACCGCACACATTGCCCATCCACTTCTTTTCATAATTGCTGTTTTAAAATGATTTGATACTTATCCGATACTTCCACTTTAATGGCCCGACGGTCCCGTTGAAAGATCCGTTTGATACCACCGACCTGTGGCAAACCGGGAAGGTTCACCCCACCAAGGGTCTCATCCATACTGGTCTGGACAATTTCCCCTTTAAGGTGGTTCTCCACATAAATGCCTGCTTTCTTATCCTGAAGATCGTAGACCTGAAGCTTCATTTGATAATCTCCGACTTGGTCAATTTTTACCATGACCCGATTGGGTCTCAACTTGACAAAACCATAGACCTGGGTACCTCGGGCAAGAGTTACCCCTTTGATTTCAACATCTTCTTCCAATCGCATGGCCAATCGATGGCCTTCCCTGAGGGTCTGTTCCCCATCCACATAGGCCAACAATTTAGTATCACCAACATCCTTGGAAAGGACCGGCTTTGAGGCAAAAAAGACTTGGTGGTTCAACACCATTTCTTGTGGGGAAATAGATTTCTTTAGCCCCGCTACCCTTTCTTTTTCCCCTTCAGGTTCAATGTCTTTTGATACAAGAGTCTCTTCCACTCGCAATGGGGGCTCATCATCGACAAAACTCTTGGATTGGTAAATACTATCAATAATGCGGTGCTTTTCATATTCCATATAATCCGGGTTGAAGTATCCCTTATCATCTACCATATGGTCCGGGTACAGCTGGGGAGCAGTGGTCTCCCGTTCTTCCTTGATGGCATCCAGGGCTTCCATCTTGGATTCGTATTCCAAGGTGTTCCCATCCAAGTCCGGCATAGGGATGCGGTCCGGGTTCAATTCCGTTTTCTTGTCCTTTCCAAAAGTGACCAACGCATAAACCGTGATGAACAGCACCACGCAGACCATTACAAGGACAAAAACAATCTTATTCTTCTGTGCTTTCATTTGTTTCCATTTTACGGAGTGAGTTTTCAAAAAAATCAGTGATCAATAATCCGTGGGGGTTGTGCGGGAAATTCCGTTCGACCTGAATAAGGCGGCCCGTGGTGATCAGTTCATAGGTATCCGTTGTGGAACCTCTTCGGATCCCTAGAATGGTCCGGGTCTGGAAATTCATGGATTCCTTTCCCATGTTGATCTTGGTATCGATACGCTCCACTTTTTGGACCAGGGAATACTGCAACAATCGATTATAGAACCCATCTGCCTTTTTTTGTTGGTAGACCTCGACAACAGTCGCGTTCCCCAACCATAGGGCCCTTTCCATATTATGTTCATAACTTCCCGCATCGACACCATAGAACCATTGGTGGAACTGTTCCAAATGGGCCAAGGCTTCCACTTCCATGTTCTTGCGTTGTTCCACCCAGACCAAGGGAATGACCTCCCCTTCCCCATTGACCACAAAGACATGTTCCAAACTTTCCCGGTGGACTTTGTACATCAAGAGGATTGTGGCCATGCATACCATCCCCGAAACGATGACCACAGCAAGCACCACCCATCGGTTCAACCGCAATTGTTGTTGTATACTCTTAAAAGGTGTTTTCATAAGTATCTAAATTATCCGGTGAACAATCGAAGGGTGAAATTAGTGGCACGACGATAGAGCTTGAATTTGAGCAACACGATAAATCCAATGGTCCCGAGTTCAATGATCGGGGCAAAGAACTCACTGCCCCAGTCAAATCCGAACAGATTCACCCAGAAATTGGTACTGATCTCGGTATAGAGATTATTGACAAATACATTGACCAGAAAAAAGGCGGGGACCAACATATAGACCCCTGCATAGAGTTTAAAGTAGCCATAGGCCAGGGAACGGAACTTTTCAAATACGGCCAGGCTGATCACCAAGGGAAAAAAGGCCTGTAGAATCCCCAACAGGAAATACCGCTCTGCCAGGAACAAGGGATAGATGAACAGATCCATCAACCAAAGGATGACCCCCATGATAAAGGCCAACACCTTCAATCCATACAGCGGCGTGACCAGGGCCTCGTACAAAAGCGCCATGGCCTTTTTGGCGGCTTCCAAGGCACCCACATCCCGTTCCAGGTCCACATTCTGAAGCTGCAATGGGAGGAGTGCCGGAGCCGTATCTCGGTATTGGGCCTCAATGGCCACCAAGATGCCATCGAACATCCCCAACACCTCGGTAGAAAAGATGACCAACAACACAACCAAAAAGTTTTTTGCCAGTTCGGTCGGGGTAAGCCCCCAAGTATGGCCATCCGTACTGGCAATGCCCTCATTGTATTTCTTCAGCACATTGACCAAAAAGAACAGCACGGCCAAGGTCTTCATCCCAACGATGGTATATTGGGAAAAGTCACTGTCCTTGATGGTCTGGAAGACCGCATCCACATATTCCAATCCGATGCCCAAAAAGAAGCCTCCCATCAGTAGTTCGTTTCCCGGTTATTGATGATATCCTGCATCCGACGGAAGGAGATGATCTCGCGATACTGTCGGGTCTTCACTTCCAACTCGGCCACCATCTCCTGGGATAACTTTTTCTTTTCCATCAAAATGGTCGTACGCTCCGCATCGGTCATCTTCAAGAAATCACTGGACAAGATCTGGTTCACAAAATCCAGATCATCGATGGCCATTTCCATAATCCGTTCAAAGGAACGGGACACCTGTTCTATTTCCTCGGCTTTGATATACGGGGAATTCAGGATATCCCTCAGTTCATTTTGGACAGTTTGAAACAAGATCTCGTTGTTCCGTGCCAGTTCCCGCACCGCCTTCAATTGTTTAATGGTATTGTTCACTTTGACAATATTGTCCTTCTGTTCTTTTAAAAACTCCACGGTTTTCAACAGTTCCGTGGTCTGTTTTGCTGACTCCAACAGCGATTTGGTCATACTGATAAAGTTCGTATTGTCATACACCGGCATCCCCTGGGCCGTGGCACGGCCGGGCAGGTATAATACCATGGTCAGGACCAATACGAATGTCAGGCAATTGATCTTACGGTTTCGTTTCTTATTTGCTTTCATGTTCCAATATTTTTTTGATTAATAAATTCAGTAATTGCTTCTTCCATGGATCCCAATTGATCATACAGTGCCATGATCTCATCGTTTTCCACGCCATCGGTGAGATAAGCAGCATATACTTCAGGGGGCACCTCCAATCGGAAGATGTTGCTCTCCCTGCCAATCTTGATAAAGATTTCTGTGTATTTGCGTTCCCCCGCCAGATGGTTTCGGATAGACTTCAATTGATTGAGATCATGGTTGGAAAGGTTCAGCCTCCTTGCGAGTCCAGCATAACCCTTCTCATTGCGTAAACTGTATATGACTTGTGTATTCTCCAAAATACTGGCCGAGGTGGCATTTTCAGGTAACTGGTTGATGGATTGGAGTACAATACCAATGGCACCGTTCTGTTTTCGGATGGCTTGATAATAAAACTCCACACTCTCCAACACACTGGGAAACTTCAATTGCTTGGCAAATTCATCAAACAGGATGATGCCCCGCTCAGAACGGTTCCGCCAAATGGTCCGCTGGATGGATGATTTGATCAATTTCAGCATGACCGATAGGATTTCCTTATTGTCACGTACCTCGTCCAATTCAAAGACGATGAGACGCTTGTCCTCGATTTTATAGGTCTGATCGGTACCTACATTGAACAAGAAACTGTACAACCCACCTTCCACATATTCCGAAAGGATGTGTAAAAAGGAATAGACGCTAAAATCCGCCTCATGGACCTGGGTTTCTTGTATCAATGTATCCTTACGGGCATCCACAAATTGATACAAGGAAGTAAGGGAATAACCGGTCCTGACCTTTTTGTAATAATGCAACAATACTTTCTTGATAGCCACTTGTTTGGATTTGGATGCCTTATCCTCGTCCATGAGTTCCGCAAGGAATAAGGCAAGGTCCTCCAATCGCTCCGGGGTCAGGTCCGAATCCTCTGAAATAAAAAAGGGATTGATGCCCAGATTTTTTCCCTGTTCATATCGCAGGATCACATGGTCATCCGGGTACAGTTTGGCAAACTTGGCATAGGAACCTCCCAGATCAATGATGACCAGCCGAACACCGGCCTCAAAGTATTGTCGTAGGATATTATTGGCCAAAAACGATTTGCCTTCCCCTGTCGGGGCAAAAATCGCAAAGTTACGTGCCTTGATACGCCGCTTCCCCTCATCCCACACATCCTTGAACACAGGAATATTGTACTGTCTATCATTGAAAAGGATGCCTCCACTATCCGATTGATAGTTGGTGTTATTGATGGTCAGGCATAGGGCATGCTTGAGATCGGTGACATAGAGGTCCCCATTGGAAAAATGGGTGGCATGGCAAGGATGGGAATTCAGGAAATAATGTTTGCGCTCTTCCCCACTGGGCGCATAGGGCCGAATATCCAATTCCTTGAGCCCTGCCTTTATCTTGGAGGCCATTCGTTTCAATCCTTCCCTTTCTTGATGCCAAAACACCACGTTCAAGTGTCCCCGGACCATACGGGAACTATCATCCGAATTGATCTGGTCCACAACTTTTTGGATCTTTTTAAGGACCACCTTGTTCTGTGTCCCAAAATTGGAACTCTTGGATAATTCTTCCATTTTCTTATCGAGGACTTTGCGCCATTTATGGTTGTCCTCGAGGTACAGGATATGATTGACAATGTGGTTCTCCTTCAATTCCAAGCCAAGCCTATCGATGAACCCTTGGTGAAATACAAAATCGTCCGAGGCAAACCCGTTGTTGGGCCTACTGCTCTGCACCTCCCCACCGAAGCACAGTTCATTGTTGATGGCCAGCACATCAAAATAATGGTCCCCGATTTCAATACCCTTCGTGTTCAATAGGATATCCGTATCCACATCTGCATTAAACCCATTGAAATAATCATGGGTATGCTCCAAGATACCTTTCGCTGTCATCGGGCTTATCGTAATCCATTTGGAGTTGTTGATATAGCTTACCGAGTCATGGACCGCCGTAATAAACTCGGCCACCTGCACATCCAATTTCCGGTGGTATCCCTTCTCCATCTTTCGAAAGGGATTAACATATTTGGAAGCATTCAAGGTCTTATCCAAGGGCAGCACAAAAAAAAGACGACTGCGATGAAGCAGGTATCCCCTGTCCTTAAAATAATCATGGGTTGCTTTGGACAAAAAAGTCTCCTTGGGTAGTGCTTCCCCTGAAAATAGGGTCCTTTGATAGCTATCCTGCCTATGGATGACCGTCCCGGTGGGCAAAGCCTTGAAGGCTTGGAACCAAATACCGTGTATTTCCTCAAAGTCCTTCTCCGAAAGGGAATAGACCTCTGGCAGATCGACCTCATGGCACAGCACCACATTGCCATTGTTGGCAAAGACCACATGGTTCTGGATGTCCAATATGGGATGATATGTATTCAAATCAATACTGGACATGGGACAAGGGACTTAAGTGTTTGTTGCTGATCATATCAGGAAATGTCTTGCTGACCGTAATCTGAAATGGTCTTTTGACCCACTGGCCCAATGCCCCATAGAGCAGGACATTGAACAACAGCAGGCCCACGATGACACCAAAATGAAATGTGAATATGACAATCAATAGGGAGCATACCACAGAGACCATCATCAGGGCAAAAAAGGGAATGGGTAGGCCCATGATCAGGGCCCTCATTCGAATATTTCTATAGACCTTGTACCGTTTCATCAGACCACGATTCCTATGAGATAGGTAAAGATGCCCACAACGGCCCCGGCAATCAAGACAAAGACCAGGACACGTGTAATCCCCTTTTTTAAGTCTGCGTTCTCGCCAAAAAAATGACCGGCATTGAATAGGAAGCCCACCAAGAAGATGACCCCTAAAATGATGGGGAAGATGGCCCGGATGGTATCCGAAATATCATTGACCGAATCCTCAATGCCACCGATTTGGGCTAAAAGGGCACTCGAAGTAAAAAGAAACAATAGGGTAATTAAAAAAGGTTTTCGCATATCGTAAATGTTTGATTACTGGACGATTTTTGATATGTGAAAAGTAACAGTAATATTGATTCATATATCTGAATATCAGATATTTGTGTATAAAATTAATATTGTTTCCATATGGATGTAATTGTCTTTACTTGACCTCATATTAAATGGATTTCGTGGAACACTGTGTTGATAGCAAAGACTGTCCTTTTCTTTCCCTAAGGTCAATCATTCTTTTTCCATCAATGTCACTTAGAAATTTACTGCTGCGACCAATTGCCTAAAAATGTTTCTAGGGTTATTTCATACTTTAAAAATCTAATATTCAGTTATTTAAAAAAAATCTTATATTTAGACATCCCCCTTGTTTTTGTGAACATATATGACAAGCAGCTTTTTCCAGAACGCTGTTCAGGCTATCCATAATGAAAACATTGCATCAAGTATGGCGGTTCGTTCGCTATTTAAGTGAATGGTTAAAAATGATTATTTCCCAGCTACCAAGTCATGGGGTCTCGATTTTCTTCCTTGTATTGCTATACATCCTTTTGTGGCAATTTCCCCAAACGAAGGATCTGCTGATGATTTTGAACCAAAGTGAGAACCATTGGGTCGCTACTACATTCTTCTTTTCGAGTCTTGTGGTCTTTGCCTTTCTTGTGGGCAACGCACATGATTTCAGTGATTCAACGGAAGGGTTCAAGGAATCCCTCATGGCGCTTGATAGCAAAGAGAAGGTTTTACGCCCCCTTTTGTCCATGGACAACAAAACACTGATGTCCCACAAAAAAGACCTCAGGGAATCAGAGACACCGGAGAACTTTATCAAAAGGATGCTTCCCAAGGTTTTGGGCACCATATTGATCTTAATTACCGCTTTTGCCTCCTTAAACTCGTTCTTTGAGATACAGGCCACGAATATCGACAACACGGCGGGTAAATTATTCCTGGTCGCCATGATTCCCCTGATACTATCCCTTAACCAAGACATTTCCAATGCCTTGAATGCCATTATGGTCAAGGCTGGGGGCCATGACTGGTACCCCTTCCTACTTGCAGTCATCTTAGTGCTAGGAATAACCCTATTGGGATTCTTCAATGAAGGAGGAAACGACGATGATCTAATTCGGTTGTTTTTCTCGCTTTTGTTTTTGGCCTTCCTGTTCTTCCTGGTGACAACCTCATATTCCAAGATCATACTTCGTATTAAATATAGGTTCGGGGGCCACTTGGTCCTGTCAATAATGGTAGCGACCTTCTTGTTTTACTGTGCCCTATTGGTTGAACCCAGGATTCCGACGAATATCGAGCTCAATCCCCTGACCACCATAAATGTCTGTTTGCTGAGTATTTTCACTTTGCTGACCATGCTCAGGGCCTTGGGAAAAAAGACAGGGCTTCCGGTGGTTTCCATGACCCTTTTGGCATTGGTGACCGTGGGCATCATGACTGCCTCAAAGAGCAATTTTGACCATTATGATGTCAGTACCACAGCGAAGACCATTGAATACACCAAAAGGCCTTCCTTGGAGACCTATATCAAACAATGGATACAGGAACGAAGGCCCTCAATAGAGGCCCATAGCCACGAAAAACCGTTCATTGTTGTTTTTGTCTCCTCCGAAGGGGGTGGATCCAGGGCGGGACTATGGGCATTTTTGGTCAACAGTTATCTTTATGAGGAGAACAAAGCTTATTTTGACCGAAATCTTTTTTCCATGACCGGCGCATCAGGGGGAATGGTAGGCAATGCCATGTTCTATGCCGTTGCATCGCATAACTATCATAAGAACGATACCATAAATTTAAAAAACCCAAAGGGTGACGTATTCACCTATAAGGCAAGTAGCATATACTTTAACGATTACCTATCCACTTCGGTTGCAGCACTCTTGGGAAGGGATTTCTTTCAGAGCATCCTAGGTATTTGGGATTTTTGTGATAGGTCAAGTTTATTGGAACTTGAATGGGAGAAGGGTTATTCGGCGGTTTTCAAGGACATCGACCTTGGTGAGGAATTTTTGTCCAAACAGCCCCCAAGCACTCTTGGGACCCCACCCCTACTCATTATCAACACCGTAAATGTCCAAAAAGGTAACTACTCCTTGATAAGCCCAGTGGACTTTTCCAAGGATTATAGAAATCTCAATGTGTTCAATGATTTTTTAAACGATTTCAACAGGGATAGTTTACATAAATCCAAATCCATAAAATATTCAACGGCGATGTCCCTGTCCGCACGCTTCCCATTTTTAAGTCCGGTGGGAAGGGTAAAAGGGGTAGGACAGTTTATGGATGCAGGTTATTATGACAATATTGGCGGAACGGTCACAAGAAGACTTTACAATGCCTTTGAGGCTATCGTAAAGAATGATCCGGACTTTAAGGACATCCGTGATAAAATGTGTCCCCTTTTCCTGACCATTGGCAACATGGATTCCAATAAAAAGAAGCCATCAGACCAAGACTCGGTTCCCTATAGGGCACAGATTGTGGCACCTGCGGTAGGGGTACTTAATGCGACCTTTTGGCAAGCAGAGGAAATGAAAAAGACTTTTGGTGACGAATATCTCGTGGAGTCAAAAAAGGTTACCATCATTTTGGACAAGGAGACCAGGGAAGCGTTACAACTTACTAGTACTGTTGGCAAAGAGGTCACCCCAGAATTGCCCTTAGGACGCCATTTGTCAAGAACAGTGATTCAGGCCATGGAGGAGAACCTTGCCGACAACAAAGAGGCAATGGCAAAACTTAAAAGGCTGTTGCAGGAAATTGAAGACTGAAATTAGGCTTAAACAAATGTATAAACCAAAAGTCAAATGAAATATAAAGTTTTATTACATACCGATCGTGAGGTGTTGGCCTCATTGGTTGAAGAACACCTAAATATTGATTGGTCCCTGGAAGGAGTGTCCATGACAGTCAACAGCGAAAATGATATCGCTTTTGCACAGGCCATGACAAAGACCTGACACCTTCAAAATCTCAATTCTATGATACCATGACAAAAGCGACGACCAACAAATTTTCAATAAAAAAGTTCCTTAGGGAAAAGGTGCTTTTAAAGTGGACGGCCATTGAAAGAATAGGTAACAGTAAGATTGCAAAGCAGAGTTATATCTGGTTTTTTATTATTCCAATGCTTGCCAAACTTTTAGAAAATGTTCCACCTGAAATTTCTTTTGACCTCATTTCCATGGAGCCCATTCCGATAAACTTAGAATTTCCGTTCCGATGGTATGTACTTTTTGCCGTGGGTCTTCTTTTTATCTTGGCCAATATGATATACATGGCCAGTTGCCCCCACATTGTAAAGGAGTTTAGGAATTATTCGCAATTCAATGAATCGGGTTATCCTACACTTTATTTGGTCGAACAAGGCAAACTGAACAAAATGGACCAAAATGAAACCGAGCAATTATTGAAATTATACAAGGATAGTCAGACAGACCCAAGATTTGTAAGCTTTCAAAAGGAAGCATACCTAAACAAACAAAAAGAGTATTTTGATGAAGTTTATATTAGGGCAAATGCATCGCTTCCATGGGTACGATTACTGGGAACCTTTGTAATTTATGCAGCGGCGGTACTTATCTTGAATCTGTTCCTTGAAAACATTTTAGCTGTATATGAAATGGCTGCCAAATGAACCTTTTCAGTTTCTCTTATCCCTACTATTTCCATTGAATGCGACCAAATTAAATAGCTCCCGCATGCGTGACCGCACTCGATTGCCATAGCGTTCCTCGAGCTCTCGGGCATTCAGGTTGGTGGTAGCATGGGTTCTGATACGATGACCCATGAACAATTCATAACGTGACAACAATATTTCCGCGAGCACGTTGCATTCTTTACCAAAATGAACCCCGTCGGGCTCCACCCCTAGGTCATCAAAACAAAAAGAATGGGAATTCCCATAGTCCCCAATGATCTTAAATCCCAAATGGTTGAAGGCAAACACAATATTGCGACTCGGGATAACCTCATAGGGTTTCCTATGCGGTACCATAAGCTTCAAAAGTTTCATCAGACTGGTTTTACCGCATCCCACGGGGCCCGACAACAGTAATCCTTTATCCACATCAATGCCCAATTGTTCGCACCGATCCTTGTCTCGGATAAAATAAAGACTGAGCTTATACAAGATTTCACGATCTTCACGATAGATCTTGAACTTTTTGCCGAACACCAATTTACCCTTGGCATCGAGATAGGTCAAAATCTTTTCAAAATCATATTGGATTTCACGTCCTTTAAGAAATCCCAATTCATACTGGGAACTGCCCTCTGTGATGATATGTGGTGCACTGTACTTCAAAGTGGTTGATTGTAGTCTTTGTCCCTACTGGTCCTAAGGTTGTCCCCATTTGGAACAGTGCCATCCTGTTTTGCCAATGTTTTCTTGGAACTGGATTGTTTTTTATTATTTTTTTTCTGTTTGAAATCGTTTTTATTGTTTTCAGGGGTTTGTACTGGTTTGTTGTTAGGTACCAGTGCTTGTCCATTACTTGTCCCATTTTTGGGATGGTCCGGGTACGGTGCTTGTCCATCACTTGTCCCGAAATTGAACATCTTGATCTTGCTTCCCTTATAGGGATTATGGGATGGGGCATACCTGATGTAGCTCCAATGGGAGAGCTCCTTGATACAGCGGTGATAGGTGGATTTGGAGCCGATTTTTGCCATATCCATGGCTTCTTCCCTATCCACATGGAACGATTCCCGGAACAGTTTGTAGTTCCATAGTTGGAAGAGGGCCATATAGAGGCTGATATGGGTTGGGTTCAAACGGCCATCCTTGGCAAACTGGCCAAAGACCCCGTTCAAATGTCTGATATAATTGATTTCCTCCAAAACTTAGATTCGGTTATGGATCTTGTTCCTTTCAAGAACTTCCATGATTTCATGGTACTCATAATACAGAACCCCGCCTATCTTGGTATAGGGCAGTGTACCATTGACACGGAGGTTCTGGAGGGTCCCCGGGGAAATCCCCAATAGTTCCCTTACTTCGTTTGATTTGAGCCATTTCTTGTTGTGGTCTCCGTTTTCCTTTTGTATCAGCTCCTTGATATCATCCAAGAGTTCCATTTTGAATTCTCTTAAATCTTCAGTTGTGATGATGGTTGCTCCCATAATTTTGTATTTTTAAAAGAAGGACCACCATACTACTTTAATTTCATTTGGCGGCCCTTCCACAGATTTGACTTTCAAGTACAAAACTGAAAAAGCTTTTTCGAATAATATCCCAAGTTGGTACCAACTTGGTAACGATTTTTTTTAATAAAATAGGGTGCTATCCGGTTGGTTTTGAGCCACACTGCAAACAACATTAAAACAATAATTCGGAATATTGGGCATCAAAATGATACCAAACAAAAATTCCCAAGTTGGTACCAACTTGGGAAAAAATGTATCTCACTCATCCAAGGAATCCATCCGTTGGTTCAGCATCTCGATGAGCTTGTCCAAAAAGCGGGTCTTGCTACTTTTCCTGGAGCGTATATCGATAAAGGTATGGTAGTAATTGCCGAGGTCCACATTGTAAAAATGTTCAAAATGGGAAGCCAGTTCCTTGATGTCCACTGTTCCACTATTGATGGAACTACTGGCATGGAGTGCGTAGAGCAGTTCGATCAGGTCGGTCTTGCTACCGGTCCAGAATAATTTAGAGGGTTTTTCCATAGGTGTGTTCTTTTGGGGTTCGAGGGAATTGTTCAGGTCATCCACTTCTTTTCTCAGGTATACGATGAGCATATCATAGGCCATAATGGTGGCCACGGTCCCGTCCTGACAGGTCGAGAACTGGTCATCGATCAAAAAGTGGAAAGATTCTAGGGGAAGCCGCAGATCTCGGTTGCCCCTGACAAAATACCGTTCGTCCAGTGACATGGCACCACGGCGGTAATAATTATAGAATTCAAGGTTATCGTTGAAAAAGGTCTGGAACTTATCGATCTGGTGCTGGAGGTATTTGATCTGGGAAGGGTTCTTCCCTCGTGGGCGTTTGCTCTCGATATTGAAGAGCTTGACATAATAGATCAGTTTGCTGAATATCTGGGGCTTGACGTGCTTGAAGAAATAGATTTCATCCGCTTGGGTGACAAAGGTCTTCCCCGCAATTTGTTTTTGCAGCTTCCGGATACTCTTCTCCACCAGCACGATTCCCTTTTCCGCTTTGAAGAGGACATCCCCGTTCCCATTTTCCAGTGCATCCAATTGCGCCTCGAATTCAGATAGCAGCTTTTGGTATTTCATGACAGCTTCCCCTCAATGTTGGCCCTCCATGACCCCGAGCAGTTCTAATATAAAATTGTCATCGGTCTGAAGGTAGGCGTACTTATCCTGTACCGTAGCGCCGAGTTTTCTTTTTTCAAACGCGGCGGTCATCCCAAAATCGATATTGGGAAAACCCCGTTCAATGGCACGTTCGATGGTCCGGTACAACAACTGCCGATAGGTTGCATACTCCTCCAATGTGGAATAGTCCATCCCCACAAATGCCGGTACATATACCTTACCAATGTTGTTGTAACAGAACATCACCCCCAGTACCCTATTCGTTTGATCAAGGGGGTTCAACAGGATGAACTCCCATAAAGGGCTTTCGTTCATTCGTTCAAATAGGGAATCGGGAAAGGAGAAGGTGTTCAGGCCTAAATTTCTGGCCTGTACCTCCCCGAACAGCTTTTTGACCTGTACCAACTGTGAACGGTCAAGTTTTGGAAGTACCTGTTTGTTGACCCGTCCAAGAAAAGGCTTGATATCCTTTCTGAAATGCCTACGGTTCCTTGACGACAGGCCTTGCACATAGGTTTCGATGGATTCCGCTCCCTTAAGTTGCACGGCACAGGAATTGGGCATTCGTACCCTCAAGAACCCATGGCCATACAACGTATCGTTCCAAGGAGTCTCCTTTGGAAAATCCCGTAGCACGGTCATTTTGGCGCCCAAGTTCCGTTCCTGCGTTTCCATCCATTCCAAGAGAGCATGCTTTGCCCGCCCCGACCATTGATGGGACGGGTCAAAGTACATATGGGATCCTTCAGTGAACAGGCATCCCATGGAAAGCACCTGTGAGGACAGATGGTAAGGATGGGTCAAACGCTCCTCTTCTATGGCCTGCGACACCTTGGCATCGGCCAGCATATCATCCTTCCAGAGGGACAGGGACAAAAAGACCACTAAAATGGGAACCCCGTTATTGTCCCGTATCATCACATACCGGAACATCCAATTGTGCTCAGGTTTCGCATTTCCCTGAAATACCACTTCCAAGAACCTCAGACCGTCCCAATCATAGACGCCCTGTCCCCCCAAGTAACAGTTCCACTCCGCCCGGTCCACCTGCTCAATGGATTCCAACACTTCGACTTGTGGCCCATCCACAACTTTCTGAACGCTTTTGATGCGGGGTTCCAATTTAAAGGCATGGAACACCCGGTCAGCATTCGTATGGGTCTCTTCCAGCGCCTTCGGAAAATGATGCTCAATGGCTTCCACCAATGTCTTTATCTCCTCCAGTTGGTTATGCCGCGAAATGGTGATGCGGACCCCTGTGTTCTTGACAGGGACCGCGGGGAATATCCCCAGGTTCACAAAATACCCTTCCCGCATGAGACGGTTCACAAAATTGTACCCTGTCTTGGGCATTCCTGTTCCAATGTAGAAGACCGGGGATCCATTCTGGTCGATAAGGGGCAGTCCCGTATCCGACAGATATCCATTGAAGTGATCAATACGCTTGCGCAGTTCCTTTTGCAGTTCATATATCTCGGGGGATAGATGTATTTGGGCCGAGGCCATCGCTGCGGCCACGGAGGCCGGTTCCAATTGGGCCGAAAATGTGAGCGGTCCACCAAAGGTCTTGATCTTGTCGTACAGCCGTGGATTTGAACAGGCCAATACGGCCCCACTGGCCCCAAAGGTCTTGCTCAGGGTCCCGAACAAAAGGACATTTTCGGGCAGTTCGCCCAATTGGTCCAAAACATAGCCCGTACCGTTTTTGCCCACCCAACTCATGCCATGCACGTCGTCAAAGTAAAAATGGAGCTGTGGATATTTTTTGGAAAGCACCATCAAATCATTGACCGGGGCATAGTCCCCGAACATCGAGTAGATACCATCGGCCATATACCAAATGTGCCTTTTCGTATCACGGTACTTCTTGATCTTGTCCTCCAACATTTCCAAATGGTTGTGACGTATCATCTCAATGGGAACACTCCGGGTCTTGAGCATCTTGGCGGCATTCTGCACGCTCCAATGTACCTGATGGTCCAGAATGATCACATCATCGTCGTCCACCGCACTGGGAATGACCCCCATATGACCAAGGGTACTGTTCTTGGTGATGACAATGGGCTGCCCGTACATTTTTTTGACGGACTCCTCCAGTTCCCTGTACAAGGGATTCGAAATATAGGATTTGGACAATGGGAATTGGGTACCGTACCTATCAATGGCTTCCATCGCCGCTCTCTTTAACCGCACATCCTGTTCCAGTCCCAGATAGCCCGTGGTCCCGAAATGGTACAGTTCCCTGCCCTTGACCTCAATGGTCCTGCCCGAAAAGGAGTTGCCCCCAGCATACAGATGGAGCACCCCTGCATTTTTGGCATCGGTAAATACTTCATGTACGGTGTTCAAAAAATTGTGGTGTTTGATCTTTGCCATCGTGTTTGGTTTGAATTATCATAAAAAGTAATGGCAATTGTCGGATTATATGAACTGATAATTCATATTACTCCGTTTCAGTCAAGCATTATTCCGTTTTAGGCAAGTAAAACTCCTTTTCATTCAAGCAATCACTATCCAACAAAAAACCCATTGCCACTATTTTTGTAAATTGAAAATGCTAACCAGTTTTCAAAAGATGAGAAAAACACATGAGAACAACTATGCCATTTACCTGTTGACCGATGAGCTGTTACATATCATATACAAGAAGGTATCCCATATCGACCTCAAGGCCGCCGAGATCATCGTCAGGGACCGGATGCAGTTGCAACAGGGGAGGGAATTGCCCGTGCTGTGCGATATCCGTGAGGTACGCAACATCAACAAACCGGCAAGGGACTATCTTGCCCTGGAAGGCTCACAATGGATCACCACAATCGCATTTTTGATCGACCCCCCGATCACGGATGTGATCAGTTCCATTTACTTGGAGACCCATCCCAAAAGTGTCCCAACGCGTTCCTTTACGAATAAATCGGAAGCCCTTGCCTTCTTGGGAGTGGAAGATGATTACAATGACAAACCATAAATCGCATGCCAAACAGTGATGACTTTAGGGTAAAACGAATTCATAACATGCTCTTGGAAATGGCCAAGGGCAATTTCTTCCATAGCCTTGAGCCTTCGGAAAAGAATGACAATATCGCCTCCTTGGTGGTCATGCTCAACATGGTCAACGAGGAGATCCGGGCCTCCTTTGTCCACCAAGGTTTTGCCAATGCACACCATACCCCACAGTGCATCATACAACTTTCCCTGCTCATGGATGCCAATGGCACCATTGAGATGGTCACCAATGGTTCCTGTTCCCTCCTGTCCTGTCTGCCCAAGGACGTGATCGGAAAGGGCCTCACCGATCTGATGACCGAAATTTCCCGAAAGAAATGGGCCAAAGAGCTGTCCAAACTCTTGAAAAGGGATAGTTCTGAAACGGTCCTCCACTTGGAGTTGATGACCCACCAGGGCCTCTTGCTTTCCAATGATTGCCACATCTCGGTCTTCAAATCCCTTGATGGGGCAGGCCGAAAAATCCTGTTGAACACCGTATTCTTTTCCAAAGGGGAACCCTTTGAAACGGGGCGACCCAAAAAAACGATGAAGCTGACCAAGGGCATCAAGGAGCCCAAGGTGATCTTGGGCCCAAGGGACATCCAAATGATCAGGGATGTCCATGATATGATCCTCAACAACCTCGAGAAAGATCTACCGCAGTTGAAGGACCTGGCCCTACAAATGGGGACCAATGAGTATAAATTGAAATATGGCTTCAAACAGCTTTACGGCATCACCATATTCCGGTGCCTGGTCCAGGAACGCCTGCGAAAGACCAGGACATTGATCCAGCACAGTGACCTTTCCCTGAAGCAGATTGCCCATATGACGGGATTCAAGAGCCCGGCCCATTTTTCCCGGGCCTTCAAGGACAAGTACGGGCTGTCCCCAAGTGAATTAAGGGAAACCTCCCGATAGTTCCCATTTACTCCCTCTGGGACAAGCAAAACTCCCTTACAAATAAATCCGACCCCCGAACTTTGCCATATCGATACAAAAGATATGAAAGGTTCAAAATACATCATGATCTGGTTGCCCTACTCGGTCAGTATACTCTATGTCATTTTGTTCATCTATGCGGCCACCAGTAAACTGTGGGACTTTCGACAGTTCAAAATACAACTGGGACAGTCCCCGGTTCTGACGGCCTATGCGGACTGGGTGGCCTGGCACGTTCCCGTTACGGAATATATCTTGGCCTTCCTATTACTGTGGGAGACCACAAGGTTAAAGGCACTATATGCCACCCTTGGCCTTATGACCATGTTCACCACCTATATCATCTTGGTGCTCAACTTCAGTGACTATGTTCCCTGTTCCTGTGGTGGCGTCCTTGAGGATCTGGGCTGGACGGAGCACATCGCCTTCAACCTGTTCTTCATCCTTATGGCCTTATCGGCCATTCTTGCCACAGGAACAAAGTCAACCTCAAAAACCAGTCGATCATGAGCACAAAACCCATATACTTCAAACTCTTTGGAACCCTAAGCGTAAGTATAGCAGTGGTCATCCTTCTTTTTCTTGCCTCCGAAAAACAGGTACACCGCAACAATGCCTTTACACGAAGGTACCCGCCCCATCCCGTCATCAAATCTTATGACCTTGACCTTGGGTACAATTCGTATTACATTGCGGGAATTGATAAGGACATACTCTACCTCGGGAACAGTACCGCGCCCCTGCACCTGCTTCGTATCCGGTTAGGGGACAGGGACACCACACACATCGAACTGAGCCTGGAAACCGATTTGGACTCCGTGCGCACCAAAATACTGAACATTCAGGTCCTACCCCCCTATTTCTTTGCCTTGGATGGAATCACCCCAATGATCCTACGGGGCAGTACCGACAACTGGCAGGCCACGGTATGGGCCAAGGACCGGGCGTATTTTTCAAAGGCCCAAGCCATCGACAGCAACCGTATTGCCATCAGGTCCATAAGTGCCAAAACAGGAAGGTCCGTACTCGGGCTCATGGAAAGGGACGACAGTCTCACGGTAACCCTCCACCCTGACATACTCGAGAGAAAACTGGATGGGATCTTTGATGTGGACGGTGCTTTTACCATTACTCCTGACCAGCGACATATCGGTTATGTATATTTCTATCGGAACCAATATCTGATCTTGGACGATCGGCTCCACACCCTCCAAAAGCGCAGCACCATCGACACCGTACAAGAGCCCCAGATCAAACTGACCTCCCTATCGGAAAAGGGAACCACAGAAATGTCCGCCCCACCCTTGTTCATCAATTTGGAAACCGCACTATATGACCGGTACCTTATGATACACTCCAACCGTCTAGGCAAGAATGAACCCACGGACATGTTGGATGAGGCCTCCATCATCGATGTGTACGATTGGAAAGAAGGCACCTATGCATTCAGTTTTTACATCCATCATGTCGAGGGACAACGCCTAAAGGAATTCAAATTGTTCGGTGATCATCTGGTGGCCTTGATGGGACGCCACCTCTCCATATATCAATTGGTCGATGCCTATTTTACCAAATCAACAGGGAACCCTGACCACGAAAAATAAAAATCCTACTGGCCAGTAGTGGGGGAAAGATCGAAAACCCGTGAACAGAGTAGATCATAACATTTAAATATTACTATTATGAAAACAAGAGCGATCAAGTTTTTAATTCCGGCCATGGCCATTGTCTTTGCCATTGTTGCCAGTGCCTTTACGGCCATCGACCAACCGATGAATGAGGATAATGCCTTCATTCCTGGTTATGTCCCAAACACCAATCCTTCCGAGCCCTGTAACGAGGTGCAAGTCCAATGTAAGGCAAATGGGGAATATTCCTGTACCATTGGGAATGACACCTATTTTCGTTTCAAGGATGGGACATCGTGCCACACCGAGTTAAAGAGAGACTATCTTTAGGTCAAAAAAAGGAGCTTCTTTTGAAGCTCCTTTTACATTCCACTCAGGGCAGCCCCATTTTTTCCAATTCCAACAGACACATCCGAATATGCCCCAATGTATTGGTGTCCGATGTGCGGTCATATGCATCGTGCAAGGATACCCTTAAGGCCATAAGCTCAGAAAACATCACACTCTTGGAATAATCGGAATAAATCATATTGGTGTTCCCCATCCCTTGTTTACTGTAATAATTGCCTTGAGAAACCCCTTCCACCAACAGGGAGAGATAGGCCCCTTGCAGACATTGTCTCCGTCGATCCACAATCGGCGACCGTATGTCAAGCTCCCTAAAAAGCCCCGCCCGCAGGTCAGAAAGCAAGGGTTGGACGACGGCTTCCCCAAGGATGGACTCCTCCGTATATTCCAAGCGTTTCATACGGAGTGCATCCATGAATTCCTCCAACAACGTGTGCTGTCGGTTCAACAGGTAATCCGCATTGGTGGAATAACCATACTTTTTCTGAAAATCAGGTTCGGCCAACCACTTCGGGACTTCAAAGGCATGGTCCAACAGAAATGCCAAGGCCTTCTTTTGATCCACCATGGGAATCGCTGAGTATATAGCTCCTTTCTGCGCACCCGATCTGTTCTGGATGGCATAGCCCCCAATCATTGAAAGGACCCGGCGCATCTGCTTGTACCAAAAATCCAGGGTTTTCCTATGGAGCCGCTTTACCAGTTGGTCGTCCCTCTTATCTTGATTGGCACTGGGAATCAAACCCATGACTCGTTCCAGGTTTTTAAGGCCAAGCAGGGTACTCCCGATGGGATCATCATTATCGGAGACCTCCTCCGCACTACCTGGGCCAAGAAATTCAAAAAGCCTAGAGTTGTACCGATACCATGGAAGGGAGTCCTGTTGCCGTACCAAAGGCTCCAAAAAGGGTAGTTCCTCTTCCGGCCCGTCCGCCTGTGGAAAAGGCTGATAGCCCCATTGGATATAATACCTGTCCAAGGGGCCCACCCGTTGTAGTAACAGGGAGGGCGGCACACTGTCCCCGGGCTGTACAATATGGTGGTGTCGGGAATAATTCATGATACTCGGGGTATGCCCCATTGTTTTCAACCATTCAATATCCCTTACCCTTTCAAGCGGATAGGCGAACTCCCCAAAATTGGCATCACGGATCCCAAAGGCATGTCCCGCCTCATGCGCCGTTGTGGATTGGATGAGCGACCCTAAAAGGTCATCAGGAAAAGGATAGGCCTGTGCCCGCTTGTCCAAGGGTGCACAGCGGACAAAATATTCGTCACTCTTGTCGTTGATGTCCATGCCCAACAAGATATCCGCTTTTATGATCTCCCCGCTGCGATAGTCGGTAACGGCCCATATAGTGGAACCGCCAACTTCACTGCCACGCACATCCTCAAGGACCTTCCAACGAATCATGGACCGGTTCAAGCTGGTACGCGAAAAATCCTTATCCCCCTTGGGTACATCCCTTACCTCTATGGCATTGCTGAACCCCGCCCTTTCAAAAGCAGGCAGCCATTCATACACCCCTGCCCTAACATACGGTTTCCATTTTTCAGGGATCTTGGGGTCCAAATAAAATACGATGGGCTCAACAGGTACGCTGGTCTCCGCTCCTTGGTCCCTTTTTTCCAACCGCCAGCGCATAATGCTTCCCTTGGCGGTCAGGGGCATGCTTTCTTGACTATTATATCGATTTTCGTATGAATAGGCCATCCTATGGTCGAACAATCTTGGTTGCATGGGCTTTGGCAGGCGGTATAGGCTGAAGGTCATGTCAAGGCTCGTTCGGTTTTCTTTATAGGCCTGCGTCCGGGTGGTCTCAATAATGGTCTCATTATCAAAATACCGTACCCCTTTGATATAGGACAAGGATGGAATTACGGTTTCCTTGCTGGAAAAGGGCCATGGGATTTCGGCCTTTAGGAACAGATCGGTCACATCGATAAAAAAGGAGTCTTTGGAAGACCGCTCCCTTATTATGGCATAACGTCCAAGGATGTTCGAACGGATGCGGGTGTTTCCGTACATGGGTATGCGTACGCCCGCAAGGGAATTGATCCAAGTTGTACGCAGTTCGATGAAATCGCCCTGTCGGGACCAGACCACTTGTAATTGACTGGAACCGTGCCGTACAAGGAGCATGGGCAGATCGAGCCCTTCCTCCAGCACTTCAAAGACCAGTCGTCCTTGCTCCACTGTCCCCTTGATCCCACAATTGGCCTGCCCCAAAAAAGGGCAGGCCGCTAACCAAATAATAAATAAAAACAAACGTATTTCAGATTGTTTCCCTTTCAAGCGTTTCACAATTATTCCGCTTTGTATTTCAAAATCCATCATTCTGTGGTAATAGGTTTGGGTTTTTAATGAGTTCTTGTTCGGGTATGGGAAGTACGATATCGGTGGCATCCCACCCTGGTTTGGAAATGCCCTGTTCAAGGTCTGCCCTACCGCTCCTTTTGAGATCCATGAACCTATGTCCCAACTCGGAAAAGAGTTCAATGCGCCGCTCATGGTAAATGGCATCCAAGACCTCCTCTTGTCCCATATCCGGGAGCAATGGAAGCGAGGCACGGGCACGGACCGCATTGAGGTACCCAAGGGCCTGGTCAAGCTCCCCCAGTTGGGCACTGGACTCCGCTGCGATCAAATACAGTTCCGACAACCTAAAAAGTATGGAGCATTCCTCCGTTTCGGCCGTGGCATTATAAAGCTTGTACTTATTGGGAAAAAGCCAGGTATCCGTTCCATCGGAGAAGGAACCGACCCAATCAACCAAGCGCTGGTCCCCTTCCTCAAAACTGTCCAATAGCGGTTGGGCCAAGGCAATGTTCGCGGGCGGGGAACTGAGGATGACAAGGGTATAGGCCTCCACGGTATTGTACCCCTGGGTCCCGGGATCCAACTGCCATAGGGTCTCGGCACTCCCCTTTTTAAAGACCGACCCCAATTCCGCTTCCAAGGAACGGCCACTGCTCGCAATGACCCCAATGGATTCTTCCAAGGCCAAGGCCCAATCACCCCTATAGAGGTACACCCGTGCCAAGAGTGCACTGGCCACCCAAGGATCTGGGCGAAAGTGCAGTGCATCATCAGCCGATGTCGACATCAGTTCATTGGCCAAGGTCAGATCCGACACGAGCCTTTGGTACACCGATTCCGTATCCATTCTAGAGACATCCTGGTTCACCCGATAATCCGTGGAATCCAGATATGGGACATCCCCAAAGAGGTTGACCAAATGGAAGTGCAGAAATGCCCTCAAAAAATAGGCCTCCCCCATGAACCGGTCCTTTTCGACCTGGGACAGGGATGTGGAAGAGCCCACGCCCTCCAATATCCTGTTGACGGCATAAATAAGCCCATAACTGGAATTCCAAAGGCTGAGTACGGTAGTGTTCGATGGTAGAACGGCATTGTCATAAAAACTCCGGGCACTCTGTTGGTACTCACTGAAATGATCATATTCATCGGCATAAAGCCCCATGACATAGGATATACCGGAAATATCGCCCGAGACGGGTGAATAGTCCCTCATTTCCGCATAAATATGGGCAAAAGCGGCCTCAACGGTCGAACCGTCCTGGAACACCACCTCCCCTATCAGTTGATGGTTCGGTGGATCTATTTCCAAATATTTTTCACAGGAAAGCGCACAGGTGAGCATGGCCAAAAGACCTAGTTGCAACACCCTGCACATAATCAATTCTTTATAACTAAATTTCATAATGTGTCATTTTAAAAGGTTAAACGTGTCCCTAATGAAAGGATGCGCAAGGTGGGTACGGTCTGTTTGTTGCGTGTCTCCGGGTCCAACCCAAGATAATCGGTGATCGTCCATAGGTTCTGCCCCCGGAGAAACAGTTCACATCCAAAACCATCCCTTTGCCCATCGGCCAACCGGTAGGATACCGATACGTTCTGCAACCGAATGTAGGAGGCATCACTTATGGTCGCATCGCTCTGGGCAAATGTCCTGAAGACCTGATTGGCCATGGAATCACTGCCCGATGAAAATCGTTGGTAGGGAGCTACATTTCCAGGTTCCTGCCATCGGGCCAATACTTCGATGGGCTGGTTGGTGCCGCCCCCTACGATTGGGGCCGAGGACCAAAAGTTCCAACCCATTTGTTTGGTGAACTGGAACAGAACATCAAAAGAGAACCGATCTGTTCCAATGTGATTGTCCAGACCACCATAAAACTTGGGGTCCAGTCGTTTGACCACCTCTCGGTCCTCCAGTGCGCTGATCATACCGTCCCCATTGAAATCCTCAAAAGTGAACAGTCCGGACTCGGGATCCACCCCATTGAGCCTGTATACCTTGTTGATGTTAAGCGGACTTCCCACCACCAACTGGTTGGCATAGGTGGATTCCTCTAGATCGGGAAAGGCCACCAGCCTGTTTTTGGGAATGGTCAGGTTCAGCCCTGTGGTCCATAGAAAGTCTCCATTTTGGATGTTGACCATGGTCAGTCCCAGTTCCCATCCCGTATTTTCCACTGTGGCCCCCAGATTGGCATTGACCGAACCGAAACCAGTGGTCCCTGGCAAGGGGATGCCCACCAATTGGTTGGAGGAACGGTTCCTGTAATAGCTACCGCTCAGGGACAAACGATCATTCCAAAATCCCAGTTCAAGGGACACCTCCGACTTTTTATTGGTCTCCCAACTGAAATCAGGATTAAAGAGCCGAGTGGGATAGATCCCGATGACATTCTGGTACTGTGCACTGCCAAAGGAATAGGTATCGAGGTATTGATAGTTCCCGATCTGGTCATTGCCCGATGAACCATGGCTCGCCCTGAGCTTCCCATGGCTCAAAAACGGCAGGGCATTGGCGATGAACCCTTCCTCTGAGAACAGCCATGCAAGCCCCACGGCCCCGAAATTGGCAAAGCGCCTATTGGGCCCAAAACGACTTGACCCGTCCCTCCGGCCGGTCAGGTTGAGGATATACCGTCCTAAATGATTGAGGTTGACTCGACCAAAAACGGCTTGGTACCGATATTGGTCCTGTACATCGGCATAGGGGAAAAAACTGCTGGCAGCAGTCAGGTTCTCAATCAGGTCATTGCTACTAAAGTTGGAGGCCCTGATGGACAGCCTATTGCTTCTGCTCTCCTGAAATGATGCCCCGGCCAGGGCATCCAGTTGTGTGGAGCCAAGGGAAAGGTCCAAATGGAGCTGTGGTTCCACGATCCATGATGTCCGTTTCCCTGTATTGTGGACGGCACTTGAATATTGCGGTCCTACCCCGTATATGGGGTCATATATTGTGGAAGGGGTCGTGTTAATCTCCTTGAGATGGTTCTCCGTATAGCCCAAATTGGCCTTAAATGCCAATGGGCCGAACAGCTGATAGTCCACTTTGAGGTTGCTGATCAGGGTGGAGGCATTGGACCTATAGTCACGCTCCAGAACAGCGACGGGATTGACCCATGTGGAATTCTCCCAGTTCAGTGAACCGTCCCCATTGTAGAGGTCCGGTGCATTGGGGGCAAGGGAAAAGGCCTGGCGTACCAAGGAGGCATCTCCGGGCAGATTGTTCACATTGGCCACAAACTGCGTGGATAGCTGCAACGACAACCTACCACCTACGGTGCGGTGCCTAATATTGGCAAGACCGGATACCTTTTCATTCCGGTAATCCTTGGGCAACACACTGGTCTGCGTATAATAGTTCCCACTGATCAGGAACGTCGTGTATTGATCGCCACCTGATACGGATGCCTGGAAATTGGTCAAAAATGAAGTCCTGCCAAAAAACTTCCGTTGCCAATCGGTGTAGCGGTCAGAATCCCAAGTCCCGTTCACATCAAAGGCATTGCTCGGGTAATCGGATATCCCATCATTGGCATAGGCTTCCCTCCGCATGGCCAGATATTCCCTTGTATCCAAGAGGTCCATGGTTCGAAAGACCTTACCAAGCCCCGTGTTTACTTTGAGCTCGACCTTGGTCTTCCCAACTTTTCCCGTCTTGGTGGTGATAAGCACCACCCCGTTCGCCCCACGGGAACCATAAATGGCCGTTGCATCGGCATCCTTGAGCACCTCAATGCTCTCGATGTCATTTGGATTGATGTTGTTCAGGGGACTGATCCCCCTACCTGGCAAGGAAAGGGAAGCCTGTTGTTCCCCTAGGGATTCCGACGCATATGGCATCCCATCGACAATGTACAGGGGTTCACTCCCCCCGGTCCGGATACTGTTCCTTCCCCTGATCTGGATACTGAAATTGGCCCCTGGCAAACCCGAGGTTTGCTGTATCTCCACCCCGACCATACGACCTTGAAGGGCGGCCAAAGGATTGGAAATGGACTGTTTTTCAATGTCCACTGTGGTGACCTTTTCGATACTACCGGTACGTTCCCTCCCAGAAACCGTGTAATAACCTGCATTGAGTACCACTTCTCCCAATGCGGTCACACTCTCTTCCATGGTTACATCGATCACATCCCTTCCATTAATGGGCATGGGCAATGACTTGAACCCCACTATGGAGAAGATCAGCACATCACTGCCATCGGCATCAATGGAATAGGTACCGTCCAGTCCAGTAATGGCCCCTATATTCTTGGACTCCACCCTGACATTGACCCCTGTAAGTGGTAATCCCCCAATATCCGTAACCTTTCCAGTGACCATGGCCTGGGGTGGCTCCAAGGGGTTGCCTGCTATCAGATGCTCCATGGACAGGCTCGATAAAAAAAGATAAAAGAGCAGGAACAACGGTTTCCTACCTAAAAGTTTCAATGATTTCTTCATAATTTTGAGTTCGTTTGATTAAAGCGTTAGTTTTAATTGAATCCCCCTGGACATCTACTACCCTGTCCAGGGTTTTTTATGCTTTCTTGCTGGAAATCACAACAAAATCGTAACTTCCCTAAAGGATCAAGGTTCGGACAAAGGCCGCCCTGTCCAAGCAGCAAAAGCCCTTGGAAATTGGATTCCTTTTGAAAAGACTATGAATCTGTGTTAGGGCTGGATACCCCAAAATGGATGTGTCAGCTATGGGACAAAAGAATATCGATAAACCGAGAAAAGTGCAGCGTGTATCCCATAACTATAGCCAAAGATTGAATCAAATGGGATTCTTGGGCTTTTTCTTGAATAGGATATCGAACACCGAATGCGATGTCCCAAAAACAGGACAAAAGCACGGAGTGAAACCTACATAAAAGAATTGCCAAATGTTTCCCATAACCAAATTAAGGTCAGCGACACATCGAAAAAGAATAACTAAAAGAAAACTAACGCCAAGAAATAAGTTGGGCGTGAAAACTCAACTTATCGCCTTTGAGGTACTGGTATACCCGTACACGAATAAGAGAGCCCACGCCCGGGTCGTGAGCCAATCTGCTTATCGTCTCGTGTACTTAAAATTTACCAGTTTTCAAAAGCGAGATTCAAAGCGATAGCTTCAAATATTATCTATACGAAGAATCGCAATATAAATTTATAGTGACGAATATAACAATTTTATTCATTATGTACTATAGTACATAATTTTTCTTTTGGATTTTGTTTCAATTTGATGAATGCATGATTCTTTGGATGAAATAGAAAGATATATTATATCTCAAGTTAGAGATATAAGGGAGGCTAAGAGGATAACCCAAGAAGAATTGTCTTTAGCCATCGGAAAAAATATTGGCTTTATTTCACAAATTGAAGCTCCATCAAAAAAAGCAAAGTACAACATAGTTCACTTGAATTTAATAGCCACGGCCTTAAATTGTTCACCAAAAGACTTTTGGCCGGAAAAATCAATTCTTGAGGAAAAATATAGGAACATCAAAGCCGCAAACCCAAAGGGCACAATAAATTAACTGCCTTAAAGTTCACCAAATTCTTATTGGTACATTACATAAGTGGTAAGCCTTCGCTCTAAAAGTTTAATCTATCAAAAAAGTTTTGGAGAATTTGCCTTTGTAAAATACTCTCTAAACTCGCAAAAAAGCCTTATTGATCTTCTCAAATGAGATTTAACACCGGAGCTCAATGTAACAAATTCAGCATTTTTACCTAAAAGGTATACCAAATCCTCTCCATTTAGTTCACTCTGAAACAAATTGATAAATTTACTTGCCCTGATTAAATGTGAAATAACATCCTGTGAGGAACGTTTCTTGAGGGCTTTTTTTTCTTGTAGCCATTTCAAAAATTCACGGCTAAACTCCCCTCTTCTATTAATCTCCATTCTTCAATTTGATAGTCTCTTATTATTCTACTAACAAAAGCAGCCAAATTCACTGGAACAGCATTGCCAATCATTTGTTCAATAGCGGTTTTACTTCCCACCCATTTAAAATTCTTTGGGAAGGTCTGGATCAACGCCCTCTCCTGATAAGTCAATGACCTAACACCGTCATTGATATCAACAGGGTCCCCTGCATGTCCAGGATATCCTGCAGGGATCGGTCTATTTACACCTCTCATCGTTGGTGCAGGCTCATCAATGGAGAAAACCCCTCGACGATTGTAATTTCTTGGGTGGCGGTAATAGTATTCGAAACCCAAAGAATTACCAAAATAGTCTCGTATAGACATAGGCGTTGTACTTTGAGATAATTTTATTCTTTCTGATAAAAAACCGTCCCTCTCATCCAACTTTCCTATGGAAAAAAATCTCTTTCTTTTTTGCGGAACACCACAATAACTTGCATCAAGAACAATTTCTGTTATACCATAACCTGATTCTTTAAACTTTTTTCTCGCAGATTTATAGGATTGGCTTTTGACGGCCCTATCAACATTTTCCATTACATACCAATTGGGTCTAACAGAAGAAATTACTTCAGAAAATGATTGAGTTAACCCAGCTCTAGCACCTTCACTTCGTTTACCTGCATGAGAAAAATCTTGACAAGGAGGTCCACCTATGATAATATCAACTTGAATATGCTTCAAGTTGTCTATCAATTGATTCACATCATTTAAGTCTTGCTGGTAGATTTCATGATCAAAATTTCCAGAATAACATTCAACCGCCTTGTCCCAATTGTCATAAGCCCTTAAAATTTCAAAACCTGAATTTTGAAATCCGAGGGATAAACCTCCACAGCCGGCAAACAAATCGATGGTTCTCATATTTATTAATCTTTATTCTAGAAAACTTACATTTGCTAAAATAGTTGTAAAAAATTAGACGTCAAAATATTGACGTCAACATTTTATGGACAAACCATCATTATTCGGCATACATAACTCTAATAGAAAAGGAAAGGACCTATGGGGAAAGAATCAGTTCAATTCTTCTTTTCCTGCTTCCCTCGCATGCTATATGAGGGAAAAGATGTTAAAGGCTGTTTATCTTAAATTGGATGAAAATTTAAATGTTGTAGCAGATGAAATTTCAATTGACAGGTTATTCAATACAACAAAACCTTCATCTGAAATTACCTTTAACTTTGAATCCAAATATGATCCTTACCAGAAATATGCTTTTGATGATATAAAAGGTATAGATTTAGTAATTAAGGATAAAGATAAATGGTGCCGGCCTTTAGAAGTTAAACTAACGGTGATTCCCGACTCAACTACATATAAGGAAAAAGAAGAAAATTGGGGCTCGGAACTTGTTATTAGACCTGCCACAACTTCCTATTGCGCCCTAGGAATGGCTTCTTCCTGCGAGTCAGATTTTGTAAGAATACGAGAAATATTTGAGCCCGTGTGTTCAAGTATTCAACATTGGGATAATAAAGTAGAAATATATTCGCATCAAAAAGAACTACTTGATACAATTAATAATTTTCAAAAAGACTTTTATGTAAAGCAAAAACCGTTCTTATTACAACCAATATGGAAAACCCAAGGACAGTCACCAATCCTCAGTGATAGCGCATTTGATATTTTTGTTTGGAGTGACTTTGCCTTATGTAGAACTTTTATTGACCGTTCAGAAAACTCAAAAAAAGATTTAAATAGGTATTTAAGAAGTTCCGCAAGATTAGCAAGAATACTGTATGAAATTTCAAGAGGCGGCAAAACAAATATTGAAAACATCTATGCCCAAATGACTTTTGGACTTCAAAGTGACAAAGAATTTGCTTTAAGCGGAAAGGTCACTCGCAATTATATGAAATCCGCTAGAAGATTTAATCCAATCTTACCTCCTTCTGTGCTAAAAGACATAATCCTTAATGGAGGTGAAAAAAATCTAAGCCCAGAAAGAAGATTTGATCAAACAATTTATTATACTACCGAACACTTATTTAAAAAAGGTTAAAACATTTTTTGCTAATGCCATTAAACAGGGAATATCTCAATTGATTTTTTACACTTTCAAAGCATAATGTATAATTTAAAAACACAATTAACCTTCCTATTCACTTAAAAATAGTCCCAATATCATGATGCACTTTCAGGTAATGTTGCTCCAATTCCAACTCTGAAATCCCCAAAGGCTCAGGCAAACTCCTTTCAATTTCCGGCCTTGGAAACCGGACCTTCCGGTCCCGCCCATCGGCAAATACCACAAACTCCCCCTGTTTCAACCGAAAGAACACTTCGGCCCTGCGTTTGGACACCTCCTTCTCCCCTTCCGTGATCCGCCGCTCCAAGTTTAATCCCGAACTCTTGCTCACGCTCCTAGTGGGTATCTTGACCAACTCAAAAAACCGCTCATAGTATCTAGCCGTGTCCGGGTCATTGACCTTCCCAAAGAATTGGTACGATAAATTAGACAGTATTGCTTTACTGGCCTTTTCCCCGTACATCATATCATTCTGGATCTTATCCTGTAACACATAGACACTCACAATGTCATAGCTCCGCAAGGTGGCCGGGATGCGGTGCATGTTCAACAGCCGTAAGGTCGAGGCTTCTTCCAATAACATAAAAGAAGGTTTCCGGTTCCGTTGGCTCATCTGTTTGGAAATCGTATGGATGATCGTAGCGATCACCGGGGAAAGGGAAGCATCCTTTTGGGGATTGTTAACCAAGGCCATCACAGATGGGTTGTCTTCATTATTGATATCCAAGGAAATCTCATCCTTTGATAGCACCATAAAAATCTTCCGGGTACTGATCTTTTTGAACCCATTGGCCAAGGTACTTAGCACCCCTGCCGTTTGTCGTTCTGATCCAATACCACTTATAAAGGCATCGGCCATGGCCCGGGACGTAATATTCCCCCTTAAAAACTTGATCAAGCTCTTCGTGGCCAATTGTTGGAATACGGCCATCAAATGGGGCAAGGTACAATAGTGTGGATAATCGGTCTTCAATCGCCAAATCAACCCACTGACCAAACCTTCAGCTGCATCCTTAAAGAACCTGGACGTACTGTTCTCATCAGAGTCCCGATGCTCCATCAAGTTCTCCAGTAGCACCCGGGACACCTCATGCACACTTTCCTCATCGGGCAAATATTTGGGGGCAATTGGATTCACCCGGTTATAGATCGGACCAAAGGAAACGATCTTAAAAGGTATTTGTTCCCGTTCCCATAAGGGACAGGCCATTTCGGTGATCTCAAAATCCTTATAGTCGTGGATGACCCCAGAGAAATTCTCCTTCTGAAAATGCTTCAAAAAAGTATAGATGACACTTTCGGTCTTTCCACTCCCTGCTGAGGCCATCACCGATACACCACGCCGAATATTCCCCAATACCAAGGACCTGCCCCTTACCTTCATTTTCACTTCAAAGACCTTGGAAGGATTCTTATCCAATTTGTAGTGGTCCACCAGACCATAAATCACCACATGCACAAATAGCATGGGCAACCACAGGATCAATGCATCTTTTAAAAAACCATCACGTCCAAAAATCAAATTATCGACCAAGATCGATATCACAATCACCAAAGTCCAAATAACAAACCCATATTTGAGGTATCGATTGACCACAATGGAAATAACCCCTCCGATTGCCAAAAAAGCTACTATCCAGACCCACCCTAAATTTTCCATAAAACTGTTTTTTAAATTCCAATAGATCCCGATTCCATGGCCTTTCCGATTGCTTTTTTCAGTTTCATCATGGCCTTATAGGCCAACTGTGCCTTGTTGACAGGAATACTGGACACTTTTACCCCTGCCTTGAACAACAATTGTCTGGCAGCCTGTTTCTCATTGGCAGGAAGCCCCAAGAGGGCCGCAAAGAATTGTTTGGGGTCCTTGTCCATGAGGTTTCGGGCATGGTAGGTCTCCACAAAGTTCCTTCTGTAGGCAAATTGTTTATCAAAGGTCTTCTCCGAAGCTCGATAGAACTTGTCCCGGTCAAACCCCTGTTTCACTTTTTCGCCGTTAAGCACTGTTTCCGAAGTTCGGAACTTGGAGCCCGGGGAAAGGCTTTGGGAATTGGTCACATCCTTTCGGCTTACGATAATATGGATATGGCTCTGGTGACCTTCCTTGGCCATCCCGGGAACGATGCGCTTGCCATTGAGTTTATGGGGTGCTTCTATTTCCAGAGCATTTATCCTTTCTTGAAATTTGGCCACATTCCCTTGCTCCCTACCCTCCTTGATGGCCCTGATCTGGTGTTGCAGTTCCAATATCTTACTGGCATAGACTTGGTTCTCCTTGACTTTTTTGTCTTTTTCGGAATAGGTACGTTCCCGCTCCAATTTTGCAAAATATAGCACATCTTTTACCGTCACTTCCTTGTCCCGATAAAACGAGGCCGCATAGGTCTTCATCAGTTCCCGGGTATACTGTTTCAGTTTTTCGGGGTCGTTTCCGATATGGTTGAGCTCGGCTTGGGAGGGACTGACCATTATGGAATAGAACTTGGGGTCTCGTTTGGACAATTTGGACGTATTGGCATCGATCTCGGTAATGACACGCTCCGTATCGATATTGTTTTCCGTTTGGTTGAAGAACAGTTCTTGGTCTTCTGGAGCTTTTCCTTCGTTCTCCTTTTCCAGATAATTGACCAAGTCCCGGGAACTACCATGGTAATTGTCTCCCAAGTGTTGGCGTGTGATGGCGATGTACATGTTTATATATTTTTGAGTTTTGTGCGGTATTTTTCGATGGCCCCTAGTTTGAGATCCAGTTTGAGGTGGTCCTTTCCAAAGTGGTTCTTGGCCACGGAAACATGGTCCAATACATGGCCAAAATCAGTTTTAAGTTCCTCCAGTTGTTCCTTCAACCGTTCATGCACGATCTTGGGCACCGTGGTCTCTTTGTCCAAGAGTTCGGGATTGGTCGGGGTGTTGATCTCAGTCAATTGCTTTTCAAAAAACTCAAAGTCCCCTTCCCATTCATCACCCTCTTCCGGTTCCAGTTCCTGCTCAAAGAGGGCCTGGATCATACTGACCGTGGGCAGGGTCTGTTCCTTTTCTATACTGCGCATAATGGCCACCATGGCATTGAACCTACGTTTTATCAAATATTTGAGACTTGCGATCGTCTCGTGCATTCGTTCGTTGGGAGAGATCCCATTGTATTCAAAAAACTCCACCATGGCCAATAGGGTCATGGAATGGGACTTCCCCTGTCGTTTGGAAAAGCCCTTGAATTTTTGGAGCACCGATATCTTGATGCACACGGTCCGAAATGGTTCCTTTTCGTATCCTTTGTCCATTTTTAGCTTAAAAATTCCTTGGTTTTACTGGCCCCAGCGCATTTTTACGCTAAAAATGCCCAAGGCCCTTATTCTAAAAATCCCACAAAACCCCTATAAACAGGGACCTTGCGGAGCAAATATGATCGGTAGCGCTGCGCCAGCACGCTATCCTCTTGCTTCTCCTTTTTGTGCGGAAGCACAAAAATGAATCGCACAACCAGGTTAAAAAAACCCGTTGCATTTTTACGAAAAGCCAAATCGAAGAATACGGACAAAAGGAAAGTCAAATTGAATCGCCGTATATTTTAATTGCCATTCAGCAACAAGCTAAAGATAGAAAAACTTAGTAATTGAGCATAGGAAAACCCAATCATATTGATTGGGTTCCTTTGTTGTCCTTTGCTTGTTCCAAAGCAATAGTTTGTCCCATTATCGTCCAACACACTATAACAATCCGTTATCTGAAAAACTGTAGTATCGGCCATCGGGTGCAAGGATGATATGGTCTAGAACCTTAACATCGAACAGCAGGGCCGCTTGTTGGATTTTTTGGGTCAATTGTATATCCTGTGTGCTTGCCTTCAACTTGCCAGATGGATGGTTATGCGCCAAGATGATCCCAACGGAAAGGGTCTTTAGGACAATGGCAAAAAGGATGCGCATATCTACCAAGGTTCCCGTGATACCCCCAATGGAGAGCGGGTATATTCCTTTGACTTTGTTGGATTGGTTGAGCAAAAGGATTTTAAAGCATTCGTTCAAACCGATGGTATCGGAATCCCAATTTTTGAAGAGAAGCTCAGCCACATCCTTGGAATTGGTTATGGAAAGTGATTTGAGGGTGCTTAGTTTTTCCCGGTAACTGATCTGTATTTCATTGACATGATGTTCCATTTCATTTGAATTATTGATTAAAAAAGAAAGGGGTGCCAAGTGTCTTGGACACCCCCTATCCATTTTACTCGGTGGTATTGTTATCACCACCACCCAAAAGCAGGATCTCACTGGCCACCACTTCGGTCACATACTTTTTATTTCCCTCCTTGTCCTCATAGGAACGGGAGGTCAATTTCCCTTCGATGGCAACTTCCTTGCCCTTGGTCACAAACCCTTCGATGATGTCGGCCAATTTCCCCCATGCGATGATGGTGTGCCATTCGGTATTGGTCACCCGTTCCCCTTCCGAGTTCTTGTAATGTTCGTTGGTGGCCATGGTGAACCGTGCCACACGTTTGCCTTTGTCAAGGTCTGTGATGGTGGGGTCCTGCCCCACGTTTCCGATCAACTGCACTTTGTTTCTCAATGTACTCATGATAAAAAGTTTTAAAGGTCTACCGACTTCCATTATTGGACAGATCAGCAAACAGGGTTAAAAATTTCCCCTCTATTTTTTTGGTCTTTGTTTCCCAAATTTTAAGGGGCGTTTGTTTGCTTCTTACGTGCGTAGCACAATAAAAGAAGGGGGTTCTGTCAAGGCTTTTGGACTGAAATCGAGAGGCTCCGCGACGTAGCAAAACCTTAAGGTTTTCAAGGAAGTGGAAACCCTATTTCTAGACAAAACCTGTCTTGGCCTTGACAGGTTCAATGAGGGCCATAGGAATTCCATCTGACCCATTGGCAAGGGAGCGTACGGGAAGTTAAGCGACTGCAGGCGATGGTGTCCTGATGGGAAGTCCTTGGGCCCTGCCCTGTTTTTCGATGCCCCGAAAAACAACAAGGGCTTCTTTTATTAAGGACCCCTTAAAATTTGTTGGGCGAACGGACGGATTTGCGGCCTTTTCCGGCAAAGCCCCAAGAAGGGTTTGCAAAGAAAGGTCGTACCAAAAATCCGTTTGGACGACTTCCATATTGGCCAAATGTTAATACATCAACTATTGCGATAGTAATGGATCAGTAATTTTGGAACTCGGTTTCCTTTTAGTCTTTCTGGAACAGCTCTCCCTGATTGTTAGGGGAAGGTCCACTCAACTTGGGCATTGAAGTTTTCATGCTATCCTTTAAGGCCTTTCGTCGCTTCTCATAGATCCAGACCCTTAACCTTTTCAAAAGTCCAATCTCATATTCGGACAGTTGCTTTGGTGCCACTTCCTCCATGGCCTCCATCTGCCCTGTTTTTTTGAAGGTCTTGGCATACTGGAGCCCGCACCATGTGTAAATGTTCACCCATTCACTGGGCATGGGAGATTCGAATGTCCTGGGCATCATATAGGCCACAACCTCGGTCAAGGAGGCCATGTGTTCCCCACGCACCTGGGTCAACATCCGGGCCATTGTGATATTGTTTAAAAGGTCTTTGGGCACGGCATCCTGCCATTGTGATGGATACACAATGATGGGACTTTGCAATAAGTCCATAAAGTCAAGGACAAAATCGGATTTAGCCTTTTTGAAAGACTTGGGGCTTAGGTTTTGAGTGGGTGTTTTCGCTGGCTCCAGTTCAAAGCCAAAATCCAGTTGCACTACGTTTTGTTTTTCCATGATCTGCGTTTTAAATTGAACAATAGTGGCAGGCCAGCAAACGCAAGTGAAAATTTTGGAGTGGGAAGGAAACGGAATAAATAGTGACAATGGCAACGGCTTTATGCCGTCCCTTGTCCGAGAAATATTTTCCGGGTTTATCTTTGGGCAGTATTGATCGGATTCAATGAGATTGAAGTGGACAACTATTTGGCACCCATTAATCGATTATCTTTGGTACCCATGGGAGCAAAATATATCAAAATCTTTACCAATGAATTGGTCACTTTGGAAACAAGTGATGGCATAATACTTTCGGGAATCATCCAATCCTCAAAGAACGATTTTGACCATATTGAAAACTATTCCCCAGAAATTCAAGGGCTCCACGAAATTGTTATCACGGTGAAGCAAAAAGGAAACAATCGATGGGATTTTCCCATCAAAATAAAAGATTTCCAATCCATTGAACGAGTGGAATGAACACAGTCACCGATTTTGGATGGTCCTTAAAATGACCTACTTTAATTACAGTTAAGTGCTATGGATCCCCTAGCCTTTTAAAACAGCTCGGTCCACTTGCCTCGGGTCGGGTTGCAAGGGTTGTTTGAGGGTCGTGACCACCTCCAGACTATAATGCCCGAACTCTTCGGTCACCGTTCCGTGGCATAGATAGATACCCTTTCCGTGAATGGGTGTGGATGCCATGGTTTGGGGAAAGTGGACACAATCAAAAAAGTGGCCTTCCAGATCGAGCATGGTGGTAAAGCGCATGGTGTCCCCTTTGGACGTGGTGTTCAAACGGGTATGTACCATGGATCCATAGATCCAAATCCTTTGGTTGACATGGGCCTCAAAGTCACCGGCGGTCAAGCGGCTCTTCACCTTGCCGTCCATGAGTTCATAATACCCGCATAGCGGAAAGCCCAAGAGTTCCATTTGGTCATAGGCATCCTCAATGGGATGGGAAGGCAAATTCGGTAGTGTAAAATGCCTGTGTTTAGGTTTAAAGAGCAGTTTCTGGACCGTATCCTTTCGATGGGTCTTGGTCTTGAACACGGCCTGCCAAAGCACTTGCTTCTTGGGCACCCCAAAACACCGAAAGGCATCGATACGCACCAAGATGGTCAACTGTTCGATGGAAATGGGGACACGGTCGATAAAATCATCAAAATCCCGGAATTTGCCATGGAGCTGCCTTTCGTTCAAAATGCGTTGGATGACCAAACGTTCCAGACTCCGAAGCTGTCCCAGTCCCAAATAGATATGCTTCCCATAAATGACATTGACATGGTCACTGCGGTTGATGCATGGCGGATGGATAATGCCTCCCCACATCTTAGCCTCATGGACATAGAGCTCCGTATCATAGAACCCTCCCCCATTGTTGAGCACGGCCACCATAAACTCCAAAGGGAAGTAGCATTTCAGATACAGGCTCTGGTAGCTCTCCACGGCATAAGAAGCGGAATGCCCCTTGGCAAAGGCATAGCCTGCAAAACTCTCTATCTGTTCCCAGACCATTTGGGTCAGTGCGGCATCATGCACCCTCTGCTTACAGTTTTCAAAAAACTTGAGTTTCACCGCCTGGAATTCCTCCCGGGAGCGGAACTTTCCGCTCATCCCCCGCCTCAGCACATCGGCCTCCCCAAGGTCCAGTCCTGCAAACAGATGGGCCACTTTCAGCACATCCTCCTGATAGACCATGATCCCATGGGTCTCCGGCATGATCTCTAAAAGTATGGGATTGGCCTCCTTTCGACGCTCCGTTTCCCGCTCCCTTCGGATATATTCATCCTTCATCCCTGAGGAGGACACCCCTGGGCGGATTACGGAACTGGCCGCCACCAGTCCCAAGTAGTCATGGGTCCGTAGTTTTTTCATCAGCCCCCGCATGGCAGGGGATTCCACATAATAGGCCCCTATGGCCCTCCCCTGGCTCAATAACCGGTTGATATTGGCATCCTGTTTCATCGCCTCTATACTCTTGATGTCCCATAGTAAGGCATCGGGTTGGTTACCCTTAATGACCTCCACAGCTTCCTTGATCTTGGCCAATCCCCGTTGCCCCAAAATATCAAACTTGAACAGGCCCACATCCTCGGCAATGATCATATCGAACTGCACCGTCGGGAACCCTTTGGGCGGAACGGTGGTGGCCGAATAATAGTGCTCGGAACGGTCCAAGATCAAAATCCCCGAGGAATGCACACTGATGTAGTTGGGCATCCCATGGATATAGGTGGCATATTTCAGTACCAATCGGGCCAGTTCATCCAATGTGCCCTGTTCGTACCTACCCGCACTGAGCTTATCGATTTCCTCGGTGGGCAGGCCGAACACCTTGCCCAGTTCCCGAACGGCAGCCCGGTACTTAAAGGTGTTGTAGGTACCCAATAGGGCCACGTGCTCGAAACGTTTAAAAATATAGGCCGTCACATCATCTCGGTCCCAGGTGGAAAAATCAATGTCAAAATCCGGGGGCGAGGCCCTAAAGGGATTGATGAACCTTTCGAAATACAGGTCCAGTTCAATGGGATCCACATCGGTGATCCCGATCAGGTAGGCCACCAGACTGTTGGCCCCACTCCCCCTGCCCACATAGGGATAACCTTTGGACTTGGCATAGCAGACGATATCATGGTTGATCAAAAAATAGGACACAAAATCCAACTCTTGGATGGTACGCAGTTCCCGGAACATACGTTCCCTGACCTTTTCCGTAGGATGGGCATAGCATCGGGGCAACCCATCCAAGGCCAATTCCCGCAACCGCTGCACATCCAAGGCCTTGGACTCCAAAAAACGGGACTGGTTCTGGGAAACCCGCTCACTTCTAAATCCAAAGGCAATGGAACAGGAGTCCATGAGCCGCTCTGTATTCTTCCAGATATGCGGAAAATCGGCCAACGCCTTTCTCAATGCATCAATAGACCGCATGGTATCAGTAGGTCTGGCCTCTTCGGACTGGGGGAGTTTGCTCAACAGCGTGTTCAAGCCTATGGCCCGGAGCAAGCGATGGGTATTGAAATCCTTTTTGCCTCGAAAGCTCACGGGCTGTAACAACACCAATCTGTCTTTAAATTCCCGATACTTGGAGAACCGCAATTTCCGAAGCTCTTCGATGGATACCCCAATGTACTCATAGGTTTTGAAATCCGTCCGTTCCTCTTCCTGGATCTTCTCGAAGGGATAGATCACATGCACATGTTCAAAAACCGGTGCCACGGAGGGAATGGGAGTTCCCTTGTGCAGGTGTTCGGATAGAAAGGTATTGATTTCCCGAAACCCCTCGTTGTTTTGGGCCAGCCCCACAAACTCCTGCACATTCCCATTCCGAAAATCAATCCCCAGAATGGGACGTATTCCCTTCTCATTGGCCAGTCGCACAAAGTTCATCCCCGCTGAACTGTTGTTGATATCGGTCAAGGCCAGCACGCCCACCCCATGGGAACGGGCCAACTCCAAGAGCTCCGATTCGGAGAGCACCCCGTAGTTCAGGGAATAATAGGTGTGGCAGTTCAGGTACATGCTATTGTTGTCTATGCGCCAATAAGATGGGCGGTTGTCCGTCAAAAGGGTTGCCTCCCCTTCCTATACTATGGGCGCCCATGGCCGAGGCCCGCATCAAACTGGACTCCCCAAAACGGTTCCGCACCCGGTCCATGGCCTGATAGAGGTTGAGCAGTTTTTCATCATCGGCGAAAAGGTCGATCTGATAATGTCCCCCAACGATATGGCTGTAGTTGACCCCCACTAGTCGGATCAGCATCCTCCGGTCATAAAGGGAGGTAAAGAGCTCCTTCACCAAGGGCACCAAAACATGGTCCGCAGCCGTATAGGGTACCCGTTTCTGCTTCGTATAGGTCTTAAAGTCACTATATCTAATCTTCACACTCACACAGCCCGTCATCTTGTTGGCCCTTCGGAGTTGATAGGCCAGGTTCTCCGCCATGGCGAACAAGGTGGTCTCCAGTTTAACCATATCGGTGGTATCCTTCCCATAGGTACGTTCCGTGGAAATGGACTTCCGCTCATGAAACGGGACCAAGGGGGAATTGTCCAGCCCTTGGGCCCGAATCCATACGGTCCGCCCGTGCAACCCAAAAGCACTTTCCAGCATTTCAAGGGGCAGCTCCTGTACAGTCTGTATGGTCGTCACCCCCATATTGGACAAAAGCCCATAGGTCTTCTCCCCCACCGAGGGCAGTTTACGGATGTGTAGGGGCGCCAAGAACTCCTTTTCAAGTCCAAGGTCGATCTTCATCTGGTTGTTGGGCTTGGCCTCCCCTGTGGCCACTTTGGAGACCACTTTGTTCTGGGAGAGCCCAAAGGAAATGGGCAGTCCTGTTTCCCTCAGGATCCGTTGGCGCATTTCGGAGGCATACTTATAGCAGCCAAAAAAACGGTCCATACCCGAAAGGTCCGCATAGAACTCGTCCACACTGGCCTTTTCAAAGACCGGAACACTCTCCTTGATGATTTCGGTCACATTGTCCGAGAACTTCATATAGGTCCCTGCATTGCCCTTGATGACGGTGGCCTCTGGGCATAACCTACGGGCCACTTTCATGGACATCCCTGAATGCACCCCAAAGCGTCGGGTCTCATAGCTACAGGCCGCGACCACTCCTCTGTCCCCCAACCCACCGACCAAGAGGGGCCGCTTCATCAGACGATTGTCCAGCAGCCGCTCACAGGAGACGAAGAAGGTATCCAAATCGAGATGGAGAATGGTGGGTTTCATACAAATATTGGATTTATTCCTATAATATGGAAAATATCCAAATGTACGGAAAGGGTTGACCCGTTTCAAAACTTTAACAATTTTGCCTATCTTAATACAGCATAATTCAACCTCAAGATGTGCTACTCGACCAGACAGACCCGGGAACGGAAGGAACTGGAAAAACTCCTTTCCGTAAAGGCCATGTACGGTGACATTGACACCGACCTGGAACTCATTTATTTCCATGCCAATGGATGGAGCCATCCCGTTATGTGGACTTTGGGCCAGGAAGAGCCCAACAATATGCTCCCGGCGATGTGGGGCATCATGCCCCCCAAGGAAAAGCAGGAAAACTATACGGAGTATTTCAAGAACCCAAAGACCTTTGGGGGGCTGAATGCCAAATCCGAAAAGCTCTTCGACCATTTCGTGTACCGCTACTGTTGGGAGAACCAGCGGTGCATCATTCCCGTGGACGGTTTCTTCGAACCACACAATACGAAAGTGAAAGTCAAGGGCAAAGACTTTAAGGTTCCCTTTTACTTCCATAGAAAGAACGGTGACCCACTATACCTAGCGGGCATTTATACCAACACCGCAGACGGAAGAAGGACCTTTGCGGTATTGACCAAGGACGCAACTCCTATGTTTGAAGAAATCCACAATGAAAAGAAACGACGACCGGTGATCATCGATGACGAAAATCTGGAATCTTGGCTGCATCATGGCAACAATGAATCCGACGTTCAAGATCTTATCGATGACGATTTATGGGAAGGTGATCTGGAAGCCTATCCCATCACCAAGGATTTATATAGTAGAAGTGTTGATTCCAATTATTCCGGCATTATTGACAAAGTAGATTACGAAGAGGTGTCCATTTCCTATGGATGACCATAAAAAAAGAGGAGTCTGTTTCCAGACCCCTCACTATATCCCAATTAATCTTCAATTGTCTTGACCTGTTGTTCCAAGACCGTAACCCTTTCCTTGATTCGTGCTTCACGCTTTTGACGACTTTCGACATAGGTTTCTTCAATACCTGAAATCTTATCCTTGTAGAAGGATTGAATTGCGACATAAAAGGATCGGTTGGTCAGGTCATTCGTGTGATTACTTTCACCAAGATGCACCTGCCGGGTCAATAGAAACCTTAGCAGTCTATGGAAAGTCTCCTTCTTGAAGTTTTCTTTGAACCGGGCCACCAGTTCTTCGTGGGATAACCTTGAATCATCCCCAAAGAAGTCTTTAAAATGTTCCCTTTGGCTATAAAACCCGATGTTGTTCTCGAACAATGAGATGGAAATGGCCACCATTTCATCCGTGGTCAAAGCTTTCTTTCGATCAATATAATCTGTCTCCCTGATCATATCCACCACCTCCTTGAACTGGTTATTGTTCTCGATTTGTTTTTTCCGCATTTCCCGAGCATTGATCTTGATGATCTGTTCCTCTGGGGTACATTCTGACATCTTACGTTTCTCCAAAGGCTTTGCACTTGAACTTCCATCATTGGTTTCTTCCCTGACCTTCACAAAAACAGGCTGTGTCAAATAGGTATCAGTTTCTAGCAGAATACCCTTTTCAAAGCCATGGTCCAATGCATTGTCCCATGCCTCCTTTTCCTCGGTAAAGGATTCCATGGACTCGTCCAGGAATTCAGCCAACTCTTTCTCTGTATATTCATAATGCCGGTGCTCCTCTTTAATGCTTTCCAAGGTAGGCTCAATTGGCTGCTTTAAAATGTCCAATTCATTGGTCAAATGTACTTCAAGGCCCACTTTTTCCATTTGGGCCATGACCCATTGGTTGCGTTCCTCCTCCACCCAATATTGGCTGATGTTCGGTACCAGTTTCAATCCCTCCTTTTTCACTCTTTTCAAGAGTTGCATAAAGGTCTTGGTCTTTTTGTTCTCAAAACAGGAGGTCCGGGTACAGACCATTTTCCCATCTCCAAACAAGTTGCCTTGGTTGGCGGCATTGAAGGGACACACAGTACATGCCCCTGCCTTGGTCACTAAGGTCTTATCTGTCACATCAAAACAGGCTTGGGTCAAATCATAGGTTCGGCTTTCAATCATCCGTTTGATTCGATGTCCCTGAAAATCCCCTTCTAGACTGTCCAACATCATCTGCTGCTCCCCTGGGTCAAAAAGCGCCACTGCCGCTCCCAGAGAAATTGTCATTTCCCCAGTTCTGACAAAAACCTTGAATCCCTCAATCAAGCCTGCCAGTTTGATGCGCTGGCGGACATAGTTTTCCGAACGCCCCAAACGTTTGGCTATCTCACCGGGTTCGTAACGGTCCAACAAAAACTGGATGGCCTCGGCCTCCTCTGTCGGTTCCACATCCTTCCGTTGCAGGTTTTCGATGATCTGCACCTCCAGAACTTCGGTATCGACATAGTCCCTAACCATGGCAGGGATAGTGGTTAACCCTGCCAATTTACTTGCACGGAACCGACGTTCCCCCATGACAATGATATAGCTGTCATCAGATTTCCGGACCGTGATCGGCTGCAATACCCCATGTTCGGCAATGCTCTGTGCCAAATGGTCCAAGCTTTGTGCATCAAAGGTCTTTCGGGGTTGACCGGGATCTGGGAAAACCGATTCAATTCCCAACAACTGGATCTGAGGAACCGATACAGCATTTCCATGGGATGAAGATTTCAATGCCCTTCCACCTTGTTTGTCACCTTTTTTGCGTGTCGCTCTTTGTTTTGTTTGTGTTTCCATGATTTTTGGATTTTGGTTAAACAATATTTGAGCGGTTACCAAGCGGAAGACAAAATTTTGGAGCGGAAAGGAAACGGAATAAATAGTGACATAAGGAGCGGCTTTATGCCGTCCCTTGTCCGAGAAAATTATGCGAGCTTATCTTGCGAAAAAAATTGGAATAAATAAACTATTCCTAAAATAAAACTTTTATAATGGGTAGATTCTCTGTAAAAAGTTTCAATCCCAGAATTTATTCCTGGTAGTATTCTATTAAATGGCTATGAGAACTTATTCATTTATACAATTCAATTTCACGAGAATTGAAAAAGCTGGTCATTACAGAAAGTTTTAAAAACTACAGTCCATTGTCCATGACATGGAATTGATCTGCCCTCGAAGTGCTTCCAAATACCCTGTAAGTTCCTTGAATGTTGGGGATTCACCATAGATCATTTGCTCTTGCATTATCAAGTAATCCCTTTCCCAAGCTGGAAGTAAATCTTCAGGGGGAATAAAATCGATGGTTTGGGGTTGGTGCAAATTGTAGTCCACGCCTCCCAACTTTGTGAAGCTATGGCGGTGTTTTACAATAGTTTCATATAAATCCTTGTTTTCTAGAGCCTTCTCATCGAATTCCTTTACCGACATCTGATAAATATCGTACAAATGCCTACTTAACCTATCCACTCTTATTTTATCAACCGGTCTTTGGAATTCCTCATGTAGCAAAAAAATCTTTTCCAGGAAAGTTCGTTCGGGCAATACCGAAGGTATTTCGACAGCGGTTTGGGCAAAGGCAGCTTCTGGAAACTTTTCATCAATCAATGAAAGTATTGGCATTTTTTTAAATGGCTCCCTTAAAGATCGGCAACCAATCTCTATTTGAACCCTGGGCTGTATATAACCTGGCGTTTCGATCACGTTCGGATAATAAACACTTAGAATTACCGGGTCTTGGTCACTGGAAACAATTTCTTCAGGTTCAATTCGCACATTTTTCAGACCTTTCTCCATAAAGGCAGCTTGTATTTCAGGTAATACTGTGTCAATGATGTAGGCACTTGCTTTTTTTCGAAGTTTGGTACGCTGGTTCTTGCCCAGATCACCTTCAAACCCAAAAAAGGAACGGTCAACGGCCAAATCGATATCCTCGGAGAACCGTTCAATAATTTTCCATGCCTTACTTAAGGATGTGCCTCCTTTGAATACCAGATGCTCTCCTATTTCCAATTCGAATAGGATGGCCAATGTCTGCACGACCCACCAGTCCTTTTCAACAGCAAATGCTGGAAGGTTGGTACGTTCCCCTATTTGCTTGTAGGCTATTTTTTTCTCTTCCTCTGAAACGTTATACCATCTATCCATTTTTTTTATCATTTAATGCTTTTCGCATAATGACACGTATCCATTCTGGAGCCAGATTTATATCATGCTCCAAATGCTCGGTTTTTTCCTTCTTGAGGTGTTTCAGGACAATATGTATTTCGTTTGCCATAACATTTTCCTTACCTATCTCCTTCAAAGCTTGAATGACCAAGCTACTGATTTCACCAAGTACCGATAAATTTTTTGGCGAGGTCTTTTTAAATTTAATGGTTCGCTTCCCCACTTTTATGGATCGTGCTGAACCATCGGTCAGGTATACTGTATTTAATGGCACCTGTGTGGAAAGACCCAATACGTTCAAGGCCAACACCCCAGTTGGAATAATTCGGGCCTTGTCCCGCTTTGCGATCGCCTTAGCTATTTCTTCCGTGGAAGGTCGAATTTCTCCAAATACCTTGTGTTTTTCCAAAATTGCATACATACCCCTTGCCACGCGGGTAATTTCACCTTTGTTCGAAAGCCGTTCCAAAGCTTTTCCAACTGCTTTTGCCGAACCAAAATTCAAAAAATCCTCCGTAAAGAATATGGTTCCCTTATCAGCCTTGGCCATTTCATTTTTGATATGGTCATCAATGGAGTCCATACTACAATTTTATTATTTTGTCGCAAATTTAGTAAATATTTGCGACATTTCAACTTCATCAACAAAGACCCTTCACTTATTTCAAAAAGGATTATGTACAGTTATTACCATCCTGAAACAAAACCACTATCATTTTCAGAATTATTTCTGAGTACTGAACGAAGTCCTTCCATATCCGAACTGATCTTATCTTCCAATACTCTGGCATAAACCTGTGTCGTTGTGATCTTGGTATGGCCCAACAACTTGGAAACCGTTGCGATGGGAACCCCATTGGAGAGCGTGACCGTAGTGGCAAAAGTGTGCCTTGCCGAATGAAAGGTCAGATTTTTATCTATACCTATCCTTTTTGCCACCTCTTTGATATAGGTGTTCATTTTTTGGTTTACAAAAACAGGCAAAAGATAATCCTTCCCGGTTCCGGGAGCATCCTTATATCGCTCCAAAATCAGCATCGCCTCTTCCAACAAGGGAATCCGAAGCGGATAATTGGTCTTGGTCCGTTGCAAGAACAACCAGAACTTGCCATCAATACCCCTAACGACATTGCCACTTTTCAATTTTTTGACATCACTATAGGATAGGCCCGTATAACAGCAAAACACGAAGACATCCCTGACGATACGAAGGCCTTCCTCGGGAATAAAGGCTTTAATCAAGGATTCAAGTTCTTGTTTTTCCAAAAACTCACTTTTGTGTTTATGGAACTTCAATTTGTAACGGGCAAAGGGGTTTTTGTCCAACCATTCCAGATCGAGGCCAAGGTTCATCAGCTTCTTTAACCGGGAAAGGTGTTTCATAACCCCATTATTGTTCAATGAATTTGAACGTTGCAAGGATGGACCCTTGCGAAGGAACTGCTCAAAATCGATAATAAAGCTATACCTCATATGACGTAGGTAGATATCCCCGGTCTTTTGCTGTTTCAGCAAGAACTTTTTGAGATAATTCTCCGTGGTGTAGTAATTTTTAAGGGTTCCCGGCCTTAAGGTTCCCTCCATGTTCTCATTGTGATAGCTCACCAATTGTAGCAAAGTTTTGTGTCGGGAATCCACCCCGACGAACCTCGCTTTAATCGATTGCGCTGTAACCAATTCAAAATCAGAGGATAATTGTTTATGACAGGCCAATAACTTGGCATGTACCTCGTCCAAATAGTCGTTCAATTGCTTCCCTTGGGAGGTCCTGGCAACGGTTTTACTGGCCTCCGGATCCCATAAGGTAACTTTTGTTTTACGTTTCAAACTGATTTCTGCACGCTTTCCATCCACGGTTATCCGTGCATAAATCGGTGCAAAACCATTTTTTTCCTTGGCTGTATTGAGCCAAAAAAGGATGCTAAAAGTTCTTGAAATTCCCATAGACTCTCACTTTAGGTGAATATTCGATTTTGTTTTGAAAGTCAAATCGAAGTGAAAGTCAAATGCTAAAGGGTTACCAAAGTATCGAAAAAAATCGGTCAAAAAAAGGTAACCGAATAGGTAACTTTTGTTTTGGTTTTAAAGCCAATCAAATGAAATCAAAAAAAATGTAATTCTTTGAAAATCATTTGATTGACTTTTTATTGGGTTCCTTTAAAACCCATTTTGTCGGGATGACTGGATTCGAACCAGCGACCACACGCACCCCATGCGTGTACGCTACCAGACTGCGCCACATCCCGTGTTTGACCTACGGTCAACAATTTCCAATAAACAATACCCAATTTCCAAAACGTCCACTGCTAAGCAGTCTGGGTGACAGACGGGGTCTATCCTGAGCGTAGCCGAAGGGCCACATCCCGAAAACGGATTGCAAAAATATAAATTTTAGTAAAACTATATCTTCATTTTTAAGAAATAAAAATGCTGAAGATAAAAAGGGTACTTTGAACTGCTTATACTCCTAAAAGAAACTCCCTGATTTCCATGCAAAAAGCTTCTCGAGCCTCTGCAGAATCATTGGATGGATTCAATAAAAAATAGCCTATGGTCTGATCTTGGCAAAATTCATCAATATCGATGCCGTTCCATTGACGGTAGCTCATCAATAACACATTATAATCTATTTTATAGGGCTTTTGTCCATCGCTGTATGCGTTGAGGAAGAGATTCAGTTGAAAAATGGAGTAGTCAAGATTTTCATTTTCGGGCGCCAAAAATGATGACGCGCCAGTAGTAGGTTTTGTGTTATCCATTAAGGTAGTTTGTTTAAGACTTGGTGATTAATCCTTTTTATTCGAACCTTCAAGGGAATTGATTACCATTGACTTTCACCCAAGCCAAATTCAATTCCTTTGCCACTTATTGACCATTTATTTGAAATTCCGTGGTGGGGGGAAGAAGGTTGAATTCAAATACGGTATACGCCAATACGTTGTCCGAGTAAATATAGACAAAAAAGCCTTAAATACTACCTATACAGTGTAAAATGCCCTACATATCGTTGCTTTTCACGATCGTTTACATTCACCACATACCAATAATCACCAGTAGGAAGTGGGCTTCCCTCGTAGTTACCATCCCATTTCTTCACTTGGTCCAAACGTGCGACCACTCTTCCGTATCGGTCATAGATGATTACATCAATTTCTGGGAAAAACTCCCTGTTTCCAGGGTACCAGTAATCATTTAGGTTGTCTCCATCCGGAGTGAAGAAATTGGGCATTTCCGGCATCCCCTCAAAATTAAAGGGCATTACCAAATTGGCCACACAACCGTTTTGGTCCCTTACCATAATATTTACATTGGCATCCATATTAATATTGAACGTATTGGTCTCACCATAGGATTCCCCTTGGAAGAAGTATTCATACCCTCCAAATCCTCCTGTGGCTACCGCGGTGACCTCATTGGGGCCTGTTTTCATAGCTTCCAGGGTAAGGGGCTCATACGCATCAATCTCAAACTCCACAAAGGTGACACAGCCATTTTCGTGGTAAATGTAAACGGTATGCTCGCCTGGTGGAAGATCGCCAAAAGTTCGCTGCTCTGTCGCCAATTGAATGTCCTCAACATCCAACGCGAACAATAGCTGAGGTAATAAAGATGTATCTGCAATGGAAACCGTGGCCGTACTATTTGGGAATATGCCTTCACAACCGTACTCTACAATCGGTTCGGCCATAAGTTCCACGCCCACTCCTATTTCTGCAACAACATTGGTCTGACACCCATTGGCATCCCTAATAAATATCACATAGGTTTCACCACCCATTAGGTTATCAAAGAACATGTCATCATTTTGTACAAAATCAGCATCATCAGCGGAGTTCACACTAGTGTAATACGGTGCTGTACCCCCTGAAACCTCCAAGGTAAGGGTACCATCCCCATCCCCAATACAAACTTCTGGCGTGGTGGATGCAATTCCAGCTACCAATTCCATAGGTTGGGTAATCTCAACGGTTCTGGTAATGGTACAACCCAAGTCATCTTGAATAATAATGTCGTATGTTCTGGGCGATAAATCAGTAAATGTTTTTCTATTCGGATTATCGGGATCGTCACCTTCAAAGAACTCACTCAAGGTATCCGAAATGGAATACCGGATGGCTCCAGTTCCTCCACTGGCCTCGATGATAATCTGACCGTTGGTATCACCTGCACACATTACAGGAACAGCCTCTAGATATTCCAAGACCAATGGTGGTTTGGGTTCAATGACAATAGGGTCTGAAATGGCCTCACACCCTCCACTCTGGGCATACACATAATAGGTACCTGGGTTCAGCTCCCTAAAAATTCCTGAGCTTTGCGCTGGACGAAGTATACTTGCTGGGCTTACAGGCAACACATCTGAATTTACCAGTGTGTACATATAGTTTCCTATACCGCCAAAGGCTTCAGAACGTATGATTCCTGTTGCTTCACCTGCACAGTTAATGGTCGCATTCGTTAAATCCAAAGCAATGACCAAAGGCGCCGCAGGATCCAAGGAAATTTGGTTGGATCGCTCGTAAGGACATCCATTGGAATTTTGAACATCATACTGGAACGGTCCGGGATCCAAAGTAATGTCTGCTGCAATTTCAACACTGGTCATCCCTGCTCCAAAAGGTGTGAATGGGTCTGAAGTTCCTGCCCTGCGGTAGAAATAATCCACGCCTGGCTCTGGATTGGTAACACTCAACTCCATTCTACCCAAATCCCCACAACCCGGTGGTTGTAATTCCACCAATTCGGCCACAACGATTTCTGGGTCTTGAACCGTTATTGGAATTGTGGTAAAACTACAGTTCCATCCATCAAAAATGGTGATGGTATACTCCCCAGCCGAAAGATTGGCAAAGGTTGGCGTAGTTTGAAGTCCACTATTGGTACCATCGGTTATCCGATTCAATTGATACAGATAGTTTCCTGGGCCTTGGCCGCCTCCCACATTGTAAGCTTCAATAATTCCGTTGTTGTCATTGTTACATGCCAAGGGTTGTACCACCTGAATATCCGCAGAAATAGGTATTGGCAACGGTAAATCAATGGTGTTCGTGGCTTCACAACCTCGAATATCCCTAACATTTACGGTATAGATTCCTGTGGAAAGGTTTTCAAAAATAGGGTTGGTATTGGGATAATCCACCAATATGGTAGTGCCATCAGGAGCAATCAATTGGTACTCATATGTGCCCCAACCACCATCTCCAGCTACTGTAATTTCACCATATCCTGGCACATTACAGGTCACTGGAGAGGTTTGGATGGCATCAATCGTCAATTCCCTATCTGGTGAGCGAACCGTGGTGACATTACTGACCACATCGCAGAAAGGCGAATCCAATGCTTCTATATGCACCACAAGGTTACCTGCGGGCAAGCCTCCAATAATTTCTGGGGAGTTTATGGGCGCATTGGTATCAAAGCTACCGGTAACCCCGGTCGAAGTTTCAACCCCGCTGTTATCCCTAGAGAAAACTTCGTAGTTATAGGTTCCGCTATAGTTGTTGATTTCCAAACTTATTGCACCATCATTACCATTAAAACAGGTTACAGGTTGCACTTCGGCAATCAAAGCCTCAATGGTATTGTACTCTGGCATGGTGATGGTGGTCGTGAGATACGAACACCCTCCATTGCCTATGTCCGTCACAGCGAATATGTAATCTCCCGGAGTGGCAATATCCCAAGTTACACGATCAGTACCGCCAGAGCTTCTAGCTGGTTCCGAGCCCAAAGGCAATATCTCCACTTGGTAATTTCCTGGACCTTCATTGACAATGATATCGATAGTTCCCGGAGTATCACAAGTAATCTGGTTAACAGCATAGCTGAAGGTAATATCCGTTGGACTGTTGATCGTCACTGTGGAGGTTTCCTCACACCCATTTTGGTCTCGGGCCGTCAATATAATGGTCTGGTTGGTTCCATTATCAATTACCTCAAAAGTATTGCTGGTCTGGAAGTTGGTACCATCAAACTGTGGGGTACCATCATTCATGCTATAGGTATAAGGGCCAGTTCCCGTAACAGTTCCAGTGCCGTCACCGTTATCATCGGTATAAATGGTAATCGTGGCCGTACTGAACTGATTACTGGATGGATTACAACTGAATTCTGTGTTCACTGCATTGACCTGCAGCATAGTAGGTTCAGCAATGACAATACCTCCCACTTGATCGGTACATCCTCTATCAGAAACCACCTCCACTTGATAGGTGTCCGGCGGTAGATCATCAAAAACTGGAGAACCTTGTGGACCTGCAAAAATAGCTAAGCTACTGTCATACAGAATATAGCTTAAAGGTGTATCCGTATCAGTTCCAGGTTGAAGTTCCACAGAAATAGTTCCATTGTCAGCTCCATTACAGGTCACGTCGCTACTGGGTGTGGCCGCAATTACTGGGGTGTTTACCGTAGACACATTCACAATAGCCTCATCGGAACATAAGATAGCAGTGTTAGAGTCCAAATCCGTAACCAAAATATTGTAGTCCCCTGGCAATACATTATTGAACACATTGGTGCTTTGCGCTGGACCAATGTTTGCCAAGGTGCCTGCATCACGAAGCTGGTATTCAAAATTTCCACTACCTCCTGTAGTGTTCACCGTAATGGTTCCATCGCCAGCGTTACATGTTGGCAATGAAGTGGCATCCGCACTAATGGCAAAGAAATCAAATACCTCAGCAGTGACCGTATTAATACATCCATTGCCATCACGAACCGTGATTACATAACTACCTGGATTCGGTACCGTAAACGTTGTTCCGGTTTGAAAACCACTTCCAATATTGTACTGAAAAGTGTTCTCGGGTTCTGGTCCCGATGTTAGCGGGGAAACCATATGAATTTGGTAACCGCTAGTGGCCGTACACTGATTCACCACATCAATCACTGGATTGGGAACACCCGCTTCTTGGGTAACATTTAAAGTTGTTAGGGCTGTACATCCGTTGGCATCTTGCACATAGAAATCATAAGTTGTAGGGTAGGGCCCTGGGATTTCAAAGGTAGTTTCAGCTGCAAATACGGTTGGTGCAGGATCACCAGATGGAACATACGCATAATTGAAAGGGCCATTGCTGCCAAACCCTCTTACGGTAACCAACGCACCTGCGTTACAGGTAGCTTCTACAAAATTATCAATAGTTATGGATGGAGAACTAAAGCTGATAAAGACCAAAGTACTCGAGCTACATCCAGTGGTATCATCCTCCACAATAATTTGATAGTTCCCCGGAGCCAAACCAGTAAAAGTTCCGCTATAGGGAATAGTTTGTCCAGTGAATGACGTTGGCCCTGATTCGATAACCCCTGTATCAGTATTTTGCAGTGTAACCGTAAAATTACCAGGGGCAGCAACCCCAGAAATATCATAATCAATACTTCCACTACCTGCAACATCACAGGATGCTGTGGTAGCCGTAGCGGTAATCGTAACCGGATTTAGAGGACCAATCGGGTCGATTTCTTCAATGTAAGTACATCCCAAAGCATCTCTAACCTCAACAAAATAGGTGACACCAGGCACAACTTGCCCCGTAAAATCATAGGTATCGCCTCCTGAAGTTGCCGGATTGAACGTTGGTTCACCCACCAACCTAAACTCATAAGGCGCGGTTCCTCCTGTGGCCCTTACCCGATATGGGAAAGATGTATCTGAGCATATTGCTGGGTCTGGATCCAAAGGAATCAAATCCAACGTATTTTGGTCGATGACCACTTCATCACGATCCTCACAACCTGATGCATCCGTAGTGACCACGGTATAATTCCCAACAGGAAGGTTAGGGAAATTCACCGTTGTACTTGTGGTTCCCAATGAGTTGGACACTAGATTTCCAGCCACGTCCAGAAGGACATAGTCAAAAGGGGCCACTCCGTTAGTAATGGTTGTTGAAATGGAACCATTCACTGCTCCAGAGGAACAAACCGCATCCGTAGGGGTCGCAGTGGCATCCAATGGGGTGCTAGCAGCAATGGTTACACTATACGGTGGACTCACACATCCCCTACTATCGCGAATCACAAATCCGCCATGGGTTCCGGGTCCGTATCCAGAGAAAATATTTTGTGAACCAAAAGTAGCTCCATTATCATTACTGAACTCATACGGAGGAATCCCTTGGGTGGTATCAGGAATCAATGTCACAATTCCAGAGGCATTGTCACCACATTGCGTATCGGTAGCAACCGCTGAACCTGCAATTGTCTCTGGAGGAGAAATGGTAACTATGTTGGATTCGGTTACACAACCCCGACTATCTGTAATCTGAAATTGAAAAGTGGTATCCGTAATAATAGAACCATCATTGGGTACACTGTACACAAATGAGTTCCCTGTAATATTGTTGTTGCCTGAAGTATAGGGTGCTCCATTGATACTTACTTCATAAATATCATAGTTACCTCCCGAGGTATATCCATTGCTGATGTTCACCTGAATCTGTCCCGGAGGGCCCGCACAATCCAACTCTTGAATGGTTGTGGCATTGGCCATTACTTGAGGTTCAATGGTTGCGGTGACCGTATCCCGGCAATCATTGGCATCCACCACCTGAATGGTATAGGTTCCTGGGGTAAGTCCAGCAAAAGTATTGCTGGCACCCAAAGCACCCCCATTAATTCGGTATTGATAGGGAGCTAAGCCTCCTGATGCATTGACCACCAAAGTCGCAGCACCAAAGTTGTCGTAACAAAAATCTGAAGCACCATTGTCCAAGGTCAAAGTAGGTGCATCCAAGCTGGTCAAGGTGAAACTATCGGTAACGGTACACCCATTGGCATCGGTAACACTAACTTGATAGGTTCCATCTTGGGAGAGATTAGAGAAGGTACTTCCATTTTTAGGACCTCGCGTGGAGCCATCTGGTTGAGTCAAGGTGTATCGGTTACCACCCCATCCACCTACGGTATTAATACGAACGGCACCAATATTCCCATTTTGACAGCTCATATCAGTAACATCAAAACTGGAAATGGCAAACGCGGTCGATGGCTCTTCAATCACCAAGGTAGCAGTATCGATACAATTGGTTTCTTCATCAGTGACAGAAATCACATAGCTTCCGGCAGTCAAGCCTGTCAATGGGATAATGTTTCCACTCTGTCCGGTTGAAACAGGACCACCATCAATACTATAGCTATAGGTGGAGTTGAATCCATCCACCAAAAAGCGTCCTTCTCCATCAGAATCACCTACACAGGTTACCACTCTGGTCTGTTGACCTTGAGCTCCAATGGAACTAATATCGGTTATGGCATAGTTCTCGTCATACGAACATCCTGCATTGTCGGTAACCCTGAAGGTATAGGTTCCCAATCCCAATCCACTGAAGGTATCATTGTTCCCATTATTTACCGCACTGGCGGCTGGAGCAATAATTTCATAGGTATAAGGACCAGTGCCTCCGGTAACGGTCAATCCAACGGAAGCCGTGGTAGTGATACAATCCAAACTGGAAATTGCAAAATCCAAGTTGGTGGGCTTGTTCAATGCATTGAAAACAATATCCGAAAGGGCTTCTACGCATCCATTGGCATCTCGAATCATGGGCGTATACGTTCCCACACCAAGATTTGTAAAAACGGGGTTGGTGCTGAATCCTGCCCCAACGCTATATTCATACGGAGCTGTTCCTCCAGATACCCCAGAAATCGTAATTTGTCCTCCATTTTCGTCACCACAGGTGGGCACCGTATCAGGTGTAGCTGTAGCCGTAATGGTTGAAGGTGTCCCTACGGTTGCTGTTTGTGGGGTTGTGGTGCAGGTAAATGAATCCTGCTCATAGCGCAATACAATATCATAACTTCCCGGAGCCAGATTGGAAAACGTATTACTTATCTGAAAACTTGAGCCGTTATTGATGCTGTATTCAATTTCATAGCCAAATCCGTTGGTCACGTTAATGGTGATTCTACCATCATTGGCCCCACCACAATTGGCATCTTCTTCCGTAAAATTGAAAATAGGTGGTGGAATGTCTGGAACATCTACGGATGCGCTTCGTTGACATCCATTGGCATCTTCCACCAATATATTGTATGTCCCCGCTGATGTAACCGTAAATGTCGTGGAACCTGCATAGGTAGAACCAAAAGGTCCACCGTCCACACTAAAGCGATACGGTGCCGTACCCCCGGAAGTGGTCAGGTTTACGTCCACCGAGGTGGCTCCACAACCAAAACTATCAGAAGCGGTTGCAGAAACAGCCAACGGACTTATCCCATTTCCGATTGTGATGGAATCCCCATTGATGTCAGTGGTGACCGTTTCGGAGCAATCATTAGTATCTATACGGATGGTATAGGTACCTGGGCTAACATTGGCAAAAGTATAGGAATCGGCTCCGTTTGGTCCGAAAGTATCTACAGTAACCCCATTTTTCACCAATCTATAGGTATAGAATCCCGGAACTCCCGAAACGCTAACATCTATACTACCCAATTCACTGCTACAAAGAATATCGTTGGCAGTGACATCTACATTAATGTCCAAATCATCTATGGTCACAATATTAGATGGGAATACACAAGCCGTAGCGGATACATTTTTCAAGCGCACATAGACCCTGTAATCACCTGAAGATGTAATATCAAAGAAGGGAGCATCTTGGTATGGCCCCGCAGCACTGTTTAAACTATACTCATATCCTGCCGGAACATTGGTCACCTCCACCCTACCTGGATTCCCACATACAATATCTTCCTTGATCAATTGTGGGTTTAACGGGTTCAAGGTAGACTTGAAATAGAAATACTGTCCAGAATTTACTCGAACCCTAAATTCACCTGCGGTGGATAGATTATAAGTAGAACCGGTACCAACCGTATTCCAGGTACAGGCTCCGTTTATGGTAGGGCAATCATCCACTACTGTGGGTGCACAGGTATTGGGGTCCAGTTTTTGCCACTGGTAACTACTACCGGATTGACTCAGGGAAATGGTTCGGATATCACTTGTACCACAGAGAAAGAATTTGGCAAGTGTACTACCGTCGTTGGGGCAAACCACTTCTTCATTGGCCCCTTGGATAATGGTCATGAACATGCTGCTGCTTGCAGCAAAAGATGCTTCTGGCCGTGTAACTGAAACTTTCTCGGAGGAAATCTCCGCTTTTTCTTCAGCTTGTGGTTCTGAAACAGTGGACACTATTCTGGCTAGTATCCGGTTGACCTCTGTCTTTGCTAATACCGTGGAACAAAATATGGATATGAACACCATCAACACGGCATATAGCAAATGCCTTGTTTTTTGAGGGAGCATAGGTTAAGTCTTGTTAGGGCAGAATATTCAGATTTGGGACCTTAATATTCTTACATCGTAATTTTCTATACTTATAAAAATCTCTTTATCTTCAACTCACTCGATTACCAAAAAGTAACCGTTTATCCATGAAATCTATTATTTCAACGTAAAACTATGAAAAAAAGTATCGTATTTCCGTATTTTTTCGTTGTACTGCTTAGTACATCCTGCGCCCAAACTCCCGATAAAAGCATAAATCTTCCCGAAACCCTTGATTTTACTGTGGAATCCGTTGTATCCAGCCTACAGAACCCTTGGGGCATGGCATTTCTTCCTGATGGCAGTATGCTGATAACGGAGAAAACTGGGGAATTGATACATTACTCCTTTGGAAAAACTTCTAAAATCAGTAATGTACCCGAAGTTTATGTGCGGGGTCAGGGCGGTTTGATGGACATTGAACTACACCCCAATTACAGAGAAAATGGATGGCTTTACCTCACTTACGCCTCCTCAGAGGGTAATGGAAAGGGTGGGAACACCGCCATTATGCGGGCCAAACTCTCCAATAATAGGCTAACACAAAAACAATTACTCTATAAGGCGGAACCCAATTCCACCCGAGGGCAGCATTTTGGCTCCCGACTGGAATTTGACAATGAAGGACACCTCTATTTTTCAGTAGGGGAACGTGGCAACAGGGACGTTAACCCTCAGGACATTACCCGGGATGGAGGCAAAATATACCGAATCCATGATGATGGACGTATTCCCAACGACAATCCGTTTGTTGGAAAATCCGGAGCAAAGACGGCCATTTTTAGTTATGGGCACCGAAACCCACAAGGGTTGACCAAACATCCCGAAACTGGAAAAATTTGGGAGCATGAACATGGCCCAAGGGGTGGGGATGAAATCAATATCATCCAAAAAGGAAAAAACTACGGCTGGCCCGTCATTACTTATGGCATTAATTACAGCGGCACCAAAATCACGGATGAGACTTCCAGACCCGGAATGGAACAACCGCTATATCAATGGACACCTTCTATTGCGCCTTCTGGAATGACCTTTGTCACTTCGGCCAAATATCCCAAATGGAAAGGGAATTTGTTGGTGGGTTCCCTATCCTTTCAATATCTGGAACGTCTCGAACTAAAAAATGACAAAGTCACCTACCGTGAAAAACTACTGGATGGTATGGGCCGGGTACGGAATGTGCGCCAAGGACCGGATGGTTATATATATGTAGGTATAGAGGGGAAAGGAATTGTAAGATTAGTTCCCAAATAACCACTATTTTAAAGCATCGACTGCATTTTTTACCGAACCATATTGCTTCAGAGCTTTTTCGGCCTCTTCGTAATTCAGGCCGAGTTCTTCCATAATATAGCGGGTACCACGGTCCACCAATTTGGTATTGCTCAGTTGCATGTTCACCATTTTGTTGCCTTTTACGCGACCAATACGTATCATTAGGGCAGTGGTTATCATGTTGAGCACCATTTTTTGACTCGTTCCACTTTTCATACGGGTGCTTCCGGTTAAAAACTCGGGACCAACATTCACTTCTATAGCGATATCAGACCCTGTAGCCAAGGGCGACCCTGGATTATTGGTTATCCCAGCTGTTAAAATACCATGATCTTTAGCCTTTGCGATTCCCCCCAAAACATAGGGTGTAGTTCCAGAGGCTGCAATACCGACCAACACATCGTTGGAGTTGATGTCAAACTCCTGCAAATCCTTCCATGCTTGGTCTAAATCATCCTCAGCAAATTCCACCGCTTTTCGAATGGCCGTATCACCTCCTGCAATCAACCCAATGACCCTATCATAGGGCATTCCAAAGGTTGGCGGGATTTCAGAAGCATCCAAAATGCCTAAACGTCCACTTGTACCAGCACCGATATAAAACAATCGACCTCCTTTTTCAAATCGTTTAGCGGTCTCATCTACCAATCTTGCCACTTGGGGCAATACTTCTTCAACGGCATTTGCAACTTTCTTGTCTTCATTGTTGATATTGCTTACAATATCCAAGCTCGACATTTCTTCCAACTGGTCGTACAGGGAAGCTTCTTCTGTTATTTTGATGTGTTTTTTCACAGGGGTTACAATAATTGTAGGTTCATATTTTTGAATGCGGCGAGTTTTTCGTCCCAAGGTTCCAATTCGGTCACCATGGTGTTGATCACATTTAAATCGCAGGTTTTAAATCGGTGTTGGGAATTCAACTTCTCCGAAATACACAACAGCACCGTTTTCTTGGAAGCATTGATTACCGCCTTTTTGGTCTGGACCACATCCCAATCAAATTCTGTCAATCCGTATTGGGCATCCACATAACCGGTTCCAATAAAACTATAGTCCACTTTTATTTCAGACAAGGCATGAATGGCGCTGGAACCCATGGCTATTTGAGAGTCTGGGGAAAGCGTACCTCCAATAAATATGGTCTCAATGTTGGGTTTGTTCAATAATTCCATGGCTACCGGAAGACTTAAAGTGAAACAGGTAAGCTTTAGATTGGCCGGAAGCAAACGGGCAAGTTCCAAGCAGGTCGTTCCTCCATCTATGAGAACAACACTGTTCTCCCGAATTAAACCTATTGCTTTTTTGGCAATGGCAATTTTTTTGTCCAGTGCGTATACATTGCTGCGTGTTGGACTGTGATTGGCAAAACCAAGGGAAACGGCACCACCGTGCACCTTAATCAAGAGACTTTCCGCATCCAGTTCCTTGACATCGCGCCGGACAGTGTCAATGGAAACATCCAGTTTCTCTGCCAAATCAGTCAATAAAACCCGATTATGGAGCTCAACCTCATTAAGGATGGCATGTTGTCGTTCTTCTTTCAGCATTAAAGCCGCCATTATAATTCAATTTCAAAAGTAGAAAACTATTCCAGATTATGCTGTTCGTATACAGAGCAATGTTGTCTGTCGATAAAAAAGCATAAAGCTGCAAATATATTGCAAAATACTGCAAATATAAAGTATATTTGTCCTGTTTAAACTCTTAATCCTGACAAATCATGCAAGAATTGGTCAAAAATCCGTCAAAACCAGAAACCTTGGATATGGAAACCGTGAAGTTTGAAAAAATCAACACGCACATCTACCAAGATTCAGATAGTGCTTCTTGGTATGTTGCCAACGAGATTGCAAGTCTTATCAAGCAAAAAGAAGAACAGGGCGAAAAAGCGGTTCTTGGTTTGGCCACTGGCTCCACCCCTACCAAAGTTTATGATTACTTGGTCCAATTCCATAAAGAAGGAAGGTTGAGCTTCAAAAACGTGGTCACCTTTAATTTGGACGAGTACTTTCCCATGGAACCCGATTCCATCCACAGCTATGTGCGTTTCATGAACGAACACCTTTTTGACCACATCGATATTGAGCCCTACAACGTTCATATCCCTGATGGAAGTCTTTCCAAGGAAGACATCAAAAAATACTGTTTGGATTATGAGGAAAAAATCCAAAATGTTGGGGGCATCGATATACAGGTTCTTGGAATTGGTAGGACCGGACACATCGGATTCAACGAACCCGGTTCCTCATTGAACAGTAAGACCCGTTTGGTTCGTTTGGATAGAGTTACACGATTGGATGCAGCCAGCGACTTTTTTGGAGAGGAAAATGTTCCCCGAAGAGCCATTACTATGGGAGTTGGCACCATCATGAACGCTAGAAGGATTATTCTTATGGCTTGGGGTGAAGGTAAGGCCCCCATTGTACAGCAAGCTGTGGAAGGGGAAATTAAAGAATCCGTTCCAGCCACCTTCTTACAACACCATAACAATTGTGACTTTGTTTTGGACGATGCCGCCTCTTCGTTCTTGACCCGCGTTAAGACGCCATGGTTGGTCACTGAATGCGAATGGGATGAAAAACTCATCAAAACAGCAGCCATTTGGTTGTCCGAGAAATTAGGAAAAGCCATTTTAAAGCTAACCAATGAGGACTACAACGAATATGGAATGGGGAATCTGATTGCCGAGGTTGGCTCTGCAGAGCAAATTAACCTTTCGGTTTTCAATCAGTTGCAACGCACCATCACCGGATGGCCAGGCGGAAAGCCCAATGCAGATGACAGCCAACGTCCTGAAAGAGCCCAGCCCCATCCTAAAACATCTTTGATTTTCAGTCCGCACCCAGATGATGATGTTATTTCGATGGGTGGCACCTTATTGCGATTGGTAGATCAGGGGCACAATGTCCATGTAGCGTATCAAACTTCAGGAAACATTGCTGTTTTTGACGATGAGGTCATCCGTTTCCTGGACTTCGCCACTGATGTACAAAAAGAAAACAAAGAGCTCAAAAAACAGTTTAAGCAGGTTCGGGAGTTCCTTGCTTCAAAAAAACCGGGGGAAATTGACAGTGCTGAAGTACAAAACTTTAAAGGATTGATACGTAAAGGTGAGGCACTATCAGCTTGCCGTTATTGTGGTGTTCCAGAAGAAAATGCGCACTTTCAAAACCTCCCCTTTTACGAGACCGGAGCAGTACGTAAAAAACCAATCTCAGAAGAAGATGTAGAAATCACGTATAAACTGCTTAACGAAGTCAAGCCACACCAAATCTTTGCTGCTGGTGACCTTTCTGACCCACATGGCACGCACAGGGTTTGTTTGGATGTCATTTTTAGGGCCATCCAACGCTTGCTGGATGAGGGTTCAGATTGGATACGCAATTGCTACGTATGGTTGTATCGCGGCGCTTGGCAAGAATGGGAAATTGCAGATATGGAAATGGCCGTACCCATCGGGCCCAAGGATATGGCCCGAAAAATCAACGCCATCTTTAAACACCAATCCCAAAAAGACAGTGCCATGTTCCCTGGAAACGATGAAAGGGAGTTCTGGCAACGCGCCGAGCAACGAAACAAGGATACCGCCAACCGATACAATGCACTAGGTATGGCAGAATATGAGGCTATGGAAGGTTTTGTTCGCTATCGGTTTGACTCCAAATAATAGTACCATTGAAGATTTCCATTAAGTAGTTTTAATTGTTTAATTCAATCAAAAAGGCCTACATTTATTTTTAAAGTAGGCCTTTTCAGCTTTTATGCGTACCATTTTATTCTTTTCGATTCTCTTCATTTTTTTAGCTTCCTGTGCGGTTATCAAAGCCCCACAACAAGAATTTAGAGGGGTATGGATCGCCACAGTGGCCAATATTGACTGGCCCAAAAACCCCAACGATTCACCTGAAAAGAAAAAGAAAGACTTTATCACCATTCTGGATTTTTATCAAGAGTTGAACTTCAACGCGGCCATTGTTCAGGTGCGAACCGCGGGTGATGCCTTTTACCAAACGGATTTGGCGCCTTGGTCCAAATATCTTTCTGGAAAAGAAGGGGAAGCTCCCCAAGGTTTTGATGATCCTTTGGACTGGATGATTCAGGAAACCCATAAACGAGGCATGGAATTTCATGCTTGGCTCAACCCCTATCGCGCCACCTTTGACCTGGATACCTTGGCCCTTTCCAAAAATCATGACTTTTACCAGCATCCCGATTGGATGGTGAAATACGGCAAAAAATACTACTACAATCCCGGATTGCCCGAGGTCCAAAAGAAATTTGCAAAAGTCGTAGAGGAATTGGTTGTGAAGTACGAGTTGGATGCCATCCATTTTGATGATTATTTCTATCCCTATAAAATAGAAGGTGAAGTCTTCAATGACTCACTTGCATTTCAAACCTACGGTTTGCCCAATCAGTCCTTGGAAGATTGGCGACGCAGTAACGTGGATTCTTTGGTGAAAAATGTCTACCACACCATCAAGAAAAATAAACCGTGGGTACAATTTGGTATCAGTCCATTTGGGGTATGGAAAAACAAAAGCACAGACCCTGCAGGTTCAGATACCCGTGCGGGACAAACCACCTTTGAAGATTTGTACGCAGACCCCGTTCTTTGGGTCAAAGAAGGCTGGCTGGACTATTTGGCACCCCAAGCCTATTGGAGCATGGACTACCCCCCTGCCTCGCATAGAGCCGTGGGTTCTTGGTGGTCTAATACCACACCCAACACCAATTTGTACCTTGGAAACGGAGCCTACAAAATCAAAAACAACAGTGACAAAGCTTGGGACAAAAAGAAAGAAATCCCCAAACAGCTAATGTTTGCCAGAGACCAAAAAAACATTGATGGCAATATCTTTTTCAGTGCAAAATCGCTGATTGGCCAGCATGAAAAAGTGGTCAAAACCCTGAAACGGAAATTTTATCCACTTCCTGCGAAAAACCCTGCGACATTGAACAGGATTTCAAGGAAAATTCAGCTTCTCGGAATCGAATCGGTTCAAAAACAAAATGAAACGCTGGATATCTGTATATCGCATATAGATTCCGTCCCTAGATTCCTGAATTACTATCAACTGAATCACAACAAAAAACAACTCATAGGAAAGAAGTATCTTTCCGAAAGTCAAAATTCAGGCTGTTTTCAGCTCAAATTGACCAATAAACAACAAAGAAACAAGGTGGGCATTTCTATATCCGATGCATACGGGAATGAAAGTGCCGTACTGCCGTTGAATTTTTAAAATCAAACAAATGAGTGTCGCACCAAAAGACAAAAATGCTTGGCTATGGATTCCTTTCCTCTATTTCACCCAAGGGATTCCTTATATTTTGGTAGTGACCGTTTCCGTGATCATGTACAAACGGCTTGGTATTGGAAATGCTGAAATCGGACTATATACTAGCTGGCTTTACCTTCCCTGGGTACTAAAACCCCTTTGGAGTCCTATCGTGGATTTGAACGGCACCAAAAGAAATTGGTTCTTGCTCATGCAATTGGTTATTTCCATGGCGTTTCTGGGCATTGGTCTTTTTGTCCCCTCCAACTCATTTTTTATCATCACCTTGGCCTTTTTCTGGATTGCCGCTTTTGCATCGGCAACCAACGATATTGCTTCGGATGGCTACTACATGTTGGGCCTCACCCAAAAGAAACAGTCCTTTTTTATAGGAGTGCGAAGTACCTTTTACCGATTGGCCATGGTGACCGGGCAAGGCCTTTTGGTCATTTTTGCCGGGTTCTTGGAAAACAAATATGGGGACAATACCAAAGCATGGTCCCTAACGATGGTCAGCGCGGCAGCTCTTATGCTGATATTGACCATTGCCAACTTTTTTAGTGCTCCTAAATTTGAAAATGCTAAAATTGAACCTGCCGAGAAACCTGAAGGTTTTTTACAAGTTTTTGCCTCATTCTTTCAAAAAAATCAAATAGGAATTGCTCTCCTGTTCATCCTCACCTATCGATTGGGCGAATCGCAATTGGTTAAAATGACCTCTCCATTTCTGTTGGACAAATTGGAAGTGGGCGGCTTGGAATATTCCACCGAAGCTGTGGGAACCATATACGGAACCGTGGGCATAATCATGCTATCCCTTGGCGGAATACTTGGCGGTATCTTGATTTCCAGAGATGGCTTAAAAAAGTGGATGCTGCCCATGCTCCTAGCACTTAATCTGCCCAATGCCCTCTATGCGATTCTAGCGGTAACCCAAACCACTAGCATCTATGCCGTGGTAGGAACCGTAGTATTGGAACAATTTGGGTATGGATTTGGCTTTACCGCTTTTATGATGTATCTCATTTTTGTGGCCGAAGGCGTCTCAAAAACCTCTCACTATGCCATAGCCACCGGGTTTATGGCCCTCGGCATGATGCTCCCAGGAATGGTCAGTGGGTACATTCAGGAATGGTTGGGGTATGATGGCTTCTTCATTTGGGTGGTGATAGCCGCCATCCCGGCTTTTTTGGTCCTCAAATTCTTAAAGTATCCCGCCGATTACGGCAAAAAAACGAATGAATCCAATGCCTAAAGAAATTGTTTCATATTCAATTGCACAAAACCAACTGAGTCTAAAAGAAAAAGTGGGGCAATTGTTCATGCTGGCTGCTTTCATCAATGACACTGAAGAGGAAGTTCAAGAAATGGAGCGATTGATTCATGACTATCGTATTGGGGCACTTTGCTTTTTTCATAGTAGAGCCAGTGCCGCTACAAATTTTGAAGGAAAGAAAGCAGTTGTTCACAATGAAAACAGCTATGATAGGTTAAAAGAACTCATAACACGTTATCAAAACGCTGCAAAACACCCTTTGCTAATAGCCATGGATGCCGAATGGGGTCTTGCCATGCGTATTGAGAACACGCCCCAATATCCGTATGCCATTACTTTGGGAGCCATTCAAAATAACAATAAACTCATTTTTGAGGTGGGCCAGCAAATTGGCTTGGATTGCAGGGAAGTCGGCATTCATTGGAATCTTGCCCCTGTGGTGGACATCAACAGTAATCCTGAAAATCCTGTGATTGGTTATCGCTCATTTGGCGATGACAAAGAACAGGTTTGTACCAAGGCAGAAGCTTATGTAAAAGGTTTGGAAAATACGGGGACCTTAAATTCCATTAAGCATTTTCCCGGGCATGGCGATACGGCAACCGATTCTCATTTAGGGCTTCCTATTATTGATAAATCGCTGGAAGAATTAAAGGATAATGAACTCTATCCATTTCAAAAGTTGATTGAAAAAGGAGTTGATTCTGTGATGGTGGGACATTTATCGCTCCCCCAGCTGGATGCAAAGGAACCTTCGACAACCTCGTCAAAAATTATTACGGGCTTATTTCGAAATGAAATGGGATTTGAAGGTATCATCGTTTCCGATGCATTGAACATGCATGCTGTTTCCAAAAAACATTCAGTAGAAGGCGAATTGGAAGCCACTGCTTTTGCAGCAGGAATGGATGTGCTTTGTTTTAGTGAAAACCCTGTGGAAGGCATCAAAAACATACTGAACGATGCAACGGAGCTTCGTATTGAAGAGAGTTTTAAAAGAATATGGCAGCTTAAAGAAAAGGCGTTTTTAAAACAAGGGGAGAATGTTGCTGAAGTTAAAAGCCCTATCGAGTTGAACAAAACCATTGCGAAAAATGTGCTGACCGAGCTTTATGGTAATCCTAAAAAAGCAGTGGAAATCAAGAATTCCCCTTTTTTGAATCTTTCATTTGCCCCAAATAAAATCAATATTTTTTCCAACAAGCTGGAGGAGGATTTCCAGCAAAAAGCATGGGAACTGTCGTCCGAATTGCCTGAAATAAAAGTCGAACTGGAAAAGTATCAAAATGTGGTACTATCAATTTTTCCACCAGCCGTGAAACCCAAGAATCAGTTTGGTTTTGATTCTGAACTATTGGATTTCATTCGAACAGCAATAGGGAAGAAAACTGTTTTGGTCTATCTTTTTGGTAATCCCTATGTTTTGGATATTTTGGAATTGCAATCCAATTCCAATGTGGTTTTGGTCTATCAAGATTTTGACGAATTTCAGGAAGAGGCGGTTCGTCATTTTAATGGAGAAATACCTGCTTTGGGTAAGTTGCCCATTCAACTAAAAACCCTCCAAGCATGAATACTGTTTATAAAGTCTTGGGATTGATGTCGGGCACTTCCTTGGATGGTCTGGACATGGCCTATTGTCGTATTTGGGATGAGACAAATGGTTGGAAATTTACTATTGACCAGACCAAAGAACTCCCCTATTCCGATAATCTTCGGGAATACCTCAAAAATGCAATTCATTTGTCTGAAAAGGACCATGCCCAACTCCACAAGGATTTTGGCAAGTGGTTAGGGGAACAGTCCAAAACTTTTATTGAAGAAAGTGGAATTGAAGTCGATTTTATCGCCAGTCATGGACATACTTCACACCATAGACCTGAAGATGGCGTCACTTTTCAATTGGGTGATGGACAGCTTTTGGCCAATTTCAGTGGTAAGCAGGTGGTGTGTGATTTTAGGACGAAAGATGTCAGTCTGGGCGGACAAGGTGCCCCTTTGGTTCCTATCGGGGACCGACTTTTGTTCCATGAATATGATTTCTGCCTGAATTTGGGAGGCATCAGCAATATTTCCTTTGAAAAAAAGGGTAAAAGAATTGCCTATGACATTGGAATGGCCAACATGCCCCTGAATTACATCACACACAAAATGGGAATGGATTATGATGAAAATGGAACCTTGGCCAGAAGTGGAAAATTGGATGAAACCTTGCTCAAAAAACTAAACAATCTGGACTACTACCGCCTACCCTACCCTAAATCCACAGGTTATGAATGGTTTACGGGTAAGGTCGTCCCTTTGATTGAAGCTTCTGAAAGTCCCGAAGCTGACCTTTTACACACTTTTATCCATCATAATTGTGAGCAAATAGCCGCACAAGTATACAAATACACCAACCCACCCAAAAGCAAGTTACTGGTCACGGGTGGTGGAGCCCTTAACCTGTTCTTCATGGATACACTTCAAGAAAAACTTGGGGCAAAAGTCGAGGTAATCATTCCCAATACCACCTTGGTTTCTTATAAAGAAGCCCTGGTTTTTGCCTTCATGGGTGTGCTGCGGCTGAAAGGGATGACCAATGTGCTACGCTCTGTTACTGGGGCGCGTAAAGACTCTTGTAGTGGTGAAGTTTATTTTCCAGAAAACTCCTAAGCTGTCACCAACCGTTTAGGCCGTTTCACCATCATAAAAATGACAAGGGATAGCAGGCCACAAATACCCAACCCAACAAAAAGAGGCCAAACACTATGTTCCACAAACTCGCCGATAAATGTGGCTATGGGGATGGCAACTATGGTAGAAACACAACCATTGATGGCTGCACCTATTCCCGCAATATGACCAATGGGCTCCATGGCAATGGAACGGAAATTTCCCCACATAAAGCCCAAACAAAAGAACTGTGCTGATAGAAAGGGAACCAATACATAAATACTGGGGTTTGGGGCATTCAGGAAGAAAATGGTATACATTAAACCGATAATGGTAAATGCCATAGTGGCCATCCACGATAATTTCCGCATACCAAATCGCATTACCAATGTCCCGTTTAAAAATGTGGAGAGACCAATGGAAACGGCCAATCCTGCAAAAATGTATGGAAAGATGTCTTTCATCCTGTAGATATCCTCAAAAATGTGTTGGGCCGAACTCAGATAGACCAAAAAAGCCCCCGTTACCAAACCTGATATGATAGTGAAGGCGACCGCCTCCCGATATTTGATAAATTCCTTGAACCCATCAACAAAGACATGGCTTGAAAATGGAATCTTATACTCGGGATGCAAGGTTTCAGGTTGTCTTTTCCAAAACCAGATGGCTACAATAAGTGAAAAGATAAGTTGGGCATAAAAAATGGCTTTCCATCCAAATCCATCCATAATGACTTTTCCAATGGCGGGTGCCACTACCGGCACCAAAATAAAGAAGGCCACCACAAAAGACATGATCTTGGCCATGTAATCCCCAACATACGTATCCCGAATAATGGAAATGGCCATCGTTCTTGGGGCAGAAAGTCCTATACCTTGCAGGATTCTTCCAACAATCATTATCACTAATGATGGAGCAAACAAACAGATAATGCTTCCTATCAAGAACAGCACAAAACCTGTGTAAACAATGGGCTTTCTTCCATAGCAATCAGAGAGTGGGCCAAAGAACAACTGACCCAGACCGAGCCCCAAGAAAATCATGGTCACCAGCATTTGATTATCAGTGGAATCCAAGCTGTTAATGGCAATACCGATATTGGAAATTGCGGGTAAAATGGCATCAATGGCCAACGCCACTATAGACATTAAAGCGGCCATTAAAGCGATAAATTCGAAATTGGGCTTCTGATTTTCTTTTTGCATGGCGCAAAATTAGACATACCCCATGGAATGGTGAAGCTTTTAAGAAAGTATTAATGTTATGTTTTTGATACCTTACATAGCAGTTCAGATGTCAGGTCGAGCGCCCGCCTGCCGGACGGGCAGGCAATCGAGACCTCAATCTTGGTCAGGATTATATTCATAATGCGAAGCATTTCTGCATTTGGCGAGAATCTGCAGCTATATTAGTGGAAATTGGTGTAATTAGTGTCAAACCCTTCACCTTTAACCCAGGTAGTAGATTCTTCACTCCGTTCAGAATGACATTTTTAATCGAAGCTACAGAAAGCTTACAACGGAATATTCCCATGCTTACGCTTCGGCGGCTCCACATGCTTTTTCTCCAACATGGCAAAAGCCTTGAGTAATTTACGTCTGGTCTCTTTTGGTAAAATCACCTCATCGATAAACCCACGTTGTGCAGCACGATAAGGATTAGCAAATTTTTCCGCATATTCGGCTTCCTTCTCCTTCAATTTGGCCTCTGAATCATCCGCAGCAGCAATTTCGCGTCTGAAAATAATTTCACTGGCACCTTTGGCCCCCATCACCGCAATTTCCGCTGTGGGCCATGCGAAGTTAAAATCGGCCCCAATGTGTTTGGAGTTCATCACATCATAAGCACCGCCGTAGGCTTTTCGGGTAATGACAGTGACCCGTGGCACAGTGGCTTCGCTCAGTGCATACAATAATTTTGCCCCGTGCATGATGATACCACTCCATTCTTGGTCGGTGCCGGGTAAGAAGCCGGGTACATCCACCAAAACCAACAATGGAATATTAAATGCGTCACAAAAACGAGTAAACCGGGCTGCTTTTCGGGAGCTTTTCACCCCCAAAACTCCTGCCAAAAACATGGGCTGGTTGGCAATTATTCCGATACTTCTACCCCCCAATCGAGCAAAACCTACAATGATATTTTCAGCATAATCTTTATGAATTTCGTAGAACGATTCGGAATCGATTATCCCATTGATAACATCGTGCATGTCATAGGGTTTGTTGGGATTTTCAGGAACGATGCTCGACAATTCTTCTCGAAGTTCTTCGCCCAACTGATATTCCTGAAGTGGAGGAAGTTCTGTGTTGTTTTGGGGCAAGTACTCCATCAGTTTTTTGATGTCATCCAAACAGGCTGCATCATTGGAAGACGTTTTATGGGCCACCCCAGATTTAACGGCATGCGCACTGGCTCCTCCCAATTCTTCCGAAGTCACCTCCTCATTGGTTACAGTTTTCACCACATTGGGCCCAGTAACAAACATATAGCTGGTCTCCTCGACCATGATGATAAAATCCGTCATGGCTGGGGAGTATACGGCTCCACCTGCACAAGGCCCCATCACTGCGGATATTTGTGGGATTACCCCCGAAGCCTGAACGTTTCGGTAAAAAATATCAGCATAACCGCCAAGGGATTTCACCCCTTCCTGAATCCGAGCACCACCAGAATCATTCAATCCAATGATGGGTGCTCCTACTTTCACGGCCAAATCCATCACTTTGCAGATTTTTTCGGCATGGGTTTCCGATAAAGCCCCCCCAAAAACCGTAAAATCCTGAGCGTACACATAGACCAATCTACCATTGATGGTGCCATATCCAGTAACTACTCCATCTCCGTAATAGATTTCTTTATCCATGCCAAAATCGGTGGTACGGTGGGTCACCAAAATCCCCATTTCCTCAAAAGAACCTTCGTCCAACAGATAATGAATGCGTTCTCTTGCGGTAAGCTTTTTCTTTTGATGCTGTTTTTCTATCCGCTTTTCCCCACCACCCAAACGGGCCTGGGCTATTTTTTCTTCCAGTGCTTTTATTTTGGGGTCCATTGAATTTAATTTATAGGGATTTGTATCTTTTTTTTGTCCTCAAGATATTGGTACATAGCAACCAAGGCAGCTACTTCAGCTTCTTTGGCATTCTTTTCATGTATTTTTTCAGGAGAATAATAGTCTTTTACAAAATGGGTGTCAAAATTCCCTGAACGAAAGGCTTCGTGCGCAAAAACAAAGCTTCCAAAAGACAAGGTAGTCTGTACGCCCTTCACCTTATAATTCTGAATGGCTTCCAACATCAGCTCCATAGCCTCCTCACGCGTTTTACCGTAGGTAATCAATTTGGATAACATGGGATCGTAGTAAATAGGAATATCCATGCCTTCCCTAAACCCATTATCCACCCGAACGCCCTCTCCAATGGGCAATTGATAAGTCTCCAAAGTACCCACGCTGGGCAGAAAATCATTCAAGGGATCCTCGGCATACACCCGTAGCTCCAATGCATGTCCATTAATTTTTAAGTCTTCTTGTTTTATGGGAAGTTCTTCACCACGGGCCACCTTTATCTGCAATTCCACCAAATCAACAGCTGTTATAAGTTCGGTAACGGGGTGTTCCACCTGCAAGCGTGTATTCATTTCCAGAAAATAGAAATTATGGTCGGCGTCCATTAAAAACTCCACCGTACCGGCCCCTACATAATCACAAGCTTTAGCCACTTTGGTGGCCGCAATGCCCATTTCGTCCCTAAGTTCTTGGGTTAAAATCGATGAAGGTGCCTCCTCCACTACTTTTTGATGCCGCCTTTGGATACTACATTCCCGTTCAAAAAAATGGAGCACATTGCCGTGAGTGTCCGCCATCACCTGTACCTCAATGTGCCGTGGAGAGGTCACATATTTTTCCACAAAAACAGAACCGTCGCCAAAGGCGGAAGTAGCCTCACTGATGGCGCGTTTCATTCCAGATTCGAGATCCTGTTCTTTTTCCACAATCCGCATACCCTTTCCACCGCCGCCTGCCGAAGCTTTGATCAACACAGGATATCCGATCTCGTTGGCAATCTCATGGGCTTTGGCCACATCGGTAATGGCTTCGTCAATACCAGGGACCATGGGAATCTTGTATTTTTTCACGGCTTCCTTAGCTGCCAATTTGCTTCCCATAATGCGTATGGCCTTGGATTTTGGTCCGATGAACGTCAGTCCATTTTTTTCCACAGCTTCCGCAAAATCCGCATTTTCACTCAGGAAACCATAGCCAGGATGAATTCCGTCCACATGGAGCTTCTTGGCCACCTCAATAATTTTGTCTCCCTTTAAATAGGATTGGTTGGAAGGTGCCGGTCCAATGCATACAGCCTCATCGGCAAAAAGTACGTGGGGTGCGTTTCTGTCCACTTCAGAAAAAACCGCAACGGTACGAATACCCATTTTTTTTGCGGTTCTCATGACACGGATCGCTATTTCTCCCCGGTTGGCAATCAATATTTTCTTCATGGTATTTTATTGAAATTCAATCAAAAGCTGTTTTTTGTCCACGGCGTCACCCTGATTTACGGCAATTTTCTTGATGACACCATTTCGGGGGGAGGTAATACTATTTTCCATTTTCATGGCTTCCAACACCAAGAGTTGCTCATCCTCTTTCACTTCTTGGCCTTCTTCCACAGAAATATCCAAAATCAATCCGGGCATGGGAGCTGAAATGGAGTCGACGTTCTTGGCACCATTGGTAGCAAAACCCATTTTTTGGATAAGGTCATCCAAAGGTGTTTGAATGGAAACTTCATGTTCGTTTCCATTGATTCTGATGGTATACAATCCCTTGTTGAAGTCTTTTGAAAGAATCTCAATATGATAGGAGTTGTTCTCATTTAACACATGAAAGCTGTCTTTGCTCGATTTGATGATATCCAATTTGGAAATAGCATCCTTAGACAGCGGAAAGTCAAAATTGCCATCAACCTTGACCGTATATGAATTATCCATAAAAAAAGTTGCCATGGGTTACTAGATAAATATAAGATTAAGATCAAACCCACACAAAGCTACTGCCATTAACTTTCAAGGTTTATGATAACTGTCATTCATTTTACCGAAAATCAGTGCTACCTATGCAAAAGCATTGGTTGCTTGCAAATCTTATCAAATGCTTACTTTTGGGATTAAAATAATATCTATGCTGATCCTAGGGATAGCGGGGGGCACAGGATGTGGAAAAACCACGGTTGTCAACCAAATTGTGGACCAATTGCCGGAGAACGAAGTAGGCGTGATCTCCCAAGATTCCTATTACAATGATCTTTCACATTTGACCAGGGAGGAACGGGGAAAAATCAATTTTGACCATCCCAATTCCATAGATTTTGACCTTATGATTTCGCATTTGGAAGAATTACGGCAGGGGAAAACGGTGGACATTCCCGTCTACTCCTTTGTGGAAGAAACCCGCTTGGACGAAACCCTTTCCACGCCTCCCAGAAAGGTAATGATCGTGGAGGGCATTTTGGTGTTGAGCAATCCACAGTTACGGGATATGTTCGATATTAAAATATACGTGCATGCGGATTCGGATGAACGATTGATACGGAGGTTGCAACGGGATATTCGCGAACGGGGCCATGACCTTGAAAAAGTATTGACGCGCTACCAGACCGCGGTAAAACCCATGCATCAGCAGTTCATTGAACCGTCCAAGGAATTTGCAGACATCATCATCCCCAATAACCACTATAACACGGTTGCAGTGGATATGGTTAGGACCATTATCAACAATAAATTGGTGTAGGGATGGGGCTGAAGGAATTGCGAAAGAAAAAATGGTTCAAAATCATGACCAATATGTACATTTTGGTATTGACCATTTTTGTGATTTGGATGGCTTTTTTTGATACGAATTCCATGCTCATCCATTTGGAGCTCCGCAGGGAAATCAAAAAACTGGAGGAACAGAAAGAATTTTTGAAGGGCGAGATTGAAAAGGACAAGAAGGTACTGGAAACCTTATCGGATAAAGAAGAGCTTGAAAAGTTCGCCCGGGAAAAATACTACATGAAAAAAGAAGGTGAAGAAATTTTCCTGATTGAATACGAAGACAGCTTAAAAAACAAGGAAGATGAGTAATGTCGGTTTGTTTGATGAGTTCCCACCAGTTTCCGCCAAACAGTGGAAACAAAAGATTCAATTTGACCTAAAAGGTGCAGATTACAATGACACCTTGGTTTGGGAATCCTTGGAGGGCATCAATGTTAAACCGTTTTACCATGCTGAGGATTTGGGAGGTCTAAAAACCTTCAATCTTCCTAAAGGCCATGGCTGGAGGATTGCGCAGACCATTTATTCCGGTGATGTAGGGAAAGCTAACGCAAAAGCCTTGGATATTCTAAAAAAAGGAGTGGAGAGTTTGGTTTTCACTATCCCAAATGAGAACATTGACTTTGTTACCTTACTGAATGGAATTGATTTGGAAACCACACCGCTTCATTTCAATTTTCAGTTTTTGGGTGTAGAGCCTGTCAAAAAACTCATGGCATATCTTGGGGACAAAAAAACCCAAGTTCACCTGAATATAGATCTTATTGGAAATCTTGCCCGAAGTGGAAATTGGTGCCAAAACATGGGGAAAGACCACGCTATTTTAGAAGAAATCTATGCCGTCACTTCAAAGAAGGAGAGGGTCAGTTCCATTGGTATCGATACTTCACTCTACCAGAATGCGGGAGCCAATAATATCCAGCAATTGGCCTATGGATTGGCCCATACCAATGAATATTTGAATCATTTCAGCAATGTCATCCCGAGCGCAGTCGAGGGACACTTTCCAATCACCTTTAAAGTAGCCGTTGGCGGAAACTATTTCTTTGAAATAGCAAAACTGCGGGCGCTGCGTTGGCTGTGGAAGAGTCTGGCTTCTGAATATGGAATTAACAATGATTGCCATATCATTGCCATGCCTTCCAAACGAAATAAAACGGTGTACGATTATAATGTAAATCTACTACGTACCACTTCAGAAAGTATGTCTGCCGTTTTAGGCGGGGCCGATACCGTTTGCAATCTTCCCTACGATGCCATCTATCACAAGGACAATGAATTCGGGGAGCGTATTGCACGAAATCAATTGTTGCTTTTGAAGGAGGAAAGCTATTTTGAAGAAGCTTCCCAAATTTCCGAAGGAGCCTATTATATTGAATCGTTAACACAGCAATTGGCTGAAAAAGCACTCGTGCTTTTCAAACAAATTGAGAAATCAGGTGGTTTTTTGGATGCTTTGAAAAAAGGAACCATCCTGCAAAAAATAAAGGAAAGTGCTGCCAAGGAACAACAGTTGTTTGATGAAGCCCAATTGGTTTTGGTCGGGACCAACAAATTCCAAAACAAACAGGATTGCATGAAGGAAAATCTGGAGCTGTACCCTTTCGTAAAGACCCAGCCCAGAAAAACCCTGATAGAACCCATGATTGAAAAACGATTGGCGGAAACCGTGGAACAAAAAAGATTGAACGATGAGTAGAAAAGACCTTCAACAGTTGAAGTTGAGTTCAGAGTTCAGAGTTCAGGGTTCAGAGTCGGATAGTACTCATAACTCAAAACTCATAACTCATAACTTTCCTCATTCAGATTTTGCTGCGGGCATTCCACCTTTCCTACGCGGCCCCTACTCCACCATGTATGTTCGAAGACCTTGGACCATCCGACAATATGCAGGATTTTCCACGGCCGAGGAAAGCAATGCCTTCTACCGAAGAAATTTGGAGGCAGGCCAAAAGGGCCTTTCCGTAGCGTTTGACCTTCCTACGCATCGTGGCTATGATTCTGACAATGAACGTGTTGTTGGTGATGTAGGCAAAGCTGGAGTAGCCATTGATTCGGTTGAGGATATGAAAATTCTGTTCGATGGCATTCCTTTAGACCACATGTCCGTCTCTATGACCATGAACGGGGCGGTGATTCCTATTATGGCTTTTTACATTGTGGCCGCTGAAGAACAGGGCGTATCCATGGAACAACTCTCAGGGACCATTCAAAATGACATTTTAAAGGAGTTTATGGTGCGAAACACCTACATCTACCCACCTACTCCTTCCATGCAAATCGTAGCTGATATTTTTGAGTTTACCAGTCAAAATATGCCCCGATTCAATAGTATCAGTATATCCGGTTACCACATGCACGAAGCAGGTGCTCCGGCGGCCATGGAATTGGCCTATACCTTGGCTGACGGGATTGAATATATCCGAACCGGAATTAAAGCAGGACTGAAAATTGATGAATTTGCACCTCGGCTATCCTTTTTCTGGGGCATTGGAATGAACCACTTTACCGAAATTGCCAAAATGCGGGCCGGTCGGATGCTTTGGGCAAAACTCGTTAAGCAGTTCAATCCGAAAAATGAAAAATCGCTCATGCTCCGTACCCATAGTCAGACCAGTGGCTGGAGCTTAACGGAGCAAGACCCCTTCAACAATGTGGCCCGAACTACTATTGAAGCCATGGCAGCGGCGTTTGGCGGTACGCAGAGCCTCCATACCAATGCGTTGGATGAGGCCATTGCATTGCCTACAGATTTCTCCGCTCGAATTGCACGGAATACCCAAATTTACTTACAGCAAGAAACGCATATCACTCGTACAGTTGACCCTTGGGCCGGAAGCCACGTAGTTGAAAAACTCACCCAGGAAATCGCAGAAGAGGCTTGGAAATTGATACAAGAAGTTGAAAAATTAGGAGGGATGACCAAGGCCATTGAGGAGGGCATTCCCAAAATGCGGATTGAAGAAGCCGCCGCCAAAAAACAAGCCAGAATTGATAGTGCTCAAGATCTGATTGTGGGGGTGAACAAATATCGATTGGAGAATGAGGATGAGCTTCAAATTTTGGAGGTGGACAATGCAAAAGTTCGCCAACAACAAATGGCTCGACTAGAGAAAATTAAATCCACACGGAATGCATCCGAAGTTGAAAAAGCCTTGGATGCCATCCGAATTGCCTCCAAAAAAACTACCCAAAACCAAACCGACCGTGGAAATTTGTTAGCTTTAGCGGTACAAGCGGCCAAAGCACGTGCTACCCTGGGTGAAATCAGCGATGCCATGGAAAGCGCTTTTGGACGCTACAAAGCTAAAATTCAATCCTTTACTGGAGTGTATTCCAAAGAAATCAAAGACGACGAAAGTTTTGAAAGGGCCCGAAAAATGGCCGATGAATTTGCCGCTCAAGAAGGCAGAAGACCACGCATCATGGTGGCCAAAATGGGCCAAGACGGGCATGACCGTGGTGCCAAAGTGGTCGCTACAGGCTATGCCGACCTTGGTTTCGATGTGGATATCGGTCCATTGTTCCAAACCCCTTCCGAAGTGGCCAAACAAGCCGTAGAAAACGATGTTCACATTCTAGGAATTTCATCCTTGGCGGGAGGACATAAAACCTTGGTTCCCGAGGTGGTTCAAGAATTAAAAAAGCAAGGCAGGGAAGACATCATGGTCATTGTGGGTGGCGTCATTCCAAAACAGGATTATAAACACTTATTGGACAAAGGCGCAGTGGCCGTTTTTGGGCCAGGAACCAAAATCAGTAATGCTGCTATAGAAATCTTAAATATTTTGATGGATTAACAGCCCATAACAATCTCATAAATATAACTTTAACTTTCTTTAACGCAGATTGCCCCAGTTATTCACTCCCTGTTAACAAAATACATTTTTTGGCATCCTAAATAATCGTATTTTTAGCACCTAACTTACTATGAAATGGGCAAGATTATTGCTATTGCAAACCAAAAGGGCGGTGTTGGTAAAACAACCACTACGGTAAACTTGGCTGCCTCCCTTGGCGTTTTGGAAAAGAAAGTGTTGCTGATTGACGCCGACCCCCAGGCAAACGCCACATCCGGCTTAGGTATCGATGTGGATTCTGTGGAACAAGGAACTTATCAGCTTTTGGAGCACACCATGCGTGTGGAAGATGTCATCATTCCAACCGATTCTCCCAATGTAGATTTGATTCCAGCTCACATCGACCTTGTGGCCATTGAGATTGAATTGGTGGACAAAGACAACCGGGAGTACATGCTAAAGGAAGCGCTCAAAAATTTGGGGGATCGCTACGATTATGTCCTCATCGATTGTGCCCCATCGTTGGGATTGCTCACCTTGAACGCGCTTACCGCAGCAGATTCAGTGATGATTCCCATTCAATGTGAATACTTTGCGCTTGAAGGTCTTGGTAAATTGTTGAACACCGTAAAAAGCGTACAAAAAATACACAACAACGATTTGGACATTGAAGGCATGTTGCTGACGATGTACGATTCCAGATTGCGTTTATCCAATCAAGTTGTTGAAGAAGTAAAAAAGCACTTTGCCGATATGGTTTTCGATACCATCATCCAAAGAAATGTTAGGCTGAGTGAAGCACCAAGTTATGGGGAAAGCATCATAAAATACGATGCCAGCAGTAAAGGAGCCTCCAATTACCTTAACTTGGCCAATGAAATTTTAAAGAAAAACAAGGAGAAAGTTTAGATGGCGAAAGCAACCAAAAAACAGGCTTTGGGAAGAGGCCTGTCTGCTCTATTGAAAGACCCCGACAACGATATTCAATCCGTTTCGGACAAAAATGCGGACCAGGTCATAGGAAATGTGGTGGAACTGGATATTGATTCCATTGAGACGAACCCCTTTCAGCCCCGCTCCAATTTTAATGATGAAGCCTTGGAAGAATTGGCCAGTTCCATCCGGGAATTGGGCATCATTCAACCCATAACCGTTCGCAAACTCGATTTCAACAAGTTTCAACTGGTTTCTGGAGAACGAAGGTACCGTGCCTCCAAATTGGTGGGCTTGGAGACCATTCCTGCATACATCCGAATCGCCAACGACCAAGAGTCTTTGGAAATGGCCTTGGTGGAGAATATTCAACGCCAAGATCTCGATCCCATCGAAATTGCACTTTCCTACCAAAGACTCATTGATGAGATTCAAATCACTCAAGAAAAATTGAGTGACCGGGTGGGCAAAAAGCGTTCCACCATCACCAATTACCTTCGTCTTTTGAAATTGCACCCCATCATCCAAACTGGAATGCGGGATGGTTTCATCAGTATGGGACATGGACGGGCCCTTATCAACATCGACAAGAAAAAAGAGCAGATTGCCGTTTATGAAAAAGTGGTTTCCGATGGTCTTTCTGTTCGTGAAACCGAGCAATTGGTTAAATCCCTGAGAGAACCCAAAAGCGAATCCGGTTCAGGAAAAAAAGAAGCCAAAAAGGTACCGAGTTTTGTGACCAAGGGAGCTGATGTCCTTAAAGAACATCTTTCCACTAAAGTGGACATTACCGCTTCTGCAAACGGAAAAGGTAAAATTGTGATTCCGTTCCACTCCGAGGAGGAGTTTCAGCGTATTAAAAAACTATTGACAGGTGAATAAAAACCTCTTTTTGTTGTTCTTTTTTTTGCTGTTTCTTCACGTTGGCCTTTCCCAAGAGGATGAGAAAAAAGAAGAAGAGGCGCAACCGCAACCCACTGCCGTGGATTCTCTGGCCCAGAATTTGGAGGGCGAAGGCATCACCATTCAGGAGGTCACCTATGAAAAAAAACAAATCAATCCATTGGCCCCCAGTAAGGCCGCTTTTTATTCCGCAATACTCCCCGGATTAGGTCAAATCTATAACAAACGTTATTGGAAAGTGCCCCTAGTATACGGCGCCATAGGAACCGGGATCTATGTCTATTCCTTCAACAATACAGAATACAGAAGGACAAGGGATGCCTTTAAAAGAAGATTGGCTGGCTTTGAAGACGATGAGTTTTTTGATATCAACGGGGATGGAAGTGGCCCAGATGTATCGGATGAAGCCTTGCAAGATGCCCAAGAGGCGCGGCAACGAGACAGGGATTTGGCCTTGGTAATCACCATAGCCATGTACGCTTTGAACATTATTGATGCCAACGTAGATGCGCATCTTAAACAATATAATGTGGATGATAATCTGTCGGTTGATTTTAAACCGTACTTGGATTTGAACCCAATGACCAACCAACCCAATTATGGGATGGCCCTGGTCGTAAAATTTTAGCATATGAGGATAGGTTTGTTCGGTTATGGCAAAATGGGTAGGATGATTGCCGAAATTGCCCAAAGCAGGGGGCATGAGATTGTTGCAAAGGTGGATGTGGATACTACGGATATAGATTATGCTTCCATGGATGTTGCCATAGATTTTAGTACACCTGATTCCGCTTTTGATAATATTACAGGCTGTTTTGAAAATGGGGTTCCTGTGATTTGTGGCACAACAGGTTGGTTGTCCCAATACAATGAAGCCGTGGACCTATGCCAAAAAAATAAAAGTGCCTTTATCTATGCCTCAAACTTTAGTTTGGGGGTGAACATCTTTTTTGAACTGAACGCACATTTGGCCAAAATGATGTCCAATTTGGAGCAGTATAAAGTGTCCATGGAAGAAATCCATCACACTCAAAAATTGGATGCCCCCAGTGGAACTGCCATTACCTTGGCAGAAGGCATCATCAAAAACACGGGGTATACCGAATGGCAACTGGAAAAGTCCGGTGATAAAATCATTCCCATTGTATCAAAACGGGAAGGCATGGTTCCGGGAACACACAGTATTTTCTATGAAAGTAATGTGGACAGCATTCATATAAAACATGAGGCCCATAACAGGGAGGGATTTGCCTTGGGCGCGGTCATTGCCGCAGAATGGATTCAAGGAAAAACAGGGGTTTTCTCCATGAAGGATGTGTTAAACCTAAGCTAAAAAACGTAACAACAACATAGACAAAAAGTCTAACAAAGAAACTTTCACATGAACGGCACACAATGGATCATTTTTATCTTGATCATCCAAGTCATCCATTTTTTGGGAACTTGGAAGCTATATATAAAAGCGGGACGTAAGGCTTGGGAGGCCGCCATTCCAGTTTACAATGGCATTGTCTTAATGAAAATCATCAACCGTCCTTGGTGGTGGGTGATATTGCTATTCATTCCCATCATCAATTTATTGATGATTCCCGTGGTATGGGTGGAGACCATCCGAAGTTTTGGAAAAAACACACTTTTGGATACTTGGTTGGTGATTCTTACCCTTGGCCTTTATATCTACTATATAAATTATGCTGAGGATGTCACCTATATCGAGGACCGGAGCCTAAAACCTCGTACCGGATTGGGGGAATGGGTAAGTTCTATTGTCTTTGCCATAGTCGCAGCCACGCTTGTACACACCTATTTTATTCAACCCTATGTGATTCCCACAGGTTCGTTGGAACGTACCCTAAGGGTTGGGGATTTTCTCTTTGTGAGTAAATTCCATTATGGGGCACGTGTTCCCATGACCACTTTGGCCGCGCCCATGGTGCATGATACACTTCCCGTTTTTAAAACCAGGTCCTATTTGGCGGATGTAGACCCAGAAACTCATAAAACTTCTTGGATCAACAAATTGCAATTACCCTATATGCGCTTACCGGGCTTTGAAAAGGTAAAGAAAAACGACATTGTGGTGTTCAGTCTTCCTTCCGATACCCTGTATCAGTTTTTTAAGGCACAAAAAGCGGTGATAAAGCCCATTGATAAGAAATCAAATTATGTAAAACGTTGTGTGGGTACTCCCGGAGATTCCCTTGCGGTGATTGATGGTTATGTTCACATTAATGGAGAGCAATTAACGCTATCAGATCGTGCCAAACCCATGTATGAGTATAACATTTATGCTCAGAAAGGGGTTTCAACACGACTTCTTCTAAGCCTAAATATTGATGAGTTCAGTAGAACTTATGTTTCAAACAGCCCTTTGACAACATCACAAATACAAGTTTTAAGAAACATGGGGTATGGTGTATTTTCCCAAAACTCTCCTGATGTTATCATTACGGATAGTAAAGGAATCCAACCCGAAACCATTCGAGCCGTACGATTATCCTTAAAAGAAATCACAGGAAGGGAACGAAATGCCAATATGACCAATGAAATGGTCACTGCACTAAGAAAAGACCCTGCCATTGATTCTGTGGTAAAAATCATTGACCCCAAAGGCAGTTACGGTGGGAATATATTCCCACAAAAACCCAATCTGTACCCTTGGAACAACGATAATTTTGGTCCTATTTATATTCCAGAAGCCGGTGCCACGGTTGACATCAACGCCAAAACAATTCCCCTATACAAGAAAATCATCCGGGATTATGAGCACAATGATGTAAAGGTGACTGGACAAAAGGTTTTCATCAATGGAGAAGAAGCCACTTCCTATACCTTTAAACAGGATTATTATTGGATGATGGGCGATAATAGAGATCACTCAGAAGATAGTAGAACCTGGGGCTACGTACCCGCGGACCATATTGTGGGCAAGCCCGTTTTCCTTTGGATGAGTTTTGACAATTTCACAGAAGGGATTGCCAATTGGAGACCACGTTGGGAGAGAGTTTTCACCACCGTAGGTGGAAGTGGGGAACCCGTATCGTACCGTTGGTACTTTGTTGCTTTGATCGTGGGTTGGTTTGTGTTTGACTTCTTTAGAAAACGCAAAAAGAAAAAAGAAAATGGTTAATTCGTTAATTTGTTCATCCGCGAATTTGTTTATTTGTTTATCTGAACAACTTAACCTATGTACACCTATTCTTTTGAAAAACTTGAAGTATGGAAAGAATCCAAAGATTTTACCAAAGAAATCTACAATGTAACATCTACCTTTCCAAATGATGAAAAATTCGGGTTAACATCACAAATGAGGAGAGCGGCTGTTTCAATCTGTTCCAATATTGCTGAAGGATCTACGCGAAGAACCAATAAGGACAAAGCGCGTTTTACCACAATTTCCTTTGGTTCTGCGGTAGAAATCTTAAATCAATTAATTTTAACGGTTGAACTTGGGCTACTAACTCAGGAAAGCTACAAAGAGCTGAGGTTGAAATTGGAAAGTATAACAAATAAACTCAACGCTTTGCGGAACCACCAAACCAAATAGCGAGTCAAACTTCAAACTATCAAATCAACAAATCAACAAATACTAATCCACCCCACTTATTTTCCAAGTATCGCCACGTTTGCCGTACTGAAGCAAAAAGAAATGGTTTGGGAAGCCCATGACAATTTTCAGAAACAAACCTATCGGAATCGTTGCTATATCTGTACCGATAAGGGAAAACATATGCTCAACATCCCCATAAAACATGTTGGGGGACATGAAGGGCGTCAAAAATATACCGATGTTGAACTGGACAACACCTACGATTGGAAAAAGGTACATTGGCGAACTTTGGAAACTGCCTATAGGACTTCTCCATTTTTTGAATTTTATGAAGATGATATAAAACCTTTGTACGAAGGAGATCAATCATCTTTGTACGAATTCAACCTTGCAACCATACAAGCTATATCCGATTGTTTGGGGCTGGAATTTTCCAAGCATACAACTTCATCTTATGAACTTCAGCCAAAAGACTCCTTTGATGCTCGGTTTTTGGTTGAGGCCAAAAAGAAACTTCCGGTAAAAATGGAACCTTACACCCAAGTTTTTGGTGAACGCCATGGCTTTATCCCCAATCTAAGTATCTTAGATCTTTTGTTCAACGAAGGCACCAATACGCTTTCCTATTTAAAAAATCAGTCTATAGACTTTTTAAATGTATAGGCATATCCTACATTACGGCATTCATTTTTTGGTTCCCATTCTTATTGCTTTTTTCTTTTTTAAGGAAAACAGAATCAAGGTTGCACTTATTCTTTTGGCCGGAATTGTAATTGATGTGGATCATCTTTGGGCCAACCCTTTATTCGACCCCAATCGCTGTAGTATAGGTTTTCACCCCCTACACTCATATTGGGCTATTTTGGTGTACTGCATTTTACCCTTTTTTAAAACCACCCGAATCATTGGCTTGGCACTCATTCTCCATATCATTGCCGATTTGGTGGATTGCCTATTGCAATGATGCTATTCGCAAAGTGGCCATAACGGGATAGTGGTCGGATAATTTTTCGTTGAAATTTGTATGGGAAATCACTTGATAATTCGGCTCGGTTAAAATGTAGTCAATACGCAATGGGATTTTCCACAAATTGTATGTTCTTCCAAAACCTTCTCCTTTTTCCAAAAAAGTATCGGTCAAATTCCCTTTAACAATTTTATACACGTTGGAAAACTGGGTATTGTTAAAATCACCGCATAAAATGGTGGCATATGGACTTTGTTTCCGGTGGGCATCAAAAATCTTGGCTTGTTCCAACTGTTTGTCAAATGTACTGACCAATCGCCGGTAGTTTTTTTCGGATTGACCCTCAGAGAAAGTTTCCGCCGAAGGGATGATCTTAAAGGATTGTAGATGCAGGTTATAGATCCGTACTGTGTCTTTTCCATATAGAATATCTGCGTAAACAATATTATTGGCGGTATCTGGAAGATCCAACGAACCGTGCCCAACTATTTCATATTTTGAGAGTATGGTCTGGGCAGATTTACCGGCAGGAGAATATCGAATCTCCCTACCATACGGATATTGGTTCAGTTGTTTGTAACGCATACTCCTGCTATCATGCTCTTGAATACACAGAATGTCAGGGTCTCTATCCTTTATAAAGCGTATAATCCTATTTCCTATGGTAGAATCCTTACTCCATTCATTCTTGTTGAATCCCCGTACATTGTAGGTCATAATTTTTAAATCTGATGACTCTGCTTTGCCTGCTTCATTTCCCATCCCATAAAATGAACCAAAAACAACATATCCAATCATCAAAGTAATCAAGGACAATAAGAATTTCTTTTTTCTTTTATAGATCCAGTATCCCGCAAACAAAAGATTAAGAGCAAAGAGCAGTGGAACAAACAGGCTCAGTACAGAAAACATAGGAATCACCTGAAAAGTCAGATACGAAGACAGGGAAGTTATAAGCAAGAAAAAAGCAATCAATACATTGATTGCAAAAATAATCCTGTCAGCTATTGAAGTTGTTTTTTTCACAGCTCAATCCTCCTTACCTGCTTTGAATAAAAAATCCTTTTCTTCCTTGGACAGACTTTCATATCCCGATTTACTGATCTTATCCAGAATGGTATCTATTTTTCGTTGACGGGCTTCCTTGTCATATTCCGCTGCGCTCTTTTTTGAGGCATTCTTCCTATAAACCGTTTTCATAGGCGCCTTTTTCTCTTTAGGTTTAAAGAGTTGGGCGATGGCTTCCCAAACTTTGGCAAATCCTGAACCAATATCTTTTCCTTTTAATAATTGTCTCGCATATACATAGCCCAAAAAAGCACCTCCCAAGTGGGCCAATCTGCCCCCAATATTTCCACCGATAGGAATCTGTACCAAGTCTATCAAAACAAAAAACACCCCTATGTACCACAATTTCACATTAAAGAAAATGACTCGTACTTCCTGATCGGGAATATAGGCACAAATAAAAATCAGTACAGCGGTGACCCCAGCAGAGGCCCCTATCAAAGCCGTATTGGTATTTAAAAGAGTTGGAAATACGTTGTAGCTCAGTAGAAATACCAATCCACCGATGATCACTCCCAAAAAATACACATTGATGAATCGTTGCGCATCAAAAAGATTGAGGAAAATCCGTCCGGTAAAATACAGCATCAGCATATTCCAAAAGATATGTCCAAGCCCCCCATGAAAAAAAGAATACGTCACCAAAGACCAAGGTTGACCAAAAAAGTCCATAAAACCTTTTGGCAAATGGAACCATTGGGAGACTGAATACCCCAAAAGTGCCGTGGACAAACCATCCAAAATAAAAATCAACACATTGATGACTATCAGCTTTTCAGCGATATTCATCCGCGTTATATAATATTGTATTCCTCCGCTCGCCATAAATCAATCCCAACGATTTTGGTTAAACTGGTTCTTTTTCCAGTACCACATTATAATAAAACCTGTTATAGCACCCCCAACATGGGCCATGTAAGCGGTGTTACTTGGGCTAAAAAATGATTGTCCTGTAATCGCCGAAATAACATCCAGCAGAATAATTCCAGGGATGAAGTATTTGGCCTTAATTGGAATAGGCAAGAAAATCAGCATAAGTCTTGCCTCGGGATTCATCATTCCAAAGGCAGCCAATATTCCCATAATACATCCAGAAGCACCCACCATTCTTGCATAATATATTGAAGCGTATTCCGGCATAACCGACCTCAACGTGTTAACCTGCAATTCAGTCAAACCATCCTGAAGTTGGTTAGTAGACAACATTTGCATGATTTGCTCATTTGAGAGTCCGGTACTGAGCATTTCAGATTGAGCCGGTAAGAAATTAAAATAATAATACCCCAATTGAAACAATACGGCTCCCAATCCAGCAGAAAAATAGACAAATAAGAATCTATTCCTGCCCAAAACCCGTTCAACGGGAGTTCCAAACATCCAAAGAGCAAACATATTAAACGCTATATGCATAAGACCTCCATGCATAAACATATGGGAAACTATTTGCCACACATGAAAATTTTCATTTTTTGGAAACCAAAGGGCAAGCCATTGCTCCATTTGGGCTCCATATATCTGCGTGGCAAAAAATAGGATCACATTAATGATCAATAGGTGCTTTACGGTTTCGGTCATTCTACCCATCTAACTGAATTTTTTATCGATATCTCCTTCGGAGATAATGGTATACGTCAATTTTTGAAACGGACTCAAGTTAGGTTCCTTACAAGCGAACAAATTGTTCACCAAGGCCTGTTGTGATTCCTGATCTAAAGATTCCCCAGTTCGCACCGCCAAGTTTTTGGACAGTACTTTTGCCAGCACTTCGGCCTGCGAAAGGGAACCATCGGTGAACCCATCTTGATAATCCGCTATCAAGCGATCCAACACCGTGCCAATCCCACTTTCGGGGACCACCAACGGCACACCTGTCACTTTTACAGTTTCTTCCTCCAAACTTTCAAAGGCAAAACCAATATTTGTTAGACTATCCTTAATTTCTTTTAATATGACCAACTCTTGTTTACTGAAATTCAATTCCAAAGGAAACAAAAGTTGCTGACTCACTCCTTCCTTTACGGTGATTTCACCTAAAAATTTTTCAAAAAGAATGCGCTCATGCGCCCTATTTTGATGGATGACCAACATTCCCGATTTTACCGTGCTCACCACATATTTACGCCGCAGTTGAAACGTAGTGGCCAAGTGTTCTTCCAAATCCGTATCCGAATAGAAGGTCCCCTGCACTTCCCCCTCAGATTCAATGGCCACACTGCTGAACGCTTCAATATCCACATCACTTTCAAGCCCTTCATATAGGCCTTCCCAACCTTTGCTGCTCTTTTTTTGAAAACTGCCCCCGCTACTCCGTCCCGTTGAAGTATTTTGAAATGGATTAAAGGTTGGGTCTACCGTGACTTTGGGCAGTGTTGCCCCTTTTTCTTTGTAGGCATACGGTGTATCCAGATTGGGGTCATGGTCAAAATCCAAGACCGGGGCCACATTAAACTGACCCAAACTGTGCTTTATGGTCGACCGAAGAATGGCATACAGTGTATTTTCATCATCAAACTTCACTTCGGTTTTTGTGGGATGGATATTGATATCGATGGAGGCCGGGTCCACATCCAAATACAAGAAATAGCCTGGGTACATGTCTTGTTTGATGAGTCCTTCAAAAGCGGCCACTACTGCATGATGCAAATATGGACTCTTGATAAATCGGTTATTGGCAAAGAAAAACTGCTCTCCCCTGCTCTTTTTGGCAAACTCGGGCTTGCAAATGAATCCTGAAATCTTCACCACTTCCGTTTCCTCATTCACAGGCACCAAGCGACTTTCCATCTTACTTCCAAAAATATGGGCAATACGTTGACGGTGCTTGCTCTTGGGTAGATTAAAAATTTCAGAGCCATTGTTATAAAAATGAAACTCAATATTGGGATGTACCAAGGCCACTCGATGAAATTCATCCGTAATATGCCTCAATTCCACCTGATTGGATTTCAAAAAATTACGACGTGCCGGAATATTGAAAAAGAGGTTTTTTACAGATATGGAAGTGCCAATTGGCGTGGCCACCACATCCTGGAAAACAATCTTGCTTCCTTCAATTTTTAATTGCGTACCGACTTCCTTGGATTCGGTCCGAGTTTGCATATCCACATGCGCAATGGCTGCAATGGAAGCCAAAGCCTCACCCCGAAACCCTTTGGTCTGCAAGTTGAACAAATCCTGTGCGGAGGATATTTTGGAAGTGGCGTGGCGCTCAAAAGATAAACGGGCATCGGTTTCACTCATGCCTATGCCATTGTCCACCACTTGAATCAAAGCCTTACCTCCATCCTTTACAATCAATTTAATGGTAGTGGACCCCGCATCAATAGCATTCTCCAGCAACTCCTTCACTACAGAAGCTGGCCGTTGAACCACCTCCCCTGCTGCAATTTGATTGGCAACATGGTCCGGTAAAAGTTTAATGATGTCGGCCATTAGGGATTCAGGAATATCGATAAATCAAAGTCGATCACAAAAAGGAAGAGCAGTACCAAAATGGCCACAATGATGACAAAACGGAGTTTTAGGTTTTTGTCCCCTTCTACCTTTAGATCATCCATGGCAGAATTGACCTTATTTTTGAGTCCTCTTTTTGTATTTGCTGTACTTCGGAATTTATCTAGTTTGTGTTCTATTTTAAAAGGATTGCCCTCGCCCTTGTAATAGCGTGGCGAATAATTGAACTCCTTATTTTTTCTGAGCTTTAGCGGGTTTCGCATGGTATCCTTTTCCGTGTAACTTCAAAGGTACTCAAAATAGAAAAAAGGCATTGGGGACTGCTCCCAAAAAATGTTAACAGGGGGACAGGTTCAAGTGCAAGTTCAAGAATCAAGAATGAACATAGGGGTTCCCTAATTTTATGAAATTGAACTTTTGAACAGTTGGATTACTGGAATATTGGATTTTTTGAGCTTGAGCTTGAAACCTGTACTTGAACTTAAGATTATTTGCCCAACACCGCCATTTGGATTGCCGCGATAGCCGCTTCCGTTCCCTTATTGCCATGCTTACCGCCACTACGATCTTTGGCTTGTTGCATGGTGTCATCCGTCAGGACACAGAAAATTACCGGGATATCATAGGCAACATTCAAATCTTTAATGCCCTGAGCCGTGGCACTACAGACAAAATCGAAATGACTGGTTTCCCCGCGAATAACACTTCCAATGGCTATGACTGCATCCACTTTTTGGGTCGTGATCATTTTTTTGCTTCCGAAGGTGAGTTCAAAGCTTCCAGGCACATCCCATTTTAGGATATTTTCGGTCTTGGCCCCACAATCGAGTAAAGCATCAAAGGCACCTTGAGCAAGTGCCGAGGTGATTTCGTTGTTCCATTCAGAAACAACAATCCCAAACCGAAGGTCCTTCGCGTTTGGGATTTTGCTTTTATCGTAAGTGGATAAATTCTTGTTCTCGGTGGCCATAGTTTAATTTTGGGCCAATCCAATCAGCGCATCAATGCCAATGCCCTCAGGGGATTTTGGATATTCTTCCTTGATACGTTCAAAATACCCCAAAGCTTTTTCATTTTGACCTAGCTCCATGGCTGCAACTCCGGCTTTGTACAAAAACCTAGGCGTTGTGAATTCATTATCACTATGGGCAATCGCTTTTTCGTAGTAGTCCAAAGCATCTTCAGGTTGATTCAACTGTGAGAATGCATCACCGATACCTCCTTTAGCCATGGCCCCCATAATGGCATCATCCGAAGAAAAGTTCTCCAAATGTGAAACAGCCTCACCATATTGCTGAAGGTTCAAATAGGTCATACCAGCAGAATATTCAGCCAAATTGGCTGCTTTGGTGCCACTATATTCTTCAATGATATCCAAAAAACCATATTTTCCTTCGGCGCCGTTCAAAGCCAAAGTGAACAAAGAATCTTTGGCGGTTTCGCTGGCCAAAGCTTGGTCAAAATATTGTTGTGGATAATACAGCTCGTTCGCCGCTGAGGCCTCTTTAGGCTTCTGTATAAATTGATGGTAGGCCAAAAAAGCCAAAACTCCAATAGCTACCGCTCCAATTACCCCTAGAATATAGTTTTGGTTCTTCTGAACCCATGCTTCGGTCTTGGAAGCACTTTCATCAAGGGTATTGAAAACCTCAGCCGTTGTACTGTCATGTTCTTCAATTTGAGCTTCTTCAGCCTTATTTTTTGGCTTAAAGCCTCTCTTCTTGTATGTTGCCATGCGTCATTTAATTGGTCGCGCAAAAATAAAGTTTTTATCCAAAACCAAAAGGCAATTTATTCGTTATTTTTGGAATCTTTAATCGGTTGCCAAACCCCAAAAATCACATTGTTCCACTAACTCTCTATGTTTTTAAGACATTTATCTTTAGTCAATTACAAAAATTTTGATTCCAAGACACTGGATTTCGACCCTGTGATCAACTGTCTTGTGGGCGATAATGGCGTGGGAAAGACCAACATTTTGGACGCCATTTACCACCTTTGTTTTGGCAAGAGTTATTTTAATCCCGTCTCTACCCAAAACATAAAACACGACACCGATTTTTTTGTAGTAGAAGGTGAATTTGAGAAGGAAGAACGCACCGAAAAAATACTCTGCTCCTTTAAAAAGGGTACTAAAAAAATCATCAAGCGTAACGGGAAAGCCTACGAAAAGTTTTCAGAGCACATCGGATTTTTACCGTTGGTCATCATCTCGCCTTCGGACCGTGATCTTATCCTTGAAGGAAGCGATACCCGCCGAAAATTCATGGATGGGGTGATTTCGCAGTCAGACAAAGCCTATTTACAGACCCTTATCAAATACAATAAGGTATTGGTACAGCGTAATTCGTTGTTGAAGTATTTTGTGGCCAACCATACCTTCGACCCGAATACCTTGGCGATTTACAACGAGCAATTACATCTTCTAGGAACGGAAATCCATAAAAAAAGAACAGCCTTCATCGCCGCTTTTGTCCCGATTTTTCGAGAGCAGTACGCCCATATTTCGGACAAAAACGAGGAAATCATGCTGTCATACGACAGTCAACTTTCCGAAGGAAACCTGTTGAAACTATTGGAAAGCAACATTGATAAGGACAGGGCTCTGCAATATACCTCTGTAGGAATCCATAAAGATGATTTAAACTTTACCATTGCGGGACATCCCATTAAAAAATTTGGGAGTCAAGGTCAGCAAAAATCGTTTTTGATTGCATTGAAACTGGCCCAGTTCCATTTTATAAAAGAGCTGGCCAGCACCACACCTATTTTACTGCTGGATGATATTTTTGATAAGCTTGACGAGAGTCGGGTATCCCACATCGTTGGATTGGTGAAAAATGAGAATTTCGGACAGATTTTTATCAGCGACACCCACGCAGAACGCACGGAAAATGTTGTTAAAACCATTCACCAGAGTTATAAAATCTTTACCTTGTAGTATGTCTCGAATTCTTCCCTTTTTCCTGTTTTTACTGATTATGGGCTGCAAGAAAACCTCTGTAGCCGAAGCAGACCTACATTATTTGAATGGCTACTGGGAAATTGACGAAGTAGTATTCCCGGATGGTAGCGTAAAGGAATATGGCATGAACCCCAGCATCGATTTTATCCAATTGGAGGAAAACGAGGGCTATCGAAAAAAAATGCAACCCAAGTTCGATGGCAGCTACACCACTTCCAACGATACAGAAAAATTCTCCATTGCCCATGTGAACAGTGGTTTTGCCTTTCTTTATGAAAATGATTTCAGCGATTGGGAGGAAACCTTGGTGCAATTGGATTCCACTTCGTTCGCAGTGGTCAACCAAGATGGGATCACCTATTTCTACAAGCGATTTGAACCCATTAAAATCCCAAAATAATGGCAAAGCGACAAAATTCAAACTTACCTTTAAGCGAAGCGTTGAACGAATTCATCAAAGAAAACAAGCTCCAAAAAGGCATGGACAAGGTGGATGCGCGGGAAGCGTGGGCCAATTTGATGGGGAATGGGGTGAACAACTACACCACAGGTGTTGAGCTTAAAAATGAGACACTTTTTGTTTCATTATCTTCTTCTGTACTTCGCGAAGAATTGAGTTTGGGCAAGACCAAGATTATTTCCATGATCAATGAGGAATTGGGCCGGGAATTGGTGAAGAAATTGGTACTCCGTTAAATCTCTGTATTCCCAAATACTGTGAAAACCATCCTGAAGACCGAGCGACTTTTGATTGCGGAAGCTGACCACAACGATGCTGACTTTATCGTTCAGTTGCTGAACAGCCAAACTTGGCTGAAATTTATTGGAGATAAAGGTGTGAAAACCAAGAAGCAAGCACTGAGTTATATCGATGAGAGCTTGGTCGGTTCCTATAAAAAGAATGGCTTTGGACTCTATAAACTTTGTTTACAATCATCTTTGATTCCAATTGGGCTCTGTGGGTTTTTGCAACGCGACTATTTGGACCATCCTGACATTGGTTTTGCACTACTTCCGGAATTTGAAGGGCAAGGATTCATGTTTGAAGCATGCCATGCCCTAATGAACCATGCTGAGTCTGCACTAAAACTCGAATGCGTTTCCGCCATTGTGTTACCGACCAATGGAAAATCATGCAGACTTCTGGAAAAAATTGGACTGCAAGAAATTGGGACGATAAAGCAAAACACAGGAGGCCAGGAACTGCTCTTGTTTTCCAACAAAAAAAATCCATCTACCAAATCATAACGGGTATCTGTATCTATCAATCCCAATCGTAGTTCCTGCTTTGTAATCACCTTACAAAAATCCATCAATTCATATAGACCATCCGTCAATCCTTCCTTAAAACCTCATCTAAATAGATGTTTATTACAATCGTGTAATTAAAAACCAAAAAAGGATGAAAATGAAAAACCTACTTTATTTGATTTTTCTTTCGCTAGCAATTCTAGCTTGTGAAAAGGAGGAAACTACAGAACTGAATGAGAACACTAGTCATAACTCCATGACAAACAGAGAGGAACGGGATGTCAATACCCCTCCAGAATTTGTCACCGGACTCGAATTTGAAGTACCAGAGAACATTACGGATGCCGATGTGATAGGAACCGTAGTAGCTAGCGATCCAGAGAACGACCAACTTACATTTTCAATTACCGTGAACGACAATGACTTGTTTGAAATCACAGAAGCAGGAGAACTAAGTTTGGCCGATGGACAGGTGTTGGATTTCGAAGCTGCACAGTTCCATGAAATCACAGTGGCTGTGAATGATAGCATAAATGCACCAGTTACAGTCCCTGTAATGATTAATGTTACAGACATTGTTGAAGCTGAACGAGAGGATTTCTCATCTTTTATTACCATTTGGGATACCACAGAAGATGGTGAGGTTATTACCATTGGAACTAGTGCTGATATCAATTTGGTATATGACTATACTATTAATTGGGGAGATGGTGCCGTTGAACAACTTACAGAGGGATCTCCTTCACATATGTATGAATCTTTGGGAACTTATACCGTGATAATCGAGGGGCAATTTCCCTCCATTACTATGTTTAACTCTCAATCCAAACTAAATCTAAGGAGTATAGAACAATGGGGTACCATCCAATGGCAAAGTTTAGAATTTGCTTTTAGTGGATGTCAGAATATGCAATATAATGCAACGGATGTTCCGGATTTATCACAAATAACCAGTTTAAAATGGATGTTCCTTGAGGCTTATCAATTTAATGGTGATCTAAGTGGATGGAATGTAGAAAATGTGGAAAATATGGAATATACATTTTATAATACCTTTTCTTTTTTAGGAACGGGGCTTGAAAATTGGAATGTAGAAAATGTAACCAATATGTTTAGTACGTTCAGAAGTGCCACGTTGTTCAATGGTGACATTAGTAATTGGGATATGGCCAATGTGACTACAACAGATCATATGTTTGCACATGCTTCATCTTTCAATAGAGATTTAAGCAATTGGAGCCTGATAAATGTTATAACTATGGAAGGTATGTTCCATGAGGCTACCTCCTTTCAAGGAAATGGACTTGCAAGCTGGGATGTCAGTAATGTGACCAGCATGAACCAGATGTTCTCTGAAGCCAGCTCATTCAGTGAAGATATTAGTGGATGGAATGTAAATAATGTAACTATCATGGGAGGAATGTTTAGAGGAGCTGAAATGTTCAATGTAGATATCAGCGGCTGGAACGTCGGCAATGTGGAGTCTATGGCAGAGATGTTTTCCAGAGCCACCTCATTTAATCTTGATTTAGGTGAATGGAATATTGGTACCGTGGAGGACATGAACAATATGTTCGATAATTCTGGGATCTCACAAAACAACTACAGTAATACCCTAGTTGGCTGGTCTGAACAACAAAATATTCCTCAAGATATGACTCTTGGAGCTTCTGGTATGATTTTTTGTGATGAAGGAGTATCTGCTAGAGAGACACTTATCAATAATCATGGATGGAGTATTATTGGAGATTCTGAATGTAACTAAACGTAAACTATTAGGATAGTTAGAGCAACGAAATAGCTTAATCCATTCGTTGCTTTTCTTGAGAACAAAAAAAGCCACTCATTTTGAGTGGCTTTCTTCAATAATTTTCATTTTCAATTAAAATACTTCCCTACCTGAAAAATGGAAAGCACCTTCTATGGCTGCATTGTCATCGCTGTCTGAACCGTGAACAGCATTCTCTGCGATGTCATTTGCGTATAATTTACGGATGGTACCTTCGGCAGCCTCAGCTGGATTGGTTGCACCAATCAATGCGCGAAAATCATCAACGGCGTTGTCTTTTTCCAAAATGGCGGCAACAATGGGGCCGCGGGTCATGAATTCAACCAACTCCCCAAAAAATGGACGCTCTTTGTGGATACCATAGAATTCCTCAGCATCCCTTTTGCTCAACTGTGTATACTTCATGGCCACAATCTTGAATCCTGCGGCCGTTATTTTTTCCAAAATCGCACCAATGTATCCATTCTCAACAGCATCGGGCTTGATCATGGTAAACGTTCTATTTCCAGTCATTTACTTTAAATTTTGCGCAAAAGTACATTTTTTCAACCAACGGGCAAGGTTTAATAGGCCTGTTTTAATTCTTGCAGAACCGCTCCATTATCACCCATTATCTTAAAATCGACTTCTTTGTTTTTGAAATTTATAGTCAAGGTTCCATAACTTTTACTGGAAACCACCTCTCCTACTCGATACCGATTCGGTTCTCCACTGAAACTGAAATACGAATGGGTAAGTCCACTGCTCGTAAAGTCGATGAGTGGATAACTCAAACCAGAAAGCGTCTTTTTGGAGAACTCCGAAATATGTCGGTCTCCAGACAAGATAATCACTCCCTTTGCCTTGGAATCCACAATCGTGTTTTCTAGTTTTTCCACTTCCTTGGGAAAATTGCCCCAGGTTTCAAACCCATGCTCTCCCGATAAAAACTGAATACTGGACATAATCAAATTGAACTCAGCATCTGAAGTATTCAATTCGTTTTGAAGCCATTTCCACTGCGCCTCGCCGAGAACCGTAGCCTCATCGTCCAGATTGGGTTTATATCGTCGGTCGGGGTCTTCGTCATTTATCAATTCACTTCTAAAATAGCGGGTATCCAAGACCAAGACTTTCACCTTCCCTTCTGGGGTTTCATAGTCATGGGAAGTGTAAACGCCCTCCTGGTTCCATCGCTCGCTGTCTTTGGGAACCCCCATAAATTCCAAAAACACCTGTTGGCTTTCCTTTTTCACGGCAAACTCTGCTCCACCATCATTCACGCCAAAATCGTGGTCATCCCATGTACCGATTATAGGAACCTCAGCTTTCAACGCTGCATAGCCCTTAACTGTATCCTGTTGGGCATAAATGGCCCGTAACCTATCGATATCATCCGTATCTGCGTAGACAATATCCCCACCCCAAATCCAAACATCGGGGTCTTCGTCCAAAATATCATCCCAAAACGGATTGGGCTCTTGGGACATATTACACGAACCAAAAGCCACCACAAAAGTGGAATCCTTTGGATTCTCTCTTTGTTTACATCCCAAAACGAAAACAACACACAACAAAAAAGGAAAAAGTCTCATTACATTCATTTCGCAAATCACAAAAATAGGGCATGACAAGTTACCTCTACATTATATTATTGTATATTTGGCCGCATGAATTTAGCGGATATCACGACAATTAAGTCGATTCTTTCCCAGCCTCAAAAAATCGTAATTGTACCCCATAAAAACCCCGATGGTGATGCCATGGGCGCTTGCTTGGGATTGTGCGGTTTTCTGAAGGGAATGGGGCAAACAGCCCATGTAGTCTCCCCCAACGATTATCCAAAATTCTTAAAATGGATGCCCGGCAATGACGAGGTGGTCAATTTTGAATGGCAACCCCAAGAAGCCTACGCACTTTTGGATGAAGCAACGGTAATTTTCACTTTGGATTTCAATGATTTATCCAGAATTGGACCCATGGAAGCTGCTTTAAAGGGAAGAGATGCTGATTTCATCATGATCGATCACCACCAACAGCCCGGTGATTACGCCAAAATCACCTATTCTGATGTAAGCATGAGCTCCACCTGCGAGATGATCTACAATTTCATTGCATATTTGGGGCAGACCGATAGCATTACGGCCGATATTGCAACCAACTTATACGCCGGTATCATGACGGATACAGGTTCGTTTAAATATAAATCTACCTCTAGCAATACCCATCGCGTGGTTGCGGACCTCATTGACAAAGGGGCAGATAATATGGAAATCCATCGTCAGGTGTTTGATACCAATTCTCCTTCGCGCTTGCATTTGCTAGGAGTTGCCCTCAGCAACATGGTTATTTTACCAGAATATAGTACAGCCTATATTACATTGACTCAAGAGGAATTAGACCAGCACGATTTTAAAAAAGGAGACACCGAGGGGTTTGTAAACTATGGTTTAACGTTGGAAGGGATTATTTTTGCCCTGATTTTTATTGAGAACAAAGACGAAGGCATCATCAAAATTTCGTTGCGTTCTGTTGGGGATTTCTCTGTGAATCAATTTGCTCGAGAGCATTTTGATGGTGGTGGCCATGATAACGCCGCAGGTGGAAAAAGTGATTTATCCATGCAGGAAACCGTTGCGCGGTTTAATGAAATCCTGAAAACCCATAAAAGTGAATTGAATCCATGAGACCTGTTTTGATTCTTTTAGTTGCATTACTTTATCTGAGCTGTGGAGGCCCGGAACCTCGTAGGCCCGTGGAAGTAAAATCCGGAAATTTTTTTAAGGAATCTGTGGAACGGAACAAAGCGTTGCTGGCCAAAGAAGAAAAAGTGATTCAGGAATTGATTGCCAAGGACACCCTTCATGACTATTTGACCAGCTCCAATGGGTTTTGGTACTATTTTGAAACCAAAAACGACACGGCTACCTATATCCCACAACCCAATGACCAAATATTGTTCTCATACAATGTCATGTCATTGAACAACGATACCATTTATAGTGCGGAGGAGATTGGTCCAACATCGTATGTGGTGGATAAAGAGCAGTTGTTCCCGGGGCTCCAGAATGCGGTAAAACTGCTTAAAATAAGTGAAAAGGCCACCTTTGTGTTCCCATCTTTACAAGCATATGGCTATCAAGGAGACAACAATGCCGTAGCGCCTCAGACGCCAATAAAATCATCTGTGGAACTCCACACAATTATCATAAATAAAGACAGTATAAATTAAAACGTATAGAAAAATGAAACAATCCCTATTGCTGATCACCTTGTTTTCCATGGTACTTTTTGGATGTAAATCCAGCAAGTATGCAGAATTGGGCGACGGTATCTTTGCTGATATCCAAACGACCAAAGGAGACATTATTGTGAAATTGGAATATGAAAAAACTCCCGTGACAGTGGCCAATTTTGTATCCCTTGCCGAAGGCAACAGTCCTTTTGTGAGCGATGAATACAAAGAGAAAAAGTTTTATGATGGCGTTGTCTTTCACCGGGTCATTAAAGATTTTATGATTCAAGGCGGAGACCCATCGGGAACTGGCAGCGGAAATATTGGGTACACTTTTAAGGATGAGTTCAATGATTCTTTGTTGCATTCCAAAAAAGGAATCCTTTCTATGGCCAACCGTGGTCCAAAGACCAATACCAGCCAATTTTTTATTACCCATAAGGCCACACCTTGGCTAAACGGAAAACATACTGTTTTTGGAGAAGTGGTTCAAGGAATGGATGTGGTAGATACTATAGCCAATGTGGAAACAGCACAAGGCGATAAACCAAAAGTTCCAGTGGTCATGAACAAGGTAGAAATTGTGCGCAATGGGAAGGATGCCAAAAAATTTGATGCCATTCAGGTGATGAGCGATTATTTTGAGGAGGCTAAGTTGGTAGAAGCTGCTTTCCAAAAAATGAAGGAAGATTTTGTGGCTGAATTGGCCCAACAAAAAGAGGAGGCCGAAGAAACCCCAACCGGATTGCGAATCTATTCCTTAATAAAAGGCGAAGGAGAACAACCTGTGGAAGGACAACAGGTAATGGTAAATTATGCCGTTTATTTACCAAATGGTGATCTGCTTGAAAGCAACGTTCAAGAGATAGCTGAAAAGTTCAACAAATTAAATCCTGGACAAAGAGATCAAGGAGGCTATGTCCCAGCCCCCATGGAATATGGCCCACAGGCCCGTTTGATCCCAGGGTTTAAGGAAGGGCTCCAAACTATGAAAGTGGGCGACAAAGTACGTTTGTTCATTCCTCCACATTTGGGCTACGGAGCCCAAGGTAGTGGACCAATTCCTCCTAATGCCAATCTAACTTTTGATTTGGAAATCACCGGAATCCAAGAGTAAATCAAATTGAGAAACCATAGAAAAAGCCGTACTTTTCCGTGCGGCTTTTTAATTTCTCAACCGCTGATTTATGGGACAGAAAACCAAAACTAGCATTGCCCTAGCCCTACCCATCCAAATTTTGTTGGTGAAATGGATAGGGAGCTATCCCAATTTTGTGGAGAACTACTACAGTAATGGCCTGTACCCGCTTATTTCAAAGACATTGCGATTTTTTTTGGGTTGGATTCCCTTTTCATTTGGAGATTTGCTCTATACCGCCTTGGTCATTCTTGGCATTCGATATGTCTATAAACATTGGAAAACCATCAGAACAAAACCCTTGCTTTTTCTGAAGGATATTGTTGTGGTATTGTCCATCACCTATTTTGCGTTTCACTTCTTATGGGGCATGAACTATTACCGCCAGCCCATAACCTGGAAAATGGGCATCGAAAAAGAATATACCCTATCCGAACTGATTGATTTCACCCAATACCTTGCTGAGCGAACCAATACTTACCAAATGGACATCACAGGCGATAGTTTGGCAGCGGTTGAAGTTCCTTATTCCCGAAGGGAAATTTTCCAGAAAACAGAAGAAGGGTACATCAAACTACAGAAATACTACCCCGATTTTGAATACCAAAATCACAGTTTAAAATCATCAATTTACAGCATTCCCCTTACCTATATGGGTTACGGCGGTTATTTGAATCCCTTTACTAATGAAGCCCAAGTAAATGGGATTATGCCGTTCTTCAGATTACCTGCCGTAAGTGGACATGAAGTTGGGCATCAATTGGGGTATTCAGCTGAAGATGCCACCAATTTTATCGGTTTTTTAGTCACTTCCAATAGTGACGATATCTATTTTAAATATTCTGCTTACAATCATGCTTTGGGGTATTGCCTGTCTGATCTTGCTAGAAAAAATGAAGCAAAATCCAAGGAAATCATTGCCCAATTGCATCCCGGAGTGAAAAAGAACTATCAGGAGTTGCGAAGTTTTTGGGAGAGTTACCAAAATCCTTTGGAGCCAATGTTTAAAGCCATTTTCAATACTTTTTTAAAGGTGAACAATCAAAAAGAGGGAATTCTTAGCTACCACTCCGTGGTTGGGCTCATGATCAACCACCATAAAAAAAGGGGGTAATTGCAACTTGTGCAAAACACACACTTCCGTTACCTTTAGTCCGACTAATTCAATACTGGATATATGAAACTCAAACTAACAGCTCTAATCCTATTTTTAGGAGGTACTTCCCTGTTCGCACAGGAGTATTTTCCAAAAAACGATGGGGTAAAAGCAAAAAACAACAATTACCAGGCATTTACCAATGCCAAAATTTACGTGACCCCTTCAGAGGTCATCCAGAATGGAACCCTTCTTATTCAGAATGGAAAAGTGGTTCAAGTTGGAAAATCGGTCAATATTCCCAAAAATGCTATTGTTGAAGACCTGCAGGGGAAATTTATCTATCCTTCTTTTATTGATGTATTTTCCGATTTTGGGGTAAAGAAACCCGAAAAAGCTGATGCTCAAGGTAGATCTTCCCAATATGAACCCACTCGGGAAGGCTATTACTGGAACGATCACATTATGCCGGAAAATAATGCCCTAGCGAACTTTTCCTATGATACCAAGAAAGCCGAAGAGCTGAGAAAAGCTGGTTTTGGGGTAATGAATGCACACATTCAAGACGGGATTGCCCGTGGAACAGGTATTTTGGTTGCCTTGAACGATCAAGGTAGTGAGGCCCAACGTATCCTTGAGGATAAATCTGCCCAGTACTTTTCATTTGACAAAAGCATCGCAAAAACCCAATCCTATCCAACCTCCACTATGGGCGCCACCGCCTTAATGCGTCAATTGTATTATGATTTGGATTGGTATAGTAAGGGCAATGTGGAAACCAAAGACCTTTCCTTGGAGGCCTTGATTGAAAACAAAGGGCTTGTCCAGATTTATGCTGCTGGTGAAAATGGAAATGTACTCCGTGCCGATAAAATAGGTGACCAATTTGGAATACAATATGCCATTTTAGGTGGAGGTGATGAATACGAACGCATTCAGGATATTAAAGCTACCAATGCCAAATTGATTATTCCCGTAAACTTTCCGGATGCGTATGATGTTTCCAATCCATACGAGGCCCAATACGTCTCCCTAAAGGATATGAGACATTGGAATTTGGCCCCTTCCAACCCAAAAGCATTGGAGGACAACGGCGTTCAGTTTTCGTTTACATTGCATGACCTAAAATCTCCCTCGGACCTTAAATCAAAATTACAAAAGGCCATCACCTATGGACTTTCCAAGACCAAGGCTTTGGAGGCGCTTACCACCGCCCCAGCATCCATTTTGGGCAAATCAGATGAAATCGGTTCCTTAAAAGCGGGCAGTCAGGCCAACTTTTTAGTTGCATCTGGTGACATCTTTGATAAAGGAACCACACTTTACGAAAACTGGGTGCAAGGCTCCAAAAATGTAATTCAGTCCAAAGACCAAAAAGATATCCGTGGTGATTATAACCTATCAGTTAATGGTCAAACCTTTTCAGTTTCCATAACTGGTGAAGCAAACAAACCAAAGGTTGAGGTCAAAAAAGGAACGGAAAAACTGGAATCCAAAATCGATTACAGTGCAGATTGGCTGAATTTGGCCTTTTCAGAAAATGAGACCACGTCTTATCGACTGATTGCCCAAGTTCTTCCTACTTCGGATAACATCGCGGCCAAAGCCGTACTCTCAAATGGGCAGGAAACTAATGCAAACTTGACCAAAACCGCTCCATTTGAAGAAAAATCAAAACAAAGCGCTTCAGAGAAACCAAAATTGATGGCGGTCTCCTATCCGAATGTGGGGTATGGCTATAAAACCAAACCCAAGCAAGAAAATATCCTCTTTAAAAATGCCACTGTTTGGACGGGCACCAGCATTTTGGAAAACACCGATGTTTTAGTGAAAAACGGAAAAATTTCCAAGGTTGGTAAAGGGCTCAATGCTGGCGGTGCCACTACGGTCGATGCCACAGGAAAGCATCTTACCGCAGGTATCATAGATGAACATTCTCATATTGGGGCGGTCACCATTAACGAAGCTGGCCATAATTCCTCTGCTGAAGTTCGGATGAAGGATGCCATTGACCCAGAGGATATGGACATCTACAGAAACTTGGCCGGAGGAGTTACCATGATTCAGCTCTTGCACGGTTCGGCCAACCCCATTGGTGGTCGTTCTGCCATTCTGCGATTGAAATGGGGTGAAAATTCGGATGGTCTGATCTTCCCAAATGCGCCCAAGTTCATCAAATTTGCCTTGGGTGAAAACGTAAAACAGTCCAATTGGGGCAGTGTTTCCCGTTTCCCGCAGACGCGGATGGGTGTAGAGCAGGTATACACTGATTATTTTCAACGTGCCAAGGAGTACGATGCCAAAAAGAAAAGCGGTCAACCCTATAGATATGATGAAGAAATGGAAGTTTTGGCCGAAATCTTGAATGGCGAACGCTTCATTAGCTGCCATTCGTATGTACAGAGTGAAATCAATATGATGATGAAAGTGGCGGAAAAATTCGATTTTACCGTAAACACCTTCACCCACATTTTGGAAGGCTACAAAGTGGCTGATAAGATGGCTGAGCACGGCGTGGGCGGTTCCACCTTCAGTGATTGGTGGGCCTATAAGTTTGAAGTAAACGATGCGATTCCCTACAATGCTGCCATCATGGCCAGTCAAGGGGTTACCGTGGCCATTAATAGCGATGATGCTGAAATGTCCCGCAGATTGAATCAGGAAGCGGGAAAAACCGTAAAATACGGAGGCATGTCCGAATTGGAGGCTTGGAAAACCGTTACGCTAAATCCGGCCAAGCTATTGCATATTGATGACCGCGTGGGAACCGTGGAAGAAGGTAAGGATGCGGATTTGGTCCTTTGGACCGACCATCCACTTTCTGTTTATGCCAAAGCCGAAAAAACACTGATTGAAGGAGCGGTTTATTTCGATTTGGAAAAAGACAAAATGCTTCGCGAATCGGTTCAGCAAGAGCGAAATCAACTCATCAACATGATGCTGAACGAAAAGGAAAATGGGGCAAAAACCCAAACTCCTGTCCAGAATAAAAAAGAACGATTTGAATGTGAAACCCTTTAATGTAAGATGATGAAATTTTCAGATATAAATTCAAGCAATCATTGTCCCCTTGAGGGGACTTTAGGGGTGTTGTTGAGGCATCTCACCTTTGTGGTCTCACTTGTGTTGAGTTTTACAACTTTCGCACAGCAAACCCCTGCTCCACCCCAATCGGAACAAGTTGCCATTTTTGGGGCAACGGCACACATTGGCAACGGAGAGGTCATAGAAAATTGCACCATCATTTTTGTGGATGGTAAGATTACCGCTATCGGTACAGACCTTATGGCTCCCACCATTGGAGTTATGATCAACGCCGAAGGAAAACACGTCTATCCAGGTTTTATAGCTCCAGCAAAATCATTGGGGCTGGTAGAGGTTGATGCCGTTCGTGCAAGTAAGGACGAAGATGAAATTGGAGATTTTATTCCGCATGTACGCAGTATTATTGCATATAATTCAGAATCCAAAGTAGTGGAGAGCATGCGTCCAAATGGAGTTTTATTGGGTCAGGCCACACCACAAGGTGGAAGAATCTCGGGAACGTCAACCATTGTTCAATTTGATGCTTGGAATTGGGAAGATGCTGCTGTTAAAACCGATGATGGCATCCATTTGAATTGGCCAGCGCTCTACCGAAAAGGAAGTACTTGGCTGGGTGAACCCAATGCTTTCATTCCAAATAAAAAGTATGAGGAACAGGTAGGTGAAGTCAAAACCTTTGTGGAAAATGCCAAAGCCTACGGAAAAACTGCTTCCAAAGAAATCAATCTACCGTTTGCTGCCATGCAAGGTTTATTTGACGGCTCCCAACGCTTGTACATCCATTCCAATGGAGAAAAAGAAATGGTTGATGCCGTTACCCTTGCTAAAAAAGCAGGAATACAACATATTGTAATTGTGGGTGGATATAGGGCACATAAGATTTCGGATTTTCTCAAGGAGCATGACATTCCTGTCTTGGTCAGTGAAACCCATGCTCTGCCCAAATTTGATGACGATGATTACGATTTTCCGTATAAGTTGCCCAAACTATTGGTTGATGCTGGACTCTTAGTTGGCTTGCAAAACGAATCCATGGCCAATTTCCAAACCCGAAACCTTGCTTTTTATGCCGGTCAGGTGGTTGGTCAGGGCATGGATAAAGAAACAGCCCTTAAAATGCTAACCGGCAATACGGCAAAAATCTTGGGAATTGATGCCGATTATGGCACCTTGGAAGTTGGCAAAAGTGCCACGCTCATTATTTCAGAGGGAGATGCACTGGATATGCGTACCAATCAACTCTCCAAAGCTTTTATTGATGGTCGAGATGTTTCCTTGGAAACCCATCAGACCGAACTGTGGAAACGGTATATGGGCAAATACGAAGGCGAATAAAAACAGTAGAGGGGATGCTCCGTGTAACATCCCCTCTTACCTTAAACTACCATCTTAGTAAATGGTAACTTTTTAATCCATTATCGGACAATTTCTACTTAACCACAATATCGTATTGTGCTGTGGGGTTAGCCGGGCACCAATAAACGTATTTTCCTTTTTTTAATGTGATTGCCTCAGTACTATCCGTTTCACCATCATCCAATCCTCTTCCACCATTGGTTACAACCGCCAAAGCATGCTCCACATCTGGTTGATTTGCAGTGGCGAGCCCAAAACCAACAGGGTGGTCTACTCCTTTATTGGTAATCTCGAAGATATAAACACCCTCATTCAATATCATCCCTTTTACCGTAAACTCACCGGGATACTGCTCCAATTTGATTGTCTTAGGTTCTTGGGCACTTAAAGAATTTCCCATTGTTGCTGAAAAAGCGATTACTACCATAACTATTACTTTTCTCATTGTTTTATTTTTATTGATTAATTATGAAATTATTGAACAGGTTTGCTTTCAAACCATTGCTAAGCTTTTGTTAGAGGCCTAAAAAGATTTACTATACCCTTGTTGGAAAGTTCATTCATTATATTTCCCTTTTGATTTGTATTTCTTTTTTTTGACGAAAATTGAAACCTATCTCCATAGGATACAATGCGATTGGTTATCTTCATTAAAATTCAGTTTGAATTACCCTTCTAAATCAGTTCTCCCATTTGTAGGTTATTTCTAAGATGCATCTCTTGTATTGGACCTACCTTTGTATTCAGTTCATCTGTTCCATAATCTATCCCCACAACTTTCCTAATTGGCCTTGTACCGTGCTGCATGGTTATTAGTTGATAAATTGCATCTGGTATTTCCTGGGGATTTGGAGCATCACTACTTTTAAAAAAGCCTTCGAAGCCTTCTAACAATTTTTTGGGTACTTGGCGCATTTCCCCGTAAGTCTCCAGAGCTTCTGTATCTTCTTCCTGTGGCCCCCTGTTCACAGGTCCTGTGGGATAAGGCCCGGGCTCAATTATGCTTACATCGACCCCCAATGGTTTAAGTTCATAACGCATTGTTTCCGAATAGGCTTCCAAGGCAAATTTGCTTGCACAATAAAAACCCATATAAGGAAAGATAAGTCTGCCGGCCAGCGAGGAAATATTTATAATGAGCCCATCCTTGGATTCCTTTAATAATGGAAGAAAGGCTTTAGTGGTTCTTATAACTCCATAAAAATTAGTATCAAACTGGTCTTTTACCTGATCTAAACTATATGCTTCAGTAATACCCATTAACATAATACCAGCATTATTGATCAAAATATCTAGTTGTCCATCCTCTCCTATTATTGATCTCTTCAGCTCTTTTACTGAAAAATCTTTTGTTACATCCAATTCGGCAACCCTGATATGTAGATTTTCTGTATTGGCTATATTTTTCAATTCATCTCCTTTAAGCTTGTTCTTTCCATCAGGATTTCTCATGGTCGCCCAAACCTTAAAGCCCCTTCTTGCCAAAGTAATCGCAGTAAGATATCCAAAACCGCTACTGGCACCTGTTATAAGTACATTTTTCAACTTTAAATCATTTTTAGGTTTAACGTTGATACAAAGATGAGAGGAAGTGAACAGGAAAAGTTTTACAATCAGCCCAAAGATTTGCCAAAATGGGTCATCTTGTAGGAGGTGGGAGAAGCTCCAAAAACTTGCTTGAAGGTTTTGGAAAAATGTGAAATGTTATTGAATCCACATTCGTAAGCAATATCTGTGGCCCTTAAATCTGTGGAACCCATTAAATCTATAGCCTTCTGCAATTTTGTCTTTCTAATATGGCTTGCAGGTGGAGCGCCATAAATTTTCTTAAACTCTCTTTTAAAGGTCGATAAGCTCATATTGGTTAACTGCGCTAATTCCTCCAAGGTAATATTGGAGTAGTAATGCGATTCCACAATTTCCCTAAAGGAATACGAAGCTGGATTAAAAAGATTGGACAAAATTACCTGAATGGCCGGAGCATTTTTAGTCTGATATAACAACAATACAATCTCTTTTAGTTTTAGAGCTAGGATTTCTTCATTGACCAAGCTAGGATTGTCAAAATAGAACAACATGCTGTCAATATATTTTTTAATGAGGACATCGCTGTTCAATTTGTACATTCCCACCTCAGCTTTTCCATGGGCTTTTAAAAACTTGGGAGGTCGGTCATCGTAAATTCTAAGAAGCACTTCAGGATAAAAATGTACCGCAACGGCATGATATATATTTGATGACTTGGATTTAGGCACCATACCAATATAGTTACCACATCGCATCAAAATAGATTCGTTCGCCTCAATGCGCAACTTATCCACTTCGGAAACGGAATCGTATTCACCTGCAATGATATACAAAAAGCAGGCTTCGTTATGCAGCAGATTCGATTTTTTGAAGGGAGGTTTTAATATGGTCCGCTCAAAAAGTATTCTGCCAAATAGTTCAAATGTTTTATGGGTTGTACACACAATCTCAATATATGGTGAAAATACCTATTCTTTAAGAGGTTCATTTGTATAAACGGTTCATTTTGTTACCAATTTAGTCCATTTTTTCTGTGGCAAAACCAAGATTCATATATTCAGCAAAGAGGTATACCTGAATATGATAATGCTCCAAAGACAAATAAAATTTTTGATTTTAGTTAGAAATAAATACCTTCTATGAAAGTTGGTGTACTTAGGGAAACCATAGTATTTCTAAAAAACAAGTACCATCTCTCGTTAAAACTGGCCTTATATTTCTATTAAAACAAAAAGACGAAAACTAGATGAACCACCTTAAAACTTCAACTGCAATATTTGTTTGCACTATTCTAATGGCCTGTGTTCAGCCACATACCACAACTAAAGCCACCCCAACCCCGCAATGGAAATTGGTCTACAAGAACGACACCTATGGCAAACCCCTTTTTGGTGATAAGGAAGCCCTTCTGGAACTTGTAAGAAATGGAAGTCCTATTAGGGTGGGTTGGTCATCGTTCAGAAAAAATGACCCTACAAAAGGAGTAGAACACACTATAGATGCCGATTTTCTCACTATTGCCAATAAAACCGAAGTCTTTGCGCAATTGAAACCGTTTTATGGCCAGCGACCTGATTTAACCAGCGATACCATAACCTTTACCCTGATTCCAACAAAACTATCATGGATTCTAGGAACCAATGGCACTCGGCAATCCATGAACATTAAGCAGGGAGACAGTATAGTCACCAGCCAAGAGTCGGAACCTTTTGGATACGATATAAGTTGGTACGCACCCCAATAGTCAATTTACACTTCAACTCTTTTTTGCAGTAACCAATTCGGCCCCCTCAGGTTTGGCATAAAAATCATTCGATTTTGGGGTGGTACTTACGGTAGCTTCCTCAAAAGAAACCGTGCTTTTTGGCTCTAAAATATTTCGTCCCTCATAATTATACCAGGTAATGGATTTGGGCAGTACAACCCCATTCAAATTTTGCCAGTCATCATAACGAATCCACTTTACATTATCCGATTTTTCACCTGTTCGGTAGGTTACCGTATAGCCCAACCAAGCCATTTGGTGGGTTTCAGGATCATAATGGAGCACATATTCATCCTTTGAGGAAATACCAACTCCGGATTTATAGCCAATATGGATTCCAGGGTAGCTTTTCCCTTCAAAAACCAAGTCTTCTGTTTCACTGTACACAATGCCATCATCGGCAAGTAAAAAGGGCATTCCATAAAAATAGAACATCAGATTATGATAAAAAGCCGCATCGCCTTCGTAGCTATCATCAACATCCAAAAGCCATATTTCGGTACCATCAAACCCCATGGTAAATTTTTCAGAGTCTATTCGGTCCATTCTTGACCAAAGGTCAACTGTGTGTGTTTCTGGGTTCTCAGGTTTAGGCAGTACATAGGTTAAAGTGCGTTGCTGTTTCCATTTTTTAAGTCCTCCATGGGCTCCAAAAACTTTGGACAATGCCTCTGGATATTGTGGTTTAGTTTCAACAGTTTTCGTTTGGACAGCTTGTGGGGTTTCTTCTTTTTTAGGAGTAGGTTTACAGGCCACATAGGCCATTGCAACCAATAGGATGGCTATTTTTTTCACGGATATAATTTTGTCGATTGGTCGAAAAGGTCTTTTTTAAATTACAGGAATCTCTATTTTTGATTTGTATGGAAGCCAAAATCATCAGCAGTATCCAGAATCCGTTGGTCAAGAAAATACTTCACCTCAAGGAAAAATCAAGGGAACGGAAGAAGGCTGGACTTTTTGTTGTGGAAGGACAGCGTGAGCTGGAACTGGCCCAAAAAGGAGGATACCATTTCGAAACCCTGCTATATTGCCCTGAGATTTTACCGCAACTGGATTTAAACCTAATTTCAAAAAATCCGAATGCTGAAATCGTGCAGATTTCCAAACAGGTTTACGAAAAAGTGGCCTATCGGGAAACCACGGAAGGTGTCTTGGCCATCGCGAAAGCAAAAAAGCACAGCTTGGAAGACATTCAGTTTTCAACTAAAAGCCCATTAGTATTGGTGGCTGAAGCCCCTGAAAAACCTGGAAATGTAGGGGCATTGCTGAGAACTGCTGATGCCGCAGCTGTGGACGCGGTATTGATTGCCAATCCGAAATCGGACCTTTATAACCCCAATATCATCCGGTCCAGTGTGGGCTGCGTGTTTACCAACCAGATTGGAATGGGAAGTACTGGAGAAATCATCGATTTTCTGAAACAACGTAACATCAAAATCAATTGCGCAGCACTAACGGCTTCAAAAAACTATGTGGAATGTGATTTTACGCAGGGCACTGCTATCGTGGTGGGCACTGAGGCCACTGGATTAACAGACGAATGGCTCCAAAATTCAGACCAGAACATCATCATACCCATGCAGGGTGAAATCGACTCAATGAACGTCTCCGTATCGGCCGCAATACTTATATTTGAGGCGAAGCGGCAACGCGGATTTTAAGCTATGGAAAAAAACTACTTGTTCTATATTATTCTAATCATTTTAGTGGTGCAGTACATCATCCACCAAGTATTGGAATACCTGAATGCCCAAAAATTTAAGTCCACGGTTCCCGATGAACTTACCGATGTTTTTGATGATACAGAATATCAGAAATCCCAGGAATACAAGCTGACCAACTATCGATTTGGCCTTTTTTCCGATGGTTTTTCACTGGTTCTCACCATCTGCTTCTTGTGGTTCGGTGGATTTGAGTGGGTGGATAAAATCGTCCGTTCCATCACTACGGATACCATTCCCATGGCACTGTTATTCTTTGGCTTCATTACCTTAGGAAGTGGAGTACTGGGCATTCCCTTCTCCTACTACAAAACGTTTGTTATAGAAGAGCGATACGGGTTCAACAAAACCACAATGAGGCTGTTCTTTTTCGATAAAATTAAATCTGGGCTATTGACAGCTATCCTTGCAGGAGGTGTTTTGTCCTTGTTTATTCTTTTTTACCAATGGACAGGACCTCATTTTTGGGTGTACACCTGGATTTTGGTGGCTGTCGTCATCCTTTTCACCAATCTGTTTTACAGTCGACTTATTGTTCCCTTATTTAACAAACAAACTCCATTGGATGATGGTAGTTTAAAAAATGCCATTGAAAATTACGCCCAAAAAGTGGGCTTTGAGTTGAAGAATATTTTTGTCATTGATGGATCCAAACGTTCCACCAAGGCCAATGCCTATTTTTCAGGTTTTGGAAAAGAAAAACGGATTACGCTGTATGATACCCTGATTAACGATCTAAGCGAAGAGGAAATTGTGGCCGTTTTGGCCCATGAGGTTGGGCATTACAAACGAAAACACATTATTTTTAACCTTACCGTCTCCCTTGCCTTGACCGGTTTCACACTTTATATTTTGTCCCTCTTCATCAACAATCCAGAGATTTCGTTGGCCATTGGGGTTTCCACACCCAGTTTTCATGCTGGCCTGGTAGGTTTTGCCCTTTTGTACAGCCCCATTTCGGAAATCACAGGGCTCGCCATGAACTATCTTTCCCGGAAATTTGAGTTTCAAGCGGATGATTATGCCAAAACTACCTTTGCCGCCACACCTTTGGTGACCTCACTAAAAAAATTGTCAAAGAACAATTTAAGCAACCTTACCCCACACCCTGCGTATGTGTTTGTGCATTACTCCCACCCGCCACTAATAGAGCGCATAAGAAACCTTAAGGCATAATTTTTGTTGTTTACCAGTAAAGATTGTGGTAATTTTAATATACTATGACGGAGGCTGCTATTGAAAAAGAGAACAAGGAGATTGCAAAGCAGTACAAGGAATTGCTTCGCATCAGCTATCAAACCTTGACCGATGAGGACAAGAAGTTGATACGCTCTGCTTTTGACGTGGCCGTAGATGCGCACAAGGATCAAAGGCGGAAGTCTGGGGAGGCTTATATCTTCCATCCCATTGCCGTGGCCAAGATCGTGGCTTCCAAAATTGGTTTGGATGCAGTTTCCATAGCCTCTGCCCTACTTCATGATGTGGTTGAGGACACACCCTACACGCTGGATGACATCGAGCGCATGTTTGGGGAGACCGTTGCCCGGATTGTGGATGGTCTTACCAAAATAGCCCACTTAAAAAAGGACAAAGACATTAGTCAGCAGGCGGAAAATTTCCGGAAAATGTTGTTGACACTGCACGATGATGTCCGGGTAATCATCATTAAGATTGCGGATCGTTACCACAACATGCTCACCATGGATTCCATGCCAGAGCACAAGCAGGTAAAAATCGCTTCGGAAACACTTTACATCTACGCGCCCCTAGCCCATAGGATTGGCCTCTACAACATAAAAACGCATTTAGAGGACCTTGCCTTAAAATATACCGAACCCGATGTCTACTACGACATTCAGGGTAAAATTGAAGATACCGAAGAGGAAAACCTCGCCTATATTGAAGCTTTTTCTGATGTTATAAGGAATTCCTTGGATAAAGAAGGTCTCAATTATGCGATCAAAGGTCGAATGAAGTCCATTTTCTCCATTCGAAGGAAAATGAAGGCGCAAAACATTCCTTTTGATGAGGTATACGATAAATTTGCTATCCGGATTATCTACAAATCGGATAGAAAGAACGAAAAGTTCCTCGCTTGGAAGATTTATTCCATTGTAACGGACCACTTCACTCCTAACCCTATCCGCCTGAGGGATTGGATCACCTCTCCAAAATCCACTGGATATGAAGCCCTACACATTACGGTAATGGGACCCAAGGGAAAATGGGTGGAAGTGCAAATCCGAAGTGAGCGAATGCACGAAATTGCCGAAAAAGGCTACGCGGCCCACTTCAAATACAAACATGGTGACCAGAAAGAACAGGGTATTGAGGAATGGTTGAACCGACTCCAAGAGGCTTTGGAAGGTGCCAATGGCAACGCGGTGGACTTTGTAGAAGAGTTTAAACTCAATCTTTATTCCAAGGAAATTTTTGTATTTACCCCCAAAGGTGAGCTCAAATCCATGCCCAAAGGGGCAACAGCCCTGGATTTTGCTTTTCATATCCACACTGAAATCGGTATGAAAACACGAGGCGCCAAGGTCAACGGAAAACTGGTGCCCTTAGGTTCTGAACTACAAAGTGGTGATCAGGTAGAAATCATTACTTCAGAAACGGCTAAACCCACGCAAAGCTGGTTGGATTATGCACAGACCGCACGAGCACGATCAAAAATTAAATCTTCTTTAAAAGAAGAAAAAAAGAGCGTTGCAGAAGAAGGCAAGGAAATCCTGCGCCGTAAACTCAAATCCCAAAAAATCAACCTCAACGAGGATACGGTCAACAAGTTGGTGACGTATTTCAAACTGAAAACTAGTTTGGACCTCTTTTATAGGGTAGGCATTGGGGTTATCGACAATGACAAGCTGAAGGATTTTGCTTCCTCATACCATAACGCCTTCCTTAATTTCTTTAAAAACCGAATCCGAAGGACACCTACTCCCAAGGATGTGGATAAGGATGAGATCACTACCAAGTATGACATGCTCGTGTTTGGGAAAGAGGAAGAAAAGCTGAACTACAAGCTTTCACAGTGTTGCAATCCCATTCCCGGGGATGATGTTTTTGGTTTTGTTAGTGTGAACGATGGGATAAAAGTGCACAAAAAGAACTGTCCCAATGCCATTTCGCTCCAATCCAATTATGCTTACCGAATCATCAGTGCCAAATGGATTGATTCCACCCAAGAGGAGTTTTCAGTGGACATTCAACTTACCGGGATTGACAATTTGGGATTGGTCAATGATATCACCAATATCATTTCAGACAACATGCACGTGAACATGAGAAACCTAAATTTTACGGCTGATGGGGGTACCTTCAAAGGAAAAATCACCCTTGTGGTAAAAAACAACAACATCATTAAAAAATTGATGGACAACTTAAAGCAGGTAGAGGGTATCGACAAAGTGACCAGAATTTAATTTTTAGCTGTACCTTTGTGCATTAGCATAGGTAAAAGCCATGGGAAACAACAAAAATCAGGAAATTGTAAAAAACGTCTTCACTTCCTTCCTTGAGGAAAAAGGACACCGTAAAACCCCTGAACGCTACGCCATTTTACAGGAAATTTATGACAGTGATGATCATTTTGATGTGGAATCCCTCTACATTAAAATGAAAACCAAAAACTACCGTGTAAGTCGCGCTACGTTGTACAATACCATTGAGCTTTTACTGGAGTGCAAGCTGGTTCGCAAGCACCAATTTGGGAAAAACCAGGCCCAATACGAAAAATCTTATTTTGATCGCCAACACGACCATGTTATTTTAACAGACACTGGTGAAGTTGTTGAATTTTGCGATCCCCGTATCCAATCCATCAAAAAAACCATTGAGGAGGTTTTTGATATTAAAATCAATAATCACTCATTGTATTTTTACGGGACCCGAAACAAAGAAGAAAACCTAACTGAATAACCGAAACATTTCATGGTAGATTTATTGCTTGGACTCCAATGGGGAGACGAAGGAAAAGGAAAAATTGTTGATGTATTAACCAAGGAATACGATATCATAGCCCGATTTCAAGGAGGTCCCAATGCAGGGCACACCTTGGAATTTGATGGCATAAAACACGTTCTTCACACCATCCCTTCCGGAATTTTCCATGAAAATGCCATGAATGTGGTTGGCAATGGCGTGGTCATTGATCCCGTGATTTTTAAAAAGGAGTTGGATAACCTGGACAAATTCAATATCGATTTTGTTTCCAAACTGCTAATCTCCCGAAAAGCACATCTTATTTTACCAACACATCGTTTGTTGGATGCCGCATCTGAAGCTTCCAAAGGAAAGGCGAAAATTGGTTCTACCCTAAAGGGTATTGGGCCAACCTACATGGATAAAACTGGGCGTAACGGAATGCGTGTAGGGGATTTGGAGTTTGACAACTGGAAGAAAAAATACCGAGCCCTTGCTGACAAGCATGAAGCCATGATCGACTTCTACAATGTTGAAATCGAATACAACCTTGCCGAATTGGAGGCCGAATTTTGTGAAGCTGTGGAAGCCCTTAAAAAACTGACCTTTATTGATAGTGAGGAGTACATTTTTAAGGCACAGGCCGAGGGAAAAAAGATACTCGCTGAAGGTGCTCAAGGTTCTTTGTTGGATATCGACTTTGGAACATATCCATTTGTAACCTCCTCGAATACCACTGCGGCAGGTGCCTGTACTGGATTGGGCGTGGCTCCCAATAAAATTGAAAAGGTGTTGGGAATCTTTAAGGCCTATACCACCCGTGTGGGGAGTGGTCCCTTCCCTACCGAACTCTTTGATGCAGATGGGGAGACCATGGGACGTGTAGGCAATGAATTTGGCGCCACAACAGGAAGACCAAGACGTTGTGGTTGGTTAGATTTGGTTGCATTAAAATATGCGGTACAAATCAACGGCGTAACCGAATTGATGATGATGAAAGCTGACGTTTTGAGCGGATTCAAAACCATAAAAGTTTGTACTGCTTACAAATACAAAGGTCAAGAAATACAACATCTACCCTATAACATTGAGAGCAAGAATGTAACACCGGTCTATACGGAAATGAAAGGTTGGGCCAAAGACCTCACCCAAATGACCAAGGCCGAAGAACTGCCTCCAGCGCTCAATGACTATATTGCTTTCTTGGAAGAACAATTACATGTTCCTGTTAAAATTGTTTCCGTAGGGCCAGACCGATTGCAGACCATACATCGGTAATCCCTTTGGCATTGTTTCTTTTTTAGTATTTTTAAGAGGATGGAAGCCTCTCAACGTTGTTTGTGATGCTTCTTTCTGCACAAACTAACTATTCAAACAATGCTATCATGAACAAACTACTAGCACTCTTTTGCATTGCAGGATTTCTCATTTCCTGTAGTCAACAAGAAACTGTAACGCTTTCTGTTACATCGCCCGGCAAAATCAATTCCATTGATTTTCAACTCTCGCCATCAGGAGAGCCTATTTATCTTGTAAGCCATAACGAAAAAGTCATCATTGATGCTTCCTCAATGGGTTTTGATTTTAAAGATCAAAAATCCCTTAAGGATAATCTCAAAGTGATTAACTCAGAAAAAAAAGCGGTACATAAGACTTGGGAAATGCCCTGGGGCGAACAAAAAGAAGTCGTTAACGCTTATAATGAATTGATGATTGAGTTGGAAGAAGACACCGCACCGCATCGCAAAATCAATCTGTATTTTAGAGCGTATGATGACGGTATTGGTTTCCGATATGAGTTTCTGCCTCAACCAGGTGTGGACAGCTTGGTTATCATGGACGAGAACACCGAGTTTCAACTCACTGAAGACTATACGGCTTGGTGGCTTCCAGGAGATTGGGATATCTATGAGCATTTGTACAGCACCACAAAAGTCTCTGAGATTGATGCTACCACAAAACGGAACGACCCCAATTTGGCCCAAACCTATATTCCCGAAAATGCCTTGAACACGCCTGTCACCATGCGAGGCAATGATGGTATTCACCTAAGCTTTCATGAAGCCAATCTTACCGATTATGCAGGGATGACCTTAAAAGTTGACAACGAGTCGCTTAAGTTGACCAGTGAATTGGTCGGTTCGGATAGATTGGGGTATAAAGTGAAACGGGCACTGCCCTTCAAGACGCCTTGGCGCACCATTCAAATAGCAGAAAAGGCCACCGAGTTGATAGATTCCAAACTAATTGTCAACCTGAACGAACCCAATAAAATTGGGGATGTAAGTTGGTTCAAGCCCAAGAAGTATGTCGGCATTTGGTGGGAAATGCACATTGGCAAGTCAACTTGGGACTATGCCGGTTCCCAAGACATGAACACCTTCAGCAAAGATTTAAAGCCTACCGGAAAACACGGGGCCACTACCGAAAACACTAAAAAGTATATTGATTTTGCGGCCAAAAATGGGATAACCGGTGTTTTGATTGAAGGCTGGAATACCGGTTGGGAACATTGGATTGGTTTTGAAGATCGGGAGGGGGTCTTTGATTTTGTCACCCCCTACCCTGATTACGATTTGGAGGAACTCAACCAATATGCCAAGGATAGAGGAGTTGAAATTATTATGCACCACGAAACTTCCGCGGCACCACGCACCTATGAACAACAATTGGATACCGCATATCAATTGATGAAAAAATTGGGCATTCATTCGGTAAAAACAGGGTATGTAGGCAAAATTATCCCCAAAGGCGAATACCATCATGGACAATGGATGGTGAACCACTACCGAAAAGTATTGGAAACCGGTGCCAAATACCAAGTAGCTATTAATGCCCATGAACCCATTAAGGCGACCGGAATCCGAAGGACCTATCCCAACGCCATTGCCCGGGAAGGCTTGCGGGGCCAAGAATTTAATGCTTGGTCTGCAGATGGAGGCAATCCTCCGGAACATTTACCTATTGTGGCGTTCACCCGCATGTTGGCAGGTCCCATAGATTTCACTCCAGGGGTTTTTGACATTGGTCTTCCTACTAAGGAAGATAACCATATCAGCACCACCTTAGCGCAGCAATTGGCTTTGTATGTGGTCGTTTATAGTCCTGTTCAAATGGCCTGCGATCTTCCAGAAAATTATGAAGGTCAACCGGCGTTTCAGTTTATTAGGGATGTCGGTGTGGATTGGGACCAAACGGTGGTATTGAACGGAGAAGTGGGCGACTTTGTCACCATTGCGCGAAAAGAACGGGAAACGGGCAATTGGTTCGTGGGCGGAATAACGGATGAAAACAAAAGAGAAATCAGTATCGATTTTAATTTTTTGGACGAAGGAACTACATATGATGCCATTGTCTACAAAGATGCCGAAGATGCCCATTTTATGACCAATCCAACCGCTATTACCATTGAAAACACGGAAATCACTAAAGGAGAAACACTTCATATACCCTTGGTGGAAGGAGGTGGTTTTGCCATTAGTTTGATTCAGAAAAAATAAGGGCTTTTTCTCCATTCTTGTGTGACTTTGGTCACTTCAGGTGCATTGCATATTCCATATCTTTAAAATGGAAAGTAGGATATAAAAAAAATAAACATGGGAAGTAACTTAAATCAAATTGGGCTGGACAAAAAGGCTTCCAGTTCCCTATCGGACAAACTGAATGAACTTTTGGCAAACTATCAGCAATTCTACATGAATGCCAGAGGTTTTCACTGGAACATAAAAGGCGATAAGTTTTTTGAACTGCACCTTAAGTTTGAGGAACTCTATAACGATTCGCTGGTGAAAATCGATGAAATAGCCGAAAGGATCTTGACTCTCGGCTTTACCCCCCTGCACACCTACGCGGACTATTCCAAAATTTCCAAAATCAAGGCGGCCAAAAATGTTTCAAGTGGCAATGAAGCCATCAAAGAGATTTTAAATGGATATGAGGTGCTCTTGCCCTTGGAAAGGGAATTGTTGGAAATGTCTGGAGATTCCAATGATGAAGGAACCAATGCTTTGATGAGCGATTACATTCGTGAGCAGGAAAAACTGATTTGGATGTACTCAGCCTATTTGGGCTGAACATACAGCAACAAATCCTTTTCAAATCCCAAACCTTTCTAAAGGGTGTATGCCACTTTGGTTAAAAACCCTACTTTTGGGCAAAATTCTATGGATTTGAAAAGGATTTCTTTTTTCATTCTGTTCCTCACCTTTTTTATGGCGACTGCCCAGGAAGAACCTCAGGGTAGACAAATAAACATTGTTTATGGAGCCAACTTCACCAAGGATGAGGCACAATTTCCAGGGGCGTCCATTTTCAGTAAGGATGATGAACGTCAGGTTCAGTTTGAGCATCAAGGGGCAGACCTCTGGTGCGATATCGCCATTTTTTATACCAAAGAAAACCGACTCAAGGCCATAGGTAACATTCGCTTGCAACAGGGAGATTCCATTGAGATGAACAGTGGCAAGATGGATTATGATGGCAACACAAAGCTGGCCAAGGCATGGGAAAGTGTGTACTTGACCAACGGCCAGATGAACCTCACCACGGATACCCTCTATTTTGATCGTGAAAAGCAGGAATCTTACTATAATTCAGGTGGAAAAGTGGTGGATTCCGCCAACGTGCTCACCAGTGAGGTCGGTACGTATTTCATGACTCCAAAAAAATATCAATTTCAAGAGGATGTCCATATTGACAATCCTGACTACATCATAGATTCAGAACAGTTGGACTACTATACCACTTCCAAAAATGCGTATATGTATGGCCCTTCGACCATTACGGGAGAGGAATACAAAATTTACTGTGAACGTGGATTTTACGATACTAAAATTGAACAGGGTTATGGCATAAAAAATACCCGTATCGATTATGACAACAAAATCATAGAGGGCGACAGTCTTTACTTTGACAAGGCCACCGAATTTGCATCGGCCACGAACAACATCAAAATAACAGACACCATCAACAATGGGGTCATTAAAGCCCATTATGCAGAGGTTTTCAAAGCAAAAGACTCTGTTTTCGCTACAAAACGTGCTGTTTCCATAAGTTTGGTGCAACAAGATTCGCTCTATATGCATGGCGATACCCTTATGATTACCGGAAAGGAAGAGGAACGGATTTTGCGTGCTTTTCGAAATGCCAAATTTTACAAAACCGATTTGAGTGGAAAATGTGATTCAATCCACTTTAACGAAAAAACCGGAATAACCCAACTGATCACGGATCCTATTCTTTGGAATGTGGACAATCAAATTACCGGGGATAGCATCCATTTACTTTCGGATTTGGAAACCGAAAAATTGGACTCCCTCAAAGTCATTGAAAATGCCTTCATCATTTCATTGGACACCATCAGTAAAACGGGGTACAATCAAGCCAAAGGAAAAAACTTGCTTGGAAAATTCATTGAAAACGAACTGAAAATCATAGACTTGATCCAAAACACCGAGGTAATATACTACGTATACAATGATGATGATGAGTTGGTTGGCATTGACAAGACCATTTGCAGTAAAATACGATTGCTCATGGCCGATAGCGATATTGAGGACATTACCTTTTTTGTCAATCCCGATGGGGATATTTTTCCAGAAACCGAGCTTCCACCAGAGAGCAGAAAATTAAAAGGCTTTGTGTGGCGCGGGGAGGAACGTATCATGAGTAAGGACGAAATTTTTGATGAGGACGACAACAACATCGAACTGGTAAAAATTCGAGGGATTGACAATCCCATCGATATTGATGCGGAGGAAGAAGAGCGTCAAAAAAATGAAAATGACCCGGTAAATGCCAGAAATGTTAAAGCTGTAAAGCCCAAAAAGACCCAAGTTAAGAAAGCCCAGAGCCCCTAAATGTCCAAAAACGACTTTTTCACATATCAAGCGCAGACCACTCCCCACCCTCTAGGCTTGGAAATATCCCACGCCAAAGGAAGCTACATTTTTGATGTGGAGGGCAATGCCCATTTGGATTTTGTGGCAGGAGTTTCTGCATGCGGGTTGGGACATGGCCATCCCAGGGTCATCAATGCCATTAAAGAGCAGGTGGACAAATATATGCACGTGATGGTGTATGGTGAATACGTGCAACAACCTGCCGTGGAATTTACCAAATTACTGGCTTCCCACCTCCCTGAAAAATTGGAGACCACATATCTGGTCAATTCGGGTACGGAAGCTATGGAAGGTGCGCTAAAATTGGCCAGACGGTACACGGGTCGCTCAGAAATTATTGCAGCTGAAAAAGCCTACCACGGAAATACCATGGGCAGTTTGAGTATCATGGGTTTTGAAGAGCGAAAAAGTGCATTTCGGCCTTTAATTCCAGATGTTCGGTTTATTTCCTTTAATGTTGAAACGGATTTGACCAAGATTACAGAGAAAACCGCGGCAGTGGTGCTTGAAACCATTCAGGGTGGAGCTGGTTTTATCCTTCCCAAGGATGGCTATTTAGAGAAAGTGCGGAAACGCTGTGACGAGGTCGGTGCACTTCTTATCCTGGACGAAATCCAGCCCGGATTTGGCCGCACTGGAAAGCTTTTTGCCTTTGAACATTTCAATTGTATCCCCGATATTTTGGTTATAGGAAAAGGCATGGCCTCTGGATTGCCCGTAGGCGCATTTGTGGCCTCTCAGGAAATGATGGCGACCCTGCAGGATAGCCCAAAATTAGGTCATATTACCACTTTTGGCGGAAATCCGGTCATAGCCGCTGCCAGTCTGGCAACACTTCAGGAAATAACTGAATCTAAGTTGATTACAGAAACACTGGAGAAAGAAAAACTGTTCCGCAAGCTTTTGGTACATCCTTTGATTGAAGAGATACGTGGCAAGGGATTAATGTTGGCATTAATGGTAAAGAGCAAAGAAATTGCAGATTTTTTAATACTTACAGCTGCCAAGGAAGGGCTTATTCTTTTTTGGTTGCTTTTTGAGCCAAAAGCTGTTCGAATTTCACCACCATTGACCCTTTCCATGAAAGAAATTGAGAAAGGTTGCGACCAAATCATTGCTATTTTAAATCGCTACAAACCTGCTACTGTTAACTAATTTGTTGATAACATACCCAAAAATTGGACTAAAACACCTAAGCAAAGGGTTAATTTTAAGTCCATAGTAAAACCAAACACGTTCCTATGGCGTTAGATTCTAACGAGTATCCTGATAAATCCATTAGCAAATTTGAGTCCATGCTGAAGACGGATGACGTCTATTTCTTTGATGCAGAGGACTTTGAGGAAATCATACACCATTACCTGAACAACGGCAAAATCTCCTTGGGCAAAAAAGCCATTCAAATTGGTTTGGAACAGCACCCCAATTCCTTGGAATTAAAACTGTTGCGTGTAGAGGTTTTAACTTTCGAGGACAAGTATGAAGATGCAGAACGCTTATTGGATGAAATTCAGATTATAGATGCCCATAATGAGGAGATTTATATCCAACGGGCCAATATTCAATCCAAAAAGGACAACCACCAAGAAGCTGTAAATCTACTTTTGGAAGCCTTGCATATCAGTGATGACAGCTTTGACATCCATTCGCTATTGGGCATGGAATACCTTTTTATGGATGATTATGAAAAGGCCAAACGCAGCTTTATGCGTTGCGTTGAGTTTGATGACAGTGATTACTCCTCCCTATACAATGTAGTGTATTGCTTTGAGTTTTTGGAAGATTTTGATGGAGCCATTTTTTATCTGAACGATTATTTGGAACGAAATCCGTATTGTGAGGTGGCTTGGCACCAATTGGGCAAAATGTATTATGCCATGGATATGTTTCCAGAAGCACTGACCGCTTTTGATTTCGCCATCATTTCGGATGATTCCTTCATTGGCGCCTATTTTGAAAAAGGAAAAGTTCTAGAAAAATTGGGCAGATATAACGAGGCCATAGAAAATTATGAAATCACTATTTCCATAGATGACCCAACTTCACATGCCTTCCTTCGTATAGGAAAATGTCATGAAAAATTGGGTAATAACGATTTGGCCAAATACTATTATTACAACACAGTACATGAAGACCCCTTGTTGGACAAGGGTTGGCTGGCCATCACTAATTTCCATTACAAGCTAAAGGACCACGATAAAGCCCTGTACTATATCAACAAAGCCATAAATATTGATGGTGAAAATCCGTTGTATTGGAAAAAGGCCGCCAAAATCTATTTGGCTATGGATAATTTGGATGAAGCTGATTTTGCCTTCAAACAATCTGTTGATTTAGGCAACTATGAATCGGATACGTGGCGAAACTGGGCAGAAGTCTTAAAAAGAATCGGAGATTTTGATTCCACCATACAAGTTTTACTCCAAGGACTGGAGTTCTACCCAGATAATGCAGTTTTAACTTATAAATTGGCTGGGGTTTATCTAAAAAACAACCAGCCCAAAGAAGCCAAGGAAAAATTGAAGGAAGCCATGCAATTGGATATTGAAAAATTGCAATTATTCGATGAAGAATTTCCCGAATTTCACGAGGTAAAATGGCTGCAAGCCTTGGTTTCCCAAATTAAAAAGACTTCTACTTAACTTTGCGTTTCCATACGTACCCAATTCATGAAAACACGTCGATTAATTGACTATATCTTTATTACCCTAAAAGGAATGGCCATGGGGGCGGCAGATGTGGTTCCCGGTGTTTCGGGAGGTACCATTGCCTTTATCTCTGGTATTTATGAGGAACTCATTACCTCCATCAATGCTATAAACCTGTCCCTTTTCACAACCCTAAAAAAAGAAGGGCTCAAAGCAGCCTGGAACAAGGTAAACGGAAACTTTTTGCTGGCACTTTTTCTAGGGATTTTCATCAGTGTACTTTCCCTGGCCAAATTTTTGAGTTGGCTGCTTGAGAATGAGCCCATTTTATTGTGGTCCTTTTTCTTCGGACTTGTACTCGCCAGTATCTTTTTTGTAGGTAAAGAAATCACAAAATGGAATCTTGGAGCTGTTGTGGTGCTGATTCTGGGTGCCGCGGTGGCCTTTTTCATCACCGAATTGCCACCCAGCGAAAATGTAGACAGCTTGCCCTATCTTTTTCTTTCCGGGGCATTGGCGGTTTGTGCCATGATTCTTCCTGGAATCTCCGGAGCTTTTATTTTAGTGCTTTTGGGGTCCTACAAAACCATTTTGGATGCCGTCCACGAGCGGGACATTAAAATCATACTCACTGTGGCCGTCGGTGCCATTTTTGGGCTTTTGAGCTTCGCTCGATTGCTTAAATGGATGTTCAACCATTACAAAGACATAACTCTAGCCCTTCTAACGGGCTTTATCCTTGGTTCTCTGAACAAAATATGGCCTTGGAAAAAAGTATTGCAAACCAAAACATTCGGGGAAAAAACCATTGTTGTGGACGACATGAACGTGTGGCCATCCGCTTTTGAGGGCGACAATCAGTTAATCCTTGCCATTATCCTAGCTATGATAGGTTTTTCACTTATTTTTATCTTGGAAAAAGTTGCTTCCAAAAAATAAGAAAACCTATTGCCCACATGCATCAGCCTAGATCATTTCTGGATAATTTCTTTTTGGTCATCAAAGGCCTGTGCATGGGTGCCGCCAATAAGGTACCCGGTGTTTCAGGGGGTATTGTTGCTTTTGTGGGTGGTTTTTATGAAGAATTCATCTACTCGCTGCAAAAATTGAATTCCAAAGCGGTAAAACTGCTCTTTAACGGAAGGTTCAAGAGTTTTTACCAATACACCAACGCCCAATTTTTGGGGCTGCTCATTTTTGGGATGTTGGTAAGCTATTTTAGTGTATCCCGAATTCTCGATTATTTTTTGGACCATAATGAACTCTTTGTCTGGGCCACTTTCTTTGGAATGATTTTGGGCTCCATTTATTACATTGCTAAGGACTATAACTCTTGGAACCAACGAACCATTCCCTTTGGGATTTTGGGGTTGATCATAGGCGTCTCCATCAGTTTTTTGAGTCCCGCTAGGGAAAACGACAACCTGTTCTTTATTTTTTTCTGTGGAATCATAAGCGTTTCGGGGATGACATTGCCCGGACTCTCAGGTTCGTTCATTCTGATTCTTTTAGGAAATTACGTATTGCTGCTGGTTGATTCCGTAAATGCATTGTATGATACTTTTTCCGAAATCTTTTCGGGAGATTTTGGTTTTTTAAAAAACCCTGAGCGTATGCAAACCCTCAAAATTCTTGCGGTTTTCACCTTGGGCTCCGCAACCGGACTGGTAACCTTCTCGCATTTGCTGAGCTACGTGCTCAAACATTATAAAGCTACGGCCACTGCTGTCATTTTAGGATTTATCATCGGTTCTTTGGGTGTTGTTTGGCCTTGGAAACGCACCATGTACAAAGCAGATGCCATGGGCAATCTGATTTTGGATTCCAATGGAGATAAAATTGTTCGCAATTATGAGCGTTTCTTTCCCAATTTAGGACATGCAGAAACTTGGTGGGCCGTTCTTTTTGTGCTATTGGGAATTTTGGTATTATTGCTACTAGATTGGTATGGGAAAAACAGAAAAGAAAGAAAACAGGTACGGACTGCTCGGTAGAAATATCTCCTATTCCTTCTCGCAAGGCTATTTTACCAAAAAATTTGAGGAGCTTGGTCTGAATAACCATAGCTATGAAAACTTTGACATTCCAGACATTTCCCAATTCAAATCGGTATTGGACGAGCCCAACCTAAAGGGTCTCAATGTTACCATTCCCTACAAACAGGACGTTATCCCCTTTTTGGATGAACTGGATGGGAAAGCGGCCAAGATTGGTGCGGTGAACACTATAAAGTTCACGAAAAATGGCCTAAAAGGTTTTAATACAGATGCCTATGGTTTCAGTGAATCGCTTCAAAAATTCCTAAAACCCCATCATAAAAAAGCCTTGGTTTTGGGAACTGGCGGCGCCTCAAAAGCTATCTGTTTTGTGCTGGATGAGCTGGGCATTGACCACGCCTATGTTTCCCGAAATAAAAAGAAAAACCAGTTCACCTACGAGGAACTCACCCAAAATCTCATGGAAGAGTATACGGTAATCATCAACTGTACCCCTTTGGGCACCCATCCCAATGTTCAGAACAAACCTGCACTACCCTACCAACATATTGGAAACAAGCATCTTCTCTTCGATTTGATCTACAACCCCGAAAAAACTACCTTTTTGGCCCTAGGGGAAGCTAATGGGGCTACAATTTCCAACGGACTGGAAATGTTGCTGGGGCAAGCGGAAAAGGCATGGGAAATTTGGAACACGCCCTAAAAAACGACTACCAATATAGCTTTTCCATCAATCTGCACAATAAAAATCTTGTGCAAAAGAAGGTTCAATACTTTTGTTATTAGGCAATTTAGTTGTTAAATTGGCTATAATTATCATCAATCCAAAGGAAAGGAGACTACTAATGCAGGAAAATGAGCGTAAACTTCAGCAAGCTGAAGGTGGTACTGAACAAATATCGGACAACACAAAAACTCCATTGGAAGAAAGCCCCATTTCTGAACCAAAAGAGTCCGATACCCCTGTATCTGAACAAGCCGAAGAAACTAAACCCGAAACTGGTTCACCCCCCGAATCAAAAGAAGAAACTGAACAATCCACACCCAAGGAAAACCCAGACGAAGCCATTGACGAAATAGATGAATCCAATGCGGAAGATGCTGAGGATGCCGATAATGAAAAACGGCACTACATCCCCATGTTGGACTACCATGCCATGTCCATGGAAAACCTTGTGGGTGAATTGCAGCGTTTGGTCAAAAATGAAAAAGTGCAGGCTATTCACAAGCATGTCAGTTCCATAAAATACGAGTTCGACCAAAAATTCCAGGAGTTTTTGGAGCACAAAAAGGAAGAATTCGTCTCCAAAGGGGGTAACGAAATCGATTTCAGGTACAATTCGGTTGCCAAAAGACAGTTCAATGAGGTCTATAGTGATTATCGTGAAAAACGCGACCAATACTACAAACAACTAGAGCAAAGCTTAAAAAGCAACCTGCATAAACGCTTGGAAATCATTGAGCAACTGAAAGGGCTCATTGATGTTGAGGAGGATATCAACACCACCTACAAAAACTTTAAGGAACTCCAAGAAAATTGGAAAAATGCCGGGCCGGTGCCACGTAGCAGCTACAACGATGTGTGGCGTACCTACCATCATCATATGGAAATCTTTTATGATTTCCTTCATTTGAACAGAGAACTGCGCGACCTAGACTTTAAACACAATCTTGAAGAAAAACAAAAATTGGCGGAACGCGCCGAAGCCTTGGCAGATGAACCTGATTTGAGCAAGGCATTCCGGGAACTCCAAACCCTCCATAAAATCTGGAAAGAAGACATTGGCCCCGTGGCCAAAGAGCAGCGTGAGGAGATTTGGGATCGTTTTAGCAATGCCACCAAGGCCATGCACCAACGTAGACAGGAACATTTTCTAGAATTGGAAAAAGTCTTCGAGAAAAATCTGGAGAAAAAACAGGAAATCATTGGCAATATAGCCAAGATTGCTGAAAATGTTTCGGATAACCACAGAGGGATTCAGCAACAAATCCGGGAAGTTGAAGCACTAAGAGATACCTTTTTTAAAGCAGGAAAAGTGCCCCAAAAAGTAAATGAGGATACTTGGAGCGCCTTTAAGGATGTAGTTCGGAAATTCAACAGAAACAAAAATGCCTTCTACAAAAACCAAAAAAAGGAGCAGCATATAAACCTTGAAAAGAAAAAGGAATTATTGGCCTTGGCCCAATCATTGAAAGATAGTGACGATTGGGCGGAAGCTACACCCCAAATGAAACGCATACAAAGTGATTGGAAAAAGATAGGCCATGTACCCCGAAAATATTCCGACAAAATTTGGAATGAATTCAAAAATGCCTGCAACCATTATTTTGATCGTTTGCATGCTGACAAGAATGAAGCCCACAAAGAGGAGTACGAAAATTTTGATAAGAAAAATGACTGCCTGAATCGTTTAAAGGCCTTTCAATTGAGTGGGGACAAGAAAAAAGATCTTGCTTCCATTAAAGCGTTCCTTGACGAATGGAAACAACACGGCCGTATTCCCTACAATAAAAAACACATTAATGGTAAGTTTAACAAAATCATTGATGCCCTTTTCAAAAAAGTAGGGGTGAGCAAACAAGAATCGGAATTGCTCAAGTATGGCAACAAAGTCCAGGAGTTGGCGAAAACTGAAGACAACCACGCCATTGGTAACGAACGGGTCTTTATCAGAAGGAAAATCAACGATAGCAAATCGGAGATACGCCAATTGGAAAACAATTTGCAGTTCTTCTCCGATGACTCTGAGGACAACCCATTGGTAAAAGAGGTCATCAATAACATAAACAAACAAAAAGAGGCGCTCCAAACCTGGAAAGAAAAACTCAAAAAACTGAACATCCTCGAAAATAAGCTGAATCGGGAAGCTGAGGAAGATGAGGATGCTTCTGAGGAAGAATAGAACTTCATTTTCTTATTTTTTTAAAGTGATGTTTGTTGACGCTACTTATCGCTCAGAAAAGTAACTTCAAAATGACGGATACAGGAAAATTTTATAGAATTGCCTTTGCACTTGCCTTATTTACCATTGTTTATAATGTATTGGAAGGGCTCATTTCCACCTATCTTGGTTTTGAAGACGAAAGTTTGGCCCTATTCGGCTTTGGTGCAGATAGTTTTATAGAAGTCATCTCTGGGCTGGGAATCGCTCACATGATTGTTCGCATACAGAAGAATCCCAATAGTAATCGGGACAACTTTGAACGCACCGCACTAAAAATTACAGGTTTTGCATTTTACGCTTTGGTCATAGCACTTGTGACAACCAGTATTTACAATATTTATACAGGACACAAACCATTGACCACGTTTTGGGGCGTGGTGATTTCCATAATTTCCATTTTGGTGATGTGGGCTTTGGTCCTAGGAAAAAGAAAAGTAGGTAAAAAACTGGACTCTGCCCCTATTTTGGCCGATGCCAATTGCACCATGGTCTGCGTGTACATGTCCATAATATTGCTCATCAGTAGTGGCATCTATGAACTTTGGGGGATTGGGTACATTGATAGCCTTGGAACCTTGGGTCTTGCCTATTTTGCCTTTAATGAAGGAAAAGAATGTTTTGAGAAAGCAAATAGTGACAAATATTGCGGTTGTGAGTAAGCCAAAGAAAGCTTTTGCTACCAATATGTTTTGAACAACAACATTTAGAATGAATCCTCTTGACCAAAAAATAGAAGCACATTACCACAAAGAAGGGCTGTTTGAAGAAATTTTGACCCGTCTTGAAAATCAAAATATAGATTTAAAGCGCTTACAACGAACCGATATTGCCGGTGTGGATGAATTTCATGTTAGAGGTGCTGCAGTTTCCAAAGAATTGGCAAAGACCATTGATATTGAAGGCAAAAAGGTTCTTGATATGGGAAGTGGTCTTGGCGGTCCATGCAGAATGCTCGCCGACGAATTTAATTGTACCGCTACAGGTATCGACTTAAGTCCAGAATTTGTGCGAACGGCCAACGCACTTTCAAAATTGGTGGGGCTGGAGGATAAAACGTTTTTTATTCAAGGTAGTGCAGCCCAACTCCCCTTTGAAGACAACTCATTTGATGTGATCTGGACCCAACATGTTCAGATGAATATCCCCGACAAACAAAAATTTTACGGAGAAGCCCATAGAGTATTGAAATCTGGCGGACATTTTTTGTATTACGATATTTTCCGTAAAAAGGATGGTGATATTCTGTATCCTATGCCATGGGCATCAGAAGAAGCTTTGAGTTTTCTCATCAAAAATGATGAAATGGCTCAAATTGTTGAAAACTTAGGATTTAAGCCCCTTTCTAAGACAAGTCAAACCGAGACAGGTATTGAATTTTTTACGTCACTCTTAGCAAAAGTAAAGCAATATGGGCCACCCAAACTAGGGTTGAACGTGCTGATGGGAGAATCCACAGTTTCAAAACTCACCAACTTATTGGCCCATTTAGAAAAAGGGTTGTTGATGTTGGAGAGTGGGGTCTACCAAAAATAACCTATTTCGCCACGTTTACAGATCGAGTTTCGCGAATAACGGTAACTTTTACCTGACCAGGATAAGTCATGTCCGTTTGTATTTTTTGTGAAATCTCAAAGGAAAGTTCAGCGGCTTTGTCGTCGCTCACTTTTTCACTTTCCACAATCACACGAAGCTCCCTACCTGCCTGAATGGCATAGGCCTTTTGCACCCCATTGAATCCAAAGGCGATATCCTCCAAATCCTTCAATCGTTGAATGTAGGAGTCCAAAACCTGTCTTCTTGCGCCTGGTCGGGCTCCACTGATGGCATCACATACCTGAACAATGGGCGAAATCAAAGTGGTCATTTCAATTTCATCGTGGTGGGCACCAATAGCATTGCAAACTTCCTTCTTCTCTCCATATTTTTGGGCCCATTGCATCCCTAAAATAGCGTGGGGGGTTTCTACCTCCACTTCGGCCATTGGAACCTTTCCAATATCATGTAAAAGTCCTGCTCGTTTAGCCAATTTGGGATTAAGCCCCAATTCAGCAGCCATTACTCCACAAAGTTTGGCCACTTCACGGGAGTGTTGCAATAGGTTCTGTCCATAAGAAGAACGATATTTCATTCGTCCCACAGCCTTGATCAATTCAGGATGTAGGCCATGGATTCCCAAATCGATGACGGTTCGCTTGCCTATTTCGGCAATTTCTTCGTTGATTTGTTTTTCAGTCTTTTTTACGACTTCCTCAATACGGGCAGGGTGAATTCGCCCATCGGTCACCAATCGGTGCAACGACAGTCGGGCCACTTCCCTTCGAACTGAGTCAAAACAAGAAAGAATGATGGCTTCTGGTGTATCGTCAACAATTATTTCAACACCCGTAGCGGATTCCAAGGCACGTATATTTCGCCCTTCACGACCAATGATACGTCCTTTTACATCATCAGATTCCAAATTAAACACCGACACACAGTTTTCAACGGCCTCTTCTGTTCCGATACGCTGAATGGTATTGATTACAATTTTACGGGCCTCTTGTTGGGCGGTAAGCTTAGCTTCCTCCAAAGTCGTTTGCATGTAGGCCATGGCATCAGACTTTGCCGTTTCCTTTAAAGATTCGAGCAATTGGCTCTTGGCATCTTCCGCAGACAGTCCAGAAATAACTTCCAACTGCTGAACTTGGCTTTTATGTAGTTTTTCTACTTCGGATTGTTTCTTGTCAAGGATTTCACTCTTATAATCAATTTCCTTGATCTGCTGTTCCAACTGATCATTCAGTTTTTTGTTTTTGGCCAGTTCACTACTTATCTGGGATTCTTTATCCCGGGTCCGTTTTTCGGCCTCACCAATTTTTTTATCCTTGTTGTTGATGACCTTTTCATGTTCCGCTTTCAGTTCCAAGAATTTTTCCTTGGCTTGGAATATCTTGTCTTTTTTAATGTTCTCCCCTTCCTTCTTTGCTTCATTTACGATACTCGCTGCTTCTTTCTTGGCATTTGCAATGGTTTTGGTCGCTTTTCCCTTCTCCATCATCTTGGCAATTGCAAATCCTATCGCCAATCCAACAACAGCTGCTACGGCAACAAATATGATATTATCCATGTTGAATTCTATTTGGTTATATAAAAAAAGCCCACATTGGTGGAAGTTTTGTACAAACTCCTAATTACAGGTTTAGGGCTAACAAGCTGCTCAAGGATCCCTATACAGGTAGGGCCTGCTTTTACAACCTAAACTCACCCTTTTTAAATGTTATAGTGTTGAGTTTGTCAAAAAATAATTACCAATGTGGGCAGTAACAATATTTTATTTAAAAGAACTTATTCGCCGAGCTTGGAATGCACCAAATCGTCCAACGCCTTAAGGCGTTCAAACGCTGCTTCGGTACTTTCCGTACGGTCTATTCCACTTTGCTCTATTTTTGAGGCGAACTGAAGGGCACACATGGCCAAAACGTCCTGTTTGTCCCTCACCGCATAGTTTTGCTCAAACTTTTTGGCCAAATTTTCAATGTTCTTGGCCGCTTTTCGCAATCCTTCCTCTTGCTTGGGGTCTATCGTTAAAGGATACACCCTATCGGCTATGGAAAGCTTTATTTTGAGCTTCTCATCCATAATTTCAGTTCAAACTAATCCGCGAGTTTGGCTATGCAAATATCCAATTCGCGGATCAATGTATTTATTTTGAGCTTAGCTTCTGTTTTGCTAGTATTACCACCCAGCATTGAGCTTGCCATTTTTAAGGAATTGTACTTTTCTTCCCATTCCAAAACAGCGTTCTGTTGTATTTTGTTCTCTTCTTTGGCGAGGCTCAATTCCTCTTTCAACTTGGCATTGGCCTGATGCATCAATTCCATTTTGTGCAGCAGTTTGCTAACCTTGTTCTCCAAAGAATCAACAATCTCAACTAGTTCGCCCATAATTGCAAACATCAATGCGTATGACACAAAGTTAACCATCCTTGGGTAACCTCGCAATAGTTTTTGGATATATTCTTGAAGTATTGGTTTAAGTCCAATAAGCTATCTTAAATCCCTTTTTACAAAAGAAAACATTGGTTACTTTCGTAAGTAATAATAAAAACAATATGCGCCTTAATACTTTCGGAGTTCTTTTTTTATTGGCTGTAGCCCTAACCGCGCAAGAAAAATATCCTAAAGGTGTTTTTCAACCTCCATTGGATATTCCATTGGTGCTTGCCGGTACTTTCGGAGAGCTTCGATCTAATCATTTTCATTCGGGGATGGACATCAAGACCCAACAACGGGAAGGTTTGCCCGTTTATGCCATTGCGGATGGAACCGTGACGCGTATTAAAATTTCACATTGGGGTTATGGTAAGGCACTTTATGTGGCGCATCCCAACGGATATACTTCCGTATATGCCCATCTCAGAAAATTTGGCCCAGAAATAGAAGAGTACATCAAAAAAATGCAATATGCCAAACAATCTTATGAAGTTGAAGCCTTTCCAGATTATGGTGAACTAAAGGTTACCAAGGGCAGTATCCTTGCCTATTCTGGAAATTCAGGCAGCTCTGCCGGGCCCCATCTTCATTTTGAGATTCGCAGCAGCGTAACCGAAAAACCTACCAATCCCCTGCTTTATGGTTATGATGTTAGAGATGCTACAAATCCTACGTTACTTGGGCTCTATGGATATCCTTTATCTGATGGCGCCCTGATAAACCAGAGTGCCCAAAAGATACAACTCAATTTTACCCGTCAACCAGATGGCACTTTTTTGGCCGATAAAGTAACCGCCATTGGCACTATTGGGTTTGGCATCAACAGTTTTGACCGCTTGGACATGGCTGCCAATCAAAATGGAGTGTATGCTGTAAAACAAACCGTGAACGGAAGGGTCTACTCGGAATACGATTTTGAAACCTTTTCCTTTGGGGAGACCCGTTACATCAACACCTTGATTGATTATGAACATTTTGGCAAATTCAGACAGCGTATCCAAAAATGTTTTAAGGAACCCTATAATTACCTCGGCATATACAAAACCCTTTACAATAATGGAAAAGTTGACATTGAAGAAGGTCTCTCCTACTCTGTTGAAATTCTCATTTCCGATATTGAAGGAAATGAGACCAAACTGGTGATTCCCGTAGAAGGGAAAAGGGAAATACCAAAAATCAAAAAGGGTGATGAAATCACCGAAAATTTCATCCTTGCCAGCAAGCCCAATAATTTTGATCTGGGTGTTGCCAAGGTTTATTTTCCTGCCAATACCTTTTACCAAGATTTTTACATCAACCTAAAAAAAGGTAAGGACACTGTTACCATTCACGATAACAGTGTAGCGGCACACCGAAACTTTACGATTAGCTTTGATCCTTCCCAATATCCACTATCAGAAAGAAAACAACTGTTTATTGCCCGATTGGATAAAGATTTGAGACCTTCCTACACCACAACCTACAAACGGGACGGTTCTTTTACCACCCGTACACGTGACCTTGGGACCTATACTTTGGTCCGGGACAGTGTTGCCCCCACTATTTCCCCGAAGAACTTCAAAGAAAAGCAATGGTTGAGCAACTACAGCTATCTCAGCTTGGAAATATCGGACGATTTAAGTGGCATTGACACCTACAGGGCTACCTTGAACGGGGAATGGATTCTTATGGAATACGAGCCCAAGACCAATACCATAACCTATAATTTTGATGACAAAATAGTGAACGAAACACAATGCGAACTCAAAGTCACCGTTACGGATAATGTAGGCAACAGCAGTACTTTTATCAGTACCTTTTTCAGAAAATAACCTATTGATCCCACCAAAGCCCATAACATTATTCTTCTTGATGCTTTGGGCCACTGTTCTCCAAGGGCAGACCTCCACTATATTGGGAACAGTTTTGGATGAAAACAACGAACCCATTTCCAATGTCAACATTGGTTCTGGGGATACCGGTACGGTTTCCGATGAAAATGGTTATTATGTTCTTGAACTAATTGCCGATATTCCAAATACCGTGACCTTTTCCCATATTGGTCATGGAAATGTAGTCTTGCAAAATCTTATCCTAACAACCAACGAGACCTTTGAGTTCAATCCTGTAATGAAAGTGGATGCCATACAAATAGCTGGTGTCGATGTTTCCGCCACTGGAACAAAAAGTGTGGAAGGGATTACCACAATTCCACCAGAAATAGTTCGAAAAATTCCCGGAGTCAATGCTGGAGTGGAAAATATATTAAAGTTGTTGCCAGGTGTGTCTTTCAACAATGAATTGAGTACCCAATACAACGTGCGCGGTGGCAATTTTGATGAAAATCTGGTGTATGTGAACGGCATTGAGGTATACCGATCTTTTTTGATACGTTCGGCTCAACAAGAAGGACTGAGTTTTGTGAACAGTGACTTAATTTCCGATTTACAATTTTCCCCCGGAGGGTTTCAAGCTAAATATGGGGACAAACTATCCTCGGTTTTGGATATTACCTACAAGGCCCCGACCTCATTCGAATTACGGGTAGATGGGAGTTTGCTCGGTGTCAGTGGGAGTTTGGAAACCCTATCCAAGAACAAGAAATTCACCAGCATCTCCGGTGTGCGTTACCGGAATAATGGACTATTCTTGAACAGTCTCGAAACACAGGGCAATTTTAATCCAAGATTTTTGGATATCCAGAGCCACCTCACGTATCGATTTTCCGAAAAGTTCCATCTTAATTTTTTACAGACATTTTCCATAAATGATTACAAAAACGAACCCTTGACCAGACAGACCAATTTTGGAACATTGAATGACCCAAGAGCTTTGCTCGTCTATTATCAAGGAAGGGAGAAAAATAAATATACCAATGCGCTGGGCGCCTTAAAAGCTGATCTATTTCCCAACGACCATACAAAACTTGAATTTATCACTTCAACCTATCATACCCAAGAAGAGGAATTCTCTGATGTGATTGCATCCTATGAATTAGGCGATGTGGATACCAATCTTGGCAGTGAAACCCTTGGGGAAGTAGTCAACCCACAGGGTATAGGCTCCCAATTTAACCGGGCCAGAAACCAACTGGACGCTTTGATTTTTAATCTTTCACACCGAGGCAAGGTTTCCAAACAGGGAAAAACCTTGGAATGGAGCGTAAAATTTGTGCATGAGGACATCAATGACCGAATCAGAGAATCGGAATTTATCGATTCTGCAGGATACATCATTCGGCCACCCAATTCGGAATTAGTGAATAATCAACCAGAGGAACCCTTCACAGGGGATATTCTTCCTTACGAAAGCGTCCAAGCCATCAATAAAACACAAACAAACCGACTCTCGGGCTTTGTACAATATGCAAAGCATGCCCAATGGGGTGAACATGATGTGTATTTTAACTTGGGAATGAGGGCCCAGCATTGGGTGTTAAAGGGTGATGGATTTGAGAAAAATGCGCAAACGCTGTTGAGCCCAAGGGGGCAGTTCTCTATTAAACCTAACTGGGAAAAGGATATGCTGTTCAGATTGGCTGTTGGAAGCTACCAACAACCTCCTTTTTACAGGGAACTTCGCGATAGCGATGGCAACATCAACCCCAATGTGGAAGCGCAAAAATCCATCCACTATGTATTGGGAAGCGAATACAGTTTTATCCTATGGAACAGGCCTTTTACCCTTATCAGTGAAGCATACTACAAAGATCTAACGAATGTTAATCCATATACCGTCGAAGATGTTCGTATTCGATATGCTGCCCAAAATAATGCCACAGCTTATGCTCTCGGCTTCGATTTTAGACTTACCGGAGCCTTTGTTCCCGGTACGCAGTCATGGGTAAGTTTGGGCTATCTGAAAACCGAAGAAAATTGGGATGACCGTGGCTACATTTCAAGGCCTACGGACCAACGTTTTAAATTTGCAGTGTTGTTTCAGGATTACGTTCCCAGTATCCCCAATGTAAAACTATATCTTAACCTTGTTTACAACACTGGGGTCCCAGGTGGGAGTCCTAATTATGCCGATCCTTATAATTTTCAGAATAGATTAAGAGATTATAGAAGGGCCGATATGGGAATTTCCCATATTTTTGCAGACGAAAAAAACAAACACCCCAAAGGGCATTGGCTCCACAAGTTCAAGGAATTTAGTGTAGGTTTTGAGATTTTTAATATGTTCAACAACCAAAATTCCATTACCAATACATGGGTCAGGGATGTGGATACCCAAAGACAGTTTGCTGTGCCCAACTATTTAACAGGCCGTATTCTGAATCTAAAATTTGGAGCACGCTTTTAAATGATACCGATGAGAAAAATCGTTTCCATGATTGTGTTTTTAACCGTTGCCTTGGCATCGGCCCAGAAAAACATTTATGAGAACAGAAAGTTTGACGAACTTACCGAAGAACATGATGTATTGGCCATTATGCCCTTTATTGCCCATCTGGAACTGAAAGAGGTTGTGGATCGTGATGAGTTGAAGGTATTGGCCCAAAGGGAAGGGTATGCCGTACAAAATGCTCTGGAGACCTATTTTTCCAAGCGGAAGAAGCGAAAAAAATTCAACGTAGACTTTCAGAACATCAATAACACCAATGCCATTCTGGTCCAAAATGGTATAGATTATGAGAATATTGACATTCACACAACCCAAGAGCTATGCAAGATTCTTGATGTGGATGGCATTATCAGCGGAAACCTCAACTTGAATATTCTTCTTTCAGAAGGGGTTCCCACAGATTTTAACCTGCTCGATTATTTTAGTGGCGATGCCAATTATGGGCGAATCGGAGTAAAAATCAGCGATGGGGAAACTGGAAAATTACTTTGGAAATTCGAAAACCAAATCTCCAAAAAAACAGGAAAGAATACCACCGAACTCATCGACAAGATGATGAAGACCGCTTCCCGCAAATTTCCCTACGACAAGGAAAAGAAACGAAAGAACAAGAACTAATCAGCTCTCGGCGAACTCCTTAAGCACTTGAACGGTATAATCCAATTCTTCTTTGGTGTTGTACATGGAGAATGAAAAGCGCAATGAAGGTTTTTCCAATTCATCATCAGAAAGGATTTCCGTAAGCACATGAGAGCCTAGGTTACTTCCAGATTGACAAGCACTTCCTTTGGAACAGGCAATACCTTTCATATCCAAATGGAACAAGAGCATTAGTCCTTTTTGTTTATCAAAGGGCAGGCGCACATTCACCAAAGTATAGGTGCTTTTTTCCAAATCCTCCGAAAGACCGTTAAAAACAGCATCGGGAATTTCTTGTTTTACCTTATCAATAAAATATTGCTTTAGTTCTTTCACGGTTTTGGTTTCTTCATCCAAATGCTCATACGCCTTCACAAAAGCCTCTTCCAATCCCACTATGTTATGAAAGGCCTCTGTACCCGCTCTATGGCCACGTTCTTGCGACCCACCAAAAATTAAAGGCTTTAATCCAGAATTTTTACGAATAAATGCAAAGCCGATGCCTTTTGGCCCATGAAATTTATGCGCCGCTGCTGTCATAAAATCAATGGGAACGGTTTGCACATCCCAAGGGTAGTGGCCAATGGACTGTACCGTATCGGAATGGAAAAGTGCATCATGCTCCTGGCACAATTTTCCAATGGCATTAATATCACTGATGTTCCCAATCTCGTTGTTGACATGCATTAAACTGACCAACTTTTTGGAATCATCCTGGGTCAACAAGGCTTCCAAGTGGTCCAATTTGGGATTTCCATTTTCATCCAAATCGACATACTTTACGGAAATGCCATATTCCTTTTCTAATTCTTCCGCAGTATGGAGCACCGCATGGTGCTCAATTTTGGATGTAATTAGCGTCTTTACCCCCAAGTCACGGACCGCACAACGTAAAATCATATTATCTGCTTCCGTTCCCCCAGAAGTGAAAATAATTTCCGAGGGTTGTGCATTCAAAGTTTTGGCTATAGTTTTTCTAGCTTTTTCAACAGCGGTCTTTGCCGATCTTCCAAAGCTGTGGGTAGACGATGGGTTTCCGTAATACACGGCCAAGGCCTCTTGCATTTTTGCAATGACCTCATCCCTTACTTGGGTAGTTGCCGCATTATCCAAATACACTTTTTGCATGGGCTGCAGTAGATTTTTGAGGGTTCAAAAATACGGGAAATAAAGTTAATTTCTTTTAAAGTATTCGGTAGGATTGGGGTATTAAAATGGATTTGCTTTAAATTTGGCACATGGGAAAATATTTCTTTTTGACCCTCTGCGCAGGGATGCTCCTTTCTTGTAGTGATGGTGATCTACAGATTGAGACCATAGATTTTGATAGTGTCGCCCTTCAGTATTGTACGGCACCAATACGAAACACCAAGAACATCATGTTCAAAATAAATGATGATGAGGCTTTGATTTTGGAGCTCCAAAGTGGTGTATTGAACAAAGGTGTTATTGGAGAAACCATAACTACGGAAAGTACTATTCCCAGTCAATCTCAAGTTACCTATCGTATCTTTTCTGACGGTGTCACCAAAACTTATTTTTGCGACGATATCCCCGCTACAGAACCAATAGTTGTGGAGGAAATTGAAGCCGAAGATGGTACTGTAATAATTGAAACCACCGCCAACGAAGACAATACGGAGTTTGTGCACACCATACGCTTGAGTGGCGTATCTTTTGTAACTGATACCGACGAACGAATCACCGACCTTACCATTAGTGAGTTTGGTGAAGTTAGTACGGCCGTTCCGGAATAACCCCACTAGCCATTCTGATAAATATAGACCTCTGTGGCACCCAACCCATATTTTTGGTATTCGGCATCATAATATTTTAGATTGTCGTATTTCTTGAAGAGGTAGTGCAGTTCTTCCTTAAGAATTCCTTCCCCTACCCCATGAATAAAAACCACTTTCTGGATACGTTTTTTCATGGCGAAATCGAGTTGACGTTTGGCGGTTTCCAACTGAAGGTTGAGGATATCAAAATTACTGAGCCCCTTACTTGATTTCACCAATTGGTGAATATGGAGATCCACCTCCATTTTAGGAGCATTTCGCTCCTTGGGCTTTACGGTTGGGGTTTGCCTTCTTTTCGGCTGCTCTTTTTCCTTTTTAATCTGGGCTACTTCAAAACTGGAGACTTTTATGCCCTTTTCCACCTTTACCAACTCTTTAATGGGGTATTTCATGGGAAAACCGTCAGGGGTAATCAAGGTGACCATGTTTCCATCAATGGATTCCACCCTTCCTGAAATGGCTTCATCCAATACTTCAACCTTATCTCCAATAGTTATCCCACTCATAAATCTTCACTAAAAAAATCTTGAAAAGTTAATCCCATAAGCAAAAATAATAGTATTTTTCTTGACAGTTACGGTGATGATGTACCTACAACCAACCATTTTTTTAATCAGTCTAAAGGATTATATGCTACCCTGTCTCAACAAGAAATTGTTTGGGGTGGAATGTCCCGGTTGTGGTATGCAACGTTCGGTACAATTGCTTTTTCAGGGTGATTTTTTGGGAGCTTTTAAGATGTATCCTGCCATTTACCCGCTAATGGTATTATTAGTCTTTTTAATCTCCACCCTATTTATAAAATTCAAATTTGCAGACCAGATAAAGTTAATCTTAATGCTTACAACGGCTGGAGCTATATTGATAAGCTACTTGATAAAAATGAACATCCTTTTTTAACCAAAAAAATAAATTATGGAAAAACAAAAACTCCCTAATGCAACACTAATCCTAATCTTTGGCATTGTTTCCATTGTAACCTGCTGCTGTTATGGTATCCTTGGGCTTATTTTTGGTGTAATCGCATTAATTTTGGCTAATCAGGCCCTAAAACTATATGCTACAAACCCAGAAATGTATGAAGGTGTACAAAATGTGAAGACCGGCAGAATATTGGCCATTATTGGAATAGTCCTCAATCTTATTTTTGTAGCATATATTGTTTGGATCTATACCACATTTGGATGGGATACCATGCAAGACCCAGAAGCGTTGCGTGAAGCACTTGAAGATTTATTTGGACAATAATTGATTCATTTCTGTGTTAATCTCTTGCTTGGCGGTCCAATCAAGTTGCGGCCGGGAAGGAAAACTTTGCAAAAACTGAGAGGAAATTGAATTTAGTTTAAAAACAACACCAATAATCACAATAACCAATGGAAAACAACCAAAACATGCCACCAAAGCCGAACAATTATATGGTTTTGGCCATTTTAAGTACTATTTTTTGCTGTATAGCAACCGGAATTGCAAGTATTATTTATGCATCCAAAGTAAATGAGCACTATGCACGAGGGGAGTATGAAGCAGCACAAACCGCATCAAAGAATGCGAAAATGTGGGGATTGATCGGTGTAGGTGCAGCAGCACTGATATGGGTTGTCTATTTTATTTTCTTCGGCTTGGCAATTTTTGGAAGTTTGGCCAATGCAGGCAATTATTAAAAAATCAGTATGGATCATAGGAATGGGAGTATTGTCAGTAATGGCAATACTCCTTTACTTTTCTTTCAATCCTGAAAAGGGATTATTTTTTCCAAAATGCCCATCTTATCAATACTTGGGTATCTATTGTTCGGGTTGTGGAAGCCAAAGGGCCATACACGATTTGCTTCACTTACGCATTGGCGATGCCATAAGTCATAATATGCTTTTGCTACCTGCTTTGTTTGTGTTGATGCAACATGGACTCGTGAAGGTTGGGGTTCTAAAAACAAGAAGTCTCCTCAATTATAGATTCGCACCCATTATCGTATTGATCATAGTACTCGTTTTCATGCTCCTCCGGAATCTAAAGATGTACCCGTTTGCGTATTTGGCTCCTTAGTTGGCCACTTCACTAATGAATTTTAGGCGGTAGAGCCTCAGTTCTTCATCCTCGTAATCGCCCTCAAACTCTTCAACAGCATCTGAAATGGAATCGGTATCCGCTTCCAGGAAATAATCGTGAATTTCTTCTTGCTGGTCTTCATCCAGGATTTCATCGATCCAATACCCAATGTTCAGTTTTGTACCACTGAATACAATCTGCTCCATTTCTTTGATGAGTTCTGGCAGTTCCAATCCCTTTGCCGAGGCTATGTCATCCAAAGGCAGTTTTCTGTCCACGCTTTGGATTACGTACAGTTTTAAAGCTGAATTGGCCCCAGTACTTTTTACCACAAGATCATCTGGACGGATGATATCATTTTCATCCACATATTGAGCAATAAGACTAACAAAGGGCTTGCCATATTTTTTGGCCTTCCCTTCCCCTACCCCCTGAATGTTCAGAAGCTCATCCATGGTAATGGGATATTTAAGGGACATATCCTCCAAAGAAGGGTCTTGAAACACTACAAAAGGGGGAACTTCCAACTTTGTGGCCTCCCTTTTCCGTAGGTCTTTAAGTAATTTGAGCAAATTTTCATCGGCCACAGCCCCTCCAGACTTACCAGCAGTCACCACATTGTCGTTACTTTCCTCAGAATATTCATGATCTTTCGTCATTTGGAAAGATTCCGGTTTTTTGAGGAATTCCTCACCAGCCTTGGTCAAATGTAGAATACCGTAGCGTTCAATCTCCTTTTTCAGCAATCCGGCCACCAAGACTTGTCTGGTCAAGGCCATCCAATACAATTTATCCTTCTCTGCGCCACTACCAAAAAAATCCTTTTCATCAGTTTTATGGGACGAAATCATGGCATTGGTCTTTCCTACCAAAATCCGAACAATTTCTTTGGTCTTGAACTTTTCATTGGTATCGCGGACCACGCTCAGGAGTTTCACCACCTCATCCATTGCCTCCTCTTTGGGTTTTGGATTTCTGGAGTTATCATCCATATCGGCACCTTCACCATTGACGGCGTCAAATTCCTCTCCAAAATAATGGAGAATGAATTTTCTTCTGGATATGGAAGTTTCGGCATAGGCCACAATTTCCTGCAACAGTGCATTGCCTATCTCCTGCTCGGCCACGGGTTTTCCCGACATGAATTTTTCAAGCTTTTCAACATCCTTATAGGCATAGAAGGCCAAACAATGTCCTTCACCACCATCTCTTCCAGCACGACCAGTTTCTTGATAGTAACTTTCAATGCTTTTTGGAATATCATGATGGATGACAAAGCGAACATCAGGTTTATCAATACCCATTCCGAAGGCGATGGTGGCCACCACCACGTCCACTTCTTCCATCAAGAACATATCTTGATACTTAGATCGGGTCTTGGCATCAAAACCAGCATGGTACGGCACCGCACTAACCCCATTAACCTGAAGTACTTGGGCCAATTCCTCCACACGCTTTCTACTCAGACAATAAATGATGCCAGATTTACCTTGATTCTGTTTGACAAACCGAATAATATCCGCATCCACATTTTGGGTCTTGGGTCGGACTTCATAAAACAAATTGGGTCTATTGAAAGACGCCTTAAATACCTTGGCATCGGTCATTCCCAAGTTTTTGATGATGTCCTCCTGCACTTTTGGGGTTGCGGTAGCGGTAAGGCCAATAATGGGAATATCATCCCCTAATCTATTGATGATTCCTTTAAGGTTTCGATACTCAGGCCTAAAATCATGCCCCCATTCCGAGATACAGTGGGCTTCATCAACAGCCACGAAGGACAGGGTTACATTTCGTAAAAATTCTACATTCTCCTCTTTGGTAAGGGATTCTGGCGCCACATACAACAGTTTTGTGACACCATTGATGACATCTTCCTTTACCTGTTTGATCTCGGTCTTGGTAAGGGAGGAGTTCAGCACGTGGGCTATTCCGGTCTGTTCGGAGATTCCCCGAATGGCATCCACCTGATTTTTCATCAAAGCAATCAAAGGAGAGACCACAATGGCCGTACCATCCTTCATAATGGCCGGGAGCTGATAGCAAAGGGATTTCCCACCTCCGGTGGGCATGATTACAAATGTATCTTTATTGTCAAGTATATTCTGAATTACTTTTTCCTGGAGCCCTTTAAACTTTGAGAAACCAAAATATTTTTTCAGGGAAGCATGTAAATCGGTATCCGTCAAACTCATTTCCGCATTTTTCAATTTATTGCAAGCCACCTCAAAAGGTAGTTGACGCTTTTATTTTTCACATCGAACAAAAGTAGGAAGTATTCTATCTTCCATCATGGTACATAAAAGATAGTTTGATTAGTTTTGTAATCTTAAATATAACACATTCTTTTAGGAATACAATTAGATAATCTTAATATTACCTTGAACGACGCCAAGTCTATTTTATCCATCGCCCAAAGAACCCTTGAGACAGAAAGCAAGGCCATCTTCAACTTGATTGACCAACTTGATGACCAATTTGCCCATGCGGTGCAATATATATTGGAATCCAAGGGACGGGTTGTAGTCTCAGGTGTTGGAAAAAGTGCCATTGTGGCCTCAAAAATTGTGGCCACCCTTAATTCCACGGGCACCCCGGCTTCCTTTATGCATGCTGCGGATGCCATCCACGGGGATTTGGGCACTATTCAGGAAAACGATGTGGTGGTGTGTCTTTCCAAAAGCGGCAACACTCCAGAAATTAAGGCATTGCTCCCTCTTATTAAAATCGCCAAAAACAAATTGATAGGCATCACTGGCAATATGGATTCCATTTTGGCCAAGCAGGCCGATTTTGTATTGAGCACCTATGTTGAAAAAGAAGCTTGCCCCAATGATTTGGCCCCTACCACCAGTACCTCGGCCCAGATGGCCATGGGCGATGCCCTTGCTATATGCCTTTTGGAACTGAGAGGTTTTAGCAGTGCTGATTTTGCCAAATACCATCCAGGAGGGTCACTGGGTAAAAAACTATATTTGCGGGTGGCGGATATTGTGATGAACAATCAAAAACCGCAGGTCGATATCAACTCCAGCGTTAAAGAGGTGATTGTGGAGATTTCTGAAAAGATGTTAGGAGTCACCGCAGTGATGAAGGAAGGAAAGGTTGTAGGTGTGGTTACCGATGGAGATATCCGTAGGATGCTGAGTAAATATGACAATATTAGCGGATTAACGGCCCAAGATATCATGACCTCCAATCCAAAATCAGTAGATGTGGACACCTTGGCGGTAAAAGCGTTGAAGATGCTCCAAGAAAGTGGAATTTCACAGCTTTTGGCTTTTGAAAATGGTAATTATGCAGGAGTGGTCCATATCCATAACCTTATAAACGAGGGAATCCTATAATGGCAAAAAAAGACAAGAAAAACCCAGATGAAATGTCCTTTTTGGACCATTTGGAGGAATTACGGTGGCATTTAATTCGGTCTACATTGGCAATCGTAATCATTGCCTGCGTTGCATTTGTAATGAAAGACTTTGTCTTTGGAATCATCTTTGGTCCCAAGAACATGGATTTCCCCACCTATCGCTTTTTCTGCAACATTGCAACCTCTTTCGGTATTGATTCTGAGTTTTGCGGGGATGAGCTTCCGTTCACCATTCAGAGTAGATTGATGGCCGGTCAGTTTTCTGCGCACATCTGGACCTCAATCTGGGCGGGTGTTATCATTGGTTTTCCCTACATTTTGTGGGAGATATGGCGATTCATTAGTCCAGGTCTTTACGAAAAAGAACGAAAATATTCCCGAGGATTTATCTTTACCGCTTCCTTATTGTTTTTCCTTGGGGTATTATTTGGCTACTACGTAGTTGCGCCATTGTCCATCAACTTTTTGGGCACCTACCAAGTCAGTGACGTGGTAAACAATGAGATTGACTTAGCTTCCTACATTGGAACTGTTCGCGCGGCGGTTATTGCCTGCGGAATTATGTTTGAGCTACCCATTGTTATCTTCTTCTTGACCAAAGTGGGATTGGTAACTCCAGAAATCCTTAAGAAGTATCGGAAAATAGCACTGGTCATTGTATTGATCCTATCGGCAATCATTACACCTCCAGACATTACCAGTCAAATTGTGGTGGCCATTCCGGTTTTGATTTTGTATCAAATAAGTATCTACATTTCCAAAGTGGTTTTAAAAAGGGAAGCTAAAAAAGAAAAAGAAAGAAAAAATGCCAAATCATAAAGTAGACGAGTTCAATGCCTATCGTTCCAAAATGAACGAAAAGCTCCTAGCCGACAATAATAAGCTAATCAAACGTATCTTTAATTTAGATACCAATGCTTACATGGCAGGGGCTTTGGACGTAAAAACCAAGGAGCTCTTAGGTTTGGTGGCCTCCGCAGTGCTCCGTTGCGATGATTGCGTAAAATACCACCTGGAAAGCTCCAAAAAAGCAGGCGCCAATAAAGAGGAAGTCATGGAAACCTTGGGCATCGCTACTTTGGTGGGTGGTACAATTGTGGTTCCCCATCTACGCAGGGCTTACGAATTTTGGGAAGCCTTAGAGGAAAACGAAGCTTAAAAAAATGCCAAAGACCCTTTTCTTGAAGGAGAATATGTTTAGTTTTGGCGAATTCCTATGAAGCTACGCGCAGAAAATATCATGAAGGCCTACCGGGGTCGAAAGGTTGTAAAGGGCATATCGCTCGAGGTAAACCAAGGGGAAATTGTAGGGCTTTTGGGTCCAAACGGAGCCGGAAAAACCACTTCATTCTACATGATTGTGGGGCTGATCAAGCCCAATGGAGGGAACATCTATCTAGATAAGATGGATATTACCTCTTTCCCCATGTACAAAAGAGCCCAAAACGGAATCGGGTATTTGGCACAAGAAGCCTCTGTTTTTCGCAAGTTGAGTATTGAAAAAAACATCCTTAGCGTTCTACAACTGACCAATTTGAGCAAGAAAGAGCAGCACATGAAAATGGAATCGCTCATTGATGAATTTGGTCTTGGGCATATTCGCAAGAACCGGGGAGATTTATTATCGGGTGGGGAGCGACGCCGAACCGAAATTGCCCGCGCCCTTGCCACGGATCCAAAGTTTATTTTGTTGGATGAGCCTTTTGCCGGGGTTGACCCGGTTGCCGTGGAAGACATTCAGCGAATTGTGGCCCAATTGAAGAACAAAAACATTGGTATTCTAATTACCGATCACAACGTACAGGAAACCTTGGCCATTACCGAACGTTCCTATTTGATGTTTGAAGGTGGAATTCTAAAAGCTGGCGTTCCAGAGGAACTGGCCGTGGACGAAATGGTCCGTAAAGTGTATCTGGGGCAAAACTTCGAGCTTCGTAAAAAGAAATTGGATTTTTAAACAGTCATTTGTTCCGCTCCCTCATTTTTACAGTTATCGTTGGGGAAATTGATTTTAGATGATCAATAAAACCCGTTTTGTCCTCTGGGGAGATAATAATGCTCTTGTATTTGCCATAAACTATTTCCAGCCGATCTAGAGATGCGGCTGGTGATGCGACTGGGTTATTGGTTTCTATTATCTCGGTAATCGATTCAATGGGTATTTCTTTCACAATCCAAGAAAAGGATTTTACCAACACAATTTTTTCCTTGATTTCATAGGAAAAGGAATCCAAAAAAAGAACAATAATAAGTAGAATCCCTACCTGAATGGCAACACTAACCCAATGGGCCTGCCCAATTGAATAAACTATTCCACCTCCACAGACCAAGAGTATAAATGCAAGTAGCCACAAGTCCACCTTTGATGAATATATTCTAGGAATTTTACTTTCCATCTTTTTTAGGTATCAAAATTGATGCTAGGATATAGAAGACAATAATCAGCGGTATGGCCAAAAATTTCAGGGTCAACAGCATCACCAAACTTCCAATCAAGAACAAATACTTTACCCCATTGTCCTTAAAACTCCAATTTTTGAATTTTAGGGCAAAGAGTTCTATGGGTGAGTTCAACAAATAAGCACTGACCACGGTCAACCCCAGTAAAAACCATTGGTTGAGAATAATGCCGCTGAGCACCTCGTTGTTGTGGTACAACAAAATCAGGGGTAAGGAAAGAATCAACAAGGCATTGGCAGGCGTGGGCAACCCTTTAAATGAAGAAACTTGGTTCTCATCCACATTAAATTTAGCCAATCGATAGGCAGAGGCCAACGTAATGGCAAACCCAAAAAAAGGCATCACGGTCATATCATCATCATGCCCAAAAAAACCAAGGTTCCATCCACCCCGCTCGGCGATATTCAACAATTGAAACATGACAATGCCCGGCACCAATCCACTAGTGATCACATCGGCCAGAGAATCCAACTGCACCCCAACTTCACTCTGAACCTTGAGTGCGCGTGCCGCCAATCCATCAAAAAAGTCAAAAAATATACCGATAAAAACAAAGAGCGCCGCCAATTCCAAATGGTTGAGCACGGCAAAAACAGTGGCCACACAACCACTAAAAACATTCAGCAGGGTTAGCAAATTGGGAATATAGGACTTCATACGGTTCGGTTTCCGTAAAAATACAGTAAAAAACAAACTGTTGGATTTTGATCTTCGGCTGAGTCGTATTTATTCTGATATTTGCGGGACAACAATAAAAATGAAACAACAGCTTTTCTTTTTTTTAGTGTTACTCGGAGTTGGGTTCCGATCATTTTCCCAGACCCCCCAACTCTCTGAGAAATCCCAAATAAGCTTACTTACCTGTGCTGCTGGGGATGAACTGTACTATGCCTTTGGCCACAGTGCGTTCCGGGTTCAGGATCCCGAATTGGGCATTGATGTGGTCTACAACTATGGGACCTTTGATTTCAATCAGCCTAATTTCTACCTCAATTTTGTTAAAGGACGAATGATTTACTCCCTTTCGCGAAGAAGCTTTGACAATTTTCTTTTTGAGTATGAACTGGAAAAAAGATGGGTGAAAGAACAGATTTTTGACTTAACTCTGGAAGAAAGAAACCAGATGCTCGCTTTTTTTGAGGAAAATTACCTACCGCAAAACCGGGATTATTTGTACGACCCTTTGCTGAATAATTGCTCCAGTATTACGGGAACCATTTTAAAGGAACAGTTTGGCGAAACTATCGACTTTGATGGTTCCTATTTGGAAGAGCCATATAGTTTCAGACAATTGGTGAGACAGTTTATGGATACGAATTCTTGGTCCATGTTTGGTATAGACCTCGCTTTTGGATCTAGAGTGGACCGAACGGCAACCGTTCAGGAGCACATGTTTCTACCGTATTATGCGATGATTCAAATACGCCATACATCTAAAGATGGAAAGCCCCTTTTAAAAAGGGAACGCACCATTTTAGACTATAATGAACATACAGGACAAAGCTTTTTTCCACTTTCACCACTGTTCTGGTTTATGTTGCTTTTGGTGTTCACGGGCATCGTCACGTATTTTGATTACAAGCACAAGGTCAGAAGCCGTTGGTTAGACTTTTCACTATTCCTCATTACCGGATTGATTGGAATATTTCTATTTTTCCTGTGGTTTGCCACCGACCATACCTCAACCCCTAACAATTTCAATATTCTGTGGGCTTTTCCGCTCAATGCTGTTGTGGCCTTTATTTTTGCCTTTGAGGTCAAACTGCCAGAATGGTCTGCCAAATATTTGTATAGTGCCTTAGGTCTCATTGGACTTATGTTGGTCTTATGGATATTCCGTGTCCAAATTTTTTCACCCGTGGTGATTCCCTTACTTTTGACCCTTGCCATCCGATACGTCTATCTGATTCGATATTCCAAACTTTAGGATTGGCTTATAATCCATACCATGAACTTACTAACGGTAGAGAACATATCTAAATCTTATGGGGAATTGGTTCTTTTTTCCGGCATCTCCTTCGGAATAAATAAGGACCAAAAAATTGCACTGATTGCCAAAAATGGAAGTGGAAAAACCTCCATTCTCAACATCATGTCCGGCAAGGATACCTCAGAAACAGGTCAAGTAACTGTAAGAAAGGACACCAAAGTGGCCTTTTTGGAACAGGAACCCAATCTGAACCCCAACTTGACCATTGAAGAGACCATTTTTACCACGGACAACGAAACCCTTAAGGTAATTGCCGCTTATGAAAAGTCCATGGAAAATCCTGAGGATACGGCTCGTTACCAAAAAGCCTTTGAAGCCATGGAGCGTCATAATGCCTGGGATTTTGAGACCCAATACAAGCAAATTCTGTTCAAATTGCAACTGACCAAGTTGGATGCCAAGGTCAGCACCCTCTCTGGAGGCCAGAAAAAACGTTTGGCGTTGGCCAATGTATTGCTAAACAAACCAGATTTGCTCATTATGGATGAGCCCACCAACCATTTGGATTTGGAAATGATTGAATGGCTGGAGGCTTATTTCTCAAAGGAGAACATTACGCTTTTTATGGTGACGCATGACCGTTATTTTCTGGATCGTGTCTGCAATGAAATTATTGAGTTGGACAACAATCAGCTGTACACCTATAAAGGGAACTATTCGTATTATTTGCAAGAGAAAGATGCCCGAATGGAGCGCGAAGCTGTTGAGCAACACAAATCCAAACAACTTTACAAAAAGGAACTGGATTGGATGCGCAGACAACCCAAAGCGCGAACTACCAAATCCAAATCCCGAATTGATGATTTTACTGAAATCAAAAAACGGGCCCACCAACGGAGAAAGGATCACGAAGTAGAGCTGGAACTGAACATGGAACGCTTGGGCAGCAAGATTTTGGAACTACACAATGTTTCCAAATCCTATGATGACAAAATCATCCTGAACAAGTTTGACTACAACTTTAACAAGGGTGAAAGAGTTGGAATCATCGGAAAAAATGGCACCGGGAAATCCACTTTTTTAAATATCCTCACCCAGCAAGAACCTGTTGATGGTGGAAAAGTAGTGGTAGGCGACACGCTAAAATTTGGCTACTATACCCAAAAAGGAATTCCAGCCAAAGAAGGGCAAAAGGTCATTGATGTCATCCGGGAATTTGGGGACTATATTCCCTTGAAAAAGGGACGACAAATTTCTGCACAGCAATTGCTGGAACGGTTTCTTTTTGATCGAAAAAAGCAGTACGACTTTGTGGAAAAACTTAGCGGCGGGGAACGAAAACGACTCTATCTCTGTACTGTGCTTATCCAAAATCCAAATTTTTTGATTCTGGATGAGCCTACCAACGATTTGGATATTGTTACTCTAAATGTATTGGAAAGCTTTTTATTGGATTTTCCCGGATGCTTGATTGTAGTATCTCACGATCGCTATTTTATGGACAAGATTGTAGATCATTTGTTTGTCTTCAAAGGCGATGGTGTGATAGAAGATTTCCCTGGCAACTATACCGATTATCGGGTTTACGAGAACAGTAAAGTCATTGAAGAACGGGAGAACAAAACCGCTTCTTCGGAAAAGACAGAAAACAATTGGAGGGACACTAGCGGGGGCAAACTTTCTTATTTGGAACAGAAAGAATACAAGCAGTTGGAAAAGGATATTCAAAAACTGGAAGAAAAGAAAGCTGAGCTTCAAAGTCAATTTATGAATCCCGAATTGGATGGCGATGCTATTGCAAAATTATCCATTGAACTGAAGGAAGTGGAGGACGGTATAGAAACAAAAACAGAGCGCTGGTTTGAACTTTCTGCCATTTTAGAGGGATGAATTGTCCCCTTGAGGCCTGCCCACGGCAGGCAGGGGACCTAAGGGGTGTTTTATGTACTACAAGTTGATGTCTTATTTCAAATTTCTACTCAAATCTACCAATGCACATGGGGTCCACTCCCCTTTCGTCTTTAATTTTGTAACAAAATGTTTGTATTCCAAACAAAATTTGAACGACAAAAAGACCGTGAATGTGTTGTTGAAAAGTATCAGTCACTTCAATTTTAAAAATGTGGAAATCGAGAGTTCCCAAGAGATTGAATCGCTTGTAAAGGATACATTCCAGAATATAAATTTTGATGAGATACAAGTTGACTTCCTATTTACGGAACAAATGAATGCATCAAAGTTTGCTACGCTTTTTTCCGAAGGAAGGCTTCATAATGGCAGTATGATTTTAATCAACGGGATACATCAAGACAGACAAAAACAACAGGAGTGGGAAAATCTGATTGCTTCACCCAATATCACGGTAAGTATAGATATGTTCCACTGCGGCGCCCTATTCATCCGTAAGGAGCAGGTGAAAGAACATTTCACTATTCGAATTTAAAAAAGTAACTTTAAGTATGGAAAGTGCAGCAACAGATAACACCATTTGGTATGTACTCGTAGTTTTGGGACTGATCTACTTAATTGTGCTATACCGAAACAAAAGAGCTACCCGTCGCAGAAAATCCCGTAGGTTCATGGAAGGAAAACGAAAACGTGATCGAGACAATGAACAATAAACAATTTACAATGGGCAGTAAACAATAAACAATGGGTAATTGTTAATTGATAATTGCTAATTGATTACTGAAAAATGAAGATATACACCAAAACCGGAGATAAAGGCTCCACATCATTGTTCACCGGCACCCGGGTACCCAAACATCACATCCGTATTGAGAGCTATGGCACCATTGATGAGCTTAATTCTTATTTGGGGTTGCTCAGGGATCAAGAAATAGATGGTCATTCCAAAGAAATTTTAATACTCATCCAAGAAAAGTTGTTCACAGTCGGTTCTATCTTGGCCACCGAACCTAAAAGGGACCATCGACTCAAGATTCCCAGAATTAGTGAGGAGGATATCGAGCTTTTGGAAAAGGAAATAGACCACATGAACGAAAGTCTTCCTGAAATGACACATTTTATCCTTCCAGGCGGTCACACAACCGTGTCATACTGTCATATTGCCAGAACCGTTTGCCGCCGGGCAGAGCGCATGATATCCTATTTACACGAAAATGAACCCGTTCCAGCAGCATTGCTGTCCTACATCAACCGTCTTTCCGATTATTTGTTTGTATTGGCACGGAAGTTGTCAAACGACTTAAAAGCCCAAGAAGTAAAGTGGATTCCGAAGGAGAAGGACTAAAAAAATCGTTTTTTTAACGCAATAGTTTTGTCAACTCCAAAATAATTTTTAATTAATACTGTTTTTACTTGACTAATTGAGTTTAAAAATTATTTTTGCAAAAAATTTAAAATCAAACCGTTACTATGTACTGGACACTAGAACTAGCTTCATATTTAAGTGATGCGCCTTGGCCAGCCACCAAAGACGAACTGATAGATTACGCAATCCGTACCGGAGCACCATTGGAAGTTGTAGAAAACTTGCAATCCATGGAAGAAGAGGGCGGCGAGATATATGAGTCCATTGAGGAAATATGGCCCGACTATCCTACCGAAGAAGACTATCTTTGGAATGAGGATGAATATTAATTTTGGAAAACACAAAGCACGTTAAAAAGTCTCATCAGAGGCTTTTTTTTATGTAATTTTGACAGCCCAGCAAAAGAATTCCGCCATATTCCCATCAATGGAACAGCTTTTGCCATTCTAACGAAAAGACATTTCATGAGTTTGATTAATTCCGTACTAAAGGTTTTTGTAGGAGATAAATCGGAAAAGGACGTTAAGGCCCTACAACCTTTGGTAAAAGAGATAAAATCCTTTGAGCAAGCACTTGAAGGGTTGAGCCACGATGAACTGAGACAAAAAACCGCTTCCTTTAAGGCCCAGATAGCAGAAGATTGCAAAGAAATCAATGACAAGATTGCAAGCTTGGAGGAAGAAGTGGAAAACTCCAACGACATAGACCGAAATGAAGAAATCTACGCCGAAATAGACAAGCTCAACGAAGAAGCCTATCAAATTTCGGAAAAGACGCTCAACACCATACTCCCCGAAGCTTTTGCCGTGGTGAAGGAAACCGCCAAACGCTTTGCCGCCAACGAAACTCTTACGGTTACCGCCACGGAGTTTGACCGTGCCATTTCAGGAACCAAGGATTACGTCAACTTGGAAGACGACAAAGCCATTTGGAACAATTCCTGGGATGCTGCAGGCAAGGAAGTCACCTGGGATATGGTTCATTATGATGTGCAGTTGATAGGTGGTATATGTCTCCACCAAGGAAAAATTGCCGAGATGCAGACCGGTGAAGGTAAAACATTGGTGGCCACACTCCCGCTCTATTTGAACGCATTGGCCGGAAAAGGAGCCCATTTGGTGACCGTGAACGATTACTTGGCCAAAAGGGACAGTGCATGGATGGCACCCATTTTTGAATTCCATGGACTTTCGGTAGATTGTATTGATAAGCATCAACCCAATTCTGATGGAAGAAGGGCTGCTTATAACGCCGACATCACTTACGGAACCAACAACGAGTTTGGTTTTGACTACCTGCGTGATAACATGGCACACACCCCAGGAGATTTGGTGCAGCGTCCCCACCACTATGCTATTGTGGATGAGGTGGATTCTGTATTGATTGATGATGCCCGTACCCCTTTGATCATATCCGGTCCCGTTCCTGAAGGTGACCGACACGAATTCAACGAGCTGAAACCAAAGGTTTCGGACATCGTACAAAAACAAAGACAACATTTAACAGGGGTTTTGGCCGAAGCCAAAAAACTCATTGCCTCTGGAGATACCAAAGAAGGAGGATTCCTCTTGCTTCGGGTACACCGTGGATTACCTAAAAACAAGGCACTCATTAAATTTTTGAGTGAAGAAGGGGTAAAACAGTTGTTGCAGAAAACGGAAAACTTCTACATGCAAGACAATAACCGGGAAATGCCCAAGGTAGATGCCGATTTGTTGTTTGTGATTGATGAGAAGAACAACCAGATAGAATTGACCGATAAAGGTGTGGATTATATTTCCGGGGATCAGGACAAAGATTTCTTTGTGATGCCCGATATTGGTAGTGAAATCGCCAAAATTGAAAATCAGGACCTCGAAATTGAAAAAGAGGCCGAACTTAAAGAAGACCTCTTTAAGGATTTTGCCGTAAAGAGTGAGCGTATCCACACGATGACCCAATTGTTGAAAGCCTACACCCTCTTTGAAAAAGATGTGGAGTATGTGGTCATGGATAACAAGGTAATGATCGTGGATGAGCAAACCGGCCGTATCATGGACGGTAGACGCTATTCTGACGGATTACACCAAGCCATTGAGGCCAAGGAAAATGTGAAGATTGAGGCCATGACCCAAACCTTCGCCACCATCACCCTGCAGAACTACTTTAGAATGTATAACAAACTTGCAGGGATGACAGGTACCGCCGTTACCGAAGCAGGTGAGTTTTGGGAAATCTACAAGTTGGATGTGATGGAAATTCCAACCAATAGACCTATTGCAAGGGATGACCGACACGATTTGATCTACAAAACCAAACGTGAAAAATATAACGCCATTATTGATGAAGTCACAGACCTTTCAAAAGCAGGAAGACCTGTATTGATCGGTACCACATCGGTTGAGATTTCTGAATTATTGTCCAAATTGTTGAGTGTTCGTAAAATACCACACAATGTATTGAACGCCAAATTGCACAAAAAGGAGGCTGATATTGTAGCCGAAGCAGGAAATGCAGGGGTCGTTACCATTGCTACCAACATGGCCGGTAGGGGAACTGATATTAAGCTAAGCTCGGTGGTTAAAGAAGCTGGCGGTTTGGCCATTGTGGGTACAGAACGTCACGACTCCCGACGCGTAGACCGACAGTTGAGAGGTCGTTCTGGACGGCAGGGAGACCCGGGAAGTTCACAGTTCTACGTTTCTTTGGAAGATAATTTGATGCGTTTGTTCGGTTCGGACCGTGTGGCCAAAATGATGGATCGCATGGGCTTGGAAGATGGTGAAGTTATTCAACATTCCATGATGACCAAATCCATAGAACGCGCCCAGAAAAAGGTTGAAGAAAACAACTTTGGTATCCGTAAACGTCTGTTGGAGTATGATGACGTCATGAACGCCCAGCGTGAGGTGATTTACAAGAGAAGAAGGCACGCCCTGCAAGGCGAACGTCTAAAAGTGGACATTGCCAACATGATTTATGATACCTGCGAGGTAATTGCCGAGACCAATAAAATGGCCGATGATTACAAAAACTTTGAGTTTGAGTTGATCAAATACTTCTCCATAACCTCCCCCATTAGCGAAGAGGAGTTCAAAAAAATGAACTTCCAAGACATTGCCAATACCATTTATAAAGCTTCTTACGATTTTTATAAGCAAAAAATGGAGCGTAGTGCCACGGTGGCCTTTCAGGTCATCAAAAAGGTCTATGAGGATCAGACCAATAAGTTTGAGCGCATTGTGGTACCCTTTACCGATGGCATTAAAACTTTGAATGTGGTCACCAATTTGGAAAGGGCCTACAACACAGATGGCAAACAGTTGATCACTGATTTTGAGAAAAACATCACTTTGGCCATCATCGATGATTCTTGGAAGACCCATTTGCGTAAGATGGATGAATTGAAACAGTCCGTGCAATTGGCCGTACATGAGCAAAAAGACCCTTTGTTAATCTATAAATTTGAGGCTTTCGAACTCTTTAAAGAGATGATTGATAAGGTGAACAAAGAAGTGATTTCATTCCTGTTCAAAGGAGAATTGCCATCAGAGAACACCAATCAAATCCAAGAGGCTAGAAATGTGCGCAGACCCAAGGAAAATATCAAAACCTCTAAGGAAGAAATTCCAAACAGCGATGAGCTGGCCGCCCAGAACAGGGCTGCAGGACAGACCCAGCGGCAAAGACCACAAATAACCGAGACCATTGTTCGTGAAAAGCCGAAAATTGGCAGAAACGACCGCGTCACCATAAAAAATGTCATGTCCGGAGAGAGTAAAACCTGCAAGTACAAACAAGCAGAACCTCTTATTGACAAGGGTGAATGGGTACTCATTGAGGATTGATTCCAAATAAAATACTTCAGTAAAGCGGCAGCTAATTATAGCTGCCGCTTTTGATTATATCAAAAAACATATTTAGATTTACAACGAAAACACCCCGTAACAAGCTACTTTTACTACTCCTTTTCAACCCTTATCGTAGTAGAGAAGAACAACCAAGCGCAGTATATGAAGACTCCTATTAAGGATAGACAACTTTTGCAAGACAAAGCTAAATTGATACTTAAGGTTAACTATAATTCTTCGTTATTTGCGTTCATTTTGGGCCTTCTTTGCCTATTTTTTTTAAATATTGAAGGCGTTATACCCTATGCTTGTTTTATATACGCGTTTTTGAATTTGGTGAACACACTCCTTTACAAGCAACATAAAAGGTTAATTTTAACATACAATATCACCACTATCCTCTCCATGATAGGGGCAACCATTGTCACCATCTATAGTGGTGGAATACAGAGTCCGTTTATATTTGTTTTGGCCATTGTGGTCTTTGCCGGATATGTGACCACCAAGGTTTTTGGACAACTCTACCTCATTGTCAACCTATCTGTGCTTGCTATCTTATTTTTATATGACACCGGGGATTTTCAGATTTCGGAAAATACGGTTCCATTGGAATCCAGAAGCTGGTTTGCCTTTTTAAGTGCCGTTTTTGCAGTCTACCTATTGGGAGGCGTTTTTGGAAAAAATCTTTTGATGGCACATCACAAGCTTTATAAATCCAGGAATGAGATACAGGAGCGCATTGTGGAAAAAGAAATGTTATTGAAAGAGGTACACCATCGGGTAAAGAACAATCTGCAGACCGTTTCCAGTCTTTTGAGCTTGCAATCCAGGGCCCTTGATGATGAAAAAATCAGCAACATCATAAAGAGCAGTCAAAATAGGGTGGTTTCCATGGCCATGGTACACGAAATGCTCTATAAACGTGATGACTACCTTTCAAAAGTAGAGCTAAAACCGTATGTGAAAGAGCTTTGCGACTATTTAGTACGCTCTGTAAAAGGAAGCACCAATACGGTTAAAGTGGACTTGGATATTGATGACAATAAGCTCAGTATTGATACCGTAATCCCCCTTGGGCTTATCATAAATGAAACTATTACCAATGCCCTAAAATATGGAATTGCTGAAGGCAGTAATGGCGAGATACATGTTTCATTGCGCAAACTTTCCGATAACCGCTATGAAATGTACCTTGGGGATAATGGCATTGGCTATTCGGAGGATATCAATCCCAGGACTTCCAATTCCCTGGGCCTAAAGTTAATCTATAACCTAGCAAGGCAACTACGGGGTTCCATAACAAGGGATTACGACAAAAAGGGCACCTATTATCGTATTGAGTTTGAAGAAGTCATTGAAGACTTTAATTCGGTAGATTGATTTCTTGAAAAGACCTCTACAAGTTTATTAGTGTATCTCTACAGACAAGGCTGTTTAGGAAGTATTACCTAAACTTTTTAGCCCGAAACGAAAACACTATCGAGGCTACAACAAAAGCAAAACTTAAGAAAAGCGTGAATGGGATAAGTAGTCCTGTAATCATAATTAAGCCAATTTTGCTTTATTTCTTTTAGTGGTGAAAGAAAGCTCCTTTTTAACCCTAGAGTTTTTGAACTTGTACAATCTGGTCATTTTTCTGTCCTTCTTAATTTCATTTTGAATTGCAACGTTCAACTCTACATCAGCAGATACGGTTTCAACCTTTACCTCTTTAGAAATATCTTGGGCCATGGCCATTGTTCCGAAAAAAGTTACTGCGATGATGGTTAAAATTGTTTTCATGACTTGGGTTTTATTTACATGGTAAAGCTACCCTCACATGACCCCCAAGACAGATTTGTGTCGTTTAACCCTCCTTTTTTTTCGGTGTAAAAACTTTTTTCGGGTGAAGTGTTTTTTATTGTCGATGAACGTTTTTAGGGTTAAAAACAACATGCCGACCACATGTGCATTTCATCGATCATTCAAATGACCGTTCATCTGTAACTCACTGATATAAAATGATTTATTTGTAGGAAAAAGAATACATTTTGTAAGAATAAGATGTAATATTCAATGAAATATAATCCTTCAACTTCCTAATTGGTGAACCGTGAATCTTTCTAATAAGTCATCAGGATTAACAAATTTTAACATGGTTCCAAGTAATAGTTGCTACCTTATTCCCACTAAACAAAAAACTCTAAAATGAAAACCGTGGGAATTCCTTTTTTACTGCTACTACTATTGACCTCTTTCGGATGTCAATCCAAAAACAAATCAGAAAAACAAGAACTGGCCCAAAAAGAACAATCGGAAGCTCCTGTAAAAGCATCTTTCACCGAAACGGAATTGCAGGAATACGAAACCGCTTATTTCGCCAGTGGATGTTTTTGGTGCGTTGAGGCCATTTTTGAAAGCGTAAAAGGGGTAAAGGAAGTTTACTCGGGCTATTCCGGTGGCACTGAAAAAAATCCCACTTATGAGCAGGTTTCCTATGGCAAGACCACACATGCCGAAGCCGTTGAAGTATACTATGACCCAAAAGTCATTTCATTTACCCAATTGGTACAGGTGTTTTTTGGTTCACATGATCCCACTACGCTCAATCGTCAAGGGCCGGATAGAGGTGCCCAATACCGCTCCATAGCATTTTATAAGAATGAGTCGGAACAAAAAATCATTACCGATTATATGGCCAAGTTGAAATCCGAGCTTGTGTATGATAGGCCCATTGTCACCGAAGTGAAGAAATTTGACAAATTTTATAGGGCCGAGGACTACCATCAGGATTATGAGAGGAACCATCCCAACAATTCGTATATCCGGAATGTTTCCATCCCTAGATTAAATCGGTTTAAAGCCAATTTTCAATCCTATTTAAAAGAGGATGCCCATTAAGTAAACCAAAAGGAAACTATTGTTGTTGTTTTTGGACCAAGGATTTGGTCGGGGAAGGGAGTAGTTATTGGGACACGAACACAAAAAACCGTACTATTCTTTTAGCACCACATCACTATACTTGGAATTGATGGTAATGGATTTTCCACCTGTATTGGCAATGTGATAGCCTTTGTGCACATTGGTATTGTAGTTTTTGGAGGTGCCTATAGCCATGCTTTTCGGGTAACTAAATTCAGAAGCGGTTTCATTCACATAAATTGTAAAAGGTACTGAAGGTACCGCACAGTCCACCTCTCCATTTTCCACAGTAATGTCGATATTGGAAAATCCTGAAGAGACAGAATCAATGTTCAAGGCACCCAAACTATTGGTTACAAAGGCATTGTTCATCAATTTCCCAATACTTACATTGGATGAGACGGAATTTAGTTTCAAGTCTTTTACTTCCCTAAGGTTTACCCTATCCGAATAATCGGTTTTTAACTGCCCGTAGTTCCATTGTTGCACCTCAACGGGCGAATACGAGGCTCTAATATTGGTTTTGTCACCATCAATCGTAGAAGCATGCAAGCTTGCGTAAGACAAGCTTGCATTAATGTTCTTTGTATTTGCTGCCAATTTTACCTCTCCGTGCCTTACGTCCATTTTAAGTTTGACGTTTTTAGGCATTTTTATCTTGATGCGCTTTTTGACCTTGTATTTTTTTCGTTCCCCATCATCAGAGGAAAAATAAAACACATTGGGTTCACCATTATTGATGCTGATGACATGTCGCTTTACTTCTTCTTGATGTTTCCTTGCTTCCTCACGGTGCTTTTGCATCTCTTCTCGGGCCTCTTTTCGCTGTTCCTGTTGCTCCTCCATCATTTCTTTGCGTTCTTCCATGAGCAGCTTTCGGTTCTCCTCCATTTCTTTCCTGTTTTCGGCCATTTCCTTGGCCATTTCCCCCATCTCCTCACTCCACTCTTTAAAACGCTCTTTGTACTCCTTATCAAAATTTTTATCGAAGTTCTTTTTCCACTCCTTTAAGTATTTGTCACCATCTTTTTTGTAGGCGTCATAATCAAAGTCCATGTGAGGCATTGGAGGCATGGGCGGCATGGGAGGTAGATTGGGGATTACAATAATCTCTGGAATCTGAGGGATTTCTGGAATCTCCGGCATGACAAACTCGATATTGGGTATCTCTACAGGAACGTCAAAGTCATATACAAATGAGGAATTTCCTCCCCAAAATGTATTGCCCTGTGTGCTGACCTCAATCTCTTTACTGTTTCCTTTAATCGTAATCTGATCTTTTTCAAAATACGCTTTTACTTCCTCATCCGTAGCTCCCTCCAATTCCACCACAGCGGTAATTTCCACTTGGTTCTTGTTCCATGTTTCAAATTCAATGTCCGCATAACTGGTGTTGATGTTAATCACGGCATCCTCGTCTACATTGAACGTTTCCTTGTAGGTCTTTGATTTCTCCTGCGCATGACAGACCAAGCCTGTCAGCACAAAAAGTAGCCCACTAAATAATATTTGATGTCTCCTGTTCATTTTTTGATGATTTTAATTGGTTCAACTTTGATTTTAATTTTTGCAATAGCTGCAATCGCAACTGCAGATTCTTTACCAGAGCACCGATAGTTTGGTCGTTGGGGCCCATTTCATTCAGTTCTTTGTTCAATCGCTGATATTCTGTATCCAATTCGGACAATCGGTCCATATAGCTGTCCATCACCTCTTTATTGTTGGCATCGACTTCTAAGTCGGACAATTCAAGATTGATATTGGTGAGGTAGTAATTTTCCACCTTCTTTAAATCTGGGGAAAGATCACCCAATGAGATACCTTGGTTCCCCCCCTCTTCTTTTTGGGTGTCCACAAGCTGGGTATCTGTAGAACCGCCTTCTTCCTCCTGACTCGAAAAATAATAGAAGGTCAATCCCAAAGCCACCACCACGGAAGCTGCCATCTGCCACCACACCGAATACCCTTTCTTTTTTACTGGGGGTTCTTCCAATGGCATTTTTTCATCCAATTTTGACAGAAACCGGGCCTCATGCCCCTTTTTCATGGAGTAGGTCTTCTCTTCCCGTTCCTTTTCAAACAATTTTCTAAGATCCCGTGCCATACGCGCTATCTTTTAATGATTCCTTTAGTTGTAATTTGCCCCGTAACAATCTGGTTCGTGAAGCAGCTTCGGTAATGTTTAAAATTTGGGCAATCTCACTATGGTCATAGCCTTCCACCAAAAACAATTGCACCACATATCTATATTTATCTGGCAATTCGGCAATAGTCTTTTTCACCTCTTCCAAGGAAATGCCCTCTTCAACATACCAATCTTCTTCATCGGTAATGTGAAGGAAATTTTCATTCAACTCCACAGTTCGTTGGTTTTTCGATTTTAAAAAATCGATGCTCCCGTTTACCACTATTCGTTTCAACCATGCCCCAAACGTAACCTCTCCCTTAAACTGCTCAATCCGCTGAAACGCCTTAATGAAGGATTCCTGAACCACATCCTCAGCATCATTGGAATTTTTCAAGAAACGCATGGCAACCCCGAACATACCATCACAATATTGACGATACAGTTTTAGCTGCGCCCCACGGTCGTTGCGTTTACATTTTTCTACCAGTTCAATTTGAAACACGGTCAGTTTGTTGTTTGATTTCTAGTGGTTCTCCATAAAGACGATGAAAAAAATGGAACGTTTCAAAATCGTTCTCTTTTTCTTGATTTTTAACAAAAAAATCCCGCTGAAGTATCAACGGGATTTCATTTTGCATACAATTTACGAAACGTTTACTCGTCCATCAACAGGTTGAGATGTACCGTAATATTGTCCCGGGTAGCCTTGCTATATGGACATATTTCATGGGCCGCATTGATTATATTTTCACCCATATCCTGATCCACAGTAGGCAAATAAGCATCTAAAGTGGCCTCTAAAAAGAAACCTTCCTCTTCCTTATTGAAGGAAATGGTGGCAGTAACATTAAAATCCCCAAGATCATCAACACCATGTTCTTTGGCCACTACTTCCAAGGCTCCTGCAAAACAAGTGGAATAGGCAGCAGCAAAAAGCTCCTCTGGGTTAGTGGATTTTGGGTCGGGCTTTCCTTTGGAATTTGGCATACTGATACTAAAATCGAGAACACCGTCCTCACTTTCCACATGTCCGGACCTACCTCCTGTATTTGTGGCCTTAGCTTCAAAAATTGTCTTCATCATCTAAATGTTTATAGGGTTCGAATGCACCGGTTGGCTTAAATCAACCGTACATAAGATGAAAAATACCATTTTGATTCTGGAACACCATCAAATTGGTCATTAAATTTTTGTGAAATGAAGAAACATCGCAATGCCCTACAGGCGTACATTCACCATAACCCACAAAAACTTTATACCTTAGTATAAAATCCGATTACTGTAACCCTTGGCAGCCAAAAAAAGTACACCACCCGACACCATTTCCAAAATCAAGGCACTTCGTAAACAGGAGATTTCCGTTAAAGCCTTGACTGATGGCATCCTCAAGGGTGACAAAGCCATTTTGGCCAAGTCCATTACCCTATTGGAAAGTACCAAACCCGAGCATTTTGAAAAAGCCAACGCAGTAATCGAAAAATGTCTGTCCGTACCCAATTCCAGCATCCGATTGGGAATTACCGGTGTTCCTGGAGTGGGAAAAAGCTCGTTCATCGAGACATTGGGCACCACCTTGACTGCCATGGGCAAAAAAGTAGCCGTTTTGGCCGTGGATCCCACTAGTTCTTTAAGTAAGGGTAGTATTTTGGGCGATAAGACCCGCATGCAGGCACTTTCCACAAATCCCAATGCGTTTATTAGGCCTTCTCCTTCAGGGACTTCTTTGGGTGGCGTTGCCCAAAAGACCAGAGAGAGCATTATGCTTTGCGAAGCGGCGGGCTATGATGTCATTTTAGTGGAAACCGTGGGCGTGGGTCAAAGTGAAATTGCTGTGCACAGCATGGTGGACTTCTTTCTACTCTTGAAACTTTCCGGTGCAGGCGATGAGCTCCAAGGCATTAAACGGGGGATTATGGAAATGGCTGATGCCATCGCCATCAATAAGGCTGATGGCACCAATCTGGAACGGGCCAAATTGGCTGAAACCGAATTTTCCCGTGCGTTACACCTTTATCCTCCCAAAAAAAATGGGTGGATTCCTAAGGTGCTGCGCTGCTCTGCCACCGAGAACACCGGAATCCATGAAATTTGGGAGTTAGTGGAACAATTCGTAACCCAAAACAAGGAAAATGGTCATTTTGAACAAAATCGAAAGATTCAGAACAAAAATTGGTTTCTTCAGACCGTGGACGAGTATCTCAAGCAATTTTTTCATCAAAAAGAGTCTTTTAAAAAGGAACAGGACAAAATGCTCGCCGCTATTGAAAACAATGAAATCTCCCCTTTTTACGCTGCCAAACTCCTCTTGGACAAAATCACCAAGGAACTTTAAATAAAAGCAATAAATTTGCACAGATTCAAAACCGAATGAGCACCGTCACCGATTCTCTCCTTTCCATAGTGGTTCCTTTGTACAATGAGGAGGACAATGTGGTCCTGTTGACCCAAAAAATTCATGAAAGTCTTGTGGGTTACAACTACCAAATTGTTTACGTGGATGACTTTTCCACCGATAAAACACGTCAACGGGTCAAGGAAATGGATGATGACAAAGTCCATTTAATTGAGTTAAAGAAAAATTACGGCCAAAGTTTAGCCTTGGCCGCTGGACTTGATTATGCGGAAGGAGAATACATCATCACCATGGATGGAGATTTGCAAAACGACCCTTCGGATATTCCGCAAATGTTGGAATATGCCGTGAGCGGTGAATATGATGTGGTTACCGGTATCCGTCAGAAAAGAAAGGATTCCCTGGTCAAAAAAATACCTTCCAAGATTGCCAATTTCTTGGTCCGAAGGGTGACCAAATTGGACATTAAGGACAACGGCTGTGCTTTGAAGGTCTTTACCAGGGACATTGCCAAAGGCTTGAACCTTTATGGCGAAATGCACCGTTTTATTACACTTTTAGCTTATTTGGAGGGGGGACAAATCAAGCAGGTTCCGGTAAAGCACCATGCCCGTCATGCAGGGGTTTCCAAGTACGGTTTGGAAAGGGTATTTAAGGTAGTAGCCGATATGATGTTGCTACTCTTTATCCGAAAATATTTTCAGCGACCCATTCACCTTTTTGGGATTTTTGGAGTGTTACTGATTATTTTGGGCATCTTCATCAACCTTTATTTGTTGATTGTAAAGCTTGGCTTTGGGGAGGATATTGGGAGTCGACCCTTACTCATTTTTGGAATGATGTTTATTTTAGGAGGAATTCAGTTGTTTACCATTGGTATTGTTATGGAACTGCTCATCAGAACCTACTACGAATCCCAACAAAAAAGACCGTATCGCATCAAAAAAATTACTGTAGGTGACGGAAAAGCGGCGTAAAAGGCTCATCACGGTACTGAAATTCATTATCAGTGCGGCCCTGATCTACTTTATTTTTACCAAAATAGATCTAAAGGACGTTCTACAGACATTACAAAAGAGCAATCCTCTTTACTTGGCCTTGGCCCTGGTGTTCTTTGTGCTTTCCAAAGGAATCGCTGCACTTCGATTGAACTTATTTTTTCATCAGATTGGGGCAAAAATCACCCAAATGAGCAACCTTAAGTTGTACCTGCAGGGAATGTTCTACAATCTTTTTCTTCCCGGAGGGATTGGAGGTGATGCCTACAAAGGGTACATCATCCAAAAAGAATATCAAACCGGAACCAAGAAAGTGGTTTCCGTTTTGCTCTTGGACCGTTTAAGCGGAATGCTATTGCTTTTTCTCTACGCCTGTACTTTGGCTTTGATTTCGGCCAACTCATTTTTCACAGGTTTAATGGGGTTGATCATTGCAGTAATTCCATTGAGCCTAGTGGTTTTCTGGTGGATGAATTGGAAATTCTTTTCCTACACCCTTCCCATTTTTTGGAAATCCATTGGATATTCGGCCTTGGTACAATTGGCGCAGTTGGTGTGTGTATGGTGTATTTTGCAATCGCTTTCCATTACTTTGGACACTATTGAATACCTTTTTGTGTTTTTAATTTCTTCCATTGTATCCGTCATTCCACTTACAATAGGTGGTATCGGAAGTAGGGAAGTCACTTTTCTCTATGGTGCCAAATGGTTGGGATTGGATGCCAGTACCTCTATTGGAATCAGTTTTACTTTTTTCTTAATCACGGCCTTGATTTCCCTTTTTGGGATTGTCTATCATTTTAAAAAGCCCAAATTGGAAACGGTTTCCTAATCCAAATGCACCAGATGCATCTGTTCCAATTTCTTCTGACGGGTATTGGGGTTCAAAAACTTAATTTGTAATCGGGTAATTCGAAACTGGTCCACGGTAATCTGTTCGTGCCAATGATAGCCTTCATTGGCTATTTTTTCCAATTCTTGGTCCGTGGCATATACCCAAATATCACCTTTGTCCTCCAAATCCGAAACAGGAACAATGTCCACAGGTTTTTTGTTGTAAAAATCCAACCCCCAAGTAAGTCTTTTGGAAATTTTAACGATTTTATCGACAGGAATTTGATGTTCTGCTACTTTTTCAGCCATGGTAGAACCTGCTTGATACCGAAGCAGTCTGGGGTAAAAATGGGTGTTCAACAATCCATTTAACAACAACGAACTGCAAACCGAAATGGTAATGATTCTTAAATAGGGCGCTTCGCGTTTTAAACAGAAATAGATGATTACCCCCAATATGGCCAGCAGCACAAAATAGCCATGATAATACTTGAATTTGAACACATAAAAGCAGACCAATATGGTGAAGACAAAGACCAAGCTCAATATAAAATATTGGAAAATGAGAATTATTTTGGTGACGCCCCGGTTTTCCTTTTCCTGTAAACTATATAAGTACGATGCAGAAAGTAGAGCATACAACGGAATAAGGATATTCATGTAATGCGGCAGTTTGAATTGGGCAAAGCTTATTAAACCAAAGAGTATGGTAATACCGCCTAAGGTCAAAAATTCCATTTTTGGATTGTACGCAAATTTCTGTTTCCAAAAGGTCTTTAGTCTTTTCCAATAAGCAATCAAGGCCAAAACGGTCCATGGCAAAAAGACCCATAAAAATGTATGAAAAAAGAAAAAGAAATCACTACTGTTCTTCCCGATGCCTTCCCCGCTCATCCGTTCAAAACTCTGCTCCCAGAAAATAAAAAAGATGCCGCTTCTGTTATCCTTTCCCCGAATTACCTTTTCTGGATGTAAATCAAACTGGTGATAATAGGCATACAACATGGGCGTAATGGTGATTCCAAATACCAAAAGAGCCACTAGCACCTTCCAATTGAGCAATCGCTGCCATTTTCGGGTGTAGGCCAAATGACAAAGTAAGGAGACGCCAATCACCACCAAGGCAATCTGTCCTTTGGTGGAAAAAGCCATACCTGCCCCAAAGGCTCCCAAAGCAATATTTTTAAGTGTGTTTTTCTCCACATAGGCTACCAATTGCCAAATGGCAAAAATGGAAAATCCGGTTAAAACGGCATCGGTACGAACATCGATATTGGCCAATACAATGGTTTGGGCCGTCATGAAAATCAGTGACGCAAATCGTCCAACATCCTGATTGTAGAGTAACTTACCAAGTCCATAACAGCTATATGCGCCCAACAAGGTTGCCAAAATACCTGGAATCCGATAAGCCCAATCATGAATACCAAAAATCTTGTAGGACAAGGCGGCTAACCAATAGTGCATGTGGGGTTTATCCAGATATTCCTCCGTTCCTTTAATCAAGGTAAGCCAATCGTTCTCTTGAACCATCCGCATGGCCATGACCGCAAATTGGGCGGAATCGTTTTCAAAAAGGGTCACGAAGATTCCAGCGATATACACCAGAACAATAAGGGCTAGTAAAAACCAGTATCTGGCCGTTGATATCATGTACCCAATTTTTGGAATGCAAATATAGCCAACTTGACAAACAACCATCCGAACAAAGTACCAACCAAGGCACCTGTTAGCACATCCAGCGGATAATGAACTCCGATATAAATTCGGCTATAGGCCACTATGCATGCCCAAAGGATCATGATAATACCAATAAACCTTACTTTCCCTCGAAACAAAATGGAAAAGAAGATTGCGGGACCAAAAGAATTGGCGGCATGCGCCGAAAAATACCCGTACTGCCCACCGCAATAACTTTTCACCAAACGCATAACCGAACTCACTTCTGGGTCGTGACAAGGTCGAAGTCGTCCAATTCCATATTTAAAAAAGTTGGACAATTGGTCAGTGCAGGTAATCATTAACGCAACAGATACCAAAATGATGCCCGTTCGCTTCCACCCGAAGTTTTTGTAGGAAAGATAGAGCAGCAGCACATACAGCGGAAAAGAGCTCTTTGTATTCGTCATGAACATCCAAAACCCGTCCCAAGTTGGGGTTCCCAGTCCGTTCAGGAATAAAAAAAGGTCTGTATCGTGCTGTAAGAGCTGTTCAAGCATTACTCGTCGTATCTGGAAACCTCCCTATCGTAGAAAGCTGTTGCGGCTTCAATCAGACTTTCTGCTTCTTCCATTAAGTCTGCCTCATCTTCTTTGGAGAATTCTTCCATCCATTCCACTTCATCATTTTCTAGATTGATAATGAACCGCGGATATTCAGTATGAACAATAAAGATGCCCTCAGGGTAATCGGTATTATCGGCCAACAGAAATTTGGGTAGTTCCATATGTTATGCGTTGGATTCCAAAAGGTTGGAATCATGTTTAGTTCTGATCAGTTTTTTTGTCAAATAGTGGAATCGAATATACAACAATACTGCCGATGCTGTCAATCCCAATAGCAATCCTATCCAAATTCCCGTACTGGAAAAACTCGTATGCAATCCAAGGTAATAACATACTGGAAATCCAATCAACCAGTAAGCCACAAAAGTGATGAAGGTGGGGATTTTTACATCCTGCAACCCCCGGAGTGCACCTAAAACAACGACCTGCAACCCATCGGAAATCTGAAAAAATGCAGCGACCAACAGCAATTTAGCCGCAATAATAATTACTTCGGTATTGTCTGCCTGATTGGCAATATCATCCACATCCAAATAAATAGTGGGAAACCAATGTCTTCCCAAAAGGAACAGTATGGCAAAGGCCACTTCCAAAATAAAGGTCAGGAAGAAAATAGACTCTGCAATCCTTCGCAACTCTCTAAAATTTTGCAACCCTTTTTGATTTCCAACACGTACCATGGCCGCAACACTGAGCCCCATACCTACCATAAAGGTCATACTGCTCAGGTTTAACGCAATCTGATTGGCCGCCTGTGCATTTTTTCCAAGGACTCCACTCAACCAAATGGCCGCCGTGAAAATGGCTACTTCAAAAAACATCTGCATGGCGGAAGGGAAACCCAAACTAATGATCTTTTTCATCACTTTTTTCTCAATTTCCCTAAAATTGAAATGGGTTACATAGGTTTTAAATTTCTCTTTGCGCTTCAACAAAAACCAGATATATCCCACCATGATGAAACGTGAGGCCAACGTACCAATGGCTGCCCCTACAATGCCCAACTTCGGAAATCCGAAGGAACCAAAAATGAGCAAATAATTGATGGAGATGTTCACCACATTGGCTAAAATGGTAGCATACATGGGATATTTGGTCTGGGATAAGCCTTCTGAGAACTGTTTAAAAGCCTGAAAAATGACCAAGGGCACCAATGAAAAAGCGACGAGTTCCAAATAGGGAATGGCCAATTCCACCACTTCTGGGGGTTGCTCCATGTGGTACAGCAACGGCTTGCACAACATTATTGCCCCAAACAGGGAAAGCCCCAAAAGGGTACAGAGTACCAGTCCATGTTTTAGGGCTTTTTTTGCGTCAGCAGGGTTTCTTGCTCCATCGGCCTCAGCCACTAAAGGGGTGATTGCTGTGGAAAAGCCTATACCAAGCGACATGGCTATGAACACAAAACTGTTTCCCAAAGAGACCGCTGCCAGTTCCGCGGTACCCAATTGCCCCACCATAATGTTATCAGCAAAAGCTACAAAAGTGTGCCCCAACATGCCCAAGATTACGGGATAGGCCAATCTAAGATTATATGAAAATTCTTTAGTGTATTGTTGAAGCATTATAATGCATCTTAAGCAGTGAACAAATATAGAACCTTTGGAAATAATCCTATTCAGGACACAGTCGTAGTTTTTTAACCAAACTTATCTTGGTCAACTGTGTGACATCCTGTTAAAATTATAAGCAACAGACTTTAAGCCAATTAATTCCTTTGAGCGTACGTTTAGAATGCGTAAATTTTGAGTACCAATTTCAATTCGAAAATGAAAATTTCAGCTCCATACCTTTTTTTGATGTTTGTTGTTCTAATCATGGGGTCTTGCTCAGAGAAGGAAACCAAAAAAGGAATTCTAACGCTTCATGAAAACTACGGACAGATTCACGATATTATTTCAATCGCAGATTGCCACAGCCCATTTGGTGCCTATACCACAGAAGTTCACTCTTTATCTAATGGAAGTTGTTATTTCATTCAGCAATTCAGTGAAGACGAAGCCCCTTTTAGGGTTAGCGTCGATTCCGTCTACCAAGGTTATTTAATAGATGAGAACAACAATGTTACTGACACCTTATCACAAGAGGATGTGGAAATGATTCGAAGTCATGAAATCCATAAAATGAGTATTGCCCCTAATCATTACTATACCGGCCTTCGCTATAAAAAGAAAGTAACGGAACAAAAAAAGGAACTTGAATTATACCAAGGAGTGGATAGGTTAGGGAATTCTGTTCAGCTTTTTTACAAGCCTGATGAAAAATTGATTTCCAAAATTGAATTCCGCAATCCTAAAGATACCACTCAGACTATTGAATTGATTTATGATAGATGGGTAGAGAGTGAATACGGAGAAATGGCCAAGGAAATTCGTATCGTTCAGGCTGAAAAGGACACTTTTTACTTCAATTTTCGATTTTTGGAAATTAGAGGAGAAAGTGGCAACATTAAAGTAATCTGAAAATACCCACTAAAAACAATTAGGCAGAAGGCAGCTTCTTGGCCTCTTCCCAGAAAATATCCATTTCCGCCAAAGTCATTTCTTTGAGGGTCTTGCCGGATTCCTTGGCTTTGCCCTCTAAATATTGAAAGCGTTTGATGAACTTTTTATTGGTGCGTTCCAAGGCATTTTCGGGATTTACATTTAAAAATCGGGCGTAGTTGACCATGGAAAACAGCACATCACCAAACTCCGATTCAATTTTATCTGCATTGTTGGACTCCACTTCAACCTGCAACTCTCCCAATTCCTCCTTTAATTTTTCAAAAACCTGCTCGGGATGTTCCCAGTCAAATCCCACGCCGGCCACTTTTTCTTGGATTCGGTTAGCCTTAACCAATGACGGCAAACTATTGGGGACGCCTTCCAAAACACTTTTCTTGCCTTCTTTGAGCTTGATATTCTCCCAGTTTTGTTTGACTTCATTTTCGTCCTGCACCTTAACATCACCATAAATATGAGGATGCCGATTAATCAATTTCTCACAAATTCCATTCGCAACATCCGCAATATCAAAGTCTTGTGTTTCCGAACCTATCTTAGCATAGAAGACTATATGCAAGAGCAAATCACCCAGTTCCTTCTTCACTTCATCAAGGTCATTGTCTAGAATAGCATCACCCAGTTCGTAAGTTTCCTCAATGGTCAAATGGCGAAGTGTTTGCATGGTCTGTTTTTTGTCCCACGGGCATTTCTCCCGTAATTCGTCCATGATGTTTAGAAGTCGTTCCACTGCCTTCAGCTGCTCAGATCTTGCGTTCATCTATAAAATTTTATTTAAAAGTACAAAGACCGTAAATAGCATAAGCTGATTTTTTATCCATAGTTATAAAGACTATGATTGGCAAAAAGATAAAATGAGGGTCACGGTAGTTAACCCTAGTGCTCTATTGAAAATTGTACATTTGAGAAAACACCAATAATTATGAAAGCACTCTCATCCTTGGCACTTTTATGCTGTGGGCTTTTCTTAAATGCCCAAGAAATTGTGAAACTACCCAACACCGAAGGGCCTCCAGTAACTTGGGAAACACCTGAAAATGAATACTTTTCAAACATCTGGAACACCCAGGTTGTCACCAATGTTTCTGAACCTACTATGCAGGTTTTTAGACCCAAAGAAGAAATCAATACGGGCACTTCTGTAATTATCGCTCCCGGAGGCGGATTGTTCGCCCTTAGCATCAACAGTGAAGGCAATGATGTGGCCAAATGGCTGAACGAAAAAGGAATCACTGCTTTTGTCCTTAAATATCGATTGGTCCCCACTGGAAAAGATGGGGTAGCCGAAATTGAAAATGATGCTCCAAAAGAACCTGAAAAATTTATGGAGCGTGTACATACCGTTCTCCCCTATTCCATAAAAGATGGCCTCAATGCCATAGAACATGTTCGCGAAAATGCTGATGCTTATGGAATTGACCCTAACAAAATAGGCTTTATGGGCTTTTCTGCAGGAGGAGCGGTAACGGTTGGTGTGGGCTATAACTATACGAAAGCAAGCAAGCCCAATTTTTTAGTACCCGTTTATTATTGGTCCAGTGTAGTTCCATTGGAAAAGCCAAAGGAAGATGCCCCTCCCATGTTTTTGGTCTGTGCCTCTGATGACCCCTTAGGATTGGCTCCGGGAACTATTGCACTGTATTCTTCTTGGTTGGAAGCGGATAAAAGTGTTGCCTTGCACATGTACAGTAAGGGTGGACATGGCTTTGGAATGCGAAAACAAGGATTGCCTTCAGATTCGTGGATAGAACGTTTTTATGATTGGAGTAAAACTCAAAATTTAGTCAATGAAAACTAGTTCGTATCACGCAAAAACTGTCGCCATGAAAAAATTCTTATTCCTTCTGCTATTACTCCCAATCCTAAGTTACACACAGGCTCCCAATCGTTTTGACAATGAGGTCATGGAAATCCAAAAAAAGAACGATTCGCTCTGGGATGCTTCAAAACCTACTCTTGTCTTTACGGGTAGTTCCAGTATTAGAATGTGGAAAGACCTTCAAGAGAGATTCCCAGACCAGCAGGTTTTAAATACTGGGTTCGGTGGCTCCCAATTCTCGGATTTAGAGCTCTATTTGGATGAATTGATCCTCAATTACAAGCCTGTAAAAGTCTTTATTTATGAAGGGGACAATGATGTCAGTGCCAAAGTGAGGCTCAGAACCATTATGGATACCTCGGAACGCATAATAGAGGTGCTCCAACAAAAAGCAGAGGACATGGAGATTGTCTTGATTTCTCCAAAACCGAGCATTTCTAGATGGAAATTGAGAGGAAAGTATAGGCGCTTAAACCGAAAGCTCAGTCGATTGGCTGAAAAAACCAATGGGGTTGATTTTGTGGATGTGTGGTACCCCATGCTCGATAAACGAAAAGTAAAACAGGACATTTTCATTGAAGATGGCCTCCATATGAATACCAAGGGCTATGATATTTGGTTTGAGGTATTGAAAAACCATGTTAAATAACTAATCAAAACACTGTGATCACAAGGACATTACTGCTCTTTTCCGCTATAATTTGTCTAGCGGCGTGCCAATCTGAAAAAAAAGAAATTCTATATCCCAAAACTGACTTAGCAACAGCTCCACTAATTCCAAAACCCATAAAAACTGTGGCAACACACAGTGCGTTCGGGCTTGATTCCACGACGGTCATCTTTACTTCTACCCAAGATCCGGCATTTGAAAAAGTGGGACAATTTCTTTCAGAAACAATAAAGGGTAAACTGGGGTTGGACCTTGCAGTAAATGCCTCGAACGGTGAAAACGTAGAACGACTGATCTATATTAATCAATCAGACAGTGTAGATTTGGAAACTCCCGAATCCTATCAGTTGTATATTAAAAAGGACTCCATTTTTGTGAACGCGAAAACAGCTGCAGGAGCCTTTAGGGGAATCCAGACTTTGCGGCAACTTATTCCTGAAAAAAGCAATGATACCCTTACAGACCATCCCCTTTGGTTGATTCCATCGGGAAAAATAGAAGATGCCCCCAAGTTTGGGTATCGTGGCGCCATGTTGGATGTAGCCCGACATTTCTTCACTGTGGAAGAGGTCAAAAAGTATATCGATATACTGGCCTACTACAAATACAACACCATTCATTTACACCTATCTGATGACCAAGGTTGGCGAATTGAAATCAAGTCTTGGCCCAAACTGACCGAAGTGGGTAGCAAAACCGAGGTCGGTGGTGGTGAAGGTGGTTTCTATACACAAGAAGAGTACAAAGATATTGTGCAATACGCTGCAGATAGACATATGACTCTAATTCCTGAAATAGACATGCCTGGGCACAGTAATGCTGCCTCCTTGAGCTATCCCTTCCTCAATGGAAATGGAAAACCTCTAAAACCTTACACAGGTACCAGAGTGGGTTTTAGCACATTTGATGCACAAAAAGACACCGTCTACAGCTTTTTGGATGATGTCATCGGCGAAATCGCCGCCATTACCCCTGGACCCTATTTTCATGCCGGTGGAGATGAAAGTCATGTCACAAAAAAGAAGGATTACATTCATTTTGTGGAAAAAGTGGAAAAGATTGTCCAAAAGCATGGGAAACAAATGATTGGGTGGAACGAGATTGCCCAGGCCAATCTTGACCCATCTTCTATCGCCCAACTTTGGAATGAATCGCATAGCGCCATAAAAGCTGCTGAAAATGGGTTAAAAGTGATTCTTTCACCAGCAGAAAAGACTTATGTGGACATGAAATACGATTCCATTTCGGAATATGGGCTCACTTGGGCTGGGCTTATTCCAGTGGATGTAGCCTATAATTGGAACCCAGAAACCTATGTGGAAGGGCTTCCTAGGGAAAGCATCTTAGGTATTGAAACTCCTCTATGGTCAGAGACCATAAGCAATAGCGCTGAACTGGAATATCTGGCCTTTCCACGGGTTATTGGGATTGCCGAATTGGGGTGGTCACCAGCAGAACACTGTACTTGGGAAGATTACAAAGCGCGCTTGGCACAGCAAGTTCCCTATTTAAATCAAATGGAAGTCAACTATTATCCGAGCCCTTTGATAGACTGGGAGAAAGAATAATTATTCCTCCTCTTCACTGGAAGCCACGGAAGTAGGTTCTTCCTCAGCATCCTCTTCTGTAACAAAGTCTGAAATGTTGTTATCGAGGAGGATGTTGTACCACTGGATGATTTTTTTGATGTCACTGGCATATACACGGTCCTCATCGTAGTTGGGCAGAATTTCAAAGAAATATTCCTCCAGCTCGATTTTTTCGGCCTTGTGACTGATGCCTGTTTTTTTACCGTCTTCCTTTTCCTTTATTTTCTGGAAAACTTCACGAAGCGGCACTTCCTCTTCCAAAGTGTAGATGGCTATTTCAGAAAGGACACTGACATTACTTCTAATCCCTACGGTTACTCGTTTTCCATCCAAAAGGGATTCCCCAACAAAACCACTTCTTGTCTGGGTCAATAATTTGTAAAGTCCGGGCTTACCGCCAATCGATAAAATTTTGTCCAATGCCATTCAATAAGATTTATGCGCGCAAAAATATAGTATTCTCGGAAACGCCAATTTTTTTAACGTCCTTTTTTGATATTGGGGAACCGCATTTTGTAGTCCACTGCGATTTTTCCTTTTGAAATTTTCTCCAACCTGCTCTTCAACAAGCGTTTCTTCAAAGAAGAAAGCTTATCCGTAAACAAAATTCCTTGGATGTGGTCGTATTCATGCTGAATCACCCTTGCCAACAATCCGCCATAAGTTTCCCTTTGAGGTTTAAAATTCTCATCCAGATAGCTAATGGTGATTTCGGGTTTTCTTTTCACATCTTCCCGGATATCTGGAATACTCAAGCAACCTTCATTAAAATCCCATTCCTTGCCCTCTTCTTCTTCAATTTTTGCATTGATAAAAACCCTTTTAAAGCCTTTCAGGGCCTCCTGATCTTCTTTGCTCAAATCCTCATCATCGGAAAAAGGCGTGGTATCCACCAAAAACAAGCGAATGGGCAACCCAACCTGAGGAGCTGCCAATCCAACCCCATGAGCATTGTACATGGTCTCCCACATATTGGTGATCAATTCATCAAGTTTTGGATATTCTGGGGTGATATCCTTCGCCATTTTTCGTAAAACGGGGTCTCCGTATGCAATAATGGGTAAAATCATAAACTACATTCTGTTAAGATAGGCCTGCAAAATCAGCGTGGCACTTATTTCATCCACCAAGCCTTTGTCTTGGCGCTTTTTCTTTTTCATTCCACTGTCCAACATGGACTGGAATGCCATTTTGGAGGTAAATCGTTCGTCTTGGCGTTCCACAGGTATTGCAGGAAAATTTCCTGTCAACTTCTTTAAAAAAGACTGAATCAACTCTTCCGATTCCGATGGTGTATTGTCCATTTGTTTGGGCAATCCCACCACAAATCGTTCCACAGACTCCTTTTCAATATAGTCGACAAGAAAGGGAATCAATTCCTTGGTTTCAACTGTGGTCAATCCGGAAGCAATCAACTGAAGTTCATCAGTAACCGCAATTCCAGTTCGCACTTTTCCATAATCCAACGCCAAGATTCTAGCCAAACCAAAATTTTTGGCAAAAATAACCTTAAAAATGTTATGCCCTTAAAATAAGCTTCATTATTCTGATGAGGGGACTATCTTTGCCTAAATTTCAAGAAAAATGACAGATTTAAGGGGACTTATTGAAAAAGCCTGGGACAACCGGGAATTGTTGACAGAGGAAAAAACCCAAACAGCCATTAAGGAAGTAATTGATTTGATTGATGTGGGTGAGTTGCGCTGTGCCGAACCTACGGATGATGGTTGGCAAATCAATGAGTGGGTCAAAAAAGCGGTGGTGCTCTATTTTCCCATTCAAAAAATGGAGGTTCTTGAAGCTGGCATTTTTGAATATCACGATAAAATTCCTTTGAAAAAAGGGTATCAAGAAAAGGGAGTTCGGGTAGTTCCCCATGCGGTTGCTCGGCATGGTGCATATATTTCCAAAGGAACCATCCTCATGCCCAGCTATGTAAATATTGGAGCTTATGTGGATGAAGGTACCATGGTGGACACTTGGGCCACTGTAGGTAGCTGCGCACAGATTGGCAAAAATGTCCATTTAAGCGGTGGTGTTGGAATTGGTGGTGTTTTGGAACCTTTACAGGCAGCGCCTGTTATTATTGAGGATAATGCTTTTATTGGTTCACGTTGTATTGTTGTTGAAGGAGTTCGCGTTGAAAAAGAAGCGGTTCTTGGAGCCAATGTGGTACTCACCGGTTCTACCAAGATTATTGATGTGACCGGCGATGAACCTATTGAACTAAAAGGTAGGGTTCCTGCTAGATCGGTTGTTATACCCGGAAGCTATACCAAAAAGTTCCCAGCAGGAGAATATCAGGTGCCCTGTGCATTGATTATTGGAAAACGAAAAGAAAGTACAGATAAAAAGACCTCGCTAAATAATGCATTACGGGAACACGACGTAGCCGTGTAAATACATAATTTGAAGAAATTCTTGGTCATACAACAAAAGATGGTCGGCGATGTGCTCGCAAGCACCATCCTTTGTGAACATCTTAAAATTCATTTTCCTGATTCCGAGGTACATTATGTGATTAATGATTCCACTTTGGCAGTTGTGGAAGGGAATCCATTCGTGGACAAAATCATTCTGTTTGAGAAAAAAAATCGAGAGAGCAAGCTTGCTTTTTACAGGTTTTTAAAGTCCATAAAAAAGGAAGACTATTATGCCACTATCGACGTGTACTGCAAATTGGAAAGTAACCTCATCAGCTATTTTTCTAAGGCTGATTTAAAAATTTCCTACAGAAAGTGGTATTCCAAGTTCATTTACACGCATTTGTTCTCCTATTCCCACAATGAGAAAACCACTTTAGGCCATGCCATTGAAAATCGACTTTTATTACTTTCTCCCTTGATTAAAGAGTTGGAAAAACCGGATTTGGCCCCTAAAATTCATTTGTTGGATTCCGAAAATGAAGAGGCGAGACAATTCCTCCAAGAACACGATGTTGATACTTCCAATCCCATTATTATGGTGGGATTATTGGGAAGCCAACCCTGTAAAAGCTATCCCTTGGATTATTTGGCAAAGACTCTTGATTTTATTTCCGAAAAGTGCCCTGCCACTTTTTTGCTCAATTATATGCCCGATCAAAAAGATAGCGTAACTGAATTCCTTTCACACTGCACGCCAAAAACCAGAAATCGCATTAGGGAGGATGTTTTCTGCCCTTCCCTTCGTTCGGTTATTGGTCTGTTTGGACAATGTAATGCGTATATTGGGAATGAAGGGGGGTGCAGCAACATCTCAAAGGCACTCGGCCTTCCAAATTTTTCCATTTTCTCTCCTTGGATTTCCAAAACTGCATGGTTTACTTTTAATGAAAACAGCAAGAACCAAGCGGTGCATCTGGCAGATTTCAAGCCAGAAATTCTCAGCATACCTAAAAAACAACGAAAAAAAGCTGCCGCAGACTTATATCAAACTTTTAAACCTATATTCTTTCAAAAACAGCTAGAGCGCTTCATTGAGACTGAAGTCATCCCGAACCAATAACACTTGGTAGGATTCTACCAAAATTTTCCATCCATGTTCCAACATATAGGCAATAACAAGTTTGCCTTTGCCCCCGTTGGGCAAATCACAATCGTCAATCAGCACAATTGAGTTGTCATGGAGTTGCTCTTCAATTCGCTGAAACTCCTCCAAGTGGTGTTGCTGGCTTTTTTTCTGGACCTCGGGGTCGTTGCTGTAATCGTAACTGTCCAAGTACAATACATCAACCTTTTGATTAAAGTCCTCCAAAAAAATAAGTGAATCTGAATGATGTATTTGCACAAATTCTTGAAGATACTGTCTATCCACCTCTGCCTGTGCATTTTTTACCGATTCTTCGTTGATGTCCACAGAATGCACAAATGCGTTGTTCTCTTTTGCCCACTTGCCAAAAACAATAGTGGCCGCCCCATTGCTCTTGGCCCCACGCAGACCTTCGCGTGAGGTTCCCGTTTCAATAATGAGTTTGGCATTGGTCCTTTTCATGAGTTCCATCATTTTTAGAAAAGTGTTCCTTCTTTTTCTAAAATCGTATTTGAAAGGCATAAAGGGATAAAGGGATTTATGTTTGACCCATTTTCCTATTAAAAAACTGGCTATTCCCAGGAGAAGTACGGTGATTGCTATCTTCATTCAAGCTTTTTCAAAATTTTTCAAATATAAAGCAACCATCCCCTTTTTTCTTATCTAATTCTTAGAAATGATAGTAACACATCAATTTTAACGGGTAAAAAGTAGGGTATTCTGATTTTTAGTTGTTGTAAGAAAAATAAACAGCCAAACAATTTTTGCCCTGTTTTTTTGTTATAGTTTTGTAAAACCAAACCTCGTACCAAAATAATATTATGGCTGGATTGAGCACCCCAAAGCAAAAAATATCAGCACTCATCATCACCTACAACGAAATGGGATATATTGAAAAATGTATCGATTCCGTTTCATTTGCCGATGAGATTATTGTAGTTGATTCCTACAGTACCGACGGTACTTATGAGTATCTGTTTAATCATCCAAAAGTAAAGGCAATTCAAAATCCTTTTGAGAATTTTACGGCTCAAAAATCTTTTACACTTAAACAAGCATCCAATGATTGGATTCTTTTTTTGGATGCCGATGAAGTGGTAAGTGAAGCGCTTCAAAAAGAAATCCTGGAAACTGTCAGTAACCCAAATGCTTGCGAAGCCTATTGGTTTTACCGCAAGTTCATGTTCCAAAACAGCACCTTAAATTTCAGTGGTTGGCAAACGGATAAAAATCATAGGCTATTCCGAAAAAGTAAAGCGTATTTTACCGACAAAAAAATTGTTCATGAAACATTGGAAGTGGATGGTACATCTTGCATCCTAAAGGAAAAGCTCACCCACTACTGCTACAAAAACTACGAAGACTACAAAGGGAAAATGCTCCGCTATGGTCAGTTAAAGGCCAAAGAGGATTTCTACAAGGAAAAGCATTTTAATTACCTATTGATGTGGATTAAGCCAGCTTGGAAATTCTTTAACCACTATGTACTGCGGCTCGGTTTTTTAGATGGAAAAAAAGGAATTACCATTTGCTACCTGAATGCTTTAGGAGTTTTGGAGCGTTACAAGGAACTTAAGCGCTTAGAAAAGAAAAATGAGCTTGCCTATTATTTGGTGATGCCATAGTGGGTCCAAACCACTTTGTTTGATCGTGTCTCTTTCCGGATAGACTGGTTCTTGGCAATGGATTCTGGAGTCTTATACCCTCGTTTATGATCTAGATGCACACAAACAGCACTATACCGCAATTGCTTGGATTTAATCCCAAAATTGAACAAACGTTCGCCCAACTCACGATCTTGCCCCCCATATTGCATGCGTTCATCAAACCCGTTAACATTTAAAATGTCCTTTTTCCAGCCAGACGAGTTATGACCATTCCAACTGGCATTGGTGGGCGTAAACGTATTTAAAAGTTTGGAAATGACACCACTTGCGGTAAGCTTATTGTTTTTAAAGGTTTTTGGAATACCCTTTTCTTTGAGCCAATGGATATTGAAGCAATTCTGCTTTTCAATATCCTCCAAGCTTATCATTTTGGAAATGTTCATGGGAAGCATATAATATCCCCCCGAAATGAAATATCCATTTTCTTTATTAATGTAGTGCACCTCTACAAAATCTTCGCGGGGAATGCAATCCCCATCGGTCATGATGATGTACTCCGCACTACAAGCTTCCACAGCCTTGTTGAGAATGCGGGATTTTTGAAAACCGTCATCCTCTTGCCATACATGGATAATGGGATAGAACACTTTTTTGGATAGTTCGTCCAAAAGCTCCTTGGTCTTTGGGCCGGATCCATCATCTGCCACAACAACCTCAAAATCCTTGAAAATCTGACAGTTAAAGCCCCAAAGCACTTTTTTTAGCCATTCCTCGGCGTTATAGGTGCTAACAATTACGGATATTTTGGGTGCTTCCCGTTCATTCTGGTTCATCTTGGCAAAAATAGAAATATTAAATGTTATCGCATATCCTTACTTTAGCTTATTCAAAATCCTATAATGAAAGTCAAAGAAATACCCGTTTCCCTATTCAATCAGGCTCGACTTACATGGCAATCACGAAAAAAACTGGAAGCGGGCAAGGAAATCATCCCCGTTGTGGTCTCTTTGGCTTCAATCCCATCCAGATTGGGAATTGTCCATATCACTGTCCGAAGCATTCTTGACCAAATTGTACTTCCCGAAAAAATTGTCCTGTGGCTTCATCAGGATTTAAAGAGCAGTATTCCAAAAAAGCTATCAGAATTAACCGGGGAACGGTTTTCCATCCAGTTTACCAGCTATTCCAGCTCCCACAGAAAACTGGTTGAGCCGTTACAGATATATCCCAACAAGGTCATCATTACCTGCGATGATGACATGATGTATCGAAAAAACTGGTTGTCCAATTTGTACAAAGCTCATTTAGAAAACCCAGACTGCGTCATTGGCAATCAAACCCGATGCATCACCTATGATGGGAAAAATGAATTACTGCCCTACAAAAATTGGAGTTCAGGAACTGTTACATGCCCAAATCCCAAAGCAATTCTTCCCATTGGCGCTGGTGGCACCCTTTATCCACCAAATTCATTGGATGGTCAGGTTTTCGATCAAGAACTTTTTTTAAAATTAACCCCAAAAGCTGATGACCTATGGTTCAAAGCCATGAGTCTATTAAAAGAAACCAGGTCAATTAAATCAACATACCCAATTGAAGAACCAATTCCTATTTGGGGCTCGCAAAAGGTTTCCCTTAAAAAAACGAATATTGAAGGGGACAAAAATAGAACCCAATGGTTGGCCCTTACCCATTATTTTAAACTTAAATTTTAGCCCTTGACCGAAGAGATCAACAACTGCATTAAAGAACTAAAGGCCGGAAACCTAATCCTATACCCTACCGACACCGTTTGGGGCATAGGTTGCGATGCTACCAACCCCGAAGCTGTAAAAAAAGTGTATGCCCTCAAAAAACGGGAAGATACCAAAGCATTGATTTGTCTTGTGGCCCACCAAGCTATGCTGGAGCGCCATGTAAAAGAAGTGCCCGAAGTGGCCTACGACATCATAGATTTGGCTACCAAACCCACCACCATCGTTTTTGATGAACCGGTGGGTGTAGCGAAAAATCTCATTGCTGAAGACAATACATTGGCCATTCGGGTGGCATCGGATAAATTTTGCCAGTACCTCATCAACAAATTTGGAAAGCCCATTGTATCCACTTCAGCCAATATTTCAGGAGAACCAACTCCGAATCGGTTCAAGGATATCCAACCCGAAATTTTAAAAGGAGTGGACTATGTGGTAAATTTGCAGGATCAAAACAACGACGCTTCTCCTTCGTCCATCATCAAATTGAGCAACGACGGACAGGTGAAGGTCATCAGGGAATAAAATGACGCAGGAATTTTACAAAGAAGCTATTCAACATCCTATTTTTCAGCTTATCGGAGAAACTGCCGATGAATTAGGTATGAACGCCTATGTAATTGGTGGATTTGTAAGGGATTATTTCTTAAAAAGAGGTACGCCCAAAGATATTGATGTGGTAGCCATTGGAAGTGGTATTCAGCTAGCCAAAAAAGTGGCTTCCAAACTCAAAGGGAAACCTGAGGTTTCCATTTTCAAAAATTTTGGCACGGCCATGGTCAAGAACAATGGTCTGGAATTGGAATTTGTAGGCGCTCGAAAAGAAAGTTACCATCACGATAGCCGAAAACCTGTTGTGGAAGATGGCACATTGGAAGACGACCAAAACCGACGTGATTTTACCATAAACGCCATGGCATTGGCTCTAAACAAAGCCAATTTTGGACAGCTTTTGGACCCTTTTGATGGACTGGCCGACCTTGATAAAAAAATCATTCGGACTCCTTTGGAGCCAGGCATTACCTATTCAGATGACCCCTTGCGGATGATGCGCGCTATTCGGTTTGCCACCCAATTGCATTTTACCATAGAGCTGAAGTCACTCCAGGCCATTACTGAAAATAAGGGCCGAATCAAGATCATTTCCAACGAACGTATCGTGGATGAGCTGCATAAAATTTTGATGAGTCCAAAACCTTCATTGGGCTTTAAATTAATGCACCAAACGGGACTGTTGCCTCTTATTCTTCCTGAATTGACCGCACTACAGGGCATCGAGGAGATTGAAGGACAACGCCACAAGGACAATTTTTGGCATACCTTGGAAGTGGTCGACAATATTTCTGAAACTACGGATAACCTTTGGTTGCGTTGGGCTGCGTTATTGCATGACATCGGCAAGGCACCCACCAAAAAATTTCAAAAGAGAATTGGTTGGACTTTTCACGGGCATGAGTTTGTGGGTTCCAAAATGACATACAAACTATTTAAACGGATGCGCATGCCTTTGAACGACAAGATGAAGTTTGTTCAAAAAATGGTTTTGATGAGCTCCCGGCCCATCATTTTGGCCGAAGAGCATGTAACCGATTCCGCAGTGCGTCGATTGGTTTTTGATGCTGGCGATTATGTGGATGACCTTATGACCTTATGCGAAGCGGATATCACCACCAAGAATCCCAAAAAACAACGGAAGTACAAGAACAATTTTCAGCTGGTGCGTCAAAAAATAGTGGAAGTTGAAGAGCGAGATCATGTCCGTAACTTTCAACCCCCGGTTTCTGGTGAGGAAATCATGCAGACCTTCAATTTGAAGCCTTCCAAGGAAATTGGAATTATCAAGGATGCTATCAAAGAAGCCATTTTGGAAGGTGAGATTCCCAATGAACACGAAGCTGCTTATCAATTTATGCTGGAAAAAGGCAAGCAACTGAACTTAAAAGTCCATTCAGAATGAAAAAAAACAAGTATGTGGTATACTGGTTGTTGACCGGTTGTGCGCTCATCTTTATGATGGTTTTGGTGGGTGGAATTACCCGGCTCACCCATTCTGGACTTTCCATATCGGACTACAAATTGATTCACGGCACTTTGCCTCCTATGAACGAGCAAGCCTGGGAAGAAGCCTTTGAACTGTACAAACAATACCCAGAGTACCAAAAACTGAATTCCCACTTTGACCTAGAGGATTTTAAGGACATTTACTTTTGGGAATGGCTGCACCGATTCATAGGTCGATTTATCGGAATCGTTTTTATTCTACCCTTCCTATATTTTTTATTTACCAAGAAATTGGATAGACCCACCATCAAAAAATGTGTAGTCTTACTTTTTCTGGGAGGATTTCAAGGGTTTTTAGGGTGGTACATGGTAAAAAGTGGCCTAGTGGACCGTCCTGATGTATCCCATTTTAGATTAGCCGCACACTTGACCACCGCTTTCATCACCTTTGCATATAGCCTTTGGGTGGCATTGGACCTCATTTATCCATCCAAAAAAGAAGTACTAAAACCTATCCGAAACCTCATTCGCGTTACCTACGCTGTTTTATTGGTTCAAATTATCTGGGGGGCTTTTGTAGCCGGACTGGATGCAGGTTTTATCCACAACCACTGGCCCCTGATGAGTGAGGGAAAACTGATTCACGAAACCGTATATATTGAGCAACAGCCCATCATCAAGAACTTTTTTGAAGGAAAAAGTGGCGTTCAGTTTGTGCACCGTTACATTGCCTATATTGTGGTGGGATTGATTGCCTTGATATGGGTACGGACTCGAAAAATAGAACGAACTTCATTACAAGATAAAGGACTACAATCAATAGTAATTTTGGTCTTTGTTCAATTTTTGCTGGGTGTATTAACCCTAATCTACGCCGTTCCCCTGTGGCTGGGCATCGCGCACCAAATTGGGGCATTTTTCTTATTGGCCGGCATGACGTTTACCTTGCACCGATTCACCAAATAAGATTGAATTGTCGTAAATTTGTGCCCACTCTAAAATTTGATGGATGATTTATAAAATCAGGATTATTCTTGATGCTGAGGAAGATATCTTTAGGGATGTTGAGATTGAGGATAGCAATACATTGGAAGAATTTCATAACACCATTACCCAAGCTTTTGGATTTGAAGGTTCTGAGATGGCATCATTTTATACCTGTGATGAAGAATGGAACCAAGATGAGGAAATTGCCCTTTTTGATATGAGCGAAAATGGTTCCGATATCCGATTGATGAATGAAACCATTCTGGATGATGTATTGACCGAAGACAATCCCAAAATGATCTATGTGTATGATTTTTTTAGCATGTGGACCTTTTTTGTGGAATTGGCAGATGTTGTGGACAAAGAAGATGGAAGAACCTATCCCAATGTGTTGTTCAGTTTTGGTGAACTGCCCGACGCTCCACCTGAAAAAAACTTCGAGTCCAAACCTTCAACGGAATTTGACGATGACTTTCTGGACAGCTATGACGACATGGATTTTGACGAAAACTGGAATTAAAAACCCTTAACCTTTCACCCATAAACCTTTAACCCTTAACCAAAAAATGCTAAACCTATATCACGCCCAAATAGAAAGTATTTCGCTCCACCGTGTAGGCAACAAGAGCAAAAACGAAAACGCATTTTTATCTGCGGAGCCCTTCACACTAAATGATGAAATGTCAGGATTGCTCAAGGAATATTTCTTTAAGCCGTTCAGGGAGAAGGAGGAGAACTACTACAAGTTTTACAATGATGTCGATTTGGAGTTCAATGAAATCTACAACGCTATTAGCGCGATTTTTGATGACAGCTCCAAAACCCATGAAGTTTCCAAAAAAATAACCACACATCTGTTTGAACAATCCAACCACCCGCACATTAAAAATGGGGAGGTTTATGTGGTTCATTTTTCGGATATGGTCATCGACAACCAAAAATTGGATGCCGTTGGGATTTTTAAAAGTGAGTTGAAGCATGATTTCCTTCAGTTTAAGGAAAAAGAACAAAATTTGGAGATTCTAATCAAACAAGGCATCAACATCAATAAATTGGACAAGGGTTGTATCGTTTTCAATACGCAAAAAGAGGAAGGTTATAAAGTGTTGTCGGTAGATAGTAACCGTTATGATGCCAAATATTGGTTGGAGAACTTTTTAGGGTTGATTCCTCTGACCGATGAGAACTTCTACACCAAAAACTATCTGAAATTCTGTCAAAACTTTGCCAAGGATGTCGTGTTACCTGCTGAAGACAAGCAACAAGAGGTGCTCTTTATGAACCGAGCGGTGAACCACTTCGCTAAAAACGACAATTTTGAGGAAACCTCTTTTTTAAATGAGGTCATGGAAAACCCCGAGTTGATTCCGGAGTTTAAACATTACAAGGTTGAAAAAGGACCCAAATACAGTATTGAGGACGTTTCCAATTTTGATATTGCCAACAAGGCCGTTTCTGATGCCCGGAAGAAAATCAAGAATGTCATTAACTTGGATACCAACATCCAGATAAAGTTGGATTTCATCAACCCCGATTCTGCACAAAAGTTTGTAGAAAAAGGCTGGGACGAGGAACGCCAGATGTACTATTATTTGGTGTATTTCAACAAGGAACAGAAGAGTTAAGCCCGTAGTGCGTTTGACTGAACTTTGTCAGTTCGAGTGAAATCCTGAAGGGATTTTGCCTGCCTGCCGCAGGCAGGTATCGAGAACTAGAACTTCTTTTCTATAATCTGTTTCATACTGACATCTTCGTAATTTCGCTTAACGAAATCAAGAGCAAGTGAAAGTACTTCGCCCATGGTGGTACTCTTTTTAAAATCCATATCCTTGGTTAGATCATAGATTTCAAGCTTTAACCGCTCAATATTCTCTGGAAGCGAAATGGTATCCGGTTTAACCGCCGAAACCAAACGTCTTATTCGATTCCCGGAGCTCAAAATCCGTTTGGCCACAATGGAACGCTCCTCAATTTTGTATTGATCAACAGAATCCTTCTGTAATTTGTGACGGACCAATTCCACCATTTTATAGTTTTCCTTAAAAAATTGGGGGCGATACACTTTTAGATTTCCCTCAAAACTCTGTTGGTCAAAATCAATAGCCCTGATCTTGTACACCACATGGTCAAAATCGTGAACAGGAACAATAACGTAGTTATACGAGCGCATATCGCCCAACAAACGAATCATACAACGCTCGTTGAACTTTACAAATTCTTTGGCCAATTGGGCCTTTTCAGATTCAGAACATTTGGGCAGCATATCCTTTATAAAAACATCCCCGGGAATACCTGCAATATGTTCCTCAATAAGGGTATCCTTGTACACCAAAAAGTTAAGGTTATAAGGCGAAAGCATGTGCTCCAGTTCCAAACCATAAATACGGGAAGCATCGGTTTTTTTTACATAGAAATAGGTGTAGTTGTCATTCAGGATGTTCCGTACCTTGATTCGGAAGGGTTTGGAGTTCCCAAACGTGCAGAAATCAACCGCGTCCACATTCAAATACTCCTGAATACGGTCACTACCATCAGAATGCAAAATGGAATAGACTTTTTTTAAACTGATATCGATTTCCTTACGATCAGAATCCGAATAATAGACGCGCACCCACAAAGTGTCCTCCCCATCCGAATCATAAACCACCACAGAACCGGCAAAACGGAGCAAGTCCTCATAAAAAATGGGAATCTCTATTTTCCGATTATATCGGTGTAAATACGCATCCAGCTTTTTTTGGACCGGATAGGCCGGTTTTTTCTTGGACATCAGTTTTTCCTCAGTCATTCTTTCCCTATTTTGTAACAAATTCCATAATACCTCGTCAAGTTACTATAAACAAATCAAAAAACGATTCCGTCTTGGAAACTATACTGACCGTAAATCAACTCACCAAAAAATTTGGATACCTCACTGCAGTCAAAGACTTGTCCTTTACCATTGAAAAGGGCAATGTGTATGGCATTTTGGGCCCGAATGGTAGTGGAAAATCGACCACTTTGGGTATTATTTTGAACGTAGTGAACCGCACATCGGGCGATTTTAGCTGGTTCGATGGCAATACCTCTACCCACCAGGCCTTGAAAAAAGTGGGGGCCATTATTGAGCGACCCAATTTTTACCCCTACATGACCGCCATTCAAAACCTGAAATTGGTCTGTAAGATCAAGGAAGTGCCAGAGACCCGCATTCAGGAAAAACTGGAACTGGTTGGGTTGTGGGACCGAAGAAACAGTAAGTTCAAGACCTACTCTTTGGGAATGAAGCAGCGTTTGGCCATTGCCTCTGCCCTACTCAACGACCCCGAAATTCTTATTCTGGATGAACCTACCAACGGATTGGACCCGCAGGGTATTCATCAAATCAGGGAAATCATTAAAAAAATTGCCAGCCAAGGCACCACCATTCTACTGGCCTCGCACTTACTGGACGAGGTTGAAAAAGTATGTTCCCATGTGGTCATTCTTCGGAAGGGTGAAAAACTCTATTCTGGTCCCGTGGACAGTATGTTGGCCAGTCATGGCTTTTTTGAGCTTCGCTCCATCGATATGGAAAAACTACAAGCCCTTCTGGAAAAGAATGCCAGTTTTGGAAAGATTGAAAACTTCAACGGAACACTTACCGCCTATTTAAAGGAAGAGATGGATGCCGAGGCACTAAACAAACTCCTGTTTGAAAAAGGTATTGTGCTTTCGCATCTGGTGAAACGTAAGGAAAGTCTGGAAGAGCAATTTTTAACTCTGACCAAAAACAACTAATCAAAAAACGAATGGTACGTCTACTTCAAATAGAATTTATAAAACTTTGGAACAACAGGGCCAGTAAGATTTTAATCACATCTTATTTTGTGCTTCTGACCTCAATTGCATTGGTCGCAGCCATAAAGTTCGATATTGGCCCAGTGCAATTTCATTTGGCCGACCAGGGAATTTTCAACTTTCCCTATATCTGGCACTTTAACACTTTTGTTACCGCTATTTTTAAACTCTTTTTGGCCATCGTCATTGTCTCCATGATGTCCAATGAATACAGCAATAAGACCATCAAACAAAATTTGATAGATGGGCTCTCCAAAAAGGAATTTATCCTTTCCAAAGTACTGACTGTTATTTCTTTTGCATTGATATCAACGGTTTTTGTGTTTGTGGTTTCCATGATTTTGGGGTTGGTTTATTCCGATTATAACGAACTGTCCATCATCTTTTCGGACTTGGAATTTTTACTGGCCTTTTTTGTAAAGCTGGTTGGTTTTTTCTCCTTCTGTCTCTTTTTGGGGATTTTTGTAAAGCGATCTGCCTTTGCACTTGGTTTTCTGATTCTCTGGACCATTTTGGAACAGGTCACCTTTGGATTGTTAGGCTGGAAAGTAATGAGTTGGCCCGCTGCAAAAAGAGTGAAAGACTTTTTTCCGCTAGAATCCATGATGAATTTGATCAAGGAACCGTTCTCAAGGCTCTCAGCAGTACAGAACATTGGAGACCAGATTGGGGAGAACATGCGATTCGACTATCATGTCTACTGGTATGAGTTCTTAATCGTTCTCTTTTGGACGGCTCTTTTTATCTACTTATCCTATGCATTATTGAAAAAGCGTGATTTATAGTATCTTGTCAGATACTGAATCAAGCTAAATGGCATTGAAACACCTCTTTTTTGGATTTTTCAGCCTTTTTTCCCTTTCTCTTTTTGCACAAGGGGAAACCTCCAATTGGTATTTTGGAAACGGAGCTGGCTTAAAATTTAAAGATGATGGGACTGTGGTGGCCCTTACCGATGGTAAGTTAAACACGTTTGAAGGCTGCACTACCATATCAGACACAACAGGCAACCTCTTGTTTTACACTGATGGTATTGTGGTTTATGACCGTAACCACAACATCATGCAAAATGGGACAGGATTGTATGGAGACCCTTCCAGCACCCAATCTGCCATAATCGTACAAAAACCTGAAGATCCCACTATTTTCTACATTTTTACCATGGATACCATAACCTTTGAGGGGGATCCCGATTGGGGGTTTAATTATTCCGTGGTAGATATTACTTTGAACGGCGGAAATGGGGCGGTTATACAGAAAAACATAAACCTTTTGGCTGATGGCTCGGAAAAGTTGTCCGCCGTTATAAAAGATTGTTTTGACAAATCCATTTGGGTGGTCACCCTAGCTTCCGAGAACGAAGAGCCGGGTCAATTCTTCAATACTTATTATGCCTTCGAGGTCAATACGACAGGGGTCAATCCCGTTCCCGTAAAAAGTACGTTCAACGACATCCAAATATTTGACCCAAGAGGTTATTTGAAGTTTTCACCAGATGGCAGCATCTTGGCAAGTGCCAACGGTAACTCCGGACTCTACCTGTATGATTTTGATACCGACACCGGCCTTTTGTCCAATCAACAAAAGCTGCAAACCTCAAACCCCTTTACAACAGTGTATGGTATAGAATTTTCACCCAACCAAAACTTTTTATATGTAAACACCACCGATATCCCTCCTCAAAACGACCCTCAATTGCTCTCCACCTCATTACTGCAATTTGATCTAGAGGCACTGGACATCTCCGCCTCGGAGATTGAAATTGATAGGAGACCTATTTATCGAGGAGCCTTACAGCTTGCCCAAAATGGAAAAATATATCGTACCGTTGCAGAAAATTACTTCGAAGGATCTCCCTATTTGGGCGTTATAGAAAATCCCAATGAAATGGGAGTTGCTTCCAATTACATTCATAATGCCGTTTACCTTGAAGGTAAAAATGCTACCCAAGGTCTTCCGCCCTTTGTGCAATCTTTCTTCAACCAGGTCGACCTTGTACAGAATGCAGATGGCACCTCAAGTTCCACCCTCACCTTATGTGCAGGGGAAGCGTTTGTCTTGGAAGGTGAAAATCTTCCCAATGCAACCTATACTTGGGAAAAAGATGGGGTTCCCTTGGCTAATTCCAGTTATAATTTAGCCATTGCCTCATCAAGTGCAGTGGATTCAGGTCGTTATAGTTTGCAAATTACTCCCGAAGATCCCAATGAATGTCCCATACTCGGAGAAGCTTTTATTATGGTGGACCCGCTCCCTGAACCCAAACCCCTTCTCTTGGTACAGTGCGATGCCGCAGCGACCAATTCTGCGGATGGGCTCACTACTTTTAATTTGGAGCAGGCCATTTTTGACACCTCCTACACCTTCTATTTTTATGAGTCCCTGTCCGATTTGGCATCAGAAAACCCCATTCCCAATCCAATTGGATACACCAACTCAACCCCTTTTAACCAAACCCTGTATTACAAGATTTTAAATAGCAATGGTTGTGAGGATACTGGAGAATTACAACTACAGGTCCTTTCCATTGTGTTGACCGAGGATGAAAAAACATTCTATGCCTGTGATGAAAACCCCGAAGATGAGTTACTGGAAGGAATTTTTGACTTGAACAGTATGCTGGATTCAGCTTATAGAAATAGGGATGTTACCCTATATACCACTTTGGAAGATGCCAGTCTTGAGCAAAATCCAATATCAGGGGATTATGCCTCATCGTCTACTCTAATTTATGCCAGAATTGAGGAGAACAATGAATGTGAGGATGTTGATATCATCAACCTTACGGTTACCCAAACCCCAACGCTCAACTTTATGGATGAATTGACTTGGTGTACGGATGGCCCGCCCATTTCTGTGACTGCCCCTGATGGTTTTGATTTGTATAGATGGTATAAGGACCAATCAGGGGGATTGGCAGAAATTGGAAACCAACAAGACCTTCAAATTGAGGCGCTTGGGAATTATGTTCTGGAAGTAGGATATGTATACACGTCCAATGAAGGTGCTTTTGAATGCACCAATACCGCCATTTTTGAAGTGGTGCCCTCCAACAAGGCACAGATTGACGATATTTTAATCGAGGATATTTCAGAGAACAATACGGTTGAGATTTTGGTTTCGGGGGATGGGGAATATGAATTTTCATTGGATGGTTTTTTTTATCAGGATTCAGCTTTGTTTGACAATGTATCTCCGGGGATAATTACAGCCTATGTTAGGGACAAAAATGGCTGCGGATTGTCCGAAGAACTGATTTCCGTGATTGGGTATCCCAAATTCTTTACCCCCAATGGGGACAATGTCAATGATTTTTGGCAGATTATTGGGGTAAATGAGCAATTTCAGCCCGAGAGCATTATTTCAATCTATGACCGCTACGGAAAATTGGTTGCCCAAATAAGCCCTGGGAGTGAAGGTTGGAATGGCTCACATAATAATAGCGAGCTACCTGCTTCGGATTACTGGTTCAGTGTTTCGTTACAGAGCGGAAGAATCTTTAAAGGTCATTTTGCCCTAAAGCGATAATAAGAGATTGAAAATGAAAAATAGGGTATTCTTATTGCTTTTGTCACTTTTACTCGCCCTTGGGCTAAAAGCACAAGAATGTCCGGATTTATTGGCTCCAACCAATGGCGCTACCAATGTACCTGTGGATGCCACCATTTCATGGGAAACAGTGGATGGGGTACCCGCGTACAACATAATTTTAGGTACGAGTCCAGGTGATGATGATATATTAGCTTCTCAATTTACCAACGGTTCTTCCTTTACCCCTACTTTGGGTTTACCATCGAATACCACCATATATGTCACTATAACACTATTCTTCTTTAATAGCCCAAATATCACTTGTCCTAGTTTTAGTTTTACAACTGAGGCATTGACATCCAGCCCAAATTGCACCCAAATGACCAGCCCCATGGATTTGGCCACGGATATAAACCCCAACACCAACATCTCGTGGGATTATGTTTACGGTGCATCAGGATACGTGGTTAGACTGGGAACTACTGTGGGAAACAATGATATTCTGGAACAAGATGTAGGCAATTCCTTAACCTTGAATCCTCCAACAAATCTTCCTACAGAAGCTGATATTTTTGTAACTATAATTCCATATAATGGCATTGGTTCCGCAACTGGATGTATCTCACAACAGTTCAGAACCCGGGCTGAATCAGAAATTCCAGATTGTACTACCATCGTTTATCCGATGGATGGAGAAACAAATGTTGCCCTATCACCCATACTTGAATGGACGGCCATACCAGATGCCACAGGATATGTTGTAAACATTGGAACAACACCTTCCAACAGTGACATCTTAAATAATTCTACTTTTTATAACAATTCTACTCCGGTGCTGAATTTCGAACCCAACAAAACCTTTTTTATCACCATTGTGCCTTTTAATGATGCCGGTGAGGCAGAAAACTGCCTGCAAACCAGTTTCAGTACCCTATTGGGTTGTGGACCATACTTGGATTTTGATACTGGAGAATACGTCATTATTAATCCGGAGATTGATTTTCCAGAAACACTATCCTTCTGCGAGAATGAATCTCCCCTAATTGTCACTTCCGAAGACACGGCCGACGGCTACCGATGGTACCAAATTGACGAATTTGATAATGAGACGGTAATTTCAGATACAAATCAGGTTTCAATCCAAGAAAATGGCAGGTATCGTTATGAAGCCTATAATCTGGTGTCCCAATCAGGAAACATTATTGAATGCCCCTCCATTCAGGAATTTACTGTGGTTTCATCCGAGGCACCAATCATCAGCCGGCTAGATTTCTCTGGTAATGGAACGGACCAATTACAGGTTACGGTGGTAGCTTCGGGTAATGGGGACTATGAATATGCTGTGGACAACCGGGACGGCCCTTATTCAGACAACAACACCTTCCCCAACCTTGAACCGGTCACCCATACCTTTTATGTGAGGGACAAAAATGGCTGTGGCATTGCAGAGAAAAGTTTGGTACAAGACTTGACAGTGGAAGGATTTCCCAAATTTTTCACTCCAAATGGGGACAACATCAATGATTATTGGCAATTTATTCAACCCCCAAATGGGGAGGTAATCGTCTTGCAAAGCATCCAAATTTTTAATCGCTATGGATTTTTCCTAAAGGAAATACTCCAAAATTCCAATGGTTGGGATGGCAATTTCCAAGGACAGCCCGTTCCTGAAGGAGAGTATTGGTTTCGAGCCTTCGATGAGTCAAATAGAGAAATTAAAGGCCATTTTACCCTTAAACGATAATCTTTCCGCTTTGCTTTAATTTGGTGCCGGCCTTTACTATTTTTATCAGATGAAGTTTCAGGTAGTATCAGAGTTCAAACCGACAGGTGACCAGCCAGGGGCCATCAAACAATTAGTGGGCGGGATTGAAGCGGGAGATCCCCACCAAACCCTGCTCGGAGTAACGGGTTCGGGAAAAACATTTACCGTGGCCAATGTGGTGGAATCCGTGCAACGGCCCACTTTGGTGTTGGCCCACAACAAGACGTTGGCGGCCCAGTTGTATTCGGAGTTCAAACAGTTTTTTCCCAAGAATGCCGTGGAATATTTTGTTTCCTATTATGATTACTACCAGCCCGAAGCCTACATTCCCACCAGTGGGTTGTATATAGAAAAAGACCTCTCCATCAACGAGGATATTGAAAAACTACGATTGAGTGCCACTTCTTCGCTACTTTCAGGTCGAAGGGATGTGCTGGTGGTCGCTTCGGTTTCTTGCTTGTATGGTATTGGAAACCCGATTGAATTTCAAAAGAACGTGATTTCCATCCATAGGGATCAGGTGATTTCACGCACCAAATTCCTAAAACAATTGGTGCAAAGTCTATATTCGAGAACCACTGCGGATTTCAGAAATGGAAATTTTAGAGTAAAAGGTGATGTGGTGGATGTGTTTCCAGGTTATGCTGACCATGCCTTTCGCATTCACTTTTTCGGAGATGAAATTGAGGAAATTGAAGCACTGGACCCCTTCAACAATAAGGTAATCGAAATTTACGATTCACTGAACATCTACCCTGCCAATATGTTCGTGACCTCACCGGATATCCTCCAGAATGCGATCCGACAAATCCAGGATGATTTGGTGAAACAAGTGGATTACTTTAAGGAAATAGGTCGACCTCTGGAAGCCAAACGCTTGGAAGAGCGCACCAATTTTGATTTGGAAATGATCCGCGAACTGGGCTATTGTTCCGGAATTGAAAACTATTCCCGCTATTTGGACGGTCGGGAACCAGGAACACGACCCTTCTGCTTATTGGATTATTTTCCCGATGACTATTTGATGATAATTGACGAGAGCCACGTAACCATCCCTCAGGTACATGCCATGTACGGTGGGGATCGTTCCAGAAAGGAAAATTTGGTAGAATATGGGTTCCGACTTCCCGCGGCCATGGACAACCGACCACTTAAATTTGAAGAGTTTGAAACCTTGCAAAATCAGGTGATTTACGTTAGTGCCACACCTGCGGATTACGAATTGGAACTGAGCCAAGGGGTGTATGTGGAGCAGGTAATTCGCCCAACAGGACTTTTGGACCCTGTCATTGAGGTACGGCCAAGTGCCAATCAGATTGATGATTTGGTGGAGGAAATCCAGCAACGGGTGGAACTGGATGAACGGACGCTGGTAACCACTTTGACTAAACGAATGGCCGAGGAACTTGCCAAATATTTGGCTCGAATTGATGTGCGTTGCCGTTACATTCATAGTGATGTGGATACGTTGGAGCGGGTGGAGATCATGCAAGATCTGCGAAAAGGTTTATTTGATGTCTTGATTGGTGTAAACCTGTTACGGGAAGGATTGGATTTGCCTGAGGTTTCACTAGTGGCCATTTTGGATGCCGACAAAGAGGGTTTTTTACGGAGTAACCGTTCCTTGACCCAAACTGTGGGTCGTGCTGCACGTAATTTGAATGGAAAGGCCATTATGTATGCCGATACCATCACAGAAAGCATGCAAAAGACCATTGACGAAACCAACTACCGCAGGGAAAAACAAATGGACTATAACTTGGCGAACAATATCACGCCAAAAGCACTGAATAAAAATTTGGATAATGCGCTGGCCAAGAATTCGGTTTCAACGTATCACTTTCAAAAAGAGGAACTTCGTGCCGCTGAACCTGATTTGGAATATCTTACCGAAGACCAAAAGGAAAAACTGATTCGGGAGAAACGAAAAGCCATGGAGAAAGCAGCCAAAGAACTTAATTTTATGGAAGCAGCCAAACTACGCGATGAAATAAAATCACTGCAAGAATCATGAAATCATTTGGCCACACCTTTTTTCTGACCATCTTATTCAATCTTTTGATGGTCATGGGCATCCATGCTCAAAAGTTGACGAAGGAGCAAATTGAAACTGCCTCCAAAAAAGCATTGCCCAATGCTGTTGAAAATCTGATGGAGTTTCTAAAAATCCCCAATGATGGAAACTATCCCGATCAAATTGAGGCCAATTTAGAGCGCTGTACCATTATTTTTTCGGAAATGGGTTTCAAAATCCAACGTTTGGAAACCAATGGAGCTCCCTTGCTTTTTGCTGAAAAGAGGTATCCAAAAAACACGAAAACCCTCTTATTTTATTTGCAGATTGATGGACAACCAGTGGATTCTACGGAGTGGTATCAACCAAGTCCTTACCTTCCTGTTTTAAAGCAAGAAAACAAAGATGGTGAATGGGAAATCATATCATACGAGGCCCATAAAATGCCATTGGATCTGGATTGGCGGATTTTTGCCCGATCCGCATCGGACTCCAAAGGGCCTGCCATGGCTTTTATTTCTGGATTACAGATATTGACAGAGATGGGCGAAACCCCAGAGTACAACATCAAGGTCATTATGGATTTTCAGGAAGAATTGGGTTCTCCTGACCTACCGGAGGTGGTTAAAAAATTTGGAGACCTGCTCTCTGCAGATGGCATCCTCATCATGGATGGAACCCGTCATCTCTCCAATTGGCCAACACTAACCTATGGGGCAAGAGGAATTGCTACAGCCACTTTGACTGTTTTCGGTGCAAAACGTTCCCTGCACAGCGGTCAATACGGGAATTTCTCCCCTAATCCAGTTTTTGAGGCTTCGCGCTTTTTGGGTTCTCTTAAAAATGAAGAAGGCCTAGTTCAAATTCCAGGATTCTATGATGGAATTGAGTTGACAGAAACAGAAAAAGAGAAACTCAACCAAGTTCCAGAAGACTTAAATGAAATAAAAACCGGACTTGGCATTTCCCAGCCTGATAAAGTTGGAGAAACGTACCAAGAAGCTCTGCAATATCCTTCTTTGAACATTCGGGGGCTAAAGGCCGCTTGGGTTGGCAAAGAGGTCCGAACGATTATACCTTCTGAAGTAGTTGCTGAGATTGATATGCGATTAGTCCCAGAATCCGACGGAAAGCGATTGATGGAGTCGCTAAAACAATACATTATGGACAATGGATTTCATCTGGTGGACTCCATTCCAACTGACGAGGAGCGTGCAACATACCCAAAATTGGCTTCATTTACCTACAAACTGGGATCCAAACCCTTTCGCACCAATTTTGACTCTTCCATGGGCCACATGTTGAATCGTGCCATGACCCGACTTTTTGATGACAGATTTGTCAACATGCGAACCACGGGGGGATCTCAACCCATAGGTCCCTTTATCAATACGCTCGGTGTGCCTGCTGTCGCTCTTCGCATTCCCAATCCAGATAACAGTATCCATGCGCCAAATGAAAATCTTAGGATTGGAAATTATCTGGAGGGCATTATGTCCTGTTTGGCTGTGTTGACCGAACCCATGGACTAAAACGAAAGCGCGCTCCTACATTGCTGAGGGAGCGCGCAAACAAACTAACCAACTAATCAACCATCATGAAACACCTAAGTTGGTGTCCTCTTCAATTTTTTATCCGATTGAAATCAATCGTTTTGGTTTTGGTAATGCCTCTTGCCTTTTAGGCAAGGTTAATTTCAATATTCCATCTTCGTACTTGGCATCAATTTTAGAACCATCTACGGTTTCGGGCAATGTAAAGGCCCTTTTAAAGGAAGAATATGAGAACTCTTTTCTGGTATAATTGTCCCTGTTCTCTTCATTTTCAGATTTGACTTCGCTGGAAATGGTCAAGATATCATTGTCCATTTCTACAGTGAAATCATCTTTCTTTACTCCAGGAACAGCTAGTTCCAGTTCAAAATTTTCTTCATTGTCCTTAATATTTACTGCGGGAACAGAAGTATTCCACTTATCTGTTCCACCGAACCAATCTGGTCCCATAAAATCATTCATCAAGGATGGAAAAAACAGGTTGTTTCTTTTTACTAAACTCATGGCGATTTATTTTTTATAAGGTTAAACTTCTAAATCACCAACATATAGACAAATCATGTACCAACACAGAAATCATGTCGATGTGACATGTTTTTAACAAAATATTATGTCAAAATGACATTAATTGTAGTGTGCCTTGAAGATATTGATCAACACACTCGGCGGAATGACATTGTTGGGATAATTGTGCATAACCTGTAGGACTTGACTTATTGCAGCGGGCGGGAGTCCCATTCTAAGGCCAATGTTATACAGCGTGTCCACTTCTTTCTTATGTTGGTGTTGGTCTACATTCATCAACAATAACAATCTATGAAACTGGACGATTCGCTCGGCTTGGGATTTTAATATCACTTTTGGGGATTTTTCTTTTAAAAGACCTTCAAAAGTTTCCCTATCAATGCCTAAGTTTGAAGCTACCTTGAGCAAAAAACCATATTCCGATTCCTTCAGGGAATGATCCACCCTGGCAAAGGCAATCATTTCCGAAAGAATGCTCAATTTTTCCTCGTAAGTGCCCATGGGTTTGGTTTTGATGTAACTTCTTCTGTATAGATAACTCCAAAACAACCCATTTTAGTACATCGAGAAGCCCTGAATTTATCAACCCTATCCCAACAAGGCTATTTTAAAATAAAAAAAGAGCGACATAAATATATCGCCCTTTGTTAGTATAGATTGTAAGGCTTATTAGCTCAAAACCTCTTTTACTTTGTCGGCAGCTTCCTGGAACTGAACAGCAGAATGCACCGCCAATCCAGAATTGTCAATAATTTCTTTGGCCAACTCGGCATTGGTCCCTTGAAGACGAACAATAATTGGCACCTTAATGGCATCGCCCATATTTTTATAAGCATCCACAACACCTTGCGCCACACGGTCACAACGTACAATACCTCCAAAGATATTAATCAATATCGCTTTTACATTGGGGTCCTTTAGAATGATTCGGAAAGCTTCCTCCACCCTTTTGGCATCTGCAGTACCTCCCACATCCAAAAAGTTTGCTGGTTCACCACCCGCCATCTTGATCAAATCCATAGTAGCCATGGCCAATCCAGCACCGTTTACCATACAACCTACGTTTCCATCCAAGTCCACATAGTTCAATCCAACCTCACGGGCTTCAACCTCAATTGGGTTTTCTTCGCGAAGGTCGCGCATTTCGGCATAGGTCTTTCTTCGGTAAAGGGCATTATCGTCAATGGACACCTTCGCATCCACGGCCATAATCTTATCATCAGAGGTTTTCAATACAGGATTAATTTCAAAAAGACTGGCATCACTTTCTTCGTATGCTTTATACAGAGCAGAAACAAATTTTACCATCTCCTTAAATGCAGTACCGGACAATCCCAAGTTAAAGGCGATACGTCTTGCCTGAAAAGGTAAAAGCCCAGTTCCTGGATCAATTTCTTCGGTAAAAATCAGATGCGGGGTCTTTTCAGCCACTTCCTCAATGTCCATTCCACCTTCGGTGGAGTACATCACCATGTTTCTTCCAGTTCCCCTATTCAACAAAACAGACATGTAAAACTCGTTCGTTTCACTATCGCCAGGATAGTATACATCCTCAGCCACCAATACTTGGTGCACTTTTTTACCTTCTGCAGATGTTTGTGGGGTAATCAGGTTCATTCCGATGATATTCCCTGCCAACTCTTCAACTTCTTTCAAGTTTTTGGCCAATTTTACACCGCCACCTTTACCTCGGCCACCCGCATGTACCTGCGCCTTTATAACGTGCCAACCTGTTCCGGTTTCTTGTGTCAATTGTTTGGCGGCATCAACCGCTTCCTTAGCATTTCGAGCCACGATTCCACGTTGGATCCTAACCCCAAAGCTGGCCAAAATTTCTTTTCCTTGATATTCGTGAAGGTTCATCTGTGAATTAACTTTTGTTTGCCGACAAAAATAGAAAACCCCATCGACAAATTCTAGGTGAAAAGGGATTAATTGCCTTCCCAAAGGCCTCCTGACACAATACGCGTACCATTCGTAACAAATCTCTCGCTATATTTTAAAATCCTCAAAGTCCAAAGGGTCAAAATTTTTAAAGTGACCGTTCATTTCAATGACAGCTTTTGTCCGGTTCACCTGACTCAGAAGTGAGGTTGTGGAATCTAAATGTTCTTTGATATATAACAAACGATCTTTCTCTTTGGGAATCTGAAGCAATTCGTACTCCTGCTCAAAAGAAAGTCCCATCTTATGAGCCAAAGCGTAGCTGTTGAACTGTTTTGGGGACGTTTTGGTGAAGGGCACATCCATAAGATCGTACAATACCTCAACTTTTTGCAGCACTTCATCCCGAAGGTCTTCATCCGCATCATTCTCGACATCTATAAACTCCACCTCACCGCCAGAATATAACTTACCCTTCAATTGGCGTTCAAACGAAAGCACCTTAAATACTTGTCGCCCCACACAGACCACATCCATTTCACCGTTTTTATAGGTATTGACCACCTCAACCAACTGTACTTCAGTTCCATAAAGCATAGCATCGTTGATAAAAACAGGAATTCCAAAGGTGATGGCCTCTTTCCTACAATCATTAATCAACTGTTTGTAGCGCTCCTCAAAAATATGAAGAGGGACGGTTTCTCCCGGATAAAAAACCGATTGCAAGGGAAATAGCGGTAATTTCATTGTTGAAGTTTGCCTAAATGTACAATCCCAAATGCAAAAGAGCAAGTACCTTTGTTTTTAATTGTTGGTTTTAAAACAATTTGTTACAAATAAATGATTTTGTTTTTTATTCTTGTAGAACCCGCGTAGTTCCTGTAGATTTGCTCGAAAGACTGAACATAATGAACTCCAAAGACCTTTTAAAACTTACGGAGCAGTTTGGAGCTCCACTCTACGTATATGATGCCGACAAAATTGCTTCTCAATACCAAAGATTGACGAAAGCTTTTGAAGGCGTGCCCCAATTGCGTTTGAATTATGCCGCCAAAGCGCTTTCAAACATAAGCATTCTTAGATTGATGAACCACTTGGGAAGTGGTTTGGACACCGTTTCCATTCAAGAAGTGAAGTTGGGACTTATGGCCGGATTTAAACCGGAATCCATCATTTACACACCCAACGGGGTTTCTTTGGAGGAAATTGAGGAAGCTGCTGCGCTTGGTGTTCAGGTGAATATTGACAATCTCTCCATTTTGGAGCAGTTTGGCAGCAAACATCCAGATATCCCTGTTTGCATTCGTATCAATCCGCATGTGATGGCTGGAGGAAATTCCAAAATTTCTGTGGGGCATATCGATTCCAAATTTGGAATCAGCATACACCAGATTCCACATTTGTTGCGCATTGTAGAACTGACCAACATGAACATCAATGGTATCCACATGCACACTGGAAGTGATATTCTGGATATTGATGTGTTCCTGTACGCTTCTGAAATCTTGTTTGAAACTGCCAAAAATTTCAAGGATTTGGAATTCATCGACTTTGGTAGTGGATTCAAGGTTCCCTATAAAACAGGGGATATTGAGACCAACATAGAGGAGCTGGGTAAAAAATTGACCACCCGCTTCAACCAATTCTGCGAAGAATATGGCAAAAGCTTGACATTGGCCTTTGAACCCGGTAAGTTTTTGGTCAGCCAAGCGGGACACTTTTTGGCCAAGGTAAATGTGGTAAAACAGACCACATCCACGGTATTTGCAAGTATAGATTCTGGTTTCAACCATTTGATACGCCCCATGCTTTATGGTGCCAACCATGAGATTATCAACCTCTCCAATCCCAAAGGAAGGGAACGGTACTACTCGGTTGTAGGGTATATCTGTGAAACCGATACGTTTGGCAGTAACCGCAGGATCAATGAAATTTCCGAAGGCGATATCCTGTGCTTTAGAAATGCAGGTGCTTACTGTTTCACTATGGCCAGCAACTACAATTCAAGGTTTAGACCGGCAGAGGTACTTTGGTACAACGGCAAGGCCCATTTGATTCGGCAACGGGAGACCTTTGATGATATCCTTCGAAATCAAGTTGATGTGAAAGAACTGTTTGAAGTACCCAAAAAAGAAGTAGTAAAGTAAAATAGGATGGATGGAAATCATAGCCCTATTACTTTCCATAGTTTTTATTTTCTTGGCGGGACTTCATTTCTATTGGGCCATTTTTGGGATTAAAGAACCCGAAGCAGTGCTGCCTACGGAAATAGGAAGTTCCAAAGTAAAATCCCCGGGAAAACTAGTATCGGTTTTGGTAGGCTTCATACTCTTATTTTTTGCCTTTGTCTTTATCAATAAAGTTCTTATTTATGTGGACAAGCCTTGGGTAAGCTATATCCCATTGGTCATCGGAATCATTTTTATTTTGCGAGCTTTTGGAGATTTTAAATACATCGGTTTTTTTAAAACGGCGAAGAACAGTAAATTTTCGGCTTTGGACACTCGGTATTACTCCCCGCTATGTCTATTTTTAGGCGCACTGATCTTTATTTTGGAGTTTTTGGGATAAATACTTTTCTGGCACAATTTTCGTTATTTTTGTATGGATAGGACGACCAATGTCCTAAAAAAAGGAACTATGCGCGCAATTTTTACCCAGATTAGCTTACTTTTTTTACTGCTTGTAGGATTTCAAGCCCAAGCCCAGGACATTAATTGGATTTCTTGGGAAGAAGCAGTGGAACTGGCCCAAACCGATGCACAGCCTAAGAAAATGTTTATTGATGTCTACACCGATTGGTGCGGATGGTGCAAAAAAATGGATAAGGATACCTTCCAAAATCCTGAAGTTTCCCAATACATGCAGGAGAATTTTTATATGGTAAAGATGGATGCCGAAGGAAAAGACCCCATTGAATACAAAGGAAAAACCTTCAAGTTTGTCCCTTCGGGAAGACGTGGTTATCATGAATTGGCTGCAGCGCTTCTACAAGGTAAAATGAGCTATCCCACTGTAGTCTTTTTGGATGAACAATTGAATATGCTCTCTCCTGTTCCTGGTTACCAAAAAGTGGAGCCATTTCTACAGATTGCCCGTTATTTTGGCGACAATATCTACAAAGACAAGGATTGGCAGACGTATGCTGGGAAGTAATTAATCCATGCAACTATTCCCCTAATTATAGAGAAAAACTCCTATCAACACTATAATTGATTGGATAACCCAATTAATTTTGGGTTTTAGTGTAAGGGAAAGCACTAAGTCCAAAATTAGGGCTAATAATGCAAGGCCACCAGAAATAAAAGGGATAAGTCCTCCGAGTTCAGGGTTATGCGCACTTTCAAGCGAAGTATCAATGATGGTACTCCATTTTATAGTGACAATAGTTAAATAAACACCACAAACTCTTAGCGGTGTGATATAACGAAGTATCGAACTAACAACCAACAACTTATAACTAGGAGTTTACCTACTATAATTTGGACTTTCCTTAGTGATGGTGACATCATGGGGATGACTTTCATGGATACCGCTGGAAGTAATCTTTACAAACCGACCATTTTCTTTTAAAGTGGCAATATCCTTTGCACCACAATAGCCCATTCCAGCACGGAGTCCACCGATAAATTGATGCATACTTTCGTAAAGATCACCTTTATACGGTACACGACCCACGATTCCTTCGGGAACCAATTTTTTGATGTCATCCTCCACATCTTGGAAATAACGGTCCTTACTCCCTTGTTTCATAGCCTCAACAGAGCCCATTCCACGGTAGGATTTGAATTTTCGGCCTTCATAAATGATGGTCTCTCCCGGCGATTCTTTAGTCCCGGCCAACAAGGAACCCAACATCACCGTATCGGCTCCGGCGGCAATCGCTTTGGGAATATCCCCGGTATAACGGATTCCTCCATCGGCAATCACAGGAACCCCCGTTCCTTTTATGGCAGCCGCTACTTCTAATACAGCAGAAAACTGCGGAAAACCAACCCCAGCTACTACACGGGTGGTACAAATGGAGCCAGGCCCAATTCCGACCTTGACGGCATCTGCGCCGGCCTCTACCAAATATTTGGCAGCTTCGGCTGTGGCAATATTACCCACCACCACTTCCAACTCTGGGTAATTCTTTTTCACTTCTTTTAAAATACCAACCACACCTTTGGTGTGTCCGTGGGCTGTATCAATAATAATGGCATCCACTCCAGCAGCAACCAATGCACCAGCCCTTTCCACAGCATCTGCGGTTACTCCAACGGCTGCGGCTACCCGTAAACGCCCATATTGGTCTTTGTTGGCAATGGGTTTTTGGGTCAATTTGGTGATATCCCTAAAAGTGATAAGCCCAATCAGTTCATCCTTTTCATTGACCACGGGAAGCTTTTCAATCTTGTTTTCCTGAAGAATCACTTCAGCTTGCTGCAAGGAGGTACCTTCCCCAACAGTGACCAAATTTTCTGAAGTCATTACCTCAGCTATAGGTCTATTATCATTTTTTTCGAAGCGAAGGTCACGGTTGGTAACTATTCCCAATAATTTTTTGTTGGTATCCACAATCGGAATTCCGCCAATGCTATGCTCTTTCATATTTGCTTTGGCATCACGTACGGTAGATTCCAGCGGAAGGGTCACGGGATCCATGATCATACCACTTTCGGCCCGTTTTACCTTTCGGACTTTCATAGCCTGCTGTTCAACAGTCATATTTTTGTGCAACACCCCAATACCTCCTTCACGAGCCATGGCAATGGCCATTCGGGATTCGGTAACGGTATCCATAGCCGCAGAAACAATGGGTACATTAATGGTAATGTTCCTTGTAAATTTGGACTGAATATTGACTTCTCTCGGGAGTACTTCGGAATATGCTGGCACAAGAAGAACATCGTCGTAAGTAAGTCCTTCGCCAACAATTTTATTTAGGTGGGCTTCCATTGCAATTACGGATTAATTGCGTGCAAATATACCACTATTTTAATTGATTTCTATTCCTTCCCCTATTCTGATTAAAACACAATCATTTTATTTTTATTTAGACTTATTTTAAATAATTTATATCTTTATGCAAAATCAAGATTTAATGTGCAATTCTCTATATATTTTGAGTCAATCCAAAAACGGCTTATTGACCTTTTGCGATAAAACCAAACTCTTTCAACTGATCTTCAACAATCTTTGTTTTGAATTGTATGAATGGGAATTGGAAGCTTTTAAAGAATATGTGGATGAAATTGATATCCCCTATTGGGAAAATCAACTGAAACATTGGACACAACAACGGAAAATCCCCATTTCGGTAGGAAAGAAGCATTTCATCATCTTGGTGAACAAGGAAGAGGTTCACGAAATACTGCACCTATTATCCTTCAAAAAACCACACATTAAATTTTTGGAATACCAGGATATCGATTACCGATTCATTGAAAATTAAGCTGTGCCTATTTTCTGCTAGGCTTTACACATTGCCACAACACCAAAGAAGCTGAACCGGTAAAGGTAAGCGTCATCAAAATCCCGGAAAAGATGACAATGTACTTGAACCATGAAATGCCCTTCCACATCAAATAAATCCCTCCAAAGGTCAAAATGACGGATAGAAAAGGTTCAATCGTCAAAAAAAGTTTCCATTTTTTGGAGCAACGGGTTATCCAGACCAATCCACCCAACAAAAAGAAGATCATAGACATGGAAAGGATGTGGGTGTGCACAATAGTGAGCATTTCCCGGTCACCCTTTTTGAATTTCATCACTTCCGCGTCCTCATCTTCTTCATTTCCCAAATAATTTTCTTCTATTCCCGCCGGGGTTGTGGATTCGGTTTCTTTAATGAACAGCAGTCCAGTAAAAAATCCTACTGAAAGAATAATTACAAACGTTGCGATAAAAAGTCGGATTTCGCTAGGAAAACGGGTTAGCAGTCCATTGTACTCCATTACAGTTTTCCGTTTTGCTGAAGTACCCCGATAGTCTGAAAAAGATTATCCATAGCCTTGGTCATGGAATTCACAGAGATGGTGGCTCCGGAAATGACGTCGATATTGGTGTCGCTGTCAACACGATCTCCGCCGGTTTTTCCTAAAAATTGCTTTAACCAGCGCTTACTGCCAATCTCACCGCCATACTCTTCACGGTAGACCAAAACTTTGGTATGTATGACCTCTACATTCTCATCAAAAAGCACCAAGTAATCAAATACGGCCGTCTTGCTGGGTGCCTGGTCCGCAAACGCATATCCCAAAACGGATTGACCAGCCTGGATGCGGAATAAATTTTCCCCAGAAATCTTAGCCGGGAGCTCGGCATTCAATTCTTCTGAAACTGTAATGGGTTCTAAGGTAAAATCCGATACTTCAAAGGTCTTTTCAACCTCTTTCAAGACCCTTTTGTTCACCTCCTTGGGAAGTGAAAATGCGAGCAGCACAAAAAAGCCAAGTACCAGAGATATTGATTTTCCCAGTTTCATACACCAAATATATTAATTTAGACTCAATAGGGATAAAGCTTTGTGATTTATCCCTATTGAAACCATTCAGAGTGTCTTAGAACCAAACTCCTATACCAAAATTAAGGCGGTCTGACACATCAGCATCGTCTGCTGCATTGCTTCTAAACTGATAGTCGCCCTTGACCACAACCCCTGGCGCAATGTGGTAGGTCAATCCAGTGGTAACATCGGTTCTATCATAAGCTTCGTTTGCTGTTAAGGTACCATCAGTATTGGCATGGGTATCATAGGTTTCATACCTGCAAAAAGCAAACAATTTTTGGCGGTTCCCCACGGGAAGTACATTATAAGCTCCTTCCAAATACCATCCTTGCAAGGCACTTCCCAAATTACTTCCGGTTAAAGTGTTGTAATCGTCCGTATCTGAAAGTGAGGCATGGATAAACTGTCCACGGGCTGTAAATTTTTGGTAGGCATATCTCGCATCCAAACCGAACATGGCAATGCCAATATCCGCGCCATCAAACTGCTCCACATCATCTTCGGCTTGGGTACGACCAAAGTAGGTTGAAAAGCCCAATCGAAGGCCCGGGATACCATAATAATCCAATTTTGTGGAAAGGTTGGGGCTGTCAATGGTGGATTGAATTCCTTTTTGTCTACCACCACGAAGTCCACTGGAGCCGCTCAACTTACCAGCAACCCCTCCTTCGCCATCAGCTTCCGTAGATTTGAATCCGTTGAAAATATAGGCTTGGTATCCCAATGAAATTGAATTAAACCTACCGGTTATCCCGACGCCAAGCTCACGCCATGTAGTGGGTACAATGGCATTGTCCATAGCCGGGCGTTCGGTTCCATTAAAAGTGGTGGGTTCATGGAATTCATTGATGATACCCATGGGCACCAACATCAACCCCCCTCTAATATTTAAGTTGGGAGCAGCATTATAGTTCACAAAGGCTTGTTCTATAAAGACTTCCTCTACGTGTTCAAATTCAACTTCCGTTACAAACTGGGTGCGGTCATCAAATCGATATCCAAAAAGAAGTACCAAGCGCTGTACGTCCAATTCCCCATTTTGGGCCTCGGGCTGATTATATAGCATTTCGCCATAAGCCCCAACGGTTACCGCGGATGCGTAATTGCCAGAAAGCAATCGCTGTGCAGCGTTGATTTGTTTCTGTGGATCAAGTTGGATGGAATCTGTTTTGGTTTGTGCAAAAGCAAAAGTAGCACACAAAAGTGCCAATAGAATAGTGAGCTGTTTCATAATTGTTTGAGTAATTGTGCGGCAAATATATTTTTACCCCTCAAACCAAACAAATTTATTTAGACTTGGTTTAAATAAATTTTAATATTTAACATTTATATCCCGTCTTTTTATAAAAACTTAGTGATATGCTGAAAAAAGTTCAGTAGCCTTGTTGTAGGCAGCTTCAAATACCATCCAGTTTACACCAGTATCGGCTTTTGTTGCCGTAAAGTAGGACAGCATTTTTTCTGTGGGCATGTTTCCGGTAAGTTCATCCTTGGCCATGGGGCATCCTCCAAACCCTTGTACTGCCCCATCAAACCGTCGACATCCTGCCTTGTAAGCGGCATCTACTTTTTCGTGCCATTTGGTGGGTGTAGTATGCAAATGGGCTCCAAATTCTATGTTGGGGTACTTCGGAATGAGATTGGAAAACAAATAATCTATGACCTCTGGTGTGGAACTTCCAATGGTATCGGAAAGCGATAAAATTTGGGTTCCCATGTCCGCCAACTTTTCGGTCCACTCCCCTACAATGTCCACATCCCAAGGATCTCCATACGGATTTCCAAATCCCATAGAGATATAGGTGACCACCTCCTTATTGTGCTTGTTAGCCAACTCCAGTATGCCTTCCAAAGTTTCCACGGATTGCGCAATGGTCTTGTGCGTATTCCGCATTTGAAAGTTTTCAGAAATGGAAAAAGGAAACCCCAAATAATTAATTGTCTCGTGTTGGCAAGCATCCTCTGCTCCTCTGACATTGGCCACTATGGCCAAAAGTTTGCTCTTGGTCTTGGAAAGGTCCAATTGGGCTAAAACTTCTGCAGTATCCTGCATTTGGGGAATGGCTTTGGGGGAGACAAAACTGCCAAAGTCAATAGTATCGAACCCACAACCCAAAAGGGACTGAATATATCTGGCCTTTTCCGCTGAGGGAATAAAGGTCTTTATGCCTTGCATGGCATCCCGTGGACATTCTATGAGTTTGATCTTTGACATAGGCCGACCGTAAAATTACCATTATTTATCTGATGGCAATAGCTAAAATTATCCTGAATCCGAACCGTGATAAGCGTTATGGTTTACCTTCCAATAGGGCCTTGTTTATTTTTTTTATCAGGCCGGGTCCTTCATATATGAAACCTGTGTAGAGTTGGATTAAATCCGCGCCTGCCTTCAATTTTTCAAGAGCATCTTCTGCGGAGTGAATGCCCCCCACCCCAATAATGGGAAATGCCTTGTTGCTCTTTTCGGCCAAAAATCGAATGACCTCGGTGCTTCTTTGCACCAGAGGTTCACCACTTAATCCGCCTTTTTCCTCAGCAATAAAAAGAGGGGTTTTTAGGTCATTTCTGGAAATAGTGGTATTGGTGGCGATAACACCGTCAATTTTGGTTGCTGTTACAATTCCGATGATATCCATAAGCTGCGCGTCGGTAAGGTCAGGCGCAATTTTAAGCAGTATGGGTTTTTCTTTTTGCTTGGATTTTTTGGCCTGTTTGGTATTCTGACGCTTTAATTTATTCAGCAAGTCAGTCAATGGTTTTTTGTCTTGCAGTTCCCGAAGTCCCGGCGTGTTGGGCGAACTTACATTGACCACAAAATAGTCCACATGTTCAAAAAGGGCCTCAAAACAAATAAGATAGTCCTTGATGGCATCAGCATTGGGCGTGACCTTGTTCTTACCAATGTTTCCTCCAATAATGACCCGGTGTTCTTTCTTCAACTGCTCCACAGCTTCAAAAACGCCTTTATTGTTGAACCCCATCCGGTTAATGATAGCCTTGTCCTCCCGTAATCGGAACAACCGTTTTTTAGGATTTCCTGCTTGTGGTTTTGGGGTTAAAGTTCCTATCTCAACAAAACCAAAACCAAAATTTGAGAATTCGTTGTACAGCTTCGCATCTTTATCAAACCCAGCAGCAAGACCCACCGGATTTTTAAATTTCAACCCAAAAACTTCACGTTCCAACTTTGGGTCCTTCACTTCAAACGCCTTTCTGAACAGGGGGCCAAACCCCAGTTTTGAAAGTATCCCAATAGCCCAAAAAGAAAAATGGTGTGCGGTTTCAGCGTCTAATAAAAAGAGGATTGGGCGAATGAGAATTTTGTACATTCAACAGATTTTGGACAAAAATAAAAACTCTTAAAACAGTTTTAAGGAAAAGATTCATTTTTCGTCAACCGACCTGTTTATATAGATAGGACGCAGTGTGAGTTTGCTACACAACTCCGTATAGAACTCATATTGTTTTGGATTGAGGGTAGACAACAAACGTTTATCTATCATTCGAACATTTTGCTTCATGCTGTCCAAAATATCTTGATATTCCTTTGAGACAGTCAAAAGAACATCTACCGAACTTTCTTTATGCTGTTTTAAAAGATAATCCGCTCGGTTCTGCAAAATCTCGTTCCTGATTTTGAGCTCGGCACTCCAATTCTTCAGGTTTTCCTGCTGTTCCTCATTTAGTTGAAAAACCTTAGCGATAGTTTCATCATCTTCACCACCTACACCGAGCAAACATTCCTGCTGGGCAAAAGCCGTAAAATTCAACATCAAAAAAAGACAAAAAAGAGCTGCTCTCAACGAGTATGGGGTTTAAAAAAACGAAAGATAATGGTAAAAGTCTTTACTTGATCAAAATTGCGATTGAATAAGCCTTATTTTTGGTCAAACACTACCCATGAAGCAACTACTATCCCGATTTCTGGACTATGTGACCATCGATACCCAGAGCGACCCCTATTCCAAAACCACGCCGAGCACCGAAAAGCAATGGGACCTTGCCAAAAAGTTGGTAATGGAACTGCACCAAATTGGATTGCAAGAGGTATCCATTGACGAAAATGCCTATATCATGGCCACCTTGCCCAGCAATACGGACAAAAAAGTGCCCACCATTGGTTTTATTTCGCATATAGACACGTCCCCAGACTTTAGTGGAAGGAATGTGAGGCCTCAACTAGTGGAAAATTATGACGGTAAGGACATTGTGCTCAACAAAAGCAAAAATATTGTGCTTTCCCCAGATTATTTTGAGGATTTGCTGCTGTATAAAGGGCAGACCTTGATCACCACAGATGGAAACACCTTGTTGGGTGCCGATGATAAGGCGGGTGTTGCCGAAATTGTCACAGCCATGGAATATTTGGTGCAACATCCAGAGATAAAACACGGTAAAATTCGGATTGCCTTTACCCCCGATGAAGAAATTGGTAGAGGCGCCCATAAGTTTGACATAAAAAAGTTTGGGGCCGATTGGGCCTACACCATGGACGGTAGCCAAGTGGGCGAACTGGAGTACGAGAATTTCAATGCCGCTAAGGCCAAAATCACCGTTACCGGAAAGAGCGTGCACCCTGGATACGCCAAAAACAAAATGGTGAATGCCATTGGTATTGCCAATGAATTTTTAAGCCTGATGCCACCCCGGGAAGTTCCGGAACATACCTCCGGTATGGAAGGTTTTTTCCATGTACATAAAATAAAGGGTGAAATTGAAAAGGCCGAGATAGAACTCATTATCCGTGACCACGATGCGGTCCACTTTAAGGCTCGGAAAGAAATGCTGGAAGACATTACCGAAAAACTCATCAAAAAATATGGAGACCATGTTGTTCTGGAAATGGAAGATCAATACCGAAACATGCGGGAAAAGGTGGAACCCGTTTTTCATATTGTTGAGATTGCCGAAGAGGCCATGAAACAGCTTAAAATAGAACCTATCATCAAACCCATTCGTGGGGGAACGGATGGCTCCCAACTTAGTTTTATGGGGTTGCCCTGCCCCAATATTTTTGCGGGAGGACATAATTTTCATGGGAAATACGAATATGTCCCTTTGGAAAGTATGGAAAAAGCGGTGAAGGTAATCGTAAAAATTTGCGAACTTACCGACAGTCAAATCAAGTAGTTGTGGAAAAATCCAAAAAGTTAGAAGCCTACTACCAAAAGGAACATCCCTTTAAAGAGGGTATTGCCCATCTCAGGGAAATTGCCCTAAAAACAGAGGCGGATGAGGATTTTAAATGGAGTATTCCTGTGTACACCCTTAATGGAAAAAATGTTTTTGGTATCTGCAAGTTCAAGCAGCATTTTGGAGTGTGGTTTTTTAATGGGGTGTTTTTGAAAGACCCTAAAAAAGTGCTGGAAAATGCACAGGAAGGTAAAACCAAGGGCATGCGGCACTGGAAATTCCAGTCTCTCGACGAAATTGATGATAAAACAGTTTTGGCCTATATGACCGAGGCCTTGGACAACCAAAAAACGGGACTGGAAGTGAAGGCGGAAAAAACTAAAAAAGTTACCATTCCTGAACTGCTTCAAACTGAATTGGCAAAGAGCACTGCATTAAAAACTGCATTTTCAAAGTTTACCCCCTACAAACAAAAAGAATTCTGCGAATATATTACCGAGGCCAAACAAGAGGCCACAAAATTACGGCGACTGGAAAAAATCCTACCCATGATTGAGAAAGGGGTTGGGTTGAATGACGGGTATCGGTAGATTTATAATTTTCATCAACCTACCAAGTTTCTCTTTAAGTTAGCCGATTTTTGTTGGCTGGCATTAATTTTCTATCTGTTGGATCATTTCTTTGGCGACGATTGCAGAAGAGGGAAGAAACATGGTGGATACAATTCTCTTGTCAATGACTACATCGTGTTTATCATTCAAGTCGCCTTTGGTTTGAAATACTGCTCCATTTTGCCTTAATTGATCCTCCAACATAATGGGCAATAAAGTGCCTTCATTGGCCCAGCTTTTTGTTACTTCGGTTGAGTTTGGGAAACCAGTCACTTTTTTTCCGCTTACCATGTACTCGCCATTACTAAGCTTAACATTTGCAAAGGCACCTGGCCCATGTCCACAACCTCCCACTATTCCTCCATTTTCATAAATTTTAGCGATTATGGAAAGTAACTCTTCATTATTAGCCACATCGAATAAGGGTCCATATCCACCACCAATAAAAACGGCTTTATAGTTTTTATAATCTACTGCATCAGGTGTCAATGAATTTTCAACATTGCCATTAAAATTTTCATACTTTATAGTATAACTACTTATTCCAACAGGATCCATTGAGAAGGGTACTTTTCCACCTGTTGGCGAAACAAAATCCACTGTATATCCGTGAGAAACAAAAATATGGTAGGGAGGAGCTACTTCCCAAAGATTGTTCCCGGCAAAGTGTTTTTCCGGGTCACCCATATCTTCTGTATTTGAAACGATAATCAATATACTTCCCTTTTCATTTTTGTCATTGTTACAAGAAATAAAAATGAACAATACCAACAAAGCCAAGAATCTTTTTTTCATTTTTTGTTTGATTTTTATGGTAAGTCAATAAACGGAAGATAATGTTACAGTTTTTTTGAATTAATCCCAACAATAAGGATATCTACCAGTCGGCTGACAGGAGTGATATCCCAAAAACTGCAATACATATTTAAAGTCAAAACTGCCTACCCCACCTTTGGCAACTCCCAGCCATTATGGTATGCATTTTGTAAATGTGCGTTGGCTGTAGCATTTGTAAATTGGTTTTGGTTAGCATCCCAAAACAACCGCTCCCCAGTTTTATAGGCAATGTTCCCCATGTGGCTAACCACTGCGGCATCATACCCTACTTTTATCGGCGCATTAAGAATGGATTTATCCCGTGATTTAACCGCATCCAAAAAGTTGGTGGTATGCAAGTCCAATCCATTAGCGTCAACCTGTTGTAGTGGTACTGCCTCTATTTTTGGGCCATTGTTTTGGCTCCAATGTGGTCTGTCGTTTTCCGGGATGACTTCCCATCCGCCACGATCCAATACCAAGGTGCCGTTGTTGCCAATGAAAGCGATTCCATGATTTCGGCCATAGTTGCCCCCATCAATTCCAGTAGCATGTTCCCACAAAAGGGAAAATCCGTCAAATTCATATACCGTTTGTAGGGTATCCGGGGTTTCTGCGGCATCATTGGGGTAGGCAAATTTTCCACCCATGGCCATCACAGACTTTGGTGTGGAGGCTTTCATACCGTAAAGGGCATAATCTATCAAGTGTACGCCCCAATCGGTCATCAAGCCACCAGCATAGTCCCAAAACCATCTAAAGTCAAAATGAAAGCGGTTTTTATTGAAAGGTCGGTCTTGGGCCGGGCCCAACCACATTTTGTAATCCACCCCTGCAGGCACTGGACTATCGGGAACGGTGGGAATGGATTGCATCCATCCTTGATACGCCCAGGTCTTGGCCAAGCGTATCTGACCCAACTTTCCGGAGTGCACATAGTTGATGGCATCCACAAAATGGGGCTGACTGCGTTGCCATTGCCCAATTTGCACCATGCGGTCACTGGCATCTACTTTGTTCAGCATGATATCGCATTCTGCAATGGAGTTGGCAATCGGTTTTTCGCAGTACACATCCTTTCCAGCATCAATGGCATCCACCAGCAACAAACAATGCCAATGGTCTGGCGTACCAATGATGGCAATGTCAATATCCTTATCTTCCAACAACTTTCTATAATCCGAATACCATTTGGGCTTCTTGATGCCCGCTTTCTCCAAATCGGCGGTGCGTTGTTGAAGCACATTTTCATCCACATCGCAAAGGGCAACTACTTCCACTTCACTATTCTTGAGCATGGAAGACAAATCGGAGAATCCCATCCCCTTACAGCCAATGAGTCCCACTTGTATTTTGTCGTTGGGGCTTATGGTTTTGCGCATAGCGCCCAATAATTCCATTGGAAAAATCACAGTGGCTCCCATTCCGGCCATGAACAAGGATCCTTTTTTTACAAACTGTCTTCGTGTACCCATTTTTTTTAAATTTTGGATAAGATACAAAAAAACGCCCCTTGGTTATCCTGTACCATAGGGGCGTTCTAAATTTTAATGTATGTACTATCTATTACTTCTTATCGTCGGGAACATTCAACTTTTTGCTCATTTCCATGGAAATGGCAGAGCGGTCAAACTTTAAACGACCAGCCATGGTTTCAATGACACAGGAGAAATCCTTGTCGTTCAATTCCACAATCTTGCCGTGAAGACCACTTTTGGTGATGATCTTATCTCCTTTTTTTAACTCTGAAGTAAATTTTTTCTCATCCTTCTGACGTTTGATCTGCGGGCGAATCATAAAAAAATACGCCACGGCAAAAATCAATATCAGCGGTAAAAACTGTCCTATGTTTTCCATTCAGGCTGTAAACTATTTAACAGGACCAGCTGGAGTCGCACCTGCAGGGTTGACAAAAGCCTTGATCCTTAGCATTTCTGTTCCTTTTTCGGTATTGGCGGTAACGGTGATGGTCTTGGTCACCTGGTTTTGTCCAGAACCATTGAACTTTACCAACAACTCGCCTGTCTCTCCTGGAGCAATGGGCGTGTTCTTTGGATATTCAGGAACTGTACAGCCACAGCTACTTTTGGCATCGGTGATGATCAAAGGGGCATCTCCGGTATTGGTAAATTTAAAGGTTGTTTCTTGTGGGGTACCTTGCGCAATGGTTCCAAAGTCATGCTCCGACTTCTCAAAGTTCATTACAGGGAGTTTCTTTTGTGCTTCATCCCTATTGGTTGCACTTTCAACGTTGTCCGCTACAATTTTGTTGGAGGCTTTGTCCTTGCAAGAAAAACTTACTAAGGCCACCACAAAGAGCAGACTAAAAATTGCTGTTATTCTTTTCATGATAAAAATTTGTTTTTCCAAAATTAAGCAAATATTGTTTATTGGAGACCTCTGCCTATTTTTTGCAGTCTTCCCGTGGATTTATATTCCTTGGCCAACTTATCCAACACCCCATTGATAAAGATACTGCTCTTGGGTGTGGAGTATTCTTTGGCTATCTCCAAATACTCATTCAAAGTCACTTTTTCGGGGATGGACGGGAAATTAAGCAACTCGCAAATGGCCATTTTCAGGATGATGGAATCAATCTCGGCTATACGGTCATTGTCCCAATTTGGGGTCTTCCCCTCTATCTCCTTTTCCCATTTAGCATCGTTGAGAAGGGTTTTGGTCAATAGGTTGTTCGCATATTCCATATCCTGCTGGTCTTTGAGCAAGGCTGGAAGAAAAAACTTTTCATTGGAGTTTTCATTGGCCTTCCGCAAACGTTTCATCAAATAGGTGTTTACAATAGGAAAGTCGTCCACCCAAGTGAGTTTGTCATCCTCAAAATATTCGTAGATCTTGTCGTTGGGGGCTATTATTTCCTTAAAAAGTTCCAGAACCACATCCCGATCATCCTCGTAGCTGTCCTTACCATTGGTCATGTAGTCTTTGTAAATTTTACTGCCTATCACCTCTTTGTAGATGATCTTTACATACTCCTCGTTCAAGTACCAATTGTTCAGTTTTCTTTTGGACAGGGCGGCCTTTAAAGATTCATTGTTGACAATTTGCAAGAGCAGTCTGTTCTTTACAAATTTTTCACGATCGGGATAGTTGTCCTCTTCGGTGGCGAGATATTTTTTTGAAGCACGGTTCACATGCCTGTTGGCCATTTGGTGCAGTTCGGGCAAAAGGCTAAGAACAAGTAGATAGAGCACATACATGTTCTCTATACTCACTCTGAGGAACTTTTCCTGTTTTTCCAGGGAATCGTCCTTGGATTGGATCAATGCATAAATGCACTGCATCACTTTTACTCTGATATGCCTGCGGGTAAGCATTTTTAAAAGAACTTTAAAGTCGTTGATTGGCTTTCACCCCGCAAAAGTAATCTTATATTTGAATCTTACCTACCAAAGTTGTTTTCTTATCAGTTTTATAACATTTAGTTTGTATTCTATGGCATATATTTGCTGGATTGTCATTAAAAAAATGACGTTCACAAACCATCTTTCCCTTTTATGAAGGAATTAAAACACCTAAATAAATACTTTAAAAAATACTTGTTTAAGCTGTTGATGGGGATTTTGATCACCATCATTGCCCGTGTTTTTTCCTTGATCATGCCTTCCTATGTGAACAAATCCATACAGGCGGTGGAGGATTTTATGTCAAACGTAATTACCCTATCGGATGCCAAAGGGATGCTCTTCCAATACATTCTGATCATTGTCGGTGCCGCGCTTTTATCTGGACTTTTTACCTTTTTAATGCGGCAGACCATCATCAATGTATCCCGGTACATTGAATATGATCTAAAAAATGAAGTCTTTGACCATTATCAATTGCTCAGCCTTAATTTTTACAAAAAAAACAGGATTGGTGACCTCATGAACCGAATTAGTGAGGATATTAATCAGGTGCGGTTATATGCAGGTCCTGCCATTATGTATGGTATACAGACACTGACCCTTTTTGCTTGTTTAATTCCACTGATGTTCATTAAGGCTCCCACCTTGGCCATGTACACATTGCTTCCCTTACCCATTTTATCGGTTTTGATCTATCAGATCAGTAAGGTCATCCATAAAAGAAGCACCAAAGTGCAGGAATATTTGTCCACGCTGTCCACCTTTACCCAAGAATCTTTCTCGGGGGTGGCCGTGATCAAAGCATATAGTCTTGAACCCAAGATAAATTCGGAATTACAGGACTTGGCCCAAGAGGGCAAAGATACCAGTATGGCACTGGCCAAGGTAAACGCTTGGTTTTTTCCATTGATGATTCTGCTCATTGGCATCAGTAACATTTTTGTGATTTACATTGGGGGAAGACAGTACATCAGCGGTCAAATTGAATCCATTGGCATTATTGCCGAATTCATCCTTTATGTGAACATGCTTACGTGGCCCGTTGCCATTGTGGGATGGCTCACCTCCATCATTCAAAGGGCAGAAGCTTCCCAAAAACGAATCAATGAGTTTTTAAAGGAGGAGCCTTCCATTAAAAATGAAGTAGCGCAAGACACGCCCATTAAAGGAAACATCGAGTTTAAAAATGTGACCTTTACCTACGAGGATACCAATATTACCGCCCTTAACAAGGTTTCCTTTACCATACAAGCTGGGGAAACTGTGGCATTTTTAGGAAAAACAGGTTCGGGAAAATCCACTATCCTGGATTTGGTGGCCCGTCTTTACGACGTAAGTTCTGGTGAGATATTGATTGATGGTGTACCTCTTCAAAAATTGAACCTGAACAGCTTGCGGAGTTCCATCGGCGCTGTGCCCCAAGATGCCTTCCTGTTTTCAGATACTATTGAGAACAACATCCGTTTTGGTAATGAAAATGCTACCCATGAAGAGATTGTGGACGTGGCCAAAAAGGCAGTGGTACATAAAAACATTCAAGGTTTTGCCAAAAAGTACAATACCATATTGGGGGAACGTGGCATTACATTAAGTGGTGGTCAAAAGCAGCGGGTATCCATTGCGAGAGCCCTGCTCAAAGACCCAAAAATCTATCTTTTCGATGACTGTTTGTCCGCTGTGGATACCGAAACCGAAGAGGAAATCCTGAACAATCTAAAACGAGAATCCCAAGACAGGACCACCTTGATTGTAAGCCACCGAGTCTCTTCCGCCAAAAATGCCGATAAGATCATTGTATTGGAAAATGGAACCATACTCCAAGAGGGCACCCATGAGGAATTGAACAACATTGATGGATACTATAAAGAACTCTATCTCAACCAGCTCTCTGGGAAAGAATGATAAAAAAGTTGCTGGATTAGCTTTTTTTTTCCATTTTTGGGAGAATAAACAACCAAAGTTTAAAACACACTAGACCAAATGGGCGAGAAAGATATAATGGATCAGGAAGAGATTTATTCGAAAGTCTTACGAGCAGGAAGAAGAACTTATTTTTTTGATGTAAGAAGTACCAAGGCCGGTGATTACTACTTAACCATCACAGAAAGCAAGAAGTTTACACATGATGATGGCTCCTTCCATTACAAAAAGCACAAAATCTATCTCTACAAAGAAGATTTTACCGCATTTAGGGAAATTATGGAAGAAATGATGGACTACATCATTGATGAAAAAGGGCAAGAAGTAATTTCGGAACGTCACCAAAAAGATTTCAAAAAAGAAGATAATGAAGACTTCAGTGAGAACGGAACCGCATCTGGCAGTTTCACCGATGTTGATTTTGATGACATTTAGATAAGATTCCCTTAAAAAATAGTAAAAACGACCCGTATTCAGCGGGTCGTTTTTTATTTTTAACCCTACTAACTCAAGTTTCAACTCATGAAAAAAAGCAACCTTGTATTCTTGGCCCTATTTGCGGTTTTAACCCTTTCGGCGCAACAAGTAACATTGGATTATTATTTACCGGATGGCATCTCTTACGATCCCAATATCCCAAAACCAGTGGATGTGATCGGGCATGAAGTTGGCGAATGGCATGTTACCCATGACAAGTTGGTGTACTACATGCATCAACTTGCAGAATCCAGTGACAGAATCACCATTGAGAATAGAGGAACCACTTTTGAGGGCAGGCCCATCCTATTGCTTACCATAACCACACCAGAAAACCATCAAAACATAGAGACCATACGGCAACAGCATGTTGCCCTTTCCGAAGGAAATTCAAGTTTGGACACTTCAGAAATGCCCATTATTGTGTACCAAGGCTTTTCCATCCATGGAAATGAACCCAGTGGTGCCAATGCTGGTTTGGCTTATGCGTATTATTTAGCCGCTGCCCAAGGTCCGGAAATTGAGTCCATGTTGGACAACATGGTCATTCTTATGGATCCCAGTTTTAATCCAGACGGTTTGCAACGCTTTGCCTACTGGGCCAATGTCAACAAAAGTGAAAACCTAAACCCTGATAACAATGAGCGGGAATACCATGAGGTATGGCCCGGCGGGCGTACCAATCATTATTGGTTTGATCTCAATCGCGACTGGTTGCCTGCTCAGTTACCCGCCAGTAGGGCCCGTGTGGAGACATTCCACAAGTGGATGCCCAATATTTTAACGGACCACCACGAGATGGGAACCAATTCCACTTTCTTTTTTCAGCCTGGTGAACCAACACGGGTACATCCATTGACTCCCAAAATGACCCAAGAGCTGACCGCAGAAATTGGAACCTATCATGCCAAAGCATTGGATAAAATTGGGTCACTGTATTTTTCGGAGGAAAATTATGATGACTATTACTACGGTAAGGGCTCCACGTTTCCTGATGTGAATGGAAGTATTGGAATATTGTTTGAACAGGCCAGCTCACGTGGGCATATTCAAGAAAGTGAGAATGGATTGTTGACGTTTCCCTTTACCATTCGAAATCAATTTACCACGGCATTGTCCACCATTGATGCGGCCAAAAACATGCGGACAAAACTGTTGGACTTCCAGAAAAAGTACTATGCAGACCTGCGTAATGAAGGTGCACGGAGCAAAACCAAGGCCATTATTTTTGGTGATAGCAAGGATGCCTCCAAAACCTGGCATTTGGCAGAAATCTTGAAAAGGCACAAAATAAAGTTCCACGAATTGGCTTCAGATGCTACCATTGGTGGAAAGAATTACAAAAAAGGGTATAGCTATGTGGTGCCTATGGATCAGAAAAACCCAAGGCTCATCAACGCCATGTTTGAGAAGCGAACCACTTTTGCGGACAGTCTATTTTATGACATCTCAGCTTGGACCTTTCCCCTAGCCTTTAATGTTGATTATGCCGAACTGTCCTCTTTGCCCAATGCCGGACCGGAGGTGATGGATTTTCAACGCCCAACAGGCGGAGTGGATAAAAAGAGTAATTATGCCTATGTGTTTGAATGGCATGAATACTATACCCCTAAAGTGTTGAACGCCATTTTGGAAAAAGGCCTTCGTGCCAAAACCGCACGGACCCCATTCATTTTGGAAGGCAAACGGTACGACTATGGGTCCATAATGATTCCCGTTCAAAATCAAAAATTGGATGCCACTGAACTCTATGGCTTTTTAAATGGCATTGCCCAAGAAAGTGGTGTCACTATAAATGGGGTATCCACTGGGGTTACTGAAGGAATTGATTTGGGAAGTGGGGATTTTGAACCGCTCAAAAAACAAAAAGTGGCCATTTTGGTGGGTGATGGCACCCGCTCCTATGACGCTGGTGAAATCTGGCATTTGTTTGATACTCGATATGATATGAAAATCACCAAAATCGACACCAAATATTTCAACAGTGTAGACTTAGATTCGTATACCGATTTGATACTGCCAGGTACTGGTTGGGGAGGCGGTATCATGCTCGACAAAAAAGGTGCTGAAAAAATCAAGGAGTGGGTAAAAAATGGAGGTAGTGTTATTGGGTATAGAACAACAGCCAACTGGTTTTTGAGCAATGAACTCATGAGCCTTAAAATGCGGAAGGACACCTTGGTTGCCAAAAACATCGCCTTTGACCAAAAAGAGGATTTTACAGGGGCACAAGTAACCGGTGGTGCCATTTTTGAAGCCGATTTGGATCGCTCCCACCCGATTAATTATGGATATAAAAATGATAAGTTGGCTCTTTTCCGAAACACCAACATTTATTTGGACCCGGAAAAAAACAGCTACGACAATCCCATTCAGTATACCAGTGACCCGTTGCTGAGTGGTTATATTTCTGAAGAAAATGCAGAACTCATCAAAAATAGTGTGCCTTTTAAGGTGCAACGTTTGGGTAAAGGAAGAGTGATTCTCTTTACGGACAACACCAACTTTAGGGCGTTTTGGTACGGCACCAACAAACTGTTGATGAATGCTATTTTCTTTGGACAGATGATGTAAGGGATGCCAATCTGCATCAACAAAGAAGTAATAAAGTTTTAATCAAAAAAAAATAAAAACCATGGCCAGAACCCCAAGCAATATGTTGCCCTTGGGCACCAAAGCCCCGGATTTTGAATTATTGGACACTGTTTCCAACGAAATGCTTTCTCTGAATACATTACAGGGTGAAAAAGGAACGGTGGTCCTATTTATTTGCAACCACTGCCCTTTTGTGATTCATGTGAATCCAGAGATTGCCAAATTGGGAAAGGAGTATCAAGCCAAGGGCATCAACTTTGTAGCGATTTCCAGTAACGATGTAGAAAATTATCCGCAGGATGCTCCGCACCTCATGAAGGAAAAAGCCCAGGAAATGGAGTATACCTTTCCTTATTTGTATGATGAGACTCAAGAAGCAGCCAAGGCATACGATGCGGCCTGCACACCAGATTTTTATCTTTTTGACGGGGATTCTAAATTGGTTTATCGTGGTCAATTGGACGATTCCAGACCAGGAAATGGACTGCCTCTTACAGGAACAGACCTTAGGAATGCGATGGATGCCCTTTTAGAGGGCAACCCCATTGACCCTGACCAAAAACCCAGCATTGGGTGCAACATTAAATGGAAGGAAAGCTAATTTAATACTCGGGCTATGAAAATAAGTCCAAAAGAAGCATTGGAGAAACTCTCGGAAGTGGATTCACCATTTCGGACCCTTTTTAAACATGGTTCGTTGGCGGTTGAAATCTACAAGCCGGAAAAAGTGGACTTGCAACAACCCCATTCCCGGGACGAGATCTATGTGGTTGTTTCTGGTAGTGGTGAATTTTTGAACGGCGGCAAGCGAACTACCTTTTCGCAAGGAGATTTTTTGTTCGTTCCAGCGGGCGTGGAGCATCGGTTTGAAAACTTTACGGAAGATTTTGCCACTTGGGTATTTTTCTATGGGCCGGAGGGAGGTGAAAATAATCCATGAGCCGAGAAGTCATTCTGGAAAAAGTCCAACCCTCAACTTTGGACACGTATGTTTCCGTAGGAAAAACATCCTACCAAGAACATTATCTGCATCTTTGGGAAAATGAGGATCCCACACCCTACCTCTCCAACAGCTTTGCTCCACAGATTATGCAACGCGACTTGGCCGACCCCAATGTAATCCACTATTTAGTAAAAATGGGAGATTCCGTTGTGGGTATTGTCAAACTCATCAAAAATCAAGCCTTGGATGATCTATCGGAGAAGGAATCGTTATTGGCGCAAAAAATTTATCTTCTAAAAGCTTATGCCGGGATGGGCATTGGGAAAAAGGTGCTGCACCTCATAGAAGATTATGCTCGAAAATTGAACAAAAAAGTAATTTGGTTGGATACCATGCAAAAGGGAGGCCCTATTCAATTTTATCAAAAAAATGGATATGTGATCAAACGGGAGAGTGAACTCAGTCTTCCCGGTGCCAAACCATCAGAAAAAGCCATGTGGATTTTGACCAAGCGTCTCTAGATTACCACCCTTCGCGCTGTATCAAATTTGCAATGTGTGCAAAATGATGACTTCCGTGCCAAGCATAGCGACCTATATTTACGTCCAAAGTCGTTACCTCGTTCCCATCTGGATGGGTGAAGGTACGTTGCAAATCTTCTTTTGACAATCCTTTTAGCAGATACACCAACTTGGCATGAACCGCCTTTAGATGATCCAAAGATATTTGGATAGGTGCTGTCCGGGCATCAAACAGCTCTGACCATGCCTTTTCATCATAAGGCTTAATCAATGGGTTTTCTTCCGTCAATGCCCATTTGAATCTAATATAGCTATGGTGGTGGCTGTCTGCAATATGGTGCACCAATTGCCGTACCGTCCAACCGCCGGGTCGGTATGGGGTTTCCAATTGTTTTGCTGAAAGTGGGCTTACCATGACCTCCAATTTTTGGGGCAATTCTTCCAAAACAGTGATCCATTCCTGTAATTGTTGGTCCGTAATGATCTCCGGGATTTGGTAATGACCAATGGGATATTTCAGTTGTTCCAAAGTTTCTTTTTCCATGTTTTAAAGGTAGTGAACTTCAGGTTGAAATGTTCTTGTCTTTCTTCTGAATTCATAAAAAACATCAGTAATTTTAATACACTTTTAACTGTGCTAAAATCATGGGATTGATTTATCTACTAACTTTGTAGAGTAATCATTCTATAATCCTAAAAAACAACATATATGGCTACACTAAGATTAGGCGATACCGCTCCGGATTTTACTGCGGTAACCTCAGAAGGAACACTGAATTTCTATGACTATTTGGGTGATGGTTGGGGTATTCTTTTCTCTCACCCTGCCGACTTCACTCCGGTATGTACTACCGAATTGGGCACTGCGGCCAAATTCAAGGATGAATTTGCCAAGCGCAATGTAAAAATGATGGCATTGAGTGTGGATGGTGCCGAATCGCACAAAGAGTGGATCAAGGACATCAACGAGACCCAAGCTACCAATGTCAACTTCCCCATTATTGCGGATGAGGACCGAAAGGTTTCCGATTTGTATGATATGATTCACCCCAATGCAGATGATACCCTTACGGTACGCTCTGTATTTATTGTTGGTGCGGACAAGAAGATAAAATTGATTCTGACCTATCCTGCCTCAACTGGACGTAATTTTTATGAGCTTTTGCGTGTTGTAGACTCGCTGCAATTGACGGCCAACCACAAAGTGGCCACACCGGCCAATTGGAAGCATGGGGAAAAAGTTGTGGTAAGTCCCGCCATACCCACAGATGAGGCCAAGAAAATTTTTACCAAAGGTGTTGAGGAGGTAAAACCGTATTTACGTTTGACCCCAGACCCCACGGCATAATTATTTTTTGAGAAAAAAGTGCAAAAACCCTAATTCCCAATAAATTAAATGTACCTTCGCGCTTTATTTAATTTTTTTAATTTTTATTATGAGTAAAGGAACAGTAAAATTCTTCAACGATTCTAAAGGCTACGGCTTTATTACTGAAGAAGGTTCACAAACAGATCACTTTGTACACGTTTCAGGTTTAATCGATGAAATTAGGGAAGGTGATGCTGTAGAATTTGAACTACAGCAAGGTAAAAAAGGATTGAACGCCGTAAACGTACAAGTTATAGATTAAGGTAACAGTATACTTTTTTATAGATCAGATCAGGCCCGGGCATTGCCCGGGTTTTTTTGTTTAAAATTTTTCCTAAAGGCAACGCAACCTCTTCCTATTTTCATATCTACTCTCTAGACAACTGTTCCCCATAACCAGTAAACAAACATTGGCATGAACACATTCTTTGGAGTCCTTCTTCTTCTTCTGGTCATTAATGTATTATTGCTCGTTTTAAGTGTTAACGGTTCCAAAAAGAGCTTTTTGGAGAAAAATTGAAACCCATCAGATGCTAATTGGGGCAATAGGTAGGGTTTTTAAGCGTTGAATTGTTATCCATAAAAAGACCAATACCCAATGAATACTTTTATTAGCATTTTATTCTTTTTGCTTGCTCTTAACCTTTGTCTTCTTTTGATAAGTGTGAATCGCACTAAATAAAAAAGCTCCCATTTCTGGAAGCTTTTCTTTATTTAATAGTACTGATTCTATTTCACATCCATCAGTTCCACATCAAAAATAAGGGTGGCGTTTGGTGGAATTACCCCTCCAGCACCTGCACTTCCATAGGCCAAATGCGATGGTATCACTAAGCGAGCCTTGTCGCCTACCTGCAATAATCCAATGCCTTCGTCCCATCCTGGAATCACCTGGCCCACACCAATGGTAAAATCAATGGGTTGGTTTCTTTTATAGGAAGAGTCAAAAACCTGCCCGTTGGACAAGCAACCCTCATAGTGCACAGAAACCGTTTTTCCTTTTTCGGCCTTGGCTCCATTTCCTTTTTGTATGATTTTGTAGCGTAGCCCACTGTTGGTCTTTTCAAAACCGGCAGCTAGTTCTTCCATTTCAGCCTCAGCCTGGGCCTTGGCTTCTGCGATTCGTCTTTCACGGGCGCCTTCAAAAGTTCTGAACGCTTCAATGGCATTCCATTTTTCAGCTTCATCGCCAACGCGAACAATCTCCAAACTTTCAATGGCATCGCCTTGGGCAATGGCATCCACCACTTCCTGACCGTGTTCCACATGTCCGAAAACCGTATGCTTATTGTCCAACCACGGTGTGGCCACATGGGTGATAAAAAACTGGCTTCCATTGGTGCCAGGTCCCGCATTGGCCATGGAAAGCACTCCAGGTCCCTCATGGGTAAGGTCTGGGTGGAACTCATCGTCAAACTTATAACCGGGGTCTCCTGTTCCCGTTCCTTGGGGACACCCTCCCTGAACCATAAAATCGGCTATGACCCTATGGAACTTGAGGCCATCATAATACGGTTTGCCCTGAGGTTTTGCAGTATTTTCCATGTTGCCTTCGGCGAGGGCCACAAAGTTCCCCACCGTACCAGGTGTTTTATCGTGGGTAAGTTTTACCAATATCTCACCTTTGGTGGTATTGAATTTAGCGTAGATTCCGTCTTGCATCTTTTTAGATTATGGGATGAATCGATTGTTCGACATCCGTTTTTTAAGGCTGCAAAGATAGGGGTTTATAGGCAAGGGTGAAAGCCCTAGAACAAGACCAACATTTTAGTCGGCCAACCAATTTATGTCAAAAAACAGTACTTTAAACCCGTAACTGACGGTTATACGAACCGTTAGGCGCAATTACCTTAAATCATGCAAATAAGAAAAATAAATACTGGAGACTTTGAATTTGACTGTAGAATTTCCGGCAACAAAGAAAACGAACTAATAATCCTTCTTCATGGATTTCCGGAAACATCTTATATGTGGATTGATTTAATGGAAAAGCTATCTTCTATTGGGTTTTATTGTGTCGCACCAAACATGAGAGGTTATAGCAAAAATGCTTGTCCAAAAGGAGTGAAAAACTATAAAACTCAAAAATTAGTACTTGATATTTTAAATATTGCCGATGTAATTAATAAAAATAAGTTTCATCTAATAGGCCATGATTGGGGTGCTGGAATTGGATGGAATGTTGTCTATCAAAACCCTGAAAGAATAATTAGCTGGACTGCTTTATCAGTACCTCACCCAAGAGCATTTTGGAAAGCAATTAAAACGGATAAACAACAAAAAAAGAAAAGTCGTTACATAGGCTGGTTCTTATTTCCCATTATTCCTGAAATTGTATTGCGGAAAAATGATTTTAAAAAATTTAGAAGATTGTGGAAAAACAGTTCGGACGCAGAATTAAATGACTATCTCACTGTCTTTAGAAGAAAAGGAACCTTAACTGCCTCCCTAAATTATTATAGGGCAAATCTTGGGCAAGGGAAAAAACAACCAATTGGAGATATTACTAAACCTACACTATTTATTTGGGGTAAAAATGATTTAGCCGTAGGCAAAGTAGCAACTGAAAATAATTACAAGTACATTAAAGGAGATTATACCTTTCTAGAATTAGAGGGAGGTCATTGGCTAATTCAAACAAACTACCAAGAGGTAGAAAAAGGGATTATTGAACACTTAACTAAAAATAAAACTGCACACAATAATGGCAATAAGTAATGGCTTGTTCTCACCTACTTATGAAAATCCTCGCGGATTTTCAGTTTGGTGTGTACCTGCCTACCGGCAGGCAGGCTTGTAAAGTTAAGTGCTAACCCACGCAACTACTCATAGCCGAGACCGTTGGCAACAATTATCGGAAACGACTCTTTATGAATAATGGAAAAATTTGAACTAAAAGGAGAAAACGGAATTATTACTGTTAGAATTGAAGAAACTTTTGACTTTCCGAATAAAACTTGTTTCAAAGGTGGTTATGAATGTACTGTCGGAATTGAAATTAGAGTTGGCTCTTATTCATTAAAAAGTAGTTTTTATACTTCGACAGGCGAGCTGTTCAAATTTTATGAAAAACTAAATACCTGTCAATCGGAAATGAATGGAGTTGCGGAATTTGACTCTTATGAAAAAAATCTAGAATTAACGGTTAAATATGATTTTGGAAAAATTTTAATTTGGGGAAACTATCAAGAGAATTTAGCAATAGATAATAAATTGGAATTTGAGTTCAATAGTGACCAGTCATATTTTAAAAATTCAATTGAACAATTAGAACGGATTTTTGATAAATATGGCGGAATGAAAGGTGTGAAAAAATGAATAACTGTTGCCAACAATGTATAACCGCAATTTGCTTACGCCAGTTCTTAACCAAAAATCATTGACTTAATACCCGTAACTGACAATTATATGAGACCGTTTTGGGTAAAATATGGACAAAAACAAAATAGGAAAATGAATTACCTGATTACAATCATATTGTTGGTGTTACTGATATCCTGTAACACAGAAACTAGAAATCCCAAAAAAATCGATCCTCCACAAAATATTGAAAACGAAACTGTAAACAACCCTCAACTTAGTCCAATGATGGGCTGGGCAAGTTGGAATAATTATAGAGTAAACATCAATGAGGAGGTTATAAAAGCTCAAGCTGATGCTATGATATCTACTGGGTTAGTAAAGGCAGGGTACTCTTTTATAAATATTGACGATGGATTCTTTGGTGGTCGAGATAGCACTGGTAGAATATTGTCTCATAAGGAACGGTTTCCAAAAGGCATGGAATCCCTTTCTGATTACATTCACTCCAAAGGATTAAAAGCCGGCATATACTCGGATGCGGGAATCAACACGTGTGCTTCATACTGGGATAAAGATACTATTGGAGCAGGCATGGGCTTGTATGGTCACGATCGGAAAGATTTGACTTTGTTTTTAAACGAATGGAACTATGATTTTATTAAAATAGATTGGTGCGGTGGCGAATGGTTGGGTCTAGATGAAGAGCTGCGTTATACAGAAGTTGGAAAAATGATAAAAGCAATAAAACCTAGTGCAAAATATAACGTCTGCAGATGGAAATTTCCAGGGAAATGGGTAACTCAAATAGCCGATTCCTGGAGAATTTCAGGGGATATTGGTAATAATTTTGAATCTATTTTAAAAATAATCGATTTGAATGCCGACTTATGGATGTATTGCTCCAAAGGACATTATAATGATATGGACATGTTGCAGGTGGGCAGAGGAATGAGCTACGAAGAAGATAAAACTCATTTTACAATGTGGTGCATGATGCACTCTCCATTATTACTTGGTAATGATTTAACAAACATGAGCAAAGAAACAATGGACATTATAAGTAATGAAGAAATAATATCACTTAATCAGAGTTCATTTGTATATCAAGCAAGAAGGCTAATTGATTATGGAGATCTAGAGGTATGGGCAAAACCTTTAATCTCAACAATGAGTGGGGAAGTAGCAGTTGCCATGTTAAACAGGTCGGATAATACTGATACAATTACGTTTAGCCTTAAGTCCGTGGGATTGGACGCATCCAAGTCTTACACCATGACGGATTTATGGTCAAAAGAAACTTTTCAACACTCAACAGAGCGTGAAATAAGCAGACTAGTTGTACCTCACGGAGTTGTTGTTCTAAAAATCAAAGGAGAAGCATTACCGTTTAATGTATTCCAATATAAGGATCAAGAATGAGTTCCGCCCATAAGATTTTGTGTTAGCAATAACAGACAATTCGATATATTATACTAGCATTAGATAATAAGATTATGAGACTATTTAACATCAGGCTATTTGTATTTATCCTTTTCTTGATTTTTACATTACCTAGTAATTCCCAAGAAGTGGCACATCCTGGCAGCAAGCACATATCTTCCATTTTTTGGACATGGCAAGATAACGTCATTGAAAATCCAGATACCCTTAGGAAAAATATTGTCGACATGAAAGATGCTGGATTTCAGGGACTTTATGCAATGCCAAGGGCTACTAGGTATCATATGTACCATCAGGAAATGATGGATGCCGTTACAGTGGCCAGTAAAGAATGTCAGAAACAAAATATAGAATTTATTTGGGGGCTTGACCCCCGTTTTTTATCAAGTTATTCTTTACAGAAAACGGGGTATGGGGCAGAAATGCTAATGGTAAATTCCGACTTTAACCTAAAAATTCCTGAAAGAGATGGGGTACCTGAGAATCCATTGTTGAATGAATCCAAATTGGAGAAAGGCAGCTTTTCCTTACGCTATAATTATCCCCAACGGCGTGATGTGCATATGCTAACAGAAGCGGGTTTGTGGCTCAATCCAATTGGTATGGATAAGGTTATTGCTTACCGTAAAAAAAATGGCAAGGTAGATAAATCATCCATTGTTGATATTACCGATCAAAGCAAGTCGATTATTAATCGAAGCATGTATTATGTTGAAGTCTTTGGAAAACCTGATTTGCCCGAGGGAGATTGGTATGTACTCGCGTTTCCCAGATTTGGCACAAACATGTATGCTTTTGATTCCCCTGAACATGAAAAAATCATATTTGATTTACTTGATGATTATAAAGAGCAAGAAGTGCATTTTGATGGTTTTTGGTGGGATGAGCCTGGCTATTATTTTGGTTTTGGCCAATATCCAATCAGTGATCGGATCTATAAAGATTTTAAACAAAAATATGGCTACGATTTAAAAGAAAATCTCGCTGCACTCTTGCTTGAGTTTGATGATGACAGCCAATTTCAAGTCAGGTACGATTATTTTGAATTGTTGATGGATTACGTATTTGGTGGTCAACAACGTTTCTGGCAAAAAGCAGAGGAACTTTTTGGCCCGGTTCGAATGGGCGTACACCATACCTGGCATACGCTTCCAGATAATATGTACGCTGGTTGTGCCGATTATTGGCGGGGGCTTGTTGGCGTTGACGGCGGGTATACCGATGACGGTGCCTTTGAACGTTACTTCACTCAGGATCTGGCCGGAAAATATGGCCAAATAGCGTATATGCTACTTGCATCCAGCTTAGCAAAGTATGCGAAGAATCAAACGGCCAATTATAACAGATGGGGGGTGAACTACACATCGGAAGTTCCCGTTTATTGGAATGATTTAATGTCCCTCTTTTCCAATGAATGGATTCAGCATGTTTATGGATATACCGGTATTTTAGGAGCATCACGTGGTTTTGGCCCCGGTTTCCCAAATCACGAAACTTGGCCACTTTTACCGGAACTCATAAAGAAAACAAACAACGTACGGGAAATAACAAAGTACAAACTACCATTGGCCGATGTGGCAATAGTTTATCCCATTACCACATTTTTAGGAAGTCGTGAACCACATAATACACACATGGTAAATCATATCGACAGATTACTTGGAATAATGCCCGCATTGGGCATACAAGCCGATGGCATTTCTGACTGGCTCTTGGCAGAGGGGAAAGTTGAAAATGGGAAATTAAAAATAAGGAATGAAGAATACTCGGCTGTATTGTTGCCTTTTGCCAAAATCGTAACCCCAGAATGCTTGGCTGTGATAGAAAAATTAAAACAAGCCCATATTCCTTGCTATTTTATAGATGAAATTCCACAACTTCTGCTGAATGGTGAAACATTGAAATCCAACGACGATGTTGCCTTTAGCATAGGTGAGGACATGTCAGTTCTTGCTTCTGATATCGAAAAGCTTCAGTTACCTTCTCCGGTCACCAAATTAGAGGGTGCGTATGTTACGGTTGTTCCGGGTGAAAATGAAAATAACTTTGTGATGATTATGCCCGTAGTCCCTAATTCTCAGGTTGGAGGTGTTATAAAATGCAATGGACAAAAAGTGACCGTAAAGCCCACTAAATCCTTAGCAATTTATCAGGTTGGAATAAAAGGGGTCAAACAAATATTTTAATTTAACATAAATATATAGACCTATAAATAAACCATTGGACCAACACGCAGTCATAAGCAAAGCAAGGTAAAGTTTGAATTGAAATAGGAATGCGTTTAACGATGGTTTCATAGGTGGTGCATCAAAATCCCTGCCGCTCAAAACCAATTAATAAAGCCATGAAATATGAGTATTAAAAAGGAAAGTCCCAATTCATTGACCGATTACGGAATCAACGTAAAAATTAAACTAGCATCTCTTTGGACTACGCTGATGTTTCTGTACATATATGCAGACTATTTTCGGTTAATGACCCCTGGAAAGTTGGAGCATATGATAAAGCTTCAATCTCCAATGGGTCCGACATCACCAGGGATTTTGGTGATTTTTTCTGTACTTCTAATTATTCCAGCCCTAATGATATTTCTTTCCATTTTTCTAAAACCACAAATCAATAAATGGTTGAACATCATTATTGCATTGATATATGCCTGTATTTCGATTCTAATTATAGTTTCCAGCATTAACAAGGAATGGCAGACCTTCTTTGTTATTTTCAACTTCGTGGAAATTTTAGTCTTTGCAATGATCATATCACAAGCATGTAAATGGTCCAGAAAGGAAAATTAGTCGGAAGAAGTGCAAAAGCTGGGCTTACTCGTTATAAATTTTCACAACAGGGTGTGATGCCAGTTACGGCAGATTGGAATTACTAACATCAGTCCTAAACCGAAAAATTGAGTAATTTAAAGTCGATAACTCATGGTTATACGAAACCGTTGTGTTTAATTATGAAGTCATTTTATCCAAGAAATCTTTCAAAAAATTGGAAAATAGTCTGGGTTCTAACCCAAGTGGCTATGATTGGAATCGGATATTACCTCTTTGTTTATAAATCTTATGGATATAAATCATGGAATGATATAATTGGAGGGGTAATGGTAATGATGGGTATTATCTTGGCATTCATGACTTTTGTTGATAGCCCATACAAAACCAAATGGTACCAAACGAAAAGCTTTATATTCTATCTCCCATCGGTATTACTTGCTTTAGGTGCAATTTTTCTAATGATAACAAATAGGGGCAAGTTTTATGAACAACAGGCAAAAATTCCAACTCTTGCCAAAATTATAGGAAAAGAAAAGGTACGGAGATTTGGTGGTAGAGGTCGGAATCGCATTAGAGTTTATGCAACCATTCAATATTTTGATAAAGGGCAGAAAATCATTCAAAGACTTTCTGATTATGACAACAGGTACGTAGTCGGACATTATGTACCTATCATGTATTCAGAAAATCAACCCGAACTTTTCAGAATAGATTTTGAATTTGAAGAATAACTAAGCATAAAATTCGCTTTAAGTAATTGCTAGCCTGCATGTCGGCTGAAAGGTTCTCACCTACCCTTCGACAAGTTAAGGGTGTCACTTTTGAATGTAATACTTTTCATATACAAGACCGTTAATCAGGGTTAAAAGGAATGCTCATTAGAAAAGCAAAAAAAGAAGATTCCATAATCATTGCAGAACACTTATTTCTCGCAATGGAGGATATCCTATATCAATTTATTGGAGTAGAAGATGCCAAAAAGGCAAAGGAATTTCTACTTCACTTTGTTGAAAGAGAAAACAATCAATATTCCTATCAAAATTGTTTGGTCGCTGAAAGTGCTGATGGAGTTGAAGGTTCCATCAACATTTACAACGGAGGAGAACTGGATATGTTAAGAAGGCCTGTTGTACGCTATATTAGAGAGCATTTCAATTCAGGGTTTACACCTGAAGATGAAACGCAACAAGGGGAATATTATATTGATACTTTTGGGGTAAGTCCCAATAGCCAAGGCAAAGGAGTAGGCACAAAATTATTACAGTATGTGATTCATACGTATGGTTCCAACCAACAGACTCTGGGTTTATTGGTTGATGAGGATAACCCAAATGCCGAAAAATTATACGTAAATCTTGGTTTTAAAATCGTAGGAAGAAAAGTTATAGCAGAGAAGAAAATGAAACATCTACAACGAAAACCAAGTAGTGATAAACTATAAAGGACGCTAGCCAACAACCTGTACTAATTAATGCATGGTTCAAATTTCGTGTTTTGTCTTTCTTCAGTTAAAAAAGGCTCACGAGGAACTATTAAAATTTGTAAAACAATTTCAGAATCTATAAAAACTGACTGAATTAACCGATGAACAACAGAACACTTGAACAACAGCGGATTGAATTTATCAATCAAAAATTTCTGGCTACACCATTAGCTGGATTGATTATTTGGACTTTAATTGGATTAATCGGAATCTTTTTCTCGGACTTTATTGCAGTTTGGTCAATTTTTATTGGAACTGGGAGTATTGTATATCTAGGTCTGTTTCTCTCAAAATTCACAGGTGAAAATTTTCTAGATAAAAACAAACCAAAAAACGAATTCGACACTCTCTTTCTTTTTACAGCCGGACAAGCGATTCTTGTCTATTCAATTGCAATACCATTTTTTATCGTTGACTATTCTTCCCTTCCAATGACTGTGGGAATTTTAACTGGACTAATGTGGCTGCCATTCTCTTGGATCATAAAACATTGGATTGGAATTTTTCATACACTGACGAGAATAATTGTAGTTCTAGCTCTTTGGTATCTCTTACCCGAATATAGGTTTACAGCTATTCCTTTTGCAATCGTTTTGATTTATATTATTACATTAATTGTCTTAAATAATAGAAAGAAAACTGAATAAAAGCGACACCATAACATGGGCTATATATATATATGGAATCATAAGTAAGAACCAACCCATGAAGTCAATATTATACTGCCTTCTGGCAATTCTGGCACTTTTTTAACTTATGCCCAATGATTCAATGGCTTCACTCTAAATGAAATTCAAGTCACCCATTCCCATTTCTATACCAAAGCAAAAGACCAATGAATATTTTCGAAAACATTAAAAAAGGAATACCAAAAAACATCCGCATTCCAGAAGAATTAAAGAAATTATGCGAATGGACCGAAAAAAATGGATACCCTATAAGTGGGTGTTTTGAATTGAGGGGAGATGACGGGGAAACCATGCGATATTGGCTTGGCTTTGATGATGTCTCCGATAGATTTGGACTCTTTGGAGCAGGCGCGTCTGGAGATATTTATGCCTTTTGGTTAGATGATACCGGAAACCAGAAAATAGTCCACTTGGGCTCTGAAGGAGATGCCATATATATTCTTGCCGATAATTTTATTGGGTTTTTAAAATTGTTGGCCATCGGATATGATGAAATTGGATTTGCCGATATGAATCTAACTGTTGAGGAATGGAATTTGAACGTTGGAAATGACAAAAATGAGGGAATCAATCCCAAATTCATGAATTGGGTCGAACAAGAATTCCAGGTAAAAGTGCCGAAAAAGGGAAATGAAATTGCAGATTTCAGCAATAAAGAATTTCATGGGTGGATTAATGAACAACTAAAAAAGTACTCCTAAAAACCAGCGTTAACCACGACCCTGAATATTTAAATCTATCTATTCACGCGCTCGTTCGGTCAAGGTAAACAGACTCTTAAAGCATTCACAATTATTTTCCCAACTTCCCCTTTCTCGGTAATTTTAGCGATTTTTACAAGATTGTTTTATACCGATTAGTTGAGATTTACATGGGGAAAAGAAAGAAGCAGGCGAGAGTGTTGCGCATTTTTAGAAAGATTCACAGAACCACAGGAGCATTACTTTTTGTTTTTTTCTTTTTTATATCGGTGACCGGACTATTATTAGGTTGGAAAAAGAACACCGATGGGTACATCTTACCCAAAACCCAAGAAGGAACCACATCCAATTTACAGGAATGGCTCCCCGTGGATAGCTTGCACACCATTGCCTGTAACACATTACATACGTCAGTATCCCCAAACCTATCCTTGGAATTAGATCGAATAGACCTACGAAAGGACAAGGGTTCGGTGAAGTTTGTTTTTGTTGACCATTTCTATGAAATCCAATTGGATGGCGCCACTGGAAATGTCCTTTCCATTGGGCAAAGAAGATCGGACTTTCTTGAAAATGTGCACGACGGCTCTATCCTTGACCGATATTTGGGCACCTCTGGAGCGATAAAGCTGGTTTACACTTCGGTAATGGGAGTTTCATTATTGATGTTTACTATTACTGGGTTTTGGCTTTGGTACGGACCCAAACGCATGCGAAAAGAAAGTAAGAACAGCCAAAAGGCTATCCCAAAAAAAGGTACTTTTGGTACAGTAGTGTAACAAATCCGTCTCTCTATGAAGACCTCCTATGAATTCACCACAGCTGCGGAATACTTTGAGCATCAGCCCGAAGCAACCCAAAAAGCATTGATGGAATTACGGGAATGTATTTTAAGTGCCGCTCCACAGGCTATTGAGATGATCAATTACAACATTCCGGCTTATGCCCTAGTTGAAGGAGGAAAAAGAGATCAACAAATCATGATAGCGGGCTATAAAAAACATGTTGGCCTTTATCCCCACCCAAAGGTCATGGAGAAATTTACAGACAAGCTCTCCGCTTATAAACAGGGCAAAGGCTCCGTGCAATTTCCGTTGGACCAACCCCTACCAAAAAGCCTTATCATTGAAATGATTCAGTATAGAAATGAAATGTTGAACAAAACATTATAATTTCCATGGAGGAGGGTCTACAAATAAGCACTAATCCAGAGGTTGAAGCCATTTTCAAAAACTACCCAGACCCGGTTCGGAAAAAATTGGAAGCGCTGAGAGAATTGATTATTGAGGTGGCTCAGGAAAACAAAGAAATCAACCGTATGGGCGAAACTTTAAAATGGGGCGAACCCAGCTACGTGACCAAAAATGGAAGTACGATCAGGATGGATTGGAAGCCCAAAAAACCCAATCAATACGCTTTGTATTTTCAATGTACCAGCAAATTGGTACCCACTTTTAAAATGGTCTATAACGACCTATTTGTTTTTGAAGGAAGTAGAGCCATTGTTTTTGGAATGGATGACACTGTTCCCACAGAGGAACTGAAAAACTGTATTGGCGCAGCCCTTATGTACCATAAAGTAAAACACTTGCCCACTTTGGGAATATAGATTCTTTACCCTTTTATTTTCTGTGATGGAACGATTCCATATTTGTCAACAAGATAGACCAAACTGGCCATAGTAGCGGCCCCCAATTCCAATTCCCGTTTGTTTACATGTTCAAATGTATCGTTTTCGGCATGGTGATGGTCAAAATACCGTTGTGAATCCGGTACAAGTCCGGCTAGCACAATACTCTCATTCTTCATGGGACCGATGTCTGCTCCACTGAATCCTTTTTCAAAAAGGTGGATCAGATAAGGTTCAAACAAGCCTTTCCAGCTTTGTACTTGCTCAAAATTTTCTTCGGAACAGTCAAAGGAAAACCCTCTGGGCGTAAACCCTCCCGAATCGCTTTCCAAGGCAAACACATGGTTTTCACCTTTGTTTTGGGCCACTTCGGCATATTTGTTCCCACCTCGAAGGCCATTTTCCTCATTCATAAACAATACCACACGCAGCGTTCGTTTGGGTTTGTAACCTGTTTCCTTTAAAAGTCGCAATACATCCATGCTCTGAACACAACCTGCACCATCATCATGGGAGCCATCACCCAAATCCCACGAGTCCAAATGCCCGCCAACGACCATAACTTCATTGGGATAGGTACTTCCTGTAATTTCACCGATTACATTATAGGATTGTACATCTTCCAACTGTTTGCAATTTTGTCTAAAATAAAACTTGATGTCGGGATTCAATTTTAAGGTGGTGCTCAATAATTCGGCTCCATTGGTACTAATGGCCGCCGCAGGAATCCTGTTTTTTACAGGTGTATCACCATAACCCATGGATCCCGTGTGCGGATAATCGTCCAACCGCAGATTCATAGATCTAACGATTACACCCAAAGCACCGTACTTGGCAGCTTCGGCCGCACCAGAATAGCGCTGGTCCACACAATTGGAATAAGCGGCAAAGGTGTTTACCAAAGTTGGCTCCATGGGCCGATTGTAAAAGACAATTTTACCTTCAATCTTTTTTCGTCCCAATCTTTCCAGGTCTTCGATTCCTTGTACCTCAACAATATTAGCCTTTAGACCGCCATCTGGGGTACCCACAGAACCACCCAAAGCACAGATGGGTACATTGGTGGTAAGTCCAGGCTTGGTCTCTATAAATGCGAACTCAGGAGTACCTCTTACCCACTTGGGCACCATAACCGGTTGCAGCCATACCCGATCCAATCCCAAAGAATCCAGTTGGTCCTTGGTGTATTCCACCGCATGTTGAGCCTGCACTGACCCTGAAAGTCGCCCTCCTATCTGATTGGAAAGATAGTTTAGCCAGTCATAGGCCTTACCTTCAGTCAAAGCCATGTCATAAATGGCCTTCATCTGTTTTTCATCCGAAGATTGTGCAAAAAATAAGGTGTTTACCAATAAAAAGGTACAAAGCAACGCGATTCTCATGGGGTCTCTTTTTCCAGTTCCTGTTTAAAGGTTTCTAAATTAGCCTTTATTTCCTCGTCAAGCTCGGGTTCCTGAATATCTTTGTACTTTTTTAACGCTTCCAGCAGAATGGAGGCCACAATGACCCTGGCCGCTGGTTTATTATCAGCAGGAATTACATACCAAGGCGCATGTGCTTTCGAAGTCTTGCTCAGGGCTTCTTCATAACACTTTTCATAGACATCCCAAATTTTTCGCTCTTTAAGATCCCCAGGGGAAAATTTCCAATTTTTCCGCTTTAACCGCAACCTGCGCAATAAGCGTTGGCGTTGTTCTTCTTTGGACAAATGAAGAAAAAACTTGAAAATGATGGTCCCGTTTTGAGCCACATGTCTTTCAAAATCGTTGATTTGTTGATACCGTTTTTCCCAAAAAACATCATCAATGTCTGAGACGGACTCAATCCCAGGAAGATTTTCACTCAAGATGTATTCTGGGTGCACCTTGGTGACCAACACATTCTCATAATGGGTGCGATTAAAGACTGAAAATTTACCCCGTTCCGGAAGAGCAATATAATGACGCCATAGATAATCGTGCCTTAATTCCAAGGAAGTGGGCACTTTAAAGCTGTGAACCACCACCCCTCTTGCATTAAAATCTTTGAAGACTTCGCGTATAAGACTATCCTTTCCTGCGGCATCCATGCCCTGCAAACAAAATAAGACACCATATTTTCCATGGGCGTACAAGGTGTCCTGAAATTCGCCCAATTTTTTACGGATGTCCTTCAATTCTTTTTTGAGTTCCTTCTCTGAAGCTCCAAAATCTTCGTGGGTGTTTAGTTCGGCTATTTTTATTTCGCCTTTAACCTGATATGAATCTGTATCGATTTTTTCCATAGGAATGAATATAATTCTTTTTGGCCACTCCTTCAACCCCGAATAAAAAAGTGCCGTTCATCGATACTTTTACCACTTATGGACATAGAATGTATTTTTATCGATTTTATTCGCACTTGGCTGACCCCTTGACCTAACTTCGTGGAAATCAATGACGCACTGTCCCAAATCATTAAGCGTTATGAAAACAAGAACTATTATCCTACTTGTAGTCTTTGTATTAGGCATGATTCTATTATGGTTCATGTCTTCTTTTACTATTCGCAACGCCTGCGAATATGCCAACTCCAATTTAGAGTACATTAAAAGTAAGATAGAGGCTGCCATTGTAACCGATGACTTGCAAGTCTCAAAATACAATGCATATAAAGCATTAAACGGCATTGAAAAAACCAAGGCGAATTTTTTGGATTGTGGTTGCGAAGGCACCATTGAAAGTCTGGAAGGTGCTACTTACGAGCTTAAACAGGCGACAAAGGCGGAAACTCTTGAAACTTCAAAAAAAGCATTGCACTTGGCTTTGGAAACCACTTTAATCGGAATAAAGGTGCTTCGAATATTTGAACAGGAAGTTGCCAGCACCTATGGCAATGATATTTTGGTTCTGAACACCAAAGATGCCCTAAATGACCAAGACGGATTATTTTTAACTCCTACGCATACCATTAGAGAACAAGTGCATAGTTGTCTTCTAGGTTTTGAATCATCCTTGGACAAAGTAGTTAGTGAAGTGGAATGCGAAGAAGCGCATAGATTCATCAATAACATTCATGAAGAAGCTAGGCTGGTGTTGCTAAACACTGAACTTTCGAAACATAAAAAACAATATCACCAACGGGTAAAAACATTGGCACAGGAAGCCCTTAACCGATTAGGCAAATGCGATGCAAAGTAATTTTACTTACTGGCAAAGAGTTTTACATCCTCTTCGGAAACTTCTTTTCCTCCTAAAATAATCAATCGTTCCACCACATTGCGAAGCTCACGCACATTTCCGGTCCAGTCGTACTTTTTGAGTAATTCTATGGCCTTTTTGGAAAAGTTTTTCTGTGCAATGCCCTGTTCTGAAGCGACTTTGGCCGAGAAATGTTCAACAAGCAACGGAATATCATCACGTCTCTCGTTCAATGCAGGAACTTTGATCAAGATAACGGCCAAACGGTGATAGAGATCCTCCCTAAACTTGCCGTCTTCAATCTCTTTTTTCAAATCTTTATTAGTGGCAGCCAAAACCCGCACATCAACTTTAATGTCTTTATCGGAACCCACCCGGGAAATCTTATTTTCTTGCAAGGCCCTAAGTACTTTGGCTTGGGCCGAAAGGCTCATATCCCCTATTTCATCCAAAAAGATGGTACCCTTGTTGGCGGTTTCAAATTTTCCCGCCCTATCTTTTACAGCGGAGGTAAAGGCGCCTTTTACATGGCCAAAGAGTTCACTTTCTATTAATTCCGAAGGAATTGCGGCACAATTCACCTCAATAAAAGGAGCAGAAGAACGATTGCTTTTTTGATGGAGCCAATGTGCCACCAATTCTTTTCCCGTACCATTGGAACCTGTGATCAAAACCCGGGCATCGGTGGGCGCTACCTTTTCAATCATGTCCTTAATAGTACCTATCTCCTGACTGTCCCCAATCATATCATAATTTTTGGAGACTTTCTTCTTCAGATTTTTGTTTTCCACAACAAGTTCCTTTTTGTCCAAAGCATTACGAACGGTGGTCAACAAACGGTTTAAATCTGGGGGTTTAGAGATATAATCAAAAGCACCCATCCGCATGGTATTCACTGCTGTGTCCAAATCACCATGCCCTGAAATCATGATGAAGGGAATTTCGGGTTTTATCTTTTTAGCGGCTTCCAAAACTTCAACACCGTCCATTTTTGGCATTTTTATATCGCAAAGCACCAAATCAAAGTCATCTTTTTTGATGGCATCGATACCACTTAGGCCATCTTCGGCTTCTTGGACATCGTAAGTGTCACTTTCTTCTACCAAAATTTTCACCAAAACCCTTCTAATGGCGGATTCGTCCTCAATAACCAAAATCTTCGGCATAATTTTCTGTTTTAAAAAATTCCTATTTTGAAGCCAGTCCTAATATAAAAATTTGCCTCGTCATTCAACGAAAATACATCATCTTCATCGTCATCCCGCAACTTTCCTTCTTGTTCAATGGAGCGTCCAGCCATCAGAAAGAGCGACATGTTCTTTGTTACGTTATACTGATATCCCACGGAAGCCACCAAAGCGGTCAATGATATTTTGGATGCTACTTGATCATTGGGCAAAGCAATATTATTCTGGATATTTATAAAGTACCCATCCAAGAATAATGCCATTTCCAAAGAATGCTTTTCGTTGATGTGATGTTTAAAATTGGAACGGGGTATACCAAGGGTATAAGACCACTTGGGATGAAATTTTCGGTAATAATTGATCAAGGGCAAGGGAACGGGTAATCCGGTGGTACTGTTATAGGTCAATCCCAATACAATCCTATAGGGTCTATCCGCATTGGGCTTCTCTTTCCAAAAAGCGGCCGTGGCGTTCAGGAAAAAATCATCGGTGATGGTTCCTGTAATAAAGTTGGAGGCCATGCGTGGTGTAAGAATGGTAACCAAGTTCCAATTCTCATTCCATTTGGTGATAAGTCCCAAGTTCAAGTCAATGACATGAAAACGAATCAGTTCACTTTTATCAAAAGGTAAATTTTGTGAATAGTCCATATCGAACCTATTGTATTCCAACCCAGTAATGAGGTAGTCTTTTTTTTGGTTCAATTGTATGGGAAGGTTAAAAAGCAGCTTATAGCGCTGGGTTTTTATTCCCTGGTCATTTTCTGGAATGTTCAAGTAATCAATCCTAAAAACATCGGTGCTCTGTCCTGATCCAATATGGCAGTAGAGTATTGCAAGGGAAACCAACAATCCCCTAGTTGCAGTATGATATATAAAGGTTTTTATTTTCTTAAGGTTTTTGCTGAAAAATATGTACGTCGCGTTGTGGGAACGGTATAGTAACGTTATTTTCTTTGAATTTTGTATTGATCTTATAACGCATTTCACTTTTTATCCGGGGATCGCTAAAACTATCGTTGGTAAAAAAGTGAATGGAAAATACTAGGGCCGAATCCCCAAAGTCATCAAAAAGCACGAAAGGCTTGGGGTTTTTAAGCACTTGCTTTTGTTCTGCCGCCACTTGCTCCAAAATCTGGGTCACCAATTCAACATTACTACCATAGGCTACCCCAACGCTTACACTTTCGCGGGTGGTCTTGTGATTTTGGGTATAGTTGTAAACAATGTCACTTATAAACTTGTGGTTGGGCAAAATCAAGACTTTATCGTCTCTGGTTATGGCACGGGTTGTTCTCAGTTTTATTTCAAAGACCTTCCCTACTTTACCATCAACCTCAACAATATCACCCACTTGCAGGGATTTATCCACAATGATGAAGATGCCTCCCAAAATATCCTTGAAGAGTTCCTGCAAAGCCAACCCCAAACCAACAAAAAGAGCTGCGGAAGCGGTTATGATCAAGGTAATGTCAATTCCTGCGGCACTGAGGGTTACCAACACGGCCACCAAATAGACCACATAGTTGATAAACTTAAAAATACTGACAAACTTCTGCTTGTCTTCCCGCTCCATCTTCCGAGTGAGCAAATGCCTGAGCCACTTTAGGATGAAATTGGCTCCAAACAAAGCAACAGTCAAAAGCAATAACAACCCAACCGTTAAATGGATGGATTTTTCACCGGAACCCAGATGAAAACCAAGATCCAAAAAGTCCTTTAGGGTTCCCCAGATATCGTTTTCAATGATTTCCTTTATTTCTTTTGTCTCTTGCTGCATCTGCTATTTATATCTTAACCATTTGACCAGTTCTTTGTAGGTAGGTTTTTTGCCATACATTAAAATTCCAACCTTGTAAATTCGTGATGCCAGCGACACAATTCCCAAAAAGGTCAAGGCAAGCAAAGCTATGGACGACAATAATTGCCAAAGCGGCACTCCTCCTTCACCCACCCCTCCGGGGAGACGCATAAGCATAACTATAGGTGAAGTTAAGGGAAATAACGAAAACCCGACGGCTATGGGACCATGCGGATTGCTAAAAACCGAAAAGAAACCTACATAAATGGCCAACATTAATGGAAGTATTATAGGAAAAATAAATTGCTGTGTATCGGTTTCATTGTCCACCGCTGCTCCTATAGCTGCATAAATGGAACTATAGATCAAATACCCCAATACAAAATAAATGAAAAAAGAGATAATTAAAAGAGCCCAAGGAATGTCCAATATCTCCCGGGCATACATGAGCATATCACTGTCCATGGACGCGTATTGCGACATGCCGGGCATGGCTGTGGAGCTACCGGAAAGTTCACCCAAATCAATCCCCAAAAATGTAACGGCCAACAATAGCAAAGCGGATGCAGAGATAAGCCAAATGGTAAATTGGGTGATGCCCGCCAAGGACGTTCCAATAATCTTCCCCAACATCAATTGAAAAGGTTTTACGGAAGAAATGATCACTTCAATAATTCGACTGGTCTTTTCTTCGATGACACTGCGCATCACAAAACCACCATAAATAATAATGAACATCATTATGGCATAACCAAACCCTCCTCCAATGAACGCTTTGATCTCATTGATGCCCTTTACACTTTTCTCACCATCAAAAGTAGCCAGTTGCAGGTCAAAAGGTTGCTCTATCTGTGAGAATTGGTCCGAAGAAACACCCAGTTTTTGCAATCGGTCTTGGCGCAGCTGCCGTTGAAAAACGGATTCCAATTGTTGGATGATTGTGGTGTTGGGATTATCCTTTGTGTAGAGATAGGCTGAGTTTGCCACTTTCTCCGCATCTTTTTCATTGGGAAGGTGCAATAGACCATCGTACTCGAGTGCTTTGGTGGAATCCTTGGCCTCATCCAAACTAATGCCGTCCAAATAGAGATAGGAAATCCCTTTGGTGGGTTTGAACTGATGCTGAAAAAAACTGCTTTCGTTCAGAATTGAGACTACCCGCACCTCATCCGAATTTATTTTGGTGAGATACGCAATAAGAACGATCATGCCCACAATTAACAACGGACTCAAAATGGTCATGACAATAAAAGAGCGGTTCCGCACCTTGGCTAAATACTCCCGCTTTATAATCAAACCGAGCTTACTTACCATTATCCTTATTATTTACGGTTTGAATAAAGATATCGTTGGCCGAAGGAATGGTTTCTTCAAAACGGTTTATGTTGGCCATTTTAGATAGTTCGGCCAATATGCCCGCGGTCTCCTCGGATGGTAATTGAATCTTAAAATCCAATTGATGCTCCTCACCATCAAACTTTGGCCCTATAATGTTGAATTTTTCTTCCAAATTCTTCATCAATGTATCTTCGTTTTGCTGCACCCGAAGTCCCACATCAAAAATATTGTTCTTGTACGCTTTTTTAATGTCGGACAGTTTTCCATCCAATATTTTCTCTGATTTATGAATCAGTGCTATATATTCACAAAGCTCTTCCACAGATTCCATTCGGTGGGTGGAAAATATAATGGAAGTTCCCTGTTCTTTTAGCTGAAGAATCTCATCTTTGATAATATTGGCATTTATGGGGTCAAAACCACTGAAAGGCTCATCAAAAATCAAAAGTTTAGGTTGATGGAGCACCGTAACAATAAACTGTACTTTTTGAGCCATTCCTTTGGAAAGCTCTTGGACTTTTTTGTTCCACCAATCGGCAATATCCAAACGATCGAACCAATATTTTAATCGGGTTTTGGCTTCAGGTTTGGTCAATCCTTTCAATTGAGCCAGGTATAATGCCTGTTCTCCCACCTTCATGCTTTTGTATAGACCGCGTTCTTCCGGCAGATAACCGATTAGGGATATGTGTTTGGGTGCCAAAGGTTCTCCATCAAACAAAATTTCCCCGGAATCTTGGTAGATAATTTGGTTAATGATGCGAATAAATGAGGTTTTTCCAGCACCATTGGGTCCCAAGAGACCATAAATGCAATTTTTAGGTATGTTGAGTGAGATGTTGCTCAGCGCAGTATAGTTTCCGTACATTTTGGAAACATTTTTGGCAACAAGGATATGATCCATGTAAACTATTTTTTCAAAGATATGTATTTGGTCAAAAAGACCCTTATCCCATAAAAACAAAAACCCACCCTTAAAAAATTCAAGGATGGGAAAAAAATTGCTATGAAAAAGAAAATTAGATATTGGTCACCCAACATCAGTCTCAAATATACGTTTTTTATTTAAACAGAATAATATTTATTGTTATGAGAACATATCTTTTACCTTCTCGAAGAAGGATTTATCTGATTTTTCGGGCTTTGGGATGAAATTTTCATCATTTTGCATCCGCTCAAAAAATTCTTTCTGCTCTTTATTTAGCTCTTTTGGGGTCCAAACGTTGACGTGAACCAATAAATCCCCACTACCATATCCATTAATACTGGTGATTCCCTTGCCACGCAATCTTAATATTTTTCCGGATTGAATTCCAGCTTCCAATTTAATGCGAACCTTTCCTCCTATGGCATCTATTTCCTTGGAACAGCCCAGAACCGCTTCAGAAATACTGACGTATAAATCGTAATGCAGGTTATCGCCTTCTCTTTTTAAGGTATCATGCTCAATGGTCTCAATGGCCACCAATAAATCGCCCGGAATTCCATTCCCTGGTGCTCCGTTACCTTTACCGGCTACCTTTAGCTGCATACCATCTTCCACACCTGGTGGGATTTTTATGGAAACGGTCTCCTCCTCCACTTTCAACCCTTGGGCGTCTGCCCCAGCTGGCCTGTTGTCTATGGATTGACCAGACCCTCCGCATGTGGTACAGGTAGTTGCCGTTTGCATTCGACCTAAAATGGTATTGGTAATCTTGGTGATTTGGCCGCTACCGTTACAGGTTGAACAGGTTTTATACGTCACCCCTTCAGCCTGAACTTTTCTGCGTACCTTTACTTTCTTTTCAACACCATTGGCCACTTCATCCAAGGTCAATTTTACGCGGATACGGAGATTGCTTCCTTTAACGCGACGTTGTCCGCCACCGCCAAATCCACCAAATCCGCTGAATCCACCACCAAAAGCACTACCAAAGATGTCCCCAAACTGACTGAAAATGTCTTCCATGTTCATGCCTCCACCGCCAAAGCCGCCACTTCCATCAAAGGCCGCATGACCAAATTGGTCGTATTTAGCGCGTTTGTCAGGGTCGCTCAACACTTCATAGGCCTCGGCCGACTTTTTGAACATCTCCTCTGCCTTGGCATCACCCGGGTTTTTATCGGGGTGGAATTCAATGGCTTTTTTCCTGTAGGCCTTTTTTATCTCGGCTGCGGATGCCCCTTTTGAAACGCCTAATATGTCGTAAAAATCCTCTTTCATAAAATCTTAGTTTCCAACAACAACCTTGGGATGTCTAATAATACGGTCGCCCAGTTTGAATCCTTTCTCAACGACATCAATAATCTTTCCCTTCATCTTTTTATTGGGTGCTGGGATTTGGGTGATGGCATCGTGTACTTCGGCATCAAAAGTATCGCCCTCCCCAACTTCTATTTGCTCCAGTCCTTTCGCTTTTAGGGTTTCCTTGAACTTATTGCTGATGAGTTCCACCCCTTTGAACATTTCCTTGTCCTCAGATTTGGAGAGTTCTTTCAGCGCACGGTCAAAATCATCAAGAATGGGCAATAATGAGACCATTACTTCCTGCCCTGCTGTTTTGAACAACTCCATACGTTCTTTGGAAGTTCTTCTCTTAAAATTCTCGAATTCAGCAAAAAGTCGCAAAAACTTATCCTTTTCCTTGGCCAAATCTTCACGCAACTGATCTTCCACTGAAATTTCCTCCTTTTCTTCCGTCGCGTTTTCCGTATCTATATGTTTCTCGTTCAGCTCAGGATTTTCTACTGTTTGGGCCTCTTGTGCTGCCTCATCCATTTCCTCAACCTTACTTTTCTTGCTCATATACGTTTATTTTATCCTTTTTGAAGTGGCAAAAGTACTGCCAATTGTCCAAAAATGTCAAAATGTCACCACAAAACATAAAAAAACCCGCCTAGGCGGATTTTGTATCGAAAGAATTGTAATGACAGTGCCTAGACAAATTCTTTTTTCGTGGAATCTATGGGAGCGTTTTCCTTTTCATCTTTCTCAGCGTAAAGCTCCTGAAGGGCCACACATATATTGGGATATTGAAAACCAAATCCCTCGTTTTCAATTTTTTTACTACTCACCCGCTGGCTGGAAAACAATAAATACGCCATTTCTCCCAAGAGCGTCTTCAGCACAAACTTTGGGACATTGGGCATCCATAACGGTCTGTCCATTACCCTTGCCAATTCCTTGGTCATTTTGGCATTGGTGATAGGGTTTGGAGCCACGGCATTATAGGTGCCTTTTAAATCATTCTCTAGAATAAATACAAACATTTGGGCCAAATCTTCAATATGTATCCAAGATTGCCATTGATCACCACTTCCCAAAGGGGCCCCTACAAAATTTTTAATGGGCGCCATCATTTGTGGTAATGCCCCACCGTCCATAGACAAAACAATACCGATGCGCACTTTGGAAACGTTAATGTCAAATTTTTCGAAGACATCAACCTCTTTTTCCCATTTTTGGGCCACTTCTCCCACAAAACTATCGTCCACTTCTGTTATATTTTCATCATAAAACTTGGAAAGGGAATCGGGATAAATACCAATGGCGGAAGCGGAGACAAATGAATCCATTAAAGATATGTCCACCTGTTCCATACCTCGATACAATGTTCTGAGACTATTGATCCTGCTGGAAAGTATTTTCTTTTTGCGAATAGGTGTCCATCGTTTGGCAATGCTGGCACCTGCCAAATTGATGATAGCGCCAACATTCTTGAAACAATCTAGGTCAATTTTTCCCTTTTTGGGATTCCAATAAAATCCTTGGTAGGTTTCAGAATGGGATATTTTATCTTTTTGGGTAGTCAAATAATTAACGGCTATACCTTTAGAGTGCAGGACACCGACAATTGCCTGTCCTACTAACCCCGTTGCCCCTGTGATCAACACCTTCATACAGTCATTTTGATACAAATTTAGCGGTTTAAGTGACTGTTTTTGAGGTATTAATTTAGGTTTAACACAAATGTTTAAACTTTAAATGATTTTAAGAGTGTCCATGCGTGTGCTATTAACACAACATTGGCAAAACCTTACTTTTTTGTCGCCCTGAGCATCTCTCGTTTGCCCGGTGGACCGGGTAAGCGCTCCACGGCAAAGCCTACAGCTTGCAATGCCCTTCTTACACTGCCTTTGGCAGCATAGGTGACCAATATCCCGTCTTTTTTTAATGCCCTAAACATTTTTTCAAAAAGTTCCTCAGTCCAAAGCTCAGGCTGCACACGAGCGCCAAACGCATCAAAATAGATAAGGTTGAACAAATCATCCTCACTTATTTCCATAAAATCCTTTTGTTGTTTTAGCAATGAAAAAGCCTCGGAAATGGATATGTTCTCTTCCCAAGGGGATTGATGCATTTTTTTAAACAGCTGTTGATGTTCATTTGCATGCAGCTGTGCACTATAATCCAATTGGTTGACTTCATCCATGGAAACCGGAAAGGCCTCTACACCAACATAGTCTATTTTGAGTTGTTGCTTATGAGCTTCCAAAAAAGTGATAAGGGCATTCAGTCCAGTACCAAAACCTATTTCCAAGAGTTTGATATGGTCATTTTTGAACAATCGAAGACCGTGTTCTATAAAAACGTGGTAGGCTTCTTGAATGGCACCATGCTTGGAATGATACTGCTCATCCCAATCCTCTATTTGGATGGTTTTTGAGCCGTCGCCTGTGGTAATGATTCTACGTTTCAAACTCAATCTTTGATGAGTACACCGTCCGCTTCAAAACGAAGAATATGGGCCGGCTCTTTAATCTGGGCTATTTCTTCTTCCGATGCACCACTGTCTTTTGCATAGTGTTTTTGGTCCTCCACTGACATTTCTTCCAAAAAAGCCAGTCCGTTCATAAAAACGGTCTTTTCGGTAGCGTCGGTAGGAACAAAAAAGCCATAGTCCTTGAATCGCACAAAAACTTCGTCCCCAGAATCCAAGGTAATGTTCATCCAGCAACCTTTCACTTGACAAACTTCTTTAATTGTTCCCGTCATTTGGGTCATGAGCGTATCAGTAACCGCCAGGTGATTATAAATGGTTGCTCTTTCCTTTATACTTTCCTGAATTTTAAAGGCTTCGCCATAATAATTCCCCGATACAGTCTCTTGGGCCATTGCCATATTCATCAAAAACAGTAAGAAAACGACAGGATATATGTTAAAAGGTCTCATTTTTATCAGCTTTTGAGAAATTCTTCGTCAAGAATTGAAATTACAAACATGAAATAACAAAAACTAGTGATAAATAGCTAATTTTAACCTTCCAAAAGTTAGTGATATGGAAGCAGTAATGAACAACGTAACAATCGAGAAAGCCAAAACATCAAAAATTAAAGATGTAGATTTTGATAACCTTTCCTTTGGAAGCATTTTTACCGACCATATGCTCGTCTGTGATTATAAGAACGGGCAGTGGCAAGCGCCAAAGGTTGTTCCTTACCAGCCCATTACGCTAGATCCCTCTTCAAAAATTTTCCATTACGGTCAATCCATTTTTGAAGGAATGAAGGCTTACAAAGATGAAAGTGGCAGTGTTTGGTTGTTTCGACCATTGGAAAATTTTAAGCGCCTGAACAAGTCGGCCAAAAGAATGGCCATGCCAGAACTTCCTGAATCGTCTTTTATGGATGGGCTCACAGCACTTTTGCAAGTGGACAGTGACTGGATTCCTCAGAGCGCTGGAAGTTCCTTATATATTAGACCATTTATGTTTGCATCGGGTAACGGTTTTCATGCCTCTCCTGCCGATGAATACAAATTTATTATAGCCCTTGCACCTTCTGGCTCCTATTTCTCTGGAAAAGTGAAGGTACTTATCGAAAAACAATATTCAAGAGCCGCTAATGGTGGTGTTGGATTTGCCAAGACTGGCGGAAATTATGCGGGTCAGTTCTATCCAACTCGTTTGGCTGCCGAAAAAGGGTACCAACAGGTGATTTGGACCGATGACAACAACCACGAGTTTATTGAAGAGGCCGGTGCCATGAATGTTTTCATTAGAATCAATGATACTTTATTGACTGCTCCCACTAATGACCGTATCCTAGATGGGATTACTCGTAAAAGCATCTTGGACATTGCCGAAGATGAAGGCATCAAGACCGAGATTCGAAAAGTTTCTGTGAAGGAAGTGGTGGAAGCTGCCAAGAATGGCTCACTTAAAGAAATGTTCGGTGCGGGTACCGCTGCGGTGGTATCGCCCATATCAGCCTTTGGTTATGAAGGGGTGGATTATGACCTTCCTGAATTAGAGGATAGCTACGCCGCTTTGCTGAAAAAACGCATCACCGATATTCAATATAATAGGGCTGAAGATAAATTTGGATGGCGACACGAAGTCGTCTAAAACAAAAAAGCACCTTATATATAAGGTGCTTTTTTTATCTGTCCATTATGGTTTGAATGTCCGGTTTAAAATAATTCGGGCCCTTCAGTACTTTTCCATCTTCACGATAAATAGGTTTTCCATCGGCTCCCAGTTTACTCATGTTGCTGCGTTGGATTTCTTCAAAGACCTCTTCAATTTTATATTGCATGCCATGTTCCAGTATGGTTCCACAAAGAATGTACAACATATCCCCCAGGGCATCGGCCACCTCAATTAAGTCGCCCTCATTGGCAGCTTCCAGATATTCTTTGTTCTCCTCATCCATTAAATTGAACCGCAATTGGTTCTTTTCTTCACCTAAGTTGGCTTTGGGTTGTTGCGAAACGCCAAGACCAAAGGAGTTGTGAAACAGTTCAACCGCTTTTATTTTACTTTCCATTGCAGGTATTTTGATTTAGCTTTGCGTAAAAATATAAAATATGTTCAGCACCGGGCAGTTAATTTTTGCAGCACTTTTTTTGATCGTCTTTATTGCAATCATCTCTTTTTCGTATAAAAAGGACAAAAAGCTGCACAAAAAAAACTACAAAGGTGTTCTGTGGATACTCGTTTCGTTTGTGACTTTTATAATTATTCTCTTTTTGATTAAGTACTTCCTCAAAAATTAACAGCCAGATTGCATACGCAACAAAAATGATGGGTTTCACAACTATACTATCACTTTTGTTCGCAAACTATAGGAAAAAACGTACTTTTGTTTAACATTAATTTAGCACATCAAATGACCACAATTTTTAGCGTTCTTTTCATTTTGCTTGCTATTAATGCACTTCTGTTGATTTTTAGCGTCAACGGAGCTGGCGAAAGGTTTAGAAAACCAATTCAGAAAATTTCGGAGACTACGATTACCAAACTCTTCCCCCGCGAGGCCTCCGAAACCGAATACAAAGAAGCCGTATAGTTTGTACCTTTAGGGGATGAAACAGGCTCTTCTTGTTTTTCTGGGTGGGGGATTTGGTAGCGTACTACGTTACTTGATTTCCAAACCCCTAAATATTTTATCTCCAAATTTCTTCTTTGGAACTTTCTTGGTTAACATCATTGGATGCCTTCTCATTGGGCTCGTTTTAGGGCTGTCGGCAAGAGGTAATATTCTTTCCTATAACAGTACGCTGTTTTTAGCCACAGGATTTTGTGGTGGCTTTACAACATTCTCTGCCTTTGCTTTTGAAAAACACTTTCTTCTGAAGAACAGTGAACTGTTCCATTTCTCCATTTACATGATCTCAAGTATTGTCATTGGCATTTTAGCCGTTGTTTTGGGATTATGGCTCTCCAAACTTGGGGAATAGTTATAAATTTCATTTTTATAGTTAATTTTTGTTAAAAACTAAACATAAAGTATCGAAATCGATGATTTTGATATGAAATCATAATGCATATAATCTAAATGTTAAGAAAAAATCAAAAAATTTTTAACAAACAATAGATTAAAATCCGATACCCCTAAAATATGTGGGGTATTTTTTTTATAACCATAAAAATCCCATCAATACCCTCCATTTTTTCATGGTCTTGATTGAATTAACATATATTTGAGTGATCAATTAACTACTTAATTATGAAAAAAGTCGAGGCAATTATTAGAAAATCCAAATTTGATGAGGTGAAAAAAGCCCTTCATCAAATTGAGGTTAACTTCTTCAGTTACTGGGATGTAACTGGGGTTGGAAATGAGAAACAAGGACATGTGTATCGTGGTATTTCCTATAGTACCAGCGATATACAGCGGAGGTATTTGGTTATCGTAGTATCAGATGACTTTCTAGACAAGACCGTAAATGTATTGTTGGACACAGCAAGCACAGGAAATGTGGGAGATGGAAAAATTTTCGTCTCAGATGTGATCCAAGCGTACAGAATCAGAACCAAGGAAAGCGGTAGTGCTGGAATCAATTAAAAGTATAACCAAAAACTCAAAAAACTTAGATTATGATTGTACAAGAACAAGAAGCAATAGATAAAGCCGTGGAAGCAATCACCGGCGATATGGGAGCGCTTTGGATTACCTTAGCTGCCATTTTGGTATTCTTCATGCAAGCTGGGTTCACCTTGTTGGAAATAGGGTTTACCCGTAGCAAAAATACCGGGAACATTATTATGAAGAACGTTATGGATCTGGCCGTAGGTTCAGTAATGTTTTGGGCATTTGGATATGCCATTATGTACGGTAGCGATTTAGTGGGCGGTGGATTCTTCCGTTCAAGCCCCGCAGACCAAGGTTATTGGTTTTTTAGTGCCGATGATTGGTACAACCTATTCTTCCAGACCGTATTCTGTGCTACAGCAGCAACCATTGTTTCTGGAGCCATCGCTGGAAGAACCAAATTTTCAACCTATCTGATTTTTTCGGCAGTATTGACCACATTGATTTACCCAATTTCTGGTAGCTGGTACTGGCCTTTTGATGACGATGCTTGGTTGAACGTAGCTGGTTTCGTTGATTTTGCAGGTTCATCCGTAGTACACGCCGTTGGTGGTGCTGCTGCATTGGTGGCTGCCATTTTGGTGGGTCCAAGAATTGGAAAATATGTAGATGGAGAAGCGAAAGCCATTCCAGGTCACAATATGGCCTTTGGCGCCTTGGGTGTATTTATCCTTTGGTTGGGATGGTTTGGATTTAACGGAGGATCGCAATTGGCTTGGGGCGGAAGTGACACTGTTGGTGCAACCAGCGTGATCATCAACACTAACCTTGCCGCTGCCATTGGCGCCATTGGTGCTCTATTCTTTACATGGGCAAGATATGGTAAGGCTGATATTTCCATGACTTTGAACGGTGCTTTGGCCGGATTGGTAGGTATTACCGCTGGCTGTGGTTCTGTAAGCGCATGGGGCGCATTGGCCATAGGATTGGCATGCGGTATTGTAGTGGTATTGTCCATTGAATTCATCGATAAGAAATTAAAAATCGATGATCCTGTAGGTGCTATTTCCGTACACGGTGTATGTGGTTTCCTAGGAACCGTATTGATCGGACTTTTTGCCTTGGACGGCGGATTGTTCTACGGAGGAGGTGCAAAACTTCTTTGGGTACAGACCTATGGTTCCTTGTCATACATCCTTTGGGCTGCTGCAGCTTCATTCGTTGTACTGTTCATCTTGAAAAAGACCATCGGACTACGTGTTTCTGAAAAAGAAGAAGTTGAAGGGTTGGATATCCATGAACACGGAATCGAAGCCTATCCTGAGCACATTTCACAGGACAAATAAAATTCAAACACAACTCAATAAGTATAAAAGGTAACGGAGCGTTCTGCCAAACGCTCCGTTGTATAACCTTTTCAAACACAACTCACAGTTTAAACAACTCTGTCCCAAAGGGACAACTTAAAATGATTATGATATGAAAACGATTATAAAAACAAATTTCGTAAAAAAATTAGCTTTCGCCGCATTGGCATTGATTTCTGTTAGTGCTTTTGCACAAGAAGAGGAAGAATCACCAAAACTATCCATCGGTGGCTCTGTAGATGCCTACTTTAGAACAACGTTCCATGATGCTGGTGAAGCTACAACTGGCAGCTTTACTTCATTCGCAAATCAAACTGGTTTTGCATTGGGTATGGCCAATTTGGTAGGTACCTACGACATGGGAGATACGGGTGTTGTAGTTGACTTGGTTTTTGGACCTAGAGGTACCGAAGCCACTTTTGAAAACGATGTTCTTAACGGTATCATCAATCAGGCCTATGTATACTGGAATGTATCTGAAGGAACTACTCTTACCATGGGTCGTTTCAATACATTTTTAGGATATGAGGTAATAGCGCCTCAGGCTAACTTCAACTATAGTGTTTCTTACTTATTCTCCAACGGACCTTTTTCACATTTGGGGGTAAAAGCAGATTTTGCACTATCTGATGATGTAAGCCTTATGCTTGCCGTAATGAATCCATGGGATACTAACGACATTAGTGGTACCGGGGAGTATTCCTTAGGTGGTCAATTAGGTTTTTATGGCCAATTCTTGAACCTGTATTACGACAGCGGAAAAAGCGGTGGTCTTGGTTTTGAAATCGATTACACCGGTGGATTTGATATTACTGAGGACTTTTTCTTTGGAATCAACGCTGCCTATAACGATAACTCAGAAACTGGAACCGGATTTTATGGCGCAGCCATTTACCCACAGATTACCACATCTGACAGCTTTGCTCTTGGACTACGTGGGGAGTATATGACCTTTACTGATGATGCAAGTGATGAAGATGCTCCTGTTCTTGGATTGACACTTACTGGCAGCTTTACAAAGGACAATCTGATCATAAAACCTGAAGTTCGTTTGGACACTTGGGGTAATGATGTTGAGCCCTATTTTGATAGCGACGGAGCCGTAACTAGCAATCAGGCTTCTTTCTTGATTGCAGCAATCTACTCTTTCTAGGCCCAAGAAATTAAATTTTAATGCTAATAGAAAGCCTTACTCCCCCGGGATTAAGGCTTTTTTAGTCTTTTAAAAAGTTTTTCACTCCTGCTCTCACATTAGTTCTCAAATAATTTTGCCTTGGCACTAGAGGGCAGGAGTACTTTTTATTATACACACAGTATGGGTTATAGGCCTTATTAAAGTCGATGACCAACGTATCACCCTCGGGAATAGACAAATCTATATAACGCCCACCACCATAGGTTTCATTTCCATTGGTGTCGTCTAAAAAAGGCAAAAACAGATAGTCCTTATATTCCTCTTGATCCAACAAACCCAAACTTTGGTACACTTCCAACTGGTGTTCCTTTCCATTCAAAGTAAAATGGGCAACGCCATAAACCACTTCCTCTGTTTTTCTATCGGTTGTAGTGGGATTTAAAAAAGGGATGGCATCTGGAGTTCGGACAAACTTGGCCTTGACCACATACGAGGTATCAGGTTCAAAAAAATCCAATGATTCAAAATCCTTTCGATGTCTATCGGGCAATGGAGAACTTTCAGGATCTTTCATGCTTTCGTTCATCTCCTTTTGAAACTCCAAAATATCGGCTACCAGTACAGATTTTGGTTGTTCTTCTGATATTTCATCATGATACTTTTTACCTCTTCCACAGGACAGTATCAACAAAGCAAAAACCAAAATTGGATATTTCATACGTGTAATTTTATTGCAAAAGTAGCAGAAATCATTCTTAATGCTACCTTAGTACCATGATGAAGAAAAACGTACTCTTATTTGGTCTACTTGTTTTGCTATTGGCTTGTTCAGAAAAGAAAAATTCCGAGAAACATGCAAAAACAGCGGAGCGAACACTTCCTCAAATACAGCCCAACCGTTACAACACTGCCTTTTTGATCATGGACGGGGTGTACAATACTGAATTTACCGCTCCTTTTGATATTTTTCAACATACCCAATATCGAAAAGGAATCAAAGCCATGAACACCTTCACCGTAGCCAATACGCTAGAGCCCATTACTTCATTTGAAGGTATCCGAATCCTCCCTGATTTTGATTATACCCAAGACTCCATTCCCAAAATCGATATTTTGGTGGTGCCAAGTGCTGAACACCACTTGGATAGTGATTTAAAGGACACGGTCATGTTGAATTTCGTGGAAAAAGTGGCCAAGGACGCGCTTTTTGTAACTTCCCATTGTGATGGCGCCTTTGTTTTAGCCAAAGCCGGATTGTTGAATGAAGTGGCTTCCACCACCTTCCCGAGTGACATTGTAACCTATAAAGAGATGTTCCCCCACCTAAACGTAAAGGACAGTGTGTTATTTGTCCATGATGGCAAATTCATCACTTCAGCGGGTGGAGCCAAAAGCTTTGAAGCCGCTCTTTATCTTTGCGAATATTTATATGGAAAGGAGATTGCCCAGTCCATAGCCGGTGGATTGGTCATTGATTGGAACCTGGACGAAGTCCCCAAGTTTATTGCTCAATAATATCGTACCGGGCATCTTTTAGATACTTTTCCACCATTTTATTGAACTCTGGGGTAATCCGAAGCAGTGCGGTATCCTCCAAACTGTATAGTTTATCCCTATCCTTGAATCCTTTTTGAAAAGCTTCTTCCAAATAAAACAGCGCGGTTCCAAAATCTTCATTCTTGGCACTCAGCGAAATGGTCTTTAAATAAAACTCAAAATTTTCAGGCTCCAAGATGGTTTTCAACATATACATAAAGGCCAAGGCGTCCTCATCAATCACCTGCCCTGACTGTACCAGCGCAATATTATCCTCCGCCAATGCATTCAAAAAGCCCACTAGCCGATGCCCCATCTCTTGTTCATGGATATTGGAACCGTTGATGAACTTATCAATCTCGTCCATCTGATAATTCCACCAACCCAAGTTTTTAAAGTTATGGGCAAACATATCCTCTTCCATATCGTACTGATAATTTTCCTTGAGCAATATCTCTTTGGAAAAAGCCGCATTTTCTGAACGTCTCATAGCCCTAAACTGTTTGTCCCTTCGTAATTCTTTTTGGACTTCCCGTAGGGAATCCAAATTCTTATGGGCACCGTACATGGACATCATTTCTCCAAGATACTGCTCTGCCCAAATTAAACGGCCCGAATTTTTCAACAGATTCACTTTCGCAATATCCTCTTTATAAGCCGTATCGACATACATGGAATCCATAGGAACCAACTTTCTACCCATTGCGGCCAAGGTAAACAGCTGTAATCCTTTTTGCAGATCTTCTATTTGCGGCCAGGTGTTCTTTTCCTCATGCAACACTATTTGGTTGGGAAATTTGTACCGGTCCAATAGCTTTTCATCCTCCAACATAGTGGGATAGTTGTAATCCTCTTTACTGACCATCCCAATAAAATGAAACGGCTGCCTCACATTCAACAAGTCCGTATTGGTCAGGGAAGCTCCTATTGAAATGGTCCCGGAAACGCCCCTAATAAAAATTGGGACCAAGCCCGCAAAGCGTCCCCCACCCGAAGCACCCGCTGTGTATATTCGCTCCCTTTGAATGGGCAATAGATTTACAATTTCTTCCAGTACGTTATTGGTAACGATCATATTGTTGGTCAACGACACCGTATCTTTCACTTTTGGTGCCGCCAAAATATAGCCCTCCTTTTCCGCAGGGCCTACAAATATGGACATGGTTTGTCTTTCCTTACCCTCCAAATCAAAAACCAGCAGCAAGGGCCACTTTTTATCTGTGGAAAAATCTCTGGGCAAATACAACGAAAATGAACTTGGAATGGAATCTTGAACAGGAATGGAATCCATGATCTCCCCTTTTTTTAGAACCATTTGCTGAGCCGAAGCTGAAGTCAAACAAACCAAGGAGAGAAAAAATAGTAGCTGTTTTTTTTTCATAATTCTATCATAGCAAAAATCTAGCCAAAACAAGTTACTGCTTTGGTCATATAAAGTTAGTGGAATTTATTTTCCCTGCGTGCCACTTTTAATTGGGGCATGGGCCACCACGTTGGACAGCACAATGTGGGTCCTGCACTCACCGTAGACGATAAGCTCATCAATAAACTTTTCTAAGTGGGATTGATCGCGGAGCACCACCTCCATAATAATGTTCTCGTTCCCCGTGATTCGGTAACAATTCACCACTTCGTGAAGCGATTTCACCTTATCCAAAAAGGGTTTGAGTTTTCCCATAAAGGCCCTCAACATAATGATTGCCTTAAACTGGTGACCAGCCTTCACATATGAAATTTTGGCTCCATAACCCTCTATAATTCCCAAGTCTTCCATCTTCTTTACACGCTCGGCCACTGCAGGTGGCGTAAGGCCCACTTCTCGGCCTATATGAGTAAAAGATTCCCTTGCATTTTTCTGTAAGTGGTCTAAAATTTGCCAATTAAGTGCATCTATCTTCATATTAAAGGAAATAACTTCATAAAAATTTATATTTAAAGGTATAATCTATTTTTTAATTTTAAAACTAAAGTCGAAATTTTGATTTCGTATGTAATTTTATAATTCAAAATTGCTTTGAAATCATGGAGAGAAACTCTCTTAATTCCTTGGTTGTGTACCGCAAATCGTTGGCTCTTCGAGACATGAGCGAAGCCGTGGCCTCTTATTTCTCACATAACCGGGAAAAATTGTCCTGGCGAAAAATTGATAGTTTTCGTGATGACATCACTGCATCATTGCTCAATGATGCTTCCTTGATTACTAAAGAGGTGGAGCAAGCGGCCTTAAGCAATTCCTACTCCGTACGAATGAGAAGTTTAACTTTCATCAACATTATGACACGAAATATTCTGGCCTATTGCAATGGCTTGGAACGTGATGGTGTTAAGGAGAAGGAATATCTCAACCTCCTCCGTAGGGAAATCAAAATCTTTAGAACCTCTTTTAAAAAATGGAGAAAGTCCTTTCACAACAGAAACGACTAACCCCTTCTACATATTTCTTCTGTACTGACCTCCAACCTCGAAGAGGGCTTTGGTGATTTGTCCCAATGAGCAATGTTTGGCCACTTCCATCAATTTCTCAAAGATATTTTCATTGTTGATGGCTGTCTGCTGCAATTCCTTCAGCTGTTTTTCGGCTGCATCTTTTTCCCGTTGATGCAAATTTTGCAAGGTCTTAATTTGATTTTTCTTTTCCTGCTCCGTGGCCCTGATCACCTCAGCAGGTAAAATTGTGGGAGAACCTTTGGAACTCAAAAAGGTGTTTACCCCGATAATGGGATAATCCCCTGAATGTTTTAAGGTTTCATAATGCAAACTTTCTTCCTGAATTTTGGAGCGCTGATACATGGTTTCCATGGCGCCCAATACGCCACCTCGCTCCGTGATTCGGTCAAACTCCAATAAAACCGCCTCTTCTACCAAATCGGTAAGCTCCTCAATGATGAACGAGCCCTGCAAGGGGTTTTCATTTTTGGCCAATCCCAATTCCTTATTAATGATCAACTGAATAGCCATAGCCCTCCGCACTGATTCTTCCGTGGGCGTGGTAATGGCCTCATCATAGGCATTGGTGTGCAAGGAATTGCAATTGTCGTAAATGGCATAAAGTGCCTGCAAAGTGGTTCGGATGTCATTAAAGTCAATTTCTTGCGCATGTAGGCTCCTCCCCGAGGTCTGAATGTGATATTTTAACATTTGTGCTCGTGGGTCTGCTCCGTATTTTTCTTTTAAGGCCTTGGCCCAAATTCGCCTTGCCACCCTTCCAATTACGGCGTATTCTGGGTCAACTCCATTGGAAAAAAAGAAGGACAGATTGGGACCAAATTTGTTGATATCCATCCCTCGACTCAGATAATACTCCACATAAGTAAAACCATTGGAAAGGGTAAATGCCAATTGCGTAATGGGATTGGCTCCAGCTTCTGCAATGTGATAGCCTGATATGGAAACCGAGTAGAAATTCCGAACCTGCTGCTCAATAAAATATTCTTGCACGTCACCCATCAACTTCAGTGCAAATTCCGTGGAAAAAATACAAGTGTTTTGAGCTTGGTCCTCTTTTAAAATATCGGCCTGGACCGTTCCCCGAACTTGCTTTAAGGTTTCTTCCTTTATTTTGGCATATACTCCCTTGGGCAACACTTGGCCTCCAGTTACCCCCAAAAGCATAAGACCTAAGCCATTATTCCCTTCGGGAAGTTTTCCAAAATAGGTGGGACGTGGAACCCCTTTCTTTTGATATAGTGCTTCGATTTTCTTTTTCACCTCATTTTCCAACCCATTTTCTTGAATGTATTTCTCACAATTCTGGTCAATGGCCGCATTCATAAAAAAAGCCAGCAGCATCGGTGCCGGACCATTAATGGTCATACTCACCGAAGTCATGGGATTGCTGAGATCAAAACCGGAATACAGTTTTTTGGCGTCATCCAAACAGCAAATGGAAACTCCTGCATTTCCAATTTTACCATAAATATCCGGTCTGTGGTCCGGGTCATTGCCATAAAGGGTCACCGAATCGAATGCTGTGGACAATCGCTTTGCAGGCATGTCTAAACTCACGTAGTGAAACCGTCTATTGGTACGTTCAGGACCTCCTTCACCAGCAAACATTCGTGTGGGGTCCTCCCCTTCCCTTTTGAACGGGTATAATCCAGCGGTATAGGGAAACTCCCCTGGTACATTTTCTTGTAATATCCATTGAAGAATATCGCCCCACGCTTTGTATTTGGGCAAGGCCACCTTAGGAATTTGGCTGTGGGATAAGGATTCCGTATGCGTTTTTATGTTAACTTCACGATCCCGCACCTTGAAAGAATACACATCAGACTTGTATCGATTTACTTTTTCTTTCCATTTTAAAAGGATGCCCCAATGCTGGGGCAGCAAATTCATTTTGATTTTATCAAATTCTTTGACCAGTAGACCCACCAACTCTTTTTCATTGACACTTTTGATTTTGGAAAGAACTTCATTCTCCTTTAAACCAGATTTATCCAAAAAATGTTCTTCAGCTTTTTCAGCTTCCATTCCTAAAATGGAAGTTAGTGTCAAGAAAATACCATAAAGTTGTTGTGCTACTTTGGATTGCTCTTCGGCCTTAGCGTCATACGACCTGTTGTTTTCGGCGATTTCGGATAAATAACGGGTCCGTGATGGTGGAATCACGTAGATCTTCTCCGCCATTTCCTTACTCACCTTTAAAGTGGATACCAATTTGGAATCTGCTTTTTCAACCAAGGTATCCATGACTTTTTTGTAGAGATTGTTCATTCCTGGGTCGTTGAATTGGGATGCGATGGTCCCATAAATGGGCAACTCATCCTCCGAAGCATGCCACAATCCATGATTTCGGGCATATTGCTTTTTCACATCCCGAAGTGCATCCAACGCCCCTCTCTTATCGAACTTATTGATAGCTACCAAATCTGCAAAATCCAGCATATCAATTTTCTCCAGTTGGGTAGCTGCACCAAACTCGGGGGTCATTACATAAAGAGACACATCGCTATGTTCCAAGATTTCAGTATCGGATTGTCCTATTCCCGAGGTTTCCAAAATAATTAAGTCGTATTGTGCCGCTTTGAGCACTTGCACGGCTTCCGAAACATGTTTGGACAAGGCCAAATTGGATTGGCGGGTAGCCAAGGAGCGCATGTACACCCGCTCATTGTTGATGGAGTTCATCCTGATTCGGTCCCCCAACAACGCCCCACCTGTTTTTCGTTTGGAAGGGTCCACAGAGATAATCCCTATATGCTTTTCGGGAAAATCAATCAAAAATCGGCGCACCAGTTCGTCTACCAAACTGGATTTTCCGGCACCTCCAGTACCTGTAATGCCGAGCACGGGAATAGTGCTTTGGGAATTTTGAATTCCATCTTGATATTTTTCAAATTCTGTATGACGATTTTCGGCGAGGGAAATCAATCGAGCAATGGTGTTTGAATCTTTATCACTCAACAAACCTTCCAATTTTTCACCTTTTGGGATTTGCAAATCGGGCACTGCTGTATCGCATCGCTCTACCAAATCATTGATCATTCCCTGCAACCCCATTTGCCTGCCATCATCTGGAGAATAAATCCGTTCGATGCCATAATCCATCAATTCCTTGATTTCTTCTGGCAGGATTACACCTCCACCTCCACCAAAAATTTTGATGTGCCCTGCGCCCCTTTCCTGAAGCAAATCGAACATATATCTAAAATACTCGTTATGTCCACCTTGGTAGGAAGTCATAGCGATGGCATTGGCATCTTCTTGAATGGCACAATCCACCACCTCGGCAACACTTCTATCATGCCCCAAGTGAATCACCTCAACACCTGTGGCCTGAATGATACGCCTCATAATATTAATGGCGGCATCATGCCCATCGAAAAGGGAGGCTGCTGTCACTATTCTGATTTTATACTTAGGCTTGTGGGGCTTCTGTTGTTCCATTTGCAATAAAAGGTCTGTTTTCGCCCTGCAATTTACAGAAAATGCAAGTCAAATTAGATTTTGTTCAGGATATTACAAAAAATTGAAAAAGCTTGGCCATCCTTTTTTGAATACCCTAATTTTACTCGGCCAAAATTGCATCATGAAGCTAACTATTCTTATCCATTGCCCAGACCAATCTGGCATTATACGATCCGTCACCACTTTTGTGCATCAGCAAGTGGGCAACGTGGTTTATTTAGATCAACATGTGGACAAACAGGCCGGAGTCTTTTTTATGCGGTTGGAAAGTGAGTTTGAAAAGGAAGTTTCTTTGGAGGAATTTAAAAAGGGTTTCGAGCAGGAACTCGCCTTAAAATTTCACATGGAGTGGGACATTTATTTGGGGGCCTACAAACCAAAAATGGCCATTTTCGTGTCCAAATACAACCATTGTTTGTATGACCTTTTAAGTCGATACAATTCTGAGGAACTATCTGTGGACATTCCGTTTATTTTGAGCAATCACCGAGATTTGGAATATGTAGCAGAACAGTTTCAGATTCCGTTTTACCATGTGCCGGTGACCAAGCAAACCAAAGAAGAAGCCGAAAGCAAACAACTGGAATTGCTCAAAAAGCACGAAGTGGATTTTATTGTGCTCGCTCGATATATGCAGATTGTGTCTCCAAAATTGATTGATGTATATCCGCAGAAAATCATCAATATTCACCATTCCTTTCTTCCTGCTTTTGTGGGGGCAAAGCCCTATCATGCTGCGTTTGAACGAGGGGTGAAAATCATTGGAGCCACCAGCCATTATGTCACTTCGGAATTGGATGCTGGGCCTATTATTGAACAGGACGTGACCGCAGTTTCGCACTCGCATTCCATTACGGATTTTATTGCCAAAGGAAGGGATTTGGAACGAATTGTGCTTTCACGGGCGGTACAACTCCATGTGGCCCGAAAAACCATGGTTTACAACAATAAGACTGTTATTTTCTCCTAATTTCATTGCTACTTCCACCGCATTTCCACTTCGCTGACAAACTAGAGAAAATAATGTAAATACTTCTCCGTAATCACTTGTGATACAGACGATAATTCCTAAATTTAACAATGGCAAGACTTCTGTTATCCATTGTACTACTATCCTTTTTTGCAGGCTATTCGCAATCAAAGATTGACAGTTTGGAGGAAAGGCTCCAAGTAGAAAAAGTAGACTCTCTAAAGGTCAATCTTCTTTTGGGTCTATTCGATGCTTATCGCTATGAAAATCCGATAAAGGCCGAAGAAAATGTTCTTAAGGCCATAGATATTGCTTCAAATATTAGCGCTAAGAAATATCATGTAATGGCATTGAACAGTTTTGCAGATCTTCTCAACAATAGGTCAAGTAATGATTCTTCAATATCAGTTTACCAAAATGCTTTGACCATTTCCAATCGTATCCAATATAATTCGGGCAAAGCTATTGCCCTGATTGGCTTGGGGAATGCCTATCTGAGCAAAGGGAACTTAGAAAAAGCGGAAGAGTTTCACAGGCTCAATATTGAGTTTGCCAAAGAAATTGGTGATCGAGAAGGCATGGCCAGTTCCTACAATAATTTAGGAAACATCTATAATGAAAAAGGGGAATACAAAAAAGCCATGGAGTCCTACACATTTGCGGCCCAAATGAACAGCGAAATTGGAAATGAGAAAAATTCAGGAATAAACATGGCAAATATTGGGCTTATCCATCAGAAATTAAACAATTATGAGGAAGCCATTGCTTACTACAAGAAAAGTGACAGTCTCTTCAAAAAATTTGATTTTTTGCCGGGACGGACCTTTGTTCTCAAAAACATGGGCATTGTATACAGGAATCTAGGCAATTACAACGATGCTATTGAACAGTACAATCTTGCGCTCAAGAGCTATGAAAAAATGGATAGAAAACGAGAGATGAGCCAAGTATACCAGAACATTGGTAATATTTATTCAGACAAAGGGCAATCACAAGAGGCCATCCAACACTACAAGCAATCCCTTCAAATTGCAAAAGGAATATCCGATTCCATTAACATTGGTATGGCCAGTCAATCCTTGGGCTTGGAATATTTACGTATACAAAAGTTGGACAGTTCGGAAACATACGCAAAAAAGGCGATTGAAGTGGCAGAAGCGATTGGGGCAAACCTTACTGCCATGGATGGTTATAAAACACTTGCCCAGGTCTATCATGCTAATTCCAACCATAAAAGTGCCTACGATTACATCATTAAGTACCAAACTGCAAGGGATAGTCTTTATAATATAGAAAAGCGAGATCTAGCAGAGGAAATAGAGGCCAAATATCAGAACGACCAAAAAACCAGGGAAATATCTTTATTGGCCTCCGAGAAAGAGGTACAAGCCCTACAACTGAGCAAAAGGAAGAACGAGAGAAACGGCATTATTGTACTGGCCATATTTATTCTGTTGCTGGCCGGTCTTATTTACAATCAATATCGAATCAAGCAAAGGGCCAATAAAGAACTTCAGGAGTTGGATCATATGAAATCCAACTTTTTTGCCAACATTTCCCACGAGTTTAGAACACCATTGACCTTAATTAAGAATCCTATTGAACATTTGGAGCAAAACCCAGAGGAAAAACTTAGTGTCGAAGAGGTTAAAATGATCAGGCGCAATACCAACAAGGTTTTGGGACTGGTAAACCAACTGTTAGATCTATCCAGAATAGATCAAGGTAAACTACAGCTAAAATCCACAGAAGGCGATGTCTTTAAATGCTTGAGGACTGCCGCATCCTCTTTTAATTCACATGCGGCGCAGCGAAACATGGACTACCGGGTAGAAATCCCCCATGAAACTTTATGGGCTGCGTTTGATCGTGATAAATTGGAGAAAATCATATACAACCTCTTGAGTAATGCCTTTAAATTCAGTGATGATGGTGAATTGGTATCCTTAAACGTATCGCATAATGGAGAAGAACTCGTCGTTCAAGTTTTTGATTCTGGTCGTGGTATCGCTGAAGATAAATTACCTTTTATTTTTGACCGATTCTATCAAGTGGACAGTAGTCCTACAAAAGACCAAGAAGGTTCAGGCATTGGGCTGTCCCTTTCAAAAGATTTGGTGGAATTAATGGATGGAACGATTACGGTTTCCAGTGAAGTGGGCAAGGGTACCTATTTTACGGTACAAATTCCTATTGTAAAAATAAAGGCGCCCCAAATACAAGAGCACTTGGCCGAGCGCGGTGAGCCCATATCCATCTCCAAAAGAAAAACCTTTGAATTACCAAAGAAAGATCTGCGAAAGCTCCCAAAAATTTTACTTGTTGAAGACAATGATGACATGCGCCAGTTGATTAAAAACCAACTTTTTAAAAAGTATCAAATCCTTGAGGCGGAAAACGGGATGGAAGGATTAAAAATGGCAACTTCAGAAATACCTGACCTGCTCATCACCGATTTGATGATGCCCAAAATGGATGGTATGGAGCTGTGCAAAACTTTAAAGACCAATTTGGAAACCAGCCATATTCCCGTCATCATGTTAACGGCCCGCGCAGGTGTCCAAAACAAAATTGAAGGGCTGGAAACTGGTGCCGATGAGTATTTAACAAAACCTTTTGATGCCAAGGAACTGTTGGCAAGAGTGGATAATCTTATCCATCAACGGGAACGTCTGTGGGAACATTATAAAAGTAGCCATCTTACTGTTAATCCGGAAAAAATTACAATCACTTCGCTGGATAGAAAGTTCCTGGAGCAGGTTATCAGTCTGTTGGAGGAAAATCATACTGACAGTAATTTTGGAGTACCTCAAATGCAACAAGAATTGGCCTTGAGCAAAACACAGCTCCATAGAAAATTAAAAGCACTTACCAATGAATCCCCAGGGGAATTGCTCCGAAATTTTCGATTAAAACGTGCGGCTCAGTTATTATCACAAAAAGCAGATACCGTTACTCAAGTGGCCTACCAAGTAGGGTTCAGCAACCTTTCCTATTTTGCCAAATGCTTCAAAGACCTGTACGGTGTACCCCCATCTTCCTATTGATTTTGAAGGGTAAGTACATTATTTGGCACCCCAGTGTTATTTTTTGGAACTGTACTGTCAGTCAAAAAGCTTCCATCACCATAGCTTTGGTAAGGAAGTAAAAAGTCCCCTCCATTTAACAAATACTATAATTATGAAAAATTCATTAGTAAAAAGGAGAAGGTTTGGACTTGGCAAATTGATGGGCTTTATAATTAGCTTTATTATAGTGAGTTGTAGTTCCAGCGGTGATAGCGAGCCTGTAGTAGATGATGAACCTGTAAACACCACTCCTACTGTTACTGGGATATCCCCTACAAATGGGTTGGTAGGTACTGAAGTCACCATAACCGGCACCAATTTTAGTAATACCACTAGTGAAAATACTGTTTCGTTCAATGGTACAAACACCACTGTTACATCCAGTTCAACAACGCAATTGGTAGTTAATGTACCTGATAATGCCACTTCGGGACCTATTTCAGTTATGGTTGATGGTGAAACCGCAAATGGGCCATCCTTCACTGTAATAACAGCAAACGCTTCGTTGTGCGACCAAAGTACCATTACTGAAAATACTACATGGGAAGATGTGGTTCCAGGGAATGAAATTGATTACGTGGTACAATGTGAAATTTCGATAATGGACAACGCCCTATTGACCATAGCACCAGGAGTAATTATAGCTTTTGAAGGTGACAATAGCGGGATTTTCACCAGTGAAGGAGGAGGTTTAAAAGCCATCGGCACCGAGTCAGACCCTATCAAGTTTATCGGAACATCTGAAAACAAAGGGGTGTGGAAGGGTGTCTATTTCGGTTCCAACCATCCTGAAAATCGTTTGGAATATGTAACCGTAATGCATGCTGGTCGTTCAGCCTCAGGTCAATCTGGAGAAAAAGGAGCCGTACAATTGTCGAGACAGGAAGACTCCAAAGCCGCCATTGTAAACTGTACCATTATGGATAATGACGGGTATGGACTTTTTGTGACCGATGAAAGCGATCTTGAGGTTTTCTCCAATAATATGATTTCGGACAATGATGATGCACCGGTTGGACTTTTCTTCAATCAGTTGGGAGCTTTGGATGATGATTCTGATTATCAGGGTAACGGAAATGATTATGTGGAGGTCCGCGAGAATGAAATTGAGGATGATGGTGTAAACATGCCTTTCTTAAACGTTCCGTATCGGTTTGTGGAAAGCAAAAAATACAACATCAAAAATGCGTTGGTAATCGCTGCAGGGAATGTCTTGGAATTTTCCAATGGAGCTGGGTTTCGATTAGGAGAACAATCTTCTGATTGCGCAAACACATCAGGATCTTTGGATGCTTCAGGAACCATGGAAAATCCCATAACCTTCCGTGGTGTAACAGCTGGGAAAGGCACTTGGCTGGGAATCGGTTTCAACTCATCCAGCCCAAATAACAAATTGATTTATTGCAATATCTCGGGTGGAGGCAGTAGTAAGTTATACAATGCATCCGACTTCAATGCCAATATTACTTTACAATGCGATAGCAGGGCGACTATTCAAAACTCAGAAATAACGGACAGTGGTGGATTTGGCATTTACATGTTGGATGATGATGCCCTACTGGAGGATTTTCAAGAGAATACATTAATCAATAATGAATTGGCCCCGATTTGGATGCATCTTCCTCAAGTGGATCAATTGGATGGAGCATCAACTTATGCCGAAGGTAACGGAAGACCCTACATTCAAGTAGAAGGAGATGCTATTACCGAAGCGGATCTCCTAATCAAAAAATTGGAAGTCCCTTACCGAATAGAAACAGAGGAATCAGGAAGGGAAACCTATGTGGAAAAAGCCATTACCATAGAAGCGGGAACAATATTGGAGTTTGAAACTGGGGCAGGCCTGGTCTTGGGAAGTCCTGGAGTGGATTGTATTCCCACCACTGGTTCTTTGAATGCCCAGGGGACTTCAGATGAACCAATACTGTTCAGGGGAACTACGGAAGGTCAGGGTACTTGGTTGGGAATAGGCATCAACTCCAGTACAGGAACAAATTTTATGAATTACTGTGTTGTTTCGGGTGGTGGTGCAGAGCAAATGTACAATGCCGGTGGCCAAGGAAACATCGTTATTCATTGTGAAGGAAGCCTTACCATTGAAAACAGTACCATAAAAGACAGTGCCGGGTGGGGTATCGATTTTGTTCAGGGAGGCAACAGCCTATCACAGTCCAATAACACATTTGAGAACAATTCATCGGGTAATACTGCCTCAAATTGATCAAGCTATGATTTTCCAGTAATATCCAATTGGATTTTAAAAAAGACCGCAATTAAAATTGTATATCCCAAGATGTTTTAAGGTTTCGTAGTAAATTTCACCCTAACTATAAAAAATTTACCATGAAACGAATACTGCTATGCGTATTGGTTTTTCAGCTTGCTGGATGCACAGAACTGCAGCAAGTTGTGAACCAATTGCCCCAAGGACCTACTGGAATCGGAAATGCTGAAATTGCCCAAGGACTCAGGGAAGCCTTGAATATGGGGATTGAAAAACAGGTGAACAAACTGGCCCTGGAAAACGGATTCTTTAGAAATGAGTTGGTTAAAATTCTGCTTCCAGAAGAGCTACAAAAGGTGGACAAGACCCTTCGGGATGTAGGCCTTGGAAATTTGGCTGATGAAGGACTTAGAATCATCAACAGGGCTGCCGAAGATGCTGTTGGCGAGGCCACTCCCATTTTTGTTGACGCTGTTAAAGGAATTACATTTAATGACGCGAGACAAATTTTGTTGGGGAATGACAATGCTGCAACACAATATTTGGAGTCGTCCACAAAGGCTAGACTGTACGATAAATTCAATCCGATCATTAAAAATTCGTTCCAAAAGGTTGGGGCGGACCAAATATGGAGCAACATTATAACCCGTTACAACAGTTTGCCGCTCACCAACGATGTAAATCCAGATTTAACAGACTATACCACCAATGAAGCATTGGAAGGTGTTTACACCATGATCGCGGTGGAAGAGAAAGAAATCAGGACTAAAATTTCTTCCAGAACAACAGATTTGTTAAAAAAAGTGTTCGCTTTGCAAGATTAATCATAATTTTTTCAGAATAGTGCAATAAGTTAAAAATGTTGTCGTTATAAAATCAATTATACGAGACAATTATAACAAATTCCTAAAGTTAAATTAACCTTGACCTGAAGGTTAAACAGGAATTTTGTAAACAGAAATTATCTGAGTTAGCATTTTTTTGAGTTAGTTAGTTTAAACCGGTGTTCGCACCGGTTTTTTTGTGGGTAAAAGTGTTATTTTGGTTGGCTTCGTAGGCAAAGAAAAAGGTTCCCAGCACAAATTCTTAAGACATGAACTAAGTCATGTGCCCAACAAAATTGTTTTCCCAAATGTAAGTTAAGTTTTTACACCCAAAAGGTAAGGGAATGATCAAGAAGGCAGCGATTCTGTTAAATTTTAGATAAATAACCTGATTTCTAGACGTATACCCTATTTCCTTGTAATCCATCCCTGAGTTTTCAACGTATCTTTGATATAACAAATCTTGAGTTATGAATAATCAGTATTGTAGAGTTGGAACAGTGACTCCAATCACCAGCGGTAGTCAAGCGATTACCATTTTGGAGTTCAGATATAAAAATTTTATTGAAAAAGCGGCCAATGGTGACTCCCACTTGGTTGAATTTTTCAAAAGGAAGGCGCAGAGCATCAAAAAAGTACTGGAAAGCTTAGGCTGAATTATTTGTGGACTTTCCCCAATTCAACCTTCATTTCAATCTGTATTTTTTTGGCTTGCTCCGCTGCAGCATCCGCAAAATCGCGGTCTGTTGAAGCGTACAATATTCCGCGTGAGGAATTGACCAATAATCCCACTTCCTTGGTCATTCCATAAGCACATACATCTTGCAAGTTACCACCTTGGGCCCCTACTCCAGGAACCAACAGAAAACTGTTTGGAACAATCTCCCTGATTTCTTTGAGGTACGATGCTTTGGTAGCTCCCACAACATACATCAATCGCTCTGTATTTTTATACGTTTTGGAAATTTTCAAAACTTCTTTGTAGAGCTCATTCCCTTCAATTTTTTTGGTTTGAAAATCGAAAGCTCCCTGATTGGACGTCAACGCCAATAAAATGGTATGCTTGTCCTCAAATTCCAAAAAGGGCTCAACCGAATCCTTACCCATATAAGGCGCAATGGTGATCGAGTCAAAATTTAAGGTTTCAAAGAAAGCTTTGGCGTATCGGGTGGAGGTGTTGCCAATGTCCCCCCGTTTGGCATCAGCAATGGTAAAGATTTCAGGATGTTTCTCATTCAAATACACCATGGTACGCTCCAAAGATTTCCAACCTTGCAGGCCATAGGCTTCATAAAACGCAATATTGGGCTTATAAGCCACACAATAGGGATGGGTAGCATCAATAATGGCTTTGTTGAAAGCAAAAATGGGGTCTTCTTCCTTTAGAAGGTGTTTGGGAACTTTTTCCAAATCTGTATCCAACCCTACACAGAGAAAGGATTTCTTTTGATGGATTTGGGAAATTAATTGTTCTATTTTCATTTATTGAGGGTTCTTGACCGCGCTCAAACTGACCACTGACTCCCGACTTCTGACTTCTGACTTCTGACTTCTGAAAACTAAAATATCTCAGAAGCCTCTTTCAATTTCTCAGTATTCTCCACCAACATTAGCTCGTCAATAATTTTTTGGATATCGCCATTCATGATGTTCTGCAAATCGTAAAGTGTAAGTCCAATTCTGTGGTCCGTGACCCTACCTTGTGGATAGTTGTACGTTCTAATCTTTGCCGAGCGATCTCCACTGCTCACCTGCGAATTTCTTTTGGCCGCATCTTCTGCCTGCTTCTTGGCTAATTCCATGTCGTACAAACGGGAACGTAACACTTTAAAGGCTTTATCCTTGTTTTTGTGCTGCGATTTTTCATCCTGACATTGGGCTACAATCCCTGTTGGAACGTGTGTCAATCGTACCGCGGAATAGGTGGTGTTCACGGACTGTCCTCCAGGTCCTGAAGAACAGAAATAATCTATCCGTACATCTTTTGGGTCAATTTGAACATCAAATTCCTCTGCCTCCGGGATTACCATGACGGTGGCAGCACTGGTGTGTACCCGGCCTTGGGTTTCGGTTTGCGGCACCCGTTGTACGCGGTGCACTCCAGCTTCAAACTTTAAGGTGCCGTACACATCTTCCCCACTTACTTCAAAATGGATTTCTTTATATCCACCGCTGGTTCCCTCACTTAAATCGATAATATTGGTCTTCCAGCCTTTGGATTCGCAGTATTTGGTATACATTCGGAATAGGTCCCCAGCAAAAATACTGGCCTCATCGCCTCCAGTTCCTGCCCTGACCTCCATAACCACATCCTTTGCATCTTCAGGGTCTTTCGGAATCAACAGAAACTTTATTTCTTCTTCCAATTGGGGCAAGGCACCTTTGGCCTCTTCCAGTTGCATCTTGGCCATTTCCACCATCTCGGCATCACTGCCATCTGCAATAATTTCCTCTGCCTCGTTAATATTATTGGTAAGTTCAATGTATTGATCCCGCTTATCAACCAATACTTTAAGGTCCTTGTACTCCTTGTTCAGTTTTACATACCGCTGTTGGTCCGAAATGATATCAGGCTGAATGATAAGGTCTGCGACCTCATCAAAACGTTGTTTTACAATGTTGAGTTTATCGAGCATATCTCCTTCCACTAAGACTGCGAATTTACGATTAATTTGTACATTTAGTAAATGCCTTGGTTATTGTTCCGCCTTAAAACGTATCGGCTTGTCTTTCTGTTCTATAAGACGATTTTTGTTCTATCCAATACCATCACAATTTTCCTGTTTGTCTTCAAGGTTTCCTTTTTCTCAGTGATGTGCTTTAAATTGATGCTATTGGGAATTTATTTTCTGAAATTACAAGATGGTGAGTCAAAACAGAGCCTAGTTTTCTACAACAATTTTGGCCTCTCCAAAACGCATCTTTTTTGCCTTTCTTTTTTGATGGAACTTCTTACCTCTATCCTTATTTATTTCGTTTTCTTTCAATGATTCTTGAGGTAGACAACATAGAACTGAATTTTGGTGCCAAACGGATTCTTTTTGGCATTTATCTTCGTGCACAGCATGGAAATGTGACTGGCATATTGGGAAGGAACGGTTCTAGAAAGACTTCTCTTTTAAAGATTATCTTCGGGTGTTTGGCATCAAAATATAAATCGGTTCGCATTGACGGTAAAGTCATTCAAAAAAAGCTCTTCCAAACCAATAAAGTGGCATATCTTCCACAACATCAACTTTTGCCAAATTCCATGAAAATCCAAACCGCCTTCAATCTTTTTGATGTGGATTGGAATAAATTTAAAAAGGAGTTTGAAAGCTTTAAAGTTTACCAAAACCTAACTATATCTGAGCTTTCAAGTGGGGAAATCAAGGTTTTGGAGACCTATCTTATTTTACATCAGAACAAAGAGATCATCTTACTTGATGAACCTTTTTCATTTATCTCGCCGCTTTATATACAGAAGATAAAATCCATAATTGAAGTACGAAAAAAGAACAGTGCAATCCTAATAACAGACCATTTTTATAAAGATATTCTAGAGGTCAGTGACAACATTTATTTTCTTGCTAACGGATGTTCCAAATCGATTAAGAGTGTTGAAGATTTGGTAAGCGAAGGTTATGTAAGGCCTAATTCGCGATAAATGTAGTTCCCAAAGTGATGATAAAGGCATTCAACCCATCACTGCGGTCATACTGACTAAAGCGGAGGTCAATGGTCTTGAGTCCAAAATTGAAAATAGAGGCACTTGCAAAAATATCCTTGTATTGAACACCAAACCCATATTGATGGGCATCATATTCGGATAAATCATAATCTGAAGTATAAAACTCGTAAGATGACAAAGCTGCCTCCTTGGGATAAAAATAATCTGCCGCAGTTTGGGTGTAGTAGCGGTACGAAGGATACAGCGTAAACCTGTCCGTCAACTTAAAGGGAGTTTCAAGACTGGCGGTATGCGAAGTAATCCCCCAATCATCCCAATAATAGCGATAATAGGACCGCAGCACCAACAAATCGTTCACATAATAGTTAAGGCGCCCACCAACAGGAACCTTTAACCTCTTGTCGGGTAGTTGCTCTACATTGTCCGCCAATTGAAAATCCTCAATGAAAAAATCGTTGTTATCTGCAAAATACACCCGTTGAAATGGCGTACTCAACAACCCATTTTGAGTTACAAGATCCACAAAAAGAGCGCCTTGCAATTTCCGGCTCAAAATCTGGGAAAAACTAAATGATAAGGAGTAGGAATTCCGATTTTCCTTTCCAAATTCGGTAAAATTTGGATTATAGGTTCCGATACCTGTGATTCTATCATCAAAAAAGCCATCTCTAAGTTCTATTGGATATATGGCATTCCATTTATCTAGGAAAACACGACTGCTGAATGTAAATTCGGTGTTCTTTTCATTGAAGAGTCTTGTATAACTTCCGCCAAAACCAAAAGAAAAATAATCGTATTCCGAAGAAAAATAGATATTGCCACTCCAAATGGTATTCCGATCCTCTGAACTATGCTGGTAACTAGGGTTAATGTAGGCCAACAAATCCTTTCTGGATTCGCCTGATGAAGCATCAAAAGGGTTGCCTTCCCTACGCCCATCCCAAGGGTTGACATTACTGGAAGATGCTGAGGTATAGGCTGACAATCCCACATCTACCGTAAGGATGTCATCTTCGTTCATGGGCATGCGTAATACCAAGGTTGAAGTGGCGTCGGTTAAATCTTCCGTACCTTCTCCACCCGTTACGGCGGCATGTCGCCCATCTTGGTCGTAATAACTGAACAGCACATCAACCTCACTGGTCTCCAACACGCGTCGCTTGTAGGAAGTATCGGTTTGTTGTGCCCATCCCGTAACCATACCCAAAGCACATACAATCAGTATCAATGCATTTTTTAAGTTGTTGGAATGTTGAATTTTTGGATTGTTCTCCATCTCAAGGGCTATCATTTTAGTTACATCCACAGCCCCCACCTGTTTTTCCCCCGTTGGCTCCGGATGAAGCTTCGCGATAGATATGAAAGTTGGTCTCAAAGCGTTCACAAGGTCTCGCTCCCAGTTGCATCTCAGCATCACTTACATACACCTTTTCATATTCCCGAACCGCAACACAGGAACTGGAAAAAATTAAAAGAAGAAAGAAAAAAAGAAGTTTTCCCATGGAATAAATTTACGGATTCGTATCGAAAATGATTCCTGAACTCTTGTGTATTTTATTGTCTGAATCCACTACAACGACCTCTACCCCATCAATCTGGTTAATCATGTGTATCCCTGTGTCCTTTCCCATGATAAAGACTGCTGTGGCCAAGGCATCGCATAATTCGGCATGCTTGGCAAAAACCGATACACTATTGATACCATTAGTAGGGTATCCGGTACGTGGGTCAATAATATGGGAGTACTTTTTGCCATTTAGGGTGATGTATTTTTCATAATTGCCCGATGTGGCCACTGAAGATTCCACTACAGGTAACCAACTAAACACCTTTTCCTTGCTCAAGGGATTGGCAATACCGACCAACCATTTTTCCCCGGTTACTTTGGTGCCCCAAGTGGTTAAATCGCCCGAAGCATTGATAATGCCCCCCTTAACCTGTTTGGAGGTTAAAAGCTCCTTGGCCTTGTCCGCAGCGTACCCCTTACCAATAGCGCCGAAGCCTATTTTCATACCGGGTTCACTTAAAAACACAGTTTGCGCTTCTGGGTCCAATACTATTTTCTTATATCCAATTTTTGCGATGGAATTTTTAATATCCACTTCTGCAGGCATACAGTCCATGGTGCCATCAAACTTCCAGATGTTATCCATGGATGCGTAGGTAATATCAAAGGCTCCATCTGTGATTTCGGAAATTTTTATCGCTCTCTCTATCAAACGAAATAATTCTGGGCTCACCTTTACAGCTTGTATTCCTGCATTTTTGTTGATTTTGGAAGTTTCGGAAGCTTCATCCCATGAGGAGATCATTCTTTCTATCCGCTCTATTTCCGAAACCGCTTCATCAATATCCAGATAGCCAATTTCCTCATTTGGGGCTACAACGGTAATTTCAAACCGGGTACCCATCAGTTTCAGGGTCTTTTTTACCGTAATATCACGCTGCACCAACTGTCCTTGCGACAGCATACAAAACAGGCTGCAAAAAAGGACTGTGAGCGTTTTCATTTTACAAAATCATTGAGTACTGCAATATATTTTTCTGGGGTGGCCCTTACATTAAAACCTGTCTTGCCCAAAACAGATTGGTTCTTATCCAACACTACTACCAAAGGAAAATATCCCTTTGGATTGTACTTTTCAGCTAAGGTTTTATTGACTGCTGTTTTATCTTCGGGAAGTTGGTTCTTTTTCTTTCGGGGAAAATCGGCATTATAGAGCACATAATGGGAAAAAGCATAGCTTTTGAACTCATCCGAATCCAAAATATTTCGTTTTAGCCGGATGCAGGGAGCACACCAATCAGACCCTGAAAAGACCAAAACAATGGGTTTGTCTTCCTGAATGGCCAAATCCACAGCATCGTTGAAATTATCTTGCCACTCTTGGGCATGCATAACGCCAACGAAACATAAAAATACTATGGTTAAGAACTTCTTCATACGATTTTGGTCAAACCCGATTACTCAAAAACCCGAAGTATGGTACCGTCGAGTTCTGTGCTAAAAATTTTCAACGGGTTGCTGGTAGTGTTCAAATTAAGAGATGTGCCATCTTGAGCAAATCTGGATTGATGTGTGGTGCAATGAAATACGCCGCCATCTTCAGATATAAAACGGATTTCCTCGGTTCCTTGATGGCTACAGATCTTACTTGCCGCAATAAGTTCACCTTGCAAGTTTCGGGCCACAACAATATCAAAATAGGTAAGGTCCTGAGAAGATTTCACAGAAATATAGCCCCCGTTGTTTGCCAATGGGGCAGCTAAAGCTGAGTCTAAATCAATGGTAAAATCAACCCCATTGGAGACGGGAAACGTTTCCAGTTCACCATCTTTGGAGCATCCTTGAGCACAAGGAAACATAAGGGCAAAAGCTGCACCTGCGCCCAGGCTTCTTAAAAATTCTTTTCTTTCCATAGCAAGAGGTTTATAAAAAGAACGTTAAAATACCTTGATTCGTATGCTAATACTCAAACTTACCATACGTACTTTGTATGGTCAATTTTTTGTGTTCTGAAGCTTCTACACGACCAACAATTTGGGCATCTACATCAAAACTTTTGGATATTTTGATAATATCGTCCGCAACTTGTTCATTCACATAAAGTTCCATGCGATGTCCGCAATTAAAAACCTGGTACATTTCCTTCCAGTCCGTGCCCGATTGTTCCTGAATCAATTTAAACAGTGGAGGAATGGCGAACATATTGTCCTTTATGATGTGAAGGTTCTCCACAAAATGAAGAATCTTGGTCTGTGCCCCACCGCTACAATGGACCATCCCATGGATTTGGTCTGCATTATATTTTTCCAATATTTTTTTGATGATTGGCGCATACGTACGAGTGGGTGAAAGCACCAATTTTCCGGCATCTAATGGGGAATCTGACACTTCATCGGTTAGTTTTGTTTTTCCGGAATAGACCAACTCTCCAGGAACCAAAGCATCATAACTTTCGGGATATTTTTGGGCCAAATATTTCTCGAATACGTCATGGCGGGCCGAAGTCAGTCCATTACTGCCCATTCCCCCATTATATTCACTTTCGTAACTCGCTTTTCCGAAGGAAGCCAATCCTACAATGACATCCCCGGCCTTAATATTGGCATTGTCAATTACTTTTGAACGTTCCATTCGGGCGGTGACGGTGGAATCCACAATAATGGTGCGTACCAAATCACCTACATCCGCTGTTTCTCCACCTGTGGAACGAATGGTAATCCCATGCTTTTCCAAATCGGAAATCAATTCTTCAGTACCATTGATGATGGCTGAAATGACCTCTCCGGGAATCAAGTTTTTATTTCGCCCAATGGTGGACGATAGCATGATATTGTCTGTGGCACCCACGCAGATAAGATCATCCACATTCATGATAAGGGCATCTTGGGCAATGCCTTTCCATACGGAAATATCTCCGGTCTCTTTCCAGTACATATAGGCCAAGGAGGACTTGGTACCGGCTCCATCGGCATGCATTACCAAACAGTGCTCTTGGCTACCCGTTAAATAATCGGGTACAATTTTGCAAAACGCCTTTGGAAAAAGGCCCTTATCAATATTTTTGATGGCATTGTGCACATCTTCTTTGGAGGCAGAAACTCCACGTTGTGCATATCTTTTACTCGTGTCCGACGACATAATCTTGGTTTGGGCAAAAATAGCGGAAAACCATCAATTCACACTTAGGTTGTCACGCTCTTTTGAAAAGTGTTCTTTAGATGAGGCTTTCTACTTTGTAAACAAGATTTCCCTATACTTTGTAAAAGGCCATAGATCGTCCGAAATCAGTTTCTCCAATTTATCGGATTGCTCCCTTATGGTATCAAAATACGGTTTTACATTGTTGCAATAGGCCTGTGCTTTTTTGTCAATGGTGGAAAGTCCATTGGCCCTTTTTCGGGCATCTGTCATTTCATCGGTCAATTTTTTGATTTCGAGAATATGTTCCCCCACTTGTTCCAATAGATTCAATTGGCTTTCGGCTACTTTCTTGTGAGCGGCACCATATACTTCTTTCAACCCTCCAATATTTTCCAATAAAAGGTTTTGGTATCGGATAGCTGCAGGAATGATGTGGTTATACACCATTTCCCCCAATACCCTTCCTTCAATCTGGATATGGAAAATATAGGCCCCCAACTCTACATCTTGCCGTGCTTTGAGTTCTACCTCGCTCATCACATCCATTTCCTTGAACAGCCCCACACTTTCTTTTGAGGTGATTATTTGCAAGGCTTCAGGTGTATTTTTATTGAAACTGAGTTTACGTCTTCGGGCCTCCTCTTGCCATTCCATGCCATAGCCATCGCCTTCAAAACGAATTCTTTTAGAGGTTTTAATGTATTCCCGCAAAATATTGAAGACCGCTTCATCCTTCTTTAGATTCTTCTTGTCAATCAGCGCATCCACCTCCTTTTTAAAATCAGTGAGTTGTTTGGCTACAATGGTATTGAGCACCGTCATGGGCTTGGCGCAGTTCATTTTGGCCCCGACGCCCCTCATCTCAAATTTGTTTCCCGTGAAGGCAAAGGGGGAGGTTCGGTTTCTATCGGTATTATCCAACAAAATTTCGGGAATTTTACCCACCACATTAAGCTTGAGTTCCGTTTTTTCCTCGGGGGACAATTTTCCTTTGGAAACGCCTTCCAATTCATCCAGCACATCACTCAATTGTTTTCCAATAAAAATGGAAAGAATGGGCGGCGGTGCCTCATTGGCTCCCAACCTGTGGTCGTTACTCGCCGATGCAATGGAAGACCGGAGCAGTTCCTCATAGGTATCCACCGCTTTTATGGTGTTCACAAAAAAGGTCAAAAATTGAAGGTTCTTCATAGGTGTGGTACCAGGGCTCAACAGGTTCACGCCCGTATCGGTCGCCAAGGACCAGTTGTTGTGTTTTCCAGAACCATTTATTCCAGCAAAAGGTTTTTCATGAAAAAGCACCTTAAAATTATGTTTGCTTGCCACTTCTTCCATCACATCCATCAACAATAGGTTGTGATCCACGGAGAGATTGGCCTCTTCAAAGACCGGGGCCAGTTCAAACTGGTTGGGCGCCACCTCATTATGTCTTGTTTTTACAGGAATGCCCAATTGAGTGCACTGTTTTTCCAAATCGCTCATAAAGCTCAAGACCCGTGGTGGTATCACCCCAAAATAATGGTCGTCCAATTGTTGGCCTTTTGCTGAAAAATTCCCGACCAACGTCCTACCTGTCATGGTTAAATCCAATCGGGATTGGGCCAATGCCTTGTCCACCAAAAAGTACTCTTGTTCCCAACCTAATGTGGCATATACTTTTCGAACATTTTTATCAAAATATTGGGCCACACTGGTTGCTGCCTGATCCACAGCGTGCAATGCCCTCAAAAGTGGCGCTTTATTATCCAAAGCTTCTCCCGTATAGGCCACAAAAATGGTTGGAATACAAAGCGTGGTTTTATAAATGAATGCCGGAGAAGTGGGGTCCCAAGCGGTATAACCGCGAGCCTCAAAAGTGTTTCGAATTCCGCCACTTGGAAAGCTGGATGCATCTGGTTCTTGTTGAACCAACTGGGCACCACCAAACTTTTCCATGGCTTTTCCTTCGGGCAAAATATCAAAAAAGGCATCGTGTTTTTCCGCCGTTGCTCCTGTCAATGGCTGAAACCAGTGGGTATAGTGCGTTGCACCCATGGATAGGGCCCACGCTTTCATTCCCTCGGCCACTTGGTCGGCTATTTTTCTATCGATTTTACTCCCCTGAAAAATGGCCGATTTTACATTGTCAAAAGCTTCCTTGGTTAGGAATTGGAGCATCTTTTCCTCATTGAACACTTGCTTTCCAAAAAGTTCTGATCGCTTCCCCGATTCGTCTATGTTCTTATGTTCCCTTTTCTGGCTTTCGGCCAAGGCCTGAAATCTCGTTTTTGGCATCTCGATTTGTATTAATTCCGCAAAGCTACAATTAACAATTTAATAATATATTCTCAAAAAATTAGTTTTTTTTCACCTAACCCCGCCCAAAATATGGGGTAATATAAATAATAGGGTTCAGTTTGTGATTTTACCCCCTCAGAACATTGATAATTCAATGAAAAAGTTATTTTTGTTGATCGTGAATTTGAGAACAAATAACTACCAGAATTATGAGCAAAATTAAATTAGAATACCTTTGGTTAGATGGGTATTACCCAACTCAAAACATTAGAAGTAAGACCAAAGTTGAAGATCATGAAAATTTTAAAGGAACCTTGGAAGAGCTTGGTAACTGGTCTTTCGATGGATCATCCACACAACAAGCTGAAGGTGGATCTTCTGACTGTTCGTTGGTGCCTGTGGCCATCTATCCCGACCCTGCCAGAAAAGATGGTTATTTGGTAATGTGCGAGGTTATGAATGCAGACGGGACCCCACACGAGTCCAACGGTAGGGCCACCATTGATGATGAAGATGACGACTTCTGGTTCGGTTTTGAGCAAGAGTATTTTATTATGGACACTGCAACAGGATTGCCTTTGGGCTTCCCTGTAGGTGGTTATCCTGCCCCTCAAGGAATGTACTATTGTTCTGTTGGCGGAAAAAATACACACGGCAGGGAACTTGTTGAAGAGCATGCCGATCTTTGTATTGCCGCTGGACTTAACTTTGAAGGAATCAATCAAGAGGTTGCCTGTGGACAGTGGGAATTCCAATTGTTCGCCAAAGGTGCCAAAAAAGCAGGTGATGAAATTTGGGTCGCCAGATATTTGCTGCAAAGATTAACCGAGTCTTACGGATATTATATTGAATACCACCCAAAACCACTTGGTAAGGACATGGACTGGAATGGTTCTGGTATGCATGCCAACTTCTCCAACACTACATTGAGAACTGCTGGTTCCAAAGAGGTTTACGAGAAAATTTGTGAAGCGTTCAGACCTGTTGTAAAAGAACACATTGAGGTTTATGGTGAGTTCAACGATCAACGTTTGACCGGTAAGCACGAAACTGCTTCCATCAATGATTTTAGCTATGGGATTTCTGACCGTGGAGCTTCAATCCGTATTCCATTGATTACTGTGGAAAGAGGATGGAAAGGTTGGTTGGAAGACAGAAGACCAGCTTCCAATGGAGATCCGTATAAGATTGCGGCCAGAATTATAAAGACCGTTAAATCCGCTAAGGTATAACGTATATAAATTAGTTGTTGATTATAGATGTAAACCGTCCCAATTTTGGGGCGGTTTTTTATTTTATGGTCATATAGACAAAGCTGCCATAAAATAGGAGCAGTACCAAACCATCGCGCCAGCCCAGACGCAATCCTTTTGGAAAAAACACAAGGGGCAATATCAAGAAGGAGATACCCAACATCCAAAAAATATCATTGGAGAGCAATCCATGGTCCATAACGGTGATTGGGGTTATTATGGATGTAATTCCGAGTACGGCCAAAAGATTAAAGATGTTGGAGCCAATTAAATTCCCCAACGAGATAGCCTTCTCTTTTTTCAATACGGCTATCACAGAAGCAGCCAACTCTGGAATACTGGTCCCGACGGATACCACAGTTATGCCAATGACCCTGTCACTAACCCCAAGTGTTGAGGCCATACCCACCGCCCCTTTGATCAAGAGCTCAGAACCACCCCAAAGCGCAATACCACCAATGCCTAAATACAATACGATTTTATACAACGGTAGAATAACATCATCTTCAGGCATTTCATCCACAACGGCTGTTTTTTGAAATCTGAGCAGATAAATGAGGAATACAAATAGGAGAATCACAAGTATAACCCCTTCATACTGCTGTAGCTGTCCATCAAAATATATAAAACCACAAAAAAGTAATGATGCAACCATCATTACAGGCCAATCCGTGGTGTAAAAACTCTTTCGGACATCAATACTTCCCATAATCACTGTAATGGCCAACACCAAACCAAGGTTGGCAATGTTGGAACCTACCACATTTCCCAAAGCTAGGTCAGGAAAACCATCCAAGGCCGCTTTTACACTTACAATAAGTTCCGGTGCTGAAGTGGCGAAAGAGACCACCGTCATTCCAATGACAATTTTTGGAATGGCCAATCGCAATGATAAGGCCACAGCAGACTTCAACAACCAATTTCCTCCAGCAATAAGCAAGACCAATCCAAAAACAATAAAAAGCAAGTTTTCCAAAAAAGCAGAATTTATGGCAAATATATGGGAAGATTTACGGCTTTAAAGGAGAAGGCCAAAAAAGAAATAACTATATTTTTAGTAATTCAACTACAAAAATAGTTGTATAACTTAAAAATTAGTTTTACTTTGGTCAGTATAAAATCATTGTCATGCAAAAATTGACCAATAAGGAGGAAGAAGTGATGAAAATACTTTGGCGTTTGGAAAAAGCATTTGTCAAAGAAATTATGGGTGAACTTTCTGGTGAAAAACCACATTATAACACCTTATCTACCATTGTACGGAATCTTGAGGAAAAAGATTATGTAGGCCACGAGGCTTTTGGGAACACCCATCGATATTATCCCTTGGTGACAAAGGAGGCATATCGCAAAAAGTTTATCAATTCCACCATAATGGATTATTACGATAACTCTTATAAAAACCTAGTCTCTTTTTTTGCCAAGGAAGAGAAAATTTCTGCTGAAGAACTTCGGGAAATTCTTGAACTCATTGAAAAAAACAAATAAATGGAAGATTTTTTACTCTACATCCTGAGGTCAGCTGGAATCTCAACACTTTTCTGGTTCTGTTATGTAGTTTTCCTGAAAAAAGAAACATTCTTCAATGCAAATCGGGTATTCCTTCTATCCGGTTTGGTTTTGTCTTTCTTAATTCCTCTCGTAAGTATCAAGGAAATTGTATGGATAGAGCCCATTATGCTGCCTTTCAATAGTGGTACTAGTCAACTTGAAACAGGTACGGATAATGTCTCAACAGTCCATTGGATGGCCATCCTATTCATAGTTTATGGTTTGGGAGCAGCCTTTCTATTTATTCGTCTGATAATAAACCTCCTATCCTTAAAACGAATTGTTGCAAAGGGAGACTGCCAGAAAGAAGGTGGTATTAATCTTGTTGAAACCCAGAAAAACACGACCCCTTTCTCATTTTTCAACTACTTGATATATAATCCGGAAACACTGACCAAATCAGATTTTGATACCATTGTCACCCACGAGCGCGTGCATATCAAAGGCCTTCATACCTTGGACATTCTATTGATACATACCGTAATCCTCCTTCAATGGTTCAACCCCTTTATTTGGCTTTACAAGAGCAATGTGGAACACAATCTTGAGTTTATTGCAGACCGAGGTGCGTTACAATCCGGGCGGGATAGAATTGGGTATCAAAATTTAATGTTGAAGACCGTTGTGGACGCTACGCACCCGTATTTTTCAAATTCATTTTATAATTCAATAATCAAAAAACGAATAGTCATGTTAAACAAACAAAAGTCAAAGAAAAGTAGGGTGTGGAAGTTTGGAATTGTTCTCCCCTTCTTGGTTGGTTTCATTCTCAGTTTTCAAACCACAACCATAGCGCAAGTAAAACAAGTAAAAATTGTTGATTATGCTTCGGATAATAGTCAGCTTCAAGATAGCTATTCGATAAAAAAAAATTCAACCGACGCTGAAATTGCAGAAATTAAAAATTCCATTGAACAAAAAGGTGGTTCATTCACCCATTCCCTAAAAAGAAACACCAAGGGCGATATTGTAGCGTTGGAGTTTAAAATTGTTAACCATGGTACCGGCCAATTTACAAGCACTGTTCCTTTTTCACAATGTTATTTTGGTACTCTAAAAGGAGGTGGTGTATTTGTGGCCGACAATAAGGAGGATTATGATGGCATGAATAACCTTTCCGTAGACAGCCGTGCTCCCACGTCACAAAAACGAACTGTATCTATAAGCCCTCGGAATTCTTCCCAAGAAAAACCATTGGTTGTCATAGATGGAATTATAAAAAAAGACGCCAATATAGACAATCTTGAAATAGCTCCAGGAGAAATTAAAAACATAAATGTCCTGAAAGATGAAATGGCCACAGAGAAGTATGGCACAAAGGGAAAGAACGGTGTTGTTGAAGTTACTACCAAAAAATTTAAAGGCGGTTCAAACAACAGTGTTGCCATACGATCTTCATCGGGCGATAAACCTTTGATAGTTATCGATGGCAAGGAACATCCAAACGCCAATATCAACGATCTTGGATTGGAACCCGAAGAAATTGAAAGCATGAATGTTTTAAAAGATGAATCGGCGGAAAAAAAATATGGAAGAAAGGGTATTAATGGTGTGATTGAAATCACCACTAAAAAGAAGAATTGATTCCCAAAAAACGTAAAAAAAAAGATCAGGTCAATCACAAAAGGTTGGCCTTTTTTATGTCCTTCGCTGAAACGAGATTGCCCAAAAAGGCCCTTTTTTAAATGAAAGCTCCCTTGGTTTTCAAAAACACCTCCAAAAAACCCCTACAATTATTACAAATTGAAATAGATATAGTCGTTTAATATTACACTTTTAAACTTCATCCAAGGGAGCATTAAAAAATTCAAGCGGTAACTCGTTTAAAAAGCTACAATCTTGTATGCAATTGCATAGATTTCAGGGTAAATACTTGTAAACATGAAGTTTATCATTTTATCTTCAAAAAACAAAACCGGTTTACAGCTTCAATTTGTAACCATTAAAATCAAACAAACCATGATTTCCATTGTTAAGTTTCTAGTGTTTTTGCTGATACAGCTCATAGAAACCATTCTTATGTAACCCATGAGGATTTTATCCATTTTTACAGTCGATTACCTTACTTCATTAAGTAGCTTTTCATTTTATTAAAACTTTAGCACTCGAATTATGGCTTGTAGCTTTGATTTAGTTACTTTACACCTGTAACAAATCAAACCTAAAAAAGTGAAAAAAATAACAATTTTGCTTGTCGGCCTAGTTTTTATGGGCGCATGCAAACAAGAATCCAAAAAAGAGGAAATGCCCACCCATAATGCGGAATTTGAGGCCGTATTGAACAACTATTATGAAGATGGCCTAAAGCTGAACCCAATCTCGGCGACCTTGGCTGGCGATCACAGGTATGATGATTCATTTCCCAACATACTTTCCGATGCCTACAAAACGGAAAATAAGGCCTATTCCGAAAGCTATAAGCAAAAACTTTCTGAATTTCCAGACGAAACACTCACTGAAAGTGAACAGATGAGCAAAGCCATTTTGGCCTGGGAATGCGACATTAATTTGGCAGAGTTCAACTACAATGCGGACCTCACCCCCATTGATCAAATGTGGTCCCAAAATTTATTTATAGGGCAATTGGCCAGTGGAGCCAGTGCACAACCTTTCGAAACCGTTGAGGACTATCAAAATTGGATGAAACGTGTGGAGGAGTATTTGGAGTGGCTTTCCAGTACGGAGGATAAGATGAAGGAAGGTATGGAAAAAGGACATGTACTTCCAAAATCATTGATCGTAAAAGTACTGCCCCAGTTAGAATCCCAAATGGAGGAAGATGTGGAGAAGCACTTGTTCTATCAGCCCATACAAAATATGCCTGCTGATTTTACCGACGAAGAGAAAGCTATGCTTACCGAGGCGTATTCAGATATGATCGCCAACAAAATTGTTCCGGCCTATACCAAACTACATGCATTCATGAGCGGTGATTATCTCGATGCCGGACGGGAATCCAGCGGCATTCAAGGTGAACCCAATGGCGATGCATATTATGCCCATCAAATTAAAAAATATACCACTACCAATATGACTGCCGCTGAAATCCACGAACTGGGATTGAGCGAAGTGGCCCGTATTCGTTCCGAAATGGAGAAAATAAAAGAAGAGGTTGGTTTTGAGGGGGATTTAAAGGCGTTTTTCGATTATGTGCGTAGCAATGAAGAACTCATGCCTTTTAGTGAGGCTGAGCAAGTAATCGCACATTTTAATGAAATCCATGAAAGGATGAAACCACAATTGGAAAAGTTGTTCGACAACAAACCTAAAACCCCTTTTGTGGTTCGAAGGACAGAGGCGTTCCGTGAAAAATCAGCAAGTGCGGAATATAATCCAGGTTCGTTGGATGGTACCCGTCCCGGTGTTTTTTATGTGCCAATTCCTGATGCGTCACAATACAATATCTATTCGGATGAATCCCTGTTTTTGCACGAGGCCATTCCGGGACATCACTACCAGATTTCGTTGATGCAAGAAAATGAGGAATTGCCGCAATTTAGAAAGACCCTTTGGTATAGCGGTTATGGTGAGGGTTGGGCCCTTTATACTGAATCTTTGGGCAAAGAATTAGGGTTATATACCGACCCTTATCAATATTTTGGTATGCTGGGTGCAGAGATGCACCGTGCCGTTCGATTGGTAGTGGATACGGGATTGCATTCCAAAGGATGGACCCGCGAGGAGGCCATTCAATATTCCTTGGATAACGAAGCCGAGCCCGAGGCCAGTATCATTTCTGAAATTGAACGCTATATGGCCAATCCGGGACAGGCCCTATCCTATAAAATTGGACAGTTGAAGATTCGCGAATTGCGCAAAAAAGCGGAAGAGTCGCTTGGTGACAAGTTTGATATCGGACAGTTCCATAACCAAGTATTGGAACCAGGATGTGTGCCCTTGGCGCTGCTTGAAGACAAAATTGACGACTGGATTGAGGCCAGCAAATAAATTTAAAAAGGGGCCATCAGTGATGGTCCCTTTTTGTACTTATCAACAAGACAATGGTTCGTTGTAAGTTGGTTATATTTGTAAAGACCAACCCATGAACCATGCTCTATAAGATTCTTGCCAAAATCAATAAAGCCCTACTTCCCTCCTATACCAAGCGGGGGTTGGATCTGGCCAAAGCATCTAGGTTACAATTGGCCATTATAGGATGGCGGTATTATGTCACCACTAGGGCATTGGACAGTTAATATTGCAATAAAGCTTCTATTTGATACCCGTTGAGCTTCTCTGTGCCATTCAAAAAAGTGAGTTCGATCAAGAAATTGCACTGGACCACTTCTCCTCCTAGTTTTTCAACCAGCTTGCAAACTGCGCTGGCAGTTCCTCCCGTTGCCAGAACATCATCATGGATCAACACCTTCTCTCCTTTCTTGATGGCGTCGGTATGAATCTCGAGAATTTCTGAACCATATTCCAGTTCATAGGCCTCGGAAAACGTTTTGTATGGCAGCTTTCCTTTTTTCCGTACTGGAACAAAACCCGCGTTGAGTCGTTCCGCTAGCATTGGGGCAAAAATAAAACCCCTACTATCTACACCCACCACCTTATCAATTTTCATATTTGTGGTAAAACCCAATAGGGCATCGCAAGTTTTTTTGAGGGCTTCGGGATTATTTAAAAGTGGAGTAATATCCTTAAAGATTACCCCTTGCTTTGGAAAGTCTTCTATATCACGGACGTAGGCAGCAAAATCCATATATATTTTTAGATGAGGTGGTTTTGTAGTAAAGGTAAAAAGAAATATATTTGCACCCCTGTTAAGGCCGCGTGCCCGCCCGTGCCGAAGGGCACATTCGGACGGGGAGCAAAAATGACATTTTGATGTTCTTTGTTTATGTGCTGTACAGTCGAGAATTTAAAAAATATTATGTTGGTTTTTCCGCAGATATTGACAGACGGCTGAAGGAACACAACAATGGAAAAACCCAATCGACCAAGGCCTTTATTCCTTGGGAGATGGTTCATAAAGAAAGTTTCGAAACTCTAACAGAGGCCCGAAGAAGAGAAAAGTACTTGAAATCGGCTGCTGGAAGAAAGTGGAGAAAATTACATATTAGGCCGCGTGGCGCAACTGAATAGCGCATCTGATTACGGCTCAGAAGGTTGCAGGTTTGAATCCTGCCGCGGTCACGAATAAATCGAAAAGCAAGCAAAATCATAAAGCTTGCTTTTTTGATTTTGAGGGTTTTTGATTTTCAGCGCGTAGCGCCAAGGATGTGAATCAATCCTGCCTCTCCCCGTCCAAACAAACGCAAAAAACCTTGCAAAATCTATGAGATTGCAAGGTTTTTGCAGTTTTTGGCCAAACCTAGTCTTCCATTACGAAAATACTATTCAAAAAAAGGTATCCCAGGAGAAGCATATTTTCGCATAGCTTCCTCATTGATCTCCACCCCAAGTCCAGGTTTATCCGGTAGTGGTATGTATCCGTCCTTGGTTAAAAAATCATCACCTTCAAAAGTGACAATATCCTTATACATTTCATTTTCATGGAAGTAAATCTGCCATTCAAGGATAAGGAAGTTGGGTACGGCCGCACAGACATGTGCCGAAGATACGGCACCAAGATAGGAAGCGACCATGTGCGGTGCAAAAGGCGTATTATAGGTATTGGCCATATTGGCTATCCGCAACCCTTCGCCCAAACCTCCACATTTTTGAAGATCTGGCATAATAATGTCTACAGCTCCAATTTCAAAAGGATGCCTAAACCCATAGGTCAAGTACCAGTTTTCACCACCACAAATCGGAGTGGTAGTCGATTCTCGAATACGTGCATACGACTCTGGAACCTCAGCAGGCACTGGTTCTTCCAACCACATAAGATTGTAGGGCTCCAAAGCTTTGGCGATTTTCATGCCCGAAGCTTCATCAAATCTACCATGGCAGTCCACACAAATATCAATGTCTTCGCCCACTGCCTCCCGAACCGCAGCAATTTGGGCTTCCATACGTCTTAATTCCGGAATGCTTACACTCCAGTTGTACGGATCCAATTTATTGGGGTCCTGACGGTCGTCTATATCAAATTTTACGGCAGTAAATCCGTATTTATCCACATCTTCCTTTGCTCTTCTACCCATCTCTTGTGGCTCAAGCCGACTTCCCGCTGTATCACAGTAAACTCGAATCTTATCCCGAAATTTGCCGCCCATTAATTGGTAAACGGGCAACCCCAAAGCCTTGCCCACCAAGTCCCACAAAGCGGTTTCCAAGGCTGTCATTACACAGACGTACATGCCGGCTTGGGCTCCTTTAAAAAGACCTCCCCTGCGCATTTCTTCTTGAAGTCGGTTAATGTTCAAAGGGTTTTGACCAATCAAGTGGTTTTTAGCCAAGTGATGCACGACGTGGTATGTTCCGTAAACTCCATCAACACCTTGACCATGACCAACGATATCTTGGTTGGTATAGATCTTCACAAAAAGGCTGTGCTCATTGCGAATAAACCCGCATTTCACCGCCGTGATTTTAAGATCGGACGGTGCTGATGATTTTGGCGTTTTTTGAATAGAGGTGGCCAGCCCATTATAGGAGGTGGCCAGCATGGCGCCGCTAATACCCAAAGTGGTCCTGGACAAAAAAGAACGGCGCGACGTCTTTTTGCCTACGGACGAAGAAAATAATTTCATTGATTTTGATTTTGATTTCGATTTTGATTTGTCAACAACTAAATATACTAAAAATGAAAATAGATTTTCAATGGAATGCAAGCATGCGGTCACGAACAGATTGAGAAAGGTAGTAAATCATAAAGCTTGCTTTTCGATTTTGTAGCTTTCTGATTTTCAATACATAGGGACAGGGATAGGCAGCAATTCCAAATTAATCGAGTTTTCGCTCCAGAACATAATCATCCATTACATAGCCACCGCCAATATCCTGTATAATGGAATCCACATTACTAAATCCCATTTTTTCATAGGCGGCAATGGAGTCTGAATTATACTTGTTTACAGTCAACCTAATTTTGGCAAGATCAAGCTCTTTGGCTTGCGATTGCATAAAGGAAAGACCCGCTTTGGCCACTCCGTTTCCCCTTGCAGATTTTAAGACGTACAACTTGCTCAAAAAGAGAACATCCTCATTAATACTATAAGAAAAATATCCGACAAACTCATCTTTAAGTTGGAGTAGGTAATACGCAATTCCCTTTTCCAATTGATCTTGAATCGCTTTGGCCGACTGAAACTTATCCAACATATAGTTCACCTGTCCCAATCCGATGATAGGCGTGTAATGTTCGGTCCAAATGGTCCGCGCCAGATCGGCCACTACACCAATATTTGCTTTTAATTTTACTGGTACGATGTTGATCATTCCTTAAAATAACTAGGTTCCCTTATTGTAAACCAAATTAAAGGAAAAACCTGCAAAATCCATTGAACAAGAGGATTCCAAGCATTTTTAAACCCATATCTATTCTAAAGGAGCTCTATCTATGCATTTACAATGCTGGGGTAATTGCCCAAAAGCCACCATTTAGGGCCTTCCTTGACCAAGACTATCAAGGATTCAAATTGTAATTCTTTGCTTTTTAACCGCACCCTTGCATAGGCCAAATCGCCCAAAACCTCCAAATGGATTACTTCCATGGTTCTGGGAATCCCCCCAAAGGTTCCTTCCTTGATCAAACCAATGTATTCATCCTTATCTAAATGAAAGATTCCCTTTTTGGCAAAAAAACCAGATTGCACATTTCGGTAGTTCTTATGCAAGGTGCTGGCCAAAAGTTCAACATCACTTGTATCACCTCCTTTTATAAAGGCATTGAGGGTTTCCATTACTTCTTCGGATTGCATGTTGGTTTGTTTTACTGCGGTTACCTGTATTTCAATTTTCATTCTTGGGTCCGAAAGTCCTGCGGCAATCATTGTTGCGGCCGGCTTGGATGTACCAAAGTATTTTCTCAATATGGGCCAGCACGCTTCAAAATCGCTTGCATTTGGAAGGATATAGGTAATCCTGACCACATCTTCCAATTTAGCATCTGCCTGGTGAAGGGCGCTTTGGATGTTTCTAATACACTGATCGGCCTGAACCACTACATCATCGGATATGGTCATCGTTTCATAATCAAATCCGGTGGTTCCCGAAACAAAAATCCAATCCCCATGCACCAAAGCTCTTGAATATCCAATTTGTTCTTCAAAAGTTGATCCAGAGGTAATATGTTGTTTTTTCATTGGTGTTTTTTTAGTTTTTATTGTGATTTGGGAGCGACTCTTTTGTCAGTTCCAATTGGTTTGAGTCCACCGGAAAACTATCATACTTGTTATACAGTTTTTGATATTTTTCAGGATCTATCGGGTCTTCACCCAATATCTGATGTAAGCCTTTAAAGAACCCTTCCCTTTTCATTGAAGGATTAAAAACAAGCATCAACTTAACTATTGCATCAGAATCATTTTTAAATCCATGTGGAGTAAATCTGGGGACGAAAACCACCGCTCCTTTTGAAAGCTGCTTCATTTCAGTGCCATGCATCACTGTTAACGTACCTTCAGTTACTATAAAAGTTTCATCCATAAACCTATGGTAGTGCAAATTTGCCCCAATGGTCTTGGGTTGCAGGACAATCTCGTAAATGCCCAACTGGTCGTTAGTGAGATTGCTGGTCACCTTACATGTGAATGACCCGCTGCCCAACTCCATTTTCTCTCCTTCATCCGGATGGATAATTTTGGAATTGTCCGCCAACGTATCTTCAAGATAATTTTCTTCCATGATATTCATTTTCAATTTCCATTGAAGCATTGTGATATTTGTTCCTTTGCAGATCTAAATCGGTTTGCGGAACCTTCATGCGCGGTACCATGAATTGAAAAAATATTCACCTCAACAATGCCGATAAAATTCAAGACCCCCTGAAGATATCCTTCCACACCATCGGGAGATTCTCCATTTATGGGCATGCCTCCCCTAGACACGATTACAGCTGCATCTTTCCCCGTAAGCAATCCTTTTCGGGTATAGTTTTCCGGATCATAGCCAAAAGTCCTGTTGATGCGCACTACATGATCAATATAGGCTTTTAAGGTGCTGGGGGTGGAATAATTATACACCGGCGAGCTTATCAATACTGTGTCTGCTGATTCCAATTCATCAATCAACACATTGGATATGTGCAGGCCGTTTTCATCCGCTTCGGTAGTATTGAATGCAGAAAAAACAGATTGCGTAAGGTGCGGCATCTCAAACTTTTCCAAATCCCGATAGACTACCTTCGATTCGGGATGATGTTCCTTCCATACAGCTTCGTAATGGTCTGCTGCTTTTCTACTGAAGGAATCCTCCAAGTTAAAACTTGAATCAATTCTTAAAAGTGTTTTCATACTTCTTCGTTTTGCTTAATAGACAAATGAAGAAGCCTTTACGTGACAACAATTAGAGATTTTCAGTTGATGTGCCTATCCAGATAGGCCAACAATTTTGCAATATGCTGGTTGGCCACAACTCCTTTGGGTTGGTGAAGGTTCCTTAATTTTTCGGGATCCACAATGGAATAGATTGCGGACAACTTGTTCTGTTCATTAAAATTGAACACAATACAGCTCATTATTCTATTATTGGTCTTAAACCATAGGGCGGGTTGATGGTTGATGTAGGTAAAGGAGCGTTCTTTGCCATCCAAGAACATGCCATACACATACTGAAGTAATTCTGCGGTTCTTTGTTTTCCCTCGGTGATTTTAGTGACCACTTTAACCGAGTTGCCACCATCTGCCATCAAACAAATATCTTCGGCAAAGAGAGACTCCAACGTATCGGTATCGGCGGCCATTAAGGCCTCAACATAGGGATTTAGGCTATCTTTAGCAGGCAATTCTTTTTTAAAAGATTGGTTCTTCAACTTTTTTTTGGCCCTTACATATAATTGTCTGCTATTGTCTTTGGATACGTTAAGAACATCGGCAATATCCCCGTGCCCATAGTCGAACCCTTCCCTTAGAATAAATACAGCCCTTTCTTTGGGGTTGAGCTCCTCAAAAAGTACCATTAGGGAATAATTGGCCACTTGTTCCTTTATCAATGGGGCATCCGCCGACTCAGTTGTTATGGGTTCTGGCAGCCAAATCCCATATTTGGAAAATTTCTTGCTCCTATTCTTAAAGTTTATGGAAAGATTGATTACCATTTTTATGAGGTAATTAACCTCGTTCTCTACTTTGGATTTGTCCAGTGTGATATATTTTTCCATAGCATCCTGCACAACATCATGGGCATCCTCAAAAGACCCCACAATATTATAAGAGTAGGTAAGCAACTTGGAAAAAATGGACTTTGTCATGGCATGTATTTGAAATCATGGGGAAAAGCCATGGGCCTTCCCTATGTTACTGACAATTGAAAACTCACTTATGTGACAACCTTCCCTAAAATTTTTGAAATCAAAATTAAGGATATCCTGATTGGTCCATTAATCAATGTACAAAAAGCCTTTGTTGCTTTAGGAAACAATACCCAATAATAGATTTTGTTTCAAGATAATTGTGCTATGGTTTAAACAACTTATGGGTGGATTTTTAGTATCCTGTTTTCAAAAAAAATATCCCACTAAAAGGCCTGTTATGCACAGTATCATGAATGCCCCTCCATCTTGAATCATTGGTGCCTTCCTGATTTTCTATTTCAGACCTTTTCCTATTTAGTAAAGTGAGGCTTTTTTCTGAGTCCATGAGTTTTTGTATTCCAATAAAAGACTGCTTTAATCTCAAAGGGTATCAAAGAAAGTCATGATGATTTTTGGAAGGTTCACATCCCTATTCAGATTGCCCAAGTATTCCGGCCACTCTTCAAAATCTGGATTAGCAAAGTGATGGCCTCCATTTATGACCTCCACGGTTGACACTCTTTTAGTTGATTCAGATGTGGAATAGGTTCTTTGAACTACTCTTGAATTATCCTGTGGATATATATCCTCATATTTGATTTCTGATTCCAAACTTGGTTCTCCCTTCAACAAGTCCAACCAATAATCGCGGGTTTCATGGGCAGATACAACCTTTCCACGGGTTTGTCCGTCTCCTGCCCATACTTCACCCCCTTGATAAGGATTTATTGGGTCTGCAGTGCCATTTATCAGTAAAATGGATACCGCTTCGTTGCTACTTGTACAGTCATCATTGACGGAAATGGGAAGGTTGGCCCCCACTATGGCAAAGCCCTTAAATTCACTTGGAATCTTTTTGGCCAGTTTAAAGCACATGTGCCCCCCATTGGAATACCCAACAGCAAAAACCTCGGTTTCTTGGAACTGGTATTGGTTCTTTAACCTCTCAATTATTTTTAAAAGAAACTTCACATCATCAATCTGTTGCTTTTTGGCAGGATAGGTTGCTTTTGCCCTACAATCGTTCCAATTTCCACTAAAACCCTCTGGGTAGACCATGATGGTCTGCTCCTGCTGATAGGCCAATGCATTAAATTGGGTGCCTACCACCTGTTCCATAAAACCCATACTCATGCCAGAGCCATGAAGTGCAAAAATGATTCTTACCTTACCTCCATTTTGCTTTGGTTGGGTGTAGGTATATGAGCGAATTCTATCATAGATTTCTAGTGAATCCACCTGTGATTTTTGCGCATTCAGTATCAGCGGCATAGCAAGAACCAAAAGCCACTGAATGTATTTTAAAGTATATTTTTTCATTTTTGTTGTTCCTATTTTTTCCATTGAATTTTTACAGCCACAAATTGGTCCAGTTCAAGACGTTCCTTGTAATGAACCTCAAAACCATTCTTCTGATAGAACCCCAATGGTGATTTATAGGGTTCTCCTGTATTTTTAAGATAATCGTCGTGTGGTATTACCCAGCCATTCAATACCATTTCATCCTCTTTAGCTTTATCCAAGAGTTTAGATCCAAGCCCTTTCCCTTGGAGTTTTGAATCCAACAGGATAAAAAACCAACTAGCATTGTCCTTCCTATATTTTACACAACAGCCTATTAGGTGGTTCTCTTTTAAGAGCAGTAGATATCTTTTATTCGAAAGCTTAGCCAAATAGTCCTCAAAATCTTCAATTTGCGTATAGGTAATACTTTGAAAATATTCCGCATTCCATATCCTAAAAAGGTCTTGTTTTTGGGTTGATGTCAAAACAGTTGTAAGAGTGACTTTCATACCATGACTTTTAAAGAGCGTAGGGTTTTATAAAACCCTACGCTAAATTTGAAATTTGTTCTAGTGGAGCATCTTTGTAAATCCATACAAACAATCAAAACCTACCTTGTTTTCGGCAAAGTCCTTCATGTCCAACGAGGCGTTTAGCGTTGACCCGCCAACAAAGCTGGAATAGATGCCGGTACCCCCTACCACATTATCCAAAGTGTTCTCCCTTTTTATGAAAGCATTCATATTGGCGGGTGGTGCGGGTATCATTTCAATTAGGTTGTGCAGAACCAAGGAACTGTTTTGCGAATCTTCAAATAGAAACACGGTATAATTTTCACCGAACATGCTGCCATCTTCAAAGGTCTGGGCATCTACATTGATATCGATTACGGTGCCTATGGCTTCATCGGTCGCAGGATTGAACATGGTCATTTCAAAGGCGTTACCTGATACGGTTAAATCAGTTCCGGGCAACTCGTAGTTTTCGACCATTTTACCCGTTACTGTCCCTTTTGCATTGATACCGAACATTAAGGGAATTGTGGGGTCTTCGCCAATGACATCTCCATTGTAGTCGTCATCGCTACATGACATTAGAGCCATTAAACTGAATGTAAGTGCTAAAAGTTTAAATACTATCTTTTTCATTTTGTGCAGAAATAATAATTGTTCATCATATCATGTTGGTAGTTTTCTATGGCCACGCTTGAGAAACCAGCTTCTGCAAGCATTTCTTTGGCCTTTTCAACACCCCATACGGTGCCAAGCCCCATACCTCCCTGCGCTAGGGATACTGACATGCAATGCAACGTGGAGGCGGTATAAAGAAAGGGTGCCAACGGATGTTCTTCATTGTTTTCCAAATTTGAAGAAGCGTTGATATCCATCATCAAATATTGGCCTGTATTTGCCTTGAGCAAAGCATTTATTTTAGCCAGTACCTTATCTGGAAAAGCCAAGTCGTGTATCACATCAAAAGTTGTGATCAAATCAAAGTGTTTATCGAATTGATACTCTAGAATATCAGCTTCAAAAAAGTTGATGTTCTCCAGTCCTGACATTGTTGCCCTGGTTTGGGCACTCTGTATCGGCTCAGGACAAAGGTCGATACCCACAAAACGACTATTGGGGAAATTCTTGGCGAGTTCCATCAAAATTTTCCCGTCACCGCACCCAACATCCAACACATCAATGCCGTTGGTAAGGGCTTCCATTTGTTTTGGTTTCTGCGTAAGGATATTGTCAATAAGGTTATTGCCCACATTGGCGTTGCTGATTTCACCCATAACTTGATAAAACCTACCATATTCGGAGTAGGGAACACCACCTCCATTTTCAAAACAGTCCACAATCTTATCCTCAACACTGGACCAAACTGGCAGGATGGATGCAATTGCGGCCATGTTTTTTTCCTTTGATTTTCGGGTGAGGAAAAAGGCATTTTCGGCGGGCAACAGATAGGTCTTGCCCTCTGGCTCATACTCAACTATTTTGCCACAAACCAAGGCACCCAACCACTCCCTTACATACCGCTCGCTTAAACCGGCACAGGTTGCAATTTCAGCTGATGTTGCGGGTTCCATGGTATCCATCACATCGAACAATCGGGTTCTGTGCCCAATGGATATCATATTCCCCAATGCAGCATTGTTGATTACTGACATCATTTGTCCAGCGAAAGCTTCCATTTTATGGGCATCACTGGGAATTCTGGGTAAACAAGAATTACACATAACTTATTTTTTATTGATTATATGTGCAAACTTAGAGGGGTTCCCAGGGCTTCAATTTTCATATTGGCCCAAAGAATAGACAAATAAGGTCAGAGGCAATTAATTCAATAAAAGACGATATTTTGAAGGGGTTGTGTCTTGGTATTTTTTAAAAGTTCTAATAAAATGTGATGTATTTTCAAACCCACATCTAAAGGCTATCTCATTGATGTGCAAATTTGAATTGCCCAACAGTTTTTTGGATAGTTGCAGTTTTCTATTTAGCAACCATCTTCCCGGGGATGTTTTGTACACTTTGGGAAATTCGCGTTTAAAGGTTGATAGGCTCATATTACACAATTCGGCATATTCAGGGAGCTTTAATGAGCTCGCATAATTCTCTTCCATCACCTGTCGGATTCCAATCCTTTCGTCGCCCACCAATTGCAACAAATAGGTTGAAAGTGAGGTATACTCTGGCTGTGTAAATAAGTTCAACAGTAATTCATCAAACTTAACCTCCAATAGTTCCTTGTTTATCACCAACATATTTGCAAAATAATTGAGTATGGTAAAAAAGAAGGCCTCCAAGGTTGAATCTTGTGGCAGGGCAATAAGGTTTTCCGAAGAATCCAGGACTTGTGAATTGCCTTGGTCGTTTACTTTAATATAATCGTACTTGGTCAAAAAATGATTGACATAGCTTTCTGGCAAAAAAAGCATTAGGGCGCAATAATCTTCCTCAAAAAAGCTTTCCCCAGTATAGGCTCCTTTTTTCATGAAGAAAGTAGCCCCTTTTGTTACTGTAAGGTCTTGGTTTTTGGAGCTGTATATTTTCTTTCCTGAAGTGCAGAACACCAAACACCCCACCTCTGTCCAGAATTTGAACGTTGTATCCTCCAAAAAGCATTTGTATTCCACACAAAGTAAATCGCGAACAATGACCTTTTTATAAATGTCCAGAGCTTTTAAGGTTTGATAGAAATTGATCATGACATTGTTGTTAAAATTGCCCCCCTAAAATGATACGGTTGTCTTTTTTGGGTTCTCAAGGGTTGATTTGTTATAGTGTTGCTTAAACTCTTCCTGCCCAACCGAAGTTAGGTAGGGATATATGGCCTCCAATAGCAGACCGCTATACTCTTGAATGGACTTTTTGGTGAGTCCTTTGGGATGAATTACCTTGGCAGAAGACATCCAGAAGTCGCCTAAAATTTGAAATCGTCTGCAGAGGTTTTGAAATTGATTGGGATATTGTTCATTGTGCATTAAGCCTTTTTCCACAAAGGCACTGAACAAAGCTGTCATTTGCTCTTCCCTCAATTTTACCATATCCCGAAAATGATTTCTGATGGGACGGTGCTCCAACATTACTTCAGTGAAATTCAACAAGATAAAACGATATCGATAAAAATTGGTGGTTACCACTTCAGATACATCAAACAACAATTTTAAGCTTACCTCCTTTTGTTGATTGCTTAACATGATTTCATCAATATCATTTACCAGTCTTTGATACAGTTCGTTGATGATATCCTCTCTTTTTTTGAAATGATAATTCAGGTTCCCCTGGCTAATTCCAAGATCCTTGGCTATAGTACGCAAGGTTACATTGGAAGTACCATACTTGTTAAACAATTTCAAAGCACTTCTTAAAATACGTTCTCTTGTATCAATCATGGTTCAAATGTACAAAAAATTAGTAAACTTGACCTAATTTAGTACATATGACCTAAAATAACTTCAAGCTGTCAAAAAAAAACGCCCCAAAATGGGGCGTCTTTAAAAGCGGATTATGGCTTTCCAAACAAATTGTGAATTAAACCTACATTTTTAACCGCATGAACAATTCATGGGTGTTGTGATCTAACCCATCAATGGAACTTTGCAATGCGGTCTCATAGGCATAACCCAAATTAAAACCATTGCTGATGTTAAAAAGGAACAATCCGCTGATACTCTCATCAAATCGATAAGAGGCCCCAAATTCAAAACGTTCCCCAAAATCCAAAATACCGGTTAATTCCAAGGACATCGGAGATGCATCCACATATCGGAACATCCCCATAGTTTTCAGGTCCAAGGCCTTACCCAATAGGAAAGTATACCCCCCACTGAGGTAAGCATGTCTGCGGTCCGTACCCAGATACGCATTACCGTTTTGTTCCTGCATACGGTCTGGGGTAAGGAGCTTTGGCGCTGATAGCGACACAAAGTACCGATCATGCTTTAAATACACTCCTGCACCCACATTGGGCGTAAAACGACTTTCATAATTTGAAAGTGCTCCATCCTGCCCTACACCGTAGGTGACCAAACCATCTGTATTGGCGTCATAGGAGTTTGCACTTCCCTTGATACCGAAATACAGACGATGCTCCTCATCCAAATCAATGAAGTAGGATACGTCAATGGCCATCCAGGTTTGTTGCTCAATGAAGGTACGATCGTTGAGGATGGACACGCCAAGTCCCACATTTCTACCTACCGGCATTCCAAAAATGGCACTCTGGCTTTCCGGTGCACCTTCCACTCCGGCCCACTGACTCCGAATTCCCAATGAGAACTCGGCTGCTTCTGAGCTTCCTGCAAAAGCCGGATTGTAGATGTTCATGTTATAGCGGTAAAAGGTATAGTTGGGGTCCTGTTGGGCCTTGCCCGAAAAGGACAGCACCAAAACCGCTATCAGTATCTGAAATTTGTTAATGAAATTCATGTCTTTTGTATTGCGTTTTTTGTCTTGTTGATTTTTAATAATTGATGAAAATCCAGCCTTGTATCGGGGCACTTCCATCGCCTAGGTCAATGATGTACAGGTATGATCCAGCCGGAAGTTTTTCATTCCTGCTCTTGTAGAATCCTTCCCAGTTGTTACGATAGGATTGCGTTGCAAACACTTCATGGCCCCATCGGTTGTAGACCGATACCCTGTTGTTGGGGTAATTATCAATCCCTGGGATAATCCAAGCATCATTATTACCGTCTCCATTGGGCGTAAAGGCCTGAGCTGGAACCAAGGTAGGTTCATCACTCGTTGGGAATGCATCCTCACCATCGACAACGCCATCGTTGTCATCATCGTCATCCAAACTGTCAGGAATACCATCTCCATCCGTATCCACAGGAATACTTGAAGCATCGGTTGGGTCTGTTCCCTGCTCTATTTCCAGTTCATCGGGATACCCATCTGCATCATCATCGGTATCAGTATTATCACCAATGCCATCACCATCGGTATCAGTATCCTCAGTAAAATCTGTTGGGAATGCATCCTGATCATCAGGAATGCCATCGTTGTCATCATCGGTGTCAACGTTGTCGCCAAGACCATCACCATCGTTGTCGATATCAGTAACACCGTCATTATCATCGTCATCATCAGCATTGTCGCCAACGCCATCACCGTCCACATCGGCATCTTCGTTTGGATCTAATGGAAATGCATCCTCATCATCCGGAGTGCCATCATTGTCAGCATCATTATCTGCATTGTCCCCAACACCGTCGTTATCCGTATCGGTATCTTCGGCTGGGTCTTTTGGAAAATCGTCATTCACGTCCAACGTGCCATCTCCATCGTCATCATCATCAGCGTTATCACCGGTTCCATCATTGTCAGTATCGGTATCCTCAGCAGGGTCTTTTGGGAAATCGTCATTGATGTCCAATGTACCGTCGCCATCGTCATCGTCATCTGCATTGTCACCTGTCCCGTCACCATCGGTATCGGTATCCTCGGTAGGGTCTTTTGGAAAATCGTCATTGATATCCAACGTGCCATCTCCATCGTCATCGTCATCTGCATTGTCACCGGTCCCATCGTTGTCGGTATCGGTGTCCTCAGATGGGTCTCTCGGGAAATCGTCATTCACGTCCAACGTACCATCACCATCGTCATCGTCATCGGCGTTGTCACCGGTCCCATCATTATCGGTATCAGTATCCTCGGTAGGGTCTTTTGGGAAATCGTCATTGACATCCAAAGTGCCATCACCATCGTCATCATCGTCTGCATTGTCACCGGTTCCGTCACCATCGGTATCGGTGTCTTCGGTTGGGTCTTTTGGAAAATCGTCATTCACGTCTAAAGTGCCATCATCGTCATCGTCATCATCAAAATTGTCCCCGGTTCCGTCACCATCGGTATCGGTATCCTCGGATGGATCTTTTGGGAAATCATCATTGACGTCCAACGTACCATCGCCGTCATCATCGTCATCTGCGTTGTCGCCTGTCCCGTCACCATCGGTATCGGTGTCTTCGGCTGGGTCTTTTGGAAAATCGTCATTGATATCCAAAGTGCCATCACCATCGTCATCATCATCTGCATTGTCCCCAGTTCCGTCACCATCGGTATCGGTGTCCTCTGTCGAATCCTTTGGAAAGGCATCTTCGTCATCTGGAGCACCATCACCATCATCATCGTCATCGGTATCATCTGGGATTCCATCACCATCAGTATCTTGAGCTGCGGTAATGTTTGCACTGTAGGTTGTGCCACTCAATGCATCGTCTCCATCTTTTACCTTGAAAGAAAAGGAAGTATAGTTTGCACCATACTCACCACTAGCCGTGGTGTATACCAATAGGGTCACATCATCAATCATTTGATTTATAGACACGGGGTTGCCGTTGTATTCCAATATTCCTTTAGATGGAAGTGAAATAACCTGAATTCCGTTGAAGGCATCACTGGGGTCATCATCGGCAAACGTAAAATCGCTTGCGGCAAAGACGTATCCAGCATCTTGAATCACATCCACCGCAATGTTATCTCCTTCTGGAGCATCATTCACGTTGTTGATACTGAAAGAAACTGTTACCGTTGAAGAGAAAGAAACAGCATCTTCAAAATTGTAGGTAAAACTGTCCGTTCCAGACTCATCACCATCATGCTCATAAGAAAAGGTACCATCTGTATTGAACGTAAAGGAAGCAGCATGCGATGGATTTGTGATAATGTGGTATTCTAAATCATCGCCATCAATTTCTACATCGTTGGTGGAAACATCCTCGTTTAAGGTGGCGTTTTCATCCAAATTGAAACTATCCGCATTTGCAACTGGCGCATCGTCCGAAGGCAAAATGGAAAGTGTAATATTGGCTGTCACTTTTTGACCTTGATCATCCAACTCATAGGTAACGGTGTCCGTCCCATTTTCGTTGGCATTTGGGGTATAGACCACTTGGTTGCTTCCATTAACTACTGCTGTACCTTTGGTACCCTGTGCGGTGATGGTCACCGTTGGAGTAACCCCGGTATCGTAAACGTCATTGTACAGTACATCGATAGGGTCAGATGGGGTATCCTCATCCAAAATGGCCAAGTCATCATCCGCACTTACCACAAGTGTAATGTCGTAAGGCCCGAAAGAAGCAGTGCCCACATTGCCCGCATTATCTTTTACCTCTGCATGGATATACCACCCTGAACCACCTGTATTAAATGTTGTTGTTTTGGATTGACTATTGCTCCAAGACGTCCAAGCAGCACTATCCGTGGCTGGTGGGGTGGCACTTTGCACTTTGGCATAACGTTGTACGTCAAAACCACTGCCTCCATTCTCATCTTGGAAGACCAATTGGATATCAGTATCCGTATCCAAACTTCCGTTGGCCGGATTTGCTGTGATTGTTGGCAGCGTATCATCATCAACAATGGTCAATGTGCGATAGAAAGGTTCGGACCAAACTCCTGTATCGGTCTGTGTTCTAAGTCTTATGATATAATCAGCGGATAGGTTATTATAGGCTGAAAAATCGGTCATCGGGGTCGAGGCATTGTAAATCTCTGTATCTGTCGGGTCCCCGTCACCATCATAAGTACGTTGGGTAACAATCCATTCTTGGGTTGATAAGGTTCTACCATAAGGATCAACGGAATTATCTTCGATGACAATGGTCATATTCCCTGTATACGTATTAAGTTTATCTGGAAGAATATTGAACTGTGCAATCGGTAAATCTGTAGATCCACCAGTTGCAGCTGTTTTTTCCACATAGATACTGGTCGGACTACTCCAGGTACCTTGGTGGTCCTGAACGCGAAGCATCACCAAATATTGACCATCGGAAACAGCGTTTTTGTCGAACTGTCCATCAATCCAGTCATTGGTGGAAGCAGCATCCACCGCTTTCCATTTCCATTCGGATTGGTTAATTCCATCATTTGCACCACCATCCAAGTCATAGGAGGTGTTGTTGATAAAACCTGTATCACCACTATAGGTGAAACTTGCTACTGGCTTACGGTGGAAATACAAGGTAGTTGGCGCCGTAGGCATCTCTTCAAAGGTGAAGGTATATTTACCGGGCTTCTCGTAATACTCGGGTACATCTTCCAGGAACAGCCCACTCCATGAAACGCGACCTGTATTGTTTTCAAAATAGGTTTCATCATGGGTTATTTTCCAACGACCACTGGGGTAGCTCGCATTGGCGGTATTGTTTTTCAGCTGTGCTGGGTCTACGTCAATTTCAACTGAAGTTCCTGCTATGAAAAACTCCCCAGCACTTACGGTACCAAATTGGTACTGCTCATAAATGTACTGGGCCATATCGTCAATCCAAGTGGACCAACTTCCAGCATCCCTATTGATAAAAGTACCTTGGTTGTTGTTCTGGGTAATAAAACGTTCAAATTGGGTCTCATTGGTATTGGTACCCCAACCAATGTAATGGATATCCTCATTGATGGTACGCATCAAAATTTCAGATAAATCCTCATCATTATCAAAATCAGCAACCTCAAGGTCGTCCAAGTTTACATTGAAACGCAATGCACTGTTTCTCCATTGGGGTTCACGAAGTACATCTTTAAAGGCACGTAATTCCAATTTTTCAATATTGATATCCTTGAAGTAGGCACCAGATTGCTCGTGTACATAAAAACCATAACTCCCTTCGGAAAAGGTAGCATCAGAAATGTTGAATGACTCTATCCAATCGGTTCCGGCGTTTCCACCACCTCCTTTTCTTGAAATCTTGATATCGTCACCACTCATTTCAATCTTAAAGTCAATGGTCTGACCATCATAATACGCGTCAAACATATCGGCGCGATTTCCATTCCAACCATAGGTTGCGGTACCGGAATTACCACTATTGGTATTCAATGCCAAAACGGTTTTAACGCCGTTCTCGATTTTTATGATGGCTTCAGCTGGGTCACCATCAGTTCCATAACCACTCACGTTTCCACAAGCGGTATGGTTGTCGATGATATAGGCATAAAAGTTTTGATTATCGACCTTTCTAAAAATAAAGCCTACCTCACCGTGTACATAAGGTGCTCCTGTTAATCCCCAAGTTGCAGAAATGGAACCATCTGCAATATCACCCGTAGGGTCGTACATTGCATAGCCATAACCATTATAACGGCCCACAAAATCAGCTATGATTCGGTTGGTTCCAGAATCAAAAGTGAAGTAATCCCCTGTATATGAGGAATGCACTGGTGGCTCAGTTCCGTTAAAATTCATCTTGTTCCAGCTGTTGAAAATATCGCTGGCATCTGCTTGATCGGAAGAGATGGAGCTTCTTTGAAAAGCTTCCACTCGTAGTTTCCCTAAAGGGATTCCTTTAAGGTGCATGGCTTGTTCCAAATCGGCCTCAAAGGTGGATAAGTCAAGGTTGGCCGACCCTACGGTCACCATTACGTCAACATTGGGTCCTTGTTGCACGGTCATATCCACCGTTTGGGCCTGGACGGTTCCAAACAGCAGAAATAGTGCAAAAAGTGATAGAATGTTTATAAAATTCTGTTTCATGATGGGTTGGTCTATTGAAATATTGAATTATGGGTTGGTTGATTCATTGTGGTATGGTCAAACTCCAAATCGGCTCCAAAAACAGAACTGCAATTTGTGGGAACTGCAATGTTGAAGTAGGCCTTGTCACTAATTTTCTTCAGTAATGACAATCCCTCAGGGTTGGAACCCAGATTACAGTCGTAAATAAGGAGTTGCAGATTGGTGCCTTGGTAAAGTCCTTCGAGCATGGAAAGCTCAAACTCTTGGTCCACTGCATTTGAATTATACGTCTTTCCTCCAAGCTCCAAGGCATTGTAACTGGTGTTTGCAAACAGGTGAACCACAGTTGTGGAACGGTTTTGTTCCAAATACTCGCGGATGGACTGCCAAGGATTGTTAATTCCTTTGATCTCTACAACAGAAACACCGGATGGAAGATGGTCAACCACCTGTTGTTTTTGTGCATACTCGGAGTCTATCAGCACCACGTCCGTAGACTGGGCAAAAACTCCGGAAATTGTTACAGTGAATAGGAAAATTGCTATGGAAAAAGTTTTCCTGTACATCAGATTTCTCATTGGTTTGTTATTTTGGATTTTAGGTTTATTATTCTGTTTTATTTTGACTCCACTTTCAGGAAAGATTGGACATAGGTCGGTCAGGCCTTCTGAATAGTGGCTATTTACGGGGTGTCCCAAATTCAGTTATGAAGTTTAGGACTTCAATAAAAAATTGAAAAATTCTTTCGTGTAGTGTCTAGTAGATTTCTCTCATAAACGGGAACTTTTTAAATCGTTTCTTATTTTTGACTTACTAAATCGACTATTTTCTTACAGTCGGACTTTTAGAAATTGTACAATTTTTCTTATTGGTCATCTAAGAAACGGAGGGTATTCTGTCTTATTTCAAGAAATCGTTCGCCGAATTGACATATATCAATTTCGTTTCATTTTCTTACAAACCATAGGCGGATTGTAAGTCATAAAAAGTAATCTCCAAAAAGGTGGAATAGCTTGCTATGTTGCAGAAAATAAGAATTTTGGCATGTCAGGACACAAGAATTGGTCTTCACAAACCTGTCAAAATAGTGAGGGGCCATATTTTGCCTTAAAATTTTTCCTTCATCAACCTGGACAGGGTCTCAGGTCGCATGGCCAGAAAGGAGGCCAAATGTTTTCTGGGGATTCGTTCAACAATTTCGGGTTTACAGTGCTCCAAAAAAAACTCCAGTCGTTTTCCAGCATTTGGTATTCGTGCCAAATACACCCTATGTTCGGCAAGCACATAATATTGTTCCAACATTATCCTATAAATTTGGCGTATTTCAGGAAAATTATTGAGACTGTACTTGTAATCCTCATATTCCAAGTAGTCGCAATGGGTATCTTCCATGGCCTGGATATACTCCCTAGTCTTTTCATGTTTAAAAAAACCAGTAATGGATGTAAAAATCTCATTTTCCGTATCTATCCAAGTTGTTATATCTATTCCTTCACTTACAAAATACCCTCTGACCAAACCCTTTTTAATAAGGTAGAGTTTGTCACAAATTTCCCCTTCCCTACTAATTATTTCATTTTTTTTGAAAGAGCAGCTTTTGATTTTGTCCACCAAAAAAGATTTAAGGCTTGGACTTAGGGGATAAATAGCGTTGAGATAAAATATGATGAAAAGGTTCTTTTCGATTTTTTGGCTGGATGACATTTAGTTGTTGGTTTATTAAAATAACAAATATAATCTTAAGCAAAGCAACAGAACGTTTACTTCTTTACCCTAATATTATTGCTATTTAGTCTAAATTCAAAAATACTCATTGCACGGTTGGACAAAAAATGATATTTGTTATATTTTTTATCATAAAACTGTATCAGCCATTGAATTAGCATTATCCCAATACTTTTTGAACAAAATCCCCTAAATTCTTTAAAATATTGTTTTTCAGATACTTGATTGCGTATTTTGATTATCTTTTGTGAAATATTCAAAAACTTCAACAAACCTAGCATCTAAACAAACAAACTTCAGCAGATGAAAAAAACACTGTTAATGGTTGTATTGACCGTTTCCTTATTGGGATTCAAATCAAATACAAAACCTTTCGAAAAAATGGGAATTTATGGCAAGTATGGCATTTTTGACCATCAAATCAATATTGGCGATCCAACTATCAAAGGAACCGTTTCGTATGACTCCGAAAGTCAAGAATACACTATTCAAGGGTCCGGATTTAATATGTGGGCCAACAATGATGAATTTCAATACCTCTATACATCCATGCAAGGCGATTTTATCCTCAGGGCGCGAGTGCGCTTTATTGGTGAAGGGGTTGACCCACATCGAAAAATTGGGTGGATTGTTCGGAACAACCTCAGGGGAGATTCGCCCCATGTAAACGCTTCCATACACGGGGATGGCCTTACATCGCTTCAATATAGAAGGGCACCCGGAAGCGAAACTGAGCAAATCGTCTCTACTGATGAGGCGCCTGATGTGGTCCAATTGGAGCGTAGGGCAGGCACCTACTATATGTCCACGGCTAAATTTGGCCAACCATTCACTACCGTGGAACTCAAGGATGTAAATCTTAGAAACGAAGTTTTTGTCGGCCTTTATGTGTGTTCACACAACCCCGAAGTGATTGAAAAAGCTGTTTTTTCGAATGTAAGAATCATTAAACCAGCTGCTCCCGATTTTCAACCGTACCGGGATTATATCGGCAGTACTATGGAAATAATGAACGTGGAGACTGGCAATCGAAAGGCCTTATTCAATTCGGCACATTCCATTCAAGCTCCCAATTGGGTCAACCAAGACAAAGAATTGGTCTTTAACTCCAATGGTTTTTTATACCGATATTCTTTTGAGTCTGATGAAATATCCCAAATCAATACCGGATTTGCAGTGAACAACAACAACGATCATGTTTTTTCTTTTGATGAGACCATTTTGGGCATCAGCAATCACAATCAGGATGACAGTGGGCGCTCTTCCATTTATTTGATGAATCCTCAGGGAGATTCGCTTCCCAAAAAGATAACCAAGGATGGAGTTGGGGTTTCCTATCTCCACAGTATTTCGCCAGACAACAAGCGTATCATATTTACCGCAGAACGTAAGGGGAAATTTGATATTTACGGCGTGGATATCGCTTCTGGGGAAGAAATTCAGCTAACGGACACCAAAGATTTGGATGATGGCTCAGAATACTCCCCCGATGGCAAATACATCTATTTCAACTCCAACAGAACAGGCAATATGCACCTTTGGCGGATGAATGCTGATGGAAGTAATCCAGTTCAATTGACCAATGACACAAAATACAAAGATTGGTTCCCGCATATTTCCCCAGATGGAAAATGGATTGTGTTTATCTCCTTCCCTCCCACTATTGGTTTTGGGGAGCATCCATTTTACCAACACTGTACGCTTCGTTTGATGTCCGCTGAAGGAGGCGAACCAAAAATCATCGGATATCTTTATGGCGGTCAGGGAACCATTAATGTGCCCAGTTGGGCAAAGGACAGCAAACACATTGCCTTTGTGACCAATAGTGATTAAACCAAGACCAGATTGGCAGAAACAGGTGTTAAGGGCCGCGTAAAATGGAGTCTAACTGTGTTTGAGAAGCCTTTAATTCTTGTTCCAAGCGTTGATTTTCCTCTAAATATTGTTGATTTAACTGATTTAATCGCCGTTCAAACTCATCAGCGGGGACATACTCGGGCTCCAAGAACGAGCTGTTTAAAATACTGATCAGGGTGAACAGAAAACTAATGGCAATGGCCGAAATAAGGATGATAAGCAAGGTTTTTTCCCTTTTTAGCCTAGGAGAGCTTTTTTTAAGAAGTTGTTTTTCGTCCTTACTCAATTTTCGTGTGCTGGACAACTGTTCTACGAACACATCCCACTTTTCCTCTTCCTTGACATACATGTCCTTAAAACCACCTTCTTCCAAAAAATCCTCGGTGCTGGGGGTGGAGGCCAACATAAAGATATCCATTCCATTCCCACTCATCACATCCAAAAGTTCCATATCATACTCTTGGATTTCCTTGATCAGTTTTTCCACAAATTGCAAGCTATAATTTGGACGCAAAAACTCATCATACAATGTCTGTATTTCAAAATAGTCAGTGCGCTCTAGAGCATATTCCAAAAAACGGTCTTTTAATTCGGCCTTAAAGAATTCGCTCATTCCTGAAAAAGAAAATTAGATGTTGGTTTTTTGATTGAATTACTGTTCACACAAATTTAGCTTATAAAAACCCTGTTCGCCGCAATTTCAATGTAAAGAATTTGTCACGATGAAATACACAGCGATAAAGGTATTGGACAATGCTTTAGATCAAGACCTGGATTTTACCCCAATGGACTGCTAAGTTCAAATTAGATGATTTCTGCGCTTAAACCTGCTTGCAGCAACTTGGAACATTTGGGCTTTAAATAAGAATACTCCCCTGTTTTTACAGTACATTTACCATTATAGTGCACAATTAAGGAGCATTGTTCCGCCTGTTCGGGAGTATGTTCGCAGACGTCGATCAATGTTTCAATGACGTGGTCAAACGTATTCACATCATCATTAAAAAGTACAATCTCATTTTGCTTAACCGTCTCCTCTTCCAGAAGAAGGTCTTCCAAGCCTTTTTCTTTTGTGCCCATAATCGTGGAGTTAATGCCTTTCTAATTTACATATTTTACTGAAATCCAGCGGTTCTTCTGTAGCTTTTTTTCAAATTCCAAACCATTGACCTTACATTTTGAAGAAATGGCATCCAAATCGTCCAAATAAAATCCACTTAGAAAAAGTTGTCCTTTTGGATTGAGACATTGGGCATAAATGGGAATGTCTTCCAATAGGATATTTCGGTTGATATTCGCCAAAATAACATCGTACTTCTTGTCTTTCAACAAATTGCTATCCCCCTGAAAAGCTTGAATATCAGAACAATCATTGCGTTCTACATTTTCTTGGGTGTTCAAATAGCACCATTCATCAATATCGATGGCATCCACAGGGCCAGCCCCCTTTTTTTTGGCCAAAATGGCCAATACGCCCGTACCACATCCCATATCCAAGACGGATTTTCCGTCAAAATCGTTTTCAAGGATATGCTCCAACATCATGTGGGTGGTCTCATGATGACCCGTACCGAAACTCATTTTGGGCTCAATGACAATATCGTACTCCACATCCTCGGCTTCATGAAAAGGTGCTCGTACCATACACCTATCTCCTACTTTTATGGGATGAAAGTTCTTTTCCCATTCTGCATTCCAGTTTTGTTGCTCAATTTCTTTGCTGGTCCACGAGATTTCAAAATCAGGGTGCGCCAAAATGAACAAGTCATCCAGAATGTTTTCATTCCATTCGGATTTTAAGATGTAGGCCAACACGCCTGAATCGTTTTCCACAAAACTTTCAAATCCGGCTTCACCCAATTCCGCAATGAGAATATCCGTTGCAGGTTGGAGTGGGTTTACTTTAAAATCGTATTCCAAATACACCAATGCCATGGCCTGCAGCTTAAATCGCCTCTATAATGGCTACAAAATCATCCGATTTAAGGGATGCGCCACCAATCAGTCCGCCATCCACATCGGGTTTTGAGAAAATATCGGAAGCATTATCCGGCTTTACACTACCCCCATACAGAATGGAAACTTCATCGGATACGGAAGTGTCGTAGGCTTCGGAAATAGTCTTTCTGATAAAAGCGTGCATCTCTTGGGCTTGCTCAGGTGAAGCAGTTTCACCTGTACCAATGGCCCAAACGGGTTCGTAGGCCAAAATAATGCTTTTCCAAGCCTCAGCATCCAAATCGAACAGGGCATTTTTCAATTGACTCTCCACTACGGAGAAGTGATTATCAGACTTTCGGTCTTCCAATTCCTCACCAAAGCAGAAAATGGTCTTCATTCCCTTTTCTATAGCTGTTTTTACCTTTTTTGCTAAAAGTTCATCGGTTTCACCAAAATAGGCGCGACGCTCAGAGTGACCGAGAATCACAATGTCCACATCAATATCCAATAGCATATCTGCCGAAATCTCACCTGTGTAGGCGCCACTTTCTGCAAAATGCATATTCTGGGCCGCCACTTGTATGGTAGAAGCTTGAAGGCTCCTTTTTGCTGCGGCTAAATTCACAAACGTGGGTGAAACAATCACTTGTGCTTTGGTATCGGGCAGTTTGGCGGAAAGTTCGGCCAAAAGAGCCTCAGTTTCTTCCATGTTCTTGTTCATCTTCCAGTTTCCTGCCACTATTTTTGTTCTCATGTTGTTGGTTTTTCTTGTGTTCTATTATTAAAAACTAAGTTCGTCAAGGTCGTTGTAATGTACTTTTTGTTGAATGGTGCCTCGCTCCAAAACCAAAATAGCCGGATTGGACCGGACAATGGTTTTTAAGGCGGTCTCATCGGTAAAATAAAAATCAAACGGCAAATTGTATTGCTGCTCCACCTTATTGGCCAATGCATCATTGGAAGCGGACATACCAATCACCTTGTATCCATTTTGCTTGGCTTTTTCGGTTACTTGGGCCACTTCAGAAAATACGTCATAGTTGCTTTTGGCCAAATCATAGGCAATCACCATGACCAATTTGTCCTCATTCAACAGTTCAGAGGCAAAATTTTGGCCATCCTTCTCAATGGTAAAATCATGAATGGGCGGTTCGTAACCTTCTTGTATTTGTGTGGTCTCCACATCCACAAACTCTCCATCCACGGAGGGATAATCACCATTGGTGACCACAATTTGGTCCTCTCCATTTACCTTAAATCGCCATGAGTATTCATAAATGGGCTCTGGGGCACCTTCTGGTACGGTCATTCCTTCTTCAATATTGGCTCCAATTTTATAGGGCCTAAAATCCACCGACGGTAAATGGTTCAATACATGGTTGGCAAACAGGATACATGCCAATAGCGCTGCTCCACCCACAATCCAGTTGGTTTTTGTATTGAAAAGCGGTTTGATGTACTTCTGTCCAAAAAATAAAATCAATATCAGCACTAATAGAATAACATCCTTAGTGAAGGATTCCCACGGCGTCAATTTTATAGCGTCACCGAAACAACCACAGTCGGTCACTTTATTAAAGTATGCAGAATAAAAAGTGAGGAAGGTGAAGAAAATAATCATCGCCAAGAGACTCCAGACAGTTAACTTGGGTTTGAAGCCTATCAGTAATAGGACACCCAATAGCACCTCAACAATGACCACAAAAATGGAGATTCCCAAAGCGATGGGCTCCAAAAAAGGCAAATCCAACACGGCGGGGCTAAAATATTCTTCCAATTTAAACGAAAACCCAACCGGGTCGTTCAATTTGATGAGTCCGCTTATAATGAACAACACCCCAACTAGGATTCTTGAAATCCAAACCAAATATTTCATGTCATTTATTAAATCCCAACTTATAAATTCCAATTAAACAAAAACCAAAAAATCTCAATCTGACACAAATCTCACGAATTTTCACCAATGCGTTGGTGGTTATAGATGTGATTTGCAAAAAACTCAACAGTCTTCTTGTCTTGGTTCTTGACTCTTTACTCTTTACTCTTTACTCCTAAATACTAATTCCCTTACTATCAATTTGGTTTTTGTCATTTGGAGTTTAAATGTATCAACGCAAACACTGCATAATTGACCATATCCTGATAATTGGCATCCACGCCCTCACTCACCAAAGTAGCCCCTTGATTGTCCTCAATCTGTTTTACCCGAAGTACTTTTTGCAAAATCAAATCCGTCAAAGAACTCACCCGCATATCGCGCCAAGCTTCGCCGTAATCATGATTTTTGTCCTCCATCAACTTTTTGGTGATAGCAACTTCCTCATCGTACAGGGCAATGGCTTCCTCAGCCGTTAAATCCGGCTGTTCCACAATACCTTTCTTTATTTGAATGAGTGCCATGATGGAATAATTGATAATCCCAATAAATTCTGATTGTTCTCCCTCGTCCACTTTCCGAACTGCATTTTGTTGCAGGCTACGGATGCGTTGCGCTTTGATAAAAATCTGATCAGTTAGGGAAGGAAGTCGCAAAATACGCCATGCGGTACCATAGTCTTGCGCCTTTTTTAAAAACAATTCCCGGCAGGTTTGGATCACCGCATCATATTGTTGGGAAGTCTGCTGCATGTATTGTTGCTAATTTGCGTAAATTTCGTCCAAATGAGCGTGCTAAAAAAGCACTTTGCCAAAGATAATGAAACCCAAACGAAGCAGGTATTCTTTATGACCATAAACTGCAAAGGTAAACTCATCGACCTATCCGTGCCCAAAGTAATGGGCATTCTCAACCTTACTCCGGATTCTTTTTATGATGGCGGAAAATACAAGGATGAAGCCGCTATTATGAAACAAGTTGAGAAAATGCTCGAAGATGGTGCCTCTTTCATTGATATGGGTGCGTACAGTTCCCGACCTGGTGCTGAACATGTTGACGAAGATGAGGAACTCAAACGGATGCTTCCGATTGTGGAGTTGATTCTTAGCCATTTTCCAGACACTTTAATCTCAGTGGACACTTTTAGAAGCAAAGTAGCGGCTGAAAGTTTGGAAAGGGGCGCGGCCATCATCAATGATATTTCCGCGGGAAATTTGGATCCCGAAATGTTCAGCACCATTGCAAAATTTCAGGTACCTTATATTATGATGCATTTGAAAGGAACTCCACAGTCCATGCAAAAAGAGGCAGTTTATGATGACTTAATAAAGGACCTTCGGTTTTATTTTTCACAAAAAATGCAAGAGGCCACTTCAAAAAAAATAAATGACATCATCATTGATCCCGGCTTTGGGTTTGCCAAAACCACGGAGCAGAACTATACGCTTTTAAACCATCTCGACCTTTTTAAAACTTATGAAGCACCCCTACTAATCGGATTAAGCCGAAAATCCATGATCTACAAGGTCTTGAACTCATCCCCGAAAGAGGCGTTGAACGGCACCACTGCGCTGCACACCATTGCACTTTTAAAAGGAGTCAATATTTTACGGGCCCACGATGTAAAAGAAGCTGTGGAATGTGTTAAACTTGTGGAAGCGTTGAAAGCAAACGCACTATAATTTTTGATTCTTCTATTTTTGCTAATTTTACAAAAACACCGCGGTTGGAATTTTTAAATTTTCTAGAGTTTAAAATCACAGATATCATCGACATTGTGCTCGTGGCCGCGCTACTCTACTACATCTACAAGTTGGTCAAAGGTACGGTGGCCATCAATATTTTTATTGGAATTGTTATTGTTTGGGCTCTCTGGAAACTCACAGAGCTCCTCCAAATGAAAATGATCAGCAGTATGGTGGGCGGGTTTATGAACATTGGACTTATCGCTTTGATCATTGTATTTCAACAAGAGATACGAAAATTTCTATTGATGATTGGTTCCACCAATTTTGCTTCCAAACGGAACTTTATGCGTCATTTTAAATTCTTGAAACAAGAAGTGGTTCCCACAGATACGGATGTGGAGTCCATCGTAGGGGCCTGTGAACGGATGGGAAGCACCAAAACGGGGGCCATCATTGTTATTGAGCGCAACAATTCCCTCGATTTTATTAAATCCACCGGAGATGCCATGAATATTGAAATCACCCAACCCATCTTGGAAAGCATCTTTTTCAAAAACAGCCCGCTGCATGATGGTGCTGCTGTGATTCAGGATAACTTTATCACAGCAACCCGTGTAATTTTACCTGTTTCCAACGACCGAAACATCCCCCTCCGATTTGGACTGCGCCATCGTGCCGCTGTGGGCATCACCGAAAAAACGGATGCCATTTGCCTTGTGGTGAGTGAGGAGACAGGGTCAATTTCCTATATTAAAAATGGGGAGTTTGTACCTTTTAAAACTTCAGAAGAACTTACACAATACATCAAGAAAGATTTGGGGTAATGAACTGCAAGAATTGCCATACCAGCCTAAGGTCAGACTTTAGTTATTGTCCTACCTGTGGTGCCAAGGTCATTCGCAAAAGGCTCACCTTAAAAAATGTTGGCCAAGATTTAAGCTACCAGGTCTTTAATCTGGATAACAAACTATTGAAGACCTTTAGGCATCTCTTTACGCAACCAGAGGTTGTCATTACCAGTTACATTTTGGGGACCCGAAAAAAATACATGAATCCCATTAGCTATTTTGCCATAGCCATAACCTTTGTTGGAGTTCTCTTTTTTGTACTCCGAAATGTATATCTCATTGATCTTACGCCAAACAGTATTACTGATACAGAAGGCCCCAATATGGATTATGTGTTTGATTATCAAGGCTTATTGATGTACTTGATCGTGCCTATGTATGCCCTAATGACTTGGTTCCTTTTTTTCGACAAGAAAAAATTTAATTTTACGGAACATGTGGTTGTGAATACATATATCACTGGGCAGGTGTCTTTTGTTCAGGTTTTGATTTGTCTACCTTTATTTGGCCTTTTTGACGTTAAATATGATCTTTTCACTTGGTTTTTCTTGTTCCTGACCATATCCTATCAGTTTTATGTATTCAAGAAAATATACCAAATTGGTTTTTGGAGCGCTTTTCTCCGCGGATTTATTTACCTCATCCTCTTTGCCATACTAATGATGGTCATTGGATTGCTAATAGTTGTTGTTTCTATAGCAACCGGACGTATATCCCTCGAAGAATTTCGGGCGTAGTATCAAGCTACCTCTTCCTCCAAAAACTGGGCTGTGTATAGGTCGTTGTAATACCCGCCTTTTTTCAAGAGTTCCTTGTGGGTTCCAATCTCTACGATCTGTCCTTCATCCATCACAATAATTTTACTGGCTTTTTTGATGGTCGCCAGTCGGTGTGCTATAATGATAGATGTTCTACCTTCGGTAATCTTGTCCGTGGCTTGTTGAATCAATTGTTCTGAATAGGTGTCCACGGACGAGGTGGCCTCATCCAAGATCAAAATACTGGGATTGCTCACATAGGCCCGCAAAAAGGCGATCAACTGTCGCTGTCCGCTAGACAACATGGTTCCCCTTTCCTTTACATTATATTGATACCCCCCCGGAAGGCTTGAAATGAACTCGTGCACCCCAATTTGTTTGGCAGCCGCTTCTATCTCATTAACGGAGATGTTTTTATCGCGAAGCGAAATATTATTGGCTATGGTATCCGCAAAAAGGAAAACATCCTGTAGCACAATTGCAATGTGTGAACGCAATGATTGCAAGGTATATTCCTGAATGCCCACGCCATCAATCAATATTTCTCCTGAATTGATTTCATAAAAACGGTTGAGCAGGTTGATGATGGTCGATTTTCCAGCTCCCGTTGCCCCAACAATGGCCACAGTCTCCCCGGCTTTCACCTTAAATGAAATGCCATGCAGCACCTCTTCGTCCTTAATGTACCCAAATCGCACATCCTTGAACTCAATATCGCCCTTAACATCTGCTTTTACTAAGGAACCTTCATCCGCAATATGGCTATCGGTGTCCAAAATCTTAAAAACCCGATTGGCGGCCACCATTCCCATTTGCAGGGTATTGAATTTATCCGCTATCTGTCGCAAAGGACGGAACAAAAGATCCATCAAAAAGAAGAAAGCAAAAATGGAACCTGTATCATCCAACCCAACATTCTCAATATTCTGAATCACTCCAAAATACACTACTAATCCAATACCAATGGAATAAGAAATCTCGGCGACTGGAAAGAAAATGGAGTTGTACCAGACCGTTTTCAACCAAGCATTTTGGTGTTTTTCATTGATGACCCTAAATTTTTCCTTCTCTATCTCCTCTCGGTTGAAGAGTTGAACTATTTTCATTCCCGCTATACGTTCCTGCACAAAGGAATTGAGATTGGACACTTGTGCACGTACTTCAATAAAGGCCACCTTCATGGCTTGCTGAAAGAGTCGTGTTGCAATCAAGATTACGGGTAAAATAGCAAAAACGATGAGTGCCAACTTCCAATTGGTATAAAGCATGATGGCTGCACCCAACAACATTTTAAGCACATCGGCCACAATCATAAAAAATCCTTGACTGAAAATTTCTCCGATGCGCTGCATATCGGCTACAGCCCGGGTGACGAGGACACCGATGGAAGAATTATCAAAATAGGTCATTTTAAAGCTCATCATTTTTTGAAAGAGCCTCACCCTAATGTCTTTGATCACGGATTCCCCCAAAAGGTTAGCGTAGTAGTTAAAGCCCAACTGTGTGGTCACCTGACCAATGAGTACGGCCAACATTAAAAGAACCAACGTCAATAATTGTTGACTGTCTTTATTGTCCAGTGCCTCATTGATAATATCCCTCACCAAAATGGGAATCTCAACAGCAAATGCTGCGGATAAAATAGCCGCGATGGCAACAACCCAAAAAATAACCCGGTAGGGTTTGGTATGCGCAAAGACCCGTTTGAATAACCTAAAATCAAACGCTTTACCTATTTCATCACTTTTGCTCATTAAATAGTTCTTTTGGATACAAAACCTTGGTCAAATATAATCCTTTTGCGGGGACGGATACCCCTGCTTCACTTCTGTTCTTACTTGCGATAATGGTATGGATTTCCTCCGGCGACATTTTGCCCATACCTACATCCAACAAGGTTCCCACCACGGCACGTACCATATTCCTTAGAAAACGGTCGGCAGTAATGGTGAATACTAATTTATCTTCCTTTTTTTCCCACTTAGCATGCCGAACATCACATCGGTAGGTCTTTACATCGGTATTGGATTTGGAAAAACATTCAAAATCTGTGTGCTCCAATAAATAGGTTACCGCTTTATTCATGGCTTCCAAATTCAAAGGATATTTTAAAAAATGGGCAGCATCCACATAAAAAGGGTTCTTTTCCTGCACCACCCAATATTCGTAGGTACGTTCCAACGCATCAAACCGGGCATGGGCTTCTGGGGACATCTTGTGTAAATGTTGCACTGCAATGTCCTCAGGCAAAAAGGCATTAAGTCGATAGACCAATTCCTCTCGATCTTCAATTTCATCGAAATCAAAATGGGCAAACATTTCCTTGGCGTGCACCCCAGTATCGGTCCTTCCTGCTCCTACGACTTCCACTTTTTGTCGCAATAAGGTAGATAGGGCTTTTTCCAATACCTCCTGCACGGTAATGGCGTTGGGTTGGTTCTGCCACCCGTGATATGCTTTTCCGAAATAGGAAAATTGGATAAAATATCTCAAAGGAATGCCTTACTTTTAAGTCGTTAAAGATAATTCAATCCCTTCCAATAGGAATCCAACCCTTATTTTTTAGCATATTTTTAGCGTTATGACCAAAATTCTATTGTTGTCGGACACTCATGGACATATGGATACCACCATTTTAAAGTACGCAGCCCAGGCCGATGAAGTCTGGCATGCAGGTGACATAGGCCGTATTACTGTTACCGATCAACTAAAGGCATTGAAACCAGTCAGGGCCGTATATGGAAATATCGATGGCCATGTTATTAGAAAGGAGTTCCCTGAACACAATCGTTTTATGTGTGAGGGGGTTGATGTTTGGATCACGCACATTGGTGGATATCCCAATCGTTATGATGTACGAATACGGGAAGAAATCAAGTTGAATCCCCCAAAACTGTTAATTTGCGGGCATTCCCACATCCTTAAGGTGATGAACGATAAAAAATTGGGGTTACTTCACATGAATCCGGGTGCCTGTGGGAAACAGGGATTCCACCAAATGCGTACTATGTTGCGATTTGTCATTGATGGGGATAAAATTTCAGATTTAGAGGTTGTTGAACTTGGAAAAAGATAAGCATGAAATACGTTTTAATCCTTTTGGTGATATTCTTGGAGGCGTGCAACAGCAGTTCCTCTCAAAAAGTTGAAACTTCCACCAAAAATGAACAGAGTTTGGTCTCTCTTTATATTTTAGGAACTGTTCAGGATGGAGGCAGTCCACATATTGGTTGTCAAAAGTCATGCTGCGAAAATCTCTTCACGAATCCAGACCCATCCAGAAAAGTAGTTTCCTTGGGCGTGGTGGATCATCAAAACGAGAAAAGTTACCTCTTTGAAGCCACTCCAGACATGCCCACCCAATTGAAAATGTTGAAAGGGCACAAAAAAAGTGGTAAGGAAACGCCTGATGGGGTTTTTATGACCCATGCCCATGTGGGCCACTATGCTGGCCTCATGTATTTTGGAAGAGAAGCTTTGGGCGGAAAAAAGATCCCTGTGTATGCCATGCCCAAAATGAAAACTTTTTTAGAAACCAATGGCCCTTGGCAGCAGCTTGTGCAATTGAACAACATAGATATCCTGACCATTCAAAATGAGGTTGGAATTGAACTTACGGAGCACCTAAAAGTGATTCCATTTACTGTTCCGCACCGTGATGAGTACTCGGAAACGGTTGGCTATAAAATAATCGGACCAAATAAATCGGCTTTGTTTATTCCCGATATTGATAAATGGTCTAAATGGAGAAAAGATATTGTAAAGGAAATCGGGAAAGTAGATTTTGCTTTTTTGGATGCCACTTTTTTTGATGGGCCTGAAATCAACTCAAGAAATATTGCTGAAATTCCTCATCCGTTTGTTGTGGAAAGTATGGATTTGTTCAAAAATCTTCCCAAAAGTGAAAAATCCAAAGTGTACTTTATCCATTTTAATCACACCAATGCACTTTTAGATCCAAACAGCACATCCTTTAAAAAGGTTATTGAGGCTGGTTACAATGTCTCAGCTTTTGACCAACAATTCAAACTGTAGCTTTTAAAACACAAAAACCCCGGCCAAAGCCAGGGTTTTCTCGCACTAATACTACTAAGATGTTAGGTTCAACGTAAGCGATCAACAGATTTTACAAGATCTTCATCCTTTTTGATAGCCCTGTTGGCCAGGACCAGAAAAACGATAGAAAATACAGGAATCAGCATCCCAATACCCTTCTCAGAAACCACAGCTTCTCCGGATAAGCTTAGCGATCGATAAACGAAAAATCCTAGTAAAAAAAGATTCAATATCATATTCAATCTGTTTACCACAAATTGATTTTGTCTGTTCTTGTACATAAAAATTGAAATCACCGCCAAAACTGCAGAGGCATAAAATGCAATGCTGAGCCACAGTTCGTTTTCGGCATAGATTTCCTTTCCATTCACATCAATCCATAAATTCAGAAAAAAGGGCAGTACACCTGTTATGAGGGCAACAACCACCAAAAAAAACGTCTGAATTCGTTGAATCATTGTGTAAATTGATTTCAAAATGCAAAAATAGGCGTCTTTTTGAGAAATGAGGGCTTATTCTTGAAAAATAATTTGTATACTTGTGTCGTTATTAGCGAAGCACTTACCTAGGAAATCTTTCCTCCAGTAGCACTCAAATAACTTTTTACTTCAATATTTTCAGATTATACACAGTTTAACTTATTCATTACTTAATGTTCGAGATTTCAGATCTAAAAGCTAAAAAGCTTCCTGAGTTGCAAGAAATTGCAAAGGGTCTTAATGTTCCCAAATTCAAATCCCTGAAAAAGCTGGATTTAGTGTATCAAATACTAGATGTACAAGCTTCCAATCCAAAAGCAGTGACAGAAAGCACCTCAGCACCCCAAAACAATGGTACCCCTGCTCCAAAACCCAAGCGTAGCAGAACCCCAAGGCCAAAAAATAATGAGCCAAAGGGAAAAGTGGCCGAGACCACAGAAAAGCAATCTGCTCCAGCGGGTGATTCCAACGTTAAAAATGAGGAATCCCAAGGGCAACAACCTCAAAAAAAGGAAAACAAACAGCCCAATAATCCCCAAAAGAACCAAAACAACAACAGGAGAAACAACCAGCACCAAAAAAGTGGTGGTCACGATAAAAAGAACAGCAATTTTGACAAGGACTTAAAAAACAGGTACAAAGAGCCTGAATTTGAGTTTGACAGTATTATTGAAAGCGAAGGCGTACTGGACATTATGCAGGATGGGTATGGATTCTTGCGTTCCTCAGATTACAACTATTTGTCTTCTCCTGATGACATTTATGTATCGCAATCACAGATCAGATTGTTTGGCTTAAAATCTGGGGACACCATCCTTGGGAACATTAGGCCACCAAAAGAGGGCGAAAAATATTTCCCATTGATCAAAGTGAACAAAATCAATGGCCTGGACCCTCAAGTGGTTCGGGATCGGGTATCTTTTGAGCACCTTACGCCACTATTTCCAAAGGAAAAATTTAAACTGGCCGAACGGCAGAGTACCATTTCCACACGAATTATGGATTTGTTCTCGCCTATTGGCAAGGGACAACGCGGTATGATTGTATCCCAACCCAAAACAGGGAAAACCATGTTGTTGAAGGATATTGCCAATGCCATTGCGGCCAACCACCCAGAGGTGTACCAAATCATCCTTTTAATTGATGAGCGCCCTGAGGAGGTTACCGATATGCAACGTAATGTTCGTGGTGAGGTGGTTGCTTCAACCTTTGACAAGGAAGCTACGGAACACGTTCGAGTGGCCAATATTGTATTGGAAAAAGCCAAGCGTTTGGTAGAATGTGGCCATGATGTGGTAATCCTTTTGGATTCCATCACCCGATTGGCCCGTGCCTATAACACCGTTCAACCTGCCTCTGGTAAGGTATTGAGTGGTGGTGTGGATGCGAATGCACTACATAAGCCAAAACGTTTCTTTGGTGCGGCGCGTAATATTGAAAATGGAGGATCTCTTTCCATTATTGCTACTGCACTTACAGAGACTGGTTCTAAAATGGACGAGGTAATTTTTGAAGAATTTAAGGGTACAGGTAACATGGAGCTTCAATTGGATAGACGAATTTCCAACCGAAGAATCTTTCCTGCCATCGACCTTATTTCCTCTTCTACCAGAAGGGACGATTTGTTGCTGGACGAAAATACCATTCAACGTATGTGGATTATGCGCAAGTATTTAGCGGACATGAATCCTGTGGAAGCCATGGAATTTATGGAACAGCGCATTAAGCAGACCAAAAACAACGAAGAGTTTCTGCTTACGATGAACGAATAAATTAATCAATTGATTTTCAGATTATTAAAAACCCTTTAAGATTTCTTAAAGGGTTTTTTCTTGAATAGTTTTAAAGAAAAAACCTATCTTTAAATCAGTTTCCCCAATACTGAACTTTATAACACTTTAACTATGAAAAACCTCAAAAAAGTTACCGCCACCTTGTTAGGTGGTATTTTGCTTGTGCTTGTATCATGCCAACAAGGGCCAAAAAAAGAAGAGCCCATCGAGTCTAAAGCGGCTGTGGAACAAGAAAGAGTGGAGCCTCCAAAAGGTATTATCTCTTTGGAAGAATCAAAGTCTTTGTATGACAATTACACAAGGAACCGGTTGGAAATCATTCAAGAATATGAGGCACAAAGGAGTCCCGAAAAGGAATTTGAAGCGGCTCGTTTTACCTCTTTCAGCTATGCCGACATAAAGCAGTATATGGACTATATTGAGCAAGAGTCCAAAGATGCCCAGGTGGATATTTCCTCATTGCGCTTCTATTTTGCCAATTATCCGGATAAAGAAGATTTTCCCGATGGCAAAAAAATAGTGCACCCGAGACAAAATTCCATTTTTATTGTGCCCACAATGGAAACCCCTGATGGAGAATATGGCTTCTATATTGGTGAAGATGGCAAGGCCAAACTGATTAAAAATGCGGTTGGGGAGACTGCCGTAGGCAACGCCTCAAAAAATGGAAATAGATCTTATGCAAGCTTTGCCCCTAGTTTTGCCACACCCACATTACAACAAGGCAAAAGCCTTAATATGAACCAAGGCGGCTCAGGACCTCCTCCCTGGGGTGATTTTTAGAACTTTTTATGCTTGGAGAGTTCATGAATCTGTTAATGGAGCAGTTCTATGTTCCATTGTATCTCATTACATGGGTGGTCGCTGTATATCGATATAAAACATATTTCGATACCGCACTAAAATACTTTCCCATATTTATCGTCTATACATTTTGTACTGAGCTTCTAGGAATTTTGATTAAATACAGCAATGAATTTCAGTTTTTTTCTGATGACAGATATTCTTGGCACAATGTGATAATATATAATTTTTACCAGTTAATCACTTTTTTATTTTTTTATTGGGTTTATCGAAATGTCCTTCGGGAAAAGTCAGCGAAAAAATGGATTAAATACGGGGCTTATTTATGTACTTTAACTTATGTTATAAATGCATTTATATCTAATCCTCTGCATAATCATTTGACCTATGGAGACATTCTAGGATCAATCATGTTGGTAATTATTATTATATATTATTTTATTGAAAAAAAAGACGAAAAAAATCCATTTCCCCAATGGCAGAATCTTTTATTTTGGACAAGTATAGGGCTATTGATATTTTATATTTTCTTTCCCGTAATGATGCTCGTAGGAATTACGCAGCAAGAACTCTATTACAAATTACACCTTAGGCAAATATTCCTTTTCCTTATCGCATTTATGTACAGTTGTTTCATTATAGGCTTTTTGGCAGGAAAAAGACAAGCATTTCGGTAAATTTCATCCCATCAAAAAAATAAAGGCCCCTAACATTGGGGCTTTTTTTATATTTTCCATTTAAAACCCATTTCTTTGTTTAATATGCCAACACCTATATGATTGAGGAACTCTTAAAAATCATGAACCCCACCTTTGTAATCCTCCCCTTTTACTTTATCGTGTGGTTGGCATCGGTAATCCGGTATCGTTCATATTACGACACAGTCTTAAAATATTTTCCCATTTTCCTGATGTACACCCTATTAACGGAGCTATTGGGGTTTCTGGTAAAATACCATGACAGCTTTCAACTGGTATCAGACGATAGGTATTATTGGTACAACATTATCATTTATAATATTTATTCCGTAGTTACCTATCTGTACTTTTTTTATATCTATTTGAAAGTTCTTGGGACAGAAAAGTATAAAAAATGGGTGAAGCTTGGCGCTACAATCAGTATGGCAGGTTATCTGATCAGCCTATTTTTTCAGGATCCCTTTTATACTGGGTTGTTCTACGCCGACTCTATTGCTTCTTGCTTTTTGATTATGTGCGTTCTCCTGTATTTTAAAGAGAAGTTTAAACAGGAAATTTACCCAACTTGGCATAATTTGATGTTCTGGACAAGTTTGGGGCTATTGGGCTTTCATATTTACTTCCCCATTTACTCGCTTTTATCCTACCTTATTCCTTCAACCTATTTTGATTTTCATTTGCGCGGGTGGTTGATAGGATTCATTTTTTTCATGTACGGATCCTTTTTAATCGGCATATTGATTCATCGCAGAAAACTTTTTCAATAAATTTTCAAATACAATCAAAAAAAACGTCCCCTTGATGGAGACGCTTCATATAATATATGGTATTGAAAAAAGATTACATCGCTGCAACCTTGCTCATTAATTTGCTCTTTAAGTTGGCGGCTTTGTTAGTGTGAATGATATTTTTCTTAGCCAATTTATCAATCATACCAACTACAGTGGGCAACAAGGCCTCAGCAGCTTTCTTGTCCTCTTCGGTACGCAACTTTTTGATAGCATTACGCACGGTCTTGTGTTGGTATCTGTTACGCAAACGAACCGCTTCGTTTCTTCTGATTCTCTTTAATGCTGACTTATGATTTGCCATTGTCTTAATTTATACTTTCTAATTCCTTTTTTGTAGCCCGTAGGGGAATCGAACCCCTGTTACCAGGATGAAAACCTGGCGTCCTAACCCCTAGACGAACGGGCCGTCTTTTTTAGATTATAGACATGAGACGTAAGATGCAAGACTTTGGATTTTAGACTTTCTCGTTGTGGATTGCACCCCAACCTTAATCGTCTTTTGTCTTATATCATAACGTCTTACATCTATCTCAGTAGCCCGTAGGGGAATCGAACCCCTGTTACCAGGATGAAAACCTGGCGTCCTAACCCCTAGACGAACGGGCCATAAGGTTGCACAATTGCGGATGCAAAAATACAACTATTTTTAAGTCTTGCAACAGTAATTTTTATTTTTTGAACCTCTGTTTAATAGGCCTTTGCAAACAGCACTCTTTGCGTGGATGGTTTTCCGCTCACCATACATTTTCCATCCTCTTGTTTTGCATCTAAAGGAATACAGCGAATGGTAGCTTTGGTCTCTTCTTTTATCTTATCCTCAGTTTCGGTGGTACCATCCCAGTGGGCCGAAACAAATCCACCTTTCTCCTCAATCACTTTTTTGAATTCTTCATAGGAGTCAACCGTGGTGATGTGTTCTTTTCTATAATCCAAAGCTTTATTAAAGATGTTTTCCTGTATTTCGGTCATCAACGATTCTACCTTTTCCACAACATCCTCAGCCTTCACCAATTCTTTTTGCAACGTATCCCTTCGAGCCACCTCAAACGTTCCGTTTTCCAAGTCCCTAGGGCCAACCGCCAAACGTACAGGAACCCCTTTGAGTTCATATTCATTGAATTTGAACCCTGGCTTATGGGTATCCCTTTTGTCGTATTTCACCGAAATGCCTTTGGCTCGAAGTTCTTTCACCAAAGGTTCCACTTTTTCGGAAATGGCATCCAGCTGGTCCAATCCTTTATAAATAGGTACAATCACCACTTGAATAGGTGCCAATTTAGGAGGAAGTACCAATCCATTGTCATCACTATGGGTCATGACCAAAGCTCCCATCAATCGGGTAGAAACCCCCCATGATGTGGCCCAAACATGTTCTTGTTGCCCTTCTTTGTTGGCAAACTTTACATCAAACGCTTTAGCAAAATTTTGCCCCAAAAAGTGGGATGTACCAGCTTGCAACGCCTTTCCATCTTGCATCAGTGCTTCAATACAATAAGTCTCTTCTGCTCCGGCAAACCGTTCACTCTCGGTCTTAATTCCCTTGATCACTGGAACGGCCATGTGCTCTTCTGCAAATTCTGCATACAAGTTCATAATCAGTTCGGCTTCCTCTACAGCTTCTTGTCTAGTAGCATGTGCAGTATGACCTTCTTGCCATAAAAATTCAGCCGTACGTAAAAAAAGACGGGTTCGCATTTCCCATCGGACCACATTGGCCCATTGGTTTACCAAAATGGGCAAATCGCGGTAGGACTGCACCCATCTTCTATACGTATCCCAAATAATGGTTTCTGATGTGGGACGGACAATAAGCTCTTCTTCCAACTTTGCCTCTTCATCCACCACAATACCACTACCATCCTCGGCATTCTTTAGACGATAATGCGTTACAACGGCACATTCTTTGGCAAAACCCTCTACATGGCTTGCTTCTTTACTGAGGTATGATTTTGGGATAAAAAGCGGAAAATAGGCATTCTCATGACCCGTTTCCTTGAACATTTTATCCAATTGGGCCTGCATTTTTTCCCAGATGGCGTACCCATAGGGCTTTATCACCATACAGCCTCTAACTCCTGAGTTTTCAGCTAAATCCGATTTTACGACAAGTTCATTATACCATTTGGAATAATCTTCGGCTCGACTTGTTAAATTTTTACCCATCTACTGTAGTTTGGCACAAAACTTGTGTTTTTATTAGCAAGAATAATTCGGTAAAACTAATTATTTTTAGTATGTTCAACAATAAAAATTGCACAATGATAAAGTCTACACCCCTTCCAAAATTTAAGGTTTTCGCCGTACTCCTTGTGGCTGCTTTTCTTGCAGCATCATGTGGATCGTACCAGCAAGCCTCATATTATGATGATGGCATCTATGCCAGTGGCAATAGAACAGTTTATGTAGAGAAAAAATCTCCTGAGGCCGTTCGTATTGAAGAACAAGAAAGCAACCTTTATGGTGATTATTTTGGTGATAAAGCCAATGAATATGGAGAAATTCTTGATGATGAGATTTTCACCGATATCGACAGCTATTCAAGTCAAACACAAAACGACACCATTCCTTATGGTGAACAAACCGATTACTTTGCCTACAACAATACCTATAATGGTAATCCCGGATGGGGCGATAATCCCACTAGTCTCAGCATCAATGTCTATGACAATAGTTGGGGTTGGAATGCTGGATGGGGATGGGGTTGGAACAGTCCATACTGGGGCTTCGGTTATGGCTGGGGCGGATATCCCTATTACAATTGGGGTTGGGGATGGAACAACCCTTGGAGATGGAACCGATGGGGCTGGGGCGGCTACTATGGATGGGGTGGATACCCTTATTATGGTGGTGGCTGGGGCTACGCCGGCTGGGGCTGGGGTGGCTATTACAACTACGGTTGGAGACCCTATTACTACAACAACTACTATGGCCGAAACTATGCCTACACCCGTGGACGAAGGGGTTATTCCTCTTCCACAATACCAGGCACTTCACTTAGGGGAAGATCTAATTTGGCCTCAAGAACCAGTGGATATAGTTCTAGGTACAGAGCAGATAGTGGTCGCTCCAATAGATCTGTGGGCACATCCAGAACATCTCGATCATACAGCAGTGGAACTACGGCCAGAAGAACAGTTAGCACCGATGCTATGTCAAGAAACCGAAATTACAGGACCAGTAGAAGTACCCGTACTTCTCCCAACTATAGCAATAATTCCAGAACCTATCGTTCATATGGCACTTCGCCTTCATCCAGAAGTAGTAGCACCTATAGCAGAAGTGGTTCTGTGAATAGAAGCTCTTCTTCTCCAACATACCGAAGCTCTGGAAGAAGCACAAGAAGCTATCAATCTTCTCCAAGGACCTCAACGCCAAGCAGAAGCAATTATAACAGGTCTTCCAGTGGTTCCAGTTCTAGAAGCTACAGAAGTAGTGGTTCAAGTTCCAGAAGTTCCAGTGGAAGTTACCGAAGCTCTGGTGGAAGCTCCAGAAGTTCTGGTGGTGCCAGTAGATCTGGAGGATCTTCAAGAGGTGGAAGAGGCAACGGAAGAAACTAAAATTCCTTTAAAATTTATCGTAAAACTAAATCTCGGGAAATGAAACGAATTTCAACTTTCATCATGGTATTGGTATGTGCATACTCAAGTGCCCAGATTATTGATGATGTACTTAAATACAGCACGGAAAATATACAGGGTACCGCCAGATTTCAGGCCATGGGAGGTGCTTTTGGAGCCCTTGGTGGCGATTTGTCCTCCCTTAACGTTAACCCAGCAGGATCCGCCATCTTTAATTACAGCGAAATGACCGTAACGGGATCCAACTACCATAGAAACAATGATGCTTTTTTCGGCAACAGTGTTCGAAATACCACCCTAAACTCATTGGAGTTGAACCAAGTGGGTGGCGTACTTGTCTTTAGGTCCAACAATAGCCCTTGGAAAAAAATTGCTATCGCCTTTAATTATGACATGGTTCAAAATTTTGACAATGAATTTTATGCCGCTGGAAACACGGCTTTGGGCATAGACAACTACTTTTTGAACTTTGCCCAAGGTGAATCCCTGGGCCCACTCCGCGTACAACAAGGTGAGTACATTGAAGAGGCCTATTTGGATATTGGATCTAGTCTTGGTTTTGGTGCACAACAGGCTTTTCTAGGCTTTCAGGCCGGTCTTATTGAACCTACTGAGGATGACGATGCCAACACCTCCTACTTTTCCAATGCCGCCTACAGCAATGTGCGTCAGGAATATGTGCAGAATACATCAGGATACAATAGCAAATTCACGCTGAACTTTGCCAGCCAGTATGAGGAGAATTTATTTTTGGGAGCATCCTTGAATTTTCATACCGTCCTTTATGATAGAGTAAGCTTTTTGGATGAAGATGGATACGATCAGGATTCCCCAGTTCAGTTTAGCTCATTTGATAACCTCTTGCATACCGAAGGTTACGGATTCTCCTTTAGTTTGGGGGCCATTGCAAAATTAAATGAAAGTGTCCGTGTGGGCGGTAGCTATCAATCTCCCACTTGGTACGAATTGATGGATGATTTTTCGCAACGCATCAATTCCAACTTGGCCGTGTCAGATATCAACTTTATAGATTTTGGCATTGTGAATCTTTATGAAGAATACCGAATCAAAACACCTGGAAAACTGACCGGAAGCGTTGCCGTTGTTTTTGGGGAAGATGGACTCTTGAGCTTTGATTATGGCTATCAAGATATGTCGCAAGCACAGCTTAGACCTACTTCTGATCCTAATTTTTCGGCTGAAAATGATTTTATTGCCGACGCATTGGGAGTCGTGAATAGCTACAGATTGGGAGGTGAGATTCGTTTTGATGAGGTTAGTCTACGAGGAGGGTACCGTTATGAAAGCAGTCCCTATGAAAATGGAGATATTGTGGGCGACCTGAATGGTTTCTCCGCAGGTATTGGTTACAGTTTTGGCGGAAGCCGTTTGGATTTGGCCTACAGCAGAACAGAACAAGATGTAAATGCTTTCTTTTTTGACTCCGGTATAGACAGTGCAGCTATGGTGAATAGAATCAACACCAACATCTCATTGGGGTACACCTTTAAGTTCTAAACCATCAGAAAAAAACATGAAACAAGGGTCGGAAGCAATTCCGGCCTTTTTTATGGAGTGCCTAGCGAACCAAGGAAAAATGTCTGCGCACAGAACGTGCTACCAAAACTCCAGTGTCATCACGTTCATAGTCCAAACGGAACCAATAATCTGAAGAAGGTAGTTCCCTACCATTAAAAGTGCCGTCCCACCCAAGACTGGGATCCAATTCTTTTAATAGTTTTCCATAGCGATCAAAAATATACACCACCGGATTGCTCAATTCCTCAATACCAAAAACATTCCATGTGTCGTGAAAGCTATCACCATTGGGTGTGAAAAATTTGGGGTAACCCACCACCAAAAACTCAAAAGGCTCACTGGTTCCACAACCATTTTTATCATTAATGACCACAGTATTGAGCCCAGGAGGAACATCCAAGAAAATAGGGTCATCTTGAAACTCCCCTCCATTAATGGCATATTCGTAGTCACCATCACCTAAGGGAACAATTTCAATATTGTAGGGATCTGTCTGGTCACTATTGACCAAGTCGTCCAAAACCCGTACCTCATCCAGTTCCGGAGTTCCATAAAATGTGATTAAAATATCATCTACAATTGGAGTGCCAAAAGGCCATTCAATAGTAACGTAATATCTCCCAGAATTAGGACTTGTTACCGTTAGTTCGGCACCAAAAGGACCCGTTCCCGCTAAAGTATCATCAATAGTACCATCATCATCATAATCCACAGTCCATTCCACTGATGTAATACTGGAACCTGCGGGAGAATTTAATGCTGTTAAATCAATGGGAGGATCAGTTTCACAGGCATAAATGTCAAATCCCAAAAATTGATCTCGCAACGTACAATCCAGTGCATTGTCTTGATCAGCGTCCACAGAAGTTCCCGTAAAGGTCAATTCAAACGTTTCTGGGTCACCATCAAAATTAGTGTTGTAGTTATTGATGTATAGATAATAGATTTCACCAGCATTTACATCCAACCATTCATCGTATGTATTCTGACTCTGTTTTACAAAAGGAGCCCCTTCCCTACCATCAACAGGGTTTACGCCCATTCCAGTAAAGTTGGTATCATTGGTCTCGTAGTTACATCGAATGGGTTGGGCACTTCCATCTCCAATAATGGTACAAAAGGTTTGCCCCGAGGTTTCATCAAAAGGTCCGTACAACGCAAAATCCCATTCGGCAGTTATAATTCCAGTAGGACCTGGGAGGGCTTCAATGTCAAAGCCTATCTGTCCATCGGTTCCAGCCCTAAACACATACCACGCCGAATTGTTTTCAATATTGGCAGAACTATTGCTCCCTTTTTCCAAACAACCGGTTTGAAGAATCACTTCAGGGTCAAAATCGTCAATATCACCACCTCCATCTGTGATTCCCAAAATAGGGGCATCGGCACAAACAGGTATGGCTGTTCTACAATCTGGGGAGTTTTGGGCGCTGACTGCAACGGAAAATAGTAATAAACAGATAGCGCTAAATAGAGCTCTCATAGAATTTTGGGGCTAAAGGTTATTCTACAATCTAATCTGTATAACTCCGGTAACCACAATTTTAGTATACGTTGACCGAAATAATATGCAGTTAATCGATAAAATGCACGTTAGCTTATCGCACTAAGGAAAAATGGCTCTGAAGGTACTTGGCATTGACCCGATTTCCATTATCGTCCACATAGGACAGTTTAAACCAATAATCGGTGGAAGGAAGTGGTTGCCCATTAAGGCTGCCATCCCAGCCGGCGTCAAATTCGGTCATTTGTTTTATCAACTTTCCATACCGATCATATATGGTCACAATAGCAGAATTGAGTTCGGATAATCCCTCAATGTGCCAACTTTCATTAAGAACATCCCCGTTCGGTGAAAAAGTAGTTAAAAATCCAACCACAACAATGTCGTCCTCAACCTCTCCACAACCGTAAACATCACGCAAGTATACTTTGTGATTGCCTGGGGGAACACCTTCAAAAACGTTACTGGATTGGTACGGGCCATCATCCATCCGATATTCCAAATTTGTGGCATCTGCCTCAGTAATTATGGTCACCGTATTATTGGTGCGCAAATCTTGGATATCAATGGAGACATCAGTTATGCTCGGCAAAGTAGACATGCTCACCGTAACTGTTCCAGTGGCCTCACAGGAGAATCCATTGGAAGAATTTGTCACTGTTAAGGTATAGTCACCATCTTCCGACACCACTATCGTAGGGGCCTGTTCCCCTGTACTCCAGGTATAGGTAAATGAAGGGTTGGGCATGGTTTCGCCGATTTCAACATAGCCTATACTTTCACAAATAACCGCTTCTTCCGAAAAAGTAAGTTCTGGGGTTTCAATGGCATCCAAAATAAAGTTTTGGGAAGCGTCATAGCAATCTGGGTTGGCCAAAGAGGTAGTTCTTACATAAATTGTTTCCTGTCCAGGACTCTTCGCGTATTGTTTTTGTAAGGGATTGACTCCCAAATTGGCATCCGTTTGGGAACTGTGGTAACTTACCACAAAATTAGCTGGGTCTTGGGAACCCAAGGCTTCTGAATCTTTGGTGCCAAGGTCAAAAATCATATCGGGCTCATGGCAAAAAACCACATCTGCCATAGTCTCTGTAACAGGTGCTGGAGTAAATCCAACCTGGACATCACTTATAATGGTTTCCATACTGGTTACAACCACCACGCGATATTGTGCTGAGTTGGTGGGGGTATAGGTAGACGAATTAACCCCTGAAATAAGTTGAAATCCATTTCCGGTATCACTATACCATTCATAACTCGTTGCTCCAGAAGTGGTAGCATCCAAAAGTACCGACTCATTTTCACAAGCGGCCACGGGGGGTCCCAGAAGATTGTTGATAATGGAGCAGTCCAACGCATCGGTTGGGTTGGTAATCCAGATATCTCCCGTAAACTGGATGGAAAATCCTGAATTTATATTGCTGAAATTATTGATGAAGAGATAATAATCCTCCCCAGCGTTTACTTGAAGCCAATCCTCATAGTGTACGGAATCCTCATCCCCTGTTGGGTCCACCCCTACCCCAATAAAACTTTTGTTTTCACTGTTATCGAAAAAATTACAGCGAATGGGTTCTCCCAAATTATTGCAATCAGAAGCTTGATACAGTGCAAAATCCCAGTCCTCATTACTATTATGCCCAATATTAAAGCCCAGTTGACCCGAAGCTGAGGTTCTGAATCTATACCAAGCCGAATTGGATTCTATGGCTCCGGATAAGGTTTGTTCCAAACATCCGCTGGAGGCCGCCCCATTAAAATCATCCATACCAAAACCATTGGTTCCTCCATTAATGGGCGTATTGCTACATATAGGAATAGCATTGCCACATTCTTGCGAAACTTGGGCATGCGAAAATTGCCAAAAGAGGCAAAAGAGTAAAGTTCTTACAACCAATTTTACCATAAAGGACTGTAGGTTTGGGCATTATAAAAATAGTACGGCCTCTGCCTTAACAATAATTTATGTTGTCAAACTCCCCATACCGGATGTTAAATCACACATTAATGTTATCTTTGCTGTCTTGAAGAAACAGCTATGAAATTAGAGCAGGCTTTGGAAGAACAGTATGAGGAAAGGGGCAACGATCATGTTGGCTCTTCAACGGAGACCCCAATTAGGGAGGATGCTTTTGTATTGAGTGATGAGGAAAAAATCGAGAGAATACAGAAAAATGTCCGTGAAATTATGTTGACCCTCGGTCTTGATTTGGACGATGACAGTCTGGCCGGTACTCCAAAAAGAGTGGCCAAAATGTATGTAAAAGAGGTATTTGGCGGACTACATCCCAAACGCAAACCTGAATCATCCACTTTTAAAAACAAATACAAGTACGGTGAAATGTTGGTGGAAAAGAATATTGTGCTCTACTCCACCTGTGAGCATCACCTATTGCCCATTATCGGTAGGGCCCATATTGCCTATATTTCAAACGGTACCGTGGTTGGTTTGTCAAAAATGAACCGTGTGGTTGACTATTATGCCAAGCGCCCACAGGTGCAAGAACGTTTGAACATACAGATTGTAAAGGAACTCCAACAAGTATTGGGAACCGAAGATGTAGCCTGCGTGATAGATGCCAAGCACCTATGTGTCAATTCCCGAGGCATTCGCGATATTGAGAGCAGTACCGTTACCGCAGAATACGGGGGCAAATTCAAGGACGAAGCCGTACGTAGAGAATTTTTGGACTACATCAATCTGGATACCGACTTTTAACGCCACGTTTTTCAATGCAACTTTACAAGGACCAAAACCTTAGAGTACACAATTCACTTACAGGAAAAAAAGAGGTTTTTCAACCCATAAATGAAGGCCACGTGGGCATGTATGTTTGCGGCCCCACGGTCTATAGCAATGTCCATTTGGGCAATTGCCGCACGTTTATGTCTTTTGATATGATTTTTAGGTACTTTAAGCATTTGGGGTTTAAAGTGCGTTATGTCCGCAACATTACCGATGCCGGACACTTGGAAAACGATGCGGATGATGGCGAGGATAAAATCGCCAAAAAAGCAAAATTGGAACAGATTGAACCCATGGAAGTGGTACAGCGCTACACCGTGGATTTTCATAATACACTACAACAGTTCAATTTATTGCCTCCAAGTATTGAACCTACCGCCACCGGGCATATTATTGAACAGATAGAAATCATTAAGGAGATTCTTGAAAAAGGGTATGCTTATGAAGCCAACGGTTCAGTCTATTTTGATGTGATCAAGTTTAACAAGGATCATGAGTACGGTAAACTCAGCGGAAGAAAATTGGAAGACATGATCGCCAATACCCGAGAGCTTACCGCACAGGATGAAAAACATAATCCACAGGATTTTGCCCTTTGGAAAAAGGCAGAGCCCCAGCATATTATGCGTTGGCCTTCCCCTTGGGGCGATGGTTTCCCTGGATGGCATTTGGAATGTACGGCTATGAGCACCAAATATTTGGGTGAAACCTTTGACATCCATGGCGGTGGAATGGACCTTAAATTTCCGCACCATGAATGCGAAATTGCACAGGCCGAAGCCAGTACAGGAAAATCTCCCGTAAAATATTGGCTGCATGCCAATATGTTGACCCTGAACGGAAAAAAGATGTCCAAATCAACAGGAAACAATATCTATCCTTCTGAAATTATTAGTGGTGACAATGCTATTCTGAGCAAGGCCTATTCACCGGCAGTGGTCCGCTTTTTTATGATGCAGGCCCACTACACCAGTATTTTGGATTTGAGCGATGAAGCATTGCAAGCATCTGAAAAGGGATATAACCGATTGATGGAGGCCATGGGCAGTTTGGATACACTTAAAACCGGTTCAAAATCTGATTTCGATGTACTGGCTTGGAAGCAGAAATGCTACGATGCTATGAATGATGATTTCAATACACCCATTCTTATTGCACATCTTTTTGATGCCGTAAAACACATCAACTTGATCAAAGAGGGAAAGGAAAACATCACTGAAGCGGATAAAATTGAATTGGAAAACACCCTTAAAGCTTTTGTGTATGAGGTTTTGGGCATTGAAAGCCAATCTTTGGCAAAAGATGATTCCAATGCGTTGAGCGGAGTCATGGAATTGCTGATTCAGCTGCGAAATGAAGCCCGTGCCAACAAAGATTTTGCCACTTCAGACAAAATTCGGGATGAGCTCACCGCTCTGGGAATTCAACTCAAAGATGGTAAGGACGGAACTACTTTCAGTATAAATTAAAAAAGCCTTTTAATCCGTAAATTTTGATTGGTATTCCCCAGGGGACGACTTTACTTTTCGTTTGAACAATCGGTTAAAATACGAACGGTTTTCAAAACCGCATTCCAAATAAATTTCCTTGATTTTCCGGTTGGGGTTCTTCAATAGCTTCACGGCCAATTTAATTCGCTCACTATTGATGTATTCAATAGGCGTTACTCCCAGCTCCTCCTTAAAGGTCTTGTAAAAGTGAGATTCACTCATATAGACTTTTTTACTGAGTTCACCTACAGTAAGGGGTTCGTGCAGATGTGCGGATATATATTCAATGGCGTTCGCCAACCGATTGTGTGAGGAAAGTTTGGATGCATTTTCCTCTAACGTTTTTCGTGAATTTCCCTGTAGTATACGTACAATGAGTTCCTGCAACATATTATCCACAAAGAAATCCTTGGACGGATGGTTCTCAGTGAACAAATACAATAACCGCTGAATGATACCATAAATACTGACGTCATTGGTAAAATGAAAGTTATAGTCCATAAAGGCCCATTCAGAACCATTGTGCTTGGGCATGGTTTCGTTCATTACCCTGATGACCCTATTGATTTTCTCTTCAGAAATGGCCATGGCCAAACATCGAGTTGGGTTATCCTGATTGGCTTCAGGAAAATCGATGCACATGGTTTCGTTGGATGGTAAAATCAAGGATTCCCCTGGAAGAAAATCAAATGCCTTTTTATCTCTAAGATGCATTATTTTCTTTCCGATGAGCATGGAAGCCAAAACGGGTTGGTCAAACTGCAACATTACCCTATCCGCCTGCAAGTGCGTCTCAAAAACATGCATGGAGGCGTTGTTCAACGTATACGAAGTCTGATTTTCCACTAAATGTTCAAGCTTGCGTTCTTTAAAGAACTTTTCGGAAAGCTGCATACCACTAATTACTTCTTAAAATATTTCATAAATACTTATTAAATATAAAAAATACAGCAGCATTATTTGTTAAAAATGTAAGAAGAAATAGAATTGTTCACTATCTTAATAGGATACGTCAGATACCCGACCACCAAAATCAATACTTTTAAAATCAGCTACTTGGACATTCCTGTCCATCGCATAAAAATTATCAGTAACACATAAAAGTATTTATTATGAGCAATGTACAAACAACGGAACGTAGTGTTTTGCAGAAACCCTCGTTCAAAAATCAGTATGAAAACTATATTGGCGGAAAATGGACCGCCCCCACCAAAGGTGAGTATTTTGACAATATCTCCCCTGTTGATGGCCAAGCGTTTACCAAAATAGCCCGATCCACCGCAGAAGACATTGACAAAGCCATTGATGCCGCATGGAAAGCAGCTCCTGAATGGAACAATTCTTCCGCTACTTACCGCAGCAATCTTTTGTTAAAGATTGCCGATGCCATGGAAAGTAACCTAGAAACCTTGGCCCGCGCCGAAACTTGGGACAACGGAAAACCGTTACGGGAAACAAGAGCGGCTGACCTTCCGTTGGCCATTGACCATTTCCGATATTTTGCTGGGGTCATCCGTGCTGAAGAAGGCTCTGTAAGCGAGTTGGATTCCAATACTGTTTCCATGAATGTCTTGGAACCCCTAGGTGTGGTTGGACAAATCATTCCTTGGAACTTTCCACTGTTAATGGCAGCTTGGAAAGTAGCACCCGCCCTAGCCGCAGGAAATTGCGTTGTATTGAAACCTGCAGAGCAGACTCCTGTAGGCATTTTGGTGTTCATGGAATTGATTGAAGACATCCTCCCCGCTGGCGTACTTAATATTGTTAACGGGTTTGGTGTTGAAGCTGGAAAACCTTTGGCTTCCAGTCCACGCATTAACAAAGTAGCCTTTACTGGGGAAACCACCACAGGACAACTGATTATGCAATATGCTTCAAAAAACATTACTCCCGTTACGTTGGAGTTGGGTGGTAAATCTCCTAACGTATTTTTTGAAAGCGTTATGGATGCCGATGATGAATTTTTCGACAAATGCTTGGAAGGTGCGGCTATGTTCGCCCTTAATCAAGGTGAAGTCTGCACCTGCCCCTCCAGAATTTTGGTACAGGAAAGTATTTACGACAAGTTTATGGAACGTGTTGTTGAACGCACCAACGCCATTAAATTAGGGCATCCTCTAGATCCTGATACCATGATGGGCGCCCAAGCTTCCAATGACCAGTATGAGAAAATCCTGAACTATATCCAAATTGGCAAGGAAGAAGGGTGTAAAGTCCTTGCCGGAGGTGAGGCAGCATACAATGAAGGTCTTGAAGGCGGCTATTACATTAAGCCAACCATTTTAGAAGGAAATAACAAAATGAGGGTGTTCCAAGAGGAGATTTTTGGCCCTGTGGTCTGCGTCACCACTTTTAAAGATGAGGCCGAAGCCCTTGAAATTGCCAATGACACCTTATATGGTCTTGGTGCTGGGGTCTGGACACGTGATATGCATCAAGCCTATAAAATTTCCAGACAGATTCAGGCGGGACGTGTTTGGGTCAATTGTTACCACACTTACCCTGCCCATGCCCCATTTGGGGGATATAAAAAGTCTGGAATCGGTAGGGAAACCCACAAAATGATGCTCAACCATTACCGGCAGACCAAGAATATGCTGATTTCATATGACAAAAAGGCCATGGGCTTTTTCTAAAATCAGGAGTTATGACAAAGCGTGTTTTGGTTTCGGACCGAGCCTTAGAAATCATTGACCAGCTCAAAGAGCGGCATGGAGAACTCATGTTCCACCAAAGTGGGGGATGCTGCGATGGCTCTTCCCCAATGTGTTTCCCCAAAGGGGAGCTCATGCTCAATGAAAATGATGTTTGGTTGGGTTCCATCCACAATTGCGATTTTTACATGAGTAAGGACCAATTCGAGTATTGGAAACATACACAGCTGACAGTGGACATCACAACCGGTCGTGGGTCCAGTTTCAGTCTGGAAATTCCATTGGGCATACGCTTTGTCATAAAATCACGGGTGTATACGGATGATGAGCGGGAAGAACTATCGCCCGTTCATCTAGCATCCGAAGAGGTTTAATACAGGCCCCGATTTAAGTCGGGGCTTTTTTATACCTTGTAGACCACTATTTTTTCAGCATGAAGCGAATCCTCATAGCGCCATTTGTTTTTTTGGTTCGAGCCTACCAACTCCTTATCTCCCCTTATCTTCCAGCGACTTGTAGGTACACGCCCACTTGTTCGGCCTATACTTTGGAAGCTTTAAAAAAACACGGCCTCTTTAAAGGGGGTTGGCTTTCCATAAAACGAATTGTAAGCTGTAATCCATGGGGTGGCAGTGGTTATGATCCTGTTCCCTGACATGTTCAAGTGCAAGGGACAAGCTCAAGTTCAAAATCATATGTAAAGTTCAAGTGCAAAAGGGTTGCAAAAAGGTTAAGAGTAACCAAAAATTAAACAATCCGTCCGCCCAACCGTCCAAAGTAGTTATATTAGTCCAAAATTTATGTCGATGTATTTCCTAGGATTTAACTGGAACCCCGAGGGCACCCTCTTTAAACTGGGTTTTATTCAGATAAAATATTATAATCTGCTTTGGATCGCCGCTTTTGTAGTGGGCTGGTTTATTATGAAGAAAATCTTCCAGAATGAGAAAAAGTCCATGGAAAAACTGGACTCCCTTTTCATTTACACTGTGGTTTCCATAATGCTCGGTGCACGTTTGGGACACGTTTTCTTCTACGACTGGGACTACTACAAAAACCATTTGGCGGAAATTCTATTGCCTATCCGAGAAAATGTCAACGAATCCTTGTTCGGCATCATCAATGGTTATGAGTTTACTGGATTCACGGGATTGGCCAGCCACGGAGCCACCATTGCTGCCATTTTTGGTATGTGGCTGTACTGCAGAAAATGGAAGGACATTAATATGCTTTGGCTATTGGACCGATTGGTGATTCCTTCAGCCATTGGAGCCTGCTTTGTACGTCTGGGAAATTTTTTCAATTCAGAAATCAATGGAAAAGTGGTTGATGAGTCCTTTTTTATGGCCACACGCTTTATAAGGGATTCAGATGATATGCCCGCCTATAAGGCTATGGGGTATACCAATGAACAGAGTGCCAATGCTGCCTACAAGGCCATAGAACACAATCCAGATTTTGCCAATATTTTGGAGTCCATTCCTTTTCGGCACCCGGCACAATTATACGAGGCCATTTGTTACGTCTTTGTCTTCATCGTCCTATATCTACTGTATTGGAAAACGGATAAAAAAGACAAAAATGGCTATCTCTTTGGCTTGTTTATGGTACTCCTTTTTGTGGTTCGATTTGTGGTGGAATTCTTCAAGAAAAGTCAAGGAGGATTTGAAGATTCTTTGGGCTTGCTGTCCACAGGGCAATGGTTGAGCATCCCTATGATTATTATTGGACTGTACTTTATGTTCCGGCCAACAAAGTCAAAAGCATAGTGCCATGCGGAAAAGTTTTATCCTTGTTTTCATCTCACTTTTTGTGTTGATTTCGTGCAAAACCGAATCCAAACGTGAAATCAAGACCGAGACCATTGCATTCAAAAAGGAAGGTGACCTTTCCATCCTAAAAGTGGGGACGGATTCCATTATATCACATTTTGATATTGAAATAGCCGATACAGATTATGAAACCCAGACCGGGCTTATGTACCGGGCATCCATGGAAGAAAATCAGGCCATGCTGTTCGTCTTTCCAACTGAAGCCATGCATTCATTTTATATGAAAAACACCGAATTTCCATTGGATATCATTTATATTGATGGAAACCAGAAAATTGCCAGCTTCCAAAAAAACGCACAGCCTTATGACGAAAGTGGACTTACCTCAAAAGTTCCCATAAAATATGTGCTGGAAGTGAATGCAGGACTTTCTGACCAGATAGGTTTGCAGGTGGGTGACAGTATTTCCTTTACGAGAAACTAGATGTCAAAATACCTATTGGAAAACCAAAGTTCGGAACGTTTGTTGTTCCGAAAGATAGCACCTTCGGATTTTGAAGATTGGTTACCGTTTTACCACAATCCAAAATCCACCCAATTTTGGGATGGACTCCCCTCCGACCCTATTCAAGCTTGCCAAGCCCAATTTGACCGAATCTTTGAGCGCTATGAAAATAACTTGGGAGGCATGAACGCCTTGATTTTGAAAGAAACCAATGAGTTGGTAGGTCTCTGCGGTCTTTTAGTTCAAACCGTGGATAATAGGGAAGAATTGGAAATTGGTTATTCCATATTGCCTAATTTTTGGTTACAAGGCTTTGCTTTTGAAGCGGCTCAAAAATGTAAGGCTTTTGCCTTTATAAACAACTTTTCCGATTCTTTGATTTCCATTATCCATGTGGACAATGTTCCTTCGCAAAAAGTGGCTTTAAAAAACGGAATGTATTTGGATAAAACTACTACCTACAAGGATAATCCCGTCCATATTTTTAGAGTTACCAAAGGATAATCGTAATTTTGAGGGAGATTTTCTTCAGATGGACCAACCCAAAAACTACGCGATTCTTACCAACAACACATCGCAGACCCAAGAATTGGTTGCCAGGCTGTTGGGCAATATCGCCATAAACGAGCTTGACCACCTAAAAAATAAGAGAGGCCTTCTTTTTTCAAGATCGGAAATTGAACGGTTTATGGATGAAGAAGAGCGTCACGACATTAAAATTCTGACCAAGGATAGGAATCAACCTTTAAAAACCATGAGCAGCGGTGAGCAAAAGAAAGCTTTGCTCAATTATTTGCTGAACCAAGAGCCTGATTTTTTGATACTCGTCAACCCCTTTGATAATCTGGATGTGGCAACACAAGCCAGTTTGAAAGAACAATTATCTGAAATTTCGAAGTCGAGGACATTGGTGCAATTCGCAAGTCGATTGGACGATATCCTTCCTGTAATTACCGATTTTTTTAAACTGAATGGAAATGAGTTGGAAAAATATGCATCCCCAAAGGAATTTTGGGAAGCAAACAGCCATGATGCTATTCAGTTTAAAGGGACAATCCCTCCTCCCATCAATCCCATTAAAGAAGAAAATGATGAATTGGTCAATTTTACCAATGTATCAGTCAGTTTTGATGGTAGGCAAGTTTTGAACAGCATCAACTGGTCCGTAAAACAAGGTGAGTTTTGGCAATTAATTGGCCCCAACGGCAGTGGAAAAACTACCATGTTGTCCATGATTACCGGAGATAGCCATAAAGGGTATGGCCAAAACCTCACACTTTTTGGTCAAAAGAAAGGCAGTGGTGAAAGCGTTTGGGACCTCAAACAAAAGATAGGCTACTTTACCCCTTCGGTGACCGATAAGTTTAGAGGATACCACAGCTTGGAAAATATGATTATCTCGGGGCTGCATGACTCCATAGGTTTATATGTGCTCCCTACCGAAATAGAAAAACGCCTAGCAGGAGAATGGCTGAAATTGTTGGGGCTTTACGACAAGCGCGATACGCATTTTCGTGAGCTTACCCGAGGTGAAAAACGATTGGTGATGACCGCCCGAGCCATGGTAAAGCACCCTCCACTCCTTATTTTGGATGAGCCCACCGCTGGTCTGGATGATAAAAGTGCGGCCTTGTTTGTGGCCTTGGTAAATAAAATTGCAAAAGAAAGTGATTCGGCCATCCTGTTTGTTTCCCACAGAAAGGAAACTGGGCATGACCCACACCATATTTTTGAGCTCCACCCCTCAAAAAATGGTTCCACAGGTGTTATCATAACCAGTTCAACCTAATTCCAATACAACTTCTAAAAAATAAAAGGCCGCTCTATCTTGCTAGAACGGCCTTTTAAGGTGTAATCTAAAACTAATGCTTATGCTTTATCAGCAGGAGCAATTTTCTTTTTTAATGAATCGAACATGACCGGCGTTGCAATGAATACCGAAGAATAGGTACCCACAATGACACCAACAATCATAGCGAACATAAATCCTCTTAGGCTTTCCCCGCCAAAGATGAAGATAGCCAATAGCACGATTAATGTGGTCAATGATGTATTCAAGGTACGGCTCAAGGTGCTGTTCAAGGCTTCGTTGATGTTTTCACCAGCTTTCCAGCCTTTCAATCCAACAATCTCACGAATACGGTCGAACACTACCACGGTATCGTTCAAGGAATACCCAATTACCGTCAAGATTGCTGCGATAAAGGCTTGATCAATCTCCATGTTAAATGGCATAATGCTTCCAGTAAGGGAGAAGATTCCCAATACGATCATAACATCATGGAAAACCGCCACAACGGCACCCAAAGAGAACTGCCATTTTCTAAATCGCAATAAGATATATAGGAATACAACTGCCAAAGAGCCCAAAATGGCCAAAAAGGCATTCTTTTTAATATCGTCTGCAATGGTTGGTCCAACCTTTACGGACTGCAATATACCTATTGACTTTTCAGAGGCTCCTACCGTAAAGTCATCGAAGGAAGTGCCATCTGGCAAATATTTTTGCAATGAGGTATAGAGTTTGTTCTGAATTTCAGTATCCACTTCAATACCTTCTTGGTCCACTTTATATGGAGTGGTTACTTTAATCTGATTGGCATCACCAAAGGTTTTTACATTGGTTCCACTACCAAACACTTCATTCAACTCTGATGCAATTTCAGAAGGGCTCACCGATTTCTCGAAACGAATTTGATATGAACGACCTCCTATAAAATCCACGCCTTGATTAAGACCAGTGGTAAGCAATGAAAAGATACTTACAGCAACCAAGATTCCAGAAATCACATAAGCTATCTTGCGTTTTACCAAGAAATCAATACTCATCTTACTGAACAAGTTTTTGGTGATTCCTGTAGAGAAATCCAATCGTCTCCCTTTTTTGGCTGTGTACGCCTCAATCATCAAACGGGTCACAAAAATGGCCGTGAACAGAGAGGTTACAATACCAATCAATAAGGTTGTTGCGAATCCTTTAATGGGTCCTGAACCGAAGATGAAAAGGATTATCGCAGTCAAACCTGTGGTAATATTGGCATCCAAGATAGAGGATAGCGCGTTTCCAAAACCATCGGCTATGGCTTGTGCTTTTCCTTTACCTCGAATCAACTCTTCCTTCACCCTTTCAAAAATAAGTACGTTGGCATCCACCGACATACCAATGGTCAAAACGATACCCGCAATACCCGGAAGGGTCAATACCGCTCCCAAACTAGTCAACACCCCAAAAATCAGGAGGATGTTGAACACTAGAGCGATATCCGCAAAAACTCCAGCTCTACCGTAGTAGAAAATCATCCATACCAATACAAACAACATGGCGATGACGAAAGACATAAATCCACTATCAATAGCCTCTTGACCCAAAGAAGGTCCCACCACTTCAGATTGTATGATTTCTGCGGATGCAGGCAATTTCCCTGCACGCAATACGTTTGCAATATCTTTGGTTTCGTTTACGGTAAATGTTCCCGTAATTTCGGAACGCCCTCCTGAAATTGGTCCGGAAGAAACCCCGGGAGCAGTGTATACCTTATTATCCAATACAATAGCAATCCCCGTTTGGTTGTTATAGGCATCACCTGTCAATTCTTCCCATTCTTTAGCACCACGGGTGTTCATGGTCATGCTAATGTTTGGCTTATTGAACTGGTCAAACGAATCTTGCGCATCAGAAACCACATCCCCACTGATTCTTGGAATACCATCCCTATTGGATTTTAGGGCATACAATTCCACAACTTCAGCATCTTGGGAAGGTCTTTCCCATAAAAATTTGGTGAACTGCACATCGTTGGGCAGCAACCTTTTAATTTGTGGCATTCTCAGATACCCTCCTATTTCGGCTGTATCGGCTACTAGTGCTCTTGCAATGGCATGGCTACCTGGGTCAGCAGGAATCAATTTCCCCAACAACGGATTGGTCTGGGGAGCCATATCCAAAGAATCTTGTGCTACATCGGATAAAAGAGAATCTATTTCAGATTCTGGTTTGGAAAGTTCATCCTCTTGGGATTCGGTAGGTTCCAAAATTTCTTTGAGTCTCTCATTGGCGTTCACAAAGAACGCTCCCAAACTTTGGTTGCTTTGAGGATAGGTTTCCCAAAACTCCAACTGGGCGGTGCTGGACAATAATTCTTGAGCACGGGCAATATCACGTGCACCAGGAAGCTCCACCAAAATACGGCCAGAATTCCCTTCACGCTGAATGTTGGGCTGGGTCACTCCAAAACCATCAATACGTTCACGAAGTACCTCAAATGCTGAAACGATGGATTCATCAATCTTTCTTCTGATGACAGGTTTTACCTCATCATCCGTCATTTGAAAATTGATGTCATCGCTCAATCCCTTGTTTGCAAAGATATCCGGAGAAGCCAATTTAGTATCTCCTTTTATATTGTCAAATGCATCAAAGAATAACTCCAAATAGGTAGCATCACTGCTTTTGGAGGCATTGTCGGCATCGGCCAATGCTTTGTTGAAAACGGGATTTTTGGTATTGTTGGCAAGACCTCTAAGAATATCCTTTACGGAAATCTGAAGGGTAACGTTGATCCCTCCTTTTAGGTCAAGGCCTTTGTTCAACTCTTTTGTCTTGGCATCTTCATAGCTGGTAAATCCTAAAACGGAGTTATCGCTGATGGAATCTAAATACGACGCCTCTAAAGCTTCACGCTTAGCCACATAATCATCCTCTGCCTCCGAAATTTGGCTAACTGCGTAAGCCTCAGCATCATTCTCCAACTTACTTGTGATGAAAGTAAAGGATAGCTGATAGATACTCACCAAGCCAAAAAGGATAGCGAAAAGCCTTATTAGTCCTTTATTTTGCATTGATTATTAAATTTTTAGAAGTTTTCTTAAACAGCGTGCAAATATATCATTTCCCTTAAGATTTGCCAATAGAAATTGATGTAATTGCAATTTGAATGCACTGCTGTGCCAATTAAACAAAATTGTCATTTCAAAATTAGGTGAAATCCCGGCCTATTGTTACCATGAATTTTACAACCTAAATTTCGAAATGACAATTCTAAATTTGGTTCAATCAAAATTAAACGTCAAGCAGACCATTGGTCTTTTTGACCCCGGCAGCACTTTCTTGCATTTTTGCCTTTTCGGCATCGGTCAGTTCAATTTCAACAATTTTTTCGATACCATTTTTTCCTAGTATCACGGGTACCCCAATGCAGATATCATCAAGGCCGTATTCCCCTTCCAATAAAGTGGAACATGGAAACATTTTCTTTTGATCGCACGCAATGGCCTGTACCAAACCTGAAACCGCTGCTCCCGGAGCATACCAGGCACTGGTACCCAATAATTTGGTCAAGGTGGCGCCACCTACTTTGGTTTCTTCAACCACCCACTGCATTTTTTCTTCGGAAAGGAACTCCGAAACCTTAAGGCTATTTCGCGTAGCGTGTGCAATCAGAGGCACCATACCTGTATCACTGTGTCCGCCAATTACCATGCCGTCCACATCAGAGATGGGCGCTTCCAGTGCTTCGGCCAATCTGTATTTGAAACGAGCACTATCTAAAGCACCACCCATTCCAATGATTTTATTTTTAGGCAAACCTGTGGCCTTATGCACCAAATACGTCATGGTATCCATTGGGTTGCTCACCACAATGATGGTTGCGTTTGGTGAATGCTCCAAAAGACTTGTAGCTACGGTTTTTACAATTCCCGCATTGATGCCTATAAGCTCCTCGCGGGTCATTCCCGGTTTACGTGGAATTCCCGAAGTGATCACCGCAATGTCGCTATTGGCTGTTTTGGAATAATCGTTGGTGCTTCCGGTGATTTTGGTATCAAAACCATTTAAGGATGCCGTCTGCATCAAATCCATGGCCTTTCCTTCCGCGTATCCTTCCTTGATGTCCAACAAAACAACTTCTGCTGCAAAATCTTTTATTGCTATATACTCTGCACAGCTTGCTCCCACTGCGCCTGCTCCAACTACGGTAACTTTCATTTTTATGGGTTTAAATTTTAATCGCTCAAAAATAAGGCATTTAGGTTAGAAAAAAGCTGACTTTTCCCAGTTTTAAACACGGTTTTATAGTCCATCACACAATTCCTTGGAATGAATAAGGATGTTAACAAAATAAGCCGTTCATCGAAGAATTTTGATTTCGATGCAATCTTTTGTCTTGCCCTAGCAATAATTTCTTACAAACCTACGTTCTATTAGTCCCAAATTAAACCTACTTGACCTATGAAAAAGCTCTTTTCATTGTTGTCCATTATTGGCATTATCGCCATAAGCAACTGTACCCGCGTGCCCGAAAACAACGACCCTATTTTAGGCATCTGGGCCAAAACCGAATCTTCAATAGATGGTAAAGGCACCGACTCAACTCGGGAAGAATGGATTTTCAACGATGTTTATTTGGGCAGATACCAAAGTTATTCAAACTCCAAACTTGTTTTTTATACTGATTTTAAATGGTCCGAAGAAAATGGGACCTACTCCATTATATATGGTGATCCCCAAGTTGAGGACATCACGGTAAGTTTGGAACAAAGCAACGACCCAGAAATTTTAGCCCTGGAGAACGGTTCGGTCTTCGCCACCAGGGAATAGACAGGAAGACTACTTATATGAAAATAGAAGGCCCCAACTGCGTTGGGGCCTTTTTAATGGCTGATTATTTGGTTGGGCATTATCTAAATCCAAAGTTGATACCAAAGGTGAAGGTGCTGAACTCCGAAAAATTGTAATCTGCGTTGAGCCTAAAGAAGCCCAACTTTAATTTAGTACCCAGGGTAGCTGCAACTCCACTGGCTTTTTTCGATACTGTAAAAGGATCTTCTATAGTTTCCGTAAAGAAAGGGCCATTGGCTTCATACGTACCCAGTAAATCAATATCAGATTTTCCTGAAATATACCCAATACCACCGTAGAAGTTGATTACAGGAATTTTTCGGGTCGATACCACCGCACTAAAGTTCCATGTTTTAACTGAGGCATCGATACGCTGATCTTCTCCATTTATAACTCCAGTGTCTGTAAAATCGTACTCTCCAGTAAGTCCCGTATATCCAATTACCGCAGAAATGGCAACAGGTAATAATTTGTCGGCTGGAAGCAATTTGGTGAAATCATACTGAATACCGGCGCCAAAAAGTCCGATTTTGGCATCGTCATCAAACTTGATTTTAGGCAGAAAACGAGCTTTCACTTCAAGACCTTTTATCAATCCCACACTTCCCTGAATATATCCCGAAGGGATAAAATTAAAGTTCTCAGAAGCAAGTCCGGAAGGCAATTCAAACTCTTCCCGGAACAGTCCGCTTTCATCTTCCACAAAAACGGTTATCCCTTCAATATCTCCCAATGCGGTTGAAACAGGTCTAGCCTGCCCAGGACTATCTACAAAATCCAAGTTTTCGTAGTCGTTGGGGTCTAAAATGAAAGCTTTTTTATCATCCTTGTTCTTAAAACCGGTCAGGTTTCCTACGATGGATATTTCAAAACCTCCCAATGGCTTGGCATCAGCAGTATTGTACCACCCATTGGAGATACTGTAAATGGTTGCCTCAGAAACGGGTGCCAAATACGAATTGGCAAAACGTTCGGCGTCATCGACACCGGAAACAAAGAGGTCGTTCAAATCTTGCGCTTTAGAAACGGTTACCGTGGCGAGGGCAACCCACAAAAGAATTCTTTTCATTTTGTAAAATTTTTCCTAAAACTAAAAAACTCGCCCTGTAAGAGCGAGTTTTTGTTGTGAAACAACCGTTATCTATACATCTATGTTGGCATAGACGGCATTTTTCTCAATAAATTCACGTCTTGGTGGCACTTCATCACCCATCAACATAGAGAAGATACGGTCTGATTCCGTTGCATTTTCTATACTAACTTGACGTAATGTCCTGAATTCCGGATTCATAGTAGTGTCCCACAATTGTTCCGCATTCATCTCACCGAGACCTTTATAACGTTGGATACTTGCTCCACCATTCATGTCTGCAATAATGGCATCGCGTTCCTTATCGTTCCAAGCGTATCTTTTCTTTGCTCCTTTCTTCACCAAATACAAGGGGGGTGTGGCAATGTATACGTGCCCTCCCTCAATCAACTCCCTCATATAACGGAAGAAGAAGGTCAAAATCAAAGTTTCAATGTGGCTACCATCCACATCGGCATCACACATGATTACCACTTTATGATAACGCAGCTTATCAAGGTTAAGAGCCTTGCTATCTTCTTCAGTTCCGATGGTAACCCCTAAAGCGGTATAGATGTTTTTGATTTCCTCATTTTCGAAAACCTTATGCTGCATGGCTTTTTCCACGTTCAAAATCTTACCACGAAGTGGTAGAATCGCTTGAAAGTTTCTATCCCGACCTTGTTTGGCCGTACCACCTGCGGAATCACCCTCAACCAAGAAAACCTCACATTTAGTAGGGTCTTGCTCCGAGCAATCTGACAATTTTCCAGGTAATCCCCCAACACTCATTGGGTTTTTACGTTGTACCATTTCACGGGCCTTGGCGGCTGCGTGTCTGGCTTGGGCGGCCAATTTTACTTTTTCTACGATTTGTTTAGCGTCATCCGGATGCTCTTCCAAGTAGTCGGTCAACATTTCTGAAACGGCCTGACTCACCGCACTGGTCACCTCACGGTTTCCCAATTTGGTTTTGGTCTGACCTTCAAATTGAGGCTCGGCTACTTTTACTGAAACTATAGCAGTAAGTCCTTCCCTAAAATCATCCCCAGAAATCTCAAACTTCAACTTGTCCAACATCCCAGAGTTGTCGGCGTATTTTTTCAAGGTGGTGGTCAATCCCCTTCTAAAACCAGAAAGGTGGGTACCTCCTTCGTGGGTGTTGATGTTGTTCACATAGGAATGAAGGTTTTCCGTATATCCCGTATTGTAGACCATGGCCACTTCCACAGGAATACCATTTTTTTCTCCTTCCATTGCAATAACACCTTGAGTTAAAGGCTCTCGGTTTCCATCCAAAAACTTGATGAATTCCTTTAGACCTTCCTCTGAATGAAACGTTTCGGAAATAAACTCTCCTTTTTCGTCCTTGTTGCGTTTATCCGTAAGTGTTATGGTTACTCCCTTGTTCAAATAGGAAAGCTCTCGCATTCTATTGGACAAAGTCTCATAGCTATATTCTGTGGTTTGGGTAAAGATGGTATCATCTGGGGTAAAAGTGACAATGGTGCCTGTTTCCTTGCTTTCTCCAACACTTTTGACAGGATACAGGGTTTTACCGCGTTCATACTCTTGTTCCCAAATCTTTCCGTCCCTGTAAACTGTTGCCTTTAAATGAACAGAAAGAGCGTTTACAACAGAAACCCCAACACCATGAAGACCACCGGAAACTTTATATGAATCCTTGTCAAATTTACCTCCGGCCCCTATTTTGGTCATGACCACTTCAAGAGCGGAAACACCTTCTTTTTTGTGAAGATCAACAGGAATACCCCGTCCATTATCTTTTGTGGTGATGGAATTGTCCTCATTAATAATAACCTCAATGGAATCACAGTGGCCACCCATGGCCTCATCAATGGAGTTGTCCACTACTTCATAAACCAAATGGTGAAGTCCACGCACCCCTACATCTCCAATGTACATGGAAGGCCTCATACGCACGTGCTCCATGCCTTCAAGAGCCTGGATACTGTCCGCTGAGTACATTTTCTTATTCACTTCTTCGCTCATATATTCTTCGTATTTGCCTTGAATTTTTCAAATCTTACAAATATAAAGAATACCCCTCGAAATTAGGCCTTTGAACCCCTTTGCACACCCTAAGTTATCAACAAAAACCTGTGGAAAACGGTACATTTTAAGCAGGTATGGCACAACCATCGATGAAATGCAAAAAGCCCCTTACACAAGGGGCTTTTCCGACTAATTGAAAATGAAACAAAACAGCATCTTCACACTACATTTCCGTATGATAGGTTGGTTATTTTACATAAGCATCGGAGTGTACTTTGGCCACTGCCCTTCCAGAAGGGTCGTTCATGTTTTTAAAAGCTTCGTCCCATTCCAAGGCAATCTTGGTACTACAGGCCACAGAAGGTTCCTGCGGAACACTCAATGCTGCCGCATCTGATGGGAAATGACTTTCAAAAATGGAACGGTAGTAGTACTCCTCTTTAGACGTAGGTGTCTGGATTGGAAACTTAAAGTGGGCGTTCTCCAATTGCTCATCGGATACTTCTTCTGCCACTACAGCTTTCAACGTATCAATCCAACTGTACCCCACACCATCTGAAAACTGCTCTTTTTGTCTCCAGGCCACACTTTCGGGTAAATAAGATTCAAATGCTTTGCGTACCACCCATTTTTCCATGCGTTCCCCATTGATCATCTTGTCTTTTGGGTTGATGCTCATAGCGACATCCATAAATTCCTTGTCCAAGAAGGGAACCCGACCTTCAATTCCCCATGCCGCCAAGGATTTGTTGGCACGAAGACAGTCGTACATATGCAATTTGCTCAGTTTTCGTACCGTTTCTTCATGAAAATCCTTTGGACTGGGTGCTTTATGGAAATAGAGGTAGCCTCCGAACAACTCATCAGCTCCTTCACCGGAAAGTACCATTTTTATCCCCATGGATTTAATGACCCTTGCCATAAGATACATTGGGGTGGAAGCTCTCACCGTAGTAATATCATAGGTTTCTAAGTTGTAGATGACATCTTTGATGGCATCCAGACCTTCTTGGATGGTAAATTTTATCTCATGGTGAACCGTTCCTATATGATTGGCCACTTTTTGGGCAGCAGCCAAATCTGGAGACCCTTCGAGCCCTACAGAAAAGGAGTGCAACTGGGGCCACCATGCATCCACGGTATCACCAGATTCAATTCGCTTTTGGGAATATCTTTTTGCAATGGCCGAAGTCACTGAAGAATCCAATCCACCGGATAACAATACTCCATAAGGCACATCGGACATCAACTGACGATGCACCGCAGCTTCCAAGGCATCCTTAATGGCTTGGATGCTGGTTTCGTTTTCCTTCACGGCATCATATTCCATCCAATCCCGCTCGTACCACCTTACAAACTCACCGGTGGAGCTGTGCAAATAATGTCCCGGAGGGAATAGTTCTATTTTGGAACAAGTACCTTCCAAAGCTTTCAACTCAGAAGCAACATAGAAGGTTCCGTTTTTGTCCCAGCCAATGTATAAGGGAATAATACCCATGTGGTCACGGGCGATAAAATATTCGTCCTTTTCACTATCGTAAATGGCAAAACCAAAAATTCCGTTCATTTCATCCACAAATTCAGGTCCCTTTTCTTGGTAGAGGGCCAAAATAACCTCACAGTCAGATTGCGTTTTGAACTCATATTTCCCTTCAAACTGCTTTCTGAGTTCTTGATGGTTATATATTTCGCCATTGGCTGCCAGCACCAATTTCCCATCAGCACTGAACAAGGGCTGCTTTCCTGAAGCAGGATCAACAATGGCTAATCTTTCATGGGCCAAGATGGCCTTATCGTCTGCATAAATTCCGCTCCAATCTGGACCTCTGTGTCTAACCTTCTTAGACATTTCCAGTAATTGGGGGCGTAACACTTCCGTGCTTTCCTTCACATCAAACGCGCATACAATTCCACACATATCAAAATATATTTATAACAATTTTGATGCAAATATTGACCGTATAGTTTTCAAATAAAAGTTTAAATTGAATTTAAGTTATAAAATGAAATATAAAAATAATTTTATATATTACATTGTAATTGAATTTTGGGCCATTGCCATAAAATTGATCGTTTTGTAAGGTTCTTAAATTTTAACGTCTTTTTATAAAAACACCATTTAATTACATCCTAGTTTTGAGAACAACTAAAATCACAATCATGAAAAATGTATTCTTATTTACTTTTTTAACCCTTGCTTTGGTCTTTTCTACTGAAGCCACAGCACAGAAATTCAGTGGTTTGGACAAGAGTCCAGCTGATATTGCCTATTACCCATCCAGTTCTCGTGAAGTGGACAAAGCGGCACGAATTATTTATAGCCGTCCGCAATTGAAAGGTCGAGGTTTGGATGAATTGGCGCCCAAAGGAAAAGTTTGGAGAACTGGAGCCAATGAAGCCACTGAAATCACTTTTTACAAAGACGCCACCGTAGGAGGTCAGGCCGTTAAAGCCGGAACCTATTCTTTGTTCACCATTCCCGGTGATGATGAATGGACTGTTATCTTGAACAGCAATTTGCACCAATGGGGCGCTTATTCTTATGATAGTGCTGCTGATGTGGCACGGGTAAGTGCTGAAGCCAGTACAGATGACGAGGAATTGGAAGCGTTTTCCATCGCCTTTGATGACAATGGTGACTTGGTCATGGGATGGGGCACCGCTAGGGCTACCTTGCCGATGAGCTTCTAAGAAACACTTTTATTATATGAAAAGCGGGCCTGGTGTCCGCTTTTTTTATTTCATGGAAACACCTCCCACAAAAACCTGCTCTGCTTTTAGACTGGGGACACTATCAATAGGCATAGTCATGATGTCATCACTCAAAATGACAAAATCCGCAAATTTACCGGGCTCAATACTTCCTTTTTCGTTCTCTTCAAAATTAGAATAGGCCGCCCAAATGGTCATTCCCTTTAAAGTTTCTTCTCTGGTAAGGGCATTCTCCATTTGATACCCGCCTTCGGGATAGTTTTCCAAATCTTGGCGCGCCACCGCAGCGTAAAAAGTCAAAAATGGACTCACCTGCTCCACCGGAAAATCGGTGCCCAAGGCCACAAGGCCCGCTTTGTCCAACAACTGCTTATAAGCATACGCTCCCTTGACCCGTTCTGGCCCCAAACGATCTTCGGCCCAATACATATCACTGGTGGCATGTGTAGGTTGAATGGAAGGAATGATGCCCTTTTCAAAATAGTCAAAGTCAGGTTGCGAAATGACTTGGGCATGTTCCACCTTCCAACGGCGATCTTCTTTTCCCTCCAATGTTTTTTGATAGGCCCTAAGCACCACTATATTGGCAGAATCCCCAATGGCATGGGTATTCATTTGATAGTCTGAAGCTGCGATTCGTTCTGCCAATGCCCCTATTTGGTCCACCGGAGTGACCATGGCACCATAATGCCCGGCTTGGTCTGAATAAGGTGCTCTTAATGCAGCTCCCCTGGACCCCAGAGCACCATCGCCATATACTTTTACGGAGCGGACATTGAGTTGGTCTGTTTTAATGATTCCATTATTCAGGAAGTAATCCAAATTATCTGGAGAATTGCTGACCATGGCGTAAACTCTAATGGACATTTCGCCCGCTTGTTGTAAGCTATCTATCAATTCGATAGTGGATCTCCCCAGTCCTGCATCGTTCACCGTGGTCAATCCATAATCCAAACACAGTTTTTCTGCATCCTTCAACGCCTGAATTTGAATTGCTCTACTGGGTTGGGGCATCACGGCATAAACCATGCCCATGGGATTATCCACCAAAACACCCGTAATTTTGCCGTCCTTTTTAACAATTTCTCCACCTTCGACCTCTGTTTCGGCCGTAATTCCTGCCAAATCCAAGGCTTTTTGGTTCACTACGAGGGCATGACCATCAATACGTTCCAAGGCAACCGGGGTATCAGGAAAAAGTTCATCCAGCTTATCTTTTGTCGGAAATTCTTTGACTTCCCAATCGTTTTGATCCCAACCACTACCCATAATGAAATTTGAAGGGCGTTCTTTTTGAAAAGCGACTACTTTCTCCAGAATTTCATCAAAACTGGTAGTTCCGACCAAATCCACCACTTGCTGGTTCAATCCCAAACCATAAAAATGACAGTGTGCATCTATTAAACCGGGCACAATGGTTCTCCCTTCAGCATCCAGTTCTTCTATAGCAGTGTATTTTTTATAAATGTCCGCGGTTTCGGCGACCGCCACAAATTTTCCATCCTTTATGGCCACACAACAGGCCTTGGAAAAATCAGAATCAACTGTATAGATATTGGCGTTATAGACGATAAGGTCCACCTCTTCCTTGGAAGTACAGGCTACAAAGAAGGCAACGGAACAAAACAGAAGAAACTTTTTCATGGAGAGCTGGTTTCCCCAAAAATAGAAAATGCTAGTGAATGGGCAACCTATTGATCTTCAAACTTGGTCATCACAAACTCTATCCTGCCATCTTCAAAACCATTTGCGTTTAATTTGCGGCTTTTTAGGGGTTTGGTATCCCCAACTCCTTCCCAAACAATTCGGTCATCAGCAATGCCCAACTTTTTTAAATGGAGCGCTACGGCCCTTGCCCTGAGAGAAGATATAAATTTGTTGTATTCTGTGGTGCCGATGTTATCGGAATGTCCAGTAATTTTCATTTGCACCTCGGCATTTTCCTTTAAAAACTTAAAGATTTTTTGAATGTCAGCGATTGCTTTGGCATCCAGCTCATACCCTTTGGGTTCAAATGGATTGTGCTCCAAAACGTAAATCTTGTCCTTTTCGTAGTTCACTCTTGGTAATTCTTCAAGCATAAAATTATCTACAAAGTAGTAGGAGAAATCGCTGGACAAGGGAAGTTTCCCAGATTCCAAAAGCGGCGTATTTTCATTGGTCTGGAAATTTCCAAATATGATTTGGGTTTCAAAACCTTTAGCATCGAACTCTGCCGATAAAGTAACCCAACCTTCCTTATCAGAGATAGAATTATCAGCCTTTAATGTCACTTCGTGAAATTCAACATCGCTTTGCAAATCCAACCTAGAATCCGTAAGTACCGAGCTATTGGGAACCTTTATTTTTTTGTTCGTCAGCATAACCGACATGGTTTTCAAGGCCAGCTTGGAAGTCTCGGCCAAGCTCACCTGCAACGATATTTTATACGGATGTTTTTCACGAAGCTTTTTGGAGGTGTTCAACTGAACGTACTCCCTATAATTATTGAGGGCATAGAAATATAACCCAATATAACCAGAACCTTCCGAAGCACTCTGGGTACCCTTAAAATTAGTTGGAACACTAAAATCCTCCAAGCCACATTCATGGAAATAATCCCCGGAACTGGAGGTTGGCAACGAAACTTCCTCTAGAAGGACATCCATGCTTGTTATGCTGGATGGGCAGTTACTATAATTTTCAAATCCTGGATTTAAAATCAAGTTTTGTGCGGAAAGTGTCATGGACACTGACAAACTGATGCTGAATAAAAATAATGTACGGTACCCCATTTTAAACTTTGTTTAGCTAGGTTCCCGTTCTCCTAAGAACGTATATTTTTATCTTATATTGCTGTCTATCTGATTTTTACAACCCATGCTTTTACATTTCATTGCTGTTTTTCCATACTAAATGTGGATAGGAAACGTTACTATAGTCCAAATCTTACTGTAATGCGGATAGTAATCTTTATGCTGGTACTATTCTCATTCCCTTGTCTTGGAATGGGTCAAAATGTAGTTTCCGGTAAAATTATTGATGAATTGGGCCTCCCCATTTATTTCGCCAGTGTAGAAATCAACGATACCAACGAAGCTACCTACACAGACTTCGATGGCAATTTTTCCATTGAGAGTGACAAGGATTTTCATTGGAAGTTAAACATTAGCTCCAAAGGCTACAAAACCGAATCTTACTTTGTTTTAAGTGGTGGCAGTGCGGGAGAAATTGTATTGCAGTACGATGAGGAACTGAGAAAACTATTGGAAGGGCAATAGTTACACCTCAGCACTAATCATTATCATCTTCAAACTCGGTCATCACAAACTCTACCCTACGGTTTTTTCTTCGGGCCTGATCGGTTTGGGCGCTATCCAAGGGAACTTTATCCCCATATCCTTTTGAAGTGATGCGATTTTTCTCCAACCCCAATCCCATGAGATACTTAGCCACGGAACTGGCTCTTTCCCTAGAAAGTACATCGTTGTAATCGTCTGAACCCAAATCATCAGTATGTCCACTGATGGAAACCTTTAAATTGGGGTTTTTCTTGAGGTATTCAAAAACATCCTTAAGACTTTGCTTGGCTTTGGGCTGTAAATCGAAACGGTCAAAATTAAAATTGACGTGATCCAACACATACACTTCGTTGGGTTTGTACTCCGGCCCCAAATAGGTCAGTGAAATATCGTCTATATAATAGTAGGAATAGCCCTCTGCCCTTGGAGATGGGTCTTTAAAATCCATGTAGTGCGTACCGGCATTGCTCATAAAATTGCCCAGGATCAATTGATTTTCAAAACCTTTGGCCACAATATCCAGACTCAATTGCATCCACTTTTCCTTGTTTTCATAAAATGCTGATGCTGGGAACTGTTTTATATGAGTGGTTTGGATGCTCTGTGACGTTAATGCTGCATGGGAGAGCTGTCTTTTGGTATGGATGGACAATGGTTTTTCTGAAAATACCGCTCCGATATCCATTACGGCTCCATCTGATTTTTCAGCTAGACTCAACGAAAGTTTCAGTTTGTACCGATGCCCTTTTTCCAAAGTCTCGGTCAAAGGAACCTGAATGTATTCCCGATAATCATGTGGGGCAAATAAGTATAATCCGGCGTAGGCCGCTCCCTCAAAAGGTTCTTGCTTCCCCTTAAAGTTCATGGGGATTCCCAATTTGGTCCTACTACACTCGTTAAAGTAGTCGGTTGTGCCTAAAGTTGGGGCACTCCAATGCTTTGCATCCTTGTTAAGATTACTCATTTTAACAGGGCATTCAAGGTAATCCTCAAACCCTCCATTCTGAACCAAATTTTGGGATTGAAGATTCGCACAAAACAATGCGACCGTGAGGCTTGACACTATGTAAAAGAATCGCAACAACATGATTTCCAATTCGTTTGGAACCACCAATACGAATTAAAAAAAACATACTGGCAGGGGGTTTAAAACGCCCTTTTTAACATTTTATTGCGTAATATCCTACAGGATTTAGAAGTCAAACTTATAAGAAACCCCCGCTAAAGCTTGAAATCCCTGCACTCTAAAATTGGCCCAACGTTGGTAATCGTTGTTGGCAATGTTGCTTGCTTTTATAAAAATGGAGAGCTGCTCATTGAAGTGGTACCCCACATGGGCATTGACATCAAAAAAACCATCCAATGTCACTTGTTGAAATTCCAAAGGCGAATCAATTGTGGCAATTTGAGATAACAAATCATCCCTTTCCCCCACATAGAACAAATTGGCACCCATATACCATTGGTCATTAATCTGATAATCCATAAATACGGAACCTTTTATGGTGGGCAAGTTCCAAGCTGGATTATCCGTCTCGGTATCATAGTCATAAAACTCAGCATTTACTCCAAGTGCAAAGTTTCGGTTGACATCCACATTGATTTCTCCAAAAATGCCCAGCGTTTTTACGTCATCATAAAACACCTGAAAGGAATTGCCGTAATAATAGCTCTTTTCGTCATCCCTGAAAATATTGGTGGGGTTATGAATAAACAAGGGTTTTCTATTGTCGGCGGTATAGGAACCTTTGATATTGTACCCTACATTGGAAGTCAACTGACCTTTCAGCCCCAAATAGCCTTCGTACTGCTGGTCGGTAGGCATAATATCCAAGGTTGGCGATACATACGGATTTTCATCCACAAAATCATAGTAGGAGTTTTGCTTCAATTCACCCTCTATTCCGCCGTAGGCGATGACATTTTCATCCAATAATCGGTATGATGCGGTAACATCTGGATAAATATAAAAGTTACTGTTGCTGTTCTCCGTATCCATCCCATAGACAAAATTAGCACCAAGGTTTATGGTCAAATCATCCCGAAGAATCAACAAACTGGGATTTACCCCTGCCTGAAAATGGCTGTAGTTGATTTCACCTTCGTTGACGATACTATTGACCGAACCATTTTGAAAGTTCCCGCCCACATAGTCCAACTTCACACCAATAGTGATTAGCTCTTCAGTGATAGGCAGTTCTATGGTAGGATTAAGTACTACCCTATTCTCAGCAGATTCTGTGGCATCCCAAAACCGACGCAACAAAATGTTGCCGTTTTTAAAGAAAGAATCTTCCGTGCTCAAATGCGCTTTGGCCTCAGCATTAAAATAGTTTTGCTGCTCATCCATTGCGTTGATGACATCCTCCCCAAAGGTATTGTTGGGAATACCATACCAATTATACAGCTGATGTTGAAGCCCAATGCTGGCGCCCCAATCCATGTAGCGGTCCTTCTTGGCATACGAAGCGTCCAGTTTGGTGTTATAAAACTCCGTGTCTAGAGGGGTTGAATCAATATCTCCACGTGACGAATGGTGGGTAAGACCAAAATCCAACAGATCCTCTCCCCGATTAAACTCGCGGCTGGTGTAAAAATCCACCAAGGCATTGTTGTAATTGCCCAATCCTACCGAAGCATACGAATTGTACAAGGTAGGTGGCGGCGTTCGCTCCACCCCGGAAGCCTTTCCTTTGGCCGGGGTAAAGGTTGAAGCCACGGGAACGGAAAATATGTTATAGTTGATGTCTTTTTTTTGAAGCACAATGGAGTCGTTGAGACTGGGTGCCGATTTTATCTTAAAGGCATCCGAAACGGTAGGGGAATACGGTTTTACCACCGTTACCGTTTCAGTACCAATGTTGTCGGTTTCCTGCGCTAAAAGGGCTCCGCAAAGGCTCAAAAAAAGTGTTGAAAATATATAGGTTCTCTTTTGCATGCTGTGTCTCGATTTAGTTTTCATCAGGGTTGACCGATGAATTGCTTTCCGCTTCCTTGGCTTTTATCCGTGCCAATTCAGCCCTAGCCTCCGTTACAATCTCATCAAACTCGGAAAAGTTGGAAATCACGCTTTCCAGAATGTAGGTAGCTTGGAAGGCATCGCCCAAATTGTGAAAGTTTTTGGCCATAATCACGAGTCCCTTTCCACCCCACTCTTTGTAGGCTGAATAATCCTTCGCCAATTTTTGAACGGAGGTATTGGACGCTTCATAATTCCCATCTTGATTTTTAAAATAGGCATCATAGTACCAAGCCTCGGCAGCAAGTTCACCCGTCGCAATTTTCTTCACATCTTGATAGGCCGTTTTTGCCAATGCCTCATTGTCGGTTGCGATTGCCGAGCGTGCAATCATAATCTGTGCATCGCTCTTGATGCGGTCATCAATTTTTGGAGCCTTTAAAACTTTTTCAGCGTAGGCAATGGTCTGACTATACTCTTTTTGGCCGTAATACCCTTTCATCAAATTAGATTGGGCAAACGTGCGGTTCTCTGAAATATCAGCTGTACTTTCCAATTTTTTCAAATAGGGAATGGCACTCTGATAATCTTGCTTTTCCACATAAATTTCGCAGACACGTGTCAACGCCTGTTCGGTGTATTCTCCAGTACCCCCATTGGCCACGGCCTGATATTTGGGGAGGGCCTTGTCCTTTTCTCCCTTGGAAAAATAGAGCTGAGCTAAAGAAAAGTTGGCATTTTGGGCATGCAATCCATTGGGAAATTCTTTGAGGTAATCCTCATAGCCCTTAATAGCAGCCTCAGTTTTCCCTTCCACATATTTTCGGTCCGCAGATTCAAAACTGGCATTATCCAGTTCGGTATCGGTGACCTCAACAAAATCGAGATTACGGGCCCAAGCGGCATATTCGCTCACGCGACCTTCATCCACATAGACCAATTTGGCGGTTGCAACGGCCTGCTTGGCCTCTTGGGTATTGGGGTATTTTTGCACCACTAACTTGAGTTTGTCCAAAGCTTCGTTGTTTCGGCTGGCATTGTAGTGCACCAACCCTTGCCGCAACATCCCTCGCGGTGCAAACTTGCTCGTTGGATATTCCTCAATTAAACGGTCATAGGTTTGTAATCCTCTGGCTTCCTGATTTCCTGTTACGTATGAATTTCCCAATTCAAAAAGGGCATCATCACGTAGTGATGAAGTAGGGTACATGGTCAAAAATTCATTCAACCCATCGATTTTAGCAGAACTGTTCCCCAAAAATCCATTACACAATGTTTTTTGGAATGCGGCATAATCCCGCTCCGGACCATTCATTTTGGACGATTCGTCATACGCCCGCATGGCCAATTGGTATTTGCTGGTCACAAAATAGCTGTCCCCCAATCGCAGATACCCATCGTTCTTTCGTTGGTCATCCAAAGCACTGGAATTGACCACATTTTTGAAATAGGCGATAGCGTTATTGTAATCCTTCAGCTTAAAATAGCAATAGCCCAAATTGTAATCCAGTTCTTCGTATTCATTCATGGAACGGGCAGCGGGAAGTTGTTGAAATTTCACAAAATCTACCAAGGCCTCTTCAAATCGGTTTAAACGATACTCCGCCTCTCCCTTCCAATATAGCGTTCGAGCCTCAAAAGCTTTGTTGTCCGCACTTTTCAGTGATTTGGTAAAACGCTCCACCGCCGCTTCATAATCGCCATCTATAAAAAGTTCAACACCTCTGTAGTAGGCCACTTTTTGATAGGTTTCCTTGCTGGCGTAATTTTTGTTTTCCTCCAATAGTTGCATGGCACCCTCAAAATTCTTGGAGGTGATATAGGAATCCACCAAAAGTTCTTGGATTTCCAATTGGTGGTCATCCTTCGGATATTTTTCAAGATAGGAGGTCAAAACCTGCGGTACGGGCTCATAGGCATTTCCAATTTCGTAACTCAACCGGGCATAGTTCAACCACGCATCTTTTTGGATTTCTGGGCTGAAATCCATCTGTGATGCATTTCGGAACGCATTGAGCGCCTCGGATTTTTTATCCAATTTTAAATAGCACTCCGCCAAATGATAATACGCGTTTTGGGAGACACTGTTCGTTTCCCCAATAATTTTATTGAATTGCTGAATGGCTGCTTGGTAATCGCCCTGCTTGTAATGGCTGTACCCCAACAGGTAATAATCCGTATTGTTCATTCGCCCACGCTTGCCTCGGTATTTTTCCAAATACGGGATGGCCTTGTCATACTGTTCTAGGTTGAAGTAGCTTTCACCAATAATTTTATTGAGTTCGGATTGCTCATTGCGGTCCGATTTTGCCATTTGCTTTTCTGCCATAGCAATAGCCTCCTCAAAATTTCCCAGCTTAAAATTCAAATCAGCTTGATAATAGGAAAGCTTTTCATTGAGCAAGTTTGGGTCTGTTATTTGGTCGAACCGAGCGCTAGCTTGGTCGTAATCATCCTGTTCGTAAGCGATGTATCCCAAATAATATTTGGCTTGCGAGCCATATTTCTGCGATGTGCTTACCTTGTTCAGGTATCGCTCTGCCTCCTTGGGCCGTTTGGAAGCGTAGAGCGCGTATCCATTATTGAAATTAAAACGTTGCTGATCAGAATAGGACATCGAGGATTCATCCACCTTTTTATACCATTTTAGGGCGTAAGGGTATTTTCCGGTCTCAAAATAGTAATCGGCCACATCCAAAAAAGCGGAATTCCGTTTGGTTGACGTAGGATAGCGATCCACAAAATCCTCCATCATTTTATCGGCTCCACGCTGGTTCAATCGAATGGCGGCATTGGCAGCATAGTAAGCACTATTGGCCTCAGTCTCATAATCCGCTGTGGAAGACTTTACGTTTTCAAAAATGGTTTGGGCGGCTTGGTACTGTTCGTTGTTGTACAGGGCCAAGGCATCTTGATACGCTTTATTTTCGTGGGTATATATTTTGGTTTCTTGTGCAGGGAGCACAAAAAAAGTTCCCAAAATCATGGGAAACAATAGGAGGTTTTTTCGATTCATAGTGTTCTACGCTGTTCTCGACTGACTTTTACCATAACGTCAAAATTTAAGCCAAAGTATATTTTTAAAGTAAGATCTTGCAATTATACCTGCAAAATCATCCATAATTTCAGAACTTAGTACTTTTATTCACTCAAAGTGATATTATGCCCGAGACCATTGTAAAATTACAGGATGTTGCCGTATTTCAAAATGAGAACCTTGTTTTGAAGGATGTCAATCTGGAAGTAAAGAAAGGCGAATTTGTGTATATCATTGGAAAGACTGGTAGCGGTAAAAGTAGTTTTATGAAAACCCTCTATGCCGATATCCCACTAAAACAAGGCGACGCCACAGTAGTGGATTTCGACCTAAAAAAACTCCAAGAAAAGGACATCCCCTTTTTACGAAGGAAACTGGGCATCGTCTTCCAGGATTTTAAATTATTGCCAGACCGAAATGTCAACAACAACCTCCGTTTTGTGCTTAAGGCCACAGGATGGACGGATGATTCCAAAATGGACTCAAAAATTGAGGAAGTATTGACCAAGGTAGGCATGAAAACCAAAGGTTTTAAATTCCCGCACGAACTCTCTGGAGGAGAACAGCAACGGATTGCCATAGCTCGTGCCCTGCTGAACGACCCAGAACTCATTCTAGCCGATGAGCCTACCGGAAATTTGGATCCGCAGACCAGTGTGGAAGTCATGAAAGTATTACAGGACATCAACCAAAATGGACGTACCATTGTAATGGCTACTCACGATTATGCGCTCATTTTAAAATACCCGCACAAAACCTTAAAATGTGACGATAGCAAAGTATTTGAGGTCATCCAAAAGGCCATGTAGCAAAAATGTTGTCTTTAAGAGGTTCATTTACCTCAATTTTAGGTGTCTTCACCTCAATTTTTTTAAGCTTTTGTGCTGATTTACATAGTTTTAGCCAAACTTCTAAACTATTGCCTTGAAAAATAGAGATCTTTGGATTAACCTACTCATTGGGATGGGCCTGCTCAGTATTCCCATTCTAACCTCTCCAGATTTTAACTCATTCAGCGAAATGGTTCGGGCGGGCGGTTTCCGGCAAAATTTTTTGGGCTATCTATTACTGCTCATTTTTTATTACATCAACTACTACTGGTTGGTTCCTGAATTCTACACCAAAAAACGCCATGTACTGTACATTATAATTTTATTGGTATGTTTTGGAATCATTACGTATATACCAGACCTTTTGTTCAAGGCCCAAGACTTTTCCCCAAATTCCAATGTGCCCTCGCCTAAGAATATTGAGGGGATGCCACCTCCAGGGCCAGAGTTTAAAATGCCCGAAGATTTTAACCGAAAGCAGCCTCCCATAAACGTGTTTAAACTTAGGGATTCGTTTTTGGTTCAGTTTGTAACCGTTACCATTTTATCCATGCTGCTAAGGCTTGACAACCGTTTAAAGGAAATGAGCAATGAAAAGCTAAGGGCAGAGGTCAATTATCTCAAAGCGCAGATTAACCCGCATTTTTTGTTCAATACTTTGAACAGTATTTATGCCCTTACCCTAAAAAAATCGGATCAAGCCCCTTCAGCTGTTTTAAAACTTTCTGAAATGATGCGCTATGTGGTCACGGAAAGTGATTCCGAAAAAGTTCCGCTGGAATATGAAATCCAATATATCTCGGACTATATCGATCTTCAAAAAATGAGGATGGGAAAGCATACCGACTTTGTTTTTGAAGTCAAAGGAAATCCCAGTAACAAACGAATCGCCCCAATAATTTTGGTGAACTATGTTGAAAATGCCTTTAAATATGGGATAAATCCTGATGTACCTTCCAAAATCAGTATTTTTATTACTATTGATAGCAAAGGTGTGGAGCTTCATGTGGAAAACAGAATAACGGTAAAGCAGAACGGTCTTTTGGAGCAAACTACAGAAGGAAATAGAAATACCAAAAAACGACTGGATTATTTCTATCCCAACAAGCATAGATTGGACATTGACCATAGACAGGATTTCTACGCCGTAAAACTTTATATAGAACTTACATGATCAGAGCTGTTGCACTGGACGATGAAGAGTTGGCATTGGATGTAATTCAGGCCTACTGTGGCCAAATTGACTACATTGACTTAGTTCATGTCTTCACCGAACAGGGTAAAGCTATCCGATATCTGAACAAATTCGATGTTGACCTTCTCTTTCTTGATATCCGGATGCCGGAACTCAATGGAATTGATCTCTACAAATCCTTAAAACAAAAAACTAAGGTCATCTTTACCACGGCTTATGATCATTATGCCGTTGAGGGGTTTAATGTGAGTGCCATTGACTATCTATTAAAGCCGTTTTCTTTTGAAAGGTTTCAGAAAGCAGTTGAAAAAGCCAAGATCCAAATGGATTTGGAAATGGGAGAAAGCAGCAACAAAACCCACTTTTCCATACGGGCAGATTTAAAATTATACCATATAGCGTTTGAAGATGTCCTATTGATCGAGGCTATGGACGATTATATTAAGATTCATTTGGAAAATGGGCAAAAAATTGTGGCCCGGGCCACCATGAAAGGCATGCTGGAAAAACTACCTTCAACCCAATTTGTGAGGGCACATCGCTCCTACATTGTTCCATTGAAGAAGATTGGGAGTATATACAAGGACACGGCAAAGATTGGTGATTTTACAGTACCCTTGGGCAAATCCTACAAAGCTGAAATTTTAAAAAACCTTTAACGATTTCCCTTCCTTTACCTCAAGATCACTGGGGTTTACCTCAAATATTATTCTTAACACCCTAACCCCCATAGTTTTATTGAAAATTTTAATGAGACTATGAAACGAAAGGAATTTTTAAAAGGTGTAGGACTTGCGGGACTTTCTGTCACTGGTTTAACATTGTTATGCTCATGTTCTAAAGACAGCGACACCTATCTTTTGGAGGAAGAGGACACTAACTCGGATGCTGACACTTCTTCTGATAGCAGTTCAGACTTGTCAAGTAGTGTTGATACTGTGGACGATTGCGAGGTGACCCCCAGTGAAACAGAAGGGCCTTTCCCTACCCATGATCCGGAGGATTATGAACGCATGGACATTGTTGGAGATCGTACCGGAATCGATTTGGATCTCAACATCACCATTAGAAATGTAAATGACAGCTGCAATGTACTTGAAGGTGCCCTAGTGGATGTATGGCATTGTGATAAAGATGGGAATTATTCCGAATATGGCGGAAGTGGCATGCAGTCCACCAATTATACCAACAATCATTTTTTAAGAGGTAGACAAATTAGCAACACAGATGGCCTGGTAGAATTCACCACCATTTTCCCGGGCTGGTACAATGGACGTTCAACACACATTCATGTACATATTTACAATGCCGACGGAGATTCCCTTTTGGTAACTCAAATTGCCTTCCCCGAAGGAGAGAACAGTGCCGTGGTACGGGTAAATGACGCCAGTGAATATGGTTATACCAAAGGAATGAGCGGGTATACCTATCATGCTCAGGACAATGTGTTCGGTGACGGAGTGGAAGAAGAACTTGCCAATGTAAGTGGCAGTATAGATGAAGGGTTCACTTTGACCCATGATATCTATGTAAACGCTTAAACGAAATAGAAAATGGCTACAATGGTACAACAGCCGGCCAAGATACTGTTGGCAGAGAAGAGATTCAGTTATGAATCAAGTGAGTATAGATGTTTGAGTACCCCCATCTACCAAAATGGTGTGGATAAGAGCACACTCAGGTTTTCTGATGAAACACTTGCCCCCCAAAAAAGTAGATTGTTCACTTCAGATGAAGACGTAACTGTTATTTTACTGCCCTTGGTCGGCACGGTTGTATATGAATCCCTTGAAAATGAACATTCCAGAAAAATTGCTCCCGAAGAATTACAGGTGCTATCCATTAAAACAGGGGAACACCTCTCGATTAAAAATCCAAGTGAAGACAATCTGGTCAATTATCTTCAGATTTGGGTGAAACAGCATAGCATTGAAGCGCAGCTATCCTTTTCGGATTATTCCAATAACGTTTTAAAGACCATTTTGGAAACGCAAAACTTTAAACTGCATTTTGGAGTGTTCGATGGAAGAATGGAATCGGATTTTTTCGCTTCCAATGAACAGAATACAATCATGGCATTTGTAATCAATGGAGCTTTTGAATTACAGAACCGCTTATTGGAATCTAGGGATTGCCTGGCTTTGTGGAACATACATAAAATAGAACTTGAGGCACTTTCAGAAAATGCCATCATCCTCATTTTGGAAAAAAACAATTCATGTTGATTTGGTTTTCATTTTGATTTGATAACCCAGATGCTATTGCCGTCTGGGTTTTCATTTTAGTTCCCAGTTCCTACATTTACCTCTTATTATAATACCCGAAAAATTTTTGTTTCTTTGCCTAAATAAATTTTCTTCCTCATATGGATATTCTTGGAATTGACATTGGCGGATCAGGCATTAAGGGTGCCTTGGTCAACGCCGAAACCGGTGAAATGCTGACAGAACGCTTTCGAATCCCAACTCCAAAATCCAGAAAACCTGATGAAATGGCCCAAGTGGTGGCCCAAATTGTGGAACACTTTAACTACAAAGGCCCTGTTGGCTGCGGTTTTCCTTCCATTGTAAAAAATGGGGTTTGTCTTTCGCCCGGAAACCTCCATCCAAGTTGGGTGGGTGTTAACATCGATGAATTGTTCACCGAAGCTACCGGACAAGAGTTTACTGTACTCAATGACGCTGATGCAGCCGGCTATGCCTCCATGAATTATGGTGCTGGAAAAGGAAAGAACGGCTTGGTTATTATGATTACCATTGGTACCGGCTTGGGTAGTGGTGCTTTTTTTAACGGAGTGCTTATTCCCAATTTTGAGTTAGGCCAGATTCCGTATAAAAAGTACAAGAAAATTGAAAAATGGGCGGCTGCCTCAGCCAAGGAACGTGAAAATCTCAGCTACAAAAAGTGGGGCAAACGTTTCAATAAGTTTTTAACGCTGGTAGAACTCATTGTCTCTCCCGATCTAATAATCATAGGCGGTGGAACTTCAAAAGATTGGGAAGAATTCAGTCATCACATCGACATCGAAACCCATGTGATCAAAGCCGAATTGATGAATCATGCTGGAATTATAGGTGCAGCCGTGGCCTGTCTTCGCGAACAACACCACGGGCACTTGAGCCAATAGGAGTTAGGAAAAGTAAGACGAAAGCAATAATTCTCGGTCATTTCGACATGAGCGAAGAATGAGCGACAAGAAATCTCTTTCAAGTTCAAGCTCAAATTCAAGTTCAAAGTTTGAGGGACGAATTACGAAATTCACTTCAATCAAAATTTGTGAACATTCGTGGAATTCGTGTCAAGTTCAAGTTCAAGAATCAGGAAACAAGACTAAAACTTGTCATTTCGACATGAGCGTAGCGATTGAGAAATCCCTCCTTAAAATAGATTTCTCACATCCGTTCGAAATAACAACTAGACTAGTCTATCTTGTTTCTTTTCCGATCTACTTCCTTCAAGTAAATTTTGCGAAGTCTTAGGTGATTTGGCGTTACCTCTACGTACTCATCCTTTTGGATGTATTCCAAGGCTTCTTCCAAAGAAAATTTGATGGCCGGTACAATCTTGGCCTTTTCATCAGCACCTGAAGAACGAACATTGGATAGTTTTTTGGTCTTGGTCACGTTCACAGTCATATCGTCTCCTCTCGAGTTTTCACCAATCACCTGTCCCTCATAAATATCCTCTCCTGGGTCGATAAAAAACTTACCGCGTTCCTGCAATTTGTCAATGGAATACGGAATTGCTGTTCCATTTTCCATGGATACCAAAGAACCATTCTGTCGTTGTGCAATTTCTCCTTTCAAAGGTTGATATTCAAAAAAGCGGTGTGCCATGATGGCCTCACCAGCGGTTGCGGTCAACAATTGGTTTCGCAAGCCGATGATTCCACGTGATGGAATGATAAATTCACAGATCATTCGGGAACCTTTTGCCTCCATACTGGTCATTTCCCCTTTTCGGATAGACACCATTTCCACAGCTTTTCCAGAAACTTCTTCGGGCAAATCGATGGTGAGATGCTCCACAGGTTCACATTTAACCCCATCAATTTCCTTTATGATTACCTGAGGCTGACCAATTTGAAGTTCGTATCCTTCACGGCGCATGGTTTCAATCAAAACGGAAAGGTGCAATACCCCACGTCCAAAGACCATGAATTTATCCGCACTGTCCGTAGGCTGAACCCGAAGGGCCAAGTTCTTTTCCAACTCTTTCTCCAAACGCTCTTTAATGTGCCTTGAGGTCACAAATTTTCCATCTTTCCCAAAAAATGGGCTGTCGTTAATGGTAAACAACATGCTCATGGTGGGCTCATCGATAGCGATGGTCTTCAATTTTTCAGGATTTTCAAAATCCGCAACAGTATCGCCAATCTCAAAACCTTCAACACCTACAATAGCGCAAATATCGCCGGTTCTAACTTCCTGAACCTTAATTCGGCCCAATCCTTCAAAAGTGAAGAGTTCCTTGATTCGGGATTTTACCACTCTTCCGTCCCTTTTTACCAACGAAATGGGTTGTCCTTCCTTCAGCGTTCCCCGTTGCAAACGACCTATCGCGATTCGACCTGTAAACGAAGAAAAGTCCAAAGAAGTGATCAACATTTGGGTAGAACCTTGTTCTGGTTTAAACTCAGGAACATGTTCCAATACCATATCCAAAAGGGGTTCGATGTTGTCAGTTGGTTTTTGCCAATCCTCACTCATCCAATTCTGCTTGGCAGAACCATAAACGGTTGGGAAATCCAACTGCCATTCTTCAGCACCCAGCTCAAACATCAAATCGAACACTTTTTCGTGCACTTCTTCGGGAGTACAGTTTTCCTTGTCCACTTTATTGATGACCACACAAGGTTTTAACCCCAAATCGATGGCTTTTTGCAATACAAAACGAGTCTGTGGCATGGGTCCTTCAAAAGCATCCACCAACAACAACACCCCATCGGCCATGTTGAGCACACGCTCTACTTCTCCACCGAAATCGGCGTGCCCAGGAGTATCAATGATATTGATCTTGGTGTCTTTATAGACCACAGAAACGTTCTTGGAAACAATGGTGATTCCCCGCTCCCGTTCCAGGTCGTTGTTGTCCAAAATTAAATCGCCCTTATTCTCGTTATCGCGGAACAACTGGCAGTGGTACATGATTTTATCAACCAAGGTGGTCTTGCCATGGTCAACGTGGGCAATGATAGCAATGTTTTTAATCTTGGACATAACCTGATTTTTAAGCCCGCAAAGATACTGCTATTTTCTTCTCGCACACACAAGGAAATGTTATTTTTATCTTATTGATTTTGAGGGGTTTCAAAACCTAGAGCCCCACGCACCATCGTTTTTCGCTAATGATCCAGCCCAAACTGATGTTCACTACGGGAAGAATGGCTCCTTTAAACGGTCCCACGTAGTATCCAGCACCGGCATCAATGGAAAAACTTAAACCCGAATTATAGCTCCGTTGAATACCATAGACCAGACCTCCATAGCCATGCACACCCTCCACCAAATTACCGTCCACAACGCGGTCTCCCGGTGAAAAAAGGGCTGCGGATGGTGCAATGTAGTTCCCTGAATTTCCATAAATGGAACGTCTTCGGTGGTAACGGCCATTAAAGTTGTGATAATAGCGATATTGGGTCGTAATAGCGGGAAAGAAATCCAAATTATTATAAGGTTCCGAACTCGCGGGCTCTAAAGCGGGTTGCCAAGCCACTCGAATATCCAAGGTACTGTTAACCCCAACGCCCATCTCGTACTCCAACCCAGGGCTGAACAGGTTGAGCTTCATTTGACGAATCTCACAGTTTTTGCCATACTGGGCAGTAATCCCGAGGCAGTGGAACAGCAAGCCAATGAAAAGAAAACGGCGCATTGTAGGTTAATTTGGTACTAGTATAACATATAGATCATCAAAATAGTATTTTTGTGGAAAATTAATGCTGATGCGACTAGAAGCCATTCCCCAAATAAAACATACTGAAAGCAACAATTTCTTCCTTTTGGCCGGCCCTTGTGCCATTGAAGGCGAGGAAATGGCCATGCAGATTGCGGAAAAAGTGGTTTCCATTACGGACAAGCTTCAGATTCCTTATGTTTTCAAGGGAAGTTTTAAGAAGGCTAACCGTAGTCGTATTGATTCTTTCACGGGAATTGGTGATGAAAAAGCGTTGAAAATATTGAGGAAAGTTTCGGAAACTTTCAAAGTTCCTACCATTACAGATATTCATGAAATTTCTGATGCCGTTATGGCAGCAGAATATGTAGATGTACTTCAAATTCCTGCTTTTTTGGTCCGACAAACGGATTTAGTGGTAGCTGCAGCCGAAACGGGAAAGGTCGTCAACTTGAAGAAAGGACAGTTCATGAGTCCCGAAAGTATGAAGCATGCCGTGACCAAAGTCACTGAAACCGGCAACGAACAAGCTATCATTACCGATAGAGGCACCATGTTTGGTTATCAAGACATGATTGTGGACTTTCGAGGCATCCCGACCATGAAACAATACGCCCCTGTGGTTCTGGATGTTACCCATTCCCTTCAACAGCCCAATCAATCTTCTGGGGTTACTGGAGGTCGTCCCGCATTAATCGGAACCATGGCACGAGCGGGAATCGCCGCAGGTGTTGATGGACTTTTTATGGAGACTCATTTTGACCCGGCCAATGCCAAAAGTGATGGCGCCAACATGTTGGATTTAAGTTTGTTGGAGAAATTATTGACAGATTTAACCGCCATCCGAAAGACCATCAACTCCCTTTAGATTTCTTTTCTTAACATACAATTTTATTTTCATTTAGCTGAAAATCAAACAATTAAAAATAATTTTTCGTTTTATTTATAATTAGTCTAAATATTCTTTGGAAGAATAAGTGTTGGAACATACATTTGCATCGAAATTTATTTAGACCAATTACAAATAACAAAATGGAGAACATATTACTCATCCTCAGCTTGATCATCTTTTACGGTGCACAGGCTCAAACCGGAAACCTAAGCGGAAAGGTGACTGACCAAAGAAACTATCCATTATCCAATGTAAATATTGCCATTTCCCATACCAGTTTGGGTACTACCACAGATAATTCGGGCAACTACCAAATCCAGGATTTGGCGCCTGGTTCTTATACCCTTACTTTTTCCATGATTGGATATGAGACCCAAACGGTTTCAGCAAATGTAACTGCCAATCAGACTACAACAGTATCAACTGTTGCACTTGCTGAACGACAGGAACAATTAAACGAAGTGGTTGTTGAAGGGCATCAAAACAAATACGTAGAAAACGAGCCGTCTACATCCTTACGCTTAAAAACCAAACTGGTAGAACTGCCACAGAATGTACAGGTGATCAGTTCGGAACTTCTTCAAGACCAACAGGCCACCAGTATTATGGATGGTGTAATCCGTAATGTTAGTGGGGTCACCATGTTGGAACACTGGGGCCACTTTGCCCGTATTAATATGCGAGGCTTCCGTTTGCCCGCTTTCAGAAATGGTGTAAACGTTCAGGATAGCTGGGGGCCACTTTCAGAAGACATGAACACTGTGGAGCGTATAGAGTTTGTAAAAGGTCCCGCAGGATTTATGATGTCTGCCGGAGAGCCTGGCGGTTTCTACAATGTGGTCACCAAAAAACCCACAGAACAGTTCATCGCTAATGCATCTTTTTCAGCCGGTAGTTTTGATTTTTACAGAGGTACTGTTGATGTCGGTGGAAAACTATCAGAAAATGGTAAGCTTTTAGGGCGAATCAACCTTATGTACCAGACCACGGATAGCCATAGAGGCAATGAGGATGTTACTCGTTATGGAATAGCACCATCACTAACCTATAAGTTCTCCGATAAAACATCGATAACCACCGAGATGAACTTACAACAAGCGGAATCATATATTGGTTCAGCCTATATGTTTGCTCCGGCAAGTGCAGGATATGCAAGCTTGGACAGAAATTTCAAGTTCACCAATAACGATTATCCTGTAACCGATATCCAAGAAGTGACTTTCTTTACCAACCTAAAGCACGAGTTTTCGGATAACTGGAGTGTAGAAGGTCAACTAGCCTATTTGCGCTACGACCAAGTGGGTAATTCCACCTGGTTGGTAGGTATCGAGGAAAATGGGGATGCCATTCGGTATACTTCAAAATGGGATGCCCTTTCCCTTGGAAAATATGCCCAAATATATATTCATGGTGCTTTTAACACTGGCAATGTTTCCCACAAAGTAATGGGAGGGTTTGATTATAGCGATAAAAAGTATTGGGCCGATTGGTTTGAGTCTTCCGTAGTGGATACCACCGCACCGTTCAATATATTTAATCCTGTGTACGGTGTTAGCCCTGCAACCAATTTTGACCGTTCTGTTCCTGTTCAGTACAGAAATGGTGGCGACCCTTATGGGGCCAATACCGTAAGAGCTTATTATGTTCAGGATGAAATAGGTTTTATGGACAATCATATTAGATTGACCTTGGCCGGCAGGTACACCAACCTGTACACCTTGGGAAAAACCGAAACTGATGATGAGATAACCCCACGGGTTGGGTTAAGCGTGGATGTTCTTCCTGCTTTGACCGCCTATGCACTGTACGACCAATCCTTTTTACCCCAAAGCGGCATAAGCAGCTCTGGTGAAATGCTCAATGACCCCGTTGAAGGAAAAGATATTGAAGGAGGTATCAAGACCAATTTGTTCAATGGAAGGTTGAGAGCATCACTGGGTGTGTACAAAATTAACAAGAACAAAATCTTGGTAGGTGACCCTGCATTCCCAACCGAAAACTTTTCTGTGTACTCTGGAGAGATTGAATCCAAAGGAATTGAGTTTGATGCACAGGGACAGATTACCCCAGAATTGAATATTATCCTGAACTATGCCAATACCAATGTGGAAGATAAATCAGGAAATCTTGTGGCTGGCCACTCAAAACACGTGACCAATGGATGGCTCAACTATAGCTTTGCAGAAGCTTCTTCCTTAAACGGTTTTGGCGTCTCGTTGGGGTATCAATACCAAGCGGATCGCTCTACGTGGGCATGGGCCGCTGATGATCAATCAGATTTGCCCAACTACTTTAGAATGGATGGGGCCCTATCTTGGCAGAACCAGAAGTTCAGGGTACAGGTGAATATCAACAATATTTTGGACGAATACCTATATGCCGGTGCCAATTATGGCAGCTATCTGTACTGGCAATCCGAGCCGGGAATCAATGGAAGATTAACAGTAAGTTATTCATTTTAAAAAACAATAACCCAGGCCCAGAGTCTATCTTTTGGGCCTTTTCAAATTAAATGACCATGAAAACAAAACTTTTATCCTTAGCGCTCATTTTGTTGGGAGCTATCTCAGCAAACGCCCATTATTTGTGGTTGGAAACCAATGGAAATGGAAAATTGGGACAACAACACGAAGTAAAAGTGCATTTTGGTGAATACACCTACGGTGTTATTGAAAAAGTGGATGGCGAAGCTTTTCCTTCTGTATCCAAATTTAAACTTTGGGTCATTGCTCCTGATGGCACAAAGACCGAACTTAAAACCACTGCAAAAGAAGACCATTATTTGGCCTACTTCACTCCCGAAAAAAATGGAATCTATACGGTTGTAATGAACAACAATGAAATTGATGTGATTGATTACACCCAATACGATTTTGGCATTTTTAAAACACATTACCACTCCACAGCAAAGGTACAAGTTGGAAATACTGATGGCGATACCCAAGTCGCCAACCCAGAAGGGATAGTGGTAAAACAATTGGCAAATAACAATGGCGATGTAAAGCTTCAAGTGCTCTATAAAGGGAAACCTTTGGCCGAAAACGAACTTCAAGTATATGTGGCAGACCTTTGGTCCAAAACCTTGCATACCGATGAAAACGGCGAAGTGTCCTTTGCCCTGCCTTGGGATACCAAATACATTGTAGAAACCACTACAAAAGAAGAGGTGCCGGGCACCTACAACGGGGAAGATTATCAATTTATCTGGCATTGCGCCACCTATTGCATTAAATAATACGGAGAAAAATTATGGTCACCCTAATCTCACTTTTGGTTTTCATCGCTTTTTACCTCTTGTATAGCACTTCAAAAAAGATGGCTGACGTTGGGGTCATGGGTTTTGAAAAATGGGTAGCTGACCATCGCTCTACATCACAATACCTTGGCTTGGCCCTTTTGATAATTTCATTAGGGCTTAGTATTTGGTTATGGGGATTAGGTTCAGGGGTATTTACCTTTTTCATCCTCCTTATGACCGTAGCCAGTTTGGTTGTCTTATTGGCCCCTTTGCGATTACTATCCTTTACATCTGTTGGTACAGTACTCGCCCTTTTTCTGATTTACGAAATCTTTATGTTTTAGCCGTATGCCTGCTAACAAAAAATACCTCACTCCATCACCTTGGCAACGTTTTGCCAAAATAAGTGCTGCCATTTTGGGTGGATTAATGGTTGCAGTTATGTTCCATATGGCTTTGGCCACTTGGTTCAACCACGTAGCAGTGATCATTACCAGCACATTTTCTGCCTTTATCCTTTGGGCCATATTAATGGTAGTAGCCTTTTTGGGGAAAAATGGCTGGAAGATGTGGGGCATCTATCTTTTGGCATCGGTGGTACTGGGGGTTATTTTCTATTTCGGTAACCAAACCAACCCAATCATTTGACCTTATGGGAAATCGTTTCTACAACATCCTGTTCCATACCCACACCGTAAGTGGCATTGTCATCAGCGTAGCCCTTTATGTGATATTTTTTACTGGCTCTTTTTCATTTTTTAGGGATGAAATTGCCAATTGGCAACGCGGCCACCAAACATCGCAACAAGATGCGATAGTGGGCAGCATGGATGAATATTTGAGTGATATTTCCAAAAACCATAACCTACATGGAAGAGATGTTGAAATCAGTCATTATTTCAACGAGCAAAGGGTAAACATCAGCCTTGGCGCGTCCATGGACTCGTTGGCTCCTGAAGAGGACAAGACGCGTACTTTTTTCTATTTGGACACCAAAGAGAAAACTACTGGAACCTATGCAGACTCCTACCATTTGGGCGAGTTTTTATACAGACTGCATTTTTTAGATCAAATCCCCTACCCCTATGGTCGCTATTTATCTGGATTTGTAGCTTTCTTTTTTCTCTTTGCCATCATTACAGGAATCTTGGTGCATTGGGACAAGATTGTTTCCAACTTTTACACATTTAGACCTTGGGCCAAATTAAAGACCATATGGACCGATGCCCACACGGCTCTGGGTGTCATTGGGTTTCCTTTTCAATTTGTATATGCCGTTACCGGGGCCTTCTTTTTGTTGAAAGGCATTTTAGTGGCACCCTTGGTATTGGGTTTATATGATGGCGACCAGAACAAGTTATATGAAGATTTGGAATACAACCATCCGATCTATGCCTATCAGTATGAAAAATTGGATAAAACCATTGCCATTGATCCTTTGATTACCGAGACCAAAAAAGATTGGCCAGATTTTAGAGTTACCGAAGCCCATATCTTCAATTATGGAGATACCAATATGCACGTGGCCATAAGCGGATATTTGGGATATTCCTCCAAACTGAACGGGCTGGGACATCGCATTTACAAAATGGCCGATGGCTCTATCGTGGAAGAAAAAGTGCCCATGACCAACAATTCGTATTTGGATGGAGTTAAGAATATGATGTTCCGACTACATTTTGGCGATTATGCCGGGTATGGCCTTCGGGTTATCTCTTTTATTTTGGGACTGATTTCTTGTTTTGTAATCCTATCCGGAATTATGATATGGTTGGTGGCCCGCGACAAAAAGAATATCCCCGATAAACGCAGAAAATTTAATTATCAAGTGGCCAATTGGTATATGGCCATTTGTTTAAGCTTGCTTCCTGTTACCGCTTTGGAATTCATCATTGTAAAGTTTGCTCCAGAAGTGAACATGGGCTTCCTATACCAAACCTATTTCCCCATTTGGTTGGTGACAACCATATTCTTTATCCTTAAAAAGGATATTGCCTTTACTAACAAATGGACCTTGATCTCTGGTGGAATTTTGGGACTTATGATTCCCATTGCAAATGGTATTGCATCTGGAAATTGGATGTGGGTTGCCTATGCCAACGGACAACAACAGATTTTCTTGGTAGATTTGCTTTGGGTGATTTTGGGCATGGTTTCACTCTGGGTCGCTTTCTTCAAACTAAGTTCATCCAGAAATGAGTTCGCTCCGACTAAAAGCTAATGCTTATAAAACCCCTTATCCCGAAGGGAATAGGCTTCCTTTAACACATCTACAAGCACCGCATCGTCAATTTCTTCCAAGGTACGGTAACGCAGTGATTTGACAACCTTTCTATTCTCGGTCGTCATCTTATCCAAATGAAGAGTCAAGTGGGCTGAACTCCAAAAGGCAATATCCACATATTTCTTTTTTTGGGAAACATTTAGATAGCAGATAGGCTGTTTTCCCTCATAAAAACAAGGGATGCCCCATTTATACTTCATATCCACATGAGGAACAACAGCTTCTATTACAGCCCTTAGGTGCAACAAAATGCTCCTGAAAGGTTCGTTCTGATGTAAGATGTACTCTTCGGCTGGATTCATAGGTAGCCCTAAAATAAATCCATTTGCTCAAAAAAAGTTAGGTTGATTCAAAAAATAATTTAACTTTGAATTTCAAAGTACTTTAAAATGGATTCAAAAAAATACTTGGACGATATTTCCCAAATCAAAGATTTGATGAATCGTTCATCGCGCTTTATTTCTCTTAGTGGTCTTTCTGGGATTTTAGCTGGAGTATATGCCATAGTGGGTGCCAGTGTCGCATATTTTTTTCTACGCCCAGAACCCAATGCGTATATCACCTTGCATAGCTGGAACTTTAAAATTTTAGTTGCTATCCTTATTGCTGTGGCAGTACTGAGCTTTGTTACGGCCTATATGCTCACTACACGAAAAGCGAAAAAAAACGAAGAGAAAGTTTGGGACGAGACCACAAAACGGCTTTTGGTGAATTTTTTTGTACCGCTTGTCACCGGGGGCATCTATATCCTAATTAAACTAACAAGCCAACACTACGGTCTCACCGCATCCTTAATGCTGATTTTTTATGGCTTAGCGTTGGTCAATGCCTCAAAATATACCATCGGAAATGTAAAATATCTTGGATACGCCCAAATTATATTGGGACTCATTTGTGCCGCTTTTCCAGGATATGGATTTTGGTTTTGGGTAGTAGGTTTCGGTATTTTGCACATCATTTACGGAAGTATGATGCATTTGAAGGAAAGGAAAGCATAACATGGGGCTCATTGATAACATAAACAAGTTGTTCGACCATCGAATACGTTTGGGCATTATGTCCATTCTTATGGTGAATGAGGAGGTTGACTTTAACCAACTTAAGGAGCTACTGGATGTTACCGATGGAAATCTGTCCAGCCATTCCAAAACCTTGGAAAAAGCCAAATACATTACCATTCAAAAGTCGTTCATTGGAAAAAAACCAAATACAAAGTATGTGATCACCCAAAGCGGAAAACAAGCTTTCAAAAAACATATCGATGCCCTGGAGCATCTTATTAAATCCCAGGAATAATTTTTTTATCAATTCACTTTGAAATTCAAAGTACTTTAAAATTAAATATCATGTCAATACAAAAACAAAAATTCGGAAACTGGCTACGGAATTCCATCTCAGTAAAAATGATTACGGTCGGGTTTTTAATCCTTATCCTATTGATCCCTCTGGCATTCATCAAGGATTTAATTCGGGAGCGAGAGTCAAGACAATATGAAGTGGTTCAAGAAATCAACTCTAAATGGGGTGGTTCGGTCATCATAAATGGCCCCATACTCAAGATTCCCTATCACGAATATCATGAAGAGACCATTTTCAACGAAGAAACCAATACGTATCTGAAAGCAAAAAAGGCCGTTCGCCGAGATGCCTATTTCTTTCCCAAAACATTAGACATTCAATCTAAGGCTACCACACAATCTTTAGAAAGGGGGATTTATGAATCGGTTGTTTTCAACTCTGAATCCAATATTAAAGGTGAATTTGTAGCCCCAGATTTATCAGAAAAGGAAGTAGCGGATGAAGATATTTTATGGAAAAAGGCCACGGTTTTGTTTCAAGTGAGCAACCTAAAGGGCATCCGAAATACCGTAAAGGTTAAACTCGGTGGGCAAGACTATGTGCTCAATCCAAAATTTGACAACAATTTCATGAATACCTTGGAGTCCGGTTTTATCGAAAACCTTGACGGAATTCAGAAAAATTCCATGGATTTTCAATCGAACATTACCATTAATGGGAGCAATACACTGCAGTTCATTCCCATTGGCAAAGAAACTTTGGTTTTCATGCAATCCAATTGGCACTCCCCCAGTTTTAATGGAAACTATCTCCCCGATACCGAAGGAAAGGAAATTACAGACCAAGGATTTACGGCAAAATGGAAGGTCTTGGAAACCAACAGAAGATTTGGCCAAGTATTTTTTGACCAACTTCCCGATCTTTCTGAGTTTGCGTTTGGAACCGAATTCTTGGTTCCTGTGGACGATTACCAAAAAACGGAACGTACCAGCAAATATGGTTTTATGATCATTGGGTTGACACTTTTAGTATTTCTGCTAATCCAAATCAGCAGTAAAATTGCCATTCACCCATTTCAATACCTTATGATCGGGCTGGCCTTGGTGTTGTTTTATACCCTGTTGATTTCAATCTCCGAACATAAAAATTACCTGTTCGCCTATCTTGTTTCAGGTATTTCCGTAGTCTCATTGATAACCGTTTACTCAAGGTCCATATTGAAAAACCCCAAATTCACCTTGTTGATTTTGGGTTCCATGTTAGGATTGTATTCCTTCATTTTTGTGATTATTCAACTCGAAGATTATGCCCTTTTGGTAGGGAGCATTGGCCTTTTTGTCATCCTATCCACCATTATGTTTACCTCAAGAAAAATTGATTGGTCTGGTCTGCAAGATAACTAAGCGCTGAAATACTGCTCTGACTCATTCAGTGCAGTATCTTCTTTTATTGTTTACCATTTCTTAATCAAACGATTTGATGGCATTTCATACATTTGAAAAAACCACAACCATGAAATTCCAACCGTTTCTCCTTTTGCTTTTCGTCTCAAGCTTGATTTTTGCCCAAGAGCATTCCCATACCAGTTCCAGGGTCATTACCTTCCCTGATATTCCTGGTTACAAAACCTTAAAGACTGATTTGCACCAGCATACTGTTTTCTCGGATGGAAATGTATGGCCAACAATTCGAGTTATGGAGGCCTTGAGGGATAATTTGGATGTGATTTCACTTACAGAACATTTGGAATATCAACCCCATGCTTCAGATATCCCACACCCAGACAGAAACCGTTCCTTTAATCTTGCCTTGGCGGAAGCTAAAGATCATGACCTTTTGATTGTCCATGGTTCTGAAATTACAAGAGGTGCTCCCATGGGTCACAACAATGCCGTTTTTATTCAGGATGCCAACAAGCTTTTGAATGAAAAGGCCGAACCCGTTTTTGCTGAAGCCAAAAAACAAGGTGGATTTATCTTTTGGAACCACCCTGCATGGTATGCCCAATCACCCAAAGGGACTCCTGTTTTAAGTGATTTTCAAAAAGAACGTATCAAAAATGGAGAGTTACATGGTATTGAGGTCATCAATACAGGAGATTATGCCGAAGAATCCTTGGCCATTGCCTTGGAAAACAACCTCACCATCTTGGGAACCAGCGACATTCATGGCCTTATTGATTGGGATTATGTTGAAAAAGGGCATGACAGGCCCATTACATTGGTGTTTGCAAAGGAAAAAACAGAATCATCACTGAAAGAAGCCTTGTTCGCTGGAAAAACTGTCGCCGTTTTTAATTCACTTTTGGTGGGAAAAGAGGAAAATTTGTTGCCCTTGCTCAAGGCCTGCATTGTGGTTGAGGAAGCTTTATACATCGATAAAACCTCCATTTTAAAAGTGACCTTGAAAAACGTATCCAGCAGTGATTTGATATTTGAGAACCAGATGCCCTACACCTTCTATTCCAGTTCTCCCGTTTTTACGGTTCCTGCCGAAAGCACAAAGACACTTCAAATTAAAACTTTGGAACCGTTAAAATCAGTCAATCTAACCCTTAAGGCATTGGGTGCTTATGTTGCACCAAAACAACATCCAACGGTAACCTGGGAAGTTAAAATAAAATAGGGGAGTTCTAGGCCACGGAGAACAGCGTTGACCCACCGTTGATTTCTTGGTCAAAATCGGCCTTGATTTTTTCTATAAAACGTTGCGGGGTTTTCTTGGAAATCCAGACCCAATGGTTTTTTACATCAACATCAAAATGAAAGTTGGAAAAATCGCCGCTAAAATCACCATCCAATTTTTTAAGCAGAAACTTGGTGATTTTTGGCCGCAATCGATACTCCATATCAATACAGGCCTTTTTGACGGCCTGATCATTTTCTCCAGAAATTACCCAATTGAATTTCACGTGCAACAAGAATAGGACGAACAATATACTAAAAATAACCAATTGATAACATTTAAGTTATCCACATCGATCAAATCTGCTATTCATCCCCATTTACATAGTCCTGTAAATAGGCAAAACGTTTTGTCAATTTGCCATTTTGTGTCATTCTGGCCCGTTCCAAAATACCATCAGCATCATTATTGAAAAAAGCGGGGATTACATGTTTGGTAAAGGCCTCTCCAAATCCAACACTGGCATCCCGGGGCAACTCGCAGGGAAGGTTATCCACTGCCATAACGGCTATGGCATCTTGGTTTTTATAATCGGTTTCCGTTTCTGTTTCAGGATCATACCCATAAATAGGGTCGGCTATGGTAGAGGGTTTTATGGTGGTAGCCACAGGACCGTCAATATCGCAACTGATGTCCGCCACAACTTTAATTTTAAAATCGGGATGTTTGGCATCTTCGCGAGTGTACAAATAGGGGGCACCATCGCCATAAAAATGCCCGGCTATATAAAAATCAGTCATTTGGGCAAAACGGAAAAAATTGGATTTGTATTCTTGTGGATTCTGAAAAAAATCAGCTTTGTTGCCCCGCACCCCATCTTTTCGTTTGTTGTATTCGGAGGCATCGATTTGGCAATACACCGGTTCTGAGAATTTCTCTTTTAAATAATCTGCTACGTTGACTTTTCTCAGCCCCATGGCATCCAACATTTCTTTGGCCCCGTTGCCTACCCTACCCTTTCCGGTAAGGAGAATCTTGATGTTGGGCAGTTTTATCTTTCGGAGTTCGACAATCAAGGCTTGTTGGTCTTTGAGTGTTTCGGCCTTTGGCAATTGAAACAGGTCATATTTTAGGCCATAGGTTCGTATTCCGTTGTACGCCCCAACAATTCCTGCATAACGGCCAAACGCCACTAAACGCTGGCCGTTAGAACCCGTTATGACCTCATGGTCGTACAGTTCAATATTTTTGGCCAAAATGGCCCGCAACAAATCACGATTGTAGGGTTGCTTTTTTATGGTATGTGAAAAGAAGAAGTATTTTTTATTGGGAATCAAAGCATCAATAGGCACTTCTTTTACGCCAAGAAGGACATCGCAATCTTTTACATTTTCCACAACTGGAATGTTCTTTTGGGCATATTCTTCATCCGAAAATACGCGAATGGGTGAAGTTTCGACTAAAATTTCCGCTTTGGGAAATGAGGAAAGGACATTTTGACATTCTGCCGGGGACAGGACCACTCTACGGTCTGGCGGATTTTTGCGTTCCCTGATGATTCCGAATTTCATAAAACCGATTTGGTATAATTGTTGACCAAAATAAGGGTATTGGGCAGATGGCGCAAACTTTTTATCTTTTGATGGATATGGTTACCTTTGCCGACCGCGTTAGGGATAGAGGCGACATCCTTTTCTGTCATTTGGAGCCTGCCTATGTCGGCAGACAGGCAGAGTCGAGAAACAGAAAAAGATACAGCCGATAGCCCTACCCAGTTTTTACGTAGTAAATGACTGGGAAACGCCCACACTTTGACCTCAATAAATGCAGGCTAAGTTCTTTGATAAAAAAATGAGAGATTCCTGCCTTCGCAGGAATGACAGCTCATTACGGGGCCGACCGGTTTTGACAGCAAGACCAATGGCGATGTAAGCATGCCGAGCGCTGGGATACAGCTCGTTAATCTCATGTTTCACACTTTTAATTGGCGATAATAATTACGCTCTTGCCGCATAATCTGAATTATAGTAAGATTAGCCTCGTCCCTACAAGGTAGGGAAGCGAGATGTCCCTTGGTAGCCCTTGTTGACGGCGACCTTTTTAGGGGCACCAAAAAAGTCAACACAAGGGTCGTGTAGCTTTGGCACGATCACCAAAATCTTAAAAAGCTAAGTGTAGGATAGGCCGTTTTCAGTCGGTTCTGCATCGAAAACCAAGTGAAGACTACGCATGTAGAAAGCATGGTTATTGCTTGTTTGGACGAGGGTTCGAATCCCTCCGGCTCCACTAAAGCCAAAATTTCAGACTTAAATGCGAAAGCGAGCAAATAAAAAAGCTCGCTTTTTTGTTTTGTGAGAAAAGCATTTGCAATCCATAGGATTGAAATTTTTGATTTTCACCTACGGTTAGGAGGGAACATTGAAGATAATCCCTCTGGATCCATAGGAAAAACCACTCCCATAGAGTGGCTTTTTTTAGTTAAAATCGTTACTCAATGTCTGTATTTTGGCCTTGGACAATCCCAATAGATGTAAATACTCGTGCAATAGATGAGCCGCTTAAGTGCCTTTTTCTTTATCAATGGTTTTGTTTCGGTATGATTTAATTATTTGATAATATCAATTAGTTCCGCTCTTGATGGCTCAGCTGGAACCTCAAAATATGATTGCACCAGCCACGCTGAACCATGAGTTACTTTTTCATCCAAATCCCCAATTTCCTGTTTCGTCATTATTTCCAATACGTCTTGGGGAATCACTGAAATAAAAGAGGCGTAATATAGCCCCGGCGACTCCACATCAAGATAATATTTGATTTCAATGGTTACCGAAGGCGGGACACTTACCGAGGTGATTTGTCGGATTTCACTTTTAGTTATCCTACTAAACGATTTTGTGGAATATACCGCAGAAACGGGAACGGTATTGACCGTTAAAATCCCGTTGTTGATTTTATAGTTTGGTTTTCCGATTCTTGAAAGAGTAAAAGTCTCAGGCCCACTTAAATCGACATCGATCCGATAAATCCCTTTATTGGTTATCGAAACAACGGTTTCCAGTCCAATACCTTCATTAGGATGACGCCCGATTTCCTTGGTTTCCATTTTAAATTCCAGCGCGACATTGTTAGCTTCGATACTTGTAACACCCGCTTCTGCCAAGTATACTTTCTTTAAGGAACCAAAAGTATAATAGGTCCAAATTCCCCCCGCTACAACGGTGATGATATACGTCCAATTCTTAAGAATCTCTGTTCGTAGTTTTCTTTCTTCAAGTAATTTAGGCTCCATGACTTTTAAATCTTAATTACTTCGTGATTTGGTATAAAAGTTCAATAAGGGGATGTCTACCGCGAGAAAGAACTTAAAGGAAAAGGAGACTTTTGAATCCAATACCAGCGCTTCATTGGTAATTTCCCGAAGTTCGGGACCAAGTTGTCCGCCAAGACCTAAAGAGATGGGTAATTTAGGTAGCCCATATACGTAGTACGCTCCTGGCGCAAATATGTTACCAAGTTTAATTTCTGGGAGATTGGCCGTATCGTTATCTCCAAACCTGTAGTTGGTTACCGCTCCCAAATCAATAAGGGAAACAAAGATAGATGACGACCCTCTTTCCTTCTTACAATCACAATCGGCCTTATATTTCTGACCGTGCCCCCAGCTCGTTGCTATGCCTATGGGTACATTTACCCCAAGAAAACTTTTGGAATCATCTGTTGCGCCGTTGTATTCCGATCCTGTGGCCAATCCAACATAGGCATTCAATGCCACATTAAACTTGGTTCTTCGCTTAATGGCAGCGCTACCCGGGGGTAAAGCGATGGACTCTATAATCTGCTCAATTTCATCTTGATCATCTGATTCAGCAATGGCCGCCATAAAAGATCCGTATTTCAGAAATTCATTGAAAAAAGCCCTATCATTCAACCCCAATTCTTCGATGATAATTCGGGTATCCATGATTGCTGCGGCATAGTTTTCTGATGATACACCATCATAAATACTACCACCAATTCTCGCCACATTTAAAAAGTCGGTTATTTGATTTTTCTCAGATAATTCAACCCCCAAATCCTCAAGATTGGAAGCATGCTCAAAGAACGATATTAGATTGGTGTAAAAATTGAGATACGCCGTACTCTTTCCATTTTGTCCCGAAGATGCCATATTGGAAATTTCAGCATAAGCGGTATTGACGTTTTCAATATCCTGGACCAATCGTGTAAGAAAATCCCCAACAGACTTTGATTCTTTCGCAAAACTTCCCAGTAGGTCCCTAAACGACCGACTTCCGTTAGCTTTATCCTTAAACACAATGTTCCGTGCGCCTTCACTTTGATAAAGCAATCCAAGATAAATACTGAGCATCCTTGGGCGCTTTAGGATTTTTCGAATATCCTTAGCTGCTACCCACGCCCTATTTTCATCTGTGCTCAAAAGACTTTTAGAAATTAAATCTGCCAATCTCACGGAATTCTTTAAGTTAGCAAACGTGCTATCAGCTAGTTTTTCGAAATTGGAGTCGGTAGCCAAGAATGTAATCACTTCGGCGGCATTTGTACCTGTTTTGAACTCTTCAATCAGGCCACTGACCGTTTTTAGTAAGTGCCCACCATCCTGCTTAAAGAACTTTTGGTAAAAAGCCATACGGTCTGCACATTTTGAGTATTTCGATTTGCAATCTTCTGGAGTAAGCTTTTCAACTTCGGTCAAGTTATTATGCAGACTAACAATATCCCGAAAAAACCCAACCCTTAAGGTTTTGAGGTATACTGAGAAATCAAAACTTTCAATGATTCCTAGATTTCGGTATGTATTCGGGAATAAAACGGGAAACTCGGGATATTCCTTAAAGGCCTCCTTAAACCTATCAAAAAAGGCAACGGTCAATTCTTGCTTTGCCCGTTTGATAAGGAAGCTTTCCAAAGCCAATAGGGCCGCATTCTTCTTCTTTGGTCCTACCCCTATTGCCTCTGCGGTTACGACACTTAATGCACTACTTACGTTTGGACCACCACCTATGGAATCAAGATATGGGGTCAGAAAAGTATTCCCTTGGCTAAGGAAATAATCGTATAGGTCCTTTGAAGTACTGATGTTATTGCGGTTGGAAGGTTCAATGTACTTTTTTAGTATTTTAATAAACCCGTCCCTGTCTCCTTGAAGTCCTTGGAATCTGAAATTATTCCCTGATTGTTGAAGGTATTTTTCCAATTCAACAACATCGTAATAAGCTACCTGGGCGTGGGATAAAAAGCCAAAGGACAACAGCAAATAAAAGAGGAAAAATGATTTTTTCATGACTTGATGAAATTTGAAATATTTAGTTGGTTAAAATTGAAATTCGAGTCTTTTCTTTTGGACGAGGCCCCGAGCAAGTCATTTTTTATTTGCGAAAGGTGCTTATTGGGGAATTGATTTTTTAATAAGGCCAATACCCCACTAACATAGGGGGTAGCCATACTTGACCCTGAAAGGATTTCAAATCTTCCGGACAAATACGTTGATTTTATTCGCTCTCCAGGAGCGGCGATATCAAGTTTCGGCCCACGTATGGTGTCTTTTGCCAGGGCGGTTTTCCCATTTTTAAATCCCAGGGAGCCTACAGAAAGGCATGAAGGATAGGATGCGGGATAATCGCCCGTAGTACGTTGTTGCCCTTTGTCATTTCCATAGGCCGCAACGATTAGGGCATCGCAATTATTTACGGCTTGTTTTAATATCGGGATATCAACTGGAAAACCCAATGACATCGAAATGATATCCACCTTTTTCGAATACCAGTCAATGGCCGAAGCAATAACTGCAGGGTCAAGACCATCAAATTCCCCGTTGGCCACTTTACCGATATGCAATCGTACCTCCGGTGCTATTCCGGCAACCTTGGCCATGCCATTTGCAGCAATAATACCCGCTACGTGCGTGCCATGTCCGGCAAAGTCTGTTACATCATTGGAATGGTTTAAAAAGTTCCTACGACTGGCAATTACTTTTTTAAGGTTCGGGTGGTCGCTATAGCCTGTGTCCAGTACTGCAATATCCACTCCGCCCCCTTTGGTATCTTTCCACAACTCATGGATTCTAAATTGTGTCAGCGCCAATGCTAAATCGGCTACGTTCCAATCTGTACGGAATACGTCAATCAATGAATTCTTATCCTGGACTCCCCCACTCCAATAGTAATTATTCGCAGCATCTTTAAACCAAAATGCATTGCCATCGTGTTTTTGGCCTTTATAGATTTCATCTTCAACCTCAATAATACTACCTGGAGCCAGATATTGGTAGTTCGGGGCATTGACATTGGGTTGGCCCACCCGGACGTTTAGGAATTTGGAAACGGTTACTTTCATCAGCCCACGCGTTTAGGTAAGGGAACTTCGGTAGTCGCAGGATTTTTACTGGGTTCATCCTTGCTAGGTCTTATTGAATTGCGTAATTGAATCAAACGGTTCAATAAATCAAACCAAAACGGCGACCCCATTGATATGGCCAATGCCGTTAGAATATAACCCCAAAGGTTACCGTAATTTAAGAACCCTTTCTCTTTTTTGAACACGTAACTCATTTTATAGGACAACGTCCTTACCGGGGCAATCCTTCGATTGAATTCGGAAAAATTGGTAGTGCCGATCGAGGATTTCAATAGTAAGGTGTCCACAGATGTATGTACTTTGAAAAAAACGGGGGTGGTCCGTTCAAAAACAACGGTATTTTTATGGCAGTATATCTTTTTGCCATCAATTGGGATTTTCATTTCCGGGGTTACCGAGAGTGAATCGCCAGGACTAAATTGTACGGGTTTTTTCTTGAGGTTATCGGTGACAAATAGATAGCCATTTTCATCACATTTGCTCAGGGTAATTTTGAGGGAATCCGCACCAGTTCGCCATAGCAGGGTAGTTTCACCTTCTTCCAAGATGAACCTGCTCTTTAGGTCTTTGCTGACGACTACGGAATCCACTTTATTTTTTTTCATTCTTTGTATGTCATGGGCAACCCATTCCTTGTCCATATAGAATTCAATGTTCTTGGGAATTCGCCAATTGGTGACGATGATATTTTGAGCTTTGTAGATATCATTTTGCAGCTTACCGGCAACCTGTTTTAGTGAATCCTGTACGTTTTGAAATTTTTCATTTTCATTCGTATCCCCATTTTCATCGGTATCTTTATTTTCGTCTGCGTCCAGGTTTTGTTGCACATCGTTGTTTTCAACATTGTTTTGTTGCTCGTTCAGGTCATCAGCATAGGCAATAGCCATATCTACCAAATGTTCCCGAGCTTTCGGGTCGCTCGATAATTTTTTTACTATCTGAAAAGTATCTGCGTTGAAGTTGACAGCAAGAAAAACGCCAATAAAAAAAAGGAAGTATTGTACCCGCCTTTTAAACCAGCCAATAGCCCGTTCCATGGCATCATCAAACCATTGTTCCAAATAATATTGGAATTTTTGCAAATCATCTTGAGCATCCACCAAAAGGGATTTCAGATGCCTTTTGGTATCGGATTCTTCAGGTAGCATGGCAATACCCGCTTGGATTCTTTCCAATAAACTAACATCCTCAAGGGCAGCGTTTAAGTTTTTATCCATTACCTCAAGATTGGAATCAAAGGATTCCAACATCTTTTTCAATTGTGTTTTAAACACATGACCCTGTGGTAAAAGGCTTTCCCCAAATTTGATTTTTTTGCTGTCATCCAGTTTATTGAACCATGTCTTGAATTTTTGTTTTTTATTTTTTCGAGCGTCGAATTCCTTTTTGGCTATTCTGTTTTTGCCCAGTTGTTTCATAGTACTTGCCAATACGTCACTTTCTGAGTGAAGACGATTGATGATGCCCTTACTGCTATAGTTAGCAAGAATGCTATTAACTAGGGTTTTCGAAAAATTATGGGGTGCGATATAAGATGGCTTGTTGGAGAAACCCCCGGTACTCAAGTACTTGATTGAAGGCTGCTCATAAAAGGTATGGAATAGGCCTGGGTCGGCCATTCGAAAAGCGGGGCCTATTGTTTTAAGTGCAGTGTTGACCAATTTTACTATTGTCCTAGGTATCAGGTTAATTGACCTAATCAACCAACGTACGATCCTAGGATATTTATTTTTATTGGATACCCACTGATCTTCTTTTTCATCCATTAGCATCCTGCGCAAAGCATAACGTAGATTCCTCGCTCGCAATCCCAAAAATGAATTGATGATTTCCATGATTACCGTAGCAAAAAGGCTATATAAGAGATAGATGAAAATCAGCCCAATAACCACATCTAAAGCGACACTCCCTGTCATTTAAATATGTTTTAATTAATAACTTAATATGCTAGGAGCATTTCTAATAGTTAGCCGTGCTTCTTGTTCGCCTTTGAGTGCTTTGTGAAATAGCTTCATAGTATTTCTTGAAGAAGTGATATCCATAATTTCATCACCATCCAGAAACTTGCGGTTGTTCCCTAAAGCAATACAACCGTTCAGTTGGTACCAATAATTGGCAGAATGGAACTTGCACTCACTGCGACCAGGCACTTCTTTTATCTCCCAAAGTTCTTTTTTGAACCTGGGACTGTATTCTAAAACTAAGGGGTATTCCCCTTCAGGAATACAGCTTATATTCTGTTTATTATTCACCCAACCTCTTTCCAAAGATTCTCCCTTGAACAACTTATTATCTCGGTGAAAAACGAGGCAAACCCCCAGACTCGCTTCTTTGCCAAAAAACATATCTCTTACTATAAGTACTTGTAGCATATTTTGTATTTCAAATTATTAAATAGAAAATGTCAAACTACTGAATCGTATGGCATAAGGAAATACTCTGCCGTAAGTATTTCAATGGGGGAATAAAAATTAGGAAGTTTTTTTTTGGAGCACCACAATATAGAGATTAGTTTTAAAAACACATTGCCCAAAAACCCTAAAAAAACTGTGGTTTCTTTGCAATTTCAAGCGGAATCCATGTAGAAGTGCTTATTCGGTAAGCATTAATTTTTAAAAAGCTAAAACCTCTCATGTAATAATGCTCGAGTGTTAAGTTCGAAATGTCCCCACTTCTCTTTCTTCATGTCCTTTTGTCAAGAATTAATGAAAAAAGCTGGGACAGTATAGCTTTATTTGAATTTCGGTCATGACCGATGCCTGCGATATGAGTGCTGATATCTGTTCATCACTCAACGGAACCAAATTGGTGCTCACTTTTCTTGCTAACTCCAATTTTTCCTCAGGTTGTAATTGTTTCATAATAGCTTCATAATCAATGCTCTCCTTTAATTTATCCGTTATTACTTCCCATTTTTTCAATTTGATATCAGCATCGGAAATACCATGTAATTTCCAGACATCCTCTTTAATATTGCCTTGTTTTAATCCCTCAATAAATATCGGAATCGATTCATCAAAATCCCATCCAAGCGATTGGTAGGCCACCTCGTGTTCCTGACTTTTGCCGGGCTGGAACAATTGACGTACCATTTGGAGATTTTTGATTCGGTTCATAAAAACATTGGAAGTCCTGAACAGCAGGGCTAAGGAGTTCCAATATCTGTTTTGGAAGGGCATTTCATTGCCGGCATCACTAACCAAAATATAATAGCAACCATATTTACTTGATCTCTGTGTCAACTTATGGAGCCCTTGATTGTCATAAACGCCACCATCTACCAGTCTGGGTTTCACAATTTTATAGTCCTCGGGGTATTCATAGAACTGCTTTTTGATCTTGACCGGGGTAAATATCCCTGGAACTGCTGTGGATGCCGCTACGGAACGGGCCAAGGGAAAATTGGTTGTCTCATATTTTATATCGGGCAATTCTTCGTCGTAGGTGTATTTGGAATCTCCCATGCTTGTTCTTGAGAAGACGAACAACCTTCCGGTTTCTAAATTTGTGGAGTTTATTACAATTTCAAGATTTGGAGACATATCGGAAAGCCTTGCCCCTTTGATGAAAAACTTGTCATAGGCCTTTTCGTTAAGATAGCTCAAAGGGAAAAGTAAAAATTGAAAGAATAATATCAAAAGGATAAGCCCCACTATTCCCAATAGTCCAAATAAGGGGAATCCATTGAACAACAGCCAAGTGCTGCCCACAATTATTCCAAGTACAAAAATAGAGGGGACCAAGATGCGAAAAGAAGTCAGTACAAACTTGATTACGCTTCGCCTGACCCCCGACAAGATAATCTTTTCAAATGTTTCATAGTCCCCAAAATGCATCATGTAAGTTGCACCCGTGATGGATCCTCCCGAGTTAGAGGATATCACATCGACTTTGTCCAAGAGCCCCAATTCTTTCAATTTCCTGAAGGTGCCAATGTGGTAAGTGGTTGCTCGGTACCCGCCACCGCTAAGACTTAGCCCAAATTTCTTATTGTTGATCATGGCAATGATATTATAAAATGGCGTGTTTAAAATTTTAGGGTCAGTTCATGGTACAATCCATTGCTGTCTGTCTTGAAGTTATTGGCAAAATCGGTACGCTCGTCGGAATCCATTCGTCCCCTTACCTGCTCAATTTTTTCAGTTAAAGTGGTTTGCTTGTCATATTTTATTTCTTCTTCATTGGTAAAGATCAAACGCCCCTTGGTTTTTAGCAAAAGGTCATCAAGAATAAACTTGTTGGGCATGGTATTTTTCCACCCGTTACTTATGACTTTGTAATCCAACGTGGCCATGGCAGTCAATTTAGGATTTGTCATCATGTCCAGTCCCAGCCTTTCGGCTGTTCCGTTATGGCTCATATGGTGGGCCACCTTATAGAAAATCGTCCTGTTCAACAAATCTTCGGTTAAGTGTTTCTTATTGGGATCCTGTTCGTTCCCCCAATCAATCTTATGCCAACTGGACCAACTCCCAAATTCGGCATCCCCAGGAAATAGAAGAACTTCCCCGGTATCCTCAAACTCGATGGCCAATGCCAAACTGAGGTTGTTTGTAAGGCTGTTCATCCGAAGCCCTAAATTGCCACTGCTAAAAAGCCAATCGTAATCGATCTTGCGCCATTGTTCCGTATCGTATTTTTCCTTGATGTCCTTCATCACTTTTTCGAATCCATCTTCTGATTTTTGATTTCTGGATTCGGTCGTCCCATAGTCAATGAACTTTTCATCAAAGGGCATTTTGGATGACGGCATCTCGCTTTGATTTTTCATATCAATGGCTTCCGAAAAAGCTCGGTGGTCTTCCATGTTATGGCTATGCTCAAAGGATTCGCCAGGTCCACCTGCTTCCTGTTCTACTGTATCATGAAGCTCTGGAGGTCCCAGTACGTAAAATTTCAGCCCCTTGGCACCTGGATGGTTCTTCACTACCTGGCCCGGCTTGAAATATCGAAATCCATCAACTTCCATTTCCTCCTTTACAATCCGCATGCCCTCCATAGCTCCCTTATACTCGCCGGCAACGCCCAGATTCCGTTCCATTCCGGTATTCAATTCAGCAAAATCGCCGATTACAGAAGCTTGTGAACTCCGGATGTTCAACATTTGGTTTTCGTATTTATGCCCACTGAACTGTTGCGCAAAATCAGGGGAGGCAATGGCTTGATCTAGAAAAATGGATGCCATGGCCAAGGCTTTTTTCTTTTCCCCATACGTTTTTTTCCATTTTTCAACCTTAGGGTCGCCATCTTCCTCTGTCCAACCCATCCAAACCTGCTTTACCTCAAATCCGTTGATGAACAGGTCTCTGCATCTTTGAAAGGCAAGGACATGATCCATATGTTCATGGGTCACCACGAGGACATCCACTTGATTGTTCACATATTTTTTCAAATCCTTCACAAAGGGTTCTATATAATCTTTTCCCTTCTGCCATACCCCAGCATCTATCATCATCTTAAAGGAAATCTTGTTTCCGGAGAAAAACTTGAGTACAAAACAATCTCCCGTTCCCATTCGGTACATCCTTATCTGGACCTTAGTTATTTTTTCATCTGGCATGGTTCTGCATTTAGTGTTGATGTAATATTGCAAAAGGTTCGGTGAACATAAAATCAGATGCCCGTGTACCAAAATATCGTCTGGCTTCGCCCATGTGGAGGGGCATGTCATAACTCTGGTATTGATATTGGGCCAATACTCTTTCGGCATTGATGATGGCATTGTTCTTTTTCAACTCCTCAATATCCAGCAACGGCTTGTGTATGGCATACTTGAGCACGTTGGAATCCAGATCAAAGATCAAAGTACATCCTCCATGAAAAATGAAATTCTCATTTTCGTCCAAAACATCATCGTTATCAGGGATAAAATGGCTAATAGCATTGTTCAGATCTACACTACATCCACTCTTTTGGGTTATAGAAAAAACAACATGGTTGATTTTCTGGTCATCGGGACCCACCCTGGACACCACTCTAAGGTTCTGGATCTGAAAAGAGGGAAAATAACCGCTGCCTGCAAGCCTAAATCCTAGTTGTTCGAAGTTTTGAACAAAGGCCAAACCCGTCATTTCACTAAATTTTGGGTTTTCACCAAACTTCACTTTTATACGATGGTGAAGGCCTTTTTGGTACTTGTTTGAGTCACTATAACCTCCTCCGATATAATTTTTGGTGATTTCGTAAATCTCCCTTCTATCGGTGATGTACTGTATTTCCTTGGCATAATCCTTTAAGAAATCAATGATAATCTCTATCAATCTGGCCGAGGTTTCATCAAATTGGGTTTGATAGTTGCTTTGGATGTTTAAATTTCCATTCTGCCGTCCCGAATCACTTAAATGCAAATCAACCGCTTCATAACTCAATGTTTCAATACTCAGTGTCTTTATGGTTCTGGGATAAATGCCCCGCTTTCTGAAAGCATCGATAAAGGCAAGGCGGTAATCCATAAAATCTTCCTTCATAAGATCAATATCCGCGGTAATTATGGCCCTTAAATAATCCCCAAAAGTGAGGTCCACGGGCGGGCAATAATCCAAGGCACGAATACACATGTTCAGCACATGCTTGGCGGACTTGGATGCCTCATGCGCAAGTCGGTTGGCCAAATCAGGGTGAATCTCCCCCTCCTGCAAAAGACCGGTGCCATTGGTCGCTATTCGGAGAAGGTCGGCTATACGGTTTTCGTAAATGGTCAAAAAAGCATCGAAAATGGCGGCGACCAAAATACTCCCCCTTTCATGGGGCTGTGTCACATTCTGATAATCATTTGGGTCGGGTTTCCTAGGTTCCCATTTTCCCGTTGATTCATTGACTTTACCAATGGCATCCCTCAAACTACCATAGCCCCCTATGGCCGAGCCAAGCTCCTGTGCCAGTTTGCCCAACAGATTTTGATTTCCCAAATTGCCCCGAGTATTGGCAATCTCGTGTCGCAATACCTCTGGATGGGTAAAATGTTGAAACAGTGCCACGATATCGGCAAAGGCCTCGTGGAATGCCAGCATATCCGGATTTGTGGGGTTGTTGTAATCCCGGTGGATGCCGTCAAGAATGGCATGGGTAACCTCATGGGAAATAACATCATGGCTTAAGCATGTAAACACCAACGAATTTGGCATGTGGATCACATTATTTGCAGGGGTGGAATTGAAATACCCAAACAAGAGCGCTTTCCGATATGGACTATAGAACGCATTAGCCTCCCTTAGTGCGTGCGGATAAATCCTGAGTCTGGGCACATATTCCTCAAAGTTTTCATCATTGGTAAGTCTTGGCGACCAGATGATTTTTCTACCCAAAGCACGCTCAAAATTTTGTATGGTGGCCATGGCAACGGCATATACCATCTGTTGATGAAACTGTGGGTTACTCACACTTGGCCGAATCCCGTTGTCCGCCAAAATATTTCTTTCGTTCAAATCTACCGCGGTGTAGAAACGTGATATGGTCGGATCATAATCAACCACTTCAAGATATTCCCCACAGGGTCCTGGATCCAAATCTTCCCATTTAATGGCATAAGTAATCCTATTGATTTTTGCGGTATCGATCTGCAGTGAAAGTGATGGATCAAAAGCATAGGCACGTAAATGCCTAAAATCTGGGTTCCTTGTTTTTAATATTCGCATGGGTAACCAGTTTATTGGTACTATTTATGTATTTGCAATGGATATATCCATCCATTTTATATGCACTAGAAAATATTCAATGAACAAGGGGAAGCCGACCGATCACCATACCATATCCATCATCTTTTTGACCAGATGTCGAGGAAATGTCTAGAGGTTTCTGGTCAGGGTAATCTATAATGAGGGAACACGGCTGTTTTAACCACTTGTAAATTAGTCAATTATAATTAATTCTCATTGCATGAAAATCTTAAAAAAACTGGGGGTTTCCCACAAAACAGGTTAAGTTTTTGTAAAGTCACCGATTCGGTGAGCATAAAATTTTGGAAAACTGAAACACCTTTATTTATTGGAGTTTCGATAGGTAGGTTCTGGTCCCTCCCGTTTTTTTTCACAAGGTGAAAATTTTAGAAATTTGCGCAGGTGGCAAAGAGGGGTAATATACTATCAATCTCATTGATAACGAGTTTATTGGCACTCCCATGAAAAAATAGAGCATTATTGGTTTTTATCTGTTTCGCTTCAATAATCCTAAACAGAATCACACTTTTTCCGAAAAGCTTTTAAAAATAAAAAGGGCAGATAACTTGTCAAGGCTTATTGCCTATCTTATATAGTTTTAAGCTAGAATTAATCACTATGAAATCTAAATTTCCCCTGATTCCCCTTTTCTTATTGCTTTTTTTAACCTCATTTGCTCAAACCGACCCAGCTGTCTTTGATGAATTGGAATTCCGATTTATCGGTCCCGAAGGTAACCGCGCCATTGCCATTGCCGGTGTGCCCGGAGACCCGATGATCAATTACATCGGAGCTGCTTCTGGTGGACTATGGAAAACCACCGATGGCGGCATCAACTGGGAGCCCATTTTTGATGACCAAGACGTCTCTTCCATTGGGTCTTTGGCCATTGCTCCCTCAAACCCAGATATTGTTTGGGCGGGAACAGGAGAAACCTTTGTCATTCGTCCAGCACATGCCATGGGCGATGGCATTTATAAATCCGAAGATGCCGGAAAGACCTGGAAAAAAATGGGATTGGAAAAAACAGGCCGTATTGGTCGCGTGATCGTCCATCCAACCAATCCAGACATTGTGTACGCCGCAGCCTTGGGCCATACCTATGGGCCACAGCAAGACCGCGGTGTTTTTAAAACCACCGATGGCGGAAAAACCTGGAAGAAAATCTTTTTTGTCGATGAGAACACCGGTGCTGCCGAGTTGGCCATCGACCCTAAAAATCCAGACCGACTTTTAGTAGGGATGTGGTCCATACATATAAACACATGGGGATTGAACAGTGGTGGTCCCGGTGGAGGCGTTTACCGAACCACGGATGGGGGTGAATCTTGGGAAGCTCTCTCTAAATATGGTTTGCCCGGAGGAAAGGACAATCCCGTTGGGAAGACTGCCGTGGCCATCTCGTATTCCAATCCCAATATTGTATATGCCCTTTTTGAAATTGATAGCCCTACACTATATCGCTCCGAGGATTTTGGAAATACCTGGACCTTGCAGACCCGTAACCATGACATTGCTGAGCGGGCTCCATATTACACTCGGATGGCCATTGCACCCGACAATCCCGACGAGCTTTATTTTGCCAGTGTCCGTTTTAGCACCTCTACCGATGGAGGAAAAACCATATCCGGAGGATATGCGGCTGGCGGCGACAATCACGATATTTGGTTAGACCCCACCAATGCAGACCGCATGATGGTCGCTCACGATGGATGTGCCAGTATCACCTTAAATCACAGCAAAAGTTTTCAACGGGTGGTGCTTCCCATCGCCCAAATGTATCACGCCGCCGTGGACGACCAAATACCATACAATGTGTACGGAAATCGTCAAGATGGTTATTCCTATAGAGGTCCCAGCAACAGCTTGCAAGGGTACATTCCTCTAGGTTTGTGGGAAGGTGTTGGAGGATGTGAGAGTGGCTTTGCGCAACCTGACCCCTTTGATAACGACATTGTATGGTCTGGCTGTTATGATGGTGGATTGCAACGTTACAATGCCCGTACCGGCCATGCCCAAGAAGTTCGTGTTTGGCCCGAGGCTGGGTACGGATGGGAACCCGGCAAACTCAAATACCGTTGGCATTGGAACTTTCCCTTGGCGTTTTCGCCCCATACCCGCCATCGTGTGTACGTAGGAAGTCAGTTTGTGCACAAAAGTGATGACAATGGGCAAAGCTGGCAGGTAATCAGTCCAGATTTAACTTTAAACGACAAAACACATCAGCAAAGTTCTGGAGGTGTTGCCATTGATAATCTTATGACCTTTGATGGCGCTACGCTGTTCAGTATTGTGGAATCTAAACTGGAACCTGGGCTTATCTGGACTGGAAGCAATGACGGCCAAGTAAATTTGACCAGGGATGGTGGTGAAACATGGACCAATGTGACCAAAAACATTACAGGATTACCCAAATGGGGAACCATTACCAATATTGAGGTTTCGCGCTTTAAAAAAGGAACGGTGTATATTGCTGTGGACCTTCATCAAATGGGTGATTTTGACCCCTATGTTTACAAAACTTCAGATTACGGTCAGAGCTGGAAATTGGTCAGTGGAAGTGTTCCAAAATCGGTGCACAGCTTTGCGCATGTCATTAAAGAAGACCCCAAAAGGGAGGGCATGCTCTACCTTGGTGTTGACAATGGAATCTACATCAGTACCAATGATGGCGAAAGTTGGATTCGTTTGCGAAACAACCTCCCTCCTGCTCCCGTTTATTGGTTGGAAATCCAAGAACGTTTTGATGATTTGGTAGTGGGCACCTACGGAAGGGGCTATTATATTTTGGACAATATTGCTCCCTTGCGGGAATACGATATGGATGCTGAAGGTACCGATGCCCATTTGTTCAGTCTGCGCCAAGCGTATCGATTTCAGGATAAACAGAGCATAAAAACGGACGGACCGAGTCTCAATGCGGGTAGAAATCCTGCTTATGGTGCTGATATCAACTATTATTTGGCGGATGGTGACCATGAGAAGGTTGAAATTCAGATTTTGTCCGAAACCGATGAGCTTATCCGAACGCTGGAAGGAAAGAAAGAGGCGGGCGTGAACCGGGTCATGTGGGACCTAAGGTATGAACCCACCTATAAACCCAAACTGCAGTCAACGCCTCCCGGAAGACCATGGGTGCAACTTAACGGAGAAGGGTGGAGACCTTTGGTCACCTGGGATTTGGATTTGATGCGCGGACAATATGGCCCAAAAACAGTTCCTGGTATTTACAAAGTCAAATTGATTGTAGATGACAAGGAATACATTCGTGAAGTGGACGTATTAAAAGACCCGTCTACCGAAGGTAGTTTGGAAGATATTGAAAAACAAGTGGCTTTTTCGTTGGAACTGCGCGATGCCATGAATTTGGCCGTGACCATGATCAATGATATTGAAACGATACGTGCCGAGTTGAACGAGGTTATCCCTCAATTAAAAAATAAGGCTGATGCAAAAAAGGCTGAAGAACTCCGGGTTTTGGCAGAGTCGATAGCGGGCACATTGTACGACATTCATTTAACAGGTGCCCGGGAAGATGCCTTTAGGTCGCCCATGAAACTCTATGGCCGATTGAGCGCTCTTGCTAGCGACATTACCGGAAAGGGGGTCGACTTTAAACCTACAGACCAACAGGAAGAGGTCTATTCCATTTTCAATAAGAGACTAAAAGATGTTGATACAAAATTCAAGAGATTTATGAATGTTGAAATCAAGACGTTTAATGACCAACTGAAGAAAAGTGAGCTGCAGATTCTCTTGGATAAGAAAATAAAATCCTAGACTCAAGAGGTTAAAAACCCCAAAACAAAAAAAGCTGTAAGCTCTCCTTACAGCTTTTTTTATATCATTCAATATCAGTTGCTACTTCCCATTGAACCAGACCATCACATAAATTACAATGGCCACAATCAATATGGATATGGCGATATCCTTCCAGTTATAGCTACCCTTGTTCTGCTGTTTTTCTTCTTCAGAAATGGTAGCATAGGTCAAATTCTTTACTTTTTCTGCCGGAGGTGCCGCCGTAGCATAGCTTACCACCAAAATCAAAATAATACAGAAAAGGAAGAACCATGAGGCAAAGCTCAAAAAGTTCATATCTCCCAAAGTGAACCAAAAACTAGTTGGATCCAGGGATTCCTTAACCAACTCCAAAATAATTCGGAGTGCTCCCACTACAAATCCAACAATCAAAGTGACAAATGCACCTTGTGCGTTGATTCTTTTATGGAAGATTCCCAATAAGAATACCGCGGTGATAGGCGGTGCAATGTACGATTGCACACTTTGTAGGTATTCATAAAGCACGCCAGAAATATTGGCCATAATCGGAATCCAGATGATACCGATAATCACAACGATCACGGTAGCAATCTGACCTGTTCTCACCAATTTCTTCTCTGGAGTATTAGGTCGTAACTTTTTATAAATGTCCACCGTAAACAAAGTGGAACATGAGTTGAATACAGAAGCCAAAGAGCTCATCAAGGCCGCCAAAAGACCCGCAGCTACCAATCCCCGTAAGCCGGATGGCAATAAATTACTCATCAAAACGGGAAACGCTTGGTCTGGAGTGTCCCATTCCAACTGACCTCTCATTTTCAAGGTCAAAGCGATAACACCTGGAATCAAAAACAAGAAAACAGGCATCAGCTTCAACAAAGCTCCAAAAATGGTACCTCGTCTTCCTTCCTTAATATTCTTGGCGGTAAGGGCACGTTGCACAATATATTGGTCCGTACACCAATACCAAATCCCGGTAATAGTACTTGCTATCAAAAGCGGTGGCCATGGAAAATCAGGGTCCGAAGCGGAACGCCACATGTTTAAATATTCGGGCGTAACGGTTTGTTTCATACTTTCCCAGCCTCCTACTTCATCCAATCCGATAACGGTAAGGGCAGCTGCTCCAATAATCAATATAATGGCTTGAAGTGTTTCGGTATAGACCACGGCACGCATTCCGCCCAAAATGGTATAGACACCTGTCAATACAACCGTAGCGATGGCACCAGTCCAAAAATCGATTCCCAACAAAGCGGAGACCACAACGCCACCTGCATAAATGGTCACAGAAATTTTCGTGAGCACGTAAGCAACGATGGAAAACACGGATAGAATCCATCGGGAACGGGCATCAAAACGTTTTTCGAGGAATTCAGGCATCGTGAACACTCCTGCCCGCGCATAAAACGGTAAGAATACCCAACCCAAAATCAAGACAACCCAGGCTTGGATTTCATAAATCAACATGGGCAAACGATCACCGGCACCAGCTCCAGCAAGACCCACAACGTGTTCCGACCCAATATTGGAGGCAAAAATAGATGCTCCAACCACGAACCACCCCACGTTTCTGCCCGCAAGGAAATAGTCTTCGGTGTTTTCTTTCTTTTTTCCGATAACCCAAACCGCTATCCCCAAAAGCACTACAAAATAGATGGATATGGTAATCCAATCAAAAGTATCCAATGTCTGCATGGTGGTGTCTTATTTGGTTGAGAATTTAAAACTGGTGTGGGAGGTATAGGTCTCCCCAGGATTCAGTCTTGTTGATGGAAATGCCTCCTGATTTGGAGAATCTGGGTAGTGTTGGGTCTCCAAACAAAGTCCAGAACGGTGTCCATAAGTTCCTCCATTTTTTGAAGTCAAGCTACCGTCCAAGAAATTTCCAGTATAGAATTGTATAGCTGGCTCATCAGTAAAGACTTCCAACAATCTGCCAGTTCCCGGATGATACGCAGAGGCTGCGAAACCAAAATCACCTTCGGTTTCATTCAATACCCAGCAGTGGTCGTAACCCCCGCCTCTTTTAATCTGCTCATTCTCCGCATTGATTTCTTGTCCAACAGCTTTCGGTTCAGTGAAATCAAATGGAGTTCCTGCCACAGGACGAAGTTCACCTGTGGGAATCAATCCTGCATCCACAGGCAGATATGCCGAAGCATTCAAGGTAACCTCATTGTCTAAAATATCTTTCGAAAAATCTCCAGAAAGATTGAAATAGGTATGTTGGGTAAGGTTCACTACGGTGGGTTTGTCCGTTACCGCTTCATATTGAATATCCAATTCATTGTCGCCAGTCAAAGTATAGGTTACTTTTACATCAAGTTTGCCGGGATACCCTTCTTCACCATCGGCACTGGTACAGGTAAGCACTAAAACGGCACCATCATCTGTGCTCTCCGGTTCAGCTTTCCAGACCTTTTTGTCAAACCCTATGACTCCTCCATGCAAATGGTTTGGTCCATTGTTTTTGGCCAAAGTATAGGTTTCGCCATCCAATGAGAACTGGCCATTGGCAATTCGGTTGCCGTAACGTCCAATTAAAGCTCCGAAATAGGGAACATCACCAAAATAAGAGTCCAAATTGTTAAAACCGAGTACCACATCTTCATAATTTCCATCTTTATCTGGTGCAGTCCATCGAGTGATGATACCACCGTAGGTGATAACATCTATTTCCATTCCGTTCTCATTGGTCAATGTATATTTGTCTACTTGTTGACCATCGGGCATTTCACCGAAGGCACTTTTCTCGATATGGTTTTTTTCTGATTTCGTATTCACCATTTCCTGTTCAGATTGGTTTTCTTTTTTAGTTTCCTTACACCCCGAATTAAAGAGGGCTGCAAGAAAAACAAAAAATAGTAAAGAAGCTTTAATTGTCTTCATCCTTTTTAGTTAGTTCAGTTAATTTTAATTTTTGTGCTACATATTATGTTGAAACAAATGGTAATAGGCTTCATTGGCATGAATCTGATCTTTGAAACTTCTAATTCGCGTTTCAGCATCAATTACCAAAAGTTCAATACCAAAAATATCGGCAAAATCTTCCATATATTCTGTGGTCAATGCTTGTGTGTACACCGTATGGTGCGCGCCACCTGCCAAAATCCAAGCCGTGGCGGCCACATCCAAATTGGGTTTTGCATCCCAAAGTACCCTGGCAACAGGCAATTTAGGTAAATCTGCCATAGGTTCAATAGCTTCCACTTCATTTACAATCAAACGGAAACGATTTCCCATGTCCACCAAGGAAGCGTTCAATGCATCTCCAGCTGGTGAGTTGAACACCAAACGTACGGGGTCTTCCTTACCTCCAATTCCTAAAGGGTGAACTTCACAGGAAGGTTTTCCGCTAGCGATGGATGGGCAAATCTCCAACATGTGTGATCCCAATACATAATCCTTTTCCGGGGTGAAGTGGTAGGTGTAGTCCTCCATGAATGAAGTACCTCCTTCCAATCCTTTGGCCATTACTTTCATGGCGCTGACCATGGCAGCAGTCTTCCAATCACCTTCACCTCCAAAACCGTAGCCATCTGCCATTAAACGTTGAACGGCCAAGCCAGGTAATTGACGTAAAACGCCAAGATTTTCAAAGGTATCGGTAAAGGCTTTAAATCCTCCATCTTCCAAAAACGTACGAAGCGCCAATTCTATCTTGGCGGACTCTACCAAAGATTCCCGTTGGACACCTCCTTTTTTAAGGGCATCCGTCAACGTATAGTTTGACTCGTATTCTTCAAGCAATTGGTCAATAGATTTCTGATCTAATGTATCGATGATTTTAGTGATGTCTGAAGAATCATATCCATTCACGGCTACTCCAAAACGCATTTGAGCGGCTACTTTGTCGCCTTCGGTAACGGCCACCTCACGCATGTTGTCCCCAATACGGGCCACTTTCATATTCTGAAGCTCATGGCTACCCAAAGCAACTCGGGACCACACGGCCAGTTTTTGCTGCACGCGCGCATCTTTCCAATGTCCTACCACAACCTTGCGCTTTTTGCGCATACGGGTCATCATAAAACCGAATTCCCGGTCTCCGTGGGCAGATTGGTTCAAGTTCATGAAGTCCATATCAATGGTATCCCATGGAATTTCTGCATTGAACTGGGTGTGAAGATGGCATAACGGTTTACTCAAAACGGTAAGTCCAGCTATCCACATTTTTGATGGGGAGAAGGTGTGCATCCATGCCACAACACCGATACAGTTGACATCATTACTGGCTTCTCTACACACAGCGGTAATTTCATCTGGAGTGGTCACCACGGGTTTAAAAACTAACGAAATGGGCAAATTCCCAGATCCATTTAATCCATCTACAATATTTTTTGAGTTGGTAGCCACTTGTTTCAGTGTTTCAGGGCCATACAAATGTTGGCTTCCTGTTACAAACCAAATCTCCTTTTCAGCTATTTTCATTTATCTACTTATTGATTGGTCATTGACCGTAATAGGCGTTTTTGCCATGCTTACGTTCGTAATGTTTTTTTATTAAAGAGTCTTTTAATCTTGGGGCATTGGGATTTATCTGAAGTGTTAAATAGGCCATCTCTGCCACGGTCTCCAACACTTTAGTGTTGTACACGGCCTTAGCCGCGTTTTTGCCCCAGGCAAAAGGACCGTGGTTCCCTATCAGAACCATTTCCACTTCATTGTAATCCAAGTTTCGGGATGAAAAACAATCCAGAATCTGGATTCCAGTATTATGCTCATAATTGCCTTCTATTAAATCATCGGCCATGGGTGCGGCACATGGGATGTCTTGGGTAAGATGGTCCGCATGTGTGGTTCCAAAAATGGGAATATCCCTTTGGGCCTGCGCCCAAGAAACCGAATACATAGCATGGGTATGGGCAACCCCTCCAATATTTTCCCAGTTTTTATAGAGGTAACTGTGGGTTTTGGTATCGGACGAAGGCCGTAAATCGCCCTCCACAATAACATTATCATAGTCCAAAATCACCATGTCCGATGGTTTCAATTTCTTGTAGGGCACACCACTGGGTTTAATGGCAAAAACACCATTGTCCCTATCTACTGCACTTACATTGCCAAACGTATAGATGACAAGACCTAGGGCATTGAGCTCCATATTGGCCTCGTAACATTCTTCTTTCAGCGACTTATATTTTGACATTTTAAGCTTTTTTGTTTGTTTGTTCTTCTACAAATTGACCGAGTGCTTTGTAGGACTCCATCAATTTGGCATAGGTTTCCACTTGAGAAGCCTGCGGGAAATACTCCGCTTCAAATTCACTGCCCATCACCTTGCTTGCATCAATTACAGATTCATAAACCCCAGCTGCGGTAGCCGCATAAATAGCAGCGCCCAAAGCAGGTGCTTGGTCAGATTCGGCTACTTTGATTGGCATGTTCAACACATTGGCCAAGGTTTGCATGATAAAGGGTGACTTTCGGGCCACACCTCCAATACCGATTACGGATTCAATCTTTACGCCTTCTTCCTCAAATCGGTCTACGATCATTTTAGATCCAAAACAGATGGCATTGACCAGCGCTTTGAAAATATGGGGCGCTTTTGTTCCCAATGAGATTCCGGTGATGGCACTCTTCAACTCTTGGTTGGCATCAGGAGTTCTTCTTCCGTTGACCCAATCCAACGCCATGGGCACCACTTCTGAAAGTGGAATTGCCTCAGCTTGTTCCGCTAAAGTCCGAATTAACTTGGCTTCAACTTCTTCTTGCAATTGTTTCTTCTGCTCATCGGACAAAACGGATGACTTCATCACCAAATGATCCAACGGCCAAGACAAGACATTTTTAAACCACGCCAACACATCCCCAAAAGCGGACTGACCTGCTTCCAATCCCATCAACCCGGGAATTACGGAGCCATCAACCTGTCCACAAATTCCTTTCACGGTTTTATCGCCTACTGCATTGTGGGTAGATACCATGATATCACAAGTGGAAGTACCCATCACCCGAACAAGGGCATGGTGGTCCACTTTGGCCCCCACTGCTCCGGCATGGGCATCAAAGGTTCCTACAGCCAGTACGGTATTGGTGGTAAGTCCCAATTTACTGGCCCATTCTTCATTCAAATGACCTGCAATCTCGTTGGACGTATAGGTTTCATCATACAATTTATCCCGAAGGGATGCCAAATAGGGGTCCAGCTTGGACAAAAACTCTTGGGATGGCAATCCACCCCAGCTTTCATGCCACATAGCTTTATGGCCAGCAGCGCATCTGCTTCTCTTGAATGTTTCTAAGTCTTTGTTGTCGGCCAACAAATAGGTGATGAAATCACAATGTTCCATCCATGTGTGGGTGGCCTCAACAACACTTTTATCTTCTCGGGCCACATGAAGAATCTTGGCCCAGAACCATTCGGAGGAGTAAATACCACCTTCAAATTTGGTATAATCCTCACCGCCCCAGCTTCTGGCCAATTCATTGATCTCATTGGCTTCTTTTACGGCAGTGTGGTCTTTCCATAATACCATCATGGCATTGGGGTTTTCCTCAAATCCTTCGACCAAGGCCAAAGGCGTTCCATCTTTTGTCAAAGGCATGGGCGACGAACCTGTAGTATCTATACAAATTCCCAAAACCGTTTCTGGGTTTACACCACTTTGCGATACCACCGCTTTTATGGTATGTTCCAAACCTTCAATATGATCTAGGGGATGCTGCCTAAACTGGTTGATACCAGGTTTGCAATATTTTTGTTCTTTCCAGCGCGGATACCAAAAGACCTCTGAGGCCAACTCCGCTCCATTTTCCGTATCAATCAAAACCGCTCTAACCGAGTCGGAACCATAATCCAATCCTATTACGTACTTTTTCATTGTGTTGGTTAGTGTCTGGGTATCTTTTTGACCCAAAAAACTTTATTTTACTGTATTTTAATTTTTAAGACATTCATTGAATAGGGTTCAACAGTAACCTCAATTACCTCAGCACTAGCCTCAAAGGTACTTTCTTTTGGGCTTATCAAGTCAGGAGATTCAAATGAGTTTACCGCTTGTAAATTGTTGCTTTGAAGGGTAAGCATTGTTCCTGTCTCACCCAGATTTCCATTATGGGTAGTAAGCTTCAATGCTTGTGGATGTGATTCAGTGTTCGCAATCTTTAGAATGAGCTCACCTGTATTGGCGTCCTTAACGGCACTGGCATACAAGCCATCTTGACCTGTCAAGGATTTTCCGTCTTCCGATATTTCCAACAGATCTGTTCCTGCATTTGTGGCATACACTTTTTGGACTTGATAATTGGCCGTGCCATAGGATTCCAAATTGTTGAACCAAATCATGTCGGGAGTCCATTGCCATGCATCGGCATGTGCCATTAATGGCGCATACGAAGTGAGGTGTACCACTTCGGCATTACGTTCCAATCCCGTCATAAAAGCGGCTTCGGACAGAGCACAATCCCAATTGTTTTCATTATCAGGACTTGCAATGGCCACGCTTTGCGCAGCATATTCACCTGCAAAGACCTTGGGCCCATTTCGGTCATAGCTGTCATATCTTGTTGCATTGTCCCGGAACCATTGTGGAGGACGGTAATAGTGTTCATCCACAATCTCAGCATTCATTTCTTTAAGTTGTTCCCATCCGTATTCAAAATAATCGCCATCAGGGAAAGGGCCACTTCCTGAAACAATGATGATTTCTGGATATTGCTCTTTGAGTGCCTTTTCAAAAATGGCGTAACGTTCAATGTAAGCAGGTCCCCATTGTTCATTTCCTATACCGATGTACTTCATGTTGAAAGGTTCTGGATGCCCCATATCGGCCCTAACCTTACCCCAAGCGGTATTGGTATCGCCATTGGCAAATTCAATAAGATCCAATGCATCTTGTACATAAGGATCTAATTCATCCAATGGCACCAACTCTCCTGTGTTAAACTGGCAAGCAATACCACATCCCAAAATGGGAAGCGGTTCGGCACCCATATCTTCTGATAGTTGGAAATATTCAAAAAATCCCAAACCAAAACTCTGATAGTAATCCGGGGTGGGCCTATGACCGAACTCTGTGTTCCATCGGTTCACCAAAATCTCACGATCTTCCACATCACCCACCGTTTTTTTCCACTGATAGCGTCTGGCCAAGGTTCGGCCTTCCACTATACACCCTCCCGGAAAACGCAGAAATCCAGGGTCCAAATCATCCAATAGCTGGACTAAATCTTTACGGAGTCCTTTTTTTCGTCCCTTCCAAGTGTCTTGGGGGAAAAGCGAAATCATATCCAAATCTATCTCTCCCGTACCTTCGAAAGTGATTTTTACTTTAGCCTTCATTTCTGAAGTGCTTACGGTGAAACTGGATTCATAGGTCTTCCACGAATCACTATCTGGACTGATGGAAGTTTCTCCCAATACCTGATCTAGGGAATCAACCACTTGAAGGTTTATTTTTTGAATATCGCCTGAATGTCTAGCAACGTCTATTGAAAAATCATATTGGGCACCTTCTTTTACCCCCATGCCTCGGAAGCCTTCATTGATCAATACATAACCTTCATCATTGTTGACCGTAACCCGAGCGTAATTATGGTTGTTGGTTTCACCAGCATATTTCACAATATTTAGAATCCCCGATTCGGCATTATAGGAGTGTCTGTCGCTGTTGGGCTCAACCCAGCCTGTTTTTGGCAAGGTAAACTCAAAGGAGCGATTCTTTGTCAATTCTGCGTAAAGACCTCCATCTGCCGCAAAGTTGATGTCCTCAAAGAAAATCCCATACATGGTAGGCTGAATCTTGATTCCGGTTTTGCCTAAATCAACAACTAGGTCACGGTTTGCAACTGTGGAATCTTCAACAGAATCCTTTTTCTCCGTTTTACAGGAGAAAAGCCCTAGGATCAAGGTCAATCCCAAAAAATAATGCTTCATTAAAAGCCTCTTCATTGTTCCTTTATTTACTAGTTGGTTTCTACAGGAAGCCACACCTTCATTTTTCCAATTCCTCTATTGGACCATACAAAATATGGTATAGCGGTTAGGTTATCATTGGAAATGGTACTTACCCCTCCCAACAAATCAGATTCCATTTTTACTTGAAACTGGTCGTTTGATGTTAACTTGATATCATCAAATTTTCCTTTGTTATCAATCTCTTCCACGGCATATACAATGGGTCCATATTCCAAGGACATTTTGCCTTGATCTTCTTCCACCAATGGGTTGGCTATAACTTTTCTAACTTCCATGGGGAATTCCAAATTCACAACATCGCCAGCTTTCCATTCACGGGTAAGGGTGAAATAACCATTTTCTGCAACAGCATCAACAGCTTCTCCGTTAATAGTAATGGAGCTACTTTCATCCACTTGGCTCTCATAATGATACAGATCACTTGGCAAAACCTCGTTTCTTGCCCATCCGGGAACCCTAAACTTCATAGTAAATTCACCAGTTTGAGAAGGATCTACGGTAAGTTTCACTTTTCCATTCCAGGGGTATGAAGTTTCTTGCCCTACTTGAACGGTTTGATCTTTAAGATCAACCGTGGCATCGTTGGCCGCATAAAGGTTTACAAATATGGTATCATCGGTTTTGGAATAGATCAAACCGGGCATGGCGGGAATAAAACGGATAACATTGGTTGGACAGCACGAACAATCGAACCAATCTTTACGTGTACAAGCTCCTTGGTTAAATTTGTAAACTCCATCCGATTCCAAGGCGTTGGGATAGAAAAATTTCTCCCCATCCAATGATAGTCCGGAAATGAGGCCATTATATAAGGTTCTTTCAATGACATCGAAATATTTAACCTCTCCTGTAAGATTGTGCAGTCTATGGTTCCAGTACACATCCCCGATGGAAGCACAGGTCTCGTTATAAGCCGTTAAATTGGGCAACTCGTAGTTTTCACCAAAAGCTTCGCCTTCATGTTTTGCCCCAATACCGCCTGTAACATACATTTTTTTAGTGACCATATTGTCCCACAGGGCATTTACCGCCTTTAGGTAGGCTGTATCTTTTTCAATGGCGGCTATGTCAGTCATCCCGGCATACATATACACTGCACGAACGGCATGGCCCACCACCTCATCTTGCTCTGTTACGGGCAAATGATCTTGGGAATACGGTCCGAAAAGTTCGTGGTTTTCCGAGTCTCCTCTGTGATCCAAGAAGTATTTGGCCAAATCAAAGTATTCTTTCTTGCCGGTCACCTCATACAATTTAATGAGTCCCGTCTCAATAATCTGGTGACCTGGAACGGCTGCAATTTTTCCTTCTCCATCCCCAAAAGTTTCAACCATAAGGTCGGCATTCTTAAGCGCGATGTCCAAGAAATTTTTCTTGCCGGTAGCTTTGTAGTGTACCGCAGCAGCTTCAAACAAGTGACCTGCATTATACAATTCGTGGCTCATGGCCAGATATTCCCATCGTACTCCTTCTTCCACCTTAACCCAAGTTGCTGGTGGTTTGGCCGGATTTATGGTACGCCACGTGGTGAGATAGCCATCTTTTTCCTGCCCCACTTTAATAATGGACACCAAAGAATCCAATAAAGTCTCCAATTGTGGGTTTGGTGCACTAATCAAGGAGTTGGATGCACCTTCAATAATCTTGTAAACATCGGTATCATCAAAAGGCATGGCTCCTTTTGTCTCTCCTTCCATTTGACCCCCAGCAATCAGAAAATTGTCAAATCGACCCTCTTCATTACATTTTTCAATGGCAAATTCAATGGTTTTCTCTTGAACCCTTTCAATAATGGGCAACCAAAATTCATCTTTCAGCTTTACATTTCTAATGTTTATCGCCTCTATGGGGTATCCTTCTTTTACACTTGCCTCTGCAACTTCTTCTTGCTTTGGGGCATCGTTCTTGCACGATCCCATCAGGGCCAAAAGACCCGCCGCTACTAGTAATCCTTTTTTCATTTTACTGTTATTTTCCTTCTAATACGATGAGTGAGTGCGCAGGTACTTGAATGGTGAGCACTCCTTTTCTGAGTTTAAAATCTTTGAATTCATTGGGCACCACCTTCTCTGGATCATTGAATGAATTGTGATCCTGAAGTTTTGCTGATGTAAGTATCTGGGCCTTGATATTTTTGATATCCAGATCGGCTACATTTACTTCTACTGCTTTTTCCGTTTTGGAATCGATGTTGACCAAAGAAATGTGAACCGCACCTTCCGCATCCTTTGATGCTGATACTGATATGGTCGGAAGCCCACGGTATTGGGCATTGTTCTCAATTTTTGAAGTAAGCAATAGTGCATCTTGGTGCACCTTGTACATATTCATGACATGATAAGTGGGCGTCTTGATCATCTTTTCCTTATCGGTAAGGATCACAGCTTGAAGCACATTCACCATCTGGGCCAAATTTGCCATTTTCACCCGTTTTGCATGATTGTTAAAGGTATTGAGCACCGTACCGGCAATCATTACATCTCTTATTGTATTTTGTTGGTAAAGCACTCCGTTCTGCACTTCCGGTTCGGCATCGTACCAACCACCCCATTCGTCAACAAATAGGTCAACATTGCCCTCTGGATCATATTTATCCATGATGGCCACATGCTTGGTAACATACTCTTCCATTTTCAAAGCCTGCTCCATACTTTTAAAGTAAACTTCCTCATCAAAATTGACGGAGGGGCCTTTAGCATCCCAATTAAAAACGGCATAATCATGCAGGGCTACAGCATCCATCATATTATGAGGCACATTTTTCATCAAGGTTTCGGTCCAATGGTAATCATCTTCAGAAGCACCTGATGCAATTCTATACACTCCGCCGGTATTGCTCCAATCCGACATAAAGGTGGCATACTTTCTATAGATATCGGCATAGTACTCTGCGGTCATGTTTCCTCCACAACCCCAGGTTTCATTACCAACGCCCCAGTATTTTACATCCCAAGGTTTTTCTCTTCCGTTTTCACGTCTCCAATCAGCCATTGGGCTTACTCCATCATGGGTGGTGTATTGCATCCAGTCTATCAACTCCTGAACGGTTCCACTTCCCACATTGGCAGACAGATAGGGTTCCGCACCCAAAACTTCACATAGATTCAAGAAATTATGCGTGCCAAAACTGTTGTCTTCCGTTGTGCCTCCCCACCAGCGGTTTACAATGGTAGGACGGTCTTCTTGCGGTCCCACACCATCTTTCCAATGATAGGTATCTGCAAAACAACCTCCAGGCCAACGCAGATTGGGAATGTTCAATTCCTTTAAAGCGGCAATAATATCATTTCGAACCCCTTCCGTATTGGGAATAACGGTATTTTCTTCCCCAACATAGATTCCATCGTAGATACATCGTCCCAAATGTTCGGCAAAATGACCGTAGATATGTTTGCTTATTTGAATGGAATCGGTATGGTTACTGATTTGTACGGTTACCGCCTGCGCAGAAAGCACCGAGGGCAAAACCAGAGTCAAAAAGACCACCGCATATTCTAAAACATGTGCACTAATTTTCATATCGGAAGGTTTAAAAAGCCATGCCAAGACCATGACCACACTATAATTACTAGTTTAAAACTAACTCCAATTAGGTTTTTATCAGTTATTTACCTAAAGTTAAATTTTAAAGTGTATCTTACACACTAGTAAAGAACGTAAAGAATTTTGGATTTTCCAAAGATTAGCGTTAAAAAAGTGTTATGACACCAGCCAGATTATTTTTTGTGTTTACCTTACAAACATTTGTTTAACAGAAATAGATTTAGGATTTTAGTCCTCATGAAAATAATCAACAACCTAGAAGAAGCCGAAGATATAAACATGCAACTCAATTATTACAACAAAGAAGACCAGGTACTTTTGGCTGTTGACTGCATCATTTTTGGCTTTGATAAGGAAAACCTGAAGATACTGCTCATAAAACGAAATTTTGAACCTGAAAAAGGCAAATGGTCCTTAATTGGTGGTTTTTTGAAGAAGAATGAAAACCTTGACCAAGCAGCAGTTCGGGTATTGCACACGCTTACAGGGCTCGGTGATATTTATATGGAGCAGCTGTACACCTTTAGTAAAATAGATCGGGATCCCGGCCAACGAACCATTTCTGTTTCCTATTATGCTCTTATCGATGTTGAATCCCACAAATTTGATGGTATTCAGATTGATTCGGCCCGGTGGTTTGAACTCAACGAGGCCCCCGATTTAATTTTTGACCATAATGAAATGATAAAAAGGGCCATGGCCCGGCTTCGAAGGAGAGCACTTACCAAACCTATTGGGTTTGAATTGCTGCCTGAAAAGTTCACTATGCGGCAGCTTCAAAATCTTTACGAATCCATTTTGGACAAAAAATTGGATAAAAGAAACTTCATCAATAAGATCAATTCATTGGATGTCCTCATAAAACTGGATGAAAAGGATATGACTGTTTCGCGTAAAGGTGCCTACCTCTATGTGTTTGATAAGGAAAAATATAACAAGAAAGTAGAGGAAGACGGGTTTACCTTTAAAATCTAAAAACTTTCTTCCGTTTACATTTTTTATTGCTCTGCAACTACTGTTCCGGTGAGTTTAAATTGGTAAGGCCATTCCTCGTCCGGAGTTTTTTCTGCACTATCGCTGTTTCTTCGTCGCATCGGCCTTGACCAGTGCTCAGTTGGTGCACCACTCACCACCAACCATAAATATTCGGTATTGGATGGCACCTCAAAACTTGCCTTGCCCTCATTTTCCATAAAAATATCACTGTACACCCTTTCCCCATTGTTCAAAAAGGCTACAAAACCGTAGCGCCATCCTGCTTTGTCCACTTGCACCTTTTCAAAAGCATCATCTCCAGCAATTCCTTTAAAATCCAACTCCACTTTGGTTCCTGCCTCTGGCACTTCCAATTTAATGCCATTGTATCCGTAATTTTGAGGAGTGTTGATGGCATCGATTTGGTACCAGCCATTTTGCAACTGGTTTACCTTGGTGTAGTGCATATTCGCATAAGGGTTGGCAACGGAATCCACCCGTTCCAAATCCCAAGTGACGAACCTTCGTGAAGCATCGAACATTTCATCATTGAATTCTTCTTGTGACAAATTGTTCAATCGCTTGTAAGTCATTATGGGGTCTTCTCCCTCTTGAGTGTTTCGCATAAGTTTCCCAAAGAATTTTTTTCCGTGTTTTTCCGACCAATATTCAATCACATAAGGTGAATGGTACATATTTGTTGGATGCAAAAATCCATAGTGCGTACCTTTTAGATAATCTACCAAATGATAATTTTCAAACGTCATCCAATCCGGGTACACTTGCCATAGCATATATTGGGCAGACATCTCCATGATAGGGCCACGAGGTCCATTTCCCGTATCCGCTTTGCTTAAATATTGAAAGCTGTGCCCCAATTCATGAGCCAAAACCCCATAAGGTTCTTTATTCACACGAACAGCAGGAGTCCAAAAAATACCGATTTTGTCTTCAGCGCCACCACCAAAGGCCGTTTGTTGATCAGCTTGAATAACATAGACCAATACTTTGTATTTATCCGTGTAGGAACTGTCCTTTTTCACCAATGTTAAATCGTTCACAAAAATGTCATACGTCCGCTCCGACTCTACCAACATTCGTTCTGGATTGAACCGCAACGTAGAATCCTGATTGGCCATGGGGTCTTTTCCATAGTCTTTATGCCAAAAAATGGCAATGTTATCCCCCTCTACCATACGATCATAACTAAAGTCACTGTTGGGGTCATCATAATCATTGCCTTCTGGAACTCGGTATATCTCAGCAGGGATATAGCGTTCTTTAGGGATACTTGGAGCTTCTTCCTCTTTTTTCTTGGCATTGCAAGAAATCATCAATGCTACCAAAAGGGCCATTACGACTTGAAGTGTGGTTCTAAGGTTTATCATGTATCCAAGCATAGGGTTGATTAACAATTATAGGGTTATGGTCACACCTTTTTTAGACAACTCAATCTTGTAAGCACCTCTAACCTCTTCATAAGGCAAATTGATATTTTCTGCCTCAACTCTTAAAAAAGCGTTTGGGGTATACTCATCTTTTCCACCCAAGGTAATTTCAATTTTATCAGTCTTGGTGTTGTAGCTCACCGTATCAAAAGTTCCGGCGTCCAAAGTCAACCACATTTTTTTGGGCGCAATGTAAACCCTGGATTTTGAAGCGGTGGTAATATCCACTTCCACAACATCTCCCTTTTGAGTAAGATTTCCGCCAAAGGCCAACCATCCCAAATCTTCATCTTGAGTGATATAGGTCGCCGAATTCACCGCATAACCATAAAAACCAGAGCCATAATCGCCTGTGATACCATCTATTTCCAAAGTTGATGGGAAGGAGTGAAAGGCCGCTGGGCCAAAACCATCTTGGGTGATGTTGGAGATTCCACCCAAAAGGCCTCCATAACCAACCTTCAATAGATATAGGTCATCTGGGTTTTTCCTAAAATGCTTTAACACGGGAATCGCATTCAGAGAAGAGCCGTAGTGATGGATTTGGCGTTCCACTCTGGAGGTTTCACCTGCTTTTCCGCCATATAGGAAATCCCAATAACGTCGAGCATTCCCATTGTATGCCCAGTGAGGCATGGTGGGCATGTAGGCCAAAATAGCACTCAAAGTGACCCAAGCTTTTCGGTCGTATCCGAAATAATCAGACCACATATACACTTCTTCCTGACCCGTGGAATCCCATGGCATTTCACTACCAAAAGGATAATCCAATGCTCTCCAATGATTGGCACGTTCCTTCATTCGTTCCTCCAAATCGGTGGCTATTTCAGCAAAATCCTCATTTTTAAGATCTTCCAAAATCAATAGGAACACAGAGCCTTCCATTTGCCCAAATTGGGCATAATAGGGCGCTTTTTCCACCATGGCCACACTGGTATGGTAGGCGTTTTCCAAATACCATTGCCATGACCTATTGTCCACTAGCCCATCATGATATCGGGCCAAACGGTATAGCACCCAATAGGCTGCCGCTACGTGGGGATAATTGTATGACCTACCTGGATCATTCGCATGTTTGTGATCCCAAGCTGCCCAAGTTCCATAATTGATATCATCGCTATAGGTGCCTTTGGGCAAGGAATCCGGTTCGTAGTAATGAAGACTCTTTTTTACCCCATACTTTAGAGGCCCTTCATTATACTGAATTCCACCCCACAAGGTGTTGTCCACAAACTTTTGGAGTTTCACGATTTCCTCGCGATCAGGCTGCACCAGTTGTTTCATCACAGCGGCCAACCAACTACCGGCTCCCCCTTCATCACTCAAGCCACTGATCCATACCCGACTGTCCTGAACTACCTGTTCTTTTTTGTCGTAATCATAGGTTATGGATGATGGATTTCTTCCGAAAGGATCATTGGGGTCATCAAACCATTGTTCGTTGGTTAAAAAACTACCAAAATCTGCGATCACTTCTTCTTCAGGTTTAATAACCTTGTAGTTAACGGTCTGCTTTAGCCCATCCGAATAGGTGATGGTAACCCGAGCTCTCCCCCATTTTTTTCCGGAGATTTTATATTTTTTTAATCCTGAAGCCGTAGTTCCCTCTTCTTTAATCTCTAAAGCACCTTTTGGCTCCACGGTTATGGAACTCACTGTATTCTTGTAGTTGAGGAACAACTGGGCATTCACATCCTGGGGCACCACATAACCGGGAACTCCGGTTGCCACAGGGCGCTCCTCTTTCAGCAAAGTTTCCTGAATGTCCTTTATCCCTTCGGACAAAACCAACTTTAATGCAAAATTCTTGGTTTCGTTGGGTTGTAGCACCAAAGAGGTCGGCGTGTTCCACTGCTCCACACCTTTCCATTCGTTGTCAGCGTAGGCTTTGCTATGGACCATCCACTCATGGAAGCCTTCAAAAACAATACTTCTTCTGGTAAGATCATCCAAAAGTGGTCGATAGGCTTCAAAAGACATATTTTCCTTTGGAAGCACCAATAATGCCGGTCCTCTTCCGCTAAGACGCTTCACCTCCAAATAACCAGCATCTTTTCCAATGTAAGGATCAAAAAATACGTTTTGGGCATGGGTCTCGGTCAAAGATTTTCCTTCCAAAATATTGTTGAAGATCATAGGAATTCCCAAAGCGCCAATTTCAACAGGAGTGCTTTGCGTATTGGTTATTTCAAATCGCATCACCAACTGGTCATTATCCAATTCATAATAGCGTTTCACGGATACCGGAATGTCTTTGGGCAATGTATTGGCCAAATCAGCGGCGGCCAAAACGGTACCACTCACTTCCAATGGTGTTACTACTGCCCTAGTGGTTGCGGTGGAGAAATTCATCCAATTGCCGTTGGCGTCCTTTATTCTAAGGTTGATGTCACCCAAGTGATAGAGACTATCTTTGTCTCGAAGCTCCAATCGGTCCCCAGGCGTAAAATCAAAATTTAGTGCCTTAATAGGACGAAGTGCTGCCACCGTTTGTGATGCCTTTACCAATTTTAATTGAAAATCAGGCGTATTGAATTTTTGATACACTTCTGCAATACCCAAAGTGGGCTCCCGTTGCTCAATTCGTCCCCAATATCCTTGGGCTTCCATTCTAAAAATGGTGCCAAAAAACAATACCATTCCTATGTATACCAGTCTATTCTTCATTTATTGTCTATTAGTTTCATTATATGCCATTGCCCTATTCCCATAAGGAGTCATCATCGCATGTGCTTCCCGTCCATTATTCAATACGGAGCCCCCTTTTCTGTTGATAATCGAATTACCTCATTATTGTCCTTACAACTTAGGCTTAAGAAAATCAGCAAAAAATATGGGGGCAAATGACCGCATTGACATTGATTGGGTTGGTTAATTAAAGGCTGTGGAAAACTTCCACTTGGTTTTATAGTTCTTGTTCAGTGGCAAATCTTGAAGTAAAGCCCTCAATAATTCCACTGGTATTCTTCCTTCATGCATTACCCTATCATGAAATTGCTTTTCGGTCCATCCTTTCTCCAGCATTTCATTTCGTAGAGCATAAAACTGCAATCCTCCCATCATGTAGGCCAATTGGTACAATGGGGGGTAACGGGTGGTAAAGGAACGCCTTACTTCGGCTTCGGCATTGGCATATTCGTGGCCCACTTCGTCTACCAAAAGATCTATGCATTCCTGAGGCGTCATTTCCCCCAAATGGAACTTCAATGAAAAGATGATTCGGGCACATCGATGGATTCTCCAAAACAACATTCCCATCTTTTGCTCGGGGGTTACTGGAAAATCCTTGTTCCATAAAATAATCTCCCAGTACAGTGCCCAACCTTCACCCCAAAATGGTGTGGAAAAAGCACTACGATAGTTTTTATGACGGCTAGTCATAAAGAATTGCAGGTTGTGCCCGGGCAACAATTCGTGCTGAACGGTTGGAAATGAAAAGTTGGGATTGTTCCCGCGCATGCTCATCAATTTGTCGTCATGTGCCATCCCATCCGTAGGATAAGAAATACTGATATTTCTGCCACCCGTAAAAAATGGGTTCACTTTTTGGCGCTCCGGTGTCATCATGATCATGCCCCACGTTTCTTTGGCCAAATCTGGCAAGGTGATAAGATCCCTATCCTCAATAAACTTTACAGAATGATCGTACAAATCCAAAATAGCCTGTGGTTGTTCTCCCGCAGGAACATAGGTATTTTTGGTATGCTCCAATGCTTTCCTCCAATCGTCGCCATATCCCATTTCACGGGATGCCTTGATCATTTCATTCTTGCACCAAGCAAATTGTTCTTCCGCTGCCTTAATCAAATCGGCCGGGGTGTACGGAATAAACTCCATGGCCAAACTTTCATTGAGAGCGGCTTCACCAATGGGCTTACCAATAATCCCGCTGCCGTCGTCCTTAACACTGGTCTGGGAATAGTTGTTTTTTAGGAACTCGGCATACCCAGTTAGTTTTTCGTTTAATGCCATATATGGTTTTTCGGCCCACCAGGTAAAATCAGGGTCGTAACTGTAATAAAAATTATACGCCTCTTCCAATCCTTTTTGAAAGGATGTGATGACATTGGAAGCCTTATCTGCGGTTTGCCAATCTTTGAAAGGTTTGGATTTTCTGGATTCCATTTCCGCATCAATGGCCATGGTCGCGTTGTTCAAGTCTTGCGCCACCTGTTTTGCATCCGGTTTTTTACCTCTTCTTCGTTCCTTGATAAATGGAAAGAGTTCCTTGCTAAAGTTGGCCACATCAGCCACCTCTTTGAATGCAGTATAACTTTGATTCAAAAAATAGGCTTCTTCAGTAACTTTATTCTTTAGAAGAATATAGTCTACTTTCTCTTGTTGGGAGAGTGTATTAAAATCCAGGGCTCCAATCTTCTTTTCCCAATTTTCGTAAAAATCGGTAAAGCGTTGGTAATACTCCTCCGATTCATCAATGATGTAGGTACGGTCTAAAGCTTGGGTGTCCGCCCTAAACTCATCTACCAAATCGGCCAGTTTGCTGGTTTGTGCCGTGGCCAAAGTGGTAATCAAAAAAGCCAACATCAGCCCTGTTTTTTTAATCTTCATACAGTTTTGTTTTAGGTGGTTCGGTTATTCCAAGGTAACATCCAGGTACACAGAATGACGTCCATACGTTTCATAGAAGGGCTTAAACGCTACCCCATCTATGTTGAATTCCAATGTTTTTGGGTCTCCTTTTATGTTTTTACCGATGTCCTTAGCATCAAAAGTTACTTTACGCCAATCGTCCCTTGGTTCTGGCTCTTGGGCCACCAACAACACAGGTCCGTAGAAAAGGCTGGCTATATTCTGCTGATCCATAACAGGATCCAAATGAAATTCAAATGGCATTTGTATATCCACAATATCGCCATCCTTCCATTTTCGGGACAAGGTTAGATAGGAACCAGGAGTTGCATTGACTTTTTCGGTTTTGCCATTGATTTTCACGAAAAAACCTTTGGTTGCCCATTGCGGTACACGCACCTTCAAGTCAAATTTTCCTTTACCTTTTATGCTCAATTGGGTATTATCTTCTTTTGGGAAAGCTGTTTTTTGCTCAACAGTGATGTTTTTCTCGGTCCATTTTAATGTGGAAGGAATATAAAGATTCACATACAATGCGTTTTCATCCTGACTTTTGAAATAGATTGAATTCTGAAGCTTGGTACTACTTTCCAAAGCGGTACCATTACAACAGGTAAATCCGGTCATGTTTGAATTGCCAAAACGCTTCACGGAACCGGGACGCAATGGAACGTGATAGGTATTGGCCGGACTATCTTCTGCCACGGAAGCAAGGATGTGGTTGTACAATCCGCGCTCGTAATAATCCATCAATTCTGCACGCTGATCAAATAGAAATAGATTTCGGCTCAATTTCAGCATATTATAGGTAGCACAGGTTTCATTTTGGCCGCCTGCGGAAAAACCGTTTTCGTACAAAGTTGCTGGCTGACCAATAAAACATTCAGCGTTTGTAGGGTTACGGGCTCCAGCCACTCCCCCAATGCTATACATGTAATCATTTTTGGCCTTGTACCAAAAGTTATCGGCCACATGAAAGTATTCTGGTGCATTGGAATCGCGATAGATTTCCAAGGCTCCCATGATCTGTGGAATATGCTGATTGGCATGAAGACCACGGAAAGTATCCACATTTTTCGCCAATCCATGAGAATGCTCTGCATCTCCAAAGAACATTTTAATATTATCGAACAATTGGGCTACTTCAAGATATTGGTGGTCGTTCGTCATTCTGTACAAACGTGCCATGGCCTCGTTCATACCGCCAAACTCGCCTGCAATATAGGTATTCCACATACTGATGAGGGTATCAGTAGGTACTTGGCTCAATCGAGCATGCACCCAAGTTCCCATGTCTTTGGCAATATCCAAGGCTTTTTCGTTACCACTTACGTCATAAATATCCATCAACCCTGCCAAAATTTTGTGCAAGGTGTAGTAAGGTGCCCAAACTTGGGTGGGTTGACCTCCATACGAAGCACCATTTTCCAACATGATGAATTGATCGGGTGGATAGGCACTGATGAACCCTTCACCCCAGTTCCAGTAATCCGTGCGGATACCATCTTCACTTAAATTTGAATCATACCCTTCTTTACCTGGACCTGGGGGAACAGCGGTTGGGTCGGACACATGAGGTCCTCCAACTTCTTGCGGTTTTCCTGCCATTTGGGATAAATCATACAGTACATCCACCATATAATTCATTTTCTCAGCAAAATTCGACTGTAAAGCTGCATCATAATCGGTACTGGCGTAGGCTTGGGCAATGGCAGTCAAATAATGCCCAGTGGCATGGCCACGCAGTTTGGTCTCTTGACTATCCCAGCCACGCAATGGAGTGGCATCTGCCGGTTGTTCTTGTCCAAACGCATTTCGGAACATGTACAAGAACGAATCAGGGTCTGTCTCCGCCAAAGTATTGATGAACTTATCCCGGTTTTCAATGAATTTTGTTTGATGCCCGTGACCATCAGAATTTAAGGATACCTGATTAAGTTCAAAACCTTCCAAGGTACGACTAGGGGTTGAAGCCGCTAGCGCTGCTTTTACGGTCACCGTTGCTTTAGGTTTTAAATCCGTTCCAGAAATACTTCCGGTTATGGTATACTTGCCCGGCTGACTTACTTGCGAATTGTCAATAGGTGCTGGCCAAAGCACACGCACTTCCTTGGGTCCCTTTACACCATTTCCGTAAGTCCCTTGCACAAAACGGGGTAATCTTGGTAAAAAACCAACTACAGTTTCTACCTGTACTTCAGATACTGCAGTCAGGTATTCATTATACAACTGAGGTGTTTCTGGGGCAAATTGGGGAAGATTGACTTCTTCTTTTCTTTCATCGTCATCTCCATTTCCTCTAAACGACCCACGAAGGATTCGAACCACTTGCCCTTCACTCAAAGGAATTCTGTAGATTCTGAAATCATGCAATTTAGCGGTCAGGTAAGGGTCATTGCTCCCTAATGACTTTCCAATGTAGAGTTTATTATTGTCCCCATTTTCAAAATCGAAAACCTGCTCCAAAATCAGTTCCACATCTGTTGCTTCACCAGCTTTTCTTCCATTGACATAGGTATTCACCGTTTTGGAAGGAATATTGATGACAACGGCCAAATGGTTCCACCTACCGGTTTCCAAGGCTGAGGAACTGGTGTTGTATGCATCTCCTTTGGTTGAAGAAAGTTCAACTTGTACGCCCTTTTTGTCTTGGGTTCCGGTAGGGGCAATTGTAAAGTGGGATTTGGTACTGGTTCCAAAATCAAAAAGTCGCGCGCCAGGTTGTGGCGATTCAATATGCACCCACCCTGTAATACTGATGGATTCCTCATTGGTCACCGCTTCACCGGGAATCGTAATGAACGCTTCCTTGTCCTTAGGCAGGGAAAGTACTTTGTTAAAGTATTCGTCATCCACAAAAATGGGTTCTGAACCTTCAAGGGTAGCGTGCAAGTTATTTCTTGACCAATCTTTAGTGTCACCATCAAAAACATACCTGGCGATCAATCCTGTTTCACCAATACCGTCCAATATCTGATCGCCTTCCTGTGCCATTACGCTGGTCGTGCCCAAAGCACAAAAAACCAATACTACACCAACGAACAACTTATTTAATCTCATAATTATATCCTTTTCCACAATGTTAATCAACTGATAGTTACTTACTGTTTATGTTTAGTTTAGTTTTATTCTTCTATTCGTAAACTTCCTCCCAAGAAGGGGGATCAACGCCCATTAAATGCTTTACGAAAAAGTCTTTACGCTTACGTTCCCCAAAATCACCACCGGATGAATGCCCCATACCGGGTATGGTAACCAGTTCAAAGTTCTTATTGGCTTTTATAAGGGCATTGGCAAATTGCATGGTTGTGGAGGGATCCACATTGTCATCAACTTCACCTAAGATAAGCATTAAATTACCACCCATTTGGGCGGCATTCTCAATATTGGAAGAGGCTGCATAGTGAGGACCAATAGGGTATCCCATAAATTGCTCATTCCACCAAATTTTATCCATTCGGTTGTCGTGACACCCACAGGAAGAAACCGCCACATCATAAAAATCTGAATTGAACACCAAGGCGGCAGCAGAGTTCTGGCCCCCAGCCGATGTCCCAAAGATGCCCACTTTCTCAGCATTCATGTATGGATATTTTTGGGCTGCGGCCTTGATCCACAATTTTCTGTCCGGGAAACCGCCATCTTTTAGGTTTTGCCAGCATACATCATGGAACGCTTTTGATCTATTGGACGTTCCCATGCCATCAATCTGAACCACAATAAAGCCCAACTCGGCTATGGAAGACATGGACCAGTAGTACGATCTAAAATCTTTGGGAACAAAAGAGCTGTGTGGCCCGGCATAAATGTATTCTATAACCGGATAGGTTTTGTTGGGGTCAAAAGAGGTAGGACGAATAATGACGCCCCAAATATCGGTGACACCATCACGCCCTTTTGCTGTAAAGATCTCTGGGGCGATCCAACCTTCTTTTAAAAGTTCCGAGTGGTCCGCTAGTTGTAGGTCCATTAATTTTTTGCTTTTAGCAGCTGATTTCAATACAGTCACAGGGGGCGTATCCACTTTGGAATATTGGTCTACATAGTAGGTATAGTCCTCTGAAAAAGTTACGTTGTGGTTTCCATCCTCTTTGGTGAAACGGGTAAGGTTCTTTCCATCAAAATCCACCTTGAAATAATGCAAGAAATATGGATCTTGGTCCTTGTCCACTCCACTGGCCGTGAAATAAACCTCTCGGTTATCTTCATCCACATGAATCACCTCGCGAACCACCCATTCGCCTTTGGTCAATTGTTTTTTTACCTGACCATTGTCATCATACAGATAAATGTGGTTCCAACCATCCCGTTCCGAAGTCCAAATCATTTCTTTACCATCGGCCACATCATAACGGTATTTTTTGCTGCTGTAATCGATAAAGGTGTCGCTGGTTTCATTAACCAGGACCTTCAATTTTCCAGTTAAGGCATCCACTTCAACGACCTTATACGCTTGATGCCCTCTTTGATTGTATTCAAAGGTGAAAGCACTGCTATCTTCTCTCCAATCGATGCGGTTTAAACCGAATTGATGGCTAAACTCATCCGTGGGCACTTGAATATGCTTTTTGGAATCCACCAAAAACAATTGCGGACTCTTAAATGGCAACTCATCACCAGGCTTTAGATAATCACGGGACTGTAATTTGGGTTGAAACTGGTCTTCTGGGCTGGATTCCACAAAATAAATCTTGCGGTCATCCCCCGGCCGTACTTTGTACGCCATAATCTTTTTGCCATCGGGTGACCACTTTATATAGGTTGAATAGTAAAAGCCGGGAGCTCCATCGTAGCTCAAACGGGTTTCCTCATCTGTGGCATTGTCCTTAATATACAGATTGTCATTTTTAATAAAAGCGGTCTTGGTAGAATCTGGCGAAATTACCGGCGGGTTACTTTTCTCATCAAACCTATTGCCCCAATACCTTCTATTGGAATCTCGTTTACCCCCTTCAGGGTCAATTACTTTTAAGGCATTGGTTTTTAGATTATAGGAAACCTTGGCTTCACCATAAACAAAAGTAAGTTCAGAGAGGTCTTCATTGAATTCCAATCTACTGATATCGATATCCTTTGAGTCAACCTCTTCATTGAATTCTTTGGATAGTAAAGAGGCCAAGGCATTGTGGTCAAAACATTCCTTTTGGGTCTTCTGTTCCGGGTCAACCAGTAGATATTTTTTTCCATCGGTGGAATTGTTCACATACCACATCAAATCAGTATCCAACCAATGAAAAGAAGAAGGGGAATTGTATACCTTATCCCTAAAAAGCGAATCCACAATAATCGCCTTTTTATATTCCTTTAATGTGCCCTGGGCCAATGTGGTTCCACAGGTTATAAGTATAAAAAATACACTTATTTTTTTCGCAAAAGATCCCATATTTAAAATTATGCTTAAAACTAGAGATAATCTCCTATCTGTTTTCAGTCATTATTAACTGATACTGATACTATGTTACCCTTAACACTTCATTTACAATGAAAAAGAGTGTGTAAATTGGAAATTGGCCCGAAAATTGGGGCCAAAAACAATCCCCTTTACAATTTAGAAAATTTAAGGAAAAGCCTATCGGAATCTTTCTGGGGAAAGAGGTTTTAAATCTACTGATGACGTTGTTTTCTTTATACTCTCCGCCACCAATTTACCGGTAATGGGACCTAGGCTCCATCCCATCATGGCATGACCTGCAGCAATGGTCAAATTATCATATTTTGAAGTCTTGCCAATGTATGGAAGTCCATCTGGAGAAACAGGCCTAAGCCCTGAAGTCGCCCTATCTTTTTCATCCTGATTGATTTCAAAGTCGGCATAATAGTTTTTTACGGCCCCGGCGAGAGCCTCAACACGTTCTTTTCGCACAATGGAGTTGTTTCCTGAAAATTCCATGGTCCCCGCAAAACGAGTAAAACCTTCCATGGGCGTCACCGCCACTTTGGCATCCACCAAAATAGCTGGCATGGTAATTCCCGTATTCCGACTCACATCCATGCTGTATCCTTTTCCACCTTGCACAGGAACATAGAGATTAAGCGATTTTGCCAATTTTGAAGTCCAAGTGCCGCTGGCCAACACAAATTCATCGGCTCCAAAGACGGCATCTTTTGTTTTTACAGCAGTTACCTTTTTATCCTTGATTACAAAATCCTCAACAGCTTGATTGAATTCAAAAATGACTCCTTGGGATTTTAACCAAGTTTTCATTTGCTCCATAAAATAATTGGGGGTCATGTGGGCATCGCACTTATAATGCACTGCACCAATAACCTCATCGGAAAATACTGGCTGCATTTTATGGACTTCATCTTTGGATAATGCCACAGCATCCAACCCCTCCTTGACCGCCATTTCAGCTACCTCAAGTTCTTCTTCTTCACTTTTAGTGGTCCTGTAGGCCATCAACAGCCCCTTTTTTTCATATTGAAACGGGAAATCTACAGCAGATACCATCTCATCATACAAATCCCTACTCTTTAGATTGAGTTCTTTTATAATTGGGATAGCCTTTTTTACTTTGGATGCTTTGGCTGATTTTTTAAACAATAGCGTCCACTTGAAAAAATCAACGTCCCATCTGGGTTGGATGTAAAATGGACTGGAACTGTTCATCATCCATTTCATTCCCTGGGTAATAATACCAGGAGCCGCCAATGGAATAAAATGACTTGGAGTAATATACCCCGCATTTATGAATGAAGCCCCTGTGGACACATCCGATTTGTCCAAAATGGTAACCTGATATCCTTCTTGCACCAAATAATAGGCACTGCAGAGTCCTGAAATACCTCCACCAACTATAACTACTCTCTTCATCTAAAACTTGAAAGAAATATGATTTTACAACACTTGGAATCCGTGGACGTAGGGGTCATCATCATCAATGATGATATTGTTATAGCCCGTAACTTGCGCCCAACCTTGTATACTGGGAATAATGGCCTTTTTTTCACCCAAAGTAGTTTCCTCCACCACTCTACCAATGAATTTGCTTCCGATAAAGCTCTCGTGGATGAAATCCTCCCCTATTTTCAGCTTGCCTTTGGCGTTCAATTGGGCCATACGGGCCGAAGTCCCTGTACCACAGGGAGAGCGGTCAATGGCCTTGTCACCATAAAAAACCGCATTCCTACCAGATGACGTTGGGTCTATGGGGTCACCCGTCCATAGCATGTGGCTCACATCCCGAATGGTGGGATCTTCTGGATGAATGAACATATCGGGATATTTTTCATTGATACGCTCCCTGACCACTTTGGAGTATTGAATGATTTTAGCAGCTGTGAAATTATGAACCCCACTAAAATTCTTTTGGGGATCTACAATGGCGTAATAGTTGCCACCATAGGAGACATCGAACGTAAGTTCTCCCAACTCTGGACATTCTACCGTTAAGTTTTCTGCTGCGAGGTACGATTTTACGTTGACCAACCGTACCCAATCCACCTTCTTGCCAGATTGCTGATACTCTATTTCTACTAATCCTGCTGGGGCTTCCATTCTAATTTTGCCCGGTGTCTTGGGTACGATCAATCCTTCTTCTATGGCAATGGTAATTGTGCCGATGGTCCCATGCCCACACATGGGCAAACAACCAGAGGTCTCAATGAACAGAATGGCAAAATCGTTTTCGGGCTTGTGGGGAGGAAATAAGATGCTTCCGCTCATCATATCATGACCCCGAGGCTCAAACATCAAGCCCTTACGAATCCAATCATATTCTTTGAGAAAGTGTTGTCTTTTCTCACTCATGTTCTTGCCCAAAAGGTTGGGACCACCTCCTGCCACTACACGAACGGGATTCCCGCAGGTGTGGGCATCAACACAAAAAAATGTCTTTCTTGCCACTTGTTGTCTGTTAAAACAGTATTATAATCTTATACGCAAAGTAAGCTAAAAAATGTACTACCCTTTTAAAGAATTGGGCAATAGTTCCTGTGGAAACGATTGATAGCTTACGGGGCGCACCCATCTTTTGATGGAATGGGTACCTACTGCAGTATATCTAGAATCCGAGGATGCTGGATAAGGTCCTCCATGGTGCATGGCTGGACATACCTCTACTCCGGTTGGAACTCCGTTATACAGGATTCTACCCACTCTTTGTTGTAATGTATCCACCAATTCAGGTAAATCCAGGTCATCATTCTTTTCCGCTATCAAGGTTCCTGTAAGTTGACCTTCCAAACCTTCAATCACCGCAAGCAATTCACTTTCATCTTGGCATTGTACCACCAAAGAAAAAGGGCCGAACACCTCGTGATGTAGTTTAGGATTAGCCAAAAACTCGGTTCCAGAAACGGTCGCGATGATGGATGCAGCACAATTATTCTTCAAATTACCCTCTAGCTGAGCCACCACTTCCACTCCAGGCTGTTCTAAAATACCAGCTCCATTTTTGTCGAACCCACTCTTAATATTGGGGTGCAACATGCATTGCGGTTCAATAGCGATTACTTGTCTCCCCAATTCCTCAACAAATGCTTGGGTGTTTTCATCCTTGATGGTCAACAACAAACCTGGGTTTGTACAAAATTGACCCGTTCCCAAGGTGATTGAACCTGCGTAGGTCTTGGTTATCTCCTCAGACCTTTCAGCAATTGCATTAGGGGTAATGACCACAGGATTGATACTTCCCATCTCTGCAAAAACAGGGATAGGTTCTTCCCGCTTCGCGGCCAAATCGAACAAAGCTCTACCACCATTGATACTTCCTGTGAAACCTACGGCTTTTGTTTTAGGGTGATTCACGAGGGTAACACCTACTTCAATTCCACCATTAACACAAGAAAACACCCCATTGGGCATACCAGTTTTCTCAGCGGCTTTTATGATGGCCGAGGCTACAAGTTCTGAGGTTCCGGCATGCATGGGGTGTGCTTTTACTACTACAGGGCATCCAGCCGCGAGTGCACTGGCCGTATCACCTCCTGCTGTGGAGAATGCCAACGGAAAGTTACTGGCTCCAAATACGGCCACAGGCCCAAGAGGAATCAGGGTTTTCCTTAAATCTTCTTTTGGAAGTGGCTTTCGGTCTGGATCAGCCTTGTCAAATGTATTTTCCCGCCAATCTTCATTGCTTACCAAATCGGCAAAGGAGCGCAGTTGAAAAATGGTTCTGCCCCTTTCGCCCACGGCCCTACCTTCAGGAAGGCCCGATTCCATGGTATAGGTATCCACCAATTCTTGGTCCAAGGCCAGGATTTCATCGGCAATGGCATTTAAAAAAGCGGCCCGTTGGGCACCTGGAACTTTTCGATACTCCCGAAACGCGCTCCACGCCAATTCAACTGCCTCTTCAACCTCTTCGGTTGTGGCCTCAACGAAAGTTGTTGGGTTTTCAATATTCAAATGGGGGTTGATGGTTTTGAACCCATTACCCCCATTTCCGCTACACTTGTTTCCTATATAGTTTTTCCCAGTAATACTCATTTAGGCTACGCTGCTGAGATTTTTATATTCAGGCAAAGCAGGTCTGCTTGCCATTGCTTCATTTATCACTCCAATAACTCGCTCTCTTTCTGCTCCTTGTAAAGGCAATCTTGGCGCACGGACATTTTCTGTACCGATTCCAGTAGCCACCTCTGCCAATTTAATATTCTGAACCAATTGAGGGCTTATGTCCAACTCCAACAAAGGCATAAACCATTTGTAGATTTCAAGCGCTTCGTTGATTTTTCCAGCTTTCACCAATTCGTAAATGGCAACTGTTTCGGCTGGGAAGGCACAAACCAAACCGGCCACCCATCCATCGGCTCCAATGACCAAACTTTCCAATCCAAGGGTGTCCACTCCGGTAAATACTTTTACACGGTCTCCAAATTTGCTCTTTAAGCGAAGTACATTGGTAATATCCCTTGTAGATTCCTTAACAGCTTCAATATTCTCACATTCCAACAACTCTTCCAACATATCCAAGGTAACTTCAATCTTGTAGTCAATAGGATTGTTATAGATCATGATGGGCAAAGAGGTGCTGTTGGCTATACTTTTAAAATAAGCAACCGTCTCGTAGTCCGTAGCTTTATATCGCATCGGAGGAAGAATCATCAAGCCTTGGGCACCTACCTTTTCGGCATGTTGTGCCACGGCAATGGCCTCCTTGGTACTTTGTTCCGCAATATTGATGATAACGGGTATTTTCCCTTCCACTAGAGCCAAAGAGGTCTTGATAAGGGTTTCCTTTTCCTCGTGCTCCAGTGTACTGGCCTCACCCAACGTTCCTCCTAAAATGATCCCATGGACTCCAGCATCAATTTGTGCTTTAATATTCTTCTCAAACATTGCAAGGTCCAATTGATCCTCGCTGGTAAACTTTGTGGTTACAGCTGGCATTACGCCTTCCCAATTTATCATAATACTAAAATATTTTGATACAAAAGTAAATTACATGACCTCAATAATTTGTTTGATTATTAGCCTCTTGTAATACTATGTTGACCCATAAATTGATTTCACGTATATTTATTAGTAATATTTACTTAAAAGCCTTTGAGAGTCCTCCCTTTCAAAATACCAAAACCCAAGGATGAGGCCCTGGTTTACCAAGTGGACAGGGAAAAAATTTTTTATGGCCAGCTCCACCAACACGGAGAAATACAAATAAGTTATATTGAAAGAGGTTCTGGCTCTTTGATTGTGGGCGATTCCATCAATGAATATAGGGATGGTGATATTTTGGTCATAGGAGGTTTTGTCCCCCATGTTTTCCGAAGTGATGTGAATGCATCTGACGAATCTGTCATGTACACCCTTTTCTTTGACTACAATTCTTTTGGAAAAGATTTTTTTCGGTTGACCGACCTGACTCTGACCCAAGATTTTTTTAAACTGTCGGAATATGGAATGAAAGTGATTTCCAACAAGGAAAAAATCATAGCACTTTTCAACAACTTGCCGCAGCAAAATAAGGTTGAACAAATTGCATCGCTTTTACTGGTGATCAACCAAATTGCAAAGTCCGAGACCCAGCCGCTTTCATCATTTGTATATCGGAAAATTTATTCGGATGATGAAGGGAAACGTATGAGCAACGTTTTAAAGTTTGCCATGGAACACTATCATGAACAAATTACCTTGGAGCAAATTTCGGAGAAATCCAGCATGAGCAAGAATGCATTCTGCCGGTATTTTAAGAAACGTACCAACAAAACCTTTTTTCAGTTTTTGATAGAGATTCGGATAGAAAATGCCTGCAGGCTCATCGTTAACCAACCCGAACTTTCCATTTCGCTGATTTCTGAGCAATGCGGTTTTACCAATATTGCCAACTTCAACAGAAAATTCAAGGAATTGAAAGGCTGCACCCCTTCCAAGTATCGTTCTCAATTTAATTCGTCCTAAAAACTGAATTGCGAATCTGAAGCTGTTTTTTTGCAGCTATAGACTTCTCTGAAATTTGATACGAACGCTTTACCAATTCCGAATTCTTATCCTGTTCTTCCAAAGAACTCAGGTCTATCTGCAAACCAGCATACTCCAAATATTTTTGATAATCGATGGGCGTTACGGTATCCACATAGGTTCTGATTTCATCCAAGGGTCTTCCAGCTATTTCTTCACAAGTGGCCCAAAATTCCTCTTTCTTAAAACCCCTTCCCTGTTTTAGGTAATACTCATTGTATAGAAAACGCATCACATCATCCAAGGATTTTCGGTTATTGCTACCGTGCCTTATTTCCAAATCCAACAGAAAACCAATGATCGGCCCCTTATTGTAATATGAAATGGTGGTTTCATCTGTATTCTCATCCCTACTTAAAAAATTCAACCAAATATCAAAGCTGGATCGGGAAAGCGACATGTGATTTTTTCCTTCAATATTTTCATATCTGCGGATGGAACTACTCAAATAATCCAATGCCTTTTCTAGCGATAATAGCCCCGCCCGCATCATTATTAAATATTCATAATAAACTGTGATGCCCTCTGAAACCCAAAGCATGTCCGTATAATTTTCCTTGCTGTAATCAAAAGGACCCAGCTCAATGGGGCGAATGGCCTTTACATTATAGAGATGAAAATACTCATGGGTTATGAAGTTCATGAAGTCAACATAATGATCTTCTGACCTAAAATTGAACGAACCACTGGTAAAAACCGCTTGCGAATTCCAATGTTCCAGACCACCGCCTCCAGCTTCCATTAGTATATAACTGTAATTATCATACGGGATGTGTTGCATCAACTCCGTGGTGGCATTCATTATTTTCTTTAAATCCCCTACAAATTTTTCTTCATTCAATCCTTCTGGTGTGGCTACACCCAAATGATACGATTTACCGTCATTTTCAAACTCAAGGGTCTTTTGGTTTCCGATATAAACAGGACTGTCATATAAAATATCGAAATCTTTGGCATAAAAGGTACCTTTAGTTGTGGATTTTAAACCCGTAGAGATTTTATTCCAATCCTTATATGGTGAAAACTGTACACTTACAGGCTGGTTGATTTTATCCTGAACATGCATGAACATGTTGTTCGGCATTATGAAGGCCTTTGTGGAATCGATTTTGGATTCGGCCACAGATTTGCGGTTGGCAAACACACGATAGGTAATGACAATAGCATCGTTGGTTCCATTTTCAACCTCCCAAATATTCTTGGACTTTTTACCCCATTCCAAATCTTCTCCTTTAGCGTTTTTAACTTCAAAATCAATGATGTGTTTTGGAGAATCCAAGATTTGGTAATATCCCGGCGACCAAACTGGAAGGACAAAATTGGTTTGACCCTCGGATAGACCACTGCAATCCAATTGTACTTCTGCATAATGCTTTTCAGGTTCCACAAAGCGTACCTGATAGTCCATTTTTGTTTGTCCAAATCCAATGGAACAGGTCAACATTAGTATTACATTGACCAAAACCCAAAAACTACGATGCTGTTTCATGACAATTTTAGTTTAACCTAATTCACATTTTTGTCGCTATGGCCACCCAACCACCCGATTTGTTGAGCTTAATATCCATTGTTGTGTTTGAATTTACCGTAGCCTCTTCCACAACATAATCTCTTGCATTTTTATCTGAATTAATCCCATCCTTGAAGATTTGGATTTTATAGTTTCCTTCTCCCAAGAATGAAAAATCCAAGGTGAATTCTTTCGGTGTATCATCATTCATCCCAGCCACATACCATGTATTTCCATTTTTACGGGCCAGTAAAATGTAATCGGATACTTTGGCCTCCAATACCACGGTGTCATCCCACGTAGTGGGAATCTTTGCAATGAAGGAAGTGGTCTCATCCTCACGATAATAGTTGCTGGGCGTATCGCTCAACATTTGAAGCGGGGCCTCATACACTACATACATAGCCACTTGGTGCGCTCGGGTTCCCATGGCCATGGGCCTATCAAAACGGGCCATAAAATTTTCCTTGTGCACATTGTCCAACCCGCCTGGGGTAAAATCCAGGATACCAGCCGTCATTCGTGTGAAAGGAAGCGTAAGCTCATGTTCCGAGGTGATTTTATCTTCCCACTTGGTATTCTCCAACCCTTTTACGCCTTCATAATTAATGACATTTGGATAAGCACGCCTAAGCCCTGTGGGTTTGAATGCTCCATGAAAATCTACCAGCATGTGGCGCTTCGCGGTTTCCTGGGCCAGTCTTTCATAAAAATTGACCACATACTGATCGGCCCTTTGAATGAAATCCACCTTAACTCCCTTTACACCCCAAGCTTGAAACTGGTCCAGAATACCAGCCATGTCCTCATCCAAGGGTCGCCATAAACTCCAAAGAATGACGCCAACGTTTTTTTGGTTGCCATACGCAACCAATTCTGCAACATCAATATTGGGGTTGGGTGCTTTTACATTGGTGGTCGTCTTTGACCATCCTTCATCCAAAATGATGTATTCCAAACCATAATGGGCAGCAAAGTCGATATAATATTTATAGGTCTGGGTATCGATACCCGATTCAAAATCAACCCCATCAATGTTGTTGGCGTTCCACCAATCCCACGCTACTTTTCCAGGTTGAATCCATGAAACTTCTTCCAATTTTAAGGGATCAGCCAATTGGTAGACCAGATTATTGGAAACGATATCCTTATCGGTTTCCGATACCATGAACACCCTCCATGGAAATTCACGGTTGCCACTGGTTTTGGCAATGTAGTTGGCTTCCTCGCCGATGATTTCATCCCTATCTCGCTTACCTTCCTTGGTTTTTAGAACTACGTTGGGGAAAGTGCTGGTAAAACCTGAATCTTGTTTGTGAAGAAACATGTGGGGGTAATCATAGATATTGGATTCCGTAAAGCTGATACTGGGTTTATTTTCTTCAGTGAATAGCAAAGGAAGATTGGCCAGGGTATTGGGCTTGATTTCAGAAACAGGGAGTACTTGAAAGTAGTTTTCAAAATGGGAAATCAACTGCTTTTCTTCGGGCAGATAACAGGTAGCATCTGGTTGAACACTAAAATCCAATTTTTCATATTCGACCTCTATAGGTTTTGAGCCCAATTTTGTAACGTACCTAAAGGCAACTCCATTATTGTAGCATCTCACTTCAAAGTTGAATTTGGAATAATACAATGTCAATTGACTGTATTCATCTTTGATTTGCCTGTTTTTGGTGGGAACAATTGCTTCCACTACCGAGTTTACCGTGGTAATGTCCGCATTTCTAAGTCTTGATGTTTGCACCAGACTTCCTTTACCAACAATATTCAAGTCGGTGGCAATATCACTAACCAGCATTTGCCCATTATACCCAATGCTAATCTCTAACTGCTCCTTTGAGGTTACCGCCACCGATAATTTTCCATCCGGTGATGTAATCTGATGTTGCCCCATCAGCATGGATGGGCCCATCCAGCAAAAGACAATACAACACTTCCAAAAAAAAGATTTCATCATATTAAAGTTCAATTTAAGACTACCTACCAAAAGGACTAAAAATAGTCCATAAAAGTAGAAAGCGGATGGGTTACCATCCGCTTTCTTCACTAACAACAAACTCAAACAATTATAAAAAACACTTGAGTACAAATCTTAAATCTTAGTAACCAGGGTTCTGGCTTAGATTCGTATTTGTATTCAATTCTTCCAAACCTATAGGGAAAAGGGTGGTATAGTCTCCCTTAGGTGTATGATTATACCAGTTTTTGGTCTGATAAACTCCAAATCTGATAAGGTCGGTTCTTCTTCTGGCCTCGGCGGCAAACTCCCAGCCCAATTCATCCAAGAAACGTCCGAAAGGCACAACGGATTGGTCACCGGCATCCGCAATGGTTCCATCTTCAGCCAAAGTTCCGTATTGTACTGTGGTATCTCCTTCCAACTCAGCTCCTGTAACGGTAGCGTCAGCAGGGTTATCAAAAGAACGCATACGCACTTGCGTAACAAGGGCAGCAGCTTCGTCGCTTCTATCAGTTCTAAGAAGAGCTTCGGCCTTCATCATATAAACATCAGTATATCTCAAGAATGGGAAATCTACACTAAGACCTCCGGTAGCACCGGGCTCAATTTCGTATTTACCACATTTGAATCCTTGGGTGAAATCGCATCCGTAAATACTTGGCATTTCTTTTACCAAAGTAAATACAACACTTCCATCGGTATAGCTCAATTGATCACCCATTAACCAGGTATCGGCCAAACGATTATCAGTTGGCTCATAACTATCAATAAATTGAGGGTTACAGCTAGATCCACCCCAAGGCTGCGCCTGCATTCCAAAGACCAATCGGTGCTCTGGGTTCATCATTTTCATGTGGGCGTTCCACTGACCAGCAAAAATTTGATCGTAAGGGATAGCAAAAACCATTTCTGAATTGCCTTGGTTTTCAGTCGCAAAAATATCTGAATAGCTGGACGAAAGTTCGTATGCTCCGCTACCCATAATCTCATCACAAGCAGTAATCACATTTTCCCATTGCGCAGTACCTGAGTACACTTCGGCATTCAAATATACTCTTGCCAAAACGTGATAGGCCGCCCATTTGGTCATACGACCGTAGGTAGACTGATCTACAGTTTCGGTTAGACTTGGAATAACCTCGTTCAATTCTGAAACGATAAAATTGTATACTTCGGCACGGCTACTCTGAACGGGAAGTTCATCACTGTAGCTTGCAATAATTGGCACGTTTCCGTGTGTATCCACCAACATGGAGTAATACAAGGCTCTCAAGGCTCTCATCTCCGCAACAATTGAAGCAGCTTGCGCTTCACTAACGGGCAGTTCTCCAGACTCAATTTGGAGGATTACCCTGTTGGCACTGTTGATACCATTAAAGCAGGTAATCCATGTGTTTCTAGGTTGCCACTGCGTCTCGGTCCATTCGTGGAAGTGCATTCTTTTGTAGGTTCCACCGTCATCCCAACCGTTAGGTCTTGTTGGTGTTACAAACATATCGGCTGGTTCTTCCTGCACATCAAAGTAGCCTTGCCATCCCATTACATAACGCATGGGGGTGTAGGCCGAAGCCATTACAGCAATAATATCTGACTCTGCTGGCACGAAGGATGATTCGGTCACTTCGGAAAAAACTTCTTCCTCAAGGTCTGTACATCCTATTTGTAGTAGAAGTACACTGACCGACAGCATCAAAAATCTTAGTCTAAGTGTAGTCACTTTGTTTAGTATATTTTTCATAGTTTTTTATTTTAAAATGTAAAGTTGATACCCAACGTAAAGGTTCTGATAGTGGGATATTTATCCCTGTTATCATTACCTGGCGACAACGGATTATCTCTGTTGTTAATTTCTGGGTCAATTCCCTTGTATTTTGAAAAGGTTGCCAAGTTTAGACCAGAAGCATAAATGCGGAACGTTTGGGCAAATTTAATGGCATCTTTGGGCAGTGTGTATCCCAAAGTAACGTTGTCAATTTTTAGGAAATCACCATCTTCAATGTAGTGGCTCACATAACGTTGCACATCTTGTAGCACGGCTTTACCGTACACCAAATCGTAGGCAGAATCCAAGGTGTTGTAACCAATGGTTGGGTTCTCATAGAACATACGGGAGAAGTTTAGGATTTGGTATTCCAAAGCGCCCCTTAGATTGAACATAAGGTCCCAGTTCTTATATTTTACGGTGTTGTTCCAACTGTAGTATGCTTTTGGAAGACCGTTACCCAATACCTGACGGTCATCGTTGGTAGCTTCGGTAGCAGGAACTCGGGTACCATCAGGTCTTTCAATGATCCAAATACCATCATCAGTGATATCAACGCTCTTTAATCCAAAGAAGTTACCAATAGGTTCTCCTTCCTGTACTCTGTGCGTAGAAATCTGAATGGGCTCACCTGTATATCCTTCATCAAAGAAATCGTTGGTCAATTGGAATTCATCGTTGGACAAAGACACAATCTCGTTGGAATTGGTAGAATAGGTCAAGTTTGCAGTCCACTCGAAGTTATCTGTCTTGACTGGGGTCACATTTAACAAGAATTCCAGACCGGTGTTCTTGATCTCTGCAACGTTTGCCGCAATATTACCATAAAAATAAGGTGGTGTTGGTACACTGTAGTTGAAGAGTGCATCTTTGGTAGTTCTGTTGTAGTAATCAACAGATCCATTGATTCTTCCGTCCAAGATACCAAAATCCAAACCTACGTTAAATTCTTCTTTCTTTTCCCAACGCAAATTGGAGTTGGCATTACGGGATGGCACCAATTGTCTTACCCATTGGCCGTTGTTGTAAAAATAATCTCCATAAGAAAGACCACTCAAGGATTGGTATCTAGCACCAGCATTGGTACCGGTAACCCCAAAACCTGTCCGTAGTTTTAAGCTGGACAACCAGTCCCAGTTTTCAGCAAAAGACTCTTGGTCCACACGCCATCCTAAAGAAATCCCTGGGAAATTACCCCATTTATAATCTTCACCGAAACGAGTGGAACCTTCACGACGCAAACTAGCCATTAAAAGGTAGCGATCATCATAGTTATAGGTCACCCTTGAGAAGAAGGCAATGAGTTTATCTGCATTTTTGAAACTTCCCATACCAGCTTCACCCAACTGAAGTCCTTGTCCACTTCCTAAATTGTTATAGGTGAATCCATCGGTTGGGAACCTACGGTTGGTTGCCCAAAAACCTTCATTCATGTTATCCTCGTAGTTGTATCCTGCGAGAGCGGTTACCCTGTGGTCTCCAAAACTGTTGTTGTAATCCACAGTGAACTGACCATAGTTTCCAACATAGTTATCCGTACCTCTTGAGGCAAATCCATCCTGCCCGCTTTCCGTGGTGGAAACGTGATCTTTGGTTTGGTAAAAGCCTCTGATGTTGGTCTCCCCTTTTCGGGTATACAAACCTTTTACTGTAAGATGGTCCCCAAAATCATAGCTCATGGAGAAATCTATCCTACTGGTTCTGTATCTGTTCTCCCCAATGGTTTCTTGAATCATTGAAACCGGGTTGTCATAAAAATAAACCGCTCTTTCAAAATAGCTGCCATCTTCATTATAGACAGGCTCTGTTGGGTTGTGGATAATGGCTTGACGGTAGATGGTTGGGTTAAAACTCTGACCATCACCCAATGCATTATATACTTGCTCGCTTAAAATTACACCCACATTGGTCTTTAATTTATTATCGAACATGGCATGGTTGATATTTATCCTACCTGTATACTTTTCATTGTTGGATTTTAGGAAGATTCCCTCAATATCTCGATAGTTAACAGAAGCCGTCATATTTGAAGTAGAGTTCCCTCCTCTAAAAATAACGTTGTGCACTTGGCTGAAAGCGTCTCGGGTAATTTGGTCCACCCAGTCCGTATCAGCACCATAGTCTTCTAGGTTGGCCCCTGTAAAAGTGTAGCCCTCATTAAACTTCTGTCTAAGCTCAGAGGCATTCAAAAAGTTCATCCTGTCCGCAATGGTGGCCAAGGAAGCATACCCATTGTACTCAATGGTAGACTTCATGTCGTTGGTTCCTTTTTTAGTGGTAATGATGATTACACCATTAGTACCCCTAGTACCATAAATAGCAGTAGCAGAACCGTCTTTCAATACATCAATGGACTCAATGTCTTCGGGAGCTACAGTATTTAAGCTTCCCGGAACACCATCCACCAACACCAAAGGTGCAGAATCTGCCGACAAAGATGACATACCCCTTAAACTGATTTGGGTACCCTCTGTAGGGTCCCCAGAAGGAGCGGATACTGAAAGACCCGCCACCTTACCTTGAATAAGTTGGGCGGCATCCTTAACATTACCCTGTACAAAATCTTCGGCTTTTACAGTAGCAACCGAGCTTGTTACATCGGCACGTTTTTGTGTGCCGTAACCAATTACCACAACTTCAGAAAGTTGCTCCAAATCCTCTTTTAGCACCACACTCATGGATGATGTTGCTGGAACTTCCTGCGTAGCAAAACCCAAATAGGAAATGATCAAAACCGCATTGGATTCAGAAGTGGTGATTGCAAAATTACCATCGAAATCCGAAACGGTACCATTGGCAGTGTTCTTTTCCACAACAGATGCACCAGCTACAGGAATACCGCTTTCATCAGTAATTGTACCGGTAACTTGCTGCTGAGAAAATGCTGTTTGCGCTAATAGTAGACAAACAATGGGAAAAAAGAATTGCTTCTTGAACCCATTGAATTCCAAAAATGTTTTTGATAAAAATTTAACCAATTTCATAATACATTTTAGTTAGTTCAGTTTGTTTATTTCTCATAAGACTTATCATTTTGGTCTTTAAGATTTATTAAAGATTAATAAGTGTTATTTTAACAGTTGTAAAAGTAAAATTATGTACATGAACTGCTCAGGGAATATTATCTTGTTTTAATACTATATTGACCAATGCAGCATTTTTATCATTTAGAACAGATAAAATCACATCTATTGACAAGAAACAAATGCTTTTTTAACACTTCTTGGACAACCATTAGAAAAGAAAAAGGGCCACCCAATTGGGTGGCCCTTTACAATGTAAGGTAACGTCTGAAAAAATGTATCTATCTCCTTAAGTATTACGAAATGTTATCACCTTACATATTTAATTAGTGTACTATGTTACCAGATAACGTTAATTTCATCACGACGCATTTTACTCCCCTTCGGGATATTAAATGCTTTGTGAAATTCTTCGAAATTGGATAGAGCTCCATTGGCTCTATAATATCCTGGTGAGTGGGAATCTGTCTTAACTTGGTTCTCCAACGTTTTATCCCTAAACCTAATTCTCCACATTTTGGCATACGCCAAGAAGAATCGTTGTTCATCCGTCAACCCATCAACAGTTTTATTTCCTTTTTCCTCTTGATTTATTTTCATGGCCTCAAAAGCAATGGCCATACCCCCTAAATCTCCAATATTCTCGCCCAAGGTGAGTTTCCCATTTAGATGAATGGAATCCAACACAATATATTCGTCATATTGTTCCTCTATCTTTTTGGCTCTAGCTTCAAACTTTTCCCGATCTTCTGGGGTCCACCACGATTTTAAATTTCCATCGGCATCATACAGACTTCCATTATCATCAAATCCATGGGTGATTTCATGACCAATAATAACACCTGCTGAACCATAATTGGTGGCATCATCTGCGTCATAGTCAAAAAATGGAGGGTTTAAAATCCCTGCCGGGAAAACTATTTCATTTCGTGTAGCCGAATAGTATGCATTCACCGTAGGTGGGGTCATACCCCAATCATTGGGATCTATGGAATCGCCCACGCGGTTTAAATCACGCAAATAATCAAATTCTGTTACTCGAGTTACGTTTCCAAAATAATCATCAACAGCAATGTTCACAGAGGTATAATCCAACCACTCATCTGGGTATCCTATTTTCACCCCCATTTTGTTCAATTTATGGTGGGCCTGCTTCTTGGTTTCTTCTGACATCCAAGTGTAGCCATCAATCCTCTTATGAAATGCTTGTTTTAGATTGTCAATTAAGCCAATCATCTTGTCCTTGTTCCGCTTTGGAAAATACTTTTCAACATACAATTTACCCAAAGGCTGACCCATATTGGAATTGACGGCATTTTGGGCTGTCCGCCATCTGGGTAGTTGCTCTTCCGTCCCTTGCAATGTGGTTCCATAAAACTTAAAACTACGATCCCTAACTGACTTGTTGAGCAGGGATGTGGTACCTACTATCACTTTCCATTGCATATAGGTTTTCCAATCTTCAATGGAGTAATCATTGAGCATACGATCAAAAATTGCCAGAAACTCAGGTTGATTTACAATAGCGTATTCCACATCCTTTTTCAGTCCTAAATCCTTAAAATATTTGGCCCAATCAACGGTAAACGTAAGCTGGTTCAGTTCTGCGATAGTCTTTTTGTTATAATTCCTTTCAGAATCCCGAAGCTGAACAGGGGTCCTATGAATGCGAGCCATAACAGTCTCCATTTCAAAAACTTTTTCAGCTGCTTCCCGTTCTTTGGACTGTTGAAGTCCAACTATTGTAAAAAGGTCTGTGATCAAGTCCTGATATTTATCCCTAAACTCTTGGTATTGAGGGTTGTCCTCCAAATAATAGGCTCTATTGCCCAAACTCAATCCAGATTGATTTAGGTGCAAGGCATAAACCGTACTGTTTTTGGCATCTACACTTTCATAAACGCTAATGGGAGCTGGAATACCTTTGGCATACAACTTTGCAGTCAGGGACAGGTAGTCTTCCACAGATTGAATCTGGTCCACTTCCTCCAAAATGGGCTTTAGAGGGTTCAAACCCTTTTCCTCCAACGTAACTGTATCCAAGCAACTGATATAAAAATCTGCTACCAATTGTTCTGTTGATCCTTTGGGATAGGATTTCCCAGAATCCCCAAGCTCTTGGAAAATTCCTTTGATGCGGTCTTGGTTTTCAAAGTACACCTCATGGAAACTTCCCCACGAACCATATGCAGCCGGGATTTCCACAGTATCCAACCATTGTTGGTTTACATACATATAAAAATCATCTTGAAGCAGTTGTTGGTCCTGCGCTTTTCCCATGACCATACTTGCTAAGGTCAAGGTCATCATTAATTTGTATTTCATATCTGTTGTTTTAGTTATCCTTTCTGCTTTTTATTTCTGAATCAATCCCAGACAAATTTCCAGGAACCATCCTTCTGACGCTTCCATACCGTATGGAACACTCCCATGGCTTCAGCAGGGTTCCCTTCTTGATCTTCATAACTGAAAGTGTAATAGCCATACGTGTATCCCAAGTCGCCAGACTTGGCCACATCCACAAACTCAGGTGACCATGCCAACCCTTTTGAGTTTTGGTCTTTCATATATTCGCCTATCCCTGTTTTCTTCATAATGAGTTGATTGCCCCGCATCAACACGGCATCATCTGCAGCAAAGGCCAAAAATGCCTTGTTCATGCCTTCTTCCTTGGCCATTTGGGCAAAGGCAGCTTCGGCATCCGTAATTTCTTTTTTCCAAGTGGCCAGCATTTCTTCGGATGGCCCTTTTTCTGTGGTGCACGAGATGAAAAGTGCCATGGCCATCAAAACACCTATACTTTTTATTTTTTTCATGATTGATTTGTTTAAAGCTATTTTCAAATTTCTGTTTAAAGCACCAATCGATAGGTCAGCTTCATTAGAAAAATATTTTCTGGTTTTTGCCCAAAGATGCCTGATTCCAAACCTCGTGTCAGACCCAATGTTGGATCTAAGAAATTGGAAATGCCCTGCGACCATACCAAAAACAACTCAGAGCCTGGAATGTACTCCCAACGCAACACCAAATTGGAACGGAACTCCACCAGTGAGAAATCTGGATCGTCAAAACTGTAATCCACATTCCCATCCAAATTCTCATCTACCTCATAAATCCCTGAATCCGGTTGCATGGTGATTTGATTTTCATCATACAATTGGTAGCGATCAATCAAATTATCCGCTGTGGGGTTGGTGATATAATTAAAATTAGAGTATCGCCCCCTAGCAATAAAGGGTTGTCCATAATACTGAATGGTGAGGTTGGGGTTGATCGTATAATTGATCCGAAAAGCGGCACTCAAACTCTTGTTGTCTATTTCGGAAGTTATGTATCTGGGTTCTCCATTAAAATCAGTTTCGGTGACATATTGTGTTTTGTGTGGGTATCTGGCAAACTGCGGACTCAAGGAGACTGTTAGTGCATTAGAGGGTTGGTAAGTAATGCCCCCTGTGAACTCCATAATGGTAAAATGATTCTGTTTTCCCTCGGAATACAATAGGTCTGCACTAAAACGCAGTTTTTTTCTACGGTCCGTATTGGCTATGAACCAAGCAAAGTTCTCTCTGGACAATCTAAATCGTGGTCCACCTTGTAGCCAAGCATTTCGATAATTCGCAGGGATATGTCCTCCTCCAATATCAAAGCTCCAATTGTTCAAGAAAGTCGCATCCGCCCCAAATTGGTATTGGGTTCTATTCCGGTTTCCATCAAAGTCGAAGCTGTTGAAATACGAAAAGGTACCTCCAGCCCTTCTAAAATGGCCCGTTTGTCGTGTAGACCTATACTCCACGGTATTGTACTGTCGAAATTCATCCGTCTGCCGTAAAAAACCAATATCATTGATTTCCAGTTCCGGGGATTTCCAAAAAGCACCAATGGTATATCGCAAATTACCTCCGCCCACTTTTCCATATTCCAATTTACCACCGGTCCCGGCCAAGGACGTTCTGGTGGAATCGACCGAAACATGACCTGCATCTGGTCGCTGGAATAAATGTGTTAAGGTGTTCTGAGTGGCCGCAATGGCCTCCGGGCTTCCTTTCACCTGACTAAAAACGGAATATCCGGTCAGGTAATAATTTCTGTTGTTCCACTGGTGTTTAAAATCCAACCCTCCCGAATAGGCATCGGTATGCAAAAAGTTCAGGGACTCCGGCATGTCAAACCGATTTACAGCCGTTACCACCCCACCGATATAAGAGTTATTTTGATTGAAATCCTTTTGCAATCTACCCACAAAATAATTGGTGAGTGGCTCTACCAATTCCTTATTTCGGGTTCCGTTGACATCAATCTCGGCAAACTCTTTGGCGGTAAGACTTTCCATAACCCCTATGGACCATCCATTTTTAGTTTTACCCGAAAATTTGGCCGCTCCCAGAATGGTCGTCTTACTGGGTTGATCTACGTATGCATTTCCCGAAGTATTGGGATATCCCTGTGGGTTTCTACCAATCCGTCTAGAATAAAACAGATTGTCCGAAGCATGCGAAAATTGAAAGTCAAAAATATTCTTGTTCTCCACAAAAAAGGGTCGTTGCTCCCGAAAAAATATCTGGAAACCATCCAACGCAATAGCGGATGGGTCCGCCTCTACCTGCCCGAAATCGGGATTTACGGTTAAATCCAAGGTAAGATCGTTCGTAATTCCAACCTTGGCATCCACCCCTCCATTCAGTGTAAAATCGCTGCCATCCCTAAAGGGATTCCCCTCTTCTTGCTCATAGGTTTTTAGTTGGGTAACGGTAAAAGGTTGTACTTCCAATTGTTTTTGAGGGGTAAGGTTTTTTAGGCCGTGAAGTTCTCCAAACTCACTTACCCAACCTGGGGCATCTTGGGGAATCCTTTGCCATAGGGAACGCTCCTCATTTCTAAAAAAACGTCGGTGAACCTGAAGCCCCCAAACTTGTTCGGCATCGCCATTAAACCGCAACTGACTTAGGGGAATCTTTATTTCGGCTGTCCAGCCTTCATCATCTATTTGGGTTTTGGTCATCCAAATGGGACTCCAACTGGCATCCCAGCTGCTCCCATTATTGGAAATAAACTCATCCCCCCTAACCCCTGCCACCGTGGCCGTGAACGAAAATGCGGTTCTGAGGTCGTGATAACTGTCTATATTCACCTCCACCCAATCCCCATCAAATGTATCGCGCCTACCCATGCGCCTTACAATGCTATCTGAAGCTGAATCAAACGCACGTATGGCAAAATATAGGTACTTGGCATCATAAATCACCTTGAACTTGGTCTGAAAACTGGGTTGGGTGTTCTCATCAGGGCTGTACTCGATGAAATCTCCGCCCCATTCCACCATTTCCCACACCGGTTCATCTATGTTGCCATCAATCTCTGGAGGTTGTTCTTGAGCAATTGACATGGTCATGTATTTCTTTTTTTCAATGATTTGGGCATCCAAGTCATACATTGGTGCCAAGAACAACAGTACTGGCAACAAAAAAATATTTCTCATCCAAGTGTGGTTGACATCAACACCACTTAGGTTTCCCAAAACCCATCCTTTTGGATAACAGGAAACCTATTTTGGCAATTTAAGTTGCCGTTATGGTGATTGATTGCGTTTTTTGATTGATAGAAAACCTTACGTTTTCAAGCTAAAATTAGGTGATGATCAAAGGGTGTTGCCAAGAATGAATTGAATACCCCTTATTTTGATGTGAATGCCCAAATACTTGATTTAAAACACCTTCATCCTGAAATATGGGGTTCAACCCCCATCTTCAAAAAATCCAATTGTTTAGTATTTTCGCCTAAATTGCAACAATGGCGTATAGGGTAATCATTGTAGATGACGAACTACTGGCACGAAAACGCATTGCTGAACTTCTGCGGATACGAACCGAGTTCCAAATTGAAGCGGAATGTGGCAATGGTGAGGAGGCTATTGTTCAAATTAACCAGCTTAACCCCGATGTGATTTTCCTTGATGTGGAACTCAAAGACCTTACTGGTTTTGATGTGCTCCAGCAACTCACACTCCAAAAAATGCCCTTGATTGTGTTCATCACAGCCTACGACAATTATGCCATACAGGCTTTTAATAATTACGCTTTGGACTTTCTTTTGAAGCCTTTTAAGAACCATCGTTTTTTTGAAACCTTGGATCGTATTGAGGAACGAATGAAACTGAATACAAATGGGACCGACATTAGAAAGTTTTTAATGGAAGTTCAAGGAGGTGCCACGAGCCCATTGGCATCCCGATTGCCCATTCGCGAAAATAACAGGACCGTTTTTGTGAACAAGGACCGCATTAAATACGTTTGTGCCTCTAGCTATTATTCGGACATTTATAGCTTGGAAAAGAAATACACGGTTCGAGAATCACTTAAAAACTTAATGCCCCAGTTAAACACCCATAAATTTGTAAGAATCCATAGATCTACTATTATCAACATAGACTATATGCTGGAGTTGGTGCACTCAGACTACAACGAAATGGATGTGCGCATGCAGGATCAGGAATTGTTCCGAATCAGCAAGTCCTATAAAAAAGAGTTTCTTCAAAAATTGGGATTGGGATAATGCTGAATATCATAAAAAAATACAGCGAAAAGCGGCTGATCATTTATCTGGTGGTCTTCTACACTTTTATAGCGCTCGTTGAATTTTTAAGGGGGTTTTACTTTTTGTACAGTGGACCGCGAAGGGTTACGGATGACCTCACCGGCCTGGCCTTGGTAAGCTTTATCGATTGGGCCTTTGTACTGCTGTACATGTGCTCCGTTTCGTTGCTCACCAAATATCTATTGTTAAAACGAGTGGCCTGGATTAAGATTATTCCCCTACACATTGTACTGAGCATCATAATAAGTTATCTGGTAGGGTTTATCTCGCCCATGATTTTGGATTATTCCATGATCAATGCCAATTTTGCTTTCTTTGAAAAGGTGACCCACACCTTTTTCTTCAATGTTACCACCAACATTTTGTTGTACAGCTCCATGACGTTGATCATTTATGCCTATTTCTATCTGCAGCAAATCAAAGATCAGGAAATTCGGAACAAAGTTTTGGAGAACAGTTTGATCAAGTTTAAATTAAAGACCTTGGAAAGTCAGCTCAACCCTCATTTTTTGTTCAATACGCTCAACAGTATTTCCAGCCTTATCCCCAACAACCCCGATGCGGCTCAGGACATGGTGGCCGACATCAGTTTTCTGTTGCGAAAATTCTTAAGCATAGACGATAAAAACTTCATTACAGTTCGGGAGGAGTTGGAAATTTTGGACTACTACACCAATATTTTAAAACAGCGGTTTCAGGAAGATTTGGTCATTACCAAACAAGTTGAAGAATCTTTGCTGCACAAACAGATACCACGATTATTGATTCAGCCCATCATTGAAAACTCCATAAAACATGGATTTTCACAAAAAAACAAGAAGCTTCGCATCCATTTATCCATAGCAAAGCATGGGGATTCCATAGAGCTTTCCGTGGAGAACAACGGTAAAAAATTACCCAAATATCCCATTTATTCCAATAGCGGTATTGGCATTATCAATATTAAAGAACGGCTACAGGCACTTTATCATGGTAAGTCCGACTTCCATTTTGAGAACATGTCCAACGGGGTTAGGACCATCATAATCATTCCCTATAGCTGAGCCACAGAACATCCGATGCAGTATTCAAGGGATTCACATCAAATACGTATGGAATTAAATCAATTCTGAACAAACTACGCCCTAAAATCAGATTTTAGCGTTGTTTTCAAAACGATGGTTTTGTTTGATGATTTATGCTTAAGCCAACTTTTTAAGTTGGCTTTAGTTCTTATTGATACCAACTTATGATCAAAAAATTCTTAGGGCTACTGTTCATTCTAATGGTCGGCCAAGCACATGCACAAACTGCTTTTAAAGGAAAAATAGTGGACTCCAATGGTGAGGCGATTGCTTTTGCCAATGTGGTGGCTATGAGTGAAACCGATTCCACCCTTATCAAAGGTGCCATCACCGATGCGGATGGTTTGTTCAACATCGATATAAAACAACCAGAGAATTCTTTTTTGTCCATTTCTTATGTGGGATACAAGGCCAAGGTAATTTCGGATTTATCCACGACTAATCTGGGAGACATTCCTTTGGAAGATCAGGCTCAAGAGTTGCAAGAGGTTGCTGTGGTCGCCCAAAAGCCTTTTATCCAAAAGGAACAAGATAAACTCGTTCTTAATATTGAAAACAGCATCGTAAACACCGGTAATTCCACCATGGAAATTCTGGAGAAGGCACCCGGGGTAATCGTAGATCAAGACGATAATATATCCCTCAGTGGCCGAACCGGGGTCCGCATCTATGTTGATGGAAAGGATACCCGCTTACAGGGAGAGCAATTGGCCAATCTTTTGCGAAGTCTTCCTTCTTCCAATATTGAAAAGGTAGAGATTATCACCAATCCCTCTGTACGGTATGAAGCACAGGGTAATGCGGGAATCATCAATATTGTGACCAAAAAGGGGAAACTTTATGGTACGAATGGCAGTTTGACCTTAAGTCCAGGGTACGGTCGGTATTTCCGTTGGAACAGTTCTGTGGACTTTAACCACCGAACCGAAAAATTCAACCTCTACGGCCAATATTCCTATACCGACAGAAACCAATACCAAGAAATTGTCATTGATCGGACTTTTTTGGACGGAGACCAACCCATGGGCTATTACGACCTTCAAAATGACTTTGAACTTCCTTTAAAAATGCATACGGGACGATTGGGTCTGGATTTTACGGCTAGTGAAAAAACCACCCTTGGTGTCCTCTTCACCGGTCTCAATAATGGCAATAAGAATATTTCCACCAGCAATATATTGGGTTACAATACAGACCGGGAATTGATTTCAGAAGAAAACACCGATACCAATATCAACTCAGAATGGAACCAACTCACCGCCAATTTTAATGCTAGGCATTCGTTTACCGATAAAAGCATACTGACCTTTAATTTTGATCATGCGCGTTACAGCAATTGGTCCGACCAGAGGTTTGTTTCGAACTTTGAATTCTTCGAAGATAATACCACTGCTCAAGACATTCTTTTAGGCGATATTGATGGCTATTTAAACCTTACTGGGCTTACTTTGGATTATGAACTCACTTTGGAAAATGGGGATAGATTTGAAGCAGGTTGGAAAAATACCTGGGTGAAATCCGACAATGACCTAGCATATGTCAACGACAACAACGGGGTTATCACGCCCAACACTAATTTGAGCAACCATTTCATCTACGATGAAGACATTTATGCAGCTTATGTGAGCTACAACCTCAACCGCGAAAAATGGAATGCACAGTTTGGACTACGCGCCGAAAACACCACCCTAACCGGAAACCAGATTACCACTAATACCATCAATGAGCAGGATTATTTGAACTTGTTCCCAACAGCTTCTTACAACTATACCTTTAACGAAAATCATGCATTGGGGCTATCCGCAGGGAGGAGAATCGACAGACCTGGGTATGCACAGTTGAACCCTTTCCGAACCTTTGTGAACACCAATACCTATCGTGAAGGGAATCCATATCTGCAACCCCAGTTTACATGGGTGAGCGAGGTAAATTACACCTTTAAACAGCGGTATTATTTTGCATTTAATGTGGGCTATACCGAAGATGTCCTTACCATGGCCATTATTCGTGATGGTGATGAAGAGGTTGTTGTTGTGCGACCCATCAATATTGCCAATTTAAAGAGTTATTCCTTAGTAGCCAGTCTACCCATCAAATTCAGTAATTGGTGGCAAAGTAACTGGAACCTTAACGCTTCGCTCAACGATTTTGATGGAGAAATCAATGGGTTTGATTTTGACCGAAACAATCCCGTGGTCAGCCTCAACACCAACCACAGTTTTGGTCTCGGAAAGGGATACCGACTTCAGGCTGGGGCTTTTTATTTGTTTCCTCACTACGCTACCATCACCAAAGCACAAACCATCTCGTCCTTTTCACTGGGACTTCAAAAAAATCTATTCAACGATACCATGACGCTTCGGTTCAATATCAATGATATTTTCTGGAACCAATACCCCACTGGAAGAACCCAATTTGGCAATTTGGATGATACCTTCACCAGTTACCGTGATACGCGCTATGCCACCCTTTCGGTTTCATGGCGATTTGGTAAACAATCCGTACAGCCCGTTCGAAGAAGACAGTCTGAAATCCAGGAAGAAATGAACAGGGCCCGCCAGGAAAACAATAACCAAGGCTAAGCTTTCCAACCTTATGATGTAGTTCGAAAAAGTTCTAACTTTAATGCCCTGAACTTTTTGGAAGCTTGTACACCATAATCGACATAGAGACCACTGGAAATGGCATAAAGGGGAACAAAATCACCGAAATATCCATTTTTAAGTTAGATGAAGATCAAATTGTGGACGAATTTACCTCTTTGGTGAATCCACAATGTCCCATTCCTTATTTTATCACGGGACTTACTGGGATTGATGATGATATGGTGAAGGATGCACCGACCTTTCAAGAAATTTCAAAACCCATCCAAGACATTACCGAGGGATGTGTCTTTGTGGCCCATGCCGTGAATTTTGATTATGGGGTAATCAAGGAAGAATTTCACCAAATTGGGGTCGATTTTACCCGAAAAAAACTCTGCACTGTCCGTTTGTCCCGAAAATTGATTCCCGGACTACGCTCCTACAGTTTGGGTAAACTCTGTTCGGCAGTACAGATTCCATTGACGGATAGGCACCGTGCCCGGGGAGATGCCCACGCTACCACCCTGCTGTTTCAAAAATTGTTGAACACCCCCAATGCAGAACCCATTTTTCAAAAGTTTTTGAATGCCCGAAGTCAGGAGGCCACCTTGCCACCACATTTGCCCAAATCAGTTTTTGATAAAATTCCGCCAAAACCGGGTATCTATTATTTTAAAAATCAGCAAGGAGAAATCATTTATGTGGGCAAGGCCATCAATCTAAAAAAAAGGGTGTTGGGCCATTTTTATGACAAGAGCATCAAAGAAACCCAAATGTGCAGCGAAACCTCAGATATTGATTTTAAACTTTCAGGAAGTGAGTTGGTGGCACTGCTTATGGAATCCGCTGAAATTAAACGATTGTTTCCACTATACAATCGCGCTCAAAAACGAACGCTGAAACAATATGCCATTTTTAACTATGAGGATAGAAACGGCATCATTCATTTGGCATACAATACCCTAAAGGGTATCCCCAATCCTATAAAAGTATTTTACAACCAAACCGATTGTAGAGCCTATTTGGAGGAAATGTGCAAAAATTTTGCGTTATGCCCCAAGTATTGCCATTTGCAGCAGACCAATGGAGCATGTTCGCACCACAGAATCACCTCTTGTGAGGGAGTTTGTAAATCAGAAGAACCTGTTGAAAGCTACAATGAAAAAGTAAAGACGGCCATTTCAGCCATGAAATCTTTGGAATCTGAGGTGAGAGTCATACGCGAAAAAGGAAGGAATGCTAATGAGCAGGCTGTAGTTTTAATTTCGGAAGGGGTTTATAAAGGGTATGGATTTATAGACCAAGAAATGGCAGTGTCCACTTTGGAGGATATTGAATCTTTCATCATTCCGCAAAAAAATACCTTGGAAGCCCAACGCATTGTGGAATCCCTTTTGCCCAAATTGGAGTCTTTTGTGCTATAGCCCTTTTATCTTCCGATACATTCGTATCACAAAGGCTATCCAAAAGACAATAATCAGGGCAACTACTACAATATAGGGAAGTATGATTTCCATAATTGGATTGGTTTTGGTTATGTAGCCCCGACACCAGAATCCTTGGTTTAGAATTCCTATTATTTCCTTTTAAAAGTGCGTTGAACAGCAAAACCGATGGAACGGCCATACTTTCTCATTTCTAATTTAGTAAGAAAAAGTTTACGCAATGTTAGAAAATCATGAATTTTGAAACATTTTCGATAATCAACCTCTCAATATCACCTTAAAGATGGCATCTTCATCCCCTAAATGCTGAAAACCATGATATAGGCCCCGTTGTTCAACAGCATACGGATAAAACGAGATGGGCTCAATACAGACCATGTTCCTAACCTGGGTCCAACACATAAAATGACCAAAACCTTCGGTCTCGATAGTAATATCTTTATCATCTTTTAGCGTGATGGAGGTGCAATTTTCCACTTGAAGGGCTCTACTGCCCACTTCCAAGACCTCATTTAAAGAAATCTCTTGTTGCTTGGCAATTATGGCGGGAGTGTTGGAATGAAGTTTAAAGGCGGGGTGGTATCCCAACATAAAGGGCATGTCCCTTTCCCCAGAAACGGTAAATGTAACCTCCAAGGTTTGATTCTTCAAGGAAAATGATTTTTCAAAGCCAAAACTATAGGGCCACATGAGCCATTGTTTGGGAGATTTATCAGGATACTTGGAATTCTTTATTGGAGTTCCCGCTTTATAGTTCTTTGTAAAAACCGCCGAATCCTCGGTTTGGGACTTCAGTTCATATTCCAACTCCCGTAGCAATCCATGCTGGTCTTGAACCGCATTGCCCCTTGGTACTTGAACATTAAAACCTGCCTCATTTACCGGACCGATAATGGGAAACATTTCCGTATCTGAACTTCGCCAGCCTGGACTCCCCTTTTGGTGGATAAATTCATGCCCGTTCACCTCAAAACTTACCAATTCCCCAGCATCAATACCAACCGTGGCATTTTCACTTTTTAGCTCTATCATAAATTGGTATTTATCAATCTATAAATCAAGATAGCGGTACGTTTGGTCAAGGCTTCGATGGTGTTTAAATTAACGGTTTCCTCTGGAGTGTGTGCATTGGAGCCCATGGTTCCCAAACCATCCAAACAGTCTACATATTGGGCCACGAAGGACACATCTGCGGCTCCTCTTTTTCCTGGGTCATACGCCAACACTTCGCCTTGTTTTAAATCCATACTTACCTGATTCAAGGTTTCCAACAATTGCAAATTCCCTTCGGTAGGCTGCATGGCCGGATAGCTATCAGTAAAACTTATAGTCGCTGAGGTCATTGGCAGATTTTGGTCCACAATTTCACGCATTTTTACTCTTGCTCTTTCCTTTTGTTCTTCGGAAATAAATCGGAGGCCTCCCCGAACCATTGCTTTTTGGGCAACTACATTGGTTTTTCCAAATACATCGCCTTTACTCGTTGACGCATCAAAATTCACAAAAGTACCTCCCAACAGTGTTCCTGGATTGAAGGTCAAAAGATCTTCACCCTTTACATCGGTATAAAATTCATGAAGGATACGGGAGATTTCAAAAATGGCCCCAGCTCCGGTGTTTTCACTAAAAATTCCGGAGGAATGGGCACGTTTCCCCTCCACTTCCACTTCCCAACCAGAAGCACCTCTTCGAGCCACCGTGGCATAATTAAATCCTGTAGAAGTTTCAAAACCTAGCGCAATATCACTTCGCTCTGCGGCATCCACCAAATCCTTACGACTAATAGACAAGGGCTTCCCGGTACTTTCTTCATCTCCTGTATATGCAGCAATGATTTGTGCATCCTTTAATAAACCATTCTCTTGCAGAGCCTTTAGAGCATATAACATAATGACATCACCCCCTTTCATATCATTGCCTCCAGGAGCATGCGCAATACTATCATTGACCATTTCAAAGGTTTGGAAAGGACTATCTTCCTCAAAAACCGTATCCAAATGCCCTATCAGCAATAGCTTTTTGCCTTTACCACCTGAAGTTTCAGCAAAAAGATGGCCAGCTCGACCTATCTCGCTGGGCATTTCTATCCATTTGGTTTCAAAACCAATATTGTCAAACGCATCCTTGAAGACCATCCCCACTTCCTTGACCCCTTTGGCATTTAGAGTACCACTATTGATATTCACCACTTTTTTTAAAAAATCAATAGCTTCAGAATTGTTGCTTTCTATGGAAGCGACAATCTTTTTCTCGGTTCTGGAAAGTTTTTGAGCGGTAATTGAAACGGTGAGCAAAAGGGATAAGACGGTAAAAAGGTACTTGACTGGCATAGTTATCATTTTGAATATCTTAATTATTGATTATTAGCGTCAGTTCGAGTGAAATTCTGAAAGGATTTTGTATCGAGAACTGTATGGAATTTCCAAAAAATCATTCTCGATACCTGCCTTTGCCGCAGGCAGGCAATTTTTCCTCATTTCATTCTGAAAAATCACTCGAATTGACGTTAGAGCACTAAGTGCTTTTCGGAATCAATTTATCAAATTTTACTCGATAAATCCCTTCTCCCGCATCCAATCATCATTAAACATTTTACCCACATACCGACTTCCATGATCATGGAAGAGTACCACCACCACATCATCCTCGGTGAAATGTTCCTTTAATTGCAACAATCCTTTGATGGCAGCCCCTGCGGAATTCCCCAAGAACATGCCTTCTTCTTGAGCCAAACGACGCGTATATATGGCAGCATCTTTGTCTGTTACCTTGGTAAAGCCATCAATAATGTCAAAATCCACATTCTTGGGCAAGATGTCCTCCCCAATACCTTCAGTGATGTAAGGGTAAATCTCATTTTCATCGAAAATTCCAGTCTCATGGTATTTCTTAAAGACGGAGCCATAGGTATCAACACCCCAAACCTTAATATTGGGATTTTTCTCTTTGAGGTACTTTCCTACGCCCGATATGGTTCCACCCGTACCCACACCCACCACAAAATGGGTTATTTTTCCATCGGTCTGATTCCAAATCTCGGGGCCGGTACTCAAATAATGGGCTTTGGTGTTTCCTGGATTGTCATATTGGTTCACATACCACGAATTGGGAATTTCGGTGGACAGGCGCTTTGCGGTGGAATAATAGCTACGCGGGTCGTCAGGAGCCACATCGGTGGGACAAATATGGACCTCGCTTCCCATGGCCTTGAGAATGTCCATTTTTTCCTTGGATTGTTTGTCACTGATCACACAGATCATTTTATATCCTTTGATCACTGCGGCCAAGGCCAAACCCATTCCAGTATTGCCCGAAGTTCCCTCAATAATGGTTCCGCCGGGTTTCAAAATCCCTGCGGCCTCTGCATCTTCCACCATTTGAAGGGCCATGCGGTCCTTCACCGAATTTCCAGGGTTAAAAGTCTCGTATTTGGCCAAGACCAAACAGGGTAAATCCGCTGTTAATTTATTCAGTTTTACCAAAGGGGTGTTCCCTATGGTCCCCAATATGTTTTCTGCGTATTCCATTGCTATAAAGATACTTTTTATGGATGGCAAATGGCAACCATCAGGAGTTAAACTCTTTGCTTAGTTCTCCCAATTTTAAAATCCTTACTCGAACTTGATGGCTTTTACTGGGGTAATCTTGGTGATAATGTAGGAGGGAACCAGAAGCATCAATAGACATAGCAACATCACGCCTAAATTTAAGATGACTACAGTGGGAACATCCAAAAAGACGGGAATGTAATCTATATAGTATTCCTCTGGATTGGGAAACTTGAACATTCGGTACTTGTCTTGCAAAAATAGCAGCCCCAGCCCCAACACATTGCCCCAGAGTAATCCGATAGCAATCAAGTAGGCGGCATTGTACAAAAACACTTTTCGAATGCTCCAATTGGCAGAACCAAGCGCTTTTAAGATGCCAATCATTTGGGTACGTTCCAAAATCAAAACCAAAAGGGCGGTAATCATATTAATACCCCCTACAATAATCATAATTCCAATAATGAGGGCGATGTTGAAATCAAAAAGTCCAATCCATTCAAATATGCGATAGTATTTGGTTTTGATGTTCTGCGCATCCAAACTGGAAACGGTTTTCCCATAAATTTCATCGCTTTTTTCCTCCAACTGGTCAAAATCATCCAAAAAGACCTCAAAACTGCCCACTTGGTCTTCTTCCCATTGATTCATGCGTTGTATATGTCGAATGTCGACAAAAACATAAGTAGCATCAAACTCCTCAAAACCACTGTCGTAAATGCCTACAATGTCAAACCTACGTGTGTTTGGGGGTTTTGAAGCATCACCATCTTTCAGGAAGAAGGAAAAAAAGTTGTCCCCTACTCCCAATTGGAGTCGATTGGCCATCATCTGGGAAATCAACACTTCTTCATTGAGTTTTCCTGAATAATCTGGTAACCGCCCCTCAACAATATATTCTGCAAAAGCCGACCAGTCGTAATCCTTGCCCACACCCTTGGCCAAAATGCCTTCAAAAGTGTCTTCGGTACGAATGATTCCACCTTTGGTGGCCACCGCCTGAACATGCTTTACCCCGTCTACATTTCCGAACTCCGGATAAAAATCTTGGTTCAAGGCAATGGGAGATAGGGAAACATCGGAAGTATTGTTATCGTAATTGGAAATTTGAATATGCCCGTTAAATGCAGAAACTTTTTCGCGAATTTTGCGCTTAAGGCCAACACCCGTAGCTATGGCAATAAGCATCATGACCACACCAATGGCAATTGCGGCAATGGCAATTTTTATTATAGGGGCGGAAATACTAATTTTATGCTCCTTCCCTGTAATCAGGCGTTTGGCAATAAACAATTCTAAATTCAACGAATGCCCATTTTATCGATATTCAAAAGTACAGTTTTATTGTTGGTTTTGGTGTTTTCTTCTTGCAAGGGACAGCAAAAAGAAGCAAAATCTTTACAGACCGAACCCTCCAAGGAGGTGGTTCCAGAAATCAAAGTGGCCGCCAATAGAACCGAAAATTACCTTCCTCTTTTGAAAGGCAAAAAAGTTGGAATTGTGGCAAATCCAACCAGTGTCATTTTCAATAACCAAGGCTATACGCATTTGGTGGATTCTTTGGTATCGCTGAATGTTGATGTGAAAAAAGTCTTTGCCCCGGAACATGGATTTCGTGGTCAGGCCGATGCTGGTGAGCATGTGAAGGATGGTGTGGATACCCAAACAGGGCTTCCCATTATCTCACTGTATGGAAAGAATCGAAAACCTTCCCAAGAATTGTTGGATGGACTGGATGTGGTTGTTTTTGACATTCAAGATGTGGGGGTTCGTTTTTACACTTTTATTGCCACGTTACAATTGGTGATGGAAGCCTGTGCAGAGCACAATACACCCATGATTGTTTTGGACCGACCCAACCCAAACGGCCATTATGTGGATGGCCCAACCATGGAAAAGGAGCATACCAGTTTTTTGGGGATGACCCCCATTCCTTTGGTTTATGGGATGACGATTGGTGAATATGCGCAACTACTTAATGGTGAAGGTTGGCTGGAAAATGGCATCAATGCAGATTTGACCGTAGTCCAATTGGAAAACTATACACACCATTCCGAATATCATTTACCTATTCGCCCCTCTCCCAACTTACCGAATGACGTTTCCATTACGCTTTACCCCAGTTTGGGCTTGTTTGAAGGCACCAACGTAAATGCGGGTCGAGGAACCGAATACCAATTTCAAAGATATGGCGCCTCTTTTATGGACAGCACAAAATACGATTTTAGCTATGTGCCTGAACCCAATTTTGGGTCGAAAAGCCCCAAAGAAGAGGGTAAAACTTGTTTTGGAAAAGACTTATCAAAATCTCCTCGGATGGATGAGGTCTCACTACAATGGGTGATAGATGCTTATCAAAACACTATGGATAAGTCCAAATTTTTCCTCACCAGTGGCTTTACCAAACATGCAGGAACGGCGCTTTTACAACAACAGATTGAGAGTGGACTTTCCGAAGAAGAAATAAAGGCCACTTGGCAGGAGGACTTAGAGGCCTTTAAAAAAATTCGGGAAAAGTACTTGATTTACAACTAACCTTCGGTAGTCGGTCTTCTGTACTTATGAAAGGGCTGCTTTAGCAATCCTTTGATGCTGCTATTCTCCTTTTCATCAGGAAAAGTGTCCACCCCGTACACAATTTTATCCACATCCAAACTCATGTAGGTGCCGAACAATCGGTCCCAAATAGCAAAAATATTCCCGTAGTTAGAGTCCGTATAAGGTAATTTATAATGATGGTGCACTTTGTGCATATCTGGACTGACAATAAACCAGCTAATGGCAGTGTCCACTTTTTTGGGCAATCGAATATTGGCATGGTTGAACTGGGACAGGACCACAGACAAACTTTGATACAACATAATAATCCCAATGGGTGCACCCACTATAAAAACCCCAATCAAGGTAAAGGTATATCTAATCAGGCTTTCCAAGGGGTGGTGCCTATTGGCCGTAGTGGTATCCACATTATGATCGGAATGGTGCACCAAATGCACCATCCACAATGGCTTTACCTTGTGTTCCACCCAATGTGCCGTATAAGCTCCAATTAAATCCAAAAGCATCACACCAAGGAGTACATAAAGCCATAAAGGCATTTCGGGTAACCAATTAATAACCCCAAACTGGTTTTCCATAGCCCAATCTGAAGTTTTCAGCAACAAAAAGGCCAATGGAAAATTGATAATAATAGTGGTAAGCGTAAAGAAAAAGTTGGGAACGGAATGCCTCCATTTCTTGTAAGGGACACTAAAAAGCGGCATAATCCCTTCCAAAATCCAAAAGAAGGTGATTCCACCTACCAAAATGAGACTTCGGTGCCAAGAGGGAATGGTTTCAAAGTAGGTAATGACCTGTTCCATATTCCCAAATATAACAAAACGTCACATTTTCACCCTCTTTTTCATCTCTTCTACAATATTGAAAGCTGCAGGACAAATAGCAACATTTTTTAGGGTAAGATTGCTGATTTGATGAAACTTTTTTCGGTCCGTATGGGGAAATTCACGACACGCCTTGGGCCGCACTTCATAGATGGAACAATAGTTGTCGGCTCCCAAAAAAGTGCAGGGTACGGATTGCAAAACATAGTCGTTTTCCTCATCAATTCTCAGGTATCGGTCAATCAATTCTGAAGGTTTTATTCTAAAATGCTTGGCGATTCGTTCAATATCGGTATTGGTAAACAGTGGCCCTGTGGTCTTGCAGCAATTGGCGCACGTAAGGCAATCCGTTCTTTCAAATTCGGCATGGTGCAGTTCCTGCATGGTATAGTCCAAATCCTTGGGTGGTCGCTTCTTTAACTTCGCAAAGAATTTTTTGTTCTCTGCCTGTTTCTCTCGAGTCTTTTGGGGTAGCTGTTCCAATTCCAAATCCATAGTGGACAAACTTAAAAAAGAGAATCCAATTAAACCTTAGTTTGGGATTAAAGTCACACCTTTGTCATTGATCATCACTAAAAAACATGGCGGATATTCTTGGTAAAGCCCTGATGGACTACCATCATGGAAATTATTCCGAAGACATTAAGACTTACTCGTCGTTGGACGAGGAGGATGTCATTCCACTTCCGTATTTGTTCCGAAACTTTAAAGATATGCCCAAACTGGAACAAAAAGCCCTGCAACTGTCCCGCGGTACAGTGTTGGATATTGGTAGTGGAGCAGGAAACCATGCGCTTTATCTTCAAAACAAAGGGCACAAAGTAACCGCTCTGGACAACTCCACCGGCGCTATTTCCGTATGTAAGGAACGAGGTGTTAAATCATTGGTAAACACTGCTGTCCTCGACTATGATAAAGAAAGATTTGATACCTTGCTACTGCTGATGAACGGCGTTGGATTGGCAGGGTCCTTGGACAATTTGGATGATTTTTTGCAGCATTTGGCCTCATTATTGCTGCCCAATGGGCAGATTCTGTTGGATTCCAGCGACATCATCTATATGTTTGAACAGGATGAGGATGGGGGTTATTGGATTCCCAACAATGACAAGTATTATGGTGAGGTAACCTTTACCATGGAATACAAAGGTGAAAAAGGGGAGTCTTTTAATTGGCTTTATCTTGATTTCAATACCTTGCAAAATGTGTGTTGGACCAATGATTTGGATTGTGAACTGGTCTTATTGGGTGATCATTTTGATTATTTGGCCAGAGTGACAAAAAAATGATACTAGTTTCTGAAACGGAACGTTTTATACAATATCGATTGCTATGAAAAAGAAAATCGCTGTTTATTCTTTACTTGTCCTTGGACTGCTTTTAAGCTGCTCCAAAGATTCTGGAAATGATGACGACCCAAATTCAAAAGTTGACAAATCTGCCAATCTTCTGGGAACAGGAGCATCTGCCCAAGATCTCTTGGCCAATACCAAGTTTGATGAAATACTGATAGAAATTGCATACGTTTCAGGTTTTCGCCCTACAGCCGAAGCCATTGCAACTTTTGAGGAATTTATAAGAGCACGAACTTTTAAGGAAGAGATTACATTTACCTATAAACAACTTCCTTCTCCCAATGAAGAAACCCTTACTAAGGAAGAGGTTGCAGACTTGGAAAAGGAAAACCGCACTGCCTATAATGATGGATCAACATTGGCCCTATACATCTATTTTGCCGATGCTCCGTCAGATTCGGATGATGAAAGCGAAAACTTGGTAACCTTGGGCGTGGTATACCGAAACACTTCCATGGTCATCTATGAAGCTACTATTCGAGATTTAGTAGGAAACAGCGCTTTTGTATCTGTTGCCGATGTGGAATCCGCAACGCTTAATCACGAATTTGGACATTTATTGGGGCTTGTAAACCTAGGAACTCCAGTTGTCAACAATCATGAAGACCCCGAAGCAGATAGTCATTGCACAACAGAAGGTTGCCTAATGCGCGCTGAGCTTCAGTTTGGAGGACCCATGGTAAAACAGATGCAACGTAATGCCTCAAAAGGGTTGGGCACCATCCCAAATCTGGATGCAGAGTGTCTTTTGGACCTTCAGAGTAATGGCGGTCGTTAATCCCAAAACTAGGGAATATTCAAATATTTATGGGTCTGAAGTGAAACTTTCCATTTGGGATGTTTCATAACGTAGTCCACAATCAAAGGAACCATCTTATCCCGAACGCTCCATTCTGGCTGTAGATAAAGAATGCAATCGTTGTTGACTTTGGCCGCTTGCTCCTCAGCAAAAATAAAGTCATGCTTGTTGTAGACAATCACCTTCAATTCATGTGCCTTCTGGTAAATATCTTCCTCTGGAAGCTTATTTTTTTTGGGGGAGAGACATATCCAATCCCAAATCCCCGTTAGTGGATACGCTCCAGAAGTTTCAATATGGATTTGCAGGTTTTTGGACTTTAAACCAGCGGTCAAGGGACCCATATCCCAGGTCAGGGGTTCACCTCCGGTAATTACAATGGTATCAGAATATTTGGCAGCATTTTCAACGATACTTTCAATTGCTGTTGGAGGATGTGTCTCCGCATTCCAACTTTCCTTGACGTCGCACCAATGGCATCCCACATCGCAACCACCCACTCTAATAAAATAAGCCGCGGTTCCTTTATGATATCCTTCTCCCTGAATGGTGTAGAACTCCTCCATTAAAGGAAGCATCAAGCCCTTTTCCACCAAATCCATGACATTGTCTTTTACCATGCTGCAAAGATAAGATTCCTTAGTGTACTTATTTCCTATAAAATACACGATAAAATAATCATTGGCTGTAACAAACCTTCTCTTCCATCGTCTCACAAAAAACTACCATATGAAAACCAATAAAGCAACAGCCCGTCTAGCCGGATTCCTCTATCTAACTGTGGTTCTTGCCGGAATTTTTTCCCTGCTGTATGTACCGTCTCAACTCATTGTGTGGGACAACGCCCAACAAACGCTTGATAACATCGTAGCCTCCGAAAGACTTTTCCGATTGGGAATAGTGTCGGAATCCATCAGTTTTACGGCTTTTCTGTTATTGCTCCCAGTATTATACAAGTTACTGCACACCGTAAACAAATCTTTTGCCGTAGCTATGGTAACCCTTGCCTTACCTACGGTTCCCATCTTTTTTAGCATACTCTTGAACAAATTTGCGGTTTTATCACTGATCGATGGGGTTGGAGAAACAACTTGGCCCATAGCCGATCAAGTGATGTTCTACTTAAGACAATTCAATAAGGGCAACCTCATTGGCCAGAACTTTTGGGCCTTATGGCTTTTCCCTTTTGGATATTTGGTCTTTAAATCCGGTTTTCTGCCCAAAGTATTGGGGCTAATCCTAATGATAGGCAGCGTTGGATACTATCTTAATTTTCTAGGGAAAGTAGCACTCCCCAATTATTCAGATTTTGCCATCTCAAGTTACATGACAATTCCAGCCAGCATTGGAGAGATTGGAACCTGCCTATGGTTGGTCATCATGGGTGCCAAAGAAAAGACTCCCAAGACTTTGTAAAAGGAAATATTGCTTGATAGGTTATTTTACTGCTATCACATCAATCTCAATCTTGGCATTCCTTGCCAATCCGCTGGCGGCAAAAGTCGTTCGGGCTGGTTTGTTGGTAAAATATTGGGTATAAACCTCGTTAAAACTGGAAAAATCGTCCATTGTGCTCAAAATCACAGTACATTTTACCACATTGCCCAAATCCATCTGGTGTTGCGCCAAAACATCTTTGATATTTTTGATGGCCTGCTCGGTCTCGGCTTGGATGCCACCTTCAACCATATTACGGGTGGAATGGTCCATACCAATCTGTCCGGCTAAAAAGAAAAGATTCCCTGCCTGAACGGCATCACTAAATGGCGCATCTTGCTTTTTGACTTCGTGGGATTTATGGAAAATTAGTTCGGTCTTTTTTTGGGCGTAGGCAAACCCCATTGTTCCCAATGTCAAAACAAATAACAAAACGTATGGATAAGGTTTCATAACTGGTTTTTAGATTTGCTTAAAATTACCCTATTTTTATCGGAAATTGAATGTGATGGGCAACAAAGAAAAATTCTTTGAACATATAGAGCAGGGCTATACCACAAAAGGAGATTACATTATTATGGGTGCTGGCATGTTGGAAGGCGAGACCATCACCAATGCCTATGTAAAAGTACCCCTTAAAACCCTAAACCGCCATGGTCTTATTGCCGGTGCTACGGGAACCGGAAAGACCAAGACCCTTCAGGTGTTGGCCGAAAATCTTTCGGATAAAGGAATTCCTGTTTTGTTGATGGACCTTAAAGGAGATCTAAGTGGGATTGCCCAACCCAGTCCAGGTCATCCCAAAATTGATGAACGACATGAAAAAATAGGTCTCCCTTTTGAAGCCAAAGGTTTTCCAGTGGAGATTTTATCGTTATCGGAACAAGATGGAGTTCGCTTGCGAGCCACCGTTTCAGAATTTGGACCGGTTTTGCTTTCGCGGATTCTGGACCTTTCGGTGACCCAAGAGGGCATTGTTGCCGTGGTATTCAAATACTGTGACGACAACAAACTTCCGCTTCTTGATTTAAAAGATTTTAAGAAAGTGCTTCAATATGCCACAGGAGAAGGCAAAGAAGAGTTCCAAAAGGCATACGGGCGAATTTCCACGAGTTCAACGGGTACCATTTTGAGAAAAATCATTGAACTGGAGCAGCAAGGCGCCGAGCTTTTCTTTGGAGAAAAGTCGTTTGATGTGGAGGATTTGGTTCGAATCGATGAAAATGGAAGAGGGTTTGTGAACATTATCCGCTTGACCGATATCCAAGACCGACCCAAACTTTTCTCAACTTTTATGTTGAGTCTCTTGGCCGAAATATATTCCACTTTTCCCGAACAGGGTGATAGCGAACGACCTGAGCTGGTTCTTTTTATTGATGAAGCCCATTTGATTTTTGACAATGCTTCCAAAGCTTTGTTGGACCAAATTGAAAGTATCGTCAAATTGATTCGTTCCAAGGGCATTGGCCTGTATTTTGTCACCCAAAACCCTACCGATGTTCCAGATGATGTCTTGGCGCAATTGGGATTGAAAGTGCAACATGCCCTACGGGCATTTACTGCCAAAGACCGAAAAGCCATAAAACTAACGGCTCAAAACTACCCCATTACCGAATTCTACGATACCGCTGAAATTCTAACTTCACTGGGAACCGGAGAAGCACTGATTTCTGCGTTGGATGAAAAGGGACGACCTACCCCATTGGCTGCTACCCTAATGCGGGCACCTATGAGTAGGATGGATATTCTTTCTGAAGCTGAACTTAAAGAGACGCTGGGTAAATCCAAGTTGATCAAAAAGTACAATGAGGAGATTGATCGGGAAAGTGCCTATGAGATTTTGAACGAAAAAATTGAAAAGGCAGAAAAAGAAGCCGAAAAAGAGAAAGAGGATACCCGTTCCCGTAGGTCAACATCAACCAGAAGAAGCACCAGAATGAACCCTGTGGTAAAAGTACTCACCAGCGCAACCTTTATCCGTGGTGTTCTTGGTGTATTAAAAAAAGTGATTCGATAAAAATTTTATGAAAAACAAAACTATCCTTGCTATTATAGCTTGCCTTTTGGTATTTATACAATCTTGTGAAAAAGACACTCCTTACTTAATTACTGAAGACAGTGTTGGGCTACTGCTAAAAAGCTCCAAAGTTTCGGAGTTGGAAACTCTTTTCCCCAATGATTCCATTGTTAAGGACACCACAAATCTTGATATTGGCGCCATTTCATCCAAAAAGATTGAGGTTTTTGAAAAGGGAGGGAAACATTTGTTGACGTTGACCCCAAGTACGGACAGCATCCAAACCATTGAAAATGTTAGGATATTGGACAAGCGCTATGCTACAAATAAGGGCATTGGGCTGCAAAGCACTTTTGGGGATATTCAAAAACAGTATACCCTCAAAAAAATAGTGACCACTTTAAACAGCATTGTGCTATTTCCCAAGGAAAGTAACCTCTATTTTACCATTGACAAAGAAGAGCTGCCTTCCAATCTTCGTTTTTCTTCATCGAACATTGAGGCGGTACAGATTCCAGATGAAGCGAAAATAAAGTACTTGATGCTGGGTTGGGAATAAGATGTTAATTTATTGCTAAACAGGAGTATAAGCCTTTTCATTTGGTTAATTTATGGCCTAAAGCCATTCCAATGAAAAATCTGTTGTTTATAGTTGCCTTACTTCCCTGTCTGTTATATGCGCAATCCAATTTTGAACCTACTGATGGGCATCCCAATCCAGATGAAAAGGAAAAAATCATTGCGGCCACCAAAACATTTTCAAAAGCTTATATGAATGGAGATTTTGAAACGATAGCCAATAGCTACACTGTAGATGCTAAAATTTTCCCGAACAACACGGATATTATCGCTGGAAGAGCGGCTATTAAAAAGCAATGGCTATTGGGTGCAGGAACAAAAATCCTGCATCATGAAATAATCCCTCAGGAGATTACCTTCCTTGGAGACTACGCCCACGATTATGGTTACTTTGAGGGGAAATCAGAAAATAAGGATGGTTCCATTGCCAATTGGAGAGGAAAATATGTTGTTGTTTGGAAAAAAGAGGATGGTAATTGGAAAATGTACTTGGATATTTGGAATCGCATTCGAGATTAGAACAATCCGTATTTTTCCCGATTGGCAAGTACTTTTGGACTATTGGTTTGCATCCATTCGGTCAACTCCAATAATTTTTCAACGTAAGACTTTCCAAACTCGGTAAGGCTGTACTCCACGCGAATGGGCACTTCGGCATACGCTTTTCGGGAAATATATCCATCGGCTTCCAATACTTTCAACCGCTGGCTCAGCACCTTATTGGAAATCCCGTACACATACTTTTTTAATTTGTTGAAGCGAAGTACAGGAAAATACCCCAACCACAAAATAATCAAGGTACTCCATTGGTCAGAGGCCACGGACATCACGTCCCGTACTGGGCAAAGCTCAGGTGGATTCCTGAAATCGATATGCCCAAACATATTTTCTAATTTTTTTGCTGTTCCAACTTGCTGATTCTCAGTAACAGTTTCCATATGCCTACTTAGTTTTGTTAAGGTGACTTCTTTGTCCTTCTAAAATGAATATGTACTTTTGGTAACAATTAAAGAGTAAGTTACAAAAAGTAACCGTATGAAAAAACTTCTGACCAAAATAATACCCTTGGCTTACGGTCAATACTTTAATTTCTATACCCTCATTGCGCCAAAAAAAGCAGCCCATAAGGCATTCAATTTATTTTGTACCGTTAGAAAAGGTCGTGTGCAACCCCAACAGGTAGATTATTTGGAGGAAGCCAAACTTTCCATTGAATCCATTGAAAATATTCAGATTCAAACCTACCACTGGAAAGGAGAAAAAGAGACCATACTGCTGGTGCATGGTTGGGAAAGCAATACGTTTCGCTGGCGGAACCTCATCAAAAAACTCAGGGAAGCTAATTTCAACATTGTTGCGTTTGATGCCCCTGCCCATGGCTATTCATCCGGAAAATATTTGCATGTCCCTCTCTATGAAAAGATACTGCAGCACATGGTGAAAAAATTCAATCCTAAAAACATGATTGGACATTCGGTTGGTGGGATGACATTGATGTACAACGAATTTAAAAATCCAAATGCCGAAGTTGAAAAAATGGTCATCATTGGAGCGCCTTCGGAGTTTCACGAAATTATGGAACATTATCAAGACCTATTACGTTTCAATGATAGGGTGATGAACGTTTTGGATCATTATGTCCAGAATCGGTTTGGCTTTAAAATCCATGATTTTTCCACTTCGAAATTTGCAGAATCCAACACTAAAAAGGGATTGCTCTTCCATGATCGGTTTGATGCCATTACACCCTACCATGCGTCTGTAGCTGTACATCAAAAATGGAAAGGAAGTCAACTTGTGAGTACCGAAGGGTTGGGACATTCCATGCATCAAGAAGATGTGAACAACCAAATCATCTCTTTTTTGGAAGCTTAAAAAAGATGTTCTACTTTTCAGCAAAAATCCGTCATGCAAAACATTACCCCTTTTCACGTCGCCATCCCAGTCCATAATTTAGATGAATGTCGCGTTTTTTATCGCGATGTCTTGGAATGCGAAGAAGGGCGAAGCAGTGATCATTGGGTGGATTTCGATTTCTTCGGACATCAGTTGGTCATTCATTACAAGCCCAAATCCGAAGAAGCCTTGCACACCAACCCCGTGGACGGAAAAAATGTTCCTGTCCCCCATTATGGTGTAGTTTTGGAATGGGACACTTTTCAATCTTTTTCCAAAAAAATGGAAGAAAAGGGAATTGATTTTGTCATTGCACCCTACATTCGGTTTAAAGGTGAACCTGGAGAGCAAGCCACCATGTTCTTTTTAGATCCCGCTGGAAATGCACTTGAATTCAAAGCATTTAAGGATATGGGGCAATTGTTTGCCAAATAAATCAGTCTATCGTAAGCCCCTTTCTTCGTACCCAAAGAAAGGCAAATATCATGTTGGGCACCCAGCAAAGCCAAGCCACAATCTTGTAAGACACTAAAAACTGGCCCGTGGCCATAATTAGAAGGGGCATCCAAATACGGAGGGTAACGGCAGCAAAACAAGCTGCATAGCTGTAGATCATCATACCTTGATGAAGGGAAAGGTCCTTTTTACGTATGGCCACATAGGCTCTCAATGTGGTATAGAGCCAAATAATCCCCAAACAGATAAAACCAACAGCTGGAATGATTCCACCTGTGGCAAAAAAACCAAGATACACCCCGCAGATACCACCAATTAAGGCAGCTATCACATAAATTTTACCCAGATTTCGGTGCAAGGTTAAATTTCGGGAGCGCAGTTTTTGACTGAACTGGGACCATCCAGTCAACAAAGCCAATCCACCAAAGGTGATATGACCGTAAAAGGCCATATTCCAGACCTTACTTGACAATAACTCGGCAGACTTACTGGCCAACAACCCAATTTCTTCAGAGGTGAAAAAATATAGCAATGGGTAGAGGCCAATCCCAATAGCCAAAAAAGCGAACACTATCCAAGCAACTTTATTTCTTACCCTAGATGCCATACAAGTTGATTTTCAGAAAGGTAAGTTATCGAATATTTGGGGTAAAAAACAAGAATCACAACCCTAAATCGTTATAATAAAAGTTGAACAGGCAATAGTGCCCCCAAATCGTACTATTATGAAAATTATTCTACTATTGATCACGGTACTGGTAGCATCCATGGCCGTAACCAGCTGCACCAATGATGAAGGCGAGAACGATCTTGATTACTTAGCTCCCAATGACGAAGAAGAGGTTCTTTTGATGGGAACCCAAGTTGAAGAGAATAAGGATTAAGCCCTTTTTTCCTTATGCCTCTCCCGGGCCAGTAACGTATTTTTAAGCAACATGGCAATGGTCATTGGACCTACTCCACCAGGTACTGGAGTGATGTAGGATGCTTTTTTACTAACATTTTCAAAGTCCACATCACCGGTGATGTAATAGCCCCTTTCACGAGACTCATCGGGTACCCGGGTGATGCCCACATCAATGATGACCACTCCATCTTTAACCATATCGGCCTTTAAAAAATTGGGAACGCCCAATGCGGATACCACAATGTCTGCCTGACGGGTAAGTGCCGCAATATCTTTGGTTCGGCTATGGGTAAGGGTCACGGTAGAATTGGCTGCTTTGCCCTTTTGGCTCATTAGAATGCTGATGGGTCTCCCCACAATATGGCTTCTTCCAATGACAACGGTGTGTTTTCCTTCGGTTTCCACATTGTATCGGCGCAATAGCTCCATGATGCCAAATGGTGTTGCTGAAATAAAGGATTCCATCTCCAAGGCCATTTTTCCGAAATTGGTGGGGTGAAAACCATCCACATCCTTATCTGGGTCGACAGCCATCAATACCTTTTCCTCATCAATATGTTTGGGCAATGGCAATTGAACAATGTAGCCATCAATGTCTGAATTGGCATTGAGTTCGGCCACGTGTTGCAACAATTCTTCTTCTGTGGTTTCTTCGGGAAGATGAATCAAAGTGGATTCGAAACCAATCTTTTTGCAGGAACGCACTTTGCTTCCCACATAGGTAAGACTGGCTCCGTCATTGCCCACCAGAACTGCGGCCAAGTGAGGAACTTTTTCACCTCTTTCTTTCATTTGGGCCACCTCAACGGCGATTTCTTCTTTGATTTGGTTGGATATTTTTTTCCCGTCAAGGATTTCCATGGTCTTCTATTTGGTTTTGGTTATTGTTTAGAGGTATTCTGACTACTGACTACTGACTACTGACTACTGACTAAAGTTATCTCATATTCTGCATCATCTGCATCATCTTTTTGCCACCACCACCTTGCATCATCTTCATCATCTTGCTCATTTGGTCGAACTGCTTCAATAGCTGATTCACTTCTTGGATCGAAGTTCCGCTCCCCGCAGCGATTCTTTTTTTACGGCTCGCGTTCAATTTGGAGGGGGTAGATCGCTCATCAGGGGTCATGGAATGAATGATGGCCTCAATATGCTTAAAGGCATCATCGTCAATATCCAAGCCTTTCAATGCTTTTCCAGCACCAGGAATCATGCCCATAAGGTCTTTCATGTTCCCCATTTTCTTGATTTGTTGGATTTGGCTCAAGAAATCATCAAATCCAAACTTGTTCTTGGCAATCTTCTTCTGGATTTTCCGAGCCTGTTCTTCATCAAACTGCTCTTGGGCACGTTCCACCAAGGAAACCACATCACCCATCCCCAAAATACGATCGGCCATACGCGAAGGGTGAAAGACATCAATGGCTTCCATTTTTTCTCCTGTACCGATGAACTTAATGGGTTTGTCCACCACAGATTTAATGGAAATGGCAGCACCACCGCGGGTATCACCATCCAATTTGGTCAATATGACCCCATCAAAATTAAGAACATCGTTAAACGCTTTTGCCGTATTCACCGCATCTTGACCGGTCATGGCATCCACTACAAAAAGGGTTTCTTGCGGTTCAATGGCTTTGTGGATATTGGCAATCTCAGTCATCATCTGCTCATCCACAGCCAAACGACCCGCGGTATCGATGATCACCACATTACACCCTAAACTTTTGGCATGCTTAACCCCAGCCTTGGCAATGGCCACTGGGTCGTTGTTCTCCCTATCCGAATAAACCTCAACCCCTATTTGTTCACCAACCACATGGAGCTGGTCAATTGCAGCGGGACGGTAGACATCGCAGGCTACCAAAAGCGGTTTTTTGCTCTTTTTATTCTGAAGGAAATTGGCCAGTTTTCCAGAAAAGGTGGTTTTACCAGAACCTTGGAGACCAGACATCAATATCACTGAGGGATTCCCAGAAAGGTCAATACCTTCGGTTTCGCCGCCCATCAGTTCGGTCAACTCATCCTTCACAATTTTGACCATAAGCTGGCCTGGCTGTAAGGTGGTCAATACATTCTGGCCCAGCGCTTTTTCCTTTACCTTATTGGTAAATTCCTTAGCTATTTTAAAATTGACGTCGGCATCCAGTAACGCTCTTCGAACTTCCTTGAGAGTTTCAGCAACATTGATCTCGGTTATCTGTCCATGCCCTTTGAGGGAGTGGAGTGCCTTATCCAGTTTTTCGCTTAAATTATCGAACATAGGTGCTCTTCATTTTAAAAGGAGGACAAAGTTAAGAATAATAACAAAGAAAAGGACGGCTTTGGGGAGAGCCGTCCTTCTCAAATCAAAAAGATTGGGGAAAATTTGTTATGGTTTCTCGAAGACCAAGGTTTCTAGGGTTCCATCACCACTCTCGTTCTTCAATTCAATTCGGTTGGACTCGACCATGTTTATTTTCCAGTCCTCGGTCAATTCACCCAAGCTACCGGCGGTATCAAAGTTGATATAGAACTTCAAACCTTCCTCAGAATCCCTAAGTAATCTCCACAAACCTTCAGCGGTTACATTACCCAATTCGGATACTTCAACTTGGTGCATGGTAGTAAAATTAAAATCCATGTCGTTAAATTCTGAAGTCATATCAACCTCACCTTCTGAGTAGAGCGCTACATTCCAGGGTCCACCCATCATTATATTTCTGATTTCTGTGATATCACCATCATCGGCACTGTCGTCACAAACTCGGAGCAAAATCAATTCATAACCGATTTCTTCTACTTCAAACTTCAGTCTGGTATCAGTGAGGTCTCTCACAGGCCACTCAAAACTTACGCCCGGTTCGTCTCCAATGTTGATCATCAAGGACAGTACCAACTCACTGTTCAGTCCAATTTCCCAAGTGCCTTCGGAAGTGTTGATACCATTGCTCAAGGTTACTACGCCTTCTGCCATGAACTTAAATTCATAACCCAAAAGTCTATCGATCTCTTCTCCTTGATTCTTGACTTTTTTGATGATCCATTCGCACTCGCCGAGAATCTCTCTTAAAATATTGGGGTTGGGCTCTTCGCCTGGGGTAACATCACAACGTTGTTTTAGGATTATCTTGTTGCCATTGTCATTATAGAACTTGATGATATGTTCGTCCAATTCATAGACCACCCATTCCAGATTAAAATCCACCAATACATCAAAATCCAAGGCGACAAGAATACCTGCGTCCGTAGCTCTGGTACTCCAAGTACCATTTAAGGTATTGCCAATACGGTCATTTACGGTTACACTACCATCTTCTTTGAATACCATAAGGTACTCCAAGTACTGATCGGTTTGGTTAACGTTCTCACGGTACATCTCGCGAACTTCCCATGGACATTCTACCAAATAAGCATCTAAACGTTCTTTGGTGAAGTCGTCATCGTTGTAATCGTTGTCGTCATCTTCATCACATTCATCTTTGGCATAGCTTAGGGCCATATCCAATGAAGCATTGTTCTCAACTACGATTTCTGTTCCATCATATTTTTTGAGGGTTATTGGAAATTCAATGCTTACAATGGCATTATCTTCCAGTTCGGCAAAGAACTTTCTCATTTGTTCATCACTTTCAACCTGTACTTGATTGGATTGCTGAAAGTTGGCATCAAAAGTGAAAAGCGTAATGGGGTAAACAAAATCGATGCATTCAATATCATCATCACCTCCACCTTCAAAACAATCCTCGGCTTTGGCCAGTAGTTGTTCTTTGTTCTCAATTACGATTTCCGTAAAATCAGCCAATGTAATGGTAATAGGAAAGAAGATATCCAAGATATCATCATCGCCATCCACCTCATCAAAAATTTCTTCGATAGCGTGCAAATCTTCTCTGGAATCCAAAGTAATTTCGATACCATTGACTTCCACCGTGTACGGAAATTGTACAGCAAAACAGCTGGCGCCATCCACAATGTTGTCATAAGAACCATCATGGGATGAGGTTTCCTTAATTAGTTTAGCTACAGAAGAATTAGCTTGAATGGTCTCTTGGTCATCGGCACCTCCTACTTCTTCGAACTCATTCTGGCAAGAGGTAAAATTAAGGGCGGCAAGAATGAGCCCTGCATACATTAAGTTGTTGATCAACTTTTTCATAACAATTTGAATTTTGGGGTTACAATTCAATTCTAAAACAACTGCGTTAAAAAAAACCCTACCAAATCTTAATTTTTTTCAAATATCTTTGGAGAGGAAACAAATCCTTTCCCATGAGCAACGTATGTGAAGATCAGGTCTTCAGTTCCCTATTCAAGGCCCATTCCAAAACGGTTTTTAACTATATATATTACAAATTTGGCAACGAGGAAAAGGCCAATGATGCTGTACAGGAAGCCTTTGTGAAGCTTTGGGAGAATTGCGCCAAGGTAAGTCCGGAAAAAGCCAAATCATTCGTATACACTGTGGCCAACAATTTGTACTTAAATGTAATAAAGGCCGAAAAAGTACGCTTAAAATACGCCAAAAGTGTTGATGACCAGTCTTCCAATCTGTCCCCCGAGTTTCTGATGGAGGAGCAGGAATACAAGAAAAAACTGGACAATGCATTAGGCGCACTTCCGGAAAACCAAAGAACCACTTTTTTGCTCAATAGGATTGATGGAAAGAAATATGCGGAAATTGCTGAAATGGAAGGGGTGAGCGTAAAAGCTATTGAAAAACGCATGCACTTGGCCTTAAAAAGTTTGCGGGAACAAATTGATGGAATATAGAACAACGGACAATTAGCAATAAACAATTTACAATGACCAATTATGAGACCACAATCCATTGAAAACTGTTTATTGTAAATTGTTAATTGAAAAAAAGTAGGGTATTTTATACTATAGTTGTTATAAGGAAGTAAAGCATAGAAACCATGCAAGAAAATTACTTGGCAAAATGGCTTAGCGGAGAGCTTTCAGAAGCAGAACTTGCGGAATTTAAAAAGTCCGAGGAGTATGCTTCTTATGAAAGGCTCAAAGAGGTTTCCAGCACATTGGAAGCCCCTGAGTTTAATGTGGAGCAAAGTTTGGAGCGCATCAAAGAAGAACGCATGGGCAAAGCCCCAAAGGTCATTACATTGAATCCTTTCAAAAAATTCCTACGGGTTGCTGCCGTTATTGCCGTATTGTTGGCTGGTTCCTATTTTTATTTGAACACCTTGGATGAATCCATTTCAACAGAATTTGCCGAACGTTCCGAGGTTATCCTTCCCGATGACTCAGAAATTTTCCTCAATGCTGGTTCTGAGGTATCCTTCAGTAAAAAGAATTGGGACAAAAGTCGAAATGTTATCCTAAATGGTGAAGCCTTCTTTAAAGTCGCCAAAGGAAAAAAATTCACGGTGGAGACCGAACATGGTACCGTGGCCGTTTTGGGTACCCAATTCAATGTGGAAAATAGAAGCAACTTCTTCGAAGTCACTTGCTACGAAGGATTGGTGAGTGTTACCCACAACAATATGGAAACCCAATTGCCTGCGGGCACTTCCTTTATGGTCATTAACGGAAAAGTCATCGACACCTCCAAGCCCAATGGTCAACAACCCACTTGGATGAACAACGAAAGTAGTTTTGAACGTATTCCCCTCCAATATGTCTTCAATGAGCTGGAAAGACAGTATAATATCAAGGTAAAAACCGAAAATGTAAACACTGATTTACTTTTTACGGGTACCTTTAGCAACACAGACCTCAATATGGCGTTAAAAAGTATAAGTACCCCGTCTCGCACAAACTATAAGGTTGAGGGTGATAACGTACTTTTCTATGCTGGGAATACGCCGCAATAGCCAAATTGGCCTCTTTTTGGTTTTTTTGCTGTTCTTCTTCCGTTCAAATTATGCCCAAGAAAAACAGCAAGACCCCATGGGTCTTATTGCATATATAAAAACCTTGGAAGAGCGCTTTGACGTCAAATTTTCATATCTCAATGAAGATTTGGAAGATATTTCCATTGCCGTTCCTGAAAATTTTGTGAAACTGGATGATATCCTTAGTTATGTTGAATCCCAATTTCAGATTGAAAGCAAAAAACTTAGTGACCGTTACTTTACGTTGACAAAACTTCGCTCGGTAACCCTCTGTGGAAGTGTATTCGACAATTTTGCGGAAAACACCATTCCGGGGGCCACTGTGGAGGTCTTGGGGACAACAAATGCGCAGACCACGGATATAAATGGTTCTTTTGTTCTTGATGATGTCCCTAGAGACGCTTCGCTAAAAATTCGGTATTTGGGGTATCTCACCAAATATGTCAATGTTGAAAGTTTATTGCAGCAAGGCGGATGCCCAAAAATATTGATGGCCCAGCATTACGAGCAATTGAACGAAGTCATTGTATACAAATTCCTGACCACAGGACTCATCAAGGAAACCGATGCAAGTATTACCATGAACACCGCCGAGTTTGGTATTCTTCCCGGACTCATTGAGCCGGATATCCTACAAACCGTTCAAGCATTGCCCGGCATTAAAAGTATTGATGAAACAGTCTCCGACATCAATGTTCGTGGGGGCACAAACGACCAGAACCTCATCCTTTGGAACGGCATTAAAATGTATCAATCCGGGCATTTCTTTGGGCTGATTTCTGCCTTCAACCCCTATTTAACGGATAAAATTTCGGTGATAAAGAACGGCACACCGGCCACTTTTGGTGACGGTGTCAGCAGTGTCATCCAAATGGAAACCAGCAATCGTATAGCTGAAGGTTTTGAGGGTGGCGCTGGATTTAACTTTATCAGCGGTGATGTTTTTGGGCAATTTCCCTTAAATGACAAATTGGGTTTCCAATTCTCAGCTCGCCGGTCTACAACGGATTTTTTGAACACTCCCACCTACAACAAGTTTTTCGACAGGGCCTTTCAGGATAGTGAGGTAACCGACGAGGACAATGTAGCCGTGGACGATGAGATTACCCGTAATGAAGACTTCTATTTCTACGATTTTTCAGGAAAACTGTTGTATGACATCAATGATGCGCATAAATTCAGATTTAGTGCCATCAGTCTGAACAACAACCTGCGATATGTGGAAAATAATATGACGGACAACGAAACCACCATCAGTTTGTTGAAACAAACCAACCTCTCCGTCGGAGGGCAGTTACAAAGTCAATGGACAGACCAATTCTCAAGTCATTTGAATGTCTACTACTCCAAATACAATTTAGATGGTCAGAGTGTGTTCAACCAAGTTCGGCAGTTGGATCAGAAAAATAGTGTGGACGAAAGGGCCGTAAAGCTCAATACCGAATATGAATTTTCAGACCATCTGCAATGGACCAACGGGTTTCAATATATTGAGACAGGGATCACCAACACCACCAATGTCACACAACCTCCATTTGAAAGTGACATTAAGGGCGTTGTCAGAATTCATGCCCCATATTCCGAAATTGGGTATTCTTCCTATGAAAACAGATTTATTGGAAAATTCGGAGCGCGATTCAATTTCATTGAAAATCTAAACACCTTCAATACATTTTTAGTGGAACCACGTCTTAACCTCAACTTTAGGTTGGCCAATTATTTAAGAGCCGAAGTTTTGGGAGAATTCAAGAGTCAGACTACCAATCAGGTCATAGATTTGGAGCAGAATTTTCTAGGTATTGAAAAACGGAGATGGATTCTATCCGATGATGACACCCTTCCCGTGACCCAAAGTAAACAAGGTTCGGTGGGCATTAACTATGAACGTAACAATTTCTATGTGGGCCTGGAAGGTTTCTATAAAAATGTGGATGGAATCAGTACCAGTACCCAAGGATTCCAAAATCAAGATCAGTTTAATGGAGAGATTGGCAGTTATGATGTAAAAGGGATTGAATTTCTCATCAACAAAAGAGGGGATCGCTACAGCACATGGTTGAGCTATGCCTACAACAAAAATGACTACACCTTTGATTCCATAGTTCCGCACAAGTTCCCCAACAATTTAGATATTCGCCATACCATTACCTTTGCGGGCACCTATACCTATAAAAACCTAAAATTGAGTCTAGGGGTCAACTACCGGACTGGAAAACCGTATACCCAACCTTTGGAAGGCGATGAGGCCCTGAACATCACTATTTTTCCAGCACAAATCAACTATGAAGCCCCTAACAGCAGCCGACTTCCCGAGTATTTCAGGGCAGATGCTTCGGCCATTTATAGTTTTAACCTAACTCGGGGCATCAAAGCAAATGCAGGGGTCTCCCTACTTAATATGACCAACCGGAAGAACAGCCTTAACCGTTATTATCGCGTCAACGATGAAAACCAGATTGAGACGGTGGAAAGTGTTTCGTTGGGCATTACCCCCAATGTAAGTTTTAGGGTGCGCTTTTAAATGTATATATTGTAAACTCAATCTCCCCGATTCGGTCAGCCCGAATCACCCCTCTTGGGCAAAGAGGGGACCTTTAAAATGGGATTGATGAAAAAAAGAATTCACAGCCGAAAGGAATTACAGGCCTACCGCAAACAACTCAGAAAAAATTTAACTCCAGCTGAGGCATTTTTATGGCGACACTTGAAAGCCAAAAAATTATGTGGAAGGCGATTCAACAGACAACACAGCATCAAAAACTATATCGTTGATTTTTATTGTGCCGCAGAAAAATTAGTCATAGAATTGGACGGTGCGGTTCATTTTACCCCACAAGCACAGGAATATGACCGTAAAAGAACGGAAGTATTGAATGAGCTTGGTTTTACCGTTATCCGGTTTGAAAACAAAATGGTATTTGAAAATCTAGACTCAGTGCTACTCGAAATATCTGAACATTTTCAACAAAACCCAGAAGGTTCCTCCCTCAATAAGGGAGGTGAGCTTTGATTTTGTCAAAGCTCGGAGGGTTCAGTTCTACATCCGCTCCGGAACATCAATACCCAGCAACTTAAAAGCGGACTGAATCACTTCGCTTACTTTTTGGGACAACTGCACCCTGAACTGCATTTTCTGCTCGTCCGGTTCCCCCAAAATGGATACTTGTTGGTAGAACGAATTGAACTCCTTTACCAAATCGTAAGTGTAATTGGCAATAAGGGCCGGACTAAAGTTTTCTGCCGCCAATTGCACGGTTTCTGGAAACAGTTGAATCCCCTTCAAGAGTTCTTTCTCCTTTTCGTGCAGTTCAAATGTCATGTCGAGCCGAGTCGAGACATCAAAATCTGCTTTTCTGAGTATGGACTGAATCCGTGCATACGTATACTGAATAAACGGCCCGGTGTTCCCTTGAAAATCCACAGACTCTTCCGGATTGAACAAAATCCGTTTTTTTGGATCCACTTTTAGGATGTAGTATTTTAAAGCGCCGAGACCAATGGTTCGATATAAGCTTTTCTTTTCTTCCTCAGAATACCCTTCCAATTTCCCCAATTCGGCTGAAATGGTCTCCGCAGTCTCTTCCATATTTTGGATAAGGTCATCGGCATCCACCACAGTACCTTCCCTGCTCTTCATCTTCCCACTGGGCAAATCCACCATCCCATAACTCAAATGGTACAATTGCTCCGCCCACGAATAGCCCAATTTTTTCAGGATGAGGAACAACACCTTAAAATGGTAATCCTGTTCGTTGCCCACCGTGTAGACCATCCCGTTGATATCGGGAAAATCCGTAACCCGCTGAATGGCGGTACCAATATCTTGGGTCATATAGACCGCCGTACCATCAGAACGAAGTACGATTTTTTCATCCAAGCCCTCATCGGTAAGGTCTATCCACACGCTACCATCTTCTTTTTTAAAGAAGACTCCTTTTTCCAGGCCATCCTTCACCACATCCCTACCTAACAGATAGGTATCACTTTCGTAATAGAGTTTATCAAAATCAACTCCAAGATTTTTATAGGTGGTATCAAAACCGATATACACCCAGCTGTTCATTTTTTTCCAGAGGGACACCACCTCAGCGTCACCAGCCTCCCATTTACGGAGCATGTTTTGGGCTTCCAAAAGAATGGGAGCTTCTTTCTCTGCCTTCTCCTTCTCCATACCACTCTCGACTAACTCAGCAATCTGTTCTTTATAAGCCTTGTCAAAAGCTACATAGTATTTCCCCACCAAATGGTCGCCTTTTAAACGTGAGGATTCTGGGGTTTCCCCTTCACCAAACTTTTGCCAGGCCAACATACTTTTACAAATATGGATGCCCCGGTCATTGATGATTTGGGTCTTGTATACTTTCCTTCCCGAGGCCTTCAAGATTTCCGCCACGGAATAGCCCAAAAGGTTGTTTCGAATATGCCCTAAATGTAAAGGCTTATTGGTATTGGGCGAAGAATACTCCACCATAATGGCGCCTTTGGAGGAAGTCTTCACATAACCGTAATCCGTTTCATCTTTGATACTGTTGAAAAAATTGAGATAGTAGCTGTCCTCGATCACAATGTTCAAAAAGCCTTGCACCACATTGCATTTGGCTACCTCAGCTACATGTTCCTGCAAATAGTCCCCGATTTGGGTACCAATCTGAACGGGATTCCCTTTTACAAAACGAAGCATGGGAAAGACCACCACAGTAACATCTCCCTCAAAATCCTTGCGGGTGGGTTGAAATTCAACCGTGGGAAGTTCAACTTGGTACAGTTCCTTTACAGCATCTTTGACCTTTTGGCCCAAATCGTTTTGCAAACTCATCTAAAAAGCGTTTCAGCCCGCAAAACTACATATTTTTTGCCCTTTTGTAACATAATTCCCGAAGCATTGACCTATAGATAGTTAGTATTTTGAGTATTTTTAGGCATGCTTCTAAATGTTTCCTATTCCGATAAGACCATCACCCGAAAAATCGATGAGGCGGTGGGCAAACCCTTTTCCTTGAAGGAACGTTTTGCCATGGGCGGAATTGGTTCACCAAAATTGCATATTACCGAAACCAGTATCGAAATCCAAAATCTCCTCATTTTGGACAACAATCTGAACACCTGCAACATAGAAATCCGCCCCAAGGGCATCATTCTGCGGTTTCGGTCGTTGTTGGAAACCTACGGACTCATCATCCCTTACTACAAATTAAAGCTATACAAGGGTGAGAGCACCATCCATTCCGTTTATATGGATCACTATTTCATCAAAGTGAAATCGGACACGGAAGCCATACAGAAATTCTTCAAAAAATTGTTGGACCACAAGGCGGATAATACGCCAACCTCCATTGAAGATCTATGAGCTGGTTCAAGAAACATCCACGAGTCGAAGTAAAACCTTCCCAAGCAGATGTACTGCTCTACCGGGCGGGTTGGATGGTGGTGGCCTTCAATATTTTTCTGGTTCTTGGGGTCTATGCTGACCTCCCCGAAACCATTCCCACCCATTTCAACTTTTTAGGCAGGGTGGATGGCTACGGACATAAATCCGCCCTTTGGGCCATTCCCATGCTCAGTGCCGGACTCTATCTGGCTCTGGGACTCGTTGCCACCAAACTAAAACCGTGGCTTATGAACTATCCGGTAAAGGTGACCGAAGAAAATGCTCCTAAACTCTATTCGCTGGCCCTGCGCATGTTGGCGGTCATGAATTTCTGTTTTGTAATGGCCTTTTTAATGACTACGGGAATTATCCTCCTCAGAATAAAAGGGTGGATAGATGCCGGGGATGTCCAACTCCTCATTGGGTTATGGGTCCTCAATGGTATGGTTCCGCTTTATTACGTGTACAAGATGGTTGTGGTGGTGCGGGAATGAAACAAAGGGACGAAGGTAAATGGTGAAAGGGGCAATTCCTGCCAAACCCCAAACACCCCTAAAGCCCCCTCAAGGGGACAATTCAATGTTTAAAACGTCATGCCGAACCTGCCCGAATGGTGCAGGCGGGCTTATTTCGGTATCCCACCCCAACACATGAGACCCTGAAACAAGTTCAGGGTGACGGCGGCATACGAGAAAATTCGTGAAATTAGTGTCAGACCAGTAACACTCCTATGGCCCACTTCGACTTCCTGCCCGTCCGGCAGGCGGGCGCTCAGTGCAAGCTCTCAAGGGGACAATCTGAAAATTCTGTTACAAAAACCACCCCGATTCGTCTAACCCATGTGCAACCTTTTGCAGTTTGCATTGTCTATATAGTAATTACATCAAAAACGAACAGATGACCTTGTCCAACACCAAGATCTTCCCAGTGTTACTTTTCCTTATGGCATTGCCCATGACCGCCCAGACCATCAGCTCCAAATTGGTGGATGCAAAGACCCAAAAAGGCATTCCGTATGCCACCATCCAATATGGCGAACACAAGGGCGTCATCACCAACGATGAAGGCCGTTTTAGTTTTTCGTTGGACGAAACCGCCACCCCCGACTCCATCTACATTTCCTCCATGGGGTACTCCAAAAAGGGTTTCACCCTAGCCCAATTGCAGGACAGTGTGGTGCTGCTTCAACCCAAGGCCATTGAACTTAGCGGCGTGTATGTCTTCGACAAGGAACTTTCGGTGGACGATATTATTGAAAAAATGGTGGAGCGTGTTCCGCAGAACGTCAACAAAGCACCCGTTAAACAACGTTTCTTTTTACGGCAGTCCGAGTTTCCCACCATCGACAAGGTGGACTTTGGTTTTGAGAAATCCAGTATCGCGGAGCTCAACAAGGAACTTATGGACAGCATTGCCCTTTCCATCCCCAGAAATGGCCACCACTTTACCGAAAGTCTGGGCGACCTCTATAAAAACAACGGCACCTACAAACTGGATATCATCAAGGCCGCCGACCTTTACGACAAGAACCAAGTGGGCTCTTTTGAGGAACTGGGCGAGCGCATGCAGACCATTTTTACCCGGAACATAAAACCAGATTCCTACCTGAAGATCAAATCGGGCATCTTTAGCCAAAAGGTGCAGGTGGATTCCATCCTCAGCGATATGGAAAAAGAGCAGGCCAAAGAGGCCGAAGAGCTCACACAAAACCTTGAGAAAAAGAAGTCCGGACTAGTGGACAGTCAGCGCAGTGCTTTCAAGGAACTACTCAACGAGCTGTACTACAACGAGGACAGCAAACTGGACCTCATCTCCAAGACCCGAAAATACGAGTTTACCCTCGCCGGCTATGCCGAAATTGAAGATGCCGGGGTCTACGTCATCGACTTTGAGCCCAAGCGCAGCAGTGCCGAGTTCAAGGGCCGCCTCTATATCAATATCGAGGACTTCGCCATCATGCGGTTGGATGTGCAGAACACCGAGCGCCTGCGCAATTTTAGGCTGTTGGGCATTACCTACCGCGAAGTGCTCTACAAGGGCACCATGCGCTTTGCCCAACTGCCCAATGGCAAGTACGACCTCCGCTTTATGGACTTTACCTTTGGCCGCTACTTTGCCGTGGACCGGCCCCTAAAAGTGATTGAAAAGAACAAGCACGTAAAGGGCCGCCGCAAGCAGAACGAACTCTCGCTGAACATTGATTTTAGGATGAGCCCCACCCAAAAATGGGAACTGGTGGTATTTGACCAAGCCGTGGTCCCCGAAGCCCAGTTTACCAACTTTACAGAGGACAAGACCGCGCGCGCCACTTATATGCCCACCTATGACCCCGAGTTTTGGCAAGGCCATACCATTATGGAGCCCAATCAGGCCATTCGCGAATTTACTGTTGGGAAAGAATAATTTTTTTAGGTAAACTTTAAACTGATGTGCTTTTACTTTTTGACCTTAACTACATAAGTATTTGCAATAAAATCCTTCAAAGATCTTTGTTTTTTACCGCTTTCAGTCAATAGGACTATAATATCTGTGATGAACACTAGCGATAAAAGATTTGTACTGATTCTTGCCGCAGGATATGCATTGGTCATAGCCGTGGCAAAATTCATAAAGCCATCTGTTTCGGTTACAGCCGGATTATTAAAAGCTAAATAATAAACTGGAATGTAGATAAGTCCTGGCACCATAACGATCAAACTTCGCAACAGCGATTTTTTAAAATCTATTTGATTGTATTCCAAATCCGTAACCTTTAGGTTAAGTGCCATTTTTCCCAAAGTGGCCCCATAATAACTCTCCATATACGGTTTGTACAGAATTCCAATAGCTGCTATAGGTAAATAAAACCAGAAACTTTTAAAATGCAAGATGTTTGCATAGTTAAGCCCAAAAGTAACGAACCCTACAATTAAAGTATCCAAGAGGTAGGCTCCTACTCTATCCCAAAATTTTCCGTATATGATTTCTTCGGTCATTTATATGAAGACATTAAAATTAAACTTGTCAAATATGGCATTAAAAACGGTGAATATACCTCTTTTCTTTACCTATTAATTGATGGAAAATGGAAAATAGACAAACCGACACTTTTATAGGGTGGATTGAAGACAGCTACGGTTCTCCTGAAAAATTAGCTCAAATTTTGGAGCTAGGTATTTTTATGACGTTCTTTTTAGAAGAAGATACCTTCTCCCGAAGGGAGGTGCAAGATGTAGTGGAAGCAATTAGGGGGATTGTGGTTGGGTTGAGAAAATAGTTATTAAAATAGTATAATACATACCTAATTATATCACCACTCCAGTAAATTAAATGGTGCCATGAAATAGTTAAAACATGTAGGTTCGTTTATCCGAAAATAAAACCCTATTATCCAAAACCTTGATTTTAACACTCCATATTTCCACAATATTGATAGATTTGAGCAAATTCTTATTATGCGATATTTACCTACGATTTTAGTCATCCTTTCTTTATCCATTTTATTTACATCTTGTTCCAAGGGTGATAGCTCAGAAGAGCCTGAGGTCATAGATACCACCCCTCCTACAATTGATTTAGAAATTGGCGGCTTTGGTAAGAATTTTACTGGACCAATGGTAGTAGCTAACACCATAACAGTAAGGGCCAATGCCAACGATAATGACAAGCTAAAATCGGCCACGGTGTATATCAATGGAGATATTGTGACGCAATCCTCCACTGCACCTTTCACATTTACCCTAGATTTATCGGGGTATGCATCCAAAGACCCCAACCCGCAGAATTTTAAAGGTTATACCCTAAAACTTGAAGTCTCGGATATTTCGAACAACGTAAGTTCAGTTGAACAAATCCTATACATTGACAACGACCTGCCTTCTATTTCAGATGTTTCCCTTCAAAATGGGATTGTATTGAATGGGAGAACCACAACGGTAACCTTTACGGTATCGGACGCACAAGAAATAAAGGAAGTAACCGCCACTGTAGATAATGCACCTTTGGAAGTGGTTGAAGAAACTGCCGGATATTCCTTGCTGTTGAATACCACTTTGTGGGAAGATGGCGAAAAACTTCTTGAAATCAGAGCTGAAGATTATGCAGGCAATAGTGCTACCTACCAAGTCGATTTTATTTCAGACAATAGTGGGCCTGAGGTTATGGTTGAGGGTATCACGGCTAATCAAATACTAGGAGAGCAGCTTCAAATTACACCCACAGTATCAGATGAATATTCCGAAGTTAGTGCACTTAAGGTCTATTTGGATGATGAACTCTTAGGAGAATTCGAGACATTTGCCGATTTGAACATTGATTTCGACCCAGAAAGTTATCCTGTTGGTCAACATGATTTTGTATTTGAGGCTTCGGACACTCTTGGGAACACTTCCTCAACCACCATTCCTGTGACAATTAAAAGGTTGTTGATAACCATCAATATCAATGAAGGTTATCTTCCTCCTGAATATACCATAACCAAGTTATTTTATCTAGCTTCAGATAGTGAAGGTCAAACACTCGACTTTACGGAAGGTGTTGATAATTCAGTTGTAAAATTGTATGCCTCCACAGAGTTTCCCATTCATCAAGAATTCACTTTGACTTTGCTGGAAATATCCGGGTATCTTAATGGAACCCAATCAAATGATATATTTTCCATTGGAAATTTGACTAGGGGAACCGCAGGTGTGTATAATTTACAGCCGAGAAAGATAAATTCATCGAATTCAGTAACAACTGATTTTAAAATAACTGGTCTAGACCCTTGTGCTCAAAACACATTGGGATGGGGACCTGGGTATTCTGTATCCCACGGTTCAGGTTCCGAAGACCTTAGCATCCAAACATTTTATCCACTTGGTGATCCTTCCCTTGCATCAGAAAAAATTTACCTATTTCTTGATTTTCGCTGCTTAAATCAATATAAATACATTGTTTATGATAACCCAATTCCTGATGGTATAGACACGAATATTGACGTTTCGGATTTCATCGACACCGACATTCAGCAATCATCGTCTAGTTTCAGTAATTCTGGCTTTGTAAACATGGAAATCTTTGGATACAGTTCTTTGGATGATTATCGCATGGACTTGAATTATGAACTTGACGAATCGTTCAAGAATACCTCAAATAACCCTGGCCCCCTAGAATATTTTTGGTTGGATATATTTGCTGAATATAAACACAGAATTGTTTCTTATGATTTCACCAGTGTTGGAAGGGGTTTGCCACAAGCTTATTATGAAGTACCTGACTGGTCCATTGATCATTCACTCAGCAACAATATTATTAATTATAGTATTGGCGCCGGTAATCATAGTGTTGGTAAAACCGTCATCACAAAATGGGCAACACCAACAACAGGATCAATCGATTGGATTTATATTTTTGATAGCCAAAACACTAATCAAATTGTGATACCTGAGCTTCCGGATGAACTCGCTGATTATCAACTTTATGATTTTTTACAAGAAGAAAATTACTTTTTGCTTCAAACTCAACTAACAAAATATGATGGTATCAATTCATACAATGACTACATTCAACAAATTGTGAAACCTAATAAATCATATCAATCGCAAGGAGATTTGGAAACAGCAAAATATAAATTGGGTGAGGATCGTACAAGGGCCTTTATTATTGGAGATTTTTTCATGTACAGATAAGTTAGGATAATAAAATAATGTTTACCCAAGGGAAATTCATTATCTGGCCTTGTTGAAAACTTGAAATTGTATCAGTTTGTTTACCTTCAAATGGTAAAACCAATTTTGACATCTATAATTTTCTCAAAAACAATATGCTATTGGCGGTCTCCACGGGGCTACTGTTACTGTTCTCCGCAGTAGTATTCCTGTTTACAGAGTGGAGCTACCAATCCATTGAGGTGCTCTCGCTCTGGGTACGGGGTCACTTTGGATATTTTTACCTGTATCTGGGCCTCGGCTGTGTGCTACTGCTCTTGGGCATTGCGGTATCGCCCTGGGGCAAGCTTAAATTGGGCCAACCCAATGAAAAACCGGAACATTCTACTTGGGCGTGGGCCAGTATGCTCTATAGCACGGGCATGGGAGCCGGTATCCTGCTCAGGGCGGTGCAGGAACCCGTTTTTATGCAGCAAAACCCACCCATTGCCACCAATACCACCCCAGAAATCTTGGCATTGGAGTTCACCTTTTACCAATGGGGCTTTACCGCTTGGGCCTTTTACGGACTGTTTGCCCTGATCATTGGCCATGCCCTCTTTGCCAAACACCAAAAAGTGCTGGTGAGCAGTTCCATTCCACAAAAATTCAAGGGTACCAAACGCGCCAATGCGGTGGACATTCTGGCCATCATCACCACTGTTTTCGGGTTGATTGCCGCCATAGGTTTGGGCACCGCCCAGATTACCGGAGGGCTTAACCATGTGTTTCAGTCCGAGTTTGGGGTAACAGTTACCCTACTACTGGCCATCCTGATTTCCGCCATTGCGTTTGTCTCGGTGTGGTTGGGGGTGGACAAGGGCATCAAACAGATTTCCAAGTTCAATATTTTGGTGACGCTGCTGTTGTTGGCCTTTGTTTTTGTCAATAGCAATATGGGAGATATCCTTATTTCCTTCGGAAAGGCTTCGTTGCAGTACCTCATCGATTTTGTTCCGATGAGCATCGCCGTGGGGCGTTACAACCCCGGTATCGAATTCCTCACCGATTGGACCTTTTACTATTGGGCTTTCTGGTTGGCTTGGGCACCTTTCACGGGTATCTTTATTGCCCGGATTTCCCGAGGTCGCACCCTAAGGCAAATGTTGTTGGGGGTATTGATCATCCCATCGCTGGGAACGTTCTTTTGGTTTTCGGTATTTGGCACTTCGACCTTTGAAATCATTGAAAGTTGGGGCAGCTACCAGAACGAATTTGACAGTGTGTTTTCCTCCATTTTTCTCTTTTTTGGGGAATATCCGCTTTCGGGGCTGCTGAATGGCATCACCATTTTATTATTGGTGAGTTTTTTGGTTACTTCAGTGGATTCTGCGGTCTTTGTGTTGAGCATGTTTACGGACAAGGGCAATCCCAATCCCCAGAAAAAGCACCGACTTATCTGGTCCATCTTTATTTTATTGGCCACCTTGGCGCTTATTCTCCTTGGCAATGCCAAACCGGATATTGATGTGCTTACCGCTGTTCAGAAATTGCTCATCATCACCTCCCTGCCCTTTGCCTTTTTTATGGTGTTTATGGCTGCGGTTTTTTTGAGTGGGTTCAGAGGCAATAAACACCCCTGAAGTCCCCTCAAGGGGACAATGTATTTCGTCATGCCGAACTAGATTCGGCATCCCATCATAAGAGATGTGGCCCTGAAATAAGCCCGCTCGTCCAATTAGGCGGGTTTAGGGTGATGGTGGTATTCGTGCAAATTGGTGGAATTCCTGCCTGCGGCAGGCAGGCGTGTCCACATGAAAAAACACCCCTAAGGTCCCCTCAAGGGGACATTACTTCTTTGGCAAAAACACTTCCGCCATCATGCAACGGGCGCTACCACCCCCTGAAGATTCAATGGTATCCAATGGACTATGAATGATACGACAATGTTTTTCAATGGCCTTGATTTGGTCATCCCGAAGGCTATTGTAGGCTTGGGTGCTCATCACCATAAAACGTTGTTCATTGGCCCCGATCACTTGGAGCATGTTCCCTGCAAAGTGGTACAGTTGTTCCTCGGTGATTTCAATAATCTCCCGACCATCCATTTTAATATGTTCCACAACACTCTTGCGCTCCTTTTTATCGTCGATGGACTTTAAACAAATGACCACAAAAGTCTCAGCCATCGCCATCATTACATTGGTATGGTAAATGGGCAAACGCTCCCCATCCACCGATTGGTAGGCCGTAAAAATGACGGGGAAACAGTCAAAATCCTCACAAAATTCAATAAACAGTTCTTCATGGGCCCGTTCGGAGAGCGCACAGTATGCTTTTTGGTTGGCTCTATCTTTTAGGATACTTCCTGTGCCTTCCAAAAACACGCCTTCCTCTTCAGCGGAAGTGTAATCCATAATATTATTGATGGCAAAACCTTCGTTTTCCAAGGTCTCAAAAATATCCTCTCGGCGTTCTTTTCTTCGGTTTTCAGCAAACATGGGATAGACACAAATAGTACCGCTCTCATGGAAGGAGACCCAATTGTTCGGGAAAATGGAATCTGGTGTATCACGTTCCTTGGTATCCTCAACCACGATAACATTTACCCCGTTCTCCCGAAGTACTTTTACAAAGGCATCGAACTCTTCTTGGGCCTTTCGGTTGATCTCCGCATTTTTCAAATGCAAGTCTTCCTGAAAATAATTATTGACCGCAGTCTGCTCATTCATCCGGAAATTTACCGGACGAATCATTAGAATGGTGTTGGTAATCTGTGCTCTCAAATTGTTTGTATGTTTAGTTGTTGTAAGTGCGTAATTGTTATGCCCTGATGAGGGGCATGGTACTGCACCGAAGCAGCCCCTCTTGTTTGGCAATTTCGGCATACGGAATCTCTTCTACCGTAAAACCTTGATCTCGAAGCCAGTTGTTCAGCCGGATGAAGTTCTTTTCTGAAACGACCACTTCCGGTGAAATGGAAAATACGTTACTGAACATTTGGTACATTTCGTCTTTGGTAATTTCAAAAACATTGTCCTTCCCGAAGTAATCCACCAACCACTGATACTCCTCTTCCACCAAGAAACCATTTTTGTGCAAAATGGCCTTGTCCTTTCCCACCGGTTGAAAACAGCAGTCCAAGTGGAGGGCATTTTCTTTAGCGTCGGTGTTTGATTTTCGCAGTTCAAATGATTTTACCGTTTTATGCGGAAACATCTTTCGGATATACTCCACCGCTTCTTTGTTGGTACGAGCTGTGATAAAATCGGGATAATCCGAACCCGTGTAAGTGCCTATAAAAATGTAATCGTTCCAAGGCATGACATCACCACCTTCAATGTGTACTTCTTCGGGTGGGCGAATGATGTTATTGGGGTCGATTTCATCCAACACTTCATGAATGGCCACAAACTCGCGTTCGCGATCGGGAAGAATGTTGGCATGAAATAGCTTGTCTTCAATAACAAAAGCAATATCCCGTGAAAAAATCTGATTACAATTCTCAAGGACCTCCGGGCGGTATACTTTTACCCCATACTTTTGAAATACTTGTGCAAAGGCATTCATTTCCTTTACCATATCCGCTTCTGTTGGATAGGTGCCTGCCAGAATGTGCTCCAAAGATTTTGGGTCATAGGCCTCTTCCGGGCTTGGAATTGGGCCACAACTGTGTGCTGTCCCCAAAATCACTGCCTTTAACGGGCTTGTTTCGTCTACAATGTTCAACTGCATCATACGATAATCATTGAAACGTGTTAATTCAATTAGGGGTTTCCCCTAAAAATTTTAAGGCAAATCTAGTGTTTTGGCCCCTATTATCCTCCTACAAATTGGCAAAATAACCTTTTTTATTTATGTGATTTTCCCAGTATAAAAACGAGAAATATTCAAAATTTAACTCCCTGAACGTTAATGCTTTAAAATTCACTATTTGATGTGAATTTTTATGCAATAAATGTTGCTTATACATTTTTAATTACTACATTTGTATTAAGATTTTTCCTACAAATGAAGAAATTGATTGTTTCGTCGGTATTGGTCTTGGCAGCTTTTGCACTGTGGGGACCAATGAATGCATTTCAAAAAAGAAAGGTTACGCATGCCTATTCCTCCATAGACCAACATACGGATTCTTTGTATTCTGTAAAGTATCAAGATTGCATTACTCTGCAAGACTTTCCCGAAGGAGCTTTAGGCCAAGACAATTTAGTAATAGATAATGAATGGGATTTGATGAAAGTAAACACTTTTATCAATAGGTATGGTCAGTCACTCGATTCTACCATAAAAAACTTGAATGCCATTGATGCTCACAACTTTCTCCATCATGAGTTTGAACGATCAAAAAACATCCTTTCAAAAAACAATGATCTTTCGTGGATACGTGCCCATTACCACCGTGAGATCATGCGTATATGCTATGACCATGACAAGTCTTTGAATTTTGGCTCTGGAACTAATCTTCAAAGCCTATAAACAAGAAAAGGGCAATTTTGCAATTGCCCTAGTTTTTTGACTGTCCCCCCAAATCTTATCTTTTTTCCAATGGAACGAAGGACCTTAGGTTTTCCCCGATATACACTTGTCGGGGTCTTCCTATGGGTTCTTTTCGCAATCGCATTTCCCGCCATTGGGCAATCCATCCAGGCAGTCTTCCCAAAGCGAACATTACGGTAAACATTTCTGTTGGGATTCCCAACGCCCTATAGATGATTCCAGAATAGAAATCCACATTGGGATACAATTTTCTATCTACAAAGTATTTGTCCTCCAAAGCTTCTTTTTCCAACCCTTTGGCAATGTCCAAAATGGGGTCATCAATTCCAAGGTTGCCCAACACATCATCGGCCGACTTTTTAATGATTTTGGCCCTAGGATCAAAATTTTTGTAGACACGGTGCCCAAAGCCCATTAATCTAAATGGGTCGTCCTTATCCTTGGCTTTGGCCATATATTTCTTGGTATCGCCACCATCTGCTTCAATGGCCTCCAGCATTTCCAATACCGCTTGGTTAGCACCGCCGTGTAGCGGCCCCCAAAGTGCAGAGATTCCCGCTGACAAAGAAGCGAACAGCCCTGCATGTGAAGATCCTACAATACGCACTGTTGATGTGGAACAGTTCTGCTCATGGTCCGCGTGCAGAATCAATAATTTATCCAGGGCCTCAATGGCAATAGGGTCTTTTTTGTACTCTTGGTTGGGCTTTTTGAACATCATCTTGTGAATGTTCTCAACATAGCCCAAGCTATCATCACCATAATCCAGCGGAAGTCCCTTTTTCTTTCTTTGGGTCCATGCCACCAACACCGGGAATTTGGCCAAAATGCGCACGATGGAGGCGTACATGGCTTTTTCAGAAGAAACATCAACGGAAATAGGATTAAAAGCCACCAAAGCACTCGTTAATGAGGAAAGTACTCCCATAGGGTGGGCCGCTTTTGGAAAAGCGTCCAAAATCTTTTTCATTTCCTCATCTACATGGGATTCCTCCTTAATATCATTATGGAACTTTTCCAATTGTTCTTTATTGGGCAATTCCCCAAAAATCAGGAGATAGGCCACTTCTAAAAAATCGGCTTTTTCCGCTAAATCTTCAATGGAGTATCCTCTATACCTCAGAATTCCTTTTTCCCCATCCAGAAACGTAATAGCACTTTCACAAGAACCCGTGTTTTTGTACCCGGGATCTATCGTCACCATTCCAGTTGCGGCCCTTAATGTTTTTATATCAATTGCCAATTCATCTTCAGTACCTTGGATTACGGGGAATTCATACTGTTTTCCACCATATTCGAGTATAGCTTTATCCGACATTTTATGTTTTAATAGATTAGTAAAAATAGAATGCGGAAATTACGAAAAAGCGCAGCCATTAACAATTTCCAGCTCCTATTTGTGCGGTTATTAACAATAAAATATCAATGGTGGAGAAAAAAGTCATCAGGCCATATTATACAATAGCTTGTAGTAGTCGTCCACGGACTTTTTCCAGGTAAAACGCTTTCTTTTGGCGGTCGCTTGTATTTTTTTCCAAGTTGGCTTGTCATTTTGAAAAACATCCAAGGCTACATCCAACACTTCCAGCATGTTTTTTATTTTTTCATCGTAGCTGTCACCATCAAAACTAAAGCCAGTTTTCATATGTTCCACCGTATCTTTTAATCCCCCTGTATGGTGGACCAAACAGGGATTCCCATTGCGCATGGCCAACATTTGACTTATGCCACAGGGCTCAAAAAGACTGGGCATAAAGTATAGGTCAGATTCCAAATAAATTGAGTCGATGAGTTTTTCTGATTGTCCATTGGTGAAAATAAAATTTTTGTGCTGGTAACTGAGTTTTCGGAAGAGTTCCTCATACTCTGGCGCACCTGTCCCCAGCAACATAAAAATGCCATCCACCTTTTCCAATCGCTTCAGGATTTCAACAAACGCTTCCGGGGAACGCATGAAGAAATAGAATTTTTGTTCGGTAAGTCGAGCTACACTAGACGCAATGAACTTGGGTCGGTTGCCGACATATTCCATGATTTTTTCGCCGGTATGGGCCAAGAAATCGGCTTTGTACTTTTTATCTTCCTGTTGTAGCCATCCAAAAAGTGCTTTTACCGTATTTCGATAAATATGTCCCTTTGCTTCGGAGTTAATGTTCTTGTAGTTGCAACCGTTTAAAATACCGAACAACCGTCCCTCCTCATCGGCTTTTTGAAGATCTTTTTCCAAACCTTCACCTCCAATGAACTCTGGTGGCGAACTGGGCAACAATACATCTTCTTTATAGGAAGGGGATACCGTGTGAACGGCATCCGCAAAACGGATTCCCACCGCCATAAGATTGATGCAATCCTGATAGCGGTAATCCATCAACTTTTGATAATCCAAGGGTACATTGGGGAACCAGTTTTTCACGGAAGAATAGTTTCCGTCAAAAGGTCGTATCCCCTGAATGGCCAAATTATGGATACTGTATACAAACCGTATGTCTTGAAGATTTGCATAGTCTGGATGGTATTCCCTCAAAAATAACAGCAAACTGGAATGCCAATCGTGCAAATGAATTACATCCAACTCCCCGAACGCACCTTGCTTTACAGCTTCCGCCACCGCAGTACAAAAAATGAAATATTTGATAGCATCCGTATAGAAAGGCTCTTCAGGGTCATTATGATAGATATGGGCAATGTCCCCTGCCTCAATCTCTGGATGATGGAGTACATAATGCACAATATTGGGAAATTCTTTCTTGGGTTTTACCTCATATAATTCTGCCGAATATCGCAATCCCCGCAAATAGAAATTCAGGTTGGTCTTGAACAATCCATCTTTGTGAAGTCTGGAGTATGAAGGTACAATGACATGCACTTTATCTCCACGTTCTGAAATTTGCCTGGGCACATCTCGTACCACATCGCCCATTCCACCTGCTTTACAGTTGGCCAAGGCATCATTTTCCGCTGCAACAAAAAGAAAATTATTCATATAGTTAAGTGAGTTAGCACTACTGATTCGATGCTATAATTTAGCTAAAGTTTAGTATTGAAACAAAAAAAAGCCTTTCCCATTTGAGAAAGGCTTTTATTATGCTAAATAATCTTTATCCTTATTTTATCTTAAAGGCTTTTTCTTGAGGATAATAGGCAATACTTCCCAATTCTTCCTCAATACGCAATAACTGGTTGTATTTTGCCATACGGTCACTTCGTGAAGCAGAACCAGTCTTAATCTGACCTGTGTTCAAGGCCACGGCCAAATCGGCGATGGTATTGTCCTCAGTTTCTCCAGAACGGTGAGACATTACAGACGTATACCCTGCATTTTTGGCCATATTTACTGCAGCAATAGTTTCACTCAAGGTTCCAATTTGGTTAACCTTGATCAAAATGGAGTTAGCGATGCCGTTTTCAATACCTCTGGACAGACGTTCTACATTGGTTACAAATAAATCGTCACCCACTAATTGTACTTTATCCCCGATCTTATCAGTAAGGAGTTTCCAACCATCCCAATCGTTTTCATCCATTCCATCCTCAATGGAGATGATAGGGTATTTTTCGCAAAGATCCGCCAAATATTGAGCTTGCTCCTCAGAAGTTCGTACCATTCCTTTATCACCTTCAAACTTGGTATAGTCGTATTTACCATCCACATAGAATTCAGCAGAGGCACAATCCAAGGCAATCATTACATCATCACCCAATTTGTAACCTGCTTTTGCTACTGCTTTTCCAATGGTATCCAAAGCATCTTCGGTACCACCTTCCAAGGTTGGGGCAAAACCACCTTCGTCACCTACAGCAGTGCTCAAACCACGGTCGTGCAATACTTTTTTAAGGTTGTGGAAGATTTCAGTACCCATTTGCATAGAGTGACTAAAATCCTTGGCCTTAACGGGCATGATCATAAACTCTTGGAACGCAATGGGAGCATCCGAGTGGGACCCACCATTGATAATGTTCATCATAGGGACCGGAAGTGTGTTGGCACTTACCCCGCCCACATAACGATACAATGGCATCCCCAATTCATTGGCAGCTGCTTTGGCCACAGCCAAAGAAACGCCCAAAATGGCATTAGCGCCTAATTTAGATTTGTTCGGTGTGCCATCCAGCTCAATCATGGTCTGGTCGATGGCATTTTGATCAAAAACTGAAGTACCTACCAACTCTTCAGCAATAACAGTGTTGACATTGTTCACAGCTTTTCCAATGCCTTTTCCCATAAAGGAATCTCCTCCATCGCGTAATTCAACAGCCTCATGTTCTCCTGTTGAGGCTCCGGAAGGTACGGCCGCCCTTCCCAAAATTCCGTTTTCGGTAACTACATCTACCTCTACGGTAGGGTTACCTCTTGAATCTAATATCTGTCTTGCATGAATATTGATAATAATGCTCATTGTATTCAAAGTTTATGATTGTAATTTAATTCGACTAAGATACGAAAAGGAGACCCTTTTAACAGTATGAAACTGCCCATATTATGGGCTTGATAACCTAAAAATAAAACTATAACGTTTTAGTTCTTTCCTGTTTTAATTGCATCAAAAAATTGGTCGAACAGATAGTCGGCATCGTGGGGTCCAGGACTCGCTTCTGGGTGATATTGCACTGAAAACACATCCTTGTCCTTCATTTTGATTCCTGCCACAGTATGGTCATTCAAGTGGGTATGTGTAATCTCCAATTCTGGATGAGCCTCAGTCTCTTCCCTGTTGATGGCAAACCCATGGTTTTGGGAGGTAATCTCTCCTTTTCCTGTCACCAAGTTTAAAATAGGGTGATTGATACCTCGGTGTCCATTGTGCATCTTATAGGTGGATACGCCATTGGCCAAGGCCAATACTTGGTGTCCCAAACAGATTCCGAACAAGGGTTTATCTGAAGTAATCATTTTCTTGGCCGCAGTGATGGCATCCGTCAATGGTTCTGGGTCTCCAGGTCCGTTGGAAATAAAGTACCCATCCGGATTCCATTTTTCCATTTCCTCAAACGAGGTATTGTATGGAAATACCTTGATATAGGCACCTCTTTTGGCCAAGTTTCTTAAAATGTTCTTTTTAATCCCAATATCCAAAGCGGAAATCTTGTAAGTAGAATTTTCATCGCCGTAGTAGTAAGGCTCCTTGGTGGATACTTTAGATGAAAGTTCCAATCCTTCCATACTGGGAACTTGCTTTAATTCTTCCTTCAGTGCATCAATCTCATCGACCCTTGTGGAAATCAAGGCGTTCATGGCCCCATTATCACGAATGTAACTTACCAAAGCGCGGGTATCCACATCAGAGATGGCAAACAGATTATTGTTGTTCAAAAACTCCAACAAGCTCATGCTGGCATCGGGTCTGGAATATTCGTAGCTAAAATTTTTACAGATAAGCCCAGCTATTTTTACGGAATCGGATTCAATTTCGTCCAAGTGGGCTCCATAGTTCCCAATATGGGCATTGGTGGTTACCATCAATTGTCCGAAATAGGATGGGTCAGTAAAGATTTCCTGATACCCAGTCATACCGGTATTAAAACATACTTCTCCAACGGCTGTACCTTCCTTTCCTCCTACAGCTTTCCCGTAGAAAATGGTCCCGTCCGCCAACAATAACAGTGCTTTTTTCTTTTCGTGATACTTCATGAAGTGTTCCAATTTTTCAGTTTACAAAAAAACATAAAAAAAGGATAAGTTCTCACTTATCCTTTTTCCACTAATACAATAGTTAATAACATTGTTCTTATTCTTCAGAATCGTCAGTTTTGGTTTCAGCGACCGGTGCCACAGGCTCCGTTTTCTTGCTTCCTCCTCTTCTACTTCTTCTGGTTGATTTCTTGGCAGGTTTACCAGCGTTGTATACCTCATTGAAATCCACTAGTTCTATCATGGCCATGTCAGCGTTATCTCCCAATCGGTTACCCAACTTAATGATTCGGGTATAACCTCCTGGTCTGTCCGCTACTTTTTCAGCAACAGTGCTAAAAAGTTCAGTGATGGCTTCCTTGCTTCTTAAGTTACTGAAAACAACCCTTCTGTTGTGCGTACCTTTTTCGGTAGTTTGGTTGTTTTCAATCTTGGCTTTAGTGATCAAAGGCTCAACAAACTGTTTCAAAGCTTTCGCCTTGGCCACAGTGGTATTGATTCGCTTATGCTCAATAAGGGAGCAAGCCATGTTGGCCAACATCGCCTTTCTGTGGGCGGATGTTCTTCCTAAGTGATTGAATTTCTTTCCGTGTCTCATCTTTCTAGTTTATCATCTTGCTACCAGACCCAGTTTTACTTGGGGAGCAAAATATGATTATTAATCTTTATCTAATTTGTATTTGGAAAGGTCCATACCAAATTGTAGGCCTTTGTTGATGACCAACTCTTCCAACTCGGTCAATGATTTTTTACCGAAGTTCCTGAACTTCATCAAATCATTTTTATTGAAGGAAACCAAATCTCCCAATGTATCCACTTCGGCAGCTTTAAGACAATTCAATGCCCTTACGGACAAGTCCATGTCTACCAATTTGGTCTTCAACAACTGACGCATATGCAAGGATTCCTCATCGTAGGTCTCAGTTTGAGCAATTTCATCGGCCTCAAGGGTGATGCGCTCATCGGAGAACAACATAAAGTGGTGAATCAATACTTTGGCTGCTTCGGTCAAAGCGTCCTTAGGATGAATGGAACCATCGGTAAGGATTTCAAAAACCAATTTTTCGTAATCGGTCTTTTGCTCTACCCTGAAGTTTTCAATGCTGTATTTTACGTTCTTTACTGGAGTGTAAACAGAGTCAACCGCAATGCTTCCCAAAGGTGCATTGGATTTTTTGTTTTCCTCAGCAGGAACATAACCACGTCCTTTTTCTATAATAATCTCAAGGTTGATGCTCACTTTGGGATCCATGTTACAGATCACCAAATCTGGGTTGAGCACTTGGTACCCTGAAATAAATTTTTGGAAATCTCCAGCGGTCAACTGTTCCTTTCCGCTAACAGAAATGGAAACGGTCTCGCTCTCAACATCATCAATCTGTCTTTTAAAACGAACCTGTTTTAGGTTCAAAATGATCTCAGTTACGTCTTCAACAACGCCTGGGATAACAGAAAACTCATGTTCAACTCCATCTATGCGCACAGAAGTGATGGCAAAACCTTCCAAGGAGGAAAGTAATACCCTTCTCAGCGCATTCCCAACTGTTAATCCATAGCCAGGTTCCAAAGGGCGGAATTCAAATTTCCCTTCGAAATCTGTTGAATCTATCATTATAACTTTATCGGGCTTCTGAAAATTAAGTAATGCCATAATTGGATTAATGTTGAATTTTATTTAGAGTACAATTCGACGATCAACTGTTCCTTGATATTTTCAGGGATTTGAATTCTTTCAGGAACAGATACATAGGTACCTTCTTTCTTTTCGGAATTCCAAGTGATCCATTCGTATACGCTGCTGTTTGCAGACAAAGAATCCTCAATGGATTGTACGGACTTTGATTTTTCACGAACACCAACAACGTCTCCAGCTTTAAGGGTGTACGATGGAATGTTCACGACATTTCCATTCACGGTAATGTGACGGTGCGAAACCAACTGGCGTGCTCCTCTTCTTGAAGGGGAGATACCCATTCGGTAAACCACGTTATCCAAACGGGATTCACACAATTGAAGCAAAATTTCACCGGTAACACCTTCTTTTCTTTTGGCTTCGGCGAAAAGGTTACGGAATTGCTTCTCCAAAATACCGTAGGTATATTTGGCTTTTTGCTTTTCCATCAACTGGATTGCGTATTCTGATTTTTTACCACGGCGTCTGTTGTTACCGTGCTGTCCTGGAGGGTAATTTTTCTTTTCAAAGGATTTGTCATCCCCGAAAATCGCTTCTCCAAACTTTCTAGCGATTTTTGTTTTTGGTCCTGTGTATCTTGCCATCTTCTATTAATTTGAAAGTGCGATTATGAATTAAGGCTTATCCTTCGATAATCTAAACTGCACCTTCGTGGTGAAGACCCTTTTGGGGCCATTAAAAACTATACTTGATTAAACTCTTCTTCTTTTGGGTGGTCTACAACCGTTGTGTGGTAGTGGGGTAACATCAATGATCTCAGTAACCTCAATCCCGGCATTGTGAATGGAACGGATGGCAGATTCTCTACCGTTACCTGGTCCTTTCACGTAAACCTTTACTTTTCTCAATCCTGCTTCGTGAGCAACTTTTGCGCAATCCTCAGCGGCTACTTGAGCTGCATAGGGGGTGTTCTTTTTAGAACCACGGAATCCCATTTTTCCTGCGGAGGACCAAGAGATTACATCGCCTTTTTTGTTGGTAAGGGATATAATGATGTTGTTGAAAGATGCAACAACGTGTGCCTCGCCGGTAGATTCAACGATTACCTTGCGTTTTTTAGTTGTTTTGGTACTTGCCTTTGCCATATTTCTTAGTTTCTAGTGTTAGCTCTTAGTTATTGGAATCCTAGACTTTTACATTTCAAACAGATTCTTCTAACGTCTAAAGACTAATGACTATGTGTTTATTATTTCGTTGCTTTTTTCTTGTTGGCAACTGTTTTTCTTTTTCCTTTTCTGGTCCTAGAGTTGTTCTTGGTACGCTGACCTCTCAATGGCAACCCGGCTCTGTGGCGAATGCCTCGGTAGCAACCAATATCCATTAAACGTTTGATGTTCAATTGGGTCTCAGAACGAAGCTCACCTTCAATGGTATACTCAGAAACAGCTTCCCTGATACGTCCAATTTCATCATCGTTCCAATCAGAAACCTTGGTATCTTCACTTACTTGGGCCTTAGCCAAAATTTCTTGCGCTCTACTTTTGCCTATTCCGAAGATATAGGTAAGCGAAATAACACCACGCTTTTGTTTAGGTATGTCTACCCCTGCAATTCTTGCCATAATTACCCTTGTCTTTGTTTAAATCTAGGATTCTTTTTGTTGATAACGTACAATCTGCCTTTTCTGCGAACAATCTTGCAGTCGGCACTTCTCTTCTTTATTGATGCTCTTACTTTCATTGTAACTAGTATCTATACGTAATTCTTGCTTTTGTTAAATCGTATGGACTCATTTCCAACTTTACTTTATCCCCGGGAAGCAACTTAATGTAGTGCATTCTCATTTTCCCGGATATATGTGCTGTTACCACGTGTCCATTCTCCAGTTCTACCCTGAACATTGCATTAGACAATGCTTCAATAATAGTCCCATCTTGTTCTATTGCTGGTTGCTTTGCCATGTATTATGCTACTTTTCTGTTTTTTCCAGTCTTCATCAAGCCATCATAATGCCTGTTCAACAAATATGAATTTACTTGCTGAACTGTATCAATAGCCACACCTACCATAATCAACAGAGATGTTCCTCCATAAAATAACGCCCATCCGGCCTGTACATCCATCAACTTTACCACAACGGCCGGCAAAACGGCCAACAAAGCTAAGAATACCGATCCAGGTAAAGTTATCAATGACATGATTTTATCCAAATAATCACCAGTTTCCTTTCCAGGACGAATACCAGGAATAAACCCTCCACTTCGCTTTAAATCATCGGCCATTTTGTTAGTAGGCACGGTGATCGCGGTATAGAAATAGGTGAAAATAATAATCAATACAGCAAATAGGATGTTGTAGGCCAATCCAAAAATATCAGCAAACTGTACTTCCATCCATTGTCCTGCGGCTGTATTGTTAAAGGTTCTACCCAACAAGCTTGGGGCAAACATGATTGCCTGGGCAAAAATGATGGGCATAACTCCAGATGCATTCAATTTTAGCGGAATGTACTGGCGAGCTCCCATGATGTTCTTTTCGTAACCACCAGAAGCTGTTCTTCTGGCATATTGTACTGGAATCTGACGTACAGCCATTACCAAAAGTACACTGGCCAAAATGACCAAGAACCAAACAATGACCTCAATCAACATGAACATAATACCTCCGGTATTGTTAGTGGTCCTTGAAACGAATTCCTGAACAAAGGATTGCGGCATGGTGGCAATGATACCGACCATAATCAATAATGATATACCGTTTCCGATTCCTTTATCAGTAATTTTTTCACCCAACCACATGGCAAACACACATCCGGTCACCAATATAATAACCGATGGAACGATAAAATCCAAGCCTTTACCCAAAACAAACGCACTGTCTGGAACACCAAGTGCACCCAAACCGTACAAATAGGCGGGGGCTTGAACAATACAGATACCAATGGTCAACCATCTTGTAATCTGGTTGATGGTCTTTCTGCCACTTTCTCCTTCTTTTTGCAGTTTTTGAAGATATGGAATGGCTATTCCCATCAACTGAACCACAATGGAGGCGGAGATATAGGGCATAATTCCCAACGCAAATACAGATGCATTGGCAAAAGCGCCTCCTGTGAAAGCATTAAGAATTCCCAAAATACCCGAATCGGTCTGTGATGCCAACTGGGACAATTGGGTAGTATCTATACCTGGAAGTACAATGCGGGTACCAAAACGATATACCAAAAGCAACCCGAGGGTCAAGATGATACGTTGTCTCAGTTCATCGATTTTCCAGATATTTGATATGGTCTCTATAAATTTCTTCATGCTATAATATATTCCTTATAAACTTATTGCCTCACCTCCAGCTTTCTCAATGGCAGCTTTAGCGGAAGCAGTAAATTTATGTACAGACACTTTTAGGCTGGCTTTCAATTCGCCATCGCCCAAAATCTTTACCAAATCGTTTTTGTGGGCCAAACCGTTCTCAACAAGGATGTCCAAAGTAACTTCTTTCTTTATCACACCATTGTCTACCAACTCTTGCAATTTGCCCAAGTTGATCCCTTTGTATTCCTTACGGTTGATGTTTGTGAAACCAAACTTGGGAACACGTCTTTGCAAAGGCATCTGACCTCCTTCAAAACCAATCTTTTTGGAATATCCAGATCTAGACTTGGCTCCTTTGTGTCCACGGGTGGCAGTGCCTCCTTTTCCAGAGCCTTCTCCTCTACCTACACGTTTTCCTTCTTTGTGCACAGCGCCTTTCGCTGGTTTAAGATTATGTAAATCCATGTGCCGTTATATTTTTAAGCTTCCTCTGTGGAAACCAAGTGTTTTACCTTATTTACCATTCCAAGGATATTGGGAGTTGCATCATGCTCAACAACCTGTCCAATCTTGCGCAATCCAAGTGCCTCCAAAGTTCTTTTTTGGTTCTGTGGCTTTTTGATGGCGCTTTTAACCTGTGTTACTTTAATCTTTGACATTGTATCAGTTTTCAGTGTTCAGTTATGAACTGTCGACTTTTTATTATCCTTTAAAGACTTTTTCCAAAGAAATGCCTCTTTGCTGGGCTACGGTTTCTGCACTTCTCAATTGCAAAAGGGCATCAAAAGTAGCTTTTACCACGTTGTGAGGGTTAGAAGAACCTTGGGACTTCGACAATACGTCGTGTACTCCAACCGCTTCCAATACCGCTCTTACAGCACCACCGGCAATTACCCCGGTACCGTGGGATGCAGGCTTAATATAAACCCTAGCACCTCCGTACTTCCCTTTTTGCTCGTGGGGAAGGGTAGCTTTGGTCAAAGGAATACGAACCAAGTTCTTTTTGGCATCCTCGATAGCTTTAGCGATTGCAGTAGCTACTTCCTTGGATTTACCCAAACCATGTCCAACAACACCATTTTCATCACCAACAACAACTATGGCTGAAAAACCAAAGGCTCTACCACCTTTTGTTACCTTGGTAACCCGTTGCACTCCAACCAAACGGTCTTTCAACTCCAGTCCTCCTGGCTTAACTATCTCTACGTTTTTGTATTTCTGGTACATAGTCTTATTAGAATTTTAGTCCTGCTTCCCTAGCTCCTTCAGCCAATGATTTTACTCTTCCGTGATAAAGGTTTCCACCTCTGTCAAAAGCCACGGCTTCCACACCAAGCTTAAGGGCCTTTTCTGCTATGGCCTTGCCTACTGCAGTGGCGACTTCAGACTTGCTTCCTTTAGCGTCGACATCCTTATCTCGCGATGATGCGGAAGCCAAAGTAACACCCTTAACGTCGTCAATCAACTGGGCATAAATTTCTTTATTGCTTCTGAAAACAGACAATCTTGGTCTTGCTTCAGTTCCGGAGGATACTTTGCGTATTCTTCTTCGGATGCGTAATTTTCGTTCAGTCTTAGATAATCCCATAGTCTTAATTATTAAGCTGATTTACCTGCTTTTCTTCTTAGTTGCTCACCAACAAACTTGATACCTTTTCCTTTGTAAGGCTCTGGCTTACGGAAACCTCTGATCTTGGCGGCCACTTGACCAACCAATTGCTTGTCGTGAGATGTTAATTTTACAATAGGGTTTTTCCCTTTTTCTGAAATAGTCTCAATTTTCACCTCTGGCGCAATGTCCATGACGATGTTGTGAGAAAATCCAAGGGCCAAATCCAACTTCTGTCCTTGGTTACTGGCTCTATATCCAACCCCTACCAACTCCAATTCCTTGGTCCATCCTTGAGATACACCTTTTACCATGTTGGCAAAAAGGGCACGGTACAAACCGTGTTTTGCTTTGTGTTCTTTGGAGTCAGAAGGTCTTTCAACCAAAACCTTTCCTTCTTCAACCTTTACATCAACTCCTGAGAAATCTTGGGAAAGTTCTCCCAATTTACCTTTTACGGTAACCAAGGCATCATTAACCTCTACGGTTACTCCTTCAGGGATTGCGATTGGATTGTTACCTATTCTTGACATTTTTCTTCTCTTTTCTCAATTAATATACGTAGCACAATACTTCACCACCTACATTCTCTTGCTGGGCTTGTTTGCTGGTCATCACTCCGTGGGAAGTGGACACAATGGCAATACCCAAACCGTTCAAGACCCTTGGCAAGTCTCCGGAACCGGAATACTTACGAAGACCGGGCTTACTTACCCGCTGCAATTTTTTAATGATAGGTTCTTTGGTGGCCTTATCGTACTTAAGGGCTATTTTAATGTTCCCTTGCACTTTATCCTCCTCGAACTTATAACTCAAAATATAGCCTTGATCGAACAATATTTTGGTAATCTGTCTCTTAAGGTTTGAACCAGGGATATCTACTACCCTATGGCCTGCCTTGCTGGCATTCCTGATTCTGGTCAAATAATCTGAAATTGGATCTGTAAGCATTTCTTTTCTATATCTAAATTACCAACTTGCCTTTTTAACTCCTGGAATCAAGCCTTTGTTGGCCATTTCCCTGAACATCACCCTAGAGACACCGAAGGTTCTCATGTACCCTCTTGGTCTTCCGGTCAATTTGCAACGGTTTCGCATACGCACTGGAGACGCATTCTTAGGAAGCTTTTGCAAAGCCTCATAATCTCCGGCCTCTTTTAAAGCTTTTCTCTTCTCGGCGTATTTCTCAACCATTTTCGCCCTTTTTCTCTCACGGGCTTTCATTGATTCCTTGGCCATACTAGTTCTTTTTAAAGGGTACTCCCAATTCGGTTAACAATGATTTTGCTTCTTTATCAGTTTCAGCGGAAGTCACAAATGTGATGTCCATTCCGTTGATTCTGTTGATTCTGTCAATATTGATCTCTGGAAAGATGATCTGTTCTTGAACTCCCAAGTTGTAGTTTCCTCTACCATCAAATCCGGTAGCACGAACTCCTTGGAAATCACGTACCCTTGGAAGGGCACTGGTGATCAATCTGTCCAAAAACTCATACATGCGCTCTCCTCTCAAGGTTACTTTGGCACCAATGGGCATCCCTTTTCTCAATTTAAAGGTTGCAACGTCCTTCTTGGAAAGGGTGGCCACTGCTTTTTGACCTGTAATGTTGGTCAATTCGTCCACAGCATGATCAATAAGCTTCTTGTCAGATACTGCAGCTCCAACTCCACGGCTCACTACGATCTTCTGCAACTTTGGAACCTGCATTACGTTTTTATAACCGAACTCATCGGTAAGCGCCTTTATCACGCGCTCTTTATATTCTTGCTTTAATCTTGGAATGTAGCTCATGACTATAGTACTTCATTGGATTTTTTGGAAACCCTAACTTTCTTTCCATCGCGTACTTCGTAACCAACACGTGTGGCGTCACCAGATTTTGGATCGATCAACGATAGGTTAGAAATATGGATAGGCGCTTCCTTCTTTGTTATGCCTCCTTGAGGATTTTGGGCACTTGGCTTTTCGTGTTTGGACACCTCATTGACACCTTCCACGATGGCCTTGTTCTTTTCACGGTCTACGCGAAGTACTTTACCTTCGCTGCCTTTGTGGTCTCCCGCAATGACTCTTACCGTATCCCCTGTTTTTATTTTCAACTTCATCTCTCTGATATGTCTTTTACAGCACTTCAGGTGCCAATGAAACAATCTTCATGAACTGTCTGTCCCTAAGCTCTCTGGCAACCGGTCCAAAAACACGGGTTCCCCTCATTTCGCCGGTTGGGTTCAACAATACACAGGCATTGTCATCAAAACGGATGTAAGAACCATCTGGTCTTCTTACTTCCTTCTTGGTACGAACAACCACTGCTGTTGATACAGAACCTTTTTTTACAGTACCGTTTGGAGTAGCTTCTTTTACGGTAACCACAATTTTGTCACCCAAGGAAGCATATCTTCTTTTTGTTCCTCCCAATACGCGGATGGTCAAAACTTCTTTTGCACCAGTATTGTCCGCAACCTTTAATCTTGATTCTTGCTGTACCATAATTATTTAGCTCTTTCAAGGATTTCAACCAACCTCCAGCATTTTGTTTTGCTCAAGGGACGGGTTTCCATTATTTTGACGGTATCACCTTCGTTGCAATCGTTCTTTTCGTCATGGGCAACATATTTCTTGGTCTTCAAAACGAACTTCCCGTACATGGGGTGTTTCACTCGTTTTACCTCAGAAACCACAATTGATTTCTCCATTTTGTTGCTGGTAACAACGCCTATTCTTTCTTTTCTTAAATTTCTGTTTTCCATAAGGCAGAACCAATTATTGTAATTCCCTTTTAGTTAATTCTGTTGCAAGTCTTGCCACCGTCCTTCTCACTTTTCTGATCTGTAAAGGATTTTCCAAAGGAGTAACGGCATGTGCCATTTTAAGATCGGCGTGTTGCTTTTTGAACTCGCCCAATCGCTCCTTTAGCTCTTCAATTGAAAGTTCTTTTATTTCTGATTGTCTCATCTTTCTTCTCAATTAAAAATTAAGCGGAATAATCCCTAGCTACGATAAACTTGGTCTTTACCGGCAATTTCTGAGCCGCTAGTCTCAAAGCTTCCTTGGCAACATCCAAGGGAACTCCGGCAACCTCGAACATGATTCTTCCCGGTTTTACAACAGCTACCCAGTATTCTGGAGCACCTTTACCTTTACCCATACGAACCTCAAGAGGTTTTTTGGTGATAGGCTTGTCTGGAAAAATCTTGATCCACAACTGCCCCTGTCTCTTCATGTATCTTGTTGCAGCGATACGCGCAGCCTCTATTTGACGGGAAGTAATGAAGTGTGAATCCATGGACTTGATACCGAACATTCCATTGGAAAGTTGGTGTCCTCTTTGTGAGATTCCTTTCATACGCCCCTTCTGGGTCTTACGAAATTTCGTTCTTTTTGGCTGTAACATCTTACCTTACTTTATCTTATTACTTTCTACGGCGTGGTTTTTTACCACCATCTTGTTTACCGCCTTTTGCTCCTTGACTCTTGCTCAATCCTACCAATGGGGAAAGTTCTCTTTTTCCGTAAACTTCTCCCTTCATGATCCATACCTTGATACCCAATCTACCATAGGTAGTGTGGGCTTCGTGCAAGGCATAATCTACATCGGCACGGAAGGTAGACAATGGAATTCTTCCTTCTTTGTAGGACTCGGAACGTGCCATTTCAGCTCCGTTCAAACGTCCAGAAATCTGAATCTTGATACCCTCTGCATTCATACGCATTGCTGCTGCAATGGCCATTTTAATGGCTCTACGGTATGAAATCCTGCTTTCAATCTGTCTTGCAACACTCGCAGCAACCAAATTGGCATCAAGCTCAGGTCTCTTGATCTCGTGAATATTAATCTGAACTTCCTTGTTGGTGATTTTCTTAAGCTCTTCCTTAAGTTTATCAACCTCTTGACCTCCTTTACCAATGATGATACCTGGACGAGCCGTGGTAATGGTAATGGTGATCAATTTCAAAGTACGTTCTATGATCACTCGTGATACACTGGCCTTGGCCAAACGTGCATGCACGTACTTTCTTATTTTATCATCCTCAGCCAGCTTATCGCCGTAATCGTTTCCTCCGTACCAGTTGGATTCCCATCCTCTGATAATTCCTAAGCGATTTCCTATTGGATTGGTCTTTTGTCCCATATTCTATTTTCTAGCTTTGAACGTTGTTATTGGCTTCCAAGATCATGGTAACATGATTGGAACGCTTTCTGATTCTGTGAGCCCTACCTTGGGGAGCTGGTCTCAAACGCTTCAACATAGTTCCTCCGTCCACACGGATTTCCTTGATGTATAGATCAGCCTCTTCAATATTGGCTTCCTCATTCTTGGCTTCCCAATTGGCGATAGCGGAAAGCAAAAGCTTTTCCAACTTTCTTGAGGCTTCCTTTTGGTTGAACTTCAAAATAGCCAAAGCCATTTCTACTTGTTTTCCTCGTACCAAATCAGCTACCAAACGCATCTTTCTTGGAGACGTTGGGCAATTGTTAAGCTTTGCAATAGCAAGTTGCTTTTTCTCTTCCTTTAACCTTTCGGCCATTTGTCTTTTACGAACTCCCATAGCTTACTTACTTTTTACCTTTGTTTTTAGCCCCTGCATGACCCCTAAAAGATCGCGTAGGTGAAAATTCTCCAAGTTTGTGACCTACCATGTTCTCGGTTACATACACAGGAACAAATTGTCTCCCGTTATGTACTGCGATGGTCTGTCCCACAAAATCCGGGGTTATCATTGAGGCTCTTGACCATGTCTTGATAACCGATTTTTTTCCTGATTCTATATTGGCTTGGACTTTTTTCTCCAAACTAAAATGAACGTATGGTCCTTTTTTTAACGAACGTGCCATTTACTTTTTCTTTTATTTCTTTCTACGTTCTATGATATATCTATTGGTGTCCTTGGTCTTGGAACGGGTTCTAAATCCTTTTGCAGGAATACCGTTTCTAGATCTTGGATGACCTCCAGAAGCCCTTCCTTCACCACCACCCATTGGGTGATCAACAGGGTTCATGGCTACTGGTCTAGTTCTTGGTCTTCTACCCAACCATCTGCTTCTACCTGCTTTACCAGACACCAACAATTGGTGGTCTGAGTTGGAAACCGCTCCGATGGTAGCCAAACACGTGGCCAAAATCATACGGGTTTCACCAGAAGGCAACTTAATAGTCACGAACTTACCGTCTTTTGCCATCAACTGTGCGAAAGTACCGGCACTACGCGCCATGATCGCTCCTTGACCAGGTCTTAACTCTATGCAAGAGATAATGGTACCCAATGGAATTTCACTCAAAGGAAGTGCATTTCCAATTTCAGGAGCAGCTCCGGCACCAGACTTAATTTTCTGACCGACCTGCATGCCATTTTGGGCCACTACATATCTTTTTTCACCATCCTTGTACTCTACCAAGGCGATAAATGCAGTTCTATTGGGATCGTACTGGATGGAAACCACAGTGGCATCCTCTCCCTGTTTGTCCCTTTTGAAATCGATGATTCGATATCTTCTCTTATGACCACCACCTCTGTGACGCATGGTCATTTTTCCTTGACTGTTCCTACCACCTGACTTTTTTAACGGAGCAAGCAAGCTTTTTTCCGGCTTATCAGTAGTAATCGCGTCAAATCCGTTTACTACTCTAAAACGCTGTCCAGGGGTTATCGGTTTTAATTTTCTAACTGACATTTCTCGTCTTTATAGATTACTGTAAAAATCAATTATATCACCTTCGGCCACATCAACAATTGCCTTCTTCATGGCATTTGTTTTACCGTGTTGGATTCCGGTTTTTGTATAGCGACTCTTACGGGTTGGACCATAGTTCATGGTTCTTACCTTTTCAACAGAAACACCATAAGTGGCTTCAACTGCGTCTTTGATCTCCAATTTGTTGGCCTTTGGGTCAACATAGAAACCATAACGATTGAAAAGCTCGCTATCAGCGGTCATTTTCTCCGTAATTATCGGTCTTATCAACACACTCATGATATTCTTATTTCTTTAGATTCGATTCAATTCCTTCCAAAGCGCTTTCGGTCAATACTAAACTGTTAGCGTTAACTATTTTGTAAGTATTTAATTGTGAGCCAGTTACAACTTCGGAGCGTTCCAAATTACGCGACGACAAATATACGTTATTATTTGTATCACCCAACACAATAAGAGACTTTTTGTTTTCAAGGCCCAAAGAGGTCAAGAAAGCAACAAAATCCTTAGTCTTTGGAGCTTCAAAATTAAAGTCCTCAACAACTACTAAAGCTTTGTCTTTGGATTTAAGGCTCAAGGCCGATTTACGGGCCAATCGCTTTACGTTTTTGTTCAATTTCTGGGTGTAATCCTTAGGTCTTGGACCGAAGATTCTACCACCACCTCTAAACACGGGAGACTTAATGCTACCTGCTCTTGCGGTACCGGTTCCCTTTTGTTTTTTGATCTTACGGGTACTACCAGCAATCTCAGCTCTTTCCTTTGCCTTGTGCGTACCTTGTCTTTGATGGGCCAAGTATTGCTTCACATCCAAATAGATGGCATGCTCATTGGGCTCTATCGCAAAAACATCGTCAGAAAGGTCTACCTTTCTTCCGGTTTCTTTTCCTGTGATATCTAATACTGCTACCTTCATTATTGCCACCTTTGAATAGTTACATATGAATTTTTGTGACCAGGAACACAACCTTTTACAACCAAAAGATTTTTCTCTGGAACCACTTTCAATACTCTTAAGTTTTGTACAGTTACTCTGTCACCACCCATTCTACCTGCCATTTTCATTCCTTTGAAAACACGGGCAGGGTATGAAGCAGCACCGATGGAACCAGGGGCTCTCAATCGGTTATGCTGACCGTGGGTCGCTTGTCCAACTCCACCAAAACCATGGCGTTTTACAACCCCTTGGAAACCTTTTCCTTTAGAAGTACCAACAACGTCAACAAACTCACCTTCCATGAAAATGTCAACACCTACGGTGTCTCCCAACTTGTATTCACCTTCAAATCCTTGGAACTCAACGACTTTTTTCTTTGGAGAAGTACCTGCTTTTTTAAAGTGACCGGACTCGGACTTGTTAGCACGTTTTTCTGCCTTGTCATCGAAACCAAGTTGAAGGCCTTTGTACCCGTCAACCTCTTCGGTTCTGACTTGGGTAACCACACATGGTCCAGCTTCAAGAACGGTACATGGAACGTTTTTTCCATTCTCGTCGAAGATGCTGGTCATGCCGATTTTTTTTCCTATTAACCCAGACATATTTATTTACAATTAAAATTAAATTCTATTTCACTTAAGGAAATCCTTTCGGACACCCCTAAAGCCCGCCTGAACATCGGGCAGGTCCCCTCAAGGGGACAATTTAAACTTTCAATATTCCAGCCAATTTCTTGGCAAAAAAATTGGGTCAAGAAAAGACTCTGCTCTGACCCAGATTTTTTTCTTTCACCGTTTTTCCCGAACCATCGTTCAGGACATGTTTATGCTGAACTTGTTTCAGCATCTCTTCAATAAGACACTTCGACTTCGCTCAGTGTTTGTTCGTCTAAGACTTTCTGTAAACCAGAAAGTCAAGTCCTCATCAAACTTTGATCTCAACCTCAACACCACTTGGAAGCTCAAGCTTCATAAGGGCATCGATGGTTTTTGATGAAGAGCTGTAAATGTCCAATAATCTCTTGTAAGAGCTCAATTGGAACTGCTCTCTCGATTTTTTGTTCACGTGAGGTGAACGCAAAACCGTAAATATCTTTTTGTGCGTTGGCAATGGAATGGGCCCAGTTACCACAGCACCAGTTGTTTTAACTGTTTTCACGATCTTTTCAGCAGATTTGTCCACCAAATTGTGATCGTAAGATTTCAATTTTATTCTAATTTTTTGACTCATCTTGCTGAAATTAAGCGGTTACTCCTTTAGCTGCTTTGATCACCTCTTCCGCAATATTGGAAGGAGTTTCTGCATAGTGTGAAAATTCCATTGTGGAAGTTGCTCTACCTGAAGACAAGGTCCTCAAGGAAGTTACATATCCAAACATTTCTGATAGTGGCACAACAGCTTTCACAACTTTGGCACCAGCTCTATCGTCCATGTTGTTAACTTGACCTCTTCTACGGTTCAAGTCACCTACAATGTCACCCATGTTTTCTTCAGGTGTCAACACCTCAAGTTTCATGATAGGCTCCATCAATACGGCTCTTGCCGCTTTAGCAGCAGACTTATAACCTAATTTAGCAGCCAATTCAAAGGACAATGAATCAGAATCCACAGGGTGGAAAGATCCGTCCTTAAGGGTAATCTTCATACTATCCATCTCAAATCCAGCCAAAGGACCATTCTTCATAGCCTCTTTGAAACCTTTTTCTACAGATGGAACATATTCTTTAGGAATATTACCTCCTTTAATCTCATTGACAAACTCAAGACCAACCTTACCTTCTTCAGCAGGTTCCATAGTAAATACGATATCCGCAAATTTACCACGACCACCGGTTTGTTTCTTATATGTTTCTCTGTGGTTTGCTGTAGCCGTAAGAGCTTCTTTGTATTCAACCTGTGGTTGACCTTGATTTACCTCAACCTTGAACTCACGTCTTAAACGGTCAACAATGATGTCCAAGTGAAGCTCACCCATACCAGAAATAATGGTCTGACCTGAAGCTTCATCGGTTTTCACCTGGAAGGTTGGATCTTCTTCGGCCAATTTAGCCAAAGCCATACCCAATTTATCCACATCAGCCTTTGTTTTAGGCTCAACCGCGATACCGATAACGGGATCAGGGAATTGCATACTCTCCAATACAATTGGATGTTTTTCATCAGAAAGGGTATCTCCAGTTTTGATGTCCTTAAATCCAACAGCTGCACCAATATCACCAGCCTCGATAAAATCGATGGCATTTTGCTTATTGGAGTGCATTTGATAAATACGGGAGATACGTTCTTTGTTTCCAGATCGGTTGTTCAGGATATAAGAACCTGCGTCCAAACGGCCAGAATATGCTCTAAAGAACGCCAAACGACCTACGAAAGGATCGGTAGCAATCTTAAAGGCAAGAGCAGCAAACGGTTGTTTTGGATCTGGTTTTCTTCTCTCTTCTTTTTCTGTATCAGGATTTATACCAATGATATCATCCTTGTCCAAAGGAGAAGGCAAGTAACGGCAAACGGCATCCAAAAGGAATTGAACCCCTTTGTTTTTGAAGGAAGAACCACAGATCATAGGAATGATCGCTCTATCCATAACCGCAGCACGCAAAGCAGCGTGCACTTCATCTTCAGTGATGGAATCTTCATCTTCGAAGAATTTCTCCATCAAGTTTTCATCATATTCGGCAACAGCTTCTATCAAAGCTGCTCTATATTCTTTCACTTCATCTTGCATTTCTGCAGGAATGTCAACCACATCAAAGGTAGAACCGAAGTTATCCTCGTGCCATACAACAGCTCTGTTTTTGGCCAAGTCAACGATACCTTTAAAATCAGCTTCATCACCAATTGGCAAAACAATCGGCACTGCATTGGAACCCAACATTTCGCGAACCTGCTTGCACACGTTCAAGAAGTTGGAACCTTGACGGTCCATTTTATTAACGAAACCAATACGTGGCACTTTATAGTTGTCAGCCAACCTCCAGTTGGTCTCGGATTGTGGCTCAACACCATCAACCGCACTGAACAAGAAAACCAAACCATCCAAAACACGAAGTGAACGGTTTACCTCTACGGTAAAGTCCACGTGTCCGGGAGTGTCGATAATGTTAAAGTGGTAATCTTTGGTATCAGGCAATGGTTGTGCATTCTCCATGGGAAACTTCCATGTACAGGTGGTAGCTGCAGAGGTAATGGTAATACCACGTTCCTGCTCTTGCTCCATCCAGTCCATAGTAGCTGCACCATCATGCACCTCACCAATTTTATGACTCACACCGGTATAAAAAAGAATACGCTCTGTAGTAGTTGTTTTACCAGCATCAATGTGAGCTGCAATACCTATATTCCTTGTATATTTTAAATCTCTTCCCATTGTAATGATTAGAATCTAAAGTGTGAGAATGCTTTATTGGCCTCGGCCATTTTGTGTGTATCTACTCTTTTCTTCACTGCGGCACCTTCTTCTTTGGCAGCGGCCAAAATCTCAGAAGCCAGTTTCTGCGCCATGGATTTCTCGTTACGCTTTCTTGCGTAGAGGATCAACCATTTCATTGCAGTGGATATTTTTCTATCTGGACGAATCTGCATTGGAATCTGGAATGTTGCACCACCTACTCTTCTACTTCTTACTTCTACGTGCGGCATAACATTGGAAAGGGCATCTTTCCAAAGTTCCAATCCTGTTTTTTCTTCGTCAGTGTTCTTTTCGTCAACAATATCAATTGCATCATAGAAAATCTTGAACGCAATTGACTTTTTACCGTCCCACATCATCATGTTCACAAAACGTGTAACAAGCTGATCGTTAAATCTTGGGTCTGGTAAAAGTGGTCTTTTCTTTGCCTGCTTTTTTCTCATCGCTTCTTCTTAAAGTTGATTACTTTTTAGGACGCTTTGCACCATACTTAGATCGTCGTTGCGTTCTTCCTGCCACACCGGCAGTATCCAACGCCCCACGAACGATATGATATCGCACACCAGGCAAATCCTTTACTCTTCCGCCCCTAACCAATACTATCGAGTGCTCTTGGAGGTTGTGTCCTTCACCAGGGATGTATGCGTTCACCTCTTTACCGTTGGTTAACCTTACCCTTGCAACTTTACGCATTGCAGAGTTTGGTTTTTTAGGCGTGGTGGTATAAACCCGCGTACAAACCCCTCTTCGTTGAGGACACGAATCCAAAGCAGCCGATTTACTCTTCTTGGTAATTGTGGCCCTTCCTTTTCGTACTAATTGTGAAATTGTTGGCATTAAAATTTCTATTAAAAACTAAATAACCCTCATTTTGAGGGCTGCAAATGTAGTGATATTTCGTTAGTAATCAAATCCCAATATAATTAATTTCAAAGATTTTTTATTCTTTGTTGATTTTTGCATCATCTCATGCATTGGTCAACATCTAAAAAATGCATTAAATGGGCATTTTTGCAACAAAAAAAGCACCTAGTAAAGGTGCTTTGTCTTATAGTTTATTTTTTTTCAGTTACTGGCCACAGCAATCGTATTGCCCATTATGTCCGCTTTTCTAAAAACGGAAACCAAATCTTCTGCATCCTTAAAACCAATACCCTTTTTCTTGATATATTTGGCCAATTCCTTTTTAGAAGATCCATCAAAAAAATCCAATACTTTTTTCTTGTTCAATTTAGCATAGACCGGTTCATCATTGGAAACTGACACGTAGTACTCCGTTTTGTCTGAAAAGCGTGGTGGGAAATCAGTCCCATGTGACGTCTTTGCGTATTTTCCATCCTTATAGGTTTTGCGCAACCTTTCATATACGGCGTAGGTGTTTCCTTCATAAATGGAAACCACATAACCCTCTACCATCTCATCGTTATCGTCCTTGAACGACATGTACTTATACTCGCGGCCATCCACCACGCAAGAAACGTCTTTGTCCCTAATAAGTGACTCTTTTGTGACGCTATACTTGTTGCGCTTCACCTCCAAGTCATCATTAAATGCATCGTATCGCACATAAAATTCGGCCACTTCCTCCCCTTTGTCATAAATGGTGGCCTTTTTAAACTCCTTTACATAATAGGCACTTCCCTGTACTCTAGCATATCCATCTGTTTTGGTGAAGGTAACATCCCCAAACTTGTTCCTTAAGTCGGAGAAAAAGTTCATTACCGAGGGGTTGTTTCCCAAAGAGGCTTGGGACGTACAGCAGAGACCAAGCGCATCCCTGCCAGCCTTATCGCCTCCTTTAGCAAAGGCAGGATTCATCATTTGTTGCTGACCAAAAACTGCCGCTCCCAACAGGAATAGAAAACAAGAAATCAATTGCTTTTTCATTTTTTTGTTTTTAAGGTTTACTCCAAAAATTCTACGTTCCACCAGTTAAGATATGCCAACACCTGACCATATCTATATGTCACAGTTTATTATTCTCTCAAAAGGCACAAAAATTAAAATATAACACCTTAAATTTGAGATAAATACACTTTTTACTATAGCGAATTACCATATGCGAACAGATTGCGTAAATCGTCAACATCTTTTACATTGGGGCGCTTATCTTTCATATAGTCCTTAATGGCCTTTTGATCTTCCTCAGCGAACAAAGAAAGCACATCGGACTTTTTGGTTTTCATTAAAACCGGGGATTTTCCATTCACGGATACATAATATTCGGTTCTATCCAAAAATCGGTGCGGAAAGGAATTGTCCAATGAAGTCTTGGCAGGCTTTCCTTCTTTAAACACTTTGATGTTCTTGACAAACAGAACATAATCTCCCCCTGAAACCAAGGGTGATAAATAGCCTTCTTTTAATGTACCGTCTTCTTCAAAATACTCCACAAACAGGTAATCGTTACCATTCACAGAACATGAATATCTCGGGTGCTGCACCATTGCCCGCACCACATTAGCGTCAATAGACTCTTTTAGTTCAACTTCATCATTATAGGCATCATACCTGAGGTATAATTTCTTAAAGGCCACCCCATCTTCATAGAGGGTTCCCAAAGTAAAGTTCTCGTTAAGATATATGGTGCCGTCAATATCATCCAAGGTAAGGTTTACTTCTTCTCCCATTCGGCCAAACTTCATCCGCATATCGCTGTAAAGATTCATCATGGCCGGGTTGTTTCCCAATCCTCCGCCTTCACCGTTCTTCAACAAGGCAAGTCTATCCGCAGTAAAAACTCCACCCTCTCCTTGAACATGGATATTTCCTTGGGCGCTAACGGAAATCGCTGCCCCAATAACAAAAAGCATTCCAAAGATATTTTTCTTTCTCATTATCATTTTTTAAGTTCTAAATTAGATTTAAACAGCAATTTTATAAGGTGCTGGCATAAGCAAAAAGGTTTTGCAAATCATTTTTGTCATTTAAATTGGGGCGCTTATCTTTCATATAGCTTTTGATAGTCTTTTGGTCTTCCTCCGGGAACAAGGTAATTATATCTGACTTTCTTGTCTTCATATAAATAGGTATATCGCCTCCTTTTGAAAAATAATATTCGGTCCTGTCCACAAAACGGTGCGGAAAGGAATTGTCCAACGAAGTTTTTGCAGGCTTACCTTCTTTAAACACCTTTTTTTGTTGTACGAAGAGGGCGTAATAATTTCCTGAGAACACTGGTGTTAGGTATCCTTCTTTTTGATGGCCGTCCTCATCTTGATAAACAAGATAATAATATTGATTCCCGTTCATTGAGCAAGAATATATGGGATGTTGTACCATGGCCCGCACCAAATCGTCATCCTTTGTTTCCTTTAGCTCAACTTCATCATTATAGGCATCATAGCGCATGTGTATCTTTTTGAAAGCAACACCATCTTCATAAAGTGTACCTATCACAAAGTTTTCATTTGGATATATGCTCCCTTCTATATCACCTAAATTTAAGTTGACTTCCTCGCCCATACGACCAAACTTCATTCGAATATCGTTGTAGAGGTTCATCATTGCAGGGTTGTTTCCCAAGCCGCCACCTTGGCCATTCTTTAACAACCCAAGTCTTTCGGAAATAAAAACCCCACCTTCTCCGGCAGAATGAATATTGCCCTGGGCATTTATAGCTGTTACGGCTGCGAAAATCATAAACAGTCCTATTAAATTTCTTTTCATCATTTCATTTTTTTAAGTTCTCAATTATACAGAAACCCACAACAATTGACTTCTGTGATTTCTACAGTGTATTTGCATAAGCAAAGAGATTCATTAAATCCCTGCTGTCATCAAAATCAATACGCTTGCCTTTCATATATTCTTTCATAACACTGTATTGATCTTCAGGAAACAGGGAAAGTACATCCGACTTTTTTGTTTTCATGAATATGGGGGCTTCTCCACCTGCGGACACATAATATTCTGTCTTGTCTAAAAAACGATGCGGAAAGGAATTGTCCAATGAGGTCTTTGCGGGTTTACCTTCCTTAAAGACCTTTATTTGTTTTTCGTACAAAACATAGCCATCTCCATAAACCAGAGGTTTTAGATACCCACTTACGGATTCACCATCTTCATTTTGATAATCCGTATAAACAAATTTATCATTGCCAATGGAGCAGGAATACTTTGGATGCTTCACCATGGCCCGGACCACTTCAGAATCAGCAGATTCCTTGAGCTCCACCTCATCGTTATATGCATCGTAACGAAGGTACAACCGCTTAAAGGCTACACCATCTTCATAGAGGGCACCTAAAACAAAGTCTTCATTTGGGTATATGGTACCGTCAATATCATCCAAGGTCAGGTTTACTTCCTCACCCATACGGCCAAACTTCATCCGCATATCGCTGTACAGGTTCATCATGGCTGGGTTATTGCCTATACCTCCCAGTTCTCCGCGATCACTTTTCAAAAGTGCCAATCTTTCTGGAGTAAACACCCCTCCTTCTCCCTGTACATGGATGTTTCCTTGAGCATTTACATATAATCCAAAGGTCATTGCAAAACCTAAAATGACATAAAACAATCTTTTCATAACTTAAAATTTTAAGATAATATTAAGTATCCACTCTAAATATATAAAAATTAAGGGGTTAAGCATCATGGAAGTTACACAAATATCAATTTTACCAAAAGTACTTGGGCGAATGCAACAAAACCGCAAAAAACGCTGTCCAAAATTTTGTTTATATATAATTAAGGTATAACCCAACCTATATTATACTAACCCATCGCAACTTGCGGCTACAGCCAGACACGCTCACGAACACCACCTATAAATTTAGGCTCATTTTATAATCAATGTAATTTTTAAGGGGTCAAATTAATAAGTCTGTTAAATACCAAAGGTCATTTTGAGGTTATTGCATTTGCTAACATCATCTTAAAAATTTAGTAAAATTAGTTTGGATTATTAACATGAAATTATGATTTTAGCGGCTAGCTAATTCAAATAATTTAAAAATGAGAACAAAACTTAATGGATTGTTAACGCTGTTATTGGCGTTTGTTGTGCATGTATCCTTTGCACAAGACAAGACGATTACAGGTACTGTTACGGATGCCGATGGCCTTCCGTTACCTGGGGTCAACATTGTCGTCGAAGGGACCACCAACGGTACCCAAACAGATTTTGATGGTAACTATTCAATCAGTGCAAGTCAAGGTCAAACACTGCTTTTTACCTATATAGGGCAAAGGGCCACAAGTAGGCCGGTTGGTGCAGGGAATGTAATCAATGTCCAGATGGAAGAGGACACCCAGGCCCTTGAAGAGGTCGTTGTGACCGCCCTTGGTATCAAGAGGGAGAAGCAGGCCCTGGGATATGCGGTCGCCGAGGTGAGCTCCGAACAATTGGAGGAGAAGGCCGAAGGTGATCTTGGACGTGTCCTTATGGGTAAGGCCTCCGGGGTGAACATCACCCAACAGAGCGGTCTTTCCGGTTCGGGAACCAACATCATCATCCGGGGTTTCAACTCCTTTAGCCAGAGCAACCAGCCTTTGTTCATCGTGGACGGTGTTCCTTTCAACGGGGATACCAACCCATCTGGTAGACAAGGTAGCCGTCAGGATTTCATCAACGGTAACAACGGTTCCAGTAGGTTCTTGGATCTTGATCCGAACAGTATCGAGAGCGTGAACGTATTGAAAGGTCTTGCTGCCTCCACACTATACGGATCCTTGGGTAGGAACGGTGTGATTTTGATCACCACCAAGGCCGGATCAGGAGGTGAAGGGGCCAAGAAGACCGAGATCACGGTGACCTCCTCCATGTTCTTTAACGAGATCGCTTCAATGCCGGATTATCAGGATGAGTACGGTAACGGTTTCGACCAGGCCTTTGGATGGTTCTTCAGTAACTGGGGACCGAGCTTTAGGAGAGAGGGTCTTGCCGGTTGGGGGAACAGTAGTTCCTTCGATTCGAACGGAACACTGCCCCACCCATACTCCACTTCAACATCGGCCATCCAGGCAGCCTTTCCAGAGTTTCAGGGAGCCCGTTATGAGTGGAGACCCTATGATAGTTTTCAGGACTTCTTCAGGACAGGTACTGTAACCAATACCTCCATCAACGTTGCAGGGGCCTCCTCTGACGGGAAGGTTTCCTATAACGCCAACTATGGGTATTTGAAGGACCAAGGGTTTACTCCTGGCAACAGTTTGAACAGGAACAACTTCGGTATCGGGGGTAGAGCGGTATTGAGCAACAAGTTCACCGTGTCCGGTACACTTAACTATGCACGTACTAAGTTCATCTCACCACCTGTTGCATTGAGCCAGGGTAACGGGGCCACCGGTAGTGGTTCCTCCGTGTTTGGGGATTTGTACTTTACGCCCCGTTCAGTGGATGTTGTTGGGTTACCGTACCAAGATCCCATTACGGGAGGCAGTGTTTACTATCGCCAGAACAACTCCATACAGCACCCCTTGTGGACCATAAATAATTCCGGTACCCAGCAACAGACCAACAGGGTGTTCGGTAACATGGGAGTTCAATACGATATTAACGAGAACCTGAACATTGTGTACAGGGTCGGTATCGACAACTATAGCGAGAACAACGTGAACTACCAGAACAAGGGTGGTGTGAACAGTAACAGTAACGATATCAGGCTTCAGAGCGGTGTCTACGAGACCTGGAACAATACCAACACCATCTGGGACCACAACTTTGCGATCAACGGTGACTTTGATCTTACAGAGACAATTGGTAGTACGTTCAACGTCGGTTTCAACGGAAGAAGGGAGATTTTCAACCAGACCGGTGTCTCCAGTGACGGCCAACAGGTATTTGGCGTGCTCCGACACTTCAACTTCTTGAACAACAATGAGATCCAGCTTACTTCAGAACGTAATGTAATTGGTCTTTACGGTCAGGCGGAATTTGACTACGATAACTTTGTCTTTGTTACCCTTGCCGCAAGGAACGACTGGGTATCCAACTTGGACAAGGCCAACAGATCTTTGTTCTATCCAAGCGCTAGTTTGTCCTTTGTTCCAACGACCGCTTTTGACGGTTTGAAGAGCGATGTGTTGAACTACCTCAAGATTCGAGCTGGTTACGGTACCTCTGCAGGTTTCCCCGACCAGAACTCTGATTCCTATCCAGTGGCTTCCAGACTTGTACTGGACACTCAGGATTTCCAAGATAACACAGGAAGGAACATTGTGACCAATACAAGTCCGCTTAACTTGGGTAACCCAGAACTATTACCAGAGCAGGTCTCTGAGATAGAGCTTGGTCTAGAGTCAAGATGGTGGGACGGACGCATCACTTTGGATGCCTCAGTTTACCAAAGGACCACTACCGACCTTATCGTGACCCAGCCTTTGGATCCAGCTTCTGGATACTTTAGGACCACCACGAACGTTGGTGAGATCAAGGGTGAAGGAGTGGAGATCGACCTTGGGCTGAACCTGATCCGAAGCGACAGCGATGGGTTCAACTGGAGGTCCAATGTGAACTTCAGTGCCACTGAGACCACTGTTGAGGATCTTGGACAGGACACTGACCTTATCGTTTACTCTGGTTTTGGTAACTTGGGTAACGCGGCCATCGAGGGCCAGCCTCTTGGGGTAATCTACGGTAGCCGTGTATTAAGGGACGATGCTGGTAACTTGGTCGTAAACTCTGCCGGTGATTACGTACAAGATTCGCAGGATGGAGTGATCGGTGATCCAAACCCGGATTTCATGGCCAACTTTAACAACACCTTTTCCTATAAGAACTTCAACTTTGGCTTCCAGTTCAACTGGACCCAAGGTGGTGACATCTACTCTAGTACGATCGCCACACTTTTGGGTAGGGGTCTTATCGTGGAGACCGTTGATAGGGAGAACACCTATATCCTTCCAGGGGTAAAACAGAGTAACGGAGCTGTGAACGATATCCAGATCAACAACTCGGATTACTTCTTCAACAATATACTTTTCGGTCCAAGTGAGCTTCAAGTATACGATGCCACCATGTTGAGATTGCAGGAGGTTTCCCTTGGATATTCTGTTCCCAAGAAGTTCTTGGATAGAACTCCTTTCGGAACTTTGTCCTTCACGGTTTCTGGATTCAACTTGTGGTATGATGCCATTAACACTCCAGATGGTGCCAATATGGACGTTAACACATCAGGTACAGGTGTCGGTAACGGGTTCGGGTTCGATTTCTTGAACGGACCAAGTTCCAGAAGATATGGATTCAGTGTTAAAGCAACATTCTAAGATGAAAAAAATAGTTATAAAAATGAAAAACATAAGCACATATATAGCATCAGCCTTGCTTGTTGGGTCATTGATGGTATCCTGTGAGTCCACAGAACTGGACCTTACACAGGATCCTAACTTCTTGACGCCCGAACAGGCAAGCCCGGATTTCTTTCTGACCTCGATTCAGGAAGATTTTGCAAGACAGATTGATGGGGACGCGACCGGGGACCCCAACGACAATTTCCAGACCGGTGGTAACGTGACCGGGGATGGGTTTTCCATCTTGGGTAGTGAACTTACCCGTTTGATGCCCCTGAACTCCCGTGATTATCGAAGTGCCTATCAGGACATCGATACGGATGATGAATGGGACAATGCCTACAGGGGAATCCTTTTTGATATCCGTCTTATGACCGCTACAGCGGAAGAAGCTGGGCTTACAAGGCATGTGGGCATCGGGCAGTTCATCGAGGCCTATACCTTGGTCACCTTGGTGGATTTCTTCGGGGACGTTCCCTACACCGAGGCCCTTCAGGCACCGGAGATATTGAACCCTACCCTGGACAGTGGAGAGTCCGTGTACGCAGCGGCGCTATCACTTTTGAACCAGGCCATCGTGAACTTTACGAATACGACGGCTTCCGTTCCACCGGTGGACTATTTTTACAACAATGACTACTCCAAATGGGTGAACGCTGCAAATACCTTGAAGCTCAAGATCTATGTACAGACTCGTTTGGTAGATCCTTCAGCTGCGGCAAGTTTCAATGCCATCATCAACTCTGGCAACTATATCATGGACACCGCGGATGACTTTGATTGGTTCTGGCCAGGCACAAGTGCTTCCCAGCCTGATGTTAGACATCCTAACTTTGGTATCAACTATGCCTCTGCAGGTGCGTCCCACTATACTTCCAACTGGTTGTCTTACCTAATGGACACCAGTGATGACCCCAGGTTGCGGTACTATTTCTACCGCCAGACCTTGGATGTGCCAGGTCAGGATGGTTTTCCACCGGATGAGGAATTGTTGACATGTTCCTTGCAGACTCCCCCTGCACATTATGTGAGTGGAGGGTTTACCTTCTGTGCACTGCCCAATGGTTATTGGGGAAGGGACCACGGCGATGACGAGGGTGGCCCACCGGACGGACTCTTGAAGACCACTTTTGGGGTGTACCCGGCGGGTGGCCGTTTTGACGATGACAGTTTTGCTGCGATTGCCCAAGGTAATGACCCATTGTCTTTTGGAGCTGGTGGTGTAGGTATCACTCCTATCTTGGATGCGTTTATGGTGGACTTCTGGAGGGCCGAGATGGCCTTGGCCGCTGGTGATCCAGGAACCGCCTCGACCCATTTGGAAAATGCGCTCACCAAGCAGATTGCAAAGGCACAGTCCTTTGTCGCAAATGATGCCGGTGCCGACCTTTCGTTCGAGCCCACGTCCGGGGATGTCACCGCTTTCATCGATGCCACTATCGCGGCCTTTGACGGTGCCACTGGTGACGACCAATGGGATATATTGGCGGAGCAGTATTTCGTGAGCCACTATGGAAACGGTATAGAGACCTATAACTTCTATAGGAGAACGGGGTACCCAACTACCTTACAGCCCAACAGGGAGCCAGATCCGGGAGCGTTCATCCGTTCCATGTACTATCCCAACCAGGCAGTGACCAGTAACCCGAACATTACGCAGAAATCAGATCAAACTGTCCAAGTGTTCTGGGATACGAATCCAGCAAGTGGGTTCCCATTCTCTAACTAATATTGGCAATGAACGTAAAAAATTAAAAACATGAAAAATTTGAAAAAACATATAACACTGCTTTTTTTCGTTTGCATTGCTTTTTCCTGTAGCGAAGAGAAGCTCGTCGATGAGATATTTGATGATACCACCAGGGGACTCGTCCTTAGAACTGTCGGTTCCCTAGGAGTTGAATTTGACATCAATAATCCTGACTCCGTTTGGGGGGTCACCCTTGAGGCGCAGGATGCAGAAGGGGGAGATTTGTTCTCGGAGGTACGTGTGTACGCGACCTATGTTGACACCGATGTTCCCGATGGGGAAACCGATGTGACCACTCCCGAGGCATTGATTATGACCGTTCCCGCCTCCAGTTTTTCCCCAGGGCCCTTTGGGTACCCGAGAGGGGATGTTTCAATGACCTATGCGGAAGCTGTCGCTGGGACTGGGATCGCTGATGCCGATATCGAGGGGGGTGATGTGTTCGCCATCCGTTTGGAAGGCGTGCTCACCGATGGCAGGGTCTTTACCAACGATGCCAACGGTACGGTAACCGGTGGGTCTTTCTTTAGATCTCCATATGCCTATACCTCTGCGATAGTCTGTCCCCCAGTTCCACCAACAGCTGGAACTTGGACGATTGACATGCAGGATACCTATGGTGATGGATGGCAGACCAGTGATACCACTGCGGGTGACCCTGTTACAGTAACCTTGGATGACGGTACCGTTATCGAATTTGGAATGTGTTCTCCTTATGGGCCTTCCAGCTATACCTGTACTCCAGGTGTTGATTCGGCCTCTACCACCATTGATATCCCAGTGGGAACAGCAACGGCTGACTGGTATTTCCCAGGTGATGCATATGGTGAGATTGAAATGCAGATCTATACTCCGAACGGTAATCTGGTCGCCAGTATAACTGCAGGAACTTCTGCTGGTCCTATTACAATAGATTTCTGTAAACCTTAAACGGTCCAGAATTCCATTAAATATAGTTTTAATAAAAAAGCCACCTCTGCGAGGTGGCTTTTTTCTATATTTATAGCTGACTATTTTTTTGCTATGAAACGGATTCTTTTTCTACCACTCCTCCTATTGTTTGGGCTCGTCTTTTTTTCCTGTGAAAATAACGACAACGCACCAACAACAGATGATACTTCTTCCGATGAAAATCCAACGGATGATATACCAGTTGATGATTCCTCAGAAACCGGGGAAAAAGCAGGAACTGTGGAACTTCTCAATACCGATTTGGTATATGATGGGTATATATTGATCAATGATGCTGGAGCCAATCGTGTCTATTTAATGGACAAAGAAGCAACCATTGCCCATGAATGGGAATTGCAAAGTGGTATTGGCAACGATGTTGAACTACTTCCCAATGGACAGTTGCTAGCCATACTTATCGCCGATGACCCCAAAATTGCCTATGGGGGCCAAGGGGGTAAGATACAGCTGATCAATCCCGATAATTCGGTCGAATGGAATTTTGATTATTCTACAGAAGATTACATCACCCACCATGATGTTGAATTGCTGCCAAACGGGAAAATTCTAACAATTGTTTGGGAAAAATTGTCGCCCGCAGATGCCAATCAAGCAGGGTCCAGTTTAGAGATCGACATATTTCCTGAAGCTATCATAGAAATAGATCCAATAACGAATGAAATTATATGGGAATGGCATGCTTGGGACCACCTAATCCAAGATTATGATGACACCAAAGATAATTATGGTTCCATTGCAGATAACCCACGACTTATTGACCTTAACTACGTCCTCGATAAAGAAGGTGATATCATGCACGCCAATGGAATAGAATATGATGAAGAGAATGAGTTAATTTACCTAAGTGTTAATTTTTATAGTGAGGTTTGGGTAATAGACCACAGTACAACCACGGAAGAAGCTGCTTCCCACAGTGGGGGCACCTATGGTGTCGGTGGTGATTTGGTGTATCGTTTTGGTAACCCAGAGGCTTATGACAATCCTTTGGGAGAACGGCTATTTCATCAAAACCACCATCCTCTATTGCTATCTGGTGACGACCTAGGTAAAATATCCATCTTCTCCAATGGAAATGACATTATGCAATCCACAGCCTATGAGTTCATATTACCAAGCCCTCTAAGTTTACTTGCCAATACTGATAATGAACCAACCATAGACTGGAGTTTTACTGATCCCGATTTATATTCTGGGAAAGTCTCGGGAATGGTTCGTCTTCCAAATGGAAACAGAATGATCACGGAAGGTGATTTTGGTGTTTGGGAAGTTACTGAAGCAGGTGAAGTAGTATGGAAATTCTCCTCCCAAGGTTTTTTTTGGAGAGCCTATCACTATGACAAAGATGACTCAGCTATAGTCCCTTTGGGACTTTAAAAATACGGTTAATTGTCCATTTGCTAAAAAAATTGGTAATTGCAGCATAAATCATTCGACAAAAACATATCATTATTAATTATGAGAAATTTTTTTCGAGCCATATTGGTTTTGGTACTACTTTCAAGTTGCGCCGATTCAAAGAAAGAAAAGGAAATGTCCAAATCAGATACAGATTTGGAAAATATTGATCCCATTTTCAAAAAAATAAGTGCGCAGGAGAGCGGTATATCATTTTCCAATACCATTACCCATGATGTAGCCAGCCTGAATAACCTTTTCGATTACGATTATTTCTACAACGGGGCTGGAGTAGGAATGGAAGACCTGAACAATGATGGCCTCCTGGATGTCTTTTTCTGCGGAAACCAAGTCAACAACACCCTGTATTTAAACCAAGGTAACCTTGTTTTCAAAGATGTTTCAGAAAAGGCTCAAATCAACACCGGGAAAATATGGTCCAATGGGGTAACTTTTGCCGATATAAATCAAGACGGATGGATGGATATCTACGTCTCCCAAGGTGGGCCCAATACCCGGGACAGACGAAAAAATCTATTGTTCATTAACCAACAAGATGGAACATTTGAGGAGCAGGCAGAACAATATGGGCTTGCCGATATGGGTATCAGTACCCAATCTGTCTTTTTTGATATGGACAAAGATGGTGATCTGGACTGTCTTGTCATGAACGAGAACGAACTCTATGGCATGGATCCAATCAGCTTTAACCGCTATGTGAATTCCGATGCGGAAACCGCCTATTTTAATTCATCCCACCTTTACAGAAACGATGGTGGAACTTTCACTGATATTACCAAAGCCGCTGGTCTTGACAAACCCATCTTTGGCCTTGGGCTTGCTGTTGCCGATATTAATGAAGATGGATGGATGGATATCTATATGGCCAGTGACTACTATTTGCCTGATGCACTTTACATCAACAATCAAAATGGCACTTTTTCAGACCACATTAAAGAAACCACTGACCAAATCTCTTTTTACGGTATGGGCGTGGACATTGCCGATCTGGACAATGATGACCTTCAGGACATTTTTGTGCTGGACATGGCCGCTAACGACCATGTACGTTCCAAAACACTGATGGCCTCTATGAACACCAAACGATTCGATTATTTGGTGAACAAGGCCGGATACCACTATCAATATATGTACAACTCCCTCCAAAAAAACATGGGCAATAACAAATTCAGCAATATTTCGCAACTGTCCGGTGTGGCCAATACCGATTGGAGCTGGTCTGTACTCATGAACGATTTTGATCTGGACGGGCACAAGGAAATCCATGTTACCAATGGGTATCGCCGTTATGCCTTGGATAACGATCTGCAGGGAAAGGTCTTTGAGGCGAGACAAAAATATGGTCAAAATGTTCCTTTGGAAGTAAAACAGCAGCTCTATGAGTCCATGCCCTCTGAAAAACTCCCCAACATCATGTACAAGAGAACCTCAGAGCTCATTTATGATGATGTTGCCAAAGATTGGGGCTTGGATGATTTTTCGTTCAGTAATGGTGCCGCTTCCGGAGATTTGGACAATGATGGTGATCTTGACATTATCATCAATAACATGGATGAATCCGCATTTGTGTACCAAAACCTTTCCGTTGAGGAGGAACGCGGAAATTACCTAAAGGTCATTACCAATGGGGATTCCTCCGAGGAATTTGCCAAAGTCAAGGTCAGTACGGGCAATACTTCACAGATGGTTGAAGTAAAAAGGGTCCGTGGCTACCGTTCCGCCCAAGAGCCCAAAGCCTTTTTTGGGCTTGCCCATCAAAATACAGTGGATACAGTGACGGTATATTGGAAATCTGGCAAAATGGAACAAAAATTCAACGTACCAGCGAATTCCACACTTACCTTCAATGAAAGTGACGCCACCGTACCCATTCCTTCCAAATCAGAAAAGAACATCTATTTTACTGGATTCGATGCCAAAGCATTGGGATTGGACTTTGTCCATACCGAAAATGTGTATGACGATTTTGAAACGGAAATCCTTCTCCCTTATAAACAATCCAATCTGGGACCCTTTATCACCAAAGGTGATATCAATGGCGATGGGTTGGAAGATATTCACGTAGGAGGCGCTTCTGGGCAAGCTGGACAATTCTATGTACAATCTAATAGCGGGTTTTCAAAGTTGAACTCCCCTTCCCTCTCCAATGATGCCCAATTTGAGGATATGGAATCCGTATTTTTTGATTTTGATGGCGATGCTGATATGGATTTATATGTGGTCAGTGGCGGAAACGAATTTGCTGAAAATTCATCCTATCACGCAGACAGAATCTATATCAATGATGGCCGGGGGCAATTTACAAGATTGCAAAGCGATGCACTGTCCAAGCTTCCCAAAAATGGAAAATCGGTTTCCATCATAGATTTTGATAAAGATGGAGATAATGACATTCTGGTAGGTAATCGGGTGGTTCCCAAACAATATCCAAAACCACAAACTTCTGTTTTATTTGAAAATAGGGATGGCGAACTGGTAGATGTTACCCAGCAAATAGCACCGGAATTCCAAGATTTTGGTATTGTAAATGACATCCAGACCACAGATGTGAACAATGATGGCTGGCCCGACTTTATCGCTGTAGGCGAATGGACCGGAATCGGGGTTTTTATCAATAACCAGGGAACTTTTAAAAATATGGGGCAAGAAGACTCTATGCTTAGTGAACAAGGATGGTGGTTCTCTGTTACCGAGACTGATGTGAACAAGGATGGTCTAAAAGATTATGTGATCGGTAATGTGGGCCTTAATATCAAGTTCAAGGCTTCAGAAGAAAAACCGTTCAAGGTATATGCCACCGATTTTGATGAAAACGGTACCAATGACATTGTATTGAGCAAAAAATACCATGGAACTTTTGTGCCTGTTCGCGGAAGGGAATGCTCATCGCAACAAATGCCTTTTATCAAGGAAAAATTCCAGACCTATTCCGAATTTGCCAACGCCAGTTTGGTGGACATTTATGGAGAGAAGTTGAAAACCTCCTATGAAAGTACAGTGACTCAACTCGAGTCTGTTGTATTGGTCAACAAAGGCAATCTTGTTTTTGAAAAGCATATCCTCCCTGTAGCGGGGCAGACCATTCCAATTTTGGATTGCGCTGTTGCCGACCTTAATCAAGATGGGTATGACGATATCATTGCCGTAGGCAACATTTATGAAACTGAGGTGGAAACGCCCCGATTGGATGCCCTATCCGGAGTGATTCTACTTTCTAACGGAAACAATGGGTACATCAGCGTACCCTATCCAGATTCCGGGCTTTTTATGGGGGGCAATGTAAAAAGTGTTGAGCTGATCACCAATGCCAAAAACGAGACCCTCTTGTTACATACCACAAATAATGGCCCCATGGGTGCCCACAAGATTTCTTCGTGATATATTTGCAGCATTCAACAATTGATCCAAGGAAATGAGTGACCAGATTTATGGAATAAGGGCTGTAATGGAGGCCATGGAGGCCAACCAGCCCATAAACAAGATATTTCTGCAAAGAGGCCTTAAAGGTGAGCTTTTTAAGGAATTGGAGTCGACCATTAGAAAAAATGGTATCAGTGCTTCTTATGTACCCATTGAAAAACTCAACCGGCTTACCCGAAACAACCACCAAGGGGTAGTGGCTCAGATTTCACCCGTACAATTCCATGAATTTGAAACTTTGGTGGAAAATGTGATAACACAGGAAAAAATGCCCTTTTTCTTGCTATTGGACCAAGTTTCGGATGTGCGTAATTTTGGCGCCATTATTCGAACCGCAGAATGCTGTGGGGTACATGCCATTATCATCCCTAAAAGTGGAGCAGCTCCCATCACCGATGACACCGTAAAAACATCTGCCGGAGCAGCTTTTAATGTGCCCATTGCCAAGGTAGACCACCTCAAGGATGCCATATTCTATCTACAATCATCGGGAATCAGTGTTGTGGGTGCCACCGAAAAGACCGAAGATGAAATCTACGCAGTGGACTTTAACCAACCATGCGCCATCGTCATGGGTTCAGAGGATAGGGGTATTTCGCCATCCATCCTCAATATTTTAGATCGTACCGCAAAACTACCCCTTTTGGGAAGTATTGGCTCTCTCAATGTTTCGGTGGCCTGTGGGGTGTTTTTGTATGAAGTGGTACGGCAACGAAGAGGTTAAATGTTGCCTTCGTTGTCCTTTTTGTAATGGTATTTTATTTGGATTTGATTATGCGGCTCTTCCGTAGTTTCAATAAAGTTCCCGTCCTCATCAAAATGTTTTAGAAAAGGGTCGTCCTCTTCATTATAGTCCTCCCGCTCCCATTCAAACTTTTTTTCAACCGGAACTTTCACGATTAGGGTCAGGGCCAAAACAAATCCTGTAATGAACCCCGCTAGATGGCCTTCCCATGAAATATTCTCCCGTACCGGAAAAATATACCACAACATGCTTCCATAAATAAAAACAACCACCAAGGAAAGGGCCACCAACCTATAATGCTTCGCAAAAACACCTTTGAAAAAAATAAAACTGGCCAACACATAAATGACCCCACTAGCCCCAATATGGTAGGATGGTCGTGCAATGATCCAAGTAAGTAGCCCCGAAATCAAGATTCCATAAACAAAAACCCGTAAGGCTGCTTTTTGATAGAAATAAAACAGAAAAGCCGTTAAAACCGCAAGAGGAATGGTGTTGTTGTACAAATGCTCTACAGAACCATGGATGAATGGGCTTAGCAAGACTCCTTTTAACCCTGAAATTCTTCTGGGGTAAATTCCATAATCATTAAAGTTGATGCCAAACTTGACTTCAACCCAAAATACGGTCCAAATGGCTAACACGGCAAGTAAGGGTGCCAAAACAACCCCATTGGAAAATTTGAAATGTTCATTTGCCTGCATATGCTTGGTATATCAATTACCTGACCACGGACATGAATTTACACAAATTGTCAGGTTTGTTGAAAACGCTGGTGTGGAGATGTCCTTTATACCTCTAAAATTGTCTTATTTTTATCGGCATGAATGAACCCTTGGCAGAACGTATACGTCCCAAAACATTAGAGGATTACATCAGTCAACAGCATTTGGTGGGGCCAAAAGGTGCCTTGACCAACCAAATACGAAATGGCGTAATTCCTTCTTTGATTTTCTGGGGGCCTCCGGGAACCGGAAAAACCACTTTGGCCAACATCATTGCCAGTGAGAGCCAGCGGCCTTTTTATACACTGAGTGCCATCAGCAGTGGGGTTAAGGATGTTCGAGAGGTGATTGAAAAAGCCAAACAGAGTGGCGGACTGTTCACGGCCAAAAATCCTATTTTGTTCATTGACGAGATTCATCGATTTAGCAAGTCGCAACAAGATTCGTTATTGGGTGCGGTGGAAAAAGGGTGGGTTACTTTAATCGGAGCCACTACCGAAAATCCAAGTTTTGAGGTGATTCCTGCACTTTTATCCCGATGCCAAGTTTATATCCTAAATCCTTTTGACAAAGAAGATTTAGAAGCTCTTTTGAACAGGGCCATGAAAACCGATAAAGTTCTGAAAGACAAAAAAATCAATCTTAAAGAGACGGAAGCATTGCTTCGACTCTCAGGCGGCGATGGCAGAAAATTATTGAACATTTTTGAGCTTATTGTCAACTCCGAAAATACAAAAGAGGTCACCATTACCAATCAATCGGTTTTGAACAAGGTGCAAAAGAACACCGTGCTTTATGATAAAACTGGTGAACAGCATTATGATATTATCTCGGCTTTTATAAAATCCATTCGAGGAAGCGACCCCAATGCCGCCGTGTACTGGCTAGCCCGAATGATTGAAGGCGGAGAGGATGTAAAGTTCATTGCCAGAAGAATGGTGATTTTGGCTTCCGAAGATATTGGCAATGCCAATCCAACGGCCCTTGTATTGGCCAACACTACGTTTCAAGCGGTGAACACTATTGGCTATCCCGAAGCACGAATCATTTTAAGCCAATGCGCTACCTATTTGGCCAGTTCACCCAAGAGCAATGCTAGCTATGCGGCCATTAACGAGGCGCAACAAAAAGTACGGTTGACCGGCGACCTATCGGTACCCTTGGCCATTAGAAATGCTCCCACCAAATTGATGAAGGATATTGGGTACGGAATAGGCTACCAATATGCCCATGACCACGAAAACAACTTTGCAGACTTTGAGTTCCTTCCAGAGGAGATTTCGGGTACCGCTTTTTATCGCCCAGGAAATAACCCAAGGGAAAATGCCATGCGGGAATTTCTAAAAAAACGTTGGAAGGACAAATACGGGTTCTAAAACTTGATGTTGAGTTCCTTTAACTTCTTTTCGCCACCTTCGGCATATTCCAAGAACCACTTTCCATCTTTTTGCATCACCATGCCACTGTTTCCTTGATAATCGGTCAAGAACACATTTTCCATGGAGGTTGACATGAGCTTCATCACCACTTTGGGAGTGCTATCCACCAATTGGTATCCGTTATCAATGGGTTGGGCATACAACAAACCAGAAACAGTGGAGGTTGGCTGTACACTTTTTACACTAGGTTGGGTGTATGTGGAAGACTTAGGTTCAATACTTTCATAGCTTTGGTTTTCCAGAGTGGCTTCCTGTTTTACAACCATGGTGGTTTGGGGTTCTTCGTCCAATTTTTTCACATCGTCCTTAAAACTCACGGTAATAGGTTGCTCAGCCACTTCTTTTACTTCTGATTTTTTAGGGGTATAGGCATAGTCCATTGCATCAAACGAAGTGAAAGCGTTTTCAAGGGCATCTTTATAAGCACCTGTATATTCTTTTACCTTGCTTTTTCCTTCCATAGTCCTATACACCTCAATAGACTGACAGTTCTTTAATATGACTGTTACCTTAGTAGAAAACATGGAAGAATCATCTGATAAACTGGCCAAAAGACCTAGGCACCTGTTGTTTGCCAAGTCTTCGGGCAGCGCATCATCATAAACTGGGGTAAAGCCCTTTTGGGTAAACAAATGTTTGACCATGGTACTGGTCATATATTGATTTTCTTTTTTGAACGTCTCAAATTTTTTGGGAACGATAATATATTTATACTCGTTCAACTGCCCTTTCATAGCCATGCTTGTCACCAAAACAAACACCAGCGTAAATACTATTTTTTTCTTCATATAGTTGTTTCCTCAATTACCGTTCCAAGATATGATATTAAATCCGAACTGTAAAGAAGCGTAATGGCTATTGGCCACATTGCGGTAACTCAGAAGATTATCGGCCAACACATAAAAATTAATGGGCCCTGCCTGAAGATTTAGCCCCAACCCTATATTGGTGAGCGAATATTTGTCCACCGTATAAGTCCCCTTTAAGGAAAGTACCCTCCCAAACCGGCGTTGATAGAATCCGGTCAATGCCGCTTGAATGCCACGGGGTCTTTTTATCATATAAAGCTGCCCCCCTACACTGTTGGGATAAAAATCACGATTACTGCCGCCATCCCTGTAAATGCTGCAGTAGCAATCGTCAAAACCGTTACCCCCTTCACCAAAATCGTACCTGATAGATCCATAGGCTTTAACGGGTCTAAGGGAAATATAACTTTCCGAATTCTCTTCAAAGGGGAGAGACTCCTCAATATCGTCCACCAAATCTTGCCACAGGTCATTGTTAACATTGTTGATGTCTTCTGGCAAGAATACAGTAATCCCTTCGGTACTGGCACTACCGCGAAGGGTATAGTTTTGGAGGTCTTTGGACTGATAAATAAAGCCAACATCTAGGATACTTGCAGTTATGGTGGTTTGTGGATTTAGATTATAACTGAACCCTGCATCGAAACCAAGACCAAGATTTCCGCCAAAAAGCACCCGTTTTGCAAAGAGCAGGGGCAATTCTTCCCTCGCACTTCGGGAGTCATCATCCAAAATGTCGAAAATTTCTTTGACCCCTGCAGTTTGTAGTTGCATATCGGCCGTAATTGTGCTTACATAAATGTTGTCCTGCCCTTGGGTGGTTCTAAAAGACCCTGAATTGCCTATTGATTGAAACTGGAAGACACTGGAATACAATTTTGCCCGTGCACCAACCGTGAGGGTATTACTGACTTTTCGGTTGACTCCAAATTGGAACACGTTTATCATTTCGCCCCGAAGACTTACATCCCCTAAATCAAAATTTCTTCCAATATTGGCACCTCCATTGCCCTCGAATGCCAAAATGGCCAAGTCCCTGGGCCAATACACAATAATATCTGTTTCGCCATATATTCCAAAGGAATAGTAGTCATCAGGCCTATTTTTACCTCTGAACCCAACATTAAATCCTTCTATTTGGCTTGTAGTACTAAAATCGTCCCTATGGGTCATGGCATCCAACACGCGCTCCCGAACCTTGGTGGTAAAGTCAATGCCATCATTGGCAAAAAGGTCGTTCACAGTTACGCCACTCGTCCCTGCTTGAAAAGCCAACCCAGAAATGAACGGCACACCGGTATGCCATTTTTCCGATGTTTTTACCCCTGGATTTACCATTAAAGATTGGGGAATCTCAACAAAGTCGTAGAGCAATTGCTTGTTTTGGGCACATACTGATACAACTCCCAAGAGTGATATATATAAAAACAACCGAATTCTCTTCATTTTAGTCGAAATAAGAATTCAGCAGCCGATCTTAAAATAACCTTGGGTTCAGAAGCGTTGGAAACACTGTTGGTATCGCTCTGGTTATTTCCAGAAATTCGGAGACCGTCGGTAGCTGTTAGAATATTCAAACTCTTCCCGGTTGGGCCGTAGGCCACTTCCCTTGTAAATGTTTCCGGAAGGTTGGGTTCAATACTAAAAAGTTCCACATCGATGACATTTCCTCCTTCGTCCAAAAATTCAATGCCGATTTGAAGTCGTTTGCTGGTTGTATTTTCAATTTCGTAAATCATGGTGCCTTCCAGAAGCCGTTCTGCCACATACTCCTCATTGAAGGCATCAAAATTTACCGTTTGGTAATAGAATGGCCCTGCTGGAACAGCATTGATGGTTTCCTCATCTGATTCTAAATAAAAAACACTGGATGCCACTGTGGGAGTAATGGAGAGATCATCGAACTGATCAAAATCCTGCTCCTCAGAGCAAGACAGTAAGATGCAAAAAAGCGCAGACCCCGTGAGTAGACGCAGGAACAACCGTTTCATAACAAATATTTTTCTTTAAAAACAGTAGAAGTGCACCATACCCTACTATAACTCTACAAAATGCTTTTTATTTCACCCAAATTGTTAATCATTATACCGTGGTTATGATCAGGCTCTCCATTGCTGTTAAAATGAATGGTTTGCATTCCCATAGCCTGTGCTCCCAGGATATCGGCCTCTAAGCTGTCGCCCACCATAATGGTGTTTTTTGGGTCAACATTGGCCTTGGTAAGAGCCAACTCAAAAATATAGGGATGAGGCTTTTTTACCCCTGCCATTTCCGAATTTACAATTTGCTCAAAGTACCGGTGAATGTTACTCCCGATCATTTTTTTTTCTTGCACTACTTGAAACCCGTTGGTGATGATATGCAATCGGTATTTTGGTGATAGATATTCCAAAACCTCCACCGCATTGGGCACCAAATATGTAAAGGTGGAGAGGTGCTCAATGTATTCGTGAGCCAGAATGTGAATAAGATCGTCTTGTACCACTGCCCCAATGGCATCAAAAGTCCGCCTTAGTCGCTGAAATCGAAGTTCATCTTTGGTCACTCGGTTTTCCCGGTACAGTTTCCAATATTCTAGATTAATGGGGGCATAAACGCCCAAAAAAGCTTCCAGCTCTACTTTTACCGAATTTTGGGTAAGGATTTTTTGAAAAGTGAGGGCTGAGTTTTTTTCAAAATCCCAAAGCGTGTGGTCCAAATCAAAAAAGACATCGGTAACACGGTGCTCAAACATAATAGCGCTTTAAAAATGATTGATACAGCTCCATCCAGTCCAACTTGTGCTTGCTACCCAAAAGCTCATTGGAAAACACAATGACAAAATCCCCGTTCACCTGCTTCACTAATCGATATACCCTATCCAACTTCTCAAAAATCTCATCCCTTTTTTTAAAGTTCACCAACGCATAATCATGAATGGCAAAAGGATGTACCTTCAACGGTTGCCGCACCTCCATATTAATATCGTAAAAATGAAAGGGGGTACAGGTTCCAGCCCTAAAGCCAATCTCGTGGGTATAGCCCATGGAAAAATCATCGGTGAATTCTGTTTCCACCAAATTCCGATAGGTGGTGGGCACACTGACCCTATTGTACCTGAGTCTGGCGTAATTTATAGGCCGGTTGATAAGGTTGCTCAGCCGTTTTTTTTCTTCCAACAAGACAGTTTTGTTCGTGGAAGACAAAAAAGAGGTGCTCAGGGAAACAATACTATAATCTGCTATGGATTTTATAAGATATCTAAACTTGTTATTGTTTGGTGATATGTTCTTATCGTGCGCGGAATGCTTGGCAAACTGAAAGAAGAACATGGTTTTTATTGGGAACTTTTTATGGATGTCCACCAACTCATAAAAGTTATCATAAGGATCCTTCTTTAGACCAAGAAGCACCCAAAGTCGATATACCAATGCCCTAAAGTTAAATCTTCCCAAATCCAGGAAAAAGCCACCCAAGCTTCTGGCCAAACCCCTCATGGCATAACAGTGGGAGGTGGTCACATTAATGATGGAGGTAAAATCATACGTCCGTTCCTTATTTTCTATATCGGGAAAACGCTCTTTAAGAAGGTCAAGTAATTTGTAAGCCCAAAGATCTACCACAGGGAGTTCCAAAAAATTGTTTTGGTAGGCGATGCTTTCCTTCACAGGAAATCGACCCACACTATCCTTGACGTGGGGCAAATACTCTTCGTATCGACTTAAAAGAAAGAAACTCGCAGAAAAAATATCATACGGGACAGTACTTTTTTCACCACTTGCAAAAAAACATGGAATCCCTTCCCAATCGGATACTTTTATGTCCAGATCGTTAATGCCCTGTTCAAACAACAGATCGTTGCTCCTGAGAAAGAATTCATTCTGAAGGGGTTGTTTGGAATAGGTCATCTTTGGACCGGAATGCTTGATGAAATCTTCAACCTTGGTGGTAAATGCCACTTCAATACCCAATATTTCCTCAAAAATATGCCTTGCCGTATAGGTAAGTCTGTTGGTAACCTTATGGGTAAAGAGTAATAGCATAAAATTGAATCAACTACAATATTCCTTGGTCTGCAAAGCTAAAGTAATGATGCTGGGCCAAAATTAAATGGTCCAGTATTTTTATATCCAACGCTTCTGATGCCTTTTTTAACTTATCGGTAATCTGTTTGTCGGCCGCGCTGGGTTTTAGGGTGCCCGAAGGATGGTTATGCGCCAGTATTATCCCCACAGCCCCAAGATCCAAAGCTTGTTTGAGTACCAATCGCACATCAACCAATGTCCCGGTAATACCTCCTTTGCTCAATTGCGATTTATGGATGACTTTGTTGGAATTGTTCAAATACACAATCCAAAACTCTTCATGCTGCAATTCGCCCATCAACGGATACATTAACTCAAAGACATCCTTACTGGCCGAAACCTTGGTCACTTTTTGGGCTTCTTCCCCTCTTCTACGCCGACCCATTTCCAGGGCAGCTGCAATAGTCACCGCTTTGGCCTCGCCAATGCCCTTAAATTTTTTCAATTGATTTACGGTAAGCTTCCCCAGCTCGTTCAAATTATGCCCCACCGAGGCCAAAATCCGTTTAGACAGTTCCACTGCGCTTTCATCTTTGTTCCCAGAACCGATAAGAATGGCAATCAGTTCTGCATCGGAGAGCACAAAACTTCCTTTTTGAACCAATTTTTCCCTTGGCTTATCATCATCTGCCCAGTTTTTGATGGAAAAGGAGACCACTTTTTCTTGCATGCCTTAAAGATAGAAGATTAATTTATGTAATTTTCAGGGTAAAGAAATCAAGGTATATGAAATCCCTTTTCGACTCTGAAACCCACACCGAAATTTTAAATAGAATCAATAAACTTTCTGAATCCTCTCAAAGGGAGTGGGGCAAAATGGAGGTTGGACAAATGCTGCGCCACTGTCAGTATCCCTTGAAGATAGCTTTAGGCAAACATACAATAAAAAAGCCCAATTTTTTTATGCGACTGTTGTATAAAGGTTTTAAGAAAAGTATGTACAATGATAAGCCATGGAAACACAATCTCCCCACAGCACCGGGTTTTAAGGTGGAAGATAAGCGTGATTTCAAGGTAGAAAAAGATAAATTGGTTGCCCTAGTCAATGACTTCCATGAGGAAAGGATAAAAAAAGACAGGGATCCACACCCAGCTTTTGGACATTTAACCTACGATCAATGGGGGCAATTGGAATATAAGCACCTAGACCATCATCTAAGGCAATTTAGGATTTGATTCAAAGGTTTTGTGTAGAGGTTTTTGATTAAAGCTGGTCATCCTCATCTTGAATTTTTTTCTGCTCCAATTTTTTACGCGAGTCGTTAATCATTCTATCTTCTTGCAAGAAAACATTGGAAATACCAAGCATGAATGCAATCATTGCAATTGACGAAAGCCGTTTGAGATACAAAAAAAGCTTGGTTAAAAATTGTTTCACCCAGATTTACAAGCAATTACCATTCCCTAACCATAACCCTGACAAAATTTCAGAAGGTGCTTATTCGAAGATTTCTTTTATCCTTTCAAAATTTAACCCCCCATAGTTCCCCGAACTCATCAACAACAAAGCTGTGTTATCAAAGTTCTGCCCAAAAAGATAGTCCTGAAAGGTTTGCGTATTTGTATAAATTTCGATGTCCTTTCTTTGAAAGGCTTTCGCAATCTGTTTTGCGGTAACTTCCTCCAATCCTTTGATCTTCACTGCATCTGGGGAATAAAAAACCACAGCTTTATCGGCGGCATCCAATGCACCTTGGTATTCTTCCAAAAAGCCCGCATTTAAGCTACTGTAGGTATGGAGTTCCAAGCAGGCTATCAGCTTTCGCTCAGGATACTGCTCCTTAACCGCATGAGTGGTCGCCTTTACTTTACTGGGTGAATGGGCAAAGTCCTTATACACCACTTTATTTTTGCTTTCGGCAATCTTTTCCAATCGTTTGGATGCTCCCTTGAAAGAAGCAATGGCTTCATAAAAATCAGCTTCGTCCACTCCCATTTGCTGACAAATCCATTTGGCCCCCGCAAGATTATTCAGATTGTGTTTCCCAAAAATTTCAATGGGCATTTCTCCTTCTGGAGTATGCAGCAAAGTGACACCATCTTCCACACTGTACTCAGGAGTTTGGTACGGAAATTTTCGAATGGTATTTTCGGTGGCCTCAACAACTTTGACCAGTTCTGAATCTTCTTCATTATACGTGATACTCCCCCCTTTTACAATGCCATCCACAAAAATCTGGAACTGTTCCACATACGTCTCAAAAGTGGGGAAGACATTGATATGATCCCAGGCAATACCACTCAATAATGCGATATTGGGTTGATATAGGTGGAATTTTGGTCTTCGGTCAATAGGAGAGGATAAATATTCATCTCCTTCCAATATGATGAAATCATTCTCCTCGGTCAAATGCACCATGCGGTCAAAACCCTCCAATTGGGCTCCCACCATATAGTCCACTTCAATGTCATGGTAGTCCAAAACATGCAAAATCATGGAAGTGATGGTAGTCTTACCGTGACTTCCTCCAATGACCACTCGGGTCTTGTATTTGGACTGCTCATATAAAAACTCAGGATAAGAATACAACTTTAGCTCCATTTCCTGTGCCTTGAGCAACTCTGGATTATCGGGTTTGGCATGCATCCCCAAAATAACAGCATCCAGACGATTGTGGATTTTTTCGGGAAACCAACCAAAACTGTCGGGCAACAACCCCTTGGCTTCCAACCTACTTTTGGAAGGTTCAAAAATAACATCATCGCTTCCAGTGATATTGTACCCTTTGTGCTCCAAGGCCAAGGCCAAATTGTGCATAGCACTCCCCCCTATGGCAATAAAATGGATATTCATCAATTGTGTTTATCCGTCAAAAATAGCCAATGGCAAAACCAATCCAAACAAAGAATCCATCTTATTAATTTTTATATTGGCGTAAAATTGAAAACGATGAACCTATCAGAAATCAAATCCAAGGAAATTATGCCTGGCTACCACGCAAAAATGGTGCATGGAGAACGCATGAGTTGGGCGTTTTGGGATGTGGACCAAGATGCGGAAGTACCTGAGCATTTTCATATCCATGAGCAGATCATGCATGTGGTAGAAGGTAGTTTTGAATTTACCTTGGACGGAAAGACAAATACATACCGTTCTGGTGATGTGGTCATTATTCCTTCTAATGTACCACATAGCGGAAAAGCACTTACAAAATGTAAATTAATGGACATTTTTAGTCCAACAAGAGACGAATATAGATAACCCATGAACATTTCACTGAAAGGAAAAAAAGCCCTTGTGGGCGGGAGTAGTAAAGGAATTGGTGAAGCCATTTCTCGGCAATTGGCCGAAAGTGGAGCTAGTGTCACCCTGATGGCGCGAAATGAGGAACGGATGAAGAAATTAATTCAGGAAATGGATAGCTCCCAAGGCCAAAAACATCAGTATTTGGTGGTTGATTTTTCCCATTTTGATGCATTTAAAAAGGTCATTTCATCCTATTTTGAAAGCAACACCATTGATATTTTAGTTAATAATACCCAAGGCCCGGAGGGTGGCGGGGCACTGGAAAAAGACGTTGATGATTATCAAGGAGCTTTTGACTTATTGTTTAAGTCGGTGGTCTATACCACAGAACTTGCGCTAAAGCACATGCAGCAAAACAAGTGGGGGCGGATCATTAATGTAGCATCAATATCCGTAAAAGAACCCTTAAACTATTTGGCTCTTTCCAATACCATTAGAGCTGCTGTGGTGACATGGGGCAAGAGTTTGGCCTTTGATGTGGCCCAAGATGGCATTACGGTGAACAGTGTTTTGACCGGCTATTTTGATACTGACCGAATTGCCCAACTAAACACCAAAAAGGCCGAAAAAATGGGAGTATCTCCCGAAGAAGTACTTTCTGCAATGGAAGAGAAAGTCCCCATGAAACGAATAGGAAAACCAGAAGAATATGGATATCTGGTTACTTTTTTGGTATCTGAACAAGCTGCTTACATTACCGGAACCAACATTCCCATTGATGGAGGGTTGTTAAAATCCATGTAATTGTTGCTCCCTCCTTGTAGAAAAAATCCGTATTGAATTATCATATTCTTAATTTTTGTATATTTCTATTATGTAACCAACAAAAATTACACCTATGAGTTCAAAAGTTTTTATGGTAGTCCGCATATTATTGGGAATATTTGTCCTAGTATTTGGACTGAACAAATTTTTAAGTTTCATTCCCATGGGAGGTGAAATGCCCGATTCTGTCATTGCCTTTTTTGGTGCTGTCTCATCCTCATATACCCTAAAATTGGTAGCCATTGTGGAAATTTTGGCAGGTCTTTCGTTTATTTTAAACAAATATGGCGCTCTGATGGCCATAATTTTAATGAGCGTTTCCATAAATGCGGTATTGTTCCATGCCACATTATTGCCAGAGGGAATAGGTCCTGCCCTGGCGTTGTTGATATTGAACATTTTGGCCCTAGTGGGGTATAAAGACCGATATGCGGGTTTACTAAAGCCATAGAACTAAAAGACCTTCAATTTGAAGGTCTTTTTAATTTTAGACACACCTAAAGGCTCATTTTATCCTTGAAGATATAGGATTGTCTTCGCGACACTTCAACTTCTTCTCCGTTTTTTAAGGTCAATTTTAACTTGCCATTGAACCAGGGCACTACATTTTCTATGAAGTTGGTATTCACAATTTGCTGCCGATTGGTCCTAAAAAAAGAAGTCTCTGGAAGTTTTTCCTCTACTTGGTTAAGCGATTTGTACAATAATGGCTTTTTATCCTCAAAATAGACCCGGGTATAGTTCCCTACAATTTCAAACAGGGCAATATCGCCAATCTTTACCAACCAGCAAGATTCTCCATCCTTTATAAAAATCTGACTGCTCTCGGATAGCTTTTTGGTTTCAGCACCTTTGCTCTGATCAGTATTCTCCATCTTGGCCTTGACCTTGTCCAAGGCCATCGCAAAACGTTTCTCGCTAACGGGTTTCAACAAATAGTCCAATGCATTATATTCAAAAGACTTAATGGCATACTCGTCAAAAGCAGTGGTAAAAATAGTAATAGGCACCTCATCCAGCATTTCCAGGAGTTCAAACCCATCCTTTTCGGGCATATTGATGTCCAAAAACAATAGATCTGGTGTTGCTTCTTGAATAAGGTCAAAACCGTTGTCCACGTTTTCCGCTTCGCCCAACAACTCAATTTCCCCATACTTTTTAATGAGTTCCTTCAGTTCGTTTCGGGCCAACCTGGAATCTTCCACAATTACAGCTTTTATCTTCATGCCAATGGAATTTTAATGTGTGCCACCACCTCATCGGAAATCTCTTCTAAATTAAAGAAGGCCTTGTCAGCATAGAGCAGCTTTAAACGTTGTTCAATGTTTTTCAACCCCAATTGTGTGGAATCTTTCGCAATTTGAAGTTTACCTGTATTCCTAACTTGAATGACCAAGGCCGCTTCCTCTTTTTTGATATTCAAGGTGATGGTTCCCCCATGTTTTAAATTGGAAATTCCATGCTTAATGGCATTCTCCACTAGCAATTGTATTATCATGGGAGGAATCTGCAAATCCAACGTATCACTTTCCACATTTTTAATGAATTCCAAGCGATTCTCAAATTGAATTTTGGAAAGATCAATGTAATTGTCCACCACCTCCAGTTCTTCGTGTACCGAAATGGCATTTATGTTGTTCTTGGTGAGGGAGTATCGCAAAATCTCGGAGAGTTTGGTCAACATTTCACGGGATTTCTCCACATCCTCCAGCATAAGCCCACGAATGTTGTTGAGGCTATTGAACATAAAATGCGGGTTGATCTGTCCCTTAAGGGTATTCAACTGGGCCTGTTTTAAATGAGTGTTCAGTTCCAAGCGCTCAATACGGTCTTGATTGAGTTTCAACAACAACTTAATGACCAAATAGGTCACTGTCCAAGCTCCAATCATGAAAACTGAATTCAATATTTGAATTCCCAGATTATCATAATTCTCAAAGATTTGACGCTCGGTTTCGGTCAATGTTGGCCCCAATTTAACGTATAGGAAGCCGAATAGCGTGTTTAAAATGCCAAAAAGGAATGCAGTGAACAAAAAAGACACTAAGATTTTTATGAAATCCTTCCCGCCAAACGATTCAAACTGCACATTTCGCTTTAAGTACCATCGAAGCAACGAAGTGGTAAAAATACCTAGAAAGGTACCCATAACCACGGAATAAAGTAGCAATTGGGGACTAATACCCTTTACCACAAAAATGGAGATGGTGTTAATGAAACCCCAACCCAAAAGTTGAAGTATCCAAAAAACGTAGTTTCTTTTTTTTGTGCTCAATTCCATGAAATAGAATCAGTGATAACCCAAATATACTCTTTGCTATGCAACCTGTAGAATTCCTTTACTGCTGTTTTTTAATGCTCTTTTTCCAAAAAGGGATACAACAGGATCTACTAGAGGGTAAAAATGTTATCCAAACCATGGTCATTCCGGTATAGAAGAACGCAAAATAGTCATCGTAAGCCCATCCGGTCCATTTACCATAGAATCCGATCAAGGCACCCACAATTCCAATTCCCATAATTATTTTCTGCGTTGTACTGTGTTTTTTCATTGTATTGGTTTTAAAAGTTTAAAAATCGGTTTATAACAGAATATCCATCAAGAGGGATATCATAATTTTTGCCAGTGCGATCATTGTGTTTTGCTTTAATGGTTTTGTATGATGCTAAAGTAGAGGACTTTACCCCTATATAAAAGGAGATTATGGGCAGTGGTAAAAATGCATATACGAACGGTAAATCAGATTTTATTGAAGCAGTCAAAAATAAAAAAGGGCCACAAAGGCCCCTTTTCCATTCAATATCTATGATTTCCCTAATCTTTTAAAGGTTGGGGTATTTCTTGTTGCCCCAAATGCTTGGCATAAAAACCCATCATGGATTTATAGAGATCCAATCGGTTTTCCTCTTTTCCAAATCCATGTCCTTCATCATATTTTACCATATAGGGTACATCATAGCCTTTTTCGCGCAAGGCACTTACAATTTGGTCAGATTCGTCAATATTTACCCGTGGATCATTGGCACCCTGTACCACAAACAATGGTTTATTAATTTTATCAATTTGATATACAGGGGAAACTTCTTCCATGATTGTCTTCTCTTCGGGAATGTCCTCATCATACCAAATCTCTTTTATGATTTTTAGATAGGGCTTCCAATAGGGCGGAATGGTCTTCATAAAGGTGAACAAATTGGACACCCCAACATAATCCACACCACAAGCATATAAATCTGGAGTCTTTGTCAACCCCCTTAAAACGGCATACCCTCCGTGGCTTCCGCCATAAATAGCGGCTTTTTTGGAATCTACCCAGCCTTGTTCCACAACATATTTAAGTCCATCCTCAACATCGTCCATGGCTTTTCTTCCTATTTCTTTGAATCCCGACTCCAAAAATTCGCGTCCATAACCGCCAGAAATTCTAAAATTCACCTGAAGCGTAGCATATCCTCTACTAGCGAACAATTGCGCTTCTGGGTTAAATCCCCAAGAATCACGGATTCCTTGTGGACCACCATGAGGATTAACAATTACAGGCACTTTTTCACCTGCCAAAGCTGCTTTGGGCATGGTAATATAACCGTGCAAGGTTATGCCATCCCTACTGGTAAAGGTAATGGGGCGCATTTCGGCCATATCTTGCGCTCTTAGCTGGGGCATGGTGTTATATAACTCTGTTAACTTATTTTCGGCCACATTGTAGGCGTAGTAGATGCCGTAGACCCTATCGCTATCTACATAGAGCATATACAAGTTTTCATCCTCCGTGCTGTCCAAAATATCATACTGCATTCCGGGAAGTTCTTCTTTTATTTTGGCGTCCATTTTTTTGAACACATCGCTTACGGGAACTATCACACTTTTTTCACCTTCATAGGAAAAGTAGTCTATCTCATGATTACGGGTTCTGGAAATACCTCCTTCTTGTACATCATATTGATCATGCGAGAAAACCTTTTTAATGATTTTGTTCTCCTTGAGGTCATAGAGTTGCACTTCAGCTTTGTCATTGTCCAAATTGGAAACCACGTAGGCATCATGTGGATATTCCGTGGCATAATTAAAATCTGCTATAAAGAAATTATCTTTCCAATTGAGTTGTTTCAATACTTTAAATCCACCTTCACCATCTTCATAGTAGATATCTTGCTCCACACCATCTCGCAGTTTTGCAAACCCTTTCAGCTTTCCATATTTATCAAAATCGTATCCCAGAATGGGATTTACTGGGTCGTCATTGGTGTATAATTGTGTAATCTCCCCTGTGATCACATTCAGCTTGTAGGGTTCAAACACTTGGGCATTGTTCTTGTTCAAATCCACAATAATGTGTTCTTTGTCATCTCTCAAGAGTTCGTTGAAATCCGCACGTACCCCATCAAATGGCGTAAGGTCCTTTAAATTGCCGCCATCTAAATCAACAGCATAGATATGGTAGTTCTCATCTCCTCCGGTGTCCATTGAAAAATATAGCCGTTCATTGTTGAGCCAGCCATATACCCTTACCAATTCTTCTTTTTCCTCTATGGCCCTTTTGACTTCATTGGTTTCCAAGTTTTTCACATAAATGTGACGTTTTCCGTTTTCATCACTTTCTCTATAGGAAAGATATTTTCCATCAGGGGAAAATCGGAATGTAAAGGCCTTTGGGTTGCCAAAATAGTCCTCAACGGTGTACCGGTAATCGCCTTGATCTAATGCAGCTAGGGATTGTAGTTCTTCTTCCGAACTTACCAAAGTGCTGTCCCCTGGTTTTTCTTGGGCTTGAACCAGAGTTCCCAAAAATAGGAACAGGGAAAACCCGAAGACCAATTTGATCTTTTGTGTTGTTTTCATACGTGTTGTTTTAATTGTTTGATTGAAATTTAGTTTTGCTATAAAAAATAAGACTGGGTTTATGCTCTTTTGTTACATATTGATTCTAAATGTATTGGCAAAAACAAACCTATCCCACTGCACTATGGGCAACAACGGTATTCTGAAGGTGATGAAGGGTACTCAATCAGTTTTCAGGGGGAAACTTTGAAAATACCTTTTTTACTAAAGCTTGTAGTCGGTCTTCCCTCACACTTGGCGAAGCATTATCTCTATAACCACTTTCCGTGGAAGCCTGCCAGAACAAAGCATCCCGTTGGGCATCCACAAAATCAAACTGTATGTGACGCTGTACACCTCCATTTCCAATGGGTAAGCCAACGGAAACACCTCCGCCTACATTTCGTCCACCTCCACCCATACCAATACCCACTGAACTATTAGGGGCACTTTGGTATTCACTGCTGAGGATATTGATGAAAAATTCGGGCTCCTCAGCCAAACGATATCCTTTAAACTGTAGAGTTGAATCCAAGGCACGTATCAATCTTCGCTCATCCAATTGACTCAGACCCGTTTCCATATCCGAAAAATAGTTGTAGGTGGTATAGTTGGAAAAGTCAGTCCCCTTGTCGTAGTCGTAGTTCACCTTAATGGAAGAACATGATGCCAAAAAACAACAAAATGCTATGGAAAGTAGGTACCGCATGATAGAAACATCTGGATTACCACTAAAAATAATGAATATTTGACTATTGGAATGGAATAAGTGCTGTTATTCGTTCAACAGCTCCCAGAGTTTATCCTTGAGTTCCTGAATGCCCAATTGACTTACTGATGAGATGAACATATAGGGCACATCCTTAAAATCCTCTTTCATTTCCTCACGCATTTCGGCAATGAGTTCATCATCCAACATATCACATTTAGAAATGGCCACCAATCGACCTTTGTCCAAGAGCTCTGGATTGTATCGTCTCAATTCATCCAATAATATGGCATATTCCTGACTGACATCCTTGCTATCCGCCGGAATTAAAAAAAGTAAAGTGGCATTACGCTCAATATGGCGCAGAAAATAATGCCCCAAGCCCTTGCCTTCGGCGGCTCCCTCAATAATACCGGGAATATCGGCCATCACAAAACTCTTAAAGTCGCGATATTCCACAATGCCCAAATTGGGTTTCAGGGTTGTGAATTCGTAATTGGCAATCTTGGGCTTTGCCGAGGTCATTACAGAAAGTAGCGTGGATTTTCCGGCATTGGGAAAGCCTACAAGACCCACATCAGCCAAGACTTTTAGCTCAAGGGTTACTTGGTTTTCCTGACCAGGAATTCCAGGTTGGGCATACCGTGGAGTTTGGTTGGTGGCACTTTTAAAGTGCCAGTTGCCCCGGCCTCCCATTCCACCTTCCAAGATGATTTTCTCTTCTTGGTCCTCGGTGATCTCAAATAACACTTTATTGGTTTCAGTATCTCTTACCACGGTTCCCAGCGGTACTTCCATATAAACGTCTGCCCCATCAGCTCCGGTACTCCGGTTTTTACTACCATGTTCTCCATGACCCGCCTTAAAATGTTTCTTGAACTTAAAGTGGTAAAGCGTCCAAAGGTTTTTGTTGCCTTTAATGATGACATGGCCTCCTCTTCCGCCATCGCCACCATCAGGCCCACCCTTGGCGACATATTTTTCGCGGTGTAAATGCGTAGAGCCTTTCCCTCCATTTCCAGAGGAGACATATACTTTTACATAATCCACGAAATTGCCTTCGGTCATTCTTCTATACGTTCTAAAGCCTCAATATCCTTAAGATAGTTCTTTATCTCTAGATAATCTTCATGATACAGGAAAGATTCCTCAATATCAAGGTTTTGCACAATGGGGAGTACGGAGTCCTTGCCCACAAATTCTTCAACCAGTTTTTGTTGACGGTATTGTTTTCCAACCGCATCATCCTTAAAAAAGCTCTGCTTGTTGAAAATTAAATAATTGGAAGCTTTTACACCAAGTCCCTCATTTACCAATCTTGGCGCAATCCCCATGTGGTGTTCATACACAATATCGTCCCCTTCAAAAAAAATATGGCGTTCAAAGTACATTATTTCTGTTCGCATGTGCCTAAAAACAGTCTTTCGTAATCCATTCTGTTCTTTATAGGGAGCTACAAAAATAGCTGTGGACGTCCCAGAATCTACCAAATACTCTTTTTCTTCAAGCTCTGCATTCTTGTTATATGCCTTAACCGAATTGTTCAGGTCATCAACCCACTGGTCTTTTGAATTGCATGAAAAACCTAAAATTAGAATGAAAAAGAAAAGAGTGTGCTTCATTGCCTACAGCTTGTCAATAATAGCACACAACCGCTCTGTGACCTCTTTGATATCTCCAATGCCATTCACGGAATGAAACTTGCCCTGCTTTTCATAAAAAGCTTTCAATGGAGCTGTTTTTTGATTGTATTCGTCAAAGCGGTTTCGGATTTTACTTTCGTCTTGATCATCGGAACGACCACTGCTCTTACCTCTTTCCAACAGTCGAGCTACCAACACATCATCATCGGCTTCCAAAGCAATAGTGGCATTTATTTTCATATCCTTGGACTCCAAAAAGTTGTCCAATGCCTCTGCTTGGGCATCCGTTCTGGGAAATCCATCGAAAATAAAGCCTGCTGCCTCTGGGTTTTTCTCCACCTCATCCTTCAACATGTCAATGGTGACCTCATCAGGTACCAAATCACCCTTATCAATGTAAGATTTGGCCAATTTGCCCAAATCTGTTCCGTTTTTTATGTTGTAGCGGAACACATCCCCGGTTGAAATATGTTTTAAATTGTATTTTTCCTTTAGGAACTGTGCTTGGGTTCCTTTTCCTGCGCCTGGTTTTCCAAAGAGCACTAGGTTGATCATATCTGCTTGGTTTAATTGGTATACTTCTCTTAGATTTCGCCCTTGCTCATTATAATCCAAACCATAACCCACAATAAAATTATTGGGGATGTCCAACCCTACATAATCAATGGCGTATTCGCCATTGTACATGTCCGATTTATAAAAAAGCGTGGCAATCTTAAATTCCTTAGCGTTGGTCTGGGAAAACAGGTGCACCAACTGTTTCAGTGTCCTTCCCGTATCCACCACATCTTCCAAAATAATGACGCTCTTGCCCTCAATCTCTTCAGGCACATCCAACAAGGTTTCTACAATTCCTGTTGAAGTAAGGCCTTGATACGAGCTCAATCGCACAAAGGAAACCTCACAAGGGTATTGATAGGCCTTCAAAAAATCGGAGACAAACATAAAGGCTCCGTTGAGCACGCCCACAAAAAGCGGGGTCTCATCTTTGTAATCCTTGGCAATTTCTGCAGCCATTTTTTCGATGGCCCCAAGAATTTGCTCTTCCTTGAGATAGGGTTTAAAAATCTTGTCGTGAAGCTTGATCAAGGCAACATTATTTTAGTCAGGTTGGCAAAGATAGCATTTTTTGGGGGCGGTATTGCCCTTAGTCTTTTATCCCTTCAAGGAATTCACGTATTTTTGCTGTCATTCCAATTCGCTGATCAATGCAATTTTTCTCTTCGGACTTTAAACTAGGGATTTTAGGAGGTGGACAATTGGGCAAAATGATGCTCTACGAAACCCGAAAATGGGACATTTACACCAAAGTGATGGATGCTTCTCCCGAAGCTCCCTGCAAAATAGCCTGTAATGAATTTGTGGAAGGCAATCTCATGGATTTTGATGCCGTTTATAATTTTGGAAAAGATGTGGATGTCCTCACCATTGAGATTGAAAATGTGAATGTGGATGCTTTGGAAAAGTTGGAGCACGAAGGTGTTACGGTATATCCACCCACCAAAACACTGCGCACCATTCAAAATAAAGCCACACAAAAGCTCTTTTATACGGACCATGGAATTCCAACATCCTCTTTTACTCGGTTTGCCTATACCTCAGAAATTGAGGATAGCATTTCCAACGGTGGACTCCAACTTCCCTTTGTTTGGAAAAGTGCCCAGTTTGGATATGATGGTCAGGGTGTAAAGGTGGTTCGGAAAATGGGTGATCTCAAAGACCTTCCCAATGTGGAGTGCATTGCCGAAAAATTAGTGGATTTTAAAAACGAATTGGCCGTAATCGTGGTTAGAAGCCCCAAGGGCGAAGTCAAAACCTATCCTGTGGTGGAAATGGAATTTCACCCAGAGGCTAACCAAGTGGAATATGTAATCTGCCCTGCACGGATTGATGATGCTGTAGCGGAAAAAGCCAAAGCAGTGGCGCTTAAAGTTTCGGAACATATGAAGCATGTGGGCCTATTGGCCGTTGAGCTGTTTCAGACCCAAAATGATGAAATCTTGGTCAACGAAGTGGCCCCAAGACCCCATAACAGTGGACATTATAGCATTGAGGCTAGTTACACCAATCAATTTGAGCAACATATCCGTGCTATTTTAGACTTACCTTTAGGTAAAACCGATAGCAAAGTAGCAGGAATTATGGTCAACTTGGTCGGTGCCGAAGGCCATACTGGAAATGTGGTTTACGAGAATATGGAATCCATTTTGAAAATGGATGGGGTTACCCCACACATCTATGGAAAAAAACAGACCCGGCCTTTCCGTAAAATGGGGCATGTGAGCATTGTTGATGAAGATATGACACGAGCCCGGGAAGTGGCTCAAAAAGTGAAAGAGACCATTAAAGTAGTAGCAAAAGAATAACAAATACCAAGTTCAAGCGCAAGTTCAAGTTCAAGTTCAGGCTTGGTTATTGGAATTTACAGATTGGAATTTTATGAAAAAAGTAGCCGTAATCATGGGAAGCACCAGTGACCTTCCTGTCATGCAAGATGCCATTGATATTTTAAAGGAGTTTGGTATTGAAGTGGATGTGGATATTGTTTCCGCCCACCGTACCCCTGAAAAGTTATTTGATTTTGGTAAAAACGCCCACAAAAATGGTTATTCTGTCATAATTGCCGGAGCTGGAGGGGCCGCACACCTTCCGGGCATGGTCGCCTCATTGTCTCCTCTACCCGTGATTGGCGTTCCCGTAAAAAGTAGCAATTCCATTGATGGATGGGATTCGGTTCTCTCCATTTTGCAGATGCCCGGTGGCGTCCCTGTGGCCACTGTTGCATTAAACGGAGCCAAAAATGCTGGAATTCTTGCCGCTCAAATTATTGGAAGCTCAGACAGTACGGTTTTAATCAAGATAGAAGCTTACAAACAGGGATTAAAAGACAAGGTTATTAAAGGAGCGGAGGAAGTCAAGAAAAAATGATAACCCAATAAAACCTCATGAACTATAACCAAATTGGGATATTACTGGGGATAATTGTTATCCTTTTTATTCTTCTCACTTGGAAGAAAATCCAAAACCCGTATCTAAAAAGTACATGGAAAAGTGGATTATTGGTTTTCTCACTTTATGCGGTTTTATTGATTTTTATTGAGGTACGCTGGCACTTCATCTCTGAATTCGCAGACAAATTTGATTTGAACGGAAATGGCTTTGTGGATTTAAACGAATATTCTGATGAAGCCATAGAGGCGATGAACAAAAGAACCTACGGTGCCACAATAAGGCTATATGCCCCTTTGACCATGGGAGCATTATCCGCAATTATTGGCTTCTCTTATTTGATAAGCGATATCACGGTAATGCGATTAAAAAACAAAGAATTCAAAAAATGAGTATAGCAAACCCATTGCTGGAGCCATTTGACCTAGCTCCATTTTCAAAAATAAAGAACGAACATTTTAAACCGGCCTTTCTTCAGGCTATTGAAGATGCTAGGGCAGAAATTGATGCCATCGTTGAAAATCCAGAGGCACCCACTTTTGAAAACACCTTGGAGGCTTTGGATTTTTCTGGGCAACAGTTGGATCGTGTTTCCAGTATTTTTTTCAATCTAAATTCAGCGGAGACCAATGAAGAAATTCAAAAAATAGCCCAAGAAGTCTCCCCTTTATTATCGGATTTTGGCAATGACATTATTCTAAATGAGGGACTTTTCCAAAGAGTGAAATCGGTATACGAGCAACGAAATGAATTGGACCTTACTCCAGAACAACTGACCCTTTTGGAAAAGCGATATAAAAAGTTTAGTCGGAATGGGGCAAATCTCAACGAGGAAGATAAAAAAAGACTACGCAAAATAGATGCTGAACTTGCCAAGTTAAAACTGACTTTTGGTGAAAACGTATTGGCCGAGACCAACAAGTATGAACTTTTACTGGCCGATGAAAAAGATGTAGAAGGTTTACCCGAGGGAGAAAAAGAGGCTGCCGAACAGCTGGCCCAATCCAAAGGCAAGAAAGGATGGCTAATCACCTTGGATTACCCCAGCTACATTCCCTTTATGAAGTATGCCAAAAACAGGGCACTTCGAAAAGAATTGTCAATCGCCTTTGGTAGTAAAGGATTCCATAATAATGAATTGGACAACCAAGAAAATGTTCTAAAAATTGTTGCTTTACGACATGAACGGGCCAACTTGCTTGGTTACCCAACCCATGCCCATTTTGTTTTGGAGGAACGCATGGCCGAAACCCCGGAGAAAGTGATGGATTTTCTGAATGAACTTTTGGAAAAAGCCAAACCCGCTGCCGAAAGAGAATTCAACGAGTTGGAAGATTTTGCCAAACAACTGGACAACATTGACCAATTGGAAAAATGGGACAGTGCCTACTATTCTGAAAAATTAAAGCAGAAACTATTCAATCTGGATGATGAAAAGTTAAAACCCTATTTTAAACTTGAAAATGTGATCAATGGGGTTTTTAAGGTTGCCGAAATGTTATTCGGACTCACGTTTAAAGAGGTATCAAACATTGACAAATACCATGACGAGGTAAAAACCTTTGAGGTGTATGGCGCCTCCAACAATTTTATTTCGCTCTTTTATGCCGATTTCCATCCCAGAGCCGGGAAACGAGGTGGTGCTTGGATGACCTCGTACAAGTCCCAATTCACTCTGAATGGCACAAACAGCAGACCACATATCTCCAATGTTTGCAATTTTACAAAACCCACAAGCACAAAACCTTCTTTGCTCACCTTCAATGAAGTCACCACACTGTTCCACGAGTTTGGGCATGGGTTACATGGTATGTTGGCCAATACTACATATCCTTCCCTGTCCGGAACTTCGGTCTATTGGGATTTTGTGGAGTTGCCCAGCCAGATTATGGAGAATTGGTGTTATGAAAAGGAAGCTTTGGAACTTTTTGCCCATCATTATGAAACGGGTGAGCTGATTCCTATGGAGTTGATTGAAAAAATAAAGGAATCGGCCACTTTCCAAGAAGGTATGGCCACGGTACGCCAATTGAGTTTTGGATTTTTGGACATGGCATGGCATGGCACCGACCCAACGGGCATCAAAGACGTAAAAGCCTACGAAACCAAAGCCTTTGAGGGTACAGATTTGTTTCCCAAAACGCCAGAAACCTGTATGAGCACCTCATTTTCGCATATTTTTCAAGGAGGGTATTCTTCGGGCTACTACAGTTACAAATGGGCCGAGGTTTTGGATGCCGATGCGTTCGCCTATTTCAAGGAACAGGGCATTTTCAATAAGGAGGTTGCGGATAAGTTTAAAGAACATGTACTTTCCAAAGGTGGAACAGAAAATCCGATGGAACTCTACAAGCGTTTTAGAGGAGCAGAGCCCAAAATTGAGGCATTGTTGGAAAGAGCTGGCTTGGTGGAACTGAAAGATTAACAACATTCCACCAAGGGTTGATTGCTATCATTCCACATAAGTGCTCCTAAAGTAATGAAGGTAAGCAAAACACCTACGGTGGAAGCCAAAATGGTTTTTCCCATGGAAAAATCCATTTTCCTGTTTTCAGTGATCATGGCTCGTTGCACCACCAACGCTGTTTTATTTTGAATCACCACCAATGTAGAATCGTTCACCTCCTTAATATGGACTCGTTGTTTTTTCTGGTTACCGATACGGATTTCATATTTTTCACCCACAATGAATTCATCTTCAACAGGATTTAATTGTTTGTAGGTATAACAACTATTAAATAGTACCAGTATAACCAAACACAAAGCAGCAATTTTCATACGATAACACTTTATTAGTTTACAACCAGCTCAAAGTACCCACAAGGACAAGCGCCAAAAGACCACCCACAACTACCCCAAATACAGTATTTCCTGTAGATACTTTTCGGTGCTTAATTTCGGTGATCATATCCCTTTGAACGATTACCTCAGTTCTTCCTTTACGCACTACCAAAGTTGAATCCGTTACGTCATTAACGATTACCCTTTCCATTGGGCGGTCTCCAATCCGAATCTCATATTTTTGGCCTACCACAAAGTTATTGGAGTTACCTTGTGTAGGCTTGTATGCGTTACATCCAATCTGTAAAAGCAAAATGGAAATGAAGAGTGGTATTTTCCACCGAATAGAGGTCGACATTAAATGGTTAGCGTATTGGTTTTCATAAATTTATAAAATTTTTAAACGCAAAAATCCAGTTGACTTTTGTTAATCTTAGATTAAAGTGTCACTTCATCAATTTATTTTTAAGGTTTTTTACCAGGTACAAACCATCAACCATTGTTAAAAACCACTATTTTTGGTACTTCTTAAAAATATGGCAGAACACAAACTACATCCTGATACTTGGGTAGACCTATATGCCGACTATCTGTTCAATTATGCAGTGGCCCGTGTAAGCGATGCTGAAATTGCCAAGGATTTGGTACAGGAAACCTTTTTTGCCGGGCTTAATTCTGCCAAAAACTTTAAGGGCGATGCTGCCGAGCGCACATGGCTCATTGCCATCCTAAAGCGAAAAGTAATAGATCATTATCGCAAGATCAATTCCAAAAAAGGAAAGGCAGAGGTACGCATCAATTATACTACCGACTCAGATTCCGATGGAGACTGGCTTGAAGAGCAGGTAGCCGACCCGTTTAGTCAAGATGGTGATAATGTGCTCGAAAATGAAGAATTGGGGGTCGCATTGCAGGAATGTATTGAAAAATTGCCCAAAAAACAGTCGCAAGTCTTTAAAATGAAGACCATCCAAGGAATGAGCACTGAAGATATTTGTAATGAACTAGAAATTAATCCGTCCAATCTGTGGGTAATGATACACCGGGCAAGGACGGCTCTCATGGGTTGTTTAAATGAAAATTGGTTTTAGTTATGAAGATTACATGCGAGGAGGCATCACATATCTGCAACAAATCACAATATGACGAAGCAAGTTTTTGGGAAATCTTAAAACTTAAGCTACATGTTCTGTATTGCAAGACCTGCGCAAAGTATTCCAAAAAGAACTCCCAGTTGACATCTTTGTGCGATAAGGCTGAACTATCCTCCCTTTCCGAAGATGACAAGGAGTGTATGAAGCGTGATTTGGAAAAACGGCTTTAAAGATAATTTTTTACCACCCAGAACATTCCCAGCCACAGCATAGGTATTCCTTCCACCCAAAATGAGACATAATATTTGGATTGCATTTTTTGGCTGGACAACAGCATAAAAATCATGATTCCACCAAGAATAAATCGTAGCCACACCTCATATTCATGGATTTCATCCCTTAAAAAGGTCAATAAAAAGAAAATTACGGTTAGGACAATCCCAATTTTTTTGGTTTTTTTGATTCCATACACTTGCGGCAGTGTTTTTAAGTTCTTATCATCCCATTGCAGATCTCTAATTTCAAAAGGAAGTATAAGCACAACCACCAAAATGAAGCGTTGCAAGAACAATATCCATACATCCCAATGTAATGGGATTTTAGCATCTATGGCCGGCAGCAAAACCGTGAATCCTACCCAGACCAAAGCCACAATATAAATCTTGAATCCACCCAAATTCCTCAAATTCTTTGCTCTGGGAAGCAGGGGAACGGCATATAATGCAGAAAGCAAGGTCATCATCGCTATGGCTACCCATATTTTTTGATTTAACTGCGTCATAAAATAAAGAGCGAACACAAAGGCCAAAAAGCTAAAGATTTGGATGATTTTGTGGTAGGCATTGGAGACGATCAGATATTTATAGGCCTCAACCCCATACTTTACGAAATTATAGCACACAATCACCCCGAAAAAGATGAATCCCAAAAGATATGGGTCAAACGAGGCGTCCAACAGATAAAAAGTTACACCGGTCAGGGATATAACCGCCAGAGCCACATGGATACTGGCATCCAGATAAAAATCAAAAATAGACTTCAAGCTGCGCATGGAACTGAATCTTTGCCGCGACCACAAAGGTTAATTTGTGGTTAACAACTTTGGATTAGAGACCCTCAAAATTGCTTATTTTCATTGAATTAATCCCTAATTTTGTGCACTTTATTGGATTGAAATGAATACAGAAGTGTTTGCCGCCAGACATATTGGCATTGCAGAAAAAGACCTTCCCCAAATGTTCGAAACCATAGGGGTGGAAAATATGGAACAGCTCATTTACGAGACCATTCCAGATGATATTAAATTGAAAAAAACCTTAGATCTTCCAGCAGGGATCAGTGAGCACGAGTTCTTGACCCACATTCAGGAACTGGCACAAAAAAACAAGGTTTTTAAAACCTATATTGGTTTGGGATATCATGAGTCCCTGACCCCTTCCGTAATAAAACGGAATATTTTGGAAAATCCAGGATGGTATACCGCTTACACACCGTACCAAGCTGAGATTGCCCAAGGCCGTTTGGAGGCTTTGTTGAATTTCCAGACCATGGTGAGCGATCTTACCGGAATGGAAATTGCCAATGCTTCCCTTTTGGATGAAAGTACCGCTGCTGCCGAGGCCATGACCATGTTGTTCGAACTGCGTTCGCGCCAGCAAAAAAAGGACGAGACTGTCAAATTTTTCGTGTCCGAAGAAATCCTGCCGCAGACCTTGAGCTTACTAAAAACCCGAGCCATTCCACTTGGAATAGAGTTGGTAGTGGACAATCACGAAACTTTTGATTTTTCCGAGGATTTTTACGGGGCTTTGCTCCAATATCCTGGAAAATACGGTCAAGTTCACGATTATGGTGAGTTTGTGGAAAAAGCCAAAGCAAATGACATCAAAGTGGCCGTTGCAGCCGATATTTTGAGTTTGGTATTGCTTACCCCTCCCGGGGAATGGGGCGTAGATGTTGTGGTAGGAACCACCCAGCGTTTTGGCATTCCGTTGGGTTATGGGGGACCACATGCTGCCTTTTTTGCCACCAAGGAAGAATACAAAAGAAGTATTCCTGGTAGAATTATTGGTGTAACCAAGGATACGGATGGCAATCGTGCCTTACGAATGGCACTTCAAACTCGGGAACAACATATTAAAAGAGACAAAGCCACCTCCAACATTTGTACGGCACAAGTACTTTTGGCGGTTATGGCAGGAATGTATGCCGTTTACCACGGGCCAAAAGGATTAAAATATATTGCCGAAAAAGTTCATCACAAGACCAGAACCCTTGCACTGACTTTGGACAAATTGGGTATAAAACAACTGAATACCGGCTTTTTTGATACGCTTAAAATTGAAGTTGACAATGTTGAGCGGCTAAAAGAAATAGCAGTGTCTTCTGAAGTGAACTTCAACTATATTGACAATAATGCCATTTCAATATCATTAAATGAAGCCACATCAGATAAAGATGTTTTACAACTGATAAAAATATTTTCAGCATCTGTGGATTTCAAGGAAAGTGTCAAAATTGATGTTGATTCTTCCGCCGAACAATCCATTCCTGAATCTTTACAACGAAAGGCTCCATATTTAGAACACGAAGTGTTCAACAGCTATCACTCCGAAACTGAGTTGATGCGTTACATTAAAAAATTGGAGCGCAAGGATTTGGCTTTGAACCATTCCATGATTTCCTTGGGAAGTTGTACCATGAAATTGAATGCAGCTTCCGAAATGCTCCCATTAAGCATGGCCCATTGGGCAAATATCCACCCTTTTGTGCCTTTAAACCAAGCTGAAGGATATCAGGAAATGCTCCAGACTTTGGAGCAGCAACTGAATGTCATTACTGGATTTGCGGCCACCTCATTGCAACCCAATTCTGGTGCCCAAGGAGAATATGCTGGCCTTATGGTCATTAGAGCTTACCATGAATCCAGAGGAGATGGACATCGAAACATTTGTTTGATTCCTGCTTCGGCCCACGGAACCAATCCAGCATCTGCTGTTATGGCTGGCATGAAGGTAGTGGTGACCAAGACCGATGAAAAAGGAAATATTGATGTTGCCGATTTGGAAGAAAAAACTAAGCTACATTCCGAAAATCTAGCTGCTTTGATGGTTACCTATCCATCTACCCACGGGGTATTTGAATCCTCCATCAAACAGATAACCCAATTAATTCATGAAAACGGAGGTCAAGTCTATATGGATGGCGCCAATATGAACGCCCAGGTCGGTCTTACCAATCCCGCAACCATTGGTGCCGATGTATGTCACCTCAACTTGCACAAAACTTTTGCCATTCCGCATGGTGGTGGAGGACCCGGCGTTGGTCCTATTTGTGTGGCGGAACAATTAAAGCCTTTTTTACCCACAAACCCTGTGGTGAAAACAGGAGGTGACGAAGCCATTACGGCTATTTCAGCAGCACCTTGGGGCAGTGCTTTGGTGTGCTTAATTTCCTATGGATACATTAAAATGTTGGGAGCAGAAGGGCTTACCAATGCAACAAAGGCTGCCATTCTCAATGCCAATTACATCAAAGACCGGTTGAAAGGGAAATTTGATGTGCTGTATACCGGAGAAAGAGGTAGAGCCGCCCACGAAATGATTATTGATTGTAGGCCTTTCAAAGCCAATGGTATTGAGGTGACCGATATTGCCAAACGACTTATAGACTATGGCTTCCATGCCCCAACAGTATCTTTCCCTGTTGCTGGAACCTTGATGATTGAGCCCACGGAAAGTGAAAGCCTTGCCGAATTGGATAAATTTTGTGATGCCTTGTTGTCCATCCGTAAAGAAATCGATAGCACCAGTGCAGAAGAACCCAACAATGTGCTTAAAAATGCACCCCATACGTTGGAAATGGTTACAAACGATACATGGGAGTATCCCTACAGTAGACAAAAAGCGGCATTTCCACTATCTTATGTTGGTGAAAATAAGTTTTGGCCCGCTATTCGAAGAACAGATGAAGCGTTTGGGGATCGTAATTTGATATGCACCTGTGCCCCTATTGAAGCCTACGCAGAAGCATAGCCAAACCACCATATTAATTGATAAAGAGCCTTGATTATTTTTTTACATCAAGGCTCTTTTGATTCTGATTGTGATCCCAACTTGTCTTGGACACTGTAAAATATATTATGCATGCATAATACATTAAATTTTGATTCTTATCTTAGATTAAAACCTCTACCATGGAGATTGGTATCACAGGAACTGGAAGTTATATTCCATCCATCATTACAAAGAATGAAGACTTTTTGGGCCACACCTTTTTAGAAAACGACGGGTCCAGCTTCCCACAAGACAATGCGGTAATTATAGAAAAATTCAAATCTATCACTGGAATTGCAGAGCGAAGGTACGCCCCATCCAATCTGAAGACTTCAGATTTGGGATTTTTAGCCGCCCAAAAAGCCATTGAGGATTCTGGGATAAATCCAGAAGAACTGGATTACATCATCTTCGCCCATAATTTTGGAGACCTTACTCCTGGGAAAATTCAAGGGGATACCCTGCCCAGTTTGGCAACGCGGGTAAAACATCTGCTTCGCATTAAAAACCCCAAATGTGTAGCGTATGATATGATTTTTGGGTGCCCTGGATGGATAGAAAGTGCCATTCAAGCTACAGCTTTCATTAAAAGTGGTATGGCCAAAAAATGTTTAGTGATTGGCGGGGAAACACTTTCAAGGGTTGTTGACAAACATGATCGAGACAGTATGATTTTTTCTGACGGCGCAGGTGCGGCCATCTTTGAGGCTAATCCCAAATCCGGGCAAGTTTTAGGACATGCCTCCCTCACCTATGCCAATGAGGAGGCTTATTACCTCTATTTTGACAAGTCCAATCAGGAGGAAGCGTGCGCCAACACCCGTTATATTAAAATGAATGGCAGAAAAATCTACGAATTTGCCTGTACCCATGTACCACAAGCCATGAAGGATTGTTTGGATAAAAGCGGTGTGGGTATTGATGAGGTCAAAAAGATATTTATTCATCAGGCGAATGAAAAAATGGATGAGGCCATTGTAAAACGATTTTATCGATTGTATCAACAAGAAGTTCCCGAAAACGTTATGCCTATGAGCATCCACAAATTGGGGAATAGTTCCGTAGCAACAGTTCCCACACTGTTCGATTTGGTCATCAAGGGAGAGATGCCGGAACATCAATTAAAAAAGGGAGATGTTGTTATTTTTGCTAGTGTCGGTGCCGGCATGAACATCAATGCAATGGTTTATAAATATTAAAACAACATTGCTATTCGGTCAAAAACAAATTCAGGTTAATCTTAGCTCTATTATTTGATAATAAATCTCTCTATAAGACCTTTCTTTTCAGCAGGCACAAAAAACACATTTCGAATACCATTGTCCTTTTTACGTTTCAAGGTGCCGATTTCCATTAGACCATTTTTCATGTGCGCATAATATAGGTAGTTCAAATCCTCCATTACTGATTCCAATTCTGCTTCATTCTGATTATAGAGTACTTCACAAATTACAATTGGCCTATCCTTTTGCAACAATTTTAGTCCTCCTTTGAGAACCATAACTTCAGCACCTTCTACATCTATTTTTATTAATTCCACAGCTTGCGGATGATTATCAATATCATCCATCCGAATTGACTCAACTATGACCTCCTTGGAATTCAATCCTTTTTTTGTACCCATATTATGTTCTCCCGACAAATTGAGAATCTTGGGAAATTTAGGATTCACCACTTCATAAAAAGCAATTTTACCGCTTTCTAAGGACAATGCTTGTGAATGCACAATGACCTGATTGCCCACATTATTGATGGCAATGTTTTCATTTAAATAGAATTTTGGCCCTAAAGATGGCTCAAAAGCGTGAACCTTTATTTTTGGATTATATACGCATGCTAGAATACTATAATATCCTATGTTTGCTCCAACGTCCCAAAATGAACCAATATCCTTTATCAATTCGACAAATATGGAGGTATATTCATACTCCATTGGTTCTCCCCAATAAAGCTCCCTAAGAATATAGCTGGTTTGGTTTGCTTTTAATCGAATGGAAATGGAATCTGAAAAATTTAATTTAACAGTGCCAGAAGGGTTCAACTTATACTTATCCGGAAAAGATCCTTCAAATATTTTCATTAACCCTCGTAGAAATTTATTCACATGCTTGTCATAAATCAATGCACGTATAATATCCATCATTACTTCTATACTTAGAAACCAAAGATATTTAATTCTATATACTGTCCCATTCCGATTGGATAAATCATAGTCTGTTATTGCATTTCAACTAAAAAATCAATGAGACCAAAACAATGATGGCATAATTGATCTAACGGTCGGCGCACGAAGAGATGCAGATGGCGACTCTAGACGAGGTGCGGTCTGGATTTTATTTATGAATGCAGACCTTACGGTAAATTCTTATCAGAAAATAAGCGATATACAAGGTGGATTTGCACCGAATTTGGCTTTTGAAGATTATTTTGCTGGTTCAATCCTTAATGTAGGTGACCAAAACTCAGATGGAACAAACGATATTGTGGTCGGTGCCTTGGGGCACTTGAACCCCACCTTAGGTACCAATACAGGAGCATTTTATATGATTGAACTTAACTCTGATGGCACCGTTTCAGAAGATTTGCTTTATACGTATGGAGAATATTGCTTTTCAGGTGAATTGAATTCGGGTGATTATTTTGGAGGTGCTATTACTTTGTTGGATTCTGGACCAAATCCCACCAAAAAATTGGGTTGCGACCCTTACTTCGCCTTTTCACTGACCAATATTATATTGTTTACGCAGAACGATGATTCTTATCAATTTACAATAAACAATCATCAATGTTCAATACGTTATTGTCATTTCGAGCGCAGTCGAGAAATCTATTTCAACATTGCTCTTTAATTTCAAAACCAAAACTTATTTGGGTTTTGTGAATTGTTTTTTGGAATTTTAGCAAATGCAAATCAGCATTGTCATTCCTGCCCATAATGAAGCTGCTTTCCTCAAGGATTGTCTGGATTCTTTTGTGGTACAAACCCAAAGACCGGATGAAGTTATCCTTGTAGATGACAATTCTACCGACAATACTTTTGCGATTGCCTCAGGATTTTCCCAAACACACGATTGGATAAAAGTGGTGCAACGCCAATCCACTGATAAGCATGTGCCTGGAAAAAAAGTAGTGGACGCCTTTAATTTTGGGCTTCAACATGCCTCAGACTATAATTTAATTGGCAAGTTTGATGCGGATATCATTCTACCGCCCAATTATTTTGAAGAAATCCTGAATCGTTTTCAGGCCAATTGGAAATTGGGCATGTGTTCTGGACTGCTATACATCAAAAAAGGGAACGATTGGGTCTATGAAAACATTGCGGACAAATCCCATATTCGTGGCCCCATAAAACTATATCACAAGGCTTGTTTTGACAAGATTGGTGGTTTACGTCCGGGTGTGGGTTGGGACACTGTGGATGTACTTCTGGCCCAATACCACGATTTTGAAACTTTGGTCGTTCCAGAACTCCATGTAAAACACCTTCGTCCCACAGGACACGGATACAGTACAAAAAACTATCAAACCAAAGGGGAGGCTATGTATAAAATGCGTTATAGCATTGTACTCACCAAAATAGCTGCACTTAAAATGGCTTGGCAGGCCAAAAATCCCAGTTTGTACTTCCTTGCACTTATTGGATATTTCAAAGCCTTTTTTCAACGACGGTCTCGTTATGTTTCCAAAGCAGAAGGAAAATTTATTAGGAGCTACCGTTGGAAAGGGATTTGGTCAAAATTAGTGTGATTTTCAAAAAGTAAATCATCCTATCTTTGTGTTGGAGGCTATTTTTTAGAGGAGCATGACCATCAGAACCGCAGAAATCAAGGACGTAAATTCCATTCTGGAAATCATAAATCATGAAATCCTACACTCAACCGTAGTGTATGATTATCAGGAACGCACCTATGAGCAACAACTTTCTTGGTTTGAGAAAAAAGTAAAGGACAAGATGCCGGTCATTGTTGCTGAAAATGAAAAAAAGGTAGTTGGCTTTGGTACGTATGGCATTTTTAGACCGTGGGATGCCTACCAATTTAGTGTGGAACATTCCATTTATACCCACCATAATTATAGAGGAATGGGAATCGGCAAACACATCATGATAGAACTAATTCGACTAGCCACCAAGCAAGGTTTCCACACCATGATTGCTGGGGTCGATGCCTCAAACAAAGGCAGTTTTGAATTCCACAAGAAATTTGGCTTCCAAGAAATTGGTACGTTCAAGGAAGTGGGCTATAAATTTGATAAATGGCTGGATCTGATTTTTATGCAGTTGTTTCTTAAAAAAGAATAGGTGTCACATTTAATCGAAATACTACCAAATAAACATATAGGTCGTATATCAATGGCCAACTCAAACTCTGATTCTACCTGAGCCAAATCCTAAGTAAACAAACACAAATGATCTAACCATGCATCTCAATGTTGTCAGTTGATAATCATACATCAATTGAAAATAGTTGTTGATGAATTTATAAGCTTCATCCATCAATTCCCATTATTCAAAATCACTTTCAACAATATCTTGCAAAAAAAGCTTACGCAAGTATCAAGTATTTTATGACAAAAAACTGAAACATTGTAATACAAGGAAATCTATTTCTATCAAGCATCCCAAACTAAAACTTGACTCTATGAAATTATTAAGAAAAAGAGTATTGACAGTATTGTCATCAACTATCTTCTTAGTATCCTGTAATAACGATTTAGAAGAACCTATCGGAGAAGTCAATCAAAATCAAGATAGCAATTACTTTGTATCCGAAGATGAAGCAAAATCATTTGCCTCAATTATTACATATACATCTAAAGATAGCAAGTATGGAAAAACAGCTTCAAATTCTAAAATTGTTTCTACAAGTCTGACAGTACCAGATTTCACAGGAAAAGCTGCTTACTATATAATAAACTATACAGAGGGTGGGTTTATCCTTATTTCAGCTGATAAAAGGACCCAACCCATATTGGGTTATTCAGAAAACAACACATTTGTGTTAGATTCCGAAAAACTACCCCAAGGCCTCATTGGTTGGTTAGAAGAAACCTCAATAGATATTGGTAATCTAAGAAGAAGTTTTACAGCAAGTACTGGAATCCCAACAAGAACATTATATAATCCTTGTCCAATGCAACAATTGGTAAATCCGTATCCAAATCTAAATTCGAAATGTTTCAATCAAGGAGGTAACGAATGTAATGACTCTCATACCTATTATGGTCCCTTAATCAATTCGGAGTGGAATCAATGGGATGGTTTTAATAACTTACTTCCAGGTATGGGGTGTAATAGCAACGGGGGAAGACCACCATCAGGATGCGTTGCTACAGCTATAGGGCAAGTGATGAGATATTATCAATTTCCAAACTCCTATAACTGGGGGAATATGCCAATTAGCAATCAGGGGTCTAATGAAGCTTCTGAACTTTTAAGGGATATAGGAAGCGGTTTAAACATGAATTATAATTGTAATGGGTCTAGTGCACAGACATCTGATGGCGTCAGTCTATTAAAAAATATGTTTGGTTATTCTTCAGCTTCATTTGGGGTCTCCGATCATGCTACAATTAAAAACGAAATAATTGCTGGTAGACCTGTAGTTTTAGCAGGATATAATGACAAAGATTGTTTTCTTTGGTGGTGCGGGTATGATAGTGGACATGCTTGGGTTTGTGAAGGTTATAAATCTCACTTTTATTGTGATATAAGTACTCAATTTACATATTACTACATGAACTGGGGGTGGGGTGGAACATATAATGGATATTACGGATACAACTCCTGGAATCCGGGCAACTATAACTTTAAATATAATAAACGAATGATATTTGATATCTCACCTTAAATAAAACAAAGGGTCATAATATTAATTGAATTATCAAACGAAAGGCATAACTCATACCATTCCTAAACGTCAAGAATATGATAAAAAAGGTAATGCTAGTAGTAATATTTGCTATTATAAGTTGCAAGAAAGATTGCAATGAATGCTTTACACCACCACAACCCTTGCTTTTTGAATTTGTTGATGCAAATACCGGGGAAAATTTATTTGACAATGAAACTTTTATGCCCGAACAAATAAAAGTATTGGACATAACCGAAAACAAATTAATAGAACACACTTTTACCAATAACCAACTTACACTAAATTCCTTCGGCTGGGAAACCGAAAAAATTGAGTATAATATATTCATTTCGAACAACATTATTTTTTCTCTCAAAGTGGAAGCTGAAAGAACAAAGGAAAGTTGCTGTGACTTCACCCGTTACAATCAAATCCTTATTCAAGGTTGTGATTATCAATTAAATCCGGAAAGTGGCGTTTATAAAATCCTAGTAAAAAGCTAAACAAATTACTCCAAAACCTGCCCAATCGGCTTCCCAGTAGTTCCGTTCGGGAATGCAATGCCCAATAAGGCCGCTATGGTAGGGGCAATATCCGGAATCTCCGTTCTATTCACCGTACTGCCTTGATTTATCCCCTTTCCATAAAAGAGTAATGGGGTATGGGTGTCATAAATCATGGGCGAGCCATGAGTTGACCCTGTTCTTCCGTAGGAAATAAAACCGGGTTTGGGCACAAACAAGATATCCCCAGAACGTTTTTGGTTATACCCATTCTGTAAAATATAAGGGATTCCTTCCGAATACTCATTCGTCCACATTTGATGGCCGGTGTATACTTGGTTTACCACTTCGTAGCTAAGCAACTCTTTGGCAATATCCTCTTCTGCATCATCCAAGTCAATATCCAAATTGGTTAGGATTTTATGATCCAAGAATATTTGGTTGTTGGATATATTTTTCACCACATCCGTAGTACCATACTTGTATTGCAAGTATTCGTTAAATTCTTCCCGCATTCCTTCCATGTCCAAGTACCCAGCTGGTATTTTTTGGTCGGCCAAATACGCTGGCACATTGATCGCAGCATGGTCCGCTGTTAAAAACACGGTGTATTCCCCTGCTCCTACTTTTTCATCCAAAGCAGCAAAAATTCGGGCCAAATCTTGATCCAATCGCAAGTAGGTATCTTGCACTTCTTTGGAGTTCACTCCAAAAAAATGCCCCACATAATCCGTACTGGAGAAGCTAATCGCCAAGAAATCGGTTATAGTATCGGTACCTAAATCCTCTCCATCCAAAGCCGTTAATGCAAAATCTGCGGTAATACTATTTCCGTATGGGGTAATGCGCAATAACCCAAAATCACCATTGTCTTCCCATAAGCTTGGGAGGTCGTGTGGAAATGCCGTAGTGGTTTCCCCATCTATCTTTCCCTCATAGCTGTTATTGTCAAGACCACTCTCCAGATACGTTTCAATTGGTTTCAGGGTGGTCCAAGGCTTCTTGTATGCTTCAACAGCATCCGAAGTATTAAAATCGTTCACCCATTGGGGCAGGGCATTCATGTAATAGGAACTGGTAATCCAATTACCTGCTGTTCCACCTTCAAACCAATAGGCTGCATTGGCCGAGTGCCCTCCAGGTAATATGGCACCTCTATCCTTTAAGGCCACCGCAATGACTTTCCCCCGTTGTTGGGTATGTAAACGCAATTGATCGGTAACCGTAGTGGTAAGCATTCTGTGGGGGGACATTTGCCCGGCATCGGATGTTGTCCCCACCGATTGATAGCTATCATCGCCTGCACAATACACCTCTTCCCCAGTCTCCTTATCGTACCAATTATTTCCAATGATTCCGTGCGTTGCCGGAGTGGTCCCCGTATAAACCGATGTATGCCCAGGTCCCGTACTGGTAGGCGCATAATTAAAATGGTTGTTCTTACAGTTAAAGCCATCGTTCACCAACCGCTTAAACCCTCCTTCTCCATAGTGATTCCAAAATCGGGTAAGGTAGTCGTACCGCATCTGATCTACCACAATGCCCACCACCAATTTTGGCGATTGGGCAATTTCAACAGGAGTTTTTTCTTCTTGGCTCTTCTTTCTACGTTGTCCATGGCCAAAGCTAGTCATGCAAAAAGCGAGCAACAGTAAAACAAAGTGGTTTTTCATGGGTTGGATTTAACTAAAACGCTAGCAAAGCTATTCATTTATCCTGTTTAAAATTTTAAATGAAGGTTAAAAGCTTAACAATATTCTTATTTTTATCCCCGCAAGTCCAATTTAAGCCCATGAAATATCTTGAAGCGATTGGAAAGTACTTCATCATGATATGGGAAGTATTTAAAAAACCTACCAAATGGCCCATCATGAAATCCTTGATTTTAAAGGAGATTGATGATCTTATTTATGGAGCCATGGGTATTATCATTTTTATTTCCTTTTTTATCGGAGGTGTTGTTACCATTCAAACAGCTCTCAATTTAAACAGTCCTCTTTTACCAAAAAGTCTTATTGGGTTTGCCACCAGGCAATCGGTGATTTTGGAGTTCGCACCCACGTTCACTTCCATCATAATGGCCGGAAAGGTGGGGTCTTATATTACATCCAGTATTGGAACCATGAGGGTAACCGAACAAATAGATGCTTTGGAGGTAATGGGCGTAAATTCCTTGAACTATTTGGTTTTTCCCAAGATCATTGCCACCATGATCTATCCATTTGCGGTGGCCATTTCCATGTTCGTAGGTATTTTGGGCGGATGGATTGCCGCTGTTTTCGGAGGATATGCTCCCAGTGGCGAGTTCATTAAAGGGCTTCAAATGGATTTTGATTCATTCCACGTCACTTATGCTTTCATAAAATCCGTTGTTTTTGCATTTGTCATTGCCACAGTACCTTCTTACCATGGTTTTTACATGAAGGGCGGTGCACTTGAAGTGGGTAAGGCCAGTACCACAGCCTTTGTTTGGACCAGTGTTGTTATTATAATAGTGAACTATCTCTTAACCCAATTACTACTTGGCTAATGATCGAGGTTGAAGACATACACAAATCATTTGGGGATAATCATGTGCTCAAGGGCATTTCCGCCATTTTTGAAAAGGGAAAGACTAATCTAATCATTGGGCAGAGCGGCTCGGGAAAAACTGTTTTCCTAAAATGCTTGTTGGGGCTTTTTGAGCCTGATGAAGGTCAAATTTGCTACAATGGGCAGTATTATTCTGAGCTTTCCACAACAGAACGCCGAGATCTTCGGCAGGAAATGGGTATGGTGTTTCAAGGGAGTGCCTTGTTTGACTCTATGACAGTGGAAGGTAATGTCATGTTTCCTTTGGATATGTTCACCAAACAATCCAAGGCCGAAATGCAAGATCGGGTGGATTTTGTTTTGGAACGCGTAAACCTTATCGATGCCCATAAAAAATTTCCGGCAGAAATTTCTGGGGGAATGCAAAAGCGGGTGGCCATTGCCCGAGCCATTGTAATGAACCCAAAATACCTGTTCTGTGATGAGCCGAACTCTGGCCTAGATCCAAAAACGGCCATTTTAATTGACAATCTTATTCATGAAATCACCCAGGAATATGATATCACTACCATAATCAACACCCACGATATGAACTCGGTGATGGAGATAGGTGAGAAAATTATCTTTCTAAAAAATGGCTATAAAGAATGGGAAGGTACCAACAAGGAAATTTTTAAGACCGATAACCAAGCCGTAACCGATTTTGTATATTCTTCGGAACTCTTTAAAAAGGTACGCCAAATGTATATTGAGGAACGGAACTGAATCAGACATCAGACATCAGACATCAGACATCAGACATCAGACATCAGACATCAGACATCAGACATCTAAAAAAAATCATTTTACTTCATTAATCACCAAAGTTGAATCCTGCAACCTCAGTTTCAACCAACTTAGCATTTTCTTGGCATCAGCATCTTTTTGACTGTTCTGAACCCCATCTTTCCATTTTACTTCAAAAACGGGTACCGTATCAAGCTTGTTAAAGTCGGTCTGGATTCGATACGAAAAGCCCAAACCGGCCAAGTTTTCGTAATTGGCTCTGGCTTCGGCACTGATAACGGAAAAAGGGATTTGCTTCCCAAAACTCTTGGTTAAGCTGGCCACCTCTTCTTCCAAAAGGCGTATTTGTTCATCTTTATTGAGGAGTTCAGCCTTGTTTTTTTCATAGAGCTCACTTACATAAGTGAACTTTTCTTCAGAATCGTCCTTACCTCCTTGAATAATATGAAGTTCGGCGTCCTTTAGTCGTGCATATTGGTTTTTTTGTACCCGCCACGTGTTCAATACATTCTCCGGAATCAACTCGTCTCCCATACAAACAACCTCAATAAGAGAAGTTCCATCATCCACATACTCAATTTTGGTCAGGTTGTCCACATATCGTCCTGCCCCTTCAAACTGATATACATCAATAGTCTCTTTTAAAAACTCTTGGGCCTGCTTTTTAAAAAGGGACTCCTGAAAAACCTGGTAAAATGTAAATCCAGCCGGAATCATCACCAAAATGCCCGTAATTGAAGCCAAACGCGCTATCAATCGCCTTCTATGTGAATTGGCGTAACGCACCATGGGAAATCGCAGAAACTTGATGACCAAAAAAGTGGCCAATCCAATAAAAATGGTGTTAATGGTAAACAAGTACATGGCCCCTGCTGCATACCAAGGTTTCCCAATGGCCAGTCCAAAACCAACGGTACAAAGGGGCGGCATCAATGCTGTTGCAATGGCAACCCCAAAAATAACACTGGCTATAGTCCCTTTCTTCGCCCGAGCAATCACAAGGGCAAGCCCACCAAAAAATGCAATCAATACATCTCGGATATCTGGTTTGGTTCGCGCCAAAAGCTCCGAAGATTCATCACGCAATGGAAATAGATAAAAAAACAAAAATGCGGTGATAACGCTCAACACCACCATTACGGTAAAATTCTTGAGGGAACGTCGCAAGGTATCAATATCGTTGATGGCCAAGGACAGACCCATTCCCAAAATAGGGCCCATCAATGGGGAAATCAACATCGCTCCAATGACCACAGCTGTAGAGTTGGCGTTCAACCCTACGGAAGCGATAAAAATGGAACAAATCAAAATCCAAGAGGTATGACCCTTAAATGGAATATCTGCGATAATGGATTCCTTGGTGGCGGCAGCATCCGTATTGGTCCGAATTTCCAACAATTCAGACAAAAACTTGCGCACGCTTCCCAAAAGGCCTTTGAAGTCCTTTTTTACATCGTCACCACTATCGTGATTAGGTGTAGCTCCCCCGCTTAATTGATTTTCACTCATATGTTATGCAAACTGATCGCCAAATTTTTCCTTGACTTGGCTCAATACTTTTTTAATATCCTGTTGTTTGGATTTGGGGTAAATCAACAACACCTCTTCCTTGTCCACAATAATATAGTCTTCCAATCCATCCACTACCACAATTTTCCCCTTTGGGGAACGAATCATATTGCCTTTGGCATCCTCCAATAACACTTGGCTATTGACCACGGCATTTTGAGATTCATCTTTGTCCAACTTATCATAGAGTGCGCCCCAGGTGCCCAGGTCGTTCCAATCAAAAGTAGCCGGTAAGGTATAAATGGATTTGGATTGTTCCAAGATAGCATAATCTATGGATATGTTTTCTGCCTTGGCATAATTTTCTTGGATAAACGCTTTTTCTTCATTAGTGTTATAGCTGGAGATACCAGAACCAAACAACTCATATTGGCTAGGCTGATACGTTTTGAATGCATCCACTATTGTCCTTACGCTCCACATAAAAATCCCTGCATTCCACAAAAAATTACCTTGGGCCAAAAACTCTTTTGCGGTTTGATAATCCGGTTTCTCCCTAAACTGGGACACATTTTTAAGCTCTTCGTCACTCCCCTTCTCAAATTCGATATAACCAAAACCTGTATTGGGAAAAGTAGGCTGAATACCTAGGGTACAGAGTACATCTTCCTTTTCACATTTGTCAAAACAAGCAGTAACATCTTTTGCAAAGGCTTCTTCATCTTCAATCCAATGATCACTTGGGGCTACGATCATTACCGCGTTTGGGTTCATTTTCTGGATTTTCAATGAAGCGTATAAAATACAAGGAGCCGTGTTCCGCATGGCAGGTTCCAACACCACTTGTTCTGGTTTTACTTTAGGCAATTGTTCCAAAACAAGATCATTGTATCGCTCGTTGGTGAGAATCAAAATATTTTCAGTGGGAATAAACCGATTCAAACGATCAAAGGTTTTTTGAATCAAGGTTTTCCCGGTTCCCAGCATGTCATGGAACTGTTTGGGATTGGCTGTAGTGCTTACGGGCCAAAATCGGGAACCAACCCCTCCGGCCATCAATACAGCATAATAGTTCTTATTCATGATATTTATTTTTATTAGAACGGAGGCTCAATAGGTTTATCCGTGACCAATTCCACTTCTGCATTAGGCTGAAACAAATATAATCTGCCTGTAGACAACTCCACACATTCGTATCGTTTTACTTTCTTTTTTCCTTTTTTGAATTGCCTACCATTGTACAACCTAAAAATGCTTCCCACAGGCAGTTCGTATACATAGCTGTTTTTTCTTTCTTCCTGATCAAAAGCTTTTAGCGCAATGGACAATCTAGCATCTGTGCTACTACTGGCCTTTGGGTTTTTAAAATGGTTGGCAATGATGGGTAGCAGTTGTGTTGGAAAAACTTCAGGACGAATAAAAGGAACCATTAAATGCTGAAAGGTACGCTTCCATTCCATTCCATGGGGTTTTATTCGGCGACCATGCCGTTCAAAGGCGACCAAATGCGCTATTTCGTGGACGAGCGTGATCAAGAATCGATATTTGTTCAGCGATGCATTTACCGTAATCTGATGCATTCCATTCGGCATCCTCCGGTAATCCCCGTGGCGGGTAACCCGATGATTTACAATTTTTAGATGCACACCATGGTCCTTTATCAACTCAAAACAGGGAGCTACGGCGCGTTCCGGTAAATATTTCTCTAAAGTGCTGTCCAATTCAATTTGTTCTTCCAAATACGAAGTTACACGGTACAAATCAAACTCATATAAATCCAGAAAATTTATCTGCGTATTTTTATCAAAATTTGAATTTATGAGATGGCCCAATTATACATTAGCCCTCCTTGGATTTCTTTTCTGGAATTGTTCAGAAACCGAAAAACCGATGGCGCTTTCAAGTCTAATGGAAAACAGTACTCATATCAATGGGAAAACTGAGTATTTGGAATCCCCTTTTGTTACGGCGGGAAATAGGGTATATATGGTTGGTCATCAAGACGGCTCCTTTCCGGAATTGGGATGGCATATAAAAGGTGAAATGGGGGGTATTTGGAACCATCCCATTAAATTGATGGATGGATTTGACATTGAACTAAAGTGGAATGATGAATCTTACCTGCTGAATAAAGCCGATACGTTTGTCAACTATCCATTTGCCAATACGCATCAGTTTGTGGTTCCTTCAAAAAATATTTCCGTGAACCGATGGCAATTTGTTCCAGATGATTTGGAAGGGCTCTTGGTTCAGGTTGAATTGACCAATACCGGCTCAACAGCAACCACATTTGATTTGGATTTTACGGGTCATTCGGATTTAAGACCGACGTGGTTGGGGGAACGCACCCACATGAATGATGCCCAAGATGAGGCCGTTTTTGAGGAAGCTATTCAGGGTTGGATAGCAAAAGATAAGGATAATCCTTGGTTTGTTTGTTATGCCAGTGATACTGCTCCGGCTCAAAAATCTGAAGTAAAAAATACTTACAGTGGCTTGGGTGCTTCCAACCAATTGTCCTATGCAATGGAAATTGAGCCCAATGAAACCAAAACCATCAATTTTATTGTTGCTGGCTCATACACCTCAAAAGAAAACACCATTACCACATTTAATACCATAAAATCAGATTGGCTTCATCTATTATCGGACAAAAAGGAACGGTATCAGCAATTGGCCCAGCAATCTAAATTGACCATTCCCGATAAAAAAATGCAACAAACCTTTGAATGGTTAAAATACAACTGCGATTGGCTGGTACGGACCGTTCCTGAAATCGGCACTGGAATCACTGCGGGCATTCCCGATTATCCATGGTGGTTTGGGGTGGACAGTGAGTACGCCCTTCAAGGGTATATGGCCATTGGACAAACCGATGCCGTCTACAGCACCATTGCTTTATTGGACAGCGTTTCCACCAGCGTGAACAGCAACGGGAAGATCATTCATGAAATGTCTACCAATGGAGCAGTTTTTAACAAAGGCAATATCAACGAGACGCCTCAATTTGCTTCGTTGATTTGGAGCATTTACCAATGGAACGGCGACCTGTCATTTCTGGAAAAATACTTCCCAACCATAGAAAAGGGCCTTTTGTGGTTGATGAAAGAAAATGATTTGGACGGCAATGGTTTCCCCGAAGGTTTTGGGATGATGGAAATTCATGGGTTGGACAGCGAAATGATTGATGTGGCCGCCTATTCCCAAAGAGCATTTGCTGATGCAGCGCTAATGGCAAAGGAATTGGGCAAGGATTCACTCGCCTTGCAATATCAAAATATTGCTGATGAGCTCAAAAATAAAATCAACACCGAATTTTGGTCCGAAAATTTCAATTCGTATGCCGATTTTATTGGAACGGATGCCCAAGCCTTACATCTGATTGAGGATGCTATTGTTCGAGCCGATACCTTGAACAAACCGTGGGCCGTTGAAGAACTCGAAGCCACAAAAGAGTTTGTTAAGAAAAACCCTTCCAGCAAACCAAGACCCTTTGTGATGCACCACAATTGGGTGGTGAACACTCCCATGGAAATGGGAATTGCAGATAGCACGAAGGCCATCAAAGCCTTGAAAACTGCAGAGCAATTTGTGAACCCGTTTGGGGTTTTTGTGACGGGGATTGATCGTGACCAGTCAGCTGGTTCCGATGACGGTTCGTTTAAGGGATCTAAAATTTTCTCCTATACTGGAGCCGTAATGACCTTACCCACAGGGGTACAAGCACGAGCTGAAAATAATTATGGGAGGCCTAACGAGGCTCTCAACTATTTGGAACGGATGACCCGCACCTTTAGTTATGCCTTTCCGGGCAGTATGTATGAGGTTTCCCCTGATTATGGCATGATAACGCAAGCTTGGAACATTTATAGCTTTGCCTACCCTATTGTGCACCAGTTTTTTGGCATTCAACCCAATGCTGCACAAAAAGAAGTTGTGATTTCCCCATTAATGCCCGATGCATGGGATGATTGTGCTTTGCAAAACGTGAAAATTGGTGATGGTGCCAATGAAATTTCCATGTTCTACACTAAAAAAGAGGGTAAAACCACCATCAAAATTGAGCAGAGCAATGCTGAGTGGAAAATCAAATTGAAGATTCCAAAAAGTCAGTTGAACCAATTGCAAATTTTGGAAGGCACCCTATCAGCTTCGGGAAATGAAGCTTGGATTGAATCTGATAAAATGAAGGTGGAAGTTTCGTATTAAAACTACGGCGTACTATTGCTTACTTGTAACAACTTTCCATTATAAAGTTTTGTCCGGTCAAGGCAAAATCCTTGATATACGAAGCCATTTCCAAGGCGGTAACGGGGGCTTGGTAACCCGGAAAAGCTTCTTCCAACATTTCGGTCTGTACGGCACCCAAAACTAGCACGTTAAAAGTAATCTGCTGCACTATCTATGGTAATCTAATGTACGCTTTGGCAATTATTTTGGACAAATGTTCCTCATCTATCAAACGAAATTGAGGCTTCATCAATTAAAGAATTGCTCTACAAGTTGGGTTTTATATTTTTCTGACTCAAGAAATTCCATCCCCAGGAAAATAAAACAATCGTCCCATGCAAAAACTCGTACTTTTTATCGTATTCGGAAGTTTCAGTTACTTATTGGATGCACAGACTTCCATTGTTCAATATTATGATTCATATGTTGCTATTGAAAAAGATAGTAATGCATACCGCATTAGTCACAAAGAAAATGGCAAAAGGTTTGAGAACTTGAATTTTGCCCGAATCATCGTTCACTATTTTCAAATACTTGACAATGAAAACAATATGTTTTATTTGGATCAAGACCTCAATGTTCTGGATGACATTACAGAAACTATTGATGGCTGTGGGATTTATAGTCGGTATAGACGGTCCGTTGAGCCAACCCGGAAAAAATTTGTTATTAAGGAACTAGAAGAGTTCCACACTGCGCATCCAGAAGTAACAACAACCACCTCTACATTGGAGGAAATACCCAAAAGCATGGCGGACAAGGTTTATTTTATAAACGGAGAAGACAATCTATATATTGAGGACTCATTTTGTTCTGCTGTAAATGGAGTAAGTCCAAAAATGTTGATACTTGAGAAAAAGGGCAAATATTTTACATTGGAAAACCCAAATACAACATATGATTCCATAAGCTTCGTAAATTATTGTCGCCCGCTTAAAACTAAAATCAACGATTTATACGGCTTGTTGGGGCACACATGCGTTCAACCCAAATACAAACACATTTCTGATTTTGATTTTTTTCTGGCCAAAGCAGAATTGCCCAATAATGAAACTGTTTATATCGACATCGACGGCAATGAATATCATTCCAACCCATCGAAAAAATAAAATTTGCTAGAATATTTAGGGGGTACTATTGCTCACTTGCAACAATTTCCCATTATAGAGTTTTTGTCCTGTTAAGGCAAATTCCTTGATATAGGTGGCCATTTCCAAAGCAGTAACAGGTGCTTGGTAGCCTGGAAAAGCTTCTCCCAACATTTCGGTCTGTACGGCGCCCAACGCCAATACATTAAAACTGGGGCCGGTTTCTTTATGTTCCTCAGCCAATAGTTCTGTTAAGGTAATTACGGCTCCTTTGCTAGAACTGTAAGCTGAGAGTCCTGGAAACTTTACGCTGCCCTGCACCCCACCCATGGAACTAATGGTAACCACATGCCCTCCTTGACCCATCTGTGGTAAAACAGTTTTGATTAATTCAGCGACACCAAACACATTTACTTTGTAAACCGCTTCAAATTCTTCAGTGGTTGTTTCTGAAAAAGGCTTATTGAGCAAACGTCCTGCATTGTTGATGAGCACATCTACGATGTGCCACTGTTCCTGCTCCAGAAAGTCCGTTACTTTTTCAAAATCCACTGGGTTGGCCAAATCAAATGGTAAGGCATGAACATTGGGTAGGTCTAAATCAGCAATGGGTTGGGTATTTCTAGATAAGGCGAGCACATTATGCCCCTCTTGGGCAAAAAGGCGCACCAACTCAAAACCAATTCCCCGGCTTGTTCCCGTGATGATAATGTTTGCCATATCTAGCTCATTTTGTCATTCTAGCAAAGTGGTGAATTCATTGTCCAAAGTTCACCCATATTCCATTCGACACGAATTTCACGAATAGACACGAAAAATCCAAACATTGATTTTCAGGACCTCACTCATCCCCAGAAGGGGGCGAGAAGGCTTTTTGAACTTAGTTCAACTTGATTTCATTTTCAGGGCCATTGGCGATCCCTTCGATAACGGGTAATACCTTGTTCACCAAGGTAGCCATGTGCCCAAAATCCATAAGGTCAACCTCATCTCCCACTTTATGGTAGTGCCCAAAATTGGTAAAATCGAAGGTGCAAAACGTATGGGATGGTACTCCAAATTCCTTGTGAAAGGCATAATTGTCCGAACGTTGGTACAAATTGTACTCTTTTGCCGTTGGTAAGAAACCTACTAAGTTTTCATCAGCATATTTGTTGCACACTTCAGCCAAATTGGAGCGCTCATACCCTGTGATATACACAAAGTAATCCTTACCCTGCAAGGGTACGCCTGTCATTTCAAAATTGAGCATGGTATATAAATTCAGGTTCTGTTCTTTTAATCTTTTGGCCAAGTGCTCAGAACCCAACAATCCTTTTTCTTCCGCAGTGAAAAGCGCAAAAATTAAACTTCGCTTATTGGTCTTATGGGTGCCGAAGTATCGTGCCATTTCCATGACCGAAGTGGTTCCGGATGCATTATCATTGGCCCCATTGGCTATATAATCCCCATTTTCGGGAGCAATGGTGCCAATATGGTCGTAATGCGCTCCAATTACAATGTATTCATTCTTTAAAACCGGGTCGTTCCCTTCAACAATCCCCACAATATTATAGGAAGGGTCCTTATAATTGGTAATCGTATCCCGATACGAATCGAAATAGGGCTTTACACCGTAGGATTTAAAGTGATTTTCAATGTATTGGGCCGCCATTTCAATGCCTTCACTTCCAGAATCGCGACCCTTTAGATCGTCTGAAGCTAGATAGTTCATAATTTCACCTATACGCTCCCCATTGGTAAAGGTGTCATCATCACTTTTTGCAGTATTGACCGTTACACTCTGATCTCCTCCTTGTGAAGGAGTCTGAACCATTTTAGTGGAGCCACAGGTCATCAGAAATATCAGAGCAAATGCATGTAAGAACAGTTTCATCTTTTCGTTTTTTGAATTTTCTAAAGATAAAAAAAGCATCCTAAAAGGATGCTTCTAATTAATATGATGTCAAACCGTCCCTTTTCGACTCTGCTCAAGGGACAGTTATTTATTATGCCAACATGGTCACTGGGTTTTCCAAATAGGCTCTTAGTGTCTGGAGGAATTGAGCGCCCACCGCACCATCCACAGTCCTGTGGTCACAGGCCAAGGTTACTTTCATGGTATTGCCAACAACAATCTCACCATTTTTAACCACTGGTTTTTCCACAATGGCTCCAACGGATAGGATTGCCGAATTAGGCTTGTTGATAATGGAGGTAAACTCTTGAATGCCAAACATTCCCAGATTGGAAACAGTAAAGGTGCTCCCTTCCATTTCATCGGGCTTTATTTTTTTGGTTCGTGCCCTACCTGCCAAATCTTTGACCGCAGCACCCAACTGCGTCAATGAAAGATTGTCGGCAAATTTAATGACTGGAACCACTAAACCTTCATCAACGGCAACAGCAACACCCATGTGGATGTGGTGCTTAAAGATAGTGGCATCGTCCGTCCAAGTGGTATTTACCTGCGGATGTTTTTTTAAGGCCATGGCGCAAGCCTTCAATACCATATCGTTGAAAGATACCTTGGTATCGGGCAAATTGTTGATCTGTGCTCTTGATGCCTTTGCATTGTCCATATCCACTTCTATGGTCAGATAGAAATGTGGTGCTGTAAACTTGGAGGCACTCAAATGCTTTGTGATGGCTTTCCGCATGGAAGAGTTTTTCACCTCTTCAACACTTTCTTCGCCTACCGGCAAGCTTATTGGAGCAATTGGAGCAGCAGCAGCTTCCGATGCTTTTTCGGTAGCCGGAGCGGCAGCAGTTTGTGATGGTTGATAGTTTTCAACATCCCGTTTTACGATTCTTCCGTTATCGCCAGAACCTTTAACATTTGATAGGTTGATTCCTTTTTCCTCGGCTATTTTTTTGGCCAATGGTGATACAAAAATGCGATTTCCATCTTGGGAAGCGGTAGTTTCCGTCTGAACCGGTTCTTCTGATTTGGATTCAGCTTTTGGTGCCACTTCTTCTTTTGGGGTACTTGGAGCAGAACCTCCACCAGCTTGTGCCTTTAATACCGCATCCACATCGGTTCCTTCCGGACCAATGATGGCCAAAAGGGAATCCACTGGGGCACCTTCGCCTTCTTGGATTCCAATATGCAATAATTTACCAGAGTAAAAAGATTCAAACTCCATCGTGGCCTTATCTGTTTCGATTTCGGCCAAAATATCGCCTTCTTCCACTTCATCACCCACTTTTTTCAACCAACTGGCCACGGTTCCTTCTTCCATGGTGTCACTCAAACGGGGCATGGTAATGACTTCAACCCCATCAGGAATTTCAGCAGGTGCACCTGCAGGTTCAGCAGCACTTTCCTCAGCTTTGGTTGCGGGAGCCTCAGCAGTTTCTTCTTTGGATTCGGTTGCACCTCCTCCATTGAGCAAGGCAGAAATATCCTCTCCTTCATCACCAATAATGGCTAAAAGTGAATCAACCGGAGCGCCGTCTCCTTCCTGTATTCCTATATGAAGAAGGGTTCCCTCATGGAAGGATTCAAACTCCATGGTAGCCTTGTCGGTTTCGATTTCGGCCAAAATATCGCCTTCTTCCACTTTATCACCTACTTTTTTGAGCCATTTTGCCACGGTACCTTCTTCCATGGTGTCGCTCAATCTCGGCATGTTGATTACTTCTGCCATCTACTTATAATTTATGTTGTAAAAATGGATAGTCTTCTTGTTCGTATACAGTATCGTACAATTGCTCTTTTGGCGGAAAATCTGATTCCTCTGCAAATTTTTCGCATTCGCTTACCAAATCCTTCACGCCTTTATCAATCTTCTTTAAGTCTTCCTCAGAAGCATATCCTTTTTCCAGAATAATATCTTTTACTTGGGTAATGGGGTCAATCTTTTTGTACTCCTCCACTTCTTCTTTGGTTCGGTAATGTTGTGCATCACTCATAGAATGCCCTCTATATCTATAGGTTTTCATCTCCAAGAATGTTGGACCTCCTCCTGTTCTGGCACGTTCAATGGCTTTGTCCATTTCTTTGGCCACAATGGCTGGATCCATACCATCCACCGGTCCGCAAGGCATTTCATAGCCCAATCCCAATTTCCAGATATCTGTGGTATGCGCTGTACGGGCTACCGAAGTTCCCATGGCGTAGCCATTGTTTTCACAAATGAACACTACAGGCAATTGCCACAACATGGCCAAGTTAAACGCTTCGTGCAAGGAACCTTGGCGTACAGCGCCATCTCCCATATAACAAAGCGTCACTGAATCCCTTTTAAAATATTTATCGGCAAAGGCAAGTCCAGCTCCCAACGGAATCTGTCCCCCCACAATTCCATGACCACCATAAAAGCGATGTTCTTTGGAAAAAATGTGCATGGAGCCCCCCATACCCTTAGAGGTTCCCGTAACCTTTCCAAAAAGCTCGGCCATAACACGTCTGGGATCCACACCCATTCCAATAGGCTGTACGTGGTTTCGATACGCGGTTATCATTCGGTCCTTGGTAAGGTCCATGGCATGCAGCGCGCCTGCCAAAACTGCTTCCTGACCATTGTACAAATGTAGGAAGCCCCTAACTTTTTGTTGAATATATACTGCGGCCAATTTGTCCTCGAACTTTCTCCAGAACAGCATGTCCTCATACCATTTAAGGTAAACTTCTTTGGTGATTTTTTTCATCAACGATGTTATTATGTGAAATTCCCCTCTTCTGGGGAGAGCAAAAATACATATATATCTGTTTTGGAAAAAGAATTGGTTTAAGAATCCCCCAAAAATGAACTATTGAAAGCCAAGGGTAAAATATCAGCCATGGAATTACATTTATATATGGGCCCTTTTTCCGCCTTGAGCAAGATAACAATGGGTGATTTTTGATTCTGTTCATATTCCATAATGGACTGCCTGCAATTGCCACAAGGTGCGGCAGGTGAATCAACCAGATGATGTCTTGAGCTAGCAGTGACCGCCAACATTTTAAGGGCAACCCCGGGGTATCTTGCCCCAGCTTGAAATACTGCTACGCGTTCCGCGCAGAGACCGGAAGGATAGGACGCATTTTCTTGGTTACTCCCAATAATAATCTCTCCATTTTCCAGTAAAACGGCAGCACCTACCTGAAAATTGGAATAGGGAGCGTAGGCATTTTTCTGGGCTTGTTCAGCGGCATGTAACAATTTTTGCTCACTTTGTGAAAGCTCACTCACATCTTGGTAGATGGAAAGCTCAAAACCAATCTGTTTTTTTTCCATATCACTTGGGTCTTTCCCAAAAATAAGAAAAGCCTGTCGGTGGACAGGCTTTCATCAATACTATTTTACGCTTCTTTAGTCGTTATAGAACTCCTCACCAAAATTAAAGGTAAGTGAAAAACGCAATGTGTTTTCCAATGGGTTCTTTACCTGCGAGGTGGAGAACAAATACGAAAGGTCTATTTGTGCTGATTTAAACATAAAACCAGCTCCTAGGGTAAAGAACTTACGTGACCCTTTTTCTTCGCTTTCATTAAAATATCCACTGCGAAGCATAAAGGCCTCCCTAAATCTATATTCGGCACCAACGGCCCAAGTAATTTCTTTTAGTTCTTCACTGAAACCATCTGGTGCATCTCCAAAGGACTCAAACATTCCTTTAAAGAAGCTTATGCTTTGGTATTCGTCATTATCCTCTGGCCCTATAATCCCGTCTCCTGTAAAATCCCTTGGGGTAGGCACCAATAATTTGTTGAACTCGGTATTGATTGCCAAAACGTTATCCTGATCAAAGATAAAGTCGAAGCCTCCACCAAATTTTAAGTTGGTGGGCAAAAAGTTTTCTTGTCCTCCTTCATCGTATTGCAAGGAACCTCCAATATTTGAAATATTAAAACCAGCTCTCCAACGGCCATCAAAATTGTTATATGCAATTTCTCTGGAACGGAAAAATCCGGCTATATCAACTGCAAAGGCATTTGCGGCTTGGGAATCCTGCGTTCCATCCTGAAATCTTAGATTGGAGCTTATAAACCGTCCTCCTACAGCCATGGAAAAAGTTTGGCTCAATTTTAGGGAGTACGACCCATCTATAGCAAATTCATTGGGTTTAACAAGTGTTGCATCCTCATCAATGGTCTGGCGCAATTCTATTTCACCCAAACCAAAATAGCGAAGACCAAAGGCGAAAGCGCTCCGGTCGTTGAGCTTGTTATAAAAATTGGCGTTCAGCAGCGAAACATCATTGACAATGGTTTCCAAATAGGGGGTATAACTTACTCCCACTCCCATTTTTTGGGTTGCAAATGCATACTTGGCGGGGTTCCATTGTTGCGAGTAGGCATCAAAAGAGGTGGCCACGCCCATATCCCCCATACCAGAGGCCCTGGCATCTGCAGAAATGGTCAAAAAAGGAACGGCAGTTGTAATAGCTCTTTCTTGCTGTGCGCTCAACCGGGTAACCACGGTAAGGAACACTACCAATATGAGTAACTTTTTCATTTTAACGTATTAGTGTATTTAGTGAATAGTAAAGTTCTAGGTTTAAAAACTGTCATAGACGTTTACATGTAAACGGGCTTTTGGGCAAATTCTTATAGTAAGGTGCCGTTTTTTTGAACAAATTTTAGACAAATGACAAAATAATGTATGAATAAAAACCTTTTTTTCCGTTCTAATCATATATATAATCGTTAAAACAAAGGCCATCCATACTATTTTAAACCTTGATGCGTTACAGAAGTGTAGCAAATGTTGATCACGACATTGATGCAAATATTTTGCGAGCACAAAATATTATGGCCAAAACATCGTTTTAATGCCATTGAAGGATTTAAAAAATCAAAACAAATTGAAGTTACTGAGGGCATAAAGCCTTAAGTATAAAGTACTCAAGCCCAAATTATGAAAAAGCACTTTATCAAAGTTGTACTTTCTTGCGCCATTGTAGTGGGAAGCTTTTCGAGTTGTAAAAACTCATCATCTTCATCATCCAAAAACGTCTCTAGAGCCACGGGATGGAAAATTAATGCCAAAGAAGGTGGATTCCAATATAATTCAGATTTTAAGGAGCAGGAAACCCCTCCCGGAACCGTGTTTGTTGAAGGAGGAACCTTTACCAAAGGTAAGGTCCAAGATGACATTATGCACGACTGGAACAACACACCAACCCAACAGCACGTACAATCGTTCTACATGGATGAAACCGAGGTAACCAATGTTATGTATTTGGAGTACTTGGATTACCTAAAAGAGGTATATCCTCCAGAAAACCCTACCTATGCCAACATATACACAGGGGCTTTACCAGACACCTTGGTTTGGAGAAACCGGTTGGGTTTTAACGAGACCATGACCAACAACTACCTTAGGCATCCGGCTTATGCTGAATACCCCGTGGTTGGTGTAAACTGGGTACAAGCCAGTCAGTATGCCGAGTGGAGAACTGATAGAGTAAACGAATTAATGTTGGAAAGAGAAGGCTACTTAGCTGAAGATGCCAAATACAGGGTAGTTAACGGTGAAGCTAGTGGCACTTTCAGTACGGAGGCCTATTTGAACAATCCAGAGTCTGTATATGGTGGTGAAATCGACTCCTTACAAGGAAAACAAAAACGTGATTCCATCAACACCTTTGCCAAACGAAGCAGTGGTGTTATTATGCCAGAATATAGACTCCCAACGGAAACTGAATGGGAATATGCCGCCCAAGCTCTTGTTGGAACAAGGGAATATAACAACTATAGAGGTAGAAAAAAATACCCTTGGGAAGGGGATTACACCCGAAATGGACAACGTGTAGGTCGTGGAGACCAGTTGGCCAACTTTAAGCAAGGTAAGGGCGATTATGGCGGAATCGCAGGTTGGTCTGATGATGGTGCCGATATTACCGCCCAAGTTAAATCGTACAAACCCAACGATTTTGGACTGTACGATATGGCTGGAAACGTTAGCGAATGGGTAGCTGATGTATACCGACCTATTGTGGATGATGAAATCAGCGACTTCAACTACTATCGTGGTAACGTTTTTATGAAAAAAGCCATTGGAGAAGATGGGAAAGTTGAGATTTTGGAAGATAAAATTGTGTATGACACTTTGCCTAACGGAAAAATAGTTGCTGTTAACCTTCCAGGTGAAATCAAAGAAGTTCCGATTACAGACCAAGAAACCTATTTAAGAACAAATTTTGACCAAAGTGACAACCGTGGATATAGAGACGGTGATCCAGGTTCTTCGAGATTCTTTAGCAGGTTCAATGATGAAGAGGACAACCGAAAAATGTACGATTCTCCAAAACACAAGGTTGAGCGTGATTCCACTGGTAGCTTAATTCGTCAATATGACACCTCCAACTACAGAACTTCGTTGATCAATGATGAAGTTAGAGTATACAAAGGTGGTTCATGGAGAGACCGAGCTTTCTGGCTAGACCCAGCACAACGTAGATATCTGCCACAATATATGGCTACGGACGATATTGGATTCAGATGTGCCATGTCTAGGGTTGGATCAAAATCCAAAACCAACAACAAAACGGTTAGACATAAAAAAGCAAGATAAATTTATCTCACAAATTTTTATAAGCCCCGACGTTTGGTCGGGGCTTTTTTTTATCTTCGATTTATGACCATGGAACAGCTTCATGCGCTTTTTTTAGCGCATCCCACCATCTGCACAGATACGCGAAAAATCACGGATAACTGTCTCTTTTTTGCCTTAAAGGGCCCCAACTTCAACGCAAATGAGTTTGCAAAGGATGCTTTGGATAAAGGTGCTGCCTATGCCATAATTGATGAGGAAGAATACAATGCCTCAGGACAATATATCCTGTGCCAGAATGTTTTGGAAACTCTTCAAGAACTGGCACTGTACCATAGAAAACAGAGCAAGGCCCAAATCATTGCCCTTACAGGCAGCAATGGAAAAACCACTACCAAAGAGTTGATCAATGCCGCACTCTCCAAAAAGTACAAGACCATTGCCACCAAAGGCAACCTGAACAACCATATTGGTGTTCCGCTGACTTTGTTGTCCATAGAAAAAGACACGGAGATTGCCATTGTTGAAATGGGGGCCAACCATAAAAAGGAAATTGCATTTCTGTGCAACATGGCCCAGCCCGATTTTGGTTACATCACCAATTTCGGAAAAGCTCATTTGGAAGGATTTGGCAGTGTGGAAGGGGTTATTCAAGGGAAAAGTGAATTGTATGACCACCTTATGGCCCATAACAACCACATATTCATGAATGCGGATGACCCCATTCAGCTGGAAAAATTGGGTGCTTACATTAAAAAAATAGGGTTTAGCACACAAGACCACCAGTACTATAATATCCAATTCATTGAAGCCAATCCGTATGTGGTTCTTGAAGTGGAAGGAATCCGTATAGAGACTCAACTTATTGGAAAATATAATTTCCCCAACTGCTGCGCCGCTATTTTGATGGGCAAATATTTTAATGTTCCACTGGATAACATCAAAACAGCCCTAGCAGACTATCAACCCCAAAACAACCGCTCACAGATTATCCAAAAAAATGGACTACAGATTATTCTCGATGCTTACAATGCCAACCCCACCAGTATGCGTGCTGCTTTGGAGAATTTCAATGCCATGGAAGCATCGAATAAGACACTCATTATTGGTGACATGTTTGAATTGGGGCAAACCGCCGCAGAAGAACATCAAGCTATTGCTGATTTGGCGAAAGAACTTGGATTCGATGCTGTTTTTTTGGTAGGGCAAAACTTTTTTGGAACAAAAACATCACTTGCCAAATTTGACACTTTTGATGCTTTAAAAGAACACATCCAAAAAAATCCATTAGAAAAAGGAATGGTGTTGATTAAGGGAAGCAGAGGAATGGCCTTAGAGCGGGTGTTGGATTTACTGTAAACGTATCGTTTGTTTGAATTATATTATGTTATGAAACAGATAAGGTTTCGACCTTAACTATTTTCCATTTTTCTTCTTTCTTTAAATGATAGACGATGTCCGCTCCACAATCTCCATTACCCGTACATAAAAAGGATGTATAAATCAATGCCTCGTTCAATTTCATGTTAAAAACAACTGACGAAATTTGTACCATTCCAATGTATGGACTACTAATCGATTGGTCTGTCATTATTTCCAATTCGTAGCGATTGAAGTCAATAATCTTTTCAATATCCCATTCCTTGTATTCTTGGAAATCCTTTATGGAAAAATCAGTCAAATTATTATAGCTTATATAATTGCTCAGTAATTGAATATCAGATTCTCTTAATCTTGTATGATTTAGCACTAAAAGGGAACTATACGTTTTTGATAAATCAACCCAACCCAACCCGTTTGAATCATCCTTTTGGTGTCCAAAAGAATGGTTTAAGACTTCGGAAATAATTTGATACTCATCCGATTCGGTTGAATCCGATGTGCATCCAAATAATAAAACCATTAGGGAGACAAATATGGTTCGATACCGCTGTGAAGCTTTCTTCATAACTTGTTTGAACTTTATTTAGTGGAGACCAAAAGTTCCCTGATATCCACATCAAGAAATTTTGCGATTTGATATAACACCTCTACCGAAGGTTGCACATCATTGGTGCACCATCTAGAAACTGTCGACTCTGTCCTATCAAGATGTTTAGCTAATTCTTTGGATGCCACATTTTTTTCCGCTAAAACCGCTTTAATTCTGTTGTAATTTATTTTATGCATAGTGCAATTAAATTGCCGTGTTGTGCTAATATAATTAGACTAAAAATCATTCTGCTTCAATTAACTTGCGGTTTGATGCAAATTTCTTTCCTTGAAACAAAATTTATTTTCCTTTAAACCATAATTTATTGTACTTTCATAAAAAATAGTTTCCTTCTAAATACAATCAACATGTGATATGGCAAAAGAATTCACCAAATCTGACCTAGAACAAATCATTGGCCTACAACAAGAAAGCTTACAAGCCCTCCAAAAGGCATTGGGCAGTTTACGGCACCAAAACGAGCGTTTGGAGCGGAGTAACCAAAAACTAAGAAAACAGATTGCTAAATACGAGTAGAAAAAGTGGGATATACTGGATTCGAACCAGTGACCTCTGCCCTGTCAAGGCAGCGCTCTAAACCAACTGAGCTAATATCCCATTAAAAAGCGGTGCAATATCGGAAATTTGTCAGCAATCTCCATATTCTGCGGAATTCTTTTGTGTTTCGTGCAGGATAATGCGCAGTAATTGTCTTTTTCTAGGCTGGTTTTTAAGATATTATAGATGATTTTACAACATATTCTGTGGTAGGGAAAATGCAATTAGGCAAGTCAGTTCCAATGCTGATAACCAGAAGGCATCGATATAAACATAATCAAAAAAGCTCCCAAATAGGAGCTTTTTCTATTATGCTTTTAAAGTAATTATGGTTTTGTGAGAGAGAACGCATTACCAGTAAATCCTCCAAAATCAATAACCACATTTATGTCTCCTGTACATGTCCCCACGCTCCCACTTCCGGTAACATCAAGGCAGAAACCTGCTCCATAATTAAAACATTCGTTTGAAGCTACAGTGACACTTCCATCCGTTGGGTCTATGGTCAACTCCATATAAGAAGTCCCTGGATTTGCAATAAATGGATTATTTGTAGACAAAATTCGGAATGTGTAATCTGAAACGAACTCGACAGGAATCGCATCCCCTTCAGCATAATCCGCCCAGGCATCTGCTACTACAACATAGTTACCATCAAAATTTGAAGCATCAGTCAATGAACAGAAAAATTGTGCCGAATAAGCGAATGGCGAACTAAAGAATGAACCGTTCGCCACTGTACCTGCAGCATTATTTGTAAACTCTCTTCCATCAGTAAGAACAGCCACAAGTCTTATGTTGAAGGAATCTGAACTGTCATAGTCACCATTTTGTAATCCAAGTGCTGTAAGCACTTCAGCCAATGTTGCAGAAATTTCCCCTCTTGGAAGTCCAAAGGGGCCCTCTGAAAAAGCCGAAGCAGGAATGGTTTTTACTAACGCCTCTGTTCCAACTGTAGCCCCATCAATAAAGGTCATATAAACTTCCACTGCTGAAAGAAGCCCTCCATTTTCAGAGTCCTGAGCCTCTACTGTCACACTCCAAGATAAGGAGGAGTCAAAGAAATCAAATGTCGCATTATTAACAGCAACGGTTCTCAAAACCAATCCCCGTTCTGTTTTAGCCAGTACTTCGTCTACAAGTTTGTCTTCTGAACTGCATGAGGATATCCCTATCAACAAAGCTAAGGTGGCAAACGATATATATAAATTTATTTTTTTCATGATATTAATTTTTTGTTTCGTCATTTCTTATTTGCTTAGTTCGAAAACGGAAATGCTGGCCCCGAAGGGTTGTTGTCCCAAAAAACTTGTTCCGACAAGGTTGACCTTTGTGTTATATTGGCATTTGAAGTCACCGCTTGGTTCGGGTAAAACATTATCCTTGGGAATGTTCCCGGACTACCCTCTCTATTGGGCTGTAAACTATTTGGAAAACCAGTCCTTCGGTAAAAATTGTACGTCTCAATCCCATTACCATAATGGCAGACAAAATAGTTCTCTGCCAAAATGTTCCATTGATCGCTCCCAGATGCGTTTTCAAAAGCATCTCCTTGGGCAGTAATAAAGTCGGCCACCTCTATTAATGTAGGTTCAAAAGAGAGGTCTGCATTTGGATCCAAGGACACAAAACTACGTGCCTTTGCAATCTGCTTTGTCATACCCGCTTCCATAAAAGTCCGCGCCGTTGCGGCATCACTTTGCACCAAAGCCATTTCAGCACGCCAAAAATCAACCATAAAAGCATTAAGGATAGGGGTTATACCAGCACCTCCTCCCCCAAATGAAAGTGGATCTGTTGGCTGTGCCACAGGTTCAAAGTAGTTGTCATCAAAGCGTCCACCCACGGGGTAGACACCCCATGTAGTACGTTTAGGCCCATCCGGAGGGGTACCTTCATCATCACCATGATCTCTTCCCCAATATCCATTGGGCAAAGAACAGAATGTAAATCCTCCATTTACATAGTGGATAGGTGAGGGTTGGAGTGAGCAGCGTAGAGTTTGTTCATCAGGAGCAATCTCTTGCCCAGGCACTGCAATAGTTTGCCTGTAGAAATAATAACGAATCCTAGGGTCGTTATTTGTTTGCATTAATCCCATTAGCCAATTAGAGCAATAATCCGAAGCTCCATTGGATACATAGTTCAATCCATAACGAGGATGTCTGTTGTCTGGTTGTGCTGCACTGGTTCCAGGCCAGTTCCAATCTAGGTCGTCTACCGAGTCCGTAATATAGTTTCCTGATGTCACAATTGCATTAAACGCAGTTAAGGCCCCTGGATCCACCAATCTTGTCTGAAGATATAGTTTCATCTTAAGGGTGTTGGCTGCTTTTACCCATTTGCTGTAATCATTATTGTAAAAAAGTTCCAATGATGGATTTGCCGCAGTGGTATTAGTAAAGTTTACTATGGCCTGATCTAATAGGGATTGGGCTGCTACATAAACAGATTCTCCAGTATCCAATACGGGATTAACAATATCCGGTGCTTGAACTGCCTCCGAATAAGGAACATCTCCAAAGAAATCGACCAATGATGAGATGACATAGGCCTCTATGAACTGTGCAATGCCTATATGTCGGGTTAGTCCCGCCTCTTCAGCCAATGGGGTCATTAAACGTATATCCTTGATAATACCTCTATAGGCATTGTCCCATTCATCATCTACATCACTATCTTGATATGTACTTTCATAATTTCTACTACGCATCTGCATAATACGTGTAAGTTCCATACCCAATGGAGAAAGGCCATCGCCGTTTTGGAAACCCCCGGTCGTATAATTATCCCCTGAATCTCCGTTTGCATCCCCATCCAATTGTCTGGCAAAATCTTCTTCCAAAGAGGCAAGAAAGAAGTCCGGGCTCGCTTGCTCAGGTGTTAAAAAATTTGGGTCATTGGTAAGATCTAATTCAGTAGACTCACAAGAAGTCAACATGAATAAGCCTGTAAAAAAGGCCAATATTATATATTGATTTATTCTTTTCATTTTTATGTCTATTTTCATCTTAAAAAGTTGCTTTTACACTGAAGCCATATCTTTTTGAACTAGGCCCATTCAAGAATTCAAAGCCAAAACCATTACCTACTCCAGTACCGGATGTATTGGGATCGAAATTGGCGCCCTTGGGAGTGTTGAACGCACTATACCATAGGTTGAAACCGGTGGCTGTAAAAGATAGAGCACCAAATGGTGTGTCTTTTAAAAACTTTTTTGGCACGCTATATCCAAGACTTACTTCTTGTAACCTCATCATCGAAACATCATAAACCTGTAACTCAGACGGTCCGCCAAAAATATTATTGAAGAAGTAATCTGAGTTGTTGATCTGTACATCATTCACTCTTCCATCTTCCTGTTGAATCCCTGGTAATATATAAGTGTTTTCCCTATCTATAGTTTCCGTTATAAGACCCCTACCCAAGAGTGTGGATATGGTACTGGACCACATATCTCCACCATGTGTGTAGTTAAATTGGAAACCTAGGGTAAAGTTCTTGATTGAAATGCTATTATTAAGGTTGGCTATCCAGTCTGGATTAGGGTCCCCAATAACACCATCTTGTGGATCTTGTACATAATCCCCAATAGTATTTACAACCAATTCACCACTATCTTTATCCCTAAGGACTCTTGTGCCATAGATGACACCCAAGGGCTGACCTTCTATAGCTGCGTTCCCTAGGTTACCAAAACCAGAATAGACTATTTGATCGGTATCTTGACCTAAATCTGTAACCTCGGTCTCAGTTGCAGAAAAATTAATATTGGTGTTCCAGTTAAAACCTCCTTCTTCGCTACTTCTGAAGAAGTTCAATCCAAGGTCCACCTCAATGCCCTGCCCTTTTATTTCCCCAACATTTGTACTAGTTTGGTAAAATCCAGAGGAAGGATCCAGTGGTTGCGAAACAATAAGGTCAGTGGTGGTACGCTCATAGACAGAAGCATCCAGAGTAATTCTACCATCCCACCATCTGGACTCTATCCCCAATTCTATTTCAGCTACCTGTTCGGGTTTTAGATTTGGGTTCCCCAAGGTGAGGGGACTGGTGTTGGTAACGATATTGGTTCCGGTATTATCTTGGAAATCCTGTGTGTCCAAAATCAAGCGATTGGAAACCGGGTAGTTATCAGAGTTTCCATCGGGAAAACCTGCCGATGTTCCATAACCTGCCCTTATCTTAAGGTAGTTCAGTACATCACTCTTCAAACCGTCAAAAGCGGTTGTTGGAACAAAGGATAAACTTGCACTTGGATAGAACAAAGATCTATTGGCCTTGGCAAGATTGGACACCCAATCATTTCTACCCGCCAGCGTAACAAAAACGAAATTTTCATAGTCCATTTCCACTTGTCCATAAGCACCAACTACATTTCTCTCAGCTGACCCTTGAATCTCATTCTGGTTCAAGAAATTGAAGTGTCTCAAAACCCCAAATACCTGCTGACCATCACTAGAGACACCACTTTGGTCAAAAAGCTCCCTTCTTCCATTGAACCCAACATTAAAAGTGGCTCCAACCGTTTCAGAAATATCAAAATCCCCATTTAATGCAAAGTTGTGATCCCAAATGGTATTGGTATTGTTCCAAGTTTCATAAATCCCGCTAGCCAATCTTGGTTGGGGAACATTTCCATTGATACCTCCTTTATTCTGGTAGTTTACATTGTTTTCACTATACACATCAAGTCCCACGCGATATACCAAGTTCAGATTATCACTAAACTGGTACTGCAAAGCCATGTTACCAAACACCCTATTGGTTTCTTGTGAGGTACGCGCATTGTGCACTGTCCATAGCGGGTGTTGTATATCATTCCCTTGGCGGTAATAGATACTTCTTCCGTCAATAGGGCTCTGATAAGGCAAGCCGACTACATCAATACTTCTTGGTGTAAAGAAAAGATCACCAAATACTGAAGAACCGGCCCCTGTTGCACCATTACCCTGACTTAATGCAACTGGTGGAGAAATAAACTTGGTTCGAGCATAGTTGAGCGTTCCAGATGCTGTAAACTTATTGCTAAGTTCCGCTCGTCCTCCTACACTTATATTATTACGATTAAGACTATTTCCAGGGGTAAATCCATTGTCCTTTAGATAACCATAGTTGGCATTGTATGACACCTTTCCATCATTGGATGCGCCACTAACGTTTATGGATGTATTGGCTACTGTGCCCGTTTTGAAGAAATTTTCAAAACTATCATAAGGTCTCCACTCATAACGCTGCCCTGCAAATTCAGGGAAGGCCTGTTGACCTGCAGCAGAAGTGGAGTAGGGATGGGGTAGCGTACCATTGGCATCAAAAGCTGCACTATTGCCCCAGCCTGAAACCCCTTCTCTATTGAAACTGGGACCCCAATTACTAAAAAACCATCCAAAAGATTGGTCAAAACCTCCTCCATACTGGTCTTGATAATCAGGAGTGGAAGCTATTTTATTAAAGAATATGGAAGAGTTCACGGTAATCTCCGTCTTTTTGGCTCCTTCCCCCCCTGATCCAGCCTTGGTAGTGATCAATATCACACCGTTCCTTCCCAAAGATCCATATAGTGTGGAGGCCGCAAGACCTTTCAATACGTTCACGCTCTCGATACTGTTCGGGTCAAGGTCCAAGAACCTACTGGAACCATTGTTCCCATTAATAAAATCTTGTCTGGAGCCTTGCCGACCAGAAGGGTTGGTATCAGCATTAAAGGGAACCCCGTCCACAATAAACAAAGGTTGGTTGCTCTGACTAAAGGAGTTATAGCCCCTAATAATAATGTTAGTACCAGATCCAGAAAGACCACTTTGGGCTGTAATGTTTACCCCTGAAGCCTTACCCATGAGCACACGACCAAGATCTCCCTCAGCTTTGTTTTCCAATTGTTCAGAGCTTACTTCGGCCACCGCATACCCCAAGGCCTGCTTTTCCCTTTTGATACCAAGGGCTGTTACAATGACCTCTTCGAGAGCTTGGGCATCCTCCTCCATCTGAACATTGATTACACTTTGCGCACCAACTGTACGTCTTGCAGTTCTTTGTCCTAGATATGTAAATACAAGTGTCTGGCCTGTGTTGGCACTAATGGTATAGTTGCCATCAAAGTCAGATTGGGTACCATTGGTGGTGTTTTCAACCACAATATTGACCCCTGGGAGCGGTAATCCGGCCTGGTCAACTATGGTACCTGTAATTGTTTTTTCTTGGGACCATGCCGATGTCATGAACAACACCAGAAAAGCTAATGTCCCAAACAGTTTTGTTACTTTCATAGAGTTAACAGTTTTGTTAGTAAATTATGAGTTAGTTGCAACTGAGAAAGGCAGGTGGGAGAATGTTTTGATAGCTAATTCAAATAATCCTTAGTACAAAAAACAAAACTTAATGGAAAGTCTTTTTTAAAAGGTAGTAAGGCATCTCACCACCTTACCTTTACAATTGCAAGGACAAAACAATTGTATGATTACCTAGAAAGAGTATTTTTAAAACGGGGCGGACATTAAAAAAGTTATTGCCCAACGGCAAGAACTTTTTTTAACAAACATTTACCTCAACTTAAACATCATTATGGTTTGTTCTTCTAAAACAAAGGCTGTATAATCAGAAGAAGCCACACATTTTAAACTCAAATCAAAAGAGTCATTAATAATTTGAAATAAGGGTGGAATTTAAAATTGGAAACGTAGTATTCGGTAGGTAGAAATTATGAAACGTATGCCTCCATATTGCGATAATCATTGGGGCTTAACCCTGTTTCTTTTTTGAAGGCACTATAAAAACTGGTTTTGCTATTAAATCCAACTTCATACATTATCGCCTTTACACTCAGTGATGGTTGCACCAAAAGAAGATCTTTTGCTTCACGGATTCTGTAGTGATTCAACAATCCATAAAAGTTTTTCTGTAAATATTCATTCAAGACTTGGGAGACTTTGTACCTGTCCTCTTTTATATGTTGGGACAACCCATTAAGTCCCAAGGCATTGTTTCGGTATAATTTATCAATTTTAAGTGCCATCTCCACTTTACTCCTAATCCTTGATGCTTCCTCCTTTGTTAAACCAGATTTCTCATATTTAGACGCATGGGTATTTTTATTCCCAGAGAACTGAATGCTACTATTTGGTATTAAAATTTGAAAAAAACCTTTCATTTAAAACCAGTCATTATCGTGTACAAAACTTTTTTGTCACAGATAATGTAATGGGTTCGTAAAACTCAAAGGTCTATCAATTGATGAATACCCTCAATCAATTGATGAATGAGAGAATGAAATGGAATATTTATTACGGATTCAGTCGAATCACTAAATGACCAAAAAGGTATTTAACGTTGAAAAATTGTCACCAATCTCCATATTCTGCCGAATTCTTTTGTGTTTCGTGCAGGGTAATGTGCAGTAATTGCCCTTTTTCCAGCTTGGGCTTTAGGATGTCAAAGATGACTTTTACAAAGTATTCCGTGGTTGGGAAAATGCCCTCGAATTCTGGACAGTCTTCATTCAAGTTTTTATGGTCGAAACGCTCTTCAATCTCATCCTTGATCAAATTTCCCAATACTGCCAAATCCATTACAAAACCTGTTTCAGGGTCCACTTCTCCCCTAATCCTGACCTCTAGATCAAAATTATGCCCGTGATAATTGGGACTGTTGCATTTTCCAAAAACAGCAATATTCTTCTCTTGGCTCCAATTAGGGTTATGAAGTCGATGGGCGGCATTAAAATGGGCTTTTCTGCAAATGGTGGCAATCATTAAAGCAAACTTTTCGCAAAGATACTTTTTATTCTGCCCATGCCCATATTAAAAAGCCATCCTCATTCATGGACGGCCTTTAAAATCTTCTGAAAAACCTCAGTGTTCTCATAGACCCCTCCAAAATGTTGAGATTGCGGGCCGTAGGCAAAAAGGGGCACCATGATTCCGGTATGATCAACGGTTAAAAAATCTCCTTGCACAATTCCTTCGTTTACATTCCCAGCTACAATTCCAAAACCTGAAGTTTCATGATCGGCCGTGATCACCACCAAAGTGTTCTGATGGGTATCTGCAAATTGCAACGCTTCCGCAATGGCTTGATCAAAATCGAGCATTTCTTCGACAATATCACTGGTACTGTTGGAATGTCCCCCATTGTCAATCTGGGCACCTTCAACCATTAAGAAAAAGGGTTCCTCTTTCGTATTCAAAACCTCTAAGGCCTTTTTTACTGCATTTGGAAAAGCATTTTTTCGCCCATTTTGGACGGATGGCACCTTGTTTTCTCCCAGATAAATTGCTGTGGGTTGTTGAAAGGTTTCAAACACATCCATTTTTTGAGTGGCGAAGACGTCTTTAATAGCGTTTTCTTGATTTTGCCCTCCAGAAATAAAGAAATCGAGCTTGCTCTGCTTTAAGTCTTCCACGAGTCCATCGGTGTCATCACGCGCCACCCTATGAGCGTAAAACGATGAAGGTGTGGCTCCATAAATGGCATCGGTGGTTACAATTGCCGTATTAAACCCCTTTTCACTTACTAGATCGACCAAGTTGGTCAATGCTTTGCCATTTTGGTCTACACCAATGGCCCTATTGTTGGTTTTGGTTCCCGTGGCCATAGCTGTAGCTCCTGCGGCAGAATCCGTAATCAGGTCATCGTATGAAGCGGTTTTCACCAGACCAATATTTTTGATTCCAGCTAGGGTCAAATTTCCTTGGTTGGCAATCATTGCTGCAGATATTTGGGCCAACCCATTGCCATCACCGATCATTAGGATGACATTTTTAGGTGCTGCATTGGGGTCGTACCCATATTTGGGCTGATAGACCACCACTGGGTTTTCCTTTTTGAATGTATTTTCATCCAGTTTATCCAAATATTGCTTGGCCAAAGCAGGTTCATCCGTGTTGATATAATCCACTCCAAGTTTTGCCAAACGCGCCCAAGCGGTCTTGGTATCGGGCGTGGCCCAAAAACGAAAAGGTTTCCCTGATTTCTTTGCTTTTTCAATGACGAATTTCACTTTGTCAAAGTCAGAGGCGGTCATTCGTCCATAGCCATTCCAAACCGAATAATCCTTATAACTGACACTTACCAAGGCCACTTTTTCAAGAGAGATGGTATTCAATTCATCCAAATTCTGATGATCAAACCAAATGAAATCAGGATAGTTGTCATACTCCCCTGGTTTAGGTCGGTTCCCTGAAATTACGAATCGTACTTTTTCTGATTCCAAAAGCGATGGATACTGTTTCAATACCTCAACCAGTTTTTCCAAAGTTTGATAGGCATCGGATTTTATATCCACAAGCAACTGAATTTCTCGAAGTTCTCCAGATTGATATAAGTCTTGCAGCCTATCCAAGTATAATCTTTGAAAAGTTCGGTCCGGCACAATTTCATCTTCACTATGAGTGACAAAAAGCTCATTATTCTTTAAAAAAACATCGGCTTCAATAGAGGCCGCTCCATTGCTGTACGCATACCAAAAGGGAAGTTCTTGGGCATAATCATTGTGGGAATGCACCTTATATGCTCCTTGGGCTTGTAGTGCCCCAGCTCCCAACAATACTAAAAAAGCTATGAGGATGAATAGAATTCTTTTATTCATTTTCTTTAGGTTTTGGGTTTAGTGCACTGCGCATTTTATGGTAAATTTCATTGTTTTCGTAGATCCCCTGAAAGTTTTCAGCACCTTTTCCTTTGGCAAATACGGGAATGAGCTCACCGCTGTGCTGGTCGGTATTGAAATATACGGAAACCTTTTCGGGAACTTCTTTCTTATCGCCGGTGCTTTCATCAACTTCATAATATTTGCCGATGCTTACGCCCCCTGTCTCATGATCGGCAGTAACCACTAATAGTGTATTGGGGTGTTCCTCAACAAAATCCAAAACAACCCCCAAGGTTTTGTCAAAATCCAGCACCTCTGAAATCATCATTTCTGCATTTTCGGCATGCCCACCCCAATCAATGTACGAACCTTCCACCATCATAAAAAATGGCTTGCCGTTCTGATTGAAATAGTTCAATGCTTTTGAAGTGGCTTCGCTCAAAAAATCACCGCGACCCTCAATTTTGGATGGAATCCCTTCATCGGCCAAGATAAAAGCATTGGGCTGGTCCAAAGCTGGTTCAGATAATTGAAGTGTATCCAAATGGTATCCTTGTTGAACAAAATCAGAAAAAAGATTTTTACCATCGGTACGATTTCTAAAGTAGTTACGTCCCCCACCAGCTATAAAATCAACCTTGGCTGTTGTCAGTTGGGCTGCAATGTCTTCATGTAAATCCCGATCTTTTACATGAGCATAAAAACTGGCCGGAGTGGCATGGGTTATTGTGGTAAGACTAATCAGCCCTGTTTGATACCCCTGCTTTTGAAGGTACTCCAAAATGGTCTCTTGTGGGATAGTGTCTGCGGAAACCCCTATAGCCCGCTTATAGGTTTTTTCACCAATGGCAAAAGCGGTGGCTCCTGCCGCAGAATCCGTAATCCTATGGCTTTTATCAGATGTTTTATGGAATCCTATTTGTTTGAAGCGTGAAAAATTGGGAGTGCCCTCACCAAAATAGTATGCGGAGGACACTTGTGGAACACCCATCCCATCACCAATCATTACAATGATGTTCAACAGCTCTTCTTGTGCGGGTTTTTCTTGAACCTGTTTGGTAGTACAACCAACCATTCCAAACATTAATCCTGTTGCAATAAATTTTTGAAACGAAAATCTCATTTGTACAATTTTAACTATGAATTAAAACGAGAGCGGCAAGTGGTAAAACCATCTTGCCGCGTTCTCTGCAAAATACACCTGATTAATAGCCTTGGTTTTGTTCCAAATACCCTGGTGCATTGGACGCACCATCAATGGCATCCTGGGGTATGGGGAACAATCTGTGATGTACGTCTGTATCTGTTTTCTCCGTCCAAGTGTCCTCGTAATGTCCAAAACGGATTTGATCTGTACGTCTAAAACCTTCCCAATACAGTTCAAACCCACGCTCACGGAAAAGAATTTCCAAATCGATGGCTCCCAATGCTTCGGGAGTTTGATCTGGACGAGCCGTTCTTGAAGTTCTAACGGTGTTCAAATCCATCAAAGCGCCTGGGCTGTCTCCTTTTCTCAATTTGGCTTCGGCCCGCATCAAATAAATCTCTGCCAAGCGCATAAATACCAAATCCACGCTGCTATAATTGTTTCCATTGGATGATGTATGACTGAACTGGTATTTGGAAACTCGATATCCATTGCGGTGCAATCTACCTTCATTGGAAAAATCCACTTGCAAGGTGTGGCTCACATAATCTACATCCTTATCTGGACCATTTCCTTTGGTCTGAATCACTGGATAAATGCGGAACCCATCATCACAGGTATAGAAAGAACCACCATCGTCTTTTCTGGGACCCCAAAGGGTTCCTCGGATAATTCCCCTATTAATTTCAAAATCATCTGCTGAAATACAGTAGTAATGGTCTTCATCATTTTCTGGCGTTACTCCAGTAAGATCCTGCAGTTCAGCTGGAATAATTTGATTCATCTGATAGAACCGCGCATCAGCCTCCGCCGGATCTGTACCACCGTAAGCATCCACCCAAGTTTGGTAGAAGTCAGAGGTAATGGCTGGACCATCAGTACCATCGGCGCTAGGCCATTCTGGTCTTGGAAACCAACTACCAGCTAAGGACCAATAGGCCCATCGGCTATGCTCTCTTTGCATAACACCTCTTTGGTCTGCCGCAAAAATCAATTCTGGATTGGTATTGTTATCATCATTGAACAAATCAAAATATTCCGGAGACAAAGAGAAATTGCCCGAATTGATAATGTTATCGGTGTATTCAATCACCTTGTCCATATCCTCAGTGGTGAAATTTGGCGTGCCATAGGGGTCACGATATACTGCAGCATTGAGGTTCAGTCTGGCCAAAAAGCCCCAAACAGCGGATTGGGTAATTCTTCCAGGACCTCTAGTAGCATTGATGACATCCACCACGGACAAGAATTCGCTTTCAATGTAATCTATGGCATCCTGCCCTCTAAGAATTTCAGAAAGTTCCCCTGAAGTTTCTTTTTTAAAGGCCAATCCCCAAGCATCCAGTGTCAACATGTTCATATATGCGCGTAGGGCAATCATTTCATGCAATGCACCTTCCGCTTCCGCATCTCCCGCTTCTGCAAGGGGTTGTAGCACCTCTATCGCAGAAAGTGTTCTGGAAATGTTCTTGGTGACCTCATTCCATGAACTTCCTACCAAATCATTACTTGGAGCAATGTTGTGAGTGTGGGTCTCTATGAACTTACCGCCATCATACCAGTCCGTTCCACCTCTGTAGGGCAATATGGCCTCGTCTGCAGCAATCAATTGTAAGCCGTAGTAATTGGTATGTCTCCACACCCAGGCCACTTGACCATAGGCGGGGGCGATGGCTCCGCTAATCACTTCTGCCTGTCCACTCCCCTCTAGGGATTCGTCTATAACTTCTTCCTCTAAATCGGTACAGTTTATGTTTGCCAGTAAACCAAATCCGAAAAGTGCGATTATTATTTTATGCTTCATTTTTGAAGTGTTTTTTTGATTAGAATGATACATTTAGTCCAAATACAAGAGTTCTTGCTTTTGGATAGTTGAAGTAGTCAATTCCGAAGGTCTGGATGCCGTCTATCGTCAAGTTGGAATTGATTTCTGGGTCAAATCCGCTGTAATCTGTTATCACGAACAAATTCTGCCCAGTAACGGACAAACGAATACTGTTGACAAAGTCTCCCAATCCAACAAGTTCCGGCGGAAGATTGTATCCCAAAGTAGCGTTGTTCAAACGCAAGAAATCACCGTCTTCCAAATAACGTGTCGATACAGAGTTGGAGTTGGTAATATCCTCATTGGGGAACTCAGAAGCCAAACTCGTGGTGTTGAAATTGGAGGCCAACAACCCTTTTGTGAACATGGACATTGCCGTGTGGTTGTAGACCTTATTTCCTGAAACTCCGTTGAAATTCAACCCTAAATCAAAATTCTTGTAGTTGAAATTCAGGTAGAACGCATAGACCAAATCTGGCAATGCACTGCCCACAACTTTACGTTCATCTGAAAGAAGGCTAAGACCATCAGACCCAATACCCATAAACTCCTGCATGTAAAACGAGCCAATTGCTTCACCATTGATGTTACCATTAATGGTGGCATCCGTTTGTCCAGCACCTTGCGCAGCACCCGTGGTCAACACTTCATAAGGAGAATTTTCCACTGTGTTGCTAGTGTAGGCAATGTTACCTCCAATGTTATAAGAGAAATCCCCACTGGCGTCGCTACGGTAATCCAAAGCGAATTCAATACCATTGTTCTTGATTTCCATGTCTGGAATGTTGGTCCAGTACTTATCGGTAGGCTGAACAGGGTCTGCAGGTGTAACTTCCAACAAAATATTTTCTGATACTTTATTGAAGTAATCCAACGTACCTGACAATCTATTGTTGAACAGACCAAAATCAAGTCCAATGTTGGTTTGGGTGGAAACCTCCCATTGGATATCTGGATTGGCCAAACGGGTAAAGATGGTTCCATACGGATAATCTTCCAAAGAATCTTCATCCCCGTTGATGGGATAAGAATCATTTCCATCCTTACTATCGGTATAGCTCAACTTGGTAATCTTTGATGGAATTTCTTGGTTTCCTGTCTTACCCCAACTTGCTCTAAGTTTTAGATTGTTGATAGCTGTATTCGACTCCAAGAAGTCCTCGTTCATGATGTTCCAACCCAATGCTACTGACGGAAAATACCCATATCGGTTGTTGCCCCCAAATTTTGAAGAACCATCAGCCCTCATCGTGGCAGTCAACAAATATTTGTTATCGTATCCATAGTTCACCCTTCCAAAGAAAGACTGCAACTCGTTCTTGGTAGCAAAAGTATTCAGGTAAGTCTGGGTATTCTCCCCACTGATTTGATCTTGATATTTAGGATCGATACCATTATCGGAAAAACCTTCCAAATCAAATGCTTTTTGATGCACATAGGTTTCCTGATAGGTATGTCCAGCCAAAATGGTAAAATTGTGAATATCGGTGGTGTAGTTATAGGTCAATGTATTTTCCACCAAGGAGTTTTTATTGGTGGTATAAATGGAATTCAACGAACCATTGATGAAACCTTCCAACAAAGAATAGGGCTTGTACTGAACATCCCTTTCGGTGGATGAATAGTCTACACCCAAATTCAATTTATAGGTGAGTCCATTAATAATTTCAATGGAAGGGGCAATGTTGGCCAAGATTCGGTGGTTTACGGCATCATCGCTGTAAATCTGCTCACGGGTCAATGGATTGAGTCTATTTTCAAGTAAAATAGGCTCTCCGTCACCACCATAAACAGGGTATGTTGGATTCAACTGCAACATATCCCCTACAATGGCTCGTGCATCAGGTCTAAGGTTCTCCGTTCTACTGGCGGTCATGTTGAATTCTACCTTAAAACGATCGTTCAAAGCTCTTTGGGTCAGATTCAAACGGCCAGAATACCGTTTTAAATCACTCCCTCTCAAAACGCCTTCTTGGTCATTCACCCCAAGGGAACTGTGATACGAAAATTTATCAGAGGCTCCACTCATAGAAAAGTTCACGACGGTGGAAACCCCGGTTTGGGTCAACTCATCCTGCCAGTTGGTATTGGCACCTCCATCGTCCAAAGTACCCCCGGCGGCCACAACTTGCTGACGGAACTCGTTGGCACTGAAAACATCAACCTCATTGGCCAAAGTGGAAAAACCTGTGGTAACGCTCAAATCCATTTGGGTTCGTCCCGCTTTCCCTTTTTTGGTGGTAATCACGATTACACCATTGGCGGCCCTAGCCCCATAAATGGCAGCAGCAGAGGCATCTTTTAACACATCGATGCTCTCGATATCCTGTGGATTGATAAAGTTCAACGGGTTTGAGGCGATTCCCGTTCCCGTATTGTCCAAAGCAAATCCATCGATTACATAAAGTGGGGTTGTACCGGAACGCAAACTCCCCACACCACGGATAATCACATCCTGTGCAGCACCAGGTTCACCACTGGTATTGGAAACGTTAACACCCACAACCTTGCCTTGCAACAACTGACCTGGGTTGGCCACGATTCCTTTGTTGAAGTTTTCACTATCCACAGAAGCGATGGAACCGGTTACGTCCGTTTTGCGCTGTGTACCATATCCAACGACCACAACATCCTCCAAAAGCGTAGCATCCTGCTCCAATTGGATGTTAATTGTAGTACGACCATTTACAGCTACTTCTTGTGATTTAAACCCTAAATAGGAGATTTCCAGGATAGCATCTTCCTCTACATCTATGGAAAAGTTTCCATCAAAATCGGTAATGGTACCGTTTGCGGTTCCTTTTTCTGCTACGGAAGCACCGGCCAAGGGAACACCGTACTCATCGGTCACGGTTCCATTTACGGTAACAAACTCCACTTCAACAACCCTTTTTGGGGCTTCGGGTTTTACATCAATGGAGATAGTATGATTGATTCTTCTGAAAGTAAGATTGGCATCTTTTGCCATTAATTCCAAAATAGAACGCAAGGATACGCCTCTGTAGGCAATGTCGTAGGTTTTGTGCAACCTTCGTACTTTACGATCATAGACAAACTTGAACTCAGTTTGTTCCTCAATCTGTCTCAACACCTCTATAACCGTAGCATCGTCCACGGAGAGATTTACTTTAAAATTGTCCAATTTTTGCCCTCTGGCATCAGCAGCAAGCACTGGATTCAACAGCGCTAGGACAATCAGCAAGCAAAAAGTTTGGAAAGTCAATTTGATAAATTGTTTAATAGTCAGTGAATTCATAATTTCACATAATGTTTAATGGTTATAAGAATTTGTAATTGTTGAACTGCCAGCAGTCTGTTTCCGCTCGCCAAAGTGTTGCAGACTGCTTTTTTTTGGGTTTATTTCATACGCTTTGCATCTTTTAAGTTGGTTTATGAATTAGTCAGTGCATTTTCCTTTAATCAATATTTTTTTGTCCCTTACATATTCATATGCCAGCCCTTTCTTGGTATACATAATACTTTCCAGTACCGCAGAAAGCATTTCATTGTCGTAACTCGCCGTAAGGTGGCAGTTCCCAAAATTTTCGTTTTCAAAAACAAAGGTTACCCCATACCATTGCTCCAAGGATTTCATGACGCTGCTTAAAGTGGCGTCCTCAAAGTGAAGGACCCCATTTTTCCAATGCAGAAATGATGCAATGTTGATTTGTTCCTTTGAAATCTGCTTTGTGGCCTTATCAAAAACCCCTTGTTCATTTGGACCCAATAAAACTTCACTGTCCATAGAGGCCACCTTTACTTTTCCTGTTGCAACGGTAACCGCTATTTGGTGGTTATCGGGGTAGGTATTGATATTGAATGAGGTTCCCAAGACCGTGGTTTGCACTTCGTTTGACTTTATAATGAAAGGCTTATCTGGATTCTTGGTCACATTAAAAAAGGCCTCGCCACTAAGCTCTACCTCACGGGTATTGTCCTCAAACCGTTCCGGAAATGTGATGGTACTCCCCGAATTCAACTTCACTTGGGTGCCATCAGGCAAAGTAAGACTCATTTTTTTACCCCATTCGGTGGTTTTTACGATTTCCACAATAGGTGTTGGCGCGGGTTCTTGATGAAACTGGATGTAAGTGAAATAGCCAAGGGATAGCAACAGCGCCAATGAAGCTGCTATACGCACCCATTTTATCACTGGATTTTTCGGTTTTTGATTTATCCCCTTGGAAAATTTCCGCTTGATATACTGTTTTTGGGCATTACTGTGGAATACCTGCTTTCCATTTTTTGATAAAAGACTGCTGTCAAACCTTTCCAAAAGGGATTCCTCTCTTTTGGTGATGGTACCATCAAGGTATTTTTTCATCAATCTTTTAATGTCCTGTTCGGTCATTGTGTTCTCGTTTCACCTTAGAGTACCGAGAGCACACACCTACGCACATCAAAAAAAGTGAAGTTGATGATTCCTTAATGTTGTTAACCTTTAGGTAAAGAAGGGAAGGTTTATAAGGTAAAAAACTTAACAATGGAAAGGTCTTTGCGAAGTTTTCGAAGGGCAAAAGATATCTGGTTCTCCACAGAACGCTGGGAAATATTCAGTTTTTCTGCAATCTCCCGATTATTAATATTATTAATACGACTCAATGTAAAAACTTCTCGGCACCTAGCTGGAAGACTGGCTATAGTATCGTGTATCCGAATAGAGAGCTCGTCCACATCTTCTTCCAGTTCAATTTCCGAAGTAACATAGATCGAGTTAGCGGCCTCTATCTGGGTTTCGTTGAATTTTGAGTCGCGAAGGGTATTGTAGCACTTATAACGAATAGCCTTGTAGAGATAGGGGCGTATAGTTTGGATATCCAAATCCTCCCGTCGCTGCCAATAGTCTATCCAGACTTCCTGAACCAAATCCTTGGCCACGGAATCATCCATAATTACGGATGATGCATACACATACATGGGTTCCCACATCAACTCAAACAGCGTATTAAAAGCATTCCTGTCTGATTTGTGTATTTGCTTGGCGAGCTTCTCCAGAGAAATCTTGTTGTTATAGCCTTCTCCCATCAGCGCAAATTTCATAAAAATTCGCACGGACAGATATTATGATATTGTAAACTTTCCTTGCTTAAAAAGGGATAGGTGAGTGTGACTATTTTAAAAGAACTTTATATTGAGACAAAGGAAGGCTGCACTGTTTTTTTATGGATGGACAGACTTTTTTCAAGCTTGGTATCAAACCCATGGAAATTCCTTTCAAGAATTGAATATAGGGGTTCAGGCGTGTCCTCATTGATAGACACTTGTCCATTGTTGGGGTTGACTTCAACTGTAATCAAAAAGCGGTATTCCATTAAATGCTCGGCTTCCCTAATTAGAATCAATATTACCTGAAGCTCCACTGCATACTCCAAGTTTAAAAGATGTAAGGAATTTGGTTTATTGATTTCCTCTGTTGATTTCCAGTTGATGTTCACCGTACTCTTTTTTTACAAAAATAGGTTTATACGCAATAAATTTACGATTTACAAACGTTAAATTAACATTGAACATCTTTAGATAATTGAATCTGTGGAAAATAAAGGCTTGTGAATTGCCTTTTCAAAAACATGGAAATAAAAAAAGCCCCCGAAATTCGGAGGCCTTTTCTTTTTCTGTGGGCGCGAAGGGATTCGAACCCCCTCCGCTAACCCCTTATTTTATTGGGTTTCGCCTTGCTTATTTTTTGTAACTAACCGAATTACAGATTACGAATCGTAACCTAACTTCGCATAGGCAAAACTAACCATTTAATATTAATTTAGGCATAGCACCTAGATAATAATCCTATTGATTTATTGCCCTTTAATCACCAAATACTTCGCTTGTGTTGCTACAGACATAATTATGCAATTGGAAATCTTCATGTGGATTTATATCAATAAGAGCATCAATACTGCAAGATTAGACTTGAAAATAGAATTTCATTCTTTACCATATGCTTGTGCCAAATGATTCTACTATGGTCCATTCATCATTCCGTTTCTCCATGCAAAGAATCCCTGAACTGCCATTTAACATACCTTTACTTGTTCCCAATTCCAGAACTGCTTTTGTTTTATCAGAATTATATATAATGACTGAAAAGTGAAAAAGTATGTCAACATTGTAGAAACCGGTCAACTCATTCGTTTGGGTAGCGTCTACCAGTTCGATATGATGCCCCCTTAGACTTTCAATCCCTTTAATATCAGTGATAATTTTAGCATTGGTTTTATTGGAATTCATTATATCCTTATATGTGTCTGGGAGAAGATTTATGGTTGATGAGTCGAAATCACCATACATGTTAGGATGTATTCCGACGTCCATTTTTACATTAAGAAGGGAATCCGCAATTCTCTGGGGTATTACCGTATCCTTTGAATCCACAAATGGTGCTGGTGGAATTGGATAGGCAAGCGCATCAATTAACTTGCTCATGATCAACTTATCGTTTGTTTTCAACACAGAATGCCGACCATTGCAACTATTTGCAATACATAAGATTAAAATGATATAAAATGAAATTTTCATAAATATCAATTACGGTTTCCAACGAAATTGTGTTGGCTTCTTTATCCGCCAGGGGAATCGTTTATTTGAACTTTATCTTCTTATTGTCGGATTAATTTAGTTTGAACTCCACCACTTGTTGATAGTCCAAGTAGACACTTAATTTCTTGGCTTTTTTTGCATCTGATAAATCTAGTTCAAACTCCAAAACATCTTCTGTGGTAACAATATCTTGCGAATAAAACTCATTATCATCTAAATCACACATTACTACATATAACCCTGGCTTGCAAGAGAATTTGAAATCTACCTTGCCCTCTGACTTTTTGATTATACCATATCTCGGGGATAATAATTCATATTCATGGCTATGAATTAATGGTGCATTCAAAAAGACTTCCTTATCAATTTTCTTATCCAGAAGTGCATATTCAAAATAATCCGGATAATGGTTTTTAATGAATAGCTCAGGTGGAGTCATAAAATAAAAACTGTTCAGTTCTTTTATAAACCTACCATCGTAGGAACCGGCACCCCAAGTAACATCAACCAAATACAATTTCTTATCGACCTCCACAACATTCCATGCATGATCAGAATAAAACCTTTTCCCTATATCACTGACTTTCGTTTTAGAACTTCCAGAAACCACTTTTGATTTTATGTTGAGTTCTTTGGATAACTCAGCGAACAATGTTGAATAACCCGCACAAACCGCTTGTCCTTTTGATATGACTCTTTTGGATAGCTTTTCATTGTGCTTTTTTTCTTTTTTCAAAAATTCATTTGAACCAAATTCATATCCCAATTCGCCAGACTCCTTTGGATCGTAGACAATGTTGTTAGCTATCCAAATATATATTGCCCTAACTCTGTCCAATTCCGTCTTGAAATCCTTGGAAATGCGTTTGGCTAATCTTGATGGCGAACTAAAACTGTTGGGATATGTATATACTAAAGAATCTACCTTTTTAAAATCTTGTGAGCTAAGAAATGGAGATATAGAAAACAACAGGCAAAATAGAATATATGTTTTTTTCAAATTCATTATTAGCTTTTCTTCAATGCGCTCAATAGTTTGTTTAAACTTTGATTTAATTCTCATAATCCTCAACCTTATTCTCCTTAGTGGTAAACAAGTTCGAAATCCTTTTATAATTGGTTAAAATTATAAACCCTATTAAAACGTTTAAACCAGAAATCACCCACCAATTATAATCTAATTGTTGGTCGAGCATCAGGCCATCAATTTCATCAAGTCCGTTTGCCGAAATCTGTTTTTTGAATAGCAAATAACAGTAGTTTAAAAATTGGGCAATGTTATCTGCAATCATTAACAGTCCGATTAAAATCAAACCAAGTTTTAAAAGCCCTTCCTCATTTAAATGAGAGGTGTCAATATTTTTGGTATCAAAACCTTTCTCAAGGCGAAACAACTTTATTATTCTGTCCGTTCCAAATAATAAAAGGAAAGCAATAACTCCAGTAATTAACAAGTAAAATAAACTTACCATCAAACTGAAGGAATAAAAGTCACCTGAAAAAGAAATATTCGGAATCAAACGGAAGAGAGCCTCAATAAAACAATAAACCCCAAAAATTTTAATGATGGCTCTGAATAGGTCGGTTTTGGTCATTGGTAGGTTATATGATTTGTTTAAATGTAGGAAATTTCTATAAATCAAAAATTGGGTTTTCGGTGAAAGGGGAGTAAAACAGTCAATCGGGTTTGATTTTCTTCTTGTGCTTTTTGCAATAAGCTTTGTCCAAGTCTTGTTTCTTGTCCCAGAAAAGTGTTCCGCATTCAAGGCACTTTCTTCTTCCTTGATATGCCAAATATTTATAGAGTGTCTTTTTAGAGCCGACATCAATAAGTTTCATGATTTCTTCAATACTCAGCTTGTTGTCCCTATAGTATCGTTCCGCCAACATAGCCTTGTTCAATGCCTGTTTACTAAGTCCAGGCTTCCGACCAATTTTCAAGCCACGCCTTCGTGAACTTTCCAGCCCAGCCCGTGTGCGTTCAATGATAATATCTCGTTCCAATTGAGCAACCGATGCGAAAAGGTTAAAAATGAACCTCCCGTGTGGAGATGTGGTATCAATGAAATTTTCCTGAATGCTTTTGAAGTGAATACCCTTACGCTCAAAATCTTCGATGAGTTTGGTGAGATGTGAAAGGCTTCTGGCAATTCGGTCCAGTTTCCAGACCACAAGTGTGTCACCTTCCCTTAAGATGGACAAAAGCTCATCAAGACCCTTTCCTTCCGCTTTTGCACCAGATGAAATATCGGCATAAATGTTCTTGGGTTGGATCCCTTCCTTTAGAAAGGCATCCACCTGCAAATCGTGTTTCTGTGATTTTGTGCTCACTCTTGCATATCCGAACTTCATCTTAGGGGTAAAAAAAGGTATATAAGGTAAACTATTTAAGTGTACCGAAAAAGTAAACTCTTTAGAATCAGTAGACTCGTTTTAAACTAAAAGTTCAAAAAAACGGTGCCTTAAAAACCCCGGTCATGGAATAGAAATCAATATAGAGGCGAACGCAACGAAGTGGAGTGCTGCAAGCCCCAAAACTTACCACTAACTAATGCTACTGAGCGAGGCAATATTATACCAACACTTGTTCTTAATGGTCATTTTTTTGTAAAAAATGCCTTGATCTTACTGGGCTGAACCCCTTTTTTAGTAATAAAGGCAATTGCCGCTATAGTCAATACAATGATTTATCAAGAATTGAAAATGCTTTAGTTCACAGGGTCAAAATTCAATTTTTAAGCTAAAAATTCCTTGGTTTTATTGACCTGAGAGCATTTTTAAGTTAAAAATGAACTAAACGCCTTTAACTCGTATTTTGCAAAATCCCTTGAAATACGGGCTTTTCCGAAGGAAAATGAATCAATAGCGCTGCGTCAGCACGCTATCCTCTTGCTCTTCATTTTTTCTTTGCCAGCAAAGAAAATATAAATAGCCATGTTCACTAAGATCAATACGGAAGTATTTGATAATTGCAAATAGGTCATTGCACCCTATTTCAATTTTACTTCACGCTTATCTTTCCGAACACTATAAAATTGAAACAGGAACCACGTGCAAAAGTTGGGGTAAGATTGGGACAAAAAATCTTATATAACTTTGGATAGTTGATTAACCGATTAATCGCAACAACTTAAAAGTCAGAAGTCCTCAACTTCTCACCATCGCGACTTGAGTCAGAAAACTTAGTTTCCAAAATTGATTCCAAACCGCTCATATCTTCACTGATTTTATTATCCAGTACTCGAGCATAAACTTGGGTTGTGGCCAATTTTGTATGACCTAAAATTTTGGATACAGTTTCTATTGGAACCCCATTGCTTAAAGTGATAGTGGTGGCGAAAGTATGTCTGGCCACATGGAAGGTTACATTTTTTGTGATGTCACATGCATCCGCAATTTCCTTTAAATAACTGTTTAATTTTTGATTGGATATTCTGGGGAACAGTTTTTCAGATACCCTTTTAGGATGATATTGATATCGTTTAATGATAGACAATGCCGGACCTACCAATGGAAGCTTAAAGCTATTTTTGGTCTTCATCCTTTTTGTGCTTATCCAATATTTTCCATCAATACCCAGCACAAGGTTATCTTCGCCCAGGTTCATGATATCACAATAAGCTATCCCAGTATAGCAACTAAAGACAAATAAGTCTTTTACAATGCGTAACCGTTCAATCTTGGTTTGAAAATCTTGAATTTTTCGTAATTCTATCATGGTCAAAAAATCCCTTTCCTTTTTTTCCATCCTGATCTTAAATTTTTGAAAAGGATATTTTTCAATCCATTCATTGTTTACAGCCATTCTAACCATCTTTCTCAAACGCTGAATATGTTTCATTGCCCCGTTATTAGAAAGTCTACCATGATAGTGAATAGGGTGTAGTTTCCGCAAATAGGTCTCAAAACCCACAACAAACTGGTGGTTGAGCTGTGACAACCTGTAATCATCGCATTTATAGTGCTTCTTTAGATATCCCAATAAATACTTCTGGGTAGTCTTATAATGGCTCAGGGTCGCTTTACCCAGATTATGTGCGCCATGGAGGTTATGGTGTTCAAAAAGTGCCGTTAATGTCATTTGGTTCTCATCTTCACCGAAATACTTGGCCTTGACCATTTGCGGTGTTATGTGGATTGATTTGGACCGTAGTTCACGATAGCATTGGAAAAGTTCGGTTTCAACTTCCATTAGATAGGCGTTGATTTCCTGAGCCTCTGTTGTGCGCCCCAGAACCCTCGACCCCTTTGGGTCCCAACTTTCTACAGGAATGGTGTATTTGAGGCTCATGTTAACTCGTTGTGAATCAACGGTTATACGGGCATAAATCTTTGCGGTACCATCGCTCCTCCGGGAAGTGCTTATCCAGAAACTGATTGAAAATGTAGACCGGGTTCTCATAGGTTTTGTATTAAATTGAACTAAAATAACCTACGAAAGTCAAATACTAAGTATCTGTAATATAGTCATTTACACGTTTATTCGGTTAACACTTTGAAGAAAAAAATTTACTAACCGAATTGCAAACCAAAACATATTAAATCAAACCAATTCAAATGATAGCGTCAAAACGTCAAAACCTTGCAAATCAATAAGATATGCAAGGTTTTGTTTTTGTTTAAACTCTAAAAGTGGGCGCGAAGGGATTCGAACCCCTGACCCCCTGGGTGTAAACCAGGTGCTCTGAACCAACTGAGCTACGCGCCCTATTCCATTTTCTCAAATGGAGTGCAAATATAGCACCCTTTTTCTGATACAAAAAAGAAAAATTCGAAAAAAATCACACTATTTCTGCAACCACAAACGTGCTCCCTCCAACATAGACAAAATCATTACTATTTGCATTAGCCAAAGCTGCTTCTAATCCTACTTTAACCGAGATGAAATTCTCCCCCTCAATTCCTTGTGATTTTGCCAATTCGGACAACAGCCCAACATCCATTCCTCTGGAAATATTGGGCTTTACAAAGTAATAGTTGGCTTCTTTTGGGAATAGCGCCAATACTCCCCTTACATCCTTATCATTTACAAACCCCAGTACCATATGAAGCTCCTCATACTTCTGTTTGGCTATTTGCTTTAGCACATAATCTAATCCTTCCTTGTTATGGGCCGTGTCGCAGACCAACATCGGTTTCTCTTGCAAAACCTGCCATCTGCCCAACAAACCGGTATTCTCCACAACTTTTTTCAGTCCCGCTACTATTGCTTTTTCTGAAACTTGAATTCTATCCAATAGCTTTATAGCTGCCACGACACCCTGAATATTTTGCCGTTGATATTCCCCCAGTAAATCAGTTTTATAATTGGGTAGGTCCAAGGCATCCGCAAAAACTATTTCTGATTGTAATTGGTGGGCTATCAAAGTGAAGATCATTTCGGTTTCCGGCTGTCGTTCACTAATGACCACAGGAATCTTTGGTTTAATGATGCCTGCTTTTTCCAAAGCTATCTTTTCCAGCGTATCTCCCAAAATATGGGTATGATCCAATCCTATATTGGTGATAAGGGAAACTTCTGGTGTGATAATGTTTGTGGAATCGAGTCGTCCACCCAGACCCACTTCAATTACGGCAATATCTACCTTTTCCTCAGCAAAATAGGTAAAGGCCATTCCAACGGTCATTTCAAAGAAGGAGAGCTTTTTATATTCCAAAAAGGACTTGTGCTCAGCAATAAAATCCACAACGAACTTTTCGCTGACCATTTGTCCATTGATCTTGATACGTTCTCTAAAATCCTTTAGATGGGGTGAAGTATATAAGCCAACCTTATATCCCGCCTCCTGCAAAATGGAAGCGAGCATGTGGCTACTGGAGCCTTTCCCGTTAGTGCCCGCCACATGAATACTTTTGAATTTCTTTTCTGGATTTCCCAACACATTGGAGAACTCCAAGATGTTATCCATCTTGGCATTCAGGGCCACAATACCTTTTTGCTGGTACATGGGAAGTTGCGAGAACATCCAATCCAAGGTCTCTTGGTAGGTCACTATTGCCCCAGTTTAAAGTTGACCACCACAAAACCTATTTGCTGTGTGGGCGCATTGGAATCTGTATTCCATCGATGGCTAAGTGCTGTTTTTCGTGCAGGGTCCAAAAGACAGGGTGCCGTATTTGTAGTTCCCTTGACACCGGGTTCGGCTTTTATAACTTTTCCAGACCTATCCACCGTAATCCTAACCACCACTCTTCCTTCTTCGTTGCAATCTTGACGTACTTTCCCACTATTTACCAATGACCTTCCATTGAGTCCATAGCCTCCACCTCCGCTACCACTTCCTGGAGCACCATAATAGCTAGTGGCATAAGGATTGCCATCGGGTTGTCCTTTATCGCCAGCTTTGTCATCATCGCCTTCACTCCCTGTAGCCGTTCCATCAGACTGACCGATGCCGCCAATCAAAGCATCCAAGTTTTTCTTTTTGGCCTCTTGTTCTTGGCGTTTTTTCTCTTCTGCTTCTCTTTTTTCGCGCTCTATACGTTCTGCTTCCTCTTTGGCTTTTTTGGCCGCTTCATCCGCTTTTCGTTTGGCTTCTTGTTGCTGCTTTATTCGGATGGACTCCTCATTATCACTGGTCAATACCTTTTCAACAGGTTCAGGTTCTTCTTGAACCACTTCTTCCTGAGGCTCCACTTGTTCGACTTGCTCAACGGGCTGTGGTTCCACTTTTTGTGGCTCAGAACGTACCCTTTCCTTGGGTTGAACCTCGCCACTACCAAAATCCATAGTACCAAAGTTAACGGCAATCCCATTTTCAATGGGTGGATCCAAATAGGTTAGTCCTATATAAAAAAGCAATAGGAGTAATACGCTCAATAGAAGAGTAGTGAGCGTAAATGATTTTTTCTTGTGTCTCGTGTCTAAAAATGCCATTATTGTGGCCGCACAGCCAAGATGACCTTGTAACTGTTCCTATTGGCGATATCCATAACGTTGACCGCTTCTTTTATGGCCACACTTTCTTCCGCCCGTAGGATAATTGTTGGCTTATCTTGACCTTCAAGTGCCTTTTTTAATTCAATTTCAATGTATTCTTTGTTGATCTGCTCGTTGTTCACGAAATAGTTCAGATCCTTATTGATCGTCACCGAAACATTTTGTGTGTTGGTGGATTTTCCCTTCGCTTTTGGTAACAGCAAATCCAACGCATTGGGCGCATTGGATGTCAGCATGAAAAACACCAATAACAGAAACACAATATCCGTCATGGACGACATACTGAACTCCGGACTGACCTTGTTTCTTCCTTTCAATTTCATATTGAACTGCTAAATGGGTTCGTTCAACAAATCCAAAAACTCAACGGCATTAGCCTCCATTTTGTGCACCACTTTATCGGTTCGGTTCACCAAGTGGTTGTATCCGATATAAGCAATAATACCTACCACCAATCCGGCAACCGTTGTGGTCATGGCCGTATAAATACCTGATGCCAACAACCCCATTTCGGCTTGGCCGCCGCTACTTGCCATTTGGTGAAATGCCAAAATCATACCAATTACGGTTCCCAAAAATCCAATCATGGGTGCAGCACCCGCAACAGTAGCCAAAACACTTACGTTTTTCTCAAGTTTATACACCTCAAGAGTCCCTGCATTCTCAATAGCGGTGGTGATGTCGTCCAAAGGCTTTCCTATTCTGGAAACTCCTTTTTCCGTTAACCTTGCCACTGGTGAATCGGTCTGGGCACATAAAATTTTAGCTGCGTCGAGCTTTCCATTCATGATGTGATCACGAATCTGGTTCATGAAGTTTTTGTCAATCTTGGAAGCCGCCTTTATGGCAAAAATTCGCTCAAAATAAATGTAAAGTGCTACAAATAGCAGTACAAAAAGTACCAAAATAATTACGATGCTACCTGTACCTCCATTAACGATAAGATCTATTACAGAAAGTGTCTTTTCCTCGGAAATAGAGGCTGTTGCCTCAACACCTTCCGCTGCTTCTTGAAAAATATTCATATAAAATCCCCAATTTAATATGCAATAATAACGGAGATTTTTGAGCTAAAGTATTTTTTAGAACAAATTTCGCATCAACATAAAGCAAATAGCCCCTGCCAAGAAGCCAATCAAGGCCAACCATGAAATTTTTCTAAGGTACCAGAAGAAATCTATCTTCTCCATTCCCATGGCCACAACACCAGCTGCTGACCCAATAATCAGCATACTTCCTCCAGTTCCAGCGGAATAGGCAATGAAGTGCCACAATTGATCGTTCATAGGCTCGGAGAACATGCCCAAACTGGCCGCTACCAAAGGAACGTTGTCAATAACCGCAGAACCAACACCTAACAGAAGAATCACAATATCTGAAACATCAGTGCTAGTCATTTCGGTTCCCATCAAAGGCATTCCCTGTTTTAATCCTTCAGCGAAGTTGAACAGCATACCCAAGGATTCCAATGCCGCTACCGCCATTAAAATCCCCAAGAAAAATAAAATACTGGGCAATTCAATTTTTGTCAAGGCACTATGTACTGGACTATGGTGTGCCGCTTCGTCACTTTCCTGATCCACAGAAGAAATGGCAATCTTGGAGTTACTATAAATCTCAGCAAACGTTGCCACCACTGCCAAAGAAAGCATCATACCCACATAGGGGGGCAAATGGGTTATCGTCTTAAAAATGGGCACAAAAATTATAGCTCCCAATCCAAGATACAGCATAGTTGCCCCAAATTTTGATTTAGACGGCTCATCATCCTCAACATCGATTTCCCCTTTGAATGCGGGAAGAAATGAAGCTATTAGCGATGGAATGACCATACAGAACAATGATGGAACAAGCAAATGTTCAATAAGGTTGGCCGTTGTAACCTTATTACCAATCCACAGCATGGTTGTGGTAACATCTCCAATGGGCGACCATGCACCGCCAGCATTGGCGGCAATAATAATAAGACCGGCATACCACAACCTAGTATCCCTGTCCTTGATAATTTTTTGAAGAATGGATATCAGAACAATCGTTGCGGTAAGGTTATCAATGATAGCGGAAAGAATGAAGGCTAAAAAGGAAAAAATCCATAGGATTTTCTTCTTGCTCCGTGTCTTCACGTACGATTTTATAGTAGCGAAACCATCAAAATAATCAATGATTTCCACAATGGTCATGGCTCCCAAAAGAAAGACCAAAATCTCCGAGGTCTTCCCTAAATGATGAAGTAAGGTCTCTTCAAGGAGTTCCATTTTCTCCTCATGACCAAAAGCTCCAAAATTTTCCAAAAGGGCATGCTCCCCCGAATCAAACCAATTAGGGAAACCATCAATTCCAAAGGACATGAGCGCCCACATGACGGCCATCATGGCCAACGCGGGAATAAGTTTGTCTATTTTTAGATTGTGTTCGAGTGTTATTGCCAAATATCCAATGACAAAAATGACAATTAGAAGGGTTTCCATGTTAAGCTTGGTTTATTTTGTAAAATTTTTGAAGTAGTTCTCAATTGCGCTAAAGATATTCAAAATGAGTTTTTCCGCATAATCTTCACATGATAAATTATTGTAAAAAGAAAATCAAGCTCCCAAGAATCCTAAAAATTTTTGAATCATTCTCATTTATTGATATCCTTTTATGTAAAATTTCCATCATAAGACTATCTTTGCGGCATATTTTTGGTTATTTTTCAGTTTTATGGACTTTACACTTTCCGAAGAACAATTAATGATACAGCAGGCAGCTAGAGATTTTGCCAATAACGAACTTTTACCCGGAATAATAGAAAGGGACGATGCCCAAAAATTCCCTTTTGAATTGGTTCAAAAAATGGGAGAATTGGGCTTCATGGGCATGATGGTCAACGAAAAATACAATGGAAGTGGACTGGACACCCTTTCCTATGTATTGGCCATGGAAGAGCTCTCAAAAATTGATGCTTCTGCCTCAGTTATGGTATCGGTGAACAACTCATTGGTTTGTTGGGGATTGGAGTCTTTCGGAACCGAAGCCCAAAAAGAAAAATATTTAACTCGTTTGGCCGCAGGTGAAATTATCGGAGCGTTCTGTCTTTCCGAGCCTGAAGCAGGGAGCGATGCTACCTCTCAAAAAACTACTGCCTTAGATCATGGTGACCATTATATCCTAAACGGAACCAAAAATTGGATCACCAATGGAGGTAGTGCAGAAGTTTTTCTCGTCATAGCCCAAACCCATGTAGAAAAAGGACATAAGGGCATTAATGCCCTAATTGTTGAAAAAGGAATGGACGGTTTTGAGGTAGGTCCTAAGGAAAATAAACTGGGCATTCGCGGAAGTGATACGCATTCCCTTATTTTCAATGATGTGAAAGTCCCCAAGGAAAACCGAATAGGAGAAGACGGATTTGGGTTTAAATTTGCCATGAAAACCTTGGCCGGGGGTCGGATTGGGATTGCCGCCCAAGCTTTGGGAATTGCAGCGGGAGCCTACGAACTCGCCTTAAAATACTCTAAAGAACGAAAGACATTTGGTACAGAAATTGCCAACCATCAAGCCATTGCCTTTAAATTGGCCGATATGCATACCAAAATACAGGCCGCCCGAAATTTGGTCTACCAAGCTGCTTGCGACAAGGATGCTGGAAATGATTACACATTATCAGGTGCCATGGCCAAATTATATGCTTCTGAAGTTGCTATGGAAACCACGGTTGAAGCGGTCCAGATTCATGGCGGAAATGGTTTTGTGAAAGACTACCATGTAGAGCGGCTGATGCGGGATGCCAAGATTACCCAAATCTATGAAGGAACCTCAGAAATCCAAAAAATAGTCATATCAAGAAGCGTCCTAAAAGACTAAAATCTTTGTTTTTTAGACGTAACCCCCTCAAAAATGGGGTTTGCACTCCGTAAAATCATTTTTTATGGCGAACATCCCTTAAATCAGGTATGAACTTTTCCGAAATTTATGTTAATATCGCTATCTCCCCTTGTTTCAATATGGGTCATTCAGTTTCAAAAACTTCACTTTGAGATAATCATAATTTAATATTGGTAAAATTCTGATATTGAATATTTTTTAACCCTTCAATCATTACGTTGGTTTTTTATTGGAGTTTGAATAAAAACCCTGTATTTTATTCATCAGATTTGATATTTTTGAAGAAATACCATAATGATGAAATTGGAAAAGCAAGGTTTATATCTACCCGAGTTTGAGCATGATAACTGTGGTGCAGGCTTCATTTGTAGCCTAAAAGGAAGAAAATCCAACGATATTATCCATAAGGCTCTTGAAATCCTGGATAAATTGGAACACCGGGGTGCTGTAAGTGCAGATGGAAAAACGGGTGATGGAGCGGGTATTTTGATTGATATCCCCCACGACTTTTTTGTTGAAGTGTGCAAATTCACCTTGCCAGAAGCCGGAGAATATGCAGTAGGTAACGTTTTTCTTCCCCAAAAAGAAAACCAACGGGATTTTTGCATCTCCGTACTCGAAGAAAATATAGCCGAGCAAGGCCTTCAGCTCTTGGGTTGGCGTGATGTTCCTGTAAATCGTTCCGTTCCAGGAAGGATTGCTGCAGAAACCGAGCCCTATCTAAAGCAGGTCTTTATTGCAAAAGGCGAATCATTGGACGATTTCCAGTTTAACCTTAAACTTTTCATCGCCAGAAAAATTACCGAGCACACCATCATAGAAAGTAAGCTCTCCCAAAGCAAATTTTTCTATTTGCCCAGCCTTTCCACTAAGATTATCATCTTTAAAGGGCTGTTGGTACCCAATGACATCAGCAAATATTACGAAGACCTTTTAGATCCCAGGGTAGTTACCCGTTTGGCCTTGGTGCACCAAAGGTTCTCAACCAACACGTTCCCCACATGGGATTTGGCCCAACCATTCCGCTACATGTGTCATAATGGGGAAATAAATACCTTACGAGGCAATGTGTCCCGTATGCGTTCTCGCGAAGAACTCATGCAAAGCGACTGGTTTGGTGAGGATATCAAAAAAATATTACCCGTAGTGCTCCCCGGAAAATCCGACTCGGCCAGCATGGACATGGTCGTGGAATTGTTGTTGATGACCGGCCGTTCCCTACCCGAAGTTATGATGATGTTGGTTCCGGAAGCATGGGAAAAGAACGATGAAATGTCCGAATCCAAAAAGGCTTTCTACGAATACAACTCGTGTTTAATGGAGCCTTGGGATGGCCCGGCTTCCATTCCTTTTACAGATGGAAATTACATCGGGGCTGTTTTGGACCGGAATGGACTACGTCCATCTAGATACTCCGTCACCAAAAAAGGATATGTGATCATGTCCTCTGAAACAGGGGTCGTGGAATTGGAACCTGAAGACATTGAGTTTCACGGAAGACTGGAACCCGGAAAAATGTTCCTGGTGAATATGGAAGAAGGCCGCATTGTAAACGATGAGGAAATCAAAGAATCCATCGCCAAAAAACACCCCTATAAAAAATGGTTGAAGGATAATTTGGTCCACTTACGCGACATTCCCTATAATGATTGTCCCGTATTCTTTGGTGAATTTCCATTGGATGTCCGTAGATCTGCTTTTGGATACACCTTGGAGGACATCAACACCATTATTATGCCCATGGCCGAAAAAGGCAAAGAGCCCATTGGTTCTATGGGTTCCGATACTCCAATTGCCGTTTTGTCTGAACGTCCACAACTTATCTACAATTATTTCAAACAGTTGTTCGCACAGGTAACCAACCCACCTTTGGATGGTATTCGTGAAGAGTTGATTACAGACATCAGTCTAACGTTGGGAAGTGATCAAAATATTTTTGACATCAACGAGCTGCACTGTAGAAAACTTAAAATCCAAAATCCGGTGATTTCCAAAGAGGATTTGGATAAAATCAAAAACTACGATTCCAGCCCAGATTATAAAGTGGTCTCTATTTCCATGCTCTATGAGATAGCAAAAGGCCATAATGGATTGGAAGAAGCTTTGGACTCCATTCTTCAACAAGCATTTGATGCCATTGACGAAGGCGCCAACATTATTATCCTTTCCGACAGAATGGTAAGTACAGAAATGGCTGCCATACCCGCCTTATTGGCCTGTTCTTATGTAAACAGCGGTTTGCGTAAGTTGGGCAAACGCTCAAAATTGAGCATCATCATTGAATCCGCCGAACCTAGGGAAGTACATCATTTTGCCTTATTGTTTGGATTCGGTGCCAGTGCCATCAATCCCTATTTGGTGAATGAAATCATTGGAGAGCAGATAAAAGAAAACAACATCACAGAATACACTTTTGAGGAAGCCATAAAAAATTACAACAAAGCCATAGGCAAGGGCATCTTAAAAGTGATGAACAAAATTGGGATTTCCACCTTGAACTCGTACCGGGGATCTCAACTATTCGAATGCATTGGCATCAATACCAAAGTAGTGGAAAAATATTTCCCCAATACGCCCACGCGTATCCAGGGAATTGGCTTGTACGAAGTTGAAAAGGAAATAGCCAAACGCCACAAAAAAGCATTCACAACTCAGGAATTAGCGGCCAATCTGGATATTGAGATTGGTGGTGAGTATCGTTGGAGAAGAAATGGCGAAAAGCACATGTTCAATCCATTAAGTATTGCCAAACTTCAAAAATCGGTACGCAATAACGAGCCGGAAACTTACAAGGAGTATTCCCAATTGGTTAATGAGCAGTCTAAAAACCTAATGACCATCCGTGGATTGTTCGAATTTTCGAACTATGACCCCATTCCACTTGAAGAAGTTGAGCCTTGGACCGAAATTGTAAAAAGGTTCAAGACGGGTGCCATGTCCTACGGAAGTATCAGTAAGGAGGCCCACGAAAATCTTGCGATTGCCATGAACCGAATTGGTGGAAAAAGCAATTCAGGTGAAGGCGGAGAGGATCCGGTTCGTTTTTATAGAAGTCAAACAGGCGATTGGAAAAACAGTGCCATTAAACAGGTGGCATCAGGTAGATTTGGGGTAAGCTCCAACTATCTTACCAATGCCCAAGAAATACAGATAAAAATGGCTCAGGGGGCCAAACCCGGTGAGGGTGGGCAATTACCTGGTCCAAAAGTAAATCCGGCCATTGCCAAAACAAGGAATTCAACCCCATATGTGGGCTTGATTTCCCCTCCTCCCCACCACGATATCTACTCCATTGAGGATTTATCCCAATTGATCTACGACCTTAAGTCGGCCAATAGGGAAGCACGGATCAATGTGAAACTTGTTTCCGAAGTGGGTGTGGGAACTGTAGCTGCTGGTGTATCCAAGGCCAAGGCAGATGTTGTACTTATCTCTGGTTTTGATGGAGGAACAGGAGCTTCGCCATTGACTTCCTTGAAACATGCCGGACTTCCATGGGAGTTGGGTATCGCCGAAGCTCAACAAACCTTGGTACTTAACGATTTAAGAAACAGAATTGTTCTAGAATGTGACGGACAATTGAAAACCGGTAGGGATGTGGCCATTGCCTGTCTTTTAGGGGCTGAAGAATTTGGATTTGCAACCGCGCCCTTGGTTGCTTCAGGCTGTATTATGATGCGGGTTTGCCACTTGAACACATGTCCGGTGGGTATTGCAACCCAAAACCCGGAATTGCGCAAAAAGTTCGCAGGCAAACCAGAGCACGTAGTCAACTACATGTACTTTGTGGCTCAGGAACTTCGTGAAATTATGGCGAAACTTGGCTTTAGAACCATTAATGAAATGGTGGGTCAAGTACAAAAATTAGATAGAAACAAGGCTATTGAACATTACAAAGCAGCCGGAATAGATCTAAGTCCAATTTTGTACCAAGTTGATGTTCCCGAGGGAACCAAATTCTACAATACCGAAAAGCAGCAGCACGATATTGAGAAATCCATTGAGTTTGATATCATTGCCAAGGCACACCCGGCCTTGTTCAGAAAAGAAAAGACCACTTTGGACTTTCCAATTCACAATACGGACAGATCGGTAGGAGCCATCATCAGTAATGAAATTTCTAAGATTTATGGAGCTGAAGGGCTTCCGGACAATACGTTGAAATTGAATTTTACGGGATCTGCTGGACAAAGTTTTGGGGCATTTGCAACCAAAGGGCTTACCATGATTGTCAATGGAAACACCAATGATTATTTGGGCAAAGGACTTTCCGGGGCTAAGTTGGTGGTAAAAGTACCGTTTAAATCAACCTTTAAACCTGAGGAGAACATAATCATTGGTAACGTTGCACTATACGGAGCCACTGCAGGTGAAGCCTATATTAATGGAAAGGCTGGGGAGCGCTTCTGCGTACGAAACTCGGGCGCTAAAGCTGTTGTTGAAGGGATTGGAGACCATGGTTGTGAGTACATGACCGGAGGTGTAGCTGTTATTTTAGGCGGAGTTGGAAGAAACTTTGGCGCTGGAATGAGCGGTGGTATTGCCTATGTGTTGAACAAAGATGGCTCTTTTGAAAAACGATGCAATGGTGAGGACCTAAATCTACTTCCTGTTGAAGAAGATAATGATGTAGCACAATTAAAGGAACTCATTGAAAACCATTACAATGCCACCTTGAGTCCGTTGGCACAGGAAATTTTGGAAAAATGGGAACAATACCTGCCAAAATTCATCAAGGTATTCCCAGAGGAGTACCGCCAGGCGTTAATACGGTTGGAACAAGAGAAAATGCAAACCTTATAATTTGAGACATGGGAAAGATTACAGGATTTATGGAATTTGACAGAAAGGATGAAGCTTATGCCCCGGTCAAAGAACGTATCAAAAACTATAAGGAGTTTACAAAACCTCTAAAAGAAGCAGAATTAAAGAACCAAGGAGCCCGTTGCATGGACTGCGGCATCCCATTTTGCCATAGCGGTTGCCCACTAGGCAATCTGATTCCTGATTTTAACGATGCCGTGTATCAGGGGAAATGGGAAAAAGCAGCCAAAATACTGCACTCCACCAACAATTTCCCAGAATTTACAGGTAGATTATGCCCCGCTCCTTGCGAAGAAGCTTGCGTATTGGGTATAAATGAACCTCCTGTTTCCATTGAGAACATCGAGAAGAATATAGTTGAGACAGCCTTTAAGAATGGATGGATCAAACCTGAACCTCCTTCAAAAAGAACTGGAAAAACTGTTGCAGTAATAGGTTCTGGACCAGCAGGTTTGGCCGCGGCCCAACAATTGAACCGTGCAGGGCATGATGTCACTGTTTTTGAGCGGGATGAAAAAGTTGGTGGTCTCCTGCGCTATGGCATTCCAGATTTTAAAATGGAAAAAAATGTCATTGATAGACGTCTCGAGATCATGGAAAAAGAAGGCATCCAATTTAAAACAGGAGTCCATATTGGTGTTGATGTAAATGCAAAGGATCTAGAAAAAGAATATGACGCCTTGGTACTTTGTGGCGGTGCTACCGTAAGACGAAACCTTCCTATCCCAGGTTCTGACCTGAAAGGAGTGACTCAAGCCATGGATTTTCTGCCACAAAACAACAGAAAAGTAGACGGAATCCCCTATAAAGGTGAAGAGTTAACAGCCAAGGGCAAGAAAGTGATTGTTATTGGTGGTGGGGATACCGGTTCGGATTGTATCGGAACTTCCATCCGGCATGGAGCAACTTCAGTGGTCAATTTTGAAATTATGCCAAAGGGCACCCCAGAACGTCCTGAAGGACAACCCTGGCCCTTTTGGCCCATGCGGTTACGCACTAGTTCTTCACACAAGGAAGGTGCCGAACGTGTGTTTAGTATCTCTACCAAAAAGTTTGTGGGTGATGATAAAGGTAACCTGAAAGGTTTGGTTACTGCCGAAGTTTTCTGGGAAACAGCCCCTGGTCAACGCCCTACTTTAAAAGAAGTGGAGGGAACAGAAAAAGAATGGGAATGCGATTTAGCCTTGTTGGCTCTTGGATTTACAGGTTCAGAAACCTCCATTGCTGACCAGTTGGGATTGGAAATGGATCCAAGAACAAACATCAAAGCATCACCAGTGGACTATAAGACCAACATTCCTGGTGTATTTGTTGCCGGTGACCAAAGAAGAGGTCAATCGTTAATTGTATGGGCCATCTCAGAAGGAAGACAAGCAGCATACCATGTTGACACCTATCTTATGGGACAATCCAATTTGCCCCTTAAGGGAGAAGGAGACCTGCCAAGAGTTTAAAGAGTAAATACCCAACCAAACCATTTTTATGGGAACTCTCCATGGATATATTCCTGTGGAGAGTTTTTTATTTGGTCACTCTAGTAAATAGGAGGAGTGTAGACCACCACCTTGTCCCAAACTCAATTTCCCAGTTATAATCCAGTATCCATCAACCACATAAGTATTCCGCCCACCTATACATTTGCTCAAGTATTGGGTAATAACTTAGGTAACTTTAAGAGTAGTAAAATTCCCTGGTCTTATCATTCCTCTCTTTGCTATGTTTTAACTAACCAAAACATATAGACCATGCGATTTTATGTAGTATTGTTTACAGTGGTTTTGATAGCATCCTGTAAACCCAAAGAGAAGCAAAATGATTCCATTGAGCAACATCAAGAACTCCAAATTTCCCCACTAAAAAAAGGCGAAGTATCTGTACTGACCCAAAGTATGGAATTTATCACAGCAGATACTCTAATGTCTGGGTGGAATACACTTATTTATGAAAACAAATCCACCGAGGTTCATTTTCTGCTAATGGATTTATACCCCGCTGGAAAGACTGTTGCTGATACCAAGTCTGATATTCTGCCCCCTTTTGATGAAGGCATGAAATTGATCATGGAAGGTGATATGGAAAATGCGGGCGCCGCCTTTGGAAAATTACCGGAATGGTTCCAACAGGTTCAATTTAAGGGAGGAACCGGATTGATTTCTCCAAAGCATACTGCAAAAAGTACAGTGTATCTAGAGCCTGGAACCTATATCATGGAGTGTTATGTAAAAATGTTCAATGGCGAATGGCATACATCCCATGGCATGTTAAAGGAGATTATTGTTACTGATGACAGTACCATTCATGAGCCCCCAACACCAACCCTATCCTTAGACATATCCAGTACCGATGGCATAGTCTTAAATGATAGTGTAACCTCAGGTAAGCAAATTTTTAAAACCAACTTCTTGGACCAAACAGTTTACGAGCATTTTATTGGGCATGATGTTAATTTGGTTCGATATGAGAACAATGCTCCTTTGGACTCCCTTACCCAATGGCTGAATTGGATGCACCCAAGAGGGTTACGTTCACCTGCTCCGGAAGGATTTACTTTTTTAGGCGGAATGAACAATCTTCCCGCCGGTGCCCATGGATTTTTTGAGGCTGATTTAACTCCCGGCAACTATGTCCTCATATCCGAAGTGCCAGAAGCAGATAAGAAAAATTTGATGCACATCTTTACCGTAAAATAGAAGCCATGAAAGTCAAGTATCCTATGATTCTCATAATGTGCCTATGCTTTGGAAACGCAACACAAGCCCAATTTCTCAAAAGACTTAAGGAAAAAGCCGAACAAGCAGCGGAACGTACCATTTTAAACCGTACCGATGAAGAAGTCACCAAAAGCACAGATAAAGGTATTGACATCGTATCTGGCAAAGAAGATTCCAATGTAGATCGTACAGCTCCCAAAGTCACAAAATATGAGAATCCATCAAAAAGTATACATACGGATGCAAAAAAGGCCTTTTACAATGCCGATGTAATAGTGGAAACTTATGATGATGAGAAACAATCCCATACTACCAGTTATTTTGATTCAGATGAACTGGCCATGAAAATGACCTGGACCGATCAAAATACAGACAAACCTGCCCATGCCTTCAATGATAGTGAGGGGTATTTTATTTCTTATAATGAACATGAAGGCCGATATGAAAAATCCAACCTACTTTCCTTGGGGGCAATGTCCATGATGGCTCCAACCATGATTGTAAGCGCCTATAAACTTCCTATGGATCGTTTTATGGAAGTAAGTGAAGAGTTCCGGGATAAAGGATTAAAAATAAATGCTTTTATGTTAGTCGAATTTGCCTTTATGTATTCTCCAGATGATTTTGGAAATGGGGATTATGAAGAATCCATCATCCCTTGTCGCGAAAGTGCCAGTTGTACAAAATTTAATATAATTGCCGAAGGCTATGAAGGAAGTTATATTCTTTTTGATAGTGAAGATCGATTGGCTGAAATCAATATCAACATGAAAGATAACCTAAATTTTGGCTCTGGTGAAGGATATATCAAATTCACCTATAAAGATTGTGAAGTACATCTTCCGGCAGCCTTTGAAAAGAAAATGCTGGGGCAAGATCTTATTGAAATAGGGCTTGACCCAACCAAAAACTGAAACCAAGCAAAATAAAAAAAGCCCCCCACGTAATGTGAAGGGCTCAAGGAAGGCGGCTACCTACTCTCCCACCTGGTGTGGCAGTACCATCGGCGCAAACGGGCTTAACTTCCCTGTTCGGAATGGAAAGGGGTGGGCCCCGTCGCCATGGCCACCTAGATCTTCAATATCTTAATGTTCATGATATGACATATAGAGGGACGGCGCATTCTGCGCGCCAAAAAAGAGTCAACGAAGTGTTTTGAACGAATGTCCAAGGGTGTTCCGAGGGCAATGCGCAAGCTTACGGGCAATTAGTACCGCTCGGCTGCATGCATCGCTGCACTTCCACCTACGGCCTATCGACGTGGTCATCTCCCACGGCCCTTTAAAGAAATCTCATCTT
>NZ_JAFLNE010000019.1 GCF_017313225.1 Allomuricauda sp. CAU 1633 | reverse complement strand
TGTAGCCTTACCCCTTTTAGGACATCGCTAAATTCATAAAATTATCATTAATGTCGTCTGTTTCGGGGAAGAATTCTTCCCCGAAACGGTTCTTGTATTCCCTTGGTGGCATATCGCCGATGGATGAATGGGGATGCTTTGTATTGTAATCCTCCATCCATTTTTGGGTCAGCGTCCTTACTTGGTGCAGGTCGTTGAACCAATAGGCATCGAGCACATCCTCCCTGTAAAACCTGTTGAGGCGTTCCATATATCCGTTCTGCATGGGCTTGCCGGGCTGGATGAACTGCAGCTCCACCCGTTTGCCCTTGCACCATTGCGATAGGGTCTTGGATATGAACTCCGGACCGTTGTCGCAGCGTATGGTCTTTGGCAGGCCTATTTCTTCCTCCAATTGTGATAAGGTCTCCACGACCCTTATCGCCGGATAGTTAAGCCCCACGTCCATGGCCAGAGCCTCCCGGTTGCAATCGTCCATGACATTGAATACCCTTATCTTCCTTCCATCGGACAGTACATCGGCCATAAAGTCCATGCTCCAGACCTCGTTGATCTCCATCGGGGCTTCCAATGGGTTTTTGGTCCTCGCGGGAAGCCTCTTCTTGTGCTTCCTCCTGAGTTTTAGGTTCATGGACCTGTAGACCCTCAGCACCCGTTTCCTGTTCCAGTTGTGGCCTTCGCGACGCAAGCGCTTGTAATATACCTCGAATCCCCTTGTCGGCAGCTCTTCGGCCAGCCTGGAAAGGGCGTCGATCACCTCGGTGTCGTCCCTTCTGCTATGGTAGTACCACATTGACCGCGCAAGGTCCAGCACCCCGCAGGAACGCGATATGCATACCGAATACGTCTCCTGGAGATATTTGGCGCGCTGCTTCTTGTCGGAAGGCCCTAGAACTTTTTTGACAGTACGTCCTTGAGCATACGGATGTCCAAACTGGCATCGGCGTACATCTGCTTGAGCCTGCGGTTCTCCTCCTCAAGCTCCTTCAAGCGCTTCATATGGGCAACTTCCATGCCCCCGTACTTCTTGCGCCAATAGTAGAAAGTGCTCTTGTCGATCCCCAACTCCCGGGAGATCTCCCCGACGCTCCTACCTTGTTCGTTCTCTTTAAGTGCCCGAATGATCTGGCTCTCGGTAAACTTGCTTTTTTTCATGTGACAGTTAAAATTTAAAGTTAGAAAATTCTAATTTTAAGCTGTCCTATTTTTAGGGAAGGCTACA
>NZ_JAFLNE010000018.1 GCF_017313225.1 Allomuricauda sp. CAU 1633 | reverse complement strand
TGTAGATACCCCAAAAATTAGGGCAGTAAGTTTAATCATTAAATTTACTGAATATGACACGAAGAAAATTCACCCCGAAGTTCAAGACCAAGGTGGTCCTTGAAGCCTTGAAAGAGCGGCATAGCCTTGCCGAACTTGCCCAGAAGTACGAGATACACCCGACCCAGATCAGCGCATGGAAGCGCGATTTCCTTGACGGGGCCGAGCAGGTGTTCGAATCGGGCAAGAAGGATGCCCGCAGCGAGACCGAAAGGGAGAAGGACAAACTTCTAAAGGCCATAGGCCAGTTGAAGGTCGAGAACGATTTTTTAAAGGACGCCTTGCGCTGAGACCACTCTCCGAACGCAGAAAAATGATACGCAAGGGTCATTCCAAGATGAGCATTGCAAGGCAGTGCAGAACATTGTCGGTCCATCGCTCGGGGCTCTATTACAGGCCAAGGGGCGAGAGCGAACTGAACCTGAGGCTCATGCGCGAGATGGACGAGCATTACCTCCACCATCCCTTCAAAGGGGCCAAGCGGATGCACATCTGGCTGACCAGGGACAGAGGGTACAAGGTGAGCAGGAACCGTATCGAACGGCTCTATTACAAGGTCATGGGCCTCAGGGCCGTCCTTCCGGGAAAACATACCTCCCGAAGGTGCAAGGAACACAAAACGTATCCGTACCTGCTGAGGAACCTGACCATCGAGCGTCCCAACCAGGTCTGGGCCACCGACATCACCTATATCCCCATGCAACAGGGATATCTCTATCTGGTGGCCATCATCGACCTGCACAGCCGCTATGTCCTGAACTGGAGCGTGTCCAATTCCATGGATGCCCAATGGTGCAGGGAAACATTGGAAGAGGCCATAGGTGAGCACGGCACACCTGAGATCCTCAATACGGACCAGGGAAGCCAGTTCACCGCTGAGGAGTTCGCCAACTATGTTTTGGGTCAGGGAATACGCCTGAGCATGGACGGCAAGGGAAGGGCCACTGACAATGCCTTTATCGAAAGGTTATGGAGAAACGTGAAATACGAGAAGATATACCTGAACCCTCCAAGGGACGGTATGGACCTTTATCTGTTATTGGCTGAGTACTTTGATTATTACAACCATGAAAGAAGACACCAGTCCATTGAATACCAAAGACCAAACGATGTTTATAGAAAAGCAGCTTGATAATTATGTTAGTTTTGTAGAGAAACTGTCCTAAAGATCGGGGTATCTACA
>NZ_JAFLNE010000017.1 GCF_017313225.1 Allomuricauda sp. CAU 1633 | reverse complement strand
CTAAAGCGCGGAATTTTTGGCATTTACCATTTTACCTCTAAAAAGCATTTACAGCTTTATGTTGATGAATTTTGTTTTAGATACAATACTAGGGAAGTAGGTGAATCTGCGAGGTTTAACCTACTTTTACAGAACACGGAGAATAGAATAACTTATAAAGAGTTGATCAATGGATAATTTACCGGAAATAAGTTCAAATTTTCTCTTCTATAATTCACATGAAGGAATTATAAAGATCCATGTTATCATTGATGATGATAGGGAGACAATTTGGGTTACACAAAATTCTATGGCCGATATATTCGGTACTTCAAAACAGAACATAAGTTATCATTTAAAAAATATTTTTAGTGATGGTGAATTAGATGAAAATTCAGTTGTAAAAGAAATTTTGACAACTGCTTCCGATCAAAAAAAATATTCTGTCAAATTTTACAACCTTGATGCAATTATATCGGTTGGATATAGAGTCAATTCTTATAAAGCCACCCAGTTCAGGATATGGGCTTCAACTGTATTGAAGGAATACATGATTAAGGGATTTGCCTTGGATGATGATAGATTGAAGCAAGGCAAACAATTGTTCGGTAAAGACTACTTTGAAGAGCTTCTCGAAAAAATTCGAGAGATACGAGCTTCTGAGAGAAGGTTCTATCAAAAAATAACAGATTTGTATGCTACTGCTATTGACTATGATTCAAAAGCGCCCATAACCCAGGATTTTTATGCAACAGTACAAAACAAACTCCATTGGGCCATACACCAACATACAGCAGCAGAATTGATTCAAGAAAGGGCAAATTCCAAAAAGCCAAATATGGGTCTTACGACATGGAAACATGCAAAGTCTAAAGGTAAAATATTGAAAAGTGATACCGAGATTGCAAAGAACTACTTGACAGAAGAAGAGTTAAGCAACCTTAATAGATTAGTGTCAATGTACTTGGACTTTGCTGAAAATATGGCAAAACGAAGAGTGGAAATGAAAATGGAAGATTGGATTGATAGGTTAAATGCGTTTTTACAATTCAATGAATATGAGATTTTGGACAATATGGGGACAATATCCCATAAAATGGCAAAAAAGAAAGCCCATAAAGAATATGAAAAGTTCAGGGTAAGACAAGATAAAGAGTATGAATCTGATTTTGATGAGACCATTGCAGAAATAAAGGAAACCGGAAAGCTTCCTGAAGCCCCGCACGATAGATTTAGCGTCAAGGGGGCAATGAAAATATTAGAGGAAAGAAGAAAAAGGGAAAACCTTTCTGATTTCAATCAAAAACTAAAAAAAGGGTTAAGCTGGAATCCGAAAGAACATAATTAATACCTATGGAAACAGAAATGATAATTGGGGGCAAACCATTTCGTGTCAAGTATGAAAATGGAATAGTGTCTCTTAGACCAGAAGGAAATATAGGGTGGCTGACTGCTCAAACAGAACCAATTGAAGGACTAGATGAAGCAGGAATTATGGAAGTCGCTAGGCAATCCGCTAGAGGGCTTGGACTTATTTAATTTATTTGCCTCGGTTTT
>NZ_JAFLNE010000016.1 GCF_017313225.1 Allomuricauda sp. CAU 1633 | reverse complement strand
CATCGGCGATATGCCACCAAGGGAATACAAGAACCGTTTCGGGGAAGAATTCTTCCCCGAAACAGACGACATTAATGATAATTTTATGAATTTAGCGATGTCCTAAAAGGGGTAAGGCTACAATTGTTCGGAATTGTAGAATCTATTCCGTTGAATTATTTAGATAAGGTTTCTGCGGATATGATTTTTGAAAGTCAAAAAGTGAAAATTAAAATAGAGAATTGGACCGAAATATTTATACCCTTAAATGGTAAGCTTTATATAGAGCTTGTTGAGGAAAACTAAAGTTCAAATAAACGATGAAGAAAACTTCAAATACCTTTCCAATCATCTTTCTCACCTTAATGATTATCGTTTTGGGATGTAAATCCGAACCGAATGAAATTGAGCAATATCAAATTGTAAATGAGGTCTTAAATCATTCTTTTGGACACACAACAGATGATGAAAACGGATTGGGCTGGATTGATTTATCAAAAACATATGATTCTCTTCTTGTGCTAAATCACACCAGGTTAAGAGAATCTGATATCCAATCATTGAATGATTATATTACTTATCATAATCTAACTGATTTTTCAATAAAGGATTTCCAGACATACAAGGAGTGGGATATTGAAAGGATATCGGACTTCAATCGTTACGAATTGGTTGTAATGACCGACCAATCGGTGAGCGGCCCATATATTGGAATGGTACAAATCTCTGCAATTGGTTTTAATTCAAAATTTAATGAGGCCATAGTTTATACCTCATTCTTATGTGCTGGCAATGGAGATTGTGGAGCAGACATTCTCTATCATTTGAAGAAAAATGATAAATGGAAAATAGTTAAGGTCGAAACTTTGTCGGTTTCATGATAGATTAAAAAGTTCAAATAAAAGATGACCATCCAAGAAATATTAAATACAACCAATCATAGACCGTGGGAGATCCCAAATCAAGGTTGGAAATTTTATCAGGAGTGGAACAATGCGATATTTCTTCATTGGCAAGTTGATATTGAAGAGTTAAAAAGGTTTGTTCCTGATCAATTGGAAATTGACCTTTATGAAGGGAAACCTTGGGTTTCCGTTGTTGCTTTTACCATGGAAAAGATTAGGCCCAAAAACTTTCCTTCATTTCCTCCAATTTCAAATTTTGATGAGATCAACATTCGAACCTATGTTAAGCAAGAAGATAAATCAGGAGTTTATTTTTTAAGCATTGAGGGAGGGACAAATTTGTCATGTAAAGTGGCTAAAGGAATTTCTGAACTTCCCTATCGTTTTTCCACAATCAAACGAACTGAAAATGAGATAGAATCATCAAACCTTGAGTTTAATGATTGGATGCATGTTGTATATCAGATTGGCAAGGAGATTAAAGAAAAGACAGAACTGGATAAATGGTTGATTGAACGATATGCCCTATATCAAGACTCGAAAACCGCAATCAACGAATTCGAGATTCACCATTTGCAGTGGCCAATAAATGAAATTGACATAAAAACTCTAGAAATGAATTATCAAAGGTTTGGGAAATTACTAGGTGGAAATCCAAATAAAGTACATTTTTCCAAAGGGATTAGGGTAATCGCTTGGGGTAAAAATAAATGTCAGAATCTTTTAATGGCATAAAACAATTATAACAAAGTTCAAATAAACGATGAAAGTATTTTTTTTTATTGTGTTTTTGTTGATGGGTAAGCTTTTGCTATCCCAAAACAATAATAAAAAGGAAATGACCCTTGGTACTTATGACTACAATTCAATGGAGTGTCAACCTCTATTGGTGTGGAATGGAAGTTCAAATCTCATTTATCCTTGCAGAAATAAAGATGAAAATAAAAAAAATGACATTTCGGAATTCAAGAATGAATTAAGCCGATTATCTGAAATAATTACCTTGGATTTTATTGACAAACTGAGGAATTGTTGTTTTAAAATTGGATGTATGGATTCTTCAGAAGGTCATTTCATAAGAGTGGAGGATGATGGAAATGCAAACCATTTCTATCTAGACAATAAGGATGGTGTCAATAAATTGTGTGGGCATGAAGAAATTGATGAAATAAGGGAGCTTTTTGAAAAAATATATAAAAGCTATCGCTAATAAATAAAGGGGTTGGAACATTTACTAGAATTAATAGCAGAGTTTTTTCGAAGTGATACTAAAGCCAGTTATATCGCTGCGGCAATTTTTGTAGTCATTTTGGTAGTTGCAATTATTGTCATAAAGTTCAAATAAACGATGATTGCAAAACCTACATATATCAAATTGAATTTTGACTTTGATGCTGAACCTAATGCTCCAAGCCCCGAGATTTCGATTAACGGTTCTACCCTGATTTTGAAATTTTTACTGAATCCATTTCTTTGGGATAATGTAGAAGATGATGAGCAAGCAGAATTACTTTTTAATAATGTTCTAAAGTATAGATTAGGTGGACCAGGTTCAGATAATTTCAATGACTTTAGATATTATGATGATGGAATTGATAATTACGGATTTTATCACTTAAAGAACTCAAATTGGACAAAAGATTTTCCATTAGATGAAAAGGTAATCTCAAAGGAACCAAATTCCGAAAATGATATTTTTAAACATTATGTTTTCTTTTTTAGAGACAATACATTTGAATGTATCGCTGAAGATTTCAAATTTGTAAGAACAGGTAACATTATAAAGTTTGAAGAAACGATTTTAACATCGATGGAAGATACAGATGTTTTAGGTCAACCAAAGCCCAGCCATCCAAGGCCTGGCAAGAAATCCAAGTGGAGATTCATTGTCTTGCCAATAATTAGTTTGGGAATTCTGTATGGAATATGGAGTTCAATTTTTGGAGATAATCGAGCTGCTTTTTATTATCCAGATGGCCGTACGGTGGAAAGCCGGGGAGATTTTAATCAAGAAGGGGTTGGTGTCGGAAAGCATACTTATTACTATTTCAATGGTTTAAGAAAGTATGAGATGAATTTTGATGATTCTGGTAAACTACATGGAGAATATTTGAACTGGAATGAAAATGGGACTTTGATAGGTTTGAAGAATTATGTGCATGGAGTTAAAAACGGAGATTCAAAGAAATGGGATGATTCGGAGAACTTAATTGAGCATACTGTGTTTCACAATGATTCCATTATTCGGAAAGTTAAATGATAACAACAAAGAATAAGAAGAAATTCAAATAAACGATTCGAAAGATGAGGCTAAATCAAATGATGAAAAAACTAGCGATACTATTCATATTCGTCTTCTCATCAAATTTTATTATATCTCAAAATGATAGGATAAAAATATTGGTTGATAAAACTGATAGTTTGGATTTGGACATGTGGGATTTAGTGGATTTCGCCAATCAAAATCTAGAATCCAAGAATGACCAAGCTTTATTTTTTTATCATTGGATTGGGTCCAACATTGTATATGACCATGAACTTTTATCAAATTTAGAAAAAGGCCTTGTGTCAGATACTGCTTTTTGGGAGAGTCAGGATTATTATAGGGTCTACGAAAATCGCAAAGGTGTTTGTGCCGGTTATGCTGGACTATACAAATGGTTCATGTTTGAAATTGACATAGAAGTTGCAATTATCTCAGGACATATAAGGGATGAAAGGAATCACTATGTGGAATTGGATTCTGACGATAATTTTAGACATGCATGGAATGCCATAAAATTAGATGGTAAATGGATTTTACTGGATTCTACTTGGGGCACTTCTAGTGATCAAGGAGTTTCAGATTTTTATTTTGACATTGATCCAGAGTTAGCCATTATCACCCATTTTCCTGAAGAAAGCAAATGGCAATTACTAAAAGAACCTTTAACATTGGGGGAGTTCAATGGATCAAAGTTTATTAAACCCTATTGGTTTCAAATTGGTTTCGAAGATATTCCTGTTTTAAAGGAGGATGCCAATTATTATTATTTGGTGTATAAAAGTAATCCAGACAAGAATTGGTCGATAAACCTGATGTATGGA
>NZ_JAFLNE010000015.1:0-2500 GCF_017313225.1 Allomuricauda sp. CAU 1633 | reverse complement strand
TTCGCTCGCCGCTACTACCGGAATCACTCTTGTTTTCTCTTCCTCCGCCTACTTAGATGTTTCAGTTCAGCGGGTTCGCCCCCATTGCTGGGTACTTGGCCTTCAACCAAGTGGGTTGCCCCATTCGGACACCCACGGATCAACGCTCATGTGCAGCTCCCCGTGGATTTTCGCAGCTTATCACGTCCTTCTTCGCCTCTGAGAGCCCAGGCATCCCCCATACGCCCTTCTTTTGCTTGTCGCATCCCACCTTGCGGCGGGACGCCCTCGTAATCCTTGATATTCTATTCTACTTCGTGTTTCTTCTTTGACTTCGCAATCACGGTAAAACCGTATCGCTCCGTCCCAATATGTCAATGAACCTGTGGCGGGCCGCCACCGGCAAAAAAATGCAGTGGACAGCTTTTACGCCGTTGTGGAGAATATCGGAGTCGAACCGATGACCTCCTGCGTGCAAGGCAGGCGCTCTAGCCAGCTGAGCTAATCCCCCATTTCTTTAGTTATGAGTTATTAGTTGGGAGTTATGAGTGATAACCCTGTAACTCAACTTCTAAAATTTCCTAATTTCAATACTCAATGAACTTCGTAACCCGTACTTTTCGTAGTCTCAGGCAGACTCGAACTGCCGACCTCTACATTATCAGTGTAGCGCTCTAACCAGCTGAGCTATGAGACTGTCTTGGCCTAAATTTGCCAGTATATCAAAAAACATATCATAAACGACAGCACAAAGAAAAGGACCACCCCGAGCGAGGCCCCGTACAACGGGCGTCTCTTTCTCTAGAAAGGAGGTGTTCCAGCCGCACCTTCCGGTACGGCTACCTTGTTACGACTTAGCCCTAGTTACCGATTTTGCCCTAGGCCGCTCCTCTCGGTGACGGACTTCAGGCACTCCCGGCTTCCATGGCTTGACGGGCGGTGTGTACAAGGCCCGGGAACGTATTCACCGGATCATGGCTGATATCCGATTACTAGCGATTCCAGCTTCACGGGGTCGAGTTGCAGACCCCGATCCGAACTGTGACCGGTTTTGTAGATCCGCGCCCCCTTGCGGGGTGGCTTCCCTCTGTACCGGCCATTGTAGCACGTGTGTGGCCCAGGACGTAAGGGCCGTGATGATTTGACGTCGTCCCCACCTTCCTCACGGTTTGCACCGGCAGTCCCGCTAGAGTCCCCATCTTTACATGCTGGCAACTAACGGTAGGGGTTGCGCTCGTTATAGGACTTAACCTGACACCTCACGGCACGAGCTGACGACAACCATGCAGCACCTTGCAGGCGGTCCGAAGAAAGGGGTATCTCTACCCCATGCAGCCTGCATTTAAGCCCTGGTAAGGTTCCTCGCGTATCATCGAATTAAACCACATGCTCCACCGCTTGTGCGGGCCCCCGTCAATTCCTTTGAGTTTCATTCTTGCGAACGTACTCCCCAGGTGGGATACTTATCACTTTCGCTTGGCCACGGAGCACGAATGCCCCACAGCTAGTATCCATCGTTTACGGCGTGGACTACCGGGGTATCTAATCCCGTTCGCTACCCACGCTTTCGTCCATCAGCGTCAGTACGTTGTTGGTCACCTGCCTTCGCGATCGGTGTTCTATGTGATATCTATGCATTTCACCGCTACACCACATGTTCCGGCAACCCCACAACGACTCAAGACCTGCAGTATCAAAGGCAATTCTATGGTTGAGCCACAGACTTTCACCCCTGACTTACAGGCCCGCCTACGGACCCTTTAAACCCAATGATTCCGGATAACGCTCGGACCCTCCGTATTACCGCGGCTGCTGGCACGGAGTTAGCCGGTCCTTATTCTCACGGTACCGTCAGATCCCCTCGCAAGGGGAGGTTTCTTCCCGTGTAAAAGCAGTTTACAACCCATAGGGCAGTCATCCTGCACGCGGCATGGCTGGATCAGTGTTCCCACCATTGTCCAATATTCCTCACTGCTGCCTCCCGTAGGAGTCTGGTCCGTGTCTCAGTACCAGTGTGGGGGATCCCCCTCTCAGGGCCCCTAACCATCGCTGCCTTGGTGAGCCGTTACCCCACCAACTAACTAATGGTACGCATGGCCATCCCTGTCCGATAAATCTTTAACCAAAATATCATGCGATATCTCGGTACCATGGGGCATTAATCCAAGTTTCCCTGGGCTATTCCCCTGACAGGGGCAGGTTCCATACGCGTTCCGCACCCGTGCGCCGGTCGCCGGCGGAAAAGCAAGCTTTTCCCCGCTGCCCCTCGACTTGCATGTGTTAGGCCTGCCGCTAGCGTTCATCCTGAGCCAGGATCAAACTCTTCATTGTATTTCTGTCAATGTCTCTCGACACCCAAAAATCCGAAGGCCCCGCTTCAAAATGGTTCTTATTCTCTTTACGCTGTCGTTACAATATGTATATGAACTTCTTCACTCTAAAGGAAAAAAAATTGGCCACAATTCGACCAAATCCCCCTCCTTTAACACCCAGCCTTATCAGCTAAGCGGGTGCAAATATA
>NZ_JAFLNE010000014.1 GCF_017313225.1 Allomuricauda sp. CAU 1633 | reverse complement strand
CGTTCTCTTTAAGTGCCCGAATGATCTGGCTCTCGGTAAACTTGCTTTTTTTCATGTGACAGTTAAAATTTAAAGTTAGAAAATTCTAATTTTAAGCTGTCCTATTTTTAGGGAAGGCTACATTTTTAGGGAAGGCTACAAAAGGGGTAAGGCTACACAGTATGGAAACAAATTTTGAAATTGTAGAAAACTATGCAGTTCTATTAAATGGAATTCATATCGACTTGCATAACAATTTTGAGTTTAAAGAAATAACTGAATTAAAAAATGACGTCCGAATTGTATTTACAAAATCAACTGGAGATTGGATTCACGAAAATGAATTTGAAAAACTGATTTTTTTACACAAAAATGTTACGTTCAAAAATTCAACGAATGGAGATAATTCGGAATTTCCAGAAGACAAAAATACATTAAGCGGAATTACATTCTTTCACAAATCAACGCGTGAAATAAATGACGGATTTATGGAACATAAAAAACCGAATGAAAATGATGATATAATTTATCTTTTCGAAAACGGAAAAATGTTTCGACTGAATTGCGAGCGGATTGAATTAATTGCGGAAAATTAAAAACCGAACGCACAACACAGTGTATAATTAATTGCGGTCGGATTCCTTAAACGGAATCCTTTGCAATCAATTATCTTTAGAGCTAGGTGGACATTTTCCGTTGGAAAAGTCCGCAACTAATCATACACGAACCGTTAGGCAACATATGAAAAAACAACTACTCATAATCATATTTATTTCTTCAGTAACCTTTGCCTTTTCTCAAAATGAACGGATTGAAATTCAATTACAAAACTGCACTTACGAACAAATTGAGGATAACGGAAAAGAACTAAAAAATGAAATAAAGGAATTTGAAAATTACTTAATCAAAAAGAAAATATTGATTGACAGTACAGGAAAAAGTTACATCAATCTATTTAAAAAAATAGAAAAAGAAAATGATGTGGAATTTGATTATAACTACTCGTTTACGGACTCTATTCAAGAAATAATAATCCAAGACGTTTATAAACAAATGGATTGTCAAGTTGATTTAATCAACTCGGATAATTATCTTAATACCAAAGTCTATAAATTACAAACTGTAATTGATTCAATTAAAACATATGGAGACATAATGCCCTCAAATATTGCAAGTGGAATTTTGTCAGTTTTAGATGAAAAGGATTTTGAATTGGAATACTATAAAATAAAAACTTTTGTGCTTTTAGATGCTACCAATACAACAAGTGGAATCACCCAAACTTTAGTCAAAAACGAGAATGTAAATTTAGAGAAAGCATTAAAAATATATTTGAACGAGAAAGGTGAAATTATAGTAAACGATAAAATAATTAATCTCACAGAGTTAAGGGAATTAGTTAAAGAATATGAATCAAAGAATAAATCGGAGTCAATAATTGCTCTTAAAACAGAAAGAGAAACGATGTATAAAACATACATTGAAGTAAGCAATATTATCGTGGAAGAAATAAAATTTTTAAGGGAAAAAGTATCTCGAAAGAAATATAAAACCGATTTTGACAAATTAACAACTGAACAGGCTTCTGAAGTAATAAAAATGTATCCACAAAAAATAGTGGAACAATAAATACGTTGCCTAACAACGTGTAAGCGCAATAACGGCTGAATTTCCTAATCGGAAATTCAACTCGTTTTGCTAAATTAAGTGCGTCAGCGGAAAGTACTCGCGCACTTTCCCGTTACTGACGCTTACACAAAACCGTTGTGCACTATTTAAAAACGACCAGAAATGGAGATCAAACCAGATAGAGTTGAAATTGCCAGTGATGTAAACGAAAGAGATGGAATTGGCATTGAAGTTTATCGAAACAACGAAATGGTATTGGAAATTTTTAGGGATGACACAGAAAAGACTAGAACGATTACGGTTTATAAAAAGGACATTTCACTCGAACTAATGGAAGAATCCATCCAAACTTTCAGAAAAGAAATTCCTTGGGAATTCATCAAATAATAAACCCGATAATGAACTTCGAAGAATTCCGAAAAGACATTGAAGCTAAAATTGCTTCAATCGCTGAATTTGAACTGCAAGAATATCATTACGAGCCTCACAGTTTCGGAAATGGAATTCTTGCCTATCGAATAAAAGGACAATTTCACAAATTCTTGTATGACGGCAGGGAAAACGAGTTGACTTGGTTGGTCAGTAAGCCCCACGAGAAATATTTTGGAGCAACATTCAAGGAGATTTTTAAAACGGACGGACTTGAATTAGACTTGGGCAGAATAGAAAAAGAAATAAAAAACGGCACATAACAAAACCTATAAGCAATAGCGCCCTTCGGGTCGCTACTGCTCATAGCCCAACCGTTGTACGCAAGCTGAAAAAAACATTATGGGACACAAAAAAGTTTGTCTGAATTGCAGAAAAGCATTTAATCAAAACTCGGATTTTGAAATTCAGAGCGGATTTACTTGTCCTGAATGCGGACAAAAAATGGTAGAAGTAAACTATAAATTCCGACCACCAAAAAAATCGGATTTAAAAGCGTGGCAAGTTTCAAAATTTTTAATCGAAAACGGATTTTCATATCAGCACATTTACAAAAACATTGACAATAGAAACGGATTAGCGGATAAGGAAAATTATGTTGACTATCCGAAAAGTATGAGCGACGCTAAAAAGTTTGTGACGGTTTATAAAAACCAAGCAATAACTAAATAAAAAAGCCAGCGTACAACACCGGCTATAATTCAGCGTGGCTATGGTGCAAAAACCGAAAGTAAAAACATTAAATTAGCTTGATTTCTCTGCGGAATAGTCCTGCGGACGATTCCACGCCGAAATCATAGCCAAACCGTTACCATACATTTTGAAAAACTCAACTTATCATATTTTATTTTTAATTCTGCTTATTGTGCCAATTACTTCAAGTGGACAAACACTATTTAAAAATCAAGTACTTGGAACATGGGAACATGAAAAGCCCAAACAGGATCCAGAACTTTTGTTAAGATCAGATAAGCAAAGTGAATCAAATTATGTTTCTAAAAGCATCTACTTCTTTCAAAAAGATGGAGTACTTGACATTAAAGAAGATTTTGGGCAATTCAAGGCAAACTATTCGGTTTCTGATTCGATACTGACAATAGGGACACGGAAATATAAAATACTTGAATATTCCCAAAATCAATTTTCGCTGGAAGAAATGGGGGATTTAGTCTTGTTTAAAAAGAAATTGGATTTTACAAGAACGGACAAAACAATTGAACCAATTCCTTTCAATCAGAAAATATTGGAATTCTATGAAAATGGAAATCCAAAAATATCAGGAGCAAAAGAAAGTGGATTAGAACATGGTATCTGGACAGAGTGGCATGAAAATGGACATGTAAAATCTATAACTTATTACAATATGGGGGCTCCACTAATGACCGCAGTTTTTAATGAAAAAGGAGAGCTAATTTCAAAGAGTTGGTTTGATTTAAATTCAAACTCGATTCGGAAGGACTAAAAAACGTATGGTAACACTGGCTATAATTCATTGCTCCCTCCTACCCTGAACTAAATTCCCTATTTTTAAAAAAACTATTAACCAAAGGGAATGATTTCGTAACGCGGCTATGGCTCGCTGGAAAATCGCACCGGCCACCGCCGTCGCTCACCAGCCGCCAGCCACAACGAAACCATAGCCGAGAACCGTTGTGTGTAATTTGAGAAACGAAATGATAACATTCAAAATAGATGGTAAAAAACTAACAGATTGGAATTCATTTCACTCTGAATTTAAATCGGAATTAAATTTTCCAGATTATTATGGAGAAAATATGGATGCTTGGATTGACTGTATTGATGAAATGACCGAAAAGCCAACGTTGTTGAAAATTGAAAATGGTAAGTTTCTAAAAGAAAATAAACCTGAATTACTAAATGCTATTTTAGAGTGTGGAGCTTTTGTAAATTATAGAAAAATAGAGCAAGAAGAAAAACCGAATTTAATAATAGCAGTAGATTAAAAAATGATTGTTCCTAATATAGAAATTGTAACAATATTAGTCATAATATTTTTCGGACTTCCAATAATTTGGAATGCTCGAAAGGACGGACTTTGGGAATCCTTCAACTTCATCGGACTAATAAAAACAATTAATAAATCCTTAATAATACAAGGAATAATCGGACTGATTTTAATTCTTCTGACTTGGTTATGGAATTCAGCGAACTTTAAATTTGACAGTTTTATTGCTGGAACAACTTATACATATTTAATAATCGGAATTTTTATGTATTTACCAGGATTGGGAATTCTGAATTTAATAAAACTCGGAATAAAGAAAAACCTTGAAAAACAATAAGTAGAATAAAAAACTACACACAACAATGGCTATAAGTAATTGCTTGTTCTCGCCTACTTCTGAAAATCCTCGCGGATTTTCAGCTTGGTGTGTACTTGCAAAATTAAGTGCTAACCCACGCAACTACTCATAGCCGAAACCGTTGGCAACTATAAAATCTACCTTACTAGTCCGCTTAAGGACGTAAGTCCTCGAAATTTCAGTTTGATTTGATTATTATTAAAAAAGCTCTAAATCAATATACTCTTTTAGAAGGTTCTCCAGTTGGTAGTCAATTTGGTATTCAGTCAATTTTTTACCAGTCATTGTATTAATCCAGTCCATTTCTTTGGCATTGTACCTCCAGTTTTCAAATTCTTGCACCTCTTTTGTACTGTATGCATTTTTGTTTGCTTGATCTAAATTGAATCCAAAGCTTACGAATAATTGATGCTTATCAAAGGCTTTATAAATGTTATGTAGAGCGTTTGCATAAATTTTGAGTCCTTTCAAATCTCCTTTCTTCCTTTTTCTTTTATTGTAAGGATTTGGGTCAGTAAGAATTTTGGCTCCGTACTTAATTACCTCAATCAAGTCTTTTTCCGTATTTCCAACTGGACGTAAATCCTGACCTCTATCTCCAACAATAAACTCTTTCTTATTCCATTCCCTTGTCCATTCCTGTTTAATGTATAGCGCCATTGGTCTACTGGGTACAATTAGGTGGTAATGTGGGTTATACCAACCTTTCGCAGCATTATAATTACATTCTAAAGACTTTGTTCCAATCAGTTTCATTCCTCCACTCCTTCGGTGACGTTTATAACACCTGTCTTTAATTCTTGAGAAGTTTTTAATCATCAGCCTGATTCTAGCACTTAATTCTTTAGCTCTAACCGTTTTAGTGGTAAGTGTTAACAAGTGTGGTTCTGGCCAATCATTAATTGTTGAAAAATACCTGTTGATAAAATCAGCCTTCCTAATACCACAACAAGTAGTACACCATCGATTCTTGCAATAGTTGCCATATACTTTTCCATCGTGACTTGTTAGTTCATTTTGGCAATGATATGTATTCCAATACCTCTGAATCCAACCGAAATCCCCATTAGCTGTTGCCACATCGATTAGGGCTAAAACGAGTGCATTGGTAACAACCTTTTTGTTAGCCCTTTTTAGTAAGGCTGGATTATCAACCATTGCAGTTCCAACTCCCGTAATTGTTGTGTTGTACAAACTATGCAGGAAATCTTGTGTCCCACCTTGTGCTAATGTATATATAGCACTTGGTTTTGAGCTGTCTAAAGCCATGTAATTAAGGGATTATGGCCTTTTATATCTTAAGGACTTCACTTCTCCCAAATTGTCAAGCAAATTGGATTTCAATATGAGGTAAGGTCTGCCAACTTTTTTAGCTGGAATTTTACCTTCACGGATATAGTTGTGGATAGATTGCTCAGATACATTGAGAAACTTAGCAGCTTCTTTGACATTCAAATAGACTTCTTCTGTAGATACCCCAAAAATTAGGGCAGTAAGTTTAATCATTAAATTTACTGAATATGACACGAAGAAAATTCACCCCGAAGTTCAAGACCAAGGTGGTCCTTGAAGCCTTGAAAGAGCGGC
>NZ_JAFLNE010000013.1 GCF_017313225.1 Allomuricauda sp. CAU 1633 | reverse complement strand
TAGGTTAAACCTCGCAGATTCACCTACTTCCCTAGTATTGTATCTAAAACAAAATTCATCAACATAAAGCTGTAAATGCTTTTTAGAGGTAAAATGGTAAATGCCAAAAATTCCGCGCTTTAGAAGTGCCCAAAAGCTTTCTATCGTGTTGGTGTGTACACGTCCCTTTACATACTGGCTCTTACTGTGCTTAACAAACTTGTGGTCATAGACCCTTTTAAGTCTCTTATAAGAGGTGAAATCATCGGTATAAAGTTTTGCTCCCTCTTTAACGTTGGCTAAAATCTCCCTAGACAATGTTTCCATTGAAACATCATCGACCTTTTTAGCTGAAACGTTACCGCCCCTTTGTACCATACCAAGTACGGCAGCCTTGCCAACACCGCCCTGTGCGTTCTTTATCCTCTTATCAGCGTGCTTATTCCCCTCTTTGCCACCAACGTAGGTTTCATCAGCCTCAATCTCCCCTTGCATTTGGTCATTGTCAAGTCCAAAGCATTGACGTATTCTTGAAAGCATGAACCATGCGCTTTTCTGTGTAATATTAAGGTCACGGCCCAATTGTAGGCTAGAGATACCTTTCTTGTGGGAAGTCACCAACCAAATAGCCAAGAACCATTTTTGAAGGGGCAATTTGGTGTTATCGAAGATTGTGTTGGTCTTTACGTTGAAATATTTACCAGTATTCTTACATTTATATCTGTTCCCCTTACAATCGTACACTTTTGATGATGGGTCAAAAGGACTTACAACGTTGCCGTTCCATCTAAGTTCTTCCAAGTGGTCAATGCATGACTGCTCGTCTGGAAAGGCTTGGATTAGTTCTAAGATTGAATTGAAGTCCCTGTTGATCATCGTTGTATGATTTGATATATCAAATATAGAACTTAATTACACTATTTGCAAATATTTTAGTGTAAAAAACGTCTATTTTTATACTTTTTTGTCCATGAAAGATATTGATCAGGTTACAGAGGAAGTTTTTTCCATGATTAAGCAGAATAAAAGCGTTCCGTATGAAGAACTATATTCGATAGAGGATACCAATAGGGTAACGGTTGAGGCTGCATGGAACCGTCTTGTTTCAGATTATGGACTTATCAGGAGCAGGCAACAAGTATTTACGCTTACCGAAAAGGGAGAGATCCATAAAAGCGTTAAGGACTACCTGAACAGTTTAAAACCTAAACGGGACTACGCTAAATGGATTGCAATTGTTGTTTCCGTTGCTCTTGGCGGCATTAATATCTATCAGAACTATGATTATCGTGAGTTAAGGTCTCAATACGACATTCTAAAATCTGAACTTGACGCTTGTAGAGATTCTTTGTCCCAACCAAAATCCATAAAAGGTGCAGATACAGAACCACCATTACGACCCAAAGCACAAAATAAAGATTAACCTTCCCTTTCATCTGCGCTCAGTTTTTGGTCCTGTGTAAAGTGATATATAGTTCCCATACCCTTAGTATGGGTAAAAAGAAAAGTCAAAAAATAACCGTACCTATTAATTTATATTTAGTTTAAATAAGTTAAACTTAAATTTGTATTTAATTATAATATCTACACACTGAGAATACTCAAAAGCAATATCAAATAAAAAAGCCCCTTAAATTAGGGGCAATTAAAATACCGATTCCGCATCACTAGCGGAACAGACGGGAAACGCACAAACAGATATGTTGACTTGTGGTATGCGGCTTCTCATTAGAGTACGGCCACTCGTATTACCGTCAAAAAGGGAGTTAGTTCAGCGGCTGGCTCCCTTTTTCATTTTATAAAGATATTGAAATAGATATTACGAATGCAAGTCCCCCATATCAATCCTTGATTTATTTGCTGGTACTGGTGGGTTTTACCTCAGTATCAAATAAAGCAGTAGTATAATTGCAGCAAACGAAAATCCGTATATCAATAACCACAGGTTCATTTCCCAAATCTTTTTTCTGGTCGTTTTTCGGACGGTAGCATAAATGGACTTGACCAACTTTATCATTGACATTCCATGAAGGTATGAAAAAATCTAAGTTGGCTTTGTCCCATATTGTATATAGGTGCCCCTATATCTTATAGCAAGTTGCAACTTATTTCAGCGGGGCCATCCCTAAACTCCGATACAAGATACTCAAACCTAAATCCTCCATCCATGGCTGAGCCCCAAGTCGGCAAAATGGCATCCCCCATTTTCTTGTAAGGACCATAAAAGTGCTGATTTATGGCTCCATTATAAATATTGCCCCAACTATATTGCTGGCCTGTGGCGTCAATTAAAAACCAGCATAGCAATTGGTCCCGGTCATACACGTTTAACCTATTTTCGTTCTCAGTTAATTCAACCCTTAAATTGCTGTCTTCTTTTGCCAAACGATGGTACACATAATATGGGGATTGTTTGAGCCCTTGACGTTCTACTTCCAATTCTGACTTTTCCATTTCTGCCCGTTCTCCATTTCTATTGGTACAACCATTTTCCACACCTATATATTCCATATATACCGTGTCATCGGTCTTGGATTCTATCAATCGGGTTATTTTTTCCAAATCCCGTGTAATCTTCAAGTTCGCTATTTTTCCACTTCTTAGAAAGGCTCTTTCATAAACAATGAAGGTCTTCTTTGACCAAACTTCCCTTCCTCCTGCATTATGCAGAATCTTGGAAGCTGCACTAACGGAGGCTCCATCTCCCGATATGCCCAATAGCTCCCTAGTGTCCTCCTGACTATATAGAATAGAGCTTACCACAAGGGCACAGATAATTGACATTTTTTTTCTCATTATGTTGATTGAATTGATTTGTTATTTAATTCGAACTCCTTTTTCAATTGGTTTTGAATGGGAAGCTTTCGGATACGAACTCCCGATGCATCAAAAATAGCATTGGTCAAGGCAGGTGCCGCAGGAGGCAAAGGGGGCTCTCCCAATCCCCTTGGCGCCAAATCATTTTTTATGAATTCCACATGCATTTCTGGGGTTTCTCGCATACGCATCCAAGGGTAATCATGAAAATTGGATTGTTCTGTAGCGCCATCCCGAATGGTAATTTCACCATAAAGGGCTGCGCATAGCCCTTCCAAGATTCCACCCACCACCTGCGCCTTAGCTCCAGATGGATTGACCACAATGCCACAATCCACTACAGCATCCACACGTAAAATCTTTAAATCTCCGTCTCCAGTGACCTCGACGGTAACCACTTCGGCAATAAATGAGCCTGAGTTCTTGGCCGCAGCAAAACCCCTACCTTGGCCTTTGGGCAATGGCTCATCCCAACTGCTGTTCTTTCTGACTTGCTCCACTACCGCAATCAAACGACCCGCATCATATTCGTAGTCTCCAACTACAGGCACCATACGAGCTGGACCTACAAAATCCAGAAAATAATCAATGGGGTCTTTTTGATTCAAAATGGCCAGCTCATTTAAAAAACTTTGTGTTGCAAATACGTTGGCCGATTGGGCAACCGCACGCCACTGGCCCAGTGGAACATCGCTCAATACATGGCCGTATTCAAATTGAAGATCAGTGACAAATCCGGCAGGAAATTCATATTCATCAATTTCGGTTCCGGCGGCGTCTCCCTCCCTGCCCAAAGATGTGACTCTTGAAGCATTGGCCAAAATATGTTGCCATCCCACTACTTTTCCATTTCCATCCATAGCCGCGGTCAATTTTTGGACACTTGCCGGACGATACCAATCGTGTTTAATGTCTTCCTCCCTTGTCCAAGTCAGTTTCACAGGTTTTCCCATTTTTTTTGAAAGCACAGCGGCATCCATGGCATAATCCACGTAGTATCTTCTACCAAATCCACCACCAATACGCGGCAGATGAATTTTAATTTGTTCCGGTTTTAATCCAAAAAGTTTAATTAACCCCTGCTCCAGCGCTTCAGGGTTTTGAGTAGGTGCCCAAACTTCACAGCTATCTTCCCTAAAATTCACGGTACAGTTCATGGGTTCCATGGTCACATGGGCCAAAAAAGGGAGTTCATAGGTTTGTTCAAAAATTGTGGCAGCATTTTTTTTTGCGGTATCAAAATCTCCATCCTTGCGTACCATGGTGGTATCGCCCAGTTGTTCTCTAAACCTAGTCAAAAGGTCTTCGGTGTTTTCATTTCTGGAATGGGAATTGTCCCATTTTATGTTCAATTTTTCCGCAGCTTTGAATGCTGTCCAAGTGGTACGGGCAATAACGGCCACTCCATTCACAAAATTGGGACTGTTGGGGCCCAACAACCTCCCTCCGTACTCTGCATTATGCAACGCTATCACATCCACGACCCCTTCCATGGCCCTAGTTGCGGTATCGTCAAAACTTTCAACACTACCCTCATGTACAGGGTTTTTTGCCACTGTGGCATATACCATTCCCGGAAGTTTAATATCGATGGAAAATTTAGCACTCCCATCCACCACTTCCTTCGAATCCACATGAGGAAGGCTTTGACCCACAATGGTGTTGGCATCTGAAGGCTTGAAGGTCACCTCTTCGGGTAGCTCCATTTGCGAAGCTTCTGCCACCAACTCCCCAAACGGAATGCTATTTCCTGTTTCTATATGGATTACCTTGCCATCTTGTGTTTTGCATTCAACCGCGGGTTTTTGCATCCGATTGGCAGCAACATCGATAAGAACGCTTCTGACCTTGGCTCCGGCAGTGCGCATCATATCCCAATTTAAAATCACAGCATAGCTGCCACCGGCCCATTGTTCGTCATACATTTTGTTGTAATCGCCTTGCACCACTTTTACCTTGTTCCAATCCGCTCCCAATTCCTCAGCCAGAATCATAGGTAAAGCTGTTTTGATACCTTGTCCTATTTCGGGGTTTTTAGCGATAAGGGTCACCCAACCTTCGGTATCGATTTCTATGAGAGGTAATAGTGGATAATTAACCGCAGGTTCATTGGGCATACAGGATTGAAAATGCAATCCCAATACCAAAGCACCACTTGCCGATGCGGTCAATTGCAGAAAATTTCTTCTGTTCAACGTGTTATTCATGATTTCGTTTTTTGATTTCTTTACCCCATTGGGGATTGGAATTCTAAGCTATCCAATAAAAGTGAGGTCGGATAGGCTTTGCAGCGAATGGTAAGAATTTTGATAGTGAACGGTGCTACCGTGCCCTTTCCTTGAGGAAGCGCAAAACCTCCTTCGAAAAGCTACGGCTTACTTTATGGGTACTGCCATTCTTTAAAGTCAGTTCAAATCCTTGTGATGTATTTCCTGCCAGCTCGGAAACAAAATCTACGTTCACAATGGTTGACCGATGAATTTTTCGAAACATTTCGGTAGGCAAAAAATCATGAAATTCTTTGAGTGGCTTTCGCATCATAAAATCGCCCAACGTAGTAGAAATTTTAGTGTAATAGTTTTCCGAAGTCAGGGAATGTATCTGTTGGGGTTCAACAAAATACGTCTTGCCGCCTCGGGTGAGCTCCAACACAATAGGATTTTCAGGCTCATCCCTAGGCTCCTGTCTTGACCACAATTTATCGATTACAAACCAAAGCAATCCAAAATCTATCAGCGTCCAAAAAATAAAGAAGTAGCGATACACCCCAAATCTAGATTCGGGAAAATCCAAGTAGGGGCTAAAGTTTGAGCTTACCATAAAAAACCATCCAAAATGACAGGCAATCCATGTCAGCCCCACAAAAAATCCCATCCATTTACCGTACTTTTTGAAAAGTGTCCTCTTGCTCACCACCTTCAAGGCCCAAAAACCAAGCACCCAGACCATCCAAATGACCAATTGCCATGCAAATACAGACCAGAGGGGTATCTGATCCCGGGAAGAATATTCCCGCCAATGAATCAACACAGCAAGCAGGCTGGCAATGATTGTGAGTATTCCTAAAAAGTTCTTGGTTTTCATTGGAAGATGATGGTTGTTACCATCCACAGTGATTTTCTACGGTTATTATAAAGGTATTAAATAGTCCCAATCCGCAAATTCCAATCATATTTCTACCTACGAACACATCATGTGTGACTTAACTTTTTTAAAAGTGTCTTAGTGAAAAAACCCATAAATCTATGCCCATCCGAAGCATTAACAAATACACAGTAGTTAAACGATTTAGTCTTGGCAAACAGATGTACGACATTGAGGACATCATTTATATTCAGGAATACGACACCAAAAATCAAGACGCGCAAAAGGTTTTTAATAGTGCTAAAGAATATGTTACCGATATTTCCTCGGACATGTATCTTTCCCTAAATAACAAGTTCATTGTACAAAGTGCGGATGATACATCCTCCCAAATGTGTTAAAAGCTTCTATTTTGGCGGATTTTAGGCTGAATTCCCCCTCAAAACTGAATTGCATCAATATTTCCATCAAACGAATCAATCCCTCCCTTTTAGGATAGGTATATTGGAATTGAACAAAAAAATAAGATAGATGGAAGCTGTAAAGGCAAAGAATAAAACTTTTAAAAAAATTGGATTTACCTATTTGGAAACGGCAGAAATAGTGGTGAGCCTTAACACCATATTGGCCAACTATCAGGTTTTCTACAATAAGCTCAGAAACTTTCACTGGAACATAGAAGGACCTGAATTTTTTGAGCTTCACGAAGAGTTTGAGAAAGAATACAATACCGTAAAGGAAAACATTGATATCGTGGCCGAACGCATTCGCGTTTTCGGTGTAAAGAGTAACTTCTCATTAAAGAGGACCTTAGAGCTTTCCAAAATTAAGGAGCAGGAAAAGAATATGTCCGCCCTTGAAATGATTCGGGAAGTCCTCAAGGATTATGAGATTATCCACGACAGTCTTTTGGACGGTGTAAATGCCGCATTGGATACAGGTGATGTGGCTACTGAGAAGATGTTGACCGATTTCATCACAGAACTGGAAAAAAGACATTGGATGTTCACCTCCTACCTAAAATAGGAAACAATCCAACTACAAAACAATTTATGAATCTTAAAAAGCATACTATGAAAACTATATTGACATTATTTTCATTTTTGACCCTCACCGCATTTATAGGATACGGACAAGACGGGGTCATGAAAGCTACCCAAGAACTCAAAACGTATACCGTATCTGAAAATGGAAAAGAAAAAGAGTTCAGCGTAAAAGTTATGGAGCATAGAAACTATGCCGTAGAACTGAACAAAAAAGATAAAGGAATGGTCAATCAAGACCGAAAATCAGTACCTGCATTTGTCACAAAATTAATTGCAATTGACCATGATTCGGACGATGCCTATGACAGTTACACGACGTTAAAGTACAAAGGTTCCAATAAAAGCGCCTTTGAAATGTCACCTACCGCTGAAGGTTTTGAAATAAGAGTAGATGATCGAAAAATGCGATACAATGTTTTAGATGATATGTACTACATCAAAGACAAAAACAAGGATTTCTTTATCATCGAAGAGTTTACAGCATCACCATAACATCAAAACAATTCAATCAAAGTTCGTTTTTTGATTGATTGGAGGGTCGGGAGAAATCCCGGCTTTTTTTGTTGCCCAAATCGAGCCATTTACAACTATATTTGAACCCTAAATCCCATCCTATGAAACCTTGGTTGCAACCCATTGTCCTTGAAGGAGATCTAGTTCGACTGGAGCCGATGCAGAAATCCCACAAAGTTGATTTGGTCTTCGCCGCTTCAGATGGCAACCTTTGGGAACTTTGGTACACCACCGTTCCATCGCCTCCAAACATGGATGCCTATATGGATACTGCACTTTTGGATCAGCAAGCTGGTCTTGCTTTGCCCTTTACGGTGATTGATAAAAAAACCGGCAAAATTGTAGGCAGCACACGTTATATGAATGTCGATTCCAAGAACAGAAGGGTGGAAATTGGGTCAACCTGGTATGCGCAGCGCGTACAACGAACCGGAATCAATACCGAATGCAAAAACCTTTTACTAAAACATGCCTTTGAGACATTGAACTGCATTGCGGTGGAGTTTCGAACCCATTACCACAACTTTCCTTCTCGAAATGCTATATTGCGTTTGGGCGCTAAACAAGAGGGAATAATTAGAAATCATAGAATTGATGCACAGGGTAATCTTAGGGATACCGTTCTATTTTCCATTTTGGACAGCGAGTGGAAAACTGTAAAAACTTCATTGGAATTTAAGCTAAAAAGAGGATCATCTAATTGATGACCAATTGAAGTGCTAGGCTTTACTTTGCTTCAACAAATGGGCAAAATTATAGCTGGCCAATTCCAAGTTTTCAAAACTTTTGGCCTTGGCGTCGTCCAGATTTCCTACTTGGTTTAGGATGGAAACTGCATAATCCAATCCCATTTGCTGCATTTCGGCAATGGATACGCTCACCGAGCCACAAAAAGCAGCAATAGGAACCCCCTTCTTTTTGGCTGATTGAATTACACCCGCAATCGTTTTTCCAGAAAAGGTCTGCCCATCCAATTGCCCTTCTCCGGTAATGATCCAATCCGTATTGGCCAGAGCTTCATCGAAATTGGCCAACTGCATTACCAAATCCACTCCAGAAGTCAATTTTGCGTCTAAAAACACTACCGCTCCGGCGCCCATGCCGCCAGCCGCTCCAGCACCCGGAATTTGCTGTACATCAATCCCAAAAGTGGATTGAATAATTTGAGCGAAGTGCTCCAGCCCCTTATCCAATAGTTCCACTTCCTCTGGTGATGCGCCTTTTTGGGGGCCATATATCTTGGCCGCACCATTTTCCCCATACAGTGGATTATTAACATCACAGGCTACTTGAATTATAGCTCCCTCCAACTTTTCATGCACCCCGTCCGTTCGGATTTCTTCCACAAGTGCTAAATTCTTTCCAACCGGTTCCAAAGAGGAACCTTCTTTATTCAAAAACTCGTAGCCCAAGGCCATTGCCATTCCCATGCCCCCTTCATTGGTGGCACTGCCTCCTATGCCCAAAACAATATGCTTTGCACCTTTCTCCAAAGCATCCAGAATTAGCTCGCCCGTTCCCAAAGAGGTGGTGTGCATGCAGTTCATCTCTGCCTTGGTCAATACTTTGTATCCAGAGGCTTCGGACATTTCAATAAAAGCAGTTTTCTTATCATTGGAAAGCAGATAATCCGCCTTTATTTTTCGGAATAGCGGGTCGGTTACCTCCAAAGAAACGGAATGAGCATTAAGGTAATGGGCCACTACTTCTATGGTACCATCACCACCATCGGCCAAGGGTCTTTTGAGTATTTCTGCTTCGGGAAAAACTTTTTTAATGCCACTTTCCACCGCATCGCAGAACTCATGTCCGGTCAACGAACCTTTATATTTATCAGGAGCCAAAACAAATTTCATCCATACAATGTACTCAAAAATTGAAGAACCCATCGGTTTTTGAATGCTTCTACTTTTCCTACAAATAAAACGGCACAGGTTTTGCTTGTGAGGGGGAAGTATTTACCTTTAATCAAAAAATAAAATCATGAAAAAAGTACTTATTCCCATACTCACGCTTTTAATTTCAACGGCCACTTTTGCGCAATCCAAAAGCTTTTTGGATGTCCCATACCTTGAAACCCAAGCCCAAGTGGACACCTTGGTGACCCCAGATAAAATTTACCTCAACATCACCATTCAAGAAAAGGATTCAAAAGGTCGGGTTTCTGTTGAGGAACAGGAAAACAAGATGGCACAACGACTCAAAGCTTTGGGAATCGATTTGGACAAACAATTAGTGATCAAAGACCTTAGCAGCAATTTTGAAAAGTATTTTCTCCGAGGAAAAGAAGTACTCAAAAGCAAGCAGTATTCTCTCTTGGTCTACACCGGAAAACAGGCTGCTGAAGTCATGGTAGCTCTGGAGCAACTGGACATTGCCAATGCCTTTTTGGAAAAAACCGAATATTCCAAAATGGATGAATTGGAATTGGAATTGAAATCCAGAGCTATAAAAAAAGCCAAACAAAAGGCCGATGCCCTTACCAAGCCTCTTGGACAAAAAGTAGGATTGGCCATTCATATTGTGGATAACTCACAACCGTATTACCCAAGATACAACCAAGCGCCCATGATGGAAATGAAAGCGGTTTCTGCAGATATGGGTCAAGCTGAGCCCTTGGACATCGATTTTGAAAAAATCAAGGTGGAGACCACAGTGAATGTAAAATTTGCATTGTCCAATTAACTACTTTTCATTCGTCATATACGAAACAACCGATACGATGAAAATAGTACGAATCCTATTGCTGTTTCAAGTGGGAATCATTTCCGCACAAGAAACCTTACAATGGTCGGAAGGACAAACTTCGCCCAATGCCTCTTTGGAAGATGTTTCTTGGATTCCCGGTCAATGGCAGGGTGAGGCCTTTGGCGGTCTGGCCGAAGAAATTTGGAGCGAACCTCTAGGTGGTTCCATGATGTTTGTGTTCCGATTGGTTAAAGATGACCAAGTATCCTTTTACGAGGTTGGGCACATTCAGGAGGTGGACAATTCCATCATTTTGCAACTGAAGCATTTTGACAAAAGTCTCAAAGGCTGGGAAGAAAAGGATGAAACGGTAGATTTCCGACTTGTAAAACTAGAAAAAAATAAGGCTTATTTTGAAGGTTTCACCATAGAAAAAGTGAGCGAAGACCAAATGAACATGTGGGTTCTTATTGAATCCAAGGATTCTTCGGAGGAGGTATTGTTTGCGTACAAACGGATGTGATTCCAAAACTAATCGAGAACAGATAGCCCTGACTTGACCAACTTTCGAAGTTTGGTTGGGTCGGGGTCTACCTTTGCCATTACTTGCAGTCCACTAAACAGGGCAAAAAGCATGTGTCCAATGCTCTCAGCATCTTTCCCAGCATTTATTTCTCCGCTTGCAATTCCTTTTCTTATTTGTGAGATAAAGATGTTTTCTATATTTTCCTTGTTTTCCCGCAACGCTTTGTGAATGGTTTCATCCCCGGGAATAAGCTCAGTGGTGGTATTGACCACAAAACATCCTTTTTGGCCCATATCAGCCTCTGCGTTTTCTATGGCCTCCTCAAAAAGTCTACAAAATCCGGCTTTGATTGATTTCTCCTTTTCAAAAGTTGACCGAATATTGTCTCCCCCCTTTTTTCTATAGCGCTCAAAAACTTTGCTGAACAGTTCCTCCTTGCCTCCAAAAGTATCATACAAACTGGCCCTATTGATTCCCAAGCAGGATACCAAGTTCTGTATTGACGTGGCATGGAACCCTTTCTCCCAAAAGAGTTCCATGGCCTTAATCAATATTTCTTCTTCATTAAACTGTTTTGTTCTTGGCATTGTTTTGGAATAATTGTTCCAAATTTATCCAAAAAAATTTACACTTGGGCCAAGCCACCATCTACAGGTATTTCAGCACCAGTGATGAAGCTACTATCTGAAGAAGCCAAAAACAATGCCGTTGTGGCTACCTCCGAGGCATTTCCATAGCGCCCCAAGGAAACCATGGATGGAAATGCAGATGCCATCTGCTCAAAGTCCTCTTTGGGCATGTTGTGTTTGTCGTAAATAGGCGTCTCAATAGGCCCCGGAGCAATGGCATTTACCCGGATTCCCTTAGGACCAAACTCAGCGGCCAAGGTACGTACCAAGGAACGTAACGCAGCCTTACTGGATGCATAAGCAGACAACCAAGCGAAGCCTTTTATATTGACAATTGATGTGTTAAAAATGATACTGGCTCCTTCATTGAAATCATCATAGGCCGCTTTAACGGTAAAAAGAGGTCCCTTTACATTGATTTCGTAAACCTCATCAAAAACAGCTTCTGTGAGCTTTTCAATAGGCTCTAAACGAAAAATACCTGCATTCAAGAAAAGAATGTCAATCTTTCCAAAGGCGTCAACCGTTTTGGCTATTAAAGTTGCACTATCTTCCGAGCTGGAAGCCTCTGCTTTTACCAAAAGATAGTCACCTTGAAGCTCTCCTTTTAGAGCATCCAATTTTTCTTGGCTCCTACCAGTAAGCACTACTTTGGCTCCTTCTTCAAGATATAATTTGGCCGTTTCAAGACCCATTCCGCTTGTTGCACCGGTTACTATGGCGACTTTTCCTTCTAGTTTTTTCATGTTGTTTTTAGATATGTTAGATTTATGTTTTAGAACGATTGTTCCAATACAAACATATACATTCTGGAATGATCGTTCCAAATAAAATCAATCTTTATCTTTTTATTAACAGATTTAGTCCAGTTTTGTATCTTACCAAAAGCTGATTCAACGTCTAAAAATGGAAAATGGAAGCATCATTTTGGCTCGATAGGGAATTCATAAAACAGGATTACACGAAGCACAAATTGCCCAAGGGTGATTATGAAAACTGCCGTTTTGTGGATTGCACCTTTACCAAGGGATTTCTGGACAATCAAAATTTTGTGGAATGTTCCTTTGAAGGGTGCGATTTCACCAACACCAACATTGCCCATACCATCTTCAATGATGTAATTTTTGTGGACTGTAAGATGGTAGGGCTACAGTTTGAAACGAGCAATCCTCTGCTATCTACTTTCCATTTTGAAGGATGCAATCTCTCTGTTGCCTCGTTTCACGGAATGGAACTCCCCCAAACCCGTTTTGAGGATTGCAAATTGCATCAGGTTGATTTCACACAAGCAAAGTTAAAGGGATGTTCCTTTCCTAATTCAGATTTAAAGGAGGCCACTTTTGATGATACGGATTTGGAGCAAGCCGACTTTACTTCCGCCATGAATTTCAACATTGACCCAGCCGTTAATCACTTGAAAAAAAGTAAGTTCAGTACAAATGGATTGATCGGTTTGCTAAAAAAACATGATATTGTGGTCACCTAATCTTATATCATGACCGAAAGAAAGTGCTTGGAATGTGGTGCAAAACTATTGGGGCGGGTAGACCAAAAATACTGCTCGGACCATTGCCGCAATGCCTATAACAACCGCTTGAACAAGGACAGTAAAAACTTGGTCCGTAATATCAACAACAAACTCAGAAAGAACTATCGGATATTGGACAGCTTCCCTTTAAAAGAAGGCAAAACCACCACCACAAAAATGAAGCTGATGGACAAAGGCTTTGATTTTGAATATATCACAAACCTCTACACCACCAAAAAAGGCAGCACCTATTATTTTGTGTATGATTTAGGATATCTACCCTTGGACAATGATTATTACATGATTGTCAAAAGGGAGTAAAATGGAACTATTTCCAATTATGGGAACTGAGTTTTAACGCCGCGATCACAACATCCTTACGACTGATCTGCCCTACAAGGATATCGTTTTTCATTACCGGCAAACGTCGTCTGTTGTGTCTGTCAAAAACCCCAGCTGCATCAAATATGCTCATGTCATGTGGAATGGTCTCAACATTTTTGGTCATAAATCGCTCCACACTTTTGTCCAAAATAGGTTGATTAAAGTACCTACTTTCCGAAATCTGCTTCATACAGTCCGCCTCAGATACAATTCCTACCAAAAACCCATTGCCATCCAATACAGGACCACCGGAAATATGGTACTTGGCAAAAGCTTCCATAACTTCCAAAATGGACTGCTCTGGAGAAAAAGTAATCAACTTTTTGGTCATATAGTCCTCTACCAAAATAGGAGCATTGTATTTTTTCTTGGACTCCTCCTTGGAACGCACGCCTTGAAAACTTTTGATAGCCATAAGGTTAATATTTAGAGTTAAACAATAAATATAAACTTTTTTAGAGAATTGTCTAATTTTTAACGTTAAAATGTACGAACCTTTCATAAATTCATACATTTATATACCAACAAAACCAAATCATGAAATTTTCAAAATCCCTCGCCCTCCTACTCCTATTTTTTGCGGTGTATTGGAGTTACAAATCCTTGGTGCCCTCCTATTCCCCAGATGAGGATACGGTTCAGGAGCACTTTTCCACGGATAGGGCCTTATTCCATGTTAAAAATATCTCCATTGAACCCCATGCCGTAGGTTTCCCCGGTCATGCGCGGGTTCGAGCTTACATCATTGCCGAACTCAAAAAAATGGGGTTGGAAACCATTACTCAAGAAGGATATACGGCCGGAGATTGGGGCAATTTGAGCAAGGCTACCAATATTTTGGCCAAAATAAAAGGCTCAGGAGAAGGCAAAGCACTTTTACTGTTGTCTCATTACGATAGCAATCCCCATTCTTCATACGGGGCAAGTGATGCCGGAAGTGGTGTAGCCACCATCTTAGAGGGCGTCAGAGCTTTTTTGGCCGAAAACAAGACCCCTAAAAATGATATCATCATCCTTATCACCGATGCAGAAGAACTGGGTCTCAACGGTGCTGACCTTTTTGTGAACAACCATCCTTGGGCCAAAGATGTGGGGCTGGTCCTAAATTTTGAAGCCCGAGGCAGTGGAGGTCCCAGTTACATGCTCATTGAGACCAATCGTGGAAACGGAAAATTGATTAAAGAGTTCACTGAGGCCAATCCAAAATATCCCGTGGCCAATTCATTGGCGTACAGCATCTACAAAATGCTGCCCAACGACACAGATTTAACCGTTTTTAGGGAGGATGGCGATATTGAGGGCTTTAATTTCGCCTTTATTGATGACCATTTCGATTATCATACCGCCTTGGACAACTACGAGCGGTTGGACAGGACTTCGTTGGCGCATCAAGGCAGTTATTTAATGCCGCTCATCCACTATTTTTCAGATGCAGACCTTGATAATCTGAAAAGTTTGGATGACTATGTGTATTTTAATCTGCCATTCTTTAGGCTGATTTCTTATCCATTTGATTGGATTTGGCCCATGTTCTGGATTGCAGTTTTACTCTTTGTTTTGCTCCTTTTTGATGGATTTCGGAAGAAAAAACTCCAACTCGGTGATGTTTTTAAGGGTTTTGCTCCATTATTGCTCACGCTGGCCATCAATGGAATCGTTGGCTATTTCTGTTGGACCATCATTACGTGGTGGTATCCTGGTTTTAAAGACATGCTCCACGGATTCACCTACAACGGACATACCTACATTGTGGTGTATACAATGTTTTCCTTGGCTGTCTGTTTTTGGATGTACCACCAGTTTAGAAAGACCACCACACCAAATTTACTGGTCGCTCCCATCATTATTTGGTTGATCATCTGTGGACTGGTGGCTTCCTATTTACCAGGCGCCAGCTTTTTTGTGATTCCTTTGTTTGGATTGTTGGCCGCGTTTATGGTTACCATAAACCAAGAAGAACCCAACCCTTTTTTGTTGGTGTTTTTGGCACTGCCGGCTGTTTTTATGTACTCCCCGTTCATAAAAATGTTCCCCGTAGGATTGGGATTGAAAATGATGATGGCCGCCACTCTGTTCACAACCCTGTTGTTCTTTTTGGCTTTGCCCTTCTTCAGCAAACTAAAAAACAAGAATACGTTGGCCTATTTGTTTCTGTTCCTCTTTTTTGCATTCGGCATTTCAAGTCACATCAATTCTGACTTTAATGGGGAACGTCCCAAACCCAGCAGCTTGCTCTACGTGTACAATGCCGATGAGGACTCAGCCATTTGGGCTACTTATGATCATCGTCCAATTGGATGGAACAACCAATTTCTAGGAGACGAAAAAAGAGAGCCTGGGCCAGAGGAGTACAAAACTTTATCTAGCAAATATGTCACAAAACTCACCTATATTGCCGATGCACCGCAGAAAGACATTACACTTCCTTGGATCGACACTGTAAAGGATACCATTATTGGTGAAAATCGCATTCTTGAAATCTGCGTCACCCCAAAACGGGATGTTAATCGTTTGGATGTCTATACCAATCCTATTTCCCTGAATGCTGCCAAAGTAAACCGCATTGCATTATCAGAAGACTTCTTACAAAAGCGGAGGAACAGATTGGTCACCCATTACATCACAAATAATGAATATACCGAACTGGAGCTAAGTTTCCCAAAAGATTCTGTATTGGAATTGTCATTCTACGAAGCTTCCAACGACCTTCTCTCCCATAAAGATTTTAGCATCCCTAAAAGACCTGAAACCAGTATCCCCATGCCTTTTGTCTTAAATGATGCTATATTGACCATAAAAACTATAAAGTTTGAGTGAAAAAATTGGCGTGTTGGGTTGCGGATGGCTGGGACTGCCCTTGGCAAAGCGTCTTTTACAAGATTCATACAAGGTCTTTGGCACCACTACATCAGAAGAGAAACTGAATGAACTCCAAAAAGAGGGCATTCGACCTTTTCAAATAAGGTTGTCCCCCACTGCCATCCTTGGCGATATTCAAGGCTTTTTATCCCAAATCGATGTATTGATCATCAACGTTCCACCTCGATTACGGGGTAAGAACACCGAGAGCTTTGTGGATAAAACGGTGTTGTTGCATTCCGAGATCAAAAAAAGTGGATTGACCAAGGTGATTTTTGTGAGTAGTACCGCCGTGTATGGTGATTTGGAAGGAGAAGTCAACGAGCTGACCCCTATAAAACCTACAACCGAATCAGGGAAACAATTGATGGAGAGTGAGCAACTCTTTGGGAATGACCCCAATCTTTCTTGTACCATCATCCGGTTTGGCGGCCTCATCGGTCCTGACCGACATCCCGTTACCATGTTGTCCCAAAAAACACATCTTACCAACGGCAACGACCCAGTCAATCTCATCCATCTGGAAGATTGCATCCACATGATTCTTACAATCCTGGAAAACCAATATTGGGGAGAATTATTCAATGGCGTAAATCCCTTTCATCCTTCAAAAAGTGATTATTATGGTTCGGAGGCAGCTAAAAGGGGGCTTCCTCCACTAAAATATCAAGTTGATCCTACCCCAAGCAGGGCCAAAGTGGTCATAAGTCAGAATTTTTTGGACAAAGGGCATGCATTCACCACCTCCATTATATCCTGATACTTATGGGATTATTAACAGGATGGTATGAATAATTTTTTTAGTTTTGGCGCACTAAATTGAAGATGAATGAAAAAGACGCTATTTGTATTGCTGATGCTAATCGGTTTTAGTGGAATTTCCCAGACCAAAAACGAACTTTTAGAGCACTACAAGGCCTATTACCAAGAAATGCGCATGCAAGGTGATGTTACAGGTGTTATTGGGGCATTGACCCATTTGAATGTGCTTTCCCCATCCAAAGAACGGCAAGATACTTTGGCCTTTGTGTATATGAACAACAGCCAGCACATGCAGGCTTTGAACACCATTGGCATTGAAAAGAATGAAGCTGATTCCGATCTTGCGGTTCAGGTTAAGGCGGTTTCCTTAAAGGCTCTCAACCAACCCAAAAGAGCTTTGGAACACTTTGAGATTTTGTACAAAAGAGACCCATCAGCCTATTTGGCTTATGAATTGGCCGACCTTAAAATCCAAACGGGTGACAATGCCGGAGCAATGTCCAACATTGAATATGGAATCACCAATTCCCAAGATGACATGAAATATGCCTTTTATGAAAGACAACAACCTTACGAAGTTGCTTTGAAGGCTGCTTTTTACCACTTGAAGGGATTGGTCACGTACAATATGGACAAAAACGATATTGAAGGCGCCATTGCTTCCATTGATGAAGCCCTGAAGATTGACCCTAACTTTAATTTGGCCAGTTTAAGCAAGCAAGCCTTGGAATCCCGCAAGGAAAAACCTGAAGGAGCGGGCGGCGGAAAGTAAGAATCACTGATTCTTTTTCAACTCAAGGAGTAATTCATCATCTTTTTTCTCCTTGATTTGAATCAGTTCGCCTACATTGTCATTGGGCACTGCGATTGAAAGTACATAATGGGCAATTTTCCATTGCCCATTTTCTTTTTTCAGTACTCCAGACCCCCTACAAATTTTCATTTGGGTATCGAGCAACTCATCAAACCATGCAAAATCTTTTGTTTTGTTGATGTAGATATTCCGTTGTACCGATGTAAAGCTCCAGGCCTTGCCCCCATCAAAATAAGGTTTGGAAAACGCCTTGAATTCATCGTTTTGCCAATTCTCCATGGCATCGGTTCCAATAAAAACGGCATCACTGGTCATTTTGCCAAAATAGGCCTCAAAATCGGCATTGGCCGCGGCCAAATGCCAGCTATCCAAAACCGCGTTGATTTTTGCCTTTTCAGTATCCTGGGCCCTCGCCCCCAGGGTTAAAAAAAGTCCCAAGACGATCAATACTTTAGTTTTCATCCAATATCAATTCTTTGTCTAGTTGACTATTTACAATCACATTGAATTGCTTTCTTAGGGCATTGTAGGCTTGGAGCATTTCAACGGTGGGCGCTGTGGTCTCTTGATTTTCCAAAAGACTGGCCTTCACTTTATACAAATAAGTCCTTAAAACCTGTTGTCTGCTTTTTACCCTAAATGTATCGAACAATTCCGGATAGGTGCTTTCTGCCAATTGCTTTTCCTTTTCAATGAGGTCGTCAATGGCCAAGATGAGATCTTCATTATTGGTGGCCTTGTATAATACATCAATACTCGCTGCGAAAACCACAAACTCTTTCCAGGCTTCTACAATTTCGATGGCCTCGGGATTAAGGGTTAGTTTTGAAGGCATTTTTTGATACTGAAAACCAAGCTCGTCAGTTTGGATTTCCTGAGAACTTTCTTGATTTTTTTTACATCCAGAAAGCATCAATAAAATAAGTAGTACGCCTAACAATTTTCGCATAGGCGAATGTACAAATTTTAATAAAGGGTATCTTTGCCAACGAACGCAATTAACTTCAATTTTAATGCAAAAACCTATTCTCATTATTGGTGCATGTGGCCAAATTGGAACTGAACTCACCATTGAATTACGAAACAAGTACGGCTCTGAAAAAGTGGTGGCCAGTGATATTAGGGAAGGAAGTGATGCTTTAATGGCTTCTGGCCCGTTTGAGTTGTTGGATGCCACCAACTATGCCGCCATAGAGGATGTAGTGATGCATTATGAGATTGATGAAGTATATTTAATGGCCGCCATGCTCAGTGCCACGGCAGAAAAATTTCCCATGCGTGCATGGAACTTGAACATGAATTCCTTATTCAATGTCCTGAATTTGGCCAAGGACAATAAAATTTCCAAAATATTTTGGCCTTCCAGCATTGCTGTTTTTGGGCCTAACACTCCAAAAGAAAATACACCGCAAAGTACCATTATGGAACCCAGTACGGTCTATGGCATTAGCAAACAGTCTGGGGAGCGCTGGTGCGAATACTATTTTAAAAAGTTTGGGGTAGATGTGCGCAGTGTTCGCTATCCTGGTTTAATCAGTTGGAAGACCATGCCCGGTGGCGGCACCACGGATTATGCGGTTGAAATTTATCATGAAGCCCTGAAAAAAAAGGAATACGAATCCTTTTTGGACAAGGACACTAAACTGCCCATGATGTATATGGATGATGCCATAAGGGCTACCATCCAACTTATGGAAAGTCCGGCTGAGCACCTTACCGTAAGATCATCCTACAACTTGGGAAGTATGAGCTTTACCCCTGAAGATGTGGCAGAAAGCATTCAAAAGCATATTTCAGATTTCAAAATCAGTTACGCCCCTGATTTTAGGCAAAAAATAGCGGATTCATGGCCCAGTACCATTGATGATACACAAGCCAAAAAAGACTGGGGTTGGAAACCCGAGTTTGATTTGGACCAAACTACTTCGGAAATGCTAAGCAATCTAAAATAAGGAAGATAGTTTATTCCTCTTCTGAGTCGGAGAAGTCCTCGTCATCGTCATCATCTGGAATTTTACCCAAATCTTCCGTGTCAAGATCATTGTCGTCATCGTCATCGTCATCAAAGTTGGCCATGGTGTGTTCCAGTTTGGAACTAATCTTCACCAAGTATTTGGTATCGTCCGTAGAAACCTCAACAGCTTCAATCAGCTCACCTTTTAAGTTTCTAAAATTGATGACATCATTATCGCCATAGCCATCAGGATATTTATCCACCAACAGCTTTAGCACTTCGGGGGTCAATTTTTTATAATCGACAATTACACGTTTGAGGTTATTCATAGCAATGGGATTATCGTCTGATTAATCTAAAATTAGAATAAAAGTAATTGCTGCAAAAAAAATATCGAAAAAAATTATGCTGTACCAATATCCGATTTGCCCCCTGTTTTTTTCAGCAACTTAATGTGATGTATCTCCACTCCCTTATCAATGGGCTTGAGCATATCGTACATGGTAAGGGCCACTACACTGGCTCCATGCATGGCCTCTACCTCCACTCCGGTCTTGTAAAACGTTTTTACGGTAATCAGGATTTTGATCTCCAAGCCCTCCATTTCATACTCAATACCACAGTATTCTACGGGCAATGGATGGCAATCGGGCAGTAAATCCGAAGTTTTCTTTACGCCCAAAAATCCAGCTGCCTTGCTCATGGAGAGCACATCACCTTTGGGAACGGTTCCGTTTTTAATGGCTTCAATGGTGGCCTTATCACTGACCTTGACCACCGCTTGGGCCACAGCCGTTCTATGGGTGGATTGTTTTTGTGTAATGTCTACCATAGGCTATGTATTGACTTTCCATTGATAGGAATCGTCCTCAAAAAGTTCTTTGCCAAAAACGGGAACGTGGGCTTTTATTTCCTCCACAACATATTCCAAGGCTTCAAAGGCGACTCTTCTATGAGGCGATGACACAAAAACAAACAGACATATCTCCCCTACACCTACTTTTCCCAAACTATGGTAAACATGCATACAGGTAATCTCATATTTTGAAAAAGTGGTCTCTCGAATCTCATGGAATTTTTGATTGGCCATGCTTTCATAGGCAGTATACTCAATGGCTGAAACCGTTTTTCCCTCAATTTCATCGGCCCGTACTTGGCCCAAAAAGATATCATGGGCACCAATCTGGGTCTTGGATTGATGTTTTGCAATGGAATTGGCTATAAAATCAGGGGAGATGGCCCCCTCCTTAAACACATTCTTAATCTTGGTCTCCATACAGCAAGTTTTGCACTAAGGTAAGGAAGAATGGGAAAAGTGGTTTGGAGAGAACAGAACTTTCCTTTGAACCATCCCCTTTTGCATTATAAAATAATAATCCAAGCCCAATATTTAACATTTTAATTTCAAATTATGCTTCCAATGCGCAAAAATGCTGTGACTTTCATTTCAACTAAAAAAATATTTTTAACATGTTGTGCGTTACTGGATTATATACTTTTGACTAGTTTTTATACTGTGGATTTTTAATGAAAAACATACTTAGCACATTTTTCTTTTTTGCCATGCTCTTTTCAACTTTTGGACAGCAACCCCTGCCATTGAAGATAAAGAGTGAAAACATTAAACCATTGACGAAATTGGTGGATACCTCGCTTCAATCCAATTTGGAAGAAGAAATATTAAGCAATGAAGTCTGGTCCCACTTAATTTCTCAAAAAAAGATGGCCATCGGCATTGTGGATTTAAGCAACCCTGAAAAGGCCAGGTTTGCCAGAATCAACGGCAACTATATGATGTACGCCGCCAGTCTTCCCAAAATTGCCATTCTATTATCTGCCATGGATGCCATTGAAAAAGGAGAGCTCATGGAGACCCAGGAAGTAAAAAAAGACATGCGATTGATGATCAGTAAATCGGACAATGCTGCATCCACTCGCATGATTGACCGTGTTGGCTATGCCAAAATAGAATCGGTAATGACAGATCCACAATATGCCTTTTATGATCAAGACAAAGGTGGTGGCCTTTGGGTTGGCAAACGTTATGGAGGTGGTGGCGATACCAATAGAGAGCCTTTAAAACAACTCAGCCATGCCGCTTCCGTGACCCAGGTGTGCCGATTTTATTACCTGCTCGCCAACGGAAAATTGGTCAATGAAAAAAGATCTAAGCAGATGCTGAACATTATGGAAAACCCAGAACTTCACCACAAATTTGTGAACACCTTGGAAGTCATAGCACCGTCTGCGCGATTGTTCCGTAAATCTGGGTCCTGGAAGACCTATCACTCTGATTCCATTTTGGTATGGGGAAAAGACCCCAACCGACGTTACATCTTAGTTGCCCTCATTGATGACCCAGACGGAGAGCAAATCATCCGGAATTTGGTCAAACCAGTAGAAAAAGTATTGAAAAAAACCGAAATTTAGTCATTGGATAGACCTAAAACCAATGATCTACAGACTTGCAAATAATTTTTTTGACATCAGAAAGGGGGAATACAAAATTTCCCTTTTTATGTTTTGTTACATCTTTCTGATCATATCAGTGCTATTGATCATAAAGCCAACTATCAACGCACTGTTTCTTTCTGAATTGGGTGCCGAAAAACTATCTGTAGCCTACGTGCTGGTAGCCCTTACCGCTATCTTTAGTTCCATGTTTTACACTCGAATTTTGACCAAGTTTGAGTTAAATCACATTATAAAGACCACGCTCACCACCTCAATTATTGTTCTAGTCGCCTTGGGAGTCCTGTTAAAATTGGGGTTAATAAACACCTATTTACTCTTCTTTTTCTATATCTGGGTAGCCATATACGCTGTATTGTCCGCCTCCCAATTTTGGGTCTTGGCCAATTTGGTTTTCAATGTGCGGGATGCAAAACGACTTTTCGGTTTTATAGGTTCAGGGGCTATTTTAGGTGGGATTTTTGGAGGCTACCTGACCTCTATTTTTGCCCCTCTTTTTGGCAATGAGGTCATGATATTCATAGCCGCCTTATTGCTTATTGGGTGTTTCCCCTTGCTGCGTTTCATTTGGAGGCTTCGGGTGAACAAATTGGATGAGTTCAAGCAGAAAAAACGTATCTCCTTGACCGACGGCCATCCCTATAAATTGATTAAAAAATCCCGTCACCTCACCTATATGGCCCTAACCGTGGCCGTTGGGGTGTTGGTGGCCAAACTGGTAGATTACCTCTTCAGTGATTTTGCCGCCAAAGCCATTGAAGACCCAGAAGAGCTCACTTCTTTTTTGGCTTTTTGGTTTTCCTCCTTCAATTTATTGTCGCTCGCGGTGCAGCTCTTTCTCACCCATCGGATAGTAGGTATTTGGGGGGTAGGCTTTTCCTTGCTCCTGTTGCCTTTAGGCATCCTTTTTGGCGCTGTTTTTTTCTTGATACTGCCCGAACTTTCCGCAATTGTGGCCATAAAGGCCATGGATGGAGTCTTGAAACAATCCATCAATAAAAGTGCTTCGGAATTGTTGGCACTCCCCTTGCCCTTTGAGCTAAAAAACCGAACAAAATCCTTTATTGATGTGGTCGTGGACAGCATTGCCACCGGTTTTGCAGGCTTGCTGCTCATTTTCTTTGTCAACGGGCTCGACCTTGGCACCATGAGCATTACCCTGTTGATCATTGGTTTGGTTCTGGTTTGGATATTTTTTGTAGGGGTTTTGCGCAAAGAATATTACGCCACCTTCAAAAAGAATCTGGAAAATACAGCAGATAAAACAACCAACATTTCCTCCGAAAAGGTGAAGAAGGTTTCTGTAGTTGAGGGTATGAAAAGCGTTTTTTCAAGCGGAAGCGAAGAGCAACTCCTTTTTATGCTGAACAAGTTGATGGAAATCAATGATAGAAGGTTCCTGGATGATGTACTACGATTATTGGACCATCCTTCACTAAAAGTGAAAGCTGCTGCCATGCGCAACCTCTATTTTTTGAATAGTGACACCATGGTGGTAAACATCAATGAACTTTTGGGGTATGGGGATGAAGAATTGACTTTGGCCACTTTTGAGTATTTATTGCTTCATTCAGACCAAAACGAAGAACATATTTTTGACCAATTTCTAGATGCGGATAGCCAGTTGATTCGGGATACGGCCCTGTACTGTTTAGCATTGGAAAGTGCTGGCAACATCACGCTGAAATCAAGATATGATTTGGCGGGAAGATTGGAAAAACGTTTGGCCCAAAAAGAGCACCCCATAAATCCATTGGTTTTAAAGACAATTGCCACTTCGGGTTACCCCCAATATTACCCGGTGATCATGGCAAGCCTTGAGGGTAAGGATGATACCCTAAAAAATGCTGCCATAGTTGCCGCGGGCATTAGTATGCGACCCATGTTTATTAACAAATTATTGCACTTACTTCCCTATAAAACAACGCGTCCTTTGGTGGTTGAGGCACTAAACAACTATGGCCCTGGTATCCTCCCTATTTTGGTTTCTCACGTAAAAAATCGTGCGGTAAACCTTGACATTTGTCGTTTTGTGCCGCTTGTTATAAAGTCTTTTATGTCCAAAGAAGCAGTTCATTCGTTGTTTCAGTTGTTTGATGATGTTGACCTCGGCGTTCGGTTGGAAGTGGTCCGGGCCCTCAGCGATATTCGAAAAGAGCGACCCACACTGCGATTCAATCGGTTTAAAATTGTGGCGAAGATTTTTGAGGAGTGCAAACTATACCATCAGACGCTTTCAGCCATGCATACCCAAATCATCATCTCCTACCGAAACCGGAAAAAATCGGGAGTCACTGTCGATTCCGAAGAAAGGGATGCCCGTGCTTCATTGCTGGAATTATTGGAGCGAAGACTGGATTCGGGCTTGGAGCGGATATTCAAGCTTTTGGGGTTGAAATATGTGCAGGAAGATGTGCAGAATGCCTATTTGGGGCTTTTAAGTCCTAAAGAAGAATCCCGGAACAAGGCCATAGAGTTTTTAGACAACCTTCTTACGGGCAATCTGAAACAAAAGTTGCTACCCATCATTGAGGAAGCTACCATGGATTTTTCTTCAGAAGAGGCCATACAGAAAATCAAGCATAGCATTCCCAGTGAAATGGAATGCTTTGAGCAATTATTGCAGGTCCCGGATGTAAACTTGAGATTGTCAGTAATCTACCTCATCGGGAAACAAAAAGACGGTCGTTTTAAACCTTTGTTGGAACGATTTATTACGGATGACAGCCCAAAAATCAAGGATTTTGCCTTAAAAGCATTGGAAGAAATCAGCCTTTCCTAACAATCTTGTCAATGGCAGAGGCCAAATACATATGGTCCGAAGCTGAATTTTTCCGTAGCACGTTGGTCATCAACACCACTATATATCTGCAATTATCGGGGTGTTCCACAATGATGACGGAGTTCATAAAGTTCTGCACATTGCCCATATATTTTCCGCATTCCTCGCCTTTGCTTCGGTCGCATTTATAGAGGCTCCCCGATTTAAAATAAACCGCTGCCTCTTTCAAGGCTGGCGATTGCGCGTAGCGAATACGTCTATCGGTCATATACATCAAGCGTTTCATCTCCAAACTGCTTGCCTCATCAATCACCTTTCCCTGCTCGAGCTGCACCAAAAACTTCATCAAACCATAAGGCGTGCCAATACTGCCCCCTTTGTCACCTACATAGGTATTGGCTCCGGAAGTAAAAAAACTGCCCAATCGCCATTCATCCGTGGTTATTCCCAAATCACGAAGCGGAAGATTTACCACATCATTGGCCAAATCGGTCAACTCTTTTTTGGGTGTCTCCTTAAAATAGGCCATGGCCTCCTCTTCGGTAAGCTCTGGATATTTTTCACCGAAAGCAGCCATCAAAAGTGCTTCGCGCCATACAATACTGGCAGCGCCGTTATTGCTCACTGACAGCATGTGGTCAGCCCATTCATATAGACTGAACACATCACTGGCAATCACCTGACGCTTGACCAAGGTATTCTTCTCCACATCAAAAATTGGAATAGTATGCTCATCGGTTAGACCCCAGACCCCAGCTTTTACGACTTTATTTTTCAGCAATTGGGTCCGCAACTCAAAGGAATCCGGGTAGATTTTGGCCAACTGTTCAAAAAGTGCCACAAGGACTGCCAATTTACCTACACTTCCCGGCTGATAGCCTAAAGTTTTGTTTCGCTCGGCATACCTAACACTATCCGGGTCCGAAATATCCAAAATGGTCAGGGAATAGCTCTTATCGAGACCTCGAAACAATGCACCGATATCCTTTTGAAAGGATTCATTTACTACAAAAAAGCTTCCCACACTATCTTCTTTCTTAGACAGCAGATTCAATTGTATATCCTCCCAAGATTTTTTGGCACCTTCCGGCAAGGGGGAAGAGGTCTCCTTCAGTTCACCATTCTTGATCATTTCAAGGCGTTTGAGTCGCTTTATTCCGGTACGCTCATACCCATCGATGGGATATTCCACAAATTCGGTGAATCCCAATCCTATCAAACCTAAAACTGCTAAAGCAAGTATCTTTTTCATCTACAATTTTTTGGAAAGTGAAATACGTTTGGCAAGGTCAATCTTTGGGGTGATGGACTCCAAATAGGTAGAACCCAACGCCTTTTTGTTCTCCACAAAAGGTCGAATTTGGAACAACCAAAGCTTATTGTCTTTAAAGCCTAATTCCACATCATATGCGCCTTCATAATCTGAATGTGTCTCTTTGGGGACCCGCTCCCGAATGGTACGCGCCAAATCCCGGATTTCATTGATGTTCCGTTCATTGAGAACACGGTCTTGAAAAGTGGCTTGTTTCTTCTCTGTACCCCCTGTTTTGGGCAAACCATTATAGAAACGCTCCCTGGCAGGGGCCAACAAGGTATAACCTCCTTCCTCTTTGATAAGATATTGCTCGGCAGCCTGACCATCTACAGCACCACCAGCACCTCGACTGAACGCTACGGTGAGGTCATTCTCCTTTCCTGAACTGATTCCCTTGGTGATCAAGACCCCGGAATAGTCCACATCCACACTGGGAATCACCAAAATAGAAGGAAATACATTTTCAGGGTTCAGTAAATATTTTTGCCTCCATTTAAAACTTCGTTCGGTGTATGGTGAAGCCCAAACATCCTTGATGCCTTCCAAGATTTTGGCTTTGTCCACCGAATTGAAGATGGTGAGGTTCAGCCCAGCCCCAGTAAAATCCTTTAAATCTTCCATATTGGTATCACTGCGAAGAAATACGGGAACGGTTCCCAATTCGGAGCCCAACACTTCTTTGAATCCATTTTCCAATTGCTCTACAAAACTGTCTTGTAGTGGCATTTTTTTGATGGCATCCCGCAATATTTCCAGCTGTCGCAATTGGTAATTTTCCACCTCTTTTTCAGATATGCCCGAAGTCGACATCCGATTGGCCTCTTGGAACATTTTGGTCAAAAACTGCCAATACGTATCCCCTTGTCCGGGCATGTTCTGGTCCATATGCGTTCTGAAAATCCCAAAAGGGATTACAAGTCCTTCCACGACCTTATCCGGGAACATTTTTTTGAGTTGACCCAAATTGGCGGCTTTGGGGCCGCATAATTTACCAGAATCATCAGCATCCACGCTTCGCATGTTCAACACCTTCTTTTCATCTAGTCGAATCTGTGCAATGGGCACTTCAATGCGCTCTTCCTTGCGCTCCTTTTTAGCGAAAAGAGCCAATTCCTCTGCCGTCATTTGACTTTCTGATTTAAGGATAACGTTCCCCTTGTTGGAAACCGCATAGAACACTCGTGTACCCTCATATTTTTTTAAATCTTGCAGGTTTTCATCCGATAGGGCAGCATTGGGAATCCCTAGGTTTCGGGCCAACAATTGCACATGGGAAACCATGTTTCCTTCGGCCACTGTGGCGATACCAGCCACTGGTTTTAAATCGGAAGGTGGGCGTTGGAACACATAAATTTTATCCGAGGAAACCTCAATATCATCCGAACTGCCACCTACAACGACCAATTCACCAAACGCATAGCCCGGATTGAGACCCCGGATGGTACTTTGATTTTGCAAGTCCATCACTTTGTTTGCCAATTGGGATTCTGTAGAAATGAGATTCCCCAATTCGCCCACACTTTGCCCCAAATGTAGGGCCACGGAACCACGAATTTTATCATCCACAAAACCGACAGTTAGCGGCTCAAAAGCCACATATTCTCTAACAACACCATCGTAATTGGTCTTAACCATGGCCGCACTCCACTCCACTGCAGACCTTGCTCTATTTAATATTTCAGTTAATTCCCCCAACGACCGCTCCTGAGCTTCATAATTGGTCAAATCACTGGCCAGTTGATCCCATTCCCATTGCTCCAAATAGCCCGATCCCGTAACAGCCATACCCAGATAACAGATTTTATGAAGTAGCTCTTTTAAATTTTCAGGCTGATAGTCGGACGAGCCCTTGAATACAATCTCTTCCAGTTTTAGGGAAACATCAAGTAGCTGGAGCCGTGCCATGGGTCTTTTTTCTTCCATAAGACCACTTCGGATATCAAACAAGAGTTGCGATGCTTGTTCCAATAACAATTTTGGATTGCTCATCAATGCCGAATTGGAAGCAAACGCCAGAATGGAATTCCCCAATACGGTACCTTTAACAAGTGGAGCAATTTTAGGCAGTGCAGAAATGTCCACAGGCTTATGAAATTCCTTCATGGTAGCCACCAACTCATCCAATTTTTTGGAAATATCTGCAGTCAACTTGGTGTTGTTTGCCTGCTTGAAGCGAAGCACTTTTTGTACATCACCTTCTTCGGGCTGGCTGTGAATCTTTACTCTTAAATCCATAAAAGGCAGATACAAATCGGAAATCACTTTGGATTCGCTCCGCATCTTTTGGGCCACATTGTCGTCTCCATTGTGGGGAATATCTTTTAAAGACTGACGGACCAGAAAATATTCATCCCTTAAAACCTCATCCTTCGCCAAAAGCCATTTGTAAAACTCGATGCCCCAAGCTTCCTCATCCTCGGCTTGAATGGCGCCACGATAGAATTGTCCTTTTTGATTGATCCAACCATTATCTACACTCTTTAAATATTTGTCAAGTTGGTACTGTTTCAGTCGGGAATGGTCATTTTCAGCATCCCAAAAGGATTCCTTATCCGTATAGGCCAATATCTGGCCCAGATAAATATGATTGGATTTCCCCAAGGAAACAACCTCATCTTTGTAACGGGCGTGCTGTACGCCGGGGCCAATATCATCAGGACAGGGGTCCTTGGGTGCGCGAACACTACCATCTGTGCAGAACCAACGGATATCCTTATAAGGCCCTCTAATGTCATTTTTAAATTTCTGAATCAATGAGACAATATCCTTAGGCTCCGCTTTTTGGGCCTGAATCGTAAAGGGAAAAAGAATTAAATAGAGTAGTACAATTCTATAAAAACGTTCCATAGCAATCACGTTTTTGATGGGTTCTTCACAACAAAGGGAAATTTAACCAAAATCCTCTATAGTAAATATATTCAAATAACATCAGAAATTGGGATTCGCTTGTCAATCTTAATTGATAAACAACACTTTGGTGAAGTGGTGGTCTCGGCAACAATCAACCTTTTTCCAAAGCCTCAGTTGTACCATGAATTTCACTTTTTCTTTTTAGAATATTGCCGATTTTTACCTTAAAACCAAGGTAAGTCAATCATTCATCCAGTTTCATTAACTCTATATTCCTGAATTCTATAGGATGACCTTCTGCCTGAAGTGCAATATAGCCTTCACTGATAATTCTAGAGCGGCCATTTTCCATAAGTTTCCGCGCAAATTCATCAGTATCATCATATTGGGGTTTAGAATACTCCATTACTACTTGGCCATTGATTTTGTGTATTATTTTTTCGCTGCCATGTACTTCAACTTCCATCTTTACCCAACTGGCATCACTAATAGCTGGGTAACTTGAATTAGTGCAATGTTGGGTAATTAGACTATCATTCATTACAATATGCGTGCCTGCGGTGCATACATTGCCTGTAAAACGCTCCGTTTTATCATCACCTCCAAGTATTTGAGCTTCAACAGCCGTGAGAAATACTTGGTCAAGAGGCAGTTCAGAAGGATGTGGCGATTGGATTTTGATACCGCTATTTTTAAAAGCCCAGGATGGCGAGCCCGGGACCGATTCTCCCAAAAAACGATATTCCAATCGTAATCTGTAGCTCGAAAGCTTTTCCTGATAGAAAATATGTCCAAAATTATTATCAAAATTTTCATAGGCATCATAACTGACAATTAACCTCCCATCTTTAGCCTGAAAGGTATTCAGATAATTTTCCCCGTATTCCTGACCTGTAAACTTTGGAGACCACCCTTTTAGGTCTTTACCGTTAAAAATGGGCATCCATCCACTGTCTTTTTCCTGCTTACAGGAACACGTCAAAATGAAAACAGTTATTAAAGCCGCGTATACTAAACTTTTATTTTTTATCATTATATGAATTGTTGCTGTTTAATTTTGTATAGTAAATCTATACAATAAATTAAAGTGGTTAGGGGGTTTTACTGTGAAGTACCTGTCAAATGGATTCAATTATCCGACCACCATACCGACTATGATTAGAACAAGGGAAAGAAGAGTAAGGAAGTGGAATTTGACCCTAAAATCATTCGGAAGTAAAAGTAGCCCCGGCAAGAAATTACCGTGTCAGCGCACGGCATAAACCTCGATTCAAAAGCTGCGCTTGGGGCACTCCGTGCCTTTGCGTGTCTACTTCGTAGCCCCGGCAAGAATCGAACTTTTTCCCCGGACCCCTGGTTTTATTGGGGTTTGCACTTTTTGATTTCAAAATGTTGACGATTTGTGAACTTTTGCGATTGATTTGTCTTTCGTCATTTCAAAGATAAGCAAACCGTTGTAAATGATTTAATTATAAATGAAAGCCTATCGTTTATTTGAACTTCAATTTAAAAATCTATTAAGAAAATACCACAATCAGATAAATTATAAATCCCCAAAGCAATAAACCAAGTATAGCTGCCGAAATACCCTGTTTGTTTTTTCTTTCGAATCCCTCCCCCGAATAAAAAATTCCAATATCCTGAAAAATTAGGCACAACGGCCAACCTAAAATAATGAGAAACACCATCTCAGAATTAGTGTGAAAGGAAGAGGATTTTATCTTGCTAATTCTTGATTTATATTTTTTACTACTGCGCCTACGATTATCTTGGATGTTTAAGGAAACACCTCTATCTAATAGTTCAGCTTGTGCTTGAGTAAAGGCTTCTGGTTTCCATTCATTCTTATTCTCAATTATTTCAAAAAGCTCTTTATCACTTCTATCTTTAATTGGAGGATTGAAATTCATATTAATCGTTTATTTGAACTTTATAGATTTTTCAAAAGAACCATTGTTGTGGGCAGTTTATAAAAAATCAAACATTGTAATTAATGAGAAACTCAAAATCAAAATCATACAGCCAGTAATGAAATA
>NZ_JAFLNE010000012.1 GCF_017313225.1 Allomuricauda sp. CAU 1633 | reverse complement strand
ACAACCATGAAAGAAGACACCAGTCCATTGAATACCAAAGACCAAACGATGTTTATAGAAAAGCAGCTTGATAATTATGTTAGTTTTGTAGAGAAACTGTCCTAAAGATCGGGGTATCTACATACATACTAATATTAAAAAGATAATTTATGCTATTCATAATTGTATTTTCAATTGCAGTATTAGCTGTTCCTATATATATCGATATTGACAAAAATGGCTCAGACAATATTCTTGCTAAAAGTGGTAAAGAAATAATACAACTGCCTTTTATATCAAAGACGCTCAACAAAATTGGCGCTACTGCCGAAGCCACAACTGGATGGATTATTATGATAACATTCCTTTTACTTGCATTAGTATTATTGTATATAGTATTTTCAATTCTGACTTGGATTTTCTAATCTTCAATATCAAAAAAGACGAATGTTTAAATAGTAAAATCGGTGGCTAACCAAAAAATATAGTGCATTTGGCAGATAATGCTCAAAATGAATTAGATAGCATTAAATAAACATACAAGGAAATTGAAAGTTTGGAGCGTTAAAATGCCAAACGCACCATATTCAACCCGTTAGAACAAATTTAAACAAACATCGAGAATGCCATATAAAACAGACACAGAAATAGAAATTGAACTTGAAGAGGAATTGACAACAACTTATATAATTTCTTCGCAGCATCGAGCAATAGGAAATCCGAATAAGACTGTTTGGACAATTAACTTTGATGATGAAATTGAGTGTTTTACCCAAACCAAAACCTTTAAATGGATTGAAAGTAATTATGGCTGGGGTTTAAAAATAATTGATTCAGTTTTACAGTATATTGGACATAATTTTGAGAATGAAACCTTAAAAATCGCAAAATTTGTTGATGGAGGTGCAAATGATATTTGGCACGGATATCCAGCGGATTATTTGAGAAAGTCGCAAGATAGACCCCCAACTTTCATTTTAAAAAGCTGGGTTGACCAAGGGTATTTGACAAAAGCAAAAATGAACAAAATAAGAAGAGGACAATCGTGCAACCTTTAAAGGTAAGCATAAAAGGAGATTATTATGACTGCCAAATTTATCGTGGCAGATTATATCTATGGGACTTTGAAGGAAGCCTTAAGGTTTACGACTGGACATCTATTGTTCAAAGTTTGATCAAGAAAGAAACAGACAAAATAGCCTTAACATTTAGTTTTTTAGATGGTAATTATTTATACAAATCTTCTTTAATTGAATTATTCAAAGACAAAGATTTTAAAAATCTTTTATTGAAAAAATTTAGACGTGTTGAAGATAAAACCTTTGAAATAAGTCAGAAAAAATTAAATGAATTTTTAATTGGGCAACAAGATACACCAACAGGAATTTTACCGACTGATACAGAAATTTACAGTAATAAATTATACTTCATACACGAAAAAGGTTTGTTTTCAAGTTCTGCTCACAGAGCAAAATCTGAAAAGTATTTGGTGAGTTCCAAACCAGCAAAGCTCTGGGATTGTAACTTACTATCAATTAAAGCTAATAAATATCCACAAATTGCTCTATCAGGTGGTGATGAAGGGCTATTTGAACTTAATACTTCAAGAGCACAACCAGAAAACCTAAAAAAAGTTGAGAGTAAAAAACCTATCTATCAAGTAAGTAGTGAACACTCTTCATTTTCGAATTATTCATATATGAACATTTATAATTCTTCGCTTGTAAAAGATTCTTTTTTGGCAACTTTTAAATGGGATGCAAAACTTCAACTTACGGGACAAATGGAGGTTACAAGAAATTTTGAATCTAAACTTACAGACCGTACCTTATTTAAAACTAAATCAAAGCAGCACTTCGTTAGTTGGGGAATAGCCGATAAATTATACAAAGCCAAAAATGGTGGATTTGAAATAATAAAATATAATAACTACGCAAACGAAGAAAAAGGAGAGCAAAAATTTGAACAACTGACTTCTTTCAATTTACACGCCTGGAAAGGAAAAGTAACAAATGGCGGAACTGCTTATTTTGGAAACATTGTTGAGTGTGAAAATGCACTAATTGTTATTTTAAGTGATAATCAAATTATTACGATTCCTGGACCAATAACACGATGGAGAGTTTATCCAAGGTCTATGAATTACGAAAATCATCTACACGTGATACTTGATGATTGTATTCAAATTTATTCTTTTAATCAAGATTATTTTTTGTCCCAAGACCAAAAAACGATAGGAATTCAATTTAAAAACGAGAAGTCAAAAAGTGCTCCAAGAGGAAGTTATTTTGATGACACTAATGAAAGTTTATTCGATGTTCCCGATTTACCATTTTGAGATAAAACTGGTTCTAAAAACGTATATAAAAAATAGCGGTTATGGAGCTTAAACGAAGGATCAATAATTAAATAAAGGTCTGTTATAAATCGAAAATTAGTGCGTAAAAACCCGTTACTTTTCATATACAAGACGGTTAGCTACATTATAAACCATAGTGATTAAACATCTAATTACCGACTTATCGCGCGATAATATTACTTTGTCCTGTAGCCTTACATTTTTAAGACACCGCTAAGCTCATATAGAATTTGCAAACTTCAATAGAGCAGGGTCATTCTTCAATTTTTCCATATCATCCGAAATTTTGCTGTCCAATACCTTGGCATAGATTTGAGTTGTTTTTAAAGAGGTGTGCCCGAGCATTTTGCTAACGGATTCAATCGGCACCCCATTGGAAAGGGTCACGGTGGTTGCAAAGGTATGTCTGGCCAAATGGGTGGTCAATGTCTTTTTGATTTTACATGCCGTTGCAATTTCCTTCAGATAGGAATTGGTGCGTTGATTCGTGTAAACCGGTAGCAATGTCTTTTTTTCTATTACCCTGGGATGTTCTTTATACTTGTCGATAATGGCTTCTGGAATACTCAACAAAGGAATGCTGCTCAAAACTTTGGTTTTTTTCCTTTTGGTCTTGATCCACATGTTTCCTTTGATGTCCTTGACCAGATCGTCTTTGGTCAGCTTTTCTATATCAGCGAAAGCCAGTCCGGTATAACAACAGAACAAAAACATATCCCTTACCGTATCCAATCTTTCAAATTCAAACTCTTGTCTTAACATTGACTCGAGTTCCTCGTGTGATAGAAACTCCCGCTCTTTTTGTTTCCAACTGGCCGACCAGTGAAAGAATGGGTCTCGATCGATCCATTGATTGGCATATGCGATACGAACAATTTTTTTGAAATTGACGATATATTTGGTCGCCGTATTGTGGGAGCAATTTTTTTTGCTCTTCAAAAAGTAATCAAAGCCCGTTATAAACTCATAATCGAGCTTTTTAAGCGGAAAATCCTTTTTTTGGTACTTGTGTACTATATAATCGGAGATATGTGATTTGGCAGCTTTATACCGTTGAAGTGTTCCCGCAGAAAATTCTTGGCCTACCAAACTTTCCATTTCATCATTGTGGTTTTGGAATATTTCCAAGATCATATACTGTTTCTGGCCCTTGCCCAAAAATATGTTCTTCACGGTATCTGCATCCACGTATTCACCACTACGGACAAGCTCATCATAGATAGAGATACACTTGACCTTCAAAGTATCGAAAAATCGGTTCAAAACCAGTATTTCTGGGCCTTTACCGCGAACCCTGCAATTGTCTGCGTCCCATCTTGAAAGCTCAATTTGTTTGCCCGTACTGAACTCAGCACGTTTTCCATCAAGGGTGATTCGAGCATATATAATTGATTTTTTGGGTTCCTTAACTACCTTTCTCTTTGGGTAAAAGATGACATTGATTGTTGAAAACATAAGAATTGGATTTAATTAACACTTTGAAGGTACAAAAAGAGGTCTTAAATAAATGTTAACAAATCCTTGCAATAAATTGCAAAACAGTCAATTATAGCGATGGAGGTGCCTCTGAAACCGGAGTCTTGAGAGGCACCGAATTAGGCACCTTTTATATGGTGTTTTTTGCTGTATTTTGGTGCCAATGGAAATGAAAAAAGCCTGTAAACATCTCGTTTACAGGCTTTTGCATAAATTTGGAAATATTCCAAGCGGTCTGGACGGGACTCGAACCCGCGACCCCCTGCGTGACAGGCAGGTATTCTAACCAACTGAACTACCAGACCAATGATTTTATCTTTACTAGACTCCTGCAACAGCGGGATTCAAATCTTGTTCATTTGCTTTTTTAAAGCGAGTGCAAATATACATTCTCATTTCGGATTCGACAAAACATTTTTTAAAATAAATGGCTAAACAAATTTCTGTCGCTCAATCATAAATGTATTCAGTACTTGGGAGAAGTTTTGCCGCACATCCACACCTACATATTTGATTCGGTACTGGGCGCATTTTAATTGTAAACTTTCCTGATATTCCCGGACTTTTTTGGCGTAGGCTTTCTTAATGTTGTCTGCATATAAATCGATATGTTCCCCAGTCTCCACATCCACATAACGCTTGGGGGTATTTTCAAACTCAAAACCAAGCTCATGCTTCTCATCAAGCAAATGAAAAAGCACCACAGCATGTTTGTTGTATTTTAAATGGCGGAGGGCATCAAAGAGTTGGGCCTCTTCGGTTTCGGTCTGGAACATGTCTGAAAACAGGAAAATAAGACTCCGGCGATGTATTTTTTCGGCTATTTGATGTAAAAAGGTATACGTCTTGGTGGTTTCAGAAGCATTTTGAGTTTCCGAAACCTCGTTCAGTTTGGAGTACAACATCTGAAAATGACGCTCACTGTTTTTCTCACTAGCATAAAAGTTATAGGCATCGGAATAAATGCTCAATCCGACCGCATCTCGTTGTTTTTTTAGGATTTGCATCAAAGCGGCAATGGACAAAACCCCAAACCCAATCTTGTTGAGGTTGTTAATGGAAAGATTTTTTACCTCGGGATAGTACATCGAGGCAGAGTTGTCCAAAATCATGTGGCAACGTAAGTTGGTCTCGTCCTCGTATCGTTTGGTGTACAGTCGGTCTGTTTTGGCAAACAATTTCCAATCAATGTGTTTGGTGCTTTCGCCAGCATTGTAAATTTTATGCTCGGCAAACTCAGCAGAAAATCCATGGAAGGGACTTTTATGGATACCACTGATAAAACCTTCCACAATCTGATGGGCCAATAGCTCCAGATTTTGGAAAAGTTGTGCTTTATGAAGTTCTGACCGAATATCCATTCAAGGCTTCAAGATAAAACAAAAAAGGCTTGGCGATTGCCAAACCTTTTTTAAAATCGGTATTCGAACAATGTTATAGAGCGGCCTCTATCGCATCTGTATAAACTTTCTTGGGAGATACACCCACTTGACGGTTCACAATCTCGCCATTTTTGAAGACCAATACGGTAGGAATGTTACGTACCCCATATTTAGCGGCAAACTGTTGGTTAGCATCAACATCCACCTTGCCCACAACGGCTTTACCTTCGTATTCTTGGCTTACTTCCTCAATGATTGGACCTACCATTCTACAAGGGCCGCACCATGCTGCCCAAAAATCTACTACGACGGGTTTGTCGCTTTTTAAAACTACTTCGTCAAAAGTTGCATCTGTTATTTCTAGTGCCATCTTATTTGTTTTAATATTCGCAAAGTTAGTCAAATATTGTCCATGTACCTTACGCACAGCGTATTCGTTTTAATTATGGTGCCATCAGCATTACCTATATGGACTAGTTTAGCTTATAATGAATCTCATGGGCCTCTAAAGCCGATAATAATTCGCTGCTAATTTTTACCTTCTGTTTTCTGCTGGACAGTTTTAGTTTTATCTCATCCTGCATCTCGTACACCACAAAGCTGAGTGGATGTTCTCCTTTAAATGAATGTAACGTGTCTTTTAAGGTTTGAATGCGTTGCTCTTGCAAACGGGCCACATCCAATTTTATGGTCAGCTTGCGTGCATAAGCATCCATAACATCCTGAAGCTGTTTAAAGTCATTGAACTGCAACCGTGGTTCCCCTTTTTTTCCAGTTTCCCGATTGACCCATCCCTCTCGGACAAAGGCCTTGACATACACAAAGGAATTAATCATCAAGAAATGCCGGAATTTGAGGTATTCCTCTCCAAAAATCCGGAATTCATGGGAATCCGTGTAATCTTCCAAAGTGAAAAGCCCCCATCCTTTTCCATTTTTGGAAATGCGGTGTTGCACATCGGTAATTACCCCTGCCACTGAAAGTTCCCGATTCACGTATGGCTCCAAATCCGTAAAGGCAGAAACACTGGTATTGCAAAATGCCGTAATCTCTTTTTTGAAATCATCCAAAGGATGGCCAGAAATGTAAATACCCACCACTTCTTTTTCACGACGGAGTTTTTCCATGGTGCCCCAATCCTCACAGGGTGGGACGATGGGTTCCGGAATCTGTACTTCACTGGCATCCCCGAAAAGACTTACTTGTGACGAATTCTCATTCTCCTGGAATTTCGCTCCGTATTTAATGGCTTTTTCCAAAAAGGTGATATCGTCCCCATCATGATGAAAATACTGTGCCCGATGGGTATCCATAAAGGAATCGAACCCTCCGGCCAAGGCCAGGTTTTCGAATGCTTTTTTGTTGGCAGCCCTTAAATCGACACGTTTGGCCAAATCAAAAACAGATTTGTAGGGACCGTCCTTTTTTCGGTTTTCCACGATCGTTTCCACCGCAGAACGTCCCACACCTTTAATGGCCCCCATACCAAAACGTACTGCATTGTCCTTGTTCACCGCAAATTTGTAGTAGGATTCATTAACGTCTGGACCAAGTACTTCCAAGCCCATGCGCTTACATTCTTCCATAAAGAACGTCACCTGTTTGATGTCGTTCATATTGTTGGACAGTACCGCTGCCATATATTCGGCAGGGTAGTGGGCCTTTAAATAGGCAGTTTGATAAGCGATATAAGCGTAACAGGTAGAGTGACTCTTATTGAAAGCGTAGGAGGCAAAAGCTTCCCAATCCTTCCAGATTTTCTCCAATACGTCACGGGGATGTCCATTCTTTTCACCACCATCCAAGAACTGAGGTTTCAATTTTTGAAGGAGGGCAAAAATCTTTTTACCCATGGCTTTACGAAGCACATCCGCATCACCTTTGGAGAACCCGGCCAATTTTTGGGAAAGTAACATCACCTGCTCTTGGTACACCGTAATTCCATACGTTTCCTGAAGGTATTCCTCCATATCGGGAAGATCATAAGTGATTTCTTCCTCGCCGTGTTTCCGTGCAATAAAGCTGGGAATGTATTCCATCGGTCCAGGTCGATACAGCGCGTTCATGGCAATAAGATCATCAAAAACCGTAGGTTTCAGGTTTTTCATGTGCTTTTGCATCCCGGGCGATTCGTACTGGAATATCCCTACCGTATCTCCACGCTGAAAAAGCTCGTATGTTTTTTCATCATCCAACGGAAAATCATCGGGCACCAAATCTATTCCGGTTCGGGCCTTAACAATTTTGACGGTGTCCTTGATGAGCGTCAGTGTTTTCAATCCCAAGAAATCCATCTTGAGGAGGCCGGCACTTTCCACAACCGAGTTATCAAACTGGGTCACATAAAGGTCAGAATCCTTGGCCGTGGCCACGGGTACGAAATTGGTGATATCATCGGGAGTAATGATAACCCCACAGGCATGGATTCCTGTATTTCGTAACGAACCTTCCAACACTCGGGCCATTTTAACGGTCTGCCCTTCGAGGTCATCTCCTTCTGAGATGTTCAACAGTTCATTTACTTTTTCCAATTCATCCGAACGGAACTTTTTCCGCAAATCGGCTTCATCGACCCCAAATATCTTGTTCAGTTTGGACATGTTGGGAATGAGCTTGGCAATGCGGTCTGCATCACCCAACGGCAAATCCAAAACCCGGGCCGTATCTCGGATAGAGGATTTTGCGGCCATGGTTCCATACGTTATGATCTGAGCCACCTGATTGGCACCATATTTATTGATTACGTAATCCATGACCCTACTTCGACCTTCATCATCAAAGTCAATATCAATATCGGGCATGGATACCCTATCTGGATTCAGGAAACGCTCAAAAAGGAGGTCGTACTTCAAAGGGTCTATGTTGGTAATGCCCAAACAGTAGGCCACCACGGAACCGGCTGCGGACCCTCGACCCGGACCAACTGACACGTCCATGTTTCGGGCTTCGCGAATAAAATCCTCAACAATCAAAAAGTAACCGGGATAGCCTGAGTTTTTGATGGTTTCCAATTCAAAATCTACACGCTCGCTGATTTCTGAAGTGATTTCCCCATACCGTTTTTTTGCACCTTCGTAGGTGATATGGCGCAAATAGGCATTCTCACCGCGCTTGCCTCCATCTTCGTCATCTTCCTTAACCTTGAATTCATCAGGAATGGTGAACTTGGGCAGGAGGATGTCACTGGCGAGATCATACGGCTCAATTTTGTCGATGATTTCCTTGATGTTGAGAATGGCTTCGGGAACATCTTTAAAGAGTTCCTTCATCTCGTCCGAAGACTTATAGTAGTACTCTTGGTTGGGCAGTCCATAACGGTAGCCCCGACCCCGACCTATGGGTGTGGCTTGCTTTTCCCCATCTTTTACACAAAGCAAAATGTCATGGGCTTCAGCATCTTTTTTATCACAATAATAGGTGTTGTTGGTGGCCACCAACTTTACATGGTGGTCCTTGGCCATTTGCAGCAACACTTGGTTCACCCGGTCTTCATCCTCTTGACCGTGGCGCATCATTTCAATGTAAAAATCGTCCCCGAACTGCTCTTTCCACCATAAAAGGGCTTCTTCGGCCTGTTTTTCGCCTACATTCAATATTTTGCTGGGGACCTCACCATACAGGTTTCCAGTTAAGGCAATGACATCTTCTTTGTACTGCTCCACTACTTTTTTGTCGATGCGGGGAACGTAGTAGAAGCCATTGGTATAAGCTATAGAGGACATTTTGGCCAAGTTGCGGTACCCATTTTTGTTTTTGGCCAACAATACAATTTGATGGCCGTAGTCCTTTACATTTTTATTGGTGTGGTCCTCGCAAACGTAGAATTCACAGCCTACGATTGGGGTAATCTCTTTTTCGGAAGGTTGCTCACCCTTTTCTACTAGTTCGGCATTCTTATCCTTGACCGATTTGTTGTGTGCCATGATTTCTTTCACAAAGTGAAAGGCACCCATCATATTGGCATGGTCTGTCAATGCCACGGCTGGCATTCCATTTTGGGCGGTGAACTTCACCAAATCCTTTATGTTGATGGTGGATTGGAGTACGGAAAACTGGGAATGGTTGTGCAAATGCGCAAAAGGAGCGTCCTCAAGCGTCTCAATGTTCTCTTGAATTTCTTTTTCTGAGATTTCGCCAGTGTCTTCAGCCCAAAGCGCATCGGCAATTTTCTTGGAGGCTTCTTTGAGATTGATGTGCTTTAATCCAATCAGCTGGACTTCTTGCGGATTCGCTTCGGAAAAACGTTCAAAATAATCCGGTTGTACATCGAGTTCTTCCTTGGTAAACTGTTTTTTTCGAATCAGTTCCAAGAAACATCGGGTGGTCGCCTCCACATCCGCAGTTGCATTATGTGCCTCAGCAAAGGTTTCGCCAAACAAAAATTCGTGCAGCTCGGTAAGGGTGGGCAGCTTGAATTTTCCTCCACGCCCTCCAGGAATTTTACAAAGTTCTGCGGTATGTTCCGTACAGGTGTCAAGCACGGGAAGCTCTTCCAAAGGGCTTTCAATGCCTTTTCGGTGGAATTCACACCCCATGATATTGACATCGAAACCTACATTTTGTCCAACAACAAACTTGGTGCGTTCCAATGCATTTTGAAAAGCATGCAAAACATTTTCCAGAGATTCTCCTTCTTGTTCCGCTAAAGCTGTGGAAATACCGTGGATTTGTTCGGCTTCATAAGGCACATTGAATCCTTCTGGCCGTACCAAAAAATCTTTTTGTTCCACCAAATTACCGAGTTCATCGTGCAATTGCCAAGCAATCTGAACACATCTTGGCCAGTTATCGGTATCGGTAATGGGGGCATCCCAACGCTTGGGAAGTCCAGTGGTTTCCGTATCAAAGATTAAGTACATAAATTCAATTGTAGGTCAAAAAAAGCAATGAATAAAAGTACGGAAGAAGGCTGTTTTGGAAAAATAGAGTTTTTACGACTTATCAACTGGCAAAATAATATAAAAGGTGTTGTGGATTATGGGATTTAAACTATATTTGCACCCGCTTTCAGTTCGACTACGCTCACTGATCGCAAAAATGAATTAATAACCAGGGTCGGGCACCCTACAAATTAATGTGATATGCCAGTTAAGATTAGACTTCAAAGACACGGTAAAAAAGGTAAACCATTTTATTGGGTGGTTGCCGCTGATTCCAGAGCAAAAAGAGACGGTAAATTTTTGGAAAAATTGGGAATCTACAATCCCAATACCAATCCAGCAACTATTGAATTGGATGTTGATAGTTCTGTAAAATGGTTGCAAAATGGTGCTCAGCCGACTGACACTGCAAGAGCCATCCTTTCTTATAAAGGAGTTTTGTTGAAGCACCACCTCATGGGAGGTGTTGCCAAAGGGGCTCATACTGTAGAGCAAGTCGAGGAAAAATTCCAAGCTTGGTTGGATGAGAAAGAAGCTGCTATCCAAGCCAAGAAAGATGGTTTGAGCAAAGCTGATGCAGAAGCCAAGGCAAAAGCGTTGGAAGCTGAAAAAGAAGCCAACGAAAAACGAATCGCCGCTGCTGCTCCTGAAGAAGAAGTAGCTGAGGAAGCTGCAGAAGAGGCTACTGAAGCTGCTACTACCGAGGAAGCTCCTGCTGAGGAAACTGTTGCAGAGACTGAAGAGGCTCCTGCCGCTGAAGAAGCTTCCAAAGAAGAAGAGTAAGATTACGGACAATGCGCAAGGAAGAATGCTTCTACCTGGGCAAAGTCGTATCAAAATACAGTTTTAAGGGTGAGGTGTTGGTAAAATTGGACACCGACGAACCCGAAATCTACGAAAACATGGAATCAGTTTTTGTTTCATTGGGAAACAATCTGGTTCCATTTTTTATTGACCGCTGCCGACTTCATAAATCGGCTTTGCTGCGTATCGATTTTGAGGAAGTGAAGGATGAAGCTACGGCGGATAAAATTATCGGTTCCGAATTGTATCTACCTCTTTCCATGCTGCCTAAATTGAGTGGTGACAAATTTTACTTTCACGAAGTAATCGGTTTCACTCTCATGGATGAGGTACATGGTGATATTGGAACTATACAATCTGTAAATGATAGCGCTTCACAAGACCTTTTTGAGGTTGAAAAGGATGGGAAGGAACTTTTAATTCCCATTAGTGATGACATCATCACCAAGGTGGACCGGAAAAACAAGATCATCCACGTGAAAACCCCGGAAGGATTGGTGGACCTCTACCTCAATTCCTAGCATAGCATTTTAAAACCTATATTTAGGGAAACATTTTGTTTGCCCTATGCGCATATCTCTCTTTTTTCTCTTAACCATTAGTTTGATTTCCTGTGGTGAAAAGAAACCACAACCCGTTGAACCCGATCGCCCTCCGAACATTGTTCTGATTTTTACCGATGACCAAGGGTATCAAGATGTAGGGGTGTTTGGTTCGCCCAACATTAAAACGCCTCATCTGGATCAAATGGCTTCGGAAGGAGTAAAGCTTACCAACTACTACGCTGCCCAAGCGGTTTGTTCTGCATCCAGAGCCGGAATTTTAACAGGATGTTACCCCAACCGAATTGGAATCCATAATGCATTGGGACCGGACAACACCCATGGCATCAATGCTTCAGAGACCACAATTGCCGAAATGTTGAAGAAAAAAGGATATGCCACCGCCATTTATGGGAAATGGCATTTAGGGCATCATGAACAATTTTTGCCCACACGACACGGATTTGATGAATGGTTCGGTATTCCCTATTCCAACGACATGTGGCCCAATCATCCTCAACAGGGAACGATTTTTAATTTTCCGGATTTACCGTTGTATCAAAACGAAACGGTCATTGAAACATTAACCGAACAATCCCAATTGACTACGCAAATTACGGAGCGCAGTGTGGATTTTATCCAGAGAAATAAGGATAATCCTTTCTTTTTATATGTACCTCATCCGCAACCCCATGTGCCATTGTTTGTGTCGGATAAGTTTAAGGGAAAATCGGAAAGGGGATTGTATGGAGATGTAATCATGGAAATTGACTGGTCGGTGGGACAAATTATGGAAGCGCTACAAGAAAATGGATTGGAAGAGAATACCATGGTCATTTTTACTTCAGACAATGGTCCTTGGTTGTCCTACGGGAATCATGCGGGAAGTGCTTTGCCCCTCCGGGAAGGAAAAGGTACCGCATGGGAAGGAGGTCAGCGCGAACCCTGCATTATCAAGTATCCAAAAAAACTCAAAGCAGGGAGTGTCATTGATGTACCTATGATGGCCATCGACATTTTACCCACCATCGCAGAGATTACGGAGTCGGAATTACCAGAAACCACGATTGATGGAAAAAGTGCTTGGAAGATGCTAACTGGTGAACAAAAGGAACCAGTACAAGAAGCCTATTTTTTCTATTATAGAGTGAATGAACTCTTTGGGGTACGTTATGGGAAATGGAAGCTCTATTTTCCGCATACCTATCGGACCATGGATGGGCAAGAACCGGGTAAAGATGGACAACCGGGCCATTATCGAATGGTGGATTTGGAAGAAATTGAATTGTATGATGTGGTCAATGACATCGGGGAGACCCAAAATGTGGCTGAGGAAAATCCTGAAATTGTGGCCGAAATAAAGGTGTTAGCCAATACTATGCGACAACGATTGGGCGATTCCTTACTGGATTTAGAGGGTTCTGAAACCAGAGAGCCGGGAAGATTGGGGGAATGATTGGATAGTCAAACAAAAAAGGAAGCCAATTGGCCTCCTTCTTTTTTCAAATGAACACTAAAAAATTCTAGTTTTTCCACTTGCCACCACCTATGTAGAAACCAAGGGAGATGCCAAAATAGGAGTTTTTGACTTCGGCACCATCGCCAAGATCGGATTTGCCTATAAGATTATAACTTGCAGCTACTCGAAATTTTCCCAATTCGAATCCAGCACGGATTAGCCCACCAAATTTTCCATCTACTTCTACTTCATCAGGCCCCAGTTCTTGAACGCCGATATTGGCTAAAGTACTATACCCAGCACCTGCTCCCATAAATGGCGCAAAGGAGGAACTTCCGTTATGAAAATAATAATCAAAAGTACCTAGGTAAGATGTGCTTGCGGCCAAATCTGCTTCCAAGGTCAATCCACCACCTTTAATATTTTTGGCCATTGCGGCAGATTCAAAACGTAGACCAATATTCATATTGTCGGCTACATTGTACTTGGGTTCAATGGCTAGTAAAATTCCACCTCCGCCATCAGGCATTACATACCCGAAGTCAAGTCCTACGCGAAATTTATTTTGTTCCTGCGCATGTGCCCATTGTGCCAGAGATACCATCACAATGAAAGCATAAAAAAGTTTTTTCATAATAAAAATGTTTAATTGGTAATTTGATTTTATTTCAATTAAGGGTCGAAAGTAGCTCATATACAAGGTTTGAGATATCCAAATCTAATGGATGGGCGGTTTGACTTTATGAATGCTTGAGTTGAATTGGTGGGATACTGAGGTATGCCTTATATAATTACATTTGAAACATGAAACCATTTGTTTTTAAACAGTTCACTATCCATCAGGATCAATGTGCTATGAAAGTGGGTACCGATGGAGTATTATTGGGCGCATGGGCCTCTTTGGAACATCATCCCACCACTATTCTGGATATTGGAGCGGGCACTGGGTTGATTGCATTGCAGCTGGCCCAAAGGTCGCATGCAGATCTTATTGATGCTATTGAATTGGATGAAAGTGCTTATGAGCAATGTGTGGTCAATTTTGAGGCTTCACTATGGGCAGACAGACTGTTCTGTTATCATGCAGGGTTTGATGAGTTTGTGGAGGAGATGGATGAGACCTATGATCTCATTGTTTCCAATCCACCGTTTTATGCTGAAGATGTTGGCAGTGGGAATAAATCACGTGATCAGGCAAGACAAAACAGCTCATTGCCGTTTGAAGAATTGGTGGAAGGAGTATCTAAACTTCTTTCGGAAAATGGAATATTTGCCGTTGTTGTTCCTTACAAAGAGGAAGATGAATTTATAGCTTTAGCTTTGGAAGCGGGATTGTATCCAAATAGAATCACTAGAGTGAAAGGCAACCCAAAAGCGGAGACCAAACGAAGTTTATTGGAGTTTAGTTTTTCAAAAAAAGAACCGATTGTAGATGGTTTGGTCATTGAAAAAGAGCGTCATCAGTACACAAAAGAGTATATTGAATTGACACAAGCATTTTATTTAAAAATGTAACAATACACGGACTAAATGTTATATTTGACAAGTAAAACTACTATTGATGAAGCCTGATTTATTTGAAGCCCCAGATTACTACAATATAGATGATCTTCTTTCCGAGGAACATAAATTGGTTCGCGATGCTGCCCGGCAGTGGGTAAAGCGGGACATATCGCCTATTATTGAGGAGTTTGCCCAAAAGGCGGAATTTCCCAAACAGATTATTGGTGGTCTCGCAGAAATTGGAGCGTTCGGTCCTTATATTCCAGAAGAATACGGGGGAGCTGGCTTAGATCAAATCAGTTATGGCTTGATCATGCAAGAAATTGAGCACGGCGATAGTGGGGTTCGTTCCACAGCTTCAGTGCAATCTTCTTTGGTGATGTATCCCATTTTTGCTTATGGAACAGAGGAGCAGCGGAAAAAATACCTGCCCAAACTGGCCACAGGGGAATGGATGGGCTGCTTCGGACTTACAGAACCCAATCATGGTTCCAATCCTGGGGGTATGGAAACCAAATTCAAAGATGCGGGCGACCATTATGTTCTAAATGGTGCTAAACTTTGGATTTCCAACTCACCGTTTGCCGATGTAGCTGTAGTTTGGGCCAAAAATGAAGATGGTCGTATCCACGGACTTATTGTGGAACGGGGCATGGAAGGGTTTTCTACTCCCGAGACTCATAACAAATGGTCGTTGCGTGCTTCGGCTACGGGAGAATTGATTTTCGACAATGTAAAAGTGCCCAAAGAAAATTTGCTGCCCAATAAAAGTGGGCTCGGGGCACCCTTAGGTTGTTTGGATTCTGCCCGTTACGGCATTGCTTGGGGCGCTATTGGTGCTGCTATGGATTGTTACGATACGGCGTTACGCTACGCGAAGGAACGCATCCAATTTGGAAAACCCATCGCGGCCTATCAATTACAACAGAAAAAATTGGCCGAAATGATTACCGAAATCACCAAGGCACAGTTGTTGGCTTTTCGGTTGGGGCAATTAAAAAATGAAGGGAAAGCCACTACGGCACAAATTTCCATGGCTAAGCGGAACAATGTGGATATGGCTCTCAAGATTGCCCGGGAAGCCCGACAAGTACTGGGCGGAATGGGGATTACCGGGGAGTACAGTATTATGCGCCACATGATGAACTTGGAAAGTGTGATTACCTATGAAGGCACTCATGATATCCATCTGTTGATTACTGGTGCCGATATCACGGGGATTCCCGCTTTCAAATAATTACCATTTTTGAAATTTTTTGTTTTGACCGGGTTGGCGGTATGAAAACGGTAATTTTTCTTTTCTGCAGATAGATTTTATGTCATCCCAATATTTCACTAAATGTTTAAATGCATTCCAGAATGAGATTCCGCCCTTTGGTTGTTTGAAGAAAATTATTCCGATTTCATTTTCTTCATATGCCTTCTTTTCATGTTTGTGCCTTTGAATGTTTCTATCTTGCGTAAGAATAACTGCATTCTCATTTTTTAGTTTTTGAAACCATTCAATGTCAGTAGCTCCTTCATCAATATCTTTCATTGAATAAACCTCAATACTCTTTTTCTCACTTTTATTTAAGTGGTTTTGTATTATATTGAAGGCTTCGGCAAACTGCCTGGGCAAATTCTCATCAATATATATTTTAAGCGGCTTGTGAACAGAACTTGATTGCATTTTCAACTTGTTGTATTGTCAATTCATAACTATCCGCAATGAATTTCTTTTTTTCTCCATTCTTGTACAGATCATAAATTGTATCCGGATAAATTCTTGTTCCTGCAATTGTTGGATAGCCAAATTGACGTGTAGGATCACAAACTATGTCTTTATCCTTTCCAAGAGGCCATAACTTTTCAGCAATGTCATCAACGAAGTCAATTTTTTCATAAAAATGTGTAATAAAATTTGAAGTAATCTGGTTTGTTCCATCCAATGAAATTATTGTTTCATTGTTTTCTTCGAAAAAAACCCTTTTTCCAGCACTTTTGACACGTTCCATTACACTTTTTAGAGCTAAGGGATACGGGTGACTGAACTTTTGGACTAGGAGATTGTGGGCATTTATTAATTTTTTTGTGGGTACGCCAGCATCTGTTAATTTTATAAAAGTATCTAATTCAATGAGTGTGTAAAAATTAACAGCTCTGGATTTATCAGTTACCCAAGAATAATTCTTCACATATTCACCGCTAAATTTACCATCCCAATATTGTGAAATATACCTGTGTACCTTATTGTAAGGAACCCGTAGAATAAGGGATATTTCAGAAATTGTGTAGATGCCTTTTCCTACCTCAACTTTTGTTTGAAAACCCATAATAATATATGGTTAGTGGGTTGTAAGTTAAATATATTTTGAATTCAAATGAGTTTTGTAGGAAAAATATGTTCTTTTCCCGTTCCTAACTTTGTATCATCACAATGCATCAATAACTCTGATTATTAAACTTTCTCTACGGTTACCTTAATGGATTTGCTAATGGGGGTCTGACTCTTATCAGCAAAATGATTGTAGGGAACAAGCAAATTGGTTTCCGGGAAATAGGCGGCCATGTTTCCTTTGGGAATCTCATACGGAATTACCAAAAATTGTTCAGCAGTACGTTGAACCCCATCATAATTGCTGTACAAGTTGATGACATCCAATTTCTTCAATTTACGATTGGCCATATCCGCTTTGTTCATAAACACTACACGGCGTTCGTTGTAAATACCTCTGTAACGATCATTCAATCCATAAATGGTAGTGTTGAACTGGTCATGGGAACGAATGGTCATTAAAAGCAGCTCATCGGATTGGAGTTGATGGTCGGGCAAGGAGGTAATCGATAATTGAGCCATGCCATTGGGGAGCATTCTAAAATCACGCTTACGGACATTGTTGGGCAAATAGTACCCAAACCCTTTGGATTGCTCACTTGTTTTTTCAAATCCTTTTATGGTCTTATCGATAAGAGCTCGAATGAGATTGTAATCTTGTCCCAAGGCATGCCAATTCATGGAATGATTTCCTCTAAAATAGGTATGGGCCAATAGCGAAATGATCTCAGGTTCACTTTTAATGTGTTTCGATGCAGGCTTCAACAAACCTCTACTTTGACGGACTTTGCCCATGCTGCTTTCCATGGTCAAAAACTGGAGCTTTCCGTTTTTCTCATCTTTTTCGGAACGTCCAAAAGTGGGCAATAACAGCGCTGTTTTGCCCGTCACCAAATGACTTCGGTTCAATTTGGTACTGATTTGGACTGTTAAGTTACAATTTTGAAGGGCCTCCGCAGTATATTTTGTGTCCGAGGCCGCCATCACAAAATTACCGCCCAAACAAATAAATACCTTGGCTTTTTTTCCATGCATGGCTTCGATGGCTTTCACAGTATCGTGGCCGGGTTCGGTAGGTGGGTCAAAATTAAGATGTTCCCGAATCTTCTCGTTCAAGGTTTTACTTACATAGTGCATGATGCCCACCGATCGGTCTCCCTGTACATTACTGTGACCACGAACGGGACATGTTCCAGCAAAGGGTTTTCCCACGGCACCTTTCAACAATAAAATATTTACATATTCTTTGATGCATTCCACTGCATTTTTGTGCTGGGTGAGCCCCATGGCCCAGCAGATTACAATCTTGGAATTTTCGGCCAACAACTGAACGGTTTTGTCAATTTTTCGCATGGAAACCCCGGTCCTTCGTTGCAGATTTTCCATATCGTAGCGATCCAAATCCTTCAGTAGATCGTCATAACCATCAACATATTCTACAATAAATTCATGATCCAGAATATTGGAATTTTTGGCATCAAGGGCGACCAGTTTTTTTAGGATCAGTTTGGCCAAGGCAATATCCTCATTGATTTTTACAGGAAGATGAATATCGGCAATCGGTTGTCCACTGCCTAACATACCCGAAACACTTTGGGGGTTTTTAAAGCGGACCATACCTGTTTCGGCCAATGGATTTATGCTGATGACCTTACCGCCATTCTTTTTGCACTTTTCCAAGGCGGATAGCATCCTTGGGTGATTAGTTCCTGGGTTTTGCCCTACCACCAAAACCACTTCCGCCCCATATAAATCATCCAGCGTAACAGAGCCTTTTCCAATGCCCAAAGTTTCGGAAAGGGCCACCCCAGATGATTCATGGCACATATTGGAGCAATCGGGCATATTGTTGGTGCCGAAGGCACGGGCAAACATGCCGTAAAGAAAGGCAGCCTCATTGCTGGATCGGCCCGAAGTGTAAAAAATGGCTTCATTGGGGTCTTTCAGTTTGTGAAGTTCATCCGAAACCAATTCAAAAGCATCTTGCCACGAAATGGGTTCATAGTGGATACTGTTCGGTTTCAAGACCAAGGGTTCCACGACCCTTCCCAATTTGTTCAATTCATAATCACTCAATTGAGACAACTCTTCCACCGAATGCTTGGCAAAAAAATCAGCTCCAATGTGTTCCGTGGTAGCCTCATCGGCCAAGGCTTTTGCTCCGTTTTCACAATATTCCGCAACTTTTGAGGGGTGTTCGGGCACGGGCCAAGCGCAACTGGGGCAGCGAAACCCATCCTCTTGGTTCATTTCCGACAGCGTACGCATGGAACGCACTATGCCCATTTCCTTAAAACTGTGTCGTAATGCTTCCTTTATTCCCAAAAGACCTGCTGAGGTCTGCATAGGTTCTTTTAAACGAAGTCCGGTGAATTTAATATCCCCGGTAAGGGAAACATTCCGTGCCGTATCTTTTTTCATAATGGGCTAATGGTGCAATTTTGGTTCCATCAAAATGGAATGAAATTGCCTTTGATTCTTATTTTTGTTACAACAGATTTCCTATGTAATTTAGGAAAAATCAAATATTTTGAAGCATGTTTGCCTTGGTGGATTGCAATAACTTCTATGCCTCTTGTGAGCGGGCCTTTCAGCCTCAGTTCAACAATGTTCCTGTGGCCATTTTGTCCAATAACGATGGATGTTTCATTTCGCGCAGTGATGAAGCCAAAAAATTGGGTTTGCCCATGGCCGCTCCCGAATTCAAATATCGCAAGTTCTGTGAAGAAAATGGCATAAAGGTGTTTTCATCCAACTATCCTTTATATGGGGATATGAGCACTCGGGTCATGAATATTCTGGGAACTTTTACACCCGATATGGAAGTTTACAGTGTGGATGAGGCCTTTTTAAAGTTTGATGGCTTCAAAGATTACGATTTTGATGCTTATGGAAGGGAAATCCAACGAACGGTACAAAAATGTACAGGAATACCCATTAGTATTGGAATTGCGCCTACGAAGGCCTTGGCCAAAGTCGCCAATAAAATCGCCAAAAAACTGAAATCAAAAACAGGAGGAGTGTATGTGATTCAATCCGAAGAACGCCGCGTAAAAGCATTGAAATGGACCAAAATTGAAAGTGTTTGGGGCGTTGGCCATGGAAATTTAAAGCGATTGCAGACCCAAAATGTAAAAACGGCCTATGATTTTACGCAACTGTCCGATGAATGGGTACGGAAACAAATGGCGATAATAGGTCTTAGGCTCAAAAAGGATTTGGAAGGTATTCCAACCTTGGATTTGGATGATGACACCCGAGATAAAAAGGCCATTGCCACTACCCGTAGCTTTGAAGGTACCTATTCCGATATTGAGGATATTAAAGAACGTATTTCAACTTTTGCAGGTAGTTGTGCCGAAAAATTGCGGAGTCAAGGCAGCAGCTGCAACCATCTTGTGGTGATTTTGCGGAGCGATAGACACAAAAAAGATGCGCCACAAGATAGGGGTACTGCGATTGTTACCTTGCCCTATGCCACAGATTCCAGTTTAACGATAACCAACTATGCCGTTAAGGCAGCAGTTTCCATATTCAAATCGGGAATTAAATACAAAAGGGCAGGAGTGATTGTTTCAGGATTGGTGCCCACCAATGAAAGGCAATTGGATTTGTTCTTATCCGAAAATCCAAAACACCATAAGCTTATGCAGGTGATGGATGGCATCAACACCAAATATGGAGATTTTAAAATGAAGATTGCCAACCAAGACCTAAAAAGAACTTGGAAGATGCGTCAAAATCACCTTTCTCCGAGATACACCACAAACATTAATGATATCATAAAAGTGAAATGACCTCAAAACAGCCTCTAAAAACCAGTTCACTTACATTTTTTTCACCAGATGAGGGGCAGGGTTTACATATTCCTTTGTCCAGAAATATGGTTTCTGCAGGATTCCCATCGCCGGCAGATGATTTTAAGGAAAGCCGAATTAGTCTTGATGCAACCCTGATAAAAAATAAAGAAGCCACCTTTTATGCAAGAGTAAGTGGAAAATCAATGGTCAATGCAGGATTGGATGATGGAGATCTTTTGATCATTGACCGTAGTCTGGAGGCCGAGAACGGTAAAATAGCCGTTTGCTTTTTGGATGGGGAGTTTACCGTAAAGCGGTTGCACATAGAAAAGAACACCATAACATTGATGCCCGAGAACAAAAGTTATAAGCCCATCAAGGTTTCCAAGGACAGTGATTTATTGATTTGGGGGATAGTTACTTACGTCATTAAAGCTGTTTAATTTCCCGTTTAGCACATGAAAACAAATTGGTGAATCAAAAACCTTTGCTATCTTTGCCTCGTTGTGTTGGATTCCAGTCGCGATGATTGGAATCAGGTTGAAGCATCAGACCGATGCTCGCCAATGAAAGGCTTTCCTTTTGGAAGGCTTTTTTTGTTTAGGGGAGTAACAAATCAACCTCCGGTAACGGCATGTGCTACATGGTGCATCAAAGAAGCGGCTAATTTTGCCGTTTGTCCATCAATATCATACTTAGGATTCATCTCAGCAATGTCCATACTGATCAACTTTCCAGAACCGATAATCGTTTTCAAACATTCCAGTACAATATGAGGGGTAAAGCCCATGGGCGAAGCGGCACTGACCCCAGGCGCAAAGGCCGATGAAAATCCATCCAAATCGATGGTCACATACACATGGTCCACATTTTTGGTAAACGCATTGATAAAAGTGGTGATTTCTTCCAAAAAAGTGACTTGAAAGGTTTCGGACATCACATAAATCACATCAAGGTCCCTGGCCGTTTGAAATAGGTTTCGGTCATTGGCATCTTTTCGGATACCCAAGCATAGGTAGTTAAAATCGACACCCTCTTTTTCGCAGTCCTTGGCTATCTGATAAAACGGAGTGCCCGAATTGCTTTGCTCCGTATTTTTTCGCAAATCAAAATGTGCATCAAAATTGATGATGCCAATGGTCTGTCCCTCTTTTTTGGCATCCAAATAGGATTTGATGCCGTTGTAGTGTCCGTAAGCCACATCGTGCCCACCGCCCAAAACGATTGGAAACTGTTTTTTCTGCAAAAGTAGGCCAACAGCTTCAGCAAGCTGGTTTTGCGCAGACTCCATATCACCTCCATCACAGGCAATGGAACCCACATCGTGCAACAGCACATTACTGCCCAAATGGTTGGGCATTTTGGCAAAGCTATTTTTAATGGCATCTGGGCCATCCGAAGCCCCAACGCGACCTTGATTTCTACGCACTCCTTCATCGCAAGCATAGCCTAAAAGCGCAATGGATTTTTTCTGGGCTTCGAGAAGTTCGTCCAAAGGAGTGCAATGCACTTTTTCATGCAGATACAACCATTTATTGGAGATTCTGCCTGTCCAGAGGTCCTTTTTCGGGAGGCTGTAGTGTTTCATCGCATTAAAAAAGATTATCCAAAATATCGGATTCAACCAGATGAGGCAAAGTTACCTTTAAATTTGGAGTACGTTCCATTTCTCGTTCAATGGCAAATCGGGCTTCCTTATTACGAGCCCAACTTCTGCGGGAAATCCCATTGTTTACATCAAAAAACAACATCTTCTTTAACCGGATGGAGGCTTCCTCGGAACCATCGAGTACCATGCCAAATCCACCATTGATCACTTCACCCCAACCTACACCGCCACCGTTGTGGATAGAGACCCAAGTGGCACCCCTAAAACTATCACCAATCACATTTTGAATTGCCATATCAGCGGTGAACTTGCTGCCGTCGTAAATATTGCTGGTCTCTCTGAAAGGGGAATCCGTTCCACTTACATCGTGATGATCCCTGCCCAACACCACGGGAGCACTGATTTCACCCTTGGCAATTGCTGTGTTGAAGGCATCGGCAATCTTGCTCCGTCCCTCGGCATCGGCATAGAGGATTCGAGCTTGCGAGCCCACCACCAATTTGTTCTGTTCCGCTTCGGAAATCCATTTGATGTTGTCCTGCATTTGCTGTTGAATCTCTTCAGGAGCTTCGGATTTTATCTTTTTCATGACCTCAAGGGCAATAGCATCCGTTTTTTGAAGATCTTTTGGGTCGCCCGAGGTGCAGACCCATCGGAAGGGACCGAATCCGTAATCAAAACACATGGGTCCCAAAATATCCTGAACGTATGACGGATACCTGAAGTCGATGTTGTTTTTGGCCATTACATCGCCACCCGCTCGGGAAACCTCCAACAAAAAGGCATTGCCATAATCAAAAAAGTAGGTGCCTTTTGCGGTGTGTTTGTTGATGGCAGTGATTTGTCGTCGCAATGATTCCTGTACTTTTTCCTTGAAGGCTTCAGGATTGTTAACCATCATAATATTGGATTCCTCAAAAGAAAGTCCAACAGGATAATAACCCCCCGCCCAAGGATTGTGCAAAGAGGTTTGGTCAGAGCCCAAATGAATAAAAATCTCTTCTTCATAAAAGCGTTCCCAAACATCCACCACATTGCCGATATACGCCAAGGAAACCACTTCTTTGTTAGCTACAGCTTCTTTGATTCGAATGACCAATCGATCTAAACCCGCCAAAAGTTCATCCACCCAACCTTGGTCATGACGTTTTTTGGCAGCTTCGGGGTTGACTTCCGCACAAATGGTGATACCTCCAGCAATATTTCCTGCTTTGGGTTGGGCACCACTCATACCTCCAAGTCCTGCAGTCAAGAAAATCTTGCCTTCTGGGGATTCATTTTTCTTCAATACTTTCCGGAAAGCATTCATTACAGTGATAGCCGTTCCATGCACAATACCTTGAGGGCCGATGTACATATAGGAACCTGCTGTCATTTGCCCATACTGGGTCACACCAAGTGCGTTAAAGCGCTCCCAATCATCGGGTTTGGAATAGTTGGGAATCATCATCCCATTGGTGACCACCACTCGTGGTGCTTCTTTGGATGATGGAAAAAGTCCCATCGGATGACCCGAATACATGTTCAAGGTCTGCTCCTCGGTCATTTCCGCCAAATATTTTAGGGTAAGCAGGTACTGTGCCCAGTTTTGGAATACCGCTCCATTGCCCCCGTAGGTGATAAGTTCCTCGGGGTGCTGTGCCACAGCGGGGTCCAAATTGTTTTGGATCATCAACATAATGGCAGCGGCCTGATGGGTTTTGGCAGGATATTCCGAAATAGGTCGTGCATACATTTCATAATCGGGCTTGAACCGATGCATGTAAATGCGACCATAGGTTTTTAGCTCCTCCGCAAATTCGGGAGCAAGCTCTTTGTGCCAAGCTTCGGGAAAATAACGTAGTGCATTTTGTACGGCCAATTTTTTCTCTTCTTTGGAGAGAATATCCTTCCGTTTTGGAGCAGGATTCCCATTCTTTGGATAGCCCTTTTTTGCGGGTAGCTGTGCGGGTATGCCTTGTAATATTTGTGCTTGGAAACTCATCATTTAAGATTGTTGAATTTATTTTGATATATCTTGAATGCTGTGGATAAATCAGATTCAGAAAGAAAATCACTTTCTTCTTTTTTAAGGGTACTAATGAGGACACCTTCAGTAGTTACAGTTTTTTGACAACCTCCTATCAATTTAATCGCAGTATTTAATTCATCTATATTTGGAATCAATCTATGTTTTGAATCAACCCATGAAAGTAGTTGGTCTATTGGAATAGATTCTCCTTTTTCAAATGATTTTTTTATGAAGGCCATAATGTCAATGACTAAAGGTTTACTCATTTTAAGTTGTTTTTATTTGATTTCCTTTTTTCCAAACGGCACTTGGCTTCAACTGCCCTTGATGGTACGTGATTTCTTGATAGTTGTCTGTTGGGAAAATCAAAAAGTCTGCCTGTGCTCCTTCTTCCAGTTTGCCACGGTCTGCCAATCGTAATGCTGCAGCTGCTCTAAAAGTGATTCCGGAAAGTACTTCAGTATTCGATAGCTTCTCAAAAGTTCCCAAAATACTGGCTTGGGTCAACAGGTCGCCCATGGGAGCAGAGCCCGGGTTGTGGTCGCTTGCAATGGACAAAGCCCCGCCTGCATCCAAAATTCTGCGTGCAGGGGTATAGGCACATCCCAGACCGATGGACGCTCCAGGCAATGCCGTGGCAATGGTGTTGCTTTTGGCGAGCAATTGAATCTCTTTTTCAGTACTGACTTCCAAATGGTCGGCACTCACCGCATCAAAATCAACCGCAACCTGACTGCCTCCCGTGGTAAATTGGTCGGCGTGTACCGTGATATCAAATCCCATTTCCTTTGCTTTTTGAAAGTAGGGTTTAATTTCTTCAGGGGAAAAAGCACTTTCTTCCACAAAGGCGTCCACCCGATTAGCCAGGTTTTCAGCTTTGATGATGGGAAACAATTCATTGATGATTACGTCCAAATAATCTTTATCCTGATGCCAATCTTTGGGTTTCATGTGGGCTGCCAAACAAGTTGGGACTAATGCGGCATTTGTGGTTTCGTTGGCCTGTTTGATGGCGCGTAGCATTTTTAATTCTTCATCCACAGAAAGACCGTAGCCACTTTTTACCTCGATGGTAGTGACCCCGTTTTTGAGATGTTTTTTACTTCGGGAAATAATGCCTTGCACCAATTCCCCCTGTGAAGCTTTTCGGGTTTGGGTGACCGTATCCCAAATACCACCCCCCGCCTTAGCAATCTCCAAGTAGGTTTTTCCGGCATTTCGGTAGGCATAGTCACGGGCTCGGGTACCGTCAAAGCAAATATGGGTATGGGAGTCTACAAAGCCAGGAAGGCAAACATGGTCACCTTCAATATGGTGGATGTCAACATCATCGGATTTTAACTCATCAAATATTCCGACTTTGCGGATTTTTCCTTCGGAAACCAAAATGCCCCCGTTTTCAATAATGGGCAGTTGCTCATCTTTGAGTGCTCCTTTTAAAGGGAGCCCTGTCATGGGGAGCAATTGGGCAAAGGGTCCTATGAGTAGTGGTCTGTTCATTTTAATATGTTTCAAATTCCTCCAAATGTGGGGTGTTCCACTTCAGTTGTTTTTCATCCATCACAAGGTCTACCAAATCAATGATTTCCCGATTTTGGATGATTTCGATTCCTTTTTCGATATCATCCGCAAAAACACGGTCGTTTTCGGCAAAAGCGACCTTGGTTCTGAGGAATGTATGGATTTCATCCAACACAATGCCCGATTTCAACGGTTTTCTGTATTCGAACGCCTGGGCAGAGGTCAGCAATTCAATAGCGAGGATTTTCTCCACGTTTTCAATAATGTTTAATGCTTTTCTACCACTGATGGACCCCATGCTCACATGGTCTTCCTGTCCCAACGAAGTGGGAATGCTATCGGCACTAGCTGGGAAACACAAACTTTTGTTTTCACTTGCCAATGCTGCGGAAGTATATTGTAAGATCATATAGCCCGAATTGATACCTGTATCATTCATCAATAATTTGGGAACACCCGGACTGTTGCCTTCGAGGGCCAGATAGATGCGTCGGTCGGAGATATTTCCAATTTCCGAAGCGGCCAAGGCAGCATAATCCAAGGCCATGGCCAAAGGCTGACCATGGAAATTCCCACCGCTGATGGTCAATTCATCATTGATGATGACAGGGTTGTCCGTAACCGAATTGAGCTCGATTTCCAACAATTCTTTCAGGTGGAGCCATGCATTACGGGATGCACCATGTACCTGTGGCATGCAACGTAGGGAGTAGGGGTCCTGTACCCGTTCGCAATCGATATGATCTTCCAAAATTTCAGAACCTTGAAGGAGTGTTCGGATTCTGCCGGCCACATGTTGGTTGCCCTTAAAGGGGCGTAGTTCGTGCAATTCTTCAAAAAAGGGCTTCATGGAGCCTTGTAGCCCTTCGAGCATCATGGCGCCTATGATGTCCGCATGGCGCAGGCAATGCTGTAATTTGTGAACGACCATTACCCCGTGGGCGGCAATAAATTGAGTGCCATTGATCAAGGCAAGACCTTCTTTTGGTCCTAAATCGAGTGGTTTCAATCCAGTTTGTTGAAAAAGCTCTTGAGTACGGATGGTTCTTCCTTGGTATTCAATCTTCCCTAGCCCAATCAGTGGTAAAAATAGATGGGAGAGTGGAGCCAAATCGCCAGAAGCACCAACCGAACCTTGGGAGGGGACCACGGGAATGGCATCGTTATCCAAATGCCAGAGCATGCGTTGCAAAGTGGTTTCGGCAATTCCAGAAAATCCCTTGGCCAAGGCATGGATTTTAAGAATCAGCATAATTTTAGCCAATTCGTTGGAAATAGGTTCTCCCACCCCCACACTATGGCTCTGTAATATGTTGGATTGTAGAATCTTGGTGTCCGATTTGGAAATTTTGGTGTTGCACAAAGGACCAAAACCAGTGTTGATTCCATACACCGTATCGCCTTTTTCCACAATGCGCTGAACGCGTTGGTAACTCACATTCACATTTTTTAGGCATTCATCGGAGAAAACACCTTTTATGGTGCCATGGGCCAAGCCCAAAGCTATGCTTGCGGTTAAATGGTCTTCGCCAAATAGAAATGTTCGGTCTATCGCCATGTGTTTTTCTTTTGAATAAAATTACGAGTTAGGATTAATAATTACCAATACTTATTTTTGTAACAATCAATAAGTATGAATTATCAAATAGAACTTCGACATTTCATCTATTTTTTGGCCGTGTCCGAAGAGCTTCACTTTAGAAAGGCCGCGGAAAAGCTGTTCATTTCCCAACCCGGTTTGAGTACCCAAATCAAACAGATGGAGGAGATTCTGGGCACCCAACTTTTTGTGAGGGACAAGAAAAAGGTGAGCTTGACCCCAGCGGGTGAGTATTTGAAAAAAGAGGTAGAATTCGTCTTGAATCATCTGGAACAGACCAAAAAGCAGGTAAAACTTATAGGTGAAGGACAATTGGGGGAGGTGCGCATTGGTTTTTTGGGTTCGGCCATGCAAAATGTGGTACCGAATTTATTATTGGGATTGAAAGAAAAGTATCCAACGGTACATACCACTTTGGAAGAACTTTCCAATCGAGCACAAATCAATGCGATATTGGCCGACCGATTGGATTTGGGTTTTGTTCGATTATCCCGCGTGCCGAAAGGACTGGACGTGAGACCGGTTTTTGAAGACACTTTTTCTTTGGTGTTGCCTGCAGAGCATCCTTTGGATGAAAAGAACTTTAAAAACATCAATCAAGTGGCGTATGAGGACTTTATCTTGTTTTCCCAAGATTATAGCCCCATGTATTACGATACCGTCCTGAGCATTTGTGAAGATAGTGGGTTTGTGCCCAACGTCTCGCATAAGTCAGTTCATGCGCAGACCATCTTTAAATTGGTGGAGAACAAATTGGGTATTGCCATTGTGCCCACAACGCTTCAGTATGGATTTCAGATGAAGGTAAAGTTTATCGAAATGAAAAACATAAAACAACGCGCGGTGTTGAGCATGGTCTGGAAAACGGATAATAGAAACCCTGCACTTCAAAAATGTATGGATTTGCCCCTGAAATTATGATGGCAACTTTTTGGGAAGTAACTTTGGATATTAATTAAAAGAATAGCTATGATTTTTGACTTGATCAAGAACCGAAGAAGTATTTTCCCTCCTCAATATATTGATAAACCCATTGCCAAAGAAACCTTGGAAAAGATTTTGGAAGCGGCCAATTGGGCTCCTACCCACAAAAAAACCGAACCGTGGCGCTTTAAAGTGTTAACAGGCGACAAAAAACAAGAACTGGGTATTTTTTTATCCAACAAATATGAGGAAACTGATCCCAGACCAAAGCAAATGAAAATCAAAAAACTGCAATTTAATCCATCCAACTCTGGAGCGGTAATCGCGATCTGTATGCAACGGGACCCAAAAGAGAGCCTCCCGGAATGGGAGGAGATTGCCTCCGTAGCCATGGCCGTTCAAAATATGTGGTTGTGCTGCACCGAACTGGGTATTGGCAGTTATTGGTCTTCGCCCGGGCTCATCAAGTATATGGATGAGTTCTTTAATCTGAAGGAGGGCGAAAAATGCCTGGGCTTTTTTTATATAGGGTATTTTGAGGGCGAGGTAATTCAATCCGAAAGAACACCTATCTCTGAAAAAGTGGAGTGGCTAGACTAACTAAACGTAAATAGTTCGCTTGCATACTTAATTGCTATAAACACATAGAATATGGCATAGAGAAGTGTGACCACAAACTTCATAAAGGTACCCGTTAAAAAACCCAAAAACGAACCAAAAGCCGCTTTAAGAGCTCTTTTTTGGTCAATATTGTTGGAGAGCTCTCCCACAAAAGCTCCCAGAAATGCTCCAATGATAAACCCTCCTGGAATCGGAAGGAAGAGGCCGATGATCAGCCCGATTATGGTTCCCCACATACCCGCTTTACTGCCCCCAAATTTTTTGGTGCCCATAGCCGGAATCACATAATCCAAAACCGTAATGGTGATGGCAATAACAAAGGTGATGGCAAGAACCCACCAATTATCGGGCACTGCTTTGGTCAAATACAATAAAAGTAGCCCAACCCAACTAATGGGTGGACCCGGCAATACGGGTAGAAAGCTACCCAGTATCCCAACCAACATCAAAAGGAACCCCAAAATGAGTAAAGCAATGTCCATGGTTGTGTTTTCCTGTTAGACAAATGTAACCGACAATTGTTACAAACAAAATCAAAATAAAACCCTACCCTTAAAAATTTCGTAGGTAAATTTGAAACCGATTATCCAGCAATCATGAAAACAAAGAATAGACATACAAAGTCAAGGTTCATCCGAATGGGATGTGCCGCGATGTGTCTGTTTTATGTGATTGGGCTTTTTAATGGTTTGGTGTTGGAAACTTTGCACGAGGTATCCCACGCATTTACCAAAAAAACGCATCACCATGGTTTTGCATCGGATCACGAAACAATCGATTATTCTTCATTGGAGGCTATGGCGGGTCACTCGCACGAAGCTTTGGAAGTTTTAAAAGATTTGTTGGAGGCCAATCGGCCCCATGAGCAAGAATCCAAGGATGAAATTAGCTTTAAATTGGACAAGCATCTTGCTGAAAAAACCGGAGCTACACCGGAAACACCTATTACCTTACCAGTTGGCATTCGCAATTGGGCATACCAAAACCTAACTTCTTTTTGGTTTCAATCCGTAACCACACCTCCTCCCCAATTTAGCTGAAAAATCAGCTAGGCCAATTTTAAAGAACGAGTTCCAATCTTTTTTGGAGATGGTCTAGTGTTTCTATTGTTCAGAGGTATTTAAACAAATCAAATTAAAAGACAACGACATGAAATATTTTATGGCGGCATTGTCCATGCTATTCATGGGCACCATTGCTGCGCAAAACATAAAGGGAAAACTGGTTGATGAAGCTGGTTCCCCCATCGAGGATGCTGGAATTTTCAACAAAACCAGCGGTCAACATAGTCATACGGATGGAACAGGACACTTTGTTCTGGATAGAACCTCGATAAATGATACGATTTATTTTTCAAAACTCGGTTACGCTACGCAAACCAAAGTGGTGAGTCAATCCAATTTGCAAAATCCGATGGACATTGTTCTTGAAGAGAGCTCCATTTCTTTAGACCAAGTGGTTTTGGTATCCGAAGTGGATGCCCTGAGTCGGGTGGTGGATGTGGATGTAAAAACCAATCCTGTAAAATCTTCACAGGAAATTTTAAGAAAGGTACCCGGATTGATTATTGGCCAACATGCTGGTGGTGGCAAGGCCGAGCAGATATTTTTACGCGGCTTCGACGTGGATCACGGAACCGATGTGGCTATTAATGTGGATGGAATGCCGGTGAATATGGTGTCCCACGCCCACGGTCAGGGATATGCAGACCTCCACTTTGTGATTCCGGAGACCATAGAAAATATAAATTTTGGCAAAGGACCCTATTATGCCGACCAAGGGAACTTTAATACGGCGGGGTATATCAATTTAAAGCTGAGAAAGAGTTTGGACCAAAGTATGTTGTCCACTGAAATTGGGCAATTTGGTACCCGTAGATTTATGGGAATGTTCAATGTGATGGACAACCAAAATAGTAATGCGTACTTGGCTTCAGAACTATATTTGACAGACGGCCCGTTTGAATCCCCACAGAACTTTAACCGCATCAATATTTTGGGAAGATACCGTTATGCGTTGCCTGGTGACCAGGAGTTGTTGTTGACAGCTTCGCACTTTTCGAGCAAGTGGGATGCTTCAGGTCAAATTCCACAACGGGCAGTGGACCAAGGTTTGATTGGTCGTTTTGGCGCCATCGATGATACCGAGGGTGGACAAACGAGCCGGACCAACATTGTATTGAACCATAACAAGAATTTGGGTGCAGGAAAATCACTTAATACCACGGCGTTTGTATCGCATTATGATTTTGAGCTCTATTCCAACTTTACCTTTTTCTTGGATGACCCTGTTAATGGTGACCAAATCAAACAGTTTGAAGACCGAGTGATGGCTGGTGCCAAGACGGTTTTTCAGAACAATTCGGCCAATTTGGGTGGAATGGGATTCAAATACAATGCGGGAATCGGTTTTAGGTATGATAATGTGGACGACAACCAACTATCGCATACGTTGAACCGCCAAGAATTATTGGAACGTTTGGCTTATGGCGATGTGGATGAGGTAAACAGCTACGCTTTTGCAGGAGCTGAATTCAAATCGGGCAAGTTTACGTTTGAGCCTGCCCTTCGTTTAGATTACTTCAGGTTTGATTACATCAACAAAATGAGTGAACTGTATGATAGCCGTAGTGAAGAAAAAGTGGCTTTCAGCCCAAAGTTCAATACCATTTACAGTCCAACAGAAAGCACCCAGTTTTTCCTGAAAACTGGAATCGGATTTCATTCCAACGATACTCGGGTTGTGGTGGCGAACGGAGGAGAAGATATCTTGCCTGCCGCTTATGGCGTGGATTTGGGAACCATTATAAAACCAGCGGATAAATTGGTCTTGAACGCCACGCTGTGGACCTTATTCCTAGATCAGGAGTTTGTGTACGTGGGTGATGCAGGAATCGTGGAACCCAGTGGAAAAACAAGACGAATGGGACTTGAGGTAGGTGCAAGATATCAACCTTTGGATTGGCTTTATCTGTATACCGATGCCAACTACACCCATGCCCGTAGCACTGAGGAGGCAGATGGAGAAGATTATATTCCTTTGGCACCCGATTTTACCATGGTTGGAGGAGTCACCTTGGGTGGTGACCAAGGTTTTTCAGGGGGAATCAATTACAGATATATTGATGATAGACCGGCCAATGAGGACAATTCCATAGTGGCGGAAGGTTATTTTGTCACTGATGCTACACTCAATTATAGTGTAAACAATTGGACCTTTGGCCTGATTGTGGAAAATCTGTTCGATACCAAATGGAACGAGACTCAGTTTGCGACAGAAAGCCGTTTGTTCAACGAACCCAACTCATTTGAAGAGATTCATTTTACCCCAGGGACACCTTTTTATGTGCGGGGAAAGGTTTCAGTTAGTTTTTAGTGGTTTTTTGGATCTATTTATTAAGGTAGCAAGAGGCTTGAAATTATTTCAGGCCTCTTTCTGTTATACAGTTCTTCATTAAAATATCGTAATTTCAGCCAAATTCTCGGGGCTGTTATGCGGAAGTACATGTTGTTATCCTTTTTTGGCTTGCTGGTTTCCTGCGAACTTTTTATGTCGCGGGAAGATAAGACCCAAAAATTGGTCAATGAGGAACTTTTGGCGATAGATTGGAACGATGTGGACCAATACCCCCATTTTGACGGCTGCGATGAGACCGCTACCAAGCAAGCCCAGCGCGAGTGTTTTCAGAATGTGATGCTGGACTCCTTTTCCAATGCCTTGGACAGCTTGGAGTTTCAAGTAAATGAAGATTTGAACGACACGGTTTATATCGATTTTGTGATTGATGAGCATGGGTTCATTTCTGTGCTTCATGTTGAAGAAAAAACCTCCGTTTTGAACGAAATAGCAGATTTCAACACCAAGGTATCCGAACTTCTAAACGACCTCACCACGGTGGCGCCGGCCATAAAAAGAGGGAATCCAGTGAGCCTCCGTTTCCGGTTACCACTGGTACTAAACACCAATTAGAGATTTGGCAACAGAAAAAATCATTTTAGGGATTGACCCAGGAACAACTGTCATGGGTTTTGGCATCATAAAGGTGGTCAGCAAACAGATGCACTTTGTGCAGATGAACGAGTTGATGCTCCGAAAATATGACGACCCCTACACCAAACTCAAACTTATTTTTGAGCGTACACTGGAATTGATTGACACCTACCACCCCGATGAAATCGCCATTGAGGCTCCTTTTTATGGAAAAAATGTACAGTCCATGCTAAAATTGGGTCGGGCACAAGGCGTGGCCATGGCCGCGGGATTATCCCGGCAAGTTCCGATTACGGAGTATATGCCCAAGAAAATCAAGATGGCCATTACCGGAAACGGAAACGCCAGCAAAGAGCAGGTGGCCAAAATGTTGCAAAGCCTGCTGAAGTTGAAAACCCTCCCCAAAAATCTGGACAGCACAGACGGACTCGCCGCCGCTGTTTGCCATTTTTATAATGATGGAAAAGTGCAAGTAGGCAAAAGTTACACGGGATGGGAAGCCTTCGTTAAGCAGAATCCGGATAAACTTCGCTGACCATGTCTGGAGTTTATATTCACGTGCCGTTTTGCAAACAAGCTTGCCATTATTGCGATTTTCATTTTTCCACACAATTGGGTAAAAAGGAGACTATGGTGGACGCCCTTGTCAAAGAGATGGAACTGCGAAAGGATGAACTGCCCAATGAGCTAGTAGAAACCATTTATTTTGGAGGAGGAACACCATCCGTACTTTCCAATGAGGAGATTGAGCGATTGATTCAAACGGTGTATGACCATTACAACGTAATTGATATGCCGGAAATCACTTTGGAAGCCAATCCGGATGATTTGTCCAGCAATCGAATTGTTCAACTGTCCAATAGTCTCATAAACCGACTCAGCATCGGCATACAATCCTTTTTTGAGGAAGATTTGCAGTTAATGAACCGTGCTCACAATGCCGAAGAAGCCGAAAACTGCATTCGGGAAGCCACAAAGCACTTCGATAATATCTCCATCGATTTGATCTACGGAATCCCTGGCATGTCCAATGACCGTTGGAAAACCAACATCCAAAAAACGGTGGATTTTGGCTTGCCCCATATCTCCAGTTATGCGTTGACTGTGGAGCCCAAAACCGCCCTCAAAAAGTTTATCGAAAAAGGCATCGTCCCCGATGTGGATGACGAGCAGGCGCAAGAACAATTTTACATTTTGGTGGATCTATTGGAAGCGAATGGGTTTATCAATTATGAAATTTCCAACTTTGGAAAACCAGGTTTCTTTTCCCGAAACAATACGTCGTATTGGTTGGGGAAAACCTATTTGGGCATTGGCCCATCCGCCCATTCCTTTGATGGGCAAAACCGAAGCTGGAACATTCGGAACAATGTCAAATACATCAAATCCATAGGAGCGGGGGAGTTACCCAACGAAACTGAAACCTTGACCCAGACAGACCGCTACAACGAATACGTGATGACCGGACTGAGAACTATTTGGGGTGTTTCTTTGGAACGGATAACAGCCGATTTCGGTCCAAAATATGTGGAATACCTAACCCAACAATCCCATAAATTTTTAGAGCAGGGTTTACTCGTTCTGGAAAACGATACGCTGCTCACCACCAAAAAAGGAAAGTTTTTGGCGGATGGGATTGCCAGTGATTTGTTTTTCTTAAGGTAACGCTGAGGTGTTCAGTCTCTCAATTCGGGAGGTTGCACGTATCGGTCTCGTATAACCGTCAGTTACGGGATTAAAGATAATGTTTTTCGGTTAAGCACTGACGTTAGCAATTCCGAGTGGATTCGGACGTAGTCGAATCCGCCGTAATTGCGGTTATACATCGTTGTAGCACGTTATTTTATTCGGTTTTTTATTTCGCTTAATAGTCTATTTTGTTCAAGATTTTTTTCAAATTCCGCTTCCTGGTCGAACACGTTGTCCTTTCCAAAAAAGAGTTCACTTTCGTGATAATAAAATAGTGCCCAATTCAGACTTCCGTCAAAAATTGTCAAGTCAGTATCCCAAAACATTCCTTCCCAATGTTTGATTACCATTTTCCAAGTCAGCATTATTGCTTGTCCAGAATTGTCGGATTCTACAAAAACATACTTATCAAATGGAATTCCAAGATTGTAGAGCCATTTTTTTATTTCCGAACCACAGTCCATTGTAATTTGAAACTTCTTTTCCGTTTTGAAATATCCTTTCGTAAATGGACTCCAATCAGTTCCAGTTGAGTAAGCTAACATTTTAGAAGAATTCAGGTATTCTTTTACAATTTCAGTTCCTTTTTTATTCAGAAAATGAATTTGGTCTTTATGTTCTTCAGAAATTTTTTCGGCTTCCTCTGGTGACCAAAGAAAAGACCAGCTTTTTGGAAAGTCAGTTTTATATTCCGCTAAATTTTCTTCTAAAACGTTCATTTTTTTAATGTGCTACAACGTTTAAAGATATGAATCGTTTTAATGATTTATATCGACCGATACGTGAAGGTAGTTTTTTGGGAACAAAAAATCAATGCTGCAATAGACCGGTGCACTTTCTCAACTCATAAAACGCTATTTCCAATTGATAGCTAAATTTAAAAATACAAACGCCGTAGTGAATGACATTGCAAGTGATATTTTCCGTGTCTCAAACCCTTGAGTCTAAGTATTCTTTTAGGCCGTACCTGAATGCAGACCAATTCAAATGGGATTCAAAAACAATATTTGATAAACCCGGTTGGGAGCGGCTTTTACTATTCGGTCACTCTGTTTTTTAAGTCCATTTGTTCGTGCAGAATTCTTGTTATTTCAATCGGTTGGTCTAACCGTTTTCGATAAAAAATGATATGCCGATTGGTTTTAAGCCCATATAAGTTAGTTGTAATTCCATCATAATTTTTACCTAATTCAGGATTGTTGGCAATATCCTGACAGCTGTCCAACAATAAATTATAATATCTATCTGCTTGCTGTTCTGACCATTTTTCAACAGTGTATTCCCAAATTTCACCTAAATCTTGAACTGCTTTTTTGGTTAATTCATATTTAGTCATTCTTTGTCCGTCTAGCTTTCAACTCTTTGAGGTGCTTGTCTGGGTCAAAATCATGAGATATTCCACTATCAATTCCTTCTTGTATGGCATTTCGTAAAACCATTGCTTTACTTTCTTCGTTTTCCAAAAGTCGAAGACCAGCCCTGATGACTTCGCTAACGTTTTTATACCTTCCAGCAGAAACTTGGGTGTTCACAAATTGGTCGAAATAACTTCCAAGTGATATGGATGTGTTTTTGCTCATAATTCAATTCTTTGTTTAAAAGTACCAAAATTTGGTATTTTTCCCAAAATAGACCCCCGCAGTTTTTAGTTAAGTTGATTTTTAACACAAAGTCCCTCCAGAATTTCACTCAACAAAAAAAGGGATTTATTGCATTTATCAAATGAATTGATTTAATTACTGTTTCAAGTAAAGTTTGAATGATAGCCACCATAAAATACAACTCCAGAAATTATACAATTGATTTGACCAAACCTCTTGATATTTCCATATCCCTCCAAGATGGGGAGGGGGGTGTCAATGCGTGGTACTTGGATTCACCGAAAATAAAACCGCACAAACAAGATGGTTTTACGGGAAAAGTGACCGAGGGGGCGTCCACCAACTTCAATGACATTTGGTTCAACCCGCATAGCCACGTTACCCATACCGAGTGTCTGGGTCATATTACGGAGGCGTTTCATTCCGTCAATAAAAAACTAAAGCAGTTCTTCTTTTTGGCCGAGGTCATCACCGTGGCCCCCGAACAGGAAGGTGAAGATTTTGTCATTTCCGAAAAGCAACTAAAATATGCCTTGGGCAACAAAAAACGGGATGCGGTGGTGATTCGGACGCTGCCCAACCTTAAGGACAAACGGTCCAGGAAATATTCAGATACCAACCCACCCTATTTGTTGAAGGAAGCAGCAGAATATTTAGTAAAAAAAGGAGTAAAACACTTACTGATAGATTTACCCTCGGTGGACAAGGAACGGGATGCGGGAGCACTTTTATCCCACAATGCCTTTTGGAACATCCAAGGCAAACCCCACGAAAAGGCTACCATTACCGAATTTATCTATGTGCCCAACAAAGTAGTGGATGGGACCTATTTTTTAGACCTTCAAGTGGCACCCTTTGAAAATGATGCCAGCCCCAGCAGACCAGTACTCTATAAAATTTTGAACACATGAAAACACTATTAAAACTCGAGGAATGGATGATGTTCGGTTTGGGCATTTATTTGTTTAGTTTGACCCCCTATGCCTGGTGGTGGTTTTTGGTATTGATTCTTACCCCGGATATCGGAATGCTGGGCTACCTTTTTGGGAATAAAATCGGGGCGGTTTCCTATAACCTATTCCATCACAAAGGCTTGGCCCTACTAATCTATGGGATGGGTGTCTACTTTTCTATACCTTTATGCCAGCTCATTGGAATTATTCTGTTTTCGCATTCAGCTATGGATAGGGCAATGGGCTATGGTCTAAAATATGATAAAGGATTTAAGTTTACCCACTTGGGTGAAATAGGCAATAATGGGTGAAATAGTTGATACCATTCTCGGGGTAGTATTGGGTGCCATACTCATGTATTGGGTGTTCTCCCTATTCCGAAAAAAGAAGAGCAGAGAAATCACCGAACAGCAATCCACGGTCTTGTTGGACAAGATTCGGAGCGTTTGCAAATTGGTTTCTGTGGAAGGCGATTTTGCCGAAATCTATCATTACGAAAACACCAAGGACAGCTTTATGAGCCTTTTGCGAAGCAAGAAAAAGGCACTCATTGTGGTAAAAGCACAAGCACATATCGGATATGATCTTGGGAAATTGGATTTATCTGCCGACACCCAAAATAAGAAAATCATATTGCGTAATTTTCCAGAGCCAGAAGTGTTGTCCATTGAACCTGATTTGCAGTTTTATGATATCAAAAATGGGCTGTTCAACAGCTTTTCACCCAACGACCTCACCAAATTGAATCAGGAAGCTAAGGAACACATCAAACAGAAAATCCCCGAAAGCGGGCTGATGGAAACAGCTCGTAAAGAAGCCTTGCAGGCCGTTTTGGTGGTGGAAAAAATTGTGGAGACCATTGGTTGGACCTTGGATTACTCTGCTTTGGAAATTTCAAATCGAGAAAAACAATTTATAGAACAATAAATAAACATGAAAACAAGAATCATTATTCTATTTTTGGTGGGAATAGTTTCCTCCAGTTGTGTACAAATCAAAAACGACATGAAGACTAATTTTGACGACGCATTTGCGCATACCGTTTATTTCTGGTTCAAAAACCCAGATAACGAGGCCGACAGGGCCAAGTTTGAAGCTTCCCTAAGAAAGTTTCTGGACAATTCGCAATACGCCAAGACCCAATATATTGGAAAACCACCCAAAGCGGTTCGGGATGTAGTGGATGACTCGTTCACTTATGCACTCATCGTGTCATTTGAGTCCGCCGAAGCACAGGAAGCCTACCAAACAGAACCGCCGCACCTTGTTTTTATAGAAGAGTGCAAAGATCTTTGGGAAAAGGTCATTGTGTACGATTCGCAAGGCATCTAATTATGAATGTTGAGGAACTTCGTGAATATTGCCTCACAAAAAAAGGGGTGACCGAGGAGTTCCCCTTTGACGCAAATACGTTGGTGTTTAAAGTGATGGGCAAAATGTTCGCCTTGGTATCCTTGGAACGACTCCCTCCACAGTGCAATTTAAAATGTGACCCAGAACGTGCCGTGGAACTGCGAGAGGAATACGATGGGACCATTATTCCGGGCTACCACATGAGCAAAACCCATTGGAACACCCTTTTCTTGGAAAACCTACCTGCAAAATTGATTCTGGAACTGGTGGACCATTCCTACGAACTTGTAGTGGCCGGACTTACCAAAAAACTACAGCAGGAATTGCAAAATATGGGTGGAGATTAGATGGTGGATTTACAGCAGTTTTACACATCTCTAAAAGACAAGCATCAGCAGGAACTTCAGCAGGTAAAAAAGCGATTGGCCCTTTTGGCCACCTTACGGTTGTTCATATTTTTAACATTGACCCTTGGGGCTTACTTCTTTTGGAGAACGGAGGCAATTTTTATACTAATGCCCTTAGGCGTTGGGTTGTTCATATATCTGATTATTCGTTTTATCAATGTAAAGCGGTATAAGGCATATGTACAACGGCTAATCGACATCAATACAAAAGAACTGGAAATTTTGGCCCGCCGGTATCACCATTTACCAGACGGAAGAGAATTTTTGCAACCAGACCATCCTTATGCGCAAGATTTGGATGTGTTTGGAAGAGGTTCCTTTTATCAATACACCAACCGAACGACTCTGGTACAGGGCAGGAAAGTGTTTTCTGGTCTTTTGTTGGATGGACATCCGAAGGATATTGCCAAAAAGCAACAGGCAATTCAAGAATTGGCCCAATTACCGGAATGGCGACAACATTTTTCGGCTTTAGCGGGCGAAACTAAGCCTAGGATTTCACCTGATTTGGTATCGGATTGGATGAAAAACCATGTTTCGTTCACACCAAACTGGGTGGGCGTAGTGACACCCATTTTTGCATTGCTCTCCATTTTGTTGATTTTTTTGACCGTTTCTGGTTCGGTGCCTGAAAGTTTGGTGGTACTCTGGTTCTTTTTTGGGATTGGGATTGTAGGGCGTTTTTCCAAGAGCATTCTCAAGTTTGCAGTTCAAGTTTCTGAAGCACAGGAAACCATACAACAACATCAGCGCTTGATTTCTGAACTGGAAGGACAAAATTTCAAATCGGAACTCTTGCAGAACCTTCAAAAAAAGCTGGAGGTCGAAGGTGAGAAGACGTCAAAAATATTGAAAAACTTCAGTCGAAGAATGGACAACTTCGAACAGCAGAACAACTTTTTAGTGCTGCTGTTCGGGCAGGGATTTTTGCTGTGGAGTTTATACTTTGCTTACAAAGTAGAGTCTTGGATTGAAAAATACGGGGATGAGGTGGAGGAGTGGTTTTCGGCCATTGCCCAGTTTGATGCCTACATCACATTGGGTACCTATGCCTTTAACCATCCCGACCATACCTACCCGAATTTGGTGCAAGACGATGTGGTATTGAGCGGAAAAGAGGTAGGACATCCTTTGGTCGACCCCCAAAAGAACGTTTTAAACGACTTTGAGATTGGAAAAGGTCGTTTTTGTATCGTTACCGGGGCCAATATGGCCGGGAAAAGTACCTTTTTACGGGCCGTTGGCCTACAGATAGTCATGGCAAATATGGGTTTGCCTGTAAAAGGAAAAGAAGTAAAATACGCTCCCGTTCGCTTGTTGACGAGTATGCGTTCTTCAGATTCATTGGCGGATGAGACCTCGTATTTTTATGCAGAGCTGAAACGCTTAAAATATATTGTAGAGGAGTTGGAGAAGGGAGATGGCTTCGTGATTTTGGATGAAATCCTTAAAGGGACCAACAGTGTGGACAAAGCCAAAGGCTCTAAAAAGTTTATTGAGCGTTTGGTGCAACATGGGTCAACGGGCATGGTGGCCACCCACGATTTAAGTTTGTGCACCCTTGCAGACAAACTTTCCGAAGTGGAAAACCGCTATTTTGATGCCCAGATCATCAACGGAGAACTGTTCTTTGATTATAAGTTCAAAGAAGGGGTGTGCCAAAATATGAACGCTTCTTTTCTTTTAAAAAATATGGGGATAGTGGATTAAAGCCCTTTCACCTGCACATTGTGGAATGAATCGGCCTGTAACCGGAGCAATTCTTCTGCTTTTTCCTTTTTGTAGCGATAGAGTTCTTCTTCACTCTTGATATCGGCATAGATTTGCGTGTTGATTTCCCCGTCGGTGGCCATCAATAATTTGCGTTGTGCCACTTTTTGCGACACCCAAGTGGCCACGACACTTTCCTGTTCTTCAAATTTATAATCGTATTCCCCTTTTGGTGCCAATAGCTTGGCAATGATAGGAGCGGTTTCAATCGCCAAGAACAACAAGAAGATAAAAAATGACGGAAACCAGGGTAGTTTGCCCAACGCATTGATTCGGGCCATGAGTCCATCAAAACCATCAATAATGGGTTGGGAACTGGTTACGGCCGTGTTGTAATCGGTTTCTAACGCGGCAATTTGGGCTTCCAGCCCTTCAATTTTGGCCGCATTGGTTTCTTTTAGGGTATTTAGCTCGGCTAGGTAAGCATCATGCTTTTCCCGTTTTTCCTTATATACAGGGCCTTTACCCAATAGACCCGTTCCAGCGGTTCCTTCGGCTTCCGAAATATAGGTGTCGTAAAGCGTATTTGTTTCCGCCTCTTTGGTAGCTATTTCATTTTTCAGGTTGGCAATATCTTCATTGAGACTTTCAATCTTTGGAGTGTATTGCAAGGCCAACTGCTCCTTGTTGTTCAAGGTCATGACGTTTTTTTCTTCCAACAATACCTGATTGATTTCCTTTTCAAAAATCTTCATTTCCAACGGTTTGGAAATCACCACAGCAATGATGATGGCCAAAACAATTCGTGGAGCTGCCTGTAGCAATTCACTTTTAAAATTATCACGTTTCTTAATGGTGGATACGATATATCGGTCCAAATTAAAAATCAACAATCCCCAAATAAGTCCAAAAAAGATAGCCGTAAAGAGGTTGTCAAAAACGGAGTACAAAGCATAGCCACTGGCAATAAAGGCCATAATGGCGGTAAAGAAAACGGTAGCGCCAATCCCGGCGTACTTGTTGCGTTCCCCATTGGAGCACGTTTCCAAAATATGGGTGTCCGCTCCTGAGCAGAAGATGAAAAAACGTTGTAGCATTATAGTGTTCTGATTTGATTGATAGAATATTAGAACGCAATTTTGCAGATTTTGTTACATCAATTGCCCATGAATCGCAGGTTTGATCTCTTTTTTAGGGAATGTTTAACGATGTTGCTATGTCTTGATTCTATGTGACTTAGGTTACTGTTTTTGGTGAAGGGATGGTGTAATTTCACAGTAATAAATTCAAAGGCCATGACAACAACAGTAGTAATTGGTGGAAATTTCGCAGGAATGACCGCCGCTTTGGAAATCAAACGAAAAGGGAAAAAGGAACACAAGGTGATTGTCATCGACAAATCTCCTTTATTTCTATTTGTTCCCTCACTGATATGGGTACCCTTTGGTAGAAGGGAGATCAAAGATATTTCTTTCAGAAAAGACACCATTTTGGAAAAGAAAGGGGTAGATTTTGTGCAAGCAGAAGCTTTACGGGTAGATCCCAATGAACAAATGGTCTATACCAGCAAAGGAGATTATGCCTATGACCATTTAGTGGTCGCCACAGGACCCAAAGTAAAATATGACGTAGCTCCTGGCGTAGCCGAATTTGCCCACTACATTGGTACTCCCAATGGAGCCATGAAAACCAGAAAAGCTTTGGAAGAATTCAAGAAAAACCCCGGCCCCATTGTTATTGGAGCCACCCAAAATGCCGGATGTATGGGTGCCGCTTATGAATTTCTCTTTAATGTGGAAAAATGGTTGAGGGAACAAAAAATTCGGAAGAAAGTGGATTTGCATTGGATCACTCCAGAAACCTTCTTGGGTCACTTTGGAATAGATGGCATCACCGGAGGTGAGACCATGCTCAAATCCTTTATGAAAATGTTCAACATTCTCTATCATACCGAGGTAGGCGTGAAGGAAGTAACAAAAGATAAAGTGATATTAACTTCCGGTGAAGAATTGGCCAGTGATTTCACGATGTTGATGCCTCCATTTGTAGGAGTCGATTTTGTGGTGAATTCCCCTGAACTTATGCCAACTCCAGCTGGGTATTTGCCCGTTGGGGATGATTATAGACATGTAAAATACCCCAATATTTGGTCTGCAGGAATCGCTGTGGATGTAAAATTACCCTTCAAGCCCGGTAAAGTTCCATTTTCTGGCCCCAAAACAGGGTATCCATCCGATGAAACCGGTAAAATTGTTGCTGAAAACATTGTGAGGGTCACCAATGGAAAAGAAAAACTAAAAACAAAAGCATGGGGAAAAATTCCTGGTATCTGCGTGATGGATGCTGGTAAAAAAGAGGTAATCATTGTAAGTGACCACCTGTTTAAACCTAGGAACTTTGCCATTATGATACCCAATGTGTTCTACGATTTTTCAAAGGTGCTTTTTGAGAAATATTTCCTCTGGAAGACCAGACATGGATATTCTCAATTGCCTTGAGTTTTGTTGTGGTTTTACTGAAATCCACTCACCTAGGTGAGTGGATTTTTTTGGTCTCTTATTAAGCACAGTATAGTTTGAAAAGTTCTAAGTTTGCATCACTTTAAAATAGTATAATGGGATTACTGGAAGATTTGCAGGAACGAAGTGGAGCGGCGTGTGAATTATGCGGTGCAACGGAAGGTTTGGATAGTTACGAAGTGCTACCGGTTTCCACGGGAGGATTAGATGGAAGTATTCTGGTGTGTGCCAGCTGTAAAACTCAAATTGAAAATCCCGATGACATGGACGCCAACCATTGGCGTTGTTTAAATGATAGCATGTGGAGCGAACACGATGCCGTTAAGGTTGTGGCGTGGCGCATGCTCCATCGGTTAAAATCCGAAGGTTGGCCACAAGACCTTTTGGACATGATGTATTTGGATGATGACACCTTAGCGTGGGCCAAGGCCACTGGTGAAGGTGAGGCCGAAGGAGAGAAAGTGATTCACAGGGATGCCAACGGGGCCATTTTGGAGAATGGTGACAATGTTGTGCTGATCAAGGATTTAAAAGTAAAAGGTTCCAGCATGGTCGCAAAACAGGGAACCGCCGTGAGACGGATTTCCCTGGATCGTGAGAATGCCGAATACATTGAGGGCAAGGTAGATGGCCAACAAATAGTAATTCTTACCCAATACGTGAAGAAGACCTAAGACTTCATTTCTGTATAATATTTGTAAAAGTAGGGGATGGTCTCAATGCCCTTTAAAAAGTTCCAGACCCCAAAATGTTCGTTGGGGGAGTGGATGGCATCGCTGTCCAATCCAAATCCCAAAAGAATGGTTTTACTGTCAAAAACATTTTCAAATAGCGCCACGATGGGAATACTCCCTCCTGTACGTTGTGGCACCGGAGTTTTTCCAAAAGTCGTTTCCATAGCTTTGGAAGCCGCTTGATACCCATCACTATCAATTGGTGTCACATACGCCTGACCGCCATGATGCGGGGTGACTTTTACTTTCACACTCTTTGGAGCGATAGATGTAAAATGTTTGGTAAACAGGTCGGTAATTTCGTGCCAATTTTGGTTAGGAACCAATCGCATTGAAATTTTGGCGTAGGCTTTACTGGCAATGACGGTTTTGGCACCTTCGCCCGTATAACCGCCCCAAATTCCGTTCACATCCAAGGTGGGTCGAATCCCGAAACGTTCGGTAGTGGTATAGCCTTTTTCGCCGTGGACGTCATCAATATCCAACGCTTTTTTATAGTTCTCCAGATTAAAAGGAGCCTTGGCCATCTCGGCACGCTCCTCATCGGAAATGATTTCAACCTTATCATAAAATCCAGGAATGGTGATATGGTTGTTCTCATCATGAAGTGAAGTAATCATTTTCGCCAACACATTGATAGGGTTGGGTGCAGCACCTCCATAAATCCCGGAGTGAAGGTCGCGGTTGGCCCCGGTCACTTCCACTTGTACATAACTTAATCCCCGAAGGCCTGTGGTAATGGATGGGGTGTCGTTGGAAATCATGCCCGTATCGGAAATCAAGATGATGTCGTTTTTGAGTTTTTCGCTGTTTTCCTTTAGGAAATCCTCCAAACTATCGCTTCCGACTTCCTCTTCACCCTCAATCATAAATTTTACGTTGCAGGGAAGCTGGTTGTTCTTGATCATGAACTCCACAGCCTTTACGTGCATAAAAAACTGGCCTTTATCGTCACAGGCACCCCGTGCAAAAATGGCACCATCTGGATGCAAATCGGTTTTCTTGATTATGGGCTCAAAAGGTGGTGAATCCCATAGGTTCATAGGGTCTGGAGGTTGCACATCGTAATGTCCATACACCAATACCGTAGGTAAATTAGGGTCAATAATTTTGTCGCCATACACCACAGGATAGCCTTTGGTTTCACAGATTTCGGTATTGTCGCAACCGGCATCATCCAGTGATTTTTTAACAGCCTTTGCTGTTTCCAAAACAGCTGCGGAATAGGCAGGGTCTGCACTGATGGAGGGGATTTTTAAAAGTTCAACAAGCTCATTTATGAATCGGTCTTTGTGGGTGTTGATGTAATCGTTTATGTGTTCCATGTATGTTTTAAAAAGGACACTAAAAGTACAAAAAACAAGTTTTTAAAGTAGGCCGGTTTGCAAATCGGAAAATTGATTTATATTTGCACTCCCTTTTGCGGGTGTGGTGGAACTGGTAGACACGCTAGACTTAGGATCTAGTGCCGCAAGGCGTGGGGGTTCGACTCCCTTCACCCGCACAGAAGAAAAAACGCAACCATCTAAATTTTAGGTGTTTGCGTTTTTTTATTGGCCTTATTTCCCAACTATTTCCCAACATTTATGAAGATTCTGGTCCGCTTAGTTGATAACTCATCAAAAGCAATTTAGGATTTATTAGAAACCTTACATACTTTAACTTGATATTACTTAATGAAGTAAGTCGTTATGGTAGAGTTACATAAGCTGGAAAATTATTCTATTGAAACTTTGAAATCTTTAATAGACAACAAAATAGAGGAGTCTATTAACTTAGAATATAAAAGAGGGGAATCGCTAGCTAAGACACCAGTAAAGAAAAAGGAATTAGCTAAGGACATTTCAGCAATGGCGAATGCCGATGGGGGAATAATTATTTATGGAATGGAGGAAATTGATCATGTTCCAATAGGGTTTAAGTATGTTAATGGATACGATTTTACCAAAGAATCTTTGGATCAAATAATTTCAACTACAATAAAAAGAGGTATATCTAATATCCGGATTCATCCAATACGAATTGATAATGATATTTCAAAAACTGTATATGTAATTCAAATACCAGCTAGCGATGATGCTCCCCATATGAACAATCTTGACAAACGATTTTATGTTAGAAAAAATTTCGAGTCCGTTCAAATGGAAGAATATGAAGTTAGAAAGGCTTACAATAACAGAGCTAAAATCAGTTTAGATTTTGAATCGTTTCTTTTTTCCGTAGATAGTGATACTTCAGAATCAAAAGAATTTCAGGAAACCATGCATTTTAAGTTTTCCATTGGCATTATCAATACTGGTTCGGTAATGACTAATGAATATAGAGTCAATGCTTATTTAAAGAAAATTATTCAGTGTGTTGTATATTTCCAAGATGTGGGCCAATCACGAAACTACTCATTTACTTCCAATGAAGAATCAGTAAAAATTACAAATGAAAAACCCCCACAAATATTCCCTGGAGAGAATCTCGATGTACTGACTTTTTATATAAAAATTGAAACAAAATATTTATTTGAATTTTTTGAGAGTTATAAAATAACCCGGGAAATATTATTTCAAAATGAAAAGATTCAGGTGACTGGACCCAAGGAAGAATTTAGAAAGGAACTCCTAGATGATATTTCTAATAAGGAAGGTTTATTCTCATTTTTAAATGAATGGGGAGTGTAAGCTATCCTTGCTAAGGATTTTTTAATTAAAGGAAAAACTAGTTTCAATTGTATAAAAAAATCCATTTTGGAATATGACAATCGAACTACATGATTTGTTCAAAACTGGCTTTAATGAGCAATTAAGGTCCTTTTTCAAAACTGATGCTAATTTTGGTAAAACGATTTTAATTAAGCATGTTGGATTGACAATTAGGGCTCATGGGGTTTTATACAATAATTTGAATCCTAAGAAAACAATATATATTGAAGTTGACCTTTATGAACAAATAAAGAGTTCAAATGAAATGTTCATTAATATAAGCCGTGATTTTTCTGTAGACTTATTAAAGTCTGTGGAAATGTTTGACCGCATTGAAATTAACTTTAAAGGCGCAATGCAGATTTCCAGAATAATGGAAAGGCTGTTTATTTCAGTATACGGAAATCATCCATTCTTGGGAATTAAAATATGTAATCTTAGATGCTCGCTAATCAAGGTTAAATCTGAAAATGAATTTTTAAAATTAGTTGATAACCAAGTTCAAGAAATTGCTGTTTTAGGGAAAGTTAATAAACTGGTAATTGAAACAACCCGGAATCTAAACAGTAAAGGAAATATAATGGAAATGGTAATTGAAAATTTTGAAGCCAACGATGTTGAATTAGCGGATAATAGAGGTGATTCAAAGTTTCAATTACTGGCTTCTAAAATTGAAAAATTGTCAATTGAACAAAACAAATTTAGTGTTGTTGAAATTGTTGAGTTAAACACTCAACGTCTTGATTTTAAATACAATTCAATAGAAAACCTTTATCTCAAATCAATCAAGCCAACCAACTTTAAACAACAGAGTTCCATTTCATTAATTAGTAATAAAATTACAAAACGGTTATTGCTTGACGGTATAGCTTTTACAGCAAAAGGAAAGGTTCCGAGTTGGATGTTTAAGGACTATATTTTGACAGGCACCAAATATTTTGGTTTTTATTTGGAAATTAATGAAGATAATGATTTTGAAGAAGTGCAAGCCAATAACTTGAATTGGACATATGAATCCATAGTTAACTTTAAACATAAAGATTCACCTCATCAGAAACTAAGCACCATTTTACTTTTCAAATTACTTTACGACAAAAAGCAAGATTCCCCTAATAATCGTCTTTTTAGAGCATTTGAAAAAAGGTTTCATAATGAACATCATAAAAACTTCAATTTTCCTTTAATTCTTGGTTGGATATCAAATAAGTATGGACTTTCAGTTACTAGACCTCTGATTTGGATATTGATTCTTCTAGGAATTGAAATTCTACTGCTATCACTAGTTTCATTAGCATGTATTGAATCATTTATGGATAATTGGGGGAAACTTATCAGTCTGATTAATCCGGCACACAGGACCGAAACCATTCTGACAATGATTGATGCATGTCCAAATAGTAATATGAGTGCAAATTGGATTTATATTATTGATAATTCCTTTAGAATATTAATAGCCTATTTCATTTATCAGTTTATTATAGCTTTCAGGTATTTATATGACTTGAAATGAATAAGAACAGCAATTTTAACAGATTTATCGTATTTTGGAGTTATTAATCATCGTAGTTAGTAAAACATTTTTTTACTCAATTAATCTAAAAAATTGTTTTCATTTTAATAATAACAATAGGAATGAGAACTAAAGATCGATTCGGACTATATAGACATTCCGTTAATTACAGACAATTACAAACTTTACAAACTTTACATGGTGAATTGCTAATTTTTACCGTTGTTTTGATTGTAATGATTTTTTCAATAGGAGTTTACATGGGTTACTCCGTCAAACTTTTAATCCCAGCAATTTTAGGAATTCTGATTATCAGTTATTCAATGCTACATAACGTTGGTTATTTCAGGCAAATTGAAGTAAGAGTTTTTCCCTCTCTGTTGAATTTACAAAATCAATTGTTTTTTTACAGGGAAAAGCTGGAAAGAATTGTGGCTCCGAAAGAGGCTCCTGATAAGATAAGGGAAGAGATTATTAAAATCCAAATAGAGGTCGAAGACGAAATACAAATGATAACCTATCTAAGAAAAACCGTTCGGTTTTCAAAATGGAATATTAATGAGCTAGAAAGTATTCTAAGTGAAAGAGCCAAATACTTTTATACTTTAAATGATAAGATTGATAATTATGTTTATCAAGGCAGAATTGTTCTCAATAAAAAAACTAATCCTTCTTAAGCCCTATTTAAAATATGTGGACAAAGGTTTTATCCATTTTTGCAAAAAAAATCCATATAACGAAATTGAAATTAATAGTTATATTGGCATTTCTTGGCTACTCATTTCTAAATTTAAAAATAAGACTTGATCTAGAGTCTGGAATTTTTGTTTTTGAAAAAGATGAAAACGGTTTGGATGCAATAATTGTGATTGTAGATACCCCGATCTTTAGGACAGTTTCTCTACAAAACTAACATAATTATCAAGCTGCTTTTCTATAAACATCGTTTGGTCTTTGGTATTCAATGGACTGGTGTCTTCTTTCATGGTTGTA
>NZ_JAFLNE010000011.1 GCF_017313225.1 Allomuricauda sp. CAU 1633 | reverse complement strand
TTACGCTGTCGTTACAATATGTATATGAACTTCTTCACTCTAAAGGAAAAAAAATTGGCCACAATTCGACCAAATCCCCCTCCTTTAACACCCAGCCTTATCAGCTAAGCGGGTGCAAATATAGAGAGGTTTAAATGATACCACAAAACAATTTTCAAAAAAAATTCAAAAAAAATTTAATTTACTGATAATCAAATATTTAATTGACACACATCTTATTATCTTCGCTAATCGCAATAATCTTTTTCATCAGCAATCCAGATAAGCCCCTGATTTGAACCTTCTTATCCATTTGACATACATATATATTGTAAGCATCAATTCAACATAGTATCTTTGCGCACCATTCAAAATTAGGAGTGTACATGATTGATATCACATTGCCTGACGGCGCGGTAAAGAAAGTTTCTGAAGAAACTACACCAATTGAGATTGCAAAAAGCATTAGTGAAGGATTGGCCCGAAATGTAATTTCGGCCAAATTCAATGATACTACTGTGGAGACCGTAACACCCTTAACCGAAAATGGCACACTTACCTTATATACATGGAACGATGCAGAGGGCAAAAAGGCTTTTTGGCACTCTACATCACACGTAGTGGCGCAGGCCTTGGAAGAATTGTACCCTGGTATTAAGCTTACCATTGGACCCGCCATTGAGAACGGTTTCTATTATGATGTGGATTTTGGCGACCACACAGTGTCTGAAAAAGATTTTCCTGCCATTGAGAAAAAAGCCTTGGAAATTGCCCGCGGTAAACACGACTATAAAATGCGAAGTGTTTCCAAAGCGGATGCGTTACATTATTATAAGGAACAACACAATCCATATAAGGTAGAGCTTATTGAAAACCTGGAAGACGGTACGATCACCTTCTGTGACCATAGTACCTTTACCGATTTGTGTCGTGGAGGGCACATCCCCAATACGGGAATCATCAAAGCTGTTAAAATTTTGAGTGTGGCCGGCGCCTATTGGCGAGGTGATGAAAACAACAAACAATTAACCCGGGTCTATGGCATTTCCTTCCCCAAGCAAAAAGAACTAACCGAGTACCTTGAGCTTTTGGAGGAAGCCAAAAAACGTGACCACCGAAAATTAGGCAAGGAATTGGAACTCTTTACCTTCTCCCAAAAAGTAGGTCAAGGTCTACCGTTATGGTTACCTAATGGTGCTGCCTTGCGAGAGCGTTTGGAACAATTCCTGAAAAAAGCACAAAAGAAAGCGGGTTATGAAATGGTGGTGACACCACATATCGGTCAGAAGGAACTATATGTGACCTCAGGTCACTATGCCAAATATGGGGAAGATAGCTTTCAGCCCATCCATACCCCAAAAGAGGATGAAGAGTTTTTGTTGAAACCTATGAATTGTCCACACCACTGTGAAATCTACAACAGCTCTCCTTTCAGCTATAAGGATTTACCTAAACGATATGCAGAATTTGGCACGGTATATCGATATGAGCAAAGTGGTGAGCTTCATGGTTTAACAAGGGTTCGTGGATTTACCCAGGATGATGCGCACATTTTTTGCACTACGGAGCAGCTGAATGATGAGTTCAAAAATGTAATTGACCTTACCTTATATGTATTAAATTCTTTGGGCTTCAATAATTTCACCGCCCAAGTATCGGTTCGGGACCCTGAAAATCCGGAGAAATATATCGGTGATGTCAACGATTGGGAAAAAGCGGAGCAGGCCATCATTGATGCTGCAGAGGAAAAAGGATTGGATTATGTAGTGGAAAGTGGGGAAGCAGCCTTTTATGGCCCCAAGTTAGACTTCATGGTGAAAGATGCCTTGGGCAGAAACTGGCAGTTGGGCACTATTCAGGTGGATTACAACTTGCCAAAACGTTTTGACCTTACTTATAAAGGTAGTGACAATGAGCTTCACCGACCGGTAATGATTCACCGTGCACCCTTTGGAAGCATGGAGCGATTTGTGGCTTTATTGCTGGAACATACTGGTGGAAACTTCCCATTATGGTTGATTCCAACGCAAGCTATTGTATTGCCGGTCAGTGAGAAACATGAAAAATATGCGGAAAAAGTTTTGAATTCACTGGAAAATCACGAAATTCGCGCGCTCATTGATAATAGGAATGAAACGGTAGGGAAGAAAATCCGTGAGGCTGAACTTAAAAAAATCCCTTTTATGCTCATCGTTGGAGAGCAGGAAGAAGCATCAGAAACCATTTCCGTAAGACGACATGGTGGTGAGGATTTGGGCAGTTTAAACACAGAAGCTTTTTCCGACTTGGTATCTACTGAAATAAATAGTACCTTAAAGTCGTTCTAAAAAATTAAGTTTAATTAAAAAGTATACGTCATAGCAATACGAAGAAGATTTAAGCCCCAACCAAGGAGGGAAAATAAAAACCCTCACAATATCAATGAAAATATTAAAGCCCCTGAGGTAAGGCTGGTGGGGGACAATGTGGAAATGGGAGTTTACCCAATTTCCAAAGCCCGGGAAAAAGCCAACGAACTGGAGCTTGATTTGGTAGAGATTTCACCAAATGCAAATCCGCCGGTTTGTAAAATCATAGATTACAAGAAGTTTCTCTATGAGCAAAAGAAACGGGAAAAGGCATTAAAAGCCAAAGCAACCAAGGTTGTGGTAAAGGAAATACGGTTTGGACCACAGACCGATGACCACGATTATGAGTTTAAAAAACGCCATGCAGAGAAATTCTTGAAGGATGGCGCTAAACTCAAAGCCTATGTGTTCTTTAAAGGACGATCTATCGTCTACAAAGACCAAGGCGAAATTTTGTTGCTGAAACTGGCTCAAGAGTTGGAAGAACTTGGAAAAGTAGAACAAATGCCAAAATTGGAAGGGAAGCGAATGACCATGTTCATTGCTCCCAAAACGAGTAAGAAATAAAAGATACTGAACGTTGTTCAGCATAATAAGCGGAGATAAATACTAGGAAAATGCCTAAGATGAAAACAAAATCCAGTGCCAAGAAGCGGTTTAAGCTTACCGGTACTGGTAAAATCAAGAGAAAGCACGCTTTTAAGAGTCACATTTTGACCAAGAAGTCTAAAAAGCGTAAGCTTAAGTTGACCCATTCCACTTTGGTTCACCCATCGGATGAGGACAACATCAAAGAACAATTGCGTTTAAAATAATTGTTCAACCGGTACATTAATTATTAACCATGGAGTCGGGCTCAGAAAAGTTCTCAATAATTGAGACGCCTGCTACAAAAAAATGACATTATGCCAAGATCAGTAAATTCAGTTGCTTCACGAGCTAGAAGAAAAAAAGTGATGAAGCAAGCCAAAGGTTACTTCGGAAGACGTAAAAACGTCTGGACAGTAGCCAAAAATGCGGTGGAAAAAGCAATGCTTTATGCTTACCGTGACAGAAGAAACAAAAAACGTACATTCCGCGCACTTTGGATCACCCGTATCAATGCTGGTGCCAGATTACACGGAATGTCTTACTCTCAATTTATGGGGAAAGTAAAATCCAATGGAATTGAATTGAACAGAAAAGTTCTTGCGGATTTGGCCATGAACCATCCAGATGCCTTTAAGGCCATCGTTGAAAGAGTAAAATAAGAATCAATATAAACTTACCCCGCTTATTTAGATCCCGCCTTGTGCGGGATCTTTTGTTTTAATTTAGTTCCAAACTGGTTGACATAAATTACACGAATTGTAACCGATCAGTTCTACTATTATTGCCCAAATGCAGTAATCACCAGTTTTCTTCCTGAAGCATGGTTTCTGTGCTCACAGAGATAAATGCCTTGCCAAATACCCAAGTTCAATCTTCCGTTGGTGATGGGGATTTGAACCGAGGCCCCCATCAATGAAGCCTTAATATGTGCAGGCATATCGTCTGGACCTTCATAATTGTGGACATAATACGGCGCATTTTCGGGTACCATCTTATTCATATGGCTTTCAAAATCTGTGCGAACGGTAGGGTCGGCATTCTCATTGATGGTCAAACTGGCTGAAGTATGCTTCACGAACACCTGTAGCATTCCAGTATTTATTTTTCTGATTTCAGGAAGTTCATCCCAAATAGTATCTGTTATGAGATGAAAACCTCTGGGATAAGCTCTTAATTGTAGTTCTTTTTGGTAGAAATCCATAGTTTGAAGTAAAACGTCGCACTAAATTAATATAAACTTTACCAAAAGGGATTCTTCCATTCCCCGAATAAGAAATACCTTTACAGCTTAATTTCTTGAAAATGGATTTATCGCAGATCAAAATGGTGGTGACCGATATGGACGGTACGTTGTTGAATTCCAACCACGAGGTGAGCCCACGCTTTTTTGAAATTTTTGAAGAACTCAAGAAAAGGAATATCATTTTTGTGGCCGCCAGTGGAAGACAATACAACAGCATGGTGGACAAACTGGATTCCATAAAGGATGACATCATTGTAATTGCAGAAAATGGTGCCTTAATAAAAAAGCAAGACGATGTTCTGTTGACCACCCCCATTGGCAAACAAGAGGTGGACCGTATTTTGGATATTGTAAAACCGCTTAAAGATGTGCATCCAGTGCTTTGTGGACAATATAATGCCTATGCCAACGACTCATCTGATGCATTTTTGACCATGCTAGCGGAATATTATTCAGAGTTTGACATTGTAAAGGACCAGACCGCTGTAGAAGCCGAAGTCCTTAAAATAGCTATTTATCATTTTGAGGATTCTGAAAAGTACATCTATCCTTCTGTTAGGCATTTGGAAGACAACTTAAAAGTGAAGGTGTCCGGAGCCAATTGGGTCGATGTTTCCCACCAAAATGCACATAAGGGCTATGCACTTCAAAAAGTCATGGACCACCATCAAATTGCTGCAAATGAAGTTATGGTGTTCGGGGATTATAACAACGATTTGGAAATGATGCAACTCTCCAACTACAGCTTTGCCATGGCCAATGCACACCCCAACGTGAAAAAAGTGGCCAAATATGAAACCGTTAGCAATAACGATTTTGGTGTGGAACGGGTTTTGGAGAAACTTATCTAAGGCCTTTACTTTTTTGCAGATTGATTTTTGTTTATTTTTAGGAATCAAGCACTTAGATAAAGTGTAGTCTTCCCCCATTAACTTTAAAATCAATCTTATGAAACGTTTAGGATATTCCTTTACCCTATGCTGTCTTTTTATTAGCTGTACCATAAAAAAGGCAGAACCCAAAATCGATTATGAAGAGGCCCAGGCACAAATCAATACAAGTATTGAAGAATGGGACACCGCCTGGGAAGAAAAAAATGTTGATCAGGCTATTAAGCATTATGCAAATGACACTGATTGGACCAATGCTTTTGGTGATCGAGTTCAAAGCAAAGAAGAACTAGAGGAACTACTTAGTTTTATTTTCAGTCTCGATTTTGTTATGGCCGGAGAAAATGATTATGGTGAAAATGAAATAACGTTTCTTAATGACTCCATAGCCACGGCACGCTCATTAAATATTCGAAAAAACCAACGATGGCCAGATGGCTCCAAAATGGATGACCGACATGCCAACCATTTAAGGGTCTATAAAAATATGGATGGGGAATGGCTAATTATCAATCACATGATTAGCCAAGCCTGGCCCAAACAACAAACCAAGGACACATTGGCAGATATAAAATGATTCACATTAAACTTTCCTCTCGATAATGATAACTTCAAAAAGGTAATTAGCACCATCAAAAATGACCATTCAAAAAATTTAATACCATGAAATTGTTAAAAAAGAAGATATTAAACAGGTGATTTTTAACCGAACCGTTACCGATTTGTCTCGAAAGAAAATCAAAAAATTTTAAAGTCAAATTAAATAATTGTTGAGCTATTAATTTTATTCAATATGATAGTAAATAAACTTCCATCTTTACTAAATACTTTATCTTGTTGAACACATTAATATTTAATAAATAAGTGAATTGTTTAATAACTGGTGGTTTAGGTTTTTTGGGAACACATATCACCAAAGAATTACTGCAAAGAGGTCATACAGTCACAGTTTATGATATTGAGGCAGCTAACTTTAATCAATCAAAAAATTGTAAAATAGTAAAAGGTGATGTAAGGGACTATGACCATTTAGTATCGCACCTAGATAAGAATGATGTAGTTTTTCATATGTCCGGTCTTTTGGGTACATCTGAACTATTTGAGAATCCAAGAGAAGCAATTAACACCAATATCCATGGAGCTTTAAATGTTATACTCGGATGCAACAAAGTTGGCATAAAAAGGATTTTGATCCCTACAAAGCCCAATGAATGGCATAATGTGTATTCTGCTACTTCCTTAGCCATTCAAAAGCTTGGGTTATCGTATTCTGAGTATATTGATATGGATATTAGAGTACTAAAGTTTTGGAATGTTTATGGCCCATATCAAAAAACACATCCCATAAGAAAGGCAATCCCTCTGTTTATTATTCAAGCACTAGAAAATAGACCCATTGAAATATTCGGGGACGGTTCCCAAGAAATAGAGCTCATATTTTCTAAAGATTTTTCAAAAATTGCGGTTGATTTTACTCTATATTCTGGAAAAATTGAGAATGAAATATATGAGATACATTCATCGATTAGACTAACTATTCTTGAAATTGCCCATATCATAATTAAAATTTCAGGCTCCAAATCTGAAATAAAGCATATACCAATGAGGATTGGGGAAAAAGTAGGTACTTCATTCCATCGAAATCAGGATATCAAGACCGTAATTGATTTGAAACCCGAGACCGAAATCACCATAGGCCTCGAAAGGACAATTGATTTCTACAAATCCATCTCAAAAAACAAAAGACAAAAAATACTAAAGCACTATGGAGATAAAGCCGAAAAGTAACTATACCAAGTTAATCGCCATCCCCGGATTAATTACACTATCTATTGTGATTTATATCCTTTTATACGAATATTCAGAATTTGTTTTGGGAGGGTTAGATAAACATCCTAGTTCCTATCGAGATGCTTTCCTGAATTCTGCCATGTGGGCCCAAGTAATAGTTGCGTGCTTTACCATGATAATTACCGGTTTCGGCCTATTATCAATTTATGAGATTAAAAAACAAACTGAAATCCAGAGACAACAAATGGAATCTCAAATTTATAAAACACTAATCTCCGACCGCTTTGTATCCATAAAACGTTTTCTTCGAAGCGATTATGTCCAATTAAATTTTCAAAATATCCCTCAAATAAAGAATAATATCATTAGTGCGCATGGCGAAACAACGAAAAAAGAGATTGCTGAAAAAGTTCTTGAAATTTTAAGGGAAAATATTAGAACATATCAAGGAGATCATTATCCCCTTATGGAAAGGCAACCTGTTTTAGACGATATTGAATCATTGATAAATGAATATAACTACATTACAATGTTGCTATTAAAAGGTATATTAAGTAAAGATTTTGCCACTAATCTTGCTTTGAAAAATTTAGACCTTCTTTACAAAAACAAGCTAAAACCCTTTATTGACCTAAGAAATGAGATTGCGCCGGACAAGTCATATGCATCACATTATACACAATATATAAAGGAAAATTTCAGTTAATAGTGTTTTTTAAATCAAGTTTTTTGTTTCTTTTTTCTAGCGGCAGGAAACAGTACATTGTTCAAAATAAGACGGTAGCCCGGTGAAGTGGGGTGCAATTCCAGCTCCGTTTTGGGGTCTCCTACCCTATGCTGATAGTCTTCAGGGTCGTGTCCGCCATAAAAGGTAAAAAAGCCTTTTCCTTTTATACCATGAATATATCTGGCCTCCCCATTGATTTTGTTCTCCCCAAGCACCATGACGGTTGGTTTTATCTCTTTTCTAGTAAAAGCTGTGGTTTGCCCCATAAATCCTTTTACCAAAGCTGTATGGTTTTGGGTCAACATGGTGGGAACAGGATCCCATTTGGCCGAAAACTCCATCAAGGAAAAATAATCCGATTCCTTGGGCACACCTCCTCTTTTGTTCGTCATATCGATGGATGAAAACTCATATCGAAGTGGGTTTCGCTCCAAAATAAAATTGGTGAACGCAAAGGTATTTCCATAATTCAATTTCCCTTGGTAATTGGCATCGGATGGGTCACCGTCAAACATAGGTTCGCAGATGTCTACATTTTCCGCAGCCAGAGCAATATCAAAGCTGTCTGTAGCTGAACACATGGCAAACATGAATCCTCCACCTACTACATAATTTCGAATCTTTAAGGCAACGGCCAACTTTTCATCTGAAACTTTAGCATACCCCAGCTTCTGTGCCAAGCCCTCCGCTTGTTCTTTGGCCTCAATGTACCACGGAGCCGCTCGGTAAGCTCCGTAGAATCTTCCAAACTGCCCTGTAAAATCTTCGTGGTGCAAGTGCAGCCAGTCGTATAAGGCCAACTTATCGCCCAATACCTCTTCATCATAAACCGTGGTATAGGGTATTTCAGCATACGTGAGTACCATGGTCACTGCATCGTCCCATGGTGGATTGTCCTTGGGGGAATACACCGCAATTTTTGGTGCTTTTTCCAAAATAACGGCATCTTGGTTTTGAGAGGGACTGCTGATCTCGTCCAAAATTTGCTCTGCTTTACTATCCGATAGCACTTCAAAGGAAACCCCGCGAATTTGGCATTCTTTTCGGATGGCTTCCCCATCAGGTAATAAAAAGGAACCGCCACGATAGTTCAACAACCATTGCACTTTTTGTTGTTTGGTAAGCACCCAATAGGTGATTCCATACGCTTTTAAATGGTTTTCCTGACTTTCAGCATCCATTGGGATTAGGATGACAGAAGCATAAGAAGAAAGAGAAAAGAATAAAGAAACAAGAAACAAGACACCTCTCGACTGCGCTCGAGGTGACAAGAAGGTTGCTATTTTAAAAAGGTACGTCACTATCATCTGGGTCATCGTCATCACTGTTCATTGCGCTCCCAAAAGCCTCATCCGCATTGGGAAGATTTGGGGTTGCAAAGGGATTTTCTTCGTCCGCATTCATCTTCGATTGGAATTCGAATGGGGAGTCAAAGTCATCCAAGTTATCAAATTTACCCAGAGCGCCAACAAATTTTAACCTAATATTATCCAATCCACCGTTACGGTGCTTGGCCACAATAAACTCGGCCTGACCTTGAGTAGGGGTGCGCTCTTCATCATCCCACTCATCAATTTTGTAGTATTCAGGTCTATAAATAAAGGAAACGATATCCGCATCCTGCTCAATGGCACCGGACTCCCTCAAATCGGAAAGAATGGGTCGCTTACTGCCCCCACGAGTCTCCACAGCCCTAGACAGCTGGGACAATGCAATCACGGGAACATTCAATTCTTTGGCCAGTGCCTTTAGGTTTCGGGAAATGGTTGAAATTTCCTGCTCACGGTTTCCGCCTTTTTGACTTCCACCTGCGGTCATCAACTGCAAGTAGTCAATGACTATCAACCTTATTTTATGTTGGGAAGCCAAGCGTCTCGCCTTGGCCCTTAAGTCAAAAATAGAAAGTGAGGGCGTATCGTCAATGAACAAAGGTGCTTTTTCCAAGGCCTTTACCTTAACGTTCAACTGCTCCCACTCATGCTTTTCGAGTTTCCCGGTTCTCAGTTTTTCGGAGGACAAACCAGTTTCCGAAGAAATCAAACGCGTGATCAACTGTACGGAGGACATCTCCAAAGAAAAGAATGCCACGGGAATATCTGAGTTCACGGCAATATTTCTTGCCATGGACAAGGTAAGTGCGGTTTTACCCATACCGGGACGGGCTGCAACAATGACTAAATCGCTGGGTTGCCAGCCTGATGTCAATTTATCCAGTTTGTCAAAACCGGAAGGGATTCCACTCAACCCCTCTTTATTGGAAATTTCTTCAATCTTTTTCTTGGCCTGAATCACCAAATTTTGGGCAGTTTCTGCAGAACGCTTCAGATTCCCTTGGGTAACTTCATACAGTTTCGCTTCTGCATTGTCCAAGAGATCAAAAACATCCGTGGAATCGCTGTAGGCATCCTCTATAATCTCGTTGGAGATTTTAATAAGGCTCCTTTGGATATATTTTTGAAGAATAATTCGTGCGTGAAACTCAATATGGGCCGAAGAGGCCACTTTTTGGGTGAGTTTTATCAAATAAAAGTCGCCACCCACCGCTTCTAGCTTCCCATCTTTCTTTAGTTGGGAAGAAACGGTTAATAAATCGACTGGCTCTGAAGATTCAAATAGTTTGAAGATGGCCTCATAAATGTATCTATGCGCATCTTTATAGAAGACATCCGGGTGTAGGATATCGATTACTTCATCCACACCTTTCTTGTCAATCATCATGGCTCCTAACACAACTTCCTCTAAATCAACTGATTGAGGTGGTATTTTACCTTTCTCAAGACTGATTAGGGTAGATTTTTCCACTCGGTGGCCGACGATTGGGCTAGGTTTGTCCATGAGTACGAAAGTAGCTAATTAACCTTTAGTTAACTTGAATTTTAAAAGATGTGATTTCCACAGGTATTCAACAATTGAAATGTTAACAACTTTAAATACCTGTTAATAACATAAAAAAAAGTGAGGATAAAACCTAATAAAAAAAGTTAACCTCTGAAAAACAAGAATTATCCGTTGAAAACGCCCATATCCGCATATTTGTCCATGCGGGTTTTAACGAGTTCTTTTGGTGATAACTTTTTCAGCTCTTCGTAATGTGATGAAATTTTGTTTTTGACGGTCTCAAAAGTTTTTTCTCGGTTGGCATGTGCTCCGCCAAGGGGCTCCTTAACGATTTCATCAACCAACTTTTGCTTTTTCATATCGCCAGCAGTCAATTTTAGGGCATCGGCTGCTTGCTCCTTGTACTCCCAGCTTCTCCACAAAATAGAGGAACAGGATTCAGGAGAAATAACGGAGTACCAAGTATTTTCGAGCATAAGGACCTTATCCCCTACACCAATACCCAAGGCACCACCAGACGCTCCTTCACCAATGATCACAACAATAATTGGCACTTTTAGGCGGGTCATTTCCAAAATATTGCGGGCAATGGCCTCGCCCTGCCCCCTTTCTTCGGCTTCAATTCCTGGATAGGCCCCCGGAGTGTCAATGAAACAGACCACAGGAATACCAAATTTCTCTGCAGATTTCATTAATCGCAGGGCTTTTCGATACCCTTCAGGGTTGGCCATACCAAAGTTTCGGTATTGACGGGTTTTGGTATTATATCCTTTTTGCTGACCGATGAACATATAGCTCTGGTCACCAATCTTACCCAAACCACCCACCATGGCTTTGTCATCTTTTACATTTCTGTCGCCATGAAGCTCTAAAAATGTATCTCCGCAAATGGCCTTTATATAGTCCATGGTATAAGGCCTGTTTGGGTGCCTGGATAATTGCACCCGCTGCCAAGCAGTCAAATTTTTATAAATGTCTTTTCGAGTTTCTTCGAGTTTTTTCTCAATCTGTGAGCAGGTCTCTGTGACATCAACATCACTTTCTTCCCCAATTACCATACATTTTTGAAGTTGGTCTTCAAGTTCTTTAATGGGAAGTTCAAATTCTAAATATTCCATTGGAAATAATTGTTTTCAAGAAAAAGAATGGGGACAAATATATGACATTATGCATTATTCACAGAAAATGTCCAAGCCATTTAACATCAACAAGATAGGTCATTTTGAATAGATTATCGCTTCGCTTTCATCAGCATGTAGACTGCAAAAACACCAAAAATAAGGTTGGGAATTAGCACGGCCAGAAAGGGTGAAAATCCGGATTGCTCGGCCAAGGTTCCAAAAACCTTATCAAAAAAGATGTATACAAATGCAACTCCAATACCAAACGCCAAGTTGAGCCCCATACCTCCCCTTCGTTTTACCGAGGAAACCGCTACCGCAATTATGGTAAGAATAAAGGCGGCAATGGGTAGGGCCCATCTTTTGTATTTCACCAAAATATAGGCATTGATGTTGGAGGCCCCTTTCCGTTTTTGATCATCTATAAAATCGTTCAACTCGAATAAATTCTTGGTCTCCGCCACATAAGAAACCGGGGTAAGATCTTCCAGTTTAAAGGTAAACAGTGTGTCCAACCTTCGCTGGGTCTCTATAATCTCCACATTGTTCTGGAGTTTTCTTTTGGCATAATTGGTCAACCGGTATATGCTGTCCTTGTCTATCCAGCGGATATTACTTGCCGATATTTTATAATCCAATTGTTTAATGGAATCAAAATGTTCGTAAGTAAAGTTGTACCCAATCTTTCTATTGGGGTCAAAACTGCTTACATAGAGATAATCGTTTTCATTCAACTGATTGAAAATATTGTCCGTGACCCGGTCTTGTTTTCCCCTTTTAAAATACTTGTATTCAAACTCATTAAAACCAATACTGGCATGGGGAACAATGAACATTCCCATCATAAAAATAAGAATGGCCACCATGGTGGCTCCTATTAAATAAGGTCGCAAAAATCGCCCGTAGGATACTCCGGAGCTTAAAATGGCCACAATCTCTGTATTACTGGCCAGTTTGGAAGTGAAAAATATAATGGACAAAAACAAGAAAACGGGAAGCAACAAGTTCCCAATGACCAAGGTGAAATTGCCATAAAAAACAATGACCTCCATCAAGGGGGCTTCGTTGTCTATGATCTTCCCAATCTTTTCCGCCAAATTGGCCATGATCCCAATGGGCACAAAGAGCATGAGCATCCCCATAAAGGTGACCAGATAGCGTTTTAAGATATACTTGTCAAGTATGGTTAGCATTACAATCGTTTATCCATTTGTTGCACCATTTGGGTTTTCCATTCCAAGAAATCCCCTGCTAAAATACGTTCTCTTGCCGTTCGTACCAACCAAAGATAAAAACCAAGGTTATGTATGGTAGCGATTTGCTTGCCCAAATATTCGTTGGCGGCAAACAAATGTCTTAGGTATGCTTTGGAGTATTCGGTATCCACAAAAGTGATTCCCATCTCATCAATGGGAGAGAAATCGTTCTCCCATTTTTTGTTTTTTATATTGATGGTACCGTGTGCCGTGAACAACATCCCATTTCTTGCATTTCGGGTGGGCATTACGCAATCGAACATATCCACCCCCAAGGCAATGTTCTCCAATATATTAATAGGTGTACCCACACCCATTAAATAACGGGGCTTATCCTCTGGCAAAATACCGCAGACCAATTCGGCCATTTCATACATTTCCTCAGCAGGCTCTCCTACGGAGAGTCCCCCAATGGCATTCCCTTCTGCGCCAACGGAAGCAATATATTCTGCGGATTGTTTTCGTAAGTCTTTATAGGTAGAACCCTGTACAATTGGGAAAAAGCTTTGGGAATACCCATATTTAAAAGGAAGCTTCTCCAAATGCGAAATACATCTGTCCAACCATCTGTGGGTCAAATGCATGGATCGCTTGGCGTAGTTATAGTCGCAGGGATAAGGCGTACATTCATCAAAGGCCATGATAATGTCCGCGCCAATGGTTCGCTGGATTTCCATGACATTTTCTGGAGTGAAAACATGGTGCGACCCATCAATATGCGATTTAAACTTGACCCCTTCTTCCTTAATTTTCCGATTATTGGAAAGCGAATACACCTGATAGCCTCCACTATCGGTTAAAATATTCCGGTCCCACCCCATAAATTTGTGGAGACCGCCCGCTTCTTCCAAAATTCCAGTTTTGGGACGTAAGTACAAGTGGTAGGTGTTTCCCAGAATGATATCCGGGTCAATTTCATCCTTCAATTCGCGTTGGTGCACCCCCTTAACAGAAGCCACAGTACCCACGGGCATAAAAATCGGAGTCTGTATGGATCCATGATCAGTAGTTATCTCTCCTGCCCTGGCCTTACTTTGTTTATCTTTTTGTACTAAATTAAAATCCAAAAGTGTATTTTAAGACCGCAAATATAACCAACTCATTTTCGGGAATACTTAACAAAAAAATAAAGTTTCTTTCAACAAAATGATTAATAAATGTATATATTACACTTGTTTAACAACTCTATAGCGATTACCTTTGAAAACTAATTTATAAAAGATGCCAAACACACAAGAATTACAAGACCTGGTTTTTCAGGTGCGAAGGGACATTCTGAGAATGGTCCATAAAGTGAATTCTGGACACCCCGGAGGTTCTTTGGGATGTACCGAATTTTTTATTGCCCTATACAACGAAATCATGGATTTAAAGGAGGGATTTGATATGGATGGAAAGGGAGAAGACCTCTTCTTTTTGTCCAATGGTCATATCTCACCTGTATTTTATAGTGTTTTGGCACGAAAAGGATACTTCCCCATTGAGGAACTCAACACCTTTAGATTGATTGACTCTCGTCTGCAAGGTCACCCAACCACCCATGAAGGTTTACCTGGGGTTCGCGTGGCTTCTGGTTCATTGGGACAAGGAATGTCTGTGGCCATTGGTGCTGCCTTGGCCAAAAAATTGAATGGTGATGACCATTTGGTGTTCAGCCTTCACGGTGATGGTGAACTTCAAGAAGGTCAGAACTGGGAAGCCATTATGTATGCCGCTGGAAACAAGGTAGACAACTTGATATCTACGGTAGACCGAAATGGTCAGCAAATTGATGGGGCCACCGAAGATGTATTGCCTATGGGCGATGTTGCCGAAAAGTTCAGGGTTTTTGGTTGGGACGTTCTGGAAATTGAGAATGGAAATGATTTAGAACAGGTCATTGCAGGTCTTAAGGAAGCCAAAAGTAGAACTGGCAAAGGAAAGCCTGTCTGCATTGTTATGACCACTATGATGGGTAACGGTGTTGACTTTATGATGCACACCCACGCATGGCACGGTAAAGCTCCCAATGATGAGCAATTGGCCACGGCATTGGCGCAGAATCCAGAGACCTTAGGTGATTATTAATTCTGAAGACAAGAAAAATGACAAAATATACAGATCAAGGAAAAAACGATACGCGAAGCGGTTATGGTGCCGGAATGACAGAATTGGGTAGGACCAATCCAAATGTTGTGGCCTTATGTGCCGACTTGGTTGGTTCCCTGAAGATTGAAACGTTTATTGAAGAAAATCCTGAACGATTCTTCCAAACAGGGATTGCTGAAGCCAACATGATGGGAATTGCTGCTGGTCTTACTATAGGTGGAAAAATACCATTTGCTTCCACTTTTGCCAACTTTGCCACAGGTCGTGTTTATGATCAAATCCGTCAGTCCATTGCTTATTCGGATAAAAATGTGAAAATCTGTGCTTCGCACGCTGGCCTAACCTTGGGTGAAGATGGTGCTACACACCAAATTTTGGAGGATATTGGTTTGATGAAAATGCTTCCGGGCATGACCGTAATCAATCCATGTGACTATAACCAAACCAAGGCTGCCACTATTGCCATTGCCCAACATCATGGACCTGTTTATTTGCGTTTTGGTCGACCCAAAGTAGCCAACTTCACTCCAGTGGATCAAAAATTTGAGATTGGAAAGGCCCTCATGCTAAACGAGGGAACAGATGTTACCATCATTGCCACCGGACATTTGGTATGGCAAGCACTGTTGGCAGCAGAAAGTTTGGAAAACCAAGGAATCTCTGCGGAAGTAATCAATATCCACACCATAAAACCTTTGGATGATAAAGCCATTTTGGATTCCGTGAAGAAAACAGGCTGCGTGGTTACTGCTGAAGAGCACAACTATTTGGGAGGTCTTGGTGAGAGCGTTGCTCGCGTACTGGCAACCCATCATCCAGCACCCCAAGAGTTTGTGGCCACCCAAGATACTTTTGGTGAAAGTGGTACTCCAGAACAACTGATGGAGAAATACGGATTGAACAATAAAGCCATTGAGGCCGCCGTTTTAAAAGTGTTGAAGCGAAAATAATTTTCGGTATCACTTTTGTGATATTCTTCATCAACTTTTAAAATGAACACTTATGAAAAAAACACTTCTAGTTGCAGTGTTGGCCCTAATGGGGTCTGTTGCTATGGCTCAAAGCGGTTCTGGTTTTGGGATCAAAGCAGGTTTAAATTACAATAAGAACGGAGACCTTATAGGTTCTGTTGGCGATTCGGGTCAAGACATTGTTGAAGGCGCGGAAGGCAAAACAGGCTACCACGTAGGGTTCTGGGGAAAATTGGATTTACCCAAAATCTATTTGAGACCCGAATTGGTCTACACCAAAACCAAAAGTTCCTACGACGTAGATGGCAGCTCTCAAGATTATGATGTTTCCAAGTTGGATCTTCCAGTTTTGTTAGGTGTTAAAATTGTTGGTCCACTCCATGTTTTTGCGGGTCCAGCTTTTCAGTACACTTTAAAGAACGATCTAGATGGTGTGGAAATAGAGGATGTTGAAAATGATTTTACCGTTGGATTGAATGCTGGTGCGGGAGTGAATATCGGCAAACTGGGTTTTGATGTTCGTTATGAACGTGGTTTTTCTGAAAACGAAGCCAACTTTATTGGAAACAACATTACGGACGTTTCCGGTAGAGTCGATTCCAGACCTTCACAGGTTATTTTTTCGTTGTCTCTAAAACTATAATTCCAAATAAACGAGAAATAAAAAAAGTCCCGCTCATTGGAGCGGGACTTTTTTATGCTTTCACTTTGCTTGTTAATTGTCTGGATCCAAATAGTCCGGGATACCATCATTATCAGTATCGGGATAGGGTAAAATAATTCCACCATTCTCATTGGTAATTTCACTCCTTGTGGAAACGCCATCTCCGTCATCATCCCCATCCAAGAAATTGGCCCGTCGCACCGTTCTTAGCCTATCTTCTTCGTCTGAATCGGTATTGTCATCATACAAGTAACCATTGCCGTTGACATCTTCTTCAATTGAAGGAATACCATCATTATCATGGTCAGACTGGTTCATGGTAAAAAGGTCTATCATAAACAATAATGGGCTGTACGTAGGAATCTGCGATATGGATGCATTATTATAATATCCCAAAGCAGAAGGAAATATGATCATCCCCACACCGTACTCCTCAACACTTACCGTTCCATCCCCATTGTCAATGGGCGCTCCTCCTGTTTTCAAAAATGGAATACCTTCCGAGAAACCTCGGGCCCCTTGGGAAAAGTCCTGCAACTGCGCCAAATCAAACCAAATGGGATTAAAAAATGCCCCATCAAAAGTAGTGAGGTCCAGCAATTTTCCTTCATATCGTACATAAACAGAATCCGCAACGCTGGGATAAGTCCCTATTTCAGGATTTGGCCCCATGGCATCCAGCTCGGCAAATGTGGGCCTTGCAGAAAGATAATAGAGTTTATGGGGTACATTATCTTCATCGGTATCCAAATTCAATTGATTGGAAGATATATTGATTGAAGTGCTCCTAACCATATCGCTTAATGGAGTTTTATCAGCATTTACGCCAGCAATAGTGTCGATCTTTATCTTGTAATCAAAATCAGCCGGTGGAGATTGAAATTCTTCATAGTTGTAGAAATGTGTCTGCAAAAACTCCTGTATGTCATTATCATTTTCGGGTGCAACCTCAGCTAGTGCCCTAGGTGGCACAGCCTCTGGCCCACTATTATCATCATTATTGCATGATAAAAAAATCAATGTCAAAAACAAAGAAACAAAAATCCCGTACCTCATCAAGTGTGTCATTTAGCTGCGCAAGATACAATTTTCCGTTATTTTTGCTCGGTGCATTAACAAAGATTTGCAGAGCGTATGCGGATAGACAAGTACCTTTGGTGTATTAGATATTACAAAACCCGAAACGTTGCCTCCACTGCCGTTAAAAAAGGGCAGGTAAAGGTGAATGGGAGTGTTGTAAAACCTTCGAGGGAGGTTTATCCTATGGATAAAGTGGTGCTGCGAAAGAACCAAATCGACTATGAATTAACAGTCCTGGACATTCCTGAAAGTCGTGTTGGGGCCAAGTTGGTGGACATATACCGAAAAGACACGACCCCAAAAGAGGCTTTTGAGCACAACGAATTGGTACAGTTTGCCAAAACCCACTATAGAAAGAAGGGATTGGGGCGCCCCACAAAGAAAGACCGACGCGACATTGATGATTATTTGGACGAATCTGAATAATCTGTTTTATATATTTGATACAATTATCCATGCTATGATGAACCGCATACTGACCCACAGTCAAATTCAACACATTGTTAGGCGCATTGCCTATCAGATTTATGAGAGCAATGTTGATGAGAAAGAAATCATTGTGGCCGGAATCAATGGTGGGGGCATGAACTTTGCCAAAAAGGTGGCGACGGTCCTCAAAAATATTACCGAAGCCGAGATTGTGCTATGCAAAGTGGAAATGGATAAAAAAAATCCTTTGGAGAGTGGGGTTAGCACCTCAATTCCAGAGGAAGATTATAAAAACAAATCTGTAATACTGGTTGATGATGTGCTCAATTCGGGCACCACATTGATTTACGGAGTGCACCACTTTTTAAAGACCCCTATAAAACAATTGAAAACGGCGGTGCTGGTGAATAGGAACCATAAAAAGTTTCCCGTTAAAGCCGATTTTAAGGGCATTTCTTTGTCCACTTCACTCAATGAACACATTAAAGTGGAGTTCCAGCCGAAAAACGATGCGGTCTTTTTAGAGTAGTAGTTGTTTTATTTCGGAGACCACAGTTTCCAAATCCTTACCATCACATTCTAAAATATGCTTGGCCTGCGCGTAGTATTGTCTTCGCTCAAAGAGATGCTTTCCAATAAATTCCGGAAGGTCTTCATCATCAATATTTTTAACCAAGGGTCGGTCTTCTTTTTCACCCTTTATCCGTTCCACCAATGCGGAAATGGACAATTGCAGGTAAATGGAATGGTCAGATTTTTGTAAAATGGTCTCCATGTTGTTTCCATAACAAGGGGTTCCGCCACCTGTGGAAAGCATCAAATCTTGGTGGTCATCCAAAACCTTGGACAGCATTTCGTGTTCCAATTTTCTAAAATAAATCTCTCCTTTCTCAGAAAAAATGGTTTTAATGGATTTTTGTTGTTGTTCCTCAATATACGCATCAAGATCTAGGAACTCCAGCCCTAACTCCCTGGCCAACAACTTCCCAACGGAGGACTTTCCACTTGCCATATACCCCACCAAAACTACTCTCATATATTGAATTTATAAGCGATTTTTAAAAAACACAAATTTATCATTAATTCACCTTGTAAAATAGATTATTGATGTTATATTTGCACCCGCTTAGCGCAATGCGCCGGCACTGATAAGCGACCTGATAGCTCAGTTGGTAGAGCATCTCCCTTTTAAGGAGAGGGTCCTGGGTTCGAGCCCCAGTCAGGTCACTAAAAACCCTGAAAGCCTATTGGTTTTCAGGGTTTTCTTTTTGCATTCATCTTGTTTTTTTGATCCCATTGATCTTTAATGACAATAATCGTTAAAAAGATAAGGCCCCAAATATATTGGAGCCTCGTTACAATCAATCAACTAATTCAAACCATCAAATCATAAAACTGCAATTAAATTATCTTTAGTGGGATATGTGGAGCTTATTCCCGCTCCGATATCTCCAACAAGCTTTTTAAATAATTCCCCCAAATTGTGGGATCTGAATGGGTACCGTGCCCAGAGGTTTTCTCTGATATGGGAATCAATATATATTTTCCCTTTTCTACTTTTAATATCTCTCTTTCCATAAGCCCCAGTTCTGGAGGGTTTACTTGGTCGTCTGCAGAGTTTATGGCAATCAGTGGGGCCTTTATTTGACGTAAATGGGGAGCTGGATTGTAAAATCGGGAAGAATCGAACGCATAGATCATGTCATTAGCATCCATCATTCCCAAGTAACGATTTAACAGCTGCTCCATCATCTTTTCGGATTCTTCACGAGTGGGCGCCGCGTTTTGCCATTTTAAGGGCACACTTACCATAAACATCATATTGGAAATTGCTGCGGACAATCCAACCTTGGGTTGTTCCTTATACTCCCCACCCTTCCATTCTGGATCCATTTCAATAAGGTCTATGATCATTTTTCGTTGGATGCGGTTTCTTCCGGCTATCTCAACTGGAAGGCTTGCCAAAGGCATCAAAGCATCCATAAAATCTGGGTAGGTGTAGCCCCAAACCCATGTGTGCATACCACCCATTGAGGTTCCCGTGACCAACCTTAAATGATCAACTTTAAGGTGTTCATTTAATAGACGGTATTGCGCCAACACCATATCATCATAAGTGTACTTGGGAAATTTCATATGAAGTCCATCGCTAGGCTTACTGGATTTTCCGTGACCAATGGCATCCGTAAGGATGATATAATATTTCTCCGCATCTAAAAGCTGACCAGGACCAAACAGATTACCGGCATAGCGTTCGCTTAAAAATCCTTTTCCATTTCCTGTGGTCCCATGCATGATCAAAACGGCATTGTTCACCTTTCCATCCTTTCCTTTGGTTGGTTTGCCCAAAGTGGTATAATGCAACTTGAGTTCGGGAAGGACCTCATTGCTCTGAAACGTAAAGTCTTTAATGACGTAGTCACCTTCTACAGGGGTTGGATAGTTAGACTGTGCCAAGGCCATATTCAAACCTGCAAAGGCAACAAAAACAAATAGCAACAGTGAATTATCTTTTTTCATGACACCGTTTTAAAGGATTATTATTTCTTTTCAGCTTCCATGGAATTCAAAACCTTTGGGGTTATGTAATACATCTTTTCTATGCGAGGTGCGGAAAAAATCACATACTGGTCATTACTCACCTCTACACTTTGCCATTTGGTAGTAGGGAAAATCTTTAGGTTAGTATGCTCTCCTACCAAAGAGAGGGGAAGATTGAAATCCTTCTCACAATTGGCATATTTAAAATACATGCGATTGTTCTTGGCATCGGCATACAAATGTATTTCGGGTATCTGTGTTGTTTTTAGATACTGATGGAAAACCTGACTATAGTCAAACCCCGCCTTTTTTGAAATATAGGTATGTACCTCATCAGCAGTCACCGTTTTATGGTAGAAGACTGTGTTAAGTCCCGTCAATATATTTCGGAACAGCTGGTCGTTGTTTATACTGTGACGTATGGTATGAATCATATTGCTGCCCTTGGTGTACATATCTCCACTTCCTTGGGCATTTACCCCATATTCTGGAATAATGGGACGATCATTCCGAATACCTCGTCGGATGCCATGGTTATAATCATTCGCAGCATCCCTTCCATACATACTCTCTATGAACAAGGTCTCGCTATAATTGGTAAACCCTTCGTGAATGTACATATCGGCCAAATCCTTGGTGGTGATATTGTTCCCAAACCACTCGTGGCCACTCTCATGGATAACGATAAAATCCCATAAAAGTCCCAAACCTGTTCCCGAACCATCCCGACCCCGGTAACCGGGTTTGTAGTGGTTCCCATAGGCTACGGCAGACTGGTGCTCCATTCCAGTATGGTCTACATCCACCAATTTAAAGCCATCTTCATAAAAGGGATAGGGCCCAAACCAATACTCAAAACTATCGAGCATGTTGTGCACTTCATTGGGCAGATAGGATTTTGCTTTTTCCAAATTATAGTCCAACACCCAATAGTCCAAATCCAAACTCCCTTTTAGCCCGGCATATGTCTCTTTAAAATTAACATAGTGACCAATGTATGGAATAAGGTTATAGTTGTTTATAGGATTTTTGACCTCCCAAGTATAAGAAGTTGTGCCATCTTTATGCTCCTTCTTTTCCTTTAATCTACCATTCGCTACGGCGGTAAGTTCATTGGGAACGGTCATGGTCAAGGTGGCTCCATTATCAGGTTCATCACTCTGGTGGTCCTTGTTGGGATACCATATGGATGCTCCAAGCCCTTGACAGGTAACGGTCATCAAAGGTCGGTCCAGAGAATCCTTGGAAAAGCTCCACCCGCCATCCCAAGGTGCACGAATGGCCTCTCTAGGGGTTCCATTGAAATACACCGTGATTTTCCCTTCCTTCTTGCCAGGCATCAGTTTATTTTCGACATGCCAAGCATTGCCTTCTTTTGTAAAGTTCAGTTTTCTGAAATCATCGGTAACCACACTATCTATGCGCAAAGGTTCCTGCAGGTCAATTTGCATGTAATCGCTATGCGAGTCTTCAACCACTTTATAGGTAATTGTATTTTTCCCACTAGTGGTCTTCTTGTTGAAATCTGGTTTTACGGTGATATCGTACCGCAACACATTCCACCACGATCTTTCTTTATTGATGGTTCCCCGCAATGAATCTTGGCGGGTAAAGTCTGTTTTTTGGGCAGTAAGGGCAAGGGAAACAAATAAAGTTGCCCATAAGAGTAAATTCTTTTGGTTTATCGCTTTGAATTGCATCTTTGTTAAATAGTATAGGAGTATCCTCAAATTTGCAACTAAAGTTAATAAAAGGCAACAGGAAAGATTATAGTTGGGAAAATAGTATTAGATAAGGCTAATATTATAGCTGATACGATATTGGACCTCCCAACATCCGAACTGGATTGCCCATATTTTGCACTATAGACAATCCAGTCCTTTTCAAAAGCAGATTTCCTCTTATTTAGGAAACTACTTCTTCATGCTTGTTTCTTTCGGAAACAATGCGTTCGATTAAATCAGGTACTTTTTCAAATGCTGCGGCCAAACCATGAGTCTTTCCTGCTTCCAAGAAGGAAATCTCATCTCCTTTGGTCACCAAAAATCCGATGGGTTGGATACCAATACCTGCTCCAGCACCGGCACCTTCGCCTTTTCGACCTTTTCCTTCAACTCCTTCGCCTCCTCCAGAGCCAAATCCCATACCCACTTTAATTACCGGCACACATTTAAATTCGCCCAATTGAAAGGGCTCTCCAATAATGGTGTCAGTCCTGGCCTCTGACTTGATAAAGTCAGTTACCTTGTTCAGTAATTCTTCAAAATGTAAATCCATGACCTTATATTTAATTGTTAATAAATGATTTTAGTATTCTGTAAGGGCGGTTCCGAATATCAACCAACAATCTGTTTCTATCTTCAAAATTGATATGGAAAGAAGCTACATATTGGTTGAGGAGCATAAATACCGGGTACATTTTTGCATTGACAACGTAGTCACCCGTATCCATGTCCAACGCAAATCGCCGTACTTCGAATGATCGTATCACCCCTACAATTTTCCCAAATTTTATCTTCCTTTTGTGTTTGGTTTTCTTCTGCGGAGGTTTTGGTTTTGAAGATTTCTTTATGGGATAAAAACAACGTTCAAAAAAGAGTACTTTCAATCGTATCCGTAATAGCTCTTTCTTGTCTGGTTCCACACTGGCCTTTGCCAATCCTTTTATCCTAACAAAGTACTGTAGCGTATCAGTATCAATATATATTTGAATTGGAACAAATAGAAGTCCAAGGGCAAGCAGCACAACCAATAATATCACCCCAGTTAATACCATCAGCTTTTTGCAGTAAATAAAATATAATCCACTAAGGCACACAATGACCTAGGTCATTAATAGGGGTGAAATTTAAAGTGGGATGCGTTTCAGTATTATTTTGCTTAAATAGATAATTACTGACATAACTCATGGTATGGATAATAATATTATTGGTAATTTGAAGACTTACTCATGAAACATAGCATGAAATATAGTGTACTTGTCCTCGTTGCTTTTCCTCTTCTATTTTCTTGTTCCGATAAAAAAGAAAAAACATATCCGGAACGAATGCCCTTGACCGAATCGGTATATGCTTCGGCCACTGTTCAGCCAGATAGTCTATACCAAGCCTATTCCGTTGTGGTTGGCATTCTGGACAAAATTTGGGTGGAGGAAGGTGATACCGTGAAAAAAGGCGACCGCATTCTTCAAATTACAAACACTTCCCCAGAACTAAATACGGAAAACGCCAAATTGGCCCTGCAATTGGCACGTGACAATTACAGTGGCAGTGCCGCGGTATTACGTGGCATCCAAGATGAAATTCAAGCGGCAGAACTCAAACTGAAAAACGATTCCATCAATTATTTCCGTCAAAAAAACCTATGGAATCAAAATATCGGTTCCAAAATAGAGTACGATAATCGTGAACTGGCCTATGAACTTTCCCAAAACAACCTTAGTCTTTTGAAACGCAAATACGACAGAACCAAAAATGAGTTGGAAACCCAAGTGCGTCAGGCTGAAAATAACTACAAAACCGCACTAACCAATACAAACGACTTCGCCATTACCAGCAAAATCAACGGTAAGGTCTACGCCATTTACAAAAACCAAGGTGAAATTGTAACCACCATGGAGCCCGTGGCGGCGGTGGGCAGAAGCGATAAGTTTGTGGTGGAACTTTTGGTGGACGAGGTTGACATCGTAAAATTAAAAATAGGACAGCCCGTATTCATTACCCTGGATTCCTATAATTCACAGGTTTTTGAGGGCACTTTGGACAAAATTTATCCCAGAAAGGACGAACGTTCCCAAACCTTCAAGGTCGAGGCCCTTTTTAATGAACCGCCTGCCACCTTGTATCCCGGACTTTCGGGTGAGGGCAATATCATTATCGCTAAAAAAGAAGAGACCCTTACCATCCCAAAAGAATACCTGATTGGCGAATCACACGTACTTACTGATAATGGTGAAAAAGAAGTATCAATAGGTCTACAAAATTTGGACAGGATAGAGATTTTAGGGGGCATTGACGAAAACACAGTCATCTATAAACCTGAGCAATGATCAACTGGAATGTGATATTGGGCATTGCCAAAACACATCTTCTTACCAAGATGAAATCCACAGCGACGGCGACGCTTGGCGTCACTTTTGGTATTGGTGCCTACATCACTTTGGTAAGTTTTATGACTGGGTTAAATGGTATGCTGGATGATTTGGTATTGAACCAAACTCCCCACATCCACATGTATAATGAAATAAGGCCATCCCCTAACCAACCAGTTGCGCTTTATGATGATTTCAAGGAGGCCTTCAACGTAGTACATTCCATAAAGCCCAAACAAAATCAGAAAAAAATTCACAATGCTCTTCCCATTCTTAACTATCTGAAAAAGCAACCCAATGTTAAAGGCGCCACGCCACAGCTTCGGGCCCAGATTTTTTATTTATCAGGTTCCATTGAGTTGGGGGGCAATCTTATTGGTGTGGACATTTTGGAAGAAGTTCGCCTTTCCAATATTCAGGATAACATTGTAGAAGGCACCCCTGAAGCCCTAAACAATAATGATAATGGCATCTTGCTGGGTGCCGGTCTGGCCGATAAAATGTCTTTGTCCGTTGGTGACCGTGTTCAAGTGAGTACCGTAGCGGGCAATATCTTTCCGTTAAAAATAGTCGGGATTTATCAAAGTGGTATAGCAGAAATTGACAATATCCAAAGCTTTGCCAACCTTAAGACGGTTCAACGTATTTTGGGAGAAGCTGAAAATTATGTCACCGATATCAATATTAAGCTATTGAATATTGATGAGGCCGAACCTATGGCTCGTCGACTTGAAAAACAGTTCAACATAAAAGCCATAGACATCAATGAGGCGAATGCCCAGTTTGAAACAGGTTCAGATATACGGAACCTCATCACCTATGCAGTTTCCATTACATTGCTCATTGTAGCTGGATTTGGCATCTACAATATTTTGAACATGCTCATCTATGAAAAAATGAAGGACATTGCCATTTTAAAAGCCACTGGCTTTTCTGGAAGGGATGTACAGCTCATTTTTATGAGTCAAGCGGTAATCATTGGTTTGGTAGGAGGTGTTTTGGGACTATTGATTGGATTTTTCCTATCAAAAGTAATTGATCAAACCCCATTTGAAACGGAAGCATTGCCCACTATTTCAACCTTTCCGGTAAACTACAACGTGCTGTATTACGTAATCGGAATCACATTTGCGCTCATTTCAACCTTTGTGGCGGGGTATTTGCCATCGAACAGAGCAAAAAAAATAGACCCGGTAAAAATTATCCGGGGAACCTAAGATAGTTATGAAACTCGTTCTAGAAACCAAAAATATAAACAAGCATTTCTACAAGCCCAAGGATTTTCATGTGTTAAAGGATATTTCCTTTGGAGTTAAAGAAGGCGAGTTTGCCTCTATCATGGGGAAATCCGGTTCGGGAAAGTCTACATTGTTATATGTTCTTTCCACCATGGATACCGATTATACCGGAGAATTGTACTTGGGCAATGAATTGATTACTGGAAAATCTCATCAAGAACTCTCCCGTATACGAAATAAACATATTGGGTTTGTGTTTCAGTTTCACTATCTCTTATCAGAATTCAGTGTTTTGGAAAATGTAATGCTACCGGCTAAAAAATTGGGTGAGAAATCCCATGTGCAAATTGAACAGAATGCTCGTGAAAAATTAGAAATGCTCCACATTGGCCATCTGGCCGAACAAAGAGCTTCCCGAATCTCTGGTGGGGAAAAACAACGGGTGGCCATTGCAAGAGCCCTTATCAACGACCCTACCATTTTAATGGGGGATGAACCCACAGGGAATTTGGACAGCCATAATTCGGAAAATGTGTTCACTATTTTTAAGAATCTAAAAGAAAATCAAGGCTTGTCCTTATTGGTAGTAACCCATGATGAAGATTTTGCCAAACGCACAGACCGTATCATTGAAATGGAGGACGGCAAGATTTTCAAACAATGAACAAAAATGCGCTACTCTAGCATAGAATTTCAGAATAATTGTGCAGGAGATATTTGGACAAAACCCCTATATTTGTCGCCCCAAAGATTTTTGGCCTGTACAGACCAAAAACAGATAAGCCCACGTGGTGGAATTGGTAGACACGCTACCTTGAGGGGGTAGTGTTCGTAAGGACGTGCTGGTTCGACTCCAGTCGTGGGCACAAAACCGCAATCACTTGCGGTTTTTTTGTTTATAGGCCTTTTCCTTAAAAACTTTTCAGCTAAAATCATTAATTTTTCGGAGCATACGTCCCAAATTTTATCCTAAAAAAATAGGTTCGTATGGTTTAAATTGTAAATTTGTTTAATCTTTATTCTCAAAAGATGAACAATGTAAAAAAATCATTCAGTATTCGGGACATGGAAAATCTTTCCGGAATAAAGGCCCATACCATCCGAATCTGGGAAAAACGCTACAATCTCTTCAGTCCTGAAAGGACTAGCACCAACATCAGAACCTATTCCATTGGGAGTTTGCAAAAGCTGTTGAACATTACGTTGCTATACAACAGTGGTTACAAGATTTCAAAGATTGCCAAATTGGATGAGTCCCAAATTCCAATGATGGTAAAGGAAATTGTGGCCCAAAACAGTAAAAAGAGCCATGCCCTTAATGCCTTTAAACTGGCCATGCTCAATTTTGATCAATCCCTCTTCCTTAAAACCTACAACAGTCTATTGGTAGAAAGGTCCTTCAGGGATGTTTTCTACGAAGTGTTTATCCCATTACTCAATGAACTGGGGTTGCTTTGGCAGACTGATACCATCAGTCCGGCACATGAGCACTTTATTTCCAACCTTATAAAACAGAAAATATACATTCAAACGGAAAAGCTGCAATTTGAAGAACCCTCAAAAAAAGATAAGGTTTTTGTCCTTTTCCTGCCTGAAAATGAAATCCACGAGTTGGGGCTGTTGTATATCAACTATGAGATAACGTTACGAGGATACAAATCCATTTATTTGGGTCAGACCATGCCTATGGAAAATCTTTCGGATTTACTCAAGTATTACAACAACATTCATTTCGTCTCTTATTTTACAGTTGCCCCAACCCCAAATGAACTGAAGACCTACATGGAGCGTTTCTCTACTATATTGGAGACTTCGCCAGATTCCAGACTTTATGTTCTGGGACACCAAATACGACATGCTACAGCGGATACTTTCCCTGACACGGTAAAAGCGTTCAATTCCATTGAACAACTATTGGAATCCCTTTAATGGCCCATTTAAGATGAAAAACGTCATTGTTGTTGGTTCTGGTTTTTCCTCCCTTTCCACTGCTTGCTATTTGGCAAAGGCCGGCTTTGAAGTTGAAATCTTTGAAAAAAACAGCACCGTTGGGGGAAGGGCAAGACAATTGGTCAAGGATGGTTTTACTTTTGATATTGGCCCAAGTTGGTATTGGATGCCTGATATTTTTGACAAATTTTTTGCTGATTTTGGCAAAAAAACTTCAGACTACTACCAACTGGACAAGCTGGACCCAGCCTACAAAGTTTTCTTTGAAGATGATGTGGTCACCATTGGGGATTGCTTGGACAAAATATGTGAGGAGTTTGACCGACTGGAATCCGGGAGCGGAGACCATTTAAAACGGTTTATTGGCCAAGCCCAGGAAAACTATGACATTGCGATTAACAAGGTAGTATTGCGCCCTGGTCTATCCCCTTTGGAATTAGTGACCAAGGAAACCGTGCTTCGGGTTGATCAATTCTTCAAAACCATCAGTCAAGAGGTACGTAAACGCTTTAAAAATCCAAAACTGATCTCCACTTTGGAGTTCCCTGTACTTTTTTTGGGAGCAAAACCCAGTAATACCCCCTCATTTTACAACTTTATGAATTTTGCCGATTTCGGATTGGGCACCTGGCACCCCAGAGGCGGTATGTATGAAATCATAAAGGCCATGAAAAGTGTGGCCGAAGAACTGGGCGTAAAAATTCATGTGGACAGTCCAGTAGATAAAATTATAGTATCAGACAAGGAAGTGCTGGGCATTAGAAGTGCTGGGCAAAATTATTTGGCCGATTATGTAGTGAGTGGTGCGGATTACCATCATTCAGAAACATTGTTGGATGCCAAATACAGACAATATTCCGAAGCATATTGGGAAAAGAGGACCTATGCACCTTCTTCCTTACTCTTTTACCTTGGGTTTGACAAAAAATTGCAAAATATAGAACATCACAACCTCTTTTTTGATACCGATTTTGAAAAACATGCCCAAGAAATTTATGACGAACCCCAATGGCCCAGCGAACCTTTGTTCTATGCCAATTTTCCATCGGTGACCGATGCCTCCATGGCTCCAAAAGGTTGTGAAACCGGTTTTTTTCTGGTTCCCATTGCCCCTGCATTGGAGGACACCCCGCAATTGCGGGAACAATATTTTGACCTTATAATGGCCCGATTTGAGAAAAGAACCCATCAACATATCAAAGATTCCATTATATTTAAGGAAAGTTTTTGTGTAAACGATTTTGTTGAACAATATAATTCCTACAAAGGAAATGCCTACGGTTTGGCCAATACACTTCGGCAAACCGCTTTTTTAAGACCTAACCTCAAAAGTAGAAAGGTGAAGAACCTGTTCTTTACCGGTCAGCTTACCGTTCCCGGCCCTGGGGTACCACCAGCACTCATTTCAGGGAAACTGGTATCTGATTTAATCATTAAAAACCAAAAAGAATGAAAACTATTTTTGACGATGTATCATACCACTGTAGCAAGATTGTTACCCAGTCCTACAGTACCTCCTTTGCCTTGGCCACTAAAATGCTCGCCCCTTCTATCCGTGCCGATATTTACAACATTTATGGGTTTGTTCGCTTTGCCGATGAAATTGTGGATACATTCCACGACTATAACAAAGCACAGCTTTTTAACGATTTTGAAAGTGATATGGAACAAGCCATTACCAACAAAATTAGCTTGAATCCCATTTTAAATTCCTTTCAACATACCTATCACAAATATGACATCCCACACCACTTGGTGGAATCTTTTATGAAAAGTATGCGTATGGATTTGACCAAAAAGAATTATAAAACTTTTGATGAATATCGAGAGTACATCTATGGTTCAGCGGATGTGGTTGGGTTGATGTGCCTTTGTGTCTTTGTTAACGGAAACAAAGAAAAGTATGAGGAACTGAAGGAATCGGCTATGGCCTTGGGCTCTGCGTTCCAAAAAGTGAACTTCCTCAGGGACCTGAAAGCGGATTACGAAGACCTCAACCGCACCTACTTCCCCAATACCAACCTAATGGAATTGGATGAAGATTCCAAAAAACGGATTGTGAATGAAATCAAAGCAGATTTTGCAATAGGATACTCTGGTATTACAAAACTACCGGAGCAGGCTAAATTTGGGGTCTATACGGCGTATCGTTATTACAAAAAGTTGCTCCAAAAACTACAGGGCACAGCTCCACTTGAAATAAAAAATGCCAGAATCCGTGTACCCAACTACCAAAAATTTGGACTTTTAGCCCAATCTTATCTAAATTACAAACTACAATTAGTACAATGAAAATAGCGCTCTGGATAGGAATTTTTTTGGCAACCTTCTGTTTTATGGAATTCATGGCATGGTTTACCCATAAATATGTAATGCATGGATTTTTATGGAGCCTCCACAGAGACCATCATAAAAAGGACCACGATTCTTGGTTTGAACGAAACGACGCTTTTTTCTTGTTCTACGCAGTGGTTAGTATGACCTTGTTCTTTTTGGGCAGTTATACCTCATTTTGGTACGGATGGCCTTTGGGCTTTGGTATTTTGGCCTATGGCATTGCCTATTTTTTGGTGCACGATATTTTTATCCACCAACGGTTTAAGCTATTTAGAAATGCCAACAATTGGTATGCCCGAGGGGTACGACGCGCCCATAAAATGCACCATAAACATTTGGGCAAGGAAGATGGAGAGTGTTTTGGGATGCTCTTTGTTCCCTTTAAATACTTTAAAAAATAACTACTCCAAAAGAAGGCTGTCCAACAAGGCCCTTGTGCTTTCAGAATTCCAATTGGCAGCCCCTTTTTCATCCACCACAATTTTGCCTGATTTACTGATAATATATGTTGCAGGAATACTTTTCGAGTACAACGCATCGGGCGTTTGAGAAGCCTCAAAATAGACCGGGAGTTGGTATCCCTTCCTTTCAAGGAACGCAGTGACTTTGTCACGTTCATCACTGGCCACAAAGGCAAAAACCACCTTGTTAGTGTAATCTTTATGGAGTTCCACCAAACTTGGTAACTCAGCAATACAAGGTGGACACCACGTGGCCCAAAAATTGACCAATACCACTTCTCCTTGTTGGGATGTAAAATCCATGTGCTGACCTTCAGCATCAACCAAATTCCAATGGTAGTTTTTCAGCGTATTTTGTTCATTAACCTCAACTACATCAGCGCTAGTAGCTATAACTTTGCTGACCAACACCCGAAGATGGAACCCAATTGGGGTAAAGACAATCAGAATAATGGCCAAAATCCAAATGCCATTGCTAATCTGTTCCCTGGAAAACTTCATAGTGATTATTCTGCAATCAATTTATCCAACAATTTATAGAATTTACGATTGCTCCAATCGGCAATACCTTCTTTATGGACAATGATATTCCCAGATTTATCAATAAGGTAGGAAGCGGGTACCTTACTAGAGTCAATAGGCATTTTCTCGCCAATGATCAAATAGGTGACCGGAAATGTAAATTCGTGCTCTTCCATAAAAGCTTCAACAGGTTGTCTTTCTTCATTAGTAATGATGTAGAAATCCACCTTGCCTTTGTATTTGTCGTAAAGCTCCTGAACACTTGACAGTTCAGCTTCACTGGGTAAACGCCAAGATGCCCACAAATTAATGAATACCACATTTCCTTTCGATCTTTCAAAATTGAAAAAGTCCCAATTCTCATCTTTCAATTGCCAATCGTAGTCGGTGATTTTTTCTCGTTGTGATTCTTCAATCACAGGTGGTGAAAAAGCGAACAATCGGTTTAAAAAAATCTTGCCGTAATATCCAAGGGGGGTTACAAAAAAAGAGAGTATAAAAAGAATCAATACAATATTGAGTACGGTCTTTTTACTGATTTTCATGCTTTGGGGGCTGTATTAAAATTAAAAACTCCTGATATTTTGCCAATATCAGGAGTTTTATTGAATAATCTTAAAAAAATTTAAGCATTCTCTTTTTTGATCAGGTTCAAGGCTGAACCTTCATTGAACCATTTGATTTGTGCATTATTGTACGAATGATTCACTTTAATGCTGTCCTTACTACCATCAGCATGAACAATCTCAATGGTCAAAGGCTTGTCAGGAGCAAAGGCATCAATATCCAAGAAATTGAAGGTATCGTCTTCTTGAATAAGATCATAATCGCTTTCATTGGCAAAAGTCAAGGCCAACATCCCCTGTTTCTTCAGGTTGGTCTCGTGAATCCTTGCAAACGATTTTACCAACACGGCAGCAACACCCAAATGTCTGGGCTGCATGGCTGCATGCTCTCTGGAAGATCCTTCACCATAGTTGTGGTCACCTACAACAATCGTTTTGATACCTGCTTTTTTATAGGCTCTTTGTGCATCAGGAACACCCTCATATTCGCCAGTCAACTGATTTTTCACAAAGTTGGTCTTTTGATTGAAGGCATTCACCGCTCCAATCAATGTGTTATTGGCAATGTTGTCCAAATGCCCTCTAAAGCGCAACCAAGGACCAGCCATGGAAATGTGGTCGGTAGTACATTTTCCAAAGGCTTTGATCAATAGTTTCATACCCTGCAGACTAGCAGGTGTCATAGGTTCAAAAGGTTCCAACAATTGTAGGCGCTCAGAGTCAGGAGCAACAATCACATCAACCCCGCTACCATCTTCAAGAGGATCTACATAGCCATTTTCTTTGACTTCAAATCCTTTTGGAGGCAACTCCCATCCTGTCGGCTCATCCAACATCACCTCTTCTCCATCCTCATTGATCAATTTGTCGGTCAATGGATTGAAATCCAATCGGCCTGCAATAGCAATGGCTGCAGTCATTTCTGGCGAAGCAACGAAAGCATGTGTGTTAGGGTTTCCGTCCGCACGCTTGGCAAAGTTTCGGTTGAAGGAATGCACAATACTGTTCTTAGGCGCATTCTTTGGATCCTTATACCGTGCCCACTGGCCTATACAAGGTCCACAAGCGTTGGTAAAAATCTTGGCATCCAATTTTTCAAAGATTTGAAGAATCCCATCACGTTCGGTAGTATATCTTACCTGTTCGGAACCCGGGTTGATTCCAAATTCAGCTTTTGTTTTCAATTTTTTGTCCAAAGCTTGTTGGGCAATGGAGGATGCTCTCGACAAATCTTCATAAGAAGAGTTGGTACAAGAACCTATCAATCCCCATTCCACAGCCAACGGCCATCCGTTTTCCGTGGCCTTATCGGTCATGGTTCCTACTTCAGTAGCCAAATCTGGCGTAAAAGGTCCGTTCAACAACGGTTTCAATTCCGTTAAGTTGATTTCAATGACCTGATCAAAATAGTTCTCAGGGTTGGCGTATACCTCCGGGTCTGCCGTTAAATGCTCTTTTACTTTATTGGCCTCATCAGCTACATCTTCCCTATCGGTAGCTCTTAGGTAACGCTCCATAGATTCATCATAACCAAAGGTTGAAGTGGTCGCTCCGATTTCTGCACCCATGTTACAGATGGTTCCTTTACCGGTACAGGACATTGAAGTGGCTCCAGGGCCAAAATATTCCACAATAGCTCCGGTTCCCCCTTTTACAGTAAGAATCTCAGCCACTTTTAAAATTACATCCTTGGGAGCAGTCCATCCGGATAGTTTTCCTGTCAATTTAACCCCAATCAACTTCGGAAACTTCAATTCCCAAGCCATTCCGGCCATAACATCCACTGCATCAGCTCCACCAACACCAATGGCCACCATGCCCAATCCACCTGCATTAACCGTGTGTGAATCGGTTCCAATCATCATTCCCCCTGGGAACGCGTAGTTTTCCAATACCACTTGGTGAATAATACCGGCTCCGGGCTTCCAGAACCCAATTCCATATTTGTTGGATACCGACCCAAGGAAATCAAATACTTCCTTGCTGGTCTCGTTGGCATGTCTTAAATCCGTAGCAGCGCCATCCTTAGCCTGAATCAGGTGATCACAATGCACGGTGGTAGGTACAGCCACTTTATCTTTACCGGCCTGCATAAATTGCAACAAAGCCATCTGGGCCGTTGCATCTTGACAGGCTATTCTATCTGGGGCAAAATCAACATAATCCTTTCCTCTGATAAATTCCTTGGTGGGCATTCCATCCCATAAATGTGAATACAATATTTTTTCAGCAAGGGTAAGGGGTTTTCCCACCAACTCCCGGGCTTTGTCCACACGTTCCCCCATGGAAGCGTAGACGCCCTTAATCATGTCAATATCAAATGCCATTCTATAATCGAGTTTTAAGATTTTAGTAATTTGGTAAATTTACTAAAATACCTACGATTTCGGAATTAGAATTCCCCTAAATAGTGCAGAAGATTTGATATTTACAACAATTCGGAGATAATCCTTTCCTCAGAAATTCCTTCGGCTTCCGCCTTGTAGTTTTTTAGGATTCTATGGCGAAGTATTCCCAAGGACACTGCTTTTACATCTTCAATGTCAGGAGAGAATTTTCCATGAACAGCAGCATGGGCCTTAGCGGCAAGTACGAGGTTCTGCGAGGCTCTTGGTCCCGCACCCCAATCCACATAATTGTTCACAAAATCGGATGCTCCCTCCAAACCGGGTCGTGTCTTATTGACCAATCTCACAGTGTAATCCACCACATTGTCCGGCACAGGAATTCTTCGTACCAAATGTTGCACTTCAATGATTTCATCTGCAGTGAACAAGGTATTGATTTCGACCTCGTCATCCGTAGTAGTTGATTTCACTACTTGGATTTCTTCTTCAATAGATGGATATGTCAGCTCAATAGCAAACATAAAACGGTCCAATTGTGCTTCCGGCAAGGGATAGGTTCCTTCCTGCTCAATAGGGTTTTGGGTGGCCAATACAAAATAAGGGCGGTTGAGTTTATACTGTTTTCCCGCAATGGTCACAGCTCGTTCCTGCATGGCTTCCAAAAGTGCCGCTTGGGTTTTTGGCGGTGTCCTATTGATTTCATCGGCCAAGATGATGTTTCCAAAAACGGGTCCCATAATAAACTTGAAATTCCGATTTTGGTCCAAAACTTCGCTCCCTAGAATATCACTGGGCATTAAATCCGGGGTAAACTGAATTCTTTTGAAATCGAGCCCCAAGGTCTGTGCTATAGTATTGACCATTAGCGTTTTTGCCAAACCCGGAACTCCTATTAGAAGGGAGTGACCCCCCGTATAAATGGAAAGTAAAATCTGCTCAATCACCTTTTCTTGGCCTACAATGGCCTTGGCAATCTCTTTTTTTAGGGCTTCATGTTTTTTTACAAGATTTTCAACGGCTGTAACGTCTGACATGTATTTATTCCTTTACCCAGTTGTTTGCAAAATCGCACTCCTTATTTTCGGTGTTTACGTGGATATAGGTGTCCTCTATATGTTCATCCATCCATTCCTTGATGGCTTTAAACTGCTTTTCCCTGAGCGCCAGTTCTTGAATTTTTAGATAATCTTTTGCAAAATCCGCCTTGTGCTCGTCATATCTGTTGGAGATTTTCATGATTTTGAACTTGGGCGCACCTCCCCTTGGATCATCCTCACGGATGGGTTTTGATATTTCACCATCCTTTATGTTCCTCACTTGGTTATACAGCGTGGGGTCCATTTTGGTCAATTCAAAACGGGAGTCAAAATTGATAGGGTTTCTCAAAAGACCACCATCAAATTTGGTTTCTTTTTCATCCGAAAAATTCAAAGCGGCATCGGCAAAAGTGTATTTCCCGTCCAAAACCTGTTGGCGGATGGTATCCAATTCCTGCACTGCCTTTTCAATGGATTCTTTAGGAATTTCTGGAATCAACAAAATATGCCTAAGGTCTACTTCTTGACCTCTAATTTTCTCAATATAGATGATGTGGTATCCGAAATCTGTCTTAAAGGGTTCAGAAATTTCACCTTCTTGCAAACTAAAGGCGACATCCTTGAATTCCTTTACGAAAGGAGTTTCACGGGTCATGCTGTAAAATCCCCCCTTGGATTTTGACCCAGGGTCTTGGGAATAGAGAATTGCCTTAACATTGAAACTGGCCTCATTTTCCAATACGTCTTGTCTAATCTCCTTTAATTGATTGATGACCTTTTGGCGTTCTTCATCAGTGGCTTCCGGTTGCTTTACAATCTGTGCTATCTCCAATTCCGCGCCAAAAACTGGTCTTTCATCCTCTGGAATCTTATTGAAAAACTGACGTACTTCCTCCGGGGTCACCTCAATTTCCTCAACAATCTTGCTTTGCATTTTTTCGGAGAGCATTCGCAGCTTATTGATTTCAAAAAGCTCTTGTCTAAAGCTTTCCATATCGGGTTTGTTGTAATACTTCAGCATTTTTTCCACGCTTCCAATCTGCTGGGTGAGCTGCTGAATCTGCCCATCACTTGTGGCATTTACCTGATCGTCTGAAACCAACAAACTATCCTGTACTGCTTGGTGGGCATACAATCGGTCTTCCATCAATTTTCCCAACAAGCTGCAACGGGTTATATCCTGGGTTGATGCACCTTGACTTTTTAAGTCAATCAAAGTTTTGTCAATATCCGATTCCAAAATCACATAATCCCCAATAACCGCTGCTATACCATCCAATTTTATTTTATTGGACGTACTGGTGCTATCATTGATTGCAATGGACTCATCCAAATCTTGCGCTTGTAGCATACCCATGGCTGCAAAAATTGCCGTAGTTGTAACAATTTTATTTTTCTTTATCATAAACCTCAAATTCATTCTTCTTAATGGCTTCATCTATAATTTCGGTTTCTAGTTTTTTTACGTAGTCCAATCTTCGTCGGTTCAAAATCAATTGCCGTATATCCGGAGCGATGTACTCAAACGGAGCCGTGTCGTTGACTTCCAATACATTGGTCACCATTCCCAAATATACCTCTAACGAATCTTGTAACTCAAAAAATTGTGATTTTTTTAAGTAGGTCACCTCATTCACAGGGGTTAAAGGTGGTATTTCTTCAATCACCCTGGAGGCACTTACCCAAATGGAATCATTAAAATGCATTTTCTTGAATTGTACCGCAATGGAATCCAAATACGTTTTATCACTCTGCTTCCAATCCCTGATGCGTGCCTTTACTTGGTCTTTATCCAAAAATTGTTCAGACATGCCCACAAATCGAAGCTGCACCAACTTTTCGTTGAGTTTAAAATTTTCCTTCTCCCGCTCATAGTATTGTTGAAGTTGGGAATTGGTCACTGAAGTATCCTGAGCTTGGAGTACCAACGCCTCAATATAGGCCCTGGTGTACAAATCCGATCGGTAATTGGAGACCAAACGATCAAATTCTGCCAATTTTTCCTCAGGGAGGTTAATTTTGGATTTGGACAACAACAATTGTTTGGATGCCCAGTTGTTGATATAATCTGTAACAAACAAGGTGCTATCCTCGGCAGACATATCATCACGGATAAAGGATGCAATATCTTCCTTATACAAGTAGGTATCGCCAACCCTGGCCAATGGTTCCTGCTCTTCTTCCTTATTAAAAAGGCCTTCACAGGATGAAATAAAAAGAACACCTGTTATGCAAAGTAGGATAAGACTATTTTTTTGGAGCGTAAGCATTCCGCAAAAATAACAATTACAAAATCCCATACAAGTAGGTTCCTTTCTCATTAACAGATTTTTAGTAGACCGTTCCTTCAAAGAAATCATTACATTAGTGCAAAACCAATCAGAAAATGAAATACACCACAGAAATTCTTGTTGAACTCCCCCGAGATGAGTTTACCAAGAAACTGGATGACCCGGAGAACATGAAACACTGGCAGCGGGGGCTCGTTGGCTATGAACAACTTTCAAAAAACCCAGGCCAGGAAGGCGCCCAGATGGCCTTGAGCTATACCATGGGCAATCGTAAAATGGATATGGTAGAGACCATCATTAAGCGAAATCTTCCCGAAGAAATGCATACCACCTATGATACCAAAGGTGTACACAACATCCAAAAAAACTATTTTAAGGAAGAGGATGGAAAAACCCGTTGGATTTCGGAAAGTGAATTCCAATTTTCTGGTTTTGGTATGAAACTGATGGGTTTTTTGATGCCGGGCGCATTCAAAAAACAGTCAAAAAAATACATGGAAGATTTTAAGGCGTTTGCCGAAAAAGGCACCTCGGTACAAGACCTCTAATCCTATGGAAAAAGCTTTGGATAGAAAAATAAAGTTAATCTGGGATTTTAGAAGTCCCGGTGCGGCCAATATTGCGGAACACTATCAGAAACATCTTGAAGAGTTTGTAATGATCGAGGAGTTGAAATTTGACATTACTGGATTTGAACACTTTAGCTCAACACACAGTATTGCCTTTTTGGTAGTTGCCGAGTTTGAGTTGAAAGAGGTAAAGGAACTTTTAAAGCCGCATAGGGGCGAAATTTATGTAGACGAACACTGAAAGATTCCATAATTCATCATGTGGAGTAGGTTTATATTTTTGGGATTGATCATATTCACGGAGGGCTGCAGTAGTGTCAACTACGAAGACCCATTGGAGAAGGCGCTCAGTTCAGAAAGTCCTTTGATCACACGGGTGATGGACAACCTAAAGGCGCATGAGCTCCAAATACGGTACACCCAAATAGACCGAAGGAACGACAGCATCCTTTTTACCGATTTTGATTTTCAGGTAAACCAAGACAACTATTTTTATCCGGCCAGTACCGCCAAATTTCCCGCTGCTGTGGCAGCACTCGAAAAACTAAACGAAATTGACTCCCTTTCCATGCACACCCGGTTCTATGTGGAAGGGGATTCTGTGGAAACCACTTTTGCCAAGGCCATTTCAGAAATCTTTGCGGTTTCGGACAATGCTGCCAACAACCGTTTGATTGAATTTTTGGGGCAAGATGACCTCAACCAACGCATACGGAACAGAGGTGTGCAACCCATCCGGATTGCGCATAGATTATCCGCTCCAAATGGGGATGATGTCACCACCAAGCCCTTGGTCATTTATTTAAATGATACCACCACGGTGCTAAGCAAACCTATTCTCAACACACCTGCACAACCCCTGAAATTGCGAAAAATAAAAAAAGGAAAAGCGTATTATGAAGATGATTTGCTTCAGAAAGAACCTTTTGATTTCTCCCTGAAAAACTACTTTCCCATCCAATCCCAAAATGCCCTGTTAAAACGCATCATTTTTCCAGAAGCTTTTCCCAAAGCACAGCAATTTGACCTAAGTGTTGAACAGCGTAGCTTTTTGTTGGAAGCCATGCACACCCTTCCTGCGAAATTGGGATACGACCCAGAGGAATATTACGATAGTTATGTAAAATTTTTCATGTTTGGGGACAACTATGACCCAATGCCAGAGCACATCAAAATATATAATAAGGTAGGGTATGCCTACGGCACCCTAACCGATTGTGCCTATATCCGGGACACCAAAAACAATATCGATTTTATCATTAATGCCACTATTTTGGTGAACAGTAATGAAATTTTCAATGATGACGACTATAATTATGATGAAGTGGGCATTCCCTTTTTGGCGCAATTGGGACGCGAATTATATGAGTACGAATTAAAACGAAAACGATGAGCAAGTTGACTTTTGACCAGTTTACCAAAAAAATTTTCATTAAGGCACCCCAAGAAAAACTCTATTGGTGTTGGGGTACTTCGGAAGGGATTGCCTCTTGGTTTTTGAGCGAGGCCATTTATACTTACAACGGAAAACAGCGGGAACCCAATGAAAACATTCAAGCGGGCGATGACTACATATGGAAGTGGCACAATTGGGATGGCCATGAAACCGGAAAGGTACTTGAGGCCAATGGAACGGATTTTTTGGAAATCACCTTTACCAACAGCAAGGTTTCCATCTCGCTGGAAGACCATGGCAATGCCGTGCTCCTTATTTTAAAACAGCATGAAATTCCAACGGATGAGGACAGCAAGCTCAATATCCATCATGGATGCAGCAATGGCTGGACGTTTTGGCTTGCCAACCTAAAAGCCTATTTGGAACATGGGATATTGCTCAACGAAACCGAGTTCGACCTGAGAAATATCCCATTGTCCGGATTTGAATTTGTGAATATGTAAAAGCATTCATTACTTATGAAAGCGATTCCATTCATCCTATTTCTATTGCTGGTTACAATCTCTTGTAAAACGGATTCTAAAAAATCGGTAACACAGAAAACAAATCCAACGGTAGACGCAAAGAAAATACAACCTGATTCTTTGGTGCAAAGATGGGCTATCGGGAGGCAGCTCCAAAACGTGGAAAGCGTGATATACGATTCTGACAACGACGTTTACTATGCATCTTGTGGAAAATCATATAAAATTGGAAATGAAGGGTTTATTTCAAAATTATCCTCAACAGGGAATCTTTTAGAACAGAATTGGATAACAAATCTTAACCGCCCTACAGGAATGGCCATTCATGATGGGAAGTTATTCGTGGCAGATATCAACCGGCTTTTGGTAATAGAAATTGCAACTGCCAAGGTTGTGAAAAATATTCCAGAGTCATCCCAGAATTCTGGGTTGAACGATGTAGCTATCAATGAAAAAGGAGATGTATTTGTAACTGGTTCCTTTGTCCATTCTGTTTTTAAAGTACAGGGTGATTCCCTATTGATTCTTGCCAAAGATGATGAAAAACTAAAATGGGCAAACGGCATTGCATCCTCAGGAGAAGATTTAATTATCGGGGGAATGCATCTTATAAAACTCAATACCACATCAGCAAAAATGGTCCAACTGATTACAACACCCCAAGTGGTTGACATTGATGGCCTTGTTTTGGATGGTAATGGTGGTTTATTTGCAACCACGGTTGAAAATAGTGCAATATGGCATATTGATGAGAGTGGCAAGGCCATAAAAATTGCATCGGACAGCAATTATTGCGGTGATTTGGACCTTGTCGCCCATAAAAAAAGATTGGTGATTGCCCGAGGAAATCAAGCTGCCGATACCTTTTTTATTGAATCCCGACCACTATTGAAATACTAAAGAAATATATTTCAACAATTCCATCGAACGGTACCACGAATCTTCCCTATACTAACCAAAATTATAAACCAATCACAACATCCTTGTTGGTCATTTCCCAGTTTTCATTACCTAATAACACCTGGTCAAAATCGATACCTTCAATAGGTTTCAACGTCTCGGTCTCGGCATCCCACTCAATTTTACGGCCCAATTTCCATGATAAGCCGGCCATGTGGGCAGAAATGGCTTCATCAAACCCTTCGTTGATACCACAACTTACTTTTCCTCCATTTTTAATCACACTTAACCATTCACGCATGTGCAAAAAGGTAGAGTCTACCCGTACCCCATCAATATAGGTCCACATCAATCCCTTATCTGCAAAATATTGTGAAGTGGCCGATGAAATGGCATCAGGCACATTGGCAGCTGGGTCGTATTGATAAATGGGAACACCTGGGCGCATCTTTTCATTTTCCATCATATCCGCATAACGGGTAGATGCTCCATCGGGCCAAACCGAAAGTTTATTACCCAATTCCATGGTAGCATCATGTCCCATAAGTATGGTAGGCCTATTAAAGCCATTGCCCAAGGTAGCACTGTAGCAGAAAGTCATTCCCTTTTCTTTGCCTTTGGTCTGACTGCTTCCGGTGCTAAAATTGGGGAATTCCATGTTTACTTGAATCACATCGGGTACATTTCTGCCATCGTTATGAGTATAAATACCGCCAGAGGCACTGACAGATGTGGGAATCCCCATATTCAAAACGCAATTAAGCCGGTCATAATCATGGGTCAATAGATCACCTGAAAGTCCAGAACCATAGGCCCACCATTTTCGCCATCTAAAAAAATGGTTTTTGTTAAACGGAACAGCAGGGGCCGAACCCAAGAATTGTTCCCAGTCTATGGTCTCTGGACTAGCTTTTTCATGAATGTCATAATTCCATGCCCCATTATCATCATTTCTATTGGTATTGGTCTGGATGAGGGACACATGCCCCAAGGTTCCCTTTTCCACAATATCCCGGGCGGTACTGAAGCTCAAGGTTTGCCTATGTTGATGTCCCACAGCGAATATTGCTTTGGAATTTTCAGCTGCAGTGCGCAATCTATAAGTTTCCTGAACGGTATGGGTCATGGGTTTTTCCACATACACATGTACATTGTGGTTAAGGGCCTCAATGGACATGGGGGCATGCCAATGGTCCGGGGTGGCAATCACCACCGCATCTACCTCACCACTTTGAATCATTTCTTTGTAGGTGTTGTATCTTTTGATGGGATTCTCTGGTGTAGTAAAAGCATCTATAAAATTCTCCGCCCTAACATCGAACACATCACAGATGCCCACCAATTTCACGTTGAGTTTGTCCTGCTTTAAAAAATCTTCCAATTGGTGATTGTTGGGATCTTCTTCCGTAGCAAGTTTCATCTCTTCCATCCAAGCTGGGGTGGCAAACCCCAATGACCTGCAGAGTTGTTCCCCTCGAATACCAAACCCAATAATGCCCACTCGCACAGGTTCACCTCCAATTTCGGGAACCGTTGGCGGTAATGATGGCCGGATGTTCAATTGCTCCAGAATTTCCAATCGCTCTTTTTTGTTTGAAGTAGCACTAATGGCTCCAGCCCACCAAACTGCACCTAAAATGGGAAGTCCTCCCAAACCTTTTAATAAATCTCTTCTAGTCCATTTCATGATTGTTCAATTTTGAGGTGTTCTCCCTTTTTTAAGTGCCCCAATCCAAAGAAATGACCCGTTGGATGGTAAAAAATCAAAATACAGCCGATTAGTTCAATGAGGTTCTTGTTCACAAACCAATAGTTTCCCTCTACCTTGAGTTGTTGGAGCCAAGGGAATGGTGGATGGGCCAAATAGTAGAGCGCCAATAACCCTATCCCCACAATGGCACCAAAACGCTCCCAAAATCCTAAGAGGAAGGTTGCACCTACCACTAGAAGGGCAATAATATTTAATGTATCCACCCACCCAATGACAGATTCTCCTATCAAAATTGAAAAGAATGGTTTTAATGGGCCTTGGGCCGTGGCCAAATACCCAAAGGAAGTCCACTCTGGGTTATACAGTTTAATGACACCTTCATACAAGAAATGCCAACCGATTAAAATTCGGAGAAAGGTAACAGCAAGGTTCACTTTTCCAGTGTTGCGGGAGTTGACCATAGCAATGCGATTTAATGGTTACAATAGCATCAAATCTACAAGCTAAAGCCAATATGGACTATGACAATTGTCAGTTTAATCGTTATAACTTGCTGTCATCTAAGCAGTAACAGGCACTCCGTAAAGGTCAAAATCGGAAGCTTCTGTAATTTCTATTTGGGTAAAATCGCCAATTTTCACGTAGTGTTTGGCTGCATCAATGAGCACCTCGTTGTCCACATCGGGGGAATCGTGTTCGGTTCGGCCTACAAAATAATTCCCTTCTTTTCTATCAATGACGCAACGGAATGTCTTCCCAATTTTCTTTTGATTGAGCTCCCAAGAAATCTGCGACTGAATCTCCATAATCTCGTTGGCGCGCTGTTGTTTTACGTCTTCAGGCACATCATCCTCCAAAGAATAGGCATGGGTATTCTCCTCATGACTGTAGGTAAAACAGCCCAAACGTTCAAAACGCATTTTGGTCACCCAATTTTTTAAGGTTTGGAAATCTTCCTCAGTCTCCCCAGGATACCCCACAATCAGAGTGGTACGAATGGTCATCTCCGGAACGGCTGCCCTAAAATCCTGAAGTAATTTGGTGGTCTTGGCCTGCGTTGTTCCTCTTCGCATACTCTTTAGAATTGGGTCGGCAATATGCTGTAAAGGAATATCGATATAATTGCAGACTTTGGGTTCGTTGCGCATCACGTCCAAAACATCCATGGGAAATCCCGTAGGGAACGCATAATGCAAACGAATCCATTCTATACCATCCACCTTAACCAATTTTTGGAGCAATTCGGCCAAATTTCGCTTTTTGTAGAGGTCCAGACCATAATAGGTAAGGTCTTGGGCGATTAAAATCAATTCCTTGACCCCTTTTGCAGCCAATTTTTCGGATTCTGATACCAACTCCTCAATGGGTTTGCTTTTGTGTTTTCCCCGCATCAACGGAATGGCACAAAACGAGCAAGGACGGTCACAGCCTTCAGCAATTTTTAAATACGCATAGTTTTTGGGTGTGGTTGTTAAACGTTCACCCAACAATTCGTGTTTGTAATCGGCACCCAAGGCTTTTAGGAGATTGGGCAGATCGCTGGTCCCAAAATATTCATCTACATTGGGTATTTCTTGCTGTAAATCGGGTTTATACCGCTCACTGAGGCATCCGGTCACAAAAACCTTGTCCACTTCCCCGGCTTCCTTCTTTTGAACATATTCCAAAATGGTATTGACACTCTCCTCCTTGGCATTGGCAATAAAACCACAGGTATTGATCACCACCACATTGCCTTCCTCCTCGTGAACCACCTCTTTGTTGTTGGCGCGCAACTGGCCCATCAACACTTCAGAATCGTAGACATTTTTGCTACAACCCAAGGTAACCACATTAATTTTGTTCTTCTTCAGGGATTTTGTCCGCATAGTTGCTATAAATGGTCTGCAAAAATACAACAACACAAGGCATTACATCGATTTCAGTACATATTTTTCCTGATGGTGGTTTTGGACCTAATTACCTACAACTCGGTAATATGTGAAGCCCGTGCAGTAAGAGTGTAATAAAGCCGCTACTCTTTTTCCAAAATTGCTTTCCATTTTTGGATTTTGGCTTCATTCATCCGAACAAACTCATCCTTTTCCAAGTCTTTTGAGATTTTCAAGGATTTTTCTGCAGATTGTATCGCTGAGTTGTAATCTCCCATAGCCGCCTCAACCAAGGATTTCACTCTGTGAAAATAATAGGTGTCTCCGCCCAATTCCAGGGCTTTATTGAGATACGCCAACGCCTTTTCATAGTCTTTTCCTTGCTCCTGAAGATAACGGGCGGCTTCGTAATAGGTCTGTGCGGTGGGGCTTTTGGCAATCTGATTTTCGATTTCAGCTTTCATTTGGGCATGGGTATCCACCGAAAATGGAACAACCACCTGGGTATTGGCCCAAATCAACTGCATATTGACCGAATTATGGGTAATAGAGTCAAAGGCTATCAAAAAATTCTCTTGATAGTATGGGATGGATTCCGGTTGTACCTTTATTCGAAACAAATCCTCCTGCGGATCATAATCATTACGGCCATCTCCCCAATGGCTGGTATTGGTATGGAAAACAACTTCCCACGCTTCGGCTTCTGGAAAGGCATACAACGCGTAGGTGCCCTTAGGCAAAACATTCCCCATAACCTCCATGGTTGAACTTACCGTAATCTTGGTAGATATATTGGCGCCCACCCGCCAAATACGATCATAAGGAACCAAATTGCCAAAAATCTCCCGGCCATTGGTAGAAGGACGTGAATATTCCACTCGCAGACTTGCCAAACCAACCTCTTGTTCCACTATGGAAAAAGGGCTCGCTTTGGGGTGTTGTATTTGTCCAAAAGCATGAATATGCAGTGCCAAGCACAGTATGATTGCTATTTTTTTGAGCATTTATTTCTTTTTGGTACCCAAAAGATACAGCATTACGCCCGGACCAGACTTTTCCCTTCCAATTTCCCAATGATAGGTTTCGTTGTTTTTCACCTTGCTCACCAAATCTTCCATTTCTGTTACGGAATAGGTCCGAAGACTGGAAACCACTCCATCCCAAAGCACGAACAAGGGAACAAGTGGAATCAAGTAAGTGAAAATTAACCGTCCTATTTTAAATGGCCTGATGAAGGGTGTGGTCAACAAAACGGAAATTGGGGAAAACAACATCGCCAAAATACTTGGAAAACTGCGTTCCTGGGCCTCAAAAATTCCGATACCTGTATTGGAATCGACTGCATTTTGTAAAATTTGAACGGCATCATCGGGCCGAAAATGATGCAAGGACAAAAATTGGGTCCGGAATCCTTTCAAACTCTCGGGCACCTTTCTGGCATCTATGGATGTGTTGATAAACTCAAAATTGGGTGCTTGTTTCTTGGTATGTTCAAAAGCTGAAAGGTTTGGGTAGTAATCCGTCAGAACAATCTTTAGGTCTGGATGGGTTTTTAGCAATTCTTGGTTTAACCATAGCAATCCGCCTCCCCCTCCAGAAGCCAAATCCACAATCTGATTTGTGTTGCTAGCCTTTAACCCCTTTTCCAAAATGGGGATGGCAGGTTTGTATAGTTTCGTCTTGTTGGAAAGAAATTGCAGGAAATCGGTACCGTAATCCCGTAAAAAATTGGGAAACCATTGTTGATCTTCAAATTCGAATAGATGTATGCGTCCCATGGCGTGCGTCTTACCTGATAAATTTAAGATTTCTCCGTCAGATTGTTTCTTTGAAAAGAGTATCTTTTGCATTCATTACCTCCCAATTTTGGGGGTATATAGTTGTATTTTATATCCATATAAATAAGTTGTGTAGCATTTGAGGAAAATGAAATGAATAGAAAAATTGGAACTTTACTATTGACTTTAATTTTTGGATTAACAAGCTGTTCCAGTTCATTTATCGCTCGAACGAAAAATAAAAACATAAAGCTGAAAGAAATAGATGAAAAATCTATAAAAGTTGGAACGGAAAACGAAAAAGCACTTATTCTATTTGACAAGAATGAATTGGTTATTCTTTTCCAAAATGATTTAGCCGATTTTTATGACCAACGCGTTCAAAATAAAATTAACGAATTGAATTCATTAAAATCGGACTTAATTTTTCCTGAAAATGAATGGAAAGGAAAATTAGAATTTACCGAATATGAATTAAAGTTTTTGGAATTATTAAAAGCTGGAAAAGCCGAAATAATTGACAAGAGAAACAGAGAAAAAGTAGAAAGAATTAAATACACATTCATTATGGATAAACTTGGTGGACAAGATGGCTACTTTAATTTCAAAAATGGAGAAGAATTTTATAGAATTTTAATAGCTCTTGGAGAATAAAAAACGTACTACAACAATGTATAACCGTAATTATGGCAGATTCGACTATCTGCCAAAGACCGACAAGCTGTCCTAAACCGCTTAGAATTGCTAATGCCAGTCTAAACCGAAAACAGTATTAAAACCCGTAACTGACGGTTGTACAAGACCGTTACCTATTATTTAATGAAATATCTCTCCGTATTAATATTGCTTTATTGTCTTTTTTCCTGTAACAGTGAAGAATCAATTGAAGGCTCATGGATTTATAGTTATGATCTATTTAGTGATGGAAGTATCCATTATTCTCCAAATCCCATTAGTATTTTAGCCTTTTACCAAGATTCAGTTGTTGAGTTAATTGTAGGCAATAAAAAGTATGAATTTGAAGACCAAAACAACACTCACAGAATTGAGAAAAAAGGAAGTGTACTAAATCTTGGAGATACTTATAAATTAAACCTAGACTCAATCAAAGGAGATAGTCTTCTACTAACACCATCTAGACACACAAGCAGTTTAAAGTATAAGATGATTTATAAAAAATTACCAAAGAAATATAAAAAAATGGATTGGTTGCCTGTTGGCAAATCATATAAATTTAAAAACTGGAAGTCAGAAACCATAGTAATGGACTTTAATACAGACACCACTTTAGTTGAACACAGTAAAATATCAAAAACTAATATAAGAGATTGGGAATTGACAAGCTTGGATGGTTATTCTTTCTTAATAATTACCTATTTAGAACCAACAGCTACACTTATCGATTCAATTACAGCTGATAAAGTATTCGTTACATATTATGGCCCTAAAGTGCATAAGTTTGTATTTGAGGAAATAAATAATTAAAACTACAAGTAACACTGGCACAATTCATTGTTCCCTCCTCCCCTAAACTAATTTTCCTACTTTTAAGAAAACTGAATTGACACATGTTGGATAACATAAAAATGAATGTTGTACAAACCGCAAAAAATGGCGTGGTAAATGAATTGACAATTTTTCATTTCTCCCAAGAAGGAAATTTTGTGTCCGCCAATTATTCCGGAGGGCCAATTAGACGCGGTTATTTAGTAGGCCAATTAAATAATGGAATGCTACATTTCAGTTATTGCCAAATACGGACCGATGGGCAACTGGATAATGGGAAATCAGATTGTATAGTTTCATCGGATAACGGCAAGATAACCCTTGAAGAAAAATTTGAAATGAATTCAAAAGATACCATAGAAAAGGGTACAAACATTTTTAAAGAGATTTAATGATGGATATCAGCAACGAAACAAAAGAACAAACTAAGAAAAGACTGATTGAGGTTTTAAAGACATCTACGCTTAGAATCTACGAAACTCCTTATTACTTTAAAGAAACTTCGGTTGATGACTTTTATTTTGACCCAGAAGCTTTGGCAATGGTAAAAGATGAAGAAGTTTGGAGCTATTTAATCCCTATGGAAAGCCCACAAAACGAAAATTTTAAAATCTTTAGCTTCCACTTCAAAGATGGTTTGGACAATAGTGGGTTTGTAGGTTGGTTAGCGAGTAGTATTAAGGAAGAATTGGGCTCAGGACTATTTGTAGTTTGTGGTCAAAACTCCAAGAAAGGTGGAATTTTCGACTATTGGGGTTGTCCTATTGAAATTGCTGATGAAGTACTGGGTTTTATAAACAAACTAAAAAGTTAAACGCTTATACCCCATATATAAAAGCTCCTACATACTTTTTATCCTAAACGTCACCAAAATTCAACTAAAAGGCCTTTTCTTAATCTAATTCAGATTAAAAAACGAATCCACAAACTCGTATTTATTAAACACCTGAAGGTCATCAATGCCCTCACCTACGCCAATATATTTTACGGGAATCTGAAATTGGTCCGAGATGCCAATGACCACACCGCCTTTGGCAGTTCCATCTAATTTGGTCACGGCCAAACTGGTGACTTCAGTGGCTTTGGTGAATTGTTTGGCCTGTTCAAAGGCATTTTGTCCCGTGGAGCCATCCAAAACCAATAGCACATCGTGGGGTGCATCGGGTACTACCTTTTGCATCACCCGCTTTACCTTGGAAAGTTCGTTCATCAGATTGACTTTGTTGTGCAGTCGGCCTGCGGTATCCACCAAAACCACATCGGCATTTTCCGCTACCGCGGAATTTAAGGTATCAAAGGCCACAGAAGCCGGGTCGCTTCCCATTTTTTGTTTGATAATGGGAACATCTACTCTATCTGCCCAAACCTGCAATTGGTCAATGGCTGCCGCCCGAAAGGTATCCGCAGCACCCAAAACCACTTTTAGCCCCTTTTTCTTGAATTGGCTTGCCAGTTTTCCAATGGTCGTGGTCTTTCCCACCCCATTTACACCAACCACCATAATCACATAGGGTTTTTTATCCTTTGGAACAGTAAATTCGGTTTCCTCACCCACATGGGTTTCCGAAAGGAGTCCAGCGATTTCTTCGCGCAAAATGGTATTGAGTTCATCGGTTCCCATATATTTATCGCGGGAAACCCGTTCCTCAATTCTATCGATGATCTTTAGGGTGGTGTTTACGCCAACATCGGAAGTGACCAAAACCTCTTCGAGGTTGTCCAAAACTTCATCATCCACTTTGGACTTTCCAGCTACAGCCTTTCCCAACTTGCCAAAAAAGCTGCTCTTGGATTTTTCCAATCCCTTGTCCAAAGTCTCTTTTTTGTCCTTTGAAAATATATTCTTGAATAAACTCATTTTGTTTAGCTAGTGAATGTTCAAAGATAGGAAAGTACGGGGAGTTTTTTTAACATAAAATCACTGGCGCACAGGCCACTTCCCTCACAACGTACCCAAAGTCGGCCATAAAAAAAGCCACTTAAAAAGTGGCTTTCAATCTTTTCTATGGGTCAATCCTTATTGTTTGTTCAACCAATCGTTGACCATTTCAGGTGCCATAACGGATTCCACAAAAGTGTAAGCTCCAGTTTTTGGAGATTTTACCATTTTAATGGCCTTGGTCAATCTTTTGGAAGAGGATTGAAGTGTTGCTACTGTTTTCTTTGCCATGGCTTATCTTTTTATCGGTTCTATAAACCTATTACTTAATTTCTTTATGAACGGTCATACGCTTAAGGATAGGATTGTATTTTTTGATTTCCATCCTATCTGGCGTGTTCTTTTTATTCTTGGTGGTAATGTACCTGGAAGTACCCGGTTGACCAGATTCTTTGTGCTCTGTGCACTCCAAAATTACCTGAATCCTATTTCCTTTCTTTGCCATTGTATTGTACTTAAACGCTTAGACTACTTACTTTTTGGAATTGATTTCCTTCAATACAGCAGAGATTCCTTTTTTATTGATGATCTTCAATCCACGGGTTGAAACGTTCAAGGTCACCCAACGATCCTCTTCAGGAACGTAAAATCTCTTTTTGGAAATGTTCGCATCGAACCTTCTCTTGGTTTTATTGATGGAAAAGGAAACGTTGTTTCCAAACATCACCTTTTTTCCTGTAACTTCACAAACTTTAGACATCTCCCTAACTATTTGAGTGATTTTATTGAGGCTGCAAATTTATACCATTTTGGTGGGACGTACAAAATTCTTTTTCAGAATTTTAAAATTTCTTTCCATAGTAGCTCAAATGCCTTGTTCACAGACTTCTCCACTACCCTTTCCCGAAGGTTTCCCATCGTAAATTTCTGTGCAAATGTACGTTCTGGCGTGCTAATGGCAATAAAGACCGTTCCCACATCGGCATTGGAATCCCCTTTTGTGGGCCCTGCATTGCCCGTAGTGGCAATGGCAAAGTCGGTATTCATGATACTTTTTACATTTTGGGCCATGGCAATCGCCACTTCTTCACTGACCACGGAGTGTTTTTGAATAAGTTCAGCAGGAACATTTAGCAATTTCACCTTCATTTCCGTGGCATAGCTGACCACACTCCCTTTAAAATACTGGGAAGCACCAGAAATGGAAGTAATACGCTCCGCAATTGTGCCTCCGGTAAAGCTCTCCGCTGTGGATAAGGTCAATTGTTTATCCGTAAGCAACTTGCCTATCTGATATTCTATGGATTCATCCTCTTCTTCACCAACAATGATGTCTCCAATGATGGGATACAATTTTTTCACCTCATCGGTTATAGCAGCCATCAAAAAATCCCTATTCGTTCCTTTGGCAGAAAGTCGAAGCCGTACCCGCCCCAAATTGGGCAAATAGGCAAACTTGATAAAACTGGGGAGGTTGTTCTCCCAATCCTCAATCTTATTAGCAATGGAACTTTCCCCAAGTCCGTAGGTCATTATGGTCTTATGCAAAATATAAGGTCGCTCAAATTCTTCCACGATTTTGGGCAAAACCGAGCGGGTCATGAGGTTTTTCATCTCATAGGGCACTCCTGGAAGCGAAACATAGGCTGTATCTCCCTTTTTCATCCAGAGTCCCGGTGCGGTGCCAAAATCATTAGGCAAAACCGTAGCTTTGGTAGGCACCAAAGCTTGTTGCCGATTTAAGCCTGAAATGGGAGTGCTAATATATTTCTTAAAGATTTCTTCAATGTGATTGAGTACTTGCTCATCCTGAATCAACTCATCTTCAAAGAATTCGCAGAGCGTATGTTTGGTAACATCGTCCTTGGTTGGTCCCAATCCACCAGTGATAATCACTACAGATGAACGCTTGCCCGCCTCTTCCAATGCCTGTAAAATATGGCTTCTGTCATCTTGCACCGAAGTGATTTGGTACACGGAAACACCAATTTTATTGAGTTCTTTGGCGATAAAAGCGGAATTGGAATCCACTATCTGCCCAATAAGGATTTCATCCCCAATGGTGATGATTTCGGCCTGCATCTATAAATCGAAGTCTTTTTTCAATTCGGCCACCACTTGGAGCACATCTTTTTTGAGCATTGGGAATTTCTCCTCAATCTCTTCAAAGCTAGCCGTGCTCTTACCCATGGTTTCAATTTCAAGAGCTCTGGCACGGGTTTGCTCCATCCCCAAAATATCTACATTGGGTTTGATTTTGTGTGCCAACTTATACACATTTTCATAATCTCTTTCTGCAATGGCTTTTTCCAGACCATCCAAGTCCGCAGGAACTTCTTCCAGAAAGACCGAAACTACAGAGGTTACGAAATCCTCGTCCCCTTCCGCCATTTCATTTATCTTATCGAGGTTGTAAATCATTATCTTACATTAATTTCAAATAGCTGCTCTCCTTCAAGCATACCTGAAAGGTAGTCATTTGGGCTTACTTTACCAACACCTGCTGGTGTACCCGTGAAGAGTATATCACCTTTTTTCAGCATAAAATAGGTAGAAACATGTGCAATGAGTTCATCTATCTTCCACAACATCAAGGACGTGTTTCCATCTTGCACCTTTTCTCCATTTTTAAATAGTGAAAAATTTATAGCATCAATATTTTTAAACTTGTCCTTGGAAACCCATTTGCCAATAACCGCGGCTCCATCAAAACCCTTTGCTTTTTCCCAGGGAAGGCCCTTTGCCTTGAGTTTGGATTGAAGATCCCGAGCCGTGAAATCGATGCCTAGACCAATTTCATCATAATACTTGTGGGCAAATTGCTTTGCAATGTGCTTTCCTACTTTCTTTATTTTCACCAAAACCTCAACTTCATAGTGCACATCATCGGAAAATTCAGGGATGTAAAAATCCTGTTCCTTGGGCAAAACGGCTGAATCTGGCTTTATGAAAACGACGGGCTCTTCTGGCCTTTCGTTTTTCAACTCATCAATATGGGCGGCATAATTTCTGCCAATGCATATCAACTTCATGGGGTTCTAAATTAATTAGGACAACTTGTTGTTGAGCTTGCTCAACTTAATCTGGGTAAGCACTTTTTTGGTGTACAGTGGAAAATCGGCATTTAAAATCCAGCCAAAATAACCGGGTTCTGTTTCCATGATTTCATCCACCGTTTTCCCTTTGTGTTTTCCGAAGGCAAAAATAGGCTGATCATTTTCATCTATGCCAATAAATCCTGCAAAATCCAACGATTGTTTCCTTGTGGTGAACTCAGATAGCTTTTTAACGTTGTTTTCGAGTTCCGGATATCTGTCCAGCTGGGCCAACAACACTTCATAAGTCGCCAAGGTATCGGCCTCTGCACTGTGGGCATCTTCCAAGCTCTTTTCACAATAGAACTGATAAGCAGCTTCCAAGGTGCGCTTTTCCATTTTATGGAAGATGGTCTGCACATCTACGGACACCATGTTCTTCATATCAAAATCCACATCAGCACGCAACATTTCCTCTACCAAAAGTGGAATATCGAAGCGATCTGAGTTAAATCCAGCCAAATCGCTGTCCTTGATCATTTTATAAATCTCTTTTGACAACTGCTTGAACGTGGGCTCGTTAGCCACTTTTTCATCGGATATACCATGAATGGCTTCCGATTCTGGTGGAATGGGCATTTCAGGATTTACCAACCATGTTCGACTTTCTTTATTGCCATTGGGATACACCTTTAATATGGAAATCTCAACGATTCTATCTTTGACCACGTTGGTTCCCGTGGTCTCCAAATCAAAAAAACAAATTGGTTTTGTTAGTTGTAATTGCATGTGGGGATGTTAAACGATGAATAGGCTTCATCGGTCTAAATTAAGGATTGTAAAAGGAATATGCCTGTTTTCTGTTAGATTTCCCGGTTTAGGTCCCATGCTTCCAAATAATCGGCCACGGCTTTTACGAACATTCCGCCCAAAGCACCGTTCACCACCCTGTGGTCATAGCTATGGGAAAGGAACATTTTACTTCGGATGCCAATATACTCTCCTTGGTCGGTTTCTATGACTGCAGGTATTTTACGAATAGCACCGAGAGCCAGGATACCCACTTGGGGCTGATTGATGATGGGCGTTCCAAAAACACTACCAAAAGACCCCACATTGGTCACTGTGTAGGTACCATCTTTGACCTCTTCAGGTTTTAGTTGATTGTTTCTGGCCCTACTGGCCAAATCATTCACAGTTTTTGCCATGCCCACTAAGTTCAATTGGTCTGCATTTTTGATGACTGGAACAATCAGGTTGCCATCAGGGAGGGCTGCCGCCATTCCCAAATTGATGTGCTTCTTTTTAATGACCTTGTCCCCATCCAATGAAATGTTCATCATAGGATATTTTTTCAAGGCCATGGCCACGGCTTCCATAAAGATGGGGGTAAAAGTGAGTTTTTCACCTTCTCGAGCCTCAAAAGCGTTCTTCACATTGTTTCGCCAATTGACCACGTTGGTTGCATCCACCTCCACAAAACTTTGAACATGTGCCGATGTGGCTATACTTTCCACCATGTGGTGGGCAATGAGTTTCCCCATACGGGTCAATGGGATTATCTCATCTTCTTTTCCTACTTGAATTGGGGCCGACTTGGGTTTCTCCGTAGTTTCTTTTTGCACTTTGGGTTCTGAAGTTGCTTTTGGAACTTCTTGAACCGGTGCCTTGGTAGTTTCCGCTGGTTTACTGCCATTAGTGGAACGATGCTCCAAAAATGCCATAATATCGTTTTTGGTCACCCTGCCTTCCAGGCCAGTCCCCACTATGGCTTCCAATTCATCCATGGAAACCCCCTCTTCCTTGGCAATATTTTTTACCAATGGGGAATAAAAACGCTCCGAACTTGAAAAATTGGGTGTAGGTGCGGATACAGATTCCTTTACCTGAGCCATTTGACTTTCCAAGGCCACGGCCGGTTCTTCAACTATATCTTCCACCTCATCTACGGAGTCAGCTCCGTTTGATGAACTTTCAACTTCACCTTCAATTTGGATAACGGCCACCACATCACCTACTTGGATAACATCGTCAACATTAAATCGCTTTTCCAACAATACACCTTCCACTTCACTGGGCACTTCAGAATCTACCTTGTCTGTGGCAATCTCAAAAACGGCCTCATCCATCTCAATGGTATCGCCCACTTCCTTCAACCAACTGGTCAAAGTAGCTTCGGCGACACTTTCTCCCATTTGCGGTAATTTCAATTCGAATTTTGACATATTCTTAGTTAACAATATAATATTGACTTCTGTTTTGCAAAAATACTAAAGAAATCGACTTATTATTGATTTATGTTCATTAATTAATCATCCATTAGTTGGCCTTCATGGAACTTTCAAAAGGAATTCGGTTTAAAATACTTCTACCCAAAGTCACCTCATCGGCATATTCCAACTCATCGCCCACCGAAATTCCCCTGGCAATGGTGGAAGTGGTAATTTCCAATCCTTCCAATTGTCGATAGATATAAAAATTGGTGGTATCGCCTTCCATTGTGGAACTCAGGGCAAAAATCAGTTCTTTTACGGTTCCTTCCTTTACACGATTCACCAATGAGCCAATGTTCAAATCTTGTGGACCCACACCTTCCATAGGTGATATTTTACCCCCCAAAACATGGTACAATCCATTGTACTGCGAAGTGTTTTCAATGGCCATAACATCCCGGATGTCCTCCACCACACAGACCAGGCTTTCATCCCGTTTTGGATTCCCGCATATTTCACAAATTTCGGTATCTGAAATATTATGGCAGCTTTTGCAAAAATTGACCTCGCTCTTGAGCTTCATCAATGCATTGGATAGATAGTGGGTTCTTTCTTCGGGTTGCTTCAAGAGGTGCAGCACCAAGCGTAATGCCGTACGTTTGCCAATCCCTGGCAATTGCGACATTTCATAAACTGCATTTTCCAAAAGCTTCGATGAAAATTCCATATCCTTTATTCTCCCACAAAATTACAATTTTACACTTACCAATTTACTTTCGTACTTTGCAAATCAAATTTCATATATGTCGGCGACGCAAATTCTCTTGCTCATTGGTGCTTATTTCTTGGTACTGATCCTGATCTCCTATTTTACGGGAAAAAACGATTCCAACATAGATTTTTTTAAAGCTGGCAAGCAATCGCCTTGGTACGTGGTCGCTTTTGGTATGGTTGGAGCTTCACTTTCGGGTGTCACATTTATATCGGTTCCAGGTTGGGTAGAGGCCACTCAATTTAACTATATGCAGGTAGTTATTGGCTACCTTTTTGGGTATATGGTTGTGGCTTTTGTGTTGTTACCGCTTTATTATCGATTGAACGTTACCTCTATTTATGAATACCTCTTGGAACGTTTTGGCAGTACCAGTCATAAGACAGGGGCATTTTTCTTTTTCTTGTCGAGGGTTTTGGGGGCGGCCTTCCGGCTATATTTAGTGGCCATTGTATTGCAGCAGTTTGTCTTTGATGACTTAGGGGTTCGGTTTGAGTTTACCGTGGTCATTTCCATTTTGTTGATTTGGATCTATACCAACCGTGGGGGTATCAAAACCATTGTTTGGACGGATACACTCCAGACCCTTTTTATGATTGTAGCAGTGATTCTTTCGATCGTATTGATCAACCGAGAATTGGGTTGGAGTTTTGGGGAGTTTTTAGCTTCGGATGAGTTAAAAGACTACAATGCCTTTTTGAATACGGAGAGCTTCTTGGATCGCAACTACTTTATTAAATCTTTTGTGGGGGGTATGTTTGTGACCATTTGTATGACGGGACTAGACCAAGATATGATGCAAAAAAACCTCACTTGCAAATCCTTGAAAGATGCCCAAAAAAATATGGTCTCTTTCAGTTTTGTACTGGTGGCAGTCACTTTTATGTTTATGTTGTTGGGTGTATTGCTCTTCATTTATGCCAAACGAAACGGAATAGGCATTCCTCTGATGGATGGAACACCAAAAACCGATTTACTCTTTCCCGAAATTGCATTGAACGGGGGCTTGGGGCTTACTTTGGCCATTACATTTATGTTGGGGCTCATCGCAGCAGCCTACAGTAGTGCGGATAGTGCCCTGACCTCATTGACCACTTCTTTTTGTGTGGACTTCTTGAATGTTGAAAAGAAAAGCGAGAAAGAACAAAAGAAAATCCGTAAAAAAACCCACGTAGCCATGAGCATTATGTTGGTCATTGTCATCATTGCCTTTAAATACATTTTAAGCAGCAATGTGATAGATAGCCTCCTGACCGTTGCAGGATACACCTACGGCCCCTTACTGGGATTGTTCGCCTTTGGTATTTTCACCAAGTACCAAATCTGGGATCGTTATGTTTGGGTGGTATCGGTGCTTTCTGTAGGCATCATTGTTCTTGTGGCCAACATCCCTTCTTCCTATCTGGGTGGGTATGTTATGGGGTACGAACTTCTGCCCTTAAATGGGTTATTGACCTTTTTAGGGCTATGGTTGATACGCAAGGGAAAGACTACATCAAATACTGCCCAGTAGCCAAAAGCACCAACGTACAGGCCACTTCCACCTGAATGCCTGCATTTTTAAGAAGTTTGTAAAACTCAGGGTTTTCTGTGCCCGGATTAAAAATTACCCTCTTGGGTTTAAGGTCGATTATCTTTTGGTAGTATTCTTTTTGATTTTTTGGGTTTAGGTACAAGGTTATGGTGTTAATATTTTGAAATTCAGCCAAGTTGTCTTTAATTTGCACTCCAGATACAGTTCCCCCACTTACTCCGAACGCGACTGTTGCAATGTCGTTTTCAACCAATCTACGAATTGCCAAATTACTGTATCTCCCCGGGTTTGAAGAAGCCCCAAAAACAAGTGTAGTATTCATTTGTTAATTTATGTGTTAAACTGATATAAAGATTGTAACTATTTAAAAAAAAAGACGTCTTTTATCTGTAAAATATTATCATTGGTAAGACTGTATTTTTTATAGTTAATGGTTAGTGTTTAGTATAGCTTATCAATGTAAAACCCTGGTATCTTGTATGCCAGGGTTTCTTTTTTCCGTCCTACACCCTATTGGTTCGTTTTAAACCCATAACCTTACCGGACAGCCTTCAAATGTTAAAATCAGATTAGCCTGTAACATTTTTTATAGATGCACGTCTTGTAGGTATCATCAATCTAATCAAAAACGAACAACTCATGAAGAAGCTTTTCTTAGTTGTTGCACTCTTCTTGTGCAGCATTCAATCAAATTTTGCAAACAACAACGAACCGGAAACTGCCTTGGGCTCCATCTCTGGAACCGTTGTAGACAACACCTTGCAACAACCTGTTGCTTATGCGGCCATTGTCATCAAATCTGAAAATGGTACTGAAACCATTACAGGTGGAATCACAGAAGACGATGGAAGTTTTGAAATCAAAAAATTGCCCGATGGTTCTTTTATTCTTGAAGTTCAATTTATTGGCTACAAGACCTATTCCCAAGAATTGGTCATCAATAAAAACAACAGAAACCAAGATTTGGGAACCATTACCTTGGAAGAGGAAACCCGGGAACTGGACGAAGTTGAAGTGGTGGCCGAGCGTACCACCATTGAACAGCGCGTGGACCGCAAAGTCATTAACGTAGGGAAGGACCTCACTACGGCCGGGGCAACCGCCTCCGATATTATGAACAATATTCCTTCGGTTAACGTGGATTCCCAAACTGGGGACATTACCCTTCGCGGAAATTCCAATGTGCGGGTCATGGTAGATGGAAAACTATCCAATGTTCCGGTGGCCCAATTACTACGCCAGATTCCATCAACCTCCATTAAATCCATTGAATTGATTACCAATCCTTCCGCTAAATACAATCCGGAGGGCATGAGTGGCATCATCAATATAGTATTGCACAAAAATGCCAATATTGGTTTTAACGGAAACGTAAATCTGGGTTTGACCAAAGGCATTGAGGCCAAGTTTAACAGTTCCATCGATTTGAATTACCGCAATGGAAAATTCAATTTTTATGGAAACTATGGCAATAACATAGGGAAGTATGTGAATGATGGAACCATATTTAGAACTGATGAAAACTCGCTCCAAGAGTTCGATTTCTTCAACAACAACAAATCACATCTTTACAAATTGGGGGTGGACTTTTACCTAAATGATAAGAACACCATTTCTTTCTTTACCAACCAAAATATTTTTGATGGTTCTGGTACTGGCGAAACCCAAGTTACCTACAATACGGATGCTTCCAGAAATGTGACCCAATTCTTTGGTGACATCTCTGACAACCGTAGCGAACAATACAATTTTGATTACAAACTGGACTTCAACAAAGAAGGGCACAACATAGAATTGGAAGTGGACCACAATCGTTTTGAAAGCGGTCAAGATGCCGATTTTAGATCTGTTGGCGCAAGTCTCTACCCCAATTACATGGACTTTGTGGATACGGAGCGCACTCAGACTATTGCCAATTTGGATTATGTGAATCCCTTGGACAGCATATCAAAACTGGAAATTGGAATTGAATCCCGGAATTTTGAAACTGATGTTGACTATTCGTCCACCGGATTTTCCTTCAATTCTGGGGGCAACTTGGTACCTACTCCCAACACCAACTTTGTATATGCCATGGACATCTACTCTGCCTATGCAACTTTTAGTCAATCCTATCAAAAATGGTCCTATCAAATGGGAGTCCGTATAGAGGATGTTGAGGTTACTGCGGATACCAACAACATTAGGTCTTTTACCGATAAATATACTGAAGTGTACCCATCAGCATTTGTGACCTATAGCCCCAATGAAAAGGATCAATTGCAGGTGAGCTATAGTAGAAGGGTGGACAGACCGGGGCTTGAACAGGTAAATCCTATCCGGGAATTTGCCACCCCACTGATTTCTTCCTTCGGAAATCCAAATTTGGTGCCTCAGTTTACCAATTCCTATGAAGCTAACTATACACGCCGTATCAAAAACGGAAGCATAACAGCAGGTGTTTTTTACCGAAGTATCAAGGATGAAATCAACCGAGCCGTGTACATAGACCGATTGGATTTCAACAAGATTATATTGACGTTTGACAACTTTGCTAAGACCTCTGCCTATGGTTTTGAGTTGTCCAGCAATTACCGCCCCACAAAATGGTGGAATATCAACGGAAGTTTTGATATGTTCTCGCAAACCAATCGAGGTATCACGGAAAGTGTCCCTGGGAATGTACCCAACCCTACTGAAGATGACATTGTTGAGGAAAGCGTGCAAGTGGACAACACCGCATGGAATCTCCGTATGAACAACAGTTTTACCGTGACCAAGAAGTTAACGCTTCAAGCATTCGGTTTTTATCGTGGAAAAAACCGAACCATACAGTTTAATGCTGAGCCTATGTATTTTGTAAACATGGGAGCTCGCTACAGCTTTGATGAAGGGAATGGAACCATCAGTTTTAATTACAATGACATTTTCAACACCATGCGTTTTGCCTTCAAAGCAGATCAGCCGTATGAGCAAGCGGGAGGATTCAACTGGGAAAGCAATAATGTCTATGTAGGCCTTTCCTATCGCTTTGGAAGTGGAAAGAATCGCGCCAAGCAACGTAAACGAAGAGATGACAGAACCAAGCAATCCAGTGGAGGAATATTATAATAAAGAATTGGTGCGCTTTGCCCGAGTGTTGGTTGGTTAGTTGGCAAGCGTAACAATGAAAAGCCCCGGTCTTAAAAAAGGTCGGGGCTTTGTTTATTTTGCTTTTTAGGAATTACCACCTAATTATGGCACTGCCCCAAGTGAAACCACTACCAAAAGCAGCAAGAACCACTAAATCTCCTTCTTTTATCTTTCCTTGCTCCCAGGCTTCAGTCAGTGCAATTGGGATGGATGCTGCCGTGGTATTGCCATAATTCATAATATTATTGAACACTTGGTCATCAGACAGTCCAAATTTTTTCTGAATGAATTGGGAGATACGCAAATTGGCTTGATGGGGAATCAACATATCAATGTCCTGTGGACCCAAATTATTGGTCTGCAATCCTTCCATAATTACCTCACTAAAGCGAACCACAGCATTTTTAAACACAAATTGTCCGTTCATATAGGGAAAATAAGAAGTATCCTCCGTACCTGAATCAGCATCTGCGATAATATCCGTCACCCACCTTTTTCCCATTCCCGGAGCAATGAGGGAAAGTTCTTCGGCATGCTCTCCTTCTGAATGTAAATGGGTTGATAAGATTCCTTTGGATGTATCTTCCTCCCGCGTTACAACAGCGGCACCGGCGCCATCGCCAAAAATGACCGATACGCCTCTACCCCTTGTGGTCATATCCAATCCGTGGGAATGAAGCTCCGACCCAATTACAAGTACATTTTTGTACATACCACTTTTAATATACTGGTCGGCTACGGAGATACCATACACAAAACCGGAACACTGGTTGCGAATATCCAACGCCCCTACGGTTTTAAGTCCCAAATCGCGTTGTACCAGAACACCAGGGCCCGGAAAATAGTAGTCAGGGCTTAGTGTGGCAAAGACAATAAAGTCAATATCATTTTTATCAATGCCCGCGCGTTCAATGGCCTTTTGAGCCGCTTTTACCCCCATGCTTGTAGTGGTATCGGTACCCTTTACCACATGGCGTCGCTCTTTGATTCCAGTACGCTCCTGAATCCACTCATCATTGGTGTCCATTACTTTGGACAAGTCATCATTGGTGACCACATTGTCAGGAACATAAAACCCTAAACCCGATATTCTTGAATTGTACATTACTTTCTGATTAAATACTAATTATTGAAAAAACAAAGTGTTTTTGAAGGGAAAAGTAAAAAATATATCCAAAGAACTGCCTATTTATTAACAAAATAAACTTTTTCTACATTACCCATGATGCATACAATTACAAAAAGAAAATGCACTTTCAGGCGAAAGTGCATTTTCAACAACCTAACCAATAAATAAACAAACTGTTATAGTGTTGAACTATTTCATAGCAATTTCTCCTATAACACTATAAATATACGAATTTTGTTTATCATTTTGAAAAAAAGAATAAACAAAACTGTGTTAAAGTTTGCATTTTGATGTTAAAAGTGGGAAGCTGTGTCAGTTTGTCAGCTTTGTAACTATGGTATTTTTTTTGTCGTGAAGGGTATAAAAAACTATATACACCATGGCAACAGGTAAAATCAATGTTTCCGTAGAGAACATTTTTCCCTTGATCAAGAAGTTTTTGTACAGTGATCATGAAATATTTTTAAGGGAATTGATATCAAATGCTACAGATGCAACCTTAAAACTAAAGCACCTAACTTCCATTGGCGAGGCCACAGTTGAATATGGAAATCCTATTATTGAGGTGAAGGTGGATACGAATAAAAAACGCATCCATATTACAGACCAAGGTATCGGGATGACCGAAGAGGAGGTAAAAAAGTACATCAATGAGGTGGCCTTTTCCGGTGCAGAGGAATTCTTGGACAAATACAAGGATGCTGGCAAAGATGCCGGAATCATTGGGCATTTTGGTCTCGGTTTCTACTCAGCCTTTATGGTGGCCGAAAAAGTGGAAATCATTACCAAAAGTTTTAAGGATGAGCCAGCCGTGCACTGGATTTGTGACGGGTCACCAGAATTCACCCTAAAAGAAGCCAAGAAAAAAGACAGGGGTACCGAAATTATTCTTCACGTTGCGGAAGACTCCACGGAGTTTTTGGAGGATTCCAAAATCCGTGAACTGTTGACCAAATACAACAAGTTCATGCCCATTCCCATCAAATTTGGTACAAAAACGGAAACCTTGCCAAAACCGGAGGGCGCCAAAGAGGAAGACCCTGCTCCGACCAAAGAGGTGGATGACATCATCAACAATCCCAACCCAGCTTGGACCAAGCAACCCGCTGATTTAGAGGACGATGATTACAAACAATTTTATAGGGAACTCTATCCAATGCAGTTTGAAGAGCCCTTGTTCCACATTCATCTTAATGTGGACTATCCCTTCAACTTAACGGGTATTCTGTATTTCCCCAAGTTGACCAACAACCTCAACATTCAAAAAGATAGAATACAGCTGTACCAAAACCAGGTATTTGTAACCGATAACGTAGAAGGTATTGTTCCCGAATTCTTGACCATGTTACGTGGAGTCATCGATTCACCAGACATTCCTTTGAATGTTTCCCGGTCATATCTTCAGGCTGATGGTGCGGTAAAGAAAATTTCATCCTACATTACCAGAAAGGTCGCCGATAAGTTGAATTCGCTTTTCAAAAACAATAGAGAGGATTTTGAGCAAAAGTGGAACGACATCAAAGTGGTGATTGAATACGGTATGCTTTCCGAAGAAAAGTTCTTTGAAAAAGCTGATAAGTTTGCCCTTTATCCAACGGTGGACAACAAATACTTCACTTTTGAAGAGTTGGAGGCCAAAATCAAGGATACCCAAACTGACAAGGATGACAAATTGGTGGTGTTGTACGCTTCGGACCAAGAGGCGCAGCACAGCTATATTGAAGCCGCCAAAGCCAAAGGCTATGAAATCTTATTGATGGATTCACCCATTGTGCCCCACTTGCTTCAAAAATTGGAGACCTCTAAAGAAAACCTCTCTTTTGTACGGGTAGATTCAGACCATATTGATAATCTTATCAAGAAAGAAGATACCGCCATTTCCAAACTTTCTGACGAGGAAAAAGAAACCTTGAAGGGTGAAATTGAGGAAGTCGTGAAAGACCGGGGCTATACCATTCAAATGGAAGCCATGGAAAGCAGCGCATCCCCTTTTATTATTACTGAACCAGAGTTTATGCGCCGAATGAAGGAAATGCAACGCACCGGTGGAGGTGGTATGTTCGGTATGGGCAATATGCCCGATATGTACAATCTTATTGTAAACACCAATCACGAATTGGTAAGCGAGATATTGAACACCAAAACGGCTAAAAAAAGGGAACGTTTGATCAATCAATCGTTGGATTTGGCTCGTTTGTCAAAAGGATTATTGAAAGGTGAGGAATTGACCAAGTTCATTGCCCGTAGTTATGATATGATCAAATAAGGGTCACAAGAAAATAGAATTGAAAAGGTAGGCCAATTTGGTCTGCCTTTCTTATTTTTAAGCTATGGAAACTCCGTGGCATTTGTATCTGATGGCTGGCATGTACGTGGTTGCAGGCATGGCCCATTTTATTTTTCCGAAGGCGTATTTGCGGATTATGCCCCGCTACCTTCCCAATCATAAGCTTTTGGTTTTTTTGAGCGGGGTAGCAGAAATTGTTTTGGGAGTTGGACTGTGCTTTAAGGAAACAAGGAACCTTAGCATCTACGGAATCATTTTAATGCTGATCGTATTCCTGTTAGTCCATTTTTACATGCTTTCGGGCGAAAAAGCCTCGGCTGGAATTCCCAAATGGATTCTTGTGCTTCGAATTCCCTTGCAATTTGGACTGATGTATTGGGCGTATTGGTATCTGCAGTTTAAGTAAGTCTACTATTAAAGTACTTTTTTAGGATGTGCGTTTGAAGCCCAATTACAATTCCTATCATACTTAATGTATAGAGTGCTTTTTTGGAAATTACAATCTTTGAAAAAAGATAAGACAACCATTGGCCTACCTTATCTATTTCTTGGGTATAAAATGGTGTAGTTTCTTCGACAGATGGATTCGTGGCTACGCCATAAGCGGCAAGTAGCACCAAAATGGAAACAAAGACCACTATGGGCCATTTGGGCATTACTGATTTAAAAATAGGAGAAGGCTTATCCAACGCCTCTATTTTCTTCATCACTGTATCAGTGAAATTGTGCGATGGTTTTTCATAGGATGCATCCTCCATCAGTTCATTCACCAACTTTTCCAAATGCTCATTGTCATTCATAACTCTCAATTTTATTCGGTTCCATCTGCTTTTTTAGTACCTCCGCCAATCTCAATCTGGCCCTATATAGCTTTATTTTTGCCGTATTTGGACTAATTTTCAACGTCTTAGCAAGTTCGTTTAAATTATTTTCTTCAAAATAATATAAGGTAAGTATGGCCGCATCAGTCGGTGACAAACTTTGAATGCTGTTTTTTATCAATGCTGATTTTTCCTTTTGCAGCATTTCTTCCAATGCGTTGCCCAATTCTGCAACTTGGTAGCCACTAACCTCATCAATTGATCTATTGTTAAGCTCCTTTTTGTTTTTTTTGATTCGGTCCAAACAGGTATTATAGGCAATTCTATAAATCCATGTGGACAATTTTGCGTCTCCTTTGAACTTTTTTAAGGACTTGTATATCTTTAGAAAGGAGTCTTGCGCAACTTCTTCAGCCTCTTCCCTATTTTTCAACATTCGCATGGCTATAGTGAAGACCAACACTTTATATTTATCCACAAGTTTGGCAAACTCCTGGGAGTCGCCACCAATAATGGCCTCAATATTAGGTTGGTCAACAGTTTGCTCCATTTGTACATAAGACGATGTATAACAAGATAAGGTTACATTAAAAATCAAAAAAAATAGATTGGGGTGTAACCTACCAACAAATTAGGTCGTCATATTGTGCAAAAGGAGTTTATTAATCAATTAAAAAACAATTAAAATGGCAGAGGCGATAATAATCCCCATCAGTTTTTTCTTGGCAATTTTTGCGGTTACCTACTTGTACTTTACAACCCGTAACAAAGAACGGATGGCATTGATTGAAAAAGGAGTGGATGCCAACATCTTCTTTAAGGCAAAAGGCGAGGATAGTATTCCACGATGGAAAATCATCCTAATTAATTTTGCAGTGCTCTTAATGAGCATTGGTACGGCAATTTTTTTGGCGTCCATACTTTCCAACAATTTTAATGTTGAAGAAGAAGTAGCATACCCTGGCACTATTTTCCTTATGGCCGGTATTGGATTGCTGGTTGGCTTTACAATGACAAAGCGTTTGGAAAAATAGCATTCAGTTTCAAAAAAACAATGAAGAAACCATCGTCTCATCTGCGATGGTTTTTTTATTTTTAATCCATGAAAGTCATCTCTACCAACATCGGTCATCCCACCCCAATAGTTTGGAACGGCAAACAAACCACAACAGGGATATTTAAATCCCCCATTACAGAGCCATTGCTCTTGGAAGCAGAAAGCGTGGCCAAGGACACCATTGCAGACCGAAGGGTACATGGTGGAATTTTTAAGGCCTGCTATCTTTTTTCAACTGACCATTACCCGTATTGGAAAGAAAAATATCCCCATTTGGAATGGAACTGGGGCATGTTTGGAGAAAACCTAACCATTGAAGGTTTGGATGAAGCCCAATTAAAAATCGGCAGCATCTATAAACTGGGAACTGCCTTGGTGCAGATCACCCAGCCCAGGGAACCCTGTTTCAAGCTAGGAATTCGGTTTGAATCCCAAGAAATCTTGAAGGAATTTATTGAGCATGGCTTTCCAGGAACCTATATCCGCATTTTGGAAGTGGGACAAGTCAGTACAGGTGATAAAATGGAATTGGTGGAAGAATCCAAAAGCTCATTGACCACCCAAGCATTTTATCGATTGCTCTTTTCCAAAGAAAAAAACCAGGAACATCTTAAACTCGCCATTGCAAATGATGCCCTACCTCCCGGAAAAAGGGAACGTCTTGAAAAATGGCTATAAAAAAAGGGCCCTCGAAAGGGCCCCTTGCACATAAAAATTAACTAAACAAACTATCTTACTGCCATAGTTTCTTTGTAAGTACCAAACTTATCAACTACAACTATGGTATATTCGTCTTCAAAAGCTTTTTCAAAGTTGAATGCTTTTTCTACGATAAGTTTTCCATCGATAGACTCATTGTAAACCAATCTATCTTGGCTATCGTATACCTTAAGAATCACCATTCCTTGGGAGATGTTCAAAAGGTTCATCATCAACTTGTCACCTTTCTTAACAAAAACTGGATCAAGTTCAACTTTAACCAATTTCTTTTCAACTTCGCTCTTTGCTGGTCCGTTAGCAAACCCTACTGTAGATACTAATAGGAATGCTCCTGCTACTAAATAATTTACTACTGACTTCATAACATTTCGTTTTTTTAAGATTACAGGACAAATGTATGGCGGAATAGAAGGCTGGAATACCACCATCTTTTCCAGTTTATGTGCAATTTTAACATGGTAAATGTGTTAACTTTGTGCTAAGGTTAAAATAGTATATATTTTAGTTAATTTTGTAGATATGCCCTACACAACATGGCAGTAACTTTACATTACCAAATTTAAAATGGCAAAAATGATTCAAAAACCTGCTTTTGAGGCAATTGCGCCTAGTTTTGGTCACTCGTTTACGTATCAAAAGTTCAACGAAAACAACGAGAACAAGAACAATGGCTGGCATTATCACCCCGAACTGGAACTGGTCTATGTTAACGGAGGATCAGGAAAACGGCAAATAGGGAGCCATGTTTCCTATTTTCGGAACGGAGACCTTATTCTTATTGGTTCCAATCTACCCCATTGCGGCTTTACCGATAAACTAACTGGAAATAAAAGCGAGACCCTTATTCAGATGAAAGCTGATTTTCTGGGGAGTGATTTCTTCAATATTCCAGAAATGAAGAACATTCATAAACTGTTTGAAGTTGCCAAGGGAGGTATCGCCTTTTCTGGCATGACCAAGGTAAAGGTTGGCGAAAAAATGGAAATCTTGGAGTACCAGACCGATTTTCAACGGCTGTTATCCATCCTTAATATATTGAACATCCTGGCTACTTCGGATGAAATCAAGGTATTGAACGGGGAAGGCTTTTCCATAGAGACCGAGGTGAAGGACAATGATCGCATCAATATTGTCTTTAATCACGTGAAGACCAATTTTAAGGAAGACATCAGCTTGGATGAAATTGCGGATATGGTAAGTATGACCGTGCCCTCGTTCTGTAGATACTTCAAAAAAATCACCAATAAGACCTTTACACAGTTCGTAAATGAATACCGCTTGGTGCACGCTTCAAAACTTTTGGCGGAACAGCCCATGAGCATTACCCAAGTGTGTTACGAAAGTGGTTTCAACAACTTTTCGCACTTCAATAAATCCTTTAAAGCATTTACTGGGCAAAACCCGTCTGAATACAGGAACCAATTAAAGGCTGTATTGCAATAATTGGTCTATTAGGCAAACAAGTCGTTAAGCACTTTGGCCAAACGCAATCCGCCCCTTTGTAGTTGTTGGAATAGGATATCGTTGTAGTCATAGGTGTACCTGTACCCCAACTTTTCCCCAACTTCTGCGGAGTCATATAAGGTTGCGCAAATTTCATGGGATTCATCCACCCAATCATAAATGGTCCCTTCTTGAATCTTTTTGCGCTCTTTTCGCGACACCTGATCTAACTCATTGGCCAGTTCCGTGTAGGTCATCCCATAGGAAACAATTAAATTTTTATCCCAAACCTGATGCAAGTTACTACCTTCACCAAACCACTGTACTTGGATATCGTTCCCTCCTTTATCCTCTGCCCTACTCGCATGTAGTGGCTGATGTAGGTCGCCAATAAGGTGAACCAACATTTTAAGATGAAAAACACGGTCTTCTCTACTCCTGTTTTTATCTTTCACTACCCGTTTGCACTCTTCAATGGCGGTGATAATATCCCCATATTTACTCTTCTCAGAATCTATATAACGCATTCCCAAAGGGTAATTCACATAATGCCAAGCCGAATATTTGGAATACTTCCGGTCTGCCTTTATTTCATCGGCGTAGGTTGAGACAAAAGCAAGGCTATGTCCTTCCAACAAATCGTTTAAGGCTCGCTTGGCCTTTCCAGATAAATGATTTTGGGCAATGTGTCCCGTGACACGATGTCCGGTTTTTCCCCAAAAATTACCAAAGGCAAGAACCGGGGCCAATACAAAAAGGAGGATGATTTTTTTCATGATTGATGATTACTTCAAAAAGAAGGGAACAAGATATGAAATCACTGTTAATATTTATAACTGCCAATTTTCATCATCTTTTTTGAAAGACAATGCCTTGAAACAAACTTTGGGATTTTTTTAACGAACCTAACTCTTAAATTTGTAGTACCAACTAACTCAACTAATGTTTTATTTTCGTTTTGTACTCAGTGCACTACTCTTTCCATTCCTATTTTTTGCGCAAACCAGCCCGAAGCAATTTACTGTAAAGTATACCGAAGAGCCCTTGATGATCGATGGGATTCTTGATGATCCAGTATGGAAAATAGCGGAGAGCGCCCATGGTTTTCAACAATATTTCCCATCAGATTCTGTGCCTGCCATGCAGCAAACCGATATTAAAATGCTGTACAATGCCACCACCCTTTTCATTGGCATTAAAGTGGACACTGAGGGTGATAATTATGTAATTCCTTCTCTGGAAAGGGACTACAGAGCTGGCGGCAATGATAATATAAGCCTGCTGTTTGATACCTTTAATGATGGCACCAACGCATTTCTTTTTGGAATGAACCCCTACGGGGTTCGAAGAGAGGCCCTTATTTCCAATGGAGGTTCCGGGCCAAGCGGTTTTACTACATCATGGGATGTAAAATGGCAGGGAGAGACCAAACTCTATGATGGGTACTATATCTGTGAAATTGCCATCCCCCTCACCTCTTTTAAATTTAAACAAGGGGAAACCAAATGGCGGTTCAACAGCTATCGGTTCGATATGCAAAGTAATGAACAAAGTACTTGGATAGAAATTCCCCAAAACCAATTGATCTACAGTTTGGCCTTTATGGGCGATATGGTCTTTGAAAAACCTTTGGGAAAATCCAGAACACCCATGGCTATCATCCCCTACACCAATGCTATTGTTGGAAAGGACTATGAGACCAATGAGGACAAGAGCAAGTTGAATTTTGGAGGTGACGCTAAAATATCCATTGGCAATGGCATGAATCTGGACATTACGGTGAACCCTGATTTTTCCAACGTAGAAGTGGACAATTTGGTCACCAATCTTACCCGATTTGAGATTTCCCTCCCGGAGCGTAGGCAGTTTTTTATTGACAACAGTGACCTTTTTGGCTCTTTTGGTAATGAACGGGATTCCAACCCTTTCTTTTCAAGAAGAATAGGTATTGCTGAAAATCTGGATGGTGAAACCATTGAAAATGGAATTATTGGAGGTGTTCGTCTTAGCGGAAAAGTCAATGAAGATTGGCGATTGGGCTTTCTCAATATTCAAACAGAAGAAGATGAGGCCAACGAAATTCCCAGTAACAACAACACTGTTTTTGCCCTTCAAAAAAAGATGTTCTCCCGATCCAACCTCAGCTTCATTTTTGTAAACCGCCAAACCTTTGACGATTATGATTTTTTGGCTGAAGAAGACCGTTACAATCGCGTGGTGGGACTGGACTATAATTTGGCATCCGCAGATAACACATGGACCGGTAAGTTTTTCTACCATAAATCCTTTGCCCATGCCATTGGGAGTCGTGATGCCGCAGGTGGGGTAGATTTGCAATACAACTCCCGATATCTGAATTTTGGGCTTAGTAGCAACTTTGTGGGAGACGACTTCCGGTCCGATCTTGGTTATATTCGACGAGATGATTTTATTGTCACCAGGCCTTTTGTTGAGGTAAATTTCTGGCCCAAAAAAGGAAATATGAACTTTCATGGGTTTCGTTTTAATCCCAATGTGCTTTGGAGACCCACTTTGGATTACCAGAACACGGACTATATGATTTTCACAGGCTGGCAGGCCCAATTCAAAACCCAAGAAGAGCTTTCTGCCCGTATGTTCAACCGCTTCACCTATTTAACGGAATCCTTTGACCCCACCAATACCGATGGTGGAACCGAACTTCCTGCCGATCAAGGATATTATTACACTAGTTTTGAAGTTGAGTTTCAAAGTGATCGAAGAAAGGTGTTTTCCTATTCTCTAGAACCAGGTTATGGAGAATTTTATAATGGTACCCAGTTTGCCGTTGAGGGGGATATGAGCCTTCGACTCCAACCTACGGTGTTCCTATCTTTGGGATTTAATTACAACAGTATTAAACTACCAGACCCTTACGAAAGTGAAGATCTGTGGTTGGTGAGCCCTCGCATAAATATCACCTTCAACAAGTCTGTTTTTTGGTCCACCTTGGTGCAATACAGCAACCAACTGGACAATATCGGGTTCAATTCTCGATTGCAGTGGCGCTTTGCACCACTCTCCGACCTCTTTTTGGTGTACAACGACAATTACTATGTCAACACCATTATGCCCAGGAGTAGGTCCATCAACTTAAAGCTCACCTATTGGTTGAACATTTAGGCTTAGCTTCCACACTTTTTGATTTTCCTATATTTGGGGATATCACTATTTAGATATCATGGACCAACTACCTTTTACCGATGACACGGTCATCTTTGGATTGCTTTGCCTCTGTTTGGGGTTTGTTTTTTATACCTCATCCATCAAAACCGGCTTTTGGACTAAATTTTATGGCGTGGTACCCACAGTGCTCATGTGCTATTTATTACCTGGAATCTTAGCATCTTTTGGGATAATATCAGCTGAACAGAGTAACGTGGATGAAACTGCAAGTAATTTTTTGCTTCCTGCCGCTTTAATTTTGATGACTTTGAGCATTGACTTAAAAGCCATAATAAACTTGGGGTCTAAAGCCTTGATTATGTTTTTTACTGGCACTGTGGGCATTATCATCGGGGGGCCTTTGGCCATTTTAATTGTCTCCATTTTTTCCCCTGACACAGTAGGTGGAGTTGGCATCGATGCTGTTTGGCGAGGCTTGGCTACCATCGCCGGAAGTTGGATTGGGGGAAGTGCCAACCAAATCGCAATGCTTGAAATATTTGAATTCAATGAATCCAAATACTCCGGAATGGTTTTGGTAGATATCATTATGGCTAATCTTTGGCTTGGCTTTTTATTATTTGGTGTTGGGAAGACAAAAAGAATCGACACATGGCTTAAAGCAGATACGTCTTCCATCGAGCAACTCAAACAAAAGGTATCGACATATACACAAAAAATCGCAAGAGTAACTTCCTTATCAGATTTGATGATGCTACTGTTTTACGCCTTTGTAGGGGTTGGTTTAGCACACTTTCTAGGACAATATTTCACTGAATTTTTGGTAAACAATTTTGAAATTGTCAGGGACAAAGAAAAAATATTCTCTTCCCTAGGCTCTCCATTTTTATGGATGGTAGTCTTTGCGACCATTATTGGTATTGGGTTGTCATTTACCAAAGCCAAAAACTATGAAGGAGCTGGTGCCAGCAAAATCGGAGGGATGTTGGTATATGTTTTGGTTGCTACGGTTGGGATGAAAATGGATTTAAGTAGAATAGCTGAAAACCCTGGTTTGATAATTGTAGGATTTGTTTGGATTACCATTCACGCGGGACTTTTGATTCTAGTGGCCAAACTCATCAAGGCACCCTACTTTTTTCTGGCGGTTGGAAGTCAGGCCAATGTGGGAGGTGCTGCCTCAGCACCGGTTGTAGCAGCTGAATTTCATCCTTCCTTGACTTCAGTGGGCATTCTTCTGGCTGTTTTTGGTTATGTTGTGGGTACGGCAGGGGCTTATATTTGTGCTTTGTTGATGGAAGTGGCCTCCAAAGTTTAAAAAGTTCAGAAGTTTATGCATATTTGCCGAGCAAAATTTTAATGATGAAGAGAATCCTTACTGTAGCACTATTAGCATTGATCGTTGCCTCTTGTGAAAAGAACACGGAAAACACCATGACTGTCTCCGGAAACATCAAAGGGTTAAAAAAAGGCACCCTTTTTCTACAACAATTCAACGATTCATCCCTAGTGGTATTGGATTCCCTTAAAATTGAGGGCGATGGGAACTTTGCTTTTTCAGAAGAAGTTGAAGATCCCGATGTGTTTTACCTCTATTTGGAAAAAGAAGACAAAAACGAAGTGAATGATAGAATCATGTTCTTTGGGGAAGCTGGTGAGATAGTCATCAATACGTCCTGGAACACTTTTGATAAAAATCCTGAAATATCAGGGTCAGTATCACATGAAAAATTATCCGAATTTTCCGAAATGCTATCCAAATTCAACTTAAAAGATTTGAGCTTGATGCAGGCAGCTGCACAACCGGAATACCAAGAAAATCAAGAAGCTTTGGATTCCCTTCAAAGATTGGCGGATCAAAACTTGGTCAATAGATACCGATACATCCTCAATTTTGGGTTGAATAATGGCGATTCTTATGCCACACCATATATTATGGTCACAGAGGCCAGAGAGGCAAATCCCAAATATTTGGATTCTGTTTACAATGGACTTTCTCCTGAAGTGGCTTCATCCAAATATGGAAAAGCCCTTTCAGCATTTTTAAAGGAACAGAATTAACTAGCTGGCAAGATTGTTCAGTTCTTCCACAAGTTCTGTAGCCTTTACTTCCAATTGGGATCGTATATCCTTGAAATGGGCCTTGGAGTCTTTTACCTCTTTCTGGTGGATTTTACCCATTAATTCATCGAACACGGCAATGGCCTTGTCAATGATCACGGTTCCTTCTTCTGACTCTTTGTTGCCCGAACCGGCTTCCCAGATATACACCGCTTCTATGATGTCTCCCAGCACAAAATTGACATCTTTTTTTAAATCACGAATACTTGGCATGGTTAGTATTTTATTTAAATGTACTACTAAATGGTAACTTCTAAAAGTTTGGTTCCATGTGTATTGATCTCAATAGCACCGCTGCAAGCAGGAACCAAAACGGTTTCACCCCTTTTTATGGATGCACTGCCCCAATCGTTAGTGATTGTTCCCTCTCCGCCAACACACATATAAATGGTAAAGGAATCGCGATTGGATACATCTTGTTTCATGGTTTTATCCAAATCCAAAAAACTGGTTTTAAAATAGGGACAGTCGACCATGGTATTCACAGCATCCTTATCATGAAGATAATCCACCTTAAAATCGTCTTTCAGCTCATAGTCGATGGCATCAACGGCCAAACCGGTATGTAATTCCCTAAGATTGCCATTCTTGTCCTTGCGGTCAAAATCGTAGACTCGGTAGGTAATATCCGATGTTTGTTGAATCTCGGCCAACATAACCCCGGCACCAATGGCATGGATTTTTCCAGTATTGATAAAGAACGTATCCCCTTCGGTAACTTTCTCGTAATTCATTAAATCCAATAAACTACCTTCCTCAAGGCTTTGGATATATTCAGATTTTTCAACATCCTTGTTGAAGCCTACAATGAGTTTGGCTCCAGGGTCGGCGTCCATAATATACCACATCTCCGTTTTTCCAAAGGAATTGTGTCTTTCCCGTGCCAAATCATCATTGGGATGTAATTGGATGGAAAGGTCTTGCTTGGCATCTATAAACTTAATAAGGATGGGGAATTCGGTACCAAAACGTTCCACTACACTTTTTCCCAACAACTCCTCCCCTTGCATTACAAGCAATTCTTTTAGGGATGTCCCTGCCAAAGCTCCATTGGATACCTCGGAAATATCGCCTTGTACGCCCGAAAGCTCCCAACTTTCCCCTGTGATATCACTTTCTATGGGCTTGTTGAGTACGTCCTTAAGTTTTGTTCCTCCCCAAAGACGTTCTTTAAGGATTGGTTTGAATTTTAAAGGGTATAGGTCCATTTATCCTGAGTAAGTTACAAAATTTCGGGGGGTTTCATATAGGACAACTTCCAAGTCCTTGGCACTGTCTATATGAGGTCGTAGTTTGTTCCAGATGACCACAGCTATATTTTCTGCGGTGGGATTCAGATTTTTAAACTCGGGTACATCTGCATTGAGGTTTTTGTGATCCAATGCCTCCACCACCTGCTCCATAACCAAATCCTTGAGTACCTTTAAATCCATCACAAAACCTGTTTCCTGGTCAATTTCACCAGTTACGCTTACAATAAGATCGTAATTATGACCGTGGTACCTTGGATTGTTGCATTTTCCAAAAACAGCATTGTTCTTCTCTTCATCCCAATCAGGCCGATGTAATCTATGTGCAGCGTTAAAGGTGGCCTTTCTACTCACTTTTACCTTCATTGTGCCGGAATGTTTTTCATAAGATGATCGTAAAAACGTTCAAAAATAATTTTGAACCAAGCCGTGTATTGGTCAGGATTATTGGAAATATCGGTTTTAATGTCTTTCGGCAGCATCCATTTCCAATCTGCTACTTCATCAGGATTAATATTAGGTATTTTATTGAAGGTGCCAATCATTACATGGTCATACTCATGCTCGGTAAGGCCATTATCAAAAGGAGCTTTGTAAATGAATGAAAACAGCTCGGTAAGTTCTGTGCTAAAGCCCATTTCTTCCATAAGCCGACGTTTACCCGCTTCAATATTTGATTCCCCCTCTCTCTGATGGCTACAACAGGTGTTGGTCCACAACAAAGGGGAATGGTATTTATCCTTAGCACGCTGTTGTAGCATGGTCTCTCCCTTATCATTCATTATAAAAACAGAAAAAGCCCGATGTAGCAATGCTTTTTCATGGGCTTCCATTTTGGGCATTAATCCAATGGGCTCATCAGCCTCATTCACCAATATCACATGTTCCTCTACCATGCGGTAAAAATATGACCTTTGGCGGAATTTATCGGAAGTAAGACTTTTAAATTGTCCTTAAAAGAACCGTGGCGATTTAAGATTGCCCACGTTTCTGATGAAATCATATCGAAGAATGACCTCAAAAGAACCATCATTGAAAGTAGCGGCCCCCAATTCGGTGAATTCACGGTCATAGGCGAGACCGATCATAAATTGGTCGGAGACCATAAAGCCGAACAAGCCACTGAAAGCAGCATCCCATCGGTAGGCCACTCCCCCGATAAACCGTTCATTCAGCATGAAGTTGGCGGAAAGGTCAACCTGCAATGGAGCTCCTTGCACTACCTTGGTCAAAAGGGTGGGCTTGAATTTTAAGAAAGGATTCAAATCCCAAACATAGCCTGTAATGGCGTATAAATTTATCTGTTCTTTGGCCGTAGACACGGAAGACTCATCAAAATGGGTGGTTTCCAGTATTCTTGGTGCAGAAAGTCCAGCATAAAATCTGTCGGTATGATAATACACCCCGGCACCTATGTTGGGCGAAAACTTATTTTGGATATCCTGCTGTGATTGCAATTGCGGGTCAATTTCAAACTCATCCAGTTCTGAATATCGAATATCGAGCATGTGGGCACTGGCCTTCAGACCAAAACTCAACCTGCCCTCCAAAGAGGTATAGATGGTATAGGAAAAGTCCACATCAAAATACGTCTCTGAAGTTGGGCCTATTTTATCATTTACTACAGAAAGCCCCAAACCAACCCCTCGGTATCCCATTGGGGTGTGAATATTAAGGGTCTGCGTCTCGGGTGCGCCATCCAATCCCAACCATTGGTTACGATACAGGGCGGCTATGCTCAAATGTCCCCTAGAACCGGCATAGGCAGGGTTTACACTTACCGTGTTGTACATGTATTGCGTGTACTGTGCATCTTGTTGTGCATAAACTGCTCCCATTACCCCTAGCAGCAACACGGTAAGTAGCCCCTTAATTGTATTTCTAAAAGCCTTTTTTTCCAAAGCGACCATTTTCTTATCGGTTTATGTATATATACCCTGAAAGTTGTTTCATATTCCCAGTATCATCTTGGTAGTCTATGATATAGAAATAGGTGCCTACAGGAAGTTTATTGTCCTGATCTACGGTGACCCTTCCTTGGGAAGTGCCATCGAAGACATTCCCAACAGTATCATAGGCTCTGGTCTGATAGACCATAACACCCCATCGGTTATAAATTTTGACCGTGTTGTTCGGATAATTTTCAAGTCCGTTGATAGTCAATACATCATGGATTCCATCTCCATTGGGTGTGATTACGTTAATCACATCGACTGTCTCCGCTGTAGTTTCTCCAAGATCTGGGTCTAGATAGTTGGGGATTCCATTTTCGTTGGAATCATCATTGGCATAATTTCCATCTTGGTCCAGATCTTCATCAATGGTTTCAATACCGTCATCGTCATCATCAGAATCCCTAAAATCTGGAATACCATCAGAATCTGTATCGGGTAAGTCTAAGCTTGGGTTATCAATTTTATCATTGACATCGATATCGATTACAGTATCCGCTTCGTAGCCATCGTCCAATCCGTCATTGTCCTTGTCTGAACCTATCAAGATTACATCAGCAATTCCATCGTGATCAAGATCATGACCCTCAATGGCATCGGGCACATTGTCGTCATCGCTATCAGTATCAACATAATCTGGAATACCATCATTGTCAGAATCCATTGGAATCAAACCAATATTACCATCCATTTCATAGGCATCATCCAAACCGTTACCGTTGGCATCTACCAGACTTGGGGCTATATAACCCAGTGCAGGTTGTGCTTCAATATTGTCCGGAATACCATCATCATCACTATCAATATCCAAATAGTCTGGGAAACCATCCCCGTCCGTATCTGTTGGATTGGTGGATGGATCATTATCATTATCGGCATTAAGGTCTTCAAAGCTGTCCACAATACCGTCCCCATCACTATCCAAATCAATGCCGAGCGAATTGACAAGTATTGTTATCGTAGCAGTATCACAATTTCCATTGGTGTCGCAAACCGTATACTCAAACGTATCCGTTCCGATAAAGTCTGGATTGGGTAAATAGGTGATATCATCATCAGACGGATCATTTGGGGTACTATTATCATTTAGCACGATGGTTCCATTGGATGGATCTGTAGCCGAAATGGAACCTGAAGTAGGGATATCATTATCATTACCTCTCCACAGAACCACAATATCCATGTTAACATCTGTTGAAACTGAATCATCACTAGTGTCCACAATGGGAAGCACATTCACAGTTACCGTAGCCGTACTACAATCCCCTAACGAATTACAGATGGTATAATCAAAAGAATCACTTCCATTGTAATCTGGATTCGGTGTATAGGTAACCATATCATCCGATGGGTCATTGGCCGTACCATTGTTATTGATGTTAACCGAACCGTTGGATGGATTCGTTGTGGTAAGTGTTCCCGTAGTTGGCAAATCTGAATCATTGTCAAAAATGGGAACTCCAACGGATTCGTCTTCATTCACCACAATTAAATCATCTACCAAATTAGCAGCTTGGCTCATGCACACCACCGTAAATCGTGGAAGTGCTTTGGCATTTCCGGCTTTGGTGATCGTGGCCGTGTAACGCATTACCGTTTGAGTACTAGTGACCATTGGTCGGGTTTGGTCTCCAGATAATGCAGGATTCCAACTCACGGTTGTACCAGATGGCACACTTGCCGAAATATCAAGTATAACTTCATTATCAGGAGCATTGCAGTTGGTTAAAATGAAATAGCCCGTAGCATTTGATCCGCAGAGTGTACCGTCATAGGTGGCGAAGTATGCCCCAGGTTGAGTGGCTTCATAAAAGGAGTTTGTTCCTAGAACAGTTCCTACATCTGAAGCTTCAAACCATTGATAGTTGGTTTCATCCCCTGTATTTGGTGCTTGAAGCAGAAACTGGGCATTCGCAAAGTTCATCCCCAAAAACAGGACGAACAATCCAATGAATAAAGACTTATGTTGGTTTTTTGATTTCAAATCGTTCAGTCTTTATATCATTCCTATTTTACGACAAATACCACATTGATCAAAGCATTGTAATCTGCAGGCTGTCCAACAATATCATAGGTTAGTTCACCATTGGCATCAATACTCATATTATCAAAAACCGATGGGTCTGCATAGGTCACATAGTAATATAGGTCAGTGGCCGCGTAGGTTGGAATCGCTGCTGGCGCGCCTGTACTGGCAACCGTTGGGGTTCCATATTGAGCAACATATTGAGCATACAAATCCACAGTTCTTCCCGTACCATTGGTTGAAGCATCAATGGCTATGGACGGTGGATAAAATATTCTTGCCGCTTTGGAAGTAATTGGTGCAATATCTTGAATTACATCTTCCACCGTTGACTCTGTATTTCCATCACCGTCAACATCCACAGGGCTGTCTGAATTTACTTCTGATGCAGTTTGATCATCTGTATCTATTGAAGTTAAGGGCACATCAAGGTTCCCTCCCCCATCAGTTATCCTAAGATTACCACCGGTAACCGTAAAGTTAGTGTTGTACTCATTTCCGGCGTCCGTGTCACCATCGGCCGCGATATGGTTCGCGATGCTTGTGGCATTGGTGGCAATGTCGGATGTGTTTGTAGCTATATCAGCCGTATTTGTGGCGATGTTCGAAGCATTCGTTGCTATATCAGATGTATTGGTAGCGATGTTTGTTGCATTTGTGGCGATATCACTTGTGTTCGTTGCAATGTCAGAAGCATTGGTCGCTATATCAGATGTATTTGTCGCAATATTGGTAGCGTTGGTAGCGATGTAGGCTGCGTTGGCCGCCACTCCCGCACTGTCGTCAAGATCGCTCAGGTCCACGGTGACATCCGTGGTGCCCTCGCTTATCGTCAACACGTTGCTCGGTGCATCCAAAGAGGCCCCCGTGATGTCGTCGTCACTGGCTGCGGCCAGTTCCGCATCCGTGGCGAAGACCGCATCAAGGTCGTCGCTCAAGAGTCCGCCACCGTCAACAAGCTCCAGTACCGTACCGTTGAGGCCCAAAGAGGTGTTGAACTCGTTGCCGGCATCCGTGTCACCATCCGCTGCGATGTGGTTCGCGATATCAGTGGCATTGGTGGCGATATTGGTCGCGTTGGTTGCGATGTCGGATGTGTTCGTGGCGATGTTGGCAGCATTGGCGGCCACACCTGCGCTGTCGTCAAGGTCGCTAAGGTCAACGGTAACATCCGTGGTGCCCTCGCTTATCGTCAAGACGTTGCTCGGTGCATCGAGGGTCGCGCCCGTGATGTCGTCGTCACTCGCAGCGGCCAGCTCGGCATCCGTGGCAAAGACGGCGTCAAGATCATCGCTCAAAAGTCCGCCCCCGTCGACAAGTTCCAGTACCGTGCCATTGAGGCCCAAAGAGGTGTTGAACTCGTTGCCGGCATCCGTGTCACCATCCGCTGCGATGTGGTTCGCGATATCAGTGGCATTGGTCGCAATATTGGTCGCGTTCGTTGCGATATCTGCTGTATTTGTTGCAATGTTTGTTGTATTAGTTGCAATATCACTTGTGTTTGTGGCGATATCACTTGCATTTGTAGCAATATTCGTTGCGTTGGTCGCTATATCAGTTGTGTTCGTGGCGATGTTGGCAGCATTGGCGGCCACACCCGCGCTGTCGTCAAGGTCGCTCAGGTCAACCGTCACATCGGTGGTGCCCTCGCTGATCGTCAAAACGTTGCTCGGTGCATCCAGAGAGGCTCCCGTGATGTCGTCGTCACTGGCCGCGGCCAGCTCGGCATCCGTGGCGAAGACCGCATCAAGGTCGTCGCTCAAAAGTCCGCCACCGTCAACAAGCTCCAGTACCGTACCGTTGAGGCCCAAAGAGGTGTTGAACTCGTTCCCAGCGTCCGTGTCACCATCCGCAGCTATGTGGTTGGCGATGTCCGTGGCATTGGTGGCTATATCAGATGTATTTGTCGCAATATTGGTAGCGTTGGTAGCGATGTTTGTTGCATTTGTGGCGATATCGCTTGTGTTTGTTGCGATGTCAGACGTGTTGGTGGCAATATTGGTTGTGTTTGTTGCAATATTGGTCGCGTTCGTGGCAATGTCCGAAGCATTGGTTGCAATATTGGCAGCGTTGGCGGCCACACCTGCGCTGTCGTCAAGGTCGCTAAGGTCAACCGTGACATCCGTGGTGCCCTCACTTATCGTCAACACGTTGCTCGGTGCATCCAGAGAGGCTCCCGTGATGTCGTCATCACTGGCCGCGGCCAGCTCGGCATCCGTGGCGAAGACCGCATCTAGGTCATCGCTCAAAAGTCCGCCCCCGTCAACAAGCTCCAGTACCGTACCGTTGAGGCCCAAAGAGGTGTTGAACTCGTTGCCGGCATCCGTGTCACCATCCGCAGCTATGTGGTTGGCGATGTCAGTGGCATTGGTCGCAATATTGGTCGCGTTAGTTGCGATATCGGATGTGTTGGTGGTGATGTTCGTTGCATTAGTTGAAATGCCAGCTGTATTGGTTGCAATATCCGAAGCATTCGTTGCAATGTCCGAAGCATTTGTCGCTATATCAGACGTATTTGTGGCGATGTTGGCAGCGTTGGCGGCCACACCCGAACTGTCGTCAAGGCTGGAAATATCCACAACCGGGTTATTCCCCAACTCATTGGTGTAGGTCAGCTCGCTGGTCGCACCGTTAAAGGACAGAGAAGTGTTGGTCTCGGCTATAGATACCGATGCCACGTTCAGGTACAGTGCCCCATCGGAACCTGCGGTTAAGTTGTTGTTGGCATCACCACTGATCAGGTTGACGGACTCCGTGCCGCCACCATCAGTGATCTCAAGACTCCCCCCGGTGATACCACTTCCAGTGTTGTACTCGTTCCCCGCGTCCGTGTCGCCATCGGCCGCGATATGGTTCGCAATGTCCGTGGCATTGGTGGCAATGTCACTTGTGTTTGTAGCAATATTTGTAGCGTTCGTGGCTATATCTGACGTGTTGGTGGCGATATCAGCAGCATTCGTTGCGATGTCACCTGTGTTCGTTGCAATGTCACTTGTATTTGTGGCGATGTTGGCAGCGTTTGCGGCCACACCCGCACTGTCGTCCAAATCGCTCAGGTCAACCGTAACATCCGTGGTCCCCTCGCTTATCGTCAACACGTTGCTCGGTGCATCAAGGGTGGCACCCGTGATATCGTCGTCACTGGCAGCGGCCAGCTCCGCATCCGTGGCGAAGACCGCATCAAGGTCGTCGCTCAAGAGTCCGCCACCGTCAACAAGCTCCAGTACCGTACCGTTGAGGCCCAAAGAGGTATTGAACTCGTTCCCAGCATCCGTGTCACCATCCGCGGCGATGTGGTTCGCGATGTCAGTGGCATTGGTGGCGATATCAGTAGTATTTGTGGCGATATCTGCTGTATTTGTTGCGACGTCGCTCGTATTTGTGGCGATGTTTGTTGCATTGGTCGCAATATCTGATGTATTCGAAGTAATGTCACTTGTATTCGTTGCAATATTGGCAGCGTTGGCCGCAACTCCCGCACTGTCGTCCAGATCGCTCAGGTCAACCGTCACATCGGTGGTGCCCTCGCTGATCGTCAAAACGTTGCTCGGTGCATCCAGAGAGGCTCCCGTGATGTCGTCGTCACTGGCCGCGGCCAGCTCGGCATCCGTGGCAAAGACGGCGTCAAGGTCGTCGCTCAACAGCCCACCACCGTCAACAAGCTCCAGTACCGTGCCGTTGAGGCCCAAAGAGGTGTTGAACTCGTTCCCAGCATCCGTGTCACCATCGGCAGCTATGTGGTTTGCGATATCAGTGGCATTGGTGGCAATGTCTGCTGTATTGGTGGCTATATTGGTAGCGTTGGTTGCAATGTTACTGCTATTTGTAGCAATGTCCGAAGCATTTGTCGCTATATCAGACGTATTTGTAGCGATGTTGGCAGCGTTGGCGGCCACACCGGCGCTGTCATCCAGGTCGCTAAGGTCAACGGTCACATCCGTGGTGCCCTCGCTTATCGTCAAGACGTTGCTAGGTGCATCCAGAGAGGCACCCGTGATGTCGTCGTCACTGGCAGCGGCCAGCTCTGCATCCGTGGCAAAGACCGCATCTAGGTCATCGCTCAAAAGTCCGCCACCGTCAACAAGCTCCAGTATCGTACCGTTGAGGCCCAAAGAGGTATTGAACTCGTTCCCGGCATCCGTGTCACTATCCGCAGCTATGTGGTTCGCGATGTCCGTGGCATTGGTGGCAATATTGGTCGCGTTTGTTGCGATATCGGATGTGTTGGTAGCGATGTCAGCTGTATTGGTTGCAATATCCGAAGCATTCGTTGCAATGTCAGTAGCATTGGTAGCGATATCAGCAGTATTTGTGGCGATGTCGGATGTGTTCGTTGCGATGTTGGCAGCGTTGGCCGCCACGCCCGCACTGTCGTCCAGGTCGCTCAGGTCAACCGTGACATCAGTGGTGCCCTCGCTTATCGTCAAGACGTTGCTCGGCGCATCCAAAGAGGCCCCCGTGATGTCGTCGTCACTTGCAGCGGCAAGCTCGGCATCCGTGGCGAAGACCTCATCTAGGTCGTCGCTCAAAAGTCCGCCGCCGTCAACAAGCTCCAGAACCGTACCATTAAGGCCCAAAGAGGTGTTGAACTCGTTCCCCGCATCCGTGTCACCATCGGCCGCGATGTGGTTCGCAATGTCCGTGGCATTGGTTGCTATATCAGCAGTATTCGTTGCAATGTCAGCTGTGTTTGTAGCTATATCAGCAGCATTCGTTGCGATGTTTGTTGCATTGGTTGCTATATCAGTTGTATTTGTGGCGATATTGGTTGCGTTGGTGGTAATATCACTTGTATTGGTGGCTATATCAGATGTATTTGTGGCGATATTGGCAGCGTTGGCGGTCACACCTGCGCTATCGTCCAGATCGCTGAGGTCAACGGTAACATCCGTGGTGCCTTCGCTGATTGTCAATACGTTGCTCGGTGCATCCAGGGAGGCTCCCGTGATGTCGTCGTCACTGGCAGCGGCCAGCTCCGCATCCGTGGCAAAGACGGCGTCAAGGTCGTCGCTCAACAGCCCACCACCGTCAACAAGCTCCAGTACCGTGCCGTTGAGGCCCAAAGAGGTATTGAACTCGTTCCCAGCATCCGTGTCACCATCCGCAGCTATGTGGTTTGCAATATCAGTGGCATTGGTGGCTATGTCAGCTGTGTTTGTTGCGATGTTACTGCTATTTGTAGCAATGTCCGAAGCATTTGTGGCAATGTCAGCTGTGTTGGTTGCAATATTGGTCACGTTCGTGGTGATATTTGCAGCGTTTGTTGCAATGTCGCTCGTATTTGTGGCGATGTTTGTTGCATTGGTCGCAATATCTGATGTATTTGTCGCTATATTGGTCGTGTTGGTTGCGATGTCAGACGTGTTGGTGGCAATATCTGACGTGTTCGTAGCAATATTAGCTGTATTGGTCGCGATATTGGTCGCGTTCGTTGCGATATCTGCTGTATTTGTTGCGATGTCACTTGCATTCGTGGCAATATCTGACGTGTTCGTAGCTATATCAGTTGTATTGGTTGCGATGTTGGCAGCGTTGGCGGCCACACCCGAACTGTCGTCAAGGCTGGATATGTCAACAACGGGATTATTCCCCAACTCATTGGTATAGGTCAGCTCACTCGTTGCTCCATTAAAAGACAAAGAGGTGTTGGTCTCGGCTATCGATACCGATGCCACGTTGAGGTACAGTGCCCCATCGGAACCAGCGGTTAAGTTGTTGTTGGCGTCACCACTGATCAGGTTGACGGACTCCGTGCCGCCACCATCAGTGATCTCAAGACTCCCCCCGGTGATACCACTTCCCGTATTGTACTCGTTCCCAGCGTCCGTGTCACCATCGGCCGCGATGTGGTTCGCGATGTCAGTGGCATTGGTGGCGATATCAGCAGTATTCGTTGCAATATCGGTTGCATTTGTTGCAATGTCCGAAGCATTGGTGGCAATATCTGACGTGTTCGTAGCAATATTAGCTGTATTGGTCGCGATATTGGTCGCGTTCGTTGCGATATCTGCTGTATTTGTTGCGATGTCACTTGTGTTCGTTGTGATGTTGGCAGCGTTGGCGGCCACACCGGCGCTGTCGTCAAGGTCACTGAGGTCAACTGTGACATCCGTGGTGCCCTCGCTTATAGTCAACACGTTGCTCGGTGCATCAAGGGTGGCACCCGTGATGTCGTCGTCACTGGCAGCGGCCAGCTCCGCATCCGTGGCGAAGACCGCATCTAGGTCGTCGCTCAAAAGTCCGCCGCCGTCAACAAGCTCCAGAACCGTACCATTAAGGCCCAAAGAGGTGTTGAACTCGTTCCCCGCATCCGTGTCACCATCGGCCGCGATGTGGTTCGCAATGTCCGTGGCATTGGTTGCGATATCAGCAGTATTCGTTGCAATGTCAGCTGTGTTTGTAGCTATATCAGCAGCATTCGTTGCGATGTTTGTTGCATTGGTTGCTATATCAGTTGTATTTGTGGCGATATTGGTTGCGTTGGTGGTAATATCACTTGTATTGGTGGC
>NZ_JAFLNE010000010.1 GCF_017313225.1 Allomuricauda sp. CAU 1633 | reverse complement strand
CCATCGGCGATATGCCACCAAGGGAATACAAGAACCGTTTCGGGGAAGAATTCTTCCCCGAAACAGACGACATTAATGATAATTTTATGAATTTAGCGATGTCCTAAAAGGGGTAAGGCTACACAACTTTTAAATAAAAAGAATCAAACATTTGTATAATGACTGACTAGATTTATTACGTTTAATAAGACGCTGTACAAATAATAAGAACATTTATCTTTACAGAGAAAATCATTAGCATTGCTGTCAAATCTTTCCATTCAAAACTATGCCTTAATTGATGACGTAAACGTTACGTTTTCCAATGGTTTTACCACCATTACGGGGGAGACGGGCGCTGGAAAATCCATTCTTTTGGGCGGTCTTTCGCTAGTGTTGGGCAAACGGGCAGATTTAACCTCCCTTAAAAATGCGGAGCAGAAATGTGTAATTGAAGCGGAGTTCGATATTTCTAAATACGACTTACAATCCTTTTTCGCGGAAAATGATTTGGATTATGAGGACAGAACCATTTTGCGACGGGAAATTTTGCCCAGCGGAAAATCCCGTGCTTTTGTCAATGATACCCCGGTTACTTTGGATGTGCTCAAGGCCTTGGGCGACCAATTGGTGGATGTACATTCCCAACATCAGACCCTTCGGCTTACAGAGAATGATTTTCAGTTAAAGGTAGTGGACGCTTTGGCTGACAATTCGGATAACCTAAAGACGTATAAAACCTATTTGAACCGTTATAGGAAAGCTTCAAAAGAGTTGCAGGAACTGGAAGATTTCCAATCCAATGCCGATAAGGAGCACGACTATAACAGTTTTTTATTGAAGGAACTGGAAGATGCCAAGCTCAAGGAAGGGATGCAGGAAGAGTTGGAAGCCGAATATGAGCAGTTGAGCAATGTGGAGGAAATTATGGAGCAGCTCTCTGCTGGATTCCAATTACTGAATGACGAACAACTGGGCATTTTAGGTCGCTTAGGCGATTTAAAACGGGCTTTTCAAACCTTGGTCGACTATGGTCCAGCGTATGCTTCCCTCAATGAAAGAATTCAGTCCGTATTGATTGAAACAGATGATATTGCTTCGGAATTGGAGCAGTTAAAGGATTCGGTTGAAGCCAACCCAGAGCGATTGGAAACCGTGAACGGTCAATTGCAGCAATTGTACGATCTGCAAAAGAAGCACCATGTGGCAACAGTTGGCGAACTGATCAACATCAGGGAAGAGCTGTCCCAAAAAGTGGAAGCTGTGGCCAACATCGAATCAAAAATTGCAGAAAAGAAGCGGGAAGTTGACCAACTTGCTGAACAGGCAGAGGAGCAAGCCAAAAAAATAAGAAACGCCAGAAACAAGGTGATCCCCAAACTAAAAAGCATGCTTCAGGAAAATCTGTATGCACTGGGAATGCCGTCTGCAAGTTTTAAAATAGAAGTAAACCCTTCGGAATCGTTCAAGCCCAATGGAAAGGATGATTTGGTATTCTTGTTTTCGGCCAATAAAGGGTCAAGTTATGGCGAATTGAAAAAGGTAGCTTCGGGAGGGGAACTTTCCCGTATCATGCTGACCATTAAATCCATTTTAGCCGTATATGAGCACCTACCTACAATGATGTTCGATGAAATTGATACAGGGGTTTCCGGAGAAATTTCCAACCGTATGGGCGAGATCATGCAGCAGATGAGCCAGACCATGCAGGTGTTCTCCATTACCCATTTGCCCCAAGTGGCTTCCAAAGGCCGGCATCAATTTAAAGTTTTCAAAGAAGAAGGAGCGGAGGGAACCAGCACCCGAATGAAACAGCTCACCAGCGATGAACGTGTGCAGGAATTGGCGGAAATGTTGGGAGGAAAATCGGTATCAGAGTCCGCGTTGGCCCATGCTAGACAGTTGTTACAGTAAAGACCGTCATCTACATTCAGGGAAAAAGCGTGAAACTTCAAAATAGAATAAATATCTTTGCAGTTAAACCAACAATAGCAAAAAAACTATGGCATACAATCTTTTAAAAGGTAAAAAAGGAATCATTTTTGGAGCTTTGGATGAAAATTCCATTGCATGGAAAACCGCAGAGCGAGTGCATGAGGAAGGTGGGCAGTTTGTTTTGACCAATGCGCCCATAGCCATGCGAATGGGTCAAATAAAGGATTTGGCCGCAAAGACCAACTCCGAAATCATTCCTGCCGATGCCACAAATGAGGAGGAACTGAAAAATCTGGTTGAGAAATCCATGGAAATTTTGGGTGGGAAGCTGGACTTTGTATTGCATTCCATTGGGATGTCCGTAAATGTTAGAAAAGGAAAGCACTATACGGATGAGAATTACGATTTCACCGCAAAAGGATGGGATGTTTCAGCGCTTTCGTTCCATAAAGTATTGCAGAGCCTATATAAAGCCGATGCCATGAACCCATGGGGGAGCATTGTGGCCCTTACCTATATGGCCGCACAGCGAACCTTCCCAGATTACAATGATATGGCTGACAACAAAGCCTATTTGGAATCTGTAGCCCGGAGTTTTGGCTATTTCTTTGGAAAAGAGAAAAAAGTTCGAGTGAACACCATTTCACAATCTCCAACGCCAACAACAGCAGGTCAAGGTGTGAAAGGATTTGGAGGGTTCATCAACTATGCCGAAAAAATGTCACCATTGGGCAATGCCACGGCGGATGAATGTGCAGATTATACCGTAACCTTATTTTCTGACCTTACGAAGAAAGTCACGATGCAGAATCTGTTCCATGATGGTGGATTTTCCAACACTGGGGTAAGTCAGGAGGTAATCGATGAGTTTAGTGAATAAGCAAAACAACTTTACAGAAGAGCAGTTTAAAGTTGGAATGTCAGTTCGAGCGCAGTCGAGAACGCCTTGATGGTATAATATATAAACACATCTCGACTGCGCTCGATGTGACACTTGTTTAAGTTCAACAATTCTCCCATCTTATTTTCAATGAACACATCCTTTTCCATAGTAGTTCCTGTTTATAACAGACCTGAAGAGGTCCGGGAGCTATTGGAGAGTTTGGTGCGGCAGGATTTTGAAGATTCTTTTGAAGTGGTTATTGTAGAGGACGGTTCTTCTGAAAGTTCGGAGGACATTGTACAAACGTTTCAGGATAAGCTCCAACTTTCCTATTACTACAAAGAAAATTCAGGGCCCGGTGATTCCCGAAACTATGGGATGCAAAAGGCCAAAGGCAATTATTTCATTATTTTGGACTCCGACTGCATTTTGCCCAAGCAATATCTCGCAGAAGTTGACAAGGAGCTGAAACGGGAATTTGTGCATTGTTTTGGTGGTCCGGATGCTGCTGATGCTTCATTTTCCGATGTTCAAAAGGCCATAAACTACGTCATGACTTCTTTTTTTACTACAGGAGGTATCAGAGGAAGTGAGAAATCCGTTGGAAAATTCCAACCGAGGAGTTTTAATATGGGAATTTCCAAAGAGGCCTTTGAAAAAGTAGGGGGGTTTGGTCGAATCCACCCTGGGGAAGATCCAGATTTGACTTTTCGAATCTGGAAAGCCGGTTTTGAAACCCGTTTATTTCCAAAGGCATTCGTTTATCACAAAAGACGTATTGACTGGAACAAATTCTACGTTCAGGTGAATAAATTTGGGATGGTGCGTCCCATTTTAAACCAATGGCACCCAGGCACGGCTCGTCCTACATACTGGTTTCCCTCACTTTTTATGCTAGGGTTGTGTTTGTCCATAATTCTTGCTTTTGCTGGGATTCCCTTACCCTTATGGTTGTATACAACCTATTTTTTGGTGTTGTTTTTAGATGCTTGGTTTAAGAACGGAGGCATAAAAGTCGCCTTGTTGGCAATTTTTGCGGCCCTTACACAGTTTACAGGGTATGGGATTGGTTTTCTGAAGTCTACGATCTTGCTTAACTTTAGTAACAGGGAGCCAGAAGAACTATTCCCAAAACTGTTTTTTAAACGGAGCTAAACGTGTTCAAAAAAGTACTGCAGGGCCTCAACCAAAAGAAAGTGAAGGTATTTTCACTGTTCTTGGTATGCTCTTTTTTGGCGTGGTTTTTAAGCAATCTCTCAGAAACGTATGAATCCAGGGCCAATTTAACCTTGAACTATAGAAATCTCCCCGATTCCCTTTTGCTAGGGAAGAACTCGGAAAATGTTATCGAGACCAAATTACGAACCAGTGGGTTTCAGTTTTTGTTCTACAATTTTTTTAAAAAGAGGGTTGATGTCGATGTCTCACAAGTGGAATATCAGAATGGGCAATATATATTGACCGATGCTGCACTGCGTAAACAAATAGATGTGCAACTCTCACAAAATATTTCATTGTTGGACTTGGATCGGAATAGACTGGTGGTTGACCTGTACCAAGTGGCATCAAAGGAAATACCGATTAGGGCGAATCTTGGTTTACAGTTCCAACAAAACTTTATCATGGATGGAGTACCACAAATCACCCCGGACCACGTTATGGTAAAGGGGCCGGAAAGTGAGATTGATACCCTTACTGAAATTCTCACAGAACCGCTACAGCTTACCAATTTAGCTGCGGATTTTTCAAGGGATGTGGCTTTGGTTTTCCCTAAAGGGTTGGACAACAGTATTTTTTCTGTGAAAAGAGTAAATGTCTCGGGCAAGGTGGTCAAATTTTCCGAAAAGGTTTTTGAAACGTCTATTACAGTGGTCAATTCCCCCGAAGGATATCAGGTGAAGACCTTTCCCAATGCTGTCACCGTGCTTTGCAAGGCCACCGTGGAACGATTAAAGAGTATATCCTCATCAGATTTTGAGGTTGAAGCGGATTATGCACAGTTAAGCGGCACCAATAATAACACCCTACTCTTGACCATAACCAGGAAACCGGAAAATGTATATGATGTACGCCTCTCAGAGAAGACCGTTAACTTTGTATTGGAACAGCAATGAAAATAGTTGGTTTAACAGGAGGGATAGGAAGCGGCAAAAGCACAGTCGCCAAAATGTTCAGGGAGCTTGGGGTTCCGGTGTACGATTCGGATGAAGAAGCCAAAAAATTGATGGTTTCCTCAACGGAAGTGAAAGAGGCAATCATTGAATTATTGGGGAAGAAGGCCTACAGCGATGCTGTTTTGGATAGGACTTTCATCGCTAAAAAAGTGTTCAAAGACCCTGAATTGCTACAACAGTTGAATGCAATAGTCCACCCGGCGGTAAGGGAACATTTTCTGGAATGGGCCCAGAAAAAAGTCGTACCTTATGTAATACAGGAAACCGCCCTGATTTTTGAAAATGGAGTGCAGGACAAATACGATTATACCATTCTGGTAACAGCTCCAAAAGAAATCCGGTTGCAGCGTGTCATGGATAGGGATGGTGTGGACGAGCAGCAGGTTGTTGAACGTATGCAAAACCAGATGGAGGACAACAAGAAAATACAACTAGCCAATTTCTGCATTGAGAACGTTGATTTGGAAACCACCAAGCAAAAGATAAAAGACCTTCACACTGAGCTAGTAGCCTTATCCGCTTCAAAATTTTAACATTTTTGTTAAGGTTAGGTTAAACGGTAAAACGCCTAAATGTTAAATTTTTAATTTTGATTCAATGAACAAGAAGCTATTCGTTCTTCTGGTCATTTTAATGAGTTTATCCCTTACAGGGATAATCTTCGTGCAGGTTTATTGGATCAGGACATCCATAAACGACAAAGAAGAACAGTTCTCAAGGACGGTCACAGACATATTGGACAAGGTGGCGAGCAGGGTAGAGAAGAGAGAGATGAAGGAGTATTCCGATCGTTTGGCTTCGCTTGTAGATAGTATTGGTCAGCCCAAAAGTACGCAGTTCAGAAATTTTTTGTTTGTCGACCGGGATTTAAACTCCGATGAGATTCTTTTTTACTCCCACGGAATTCTGGAAGAAGATTACAATATAACATCTACGTTCTTTGATAACATAGAAATAGGAGAGGATACCACTACGTTTAAGAACTACACCAGTAAACGTACCAAGGCCATTTATAAGGAAGAAACGGGAATAGACGGCAAAAGTTATAGCCTAACACCCATCCAAAGGGCCGAAAAGATAGGTGGACTATCAAGTATGGAAAGGGCTCAATGGGAAGACGTATTCATGGAATACGCCAAGACCAGGCCCATTCATAAACGGGTGTCCAACCAAGAATTGGAGTTGTTGCTCAGTCAGGAGTTGAAAAACCGGAACATTGATACGGACTATGAATATGGGGTGTATAGCCAAGGTTATCCAACCAAGGTAAGATCCAAAAAATTCAAGTTTTCGGGTACGAAAATGTATAAGGCTCCCATATTTAAAGACAGCGAAGGAGATAGTACTTTTTCATTGTTGTTGACTTTTCCCAGTATGAAAAAGTTCCTGTTTAGATCCATTATGGGGATGGCGTTGCTGTCGTTGGTGTTTACATTGGTCATTATGATAGCTTATTCGAGTGCCATCTACCAATTGATAAAACAAAAGCAGATATCTGAGATAAAGTCGGACTTTATCAACAACATGACCCATGAGTTCAAAACGCCCATTGCCACCATCAATCTGGCTGTTGAAGCGATACGGAATCCAAAAGCCATTGAAGATAAGGAAAAAGTACTGCGGTATTTGGGAATGATCAGGGATGAGAACAAGCGAATGCATGCCCAAGTGGAAAATGTGCTCCGTATCTCAAAACTGGAAAAGAATCAGCTGGATATTACCAAGGACAGGGTAGATATGCATGACATTATAGGTGATGCCACCGCCCATATTGAACTAATTGTACAGGATCGCGGCGGTTATGTCAATGAGCACTTGGATGCGGAACGATCAGAAGTCTTGGCCAACGATATGCACATGACTAACGTAATTGTAAACATTTTGGACAATGCGGTAAAATACTCTCCTGAGTCTCCCAAGATAGATGTATACACCGAAGTGGTGAAGAATAACATCATCATTAAAATACAGGACCATGGAGCCGGAATGAGCAAGGTTGTCCTAAAGAAGGTGTTTGAGAAGTTCTATAGGGAGCATACAGGTGACATACACAACGTAAAAGGCCATGGATTAGGGTTGGCCTACGTAAAACGAATTATAGACGATCATCAAGGCGAAGTTTATGCCGAAAGTGAAAAAGGAAAAGGAAGCACTTTCTACATTAAACTCCCTTTAATTTAAAACAAACTATGGAAACAGAAAAAAAGAAGATATTATTGGTGGAGGATGACCCAAATTTTGGGATTGTCCTAAAGGATTATTTGACCATGAACGACTTTGATGTGGTTCTGGCCAAAAATGGTATGGAAGGTTTTGAAAAGTTCAAAAAGGACAATTATGACGTTTGTATCTTGGACGTTATGATGCCCTATAAGGATGGATTTACCTTGGCCAAGGAAATCCGTGAAAAGAACGAAAACGTTCCGATTATTTTCCTTACTGCCAAGACCATGAAAGAAGATGTACTTAAAGGATATAAGGCCGGGGCCGATGATTATTTGAACAAGCCCTTTGATTCGGAAGTACTTCTAATGAAACTTAAAGCCATTCTTCAACGAAAGGCATCCAGCACATTGGCAGATAGTAAGCAATTTGAGTTCGAAATCGGAAATTTCCACTTAAACTCAAAGCTTCGTTTCCTAAAATATAAAGAAGAGGAACCCATTAAACTATCACCCAAGGAAAATGAACTATTGCGTTTATTGGCCTTGCATGAAAATGATTTAATGCCCCGTGAATTGGCATTGACCAAAATCTGGAGGGATGACAACTATTTCACTTCCCGAAGTATGGACGTTTACATTGCCAAGTTGAGAAAATACCTCAAACGGGATGACTTGGTGGAAATCCTAAACATTCACGGAGAAGGGTTTAGATTGGTGGTCAAAGCTGAAAATCAATAAAACTTATCCCAATAAAAACATAAAGCCACCCATGAGGTGGCTTTTTTTTATCTCTTATTTTATCTGCCCAACAATTTCTTCAATAATTTGGTCAGGCTTTTTGCTGATGGAAACCGAAATGGCCCTAGTAGGCGGCTCCAAGGTTTCAAATTGGGATTTAAGCAGCTCAATGGGCATAAAGTGGTCTTTACGGGCTTCCAAGCGCGATTTTATCAATTCAAAAGAACCATTGAGGTAAATAAATTCCATGCAGGTTCCTACACCGGCCCGTAATAGGCTCCGATAGTTTTTCCGTAGGGCCGAACAACAAATCACGGCACCCGTATGCCTATGTTCTCGGGCTACCTGGTTCAGACGGAGCAACCATTCTTTCCGGTCTTCGTCAGTAAGAGGTTGGCCTGCTTTCATTTTTTCAACATTCTCCTTGGGATGAAAATCATCCCCATCAAAGAAGGGGTACTTTAATGTGTTCGCAAGAAGTTTCCCCACGGTGGTTTTACCCGTACCGCTTACCCCCATGACCACCAAGACTTTTTTACCGTTGGGCATGGTTCAAGGCTTTAAGTTGTTCGTTTAGTTTTTTCAAAATCTGTTCAGTATTGGTTTTATGGTCCACCCAAAGAATGTTGTCGTTTTTTCGTAACCAGGTCAATTGTCGCTTGGCAAAACGCCTAGTATTTTTTTTGATTTCCGAAACAGCAACCTCCAATGAACAATGCCCGTTAAGATATTCAAAAAGTTCTTTGTAACCAACTGTTTGCAGTGCATTCAAATGTTTATGGGGATGCAATGCTCTAACCTCTTCCAACAATCCTAGTTCCATCATCTGGTCCACTCGGGTATTGATACGCTCGTAGATGACTTCCCGGGGTGCCTCAAGCCCAACATAGAGATGTTTAAAGGGGCGTTTAGGCCTGTTCTGTGACAAAAATGAGGAATAGGGTCTGTTTGCAGCAATGGAAACCTCAAGAGCTCTAATGAGTCGATGAGGATTGTCCAAATCTACCCTTTTGTAATATTCGGGATCTCTGGATTTGAGTTCTTTTTGAAGGTGCTCCAGTCCTTTTTCTTGCAATTCCTGATTTAAGGATTCCCGGAGTTTGGGGTCGACTTCTGGAAACTCATCCAGACCATGTATTACGGCATCCACATAAAGGCCACTGCCACCCACCATGACCACAATGTCTTTTTCTTGGAACAGGCTGTCCAACAAGGCCAACGCTTCCTTTTCAAAATCACCAACGGAATAGGGGTCAAAAATGCTTTTATGCTGAATGAAATGATGTTGAACGGCTTCTAGCTCTTCATCCGAAGGGACTGCTGTACCAATTTTCATTTCCTTAAAAAACTGTCGGGAATCCGCAGAAATGATTTCCGTATCAAAATGTTGCGCCAAAAGAATCCCCAAAGCTGTTTTTCCGATGGCGGTCGGTCCTACCACGGCTATCAGTACCTTATTGCTCATAATAAATGACCACAATTATAACAGTGGGTTGCATTATCCCGATGCCCTTCAGCAGAACAGCTGGGGCAGGCTTGGGTGTTTATATGGACTGTAGGGCCAATATCTTCTCCACTTTTTTTGCTCCGAGAAAATTCGGCGGTAACAATACCCGTGGGAACGGCGATGATGCCATACCCCAGTATCATGATCACTGTGGCCAAAAACTGTCCTAGAGGCGTTTGGGGGGCAATATCACCATAGCCAACCGTGGTCAGGGTAACAATGGTCCAATAAATACTTCTGGGAATGCTTGTAAATCCAGCTTCATCCCCTTCAATGAGATACATCAAGGTGCCCAAAATCACAGATAGAATCAACACCACATAAATAAATACAGCAATTTTGGTCCGACTCGCCCGTAATGCAGATTGCAACTGTGATGCTTCGCCGATGAACTTCACCAGTTTCAATATCCGGAACACCCGCAACAAACGAAACGCCCTTACCGCCAAAAGTACTTGCGACCCAGCAAGGATATAGGAAAGGTATAATGGAATGGTGGAAACAAAATCTATAATGCCATAGAAGCTAAAGATGTATTTCCATGGTTTTTTTATACTGATGATACGGGCAATATATTCCAAAGAAAAGAAAATGGTAATAATCCACTCTAGTGTCAGTAAAATTCTATGATGCTCAGCATCAATGTGATCTACACTCTCGAGCATGACCAAGATTACACTCAGGATAATCAATACAAAAAGGACAAGGTCAAAAAACTTTCCCGCAGGAGTATCGGCCTCATAAATGATTTCATGAAGTTTGTGTTTCCATCCAGAATGTGCCTTTTTTTCCGTCAAGGAGCAGTATTTAGTGGAATAACTTTGAGTCGGTTATTTTTTCTGAGATAGGACTCAATGATAAACGTGGTGTTTTCATCACTGGGTATTACTGTCATTATCGATTCCAAGATATGAATATTATTGATTTGATGATTGAGTTCCACGAACCCAAAACCTTGAAGTTTACCTTGTTTGATAAGAATAAAACTTCGTTCACCGGTTTCCCTCCCCTGATCTAGAAGTGCGAAGTCCTTTCCATGGATGCTGTACTTATCAAAAGCGGATAATACCTTTTGATTGCAATCTAATGCACCATTTTCTTCATTGCTCCCGATACAATTTGTATTGGAGGCCAGTGAGCATGGGCATATATCAAATTCAGAACTGATTTTGGTCAAAAAGTGTTTAGCAGAGGGGGTGCCATTGAATCCAATTTTTTGATGGACCTTGGATTTACTGCTTTCAATATCTAAAATAATATGGGCCTCGCCATTTTGCTCAAAATTGATGATATGTGAAAACAATTTTTTTCGGGCAATACTGTTGTGCTTGGGTTTGGTCTTTCGTAACTCTCGGTATTCCTTGAGCAATGCCACCAATTCACTCCCCGTTTCTTCAAAAGTGACTTTCTTGGTCTCTTTTTGAAGTTTTCGGGCCAAGTTCCCCACATTGGTAAAATGTTGGTTCACCCTTTTCTTGATGTTCTTGGTCTTTCCCAAAAAGATGATTTCTCCATCCTTGTCATGCATGTAATACACCCCGGTTTCCGATGGAAGACTAAAAACCATATCCAATTGGGTGGGGGAGAGTTCGCCGTGGGTCTCTTCCCGAACCACATTTTTGATAATACTTTTATCGGTGTCCTTGTCCAATAACAATTTAAACAGTTTTAGCGTGGCAATAGCATCGCCATTAGCTCGGTGCCTATCACTCATCGGAATACCCAGCGAGCGTGCCAATTTCCCTAGGCTATGCGATTCTGCATCAGGCAACATTTGTTTGGATAGGTCGACCGTACACAGGGTTTTTCGTTGAAAGTCATAGCCCAATCGTCTAAATTCGGTGCGAAGGATGCGATAATCAAACTGGGCATTATGTGCCACCAAGGTGGCTCCTTCGGTGATTTCCACAATGCGCTTGGCCACTTCGTGGAACTTAGGGGCGGAACGAAGCATTTTATTGTTGATTCCAGTAAGTTTGGCAACAAATGGCTGGATTTCCCGCTCTGGGTTGATCAAGCAGATAAATTTGTCTACTACTTTACGACCATCAAACCGATGAATGGCAATTTCCATAATGCCTTCTTCATTGTATTTTCCTCCGGTACTTTCTATATCCAGTATGGCGTACATGAAAAATTTGAATCGGTTTTACTGATAGTTTCGCACCCCAAATATACTACTTCCTATGCGCACCATGGTACTCCCTTCGCTAATGGCCAGGGCATAGTCTCCGCTCATGCCCATGGAAAGGATGGAGATTTCAGGCATTTCTTGTTGGAGCTTGTCAAAAATGGATTTAAGATGGGCAAACTCCTTCCGAACCTGATTTTCATTCTGAGTGAAGGTGGCCATCCCCATCAGTCCTACAATTTTTACGTTTTTTAAGGCCTTGAATTCCTCGGATTGAAGAAGAGTTGACAATTCCGAATCATCCAGACCAAATTTGGTGTCCTCTTCAGCGATGTGCATTTGCAGTAAACAAGGGATAATTCGATTATGCTTTGCGGCCTGTTTGTCAATCTCTTTGAGCAACTTGAGGCTATCCACCCCATGAATCAAAGAAACAAACTTGGCCATATACTTGACCTTATTGCGCTGGACATGCCCGATCATGTGCCATTCAATGTCCTTGGGCAGGTCTTCCCATTTTGCAACCATTTCCTGCACCTTGTTCTCTCCAAAAACCCAATGTCCAGCATTGTAGGCCTCCAAAATGTCTTCGTTGGGCTTGGTTTTAGACACGGCTACCAAGGTTACCCCACTGGGCAATTCCTTTTTAATGGATGTAAGATTATCTTGTATTGACATAGACTTTCAAAGTTCATAAATCGCCAGTCCGCTGCGCAATTTAGGTTCAATATACGTGCTTTTGGGGGGCATTACCAAACCGGCATCAGCTATGGCCTTAATTTCTTGTATGGTGGTGGGCAACAGACTAAATCCTACCGCAAATTTGCCATTGTCCACACTGTCCTTCATTTGGATAAGGTTGTTTTTTCCATATCCATAGGCAATTCGTTTGTCATTTCTGAGGTCGGTTATTTCCAAAACAGGCTCCAAAATGGTCTTGTAGAGGATTTGGGTATCCAATCGGCTTAGGGCGTCGGTAAAGGTGTAATTGGTTTTTCTAAGGTACAGTGAATAGAATTCTCCTTCCAAATACATGCTGAATTGATGCTTTTTGGTAGGTCTAAACGGGCCTTCTTCCTGTTTTTCAATCCTGAAATGTTCGTCAAGTTGAATCAGAAACTCTTCTTTGGAATACCCATTTAAATCTTTGACCATGCGATTGAATTCGTAAATCCGAATCTGGGATTCGGGTATGAGATAGGCCATGAAATAGTTGTAGGCCTCACTCCCGGTATGGTTCTTATTTTCCGACTCCATTTGTCGGGCCAACAGATTGCTCGAAGCACTTCGGTGATGACCATCGGCAATATAGAGTGCATCCATTTGGGTAAAAGCGGTTTCTAGTTTTGCGATGGCCTTTTCGTTGGAAATCTTCCAAAGACTGTGATTAAAGCGGTCCGTGGTGGTGAAATCATACACTGGTTTTCGTTGAATCTCTTCCTGAAACACGTCCCAAACCGTTTCATCATCCGCATAGGTCATCAAAACCGGTTCGGCATTGAATCCTACAGTGTGCAAGTAATCTGCAAACAATTCTTCCCGGTGCTTTATGGTATCCTCATGTTTTTTGATGACATTATTTCGATAATCTTCAACACTACAGGCACAAAAAAAACCAAGGCTCTTAAAATCACCTTTTTCAATTTGATACAGATAAAAGCTGGCTTCCTCATCCTTTTGCAGGGTGTTTTCCTCCAAAAACTCCAAATACCGATTATGTACTAAATGAAATCGCTCTTTCCCAGTGATGTTTTTATGGAATTTGAACCCTGGATTGATGATGTGTAAAAAGGAAAATGGATTGTATTGGAGCACTGCTTTAATTTCCTCATCTGAATACTCCTCATACGAACGCGATGCCACAAAGGAAACCTTGTCTCTTGTGGGGCGAATTGCCTTAAACGGTTTTACGAGGGCCATTGGGTTTTATTTGAATTGCGAAGAGACGTGCTCTGCCTTTCGGGATTCCGAATAGTCATAAAATCCTTCTCCCGATTTCACACCCAGTTTTCCAGCCATGACCATGTTCACCAACAAAGGGCAGGGAGCGTACTTTGGATTTTTGAATCCGTTATACATCACATTTAAGATGGACAGGCACACATCCAACCCAATGAAATCCGCCAATTGTAAGGGACCCATGGGATGCGCCATCCCCAATTTCATCACGGTATCGATTTCCTGTACGCCCGCCACTCCGTTATACAGAGTCTCAATGGCCTCATTGATCATGGGCATCAAAATTCGATTGGCTACAAAACCGGGATAATCATTGACTTCGGTTGGGGTTTTACCCAATTTTTCAGAAAGTTCCATGATGGTCTGGGTCACTTCATCCGAAGTGCTGTATCCACGTATGATTTCCACCAATTTCATAATGGGAACGGGGTTCATAAAGTGCATGCCAATGACCTTATCGGGCCGTTGGGTCGCTGCCGCAATCTGGGTGATGGAAATGGAGGAGGTATTGGTGGCCAAAATGGTATTAGCCGGACAGACTTCGTCCAAATCCTTGAAAATTTGAAGTTTGATGTCCAAATTTTCTGTGGCAGCCTCAACTACTAAATCCACTTGGGAAACCCCTTCCTTTACGTTTGTAAAAGTGGAGATATTGGCCAGTGTAGCATCCTTTTTAGCTTGGTCAATGACCTCCTTGGTCATCATTCGGTCTAAATTTTTGGTAATGGTGGCCAAGCCTTTGTCCAAAGAAGCTTGGGAAATATCTATCAAGTGGACTTGAAATCCGTTTTGTGCAAAAACGTGAGCGATTCCATTGCCCATGGTTCCCGCACCGATAACTGCTATTTTTTTCATGGTATGTTGAATTTTGTCGTCTCGACTGCATCTCGACTGCGCTCGATGTGACACGCTCAAGATGACAGCTCGGACGGAAATACGCTATTTCTTAAACGATTCTATAATCTGAAGCGCTACCTGTAATGCTTTTGTGCCCTGTTCCAAAGTCACTACAGGGCTTGTATTGTTGTTGATGGCATCTGCAAAGGTTTCCAACTCATCTAGAATGGCGTTGTTGATCTCAATTTCAGGATTTTCAAAGTAAATCTGCTTTTTCTCCCCTTCAGCATTTTGCAGAATCATATCAAAATCTCCAGGTTGTTCCGGGGCATCCTTCATTTTTACCACTTCAACTTTCTTTTCCAAAAAGTCCACCGAGATATAAGCATCTTTTTGGAAAAAACGCGACTTCCGCATGTTTTTCAATGAAATCCGACTTGCGGTAAGATTGGCAACACACCCATTTTCAAATTCCACCCGGGCATTGGCAATGTCAGGCGAATTACTGATAACGGAAACACCACTGGCATTGATTTGTTTTACCTCAGAATGAACTACGCTCAGGATGGCATCAATATCGTGAATCATCAAATCCAGCACTACGGGAACATCGGTGCCCCTCGGGTTGAATTCGGCCAAACGATGGGTTTCAATGAACATGGGGTTTTCAATCTTGTCCTTTACGGCCAAAAAAGCGGGATTAAAACGCTCTACATGCCCTACTTGCCCTTTTACACCATGCTTTTTTGAAAGCGCAAGAAGTTCTTGGGCCTCCTCAAAGGTATTGGTGATGGGCTTTTCAATAAAAATATGCTTTCCTTTTTCAATGGCTTTCTTGGCACAGTCAAAATGCGAAAGGGTAGGAGTCACAATATCTACCACATCCACAGCATCCATTAAGGTGTTGATGTTTTCAAAATAGGTGTAGCCAAATTCGGCTGCTACTTTTTTGGCATTGATTTCATCAGGGTCATAAAAACCAACGAGTTCGTAGTGTTCCGATTGGTTCAGGAGCCGTAGGTGAATTTTCCCCAAATGTCCTGCGCCCAGGACACCAACTTTAAGCATATCTCTGTTTTTTTCAAAAATACGGATATGGAGGCATTCTTCATAAAAATAAGCTGCGAACTGTCCGTAAAGTTTTTAAAGAACTTTTTAAATTCGTGTACCAGACCAAAACCATGAAAGATACGCACAAGCATAAAGGAATGCGCAACCAATTGGCAGAATTGTTGGAAGCCAAGGGAATACAGGACAAACGGGTGCTCAACGCCATACGGACCATACCTCGGCATTTGTTTTTGGACAGTAGTTTTGAAGATCATGCTTATCAAGACAAAGCTTTTCCCATTAGTGCGGAGCAGACTATTTCGCAACCGTATACCGTTGCGTTTCAAACCGAATTGTTGCAAGTAAAGCCCAATGACAAAATTTTGGAAATCGGGACCGGGAGTGGCTACCAAACCGCAGTTTTGTTGCATTTAAAAGCCAAGGTCTACACAATCGAACGACAATTGGAACTTTTTAAAAAGACCAGATTGTTCTTCAATAAAATGCACTACCGACCCAAGAAACTCATTTTCGGTGATGGATACAAAGGTTTGCCGGAAGAAGCTCCCTTTGATGGTGTTATTGTGACGGCTGGTGCTCCTGAGGTTCCTAAAGCCTTGATGTCGCAGCTTAAAGTAGGGGGTAGGCTTGTGATTCCAGTAGGTGAAAACGAACAGGTGATGACACTTTTTGTGCGCAAATCTGAAAAAGAGTTTGAAAAAAAGGAATTGGGGGCGTTTCGTTTTGTTCCGCTACTTGAAGATAAAAACTAGTTGTTGAAACTTTTTTTGATACGGTCCAAATTGCGTTTGCTGTCGCGGTCCTTAATGGTATCCCGTTTATCGTACAATTTTTTACCCTTTGCCAATCCAATATTCATTTTGGCCAATCCACGGTCATTGATAAACAGATTCAGGGGGATTATGGTGTTTCCTGAGGTTGTAACTTCTTTTTGAAGCTTTTTCAACTCCCTACGGTTTAGGAGCAGTTTTCGTTCCGCTTTGGGTTTATGGTTGTAGTGCCCACCGTAACTGTACTCATCAATCTGCATGTTGATGACAAAAAGTTCACCTTTGTCATTGAACTCACAAAAACTTTGGGATATGGAAGCTTTTCCCAAACGAAGCGATTTAATTTCGGTACCCCCCAGCACAATTCCTGCGGTATAGGTGTCCAAAATCTCATAATCGAATCGAGCCCTTCGGTTTTTTATGTTGATGTTTTTCTGCATTGAGGGCAAAAATATAAACTCTTTCCCAAGAAAATTGTAATGTTATTGGAGATTTTACGATTATTCATAAAACCAAACCCATGAAGAAAATCTTAGTTCCCCTCATCTTGCTTTTGTCTTTTGCCTGTAAAGAAAAACCAAAGACTCCACTGACAGCACAGGAAATTGTGGATAAATCCATTGCCGATAGCGGGGGTGTTTTGTACGAAAACCATTCAACCTCCTTTGAATTTCGCGACAGAAGGTATATTTCTGAAAATGATGGAAACACCAAAGTGTTGAAACGCATTTTTCAGATGGATTCTGTTACCATTACCGATGTGAAAACAGGAAATGAATTTCAGCGTTTTATGAATGATTCTTTGGTTGCTGTTTCAGACTCCATTGCCGGCAGGTATGCCAATTCCGTGAATTCCGTGCATTATTTTGCGCGACTTCCCTACGGATTAAACGATGCTGCAGTAAATAAGCAGCTTTTGGGAAAAGAAACCATCGAGGGTAAAGAACATTACAAAATCAAAGTGACCTTTGACCAAAGTGGTGGCGGGGACGACTATGATGACATTTATGTCTATTGGTTTGATGTGGAGATGTTAAAACCGGAGTATCTAGCGTATAGCTTTCATACCAATGGCGGGGGGCAACGTTTTAGAAAAGCCTATAACGAAAGGTATGTGAATGGAATCCGATTTGTGGATTATGAAAATTACAAGCCAAAAAACGAAGAGTCGGAAATTTTGGAAATAGGACAATTATTCAACACAGGGGAACTGGAGTTACTATCCAAAATAGAACTTACCGATATTAAAGTGGAGGCGGATTAATCCATTTTAAGGCGGATGTCCGTCGGAACACCATCAATGATTCTCACGATGAACAAGCTACTGTTGTCATCATCATCCATGGCATTGTATTTTTCAATGTTAATGACCTTGTTCACAAAATCTGGAGTGGTGTTGCTGTGCCCGACAACTAGAACGTTCAGTCCCTGATTTTCAATTTTAAATTGTTCAACATCAATAGTGCTGGGGTCATAATACTTCACATCAATATTCTTTTTTACCGAGGTAGGAGCAGCCGTCATGGAGGTGCGCTCATAATTAGTGGAATATATAACATCAAGGGCAATAGGGTCAAAGACCTCCGCCCAACGGATGGCCCTGTTCAGCCCATCTTGATTTAACTCGGGATCAGGGTTGTCTGGGTCGGTTCTATCCTTTTCGGCATGTCTGATAAAATAGTAGGTGGAAACCACCGGTTCTTCCACAATTTTTGTATCTTTTTTGCAGCTGATACATCCAACAAATATTGCTAATACAATTAAGAGTTTGGTTATTCGCATAGTATTGGTCTAAAGTTTCCCTTAGTTTATCGTATTCGTTTTAAAAGTAACGTTTAATTTTCTAATTTCCTGTATGCTTCGATTTTTGGTTTGTTCTCTAATGGGATTGATGTTTGTGGTTGGGTGGTCACAAGAGGTTGGGCTACCTACGGATTTTCGTCAACATAACCTTACCCAATTCAACGCCAATTTGTTGAATGCTACTTATACTTCGGACTGGAACAACCCCAATTCGTTTTCCATTTGGACTCGTTGGCAGTGGCAGTCTGTTGATGGTGATCCCACCACCATTTTCGCCAACTATTCCCATCAAATCAATACTACATCAACTGTGGCCTTGGGATTTCTTCAGCATAATACCGGTGTTTTTTTAAATGTAGGTGCGAATTTCAACTATGTACACACCTTTCCATTGGATGATGGGGTTGAACTTCTGGCCGGAATCAACCTTTTTGCCTTTCAAAATAGTTTGGCGGATGACCGTTTTGTGCCAGACCCGGATTTGGATTTGCCCGAATTGGAAAGCAGCAAAGATTTTATGCTGCAATTTTCTCCAGCAGTTCGATTGAATGTCAACCAATTCAGCGTTGGTCTAGCTTTTGAAAATGGCTTTGGGTTCAACCTTTCGGATAGCGGGAACGGTCCAGAAGGTTTTCAAATAGTGACCGGAATTTTGAGTAATGATTTTAATGTGGAATTGTTTCCCGCTTGGGGGGATAGTTTTGTAAGACCGATGGTCTATGTAAAGTCGGTTCCCAATGCAGATACCCAATTCGGACTTAACACCCTTCTTTCAACCCCCAAATTTTGGGCCCAAGGCGGCTATAATAGTTTTTATGGGGTTTCAGGGGGAGTTGGGGTGACTTTTGCCCATGTGTTTTCCATTGGAGGGTTAATGGAATTTGGCGGAGATTCCGAGTTGAGTGATGATGAGTCAACTTTTGAGTTGATTGCTTCCTATCAATTTGGTAAAACGGATAACCGGAAAAACGTAATTGGCTTTGATGTGGAAAAAGATGATGCGCTGGCACAAGAGCGGATGGCAGAAGAGGCAAGATTGCAACGGCTCAAGGAACAAGAAGCCCAAGAAGTCGAACAGTTGCGACGACAACAACTTACGGAGGAACAGCGGGTTCGTGACTCCATTGCCCAAGCTGAATTGGAAGCTTCAAGATTGGAAGAACAGCAAGATAGCATTGCCCAAGCCCGTAAACAGCAAGAACAAGACAGTTTAGCACAGGTATTGGAACAAAGGAAACAGGACAGTATTGCTGCTATCCAACAGCAAGAGGTGGAACTACTGCCCAATGAAAGATATGAGGAAGTCGCCAGCGAGGATGGCTTGGAACCCGGGTTTTATCTTATTACCAATGTTTTTGGAACGAAAAAATACTATGAAAGTTTTATGCTAACCCTGAAACAGAAAGGTCTAGATCCAAAATCGTTCTACCGAAGCATAAACAAATATAACTACGTCTATTTAGAGCGCTACAACACCATGGAAGAGGCCAGAAGGGCCAGAGATAGCCAGTTTAATGGTAAGTACATGGACAAAATCTGGATTTTTAGGGTGAGGGGGAAATGATACACAACAAGATTCAAGATGGTTCTTGATTGCATTCGGCTACTATTCTCTGTAGTTCGTTGTAGTGTTTGTGGTTTTTTACAAAATCGGTGTCAAAAAAGTCCTTCATAAAGTTTTCCCTATACACATATTTTGCATATCCATATTTAAGGGATGCTTCTTTAAGAACATAAGTGAAGATTTCCAGAAAGTCGTCACGTTCCAATGCTTTCTCATGGTTTAGCACCTCTAGACAAAAATCTGCGGTAAATAGATGTTTCTCGGTTATCTCGTCCAGAATATCGCTGCGGTACCAAGTTCGACTGAAAACTGTGGTCTTTTTTCCAGTTTTTTGTTCAATCAAGTCAATGGAAGAGGGGCCCATATCCGAAATTTTTTGGATCAGTTTGCCCCAATCAGGATGTGCGATTACCTCAGGTCTGTTGAGGAAGTATCGGGTTATTTCTTCAAAAAATTTTAGGTTTTTGAGGCTTTTTAATGCATTGCTCTCAATTTTTTTAGATACTTGGCTCACCCAATCTTCATTTTGAAAGATGCTCTCCCATTTCAATTTTTTAGCTTCATTTGCTTCTAAGGCTTCCAAACATTCTCTCCAAAGCTTTTTCATTTCGGCATCTTCGTTGTTCCAATAAAGTCGTAACAACTTTAACTGTTCTAAGAGCATTTCCCCAATCTTACTATTATCTCTTATTAATTCTGTTAGGTAAAAGAATTTTTTCCTCAATACAGAATGGGATTTTTTATCCTTTACATGGGGGTCAATCCCCAGTTCAAGCAAATATTTGAGCATTTCAAAGGCTTCTGGACCAGTTCCGATAGCATAATGGATAGCATTGCCCCATGGGCTTGCAAAATGGGCGTCGGCTCCGGCGGCAACGAGTTCTTTTATAGCATTAAAAGACCCAATGCCTTTTTGGCAAGCTTCTACGGCTTCAAGAAATGGAGTCCGCGTAAGGTAATTCTGGATATCTACTTTAGCCCCTTTACCCAGCAAATATTTCACTATTTCCAGATGTCCTTGACTACAAGCGGTGCCCAGAGGTGTTTTATAGGGTATACCTGCGACGCTTTCTCCTGGAATATCTATAGTTTTTCTGCCATATTCTGCATTAAGTGGAACTCCTTTTTCTGCAAACCCTCGCACTTTCACCAAATCACCATCGTAGATGGCATTTATGAGTTCTTCACTTTTTTTATATAAATCTTTCATTGAATCTTGTTTTTAGGGTTGTCAGGAAAATGGGGTGCTGATTCATTTTTGCTACGATTTTGTCTCTAATGATGGCAAATGGAAATTAAGAGAATAGAGCGATTACGGAATCCAAAGAATTTATGAATGTCAGTTATGGATTGATGGACACGATTTTTGTTATTCATCAAACCCAAATACAACCTCTTCAAAATTGTCCCTACTGACCTGTACGTGGGTTCCGTTTTTGTCAATTGCAATAGTTTGACTTTCAGGTTCTACATTATAGAACCATGACTTAAACGGTTCAAAGAAAGAAGGAAAAACGAAAAGCCAAATAATGCTAGTATTGAATTTAATTTCTGATTCTACGAATTGAGCCAATATGGTATCGTCACTTCTATTCCTTATCTCAATTTTGAGCCCATTTATATTGGTGACCCATCCTTTGTGAAAGTGAATGGAATAATTCACTTCATATTGGCCTTCAGTCAGCTCAGTATTTATTGGTGGGGTTCTAGGGATTTTTATATAACTTTCGGTTTCTTCCTCATTGAGATTTATATATGTGTCAAAATCCATTTTTTGTCCTGAATAATGGTATTCTGAGGATCTATAATACCCTGTTACATATTTTTTCTCTGCGATGAAAGTTTTTCCCAAACGCCCTTCAATGGATTTCTGCTGAATAAATATGGCCCCTATCCAAATGGAATGTATAAGTAACATGAGTAAGAAACTACTTGTCCATGGGTGGGCAACAAAATTTTTTGGCCAAGGAATCCAGTTATGTACAATAGCCTGTCTTATCAGTACAGTAGGTAATAGTACAATAAGGGATATTGATGTAACATTCGCTATCAACTGTAATATAAAGGCACTTTCTTCAGAAATTGGATTCATGACCTAATGGATATTCTTGTTGACATCAATTGGTTTCACCAGTTGTAGACTGTTTTCTACAGTAGCTTCAAAATTTGTTCGACCAATTTGCCAATACGTATTTTGAGGAATTAAAATAAGTGATTGTGATAGGAATCAACGAGGAGAGTTTACGGATACCCGTTTTGGGTTGATGGAAATTTTTATTTCTCGGAACAATAGGGAGATAGACTATTTTTTGATTTCCCGTTGTACCAAATGCTCTAAATAGGTAATGGTGTTGATGATGTACTTTCGGTCGCAGGTCATGGTGCTCATGGCAATGGCTCTTTAAAATTGAGACATGACCTTAATTTTCCTAGGAGTGAGGAAAAATGAAAGCCGAATAATTTTTGAACCGATTGCAGTTTCCTATTCAATAACCCTAATCCTAACGGCGTTTGGGCGAATGAGCCCTCCTGCACCAGCGCTTACCAGATTCTTGATGAAGTTTCCATTGGAATCGTACTGTCTTACTTCCGAAGTTCCCCCACTGCCAATCAAAAAATCACCATTAGGGAAAAAGTCGACCCCTTCGGGCTGATTTATTCCTGAGGTGATTACGTTTTTCACAAAATTTCCTTCCGAATCAAATTCAACAACTTTATTGCCTGTCCAGTCATTCGCAAAAAGAATATCATTTTCATCAAACCAAATATTGGTGGGGCCTTCTACGTTCGAAGAGATGAACTTTCCAAGGTCATTGCCCTCTGTATCAAATTTTTGAACAAAGGCGCCACTATAGGAGGATATATAAAGATTGCCTTCGGAATCCCAATCCAGGCCAATGCTTTGGGGAACGGCAACACTGGTAAATTTATCAATTAAGGTACCATCCAACCCATACCGTAGAACGAGTCCATCACCTTGCCACTGTAATACATACAACAAATTATCGACTCCAATTTTCATTCGGGTAGGGCCACTTATATTTGTTGCAAAGCTTCCAATCAGGGCGCCGGTGGCCGCATCATGTCTATTGATTTTACCCGAACTTAAGTTGGAAATGAGTACTTGACCTTGATCTTCCAGGAAGACAATATCTTGGGGCCAGGCAAGTTCTTCGTCAATAAAGACAGTTGCATTCTGTCCGTTTTCATCATATCGGAATATTTTCCAAGGCCCATCGTTAAAGTTCACCGCATCGCTTACATAGATATACGTACCGGGTTGTGGTTCTGAATCAACAATGGTCAACGCAATGGTCTTTGATAGGCTTCCTACTGCCGCTTCAACCGTGGAATTCCCGACGTTATGAGCGGTTACCATTCCATTTTGATCAACGCTAACATTGTCGTTATTAGCTGACCAGGTCATCGTTTCGGTAATAGCAATGTCTTGTCCAAACTGATCCTTTCCCACAGCACTTAATGAGGTGGTATTGGTGCCAAAAAGATCAAGTTGGTTACCGTTTGAAGAACTGATGGTAATACTTGACAATACAGGTGTGTTGTTGGGGGAATCATCCGTAGTATTGGAATCTGAACTACAGGCGCTGATCAATGCAAGGAGAAGTAAAAAAATAGGACTCATATGAAGGTATTTTGCTCTCATTGTTCAAAAATTTCAAGGTTGGGGAGGAATGCCTTAGCGTATCCACACAAATGAATACATAAAATGTATAGAGGTTATAAACCCTTATAAAGATTTACATAATGTGTTGAAGTACCAGGGACTAGTTGGCGGCAGATTCCAGAAAAGATTTTGGAGTGGTCCCTGTAAATTTTTTAAAGGCGTTGTAAAAGGATACTCGGTTATTGAAACCACAGGCGTACATTACATCAGAAATGGTAAGGGACTGATTATTTTCCAACATTTCCTTGGCTTCCTCAATTCTGTACTTGTTGATGAAATTGAAGAAGGTGGAATCAAAATGTTCATTGATGACTTGGGAACAATGGTGTCTGGAAACATTGAGGTTTTCGGCCAAATCATCCAATCTGAATTCACTTTGCAAATAGGGCTTCATCTCTTCCATGTACTTTTGCAAATCTTCTTTGAGCTCCAGCGAGTACCCTTGGGTCAATCCCGTGGTCTTGTATTTTATGATGGGTATTATTTTGTTCATGGGAGTGCCCTCAAACACTTCCGGTTGTACAAACCCGAAATAGGCAAGCACTGAGATAAAAAAGATCATGGATGCTCCGATGAAGTAGTCGTGCTCCAGTTGCAATACCCCCAAACCCTGCAAGACAAAGTAGGATGAGAACGAGACAACATAAGCCAAATATGAAAATGAGACCCATTTTAACCAGACTTCTTGGTTGAAACTAACCGTTCCCATTTTGAGTCGCGTGTAGATTAGGACAAAATACAGAACCATTAGTGCAATAATTGCAATTTCCTCATAAGATGTAAAAAAGTACAGGTGTGAAATAATCGTTCGGTTTTGCAACAATTCCATTTTTGTTGCAGCATCCATAAAATATACTGGGGAGTAGTTGAGAAGAAGAATAAAAAACGGCAAAAAGTGCAGGAGATCCTTCCATCTAAATTTGGTGCGGTGCAGTACCCTTCGAATATAAAAATATAGTATGGGTCCGTATAGCACCCAAACCAATACATTAGTAAAAAGGTGTCCGATAAAGTCGGTAGTAAAGAGTTTTTTTGACCAGTATAGCGCATTGTAGAATACATTATAACCAAAGAGCAGTACATAAATTCCTAATAGGCTATTGGCGAATCGGTCCCCTTTTTTCTTCAGAAAAAGAAGAATTGCCAAGACAAGGGCAAGAAAGGAAAATAAGGAAAACAAGTATTCGTAAACATTCATCTTAACCTAGATAAAAGTCTTGTCTGCAATTTTACCTGTGACTAACCTGTACAATTATTTTTTCACTTCCTTTTGCACTAAGTGCTCTAGATAGGTCAACGTATTAATCAAATACTTTCTATCACGGGTCATGGTGCTCATGGCTACAGCCCCTTGGATCATGGTAAACAATTGTTTGGCAAATTGTAGGGGAGGAACGGGTAAATGGATTTCGTTTTGGTTCACTCCGTTTTCCAGAATCAAGGCCATTTTGCCTTCAATCTCTTTTATGGTTTCTTTGACGGCCGCTGCCAGAAGAGAGTTATTGTTTTGGGCATCCACCCCCACATTAAGAATGGGACAGCCACCTAAGGACAGGGTGAAAATATCGTATTGTTTGTAAAAATGCAGTAAGGAAAACAGCTTGTCCAGCGCCATTCCCTCAACCTCCAACTTTTCGTCTATCGCTGTCATCAATAGATTTCGGTTGTACTCAAAAGCGGATAGGGCCAGCGCCTCCTTATTTTCAAAATTACCATAAATAGCTCCTTTGGTAAGTCCCGTAGCATCGGTAAGGTCGCTCATGCTGGTACCTACATATCCAAATTTATTGAAAATGGGCGCTACGGTCTCAATGATGTATGCTGTGGTACGTTCTGCTTTCTTGGTCATGGTGGCTGGTCGGTGTTGGGTAGAACTAAGATATAAAAAAACATATACTGTTTGGTATCCTAGCAGTGCAAAGCCTCTATTTTAACAGAGTTGAGACTTTTTTATACTCAATCCAAATTATTTCCAAACCCTTTTCAAGAAATTGATGAAGTTCTGACTTGTCATTTTTTTAATGTCTGATGCAGAATACCCTCTTTTTGATAACAATTCAGGGATTTTCTGTAAATCGGCAATAGTATCTACATCATAAGGTCCCTGTTCAGTACCAAAACCACCATCCAAATCGGTTCCGATACCTACATGGTTGGTATTTCCGGCCAATTGGCAAATGTGGTCCATGTTGTTGATCATAATCTCCAAATTAACGCCCATTTCTTTGGGGTCCGATTTTCCACGCACCCAGTTCGGAACCATCATCCAAGCATCCAATGCAATCCCGATGACGGCTTCTCTTGAAACCAATTCCTTAAGTTGCTCATCCGAAAACTGACGGTTGTGGTCCACAAATTTTCGGCAAAGCTGATGACTGGCCCAGACCGGACCGTTGTAGACATCCATGGTTTCCCAAAAACTTACATCGCACAAATGGGTGGCATCCAAAATAAGATTGAGTTCCTCAATTTTTTTGAGCAATTCCCGCCCTTTGGTTCCAATTCCACCAACCGAATCCGTGCCGTGGGCATACACCCCAGGCCCATAATGTGCAGGCCCGATAGCTCTGAGGCCGGATTCGTATGATTTTTCCAAATACCCCATGTCTACAATGGAATCCGCGCCTTCAAGATTCAAGATATAGCCAATGGGCTTTTTACCTTCGTTGCTTTTCCAAAGTTCGAGGTGGTTTTCCAAGCTTTCCGTATCGGTAATTTGAACCATTTCCCCTGCGGCTTCCATAGTTTTGTACCATGCCAGTTGCCCTTGGGTCTGTGCCCAAGCTTGATGTTGGGAATGCCAGCCGGGAAGCGGATTGTCCTTTTTTACGTATCGTGCAATTTGTGTGGCTACACAAAGTCCGATATTCCCTTTTCGCATGGCGGGAAAGGAAACCGTATTGTTTCCCCGGTCAGGCTTGTCCGTTTTTCCTTTTTCTCGTTCCCGAATTTCCGAAACGGGCAGGGTAAGGTCGCGATTCCACTCCATGGCATTCATGGCGAGGTCTAAATGGACATCAAATAGAAACATACAATGGATTATGGGTGAAGTTCGAACATGGCCTCAATTTCCACGGGGATGTTTTCAGGGAGCATCATGCCCACGGCGCTTCGTACCCCGATGCCATTTTCTTCTCCGAAGACATCGGCCATCAACTCACTAAAACCATTAATGACGTAGGGATGTTTACCAAAATCCGGAGTACAATTGACCATTCCCAACACCTTGACAACTCTTTTGATTTTATCCAAACTACCAAAATGGGTGATGATAGTAGACAGCATGGTCAACCCCACTTGCCGGGCAGCCAATTTAGCTTGGTCTGCATTCAGGTCATCCCCGGCACGACCTTTCATCAGGGAACCATCCAGATTAACGGTGCCTTGACCTGAGACATATAAAAAATTATCCACGACCAATATGGGTCTATAGACTCCGGCAGGTGGCGGAGCAGGGGGGAGTTGAAGCTTGAGTTCCTCAACTCGTTTTGAAGGTGAAGTATTCATATTTTCTTAGATTATCGTATTTAAAGCAAGTACGCCAAGGAGTCCCATAATCCCTACCAAGGTTTCCATGACCGTCCAAGTGGACAGGGTTTCTTTTACTGAAAGGTTGAAATATTCCTTGAACATCCAAAACCCTGTATCGTTGACGTGTGACAGCATTAAACTTCCGGAGCCAATGGCCAAAACCATCAATTCTGGGCTGGTTCCCGTCCCTGACGCCAAAGGGAGTGCAATTCCAGCTGCGGTTAAACCTGCAACCGTAGCTGAACCCACACTTACCCGAATGGCGGTGGCAATCAACCAGGCCAAAACCAAGGGCGATATGCTGGAGCCTTTGAGGCTATCGGCAATATAATCGCTCACATGGCTATCAATCAGCACTTCCTTTAAGGCTCCAGCTCCAGCAATGATCAATAAAATCATGGTAATGCTGGAAACAGAGGACGAAATCGAATCCATTAGGGTGGACATATCTTTGCCTTTGGCCAATCCCAACGTATAGATAGCGAGTAGCACAGAAATCAATAGCGCAATTACTGGATTCCCAATGAAGGTTAGGATGTTTCTCAAAAGACCTTCTTCCAGAAAATTTTCAGCTGCAATGGCAACCCCAATCAATAAAATTGGAGATAAGGCTGTAAAAATACTTGTAAAGGTTGATGGCAGTTCTTCTTTGGGAATGATATTGGGATTATAAAATTCTTTGAGTGGTTTTGCTTCAACATTTTTAATGGTTCGGGCAAACAAAGGACCTGCCACAATAATGGCGGGAACTGCAATGATGAGTCCGTATAGCAATGTTTTTCCGATATCCGCATTGAACATGGCCGCTATGGCCGTGGGGGCAGGGTGAGGAGGGAGGTACCCGTGCGTCACTGATAACGACGTTAGCATGGGGAGCCCCACATAAAGCAACGGTAACCCCGTTGAAATCGCGACTGTGAATACCAAGGGAATCAAAATAACAAATCCTACAGAGTAGAACATAGGGATTCCCACAATAAAACCAGTCAGTACCATGGCCCATTGCACATGTTTTATTCCGAATTTATTCACTAGCTGTGTAGTAATCTGTTGAGCGGCTCCACTATCGGCGACCAGTTTTCCCAACATGGCCCCAAGTCCCAGAATCAATACTAAAAAGCCCAAGGTATTTCCTATACCTCGCTGGATGGATTGGACCAAATTGGCTAATTCCATTCCTTGAAAAATACCTACGAAAAGGCAGACGATTATGAAGGCAAGGAAGGCATTGAGTTTAAATTTGGCGATTAAAAGAAAGAGCAGCAGAATACCTAGAACGGCAATTAAGATTGGCATATTTGGATGGTTGTTTGTAGTTGTGTGCTGTAGGCTAAAATAAGGATTTAAACCAAATGAAAGATATTGGCTATTGATTTCAAACCGCAAGTTTTGGGTTTTAAGGAAACAAAAAGCCTTCCCTGCAAAGGCAGAGAAGGCTTTACATGTAAAAGTTATGCTAAGAATTACTCGATCAACTCACCTTGATTCCGAAACACGAGTTCATCATCAAAGGAGTCCAAGAGTACCATACTGTCCGATGTAATGTTTCCAGAAAGCAGTTCTTTGGAAAGATTGTTCAATACTTCTTTCTGAATCAATCTTTTTACAGGTCGTGCACCATATTGTGGATCGTACCCTTTGGCAGCCAGATAATCGATGGCTTCTTGGGTAGCATCCAACGTAATGTGCTGCTTGGACAATAGCTTCTTCAAGCTGTTCAACTGAAGCTCCACAATGGCCTTGATATCAGCCTTGTTCAATGGAGCAAACATGATGATATCATCAATCCGGTTCAAGAACTCGGGACGGATGGTCTTACGCAACAAGCCCATCACTTCCACTCGGGCTGCTTCCGAAGCACTTTCCATATCCACAGCATCTTCAAACTTCTCTTGGATGATATGGCTTCCCATATTGCTCGTCATGATGATGATGGAGTTCTTAAAATCCGCCACACGTCCTTTGTTATCGGTCAACCTACCTTCGTCCAATACCTGTAACAAAATGTTGAAGGTATCCGGGTGTGCTTTTTCAATCTCATCCAGCAAAATGACGGAGTAGGGTTTTCTGCGAACCGCTTCGGTCAACTGACCTCCCTCGTCATATCCCACATACCCCGGAGGAGCACCCACCAATCGGCTCACGGAGTGGCGCTCTTGATATTCACTCATATCTATTCGGGTGATGGCATTTTCGTCATCGAACAAATAGGCGGCAAGGGTTTTGGCCAACTCGGTTTTACCGACACCGGTAGTACCCAAAAAGAGGAACGAACCAATAGGTTTTTTCTCATCTTGCAATCCGGCCCTACTTCTGCGAATAGCATCCGAAACGGCTACAATCGCCTCATCTTGACCCACCACACGCTTGTGGAGCACATCTTCCAGCTTCAGGAGTTTTTCGCGCTCACTCTGCATCATCTTGGTCACAGGGATTCCGGTCCATTTGGCCACAACTTCGGCAATGTCCTCATAGGTGACCTCTTCCTTAATCAATGTGCCTGCCGTCTGCTGCTCTGCAAGCTCATCCTCCAATTTATCCAGTTTTTCCTGCGCTTCCTTGATCTTTCCATAGCGTAACTCGGCTACTTTTCCGTAATCCCCATTTCGCTCGGCACGTTCGGCTTCAAGTTTATAATTTTCGATATCCTCTTTTGTTTTTTGGATATTGTCCACCACCGTTTTTTCGCTTTCCCATTTGGCAAAAATCTCTTTTCGGTCTTCTTTGAGATTGGCCAACTCCAAGTTCAAGGTTTGCAATTTGGCCTTGTCGTTTTCACGTTTAATGGCCTCAATCTCAATTTCCAACTGCATGATTTTTCGGTCCAACACATCCAATTCTTCGGGTTTGGAATTGATTTCCATCCGTAGTTTGGAAGCGGCTTCATCCATAAGGTCAATGGCCTTATCGGGCAAAAATCGGTTGGTGATATAGCGTTGTGATAGCTCAACCGCACCAATTACCGCCTCATCTTTGATGCGTACCTTGTGGTGCGCTTCATATTTCTCCTTGATACCCCTCAAAATGGAGATGGCGCTTTCGGTATCGGGTTCGTCCACCATTACCTTTTGGAACCTTCGCTCCAAGGCTTTGTCCTTTTCAAAGTATTTTTGGTACTCATCCAAGGTAGTGGCCCCAATGGCCCGAAGTTCACCTCTGGCCAAAGCAGGTTTTAATATGTTGGCGGCGTCCATCGCACCCTGTCCACCTCCGGCACCTACCAACGTATGGATTTCGTCAATGAAAAGGACGATGTTACCATCTGAGGAAGTAACTTCCTTGATAACGGCTTTCAATCGCTCCTCAAACTCACCTTTGTATTTTGCACCGGCAATCAAAGCACCCATGTCCAAAGAATAAATGGTTTTCTCTTTTAGGTTTTCGGGGACGTCACCTTGCACAATCCGATGGGCCAAACCTTCAGCGATGGCAGTTTTACCCACACCGGGCTCACCAACCAACATGGGGTTGTTTTTGGTCCTACGGGAGAGAATCTGCAATACCCGTCGGATTTCCTCATCACGACCAATAACAGGGTCCAATTTGCCGTTATCAGCCAGCTGATTAAGGTTTTTGGCATATTTATCTAAAGAATTATAGGTTTCCTCGGCACTTTGCGAGGTTACCTTTCCACCTTTGCGCAATTCTTGGATGGCAGCGTTCAGGTCTTTTTCGGTAACGCCTTGGTCTTTGAGAATCTGTGCAATTTTGCTTTTTGATTTAAAAATGGAAAGTAACAAATGCTCTACCGACACAAACTCATCGCCCATGTTTTTTGCAACAATACTTGCTTCGTTCACGGTTTTTCCAGCTTCCCTAGAAAGCATGATTTCCCCTCCAGATACTTTGGAAAAGCTCTGGAGTTCCTTGTCCAAGATTTGGTTGAGGAGTGCTACGTTAACGTTCAATTTCTTCAAAATGAACGGAAGAACGTTTTCATCGACCTCACCAATAGCCTTGAACAGATGTTCGTTCTCTATTTGTTGATGGCCAAATTCCTGGGCCAATTGCTGCGCCCTTTGAAGTGCCTCCTGTGATTTTATGGTAAAATTGTTAAAGTTCATAGTCTTTGTTTTTTGGATTAAAGTCAACAATCTTACCAATACCAACTTACCGTCAAAATGTCTGAAAAACCCTGAAAACAAAAGACATTTCGTCAGTTGTAAGCTTTTTTATGGTTCCCGACATATCCCTTAAATTTGCATTATGGGAATATTTGACAGTGTTTTTGGAAAGAAGGAGAAATCAGTGGAGGAAAAGAAGCAATTGCCTTGGATTCACTTGGAGTCTTTGGAGCAGTTGGATGAAATAGTGAAAAAATCAAATGGAAGGCCCCAGGTCATCTATAAGCATTCCATGACTTGTGGAATAAGTAGTATGACATTGAGGATGTTCAATGATTCATATGAGATGGATGCGCAGTGTGATTTGTATTTTTTGACCATACAATCGCATCGAGAAGTATCTGATGCCGTTTCATCCAAGCTCGATGTTCGCCATGAATCTCCCCAATTACTCATCCTAAAAAATGGGAAAGTGAGCTTTCATACTTCGCATGGGGCGATTGCAGAGATTAATCTAAAAGATTATTTGTAAAATCAGAGGAAATTATCAGTTCGAGCAATTTATTTTAATAATTGCTTTTGAAAGATTTTTCCTTAAAGAAAAACCCAAGAAATTTTAAGGATTTCCCACAGTAGGCTTTAGGTGGAATTTTTTAGCTTGCGGGAGCAGCATTCCCCAATCTAACATTTTCTAAAACCTACTTATCATGAGAAAGTCTACTTTCCCAAAATTTGCTGCAACCTCATTTTTTGTTTTATCTATTCTTTTTTCCTGTGAAAAAGGAAGAGCCGTTGGTTCTGGAAACCAACCAGGACGTCAATGCTAAGGCAGGTCCTTACACCCTAAACTCGGTGGACATGGAGGGTATTCCAAAGATTACCGATTTCCTGAGTTCCCGGGCAGGCAAGGATATTTTTAAAGCCTCGGCCACAGGAAAAGATGACGGGCCCACTATTGCCGAGGAAGTAATTAGGGTCAACGATTCCTTGGGGCAGTCCAATTACTCGTTTCACTTTACGCTGCCCGACAGTGCTGAAAATGAGTTTTACAATTTAGTAGTGGGCAAGTCGGAGGACGGACAACCACAGGAGCCTATGGTTTTTCACTATGTCTGCGACCCCGACTATTTTGAAACGTTTGAACAGAGTGGTTTTGACCCCACGGCCTTTGTAGGAACAATGAGCCTGTATCCTTTTGACCAAATTTTCAGTGATGGCTCCCTTTCCAAGGATATTTGCGTGGAACATGACCAATATGGCGATCCTATTCCGTGTATCAGGACCAATGTTACGAACGGTTCCGGTGGTGGTGGAGCAGGTACTAGCATGGGCGGGGCACAATTTAGCAGTGGTTTTGATTCACCTACTGTGGCCAGCTATTCCATTTCTATCACCGTATACCACGTAACGCCTGATGGTAGGACCTTTACCTATGGGTCGGGCAGTGTTTGCCAACATCCCGGGGAGTGCCAGGTCATCTACGAGATGTCCACCAAGGCGAACAACAAGGCCACGGACAGGGGCTGTACCAAATGCCCAAGTGCTCCAGGGGGCGTGGCCGCCAATATGGCCAGCCGCACAAAGCTACTTGTTAATGGACTTAGGACTAAATTGGCACTTTCTACCAGTGAAATAAATTTTCTGCTCAACAATAGAAGATTGACAGAGGACATTGTCGCCTATCTCAGGCAGCATACCAATGCTAAGGCCAAACAATTTGCAGGTTGGGTAGTGGATTTCAGTATGTTACCAAATAGTCCCTGTGGGATAGGCCATGATTGTGTTAAATCCATAAAAGTAATGGCAGATGGATTACGGAAATTTCATGGGGAGGGCGGACAGTTGATAGCGCAGTACTTTGAAAGTCTTATTTCTGATTTTGATTCATTTACAAAGAATGACCTACAGGCTTTTTATGATACTGCCAAGGCAATCACGGAAGATTATAACAACAGAATGTTCGATTCTGTATCAGGTGGTTTTGTCGCAGGAGTGACCCCAATTTTAGAAATAGCACTATTTGAAGTTGGTGCTCCAGTTACCATAAAGATGCTCCAAAGAATTCCCATCTCCTGGGTGTACAGGGGAACACGTTTGAACAATATGGTAAAAAAGGTTGGGCTAATGGGTAAAATGGGATATAACAATAGTACAAGAGAATTTGCAACCAATGCGCCTGTTACCAAGGCAAGGGAACTCTTCAACTCATTGACCAAGCATGCAATATCAAAAACAACCGAGTCAAATGGCTTGATAAAGGCAAACATGGGGAATGGAAATTTTATAACTTATAGGCCTATAACGGCATCAAGTAGCAATGTTCCAGCTACCTTATCTTTGGATTTTAGGGCAGCAGGAATTTGGACCCAGGTGAGAGATGTTAAATTTATTCTGCCATGATAGTGGAAAACATTTTTGATGAACAAAATTTGGATCTTTTTATCCCCAATGATGGAGTGGAGTTCATTTATTCTATACTTCAGAACCTAGGATACCGTGATTTCACTACTAAAAAAGCCAGAAAACATGGGTTAGATGTACTGAACAAACTTTTTGAACTAGATTTAATTGAAATATTTAGTTGGGGCAAACATCATGACTTACTTAACAATCTAAACCTGACCAAGAATCAAACAATAAAATTAATTGATAACATTTGGTTTGTTGGAGCCGATTTTGAAGACTTCCTTAATATGCCCATGTTCAGGCACAAAGATTGGTATTTAAAAGCCTTGGACAACGAGGGGCTAACATCGACTACAAATTGGAAAACATTTGTAAATGAAAAAATAGGAGATTTGGAACAATGGATAGAAAAAAACAGGCCTAAGGAATAATTAAGTGAACAAGGAGAGGAGAACTTTTGTTGAAGGAATTGATTAAATACCCATGGCATATGTAATTTAACCAAACTAATCCCAACTGACCATTGAAATTGAGAGCGTCTTTACTTTGCAGTTTATCATTTTTATGGGTTTCCTGTGATTATGGGGTTGATTTCGAAGTACAGAATGAGACCGATAAAAATATAGATTCTTTAATTATCACCAATGGCTTTGATTCATTGAAACTTTATGATATTGATTCTGGAGAAAAAAAACTGGGCTTCCTTGATTTTAATAAAAAAACTCCCAAGCAAGATGGGGCATATACCGTTCAATTATTCACAAAAGATTCTAGTATAAAAAAGCCTTTTGGTTATTACTCCAATGGTCTCCCATTGGTTGATTCGTATGTCATAATTTTAAAAAAGGATAGCATTTATATTAAAGAAGATGTTGAATAATTCTCCGTTTACAAAAAAGAGCATAGGAGAAATGACAAGGTATTCAGATAGTTGCGCTGTCTAAAGCAGTCTTCGCGACAGGGATTTTGGCATGTTGCCCAACAAGCCGTGTGGGATTGGCCATGATTGTGTTAAATCCATTAAGGCTATGGCAGATGGATTGCGGAAATTTCATGGCGAAGAGGGGAAAATGATGGCGGAGTATTTTGAAAGTCTTATTTCTGATTTTGGTTCTTTTACAACAGGCGACCTTCAAAGTTTCTATGATGTCGCCAAATCAATTACAGAAAGTTATAACAACAGGATGTTCGATTCTGTATCAGGCGGTTTTATTGCGGGAATAACCCCAATTTTAGAAATTGCACTATTTGAAGTTGGTGCTCCAGTAGCCATAAAACTGCTGAAAAAAATTCCTGTTTCTTGGGTGTATAGGGGGGCAAGGCTTAATAACATGGTGAAAAAGGTTGGATTGTTGGGAAGGATGAGCAATTCTGGAAACCATATTAGAGAAGTTGTCACTAATGCTCCTGTGACCAAGGCAAGGGAACTATTTAAAACCTTGACAAAACATGCGGTATCAATAAAAAATTTACCCAAAGGAGTTGTAAAAGCCGACATGGGAAATGGTAACTTTATAATCTATAGGCCAATCACAGCATCTGGAAGTAATGTACCAGCAACAATAACTTTGGATTTTAAGGCAGCAGGGATTTGGTCTAAAGAAAGACACATTAAATTTATAGCGCAATGACTACAAAAGAGCTCTTCGACCCAAAGCACATTGACATATTTATACCTGATAATATAGAATTTATTTCTTTTATTCTGACGTCATTAGGCTACGGTAATACAAATGAATCTTCAGAAGAAGCAAGGGAACATGGGCTTGACACCATAGAAAAGCTATTGGAATTAGAGCTTATAGAGGTTTTCAGTTGGGGGCATTATGAAGATAAATTGAAAGGCAAGGAAATTCCATTGATAAAAAAAATGCGATATATGGCGGAACTATGGCCCAAAGGTGCCAAAAGAGGGGATTTTTATGAGATGCCCATGTTCAAATACAAGGATTGGTATTTGGAAGCTTTGGAAAGAGATGCAAAGGATTTTGATACTTATGAAGACTTTTTTAAGAAAATAGGAAACCTAGAACAATGGATAGAACAAAACAGGCCCAAGGAATAAATAGGTTCTTTTTGGACCATGTGAGCCTATTGTAATAAAAATTTATCGTTAATTTGTAACTATTCCCCGCAGCATACCCCCAAATTTTTACGGTTTTAATCCAACAATTCAAATTTTGTTCATGAAACCTTTTTAGGGTTTTCAAAAAAAAATGAATTGTTAAAAGTACTACTTATGCAAAGCAGAAATAGAAACTGTATGGCAACGGTTTGGGTCATTTTTATCTTTGGAGTGTTCCAAACCACGATTTATTCCCAAAACAAGGGGCAATTGATCAAAGGCAAGGTGTCCGATGGCGTAGACCCCTTGCCCGGGGTCAATATTACCATAAAAGATGCCGATACGGGAACACAAACCGATGCAATAGGAAACTACTCCATTTTGGCTTATCCGCGCGATGTTTTGGTTTTCAGTTATATGGGCATGAAATCCGTTGAAATCATTGTTGAGGATGTCACCTCCGTTTTAAATATTGAATTGATGCCCATTATTCAAGAGTTGGATGAGGTGGTGGTAGAAAAAAGAAGAAAGAAAACTCGAGAGGAACTGGAGTTGGAATATGCATCCAACAAGCGTTTGGTAAAATCAGTCTTCGGTATTTTGGATGGGGAGCGCTCGGGATTTTCATTGAGGGTGATTGATGCATCGGAAATAAACCTGGTTGCAGGCAGTATTGCAAATGTTATACAGACAGAGTTTCCCGGTGTTCGGACACGGAATTGGACCAATCCACGGACGGGGACTTCGGGTCCCGCTATTTTCTTGAACAGGACGGCATCTTTTGGAAACGCAAAACCGGTCATATATGATGTTGATGGGGTGATTTTCGAGGATGCCCCACCAATTCCTATTGAAAACATTAAACGAATCGCTTTAATCTCAGGAGTTTCTGGCACCACTCGATATGGAGGCATAGCCTCTGGTGGTGTGGTTATCATAAACACAAACCAAGGGGTCTATGTCAGGGAACCAGGAACAGATAGTCCCTACGACTTGGCTAAATTGAGGAACAATTTTTTTGAGGAATCAAACACCAAGGAGTACCAAAGGAATGCCCTGCCAAAATATTTAGAAGAATTGTTGGCATCCAACACTTTTGAGGAGGCCAAGAGTATTTTTGAGAACCATCGTAAAGTCTACGGAGGCTCGCCTTATTTTTACTTGGATGCATTTTTCTATTTCTCGGATGCTTGGCAGGATAAAGAGATAAGTTGGGAAATCAATGAACATATCCGTTCAAGTTTTGAAAACAATGCGGTAATTCTTAAGACATTGGCCTATATGCTGGAAAAAGCGGGTAGGGGAGATTTAGCTCTGGAAGTATATCTTCAGGTCTTCAGATTAAGGCCAGCTTACGGACAGTCCTATAGGGACTTGGCCAATGCCTATTCCGAAATGGATGATTACAAGAATGCATTGAAATTTTATGCCCGGTATGTTGAATCAAGAAAATTACGTAAAACGTCTGCTCCATCTATGGGTATAGATTCCATTGTGCTGACGGAATTGAACCAATTGCTCAAGAAAAGGTCTGCCGAATTGGAGGAGGCCCATATTCTCTTCGACGAAAATACCATATATGGAACACGACTATTATTTGAATGGTCCAATACTGAGGCAGAATTTAAAATTCAGTTTGTAAATCCACAAAAACAATACTTCATTTGGAACCATACTTTGGAAGAGAACTATGATAGGATAAAAGATGAAAAAATAAAAGGATATTCCTCGGAGCAGTTTTTTATGGATGAAAACCTTGTTGGTAACTGGCAAATAAACCTCGATTATTTAGGAAATAAATCCTTTGACCCTACCTATATGAAGGCAACGGTTTGGACCAACTACGGTACTCCTTTTGAAAACAAAAAACTGTACTTTTTTAGATTATCCGAACAAAATGTAAACCAAAAAATATTTTCTGTCAAAAATAATCCAATGTTGGAAAGTGCAAGCAAAAGATGAGGAAATGGCGATTTCTAGATGGTTCTATTTGATATTTTTTCACCTTAGAAGACAGACAATAAGCTCCATAAAAAAAATCCCCGGCAACCGCCAGGGATTTTTATTTTAATTGAATTGATATTGTGAGACAATGTCTTTCAGCCTTGCTTTAAGGTCTTCCCCGGCATCATATACCATTTGTTCGTTGGACGGGAAGGGAACCTCCCGGGCATTCAAATAAATTAAAAGGTCATCTTCCAAAGCTCTTTTGTCCCCTTGAAAGTTGGCAAAAATATGCTCAAACACAAACTGACTGGCTAGGGGATAGGCATTGATTTCCTGTCCGCTTCTTAGGTCGGTAAACCGAACCTTGGCTCCAATTTGAGCGCTCTTGCTCTGTGTAAATTGAAAGAACCTACAGGTAACGGTACGCATTTTATCTACTTTAATGTCATTGCCCAAACTGTCCTTTGCCACATTTCCATTGGCATCCAACGCATATTCCCATCCGTCTTTGATTTGACGTTCTTTGATGATTTGGGTTTCGTTGACGCGCTCTGGGGAAATATTGATTTCCATAAAATCCAAATTCATGGCGTAGTCATATTTTATGTTGGACAAAGGGTTGGTGTGGTATTGCAACCAAAAATTATCAATACCAAAAGCATTGAAGTCCAATAGCTCTTCTTCTAATCGCTCTGGGATAATCTGCTCAGTCTGATTGGCAATTTCCACACGGACAAACTCCAAGCCTTTGTTATAAGCCTCGTCCATTTTGGCAACAGTTTCCTTATAACCAGGATTGATGTCCTGCAAATACTTCAAATCGTCATAAGCTGCTCTGTAATCGGCTTTGTATTTAGCGGAAGCCAAAAGACCTAGGGCGCTTTCATACAAATGTTCGGACAAGTCATCCTTTGTATTCAAAATTTGATTGTCGTAATTGACAAATTTAAATCGCGCATCCCTACCTTCTTCATAAATGGTGAGGGGCAACAAAGGTCTGATACGTTGTTGAATGTTCTTTAATCCCAAATACTTGTTGTAGATGGTTTCCAAATTGGCTGGGTTGCCATCATTCTGCAGAAAAGCGATTTCTTGTTGTTCTCTTTCCGCGTTCTTGGCAAAAGCCTCTTCCAAAAGGGTGATGTACTCCTGATTTCCCTTTTTGGTCTTGTTCTCAGCCAAGTTTTTTATGGCCTTGTTCATGGCGGTATGGTAGTTACCGCTATTGAGGGCTTCTTGGGTTTTTTTGACTCCTCCGCAGGCGGCAAGTAAAACCAATACAGTGATAAGTAGAATTTTTTTCATGGTTTTTTGATTTATTGGTTATGGATGGTTTTTCAATTGCTGTGCCAAAAACCAATATTTTTATAACGAAAAAGGTTGAACGGTAGTATAGTATCGATGAAATACTAAAAAACAACTCATTTTCAAGGGGTTAATGAGGAACGGGAAATTGTTAATTGCCGTTTGATAAAATCCACTCCATAGCTACTTTTTATGGATGAAATTCAACATGCAATTCGTAATTTTGGCCTTTCTTATAATTAAAGGCAAGATGCAAAGAGACCACAAGATTTTTGAATTAATAGCGCAAGAGAAGGATAGACAAATTGAAGGTATTGAATTGATAGCTTCGGAAAACTTTACCAGTCCACAGGTTATGGAGGCCGCTGGTTCTGTATTGACCAACAAATATGCCGAGGGCTATCCCGGAAAACGCTATTACGGAGGTTGTGAAGTGGTGGATGAAGTAGAACAACTTGCCATAGATCGTGCCAAGGAGTTGTTTGGAGCGGTATATGCCAATGTGCAGCCCCATTCAGGTTCCCAAGCCAATGCATCGGTCTACCACGCTTGTTTGAATCCCGGCGATACCATTTTAGGATTTGATTTGTCCCACGGAGGACATTTGACCCATGGTTCGCCCGTAAATTTTTCAGGAAAATTGTACAATCCGGTTTTCTATGGCGTGGATGAGGAGACTGGAATGTTGAATTATGATAAAATTCAGGAGATTGCCGATAAAGAAAAACCACAATTGATCATTGCGGGTGCCTCTGCCTATTCCCGGGATATGGATTTTAAACGGTTCAGGGAGATTGCCGATAGTGTTGGGGCTATTTTGGTCGCAGATATTTCGCATCCTGCAGGTCTAATTGCCAAAGGAATTTTAAACGACCCCATTCCGCATTGCCATATTGTAACCACTACAACCCACAAAACGCTTCGTGGACCACGAGGTGGACTTATTTTGATGGGTGAAAATTTTGATAATCCTTTTGGCATCAAATTAAAAAATGGAAATCTGAGAAAAATGTCTGCTTTGTTGGACTTGGCAGTTTTTCCAGGAAACCAAGGAGGTCCGTTGGAGCATATCATCGCAGCCAAAGCCATTGCATTTGGTGAGGCTCTTTCCGATGAGTACTTGCATTATATGATTCAGGTGAAGAAAAATGCCGAGGCCATGGCCAAAGCGTTTATGGCGAAGGATTACAAAGTAATTTCAGGAGGAACTGACAACCACATGATGCTCATCGACCTAAGAAACAAGGGTATCACGGGTAAAGATGCTGAAAAAGCATTGGAAAAAGCAGCCATTACCGCTAACAAAAACATGGTGCCTTTTGATGATCAGTCTCCGTTCATTACTTCAGGTATTCGTTTTGGAACTCCTGCTATAACCACTAGGGGCTTGAAAGAATCGGATATGGAAACTATTGTGGAATTTATCGATGAGGTAATCACTGACCCTGAAAACGAGGCCCATATTGCTGAAATAAAACAAAAGGTCAAAGATTTAATGAAATCCAGACCTTTGTTTAATTCGTAATGGTTGGGTTGTTGGTTGTACGGTTTAAGATTGCCCCTTAAACGTATTTATTCCAGAAGAAAAAGATCTTCATGACAGAGTTCCTTGTCATTTAGGGAATATATCATTACCCGGTGGTGTACTTTGTCTTCAAAATATAAGCCCCAATAGTCAAAATAGCTGCTTTGACTTTTTTTGGGTTCAAAAACATTTTGTGCATTTCCCTCATAGACAGGAACAAATACCTCATAGGGCATCTCTGTTAGGCCTTTGGTAAAATAGACAAAGTGTTCGCTTATTTTGGCAAGGATGGCACCTGTTTGTTTTGGAATGCTGAACTCACTTGTTCTGGAAACAACGATGGATGTATCCTTGTAGTGAAATGAGGCTTCAACGATATCCAATGAATGGCTGTTCTGGGCATTTAATTTTTCCAATGCTTTCGTAAAACTGGACGACATCTGTATCTGACTTTCCTGAGGATAGCTAAAATTGCCCCAATCGCCCCCATTAAAGTGGCGAAGGATTTCCGTAAGGCCAAAATTGAAATTCAAGTCAAGAATCAACTCAGCTTTGTTATGGGCACTGTTAAAATGGCATTGCATTTTGGCTTCTGCAAAAAATTCTCTTTCCAAGGTTTTGATGAACTCATCAACACCATTGACGGCCTCAAAAATCTTTGCACCGCTAAAGTGGAAATTAGGATCGTTCTTTCTTCGGGATGACATGTTTTTCAGCGTTATAATTTCGTACCACTAAAGTTAGAACGATTCTTTTTTTTTGGATTGGAGGAAATCCTTAAAAATTTTAGGGTTTTCCCATTATTTGTAGGGTTTTTACCTCAAAAAGAAGTGATATAAATTACGGTAATGCCTTGTGCAAGAAGAAAATGGATGAACCTCTTAGATGAACCCTCTATTTTTTGCGGCAAGAATGAGCGCCAGGTCGTTTTCGTTTTCGGTACCAAAAAGCGTTTTTAAGTGGCGCTTTCTGTTTTCAATGGAGGAGGGCGAAAGCCGTATAAATTTTTCCAAATCCTTGTTTTTGGTACCCTTGGAAAGATGGTACAATATCTGCCGGTCCTTTTCATCCAAATCAATATCGCTGGACATTTTTTTACGAATGGCAACTAAGGCTTTTGAAGAATAGTAGGGTGGGTTTTGTACAATGGTCTTTACCGCATCTTCCAAGGTTTTTGGGTCAATATCCGTTTTTACCAAATACCCATCGGGGTCCACAGTTTTTAGGATACTGTTGATGCGATAATTGTCGCTAAAGGACGACATGTAGACAATTTTACTTTCAGGGACTATTTTACGGGCCAAAATCCCCAGATCTTCTCCCGTATACGGTTGATCTTCATTGGGCGCGAAAAGCTGGACATCCAAGAACAGGATATCGTATTTAAAGGAATTGGCGGAATTTTCAATGAGTTTTTTACCAGATTCATATGAATTGGCGGTATCTACGAGGATGGTGTAGCCGTCAAAAGCAATGCGTTCAAGTATAAATTTATACCCAAGCATCGTCATTTCATGATCATCTATGGCCAATATTCTAAGCGTACTCATAATTTGGTTTTATAGAAATAAGATTCAGGCGTTTAAAGCTTGTTTTTGTGCTACATCTTGTAGCGTATTTTCCAACCCAATATATGTACTGGGTATCGTTATCGTAATTGTGGTGCCCTTGCCCTTGACACTGTCAATGGAAAAAGCCCCTTTAATTTTTTTGACCCTTGATGTGATATTGCGTATGCCAATTCCCCGTTTTCCTTTATTGGCATCAAAACCAACTCCGTCGTCCGAAATGGTGAGTTTTAATTTTTCACCATTCATTCCAAATGCAATATCAATATGTTCGCACTGGGCGTGTTTCACACAATTTTTGAGTGCTTCCTGAACAATTCTGTAGGCATTTATTTTAATATCACCCAAGAGATTGTCCCAATTCACTTTATTGTCGTACGTAAAAGAACATGCAATTCCGGAAGACTTTTCAATACCGTTGATCAAATCTTCCAGTGATACAATAAAGTTATGAAATTTTTCATAAGACGCATGGTTCAGCTCATGCGAAATGGTTCGGATTTCTTCTTCCACTTCGCGTAAACGTTCAATAAGGTCGGCACGTTGCTCTACCGAAGCATCATCATCACGTTCGTTCAATCCGCTTAATATGAGCCTAATACCAAGCATTTCGCCCAAGATGCCATCGTGCAGTTCTTCCGAAATTCGTTTTTGCTCCAGTTGCTTGCCCTCTTCAAATTTACCTTGTTGGGAAAGCATAAGATTATAAATCTCATGGTTGCTTTCCTGTTGTCTTTGCCGGTATTTGAGCCTATTGTTGTTGATGTACTGGAACAGGATAATAATGATGGCCATACCAAATAGGATTAGCCCCAAAATGGTGCCCATCCAGATTTGTTTTTCTTGGTAGAGGATCTCATTTTCATGTATCACCTGATCGGTTTCCAAACGGATGCGCGCAAACTTGTCCCGCTTGGTGCGTTCTTCTTCCTGTATGGTCTCGTTAAGATCATAGTAGGCATCAGAGTAGGCCAGGGCATTCTCGCCATCCAATTTGGTAAGCAACCGCAGCACCTCGGTCAAGCGTTCGTTGTTGTAGGTTTCTTGGGCCAAGGCCCGCGACTCTTTGGCGTATTGGAGTGCTGTTGCGGTATCACCTTGCTCGGCCAAAAGCTCAGCGTAGTATTGTTTTGCCCTAGGTTGATCTACATCATGATTGATGCTATCATTTAATTTGATGGACTGGTTAAGCAGTGTTTTAGCCTTTTCAACATTTTGTTCGCCTTTATAAATGGAATAGGCTTGGCTCGTAAGGGCTAAGGAGTATAATTCTGGGTTATCTTTCTTTGTGGTCTTATCCTTGAGTAGTTTGTCAAAAACTTCTTCTGCACGAAGAAAATCTTCTTTTTGTGAAAGCTCGTGGGCAATGTTATACTGATTTTGCTGGATGAATTCCGATTGTTCTGACTCATCGAGTTCATTTATATAAGAACCAGCCTTTTTAAAGTTTTCTAGTGCTTTTTCACTGTCATCCATACCACTAGCGATAATGCCAAGTACATTGTAACAATTATAGGTTCTTTTTGCATCACCTAAATCATCAAATATTCTTAGCGCCGAAGTAATACTTGTTTCCGCACCCAAATAATCTTTATAGGAATCCTGTATTTTTCCCATACTATAAAGCATTCTTCCTCTAAGGGAATTGGATGTTGAGTCTGTGGAAAGCTGCTCAAAACTTTTTAGTGCTCTTTGATAGTGGTAAAAAGCACTGTCCAAAACACCATAAGAACGAAAGAAGGCAGCCATATCCCAATGGGAATCTCCCAAAGCATCATAGATTTCTGCTTTTTCGGCCAACTTCATCACCTGCTGATTGGTTTGTCTGAATTGCAGAGAATCTTCCAAATTTTTATACGCCAGAGAAATTTTGGAAAGTTGTTCAACACCAAGACTGTCATTGGCCAAGGTGAAGACCTTGTCTTTTGCTTGCTGCAGTAGATTCTTCCGCTCATCCATAGAAAAATCAGCACTGTCCCGTGCGGCCATAACCCAAGCATCAATCAATTGGGCCTCTGGGTCAACCGTAACCGCTTGCTTTTGGGGCTGCTTGCCACAGCCTAACAGAGCAATGAAAAGGGCAATAAGGAATTTCTTTTTCAATATTCAGTAGGTTATTGTTGAGTTACTCCTATTACAAGGTAACAAAAAAGCCCCAAATCTTGGTTGAAATGGGGCTGATTGTATTTTTGACATTTTAAATTATAATTCCCTGTCGTCATCGGAAAAGGACTTAAACTTATAGGATTTGCTTTGTACGCTATCCTGAAGATAAAGCCTTTTTTGGATTTCACTTTCCTTATAAGATAGTGCTGGTCCAGCAAAATCGTTTCCTTTGGTCTTGCAGGCTATTATAAAGAACATTATAAATAAAGAAGGGAAAATCTTATTCATTTAATTCTCGTATGACTTTTTTTGGCTGGAAAACCTCCTAGTTTTCGCGATCATCATCATTTGAAGACTTACCATCCGTAGACTCTTGGTCCATGGTTTGTAATAGGGCTTCGGTTTCTTGTACATCGGTTTCAGGTTCGCAAGAATACATTCCAACGGCCAATAGTGCTAGTGCGAAAATACTTAGTGCTCTTCTCATAATATTAGGTTTATGGTTTAATAAATAGGTTTATGCGGCTAAGATATTTAGCCGCATAAGGGAAGGGCACTTTGCAACAAATGTTTTAGTATATGGCACAATTCTGCTAGAATTCTGCCTAAAAGCGTTAGAATTTTGCTAATTAACGGCCTTTACCGCGGTTTTGGAGAGCATTTCCTTTAAGGCGTCTATCTTATCCTTATAGGTTTTGGAAAAGGGGAGTTCCTCTTCCCGATCATGGTTTAATGTGCAGATGGACTTCCCATAATTGATACGGGATACATACCTGCTGTTCAATATATAGCTCTGGTGTATACGTATAAAGCCTTTGGGAAGTTTGTCCTCAAAAGATTTTAAGGTTTTAAAGGCGCTGACCACATTACCATCGCGCATGTAGAAATCTGTAGTATTGTTATCGGATTTTAGATAGAGAATATCCTTGGTGTCCAAATACCGATAATCATTGTACGATTTTAAACAAATGGTAGAGGGCAAGTGATGTTTTGGATGCACTTTGCGAAGCCGCATAACGGTCTTACGAACATCAAATTCGTTATGCGGGAGTATCCAATAGTCGAAAAAGCCGCTTTTTATAGCGTTATAGGCAAATTTTTTGGTTTTGGAGTATCCTATAATAATAGGAAGTGAGGGCATGTATTGGTTCAACTCCGTAACCATTTGAAAGTAATCCATTCCATCTTCGCCAAGATTGATCAGCACCAAATCGGGATTAAACTTCAATATGGTGTTTAATCCTTCTGATGGATTGGTGGCCACACCTGCGCAGGTGAAATCTTCATACTCTTGCAAGTAGAGCTGTAATTGCAGCTTGGAGGCTGCACTGGAATCGATTATGGCGTAGGTGTAATCCATGTGCAATTTACTGATTGCAAGTTACTAACGCACCAAAAAAACTCATTGCAGTTTTCCCTTAAAAAAACTATGGGTTTCCCCTTGAAACGGTTCTTTTTCCTACAATTCTCCTTAAAAATTCGTTAAAAGCTAATTATCTGTAATGAATTCGTAGGCGCCAATGTCCGGATTTTGGGTTCTATCGGTTCCTAAAATATCAGTGGGAACGGTGAGGGAAGCATCGGGGTCGGCAAGGTCAATGGCAGCGGAGTTTTCATGTATGTTCAGTTGGTTTTTGGTTTGGTTTTTAAACTCAGGGTCTTGGTTGAACACTATGTTACGGTAAAAACTGCTATTATCAAAATTATAGAGAGGGTTTTCGACAACGGAATCATCGCTCAGATTGAACTTTATGAGGCAATTGCTGAAGTTAAAGTTGAAATCAGAAGCCGAGTCCTGCTCCAGCAAAAGTTCGGTAGAAACACTTCCAAAGATGATGCTGTTCACAAAATCAGCATACTCCAGAGATTCGGTAGTTCTATCTCCAGAAGGGAGAATTGCAAAATTTTTAAGTGAAAGGGCCAGACCGTTTCTAGGGCCCTTATTCCAATAATTGGCCAAAGTGCTATGGGTAAAGTTATATTTTCCACCCAGTTCCCCATAAAAAGATGAACCGCCTGCACTTCCCAAAACCGTATTTTCGGCAACAATATATGCTTCAGTACTCCATACATTGTGGTTTTGGCTATTGTAAATCTGACTATTGCGAATGGTAAGGGTAGGGGTGTCCAATGTTCCATCGCCCTCAATACGCAGACCTACGGTGGCATTTTTTAGGGTAAGATGGTTGATTTGATTGTTGCTGCTCCCTTCCCGAAACCAGATAGTGCCCCATTGTCCAGGCTGGTCGGCATACCCAGGCTCTAAGCGATCTCCCTCAAAGATGACTTCGTTTTCCAGGAGTTCTTGGTCTTCACTCAGGACACCATTTATGGAAAGTGATGCCCCGACATCTACCAAAATACCGGAATTTTTATGAAAATGGACGTGTGTTCCCGGTTGCATGGTCAATGTGCTCCCTTCTGGAACAGCGGCATACCCATAAATTACATAGGGTTTTTCGTTGGTGAAGAGCAACTCTTCTGGTTCCAAATAAAATCCTTCCACTGTAATTTCAACTCCATTTTCATCCATGCCCAATACCAAGGATTCTTTGGTGCCATCGGATAGGGTTCGGGGATAAAGAAAAACGGCATCCCTGACTAAAGTGACCAATTCCACCTTCTGAGTCAAAGGTCTCGTACCGAATAAAAGACTTTCAGTATGCAGAAATTCATTTTCTGGGATTTGGGAAACATCGAAAGTGGTTTCAATAAAAATGTACAGACTATCCTTGGCCAAAAGCGGCACATCATCGAATTCTTTTCCAGGTAGGCCATCAACATTCAATCGATAACTACTGTTTTGACCTGTCTCCAAACCTACATAAGGAATGTAAATGTCCTCGTCAGAACGATTATACACTTTTAAGGAGTAGGTGCTGCTTCCAATATTGGTAAAAACGGTGTCCAAAAAAACCGTGTCCTTGGAAAATTCCAAATTACCAGTGCTTGGGGTGTATTCAAAATCGTTGCGACAAGAGGCGGCCCCAATAACAAGAAGCACCCCCACTATTGCAATAGTCCATTTAATATACCAACGATTCAAGTTTATGTAAATAGGTTTTGAACGGACTCGGGTACACGTTTGGGACGAAACGTTTTTGCATCCAAAAGGCACCATTCCGTATGAGCATTAACCAAAAGTTGCCCTGTTTTATTGTCCTTGATCTCAACAACTCTTGTGGAAATAGGCCCCTTATTGCTCTTTATATAGGTGTTCATTTGAATGGTATCGCCCAACACAGCGGATTTGTGGTAGGAAATATTGTGGTTTTTCACCACCCAAACCATTTCTTTGCGAATTTCCTCGGTGGTGACCTCTTGCCAATGGTTTTTGGAAATTTCCTGAATCCATTCCACATAACGGACATTGTTTACGTGGTTCAGGTCGTCCAAGTCTTGCAATTGTACTTCAAAGGTTTCGGTGTAGGCTTGCATCAGTCCTTTTTACGGATTTTCACCTCAAACAACTTGTCCCAGTTCTTGCCGGTCACAAAGAGCGTTTCTTTTTCCTTGTTGTAGGCCACGCCGTTCAGTACCGAGTTGGTATCGTCCCATTCCGGTCCGCGGTTTACCTTGCTTTTCAATCCTCCGAAGTTTACCACACCTTCAATGGCGCCAGAGGTGGCGTCAATGATCATCATACTTTCCTTTTGGTAGACATTGGCGTAAATCTTTCCGTTTACGTATTCCAGTTCATTGGCTTTGTTAAAGATGGATTTATTGGTAACCGTCTCTATATGGCCTTGCTCTTGAAGGGTTTCAGGGTCCAAAAACCAGATTTTTTCCGTGCCGTCACTTTTGTACAGTTTTTCGCCATCGTTACAAAGGCCCCAGCCTTCCCGACTTTCACCATAGGTGAAGGTTTTTATTTGCTCCAGATTTTCGGGATTGTACACATAACCCATTCCACTTTGCCAAGTGAGTTGGTACAGTTGGTTGTTGAGAATGGTAATGCCCTCACCAAAAACCGTATTTTCCATGTCTATTTTTTGAAGAACCTCGCCGGTTTCATAATTGACTTTCCGAACTGTAGACGCTCCCCGTTTTCCTGTGCTCTCATAAAGCATCCCATTGTTGAACTCCAGCCCTTGGGTGTACGCTGTGGGGTCGTGCGGATAGGTGTTGATGATATCGTAGGTATAGATTTCTGGAGCGGATGGTGCTAAAAGCCGAAGTTTTTCCTCAATTTCTACAGGTTGGTCCTCAATATTGAATTTGGCAGTGAGGACTTTGCTTCCTAAAGTCGGCACATTTAGGACAAGTTTGCCATCTTCCAATGGAAGTTCTTGCCCATCCATATAATAATGGACTTCTGAAATTTCGATATCTTTTTTGTTTTTGAGGGTTACCCCAACTTTTTGGTTTTGCTGAGGATTTTTCTCTTCCAACTGAATTGAAAAATGCTTGGATGGGTCGGCTTCCCCTCCACAGCCCAGAAAGAAAAGTAAAAAGCCAGAAATGGAAAGCAGTTTTACCATGGTTTTTATGTCATGCTTCATGATGAATGATCCTTGATCTTCGAAATTAAGGATGAAATAGGATTGTAACAAATTTAAAAGGTCGTATATTTGCAGTTGGCAAGTCCTACACGACCAGCTCCTGTAGAATCCCCCAGGGCGGGAACGCAGCAAGGGTATACGGTCGTAGCGGTGCGATGTAGGTAGCTTGCCTTTTTTTGTTCCCTGAACTCAGCTAAAATGGATAAAAAAGTTGTTCTGATCACCGGTGGTTCTTCCGGCATTGGCAAATCCATTGGAACTTTTTTGACTTCCAAGGGGTACACAGTGTACGGCACTACACGAAATCCCCAGAATTACCCTGATTTTGACGCTTTTGAACTGGTTCAGTTGGATGTAAAGGATGTGCAAAGCATTGAAAAAGCAGTTTCCCATGTCATTTCCAAGGAAGGTCGGTTGGATGTATTGATCAATAATGCAGGAGTGGGCATTACGGGACCTATTGAAGAAACGCCACACGAAGAAATCCTTAATGTTTTTGAGACCAATTTTCACGGCCCAGTGCATGTGATGAAAGCTGTTCTGCCCCAAATGCGCAAGCAGGGTGGGGGAGCCATTGTAAACATTACCTCCATTGCTGGGTATATGGGATTGCCCTATAGAGGATTTTACTCGGCCACCAAAGGTGCCTTGGGCATATTGACCGAAGCCCTTAGAATGGAAACCAAAGATTTTGGCGTAAATATTACCAATGTGGCCCCCGGTGACTTTGTCACCAATATTGCAGCGGGACGATACCACGCCCCAGTTTTGGACGGGTCCCCTTATGAAGATAAATATGCCCAGACCATAGATGCCATCAACAATGATGTGGATAGTGGGGGTGACCCCATTAAAGTGGCAGAGGCCGTGTACAAAATCATCAACCAAAAACGACCCAAAGTCCACAATCCGGTTGGGGCTTTTTTACAAAAGTTTTCCCTTACCTTAAAGAAGATTTTACCCGATAAAGTCTACGAAAAGCTATTGATCAACCATTATAAGTTGTAGTTTTACACTTCTTAGTACTAATCAAATTGAAAATAAGAAAGCATGAAGTTTTTTATTGATACCGCAAACCTAGACCAAATAAAAGAGGCTCAGGAATTGGGGGTTTTAGATGGTGTTACCACCAACCCTTCACTTATGGCCAAAGAAGGCATTACAGGGAAGGACAATATTTTAAAACACTACGTGGACATCTGCAACATTGTTGATGGAGATGTTTCTGCTGAAGTTGTTGCCACCGATTTTGAAGGCATGGTAAGAGAAGGCGAGGAGTTGGCCGAATTGCACGAACAGATTGTAGTAAAGGTGCCCATGATCAAAGATGGTGTAAAGGCGCTTAAATATTTTTCAGATAAGGGTATCCGTACCAATTGTACCTTGGTTTTCTCTCCAGGGCAGGCCTTGTTGGCTGCTAAAGCGGGAGCTACCTATGTTTCTCCTTTTTTGGGTCGACTGGACGATATCTCCACAGATGGATTGAACCTAATCTCTGAAATCCGATTGATTTATGATAACTACGGGTTTGAAACACAGATTTTGGCTGCCTCCATCCGCCACACCATGCACGTGATCGATTGTGCCAAAATAGGCGCTGATGTTATGACGGGCCCACTTTCTTCTATTGATGGACTGTTAAAGCACCCATTAACGGATATTGGTCTGGCCAAATTCTTGGAAGATTATGCCAAAGGAAATTCCTAAAAAAACAGAAAGTAAATAGAAGAGGCCCTGAAAATTCAGTTTTTCAGGGTTTTTTTATTTATAACGAAGTGTAGAGGTCGGCAAAGGCATCAACAATGACAGTGTCCTTGGTAATGATACACTTGTTGAGCTTGTCTATGATCATGGCCATTTGTATTTCCTTAAAGTTTTCGCCATGAAATTGGGTATTCTTGTCCAACTTATATTCCTCCACTAGAAGTTGCCATTGCGGATAGCTGGTCTTGAGATTGATGCCCACAAAATTGTGGTCAGGGTATTTCTTTTTTAGTTTTTCTACATGCTGCATATTGCTTCTAAACGGCTTCTGCTGAGAAGCGGTCCAAAAGTAGAAAACAGTATTCTTCTTTCTCCCGACAATTTCTTTGAGGGAGATATTTTGGTTGTTGATATCCTTCAATATAAAATTGGGAAGGGATTGGTTGGGCTGCAGATGTCGTATTCCTTTGTATAGATGATCTATTTCCTCTTTATGCTGCTCGTTGGAGGAGAGTTTATTGAACTTATCAATAAATAGCTGACACTCTTGACTTGGATTGTGTTCTTTCAGCAAATAATCCACTGCAATGTTCCTGAACAAAATATCCCTGATTTCCGTTTCGGCCACCAAACTGTCCACCAAATACAATTTGTGTTTATTAAAGTGTAGACGATCATTCACCGCCTCGTGGTCACCTCCGCAATCTTTTAGACAGGACATATAGGAAATATTCCCAAAATGCCATTTCATAAAATCGAAATAGGGTCTAAAATAGGTAAGGTCTCTATTGTTGAAATCTATATTTTTTCGGTAATCATAGAAAGATTCATCTAAATCGTGAATGGTTTCCTCGCCGGTCTTTCGCTTGTGATAGAACGGGTATTTTTCTTTTGTAATATAGCTGTTGTAATCTATGGTTGCCTTGGCCATGTTCAATGCTCGTTCCGAAAGCTGGTTGTCCACTACCAAATCATTGAGGTGGTTGATCTTTATGGCTCGCAATGAATCTATTTTTTGGCTAAAGGCTTCTGGATCTAAAGGGTAGTATTCATAAATCTGCGGTTCTTCGTTCTCATAAGCCAAAAACATTTCCACCAAAAAATTGTTCACCTCGCTTCCAGTTCCGGAAAAGACCAAGGATTCATCAAACTCAACAGTGTTCAATCGAGCCAAAAGACTATCACCCTCTTGTAGGTAAATATATTGGAGTTCTGGAGCATGATCAAAATGGTATAACCCCTCGTCAATCCCTTGTAGATTAAAGGAAAAGCGATTGTTGTCATCTAGTCTTACCGAGTCGATGTAGGCATCATTTCGGTAAAGGACAACGTAGTCATTAGTAGGGTTGACAATCTCACCGCCAAAGAAAACAGAAGCACATTCTCCGTTCTTCTTTGCACAACCAAAAGTTGACAATAAAGTGAGGCCGAGTAAAAATCTAACCATATAGGGAACCATACATTTATCAAACAAAATTAAGGATACCTGTTAGCTGAGCTTGTTAATGGGTAGTTAAATGTTGTAAAACTGTGTTTTTGTGGCGTTTAATAATATGCTCTTAAATTGGAAATACGGATAGGTTTTAGCTACTTTTGCAAAAAATAATAGTTGCATGTTATCAGTATCCAATTTATCCGTACAGTTTGGAAAACGCGTATTGTTTGATGAGGTAAACGTATCCTTTACCGATGGGAATTGCTATGGTATCATTGGGGCCAATGGCGCAGGGAAATCCACTTTTTTAAAGATTTTATCCGGCCAACAGGACCAAACCTCGGGACATGTTCATCTTGAACCGGGCAAACGAATGTCCATTTTGGAGCAGAACCACAATGCGTATGATGAATTTCCTGTATTGGAGTCTGTGGTGATGGGAAACAAGCCTTTGTACAAGATTAAAAAGCAGATTGATGCCCTTTATGCCGACTATACGGACGAGAATGCAGAGAAAATTGGAGAGCTGCAGGTTGAGTTTGAGGAAATGAACGGTTGGAATGCCGATAGTGATGCGGCGGCGCTTTTATCAAACTTGGGCATTACTGAGGATTTGCACTATACCTCCATGGCCGATATGGACTCCAAATTAAAGGTAAGGGTGTTGTTGGCCCAGGCCTTGTTTGGCAACCCAGATGTATTGATTATGGATGAGCCTACCAACGATTTGGACTACGAGACCATCAATTGGTTGGAAAACTTTTTGGCCAATTATGACAATACTGTAATTGTGGTGTCGCACGATAGGCACTTTTTGGATGCCGTGTGTACCAGCATTGCCGATATCGATTTTGGAAAAATCAACCTGTACTCAGGAAATTATACATTCTGGTATGAAAGTAGCCAATTAGCAGCCCGTCAGAGAGCGCAACAGAATAAGAAAGCTGAAGAAAAGGCCAAAGAACTCAATGAATTTATTCAACGTTTTAGCGCCAACGTGGCCAAAAGCAAGCAAGCTACTTCCCGAAAGAAGATGTTGGATAAATTGAAGGTCGAGGACATTAAACCCTCAAGCAGAAGATATCCGGCCATTATTTTTGACCGCGAACGTGAAGCGGGAGACCAGATTCTTAATGTGGAGAAACTTTCCGCCACTTCCGAAGATGGTGATGTTTTGTTCCAAAATGTGAACATCAACTTGGCAAAAGGTGATAAAGTGGCCATTCTTTCCAAGGACTCTAGGGCTACAACGGCATTTTATGACATCATTGCCGGAAAGACCAAGGCTGATTCGGGTTCCTATCAGTGGGGGGTGACCACCACCCAGTCCTATTTGCCAGCGGATAACTCGGACTTTTTTAAAGATGACATCAACTTGGTGGACTGGCTACGCCAATGGGCCAAGACTGAAGAGGAACGCGAAGAGGTGTACATCCGTGGATTTTTGGGAAAAATGTTGTTCAGTGGGGAAGAGGCCTTGAAGAAATGTACGGTACTATCCGGAGGAGAAAAAGTAAGGTGCATGTTGAGCCGTATGATGATGCTTCGCGCCAACGTTTTATTGTTAGATGAACCAACCAACCACTTGGATTTGGAAAGCATCACCGCCTTCAACAATTCCTTGAAAAACTTTAAGGGAACAGTGCTATTGACCACGCATGACCATGAGTTTGTACATACCGTTGCCAATAGGATCATTGAATTGACTCCGAAGGGCACCATTGACCGTTACTTGACCTTTGACGACTATATGTCTGATAAGTCCATTAAGGAGCAACGGGAAAAAATGTACGCCGTTACGGTCTAGGCATTAAAATATTTGCTGTTCCAAATAGTAGGATTAAAGTTCTTGCCCAAAGCAAATCCGTAGAAGATAACTACGGAGGCCATGCATTTGAACATAAAAAAGAAGATAATCCAAAACTCGGCAGTGCTGTTGTTTTTTGAAAACAGGCCGTTGGGTACCATCAGCGTTACCAAATAGCTGATCAGGACTACGAGCAAGGTGAGGTTGACCATATTTTTAAAAGGCCATGCCAAAAACTTGCGAAGCGGGTGCAAGTCATTGCCCCATTTGTGAATCAGATAAAAATAGTCATTGCCGATGGGTGCAAAGAGGAGGGGGTCGTCCTTGTCCTCCAATTTAAAGAGTTTGGAGGGTGCCATAATTTTGTATCCTTCTATTTTGGTTTGATGGATTGCCTCGAGTTGTTTTATTTTGGAAAGGGCACTTTGCGGAATCGTACCCTTAAAATAGGAGCTGTTCAAAAATCGTAGCCGGTAATCAATACAGATTTCCTTGATTTGGTCTATGTGGAAGATTTTATCGGTATCCAAAAGGTCAAAAATAAAATCATTGGAGTTTGATGTGTTTTTTGAGATGAGTTCCTTGGAAATTTTCTCATTTTTCAACGTGTCATTCCGCAGAATTTCCCGGACTTCTTTTAAAATTTGCTCCTCTTTTTTCTGTTTGTCCCTGATTCTTTGGAGCTTATCCTCAATGTCTGTTCCTTTAAAAAGCATACCTGTTTTCTTAGCAATTCATTCAAAGTTAAGCAATTGAGAAATTGATTGTGGAAGGGGGTTGAAAAAACCTCACGTTAACATTTCGTTAAATCAAATTTGAAGCTAAAAAAAGAGCTCTCGTTCTAGGAAAAAAATGTATCTTATCGAAGTTTTTGACCGTTAATCGTAAAACCACAATAATTGATAACCGCCCAAATCTGAGAACCAACCCATGAAAGCCCCCCTTCCTAGAATTTTGCTTTGCCTTCTTTTTATTGCCAGCACATCAATATATTCGCAAAGTACCGGTTCATCCAGTCCTTCCATAGCTCAAAATACAATAGGCTCGGATCACCATAAAATTCTTTCTGCCGCTGTTAAAGCCACAGAGTTGGATGCCGTTCTTGAGAACGCAGGGCCTTTCACGATTTTTGCACCTTCAGATGCTGCTTTTGAACGGTTTTCAAGTGAAAAGATTACACAACTCATCAATTCACAAGACAAAAGTGAATTAAAGTCATTGGTGGCCTATCATATTGTTGCAGGGCATTTAACGGCCTCCCGAATTCTTAGAGCCATGTGCAGGGGCAACGGCAAAGCCAGTTTCACTACCATTCAAGGAAAAAAATTATTGGCACATTTGGATGGCTATGACATCGTTTTAACCGATCCCATGGGAAATACAGCCCGAATCACTACGGCGGATGTCAATCAAAAAAATACGGTCATTCACGAAATTGACAGTGTGATTCTTCCCGCCCAAATGTAAATCTAACGTAGTTCCGCTCCTAATTCTTTTTGATACTGGGCCAGCAGCTTGCCCATTATTTTATCGATTTGCTTATCCGTTAAGGTTTTGTTTTCGTCCATCAGCGTAAAACTAACCGCATAAGATTTTTTCCCTTTGGGTAGATTTTTTCCAGTATAGACATCAAATAAATTCACCTTTTTCAAAAGCTTTTTCTCTGTGTTCCAAGCAATGTCGTACACTTTTTGGAACGAGGCCGAATCATCCAACAAAAGTGCAAAATCCCGCGTTACCTCTGGGAACTTAGGAATATCTTGGAAAGCTACGTTTTGGGTGCTTACCAATGACAAAATGGAATCCCAATGGAAATCAGCGAACAGGACGTCCTGTTTAATGTCAAACTTCTTTAAAATGGCCTTGCTCACTAATCCATACGAAGCCAAAGGGGTTCCGTTCTTGCCGCATGAAAGTCCTTCTGAATAATTGGAATCTGAGTAAGGTGCTGTTTCAATATCTTTCAAGCCCAATCGTTCAAACAAGTTTTCAACGATACCTTTAAGAAAGAAGAAATCCGTTTTCTTTGATGCCATGGCCCAACTATCATCTGCTCTGTCTCCAGAAATGAATAACGATAAATGTCGTTTCTCAAGGTTTTCTCCGTTGGATTTATGGTAGGTTTTACCGAATTCAAAAAATTTGAGATTGTTCTTCTGTCTGTTGTGGTTAAAACTTACCGTCTGCAACCCAGAGAGCAACATGGAAGTTCGTAAAACCGATAGGTCAGCACTTAGAGGATTCAACATTTTTATAGCTTCATCTTCATTGCCAATGCCTTCTGTTTCTGCCGCGACCAAACTATTGGTCATGATTTCATAGAAGCCTTGGGCAGCCAGCATATTCCCAACCACATCTTGAATTTTGTGGTTTTCAAATCGGGATGTTTTGGCAATCGAAGCCGTGAGCTTCTCTTTATAATCGATATTGTTGTACCCATAGACCCTCAAAATCTCTTCGATGACATCCACTTCTCGGGTCACATCCACACGATAGGTGGGAATGGTGAGACCAAGACCGGATTCTGTTACATTGTTGATTCGGATTTCCAAGGAAGACAATATGGACTTAATGGTATCTCTGGGAATTTCCTGCCCAATCAAGGAGTTTATTTTGTCAAACGTCAGGAACACCTGTCGGTCTTGCGGTTTTTTGGGATAGAGGTCCACCAATTCTGAACTAATATAACCTCCTGCGATCTCTCGGATGAGAAGCGCAGCTCTTTTTAAGGCATATTCCGTCATATTAATGTCAATACCACGCTCAAAACGGAACGATGCATCGGTATTGAGTCCATGTCTTTTAGCTGTTTTTCGGATGGAAACGGGGTCAAAATAGGCGCTTTCCAAGAAAATGGCAGAGGTGTGCTCTGTTACTCCCGAATGAATCCCACCAAAAACACCAGCAATGCACATGGGCTTTTCTGTGTCACAGATCATAAGGTCATCCTCATGAAGCTCACGTTCCACTTCATCCAAAGTTTTAAATTTTGTGCCCGCAGGAAGGGTTTTCACCTCAATTTTATTGCCTTTGATTTTTGAAGCATCAAAAGCATGTAAAGGCTGACCCAATTCGTGAAGCACGTAATTGGTCACATCTACCACATTATTAATGGGAGACAGGCCAATAGCTTTTAATCGATTTTTTAACCAATCGGGTGAATCCTGAATAATAAGGTTGCTGATGGTGACACCGCAATATCTTGGGGCAAGTTTACTGTCCTTAACCTCAACATCGATTTTCAAAGAACGGTTGTCAATGGAAAAATTGCTGGTGGACGGAGTCACCAACTCTTTTTGAATCTCTTTTTGCTCCAGCCCGGCCTTAAGGTCGCGCGCTACTCCAAAATGACTCATGGCATCTGCGCGATTGGGTGTGAGCCCAATTTCAAAAACCTCGTCATTCTCTATTTCAAAGACTTTGGAACAAGGGGTGCCGGGTTCAAGAGCTTCGTTCAGCACCATAATACCGTCATGGCTCTCACCCAGACCCAATTCATCCTCGGCACAGATCATACCTTGACTTTCCTCTCCTCGAATCTTTCCTTTCTTAATCTGCCAAGCTTCCCCTTCTTTGGTATACAGTGTGGTACCAATAGTGGCTACCGGAACCTTTTGACCTGCGGCCACATTGGGAGCCCCGCAAACAATCTGTAGATTGGTTTCCTGACCCACATCAACAGTAGTTAATTTTAAGCGATCCGCGTTGGGGTGTTGTTCACAGGTAAGTACATGCCCTACCACAATTCCCTTCAATCCACCTTTCACAGATTCAAAACTGGAAATGCCCTCAACCTCAAGACCTAGGTCTGTCAATAATTCCCCGGTTTTCTGTGCATCCCAATCAATCTGCAAAAACTGCTTCAACCAGTTGTAAGAAATCTTCATACCCCAATTTTAGAGTCGACAAATATAAAACAATGGGTGGACAGATTCAACGTAAATAGTGTTCATAAGTCGGATAGAGTTGTAAGTTTTGAGTTGGATTTCCTACATTTAGGAAAAATCTTTCAAGGTATGAGGAGAATTTGTGTGCTGTTGGCCGCTGTTACACTGTTTATTACATCCTGTAAAAAGGCAGGGGATCAAAAGCTGGCTTTAGGGGATTGGTTGGGAAAATTGGAAGTTTCGGAATCTCAATTACTCCCGTTTAATTTTACACTTTCCATGGATGAAAATGGGAAATACATGATGGAAATGCGCAATGGAGAAGAAGTAATCCATGTGGATGAAATTAAAATCAATGGGGATTCCCTTTATATCCGCATGCCGATTTTTGAGGGACACTTTTCCGGTACGTTCACCGAAACTAGAATGCAGGGTGATTTTATTGAAGAAGGTAAGGAGCGTTCGGTGCCCTTTACTGCGTTTCACGGAATAAAGGACAGATTTGAGGTGGATAAAGACGCCACAGTGAATATTTCAGGGATTTGGGAAGCCTATTTTGATGTGAATACCCAAAACGAATACCCAGCCAAAGGTATTTTTATGCAAAACGGCAACAAGGTTAAGGGTACTTTTCGGACCAAAACAGGGGATTATCGGTATTTGGATGGGGTTGTTACAGGTGATAGTCTAAAACTATCCGCGTTTGATGGCTCGCATGTATTTCTTTTTATGGCCCAGGTCACCGATAGTACTTTGGATGGTACGTTTTACTCTGGCAGACATGCGGTTCAAGAATTTTTGGGAGCTCGTAACGAAGCCTTTGAACTCCCCGATGTGGATTCACTTACCTATTTAAGGGAGGGGTACGATACATTCAATTTTACCTTTCCTGACACTTCGGGCAAAATGGTGAGCCTTTCAGACCCACAATTCAAAGGAAAGCCTGTTTTGGTACAGATTATGGGAACTTGGTGCACCAATTGCTTGGACGAAACCCGTTTCTATGTCGATTTCTTGGAAAAAAATCCACAATTGGACGTGAAATTGGTGGCTTTGGCCTTTGAATATGCCAAAACCCAAGAAAAAGCGTTTGAGGGCATAACACGACTCAAGGATAGGACTGGGGCGGACTATCCCATTCTTTTGGCCCAATATGGTACATCGAACAAACAAAAAGCCAATGAAAAGTTACCTATGTTGAATCACATTTTGTCGTATCCCACTACCATCTATATTGATAGAAATGGAGCAGTGAAAAAAATACATACAGGCTTCAATGGTCCGGCAACGGGTGAAAAGTACGAGCAGTTCAAAAAACAGTTTGCTGAAACCATTCGAGAGCTAGCCCAAGAAGAATCTAAAATTTCAGCCGATTAAATAATCGTGGATTTCCCTAAATCGATGTTTTCATCGTTCATGTTGAAATCATCCTCAATATCCACAATGTTGTGTGCGATAAAATCACCCACTTGATTGGTCCCATATTGACTTTTAGGTTTCAAATCAGGAGTAACAATTCCCTTCTTCAAGGCTTTATCAACAGCTTTTTTAATGGCAAGGGCCTCTTCTGCAAGATCAAAATGCTCCAATAACATGGCTGCAGATAAGATGGAAGCAATAGGGTTTGCGATATCTTTTCCAGCTCCCTGAGGAAATGAACCGTGAATGGGTTCAAACAAGGCATTCTCCTCTCCAACCGAAGCTGAGGCCAACAATCCAATGGAACCGCCAATGACACTACCTTCATCCGAAATGATATCCCCAAACATATTTTCGGTAAGAATTACATCAAACTGACTAGGGTTTAAAATGATTTGCATAGCCGCATTATCCACAAAAAGGAAATCCAAGGCAACTTCAGGATAACTTTCCCCAATTTTGGTTACCACCTTCCGCCACAATCGAGAAGATTCCAACACATTGGCTTTGTCTACCAAAGTGAGCTTCTTTTTTCTATTTTTTGCAGCTTTGAAGGCCAAATGGGTAATTCGGCTTATTTCTCCTTCGGAATATTCGCAAAGGTCGGAAGCCACAGTACCTTCTTCATTTAATTTTTTTTCGCCAAAATAGATGCCGCCTGTCAATTCCCGATAAATGACAAAATCGGTACCGGAGATAATTTCCTTTTTTAAAGGAGATCTGTCGAATAGGGCTGGGTGTGCCAAAACAGGTCTAATGTTGGCAAACAGCCCCAACTCTTTTCGTAACTTCAACAAACCCTGTTCGGGTCGAACTTTGGCACTCGGGTCATTGTCATATTTTGGGTGTCCGATAGCTCCAAACAATACCGCATCGGATTCTTTGCATAGTTTCAGTGTATGGTCGGGTAGGGGGGTACCCTTTTTTTGTATGGCGATGGCACCCACAGGTGCTTCTTTGTAAACAAAATGATGGTTGAACGTTTCCTCAACCGCTTGCAAACATTTCACTGCCTGGGCCAACACCTCGGGTCCTATACCATCTCCAGGAAGCAAAGCAATGTTCAAATTCATTTGGCACAACTTTGATTAGAATTCAAAAATGGAAAGTTAAGCGATACTTTGGATACTGATATTACTGGTTTCCACAATCTGGTGGATATCTTCGTCCAGTATTTCTTTTTTGACATCGGCAAACTTCAAGAAATTTTCATAGACGACATCAAGTTGTATTTTGGTAAGCTCGTACCCCACTTTCTTGGCTCGGTAGGCCAATGCAGCTCTACCACTTCGTGCAGTCAATACAATGGATGATTCATTGACACCAACGTCTTTTGGGTCCATAATTTCGTATGTCTCCCGTTGTTTAATGACCCCATCTTGGTGAATTCCAGAGCTATGCGCAAAAGCATTGGCGCCTACGATGGCCTTATTGGGCTGCACGGGCATTCCCATTTTTTGGGAAACCATTCGGCTTGTATCCCAAAGCAATTTACTATTTACACCGGTATCCAAATTTAGATAGGGGTGTTGTCTTAGAATCATTACCACTTCCTCCAAAGAGGTGTTTCCGGCACGCTCACCAATTCCGTTTATAGTACACTCAATCTGTCGAGCACCATTGATTACCCCGGCAATGGAGTTGGCGGTAGCCAATCCCAAATCGTTATGGCAATGACAGGAAAGAATGGCTTTATCGATACCTTTCACGTTTTCCTTTAAGTATTTCATCTTGGCACCGTATTCCTCGGGCAAGCAGTATCCGGTGGTATCTGGAATATTGAGCACGGTGGCCCCGGCTTTCACAACGGCTTCGCAAACCTGTGCCAAAAATTCATTGTCCGTACGTCCAGCATCTTCGGCATAAAACTCAACATCCTCCACAAAAGTCTTTGCATAGGCAACGGCGTCAACGGCACGTTCTATGATTTTTTCACGGGTGGAGTTAAATTTAAACTTGATGTGGGAATCCGATGTTCCAATTCCGGTATGTATTCGTGGTTTGTTTGCTTTCTTGATGGCCTCGGCGGCCACTTCAATATCTTTTTTCACGGCGCGGGTAAGTCCGCAGACCGTTGCATTTTTGACCAACTTTGAAATTTCTTCCACAGACTTAAAGTCACCAGGACTGGAAATAGGGAAGCCAGCTTCAATCACATCCACGCCCAAATCATCCAGACGTTTGGCAATCACTAATTTTTGCTCCGTGTCCAACTTACATCCAGGAACTTGTTCTCCGTCTCTCAGTGTCGTATCAAAAATTTGTACCTTATCTTTACCCATTATTTTTGTCTGTTTCTTCTAAGTACTACGAAAATAGAGAAGGATAAGGGAAGAATAAAAAAGGCCTGCAAACCTTTACAACGTTAAATTGTATTCGCTGTAATTTAATTTACTGAAATACAAATAGTTAAATTATATTTTTTACGATGACAAATGCCAGTAAGGACGCATTGTTCGTTTTGATTAAATCGCTTTCCAAGTCGGAAAAACGCCAATTTAAGCTGTATGTGGGCCGTTTGGGGGTCAATACGGATGCAAAATTTTTGGCACTTTTTAATCTTTTGGATAAGCTCCGTACATATGATGAACGTCAAATTTTGGAGAGCGGCATTGTAAAAAAGGCACAACTTTCCAACCTAAAGGCTCATTTGTACAAGCAAATTTTGGTGAGTCTTCGGTTGAATCCCGTGAACCAAAATGCAAGGGTGCAAATTCGGGAGCAGTTGGATTTTGCCACTATTCTCTACCAAAAAGGGCTTTACAAGCAGAGTTTGAAAATTTTAGACAAGGCCAAAACCTTTGCTATTGAACATGAAGAAAAGAATGTGGCCTACGAAATTGTGGAACTGGAAAAAGTCATTGAGACCCAATATATTACCCGAAGTATCCCGGATAGGGCCGATGAATTGGCTGTGCAGGCCAAGGAACTCTCTGCCTTAAATGTGATGGCAAGCAAACTCTCAAACCTTTCGCTGCAATTGTATGGAATGATGCTGAAAGTGGGCTATGTTCGCAATGATGAAGATTTGCAAAAAGTAAAATCTTATTTTGAGGCCCATTTGCCAGCCTATGAGTTGGAGAAACTAGGTTTTCGAGAGAAACTTTGGCTGTACAAAGCCCATTTGTGGTACAGTTTATTGATTCAAGACTTTTTGTCAGCCTACAAATATGCCAGTAAATGGGTAGACCTTTTTTATGAAAACGAAGAGATGATTCCCTTGAACCCAGTTTTCTTTTTAAAGGGCAATCATTATCTCTTGGAGTCACTCTTCTTCGTAAAATATGCTTCACAGTTCAGGGAGACGTTGGATCGTTTGGAAAGACAGGTGGAAAATTCCAGTTTTCCACAGAATGACAACATTGCTTCCTTGGCGTTTTTGTACATCAACTCCAATAAACTGAACCTTCATTTCTTGGAAGGAACTTTTGATAAGGGGCTATATTTGGTTAACATCATCGAATATGGCATCAAAAAGCATCGAGAACGGATAGATGAGCACCACATTATGCTGCTTTATTATAAAATTGCCTGTCTGTATTTTGGAAATGGTGACAACAAAAATTGTATTGTTTATCTAAAGAAAATCATTTCCAACAAAAATCTAAAAATGCGCGAAGATTTGATGTGCTTCGCAAGGGTGTTGAGCTTGGTGGCCCATTATGAGGCCGGCATGGACTACCATCTGGAAGTTCAACTTAAAAGTACCTATAAATTCTTGCTGAAAATGAACGACTTACATGCCGTTCAAAAAGAGATGATCAAATTTTTGAGAGGCTTGGGCGAAATCTATCCACACGAGCTTAAAAATGAGTTTCAGAAACTTTACAACGAATTAAAGAAGTACGAAAACCATCCCTACGAAAAACGGGCATTTTTGTATTTGGATATTCTATCTTGGCTGGAAAGTCACCTTGAAAATAAACCCGTAGGTCAGATTATCCGCGAAAAAGCACTTGCGGTTACCCGTTAAAGACAGGCATTCCAAACAGGATCTTCCGGTGGCGGAGCCACAAAGGTCATGATTTCCTTTTGCACGGGATGTTCCAATTCCAAACTTCGAGCGTGCAAGTGGATGCCTCCGTCTTTGTTGCTTCGATCAGCTCCGTACTTCAAATCACCTTTAATATGACATCCCATAGCTGCCAATTGTGCTCGGATTTGGTGATGTCGGCCCGTTTTCAAGTCGATTTCCAAGAGGTAGTAGTTATCCAGCTTTTTTAGGAAATGATACTCCAAAACTGCTTTTTTACTGTTGGGCACCTCCTTGTCATGCGCATAGGACTTGTTCTGCTTTGGATTACGAACCAACCAATGGGTCAAAGTTTCCTTTTGGTTTCTAGGCGCTTTTTGAACCACTGCCCAATAGACTTTTTTGGTATTCCCTTCGGAAAACAACTTGTTGAGTCGGGGAAGGGCTTTTGAGGTTTTGGCAAATAACACAATCCCTGAAGTGGGCCTATCCAAACGGTGCACTACGCCCAAATACACATTGCCGGGCTTATTGTACTTTTCTTTGAGGTATTGTTTTACCACTTCACTCAATGGAGCGTCGCCGGTTTTATCTCCTTGGACAATATCGCCCACCCGCTTGTTGACCACAATGAGGTGATTGTCCTCGTAAAGGACCTGAAGGTTGAAGGGGGTGGATTTTTCAGATTTCAAAATATGGTTTCTGCAATAATTTTGGCTGCGGCATGACTGCCTTTAGGGGATGGATGAAAATTGTCAGGACCATAGTACGAGAAATCCCCCGTGTCGGTAAAATACTGTTTCCAAAATTCACCTACAGGAGCCAACAAGGATTTGTTTATACTTGCTGCATCTTTGTAATTGGTAATGACACCATTGAACGTATGGTAGTATGTTCTAGATGGCCATACCATAAAAAAAACCAATTCCGAACCGTTTTGGTCACAAAGCGTCTTGAATTTTTCACCATATTCGATAAGTACTTCCCTGCCATAAGGTTGGGATGACGGCCCTTGCTGAATGATTACAAAGTCATAGTTGTTGTTACTGATACGTTCTTGAACATTTCCATCATTCCAATGGTCTATAATGGCATAGTTGGGCAAGGCCAACATTTCGGTTTTAAGATTGATTTGCTGATATGCGGCTTCTTCTTTAACCATTTTTGGAAGGTCATTGGTATAGGTAAGGCTGTTGCCCACAAAAAGCACTTTTAAAGTTTCCGAAAAAATGGGATCTTCTTCGTCAGTGTCAGAAGAATCATCATTTGTGGGTTCTTGCTCTTCGGGAGGGGTAACTTCTTGATCTACGGCATCATTGACAACTTCACCATTGGACATCTCTTCGGTTCCACATGCAAAAAGCAATGCAGCCATTGTCAAAAAAAACGTGAAACCAAATTTTTTGAGAATCATACCCTATGAATTTAATCAATATTGCTCATTTTCGTTAGGGAAATCCCTACTTTTTACATCATCCACATATTGGGATATGGCTGCACTCATTTCATCATACAGATTCATATACCTTCTGAGGAACCTTGGATGAAATTCGTGCGTCATGCCCAACAAATCGTGAACCACCAATACTTGGCCATCCACACCATTGCCAGCGCCAATACCAATAACCGGGATGGAGACACTTTCGGCCACTTCTTGAGCCAGTTTTGCTGGTATTTTTTCCAAAACAATGCCAAAGCAGCCCAATTCCTCCAACAATTTGGCATCGGATTTCAATTTTTCGGCTTCTTCCTCTTCTTTGGCGCGAACGGTGTAGGTTCCAAATTTATAAATGGATTGGGGAGTGAGCCCCAAATGCCCCATTACGGGAATACCCGCTTGGAGAATTCGGCTGACAGATTCTTTGATTTCGGTGCCGCCTTCTACTTTTATGGCGTGGGCGCCACTTTCCTTCATAATTCGGATTGCGGAACGAAGCGCCTCTTTAGAATCACTCTGGTAACTCCCAAAAGGAATATCCACAATCACCAAAGCCCTTTTGGCCGCCCGAACCACGGAACTTGCATGGTAGATCATTTGATCCAAAGTAATGGGAAGAGTGGTTTCATGCCCCGCAATAACATTACTCGCAGAATCCCCTACCAAAATTACGTCTACATTGGCGGCATCCACAATTTTGGCCATGGAGTAATCATAAGAGGTAAGCATAGAGATTTTCTCACCGCTTTGCTTCATTTCAATCAGGGATTTCACCGTGACCCTTTTGTATTCTTTTTTGGCAACAGACATTTGGTTCAGTTTTATGAGCTAAATGTAAGCAGATTTGTTTAATTTGGGCTTCAATCAAAAAACTACAGTATCATGAGAATTGTATTCAGTTTCGCATTTTTTTGTCTTGCGTTGACCGCAACATACGCGCAAGGACCCAATCCACCTGAAATGGATGCCCAACAAAAGGTAAAACAGGTCATTGAAACCTTTTTTGATGGCTTCCACAAGCAAGATTCCAGTATCATCAAGAAAACGCTTATAGATAAGGTAGTGCTTCAAACTACTGGGAGAGACCTTGAGGGTAAAACCCGATTTAGAGAAGAGAACTTGTCAGAAGTATTAGCATCTATTTACAGTATTCCAGATAGTATCAAATTTCAAGAGAAACTCACTTCATTTTCCATTCAAGTGGACCGAACCATGGCTAATGCTTGGGTAGGGTATGAGTTTTGGTTGAATGACGAATTCAGTCACTGCGGCATCAATTCGTTCCAATTGGTGGATTTTGATGGGGAATGGAAAATAATTTACCTCATTGATACTAGAGGAAAAGCAGGTTGTATGGAGGAGTAGACTACTGCTTTCAGGAGAATTCCATTTAGGATTTATAGGTATTGAAATAAAGATTCAGCTTTTCTTTCAACTGGGTATGGCTTAAGGCCAAACCGTTAGCAGAAATATTGAATGGTGAGTTGTAATTTTCAACATTGTATTTCATCAATTGTCTCCTAAGGGCATTCTCTTCTTTTTCCACCCAAGAAGTAGGATTTTCAACGTTTATGATTATGATTTTGGTGCCGTGGATGTTAATTTCATTAAATCCAAGAATTTTATTCCATCCAATAAAATCACTCATAGATTTACTGGGATCTACATTTAAACCTTTCGGGCTAATAATCAGCATGAGACGATTAGCAATCAACCCTTTTATTCCCGCATAGATACCCAATCCAAAAAAGAGAATGGAGACCACTCCGATACCTCTGATCAGCAATGGGCTTTTTCGCAAAGAATCGGAAAGTGAGTTGGCTTCAAGCACAAACCATATGCCCAAACCAACAAAAATCAAAGACCCTATCAATAACAAAAAGGACTTTTTCTTACTGCTGAATATTTCTATGCTTTCCATAAAATTGAAGTTAAATAGTGGAAGTAGAACGATGTAAATCCAGATTTATTAAGATTGGATTCAACAATCCCTTTAAAATCATAACGCTTCACTCGCCACTGTACAATTTGTAAACTTCAGTTCCTGCACTCAGGAAAGCTCCTGCACCATAGACTTCGGTTTTATCTGGCCACGCTTTCCCAGGAGCAGCGCCAATAGGTTGCACATAGCCCAGCATACCTTCGGGGGTTACATAGCTTGTCAAGGCCTTCCATGCTTTTTCAACGGAAGGACCATAGGTCTTTTTGTCCAAAAGACCTTGATTTATGCCCCAGGCAAGACCAAATACATAAAAGGAGGTGCCACTGGTTTCTGGTGTGGGATAAAATTCTTGTCCCAACAAACTCATGGCCCAATGTCCTTTTGGAGTTTGGATTTTCAAGAGTTTGGCGGCCATTTTCTCAAAGATGTCCCTAAAGTACTCGTATTCTGTAGCTTCAGGTTCCAATTCGTTCATGATGTTGGCCAATCCGGCGAAGACCCACCCATTGCCCCGAGACCAGAAGATTTTGGTTCCGTTGTCCAATTTGCCCATATAACTTTCATCACGATAGTATAGATTCTCCTCCTTATCAAAAAGAAAGTCAGTAGTGGCCTTGAATTCCTCCACCATAAAGGCGAGATATTTTTTTTCCCCGGTGATGTTATACAGTTTGGCCCAAACAGGTGGCGACATAAAGAGGGCATCACACCAGTTCCAGCGCGATTGATGATGGGGGCTTTGCCAAGTTAATGCGGTTTTGGCAGGGTGATACATGATGAAATCGAACTGCTCTTGGGTGGGTTTCATCATCGCTTTATCACCATATTTTTTATAGAGATCAAGGTAAAATTGCCCAACGGTGTGGTCATCAGCATGGTAGATTCGCTCGTGTAGCTCCCAATTATTCAATTCCCCCACAGTTTTTAGCCAAGTGTAATACTTATCACTATTTGCCATTGCGGCCCACTTCACCATACCCACATAAAGTGCTCCGTTGGTCCAATCGAGTGGATGGTGGGGTGTATCATATGTAAAAGCATCGCGATAATGCTCAATTTGCCAATCTGCAACCTTCTCCATGATGGCTTTTACTTCTTTCGGTTTGATTTCTTGGGAAAGAATGGTGGTTGAAAAAAGAAGACATCCCAATACGATACTAATGTGTTTCATGATTTTGATTCTATTTGATGAAATTAACAGTCACTTAAAAATACGCCAATGGCCAGACCTCCTTCTGAGGTTTCTTTATATTTTGAGTTCATATCCTTTGCGGTTTCCCACATGGTATTTACCACTTTGTCCAGGGGCACTTTGGTTTCTTTTGGGTCGGTGTCTAGGGCAAGTTCTGCTGCATTTATGGCTTTTATGGCTCCCATGGCATTGCGCTCTATGCAGGGAACCTGTACCAAACCGCCAATGGGATCGCATGTTAAACCCAAATGGTGCTCCATGGCAATTTCTGCGGCGATCAGCACCTGTTCGGGCGAACCGCCCATCAGTTCTGTCAGTCCTGCTGCGGCCATGGCAGAGGAGACACCGATTTCTGCTTGACAGCCACCCATTGCAGCAGAAATGGTAGCTCCTTTTTTAAAGATGCTGCCCACTTCACTAGCCACCAATAAAAATTGACGAACATCGTCAAAATCAGCATCGTGGTTTTCAATGACCATATAGTACATGAGTACCGCAGGGATGACGCCAGCACTACCATTGGTTGGAGCGGTTACCACCCTCCCCAACGAGGCATTCACCTCATTCACACTCAGCGCAAAACAGCTGACCCATTTGATGATTTGGCGGAATTTCACCTCTGTATCCCGTATACTCTCCAACCATTCCTGCGGATTGGAGTAGGGGACGTCACCTTTTAATTTTTGGTGCATCTCAAAAGCACGTCGTTTTACATTGAGTCCACCAGGAAGTTTTCCTTCGGTATGACAACCCGTGTACATACATTCCAACATGGTGTTCCAAATTTGATGAAGACCTTCATCAATTTCGGCGACAGTTCTTAGTGACAGTTCATTCTCCAATACAATTTCTGAAATGGATTTGTCTTGTTCCTGACAGTGCTGGAGTAATTCATTCCCAGTCTTTACGGGATGCGGAAAAGTTTTGAAAGTCTCCTTGTTTTCTTTGGCATGAATCAGTTCTTCCTTCACCACAAATCCACCACCAATGGAGTAATAGGTTTCCGTTGTGGTATCGCCGTTGGCCAAAAGAGCTTCAAACTGAATAGCATTGGAATGGAAGGGCAAAAACTCTTTTTTAAATATGATATCAGTTTTAAAATCGAAAGGAATTTCCCGTACACCACCAAAATTCAATTTTTGACTGGCCTTCAGTTCTTCCATTGAAACATCAATATGTTCAATAGGGACGGTGACCGGGTCGGTTCCCAGCAATCCCATCACTACGGCGATATCGGTGGCATGTCCTTTGCCGGTAAGCGAAAGGGAACCATAAAGAAAGACTTTGAGTTTTGTTACATCGTCAAAAATCCCCTGTTCTTTAAGTTCGCTTACCCATCGTTCTGCAGCCCTCCAGGGTCCTAGCGTATGGGAACTGGAAGGTCCCACTCCAATTTTAAGCATGTCAAACACACTGATACATTCCATAGCTGCAATTTGCTGTTCCAAATATAACAACCTCCACGATATAAAATTGGAATTGGAAAAGAAGGAATCAACAAAGAAAATTACCGTGACATACCTGCAATTTTGCCGAATTCCCGTGTAAATCCCATCAAATTGCTGACACCTTGTCATATTCTGCCGCATGGCATAATCATTGACCTTTACTGTGCGAGCTAAAAAAGAACATTAAACAGATATAACTTTAGATACGATGAGCAAAATTATAGGTATAGACTTGGGTACGACCAACTCCTGCGTCTCTGTAATGGAAGGTAACGAACCTGTGGTAATTCCAAATGCCGAAGGTAAACGTACCACTCCTTCTGTAATTGCATTTGTGGAAGGCGGAGAAATAAAGGTGGGAGATCCTGCCAAAAGACAGGCGGTCACCAACCCCAACAAAACGATTTATTCAATAAAACGATTCATGGGAAATAAATTCTCTGAATCCAAAAAAGAAGCAGACCGGGTTCCTTACAAAGTGGTAAAGGGCGACAATGATACTCCGCGTGTGGATATCGATGGTCGTTTGTACACCCCTCAGGAACTTTCGGCCATGATTCTTCAAAAAATGAAGAAAACAGCTGAAGATTACCTGGGTCAAGATGTAACCCGTGCGGTAATCACCGTTCCTGCATATTTTAACGATTCCCAAAGACAGGCCACCAAAGAAGCTGGTGAAATTGCCGGTCTTACCGTAGAGAGAATCATCAACGAGCCAACCGCAGCCTCTTTGGCCTACGGTTTGGATAAGAAAGATACGGACCAAAAGATTGTGGTATTCGACTTTGGTGGTGGTACACACGACGTTTCCATTTTGGAATTGGGAGACGGTGTTTTTGAAGTATTGTCAACTGATGGTGATACCCACTTGGGTGGTGATGATGTTGACCAAAAAATCATTGATTGGTTGGCCGAGGAGTTCATGAAAGATGAGGATATGGACCTTCGTAAGGATGCCATGGCCCTTCAACGTTTGCGTGAAGCTGCCGAAAAGGCAAAAATTGAGTTGTCATCTTCTGCGCAGACAGAAATCAACTTGCCTTACGTAACCGCCACCGCTTCAGGGCCAAAACACTTGGTGCGAACATTATCTAGAGCCAAGTTTGAACAATTGATTGAAGACTTGGTAAAAAGAACCATTGCTCCTTGTGAGACTGCATTGAAGTCTGCCGGTCTTTCCAAGAGTGATATAGACGAAATTATTTTGGTAGGTGGTTCCACCCGTATCCCAGCAGTACAAGAGGCCGTTGAGAAATTCTTCGGAAAAAAGCCATCCAAAGGAGTAAACCCAGATGAGGTTGTGGCCGTAGGTGCTGCTATCCAAGGAGGTGTGTTGACAGGAGATGTAAAAGATGTACTTCTTTTGGATGTTACCCCACTTTCATTGGGTATTGAGACCATGGGAAGCGTGTTCACCAAATTGATTGAGGCGAACACTACCATCCCTACCAAAAAGTCACAGGTATTCTCCACTGCGGCGGACAATCAACCTTCGGTTGAAATCCACGTATTGCAAGGAGAGCGACCTATGGCGGCGGATAACAAAACGATTGGAAGGTTCCACTTAGATGGTATTCCACCAGCACCAAGAGGTACACCTCAGATTGAAGTGACCTTCGACATTGATGCGAACGGTATCATCAAGGTTTCCGCAACGGACAAGGCCACGAACAAGACGCAAGATATCCGTATCGAGGCATCTTCTGGTTTGACTGAGGAAGAAATCAAAAAGATGAAAGCTGAAGCTGAAGCCAATGCCGAAGCCGATAAAAAAGCGAAGGAAACCGCTGATAAATTGAACGAGGCAGATGCCATGATCTTCCAAACTGAAAAGCAGTTGAAGGAATTCGGGGATAAACTGTCCGATGACAAGAAAAAACCGATTGAAGATGCTTTGGAAGAATTGAAGAAAGCTTACGAAACCAAGGATGTAGCCGTTATTGAACCTGCTTTGGAGAAAATCAATGAAGCATGGAAGGTAGCCTCTGAGGAAATGTACAAAGCACAGGCCGATGCGGCTCAAGCCAACGGTGCAGATACCGCTGGAGCAGATGCTGCAGCTGGCGATGCCAAAGAAGGTGATGATGTTGAGGACGTTGACTTTGAAGAAGTGAAGTAAACTTCTAAATAAATAGATTAAAAAACCCTGACTTTCGGTCAGGGTTTTTTGTTTGCATGGTTTTGGGAATTATGCAGCATTCAATTGCCGCATCTCCATCTCCCGAAGCTTTTGCAGTGCTTCGGATTTCGAGTTAACATTTAGTTTGACGTAAATGTTCTGGATGTGAAAATTCACCGCACTGGGTGTTACACAAAGTCGGTCCGCGATCATTTTGTACGTGAACCCCTGGGTAAGGAGCTCAATGATTTGATTTTCCTTTCGTGAAAAGGAATCAAAGGTCTTCATCTGAAAAGAACTGATGATTTTTTTGACCAAATCGTGTTCCAGCGCAACGCCGTGCTGGTCTAGCGCCTCCACTGCATTGAACAATCGCTCCTTGGTCAGCGGTTTGGTCAAATAACCACTGGCCCCTTTTTTAAAGGCTTCTTTAATGAGTTTAAAATCGTTCTTTTTACTCATCATCAAGACCTTGAGGTCTTCGTTTTTTTTATGGAGGTATTCCAGTCCGTCGATTCCAGAAATTCCGGCCAAGGCCACTTCTGAAATCACAATATCCGGATTGGTTCGCCCAAAATGGGACAATAGGTCGTGCACAGATTTATAAATACCGTACAATTCATAAGCCATCACATCTTCAAAATAAAACCTATAGATGGGATGCAAGCTCACATCATTATCAATGATCGCAATTTGTAATGGGTTAGTTTTCATGATAAGAAAGATTTGGGGGTCTGACTCTTTTACATAATTCGCCTTCCATTTTGCCCAAATAAGGCAAAAGGTATTCCATTCGAAGTATTTTCAAGCTTGATAAAATGGCCAAACGAAAGGTGTTTTCCGCGTTAAGTAGGTATACGGAAATACCCGTGGCGTATATCAAATTGAATATACCGACACTAATCCCAAAGGGATTACATCAAAAAAAATAAGGTTTAGAAAAGGTTGTAGGTTACCTAAAACTGAAGTTAAAAATGGGTTTAGGAATCCCTTTTTTCCGAGAGTTGTAGTTTTTCTTCATGACTAAAAGATTTGGGTTTGTATTATTTCAAGAATTAAAGTAGAAAAATTTTTACTGCATTAGACGAAATTGTAGCTTTTTTCGTTCAAATGCATTCTTCCGGTTACCCTGAGAGAGATCTATTTTAGATGGTAAATATCTATTAATCAGAATATTGAATAAAAAAACAGGGTGCTTTTAGTGGCACCCTGTTTCTGCTGAAAAAATCGGTCAGATTGAAATAATACAACCCGCTTTCTATGATAGACTGTCAGTTCCCCCTGTCTTTCTTATCATGGTCATGTGTGTTTCGATCTCGGCTATGAAACAGAATCAATGACACTTCAGGTAGTTGTGACCGATTAATTGTTTATATTTTTTCTTATTTGTCCTCGAATGAATTGCTGGTATATTCAACTCCTTCGTTCATTGCAGTTTGTAGGCTTGATCCGTTATCGGCAACATTATCATACCTGTTTTCGGTTTTCTTACTATTCCCATAAGCTACCGTATATTGAGAAATGGTTTGGTTTTGACCTCTGTTGCTCACCACAAAACCCAATCCTTTTTCTGGGCTCAACTGAATGGCATAATCATCGCTATCACTATTAATGTGGTTACCTAAGTTTACTGAAGGAGTCAAGGTGTTCATCACCACTTGTGTAGCATATAGGTCCAAGCCACCGTATCCATCACGTCCTTCGGAGGCAAAGAACAATAATGTACCATTATATAGGCTAGGGTATAGCTCATCTTCTTTGGTATTGACCTTTGGGCCCAAGTTTTTGGAAACACCCAAGCTTCCATCGGTTTTGATATCGGCTACATAAATATCGTATTTTCCATAACTCCCTTTCATGTTGGAGGCAAAGAACAAGCGTTTTCCATCCTCGGAGATAGTTGGGTGCTTGGCCGAAGCGTATTTTGGACAAACTTCCATTTTGGTGATGTTTTTCCATTCACCATTAATGTTCTCGGCTCTATAGATTTCATGTACGATTTCTTTTTTGGAGAAGACACCGTATAAAGGCTTTTGCTCGGAAGCTTTACTGAAGTAAGCTGTTTTTCCGTCTTTGGTAATGGTCATGGAGGGAACATACCCATCAATGGTGGAAAGGTTACCATCCAAAGTTGTACTGACTAAGTCTTTGGCCATTTGGGCCGTTGCAGATGTACTGCAAAAAATAATTCCTGAAACAAGTAGGCTGTAAAAGATTGAACGTGTCATGATATTAGATTTGGGGGTTAATAACATCACAAAGATCAAAAAGAATTACAGCGAATACTTATGAATTTTTCATAGGTTTTTGATTTTAACGACTAAAATGTGCATTTCATCGAATAAATTTTAACCATTTAACGATTAAGAAACATTCAAAGTGCTGATAAACGGACTTTTAGGTCGATAAACGACAATAAGAACACTCGTGGGAGGAGCCTAACTCTACTTGTTTATGGTTCTATATATAGTTCATAGCTTATTTCATGACGCTGTGGATCCCACAAATTAAATTACCTTCGCTAACGTAACCCAACTACCAAAACAGGTGGTGCAATTCATCAATTTCTTCAAAATACAATTGGTATACCTATAACAAATGGACATCACCATAGAAAATATCATTTTGGTCGGCTCAATATTGTTGCTGATAAGCATTATTGCAGGCAAGACCAGCTACCGTTTTGGGATTCCGACTTTGCTTTTGTTCTTGACCATTGGCATGCTTGCTGGGTCTGATGGTATTGGAGGAATTAATTTTGACAATCCAAAGATTGCACAGTTTGTAGGCGTAATTGCTTTGAACTTTATCCTATTCTCTGGGGGATTGGATACCAGCTGGCAATCGGTAAAGCCCGTTCTTAAGGAAGGAATCGCTCTTTCCACCTTGGGTGTATTGCTTACCGCAGTGGGACTGGGCTATTTTGTTTTTTTGATAACCGATTTCAGTATTTATGAAAGTCTGTTGTTGGGCGCCATAGTTTCCTCTACGGATGCGGCAGCAGTTTTTTCAATTTTAAGGGGTAAAAACTTGGCACTTAAAAAGAACCTTCGACCTACGCTGGAGTTGGAAAGTGGAAGTAACGACCCCATGGCCTATGTGCTCACCATTGCCTTTTTATCCTTGGTGCAACAACCGGACAAGAATATTTGGTCCATAGTTCCCTTTTTTCTATTGCAAATGGTAATAGGCGGGGCGTTGGGCTTTCTTTTCGGCAAATTGAGCAAAATTATCATCAACGGGATCAAGCTGGACTTTGAAGGGCTGTACCCGGTATTGACCATTGCTTTGATGTTCATTACGTTCTCTGCAACGGATTTTATCGGCGGAAATGGATTTTTGGCCATCTACATTTGTTCGGTGTACTTGGGCAACCAAAACCTGATTCATAAAAAGACCATCATGCGAATGTTCGATGGTCTGGCATGGCTTATGGAAATTGTTCTTTTCCTTACGTTGGGACTTCTTGTTTTCCCATCGGAGATAGTTCCATTTATAGGTATAGGTTTATTGATTGCACTTTTTTTGATTTTTGTCGCGCGACCACTCGCCGTTTTTATCTCTTTAATACCTTTTAGGATGAAACTGAGACGAAGGTTCTACATCTCTTGGGTGGGATTGAGAGGTGCGGTTCCCATTGTGTTTGCCACGTATCCACTTTTAGCCGGGATAGATAAGGCGCATATCATATTCAACATTGTATTTTTTGTATCCATCACCTCGGTGCTTATTCAAGGAACTACCTTGACTAAAGTGGCCAAATGGTTACATGTAGGCCTTCCTGAGAAAGTAAAACCCTTATCCCCAACAGATGAATTGCTCACCGAGCACCCTAAAGCACTGATGAAGGAAATAAGGATTGATGAAGGCTGTGCCGCCGCCGGATTAAAAATTGTAAATCTAAATTTCCCCAAGAAAGCCATCATTGCCATGATCGAACGGGATGGTAACTACCTTACCCCAAATGGGTCAACCGTGATCGAAGCAAACGACAAGTTGGTAGTGCTTACGGACAAGCCTGAAATCCTTGACAGGGTCTATGCTTCACTTTCAATGTCCCAAATTGGGGTGTTGGAGGAGGAAGATTAATACATTCTACCCAATCCTTGTTCCATTTTTTACGCTTCTTTCTGGTTGGATCAGGGTAATTTCCTTATCATCTCCAACACAGCCTAGAACAAGGCATTCGCTCATTAAGGTGGCAATTTGTTTGGGTGGAAAGTTAATTACGGCCACCACCTGTTTTCCCACCAGTTCTTCTGGGGTATACAATTTTGTAATCTGGGCCGAGGTCTTTCGGGTACCCAAGTCTCCAAAATCGACCATCATTTTGTAGGCAGGGTTTCTAACTTCTTTAAATTCCTCAGCAGAGATGATGGTACCGACCACCATTTTCACTTTCATGAATTCATCCCAAGTCAAGTCTTGGGGCATCTCTTTTTCCATGGATTTTATTTAAGCCTCAAAAATAAGGACTATCCAATCGAATAAAAGAAAGATACGGAACCTATTATGCGAAAAGTTTGTTCAAAATGGGGATTTGATGGCGGTGCATCCAGGTCAAAATAGCACAGAAAATAAAGGTGACCACTGCTAAGATGAAAAGGGTTCCTCCATCATTCTGGACAACAATGCCCAGTTGGGTAAGGTGCGAAAAGATGGCACCAGCCATTAGCCCCAGCCCTAGAACGGCACCCAACCAGGTCGTTCTTGGAATAAATAGGAGAATAGCGGCAATCAATTCAAGAATACCAATGCCAATTCTTCCAACAGGTTCCAATCCCAAGGTTTCAAAAATATAGACGGATTCCGGTGCGGCTGAAAACTTAAAGAACAGGGTTTGTAACAAAATAATAGCCGGAACGGCTTTTAAAGCTAGATTACTGATTGATTTTAGGTTCATTGTTTTGATAGTTTTTGTAATACATCGGGTTGGTCGTAAAACTTTGATATATTTTACTTTAGGGAAAAATTTTTACATCAAAATTGACTTTCCTGCCCCCATTGATTGTACCCAAAAGTGCTAACAAATAGCGTTTCCACGGATTATTTTTCTAAGATCTTGATTTCTGGTGTCTTTTTTACACTAAATGAGCCTTTTGGCCAATTTTTAGGTCTTTTGGGCCTAACAGCTTAATGCAAAACGTGTATATGTTTGCGCCCTTGAAAGACAGAAAGCTTACTGGTGGTCAAAGAGTTAGAGTAAGGAGAACACAAAGAGCAATACAATAACCGGTCAATGGGATCAGTGTTCATATGCATAGGAAGGTCAAAAGGGATGAAAGTTTTGGAGAATAAAATCACAAAGTTTTCTGGCTCAGACTTGACTTCAACCTTGAGAATGCAGAACCGCACTATAGGAAAACTGATAATTGAATTAGATAGCATTGAAAATGATAAAGACAACCATCATTAACCATATAAAAAAATATAGGATGAAATTTAAAAATCTAACAAAGGCCATGGATTCTCTATCAGGACAAACCCATAATGGGCCTTGTAACAAAAGCGTGTATTTTGAACTTCCTTCGGTTGAAATTTTATATAGCAAAGAGGGCTATCCGTGGCATATGCAAGCCGTAGTAGAATTTGAATTTGATAAAAACAAAATCGAAAGACTACAAGCAGAAATAGAACTTCAATTACAGATTGGCCATGAGATTTCCAGAGTATTGGATCACGAAGCAGTCAAATATATTAAGGTGGGGTCTTATATAAAAAATGGAACCATAGTTCATGATTTTTACTTGGATAGATGCTTGAGACAGCCTACACCGAGGTCTACCAACATACTTATGGGAATTGCGGGATACCGTAGCGTAAGCTTTAGTATGAACCAAGATAAGAATTGGAAGAGTGCAAATTCTTATTTCAGCATATTTGGCTGTGACGGCATGGAGCCTTTGTATCAAAAATTACTTGACCTAAATATATCATTTGCATTGGCAAACTAAATATCCTAAAAGCGTATTGGGATATTTAAGGTAGAAAGCCCAGTGATACTTTGGACCGCCACCCTTGGTTAAAGCTCACTGGGTAAAAAGCCGTGGTATTTTTTAAAGGCCCTGGTAAAGCTTCCGTGATCATCATACCCTAAAAAATAGGCCGTTTCGGAGATTGAAAGTCTTTTTGTCTCTATCAGCTCTTTTCCTTTTTCCAATTTGTTTTCCAAATGATAGCGATATGGTGGTTTTCCAAAAATTTGAGTGAACATTCGCTTAAATTTGGACCGACTCATCTGAATTAATTCACACAGTATATTGATGGAAACATTTTCGCAGACATTTTTGTCCAAATACGATTTGGCGTGGAACAGTTTCTCTGTATCTTCTTTGTGGAATGCTCTATTTGGGATTGATAGGTTTCTGCCATTAAACTTGAACAACAAATAATCCAGTATCTGATAGATTGTAGAGGTCAAATTCAATTTATGGGTCGAATCTTCGGTAACGTTGGCTACCACTGATCGTAAGTGATGATCTAAGTTTTCGGAGAGGAAAATAGGTTTATCCTGACTAAAAAACGCTTTTAGCCGATAATTGTCCAGGTCAACATTTTCTGTGAGCCATTCTTTGGTGAATAGTACTTGCACAATGTTCATCCATTCATTCGCTTCCAAATTGATATCTGCGGAGACCATGGAGGACGAGAAGAGCATATTGACATCTTGATAGCTGTGGCTAATTTCCTTGCCACCTTCAATGGTTTGACGAAGAACATTTTCGGAAAGAAAAAAATCCAAAATAAAAATGTCGTTGGTTTCAATGCTTTCCCTTTGGACCAAAACCGGATTGAATACTTTGAATTTTAAAAATTTGACCCATAAACCTTCCTGAATTATTTCATAACTCAGTTTACCCTCGCCAAAAGGCTTTTCCAAAAAAAGTTCTTGCCCTTTTAAAGTAGAAGGGAAGCAGTCGCTAAAATGTTTGAGCCATTGCGCTGGCTCTTGGTGTTTATAACTGAATTGATATTGCCCCATTTAAAAGCGTTTACCTCTGCTGTGTTAGGTATTCCTAAAAAGGGGGGGACTAGACCTTGTTAAAGAATCAAAGAAGCAGAAATAATCAGCTTCAGCAGTATATCAGTGTAAAATATACAAAAAAAGAATATTTTTTAGGAATATTTCGATAATCTACACGTCCAAATGCCTATTCCTCAGCTTTCAAGCTACTTAGATATTCTATTAAATCCCGTAGTTCTCGTTTACTGATCACTTTGCCCATGGGCGGCATGGCTGAGGGTAAATTTCGTCTACTTTGTATGCGGGAATGGGCCACTTCAAGAGGTTCTGCATCAGAGGTGCGTAAAATAAGTTCCTCTTCATTTTCAGATTCCAATAGCCCCGTAACTTCCTGTCCGTTGGTCAAGGTCAAGGTTACGCTGCCGTATCCCGGCGCAATTCGTTTTGTTGGTTCAATTAAGGCTTCCAACAATTGTTCCCGGGAAAGAATGTTGCCAATATTGTCCAAGGCAGGCCCCACTTTACCACCAGAACCCTTCAGGGCGTGACAGCGTACGCATTGGGCCGTGGGGTTGCTCACAAAAACAGTTTGACCTCCCCACCAGCTTCCGCCATGAAGGGTTTCAGCATAGGCATCGGTGCCATACCCTTTGCTTCGTAAGATGGCCAGTTGGTCATTGATTTTGTTGGAACCACTGTTGGCGGTAGCCTCCATTAAATCCAGCATAACTTCATCGTTGATGCCACCACGAATGGCCTGTTGCAACAAACTGGACAAAACGGCTTCGCTTTTTTCTGAGGGCATATCGGCCAAGACCTCTAGAACGGCTTGTTGTTCGCCAATTCCACCTCTGCTGAAAATTGGGTTGACCACATTGGGCAACTCTTCCTTTGTTAGTGAAAGTTCGCCCATTAAACTCACAGCGGTGCGTCGTACCTGAGCACTTTTGTCGTCCATTCCCATACGCATCACTTGGGCCAATTGGCTGTACCCCGTATTTCCTAAAGCTTTTAAAGCTTCGGACCTCACTTGGGGTGAGTCGTGTGTGCGCATCAATTGTACAAGTCGATTGTCGTACCCCTGTAATTGTAGGGAGGACAACAATTTTACGGCTCCCATCAATATTTCTGGATCATTGTCTTGCATAAATTCGGTAATACTGCAACCCACTTTGTTTTGAATGGGTTCCAAGGGTCGTGAAATAGCTCCTAAATGGTAGCCGTCAACTCGGTTCATTACCGAAGGGGATGTCCATGTGCTCAAAGCGGCCAAGGCCTCACCTCTTAGAACAGCGGGCGTGTTCTCGTTTTTGGCATAGCTGATTAAATTACCCAATTCTTGATCACCACCCGCCTGAAGTGCTGCACTGATCACACGGCGCATTAGTGGTTCGGAACTGAACTTTGGGTTTTCCAACAATGATGCCAATGCCGGCAGTGCCTCTTTAATGCCCCTGTCATCATTAATGGCTCTAGCAGCTTCGGTAACGATAAACTCATCGGTGTCCTTTAAAAAAGAAGCTACCTCCGGATTTTTCAATCTACGAAGGGCCAAGACCGCTGCAATTTTCAGGGAACGATTTTCGCTGGTAGCCAGGTTTGTCAAAGGTTCAACCTGTCCAATTCTGGAAAGGGCCAAGACCCCAGCATGTCGCAAGTAAATGTCATGGTCTGCATTTTCGGCAATCATATCCAGAAGGGGGTGAATGGCTTCTTCGGATTGGATTCTCCCCAGTGCTTGTGCCGCAAAAAATTGGATTCTAGGATTTTCAGATTTCAGAAGTGCTATCATTTTCTCACTTGCTTCCAAAAATTTCACATCTCCCAATACTTTTAGGCTTTGCGCGATAATTTCTTCATCCGTATCCTCTAAAAGGTCGACCAAAACATCTGCTTTGTCCAATTCTTTGGCAGCCAGTTGCCCGATGCCCCAAATGGCATGGATTCGCGCCAATTGATGTTCGTCTTCTTGGGCTGCTCGTTTTAGCTTTCGATATCCCCAAAAGGGACTTTTTGCCAATTGAAATTGCGCTTTTTGGCGTATGCGCATATCGGGATAGCGTAATAATGCTACAAGTTCATCATTGTCCAATTCCCCAAAATCCGTGGTCATCCATTTTTGGGTTTCGACCCGTTGTTCTGCCAAGTCGTTTTCTTCATCCGTAACATCCAGCTTCCAGACACGTCCCGAATTTTTGGTGTCCCAGCCGTTAATCCAGTCCGATAGGTAAAGGGCACCATCAGGCCCAAATTTAATGGCCGTGGGCAAAATGCCACTTAGTACATCCAGTTCTGAATTGAGTTCAAATGAGGCGCCTTTTGGTTTTAAATCGAAGGACCAGATATGGGATAGGGAAGGGTCACCCACAAACTCAACCAAAAAGAACTTGTCCACCCAATTGGAACCAAGTGCTGTACCAGGATTGAATTGCATTCCAGTTGGACCATTGTGATAGTTCATGATTGGAGGAATGATATGGGCCGCTTGGCCATCCCATCGAGGGAGGTAGAACTTTTCATCCATCCAGACCTTATAGCCATTGTTTTCGGGGTCTGTATACTTTCCATATTGCCAATTGGAGCGCCATCCGGCATCCGACCCTTCAACAATGTGAACCAATCGTTCACTTTCACCTCTATGGTCACCATCATTGTCGGAAGAAATAATATTGCCAAACTTGTCAAAAACAAATTCGTGGGTGTTCCGAAGGCCATGGGCAAAAACCTCAAAATCAGATCCATCTGGATTGCTACGCACAATGACCCCTTGGTTGGGATAGGGATATCGATTTCCTTCTTTATCGTTAATGTTGGCCCCAATGTCACCAATACCCCAATAGAGCTTGCCATCGGGTCCCATGACTGCGCCGGACATACCATGGCCACCGAAACCTATATGGATTCCAAAACCAGTGGCCAAAGAGGTTTTGGTGTCGAATACTTCATCCCCGTTGGTATCTTCCATGCGCCACATATCTGGCGCGACCCCCACAAAAAGGGTTTCTCCATCAACATGTAAGGCGTTGGCAACATCAGTTTCTGCAGCGTGGAAATCGTGCACGACCCGGGTCGCTTTTTCAGCGATTCCATCATGGTCTGCATCTTCAAGTCGCCAAACTTCTTCCTCTTCCACAGCTAAATCCCTCCAGTCATGGCTTCCATCTCCGTTAAGGTCCATCAACCACGAATTTTCCTCACTTTTTTCCACGGCAAAGGTCTCGTGCAAGAATGCCTTTCGGTCTGCCACGGACTCAAAACTATTGGAAGCGGTCATCCAGTGTCGGTAACCGCGTATATCAAATTCAGAATGCTTTTGTCGGTTGGTACGGGTAAAGAAGATACGGCCTTGTGAGTCTATATCCATGGCTATGGGGTCTGGGGCCAGTGTATCGGGCGCCCAAAGACTAAGTTCGAGCCCGTCGGCAAGTTGGATTACCCCCATATTTTTGGCCTCAGTAACTTTCTCGTTGAGATAGGCCGAATCCAGTTCAATAACAACTGGGATTTCAACAGGTTTAAGGGGTTCTTTTTTACAGGAAAAGGTGGTGAGCAATCCAAGAAGAATGCCCACATTTAACAATTTAGTATGCCTCATTTTTTTGGTTTCGTTCGTTTGGCGCGGAAAAGGTATAAAAAACACACTTATTCCCGTAGGTTAGTCCAAAAGTAATTGTCAAAAATTTTTAAAATAGGGTGTTTTTGAAGAAATACATGGGATATTTAGTGTTGATTTTTTTTGAAGGAAAAACTCTTGTTCTTTACTCCCAAACTTTCACGGTATAAACCCTATAAATCTTTGTTGTGGGAATAGCTTATTTCTCGAAGTATGTTTAGCTAACCCACTTATTTTAACGGTTTTAAAAGAGAAAGATGTTCTCTTTTTTGCTATATTCAAACACCATTAACCGTCTCTTTTCTAAACACTACCAAAATGAAAGCTATCAAATTCATTTCATTGGCCTCTTTAGTCTTTTTGTTTGCCTTAGGCTGCAAAAAAGAGAAGAAAGAGGAAATGAACACCGAAGAACTTTCTGCAGAAACAACAAGTCAAACAGAAATTCCAGTAAACCCTTTAAAAAATGTGTATTGGGGAGACCAACATGTACACACTGCATGGTCGGCAGATGCAGGGGCAGTTGGTACCCGATTGGGCCCAGAAGGTGCCTTACGTTTTGCTAGAGGTGAGGAAGTCACAAGTGCTACCCGTCAAAAGGCCAAATTGCATCGTCCTTTGGATTGGGTCGCCATATCCGACCACTCCGATGGTGCTGGGGTAATAACAGCAGTAATTGAAGGTGACGAGGCGGTAATGGGAGACCCCATTGTCGCACAATATCATACCGATATGGAAGCTGGGGGAGAAAAAGCGGCTGCGGTAATGATGGACCTGATCAATAGACAGTCCAATAATAATTTGCCCCCTGTATTTACAGATCCTGAATTTGCAAAATCGGTCTGGTTAAAAAACATAGATATTGTTGAGAAGTTTAATGAACCAGGGAAGTTTACTGCCTTTATCGCTTATGAATGGACCTCTAACTTTGGCGGTGGAAACAACCTACATCGTAATGTGATTTATCGTGATGGTCCAGAAATTGGTAAACTAATGAGCCCTATGACCACTTTTGATTCGGAAAATCCAGAAGATCTGTGGAAATGGATGGCCAATTTTGAAGAAAAAACAGGAGGATCCCTCTTGGCCATTCCGCATAATGGCAACCTTTCCAATGGATTGATGTTTAAAAATACCGCCTTTGATGGCTCTCCATTGACCAAGGAATTGGCAACATTGCGAAATAAATATGAAGTCCTTTACGAAATTACCCAAGGAAAAGGAACCAGTGAAACACATCCTATTTTATCACCCAACGATGAGTTTGCCAATTTTGAAATTTGGGACAAAGGAAATTTAGTCTTGGTACCCAAAACCAAAGAGATGCTTCAAACCGAATATGGGAGAAAAGCGCTAAAAGATGGATTAAAATTGGAGGAAGAACTGGGAATAAATCCATTTAAATATGGTTTTGTTAGTGGTACTGACACCCACACGGCTTTGTCAACAGCTGAAGAAGATAACTTTTGGGGTAAGTATCCAACCTCAGAGCCAAGTCCGGAACGATGGGAGGAAAAAGCCCTTGATTTCCCATCAGGCTTTGTTCGTGGTTGGGAATTAGGTGCTTCTGGTTATACAGGAGTTTGGGCCGAATCAAATACAAGAGCATCCCTTTGGGATACCATGAAACGAAAAGAAACCTACGCATCCACTGGACCAAGAATAACAGTTCGTTTCTTTGGCGGTTTTGATTATACCGAAAGTGATGCTGAAAATGCAAATGCAGTAGCCATTGGTTATGATAAAGGGGTGCCCATGGGAGGTGATATCAGTTCTGCTCCAAAAGGAAAAGCACCAACATTTCTGATTCATGCCGTAAAAGACCCAGCCAGTGGCAATTTGGACCGTATTCAGGTAGTAAAAGGTTGGTTGGATGCAGATGGAAACACTCACGAAAAAATTTATAATGTGGTGTGGGGCGATGCCGATACAAGAAGTTTGGATGCTAAGGGCAATTTACCTGCTGTTGGGAATACGGTTGATGTAGCAACTGCAACTTGGAAAAACAACATTGGGGATACAGAACTTAAAACATTCTGGAAAGACCCAGATTTTGAACCATCCCTTAAGGCATTTTACTATGTGAGGGTTTTGGAAATCCCAACACCAAGGTGGACCACTTTTGATGCGGTTAAATACATGCTCGAAATGACCGATGATGTGCCTAGAACCATACAGGAGCGAGCTTATACCTCGCCTATTTGGTACAACCCAAACTAAATGGATTGATCAAAAATTGATAAAAACACCTTTCTAAATTTCATTATAAACACTACCAAAATGAGAGTAATAAAATTAATTTCATTGACCTCCTTGTCCATATTGTTTGCCTTGGGCTGTAAAAAGGAGAAGAAAGAAGAAATAAATACCGAAGAGCTTTCCAGTGAAACAACAAGTCAAACAGAAATCCCAGCAAACCCTAATAAAGATGTTTATTTTGGGAATCTCCATGTGCATACCAGCTGGTCTTTTGATGGCTACATCAATGGTTCCGTAACTGGCCCAGATGATGCGTATCGTTGGGCACAAGGTGAAAGTATCGCTGGAGGAGGCGATGGTACCCCACTTCAAATAAAAGTGCCCTTGGATTGGTATGTGGTGGCAGACCATTCAGAGTTCATGGGTGCATTGCCTTTAATGGCAGACCCTAGTAGTCCGGCGAGCAAACACCCACTTACCGCAGATGTCACCGGAGGTGATCCTAAAAAATCGTTTGAAGCTTATACCAAAATTCTGGATGACATCTCAAATGGTAGGAACGATAGTATTTTAGGCAACCCAGAGCTACAGAAGAACATATGGGCAGAAATCATTGACATTGCAGACAAACATTACCAGCCAGGTAAATTTACCACCATGGCAGGCTATGAGTGGACCTCCAATCCTAAATGGAGGAACTTGCATCGCATTGTTATTTTTAAGGACACCGAGCATGTGGCAGACGTACCCTTTTCTGCCATCGATTCGGATGTGCCAGAAAAATTATGGGCATGGATGGATAGCCAACGGGCCCAAGGCAATGAGCTATTGGCCATTCCCCATAACGGAAATGCCAGCGACGGTTTAATGTTTCCTATTGAAGAATCTTATGGAGGCAGCAAAATTGGAAAGGCCTATTCTGAAACCCGTATGCGCAATGAGCCTGTTTACGAGCTCACCCAAATAAAAGGGACCTCAGAAACACACCCTGCTTTATCGCCTAATGACGAATTTGCCAATTTCGAAATTTGGGATTATACCTTGTCTGCTACTGCAACACCTCCAAAAAATAAAAAAGGAGGTTATATGCGTGAGGCCCTGATTCGTGGTATGCAATATGAAAAAGAAGATAAAGGCAATCCTTTTAAATATGGTTTCATAGGGGACTCTGACACGCATAATTCGGCATCTACCATAGAAGAAGACAACTATACTGGTAAATTCGGCTTTGAAAACGACCCAAAACACCGTTTAGACGGACCTCCGGGAGTTACTGAGGCTGCAGCAGGACAAGTTAGAGAATTTAGCACTGGCGGTCTGGCCGCGGTTTGGGCGGTTTCCAATACCAGAGACGCAATTTTCGAGGCTATAAAAAGAAAGGAAACCTATGCTACTTCAGGACCACGAATGAAAGTGCGTGTCTTTGGAGGTTATGGATTCGACAATACTATTCTCGACAATTCAGAATGGGTGCAAACCGCTTATGATAATGGCGTTCCCATGGGTGGCGATTTGAAAGCCTCAACAGGTGAAGCGCCCTCCTTTATCATTCATGCAGTAAAAGAAGCCAATGGTGCAAATCTAGACCGTATACAAGTGATAAAGGGATGGATTGATGACAAAGGTGACGCCCAAGAACAAATCTATAATGTTGCACTTTCCGATAACAGAACCGTAGATGCCAATGGCAAAGCTGCTCCAGTTGGGAATACCGTAAATGCTGCTGAAGCATCCTATACAAACGACATTGGAGCCACCGAATTAAAGACCGTATGGGCCGACCCTGATTTTAATGCTAGCCAATATGCGTTCTACTATGTAAGAGTCATTCAAATTCCTACACCTAGATGGAGCACCTACGATGCAAAAAAATTAGGAAGAGAACCTCGCGAAGATTTACCAGTTAGCATTCAAGAACGAGCCTGGAGCAGTCCAATTTGGTACACCCCTAATTAATTTATATGAAAAAATTGATAAAAGAACCTTTGGTCCATTTTTTTCTATTAGGCATTGTACTGTTTGTCATCTACAGTCAAGTAAACAAAAATGATTCTGAACAGGATATTGTAATCGACAATGCCGATATAGCACATATGGCCGAACTGTGGCGCATGCAATGGCAAAGACCTCCAACCTCCGAAGAACTGCAAGGCCTTATCGAAAAATATGTCAACCAAGAAGTTTTATATCGGGAAGCCCTTAGAATGAATCTGGATCATAATGATGAAATTGTAAAACGTAGGCTGGCCCAAAAAATGGAATTTTTAGGGCAGGATTTGTCCGGTCTGGTGGCGCCAGCTTCCGAAGAAAACCTAAAAGCCTATTTTGAAGACCATAAAAAGGATTTTGAAACCCCATATAGGTACACACTTTATCAAATTCTTTTTACCGAGGACAATCATGTCAACCCTTTAGAAAAGGCCAAAAACGTTTTACAGAAATACGGCTTATCAGATACTCAAGGTATGCAAGACAAGGGTGATGTTTTCCTTTTGAATTACAAACTGAAAGATACAGATGCCTTTTACCTAAACCGTGAATTTGGGGAACAATTCACCAAGCAATTGGAGGAATTACCAGTTGGCCAATGGATAGGGCCGATTAAATCCGGTTACGGTGTTCATTTGGTCTATCTTGAATCGAAAACTCCGCCTAGCATACCCAGTTTTGCTGAGGTTAAGGACAAAGTGAAACGGGAGTACGAATACCAAATGGAACAGGAAGGCCAAGAAGCCATCCTAAAGGCACTTCGGGAAAACTACAAAGTTCGCATTACAGCTGACAATCTTGAAAAAGCTACGATAGATGAAATCGCCCAAAACAAATAGTGATGAGAAGATTCTTTCGACATATTCTATTGGTTTTTGTTCTGCTGTCTACCCGTTCGGTGGACGCCCATGAGATTCGGCCGGCTTATTTGCAGATAGTGCAACAAAGTGACAATCAATATCAACTCCTGTGGAAAGTACCCACTTTGGGCGATATGGTCTTAAAAATTTATCCACGTTTCGAGGATAGTTTTGAGTTGACTGAGGCTGGACTTGCCAGACCGGTTAGTGGGGCTATGATCCATAATTATATGCTAACCGGAAATCGTCCTTTGGAGGGTAGTCATATTGAAATTGTGAACCTGAACAAAACAATGGTCGATGTATTGGTAAACATTACCTACCTCAACGGAGAAAAAGTTTCGTTGATGTTACAACCTGATGCCACTGGTGCCCTTTTACCAGGTAAGACCAGTAAATGGCAGGTGGTAAAGACATACACCGTTCTAGGAATTGAACACATTTGGTTCGGGATTGACCACTTGCTGTTCGTTTTGGCATTGATCATCATTACAGTTGGATTCAAAAAAATTGTAAAAACCATTACGGCATTTACTTTGGCGCATAGCATTACCCTTAGTTTGGCCGTTTTGGGTTATGCAAATTTACCTGGCCCGCCCGTGGAAGCTGTGATTGCATTGAGTATAGTGTTCTTAGCTTCGGAGATGCTAAAACTGCAACAGGGAAAACCCTCTTTAACGGCTCAAAAACCATGGTTGGTTGCCTTTTCTTTTGGGTTGTTGCACGGTTTTGGTTTTGCGGGAGCATTGGCAGATGTTGGATTGCCCCAATCGGAAATTCCGTTGGCTTTGGCATTTTTTAATGTTGGGGTAGAGGTGGGTCAGATTGTGTTTGTTTTGGCCATGTTGCTTATACTTCGATTATTGGCCTTGAAAAAAGATTGGTTGCCCGTTTTAAAAAAGATTCCGGCCTATGCCATTGGAAGTGTCGCAGCCTTTTGGGCCATTGAACGGGTTATTGGATTTTGGAGCTAGTTTTGTAGCTTGCAAAAAGGTAATATTATTCCTTTTTGCCTATTCATAAAATGATAGTTTGTTCTTTATGGATATAAAGAAGGACTCATAAAGATTCAACCTTTGTCATTTCGTTGCCACAAGCATCAGATCCCGAGGTTTTTAGAATCTTATTTTCCACCACTATGGTTTCATCCCTCCAAGTTGCCGTTCCAGCAGTGTTTCTCCATTTCACCCTTCCCGTATAGACACCAGGGTTTTTCTGGGTTAAAAGAAAGCCAATTTCATCCACGGTAAACTTGAACCTATCAAGCCCCCCAAGCTTTGAATAGCGTCCTTCTATCTCTCCATTTTCGTTGGCATAAAAGGCAACGACACGTCCATCACAGCCTTCCCAAGACCCAATAATGTTGGTATTGGTGGAGTTCACAACCGGATTTACAGATTTACAACTGACCCATAATCCCAAACTAAGGGACAGCAGTAGGATGAATTTTAATTTCTTTGTTCCCATTAGTCCTTTCTTTGATATTTGTCTTTCATAAATTCAAAATACATATAGCCAAAACGGTCGTACCAGTCTTCAACCCCGTACTTGGCCTCACAAATGTTGAGTTCCATCATGGCATCGGCCAGACTTTGAAGAAATTCACCATATTTATTATCGTAAGCCTGTTCAAGATCCGTTACTGACTTTTCAATGTTTCTTCGCTGCGTTTGCCAAGCCAGACCACCAACTCCACTGGGCGTAAAGCCAGATACATCATCCCCAAAAGAAATGGCCGCATTGGAAAAGTCCTTAGTGCACTTATAAATAGTGGCCAGCTTTTCAAATTGATACCTCATATTGTTAAACTTCTTTCGGGCTTCTAGAAAACATGAGGCGCACCCTTGGTCTTCCTCTTCTGAAATTTCGCCATTTTCTTCAAAATACAAATCGGTGCAAATGGAAGGAATGGAAGGGGCTTGGGCCGGTGGCGCTGAACTGATACACTTACCCAGTCCATTATTGTAGGTGCTATAAAGCAACTTCACGTTGTCCCATTGTTTCCGGATTGTGGAGATGGTCTTGTCTAAATTACCCACCGCTTTATCTACCAACTTTCTTTCACTTTCCAGAAGATCGAGTCTTGTATTGAGGTCTTCCATTGCATTTTTTTTAAAGGCCTCAAACTGTTCCACAGAAAGGAAATCACCAGCATCCTGCGCAAAACCACCAAAAGGCAATAACGAAAAAAGTATTAAAATCACTGCAGTACCCTTTCCTTTCCGCCCCATAAGCTTTCCTGCCAGAACACCAATAACCAATAACGCAACCCCAAGGGCTATGTATAACAGATAATTGGCACTTCCGCCACCTCCACCTTCATCAGCTTGGTTAGGTGAGGTTGCACCACTGGATGTCATTTCGTCTTCATTGATTGTTCTAAAGGCACTGCCCAAATACGTTTTCTTTTCAGGACTGGCTAAAACGGTGATATTGTAAAGGGAATTGTTGGGCTGTTCCGTTTCTATCTTTATTCCAAAACTTCCCCAAGTACGTATTTTGAAATCAATCATCCCATCTTGAGCATTGGCAGTATTCTTTTCGGCCTGCACGGCTTCCCAATTATCTTTTGCCAGACTGACTTTTAGAGGGGTGCCATCCACGCTGGTCACCAAAACATCTACAAAGTTGTAAAGGTCGTGTCCTGTAACATAGTGGTACATTGCGGAATCTTTCAATCGATTAAAATAAACAATGCCCAATTCTCCTTCATGCCCTGCTCTGGTATCCGCCAGCAGTTTCAGTTCCACGGGTTGAATTGCTTTGTCCAATGTAAAAGGTTGGGCGTATCCCTGAAATGCTCCAATGAAGAGGAGGCTGAACAAAAAAATCTTGTGCAATGGTTTCATCTTAATTTAGTTTTTGTAGTGATTGATGAGATAGTTCGCAATTTTATAGGTGTTCTGTTTCTGTTCTTCTCTTTGAGAGTCAGTTAGTTTGGGACCATCGGGGTTCAAATAACTGTAACTGACTTTTATAGGGTTCCCATAGTTGGTGTTCAACAATAGCAGGAAGCCTTGTACAGGATGTCTTTTAATATACGTATCACCGGATTCACTTATGCTAACCTCCATCATCTCATTTTTCAGTCCACTTTTTATTTCATCTTCAACGATGTTTTTGTCTCCCCATTTTTCGAGGCTTATCCCATAATTGACCGTAAAATTTCCCGGATGGGTTACTTTGTACCAACAACTACCTTGATAGTTGCTTTGTTCCTCCACTTGATTATCGCCGTACCCCAATGCCATTGCCAATTGAGAGGTGGTTAGTTTGCAATCCTCGCTTGGAGCGTATAGCTGGGTATAATCCCCTTGTTGTTCAAGATCAATGGTGTTGCCTGCTGGTGCCTTTACTTCTGTTTCAGAGGTGCCTGAAGTCGAAGTTGTTTCCTCCTTTTTTTTGGAGTTACCGCAGGCTGAAAGTATCAATACGGCCAAAAAGATGTTGAAGATGTTGGATGTTTTCATGTTTTTAAAGTTTGCGTATTATGGTCGTGATTGGTAGCGAACCAATCTATTTTGTGATTATTGAATGAAGACTTTTGTAATAAAAATATGAGGATCTAAGAAGTATGTCTATTGATGGAACATCAACGAAGGAGTTGTCATAAGGGTTGTCTGACATAGACCAGTTTTTAAGGGTTTGTTTGGGGAACTACACCTTTATGCTGGTTAACCATTTAAGATGATTTCATTACCAATATACAGTAATTCAAATGATTATAGTTTGAATTAAATGAAAATTAGATGAATGGTAACGAAGCGGTCACCTTTTTTGGGACTGTAAAGAGGTATTATAAAAACAAAAAACCGCTAGAGTAAACTCTGCGGTTTTTACATTCAAGACTCGCGCTTTATTGCGGAGGAAGAGGTATTTGAACCTTTTATATTTACTTTAATCATTTTTTATAAATAGTCTAATAATCAGTTACTTGTTGATAAGTCTTTAAAACTATTATATGTTAAAATACTACTTAAACCTAACTTTACTGTCAACCAGATTGTCAACCAATAGGTTTAGGTATGAAGTTTACATTCAATTTAAAGAAACCCAATAAAAATGGGGAATCCCTCATTCTTTTCTCCGCATATTTTAAAAGCGAAGGAAAGAAGTTTGTGTACTCCACTGGTGAGTTTCTGTCACCTGAGGAGTGGAATTACAAACTTAGGCAACCTAAAAACTTAACAGGGAGAACGGAAGAAGCAAATCGACATCGGGCAATTCAAAGACAATTAGACAGATATTCAAACTTCTTTTCTGATGTAATTAGGGAATATAAGCTTGCTAACAGAGAGATTACCACCTCATCTATCAAAGAGGACTTTGATATAGAATTTAAGCGCACAAAAGCTATCTCTAGCAAATTCTTTGAAGTTTATGACCTTTTTATATTATCCAAGGAAACGGATTTCACTGAAACAGCTAATTCAGTAACTACAATTAATCGATATAAGTACAACAAGAAGTTACTTAAAGAATTTGAGGATCACCGAAAAAAGAAAATTCATTTCAATCAAATCAACCAAACCTTCTATAACTCATTCATTGAGTTTTGCATTAAAGTAAAAGAACATTCGGCAAACACCCTTAGAAGAAATGTTGGGCTTTTCAAAACCTTTATGTATTGGGCTTTTGAGGACAATCACACCTATAAGATGGACTTTCAGAAATTCAAACTTCCAAAGGCGCAGGACACCGATGAGGTTGCCCTGACCCAAGAACAGATATATGAAATTTTTGATTTTGATTTGAGCAAAAACAAGCGACTGGAGAAAGTGAAGGACTTATTTGTTTTTGGGTGCGCTACAGGAATGAGGTATAGCAATTATTCCAAGGTTCGTAAAGTGGACGTTCAAAATGAATTGATTCGAGTGGTTGACGACAAGAACAAAGAGAAGACTTTAGAGATACCTCTGAATGACCTTTCAAACTACATTTTGAAAAAATACGAATATCGATTACCCAAAATTTCAAATCAAAAGTTCAATGATTATTTAAAAGAGCTATTTGAATTGATGGAGTATAATTGGACAGTAAAAAAGACCATGAAAATAGGTCGTGATATTGTGGAAACGTTTAGCCCCTTCTATGATAGAGTATCTTCTCACACAGCAAGGCGTAGCTTCATTACCATTATGAAGAATGAGAAGATACCGGATAAGGTAATTATGAGTTATACAGGCCACAGAAGTTTGGAAGTTTTCAATAAATACTACAAGCCAAGTATAAAGGAGAAGGAAACTTTTATGAAGACAGTTTGGAAGTTAGACAAATCTAAGATGCTAAAAGCTCAATAATATGGAGAGGAAAATAACATTCTTTGCTGAAAGTCTAGAGGAGATGGATTATTGTGGAAGTAAGTTATTACAAGCAAAAGGTGGAATTTTTGAATTTCCATTTAAGGTTGAGCCAACTTTAACCAAGCACAACTTGCTTAACTGTCAAGATTGTAAAAATCATTATGATAAATTAATTCAAGGGTTTAATGATACCCTTAAAAGGTTTCCTAACTGCTGTTCCAGTCATTCAAAACTAATTAACCTTGGTGAATTTGCTGTCGGGAATTACAGTGATTCAGCAATTTGGTCAGCGGATAAGATAATGTTCAGTTATCATCATTTTCTGGAATTTATAGACAATGATGAATGGTATAAAGAGATAACAGATTATTTCGAGTACTGCATCGAAAGTTATGGTAGTTTTCCAAGAGGCTATGGTGAACCCTTTTTACTAAGCAATTATTTTTCTTGTTTACTCCACTTAATTAATCATATAAAAACTGAACTCACTTCTGATGTCATCAATCAAAAGGAATTGATTCTTCGGACGGAAAGAATAATTAACTATTTAAACTCTTATTCTGATGCAGATTTAAATAAGAATAAAACGAAAAACTTCAATCTGCTAATGTCAAAATATGATGAGTGGTTTTCTTTATTTCCGTTTGATATGGAGTACTTTAAACACCTTAAACGAACTTTTGAAAAACAGATACCAGTTTTTAGAGGAACGCATCAAAACAAATATCTGGGAAGTACAAAGTTGGAATTACATTCACTAGATGATTTTGCTGAGGTATTAATTAGTATCACGAAATCAATTTTATCTGAAGTTAATGGTTTAAAATTATACAAAGAAGGAAAACTGAATGATGCGGAAAAAATCTCTTTAGACCTAATAATCCAGAATCGGGAATTGGAACTTAAGGAATTGTCTCTTAAATCCAACATATCCAAAGTACAGTATTTAAAAACATTAAAGGATTGGCTAAAATCTGAAAAAAAGTTTATTAGGGACATTACCCCTTACTTATCAAAAGAAAATAAAAACAATAATTCTTCTAAAACAGGAAGGCCTAATAGAACTGATATTGCATATTTCTGTTACTACACTTCTGAGACAAAAGAGTTAATCATAGGTCACCGTTTTCCTTCTGATAAAGCTTGGGGAGAAATTGGTCAACGATTCAACAGAAATGCCACCAATATAAAATTGATGTACAATATTATTCGAAAGAATCAGCAGGAACGGTTAACTGAATCTAAGAAGGGGAATATTGAGTATGTTTTAGAAAATATGCTGGGTGACTACCCTAAAGCCAAAAGCATGGCTGAAAAAGAGCTTAATATGACTTAATAAAATTCGTAGTACCTACTACGTAGTTACTATTCACCGTTATTCTTACCTCCTAATAATAGTATTGCTCAAAAATATTGAGCGATATGGAAAATCCATTTGTAGCAATTGAGAAAAGACTATCGGGCATTGAAGACCTGTTAAGTCAAATCTATGCAAAATCAGTTGAGGAAGAATGTAGATACCCCGATCTTTAGGACAGTTTCTCTACAAAACTAACATAATTATCAAGCTGCTTTTCTATAAACATCGTTTGGTCTTTGGTATTCAATGGACTGGTGTCTTCTTTCATGGTTGTA
>NZ_JAFLNE010000001.1 GCF_017313225.1 Allomuricauda sp. CAU 1633 | reverse complement strand
TTACGCTGTCGTTACAATATGTATATGAACTTCTTCACTCTAAAGGAAAAAAAATTGGCCACAATTCGACCAAATCCCCCTCCTTTAACACCCAGCCTTATCAGCTAAGCGGGTGCAAATATAAGCAGGTTATTTTTTCTCCGCAAATAGTTTTGGCTTATTTTTTTTTCAAAAAAAGATAGAAAATTATAAGTGACTGTTTATCAAGCTCAATTTAATTCTTCCTAGGAAAAGAAATTCCAAACCAGCCCAAATCGAATTACAAAATCCCTAAAGGGATAGTTTGGGGCGGAATAATAATTAGGCTCCGAAAAAATGGAATTCAAATGTTCTGCTTTTAGATAAATGCGGGTTTGCCTAACCTTGGCATTGATAAAAACATCCATTAAAGGATAGCCACCGAATTCTTCATTGTTCTGTATATAAAACTCTCCCAATAATGGATTGTAGGCATTCATATTATAGGAAGTGAAATATTTAAAGGTAACTCCAGTCTGCAAAAACATGGCCTTTTTAAAAACATCACTTGAAAAATACAAGGTGTTTCTTGTGACCAACTGAGGCAGGTTCAAGACTTGGTTGTCCTGCGTGACTTCTTGGTACAACACTGTGTTCATCAATGCCCATTTGCGCCATTTAAACTCCTTTGTATATTTTGCCCGTAGATGGTTTATGGTATTGGTTTCTTGAAAGGGTTTTACAAAGGCGGTCTCTTGGGCAGCATCAATCTGCTCTTGGGTGGCTGTGGAAGCAAAATAGGTATAATTGTCAAGCGCACTATATTCTGCTTCAATCTGTCCAAGCCACTTTGAATCAAAACCAAATTTTATGGATTGGGTCTGCTGTTTTTCAAATGCATCAAAATTATACCAGTTAAAATTTCGATAATCGCTTTGATACAGCAAATAGTTAAAATCCGGCATACGGGATGAGATGTGGATGCCCCCGAATACCACGTTGCTGTCATTGATACGATATCTGGCCATGGCATCCAGCCTATTTCCGGTTAGATCTCCTGAAATAGTATAATTGATATTTCCTTCGAGAGACAATCGGCCTAAATTTTTGGAGTACCCGCCGCCAACTGTTATTTCCTCTCCTTCCAGTTTATTTGGAATGGTACCTTCATCCGTAATTAAAATACTGTTGAAGAAATAATTATAGGTATACAGTCCAATACTTCCCGTTACCTTACCTAATGTTCTGTTTGAGAATTCCACACTCCCTTTATTGAACATGGTCTTTAATCTAGCCCTATCCGCTATGGGCGTCACAAAAGGATCTTCACCAAATGCATCATTTAGTCTTGCTTGTTCAAAGTCATAGAACTTGGTTTCATAGTTAAACTCATGACCAATGGCTAATGAGGTGGGGTTTTTATCCGTTGAATCCCTTTTGTGGTTCACCAATTTGTAGTAGTGATCCAAATAATATCGCTTACCCAATATTCTGTTATTGGCATCCGTATAGCGTACATCAATCTTGGAGCGGTCTTCAAAGTCGGGCAAATCTCCTTCAAATTGCTCGCGGTCCAAAAGTCCACCATTCTCCTGTCCTTCAATATCCTGTGCTGCTATATGTGCCCTTAAACCATATCGGTCATTTTGGGTGCTATAATTTAAGGTGGTGCTAAAATTTCCAGACTCCGCCTGTTCATATCTATATTTTCCCAACGACCGAAATCCGTTGTAACCCACAGATAAATTAAGGCGCCTAGAAAGATTAAAGGTTAAAAGCGCATCCAAGAACTGACCCTGTTCCATTGAGGTCTTGAACATCAACTCTGTCATGGGCGTTGGAACATTATAATATTTGATGTCCTCCACTTCAAAGTATCTGGAATGCTTGGCCGTAGCGCCAATCCGGGGATAATATGGATTTTGTGAAAATGTTTTCCCCAACTCATTATACGGTTGTCCCATATTGGCAAAGGGCATCAGCTCAAAATCATCTTCCCTAATGTAATTGTACTTGTATTCTTTTTGAATGGTAAGTGTTGTATCCAGAAAAGTAGTATCCCTAGCATAGTTGACTATCTTGTAATCCTTAATGAAAACAGAATCAACCTTTTTAATCTGCTTGACGTTCTTTATAAATTTTCTATCAGCCAAGGCGGTGGAATCCGAGGCCAAGGAGTCCTTTTGTTTGGTCTTCAAGGAATCCTTTGTTGCCAGCTTTAGGGAATCCCGCTCCTTAAGTTTAACTTTCACGGAGTCCAACGTCTTTACCTTTATTGAGTCCACTTCTTTCTGGGGAGGTAAAGAGTCTTGTTGTGCAAATAAAAATTGACCCAGCAAAAAGAGCAGGGTAAACAGTATCAATCTCATTCCATGGTATTGCTGCGGCAAAGGTATAGGTTTTGTTTCTAAACAAATGTGAAAAGTTTGCCATCAAAAAGCTAACTAAAATCTGGAAACATAGCGCCTTATTTGGCCTTCAACAAAGCAGGTCTTATCTTTCAGCAGTCTTATTAAATATGCTGAAAGACCTCTACAAATATCAAAATGAGGCTGGAACCGATGAAGCGGGCAGGGGCTGCTTGGCAGGTCCGGTTACCGCAGCTGCCATTATTCTACCCGAAGGGTTTGCGAATGATATTTTGAACGATTCCAAGCAATTGTCGGAAATCAAGCGCGATGGTTTACGCCCCATTTTGGAAAAAGAGGCGGTTTGTTTTTCCGTTTGTCATGTTTTTCAGGATGAAATTGATAAGATCAATATTCTAAATGCTTCTTTCCTCGCTATGCACCGCGCTCTAGATGCCATGGAAAAGGCACCCAGTTTTATCTTGGTTGATGGAAACCGCTTTAAACCCTACCCCACCATTGCCCATGAATGTATCATAAAAGGAGATGGTAAGTACATGAGCATTGCTGCGGCCTCCATTTTGGCAAAAACTTATCGGGATGAATACATGGCCAAAATCCACGAAGAATTCCCCATGTACAATTGGAAAAAGAACAAAGGATACCCCACCAAGGAACATCGCGAAGCCATTAGAGAATTTGGCCTTACCAAATACCACAGAAAAAGCTTCAGACAACTCCCAGAACAGTTAACATTGGATATTTAAAAATTCTAACTTTGTGTCAAACTTCAACCATGAGATATAAGGTACTGTTCTTTTTCCTCACACTTTTTATCCTTTCCTGTGAAACCGAGGTCAAGATCAAAGATTCTTTATTGGACCATCTGCCACCCAACCCTGCGTTGGTCATTAAAATCACCAATCTGTCCAATTTTAAAAGTGAGCTAAAAAACAATGCCTTTCTATCAACCACCAAAAGCTTTCCGGTATACAAATCCGTTTTGGAAAAGTTGGACAATTTGGGCCATCTTTCTACAGAGGCCACCTGTCTTTTGGCACTCTACGAAGTGGGCAAAGACAATTATGACTTCGTTCTTATCGCCAAAAAGAGTCCCAACCTTTTTACTATTGATGATGTCAGCAACAAAACTGTGGAAACCCTTCAATATGAGGGTACCCAAATCACCAAATATACCTTGGATGGCAATGAGGTCTTTCAATTGCCGAAAGACAAGGAAGTTATATTGAGTTCTTCCATGCTGTTAATGGAAAATATGGTTCGGACCAAAGGGAGTAATCCGGTGAACCCCACTTTAGAAAAATTATATGAGACCACCGCACCCAATAAATCGGGAACGGTTTTTATGAACCTCAGCGAAAATGCATCACTGTTTTCATTAAAAGATGAGTCTGATACAGATAAACCCTTTTCTGAATGGATTTCTTTGGATTTTACCGCCAATTCTGATGAAGTAACGCTCAATGGAATTGCCATGGCCCCGGACTCCACCAAAAATTTTATTAATCTATTCAAGGGAACCTCGCCGTTGACCAACAAAACACCGGCTCTTGCCCCACTGAATGCACAGGCTGTGGTTTCGTTTACGTTTGATGACTATCAGGTCTTTGCCAAAAACCAAAATACCTATTTAGATCGCGTAAAGCCTGTAGATTCCCTTTTCAATACCATTGAGGAAGTGGGCATCATCTATCTGAACAATCAAAAAGTGGTCTTGCTAAATTCTTACGGAACCGATGGCTTGTTTGAGTTTTTGGATGCTGAAAAGGCCTCTTCAGAGAACTATCAGGGGAGTGAAATTATGGAGTTGCAGAACAAGAATTTTTTAAGCGAAGGGTTCAATCCGCTCGTCACTGATTTTGAGTCGAACTTTTGCGCCATTTTAGAGAACAGTTTTGTTTTTTCCGAAGACAAAACGTCGCTTCAGACCATCATCAGCAACCATAATGGCACCGCTTCGTTCAGCAATGCACCGCTGTACCAAACCGCAAAGGCTCCTTTGGCCAGCGAATCCAGTGTGCTGTTTGTATCGAATGCTTCGGGAATTGAACTTTTTGCCGAGAAAGAATTGACTCCCGACCTTTTTGAATCCATCAAGGAAGCTGATTTGGAAGATTACACCTTCGCAGCTCAAATTGTGGGCGATACGGATTTTGCCCACCTTAACATGTTGGTTTCCAAAATTGAGAAAACCGTTCAGAACAATACCGTCACGCCCCTTTTTACTTTAGAACTGGACACCGATTTGGCGATTGACCCCCAGTTTGTAAAAAACCACCGGACCAACAAGCAGGAAATTGTGGTGCAGGATCAAAACAATGTGCTTTACCTAATTTCCACGGAAGGCAAGGTGTTATGGACCAAACAATTGGAAGGTCGCATACAACCGCCCATACAGCAGATAGACATCTATAAAAACGGTAGGCTTCAATTGGCCTTTAATACCAACGATCAATTTATGATCATTGACCGAAACGGGGATGATGTGCCTCCTTTTAAAATTGATTTTGAGGGCGGAAATCTGAATCCACTAGGGGTTTTTGATTACGATGGCAGCAAGGATTATCGCTTTGTAATTACCCAAGGATCAAAAATCTTTATGTATAACAACAAAGCAAAAATTGTCAGTGGTTTTAAATTTACCGAAGCATCCAGTCCTATTTTGGGCGCGCCCAAACACTTTAGGGTGGGTAATCGGGATTATTTAGTATTTAAGCTGGAGGACAATACCATCAAAATAATGCACCGAGTGGGAACAGACCGAATCAAAGTTGCAGAAAAAATAGATTTCTCCACCAATGAGGCGTTCCTCTACAAAAACAAGATTACCGTAACCAACAAAACCGGGGTCTTGCATCAGATTGACACCAACGGAAAACTCACCGCCACCAATTTTAACCTCAACAAAGACCATGGTATGTATGCCACCAGCAACACCTTGGTTCTTATGGACGACAATGTCTTGAGTATTAAAGGTAAAAAGGTAGAGCTGGATTTGGGCGTGTACTCCAAGCCCAAGATTTTTTATATCTACGATAAGATCTATGTGAGTGTCACCGACATACAAAATCAAAAGATTTATCTCTACGACAGCCAGGCAGAACCCATTCCCAATTTTCCGGTCTATGGAAGTTCCCTCATTGACCTCACCGATATGGACAACGACAGGAAATTGGAGCTGGTAGCCAAAGATCAGGACAACTCCATTATTGTTTACAAAATGAATTAACGGTTTCTTTACTGCGGCTTATACATTGGTTTAAACGAGTTACACATTTTTAGTGATACCTAGGGTTGGTTTTTTGTAATTTGTATGGAATTGCTTTTTAAAAACCACAACTAAAGTACACTATAATGAAAATGTCTAGTAAGACCCTCTTCAGTATGCTTATTATGCTGATTGTAGGTTCCAGCATAAATGCCCAATTTTTTAAAAAATTGACGAAAAAGGCTGAAAATGCCGCTCAACGTACTGTAGAGCGAAGAGTAGAAACTGAAACGAGCAAAAAAACAGATCAGGCCCTGGACAGTATTTTGGAGCCCGGTTCTGGAGGAAAACAAGCTCCTGATGTTGGAAATCAAGGTGGGGATGCCCCTGTCAATACTGGAAATACCCCAAGTGGAAATACAAACGCTGGTGCACCGGCAGCAAGCGGTGAAAAATCAATCACCATCTACAGTAAGTTCGATTATGTCCCTGGTGACAAGCTTCTCTTCTTTGATGATTATGCCAATGATTTTATTGGTGATTTTCCCTCCAAATGGAACACCAATGGTAGTGGCGAAGTGGTCACCGTAGACGATTCGCCACAACGATGGATGGAGTTGTTACCCGGTTACAACACCTATTATATTCCCAATGCACCCAACCTACCGGAAGAGTATACCATTGAATTTGACCTGTTGACCTATGGCATGGACAACAAAACATCTTCAATAGCAGGAATAGGTGTTTTTCTTTCTGACGACCCCAATTTTGATGAAGGACAGAACCATGCTTCGGCTTGGATTCCAGTTGGGCAATACGGTGCTTTTGACATCGGGGTTCGCAATCACATCAAGGGTCAGGGAAGAACCATAAATAATGATATTCGTGCGGATATTAGAAAAGCCGTGCTCAACCAGCCCCATATCTCCATTGCGGTCAACAAATCAAGGTTCAGGTTATGGGTCAATGAAGAAAAGTATGTGGACATTCCACAAATGATTCCCGAAAATACATTGACCACCCTTAAATTCAACGTGAACAACATTAAAGACGGCAAAGAAAAAATCTTCATTTCCAACCTTAAAGTGGCTGAAGGTGGGGTTGATCTCAGAAGAAAACTGCTTGCTGATGGAAAAGTGTCCACCAATGGGATTCTTTTTGATGTGGGTTCAGCCAACATCCAGCCCCAATCCATGGGGATTATCCGACAAATATCCCAGGTACTTCAGCAAGAGCCTTCCATGAAACTCAAGATTGTGGGACATACCGATGCGGATGGTTCCGAAGAAAACAACTTGAAACTTTCAAAAGACCGTGCACAAGCCGTCAAAGACGCCTTGATTTCTGTCTATAGTGTCTCCTCAGATCGTTTGATTTCCGAAGGAAAAGGGGAAAGCGAACCTGTTGGTGACAACAACACCGCAGACGGAAAAGCCCAAAACAGAAGAGTTGAATTCATAAAACAATAACACTATAACATTACACATGAGAAACTATTTTCTAATACTGCTAGCTACTATTTTTTGCTTCACCACTACATCGGCCCAAACCAGTTGTAGTGCATACTACCCCATGGTGGATGGAGCCAGCTTTCAATACACCAACTATGACAAAAAAGGTAAGGAAGACGGCAAACTCAGTTATAAAGTGACCAATGTAAATGGGTCTGGCGACAACATTACTGCCACTATGGTCATGGATATGGAGGACAAAAAAGGCAACACCTATTCATCAGAATATGACATTATCTGCAATGGCAATGTGGTGAAGGTTGATTTTAAATCCTTGATGAACGAGCAAATGTTGGCCCAGATGGGCGATGTTGAAATGGACATTTCTGGAACGGATGTGGAATGGCCCAATAATTTAGGTGTAGGACAAGAGCTCCCAGATGGAAATGTGAACGTTAACATGAAAATGAGTGGGGTGATGAACATGAACATGAATGTGGAGACCATTAACCGAAAAGTGGAAAAAAAGGAGAGCGTGACCACGCCTGCCGGCACATTTGACTGCTTTGTAATCTATAGCGAAACAAAAAGCAAAATGATGATGGCCAACCAAACCTTCCCGTCCCGAGTATGGCTAGCGGAGGGAATAGGCATGGTAAAACAAGAATCGTACAATAAAAAGGGAAATTTGATGAACAGTTCTGTTCTGACACAATTCAGCAAATAAGCACTATCCTATTTAAAAATGAAAAACCGAGGCGATGCCCTCGGTTTTTTTATTGCTACGGATTAAAACCCTTCAATCCCATCTGGCCCTTCTTGCCAATACGAAGTTCGGTGCCATTTGTCCTTAAAATATAAGGCAATCATTGAACGGGTATACGACTCACTTTCATCACCCTCTGAAGCCCATTCATCCTGTGTGATTTCCTGGAACATGACAATTTCATCCTGTCCATCTGCATTAAAATCAATTCCTGTGATGTATCGCGTCCCCGACAGGCCATCCGATCCAAAAAGAACAGTTTCTTTGTTAATTTTAGTGGTCTCTAGATCCATGCGCTCCAAAAAATCGGAGGTAACCAGTAGCACTGGGGAATGCTCATCGAACTGGTTTTCTTGCTGGAAAATGATGGGAACCCCATTTTGGTCTGGAACATCCAATTCCCCGTAGGGATAGAATGTAGCATATTGAAGTCCTACCAAGGAGGCCAAAGATAACTGGGTCAGTTTGCCCTTTTTGATGCCCAAAACCGTAAGGGGTTTGCTCAATGTAAGGGTTTGGATTTGCTTCCCAAATCGGTTTTCCCAATGCTCGGGATTTGATGTGGGTTCAGTTTTCGTCTGGATTTTGATGTCATCCAATTCCAGAAAATAATTCAGTTCATTCCGATTGAGGATGATTTTATCAGTGCCCAGTATAGATTTTGGAAGAATTTGCTCCCACAGGCCATCACTAAGACAGGAAATTAAGGATGAATCCAATTCCCATTGACCCATTTCAGCAGCAATGATAGTATCCAGTTTAAGTCTTTTCTCAAAATTGTCTTGTTGGGCCATTGCACTTGAGATGCCCCACAACAATGCAAACCCTGTCCACAAACTTTTCATATTTCATTTTTAAGGTGTTACGTGAAGGTAGCTGGGCTCAATCCAAAAAATAGAGGCAAATTGATTTATGGGCGGTTTAAATTGATGGATGGGTTTTCCCAAAAAAACAGGAGAATAGGGTTGTCGCGCTTATCGGTTTGTTTATGGAGTTAGCCTTTCCTCAAATAGATTCTGACGTAATCCTTTATAATTCTAGAAAAAGTGTAACATTCAAGTTTGTTCTTTCTCCATATAAGGAATAATCAACATCAAAATAACTATGTTAGTATTTAAAAAGTTTGCGATACTTCTATTTTTAGCTACTCCAATCGTGCTGTGCGCTCAGTCGGAAATAATCTTTAATGGTATACTTTTAGAAGATTCGTTTGAAAAAGTAAAACAAAAAATTACCGAAATATCGGAAACCTCAGATCTCATTTCCATTACCAATCCAACATTTCCATTGGCCAAAGTCCAAGAAGATCATTTTGTCTGCACCAATGTTAAAACAGAAAATGGATTGATTGAAAATGTTGTTTTTACTTTCGCGGATAACAAACTTGCTTATATAGAAGCAAGGGGAAACTCTTATAAAACTTTTACCAGTAAGCGTAAAGATACCGCTCGAACCTATATGGATTATGAGATTTATCTTGAAGATAAATTATTTTTAAAAAAGGAGAATGATATTGCTTGGATCATGACTGAAAACGCGCTACACGTAAACCTATTTACTTGGGAAAATCCATATTTAAAATCTGATGGTACAACAAATACCGATGTCAATCATTCTTCTAAAATCCCTGCATTTCTAAAAATGGGAGCATCCATGAATGATTTAAAACCAGCACTTGATTCCAATAGCGACTTTATTCGTATCGAAGAATTGGATGGTTCTGATCCCAGTGCACAATTACAAATAAATTGTTTTGGTGTCACCTATTTAGGCTTTCCAAGAAAAATAGAAGCTCGCTTTGGAGATAATAAACTTAACGTAGTTTGGATTTTAACCGCGAAAGAGGAAGAAGATAGAATACGTAAGGCTTTAATCAATCAATATGGGAAGCCTATCTTTATAAATGATGATTGGGAAATCTTCAACAATTGGCAAGTTGCTTTAAGAAAAGACAAGCCGGAAGTTTTACTTATGGAAGAGAAAATAGGATTAGACTATAAAACAAGTTATTTTAAACAGTAATTAGCCCCTTTTCCATAACCAAAATGCTCTGTCAGTGTTCCGAATCTTCAATTTTCTTCAATGCATCAAATAGGTTGTCTAAAAACAGTTCTTGTTCAATGTCTTTCGTAAAATATCGCTGATAAAGTACCCCACACGATTCAATCCCTAAAATGTTTTCTTTATTGAAAGACCAATCATCCCCATTTTTCACTATTATCCCCAAACCATCATTGCAGCTTTGCCATAGATTGGAAAACTGGGTTTCTTTGTCCTTGCGCAGTTGATTGAAATCAGCGTAAACGGTAAAACCTTTCATTTCTGAATTAAAGAATTTGGTGATTGAAGTGATTGGTACACCACCCCAGTTTATTGTTTCTCCTTCCGGAAAAGAAATCTGCGTAATGTCACTTTCGTTGAGTGGTCTTTTTTGTTCATGTTTTTCCCAAAAGTAACGTTTTCCATAACTGATCTTTGTGCCCTCTGGCAACAATAGGTTTCTAATGACCATTGGTTTTTCAGTTATAAAATAGGGGTTGTCATCAGGTTTATTAATATCCCCCATGGAAGACATACCATCAACATACACATAAAAGCAACCCATAGCAATGAGCAGTAAAACTACAAGTGCCATCCCCATTCCCCTAGTTTTCATTTGATATAATGCATAGTATTGTTTTTGTAGTACTCCTTTTCAGTGAAGATAGGGCAGCCACAAAAAGAAGATAAAGGGCAATTGATCTATGGCTATTTTAGATTGATGGATGGGGTTTCCGCAAAAAATATAAGGGAGATAAGGTGGTTACATGTATCGTTTAAAGATATGAATCCTTTTAATGATTTATATCGACCGATACCTACCTATAGGCAAAAAGGAGTGAATTTAGGGCAAAATTCATATGTAAAACGAAGGGGCCAATGGATTCACTTATAGGAAACGTAGTTTTCATTGGCATACACCTTAAGAGGAGCTAAGCCTATAGATTTTCTTCGCTCGTCAACTTCAGGTTCTTTTTCAATCGGGTAGAATTTTTTTGTTCCCCTATCTTCAATAATTGCTTGTCCAAATTTTTGTTTTTGATTTGTATTGCGACATATACGGTCATACAACTCGGCATATAAAATAGGTTCTGGCTCCGGTTTAGTAAGCGTACTTTCCAGTAGTTTTAAGCATTTTTTCTGAAAGTCCAAATCATGGGAGTGCTGGGTAATGGCCCAAGCCAACCAAGTACCATCTTTTCCAATCATGCTTTGGGTTGGCCATCCATACTGTTCCAATATTTGATTCAACCGGATCGTATTTTTGTCCACAACAATTTTTTGTTCGTCCCATTTACCAACCAAATCTTGATCATTTTTCCACATTCTTTTTAATTCTTCCCTCAATTTAGGGTGAGATAAGGTTGTTACATATTCATCTTCGGACTTTTGCATCTTCATTTTCAAGGCGTCCCACCTTTTGTCATCATGAAGTTTTTCCAACCGACTGTTTCTTACCCATCTTGCCCAATCATACATTCCTGCATCAATACATTTTTCCAACAAAATGAATGTAGAATCCATTTGATTGGCATTGGCGTACATAATTGCAGCGTAATAATAGTGTTCAAAGTTTTCAGACCCTTTTAATCGAGCACCTTTGGCTATTAAGGCGCCTGCTTTTTTAAAATTTCCGTCGGCCCTTTCCTTTTTACCCTGATAAATAAGTTCGTCCCAAGTCTGTCCAAATGAGTTTAAGCTCAATGAGAAAACAAGTAATAAGAATATTTTTTTCATTTTTGGCACCTTCTACAAAAAAGACGAACGTAATACAGGTCTGTTACATTTTGTCAAACTACAAAAGAAATAAATCAGAAAGGTTTTCAAAAAATAGTGTGAATAAGGGTTTGCTTTACAATGGGGCTAGACTTCCGTCTTCTCCCGCACCAACTCAGCCTCAAAAAGCACTTGAAAATGATGAAGTAACTTCTCTTTTACCTCTTCCATGGCAACTTCTTTTTGGCCCAGTTCCACATTCAATGAAGTAACAGCCTTGTCCTTAATGCCACAAGGAATCATCAAATCAAAATAGCCTAAATCCGTGTTCACGTTCAAGGCAAAACCGTGCATGGTCACCCAACGGCTGGCGCGCACACCCATGGCGCAGATTTTTCGGGCAAAGGGAGTGCCCACATCCAGCCAAACCCCAGTTTCTCCTTCGGAGCGTTCCGCTTTCAGTTCGTATTCCGCCAAGGTACGAATGACCATTTCTTCCAAAAAACGGAGGTATTTGTGGATATCGGTAAAGAAATTGTCCAAATCTAAAATGGGATAGCCCACCACCTGCCCTGGACCATGGTAGGTGATGTCCCCACCTCGGTTGATCTTATAAAACGTGGCTTGTTTTTCTTTCAGGGCCTTTTCATCCACCAATAAATTGGTGATGTCGCCACTTTTCCCCAAAGTATAGACATGGGGGTGTTCCACAAACAAAAAATGATTGGGGGTTTCAAGGTGGGTGCCTTCCCTCCTGTTCTTGATCTTGGCATCCACAATGTTTTGGAACAAGAGTTCTTGGTAATCCCAAGTTTCCTTGTAATCCTTGTGCCCTAAATCCTGTAGCCCAACCTTTTTGTTCATGCTACAAAGATACAAAGCCTTAGGCTGGAAAACTATTCTTCCAGTTCTACCTCAATATCCAACAATTTGGGGTCTTTCATCATTTCCAAAAAGGAGACCTCATAAATCAAGGTCTTGCCGTCGGCACTAAAAGTGGCCTCTTGGGCGGTGGTAGACTTAACTCTTTTGGGAAAATGATATTTTAGGGTGTAGGTAGACCCCGAAAGGAACATTTCCGCCCCTTGAAGACTGTCTATATTCTGCTGGAACAATTCCGGGTCTATGATCGTGGACGTTCTTGAAAAGGTATTGTTAGCAAAGGAGTAGGTCACCTCAGTGGATTGCTCAGACATGGGCATGGGTGTAGCTTGTTCCGGTTGGCTTTTGGGGCCCATTAAACTAGCTTCCCTAAAGGTATTAAAAGCATCGTTCACCTCATTCACATTGGTAAATTCACTAAAGAGGTCAAACTTCATCACCTTTTCCTCAGGATTCATCACCATGTGCATGTTGAAGGGTTCCATTTTTTTTAGTTTTGCTTGTTCTTCCGCAGGAAGCTGGGCAATACTGTCCTTTTTCTCTTCCAATAGATCTTTAAATGAAATTATGGAATCTATCGGTTTTTCGTTCTCCTGTATCATTTGGTCCCCGGCCATTTCCATAAGTTCAGAGCCATCAAAATTTATGGACAGTTTTCCGGAACCGTCTTCCTGTAAATGGATTTCTTCGGTAAAATTGCAGGAATAGACAACCACTGCCGCTAGGGCAAGGATTAAGATTTGGACTTTTTTCATACGCTCTAGTTCGTGTTATTTAAAATGACAAGTGCACCGATAACCCCGGGCACCCATCCACAGAGCGTTAAAAGTAATACAATAACAAAAGAACCACAACCTTTTCCAATTACGGACAAGGGTGGAAAAAGTATGGCCAGCAAGACTCTCCAGAAACTCATGGTACAAATTTTGATTGATGATACTTATTAGTACCTTAATCCACAATTTTGTTACACCAGACCCGTATTTTCTATACTAAATGATTTAATAATGCGGTTTTTTGTCTTTTTTTCGTTTTTCTTGGCCAGTTCCTCCCTTTTTGCGCAATATCGCTTTTCGGGCGAGGTGTCACAAACCAATGCTGGAAACACCATTTATCTTTCCTTGGTAGAGGATTACAGGAAGTCATCACGAATTTATCTTGATCAGATTGTGAAGAAGGCCCAAGTGGATTCTTTAGGTCATTTTCAGTTTGAAGGAAACAATCTTCCTCTTGAAAATCGAATTTACCGCATTCATTTGGACGGTTGTTCAGATTCTTCGGAAGCCAATCACTTTCTGGGACAGTGCAACAACAGCTCGAGTGTTCTCTTCATTGCCAATAACACAGATACGGTTCAATTTCCAACCTCTTTTGAAGACCAATCCCTTTGCTCCATTATCTCCACCAATGCAAAATCGGAAGAGCTCTTGCAAGTGGAGTTCCTAAAAGATGAAATGGCGTTCGATTTTATGGAATATACCAGTGAAGCCAGCAGAAAACTCAATTCTAAAAAATGGTTTGCCACCTTACAGGATTTTGGGAAAACTGCTGAAGAACCTTTGGTTGAACTGTTCGTCTACGATTTCCTATCGGACAAAAGAAACGAAACCTACGCGTACTACCTTCAAGATGTGCCTACCAATCTCTATTATGAAAATCTTTTAAACCGTTTGCAAAGTACATATCCCGAAGCAAGCTTTACCCAACAATACGCTGCAGAAATTGCCACCGATAAAGAACTTGCCACGTTCAACACCCCAAAAACTTGGTATTTAAAATACCTTTTGCAAGTGGCCCTGATTCTTTCGCTTTTGGCCAATGTATATCTGCTCACCTTCCGAAAATTAAATATCAGGGTAAGGGCAAAATCGCTACGCGAAAAACTTACGCCCCAAGAACAGAAAATTGTGCAACATATCCTTCAAGAAAAAAGCAACAAAGAGATTGCCACAGAGCTTTTTGTAAGCTTAAGTACCGTAAAGACGCACATCAACAATCTGTATAAAAAACTAGAGGTTTCCTCCCGAGAAGAAATAGTGCTCCTCTTCAAAAAATAAAAATCAACCTGGGGTCTAGTCCCCATTTCCATCCTGCAAAAGTCCTTCCAAGCCCTGTTTTTATTGAATTTTCGAGCCAAATCTTAAAATCGAAAAATCATGAAACACCTTTTTACAACCCTATTGGTGCTCTGCACAACAGTGGTCTTCGCCCAAGAGTTCAACAAGGAAATTGTGCAAGAAGATGGCAAAAAATTTATGGTAGGAAAAATCAATTTGGAAGGCCTCCATGCGGAACCCTATCAACAATGGTTTCATCAGGGCATGAAAACCTACCCAGTGGACGAAACCTTGGTGAAACTCTTCAAAAAAGACTTGGCGCAATACAACATCAAACTGTTTTTGGGCACGTGGTGCGGGGACAGTAAGCGGGAAACACCCCGTTTCATCAAAATTCTGGAAGCTGCTGATTTTCCCATGGAGCAATTGGAAATCATTGCACTGGACCGTAGAAAAGAACACTACAAAAAAAGTCCGACTGGGGAAGAAAAAGGACTCAACATCATAAAGGTCCCCACTATGGTTTTCTTTAAAAATGGAGCGGAAATCAATCGAATTGTGGAAAGACCCATTGCATCTTTGGAAGAAGACATGGCCCAAATCGTTCAAAACAAGCCCTACATACCCAATTATGCACAATAAGCACGGCTGAGGAATGGAATTAAAGCGCAAAAGTGTAATTTTGCGCTTTAATTTTTTATAGGCTATGCAACTATCGGAACAGGAAATCGTTCGAAGGGAAAAATTGACCAAACTCAGGGAAATGGGTATCAACCCCTATCCCGCAGCATTGTATCCAGTGGATGCCACATCCAAGAGCATCAAGAACAATTTTGAGGAAGGCAAGAAGGTGGTGATTTCCGGTAGATTGATGTCTAGAAGAATTCAGGGAAAAGCTTCTTTTGCGGAGTTGCAGGACAGCGAAGGAAAGATTCAAGTATATTTTAATCGTGATGAAATCTGTCCCGGTGAGGACAAAACCTTATACAACGATGTCTACAAAAAACTGTTGGACATAGGCGACATCATCGGCGTTGAAGGTGAACTGTTCACGACCCAGGTTGGCGAAAAAACCGTGATGGTCAAGAACTTTAGCTTGTTGAGCAAGTCGTTGCGACCACTTCCCTTACCAAAAGTAAATGAAGATGGTAAAGTATACGATGCGTTTAACGACCCAGAGCTTCGCTACCGCCAACGGTATGTGGACTTGGTGGTGAACCCGCATGTAAAGGATACCTTCATCAAACGAACAAAAATCACCAACAGCATCCGTGAGTTTTATAACGAACGGGGCTATTTGGAAGTGGAGACTCCTATTTTACAACCCATCCCCGGAGGGGCAGCTGCACGTCCCTTTTTAACGCACCATAATGCATTGAACATTCCGCTGTATTTGCGGATTGCGAATGAATTGTATCTAAAGCGATTGATTGTAGGTGGTTTTGATGGGGTGTACGAGTTCTCCAAAGATTTCCGTAACGAGGGAATGGACCGCACCCACAATCCCGAGTTTACGGTAATGGAATTGTATGTGGCCTACAAAGACTACAATTGGATGATGGAAACCACCGAAAAGCTTCTTGAAAAAGTGGCTGTTGATGCTACCGGAAGTTCCAAAGTGAAAGTGGGTAATCACGAAATTGAGTTCAAGGCTCCGTATCCAAGGGTTCCCATTTTGGAGGCCATCAAGATTCATACAGGGTACGATGTGTCTGAAATGGACGAAGATCAACTTCGTGAAACAGCCCAAAAACTAAACATTGAAGTGGATGAAACCATGGGTGTTGGTAAATTAATCGATGAGATTTTTGGTGAAAAATGTGAACATCATTACATCCAACCCACTTTCATCACGGATTACCCGAAGGAAATGAGCCCGTTGACCAAAGAACACCGAAGCAATCCAAAACTTACCGAACGTTTTGAGCTGATGGTAAATGGAAAAGAATTGGCGAATGCCTATTCCGAGTTGAACGACCCCATTGATCAACGCGAGCGTTTTGAAGACCAGTTAAAGCTCTCCGAAAAAGGAGATGATGAGGCCATGTTCATCGACCAAGACTTTTTACGCGCTTTGGAATATGGCATGCCCCCAACCTCAGGGATTGGTATTGGAATTGACCGATTGGTGATGTTGATGACCAACAATTCTTCCATTCAAGAGGTATTGTTCTTCCCGCAAATGCGACCCGAAAAGAAAAAAGTGGAACTCACCGAAGAGGAAAAAGCCATTATGGACATTTTAAAACCTGTTGGCCAAATGCCCTTGGCTGAATTGAAAGACAAGGCAGGTCTTAGTGGTAAAAAATGGGATAAAAGCACCAAAAATCTTGTAAAACATGGGGTTTTTGAGGTTGTTAAGAATGATGACGGGCTTTTTGGGCGCATAAAATAAAGAGCGCTACCAACATTTTTATGTTTTCTTAAAAAAGCATAGCTTAGAATCCCAAATGGAACTAAGCAAAAAAATAGGGCTAATTCTTGGGCCCATCGCCTTTCTGATTCTTACATATTTACCCCTGGAACTGGTTTCCGAAAAAGGGGATGCCGTAATTTCTGTTGCGGTATGGATGCTCATCTGGTGGATTACCGAAGCGGTTTCCATCTCCGTTACGGCCCTTATACCTTTGTTGTTATTGCCAATTCTTAAAATATTGCCCATTGCCGAAGTTGGTGCCAATTATGGAAGTCCCATTGTATTTCTATTCTTTGGTGGTTTTGTAATGGCCCTGGCCTTGGAAAAAGTAAATCTCCATCGCCGGATAGCGCTCAACATCATCCGTTTGACTGGAACCACGCCCAATAAGGTCATTTTAGGGTTCATGATTGCCACCGCTTCTTTGAGTATGTGGATCAGCAATACGGCCAGTACAGTGGTCATGCTCCCTATTGCCTTATCTGTTATCAATCTTTTGATCAACGATGAAGATGGTTTCACCAAAAATGACCAGAATTTTGCATTGAGTGTTATGTTGGGAATTGCTTTTTCAGCCAATGCCGGAGGTATTGCCACTGTAATTGGGACACCACCCAACTCGGTTTTGATCGGGCTTTTGGAAAATGAGTACAACACCGAAATCTCCTTTTTAAAATGGATGACATTGGGGCTGCCGTTTTCCATCATCATGATCGCTATTTGTTATTGGGTCTTGGTAAAATGGATGTTTCCCAATCGGGATTTAAAGTTCAATGCTTCCAAGGAGGTCATTCATACAGAGCTTGAAAAATTGGGCCCAACATCAGGAAAAGAAAAAATGGTGCTGGTAATTTTTGGGGTAACAGTATTCCTTTGGATTTTCCGGACATTGATCAATGCCATTTTCCCTTCATTGGGACTTACGGATACCATGATCAGCATTTTTGCTGCCATTGCCCTGTTTTCCATTCCCTATAATATGAGAAAGGGCGATTTTATCATTGAATGGAAGGACACCTCCAAATTGGCTTGGGGCATATTGATTTTATTTGGTGGTGGTTTAGCCTTGGCCCAAGGGATGTCTTCCAGCGGTATTGTGGATATGGTTGCGGATGCCATAGCACAAAGTGAAATCAGCATCCTTCTTACTGCTACTTTGCTGATTTTCTTAATGCTTTTTATGACCGAATTGATGAGCAACGTGGCCTTAGTGGCCGTTTTGGCGCCCGTAGTGGCTGGTATTGCAATCGGGTTGGACATTCCTATCCTCTATTTGCTAATACCCGTAACCATTGCCAGTAGTTGTGCCTTTATGTTGCCGATGGCCACACCGCCAAATGCCATTGTCTTTGCCAGCGGCTATGTAAAGATTGCCCAGATGGCCCGCGTAGGGGTTATTTTGAACCTTATTGCTGTGGGACTATTGATTTTGGTATTCAAGTTTGTGGTTCCGATGTTATTCTAAAATAAATGGCCCTTCCGATTGGAAGGGCCATTGACAAACTAACTAACTCAAAAAAATAGTAAGAAACTAACTCAACTCTACTTTTATATGCTTTTTACACTACAAAGGTAAAACCCTTTACAGTGAAGATTTTCTTAATTAGACTTTTGTTAACGAACCACCTATTGTCATCCGATAACTACTTTCTCAATCCTTTTTAAGATTCAGTGAGAAACTTATAAAAGCTGTTCTCAAATCTTGTAAGATTGATAGCGTTAAAGCCGTTTTATTGCTTTTTACACTTTGCTGGTCAACCATGTTATTTTTTTGTTAACCAACACCTTACCTTAACTGTAACGGAAAAAAATCGACTTTCATATAAAAAGCCCTCCAAAGAGGGCCTTTCATAACTAACTAACTCAAAAATTTGTAAAATGAAAACTAAAACATCCTACTACTCTGTCCCTGCATAAGGGTCAAAACCTTCTGGGAGATACTTAGAAGTATCGAACCCCAAATCTATTTTGTCATCTTCCATGTAATTGATGGAAGTCACCTCCAAAACATTGGTGTAAGGATCAAAACCTTCTGGCAATTCATATTCAGTATCCAAACCAAGTGTAAATTCTACGTCATCCTCAATAAATTGGATAGCGTTCAAATTCACATACACTTCGTAGGGTGAAAATCCTTCTGGAAGGTAATCTTGGGTATTGAAACCTAATTCAACATCCTCTTCTTCTTCCAAATAATTGATGCCATGAACATCCACAACTTGAGTGTAGGGATCAAAACCTTCAGGAAGGTATGACTTAGTGCTAAATCCAAGCTCTTGTTCAACTTCGCTTTCAAGGTATATGATGGAATTCAAATCAAAATAGGTTTTATAAGGATTAAAATCCTTGGGAAGATAGTCGGCGGTATCAAAACCGAGATCAATATCGGTATCTTCCTCAATAAACACTATGTCGTCCAAATTCAGCTCATATGCCCCATCGGACAGGTTGGCTTCATTCCATTCAGCATTGATATTCAATACTGTAAACTCATTTTCCAAGGTACTGGCGGTCTCTGATTTGGTTTCTACGACCGCCGTCCTTTGTTGGTCACTTGCTATGGCGGAACTACTTAAAAGTACACATCCATAAATTAATAATAACTTGTTCATTTTTTGATTGAATTTTGTGATTGATGATATGCTTATAAGACTATTATGAATTTAAAATGTTACACCTTTTAGATTTTTTTCACGAAAAATAGATTCCTCTGAACCCCCTAAAAACAAGGTGTTACAGCGTAAACCATCAGTAAAACGCAGGACTGCCGAAGATTTTGTCTTCACCCAAAAAAAGTTTGCATTAATATTTATTTAACAGTCTGTTTTGATGTTTTTTTGGTTCTTTGGAAGCATTGCATCAATCAAAATGACACACAATGATCAAAAAACTACTCCCTCAACTACTCATTTTAGTTGTTACCCTAGCCTCATTTCAGACCGCAGAGGCACAACTCTTCAAAAAGAAAAAAAAGACCACCGAACAAAAAAAGGATGCCAAACCGGGTGATATTAAACCCTATGACAAGGTCATTACTAAAGAGGCTAAAACCGATACGGGTCTGTTCAGTGTCCATGAGGTAGATGACAAATATTACTACGAAATACCAGATTCACTCTTTACCCGAGAGATGCTGATGGTAAGTCGAATTTCCAAAACCGCGACCGGAATTGGTTTTGGTGGCGGAAAAATCAACACCCAAGTGTTACGTTGGGAGAAAAAGCCCAAAAAAGTATTGTTACGAGTAATCTCCTACGGAAATGTGGCTGCGGATTCCCTTCCCATCCACGAAGCTGTGGTCAATTCCAATTTTGAACCGGTACTTTTTGCATTCGATATAAAAGCATTTAATAAAAAAGATTCCCTGAACCCAGCTACGGTCATTGAGGTTGACCCTATGTTTACCAAGGATGTGAATGCTTTAGGAATGCCCGATGGTTATCGAAAACAATACAAGGTTAGCCGAATGGATGGTGACCGAAGTTTTATTGAATCCATCAAAAGCTATCCCTTGAATATTGAGACTCGTCATGTAAAAACTTATGTTGCCAGTGAGCCTCCGAGCAACGAAAGCATGGGATCCATCTCAATAGAAATCAATAATTCCATGATTTTGCTACCCAAGGAACCCATGAAACGCCGCTATTTTGATAGACGGGTTGGATGGTTCGCCAGAGGACAGGTAGATTATGGATTGGATGCCCAAGAAAGCAAAACCGTCACTTATTTAGATCGCTGGCGATTGGAAGTCAAGGATGAAGACATTGCAAAATACAAAGCAGGGGAATTGGTGGAACCCAAAAAACCCATTATATATTATATAGATCGAGCTACACCAAAAGAATGGGTGCCTTTCATAAAACAGGGCATCGAGGATTGGCAAGTGGCCTTCGAAGCTGCTGGATTCAAAAATGCGATTATTGCCAAAGACCCACCTTCTCCCGAAGAAGACCCCGAATGGTCACCGGAGGATGTACGCTATTCCGTGGTTCGGTATTTGGCCTCCCCTATTCCCAATGCCAATGGCCCTCATGTGAGCGATCCCAGAAGTGGTGAGATATTGGAATCGGACATAAATTGGTACCACAACGTAATGAGCTTGCTGCGCAACTGGTTCTTTGTGCAAACGGCAGCCATTAATCCCAATGCCCGTAATGTGCAGTTCAAAAAAGATATTATGGGTAGGCTGATTCGTTTTGTCTCTTCCCACGAAGTGGGACATACCCTTGGATTGCCCCACAATATGGGCAGTAGCGTGGCCTATCCTGTGGATTCACTTCGTTCGGTAAGTTTTACACAAAAATATGGTACGGCTCCTTCCATTATGGACTATGCCCGTTTCAATTATGTAGCACAACCTGGGGATGAAGGCGTAGCACTCATGCCCAACATTGGGGTGTATGATAAGTATGCCATCCGATGGGGCTACAAGCCTATTTTGGACAAATCCGCAGAAGATGAAAAACCCATCTTGAACAGTTGGGTCCGTGAGCATGAGGATGACCCTATGTATCGATTTGGACACCAACAGATAGGCGATATCCATGACCCAAGTTCGCAGACCGAGGATTTAGGGGATGATGCGATAAAAGCAAGTTGGTATGGTATAGAAAACTTAAAACGAATTTTACCCAATTTAATGCAGTGGACCACCGAAGATGGTGAAAACTATGACGATTTGGAAACCATGTACGGACAGGTGGTAGCTCAATTTCAAAGATATATGGGCCATGTATCCAATAATATTGGAGGTGTTTACGAATACCATAAAACAGCCGATCAAGAGGGTGCAGTGTATACCCATGTAAGCAAGGATCATCAAAAAAATTGCATGATGTTTCTACAGGGGCAACTTTTTAAAACCCCGGAATGGTTGATTGACCAAACTATTTTTAACAAAATCCAATATTCGGGTTCTGTGGAGCGTATCCGTTCCATGCAGGTACGCTATTTGAACACTATGCTCCAATTAGGGAAACTGGCACGGGTTATTGAAAATGAAACCATAAATGGTGATAATGCCTACGGCTTGTTGGAAATGATGCAGGATCTCAGAAATGGTGTTTGGTCCGAAACCCAAACTGGAAAAGCCATTGACACCTACCGAAGAAATCTTCAAAAAGCCCATATAGATCGTTTGGAATATTTGATGACTGCCGAAAACCAATCAAAACTTTCTGATTTTGGAGGGTATCGAAAGTCCACGGCAATCAACACCAGTCAATCAGATATTCGTTCTGTGGCCAGGGCCGAACTCAATAGTTTGAAAAGGGATATTAGGAATGGATTGGCCAGAACGTCGGACACCATGAGTCGTTACCATCTTCAAGATGCTTTGGAACGTATTGATTTGATTTTGGAGCCAAAATAATCCTATAGGTTTGTAGGAATTTAGTACAAGATTTGGGCTTTAGTCCATAAACCTTGCCGTTTATCGATTATACCATGCATTTCATCCTGTTCACATCGAATTAGGGTCATTTCGCAACATATCGTGTAGATTGACCAAAGGTTTAACTACTTTAGTAATCCCAAATCTTTAAAGTCATGACCTACAAAGTAAAAAGCCTCATCTTCTTTTCCTGTTTTGTGATTTCTTCCGTGGTATACTACCAAATGGAACAACAGGATAAATTTCAAGAACAAATCGGTTCAGAAACCTTCGTTGAAACACAGTTCCAAGATGTCGACGAATTGGAAAAACCCCAAACAAATTTGGAGGAGGAACAAAAATAAGTCCCTCCGTGCTTCGCTGTTAAAAGCTTCATAAATGTTGGCTTAATGATTAAACCATTGGATGATTGCCCTGTCCAAGCTATAAATCATTAAAAAGTAAACATATGAAACGATTAGTAGTAGCATTGGCACTTTTGATATCCATAGGTGCCCTAGCACAAAGGCAAGAAGGCCATAGAATGCACAAAAGTCCAAAAATGGACATGACCGCAGAGCAAATGGCCACTTTACAGACCAAACAAATGACCTTGGCCCTAGATTTAACCAAGGTACAACAACAAAAGGTCATGACCATCAATTTGGATGAGGCTGAATTTAGAAAGGCCAAGTGGGATGAAATGAAGGCCTTGAGAGAAAGTGGTGAACGGAAAAAACCCACTACGGAAGAGCGATTTGAAATGGAGAATGCACGATTGGACCATCAAATTGCACATCAGGAAAAAATGAGGGAGGTATTAAATGATGAGCAATACCAAACTTGGAAAAAACTACGATTCGCGAAAGCGCATCATGGCAAAAAGAAAATGCAGGAGAAAGGAAGAAGAGGATAGTGTTTTTTGTTGATTTTTTAGAAGCCGCGCCTGCCATGGGCGCGGCTTCTTTTTTGTTTAATTAAACAATATCGCTTTTTTTAACGATATTTACAATTATCGGCTATTTTACAGATATTTGCATATATCGGCTATTTTACAGATATTTACAATTATCTGCTGATTAACGGATATTTTTAACAAGAACAAATGGTTGCCATCCTTACAGGAGACATCAAAAATTCATCAGCGCATAAAACCGCCAAATGGTTGCCCCAATTAAAAGAAGCTTTGGGCAAATATGGGAATGAGCCAAAAGCGTGGGAAATCTACCGAGGGGATAGCTTTCAGTTGGAAACCCCTTCTGAAAATGCCCTAGAAGCTGCTGTTTATATCAAAGCATCCATAAAACAGACTCGTGATATGGATGTACGGATAGCTATTGGGCTAGGCGAAAAAACCTATGACGCCCAAAAAATAACCGAATCCAATGGACCTGCGTTTGTGTTTTCCGGAGAATGTTTTGAAAATCTCAAGAAACAGACCATGGCCCTAAAATCAGCATCTGAAGATTTTGATACGTCCATGAATTTAATGCTGCAACTGGCATCCCTTTCCATGAACAGTTGGCTACCGGCCACCGCCAGAGTTGTAAAAACTGCTTTGGAACACCCCAAAGTCAGTCAAAATGAACTAGCATCCATTTTGGGCAAGTCACAAAGCACCATTAGTGAAGCCCTTATACGTGCTGGCTTCGATGAAGTCCAAAAAATGATTCAATTTTATCAATCCCAACTCACCCAACTATGATACTGGCCCTAAAGCTTATCTTGGCGCATTTTATTGGCGATTTTGTACTCCAGCCCGGGCATTGGGTAGAGGACAAGCTACAAAACAAATGGAAATCCAAATACCTGTATTGGCATATTGCCGTGCATCTGTTGACCCTACTGCTCATCCTTCAATTTCACCATTTGGGAGTAATTGCCATCATTGTGGTTTCCCATTTCATAATCGATATAGGCAAACTCAGCCTTACCAATGAAAAAAATTACCGCTGGCTTTTTGTGGTGGATCAAATACTGCACCTTTTGGTCATTGCGGGCATGATTTACTGGATTTCCCCTTTTGAGATTGATTTCACCACACTATTTGGCGAGAAAAATCTTTTGTTAATTACATTTCTGGTCTTCGTCACCTATGTCTGCGGTATTTTCATGCGGATGTTGTTGGCCCCTTATATTGATGAAATTGCCAAAGATGATGAATCCACCGAAGGCGGCTCCCTAAAAAATGCCGGGACCTACATCGGTATGCTGGAGCGACTTTTTGTCTTTGGTTTTATCTTGATACAACAATGGGCGGCCATTGGGCTCTTGATTGCGGCTAAATCCGTATTCCGTTTTGGAGACCTCAACAAAGGCAAAAACCGTAAACTCACCGAGTATGTCCTTATTGGTACACTGCTAAGTTTTGGGCTAGCTATCCTATCTGGAATTGCTTACAGTTATTTGACAACGCTCATCTAAATAAAAAACAGGCCCAAAGGGCCTGCTTCATTTAAAAAGGCAGATTTGGTCTATACCTCAACCTCTTGGTTCCAAATTCCGGTTGCGGCAGTTTCCTTTGCATATTCCGAAAAATCTATGGGTTTTCTCCCCAGAACTTTTTCAATATCATGGGTGATGACTTCATTGGCTTTATTCCCCAATACTTCGGAAAACAGATAATTAATCAACCAAACATAATCTGAAGGCACACCAAAGTCCTCCATCATTTTGGTATACGCTGGAAGTGATATCGGCATAAATGTGATGTCACGACCCGAAGCTTGTGCAATCTCATTCACAACTTGTTGAAAAGTCAAAAAGCGAGGGCCTGTCAACTCATAGATTTCCCCATTATGACTGTCTTTCATCAATGCTTCCACAATTACATCGGCAATGTCATTGGTATCCACATAAGGAACCTTTGCCTCGGCCTGGGGTAATGCAACATGCCCGGCCAAAATGGGATCCAAAAAGAAACTTTCGCTAAAATTCTGATTGAACCAGCTGGCCCGTACAATAGTGTAATCAATGCCTGAATTGATGACCACTTGCTCACACAGTTCGGCCTCGCGTTCTCCTTTTCCGGACAAAAGCACCACTTTTTTGATTTTTTTCTGCTTTGCGATTTTGATAAAACCTTCAATGGCTTCCAAAGCGCCGGGAACCGCTAAATCCGGCTGAAAAGTAATGTATACCCTATCCATTCCTTCCAAAGCGTTGGCCCAAGTTTCTGGATTTTCCCAATCAAATGCTGGGGTTTCGCTTCGTGAACCGATACGTACGTTTTGATGCATTTGTGTCAATCGCTCAACAACTTTACGTCCTGTTTTTCCTTTTCCACCGAGTACTAAATAATTTGCTTTCATGATTTTCTTGTTTTTGTTATTAGACTATTTTATTTTGAATTGATTGTTTTCTGATTGCTTGACTTCCCTATGAAATTCCAGAACAGCACTGTCGTCAACACAAACTCCACAGCGATTAACCAAAAACAGGGAGCAGTAAAAAAACTGTAATGGGTTTCTCCATAGGGAGCCATTAGATACGGAACCGTAATAAATGCATCCATCAGGGCACTGGTCAGGAATAATATTGCTCCTACTGTTAGCCCATGGGTTTTAGCTTCCTTGGTGTAGTAGAACCATGAACCCATCCAAACCAGGGGAATCACGGCCAGTGAGAGTACTAGATTAGCCTGAAAATCTAAATCCTTCATGACAGGTATAAAGTAGGATAGTAGAAAAATGCTCACTCCCAAAATCCAGATGATAAGTCCGATGAATACAGCTCTAAAGAATTTCATTTTGATTTGTTTTAAGATTACAGGACAAAATTGCGCCAAACCCATGGGCTCTATTTGTTTGAAAAGCAGTAAGATTTGTTTGAAAAGGATAACTTTGAAAAATGGCTGTGGCTTTCATCAATACCCGTAGGTGGCGGATAATCCGGTTTTATTGCATTGGTTGGACCCTCGCCTTTGTGTTCCTGAGCATTGTGCGCGGGGTGGGCACCACCGAACTGGGCAGTCTTAAATTTGACTTCCTATCCAGCCTATCAATCTCGATAACCTTGGGTCCTGTTATAGGACTAATTTCCGGATTTGCCCAAATACTTACTGAAGAACGGGTACAAAAATACCGCTCCTTGATCACCCTCCTTATTTTCCGTATGATTTATGGCATCCTCTTCTTGATGCTGTTGGTTTTGGGGGCGTATGTGGTGTACCAATTCTATTTTGGCACTTCTTTGGGGATTGTGGCCTTTGCCATTGATGCCGGTAGTGGGGCAATCTATTTTTATGTATTGTCCGTTGATGTCTTTTTAACCTTTTTACGGCAAATTAATTTGATGTTGGGAGAGGGAAATTTAAAAAAGTTGGTCCAGGGCAAGTTCCTTGTTCCCAGGGAAGAGGAACGTATTTTTATGTTTTTGGACCTCCAGTCCTCCACCCAGCTTGCTGAACAATTGGGGCATGTAAACTATAGTTTGTTGATTCAGGATTGTTTTAACGATCTTGGGAATGCCATCGCCAACAACCCTGCTGAAATCTACCAATATGTTGGGGATGAAGCCGTGTTGACCTGGTCCTTAATGAGCGGGATTAAAAATGAAAATGGTCTCAAGTCCTTTTTCAACTTTAAAATGACTTTGGAAAAAAAGCGTGACTATTATGAAAAAAAATATGGCGTACTCCCTTTTTTCAAGGCTGGAATGCATTCGGGCATGGTCACCGTTACTGAAGTCGGGAAATACAAAAAGGAAATTGCGTATCACGGGGATACGTTAAACACAGCTGCCCGAATCCAAGGGCAATGCAATGTGCTGGAAAGCGAGCTGTTGATTTCCGAAATATTGGCCGATAATTTTAATTCAGATGCATACACATTTACTGCGATGGGTAGCATTTCCCTAAAGGGAAAAGAAGAAAAAGTGGCTCTTTTTGCGGTGTCTCAAAAATAATGTGGGGCTATTGCCGAATTTCACTGGGACGAAACCCAAACTTTTTGGAAAAGGCATTGGAAAAGGAACTCAGGCTGTCATAGCCCACTTGCCAAGCAGCCTCCTGTACCGTAGCTTCATGATTTCGGAGCAATTCGTGGGCCTTGTTCATCCGTTCGTTTTGAAGATACTTGAACACTGGAACCCCAAAAACTTCCTTGAAGTTTTTTTTCAATTTAAAACTATTAAGTCCTATTTGTCTGGACAGCTCTGTTAATGATGGTGGGTTGTCCAACTGGTTGGAAAGAATTTCTTTCGCCTGAAACAATTTTTCACGTTCTGATGTTTTGATGACCGATTTATCCATAGTGGCCAATTGTCCAAAAAAATGGGATAGCAAGGCCGTCATCTGACTCCGAAAGAACATCATTTTGGTCTTCCCTTCATACGAATTATGAAAAATCTGGTCCACAATGGATTGCATCTCTGGCGTCATAAAAAATTGTGGCCCTTCCACATAAGAATCCGATGGGTTCACCAATTGATTGAGCATTTCTGAGAACAATTCCCCCTCTTCATTGGGCAACTTTTCCAGATTTCGGGGCGAGGTGGCAATTACAATACATTCCAAAGGTTTATCCGAGGCTACCGTATGCTCAAATATCACCTTTTCATCGGCATAAAAAGAGAGCGCCAAGCCTTTGGTATGTTGAAAATCCTTTTGGGTGTCGCCGTGCTTAACTGCAAGATCCACATTACCGGAACCGTAAAAAGCCACCGCTATTACAGGTTCATCAAACAGGCACGCGTCTTTTGTGGGCACATCAGCCTTCGCCTCCTCCACCAAAATGATAAAATCGTTGATATCGATTATGTCTCGGGTCATAACTCAAAGTTAGCCAGAAAGTTTGTATTCCCTAAAAACAAAAAAGCCACCCTTTCAGGTGGCTTAATCAAATTTGGCAACATTACAATCAATCAAAAAAGTTGTTCTCCTGTAAAACCTGCATGCTCTGCAAAACATGATGTACCGCCAAGGTCATGGATTTGGCTGAAATGGTGGCCCCGGAAATGGCATCAATATCCTCACCGTAGGTGAGACTTTCTCCAGATTTTTTGCCAATGAACTGTTTTAACCAGCGTTGGCTCCCAACTTGGCGACCGTAATCTTCTCGGTAAATCAAGATTTTGGACTTTTTAATGCTCAGATCCGGATTGAAGAGGACCACATAATCAAAGATATTTTTCATGCTGGGTGCTTCGCCCAGGTACACATACCCAAGGGAATTGCCCTCCTTAATGACATTGAACAAATTTTCTCCACCCATTTCCACAGGGGTCTTTTCATTCAATCCAGCGTCCACTTTAATCTGTTCCAAGGTAAAATCCTCAACTTCAAATGTGGTCTGTACGGCATTATCTATTTTTTCCTGAAGTTTGGGCGAAATTTTGGGCATCCCAAATCCAGAGAGGAAAAGGACTGCAAAAATTGCAGCCCCACTGAAAACCTTAAACTTATTTCCCCTCTGCATTTTTATTTGGCTTTTTCTCCATGATAAACTTATTGATCAATTCTGATATTTGCGATTGATCGGCATTTTCCGCTTCCAAGGTGTAAAACTGCATGAACAACGGCTTTTCATCCACTTGTTTGTGAAGGGTCAAATCGGTGTTCCTGTCATAAACTTGATCCCAAGATGCTCTTGCCTTGGCCCAGAAATCTTTGTGTTGATTCCACCAGTCTTGGGCCACCTTACATTTATCATCGGCCACTTTGGTATATATGTTCATTCCTTTTTCTTGTGCCAGCAACACATCAGCTTTGTCTTCTTTACGAATGATCTTATCATTATCCTGCTCGTGCACCCAACCGTAGGAAGTGATTTCTTGGCGATTGCCCCGCTTCATGACATTGTAATCGCTTCGTTTGGAATATTCCCTTCGGGGAAGCGGTGAGTCCGTATCATTTTCCCAGTAATGTTTGTCATCAAAATGTACCCAGGTAGCTGAACCCGAATAGCGGGGACTATCATCCACTTGATACACTTTTTGGGTCCACTGCCCTTTAACAGCATCCGCTGGTAACTTCTGGAAGGTCCAGTTGTTGTCCTTGTCGTAATAGAAAACATCTTGGTTTTCAAACAACCAATCCTGTCGCCAGTGCTTGATCACCATAGTGTCATTTAAAACCAATAAATGTTGTAATGAAATCTTGTTTTCTTCATCTACAATGGGAAGGGCCAACTCCAAAGCCTTTGCCGTATAATCCAGTTTTTTTTCATAATCGATTTCCGGTGCAAAGGTCTCGGTGTACTTAAATGTAATTTCAAAGCAACCGCACATGTCCTTTATGGCTTTACGGTCCAGTTCTTTCTTTTCTTGGGCGTGCATTGCAAATGCCACTCCAAGGGCAAGTGTTGCAAAAATGATTGATTTCTTCATAGTGTTATTTAGTTAGACTGCTCAAAAATTGTTTTGACAAAAATATTAATATTATTTAGACTGAATTAAAATAACTTATATATTTGCCACAAATCTAACTAGAATGAGTCTAAATAAAAATAGATTCCTGTTTTATTTTTCATTTTTTCTGTGCTTTCAGGTTTTTACCCAAGAAATCGAGCCTATGGAAAAAGATTCTATGGCCATGCAACATTTGGAAGAAGTGGTGCTCACCGGCCAAATCAACAAACAGAGTGTGGACAAATCTGTGTTTGAGGTAAAAGTGATTCCTAGAGAAACTATGGATCGTTTGGCAGGCAACACTTTGGCCGATGTTCTTAATCAATCCCTCAATATAAGCATACAGCCCAACCCATCTACGGGGAAAAGTAGTGTTGAACTGTTCGGGTTGGACGGTCAATACTTTAAAATCCTTGTGGACAATATCCCTTTGATTAATGACGAGGGACTGGGGAACAATACGGACCTTACCCAAATCAATTTGGATGATATTGAGCAAGTGGAGATTGTGGAAGGCTCCATGGGCGTGCAATATGGTTCCAATGCGGTTTCGGGGATTATAAACATTATTACTCGGAAGGATTCAGACTACCAATGGGAAATAACCCCGTATGTACAGGAAGAGACCATTGGCAATGAATATGGTTTTTTTGACCAGGGAAGACATATTCAATCCCTTACGGTAGGACACCGATTTTCAGAGAAGTGGTATATAAACGGCAATATTACCCATAATGATTTTACGGGCCACCTCAACAATCGTGAAGGTGAATTTCATACACTCAATGATGGACGTAGAGGATTTGAATGGCTTCCCAAAACGCAGTATTCTGGCAAGGCCCTGGTGAACTATTCCGGGAAGAACTTTAGGTCGTTTTACCGTATGGAGTATTTCAATGAGCGTGTACAGCGATACGATTCCGTGGTTCGGGAAAATTACAATCCGTCTACCCAGACCAGCAATCCCACCGCCACAGATGCAGAATTCACCTCCCAACGATTCTATAACCACTTCAATATGGCCGGAAAGTTCGTGAAAACCATCAATTATGATATTTCGGCCTCCTATCAACAACAAAAAAGGGATGTGGAGCAATACAATTATCGCATCAACTCAAGGGAAAAATTTGATGTGGACTCCCAAGAGTATGAATCTAGAAAGGGAATCTATTCCAGAGGCACCTTCAATGATTTCTTCCAGTCCGAAAAGACAAGCCTACAATTGGGGTACGAGTTGAGCAACATTAAAGGGTATTCTTCCTCATTGGCCGGAACTTTTAGCGGCAACAGCATAGATCGTAGATTGGAAGCGTATGATGCCTTTGCAACGGCTGAGTTCGACTTCGGCAAGCGATTTTCATTAAGACCGGGGACCCGGGCCATGTTCTCATCACAGTTCAAAACCCAGATGGCCCACTCCCTGAGTGCCAAATATGCATTTGACAATGGCTATCAACTGCGTGCTGTCTTGGGGACATCGCCCCGAAATCCCAACTTTGATGAGCTGTTCACCTATTTTGTGGACGTGAACCATGATGTTCGGGGCAACATCAATCTGAGTCCAGAGCGAGGGATTTCCTCATTCCTTCACTTGAAAAAGAACTTTTTCCCAGAAGACCTTTCTTGGCGATTGAGTTCAAAAATATCGGCTTGGTACCTCAATGTAGATGACCGCATTGAACTCACCATCGTAAACCCGAGCCCATTGGCTTTTCAATACAACAATATTGATGAATACCGCAACTGGGGCGCTTCCTTTACCAACAAAGTTGTCTATGGTGATTTTCAATTTGATTTGGGACTATCCTTTTCAGGGGAGAGCAAAGTACTCAATAGTGAGGAATCCTTCAATGACGATTACCTCTACGCCTTGCAAGTAAGTTCCAATGTGGGCTATCAGATTCCAAAGATCAACACCACGGTTTCACTGTTCTTTAAGTACAACGGGCCAGAATATCAGTTCATACTCGATACCAATCAAGATGATCCTAGTTTCATTCGATCCAAAAGGGAAGGTTATGGATGGATGGACGGCTCCATCAGAAAAACGTTTATGGACAACAAATTGCACCTCACCTTGGGGGCGAGAAACCTATTGGACATCACAAGGATCAACACCTCAACCGTATCAAGTGGCGGAGTACATTCTTCACCCAACAATGGATTGTTGCTAGGCTATGGTAGATCCTTCTTTGTAAAACTTTTGTATAACCTGAATATTTAATACTAAAAACCAATTTTATGAAAAATTACGTTCTATATGTACTATCGCTGGCCTTTTTGTTTGTGGGCTCAAGTTGCAGCGATGATGGTGAAGACACCACACCCATTGAATTTGTGGTTGCTTTTCAAAACCCTTCGCTGAGTTTCGATACCGTTGACACCGAAAAAGAGGTGAATCTGGTATTCTCCACCACCGCACCAGAAGATGGTACCGTTACCATCTCATACACTACCGTAAATGCCGAGTATAGTACTGATTTCACCACGGCACCTGCGGGAACTTCAGGTGAGTTGACTGTAAGTTTTACTGGTGGATCTACCGGAACTTCGTTTACGTTCAACAAACTACTGGATGCCATTGAAGGTACTACAAAGACCGTCAATTTTACTATAGCTGCCATTAGTGTAGTCGATGCTACTATTCAGGGAAATACCCAATTGGCGGTAAGCTTTACCGAAACTGCCGCTCCAGAGGGCACTACTGCCCCGGAAGTGGGTGGGCCTAATCAAGATGACCAAGTCTATGTGGATTTAAGCTCAATTACCGAAACCACTGCAAAACGTGATAGTTGGGATCTTGGGTTTTATAATGGAGAAGCATTCAGGGTAACCATCAACGGGTCCATTTTTATGGCTGTTTCCGCTTTGGAAAGCACCGATATTGATGCCGTAACCCCTACCGATGTGGAAGCCCTGCAACCCCAAGTGGCCGTGGGCACCTTCGATGCGGCTAATATAGCCTTTGTGGATCATGTAACCGGAAGTCTGGAAGGAACCGCCATTGCGGCCATTTCTGAAACGGATGCAGATAACCCTGTGTATTTGGTAAACCTTGGTTTTGAAGTGGGTACCGAAGAGCCTGAGGTAGGTGCCGTAGCCGTTAGTGGAGATCCCAGAGGTTGGAAAAAAATACGCATTTTGCGCAATGGTGATGATTATGTGCTGCAATATGCCGATTTGGATGCCACCACCCATGAAGAAGTGACCATTTCAAAAACTTCTGGCTACCATTTCACCTTTTTCAGTTTTGACACAGAAGAAACCGTTGACGTGCAACCCGCAGCAGACCGCTGGGATATCAACTTCACTGTATTTACCAATGAAATAGAAGGCTTTGGTTCCTATGGCTATTCAGATTTCATCACCACCAACATCTTGAGCAGTGTTTCCGCCTATCAAGTAGAGACCGCCACAACAGCGTATGCCGACTTTGGCTTGGCTGATGTGGATGAGGCACTTTTCTTGGATGACCAACGTGGCATTGGAAGTAACTGGAGAAATGGTGGAGGCCCCGGAATGCTGCCTTCTCTAAAAGATGATGTGTTCTTTGTGCTAAAAGATACCGATGGAAACATCTATAAAATACGATTCACTGCATTGACCAATGAAAGTGGGGTTAGAGGGTATCCCGCCTTTGAGTTTGCCCTATTGTAAAATCATTAAAAATATATTCGGAAACTCATTGTTATCCATAGTGCCTTTTTGTTATCGACCTTTGTGGTTAATTTTGAGTTAGTTTGTGTGAAAGCGGGGCAATGCCTCGCTTTTTTTATTCGTATGAACACTCTTTCAAATGTTTTTGTTGTTTTTGCAGAACAAACCCTAATTTGTTCTATTTTAGTAGAATAGGCATCGATAACACCAACCTTTATGCTGCAAAAGACATCAAAAAAGATAAAAATATTGCTTTGGTGCCTTTTGGTATTGGCAGCTTTGCTGATAGTTGCACAAATCCTGTTTTCGCAAAAGGTAAAAACGGCAATCGCGGAACAAATACCTGAAAATATCTCATTACAATACGGGAATTTAAGCACCAATGTGCTCTTGGGAAAAATTCAACTAGAGGCTGTTGAAATCAAGAACAAAAGCACACTGGATTCCGTAAGGGTCAAGAAATTACGCATCAGCGGATTGCACTACCTCCCTTTAGTAACAAAAAAAGCCATTCAAATAGATCATTTGCTATTGGAAACACCAGTTGGACAATTCAGAAAACCAGCTCAGGATTCCCTTAAAAAAACTGCTCCGAAAAACAAACCCCAAACCCTTTCCATAGGAAAATTTACCATTACGGAAGGCCAACTGACCATTTTAAAAACAGAGATCGACAGTGTGCTGCTACAGCTTGAAAAACTGGATTTCAGCCTTTCCGATTTTCATTTCGACCCGGATACCACCCAACAAAAACAACCGTTCACCTTTGGTGCCTATCAGCTGGAAACCCAAAATCTGTATGCTGATATCAGTCCATTCGAATACCTACGATTGGGAAAAATACAGCTCGACAACGAATACGGAGTTATTGAGGATATGGTGTTTCGCAACAAATACAGCGCGGAAGAATTCAACACAAAAATAACTATGGAGCGTTCCCATTTTAACGTTTCCGTGGATAAAATAAGGCTCAACCAGCCCGATTTCCTGGGTACCGATATTCCAAAATTTCATGCGCCAAGCATTGAAGTTGAACATCCGGTGATGGAGGTATACCGAAACAAGTTGTTGCCCCCAAACACCATTGTAAAAAAATTGCCCAATCAAATGCTGCGGGAAATGGAGGTGGATCTTAAAATAGATTCCATTTTAGTGTCGGGGGGCGAGGTCAGTTTCACCAAAAAGACCATTCCAGATGTAATTCCCCAAAAAATGATACTGACCGATCTAAACGTGCGGGTCAAAAACTTGAACAACCAAAATCAAGGTCTGGTGGTGGTAGATTCGGAAAATAAGATCATGGGCGATGGGCTGTTCACCATGAACTACACCTTTGATCCCCAAAATACGGATAATGCCTTTATCGTTAAGTCATCCGTTTCCAATTTCCATACCAAGAGCATTAATGCCTTTATGCGGTCCACACTCGATGTTGAGGTAGATGGCACCATCAACCAGATGTTTTTTACCGTAGATGGCAACGAATGGACCTCCCTAGGAGAAATGAAGATGAATTATGAGGATTTTACGTTTACAGCCCTCAAAAAGGACCATGTACATGTAAACAAACTAAAATCCTCCGTGGCCAACTTATTGACCAAAAAAGGGGATCGTAAAGCCGACGAAGATGGTTTTAGGCATGGACAGTTTCACGTAGAGCGTGATAGGACCAAATGGATTATCTTTTATATCTGGGACAATATGAAAACCGGTATGATGCACACCATGCTAGGTAGCGGAAAAGAACGGTAAAACAACCCCTCACCTATCCATCTTCCCACTTCGTACCTCCAACTTCGTACGTAACCATTGATAATTATCAACTCCCCATTGTTAATTGTACATTGTTTATTGCCAATTGTAGAAAATCCCTAGTTTTTTTATGGTTTTCTGTAATGGCAATTATTTGGGAATTAGTAATTTGTGCACACTCCCCCTCCCTCAAGTCTTAGTGGAACATGCTTTATGTAAATAAAGAGGACTGAATGTGTCGATAACGTGCCTATTTGGGTATATATAGATGTGTTTTATGTTTATATAAACAAGTTAGGTGTAATTAACTGCAAATGGAAAAAATAGAATCAAACTACAACTCAAAAATTGGTCTATATCATAGCTTAGTGGAACAGTCAGTCCAACAGATTGAGTATCTTCTAAAGAAGGAGAATATAAAGCTTGGTTTTGCTATTGAATCAAGGGTCAAGGGATTAGATTCAATTTTGGACAAGTGCAACCGATATAATATCACTATTAACGACATTTCAGAAATCAATGACATTGCAGGTATTAGACTTGTCTCTCTTTTCCAAGAAGATGTTGACAAAATTGAAAAAATAATAGACAGAAATTTCAAGGTCCTACGGAAGGAAAACACAGAAGGAAGATTAGAAGAAAATCAGTTTGGATATGGGTCCATACATTATGAAGTAACCCCTCCTGATGAATGGTTCAATTTACCAACCTTGAGTGGCCTAAAGAAACTAAAAATTGAAATCCAAGTAAGGACGGCGGCTCAACATATTTGGGCTGCCACTTCGCATATTTTACAGTATAAAAGAGAAGACGATATACCATTACCACTTCGAAGGACTATCAACCGAACTGCTGCACTACTAGAAACTGTTGACCTTGAATTCAGTAGAGTAAAGACCGAAAGAGATGAATTCTTAACTAGCTTAAGTAAACCTGATAATTCAGATGAGCTTAATGTAGACATGCTGAAGTTTTTAATGAGAAAGCTTATACCGAAAGAATATCACACAAGTGAAGGTGGCCATTCTGCGTTGCTTGAAGATTTAGAAGCTATGAATATTGAAACTGTCAAACAATTCAAGGATTTACTTAAAAAACCCTGGTATAATCCTAAAGGATATAAATTAAATGAATTAGGGATTGTGAGATGGGCTATGAGAGATAAAATACCTGAAGCCAATGAATACTTTAGAGAAAAGAATAAAATAATAACTACACCTAACAAAACCTAAACTGCATTAAAACGCAGTTTAGCCAAACCGTTGTAGCCAATACGAGAAATGAAAGAAATTATAGAAAAAATATCGTCATATAACATTTTCAATTATCTCTTTCCTGGGATAATATTTGTTATTCTATTGAGAGAAATAACAAACTATGATTTAGTTCAGGAAAATAATTTCCTTGGTGCTTTTCTATATTATTTTATTGGTTTAATCATAAGTCGAATCGGCTCATTAATAATTGGTGATTTATTAAAAAGTAAAACATTAAAATTCATAAAATTTGTTGATTACAATGACTTTGTTAATGCTTGCGACAAGGATAAAAAAATTGAGTTATTTTCTGAAATTAACAATATGTACAGAACCATAATTTCTCTTTTGACTCTATTATTATTAGCTAAACTCTATGAAAAAACTGCAGAATGGTTGAACATTAGTGAAGGCATATCATACATACTATTAATCATCACTCTAATAATACTTTTTATTTTTTCTTATAAAAAGCAGACTGGATTTGTTAAAAAAAGAGTGGCATCAAGAATGGAAAAATAAATTATGGCAACACGTTGTGAAGTAGTTTTTTGGGATGTTCAACATGGTCATATGACTTACATTAAAACTCCAAATAAGAGACATATAGTTATAGACCTTGGAACAGGAGATTATTCAAAAGATAAAGAAGCTTTTAGTCCATTATTACATTTAAGAGATAAATATGGCGTAAAGCAGTTGGATTATGTAATTATTACTCATCCACACCTTGACCATATTGATGATATATTAAATTTTGACTCATTAAACCCAAAAGTTCTTAAAAGGCCTAAACATCTTTCAAACCAAGAAGTAATGGCAAATGTAAGAGACAAAGACAGAGAAAAATTTAAAAAATACTGTGAAATTAATAATAGATATAGTGAGCCTGTAAAATCGAACTCATCGGATAGTACATCAAATCCAGATAATTGGGGAGGTTTGCAAATCAAATCCTTTACACCTTCTACTTGTAATCATAACAACTTTAATAATCATAGTATCGTTACAATTATCGAATATGCGGATATAAAAGTCGTGATTCCGGGAGATAATGAAAAATGTTCTTTTGACGAACTTATGAATAAAGAAGATTTTGTAACCGCAATATCTGATGCTGATATTTTACTTGCACCACACCATGGTAGAGAATCTGGTTTTAATGCTGATTTTTTTAAAGCTGTAAACCCAAGATTATCCGTTGTGTCTGATGGTAGGTTTTGTGACACAAGTGCCAACCCAAGATACACATCTGGTAGTCGTGGTTGGGTTGTTCATCGAACAAGTACAGGAACTAAAAGAGAAAGAAAATGCTTGACAACTGCATCAGACGGAGAAGTAGTTGCCCATTTTGGTTATCAGACTGATGGGAAAAGGTTCCTATATGTAAAAACTAAATAAAAGTACTGGCTATAAGAATTGCTTACCTAACTATCAAAACACCTTCCCCACCGCTTCAAACGTCCTTACAACACAACAACTGCAAATAACACTCTTCCGCCATAGGCAAAAGATATTCTCCCAAATAGGTAATTGGGAATTGATTCGCTTTATCTAAATAACTGCCATAGATTTCCGTAAAGTTTTCCATGTGTTCAGGTCGCACTTGCATCAATTGAGCCACAAGCGAGATTAAATCCAAACTGTACAATCCACCATCATCCAAACCTAAATTTCGCAGGGCTTCGGTGAGTTGGCTGTGTTTTAAATCTTGCTGTATCAGATGAATGATTTGGGACTTGTTCATTATAAATATTATTATAATACAATATAAATATATATCAATATATAATATTTTACAATACTTTTTTGTATTGTATTTTGCTATACCATAAATAAACAGATTACAATACACTATACATCTATATTACAAAGTAATATGTTCCTGTATTGTTTTTTCTTATGAACAGAATCAAAGAGGTATTAAAACAGCAGGGTAGAAGCCAAATGTGGCTCGCGGAGCAATTGGACAAAAGCTACGTAGTCGTCACCAATTATTGCAACAATAAAAAGCAACCGAGCATTCCCATTTTACGGCAAATTGCCAAGATTTTGGACGTGGATGTCCGGGAATTGTTGGTTTCTACAAAATCATAACGCAAGCCTCAACTGTTAAAAAAAACCTAAAGCCACCGCATTCCGTAACAGCCCCACCCAAAAACCGTCTAGTAGGCAATCATCAAAAAACGCAACCATGAAAAAAGCCTACGCCATCGTAGCCATTACCTTATTTTTCTTTTCCGCATGCTCCAAAAGTGACGATGCCCCCAACCCCAACAACACCTACCTGCACATTCCAGACCCAGAATTTGAAACGGTTTTAATCGACCAAGGCATAGATACGGATGGCGAGGTGAACCAACAAATGCTGCGCACCGATGCCCAAACCATCACCCGTTTAGACCTTAACCCTTCGGGTAATTTTGGAGACATCAGCGATTTAACCGGAATTGAAGGGTTTGTCAACCTAACCTATCTGTACGCTGGCGGGCAAGAACTCACGGATATCGATTTAAGTGCCAACACCAAGCTGGACACCCTGTACCTTCAGGCCAATTATTTGTCCAGCATTGACCTGGGCAATAATCCCAATCTCTTGTTGGTGAACGTGGAGTCCAATGAACTGGAATCCATTGACGGGCTATCCAACGCCACCCAATTGAAAAAAATATACCTCTCCTTTAATTATATGGAAGAACTGCACTTGGACAATGCTTCTCTGGAACTTTTGCACATGGGCCAAAACCTGTTAAAGACCATTGACATCAGCGGAGCGGTGAACCTCAAGAACCTTTTTATGATCAGCAATGAGCTCACCGCTGTTGACCTGAGCAGCAACCTGTTGTTGGAAACGGTATTGCTTTCGGACAATGCCCTCCAAACGGTTGACTTTGCGCAGAACAGCAAGCTGACGCACCTTTATATTTCAAGCAATACGCTGAACAGTCTGGATGTGAGCAACAATAGGGAACTGGTGGACCTCCGCGCAGACCGTAATCCGACCTTAAGCTGTATCAAAATTTCATCGGGGCAGGAGATTCCCACCGTATCAACATCGGAGTACCAAGAGCTGAACACTATTTGCAACTAGGGCGTAAACAGTGAAACGATCCTAAAAGAAACAGGTTTTTTAAGCCTTCCTATCTTAGAATTGGCGATCTTTGGGAATACCATGAAGGATATTCCCGTAGCCCGTTTGCCCAATCAAAAAGAGCCTTCCCTTTTAGGTAGTTTTACTATCAGGGATATTGAAAAGTTGCTTGCTGAAACGGACATGGTCCAGGAGCTCCACCGGCACGATTTTTATTTTCTTTTGGCGCTTCAAAAAGGGGTTGGAGAGCACATCATCGATTTTAAACCGTACGAGGTCAGCGATGGTTCCATTTTTTTCATGCGGCCGGGACAGGTGCACCAGCTCACCCTTAAAATGGGAAGTAGCGGGTATGTGGTTCAGTTTACCCCCGATTTTTATTTGCCCAAAGATCAAAAATCCTTGATGTTGCTCAATAGGGCCAGTTCCAAAAACCATTGCCTAATTAATCCGTCTGACTTTGAACACTTGAACGCTGTGCTTTCCCAGATATTCGAAGAATATACGGGTAAAAAAGAAGGGTATGAAAAAGCAATAATGGCCTATATGGATATCTTCTTTGTGAACTTATTGCGGCAACAAAAATCGGCTTCTCAAATCCCAAATAGACATGAACAAGAAGGCTTGGAATCTTTTTTACATCTTTTAGAAACGCATTATTCCACCCATAAGAAGGTATCGGACTATGCAAATATGCTTCACCTTTCGCTGTACCAAATCAATGCCATCACGAAATCTGCTCTGGGTAAAACGTGTTCAGAAATCATTGTGGACCGCATTGTTCTTGAAGCAAAAAGATACCTGCTTGCCACTTCCAACCAAATAAAGGAAATTGCTTTTCAATTGGGTTATGAGGACGTTTCCTATTTTGTACGCTTCTTTAAACGACAAACCGGACACGCGCCAGAGTCTTTTCGTCAACTTTTTACTTAAGTACCATTCAACTTCATTTTCATCCTACTCTGGAAGAAGTATGGAAAATACCTTTGCCCCATAATTTTTCTATAAACTGAAATAGCATGAAAACAAAAGCAAGATTGATAGCTTCCTTAAAGATTTGGGTGGTGATTTACCCAGCATTGACCCTATTCCTGTATATCTTTCGGGAACCTTTGGCATTGGTTCCCCTTTACATTAGAACTTTGGTCATGACCTTGGCTTTGGTGCCGCTGATTGTTTTTATCGGCGTCCCTTTTGTGGACTTTGTAATTCGCCAGTTCACACCAAAAATTTCCAAAGGAAAACAGTAGTGCGCGCAAAACTCCTTTCGAGAAGACAATTTCTAGAAAAGAGTGGCAAAGCCACAGCCGTAACATTGTTTCCCTATCAACTCATTAAACCCCTATTACACAAAGACATGAAAAATCTTAAAAAATTTGACGTTATAATTGTTGGTGGTAGTTATTCCGGGCTTGCTGCGGGAATGGCATTGGGAAGATCCCTGAAAAAGGTGTTGATCATTGACAGTGGCAAGCCATGCAACCGACAAACACCGTATTCCCATAATTTTCTAACCCAAGATGGAAAAACGCCCAAAGAAATAGCTCAGGTGGCAAAACTACAGGTGGAACACTACAAAACCGTCCACTTTGTAGAGGGTTTGGCCACAAGCGGAAAAAAGACCAAGAACGGGTTTCAAATTGAGATCGATTCTGGAAAAAGTTTTGAGTCCAAAAAGTTGATTTTCGCTACAGGTATTCGAGATATCATGCCACAAATAAAAGGATTTGCAGAATGTTGGGGTATTTCCGTGCTTCACTGTCCGTACTGTCATGGATATGAGGTAAGACATCAAAAAACTGGTATTCTGGGCAATGGAGAGTACGGTTATGAGTTTTCAAGGTTGATTTCCAACTGGACGGATGGCCTTGCGTTATTCACTAATGGAAAATCTACCCTCTCCAAGGACGAAACCCAAAAACTAATGGATAAAGGCATCAAAATTATTGAGTCTGAAATAGCTGAATTGCAACATATTGAAGGCCATTTGAAGCAATTGATCTTTAAAGATGGGTCAATAGCCCCACTAAAAGCGCTTTACGCCCACATTCCTTTTGAACAGCACTGCCCAATCCCTGAATCTTTGGGCTGTGAACTCACCGAGGAAGGCTATATTAAGATAGATGGCCAGCAAATGACATCGGTTGATGGTGTTTATGCCTGCGGGGACAACACAACCAGAATGCGTACTGTATCAAATGCAGTTGCTATGGGCGCTACAACAGGTATGTTATTGAACAAAAAAATGGTACTGGACGAGTTCTAGAATACTTTTTTAACCGCTTCAATGGTCTTGTCCAAATCCTCGTAGCTTAACGCATCATTTAAAAAGTAACTTTCAAAGGCAGAGGGCGGCAAATACACCCCATTTTCCAACATCCCGTGGAAGTATTTTTTAAAAGTGTCATTATTGCCCTTGGCCGAGGAGGCAAAATCCACCACCGGTTCGTCCGTAAAATGCACGGAGATCATACTGCCATAGCGGTTAATCTGGTGGGTCACCCCTTTTTCGGTCAGCACTTGGCCAATACCCTTGTGCAAGTATTCTGTTTTTTCCGCGAGACTGGTAAAAACTTCAGGGCGGTTGTTCAGTTCCGTCAGCATGGCGAGTCCGGCACTCATGGCCAAGGGGTTTCCGCTTAGGGTTCCCGCTTGGTACACCGGGCCTTCTGGGGCCAAATGGGCCATGATTTCGGCTCGGGCCGCAAAAGCACCTACGGGCAGCCCCCCTCCGATCACTTTTCCAAACATTACCATATCGGCATCCACGCCTAAGGCTTCTTGCGCGCCGCCTTTCCCCAAGCGAAAGCCGGTCATCACCTCATCAAAGAGCAATAAAATCCCTTCTTGGGTGCAGAGTTTGCGCAACCCATGAATAAATTTATCGGTAGGGATAATGCACCCCATATTGCCCGCCACGGGTTCCAAGATAATGGCAGCAATCTCCCCTTTATTGGCTTCCACAAGAGCTTTTACCCCCTCCAAATCGTTATAATCTGCCAACAGTGTGTCCTTGGCGGTGCCTTGCGTTACCCCAGGGCTATTGGGACTTCCAAAGGTTACCGCACCACTCCCCGCTTGAATCAAAAACGAGTCAGAATGCCCATGGTAACAGCCCGCAAATTTAATGATCTTGTCCTTGCCCGTGTACCCGCGCGCGAGGCGCACCGCACTCATACAGGCTTCGGTACCACTGTTCACAAAGCGTATTTTGTCAATATTCGGCACCATCGAGACCGCCAATTGTGCCAATTCGGTCTCAATTTCGGTGGGCATCCCAAACGAAGTACCTTTTTTGGCCTTTTCAATCACGGCATTGATTACGGGTTCATAGGCGTGACCCAGAATCAGTGGACCCCAAGAGGCAATGTAATCGATGAGTTGGTTGCCATCCACATCATAGAGGTAGGCGCCCTTGGCCTCCTTCACGAAAATGGGGTCGCCCCCTACTGCTTTAAAGGCCCGAACGGGGGAATTTACCCCTCCGGGGATGTATTTTTTCGCCTCTGCAAAGAGGGCACTGCTTCGTTGGTAGATCATATACTTTATATCATTCCCGTACTTCGGCATGGCTCAGCATAAATTCCGACGGGAAACTCTTATTGGTTTGTTTAGGTAATCAAAGTAACCATCATGCTATATACCCTTCGACTACGCTCAGGGTACAGTTCTTCTGAGATATTTCGCGCTGCTCAGTATGACAGTTGCGGCAAAGGTAAGTATCCTGCAACTTTCTTGGAAACGGAAATTGGTTGCGTCAATTCGAGTGATTCACTTTAGTGAATCGTATCGAGAATCAGCAACTTAGTACCAGTTCTCGATACATCCTGACCTCACGGTCAAGCCACTCTAACTGACGGCCTAAGACATTAGGTGTCATGCTGAATTTCCTGCCAGTCCGGTAGGCGGGAGTTCGGCATCTCATCATGTTAGTGAAAACACAATACCCTTCGACTTCGCTCAGGGTACATTTTGTGAGAACCTGAAACCTGTCTATGTTGGCAGGCAAGTTCAGGTTGACGATTGGTTAAAACTACTTCGCTTTTTCTTTTCGGATGTTCAGCACCTGCCCAATGGAAATGTTGGTGCCATTTAAATTGTTGAGCCGTTGAATCTCATCCACCGAGATTTCATATTTGCGGGAGAGGGCATACAGCGTATCGCCCTGTTCCACGACGTGGGTAAACACTTCGTATTGTTTGGGTTCCCGAACTGTGGACAGACCACCTTCCACAACGGCCTCATCGTATTGGTGCAGATTGTATCGTTCAATCAGGGCAATCAATTTTTGTGGATAATGCCTATCCGTAGCGTAACCCGCCTGTCGAAGGCCATGGGCCCACTTTTTGTAATCGTTCCGCCGGTAATTGAACAAAAAGGCATAACGGGAGCGTGAGGACAAGAAAATACTGTGATCCCGAAACGAAAACATAGGGTGATTGTATTTTCGGAAGCATTCCCCCTTGGCATCATCATCATGAAAATCATATTCGCCCTGCCAACCGGTATGACATTTGATTCCGAAATGGTTGTTGGTCTTTAAGGTGAGCTCCCCCCGCCCGGAACCACTTTCCAAAATGCCCTGCGCCAAGGTGATACTGGCTGGAATGCCAAAAGCGCGCATTTCATACTGGGCCACCTCGGCAAAGGTCCCAATATATTCCTCGGTATCGGAAATGGGAAAACGTTCAAACCGCCCGGGGTCTTCGGGCATGGGATAAAGGTCCTTGGTCACCTCCGTATCCACATCGGTAGTGGTCTTGGTGGTAGGCTTTTCAGTTTTCACCACCACAGGAGCGCCTTTTCTATGGGTGGTCCTTCTTTTCTTCGCACCACAACTGGTCAGCAAAAATGCAACCAACAACACATATCCTATTCGTCTGATCATACGTCCAACAACGGTAATTTTTTTTGCTCCAACACTTGGTTCATGCCTTTTATCCCTTGCAATCCGCCTGTGTGGATGGCCAAAATTTGGGTTCCCTTTGGGAAAAAATCCTGTTTTATGAGTTCAAAAATACCAAAAACCAGCTTTCCCGTGTAAATGGGGTCCAACGAAATCCCAGTTCCTTTTCTAAAACGGTTGATGAATTGCACCAAGTCCGGGGTCACTTTGGCATAGCCCCCAAAATGATAATCGGTGATCAATTGCCAACGTTCGTTTTGCGCAAATGTACGGATATCCGCCTTTAAAAAATCACCCTTCAACGCTGGGAACCCCAAAACATGTTGATGCGGTTCGGTGGAATTAATAATGCCTGCCACGGTGCCACCCGTTCCCACGCTACTGCAGATATAATGGAAAGTGGAGTCTTCTTCGGTCAGGATTTCAGCACAGCCTTTCACGGCGAGTTCGTTGGTGCCGCCTTCGGGAAGAAGATAAAATTCACTGAACGTATTTTTTAAATGTTGAATGAAATCGGGCTCTGTTTTATTTCGATACGCACTTCGGGATACAAAATAAAACTGCATTCCATGATCATGGGCCAGTTGCAGAGTGGGGTTGTCTTCCCAATTGTCTTCCAATTCTTCACCTCGAATCACCCCAATGGTTTTGAATCCCTGTTCATGTCCAGCGCAGGCTACCGCTGCAATATGGTTGGAAAAGGCTCCACCAAAGGTGAGTAAGGTGGTTAGGCCCTGATTCTGGGCTTCCAACAGGTTATATTTGAGCTTACGGTACTTGTTTCCCGAAATCAGGGGATGAATGGTGTCTTCCCGTTTGATGTATAAAGTCACCTCTTTTTCATCAAGAAGGGGCGACTCTATTTTCTGATTGGGTGTTTTCAAATGGAATCCTTATCGCGTCAGGTAGTTGACAAAGCCAAAGGCTTTTCGTTTGGAAAGATAGTCCATGTCCTTTTCATTGGCGTAGGCCTCCCGTTCAAAACTGATGTTCTGGTAGGCGCGGTAGCTATCAAGATAAAGCAAGGTACGTAACAGCCATTCAGAAATGTAAAGGATGTAAAAGGGTAGTATAAGCAGCTCCCGCTGTTGTTTCAGATGGATTCGCTCGTGATTGATAAGCACTTCATCCGCTTTAAGCGACCCTTCCTTCAGAAATATAAAGGGCCACACCGATAGTCCGACGTAGTTTTTGTAAAAGAAGTGTTTGAATACCAATATCACTTGAAAACTATCATGGTTCAACACAAATATAACAGCAAAAAGCCGAGAAAATTGGTCGCTATCGATAATACCATTAACAATTTCGGTGAATAACCCTGCTTGGAAATCTTAAAACCCTAGGGGCTTTCCTCTGAAAATCGTAACTTTATGTAGCGAATTTGCGTTGTACGTATGAAGGAATACATTCCCTTGGAGGATGGCGATTTTTACTTTTCAGAAGAGGGATACAAGGTGTTCACGGAACAATATCTCCTAAAAAGGGGCTATTGTTGTGAAAGTGGATGCCGACATTGCCCTTATGGCTACAGTGCAAAAACCAATATGAGGCGCTAAAATTGCATTCGGCATAATATTTGTGATGCATCTAGCAATCTCAACGAATTCAAAAACAGTACTATGAAAAATGTAAAATTATTCACTTTAGCTGCAATGGCCCTTATTTTGTTGGCTTCCTGTAGCTCCGTCAGAGTTGTTTCCGACTATGACCAACAGGCCGACTTTAATACGTACAGAAGCTATGCCTTTTATAAAACAGGTATCGATCAGGCCCAAATTTCCGATTTGGACAAAAAACGTATCCTACGCGCCATTGAAAACGAATTGGGCTCCCGTGGCTTTGTAAAATCTGAAAATCCCGATGTACTCATCAGCATTTTCACCAAGGAACGTGAGCGTGTTGATGTCTATAGCAACAACTTTGGTTGGGGTTATGGTGGATTCTACAACCCTTGGGTCTGGGGTCCCGGTTGGGGCTGGGGCTGGGGAGGCAGCAATGTGAGTACCAGTACTGAAGGTTCCTTATATATTGACGTCATTGATGCCCATAAAAAAGAGTTGGTATGGCAGGGCCGCGGTGTAGGGACCTTGAACAACACCAAAAATATTGAAAAGAAAGAGGAGCGTATCCGAGAGTTTGTTTCCCAAATTCTAGAGGAATATCCACCCAATATAGCTGTGGCCTCCAACTAAAATACAAGCCGCCCTTTGGGCGGTTTTTTGTTGCCCTTAACTTTTGTTGTGAAAAACTCCTTCCCCTATTTCGTATATTTAAGTCGCATAAAAATTGACCGATGAGCTACGAATCAAGTCCCATATTGGACAAGTTGCCCAAGCACCTCAAACAGTTTATAAAACCACAACATTACGAGGCGTATTCCCCTATTGACCAAGCTGTTTGGCGGTATGTGATGCGTAAAAATGTGGATTATTTAAGTCGAGTGGCGCATAGTTCGTATGTGGATGGGTTGAAGAAAACCGGGATTTCCATCGACCATATTCCCAATATGTACGGCATGAACCGTATTTTGAAGGAAATTGGTTGGGCCGCTGTGGCTGTGGATGGCTTCATACCACCTTCAGCCTTTATGGAATTTCAAGCGTACAATGTATTGGTGATTGCTTCGGATATCCGCCAGTTGGAAAATATTGAATACACCCCAGCGCCGGATATTATCCATGAAGGTGCGGGACATGCGCCCATTATTGCCAATCCGGAGTATGCCGAATATTTAAGGCGATTTGGGGAAATTGGCTGCAAGGCGATTTCAAGCGCGAAAGATTACGAACTGTATAATGCGGTACGACATTTATCCATCATCAAAGAAGCGGCGGGTACACCTCAAGAAGAGATTGACAAAGCCGAAAAACACATTGAGCACCTCCAAAACAACATGGGTACCCCCAGTGAAATGGCCCTAATCCGAAATTTGCATTGGTGGACCGTGGAATATGGCCTTATCGGCACCGTGGAGAACCCAAAAATTTATGGGGCGGGTCTTTTGTCATCCATCGGGGAAAGTGCCTGGTGCATGACAGACAAGGTGAAGAAGCTACCCTACTCTTTGGAAGCAGCGCATGCCGAGTTCGATATCACCAAGCCCCAACCCCAGTTGTTCGTTACCCCAGATTTTGCCTTTCTGAGTCAAGTTTTGGAAGATTTTGCCAATACCATGGCTTTGCGAAAAGGCGGACTCTCCGGGGTTCAAAAACTGATTAATTCCAAGGAACTGGGCACGATTGAGCTCAGTACCGGATTGCAGATATCGGGGAATTTTAACAAGGTGATGGAACACGAAGGAAAACCCATTTACATCCAAACCAAAGGAGCAACGGCCCTAGCCTATCGAGAAAAAGAGTTGGTGGGTCACAGCATTGCCCAGCACGCGGATGGTTTTGGAACGCCCATCGGTAAATTAAAAGGCATCAATATTGCCATTGAGGACATGGGTCCCAGAGATTTAAAGGCCTATAAAATTTATGAGGGGGAAGAGGTGAAGCTGGAATTTGAAGGAGGTATAAAAGTTGAAGGCACTATCATTACCGGCACTCGAAACCTTCGCGGCAAGATTATCTTGATCACCTTCCAAAATTGCACCGTAACCTATGACGGACAAGTGCTCTTTCAACCCGATTGGGGACTCTACAATATGGCGGTAGGACAAAACGTGGTATCCGCTTTTAACGGCCCTGCAGATTTGGCCAGTTTTGACCTCATCACCCATGAGATTACAGAAACCACCATCAAATACAAAAAAAGTGCGGAACGCCAACAACTGGAGCAGTATTATTTGCAGATTCGTGAGTTTCGGGAAGGAAAAAACACCACCATCTCCCGAAATAAGGTCTTTAAGGCACTAGCAGAAAATCATCCTAATGATTGGTTACTTCCTGTGGAATTGTATGAATTGGCTAAAAAAGGCCATGATGAAGCGTTTCAGCAAGAAATTTTGGACCATTTGGAGTCCATCAAACAAAATAACCCCAAAGTGGGGCATTTGATTGATGATGGGATTGCACTAATCGACCACAGTTTTACGCAGGTCAAGTAATTCTTCTGTGGAATTGATAGGTTCTTCTCCATAAACCAAAGTCCAACCCAAGGAATTGGTCAACACATAAATTCGGGAAAGTTCGCTGAGCAGTCGATTTTCTGCATTGGACACCAGTGTAGAGGCTTCAATCTTTTTCAACAATGACTGGTTGACATTCTTTTTGATCAAATTATAATCCTCAGCTTTGAACGGGTTCAAATAATCTGCGGTAACATCATAATATTCAAAATCCGGGTTTATCTTGATTTCCGCTTCTGGAATTTGGATGATAGTGATCGTTTTGCTGACCTCATCCACCCCGTACGTTATTTTAGAGAGGTCGTAAGCAATGGTGACCTCAGCATTCGCCACCACCAACGCTTTTTTATCCGCTGTGACCAGGGAACCGAACAACTCACGCGAGTCTTTGTAGTTGTAGACTTCCACAAAATGACCTTCGGTCACGATGAGTTTGGAAACGTTCTTCAATTCCTGTTGAATGAGCATGGAACTCTCTTGTAGCAAAGTCTTACGCTCGCGCTCATCGGCACAGGATTTGTAGATCAAAACAGAGGCCAACGCGATGATGGCTCCAACCAGTACTTTCTTCATTTTTTAAAATTTCATGAAAGGATACCTCTCTTGAAGATACGTAATTTTTGACCGGAGAGATGTTTCAAACTTTTGGTGCGCCTCGGAATCTGGGTTAAACGGTCGGTGCAAAAGTCCTTTTTGAATGTTGTCCACCTCTTCCATTACACCATAGCAATCCTCATCAATCCAAACCGATTTGAACTTCTCCCAAATGTAATCCACAGCCAATTCATTGGGATGTACCAAATCCTTTCCGTAAAAACGGTAATCCCGGAGTTCGTCCATCATGATTCCATACGCTGGAAAGTAATTAAGACCTCTCGACTGCGCTCGAGGTGACAAAACCTTATGAAGTGCCGAAATAAGATGGGCCTTACTTTGTTGATTTTCCACAAAACCGTCCTTGAGGTGGCGCACGGGTGAAACAGTAAATATAAGTTGGGCCTCAGGATTGACCTCTGCCACCCTATTGACCAAGTTTTCCAGGCTGGTCGTTATGGTCTCAATAGACAATAATTCTTTGGAAAATTCCTTTTGTGGCACTTTATGGCAATTGGCCACAATTTTATTCGCCTTTTTATGGTGGTATACCCAGGCCGTTCCCAAAGTAATGATGATATGGGTTGCATTTCGCAATCCCAACCGGGTTTCATGGAGCTGTTGGTTTAGCTTTTGGAGTAACGCCTCTTGAGAATTGGCTCGAACCTCAGAATGAGCATCAAAACAATGCCAAATGCCATCCTGCTCAAAAACCTCAGTTTCCTTATAACACCATTCCTCCAAGGAACGTTGCACCAGATTTTCAATGGCAAGCGGATGAAATAGGATTCCAAAAGGATTTTGCAGTTGCTGAAACTTAAAATAGTTGAGTTTCTTCCCTATATTTTCCACAAAACAAGAGCCCATCAACAATAGTCTGCTTTGGTAATCAATGGGATTATTCGCCTTTTCTAAGGGAATGGTAGTTTGAAGTTTCATGGAAAGTAAGATACGTTATTTACAGTCATCAATGCTTTCCAGCATATCCTTGTACTGCATTTCCAACTGCTCTTCCAACTGTTTCATGATGGCCAAGGTGTTCATCAAATCCTGCATGGATTTGTTCCGTAAAGCTTCAGTGGCTTTGTTCAGTTCATTTTTCACCAAATCTTGGGTGCTATACAATTTCTGAAGATCGTAAAGGCAATCATAGCCAAATTCATGGAAAATCCCAGTTGATTTGGATACATCCCAAGCAATACTACTCAGGTCCGTAATTTCAAGATTGATGAAAGAATCAACATTATATTGGTAAAGCCCATCTCCCACGGATGTGGAATCTATTTTTCGAACAAACTCCGGATATCTTTTTACGAAGGCGTGCATGACTTCGGAGGAAGCTATTATCCTTCCGTCATCGTTTTTGATACTGTTCATCTCGGCAAAAAAAGCAGGGATTTTTTGGTTGGATTCATGATCTTTTACCAATTGCTCCAAGTTGGTTTCGATTTCCCCCTCAATTTTTTCCAGAGCGATTTCCTTGTTCTTCTGAATGGTTTTGGAGGCATTCCAATCGTTGAACCAAATGGCCAGATTAATGCCCACAAACAACAGAAAGATTTCTCCGAAGATATACTTCCAGTTGAACTCTTTTATGTTGAAGAATCTCATACGTTAGGTTGTTGCCAGAACAATCTCCTCGGCATTGGCCAAGGCAGCCGGGATACCATTAGGGTTTTTACCCCCCGCAGTGGCAAAGAAGGGTTGTCCCCCTCCACCACCTTGAATGTGTTTGCCCAGTTCCCGGACAATGTTTCCAGCGTTCAATCCTTTGTTGGACGCCAAATCCTTGGAAATGTAACAGGACAATATCGCTTTTCCATCATTTTCAGAGGCCAATAACAAGAATAAATCGTCAACTTGACCTCCCATGTCAAAGGCCAAATCCTTGATGCCGCCAGCATCCAAATCCACTTTTTTGGCCAAAAATTGAATTCCGTTGATGTCCTTCAATTCACCAATCAGTTCATTTTTGAGCCCTTTGGCTTTGTCTTTCAACAATTGTTCCACTTGCTTCTTCAAGGTGTTGTTCTCCTCTTGCAAACTGGCCACAGCTTTCACAGGGTCTTGGGAGGTATTCAACAAATCCTTGATTTCAAAAAGCATGCGGTTGTTCTTAAAGAAGAATTCCTTAGCAGCTTCGGAGGTGATGGCTTCAATCCGTCGGATTCCGGCAGCTACCGCACCTTCGGAAACAATTTTAAAATGCCAAATATCCGCGGTATTCTTCACATGCGTTCCTCCACACAATTCAATGGACTGCCCAAAGCGAACCGTTCGTACAGCATCGCCATATTTCTCACCAAAAAGGGCCATTGCACCTTGCTCCATGGCATCTTTAATCGGAATGTTTCGATTTTCTTGCAGCGGCAATTGGCCTTCAATCCGAGCATTGACAAAATTTTCCACTTCGCGGAGTTCCTCCACCGTCATTTTGGAAAAATGGGAAAAGTCAAACCGTAAATGTTTGGCGTGGACCGCAGAACCTTTTTGTTCCACATGAGTCCCCAATATTTCTCGAAGTGCTTGATGTAACAAATGTGTTGCGGTATGATTGCAGGCGGTATGGAATCGTTGTTCTTTGTCCACTACAGCTTTGAAGGTTCCCGAAACATCCTTGGGAAGGTTTTCCGCAAAATGAACAATCTCGTTGTTCTCCCTTTTGGTATCCACAATGTATACAACATCTCCATTCGGAGCTTCCAAATAACCCTTGTCACCCACCTGTCCACCACCTTCGGCATAAAATGGAGTCAAATTAAAGACCAGTTGATATTGATCCCCCTCTTTTTTGCTGCTTACTTTGCGGTATTTTACGAGCTTCACCTTAGCTTTCAAGGTATCATATCCCACAAATTCCTGTTCAGAATCCTGTTGTAGTACCGTCCAATCATCCTTGGACACTTCAGACGCAGCTCTGGAACGGTCTTTTTGTGCTTTTAATGCTTTTTCAAATCCTTCTACATCCAGCTGATATCCTTTTTCTTCAAGAATGAGCGATGTTAGGTCAATAGGAAATCCGAAGGTATCATAGAGTTCAAAGGCTTTTTCGCCATCAATAGTTTTGCTTTTTGATGACGAAATCACAGAATCCAACAACACTAAACCTTGCTCCAAGGTGCTCAAAAAAGAATTTTCTTCTTCCTTAATCACATTCTCTATGAGTTGGTGATTTTTGGGAAGTTCCGGAAAGGCTTTTCCCATTCGTTCACTCAACACCTTTACCAATCGATAAATAAACGGCTGTTTGGTATCCAAAAAGGTAAACCCATACCGAATGGCGCGCCGCAATATCCTTCGAATAACATACCCTGCCCCGGTATTGCTCGGTAATTGTCCATCGGCAATGGCAAAGGCCACGGCACGAACATGATCGGCCACTACACGGATAGCTATATCGGTCTCTTCGTTTTTTCCGTATTTATGTCCTGTGATGGTCTCAATTTCACGAATCAAAGGTGTAAAAACATCCGTATCGTAGTTGGATTTTACATTCTGCAACGCCATGCACAAGCGCTCAAAGCCCATCCCGGTATCAATATGTTTTTCAGGAAGATCTTCAAGCGACCCATTGGCTTTTCGATTGTATTGGATAAAAACCAAATTCCAGATTTCTACCACAAGCGGGTGATCTTGGTTCACCAAAGTAGCTCCGGGAACTTTCGTTTTCTCTTCTTTGGAACGAAGGTCCACATGGATTTCAGAACAGGGACCACAGGGACCTTGGTCTCCCATTTCCCAAAAATTGTCTTTTTTGTTCCCCATGATGATACGGTCTTCAGGAACAATGGCTTTCCACAAATCGTACGCCTCTTGGTCCAAATCCAAGTTATCATCCTCACTCCCTTCAAAAACCGAAACGTAAAGGCTTTCCTTGTCTATTTTGTAAACCTCCGTCAGCAATTCCCATGCCCATTGGATGGCTTCCTTTTTAAAATAATCCCCAAAACTCCAGTTGCCCAACATCTCAAACATGGTATGATGGTAGGTGTCTTTGCCCACTTCTTCCAAATCGTTGTGCTTTCCACTAACCCGAAGACATTTTTGGGTATCAGTGACTCTTTTTGACTTTGGAACAGAATTTCCCAAGAAAAACTCCTTAAACTGGTTCATGCCTGCATTGGTGAACATCAACGTGGGGTCATTCTTCATCACCATAGGTGCCGATGGCACTATTTTATGGTTCTTTTCTTTAAAAAAGTTTAAAAATTGAGTCCTAATTTCTTGGGATGTCATTGAATTCCTAGGGTTTTCTTAAATTTAACACTTTAAACAAAACAATTTTTATATTTGCTTGTTTTGATAAAAATAGCCTGCCCGTTGGCAGATAAGTGAGCAAAAATAGGATAAAATCCCTTCATGTCTAAAGTTAAGTACTATTACGACCCGGATACACTTTCCTATCGGAAAATTGAGCCGAAGAAATCTAAACGATACCGGAATCTCTTTCTGTTTCTGGTGGGTTCGGCCTTGTTTGGTTTTCTAGGTCTCATTATACTATTGAACACAAAATGGGTAAATACGCCCAAGGAGCTTTCTTTGGAACGTGAAGTACGAAACTATGAACTCCAATATGACATCCTGACCCGGAAAATGGAGCAGATGGAGCAGGTCTTGGCCAATATTGAAGATCGCGACAATAACATTTATCGTTTGTACTTTGAGGCCAATCCCATTCCAGAAGAGCAGCGAAAAGCAGGTTTTGGAGGAATCAACCGATACAAATCCTTGGAAGGTTTCAATAACTCTGAAATCATCATAAATGCTACACAACGGTTGGACATTATCCAGAAACAGATGGTGATCCAATCCAAATCGTTGGACGAGATTGCCAAACTGGCGGAGGAAAAGGAGAAACTCTTGGCTTCCATTCCTGCCATACAACCCATAAACAATGAAGACCTTACCAGAATGGCTTCTGGTTACGGATGGCGTTCGGACCCCTTTACCAAAGCACGAAAAATGCACTGGGGGATGGATTTTACCGCTCCACGGGGTACGCCCATTTATGCTTCAGGAGATGGAAAGATAACACGTGCCGACAATAGATCATCCGGTTACGGAAAACACGTTCGCATAGATCATGGCTATGGTTATATTTCATTATATGGCCACATGAGCAAGTATAATGTTACGGTAGGCCAAAAGGTGAAAAGAGGAGACCTCATTGGTTTTGTTGGCAGCACCGGTCGTTCCGAAGCCCCCCATGTTCACTATGAGGTGTTCAAGGATGGAGAGCGAATCAATCCCATTAACTTCTACTACGGAAGTTTAACAGCGGAAGAGTTTGAAAATATGCTCAAGTTTGCCAATCAAGAGAACCAATCCTTGGATTAATGCACGTAGATCTTCCCGAAAAACGGTACTATGGCATTGGCGAAGTAGCCAAAGCATTTGGGGTGAATACTTCCCTGATTCGGTTTTGGGAAAAAGAGTTTGATGTGCTCCAGCCCAAAAAAAATGCCAAGGGCAATCGGAAATTTACACCACAGGACATCCACAACCTTCAATTGATCTATCATTTGGTAAAGGAACGTGGCTTTACCTTGGAAGGTGCTAAAACCCATCTGAAAGAAGAAAAACAGAAAACGCTTTCCACCTTCGAAGTCGTTCAGAAACTCCAAAAGGTAAAGGCCGAACTGTTGAAGATCAAGGAACAGCTATAATCAGAAACACTAAAACCATAGAAAATGAAAAAATGGCTAATCTCGTTAATTGTAATTGCAATTATAGCTGTCGGAATATTTGGTTGGACCAAAAGCTTCTACAACAAGACTATTAATCTGGAAGAAACTACTAAACAAGAATGGGCCAATGTGGAAAGCACGTATCAACGACGGAGCGATCTCATTGGAAACTTGGTCAAGACAGTTCAAGGGGCGGCCGATTTTGAACGAGGCACCTTGACAGATGTCATTGAAGCGCGGGCCAAAGCTTCATCTGTAAATATTGATCCCACAAATATTACCCCTGAACAATTATCTGCTTTCAACGAAGCTCAAAGTGGTCTTACCAATGCACTTAGTAGGTTGCTTGTAGTGGTTGAACGTTATCCTGAGCTGAAGGCCAATCAAAATTTCTTGGAACTGCAATCCCAGTTGGAAGGCACGGAAAATCGAATAAATATAGCTCGCGACAAGTTCAATCAATCTGTTCAACCTTATAACGAACATGTACGCAACTTCCCTAACAATTTGTTGGCTAATATTTTTGGATTTGAAAAAATGACATACTTTGAAGCTAATCCCGGCGCAGAGAACGCCCCTGATGTTAATTTTGACTTCGATTAGACATGTCGCATGTTGAAGAGTTTTTAACCGCAGAAGAGGAACGGGAAATCATCGATGCCATTTTGGAGGCAGAGAAGAACACTTCCGGAGAAATTCGTGTGCATATTGAGGGTGTCGCCAAAATAGACCATTTTAGCAGGGCCCAGCAACTGTTTCATTTCCTCAAAATGGACAATACCAAAGAAAGCAACGGCGTGTTGATCTATGTTGCTGTCGACGATAAAAAATTTGTAATCTACGGCGATACCGGCATTGACCGTGCTGTTCCCAAAGGGTTTTGGAACACCACTAAAGACGTCATGGCTTCCCACTTTAAAAAAGGACAGTTTAAACAAGGTATTGTTGAAGGCATCTTGATGGCTGGAAAGGAATTGGAATCCCACTTTCCATGGGACCATAATGACACCAATGAGTTGAGTGATGCTATATCCAAAGGCTAGCCTTTTTGTACTTGCTTTTTTATGTGTTTCCATAAGCTGGGGGCAGTATACCATACCCGAAAAGCCCAAAAAACAGACCAGCGTCTATGATTATGTAAACCTCCTATCTTCTTCACAAAGCAATGCACTGGAACAAAAATTGATTCGGTATTCCGATAGTACCTCAACCCAGATTGTAATCGCCATCATCAGTTCCACTGAAGGAGAAAACATCAACTATTTAGGAGCGCAATGGGGCCAAAAATGGGGCATAGGTCAGGCTGATAAAGATAACGGCGTACTCGTGCTTCTGGCCAGGGACGATAGACGAATCGCCATCAACACCGGTTATGGAGTTGAAGGTTCCCTCACCGATTTTATGTCCAAACGTATTATTGAATCCGTTATCATACCTGAGTTTAAGAAAGGGGATTACTATACCGGCTTGGACAAAGGCGCAGACGCTATTTTTCAAGTACTGAACGGGGAATTCAAAGAAGACCGTTCATTTGACCGAAACTCCGAATTTCCAAAAAAAATGTTCTTTCTCATCATCGTCTTCATTGTGATTATGGTCATTCTTTGGAGTCGTAAAAACAAGGGCGGTGGCAAAGGTGGTGGACGCCATGGTAGAGGTTTGGATATTTGGGATATGATCATCTTGAGCAATATGGGGCGTAGCTCTGGCTCCTCTGGTGGTTTCGGAAGCGGCGGTTTTGGTGGTGGAGGCGGTTTCAGTGGCGGCTTTGGAGGCGGCGGATTTGGAGGTGGTGGTGCCTCGGGAGGGTGGTAGTCCCCTAATCCACTTTTCTATAGAAAATCTTGCTCACAATCTTCCATTCCCCATCAACTTTCAATAGATTCATAAAATCGATAAAGGTGAAATCGGGATAATCAATTTCCAAACGGGCATTGGCCGCGTTTCCAGCAATGGTGATGTCTGCTATCCTAGTTTTTCTATTTTGCTTAGGGCCTGGTTTCATACCTTTTTGAAAAAAATCAATGGCGTTTACCTCGGTGTAGCCATCTTGCCCTATAAACTTCATGGTAGCCGTTTCATGGAAGGCCTTTTTTAAGGTTTCAAAATCATTGTTGGTCCCTCCATCCAAATAGTAATTTACAGTTTGTTCAACCAGTTGATAATCCGACTGGGCTTGCGTAGTTCCAAAAGCTAATACTGATAAAAAAAGGAGAATGTGTTTTGGCATCATGATGTGATTGTTTTTTGATTGTTGTTGATGGAATGAATATATTTCTTTTATCACTTCATCCTTCTTAGAAAAATCATAAATGTTTCACAATGAGAAATCTTTACCAGAACATCCATTCGTAAATCCTAATGCACCATCCGTAAAACAGAACAAGCCCCCTATCTATTTTTGGCTATCTTGGCTTTGGCTAAATGTATTGTGTAATTAATTCCTTTTTGACATGTCAAGGCTTCTCAGAATTTCCATTGTTTTTCTATTGATTTTTGTTGTCTCCTGCAAAAAAAAGACGGGTAAAGGCGAAACGGACAACCTGTTTAAATTCAAGGATTACATTAGTTACCACACCCACGGAAATCAAAGCATCTCAACCCCCATTAAAATTGTTTTGGCCCAACAATTGACCCAATATGAGGTGAATCAAGAACTTCCTGCGGAGTACCTCAAAATTTCGCCAAGCATTGAGGGAACATTGATGATCGAAAATGGCAGGGAACTTACCTTTCAGCCTTCCGAATATTTAAAACCCGATACGGAGTATGTAGTTACTTTATCCTTGAACAGACTCATGGAGGACGTTGAGAGTGATTTTAAAAAATACACTTTCAGCTTTAAGACCATCTCGCCAAACTTTAAAATCAATCTAGGCAACCTACAATCTTACAGCCGGGAATGGCAATATTTGACTGGGACCTTGGATGCCTCCGATATTTTGGAAGCCTCTAAAATCAACAGTGTGCTCTCGGTACAACAAGACGGCAAGAAGGTTTCGGTAAAATGGGACAACACCTCCGATAACGCCCAATACTACAGTTTCAAAATCGACAGTATTTCCCGTAAAACAGAAGATGATGAGCTTACCATCAACTGGACGGGAAAAACATTGGGCATTGACAACGAAGGCTCTGAAAAATATAACATTCCGGGACTCAACAAATTTGTAATCGTGGATGCAAACACCTCCTCTGCCCCAAATGCGGTTTTGACCTTGAATTTTTCCGAACCCTTGCAACAAAGCCAAAACTTGAATGGGTTAGTGACCATTGAAAATGCTGAAAGCCTTAGATACGAAATTGATGGCAATGTGCTCAAAGTCTATCCTTCCAACCGTATTTTGGGCGAAGTTCGGGTGAATGCCTTTGAAGGCATAAAGAGCGAATACGGCTTTACACTAAGCAAAACCTTCTCAGAGCTGGTTTCTTTTGAGCAATTGAAACCCAATGTCCGATTGATTTCCAAAGGTACTGTTTTACCCAATGCAGCATCAACACCCATTTATTTTGAAACCGTGAACCTCTCCGCCGTGGAGGTACGTGTTATTCAGGTTTACGAAAATAATATGCTGCAGTACCTTCAAAATAATAATTTTGGTACGGAATATTTATCCGATTTAAGACCCGTGGGTCGTAGGGTGGCCTACAAAATCATTCCACTATCTGAAACGGGGGAAGAAAATTCCAGTTACTGGAAAGCCCATGCCCTGGACCTTTCCGAATTGATTAAAATTCATCCAGGATCGTTGTACAGGGTCGAGTTCAGCTTTAAAAAAGAACATACTACCTATGATTGTGGTGATTCCGAAGCCATCGAAGAAACATCAATTGACTATGCCTCGCAAAATTCCAATGATGAGGCTTTGGAAGAGCGCTACTGGGATAACGAGATTTATTATTGGCGAGAGTATGACTATAATTGGCAAGAACGTGACAATCCATGCCATTCGGCCTATTATAACGACACTCGTATCGCCTATACCAACCTGTTGGGCAGTGATTTGGGGCTCATTGCCAAAAAAGGGAACAACCGATCATACCATTTTGCAGCCACCAACCTATTGACAACCAAACCTGAGGCCAACACCAATATCAAACTATACAATTACCAACAACAATTATTGGGAGAGATAACCACTGACGCTTCCGGATTTGCAGTTTTTGACAGCGATAAAAATATTGCCTTTGCCGTGGCCCAAAACGGCAACAATTTTGCCTATGCCAAATTAATGGATGGCAATGCCCTTTCCCTAAGCAAGTTTGATGTTTCTGGGGAAGAACTGCAAAGCGGACTTCAAGGCTTTATCTATACCGAAAGAGGGGTGCACCGACCAGGCGATGTGGCCCACCTAACCTTTGTTTTGGATGACTCGGCCAACCCATTGCCTAAAGGTCATCCTGTAACATTGGAGGTCACCGATGCCCATGGCAAATTGGTGCAGCGCAATGTACTTACAGAAGAAACCCTTCCAGTATCTGACGGCTTGTACGCCAAAAAGGAGGAAAAATTCTATTATTTCCCAGTTCCCACCCAAGCCAATTCCCCAACCGGAACGTGGAATGCCAAAATTGTGGTAGGAGGTGCCCAATTCAACAAAAGTTTAAAAATCGCAACCGTAAAGCCCAATCGCTTAAAAGTGGACTTTTCGTTTGATGATGAAGTTTTGACCGCCAACTCCAACAATCGGGGGAAAGCCACTGTACAATGGTTACATGGCGCTCCTGCCCGCAATCTTAAAATCGATATCAATGCCACCTTAAAGCAAACCAATACCGCTTTCCCAAAATTTAAAGACTACGTCTTTCAAGATCCTGTGCGTAGTTTCAACGAGACCGAATTGCAATGGATTTCCTCCAAATTGGATGCCAATGGCGTTTTAAACATTAATGAAAAAATCAATGTGAATGGCAACGCTCCTGGAATGCTTCAGGCTACATTTACCACCAAGGTTTTTGAAGGTGGTGGCGATTTTTCCATCGATGTATTTTCCAAAAATTTGGCTCCTTTTTCCCATTTTGTGGGGCTTCGCTCTCCAAAAGCACGCCAATATGGTTCTTATTTAACTGATGAAAACACCTCTTTTGATGTGGTCAGTGTGGATTCCCAAGGAAACACATCCAGCAATCGAAAACTAAAAGTCCAAATTTTTAAAATTGAATGGCGTTGGTGGTGGAACCGGGGTTACGACAATCTCTCCCGATACGAAAATGCCACCGTGCATCGTCCCTTCAAAGAAATGAGCATTACCACAGGTGCTAATGGAAAAGCCAATTTCAATATTAATGTCCCTGATGGCGATGGAGGGCGATTCTTGATTCGGGTTATTGATGAAGTTTCTGGCCACGCAACAGGTCGTACTGCTTATTTCTATCGCAATTGGTGGCGAAGACCGGCTTCCAACGACACTGAAAGTTCCAAAATCCTCATTTTCTCAGCGGATAAAGAAAAGTACAAGTTGGGTGAAGAAGCTATTGTCACCTTCCCTTCAGACCGAGGTGGCCGTGCCCTAATCAGTATAGAAAATGGCACCGAAGTATTGTCCCAGCAATGGATAGAAACTTCGGCCAAAGAAACTAAGGCCACAATTCCCATTACAGCTGAAATGGCACCGAATGCCTTTATCAATATTTCATTGCTTCAGCCACACGGACAAGTGGCCAACGATTTACCCATCCGACTATATGGGGTAGTCCCGCTTTTGGTTGAGGACCCAGCTACGTTCTTGGAACCTCAGCTTTCCATGCCAGATATCTTGGAGCCAGAAAAATCCTTTAAGGTGACCGTTTCCGAAGCCAATAAAAAAACCATGACGTATTCCTTGGCGGTTGTGGATGAAGGACTCTTGGATTTGACCCGTTTCCAAACCCCCGATATCCATAGTTCTTTTTATGCAAGACAGGCACTTGGGGTAAAAACCTTTGATATTTTTGATGATGTTATGGGCGCCTATTCCATCAGTGTGGATAATATCTACGCTATTGGTGGCGGTGGCATTGGTGCTGGTGCCGAAAACAGAAAAGCACAACGGTTTAAACCTGTGGTCACTTATTTGGGCCCATTTACCCTAAAACCCGGTGAAAAAGCCTCACACACCATAAACATGCCCAATTATATGGGCTCCGTCCGTACCATGGTTGTGGCAGGTAACCAAAACAGCGCCTACGGCAATACCGAAAAAACTACGCCTGTGCGCAAACCGTTGATGGTATTGACTTCTATTCCAAGGAAACTATCTCCCGGAGAAATGGTAACCATTCCCGTGACGGTATTTGCCATGGAGTCCAAAGTGAAAAATGTGAAAGTTTCCATCAATGCGGGCAAGGCTTTGGAGCCCATTGGTGATACGTCTAAAAATATTACGTTCAATTCGGTTGGAGAGCAGATTGTGAATTTTGATTTTAAGGTCAATCCGGCAGCTGTATTCCAAACCATAAAAGTGACCGCTTCGGGCGCTGGGGAAAGTGCCAGCAGTGAAACCGAAATTGATGTCGAAAATCCTAACCCCATCACCACACGAAGCGAATTATACACCATTGATGCCAATGGTTCCCAGACCATTTCCATGGAAACTTTTGGTACTTCAGGCACCAATGAGGCCTTTATTGAATTTTCCACCTTACCCCCAATGGATTTCTCAAAGCGGATGGATTATTTGCTCCGCTACCCCCATGGCTGTGTGGAGCAGACCACATCAGCAGCATTTCCGCAATTATTTTTGGGGGATGTGCTGGACATCACTTTTGAACGAAAAAAGAAAATCGAAGAGAATGTGAAAGCCGCCATCCGTAGACTGGGCGATTTTCAAACCCCAAGTGGCGGCTTAAGTTATTGGCCCGGCTATGGCAGTGCCGATAATTGGGGAACCTCCTATGCTGGTCATTTTATGTTGGAAGCCAAACAACAAGGCTACCAATTGCCATTAACTTTCTTGAGCAACTGGTTGAGATACCAGAAAAATGCTGCCCGCCAATGGAGCAATGCCGCTACCAACTACAATAATGATATTGCACAAGCCTACCGTTTGTACACCTTGGCATTGGCACAACAACCCGAGTTGGCTTCCATGAACCGACTTCGTGAATCCAAAAACTTGAGCAATGAGGCAAAATGGAGACTAGCGGCTGCCTACGCTTTGGTGGGCAAGAAGGAAGTGGCTCAAGCTATTGCACAAAAGGCGAACATTAATTTTACACCCAACAACTACAATTATAGAACCTATGGTTCTGTATTCAGAAATAGAGCAATGGCATTGGAAACCATGGTAATTTTGGGTAATGCCCAACAAAGGGAAATGGCAGTTTCCTTGGCGAAAAACCTTTCCTCCCAAAGCTGGTACAGCACCCAAGAAACAGCCTTTGCCCTCTTATCCATGGCAAAAATGGTGCAAAAAAATGGCGGAAAGTCCATCGATTTAACCTTTACCAACAATGGTAAGGAAGTTTCAGTAAAAACCGATAGGGCCATTGCGCAACGAAGCATTACCATTTCATCATTCAAAGAGGAAATTCAGGTGAAAAACAAGCAAGGAAACACTATTTATGCCACCCTAACGCAGACTGGGAAATTACCTGTAGGCGAAGAATTGGCCCAGCAACAAAACCTAAACCTTTCTGTCGCGTATTTGGATGCCATTGGAAATTCCATCAATGTGAATGAATTGCGACAAGGCACCGAACTTCAGGCCCAAATTACAGTCTTTAACAGCTCCAACGATTATGTGGACAACTTGGCCCTGACCCACATTGTTCCCAGTGGATGGGAAATTGTGGATACTTCGTATACGAATGGCGATAATCCCAATGCCACTAAAGCCGATTACGTGGATACGCGGGATGACCGTACTCATCTGTATTTTGACCTTGGTGCGAGAAAATCCAAGACTTTTACCATTAAGCTGAATGCCTCCTTCTTGGGCGATTACTATTTGCCCGGAGCTCAGGTTGAAGCCATGTATGATAACAACTACCAAGCACGGAACAAAGGAAATTGGATAAAAGTGGTGCAATGATGTGATAGGATTTGAATGAAGGATTTTTGGTCGCCAGTAAAAAAGAAAGCAGCAAACCACAAAATCAAGCTGGGTGTTTTAGGCATCCTCTTGGTTTTGTGGTTGGTCTGCCTACCCAAAAATCTGTTTGAAGACCCAGCCTCAACGGTGGTCAATGCTGCTGATGGGAGTTTGATCGGAGCTCGGATTGCCGATGATGGACAATGGCGGTTTCCACAATTGGATTCCATCCCACACCGATTTGAGCAATGCATTTTGTTGTTTGAGGATGAATATTTTTACAAACATCCGGGCTTCAATCCCATTTCCATTATCAAGGCCCTTGGTCATAACCTCACTAAAGAGACCAGAAGGGGCGGGAGTACCATTACCCAGCAGGTCATTCGGTTGAGTCGAAAGAATCAAAGTCGTACTTATTGGGAAAAATGCATTGAGATTTTTATGGCCACTCGCTTGGAATTACGTCACTCCAAGTCAGAAATTTTAAACTTGTATGCCTCCCATACCCCGTATGGTGGAAACGTGGTAGGATTAGAAACTGCCGCCTGGCGATACTTTGGGATTCCGGCTCACGAACTCAGTTGGGGACAATCCGCGGCACTTGCCGTATTGCCCAACGCCCCTGCCTTGATTTTCCCTGGACGAAATGAACAAGAATTCCTCGAAAAGCGAAACCGACTACTGGAAAAGTTAAGGGATAAAGGCACGCTAGACCAAACCACGTATGATTTGGCGGTGGCCGAACCACTACCCCAAAAACCTTTCCCGTTACCTGATGTTGCTCCGCACCTCACTGAACGTATTCGGATTGAACATCCGGGAGAGCGAATCACCACTTCTATTCAAAGACCGTTGCAGCAACAACTCAACTTGTTGGCAGAACGCCATTATCAGCAATTAAAAAGCAATGAAATCCACAACTTAGCCATTTTGGTCTTGGATGTGGAATCCCGAAAGGTTTTGGGGTATGTGGGGAATTCCCCTTCGGGAAAAGCACATGGCAATTATGTGGATATCATTACTAAGAATCGGAGTACCGGCAGTACGTTGAAACCCTTTCTATTTGCATCATTGTTGGATGAAGGTCAGGTATTACCCCATAGTTTAGTGGAAGATGTCCCCACCGTCATTAATGGGTACAACCCTCAAAATTTTGATAAAAAATATGCGGGGGCCGTTCCAGTGAGTCGGGCACTCTCTCGTTCGTTGAATGTTCCTGCAGTTCGATTACTACGAGAATATGGACTCCAAAAATTCTATAACAAGCTCCACAAAATGCAAATGGAATCCCTAGATAAGCCCTCATCGTATTACGGATTATCGCTAATTCTTGGCGGAGCGGAAAGTTCCCTTTGGGAAGTCACCCATACCTATGCTTCGCTGGCATCCACCTTAAATCATTTTGTAAGCAACAGTAGCACCTATTTCCCAAATGAGTTTGTGGCACCCACCTATTTAGCAAACCAAACCATTGATTTTGGCGAGCAACGGTTTGACCCTCCTATTTTGGGAGCTGGGGCCATTTATAGCACGTTTCAATCCATGTATGAGGTCAACCGCCCTGAAGGGGGTGAGAACTGGCACTTTTTTGATTCTTCCCAGCCTATTGCCTGGAAAACAGGCACCAGTTTCGGCTTTAAGGATGCTTGGGCCATTGGGGTGACCCCAAAATATGCCATTGGGGTCTGGGCCGGAAACGCAGATGGTGAAGGAAGACCCGGACTAACTGGAATCACTGCAGCAGCACCATTATTTTTTGATGTTTTGGATGCGCTGCCTCACAGCGGTTGGTTCCCAGAACCTTTTGATGATTTAGTGGAAATGGAGGTCTGTGCCGAAAGTGGGTATCGTGCTTCTTTATATTGCGATACAACGAAAAAAGAATTCGTCCCCACCCACGGTACCCGAAGTGGGCCTTGCCCCTATCACCAGCAATTGTTTTTGGATGCTTCGGAAAAATTCAGGGTGAATTCGGATTGCTATCCACTGGAAAACATGGTGACTAAAAACTGGTTTGTACTTCCTCCGGTTTTGGAATACTATTATGCTACTTCCAATCCCAATTACAAGCCCTTACCGCCCTATTTGCAAGGATGTTCCTCCTTGGAAAACCAGCGTATGGAATTTATGTATCCAAAGAAAAATGAAGCGGTGCTCCTTCCTAAGGATTTGGGCAACACCACTTCAGACGTTATCCTGAAATTGGCCCACCAACAATCTGACTCCGTAGTGTATTGGTATTTGGATGAAACTTATGTGGGCAAGACCGAAAATTTCCATGAACTCCTTTTGGACATTCAACCGGGGGAATATACTTTAACGGTAGTGGATAGCGAAGGAAACCGGATGCAGCAACAGATGGAAGTAAGACGTGCTTCGGGGGATTGATTGTTTAATAAAGTTTTGGCAGTTTAATATTTTAATCATTTTGCCAAAAACCCACATCGAAATTATTAATTGAAAACCTGTTCAGCTACACCCATAAAAACAAATATCCCTCCATATATAATGAAACATATGTTGTCAACAAATGTAAGTCTCCTGTTATCCCAAATATCTATGGAACCCTTATTAGGTGCAACTAGTTCCATTTCCTGAAACTTAAATGAAATAACTCTCAGCAATTGAAATAATAATAAGAATATCCATGTGTACCTTAAAAATCCTGAGGCTGGCCCTCTAACAAACATGAACTTCTCAATACCAGAAATTTCATAATATAAAACTATATCCAATAAGGAGATTATAGTCCAGATTATCCAGACATTAAGTTTTCTTAATGACTTGTAATTGAACAAATAAAGAAAAAGAGGAGTTAAATACGCATAAAACAAAACCATCTCCTTAGTTATCAAACCGTAGGGGTCAAAATATATTATCAAGCTAATTGCGACGTAGATGAAAATAGAATAGAAATCCCAATTGTCCATACGTTTAACATAAAATAGATTCCTATTTGCCATCGGGTTAAATCATTTACTATTTCTTCCGCATAAAAATGGTGATGGGCACTCCCGTAAAATCAAAATGTTCCCGGAGTTTGTTCTCCAAAAAGCGCTTGTAGGGATCACGAACATATTGCGGCAAATTGCAGAAAAAAGCAAACTGCGGATAGGGTGTCGGTAGTTGTGTACAAAACTTGATTTTCACATATTTTCCCTTGTAGGCCGGAGGCGGGGTATGCTCAATAATGGGTAGCATGATATCGTTCAATTTTCGGGTCACGATTTTCTTTGAACGGTTTTTATAGACCTCCACTGCGGTTTCAATCGCTTTGAAAATCCGTTGCTTGTTCAATACCGAAATAAAAAGAATAGGGACGTCCTCAAAAGGTGAAATAGCTTGTTTTATCTTGGCGGTATACTCCTTTACCGAATTGGTTTCCTTCTCCACCAAATCCCATTTATTGACCAGAATCACAATACCCTTATTATTACGCTGGGCAAGCCAAAAAATATTCTCTACCTGTCCGTCGAAACCTCGGGTCGCATCCAACATTAATATACAAACATCACAGTGCTCAATGGCCCTCACGGAACGCATTACGGAGTAAAATTCCAAATCTTCCTTCACTTTGGATTTCCTTCGAATACCTGCGGTATCCACCAAATTGAACTCAAACCCAAACTGATTGTATTTGGTATCGATGCTGTCCCGTGTCGTACCTGCTATATCGGTCACAATGTAGCGGTCCTTCCCAATCAAAGCATTGATAAAGGAGGATTTTCCGGCGTTGGGCCTACCCACCACGGCGAAACGTGGGAGTTCACTCTCTTCTTCAATTTTTTCAGGAAGCACCTTGACCAAGGCATCCAAAAGGTCTCCCGTTCCACTACCGTTAATACTGGACAACGTGAAATACTCTCCCAGCCCCAAAGCATAAAACTCAACGGCGTCTGCCATTCGCTGGGCGTTATCCACTTTGTTCACGGCCAAAAAAACGGGTTTATCAACCTTTCGTAACAGCTTGGCCACATCTTCATCCATTCCGGTTACGCCAGACTCCACATCCACCATAAAAATGATGGCATCCGCTTCATCAATGGCCAACTCTACCTGCTTATCGATTTCTTTTTCAAAAACGTCATCGCTTCCTAAGACATAGCCGCCCGTATCAATCAAAGAAAATTCTTTGCCGTTCCAGTCGCTTTTTCCATAGTGACGATCACGGGTGACACCACTCACGGCATCCACGATGGCTTCCCGACGCTGAATCAATCGATTAAAAAATGTAGACTTTCCTACGTTGGGTCTCCCCACAATGGCCACAATAGCTCCCATCTGCCTTAATTTTTGGCAAAAGTACCATTTATTATGAAGAAAAAATGATACCTTTTTTCATCTATTTCAATATGTTATGAGCGATTTCACCAACGAAATTGTATTGCGTCCCCGATTTCAGGTCGCCCTAAAAACCGATATGGACCAATTAAAAGCCATTTTTGACCAATCGGAAGAAGAATCTTTTGTGATCAAACGGTTGGACGAACATATCTACATTAAGTTCCGGAACTCAGAAAATACCTTTTGGTCGCCCCAACTGCATTTGGAACTTACTTCATTTGAAAAGGGTGTGAGTAAAATCCATGGGGTTTTTGGCCCCAATCCAACGCTTTGGACATTTTTTATGTTCCTGCATTTTGGGGTGGGTACTCTGTTTATCATCTTAGGCATTTTTGCGTATTCCAATCATTCTTTGGGCAAAGATGTCACTTTTTGGATGGTGGGCATGTTCTTTTTGGTGGTGATTTGGTTTTCGCTCTATGCTTTTGGCCGCATGGGGAGAGCCAAGGGAAAACCACAAATGGAGCAGTTAAAAACATTTATCCGAAAGAAGATTTCTGGGTTTCAGCAGGGGTAGCCTTTTAGCCGTTATACCCAAATCGCCGGAGTTGTTGGGAATTGCTCCGCCAGTTTTTGTTGACTTTTACATAGAGTTCGATGTGGACTTGTTTATCAAAGAATTTTTCCAAGTCTTTTCGGGCCTCCACTCCTACTTTTTTTAAGGCACTTCCCTTATGTCCAATGATGATTCCTTTTTGGGTATCGCGCTCCACCATAATCACGGACCGAATTCGGATGATGTTATCATCTTCCAAAAATTCTTCGGTCTCTACCTCCACGGAATACGGAATCTCCTTTTTATAGTGAAGTAATATTTTCTCGCGAATGGTCTCATTGACAAAAAAACGTTCGGGTTTATCCGTTAATTGGTCTTTGGGGTAATACGGAGGTGCTTCGGGCAACAATTCCAAAATTCGTTCAAAAACTTCCCTTACATTAAAGTTTTCCAAGGCCGATATGGGATGGATTTCCGCCTCGGGCAACAAACCTTGCCAGTGTTGCATTTGTGCTTCCAAGGCTTCTTGATCCGAAGTATCAATCTTATTCAGTAATAGCAAAACGGGAATCTTACTGTTCTGTATTTTTTTGAAAAACGCTTCGTCCTTCAAAGCCTTTTCCCCAATTTCAACCATATAGAGCAATACATCAGCATCTTCAAAAGCGGATTTTACAAAATCCATCATGGAGGTCTGAAGCTCATAAGCAGGTTTAATGATTCCGGGAGTATCGGAAAGGATCACCTGAAAATCATCCCCATTCACAATGCCCAAAATTCGATGACGGGTGGTCTGTGCCTTGGAGGTGATTATGGACAGTTTTTCGCCCACAAAGGCATTCATCAAGGTGGATTTACCCACATTGGGATTACCGATAATATTTACAAAACCTGCTTTATGCGCCACCTTGTTTCATTTTTTGAAGGTATTTTTTTGATGCTTCATTCACCTTTGGTGAAAGATACAATACGGCTATCATGTTGGGAATCACCATGAGGGCGTATGAAAGATCTATAAGATTCTTCACCAATTGTAACGAAGCCACTGCTGCAAAAATAATCATGATTACGAAGAAAACATTGTACCATTTGCCAATTTTGGGCGTGGTCAAAAAGGAAAGGCTCTTTACCCCGTAGTATGAATAGGTAAACAATGTGGATAGTGCAAAAGCCGTAACAATCACCATCAAAAGGGTATCTCCAAAGCCAAAGAGGGTTTTCTCAAAAGCGGACATGGTCATGGTGATTCCACTACCGTCCTCAAGATAGGCACCACTCAAAATAATCACCACAGCAGTAAACGTACAGACCATTATGGTATCGATAAAAGGGCCCAACATGGCCACCAGTCCTTCCTTGGTAGGTTCATCATTCCTGGATTGACCATGATACATAGGCGCACTACCCAAACCTGCTTCGTTGGAAAACATAGCTCTTCGTACCCCAATAATCACCAAGCCCCAAAATCCTCCCGTAACAACAGTATCAAAATTCCAAGCTTCAACTAAAATCATTTTTAAGGCTGGAATCACTTCGGAAGCGTTGTTGATCATCACAAACAATACGGCAAGCAGATAAATCCCTACCATAAAGGGTACAATAGCCGAAGCTACCTTAGCTATTTTTGAGAGACCGCCGAAAATTACAATGGAGGTAACAATTGCCAAAAAGAAACCAATACCCAATTTCCAGTTGAATTCACTGGTCGCCAAAAGTGTTTCATGAGGTTGCACTACACCCATAAAGGCTTCAGTGAATTGATTGGCGGTAAAGACCCCTAAAAATCCGAAAAGCCCACAAATACTAAAAAATATGGCCATGGGTTTGGCCCATTTCCCCATGCCTTGGGTGATATAAAACATAGGGCCTCCCTGAAGTTTTCCGTCGGGGTCCGTTGCACGGAACATGATGGCCAGGCTGCCAGAGTAAAACTTGATGCCCATTCCCAAAAGCGCCGTCATCCAAATCCAAAATACCACACCGGGTCCCCCATCGTGAATGGCTATGGCTACGCCTGAGATATTTCCCAATCCCACTGTAGCTGCAACCGCGGCTGACAGCGCTTGAAAGGAAGTCACATCCCCTTTGGCATTTTTATCATCATACTTTCCCGATACCACGGCAATCGCATGGCCAAAATACCGGAATGGTACAAATTTGGAGTAAAATGCAAGAAAAAGTCCACCTCCAATCAGCAGGATGAACATGGGCCACTCCGTGTAGGGCAGCATGGAGGATATAAATTTGTTGATGGCTTCCATAAAGTCAAAAATCCGAATTTATGGATTTTAGGCTGGATTGCCCCCAATGATATTAGGAATATTGAATTTAGTTTGGAAATGACCCGAAAAGAGTTGTATATTTGCCGTCCACATCGCGGGATAGAGCAGTAGGTAGCTCGTCGGGCTCATAACCCGAAGGTCACTGGTTCGAGTCCAGTTCCCGCTACAAGGGCTAAACAGCCAAGAATCAACGGATTGTGTACATACAATCCGTTTTTTTATGCCCGATGTTTCCCTATTTTTACGGACAGTACACGGTACCGTACACGTTTTTGACATGAAACGCGCCTTCTCAGAACCCAGGATATACACAGGTGGGGCCGATGCGAAAAGCTGGTCCAAGCTCCCCAGGAAAGAGCAAAGGGACGCCCTTGCCAGGGACTGGTACGTCTACTATTCCTTCCGTGACCCAGCTACCTGAAAGCTCAAGAGACAGCCCAATATCAAGGCAGGTGCCAACCGATATGGGACAAAGCGGCAGCGCTATGCCCACCTGAGGACCATCCAGAGGAACCTTTCCATGCTCCTGGAGGCCGGTTTCAGTCCCTATGCCGACAACACCGAACTGGAGGGGGAGCTCTTTAGCAAAAAGGAAGGGGTGCCGGATAAGGGCACAATTGCCCCCATTGAAAAGGAGCGGCCCCAACGGGTGACCATTGGAACAAAGGAGGGGGATGCCCCAATGGGGGTCACGGAGGCCCTTGAAATGGCCCTTTCCATAAAAAAGAGGACCCTAAGGGAATCGACCTATATCAAGTTCAGGAGCAGGGCCAACCGTTTCGGGGAGTGGGCAGTGCAACGTTTTGGCAAAGGCCACAATGTTGCACTGTTGGACAAAAGAACGGTCATGGAGTACCTCAACGAGGTGTTGCAGCGCACCAGTGCACGGAACCGGAACAATGCCAGGGCCGACCTGAGCTCCCTGTTCCAGACCTTGGAGGACAACGACATCATTGCCAGGAACGTTGTCAAGGGGATACCCCAACTGCGCACCCAGCCAAAAAGAAACAAGACCTATGCCCCCGACCTCCTTGCCAAGGTAGAGGGGCATATGGGCAAAAATGACCCCCTGTTATTGCTCTTTGTCCGTTTTGTCTCCTATTGTTTCCTAAGGCCCATAGAGGTGTGTAGGCTGAGGGTAAGGGACATCGATGTAAGGGACAAAAAGCTGTACCTGCGCACCAAGACCAAGCTCGACAAGACCAAGATAATCCCCGACATCCTTTTGGGGGAACTGCCGGATATTTCCGCAATGGACCCGGAACACTTCCTCTTCACCCCTGAGGGCATCGGAGGGGTCTGGGACACCTCGGAGGAGAACAAGAGGGGGTATTTCACAAACCGGTTCAAAAGGGTGAAGGAAGAACTGGGGCTCGGAAAGGAATATGGCCTGTACAGTTTCAGGCACACCTACATCACCCAACTTTATCGAAAGCTTGCAAAGGACAACCCCTCCTTCGTGGCCAAGAGCAAACTGTTGCCCATAACCGGCCACAGCACCATGGACGCCCTTGAGAAGTACCTCCGTGACATCGATGCCGAACTGCCGGACGACTATTCCCACCTGTTCGAAAGATAGAAAAGGGCAATTGGCCCCATTGCCATACCCCATATTAGGGTAAAATTTCGTTGTTTTACACATATTTATACCCCTATGGACCCCTTCGGACTGTTGAAAGGACACGACCTGACCAATATGGACCCAATGGACCGGCAACGGCTCCTATTGTCCCATGGGCTCATGGAGCCAATTCATGTAATTGCCCTGACAGCTGAGCCCAAACAGGTGTTTCCACCGACGGGCCCTCCCGTGATGCGGTACACCCAACATCCCACCATTGCCCTGCACTCTTTTTTGTTGGACCGGTACATTGACCTAATCGATGGGCCTTTCTTGGGTTTCTTCCATGATTTCAATGAAGAGATATTCGGACTTGGGAAGAAGAAATCCAAAAAACTGGCCCTACAATACTATACCCTGTTGGCCGATTCCATGATCACCAAGAGCATCAGGTTCATCCGTGTCCAAAAGGACAAAAGTGGTATCGAGTCCGTCAGCAACATCGGGAAATTGGAAATGTTGGATGGGCAACGGAACACATTGAAGGATAATCTCGCAAATAGTGAGCTCTTGGACCACTACCTAATGGGGGATGAGGGTCATTTCTCCATTGACCTTGTTGGCAATGATAAAACATTGGGGCATTTCATTGATTTTGAAACGGCCCTGAAGATCCTGTTGTCCCTGAACCATTCCTATGGTTTTGAGGCCAATCCTTTCTCCGTGCCACAAGAAAAAACATTTGAAGAACCAAATCAAGTTAAGAAGACCATACCCAAGATCAAGAAAACTTCTGTTCTATCTGATGAAGAGGCCCTTGATTATTTATTGAAAAATGTTTTTGGGTCAAAGGGAGACACAAAACCCAAATAATCAAAAAAGGGTTTTCAAAGTAGGGTATTATGGCTTCTTTATTTCTTCAAGTAACATCGTTACGGAAATCCATAATATCACGAAAAGATTTTTCATAAATTGAGGAGCAATCAAGACCAACCCCATGCTAAAAAGAATAACCTTAGTAGTACTACTGCTGGTTTCGTATTATCCTGCTTTTTCCCAACAGGATGAAGTCACCTTAATCTCTTGGAACATAAAAGACTTTGGAAGAACAAAGAACACTGAGGAACTGAATAGGATTGCCCAAATTGTAAATGACACCGATGTTTTGGCCATTCAAGAAGTAGTGGCCGGTTTTGGTGGTGCCCAGGCTGTTGCCAAACTCACAGATATCCTGAATAGAAAAGGAGCTAAATGGGACTATGTCATCAGCGACCCCACCAATAGTCCAAAGTACGTTACCGAACGTTACGCCTTTATTTGGAAGACCCATAGGATAAAGATCAAGAACCGGGGTTGGCTCATTTCGGAGTTGGATTCCTTAATCGATAGGGAACCCTTTTTGTTGCACTTTTATATAGATGGGAAACAATTTACAGTGGTCGATTATCATTCAAGACCCTACAACAAGGACCCAGAGAGTGAAATTGAAGCCCTTTCCAAGTTTGTTATTGATTCTTTGAAGACCCCAGTGATCATTGCAGGGGATTTTAATGTGGATGAAAAAATGCCCGTCTTCAACACTTTGAAAAAATCAGGTTACCAAACGGCCATTACCGACCAAAAGACCACTTTAAAACGGAGCTGTGAACGAACCAATTACCTCAACTACCCCATTGACAATATTTTTTATTCGAAAAGTATTCACAAGGTAGAAGGGGGTGTAATCGACTTTGTCAGGTTTTGTGATCAATTAGAAGAGGCCAGAAAGTTATCAGATCATTTGCCGGTGTTTTTGAGGTTTAGATTGAACTAGAACTCTCCTACGACAGGTAGACCAACCGATCACTATCATCTACCAACATATCATTTTTTGGTGACAATACCGATTCATTTTGATGGTTGATCACACCCAAAAGAGTTTCATTTTTTTCCAGTAAAAGTAGTTTTATATCCTTGATCATCACTGGAACAGAAAGCCCCAATTCGGTCGGTTTTAGACTTTTTACCCGTTCTCCTCCCTCACCAAAGAGTTGGTAGAACAAATTGGAAACATTGGGATGACCTATACAGGTAGAGATAATCTTGGCATCGATCAACTCCTTGAACAGGATTTCATCTCCCATGATCTTGTCCCTGATGATCTCCGCGTTGACCTCATCGTTTATTTCAGCAATAGTATGGGTCTCAGGGGCCTCCTTTTCAATATGAAAAACAGTCATTACTGTTCTCAGGTCTACATCCCGAATGGTATCATGCTCATTAAATTCTGCAAAGACAATGGCAAATTTGGCATGCTTTATCTGCACTAACTTTAAGGTATTGTAATCCGTATAATCAGCATTTACGTAAATGAGTCCGTCTTTATCGGCAATGGGTTTTTGGGTAATCAGGACAATCTTATTGCAATACCTTTTGTCTCGAAGCAAGTCTTGTATGACCTTTTCCGCAGATTTGGTGTAACCACATATCACAACGTGGTTCTTGATGTTGAGGCGAGATATTTTCCCAGAAGTAATAGCATTCATGACCAAAGTGATTTTATTGAGGATAATCGAGATAAAAAAGCCAAAAATGGCCATGTTGAAAATCAGCAGTAGGACGGAAAGAAGCTTTCCAAAAACGGTCTTGGGGGTAGTATCGGCCAATTCTATCAATTCAAGGGAATACCAAAAGGAATTGGTAAAGCTATAAAACGCTTCGCTGTCCTGATTGTGTTCTACACTATATAAGCCAAAACTCAACACCAATAGAATAAAGAGCGTTACCGAAAAAAAGATATAGAACATCCTGTTGTGCTCTTTCATGCCCTGGAGAATGATGTGTAGCTTGTCTATTTGGCGAAATATTTTGAAGGCCCTTACCAAACGGAACAACCTTAAAAAGCGCAGAAGGCGGAGCATCCGAAAGGCCCTAAAGAACCCCAAGGACGGCAAAATGGCCAATAGGTCAATCAACGATGTTGGTTTGGCCATCCAATAAAGTTTTTGCCTTGTCGCAAAAAGCAGGCCCTTGGCATGGCAATCGTCCCTAAAATCCGAACAGATATAGAAACGGATTCCATATTCCGCAATAAAAAATAGGAGCACAACCTTATCCACATACTCCAAATCCTTGGAAAGATATTGGTGTTCATTTTGAAAAAAGATGAGCACAATGGAAAGCAGAATCATTGAGGCAATGAAGACATCCAACAGGTATTTTTTTGGATTTTCCTCATCCAAGAACCAATATCTCAAAAACTGTTTCATGGTTTTTACCTACCACCTTATTTAATTGCACCTACACCCTTCCCCCACGACCCACCTGCAACAAGGGTCGGCTTGGCAAGGGGCTTTGTTCTTGTTGGAGCATCCGCAATTTGAAGTTGTAGCACAGGTTTTCACACTATTACCGGGTTCTTCACAGGCGATACCATCTTTATCAGCATCTAAATCGTTCCTACATTCTGGGTCGGCATTGTACGCAGCTTGGGCTGCAGCCTGTGAAGTATAATTGGCACAATTTGTATCCCTGCAACCTAAGGTTTCTTCAGCATCTATTCTTTCGCTTTCCACAGCTGTACAAGCAATGACAAATACAACAAAGAACACAACCAAACACCCACTATTTTTTGCTTTTGAAAAAGTTTTACGATAAGTCAACCCAGGAATTCCGGTCCTAATGGAATATCCTTTTGAGCTTAAACTACCCCGCTTCCCCCTATAGCTTGGCGTAATTCCAGATTTACTGATATGAACCCCAAAACCTTTTCCCAGTTTAACCCTTTTGTGAAATCGGAACGCCATGACTATTTGTTTAGGATGAAATTCCGGATGATTTTGTCCATGTCCGATGGTAGTTCCGAATTTCTAATTTCATAATACCCAACCTCCATTTCCTCAAGCCATTCCTTCCAATAAGCTTTTATTACATCATCTTCATAAACATTGCCTTTATTGGGATTTATCCCTAAAACCAAAACTTGTAAATTTTCAAGGTTTCCTGAAGCGGGAATAAAACCATATCCGTCACCCTCAAATCTTTCTTTCCAATTAGAGTCATTAAGTTTATGGGTTCTTATGAATTGGGGGGTTAAATAGGTTGACAGGTTCCCTTCTTTTCTTAGGTTATTCTCATGATACAAATAGCCATCTGTTAAAATAATGAGGAGATTGCTGGAATTTTCTTCAATGCAAAAACTCTTAACCTTATTTTTAAAAAAGTTCCAGGTGTCTGACCCCACATACTTGCCATCTGATAAAGCTTGTTCATAGATTTCCCTTGATTTACTTTTATAGGTATCCTTTATGTCTTCAAATAAATCCAATGAAGCATTGTTTCTGGTTACATGGAATTTCAAGCTTTCCGAAATCCTATCTATTTTCGGATTTTGGGGTACCGGATCAAAGAAAACTGCAATTTTATCGTCCATCGCACGTATCCTTTTAACCTTTAAATATTCAACAAAAGAATTGGCAATGGACTCTATATACCCTACATCCCTCAAATAGAACTCCAATGCCTCGTTATGGTATTTGGTAGTGTCTATTCTGTCTGACAAATCCAACAAGAGACTTATATTGAGATTCACATCCTCTTTTTTTATCTTATTGTATTTATCTTTCGCTTCAGAAATCTCATTTTTATTATCCCCTTTGCAAGCAAATAAGAACAAAGCCAAAGTGAATATTGTATATATATATGGTTTCATTTTTTAGTTTGTTGTGAAGATTAAGTTTTGGAAGTCCATCTCTGTTAAATTGAGGCTTTGCAGATGTTGGCTTGCTATAGATTCACAGCTTTCCCGGAGTTCATCTTTTTCTTTTTTTGGCAATGCCAATTCCGCATTTATTGCCTGGTACCACCCCTCTTTATACTGATAATGGTAATGCAGGTATTCTTTTACAGGAAAAATAAATCCATCTATTTTGGACTGTAGCTCTGAAATTTTACCTTGGAACAAGGTTATGTCATGTCTGGCCTTATCAATTTTGCCATTGAGTTCTTCAAGAATGAGCGCAAGGTTTTTTATTTCATCTTTTTTAGCTCGTATGAAAGCTTTGATTTTGTCAACATTTTCATGCTCTTTCATTACAAAATCAAACACCAATCCCCAAATGATATAAACTACGAAGCCTGCAAATATAATCCCCCAAAAATTAACACTCTGTATTGCATCGGTCGGGGTAAACTGTTGCCCAACCACAGCATCAAACAAGAATATTTTCTTTTCGATCAAGTAAGCAAGTATTACATCAAAAATGAAGGTTAACACAAAAAGGGATACTAATTTTAGAATGGCTTGCCATCCTTTTATCTTATGAAACATATGAACCAAATATCCAAGTCCCATGAAGACAAATGGAATGGTCCCGACGAATATCGCTTCCAACATTCCATCTGAAATTGCCTTGCTCAATGCATTAGCATCAAAAATTGCAGCTGTTAGACTATCTGTCTCAAAATCTTTAAAAAACCCTGAATAAGAGGCCGAAATGTAGAATACAAACAGGTAGATTGTAATTGGAAGCAATAGCAGAAGACCTATATAAAATTGAGCTTTTGGGCGTTTATCGGCATCAATGCCATATTTTTCAGGACTTTGTTTAACCGCTATCATATCAGCTTTTTTTTCTTCTATCGCCGAAGAAGTATTGTTGATTTGCTCTTCAAGAATCCCAATGGCCGTTTCTCTTTTTTTAAGCTCAGTTTTGTATTTTTCTTGTTCCTCGATATAGGGTTGTTTTAATTTTTTTTGCTCATGTAGTTGTTTTCTACACTGGTCTTCAAAACTGTTGTACAGGTTCTTTAATCCAACTCCAAAGGTCATTGGCTCACCCGAAGCCTTGGTGGAAGCACCATATCCACTCTGGTAATATGTAATCCTTATTTGTTCTTTTGATTCTTCGGGATTTTCTTTTATGTCATCCTTGGCCGTGCTTTTTTTAAGCGTAAAGAGTTTCTTGATATTTTCCATGTTATTTAGGTGTTAAGGTTTTTTAGAATCTCTTCCTTCCCCTTTTTGTTTTTTGCACTCTCCAAAAGGAAGTCTACTATTTGAACAATGTTATCCTCAAGAAATTCAAATTTTTTACAGTACTTTTTCAAGGTATTGTACTCATCCTCAGTAACTTTCCCATCTGCCCAAATCATTACGGCGAGGTCATATAAATATTCAACTCTCTTTTCCTGGGTTTCAGGTATGGCAGATTGATTTGTGGGACTCAATAGTAGATTGTTTAACTGTTCTTTTGAGACCCCTCTATCTTTGGCAAATTCATATAACATTTGCATTTCAAGTACATCAAAATTGTCATCAGAAAGGGCGATTTGATATAACCTTAAAAAATGACTTTTCAATTCTGCAGTTATGGTAATTTCTTGCATACTTTAATATAGTTTTGGTTAGTACATTCGGTCTCGTTCGTATTTCTTCACCTTCTTTTTAGTAGTAGGTACAGGTTTTACTTTTTTGGGACGGTTGATGATGACCTCTATGAGAAACAACATTCCAGTCAAAATATCCAGGGGAACCCAATACATTTTTTTGTAGAGAAATATGGGAAATATGGGATTGAAGAGTATGGCTACCAATCCAAACAAGAGCCCCCAATATAAATGATTACTGTTTTTGATAATAACCAATAATGCCCCAATGAAAATCACCGTACGTAGCAGCCAATAATATTCTCGGGAAGCTTTTAAAACTGCTATGAACAGAAGCAAGGCACAACAAGCCGAGATTACAGATACGAAATAGTCAAAAAATCCTTTGCTCATGGACGATCTAGTTTATTTCATATCTTCCTATGAATCCATCAGGCAAAAAAACCTTGTTACTGGGATTCTGTGTAATGATTTTCATCCCATCTAAATATTTCTGCGAGAGGATAATTTTACTTGCGGCTTCTTCGCTGGTCTGCTCTCTGAGCTTAAGAATATAATTACCTTCTGCCTCTGCGATAATCTTGAGTGCCTCAGCTTGGGCGTTGGCCCTTATCAAATTTGCTTCCGCATCTGCCTTAGCCCTGGTCAGCTCAGATTTGGCCATGCCCTCTGCTTCTGCAATCAGAGCGCGTTTTTTTCTTTCTGCCGTCATTTCCTGCATCATGGCATCGGCCGTGTCTTTGGAATATTTGATTTCTTGAATCTCTACCCTGGTAAACGTAACTCCCCATTTTGATGCTACTTCAATGAGTTCAGCCGCAATTTTTTGATTGAGGTTTTGCCTTTCTGACAGCACCTCATCCAACTTCAATTTTCCAATATTGGCCCGTAAAGCATTTAGAGCAATGTCTGTGATGGATTTAGGCAAAATGTCAATATCATACACTGCCTTCACAGGATCTAGGATTCGCCAATAAATAGATGCATTGGCCTCCATGGTAACATTATCAAGGGTCTGACATTGCCTCGGTGGTGTATCGCTCTGCTGCTCTGATAGCTCGATAAAACGTCCTCCTTTGTTGGCAACACCTTTCCAGTTGTATACATATTTGATTTCGTCTATGAGAGGAACCTTAAATCGGATACCTTCTTTTTGTATTCTTGAATGCTTTCCAAAACGTTTAATGAGCACTACATGGTTCTGCGGTACGGTATAAATGATAGCCATAACAATGTTTTTAAATGATTAGCTTGTTTGATGATGTATTTACTATTTTATAAGTATTTCCTGTAATGATGTCCTTATTTCCAGTGTTCTCAAATTCATAGAGTTCTTCATTGACAAGAATGAATTTTGTCCCTCCTATTTCTTTTACAATCCCACTTTTTCCAATCAAACCTTCTATACCTCCTGTATGTCTTTGTGGTGCAATTATCTTATCATGAATCTTTTCAATAAGCCTTCTCCAAACGAGGTAATGAAATACCAAAAATCCAAACCAAAGTAATCCCCCGAGAAGTATCTTATGCACCGGGCCACCATCCAGTGTCAGCACAATAATGACGGTCAACAAGATGTAAGCTACATGTGTTGGGACCTCATAGGCCAAAAAGATATCGACCAGAATTAAAATGAGGACGGTAAACAAGAGAATGGTGGCCATGTATTAGCTAACTTTCGAAAACTATGAGGTTGTATCCTCCACTCCGGCAACCAGAGCATCACGCTTAACGGCTGAAATACCATTTTCACAACCTTGCCTGGAAACATACATTTCACTTGTTGCAATCACTTTACCATTTGAGGCAAATAGATTAAAGTAAAATTGATTGTTTCTACTTTTTGAGATAACGAATTTTGGAAATGCCATAATATTGGTTTTAATAATTTACATTTCAAACGTAAACCCATTACAACACAATCCCTTACAGATTTCCGTAATATAAAAAGTGGTAATAAAACTTTTTCGTTCAATTTCAGTCTAGAACCGATATTTGTATAGAATTCATGTTACATCTCCAGTACGTTCGATGTGAAATCTGTGATTTATTGAAGAAAACAAGAGTTTTAGTCTTCCCAACCACAAAGGGTGCGACCCATTTCCTTGGCTTTTTTTAAAGTGACTTCGTAAATCTTGGTAGAACAGTTGGAAAGTCCCCGACAGTTTTTGATATAGTGATATCTTTTGCTGCCTTTTCCCATGCAGAGGAAGACATTGTTGTCAGATTTTGAGGGAGCAAAGAAACTGGTGAAACCCAAATAGAATAATGGTATTAAGATGGCTTTAGTTGCCTTCATAATAATCAATGCTTTTTAGCAATTCTTCCTCAAACTGGTATATTTCTTCCACAGCTTGTATTAAGTGTCGAGTTTCTTTTCTTTTCTCGCCAAAAATTCCCAAGTAATTATTGCTCCCGTTAAAATAGAGACGACACAGGGGCTTTCGGTTATTGTCGTCCAACAAAATCCCGAAATACGATTGGGTATCCCTGTGTACAATACGCTCAACAGGAAGTTTTCTCCGCAAAATGGCCACCACAATCCGATAGCCTTCCAGTTCTTCCTCCGTAGTGTTCACCTTACTGATTTTTTCAGGTTCTTTGTGCTCTTCCTGCTGTTTTTCGGCTTCTTTGTTAAGAGCTGAATTTAATCGATCGTTCACCTTTTCACTAATGGTCTGGGTAAAGGCCTTGCTTACCAAATCAGTGAATTCCCCCATCACCTTTTCAGTAAGCCGGCCAGAATACACTTCTCCAGCAAACAGCCGGACAAAATGATATGATGGAGCTTGCAATTCCTCTGCAATCAATTTCTTTATCTCCTTGGTATACTTGAGGGAGCTAGCATTGTCCACAATCTCCTCGATATTGAAATTGGATTTGTGGAACTTGGCAATCTCATTGATGCTGTTTTCCTTTAACTGGGTAATATCGAACTCCAAAAAGGGCTTTTCGTCCATCTTATTGGCCGCTTCCAGGTCCGTATAAAACTGATATTCTATACCATTGGTAAGGAGTGCAAACCGGGTTTTGGTGGTGTGGAAATACCGAAACAGTTGGGAGTTGTGCGCCGTGAGCTTTTCCTTCCAGTTTTTACATTCGATAATGATGATGGGCTCCCCATTCTGGAAAATGGCATAATCCACCTTTTCCCCTTTTTTTAGGCCCAAATCGGCCGTAAACTCCGGCACTACTTCGGTTGGATTGAATGTGTCGTACCCCAAAAGGTTGATGAATGGTAACACAAAGGCATGTTTGGTGGATTCCTCGGTATCAATCTGTCCTTTTAGCTTGACCACTTTTTCGGCCAGGGTTTTGAGTTGGTTTTGGAGTTCCATGGTTAACTTAATTCTGAAAAAGGAAAATTCTTTATGACTGTTTTTCCAATTTTTATCTAAAGTCGAGCACAATGACTACACAATGGTTTGCCTCCAGTACCGGACCTTCTATTTTCTGGTTCTATGTTATTTCCTTCAGTACATCTAGTATTATTGTGGTGTACATTGGAATTGATACTGTAAAAAGGAGCTGTTTTTGCCATGACTGTTTTTTTTAAGATTATCACATGTCAAACCTAACCCCATTAAAAAACAATCCCTTACAGAAATCTGTAAGGGATTACAATTTGTTTGAAAAAAGAAAGGTCTCTGCTTAGATCTTACCTTCCCTAACCAGTTTGGCTATCAAATGATGTGTATTTTTTGCCCCAAACTCATCAAATAACTTGCTTACTTTTTTATCTATAGTGCTTTCGCTATTTGGGGTAATGTTTTGCTGTTTGAGCTTTTCCGAGATTTCTTTCTTGGTGAGACCATTGGCAAGGTCTTTCAAAATAATACGGTCAAACTCGTCAAGTTCAAACACATTGTCGGAGACGTTCAGGCTAATCTGGGGTGAAACGAAAGTACGGTTATGGTACACTTCCTGTATGGCCTTTACCAATTCCAACATGCCATGGCGACCTTTACAGACGTAAGCATTTATGTTTTCCTCCTTAAAAAGGTTATTCACCTTTACGGGATTGTCTTCCATGGAATTGATGATAACCTTTAAATCAGGCTGAATTTCCCTTGCAGCTCTTATGAGTTCCAAACCTGAGGTAAGTTTGCGATCCATATGGTCTTTCTTAAATAAAAGATCGGTAATCAATAATTCGTATGGTTCGTCTTGGACATGAGCCAATTTAAGACGGTTGTAGGCTTTGTCACAATACAACTCTTCCTGAACAATGGGGATGCTAAATTTAGTGCGAAGCGTATCCATAATACCTTGATTGGTATCTTGAAAATCTTCGGCAATCAAAACTTTTTTGAACATAGTAGGCAACTGTTTTACTTCGGTAGGATGATGTTGGCCCTAAAGCCATCACCTTTTCCTGAATCAAATGTAATGGTTCCCCCCAAGGCTTGAATACGCTTTTCTGTATTTCGAAGTCCATTTTTGGCATTCAAATCTTCAACAGAAGCTCCAACCCCATCATCGATATAGTCTACTTTCAGCATTTTATCTACTTTTTGTAATGAAATGGTAATCAAAGTCGCTTCACTGTGCTTACCCATATTTATCATTAATTCCTGAAGCACCTTGTAAAGTACCGTCTTGGTCAATGGAGCAATCTCTGCCCAATTGATTTCCTTACTTCCCGTAATGAGCAGCTTTGCATTCAGCGGTGTCCTAAACCGGAGCATTTCAAAAAACTCTTCTCTAAATTTGGATCCAGTGTTTACTTCATTGATTTCTCGAGAAAAGTCCCTACTCTGGTTGTAGAGGCCTTCCAAAGTATCCAACAATGTTGATTTGTCCATATCATTTTGCACCATCAACATGGTTTGGTTGAGTCCTGCCCCAAAACCATCGTGCAATCTTCTGGACAATTCGGCCTCCGTTTCATGGGTGGCCATTAATTTATCCGTTTTGTTTTTTTGCCTTAACCTTTTGGTTCGTTGTCCAAAACTATATATAGACAGGCCCAAAACGGATATTACAAAAAGGAAACCTCCTAGATAAATGATTTTCTGGTTACGTTGTCTGCTTGCTTCCAACTCTTTTTCCGCATTTTCCTTCTCCAGCCGTAAAATGGATTCTTGCTTGAGTTTATCATCATATTTATACTTGGCAAATTGGGTCTTCACCTTCAGCTCTTGCTCATATAGACTATCTTGCAAAAAAACATAGCGATCACGCAATTGAAAATTTGTAGGCTCTAAATGCATCAAGAATTTTAATGCATCCTTTTCTGCCCGTGGCATTTTTATGGTTTTGGACAGATTGATCACAGTATCAAAATATGCTTGTGCTTTTTGATGTTGATTCTTGGAAAAAAATTCACCCAAATGGGTATAGCTGGCAATTTGTCCTCTCTTATCATTGTTTTGTTGACGTATTTCTAAAGCTTGTAAAAAAGGATCTACGGCTTTTTCCTTTCTCGAAAGCCAACTAGCATATGCAAGATTGTCCAATACACGGGCATATTCATACCCGTTTTTCATGATTAAGGATTCAGTGGCAATACTGTCCAGTAAATGAACGGCTTGCCTATAGCGAGCATCATCAATATAGGTAGCAGCCAAATTATTCTTGTATATTAATCTATCTTCTATCGAATTAGTGGTATTGATTGCCTTTAAATAATATATAATCGCGTCATCATAATTCAGAAGTTTTCGATGATCTGTGGCTAATAGATTATAACATTGGGCAATGTACACAGTATCATTTTCAGGCACTAAATACTGTAATGCCTCAGTAAGGGTTTCTTTGCTGCCAAAAAAATCGTTGAAATCTTTTTGAATTGTACCCATATTTAAAAGATTCCTACCTACTCCACTACTATCACCAATTTGCTCAAAGTAACCTTTTGAAAGTGTATAATTTTGAAATGCTTCTTCTGAATTATGGGCTCTCTCAGCAAAATAATAACCCATCAAGTAATATTGATAAGCCAGCATATGGTCATCACCTATTTTTAAAGCATGATTAATTAGGAGTTTATTATAAATCTGCAAACTATCATATTCTTGGGAAGCAAGGTGAAGGGAGTTTTTTTGATACAAAATTTGACTATAAATAGAATCATATAGGTGATTTTTTGCAAGGAAAAAGGACTTATCAATCTTTTGCTGTTTTTGTACCAGGGAAAGATTCTTATCCAAGGATTGATAATAGTAGTGTAAAACACTGTCTTTAATATTATCGGCAGCTCTTGAAATAGGTTTCTTGCCACTAGGGGTACAGCAAACGCTTAAACCAATAAAAGTTAAAATCAGAAACTTTTTCAAGGACAATAGATTTATATAAAAACCAAAAAGAGCTATACCCGAAAGTATAGCTCAAATTAGTGAAAATAATCCTTACTACTTGTCACCAGGAGGTGGTGGTGGGGGTGGGGGCGGTGGGTTCCCATCATCCCCCTCCGTTGCCACAGTATGGTAAAAGGTCTCAGTATCGGCTATGTCTTCTGTAGTACAAGAAAACATAAACACATTCAAAACAACGGCTATCAAGGCCAAAAAAATTTTCTTCATTTTTATGAAATTTTTACATTAAACAAAGGGGTGACTGTCCGGGATTTTCCCAGATTTGTTTTGCTTTTCAGCCACCCGTGAGTGTTGGAGTACTCCTTTGTTTTTGGAAAGTGGAAACTGTAAGCGGCAGACTTGGCTACTTTCCAACGGACCAAATACTAGCCGCATTACAGAATCCCATAAAAATGAATCTTCTAGAAAAGCTATGTTAGCAAAGCATAGCGGAATTCATCTTTGGATGTAAAATTATTAGTGCTTAACGGTTATCTTTATAGGTGATTCCAAGAATTCCAATGATTCCCAAGAATTCCAGAAGAATTTCAGAAATTCCGAGCCAACCATGGAACCAAGAACAAGTAAAAGCTACCAAGAAGCGGTTTTAGAGAAATATAAAAGGGAAAAAGGGGGAGAAATGAGAGGTTATCTCGCTAAGCCAACATGTAGTCAAATAAGAGATGCTTGTATTTATCTATTAGGAAGAAGAAATGAAAAGAATGACGATTATATTCTTAATCGTTTTTTTGAATTCAAGAGTAATGATAATAAGCAAAGAGAAATAGAAACCCATGGAATTGGAAAGTTTAAATCAATTGAAAAATTCCTAAAAGGAAAAATCAAAACGACCAGTACCAAGAATATTAATTTGATAAGCTGGCTTATTGATTTTCATCCCCGACCTTACGAAGAGTATTCAAAATCCAATAATTCAAATATTTCGGAATCACCAATTAATCCACCAATATCCAAAATTATTGAAGAGGCGAAGAATATCAAGGAAACAGATAATACAAAAGAAAGTACAAAGCCTTCCAGACGGAAGCTAATCATAACCATTAGTATCTCTTTTGCTGCTATTTTAGCAACTTCCTTGATTTTGAAAAATCAAATACCAAGTGACAACAGCAACTCTTCAACAAACCTTAAAAATGACACCCAATCCATTACAAGGGAAAAATGCATGACCTGGGCCGATACAATATATGTTGAAGTCTCTTGCACTACCAAACCCTACTCTAAATTTGGTACAGCGGTAGAGCCCCTAGACCCCGTTAAATTGAAGAATTTCAAGAAAGTTGAAGTAACAATGTCCACAAATTTTTTTACAGAGGATGGCAAGCCAATAATTTGGTACTTTAAAAACAGGGATGAAGAGATTGAATACTTTACCTCTCCTGGGTTACACCCCATTACAGGTAAAACACTTGATGAAATTACTGAATACATTATTGAAAAATATGTCCCCACTCATATTGAGAGAGAAGGTTCTTTCATTCAATGAGATAACATGAACTTTCCCGAAGTCTTATCTCATAATATTTGTTAGTTTAAACTCGGCCTATATAATTCTTTTGAATACTATAAATTATTTAGGGTCACGACTCATTAAGGATATGAACTCTCTTATTAAAATTCTTAGCCCACCTTTATCTCCAAAAACCTAATATTCCACCTATTACCGTAAAATAAATAACAATATACCCCCCATTTATTAAAATATATTTCCAGCTTCTTTGTTCAAATAATGCAATAATTGTAAATATTGCAGCGGCCCATCCAAAACCGGTCAAAAATCCCGCTGTTAAGCCCCATTCGAATGTTGTACCTGCATCTCCCAAAAAAAAAGCCATATTATACGAAATAAGATATGCAAGAACGAAAGTTACCCCATAAGTCTTTGCCGGACTTGCACTTTTAATTTGATCATCTGTTAAATTATTTTCGGTTTTCCACGCCTTGTAGAAGAGTACTGGGGAATACCAGAATGCCCCCCAAATTAGATTAAACACTGCGCAGGTTAAAACTGCCCAGTGGTTGATTACCATATTTTCCATGAAGTTTGATTTTTATTGGAAAACAAAGGAAATTGAACGTTCTTAAAAAAAATTGTAAAAAATTTACTTTACTGGAAAGTAGTTTGGAAATTCTCCAATATCGCTTAAGTATCTACTTGGATTTAAACCAGAAAAAGATTGAAAATCCTTAATAAAATGGGCTTGGTCATAATAACCGCAATCAGCTGCTATGATGGTCCAAGATATTTTTTCATCATTTTCCACAGCGGTAAGAATTTCGTTGAAGCGTTTTATTCTATGAAATTGCTTAGGAGTAATACCTACATATTTTTTGAATATTTGGATAAACTGCTTTGGTGAATAGCCTGTTTTTGCTGTAATTTCACCGATGCTCATTTCCGTGGGGGAGTTTTCTATCTGTTCCAAGGCAAACTGGATGATATCAGTATATAAGTCGTCCTTCTTTAATCGGTTTTTTAACCATTTTTCTATTTCATCAAACTTTTGTTCTGGGCCATCAAGCAATTTGAGTTTCTTATGAAGTTTCAAAACAGCTTCTCCAAACACTTCTTGAGCTGGCACCACTTTATCAGTAAATAAGAAAGCGGGGGTATGCAATAATGGATATCCAGCGCCTGGCTTAAATACTACAACCATCATTTCCTCAGAGTGAGAACTTATGGTGATATAGTCCTTCAATACCCCAGAAAACCAAACATCCGAACATTCTTGTTTGACTTCTTTGGTTGCATTATCAAAAATATATTTGGGACTTCCTGTAAGCTCAAAAACAATATTCATGGTGCCATCCGGCAAATACTTGTCCATGACATGCTCAGGATGATAATCCTTATTGTAATGGATGACCTCTACGTACTTTGATATTTCCGGTATTGGGATGTGAGTCTTATGTCCAGCCAAAAATGTATTTATGTTAAGTATTCAAAATTGTTCCTGAGCCAATTGGATGCTATGGATAGGTCAATATAACTAACCCTACTATCTAAAATAGGTTTTAAATCTTTGGAAACAAAATTTCTTGATTAATCTTAATGACCTCATCAATCCAGGCATGAATCAATTAGATACCTGAACGAATGCTTAAAACGTAATTAGAATACAAAACAACTTCATTGGCACTAACTTCGCAGATATCGAGGATTTCATTTTTACTGAAATTGTTAATTTGATAGAGTCCCTAAAACTCCTATTAAAACTAGGTTTCTCGATTGAAGTAAATACAATGGTTAACCGAAATTCTATGTGAAAGTTAACATATCTGTATGAATTTTTGGAGTTGGGATTACTGTCACTGTGTCCATTGAACGAAAGGATACCGCTATTTAGGTAATAAGTCAGAGAATTCCAATCAAATAAAAAGTATAGATGTAAATCTTATTAAATGCGCATAATTATTAAGGCAACGTACCACTAATATTCTGCTTCCAATAGAGAGCAATATGAAACTTTAGTCATCCATTTGGAATAACTGTTATTTTTGAAATTTTACCCCCAGAGTTAAATTCTATAATGTCCACAGCTCTTGTCACAATACTATCCTGCGTTGTAAATGAAAAATCAATCAGTACGTTGTTCGTTTCATTCGACAAATAATAACCATGGGTCTCGAATTTTAATTTTGAAATCATCTCTTTGTTCGAAAGGAACTCTTCTCTAGCCAGCCCCAATTCCTGTTTACCGTAACGGAATGCACAGTCTCGCGCCAAATAGGTAAATACTTTATCAAGATTTCCATTATGAAAAGCTTCAAAGTAAGCTCTTGCGATTATTACTTTTTTATCCATATGCTAAAACACTTTGCTACAAAGGGACATCGATCAAGCATAATTCATTAGTCCAAATTTTCTGCTTTACAATATAATTATACGTCAAGATTTGAGTGGTGAGTCAAAGATTATTCCAATCTTTTCTGAACACCTTTATACAGTTCCTGGGCCAAAGAATCTCCGTCCCAATCCAGTATACCTGTGAAAGTTGCCAATGAACCGCTGACATCAAATTTGTAGGCGTTTGTCCCTTCTGTAGAGATTAAGTATAAACTGTCAGATTGAATCTTCCATTTACCCTTCATGGCAAATAAAAGGGAATCGTTCAAATCAAAATATTTAGATTCATAGGAGCCATCTTTCAAATATGTAGTTTTAATGGGTTTGATTTTTAAGATATTTTCCCATTCACCCTTGGGAACATTAAAAATAGAATCATTGGTGTAAAACTGAATTTGCATGGAAACATTTTCCCATGTCCCTAAAATCTGATCATTCAAGGCCAAAACCTTGTTGTTGGCAACTTTTTTTTTGTCACCTGCCTGTTTGCAAGAAACAACAACGCATAGAAGAAAAAGAGTTAGAATTTGAAGTGTCATTTTCATATTTATAAGGCTTTAAAAGGTTAATTCTTTCTAAAAACTCAACGTCCGGTGTATTAATCAAACCTATACCCAGTGCTGAGTCTAGAAGTCTATAACAATTCTTTCCATAGTAATGGGGACAAAAAATGTTCATATCTGTTATTTATTAGCACATTTTCAATATAGAAAGATCCTTAACATCATATTAGACTGGTAAACATTGTGTTCTTTTCCAATTCAATTTTACCTAGAATACTAGAGACAGAACAAAAGAACTTCCAGTTTTAATTGGGAATCCTCCTCCCTAATAAGTCCCCTAAACGGGTTGGTAATTGTTAGAATAAAAAATCAAACACATGAAGGCCCTTAGTTTTGAAGTTGACAAAAAATTGTCCCTATATGTATGCTGGCAATTCCTAACAAGTCAAGAAAAATTAGAATTTGTTTTAAGACCTTATTTTAAAATCATACAAGACCAAAAGCAACTAACCCAAGGAGATTCCTTCTCCCTTGCATCTTCCCATGAATTCGATATGGAATTTATAGTCATTCAGATCATGGAACTCATAGAAATCGAATATTTAGCCAAATGCAAGAATTCTGGATATGAATTTCGCTTAAGCTTCAAATTGTATTCTGTGAGTCCAGGCAGTTGCAGAATTGTCTTGTATACTTTTCCCTTGATAAAAGAGACCCGACCCTTAATCATCCAAAAGATTCAATGGAACTATAGGTATAAAAAACTTTTTAAAAGCTGGATTTCAGAATATTTGGATAACTGTAACTAACTTTCCAAAACTCATCCTTCTGTCTTAGGAACTGGACAGTTTGAGCTAATCTTTATTCAAATTTAATTTAGCTTTTTAGTTTGTTCTTCGGTTTAAACAAACTTTATCCTTTGACAGAAATAGTGCACTTGAACAACATTTTGTAACGCTCTGTAGTAAACAGCTAATTATTCTATAATTAGTACCTCCTATTTTACTTCTGGATATTCTCTTCTCCTTCTGGATACAGTTCCTCTATTATTTCATTAATCTGCATCGTATGCCTATAACAATGTGTTCCGACAATAATCGCCTGTTGGATAGCATCTGCTTCGCCATATAGGTAAGGTGCGAACAAGTGACGTAAATCTGCTTCCGAAGAATAAAGAATATTGAGGAGTTCATCTCTATCCGATTTTATAGCAGCCAAGAAGTCATCTTTGGTTTTCTTGGCATTCTCCGGTTTAGGTCTAAATGGCTCTGCAGTATCAACCTTCCTGGTCCTATCCGTAACTTGAGTAACCACCTTCCAGTCATTGAAGGACAAATCTTTGTCGGTTTGCAAATTACCCTCCGCAATCATCCTTTTTACTTTTAATATAAGTACTGGTTCGGTAATAAATATGTGTTCCAGGCAATTCAACGCACTCCAACCACCATCTTTGGGAATATAATTCAATTCTTCCTCAGAAAGCTTTCCAACTGTATTTTCTAGCTCAACATACGTTTGCTCCAACAAATCGTATGCAAACTTTCTTTCATCCAATATTTTTTTAGTTTGTGAAAACCCAATAACACCCATAATCATGGAAATAATCAATATGCTATTTTTCATTGTATTTAATTTTTATAATAAACTAACACCTGAACCCGAAAAATGGGGACTAATCCCAACCCATTTTTATTACTTAAACAGGGAAAATTGATTATGTGAGATGTTTCATCATATTTTCAGTTCAACTCAAAGCTGAACAGATTACCGTTGACTCCAAATAAAATTATGGAGTTCAAATATTGCACGGGAGTGGCTATAGTACCTTCTTCCAACTCAAACTGCCTCTCTAAAGTTCCAGATTCCCAATCTAAAAAGACCAAACTCCCAGGTTCATTTAGATTGTATACGTTACTGGCGGTGAATGCCATTTCCCCATTATAGAGAATTGGTTTTCCTACGATGTTCTTGTTTCCCTTATAGCACCATATGAGTTCTCCTGTTTCTAAATCAAATGAGTATAGAGAATGATTGTCTGAACCCCCTATATATAATGTCTTTTCTAAAATCAAAGGATCTCCCCACATCCAACCACCTTCTTCCTCTATGAAGCTCCACAAAATACCTCCTGAGTCCGCATCCAAAGCATTGACTGTATTATTTCTTGCACCAAAAAACAATATACTATCGTTAATCTCAAAATGACCTACAATACCTCCAAATGTCTCATAAGGCTTCTCATAGTCAAAAGTTTTTCCATTCCAAACCAATGTCATATCGGACAATTGATAACAGTGCACAGTACCATTCCAATCACCAAAAATAATTTTGTCCTTCCATATTAAAGGTGTTGTTCGAATTGCAGTCCCATTCGGAATTGATATTGAATCTTTGAGAATACCATTGCCAACATCCAAAACATAGATAGTTCCATTATGGGCTGCAAAAAAGACCGAATCCTTCTTAACCACTATATCGGGCCTTTTAAAGTCAAAAGGATCAATTTGATATTGAAATCGTTTAGATCCCAAAATAAAAGTTTTTGGCTTCAATCCAGGATCAAACATCCATTTAACTTTACCTTGATAGGATAATTTATATACTTTGTTTCCTGCTTCGAACAGAACCCCATCTTCAGTTAATGCTGGTGATGATGAGATAAGACCCTTACATTTATAACTCCAAAGTTTGCTGCCTGAACTAGCATCAATAGCAAAAAACATTCCTTGATTTGTTCCTCCATATAGAATTGAATCTTTTAGTGTAAAGGCAGATCGGATGCTTCCTCCCAAGTCAGTATTCCACTTTTTCTTCAATTCCTGCCCGTGTATTGAATATATCATTACCAAGGACACCATTAGCAAGAAGTACAATGACCCCAATTTCTTGTAACCTAATCCTTCAACACAAGTACTAGTAACTGACAACTGTAAATTGGTATTCATTTTAAATCCATTTAAACATGTATTTACCATTTGTGGTTTGATATTTCTCATAGTCCAATTGGAATTATTATATCTGAACCAACATTTACATCCATTAAATAAGCAATATGTACGGATTCAACCTTGGAAAATCCCTATCGTTAAACAAACATTTTGAGTGTAATCTTTGAAAAAAAGCCACCAATAATATATGGTGGCTTTCTTATTTAATATATCCCAATTTTCACTGTATATCACTGAGACCATTAAGGCCTACAGAAATCTATGGTGATTGGTCCTGCGGTTGTACCAGCGGTCACACTACCGACCAAGTTTCCATTGGGGGTATAGATCTGCATGGAGATCTCTCCATAGGCATCACCTGGGAAATACCAGTCGGCCGTTGTGGTCCCTACAGGAATTTCAATGGTGGTCGAGGCCGAATCTGTACCAGGGGTACAAGTGTAGCTAGATGGTCCGTAAGGAGAACACATCCCGAACTCGATAACGGTACCGTCATCCAAGGTCACTGTAACGGGGTCACCCGCAGTGGTGTCACTGGTCTGCCAGCCATCACCGTAGGAATCCTGCATATTGATTGTCCAGGTCCCAGCTGTAGGGGGAACCGGGGGACAAACTATCGCCGAGGTATAGGCATATGGAGATCTAAAGAAAGATCCACCGGTAATAGTACCATTGGCGTTGTTGGTGAATACCCTACCATCGGTGAGCACGCCTTCCAAACGGATGGCGAACACATCGCCCCCCTCGATATCGGCATCAGCAATCCCTGTTCCTGCGATGGCCTCCGCATAGGTCATGGAAACATCCCCTCTCGGGTACCCAAAGGGCCCTGGAGAAAAGTTGGAAGCGGAAACGGTCATGATCAACGCCTCGGGAGTGGTCACATCGGTTCCCCCATCGGGAATATCTGTGTCAACATAGGCCGCGTACACACGTACCTCGGAAAGCAGAGACCCACCCTCTGCATCCTGGGCCTCAAGGGTGACCCCCCAAACGGAGTCAGGATTATTGATGTCAAATTCAACTCCTACGGAACCGACCGTTCTCAGGACAAGCCCCCTAGTGGTATCATCAAATATCTCATCGATCAGCTTCTCTTCGCTACAGGAAAAAGCAATGCAAACGAAAAAAAGCAGTGTTATATGTTTTTTCAAATTTTTCATGTTTTTAATTTTTTACGTTCAGTGCCAATTTTAGTTAGAGAATGGGAACCCACTAGCTGGATTCGTATCCCAGAACACCTGGACCGTCTGATCTGATTTTTGGGTGATGTTGGAATTACTGGTCACAGCCTGGTTGGGATAGTACATGGAACGGATGAACGCTCCCGGATCTGGCTCCCTGTTGGGCTGCAAGGTGGTCGGGTACCCCGTTCTCCTATAGAAGTTGTAGGTCTCAATACCGTTTCCATAATGGCTCACGAAGTACTGCTCGGCCAATACATCCCATTGGTCATCTCCAGAGGCCCCGTTGAAGGCCGCCACAGTGGCATCGATAAAGTCGGTCACATCGGTGGAGGTAGGCTCGAAGGAAAGGTCGGCTCCACCATCATTGGAAACAAAGGACCGTACTTTTGCAATCTGCTTGGTCAAAGCACTTTCTAGATGCGTGGCCGCAGCACCGGGCTGATTAGCTGCCAAGGCCATTTCCGCTCTCCAAAAGTCCACCATAAAGGCATCCAGTATCGGGGTGATACCAACACCTCCTGCCCCGAAGGAATCTGTATTGTTACTTTGTGCTATTTCACTGAAACTGTCATCATCAAACCGACCACCAGCAGGATATACCCCAAATGTGCTTCTCAAGAGGCCGTCTGGAGGTGTTCCCTCATCATCACCATGGTCCCTCCCCCAATAGCCATTGGGCAGTGCGCAGAAGGTGAACCCTCCGCTTACATAGTGGGCCGGTGGAGTCTGCAAGGAACAGGTCAACAGCTCCTCGTCCGGTGGGAAACCATCTTGATTTGGAACATCCAAGGTCTGGCGATAGAAGTAATATCTCAATCTGGGATCTCCACTTGTATCAATGAGGTTTGTTAACCAATTAGATATATAATCGGTACCGCCTGCTGATGCATAATTGATACCAAAACGTGGGTGTCTAACATCGGGCTGGGAGGCACTAGTGCCCGGCCAGAACCAATCAAAGTCATCTGCCGTGTCCATGATATAGTTTCCGGAGTTGATGATGGCATTGAAACTTGCGGCCGCTGACGGATCCACCAAACGGGTCTGCACATAGATCTTGAGCTTCAAGGTGTTTGCAGCGTTCACCCATTTGTCATAATCACCTCCATAAAAATAATCTGTAGGAGGCTCTGAAGCTGAGTCAGAAGAAAAATTTGAAATTGCCTGGTCCAATAGTGATAGCGCCGCAGCGTACACGGACTCACCACTGTCCAGCGTCGGGTTCAATATCTCAGGTGCGTGAAGGGCCTCAGAATAAGGGATGTCCCCAAAGAAATCCACCAAGGTGACAAGGGTATAGGCCTCAATGAATTGGGCAATTCCCAAATGGTGTGTCAAACTAGATTCCTCAGCTACCGGGGTCATAAGACGGATATCAAAAAGGATGCCCCTATATGCATTGTCCCATTCATCGTCCGTATCGATGTCCTGATAACCTCCCCTATAATCTCTTGCACCAAACGGCATCAAACGGGTAAGTTCGCTTCCCAATATTGAGAATCCATCCCCACTTACATTACCCCCTCCAACAAAATTGTCATTTGGGTCGTTATCAGCGTCTCCTTCTATCAGTCTTGCAAAATCCTCCTGGATCGAGTTCAGGAAGAAATCCGGGCTTGCCTGTTCGGGACTCAAAAAGTTGGGATCCTGTGTAAGGTCCAGTTCCGTGGACTCACAGGATACCATCAATGATCCTACAAACAATATCGATGCTATATATGTGCTTATGTTTTTCATTTTTATAACTATTTTTTTCATCTTAGAATGTTGCTTTAACACTGAATCCATATCTTCTGGAGCTCGGCCCGTTCAAGAAATCGAACCCGAACCCGTTACCGACACCTGTACCGGATGTGTTTGGATCCAAGTTCGCACCGTCAGGGGTGTTTATGGCATCATACCATAGGTTGAACCCGGAGACCGTGAAGGACAATGTTCCGAAAGGAGTCCTGTCCAAGAACTTCTTGGGAACCGAATAGCCCAGGGAAACCTCCTGTAACCTAAGTAGAGTGGCATCATAAATCAGAAGCTCATCAGGGCCAAAAAGAATGTTGTTGAAGAAATAGTCGGAGTTGTTTATCTGGATGTCGTTTGGCTCGCCATTACTCTGTTTAACACCTTTTAAGACAAAAGTATTCTCCCTGTCAACGGTCTCTTCGATGAGGCCCCTACCCAAAAGTGTGGCAATGGTACTGGAGTAGATGTCACCACCCTGTGTCCAGTTGAACTGGAAGCCAAAGTTGAAGTTCTTGTAGGAGAAGGTATTGTTGAAGTTGGCAATGAAATCCGGGTTCGGGTCACCGACTACTCCATTTTGTGAATCAAAAACATAATCTCCAGTAGAGTTGATCACCAAGTTACCGGTATCGTCCCTGAGCACACGGCTACCATAGATGACCCCCAAGGGCTCTCCTGCAATCGCTGCATTGCCTAAATTACCAAAAGCCGAGTAAACAATTAAATCAGTATCCTGTCCTAGGTCCTTGACTTCTGTCTCAGCAGCACTGAAGTTCACATTGGACCTCCAGTTGACCCCATCGCTATCACTTCTAATAAGGTTCAGTCCAAGGTCTATCTCCAATCCCTGTCCTTGGATCTTGCCAATGTTCGTGGTTGTTCTGTAAAAACCAGAGGCCGGATCCAAAGGCTGGCTCACGATAAGATCGGTGGTGGTCCGATTATAAATGGAGGCATCCAAAGTGATGCGTCCGTCCCACCATCTTGACTCAATACCAAGCTCTATCTCCGAGACCTGCTCTGGTTTCAGGCTCGGATTACCCAGTGTAAGAGGGCTTGTGTTGGTCACGATATTTCTACCTGTATCATCTTGGAAATCTTGGGTATCCAATCGTAATCTTGAAGCTACAGGATAGGAATCGGAATTCTGATCTGGGAAACCTGCGGAGGTACCGTAACCGGCCCTTATCTTCAGATAGTTCAACACCTCGCTCTTCAGACCGTCAAACGCCGTGGTCGGAACAAAGGAGAGACTCGCACTGGGATAGAACAATGCCCTATTTTCTGTAGTCAAGTTGGATACCCAGTCGTTCCTTGCGGCCAAGGTGACGAAGACAAAGTTGTCATAGTCGAATTCCGCCTGTCCGTAGAGACCGATCACGTTACGCTCGGAAGTGAGCTGGATCTCATTGTTGTTCAAGAAGTTGAAGTGGCGAAGCACCCCGAACACCTGTTGGCCGTCACTGGATACACCGGTCTGGTTGAAGATTTCCCTTCTTCCGTTGAAACCGACGTTGAACGTACTACCAATGGTCTCGGTAAGATCAAAGTCACCGTTGATCGCAAAGTTGTGGTCCCAGATGGTGTTGGTGTTGTTCCAGGTCTCGTAGACACCGCTCTGCAGCCTGATATCGTTACTGTTACTGTTCACACCACCTTTGTTCTGGTAGTTGGTATTGTTCTCACTATAGTTATCGATACCGACCCTGTACACGATGTTCAGGTTCTCGCTAATATCGTATTGGACCCCCATGTTACCGAACACCCTGTTGGTCTGTTGCTGGGTACCGGAGTTGTTCACGGTCCACAAGGGGTGCTGGATGGAGTTGTCTTGGCGATAGTAAACGCTACTTCCCGTAATGGGATCCTGGTACGGTAGTCCAAGAACGTCTACGGAACGGGGCGTAAAGTACAGATCACCGAATACGGAGGAACCGCTACCGGTGGCACCGTTACCCTGGCTCAATGCCACGGGAGGGGAGATGAACTTGGTACGTGCATAGTTAAGTGTACCGGATACGGTGAACTTGTTGCTCAATACGGCTCTACCACCGATACCAAAGTTGTTCCTGTTCAAACTGTTGCCGGGGGTGAAACCCTGATCCTTCAAATACCCGTAGTTGGCATTGTAGGATACCTTGCCATCTGAGGAGGCCCCTGCAACATTGATGGAGGTATTGGTGACCGTTCCCTTTTTGAAAAAATTCTGAAAGCTATTGTAGGGTCTCCACTCATAACGAGCTCCCTGAAATTCAGGAAAGGCCGCCTGGATGGCCGATGTTGAAGTGGAGTATGGGTGGGGCAGTGTTCCGTTCGAATCGAAGGAACTGCTGTTCCCCCAACCGGCTATTCCCTCCCTTCTAAAAGCAGGTCCCCAATTACTATAGAACCATCCAAAGGCCTGGTCGAAACCGTTACCGTATTCATTCTGATATTTTGGCGTTGAGGCAATCTCGTTGAAGAACATGGAGGAGGTCACCGTGATCTCGGTCTTCTTCGCTCCTTCTCCTCCTGATCCGGCCTTGGTGGTGATCAAGATCACACCGTTCCTACCCAAGGATCCGTATAGTGTGGAGGCAGCAAGACCTTTCAACACGTTCACGCTCTCGATACTGTTCGGGTCAAGGTCCAAGAACCTACTGGAACCATTGTTACCATTAACGAAGTCATTACGGCTACCTTGTCTTCCTGATGGGTTGGTATCCCCGTTGAAAGGAACACCGTCCACGATGAACAAGGGCTGGTTACTTTGGCTAAAGGAGTTGAAACCCCGGATGATAATGTTCGTACCCGATCCGGAAAGACCGCTCTGCTGGGTGATGTTCACCCCGGAGGCCTTGCCCATAAGGACACGTCCAAGATCACCTTCGGCCTTTTCCTCCAATTGTTCGGAGCTTACCTCGGCGACGGCATATCCCAGAGCCTGCTTCTCCCTTTTGATACCAAGGGCGGTCACAACGACCTCCTCAAGGGCCTGGGTGTCCTCTTCCATCTGGACATTGATCACATTCCCTGCACCAACCGGCCTACTTGTGGCCCTTTGCCCTATATAGGTAAAAAGCAGTGTTTGACCTTGACCTGCACTGATTGAATAGTTACCATCAAAATCTGTTTGGGTACCGTTGGTGGTCCCTTCGACGACAATGTTGACCCCAGGCAGCGGAAGGCCGTCGGCATCCGTAACAGTACCTGTGATTGCTTTGTCCTGGCCAATAACCAGCTCAAAGCACAATAAACTGCACAGCAACAAAAATGTTCTTTTCATATTTAAATTTGAATTAGTTAGTAAGGGCGGAAATTATCACAAATAACCTCCCACCCCCCGTCTATTGTGGCAAGTGCACACTTATTTGTTTTGAACGGACTGATATATTTATGAATGGACGTAATACAATTTTTGCAGAGGATTTGAAAATCTTGCATGGATAGAACGAATACTTCTATTCTAGCGTCCCCACAATGGCATTTTGATGTACATATAATATGGACTAATCAAAATAAGATGGGATATAGTGCACTAATTGTAGATGACGAGGCCTTGGCAAGGAAAAGAATTTCTTCCTTGCTGGAATCGTGGAATCAAATAGAGGTTTTGGACCACGCCAATAATGCTGGAGATGCTATACAAAAAATAGTACACTTTCAACCGGACATACTTTTCCTAGACATCCAGTTGAAGGATTTAACCGGGTTCGATGTACTGAATGGGTTGAAACAGATGAAAAACTTTCCCCTCATTGTATTCATTACCGCATTTGATGAATATGCCATTAAATCATACGAAGTACAGGCTGTGGACTTTTTGCTTAAACCTTTTTTAAAGGAGAGGCTGGATAGAAGTATACAACGCTGCATCACTATTCTTGAAAAAAAAGAACTTATCCTAAGTCGTGAACAACTCAAAGATCTAATAAATAATCTTTCAAATAGTGGAAGTGAGTACCCAACCATTCACAAATCACTCAAAAAGGTACCAATAAAAATAGGAACCAAAACCATGTTGTTAAAGGGTAACAACATCAAATATATTTTGGCCAGCGGCAGTTATGCCGAGCTCCACATGGAGGATAGAATGTTGGCACTCAGAGACTCCTTATCAAGCTTGTTAAAAAAATTTGACAAAACAAAATTCATAAGAATCCACCGTTCCACAATTATAAACTCTGACCATATTCAGGAAGTGATTACCAGCAGTTACTATGAAATTGATGTAAAGATGAACGATGGTGAGCTTTTTAGGGTAAGTAAGTCTTATAGAAAAAAGTTTTTGGGAAATTTAGGAATGTAATGACCTTACTACAAAAATTAAAAAACCCTTTTTATCAAAGACTTCTGGTCATTTTGGTACTTTTCTACTCCGTATTTGAGTTAATATCCTTTTTTAAAAACTTGTTCGCTTATAAAACTTCGATCAATCCAACAAAAAGAAACCCGCTAGACTTCTGGGAAGTATTTTTGGTTGATTGGTTTGTGGTTTTGGTCTACATGGGCTTAGTAGCACTGACCACGCCAAAAGATGCCTTTAATTCCAGTAGAACTTTGGTATGGTTTGTAATAAAACACTTGTTTTTGTCCATTTTGATAGGATTTGCCATTATGACTACCAGTTACTTTATTTTAAAGGCCATTGATAAACTGCCTATCATGGAAAATAACCTTTGGATAATTGTAAACAAGGTAATACTCCTTTCTGACCTCAATTTCTTGGTCTATTTTTCGATGGCCAGTATTATTTATATCTATAATTATTTTGATGGTTATAGGGCTAATAGGTTTCTTAAATCAAGGTTGGAAGCTCAATTGAATGAAGCAAAATTCAATGCTTTGAAAGCACAAATACAACCACACTTTATATTCAATACCCTAAATAGTGTTTCAGCCCTCGTAGAGGATGACAAAATAAAGGCGCAAGAAGTTCTAAATAATTTAAGCTCATTTCTAAGGCAGTCATTTAAAAATGAAAGGAACTCATTGAAAACAGTCAGTGAAGAAATTCACTTCTTGGAGGACTACATGAGTCTAATTAAGACAAGATTTGACAATGACTTTTTTTTCAAGACCAAGATTCAAAAGCAAACATTGAATAAGAAAATCCCCAGCTTTGTTTTGCAACCACTTGTAGAGAATTCCATAAAACATGGGTTCTCTGAAAGACATCCAAAGCTCTTGGTCATTATCGAACTATTCTTTGAAAATGAATATATTCATATTTTGGTCTCGAACAATGGTAAACCGATACAAACCTCTATTGGCAAACGAAGGTTTGCAAAAGGAACAGCTCTAATCAATATTCGCAAAAGGTTGGAAAATCTTTATGGTGACAATTTTTATTTTCATGTCAAAAATAAGAAGGATGAATCCGGTGTTGTTTCAAAAATTATCATTCCAGAATTAGTTAAAAAGAGCTTTGATAAAAGGAGTAGTCTAAAACTGTAATTTTATTCTTATAAGTATTTAAGCCTAGAAAAAAATACTTTCCAAAAAAGATGCTTGTGACAGAATTTCTTATGTGATATATTACATCTACTTTAATGCTTTAATGTCAGCACTGACTCCAAGTTAGAATAACTTTCTTCCTCTTTATTTTTTTTGAGCAATAGATAGTTATAAACCTCATTTTTTATTAACTTTTTCACTCTTGTTTGCCATAAAACCTTCAAGAGAAAGTTGCTATTTCCCTTTTTTTTGACGGGTGTCGAGATAACAATAATTTTGGACCTTACTGGGTTCAAATATTTCAGATTAATGGAAATTTTAAATTCATTTCCATTCTCTCCGCACCTAACTATATATGTAATCGTTTCATTCTCGACCTTATCTATTACCTCTAATAAAATGTTCCTTAGATTGAGCTGAAACATAAATATGTCGCCAAGCTCAACTGTTTTTTTTGACGGTTTGTAGAGCTGTTTAACCTCCTCCAAAAAACCAAAGGGTTCCGTTTCAATCAGATAATCCCAACAATCGCTATGAGGCTTAAGGATTTCAAACTCCAATTTAAGTTCCTTCATGATTCTTACTTTGTTTTACGGTATTGTTTTAAAAGAACAATCCAGAAAGGTCAAAGGGGACGACGTTGTGTAATCGATGAGAATAAAAAAGCCGGCGTCAACCGGCTTTCATTTAGCTAATTCAAAAATTTTAGAATGAGAACAAAACTTCTCTTCTCATCAAAAATTCTAATTAAAATTAATCAATAACCATACTGTTAGAGGATGTATGTTTCGAATGAACACTATTTTGTTTTGAATGTACGGGAATAGTGCAAAACTGGTACTGTGTGCTTCTACAATTCAAAGTTCTTGGATAGAATAGGTGTTCTACCGCAATATATCATAGAATGGTTCTACGTACATGCCTCATGAAGTTACATGCTTTGGGAAGAATGAAAGAAAGTAATAATTTAAAGGGAATCCATTTTTCGATGAATAAGTTCTTTCTCCAGGTTAGAAGAAGTAAGATTTTTTGCAATAACATATGATTCCAACGCCAAATTAGGTTTTCCCGTAACAGCGTAGAACTCTCCCAAGGTTGCATGTAAAAGATAATAACCATTCAAAATGTCATCTTCCTTAAGTGAGTTCAAATCGTCAATTGCTTCTCCTTGATAGCCAAGTTGCCACTTAACTATTGCTTGGTTCAACAAAATAATTGGAGATGGCTTATATTGATAAAGCAACTGGTATAATTCGCTTATTTTTAACCAGTTAGTACTTTTAAAATCGTCGGATAAGCAGTGTTCGGCGGCAATACCAGCTTCTATATGAAAAGTACTTAAAATTTCACCTGAAGCAGAGGCAGATAAATAACGTAATCCACCATTAATCATTTCCTTGTTCCATAAATCCCTGTTCTGATTTTTGAGTAGAACAATAGCCCCTCTATCATCAATTCTACTTTCAAATCTGGCTATATGAAAGCACATTAAAGACATCAAAGCATTTATTTTTGGTTCGCCTGGAAAGGATTGCAAGAGCAAATCGGTCAGCCTTAGTGCCTCTAGACACATATCCTTTCTAATAAGTTCCTTTTGACTTGAAGAATTATAACCTTGATTAAAAAGCAGGTATAGGGTATCACAAACTACGGAAAGTCTATCTTGAAGATCGACACCTTTTTTCAAATCAAAGTTGAGATGGGTCTCACGAATTCGTTTTTTTGCACGATAAAGCCTTTTTTTAACCGCCTCTTCCTCAATCAACAAGGCTTGGGCAATTTCCTTTCGGCTAAAACCGCATAAAGTGCTTAAAATTAAAATTATAGAACTCTTGTCGTCAATTTGGACTAGAGAACAATTAAAAATCATCCTCAGCATACTATCTTCGATTTCCTGTTCTAGTTTGGTAGAAACCGGTGGAATCGAAAAATATTTCTGATAGTTATCAATATTAACTGACTTGCTCTTTTTTTTTAGGATATTGATTGCTTTATTTTTACACACAACAAATATCCAAGCTTGTGGATTTTCCGGCACACCGTTAAAGGTCCAATTTTGGTAGGCGGTGACCAAGGTGTCTTGAACTACATCTTCCGCTTCCTCCAAAAAATTGATTCCAAATTTCGAGGTGAGATACGACACCATTTTACCATATTCGGTCCTGAATAAATTATCCACAAGTTGATTTACATCTTCCTGCATGAAATTAGATAAACTCGGATGGATCTGGCATCAAAGGCTTTACTGTTATGAAAAATTCGTTACTCAAAGGGCAAGTTAGCACCAGTTCTTCGGCCTCGCCCAAATTATTGGCCCTTAGTATGATATACCCCCCTATTATTTCTTTTGGCTCAACATAGGGTCCATCACCAATTATTGTTTTAGGTCGAACAACTCGAGAGTCATTTTCAAGCCGGTTACCTTTTACAAACAAGTTTCTATTTTTTAAGTCTTTCATCCACTCAACATATTTTTGCATATGCTCTTCCAGAGCTTGAGGGGATTCGTCGTGATAGCTATCACCATGTATCAACAGAATAAATTCTTTCATACCATGATTTTTAGATAAAAAATTATTTACAATGACTAGAACAGACTTCAAACATAAGAGGGGACAAAATAAATGTTGAAATTAAGTTAAAAATAGCAATAATATTAATGTCCCCTTTCCCTAAAACCTTTTGTAATTAAATATACTTATAAAGTGATGTTATGGATTTTGTGTTACTACTTTCAAGTAACGGTCTTGAACCCTCCCCTAAAGAAATGCAAGTTGTTATGCAAGAGTATTTACAATGGAGCAATCATTTAAAAAAATTGGGGAAATACTTGGAAGGTTGCCCTTTTGAAAAAAGATATATCAATATCAATGATTCTTGCTCTATCTATTCCATTGAAGATTTTGAAGAAGGAAGTAATTTCATAACAGGGTTTATCAAACTTAAGTGCAAAGATTATCAAGAGGCCTTTTCCATTGCCTCCAAATGTCCTCTTCTTTTTTGTAATTTTATCAATATTCACCCAGTGTTGGATGCTCAAAACATTACTTGATATGATTTTGTCATAACTCAGAAGATAAAATTCATTATTGTTTTTATTTGAAAAGGATGATCCACTCTTAATAATATCAAATACCGGAAATCGAAGTATCCTGATTATTTTAAACAACCTGAAATAAATACTTCAAAATTCAGATAGAAGTCATTTACTATTGTAGAAAATCCAATTCTAAGAAGAATAAGCCAATCCTAAAGCATTGAATAATAGTTTAATCAATTAAGGTATTTTGACTATTTTAGACCAAAATAACCGTACACGATACCGTACACGTTTTTTGGCAAAATACACCCTAAATAGCATAAAATAAGGGGTTTGGTGGAACTCATAACCCGAAGGTCACTGGTTCGAGTCCAGTTCCCGCTACAAGGGCTAAACAGCCAAGAATCAACGGATTGTGTACCAGCAATCCGTTTTTTATGCCCAATGTTTCCCTATTTTTACGGACAGTACACGGTACCGTACACGTTTTTGACATGAAACGCGCCTTAAGATTAGGCTGTCCTAAGGCACATCTATTGTTTCGAAACAAATCCTTTCTCCATAGCAAAAGAAATAGAAAACCCCGTTGAGCCTAAAATCAAGATTGCCCTATTCTAACTAATAAGGATACCCTTAAATCATCTTCTTAAGAGTACTTTTAATTCAACTGTAAATAGAAGTCTAAATTAATTTTTCAGGTTATCTCCCCCCATTTTTTTATACTTACCCTTGATCATGGTAAATGAATGGGCGGGAAAGTTATATGTGAAACTACTTTTTGAGATTTTTGAATTTTTGACATTCTTACTTTTAATAATTTCATTCCCAAATGTATTTTGCGCTTTTACATTGGGGCCATTGACCTCTACAACTTCAACATTACCGTTAAAAGCTCCTTCCTGTAAAACAATATCCGTGGATATCGACTCCGTTAGATGTCGATTAACAACCGCTAATATAATTTCATCCCCATTTATTGCTGCTGAAACATCTAAATAAGGAACGTTACTTTGTTGTGTCATCTGCTCCCCCAGACCAATATTGAACTCTTCCGTATCGTATGTCCCACAATCCACAAATAGATCCAATGCCGTACCATGCATATTTTGGGAAAATAATTGAAGTGGATAATAAATGGTTTGCTTGAACATGCCTTCTTCATTAGTGAACATTGGACCAATAACATTGACCAATTGAGCCATATTTGCCATTTTAACGACATCTGCATTCCTAATAAAACTATTTAGGAATCCTGCAATCACCAAGGCATCTTCAAGATTATAATGTTCTTCCAAGGCTCTCTCCCCTTTGGAAGAAGCTCCCCGTCTTGCCCTATACCAAACATTGTATTCGTCCCAGGCGATATAAATAGGATCCCTCTCCCCTCTATCCGCCTTTTGCATCTCAACATTTATAAGACCTTTAATGAGTTTTGTCCGTTGCTCCATGACCAAGGGAGTTGACAAAAAATTATAGTAGTTGTCATCTGGATTTCCGACATACATATGGATGGCCAAAAAATCCACAACATCCCTAAGTTCCTTTAAGATTGTTGCATTCCATTCATTAGGGTCGGCAAAAGGACGGTAATTTGAAGATCCCGCAGCTATCAATTTGATATTAGGGTCCGTTAACTTCATCAGCTTTGCGGCTTCCCTGGCTTTTTTGCTATAGTCTTCGGCATTTAAATGTCCCATTTGCCAAAATCCGTCCATTTCGTTACCCAAACTCCAATAGGTAATGTTGTGCGGTTCGGGATACCCATGCTCTTCCCTTAGCTTTGCGTAATATGAATTGCCCTTAACATTTGTATATTCTACCCATCGTTGGGCCTCTTCAATGGTCCCTGTACCCATGTTGACCGAAAAATAGGGTTCCGTCCCCATTTTTTTAGCGAAGTCCATAAACTCATTGGTTCCAAATTGATTGGTTTCCAATCGAGACCATGCCAACTCCATTCTAGGTACTCGGTTTGGTCCCACACCGTCCTCCCAATGATAATTGGACACAAAGTTTCCGCCTGGATACCTTGTGATGGTCACGTTTAAATCCTTTGCAGCTTCCAAAACATCTTTACGAAATCCATCTTCGTCTGCCAACGGTGATCCCGGATCATAAATACCTCCATAAACACATCTGCCCAAATGTTCCACAAAATTTCCATAGAGCAACGGACTTATGTCTCCGATAACACGATCAGTGTCGATTTTGATTTTTGCCTTCTGTTGTGCGGTTATTTTAGTTTGCAAACCTGCAATCATCAAACAACAAATTACAAGCTTTGTTAAAGCTGGGGTTACACCTATTTTTTGATTGAAATCGAATTTCATGGTTATTTTGGTTTTACTATTTTTTTTTGATTGATTACTATAGGAATAAAAAAATTCAGTGCAGCTGTTTAGAATCGTTGTTTTTAAAAAGCGCAGCTCTTACACTGCGCTTTTCGCTAATCAACTGAATAAAACTAACACTTGAAAAGCTCAGCTTTACGCTTCACTTTTCACTAAAAGAACTAAACTAAACTAACTTACTTGCACTTTTGTATATATTTTATATGCTTTGATTTTATCATGATTATGATTCTACGGCATTAATGATGGTAAAAATGTTGTTATCGGCGCCCAGTAGGTAATTAGGAGTTGAATAATGATCATGGCCAAAAGAAACTTCAATACATAGGGGGTCATTTTAGAAATGGACACTTTTCCAACGGCACTGGCCACAAAAAGTGTGGAACCCACTGGTGGCGTAACCAGCCCTATGATCATATTGGAAACCACGAGAATCCCAAAATGCACGGCGTCAAGTCCAAGGTCCATCCCAATAGCCTGGCTAATGGGCAATACGACCGGCACAACAATAAGCAGGCCTGGACCCGCATCAATGAACATCCCCACAAACAATAAAGTGATATTTAGCACGATGAGCACCAAAAATACACGGACACTTGCCAAGGTATCGGGTGAAAAATCAATACCTGAAAATGTTATCAAACTGTCACAAAATCCAATTAAATCCCCTGTAATCATCTCAGGAATCTTACCAATGGCCAAAGTCCATGCAAACAGACTTGCACAGGCAATCAAAAAACTCAAAGCTGCCGTTGTCTTGGCCGAGGACAATAGAATTTTTGGAAGATCTTTCAATTTTAGTTTTCGATATGCAAAATAGCCCACCAAAGCAGCATAGACCACTGCCACTGCGGACGCTTCCGTGGCCGTAAAAAAACCACCCATGATGCCCACAAAAATCACAATTACCAGCCCTATTGGAAACAGGGCTCCTATAAAACTTTCCTTTATTTCCTTGAGGTCAGCTTTAGGTTCCTTCACAATGGTCATTTTCCGGGTCATATAGCTGCTAATGACTATAATACTGATGCCAACAAGAATTCCTGGAATAATTCCACCTATGAATAGTTTTTCAATGGACACATTGGCCAACGTACCATATATGAGCAGTAGGATACTCGGAGGAATCAATGCCCCTGTAGTTCCTGAACATGCAGCCAATGCCGTACTGAAAGCTCGGTTATATCCATTTTTCTCCAATGCCGGAATCATAATTCCACCAACAGCGGCGCAAGTGGCCGCAGAGGCACCAGACACTGCTCCAAACATTTGCGAAGAGACCGTGGTCACCGCAGGCAATCCAATTCTATAATGCCCAATCAATGCCTTTACCAGCCTTATCAATCTTTGGGAGAGTCCTCCATAATTCATAAGTTCTCCCGCTAGGATGAAAAAAGGAACGGCCAAAAATGAATAAAAAGAAGATAGGGACCGGGTAGTTTCCAATCCTACCATAATGGGATCTACACCAACATACAATAAGGCCGCAAAACAAGATAGTACCATACAAAAAGCCACTGGCACATCTAAAAGCAGTAAAATCAAAAAAGTAATTATCAGTATGGTTCCCATTAAAACATTTTATTAATCATTGTATTTAAGCTCGCTTCATTTTGTATTAGTTTCCTCAGCTTGTCATTCCAAGTCTTCCTTTTTATTGATGTATTCCGATCGAATTCCCCAAAGGGCATAGTACAACATTAAGGCACATCCCAAAGGGCAGGCGATGTAGACAAACATCCTGGAAATCTCTGTGGCGGGCATGACCCAATATCGAATCTTCCATACCACTATGGAGCCATAATACAGCAGTAGGATTATGGAAAACAAAATGAGTACTTGCTGAAGGATATAAAATGGGCGTTGGGCCTTGCCCTTTAATTTTTCGCTCAGAAAATTAAGGACATAGTGTGCCTTTTCCCGAATGGCTAAGGCGGCTCCAATAAATGTAAGCCACACCAAAAGTATCTGCGCAACCTCATCTACCCAATAGAGTGAGGCATTCAGCACAAATCTAAAGAAAACGTTAGCCGCCACGATGAGCGACATCGACCCCAATATCAACGCCAAAAGTCCGTCCACCATTTTATCTATTATGCGTTTCATCACTTATTTTTTATTCGATTAAATAGAGCTCTGGAGACATTCGGATATATCTCAAAAAATTCATCATAAACAGGAGTCACGGATTCCATAAAAGCTGTTTTGTCCACTTCTTGTATACGGACCGAGTTATGTTCCACATATTCCATAGCCTCCTTGCTTGTGGCGTCCCAAATAGCATTATATTTTGGGGTTATGGCTGAAGCCACCTGCTTAATTCTCTCCCTGTACTTTGGCTCCAAATCATTCAACCATTTTTGGTTGACAATAAGAACGTGCTGGTCAGCGGAATGTTCCGTAAGGGAAAAACAGTTGCACCCTGCTTCTTGATATCGATAAGAAGCAAATACTTTTACGCTGTTCTCCGCACCGTCCACCACACCAGTTTTTATGCCCTGATAAAGCTCCGAGAACGGTAAGGGCGATGCACTCGCCCCCATGGCATTGATGGTATTGATCATTGTGGGACTTTCCATTACGCGAATTTTAAGTCCCCTAAATTCTTCTGGGGTAGAAGCACATGGGCGGTCTTTAGGGTAGGTAAAGAACATACTCCGAAAACCTGCACTATAAAATCCCAGCCCTTGCAAATCATGCTTTGAGAGCATATCTAACATTTCTTTCCCCGTTGGGCCATTCAACACCTTCTGAAGGTGTGATTTGTCGGAAAAAAGGTAGGGAAGGTTTAAAATGGCATAGGATGGTTCTATGGTAGTCACCACCGCAGAGTTTACCTGTACTACTTCTACCACGCCAAAACTGCAGGCCTCCAATAATTGACGTTCTGTTCCGATTGACCCTTGATCATAAAAATCCACTACAATTTCACCCTGTTTTATCCCATGCTCAGGTGAGGCCTTTTGTAATTCTTCCCGAAAGAGATTCGCCACTTCCCAAATCTTGGTCTCAGGCTTCATTTCCAAGGCCAACCTAAATCTGAGTTCAGGCTTGGATGTTTTTCCTCCTTTATCATTGTTCTTGCACGAAGCAATAACCAATGTCACCAGAACAAGAGCTGCCAAGAATTTAGTATGCGAAAATTGTATGGTCATGTAGTGAATAATCTCTGTATCGATTAAATTTTGTCCTTGGTCCAATTCCCATCCACCAATCTTAATAATTGCAAGGGATTGTCATTTTTAAGTTCATTAGGCAGGAAATCATTTGGAAAATCCTGATAGGCCACGGGACGAACAAAGCGCCGTATGGCATCTGTACCGACTGAGGTGGAGTTGGCAAAGGTGGTCGCGGGAAAAGGACCTCCATGCTGCATGGAATGGCATACCTCTACACCAGTTGGAAATCCTCCATAAATAACCCTCCCTGCCTTTTGTGTTATAAGTTCAATTATTGATGGCAATGCTTGCTCATCTCCTTTTTCAGCATGAACGGTAGCCGTTAATTGCCCTTCAAAAGACTCCAAAACCTTCAATTGTTGTGCATGGTCATTGCAGAGAACAAATACAGAAGCCGGACCAAAAACTTCATCCGAAAATGCATTATCCTGTAAAAAATGGGTTCCACTTACGGTGAAAGCAGCAGGACTTCCCATGGTATTTAATTCTTTACCTTTCACAGCCGATTCCGCCAGTAAGGTTGCTTGTCCATTTTTCTGAAGTGATTCCACTCCATTTCTGTAAGAACTAGCAATGTTCTTGTTCAGCATTACCCCAGGAGCAGCTTTTTCCAGAGATTTAGAAAAGGTCTGAAGAAATTTTTGACTTGTCTCTCCCTTGATTAATAGCACCAAACCTGGATTGGTACAAAACTGGCCAACCCCTAAGGTAACCGATTGAACAAGAGACTCAGCTAATTGCTCCGTCTTTGCCTTAATGGCATTTTCCAGTAAAACAACTGGGTTTATGGAGCTCATTTCCGCAAAAACGGATATAGGTTCTGGTCTATTGATCGCCGCTTTGAAAAGCGTCATACCAACAGAGCGCGAACCTGTAAACCCTACAGATTTTATGATTGGGTGTTCCACAAGTTTAACGGAATACTCATGCGATAAATAAATCGAAGAGAAAACCCCTTCAGGCATCCCAGTTTCCTGTGCAGCCTTATTAATAGCGAAAGAAACCAATGCATTGGTTCCAGGGTGCGATGAGTGGGATTTAACTACCACAGGGCAACCTGCTGCCAACGCTGATGCAGTATCCCCGCCTGCAGTTGAAAATGCCAACGGAAAATTACTTGCCCCAAAGACTGCCACAGGGCCAACTGGAATAAGCATTCGCCTAACATCTGGTTTGGGTACGGGTTGCCTATCAGGGTTTGATTTATCAATTCGGGCATCTACCCAATTCCCGTCACGCAAAAGTTGCGCAAATAATTTTAACTGATTACAGGTTCTTCCCCGTTCCCCAGTTATTCGCTGTGTTCCCAGGCCTGATTCCAAAGCGCATCTCTCCACTAAAACATCGCCCAATGCCATGATTTCATCAGCAATGCGATCTAAAAAATTGGCGCGTTTTTCATTCGAAATGGAGCGATAGATTGGAAATGCCTCTTCCGCCAAGGATAAGGCCTCCTCAAATTCCTCATCAGTGGCTCTTTTAAATTCAACGGGAAGTGCAACACCATCATTTGGTGACACAGCCTGAAACACACTGTTCCCCTTACCGCTTTTTTTGAATCCTATATAATTATCGCCTGTCAACTGTGTACTTTTCATTTCAATTTCCATGTTCCGTATCATTATTTTTTTACGACTTCTATTTGTGTTTGCTGTCTTATATCTTCGGATGAGCTTCCAACCATCAATGTAAATTCGCCCGGTTCCACCTTAAAGTCATGGGATTTCTCGTCATAAAATGAAAGTTTGCCCGCCGGTAAGGAAAAAGTGATTGTTTTTGTTTCTCCTGGTTCCAATGGAACTCGCTCAAATCCCCTTAGTTCTTTGATGGGTCTTTTTACGCTGGATTCAACATCATGCACATAAAACTGCACCACTTCATCGCCAGCCCTTTCCCCTGAATTGGTGACATCCACACTGACCATCAATTCATCTTCTTCCGAAACTTGTGTTTTGGAAACCTGTAGATTGGCATAGTCAAATTTGGTGTAGCTCAATCCATGCCCGAAAGGAAACAAGGCCTCTTCTTCAAGGTACATATAAGTGAATCCCTTGGTAATATCGTACTCGTCCTGTGAAGGCACATGGGCTTCGGAAGCATAAACGGTATAAGGCAGTTTCCCTCCCGGATTCACATCTCCAAAAATCACATCTGCGATGGCGGGCGCACCCTGCTGACCGGCCCACCAGGCTTCCAATATGGCTGGGGCTTTTTCCTTTACTTTTGGAATGGCTAAAGGTCCCGCGTTCATTAGTACAACCACTGTATTTGGGTTGACTTCCATGACTGCATCGATTAATTTTTCTTGATTTTCAGGAAGATGAAGACTTTCCCTATCGTGCCCTTCTCTTTCAATTCCCAGCGTGGTACCTACAAACAGCAATACGGCATCAGCCGCTTTGGCCACCTTGACTGCTTCAGCTAAAGCTGAATTCTCATCGGCAATTTCTTCTCCCATCAACCATTCCGCTTCAGGGAAATCTTCCAACGACCATCGACTTGGTGGTGGTGGTTCACATCCTTTGGCAAAAGTAACTTTGACCCCTTTCCCTACACTATTTTTAATTCCCTCAATCGGAGTGACAACCTCTGTAGGAAGTCCACTGTACCCTCCTGAGACAAATATATCGGCATGAGGGCCAATAACAGCAATGCTGTTCAATTTGGTTTTATCAAACGGTAACAAATTGTTTTTGTTAGTGAGCAATACCATGGATTCCTGGGCTTCCTTCAAAGCAAGTTGCAGATGTTTTTCGCTACCAATGATTGACATAGGAATGGTACTGAAAGGAACCTGCTCCGCAGGGTCAAATTCACCCAAAAGAAAGCGTTCCTTCATCACCCGAAAAACGGCATCGTCTAGGCGCGACTCTGGCAACAAGCCTTGTCTAACTGCATTGGGAATGTATTCCATAAACTCCTTATCCGAAAAATCCACCCCTGCATTCAAAGATTCAGCCACCGCAATTTCATAGGTCATCTGTCCTTTTTCGTGTCCTTCAACCATTGATTTTACGCCACCCAAATCAGAAACCACAAAACCATCAAATCCCCATTGGTCTTTTAAAATATCTGTGAGAAGGAGTTTATTTATATTATTGGGCGTGCCGTTGATGGCATTATATGATGCCATTATGGATTGTGCCCCTCCTTCAATAATACATTCCTTAAAATGCGGCAACCAATATTCATGTAGCATCCGCTCACTAACATCTACCGAAAGTGATTGTCGATTGGCCTCAACATTGTTCACCGCGTAATGTTTTAAGGTAGATACTAATTTTCTGTACTTAGGATGATTTCCTTGAAGACCTTTAACGTATGCCACACCAATTCTACCTGTTAAGAAAGGATCTTCACTAAAGGTTTCGTTGATTCTTCCCCAATAGGGATTACGACTAATGTTGATTACCGGGGAACGATAAATAAGCCCCTTTTTATCGCCTTCAAAATCGGGGCTTTGATGCCAGCCATTATATATAGCTCTGGCTTCATCGGAAATTGCCGAAGAAACTTCATACATCAACTCGGGATTCCAGGTTGCTGCAGCAGCCGTGGAAATCGGAAACATGGTGGTTGGCCTGTCCCAAACCACGCCATGCAGGCATTGGTTCCATTTATCGGAGATAATCCCAAAGCGTTCAATTTCAGGCGCTCGATGATTCAAAAATGTGGCCTTTTCTTCCAAGGTCATACGAGACATCAAATCATGGACACGCTCATCAACAGGGCGTTCGTAATCAAGGTAAATCTCATCAACCCCCTGTTTTCCACTTTCCATGCAGCCGCTGGTCAAGAGAACCATGGCTCCTAAAAAGCATGTCATTACGGTTTGAATATGGGTGTTTGTATAGAAAAGTTTCATAATTCACATTTTGTTTAGGGCAAGGACCTATTTTATGGATTTTACCGAAATCATCTTTTCCTTATCCGTAACCTGATTTAGCTTGGTTTGCAAAGGTCTCCCCAAACCATTCCAAGCCACGGTCATTGTATCATCCTGCTCCAAAACTATTTGGTTTCCGAAGCTAAAGGCATCTGCTCCAAAAAAGTGAACATGGGCCTGAAAGGGAATCCGATGCGAAGCGTATTTAAAATGATGATATTCCAGATTCTCCAAACTATGGCACATGTTGGTGCCGCCAGTTTTTATAGGGGATTGCCATAGGATTTTTTCATTTCTGATAATACTTACTTCCCCGGTATATTCGGAAAAATCAGCATCTATCACAATTTCTGGTCCGATAGCACACTGCCGTATCTTGGAAGGTGCCAAGTACAAATAGTTCTTTTTTTCCATAACATGATCGGAGAACTCATTTGCAACACTTAGTCCAATTCTCCAAGGCCGTCCGTTTTTATCCACGACATAGATACCCGCTAATTCGGGTTCTTCCCCTCCATCATCAGCATAGGCTGGAATCTCAAGGGAATCGCCATGGCCTTTTAATACGGTTCCATTGCCTTTGTAGAACCATTCGGGCTGAACCCCAATCTCACCTTTTTTAGGGAAGCCGCCTTGAACCCCCCATTCATAAATCTTGATACTGTCCGTTGGAGTTGTTTTTTCCGATTGATGCATCATCTGTCGGTTCAATGCACTGTTATGGTGTGTAAGTCCAGTTCCAGAGACCATACATTTCAAAGGGTCTTCGGGGTGATCAAACGAGGGAAGTAATTTCCAATCGCTGTTTCCCTTATAAATGGAATCATAATCCAACGTATCATTGGACAATTTGGACTGAACAATGGATTGTATGGAGTCTTCATTTTCAATAGCGGTCAAGGCCAAATCATACACAGAGGTAAATCCATCAATCAAAACAAGATTGGGTTCTTTTACCATGGCTATGGCCCTACCATTTTTCGGATGCTGAAGCTGCACCAGATGTAATTTATTCGAGGTCATTTAATTTTTCAGTTTTAGTTTAGTTCGGCCAACTTATTGCGCTATCCAGCCACCATCTATTGAGAATCCTGCCCCTGTAACAAATCCAGAGGCGGGACTTGCGAGGTATAGTGCCAACGGACCAATTTCATGGGGTTCTGCCCATCTTCCCATTGGTATTTTGGAAATAAATTCCTTGTATTTTTCGGGATTTTCCAGCAATGGTAGATTCAATTCAGTGGCAAATGGACCAGGCAAAATGGCATTGACCGTTACGCCTTCTTTGGCAAGTTCTATACCCAAACTTCGCGTTAGCTGCAAAATAGCTCCCTTGCTAGTGGCGTAAGGGGTCCTTTCTGGAATTGCAGTCAAGGATAGCATGGATCCAATGTTGATGATTCTGCCATAGCCATGCTTTTTCATTATGGGCACGACTTCTCGACATGCCAGCCATGATCCTGTGACATTTACCTCTTGCACCTTATTAAATTCCGCAACAGAGAGTTCATCAATTTTTCCCCGAATATTGATTCCTGCTGAATTAACAAGAATATCTATACTGCCGAAATGCTCAGCTGTTTTTGAAACGGTTTCCTTGACATTTTCTTCATTAGTTACATCGCAACTGTGAACCATACATTCCGACCCGTACTGTTTCTTTATTTCATCCGCTGCATTACGATTGGTTTCATTATCACGTGCAGCAATGGATATGTTGGCTCCCATCTCGGCAAATGCCTTGGCGATGGCTAGGCCCAATCCCCTATTTCCTCCAACAATTAAAGCAGTTTTTCCTTGTAAGTTAAGTTGTTCAATAATGCTGTTCTTCATCTATGTTCTTTTATTCAATGATATTAAAGTGCGTTAAATCTTCAGTTTTTAGCGTTAGTCCGAGTCCAGGTTTATGGTCATCCAGTTGAAGTTGTCCATTTTCCGCGATGGCCTCCCCATCAAAAATGTACCAAAAGAGTTCATTTCCGACTTCGATTTCCGTTTTTGGAAAATATTCTGCCATTGGGGATGCAAAAGAGCTCATCACCACATGTAGATTGTGCATTTGTCCTCCATGCGGTATGATTTCCACACCATGACATTGGGCCATGTTACAGATTTTCAAGGCTTCGGTAAATCCTCCTACCCTATTGGTATCAAATTGAAAAATGTCCAATGCATTCGCCTGAAGAAGGTCGTGGAAGCCAAACCTTGTATATTCGTGTTCCCCACCTGAAAGTGGTATTGTTGTCTCTTTTTTTAGTTTGGAGAAATTATGGATTTCATCGGGCAACAGTAACTCTTCCACCCATCTTAAATTATAGGGTTCCAACAGCTTAAGAAAGCGTCTGGCATAGGCATAGTTAAATCCCATATAGGCCTCGAGCATAATATCCACATCATCCCCAACAACCTCTCTGACCACTTTTACCATTTCCACGTTCTTTTTCATGCCCTGGATTCCATCCCGTAGCGGATAACCGCAGCGAAGCTTCATTCCTGTAAAACCCTCTGCTTTATAATGTTCCGCTTCTTTCCTGAGACTGTCAAGGTCGCGTGTGTACAATCTGCTGTAATAGGTAGGGATGATTTCCTTGGTCCTTCCTCCCATCAACATAAATATGGGCTGTTTCATGGCTTTTCCCTTAATGTCCCAGAGTGCAATGTCCACAGCACTTATGGCGGCCAGTACAGCTCCTTTTCGTCCATAGGCCACGGAAGACCGATACATTTTTTCAAAAAGATACTCTGTATTCAATGGGTTTTCCCCAATGAGCAATGGAGTCAGTTTGGCATCGACGACCAACTTGGCAACGTCCGGGGACAAACCGGCATTTCCCAAACCAACTATGCCATCATCAGTTTCAACCTCAACCACTAGCCAACTGAAAAATCGGAATGGTGCCTGCGAATCCTTCTGGAATGGCAATGGGCTGAGTGGTGTGGCGAAAATAGTATCACTGGTCTTTACGGGTCCTGTCCATTGGTACAGCTTTGCCCGTATGTTCTTAATTTTCATTTATGTGTTATTTGGTTTTATAAAGTTTGGACTGGCATTTAATGTAACATTATGTTGCTTCCTTACCATGTAAACTGGAGTAGGGAAACACCCTGCCTTGGCAATTCCATTTCTACCGTTGTGGTACTTTCGGTGATGGTCATATAGGTGGGTGATGTCAACATTTTCAACTGACCTGCCTTTTCAAGTTCTTTGATCTGTTCTGGCGAGGGGTTTTGCGGAGAGCCCATTGCTTTCCAAACCTCATAGGAATTGCTGTTCTCATTGTCGATTCTGTAATGGTGCAACAAAACTCTTCCTTTTGGCAACCCTTTTACGTTTACTTTTACGTTGGCAGGCACTCCTTCAATATTGTCATCGTGATAGTTCCAAACCATGATGGCCGCTGTTCCATCATCTTTACTTGCAATGGCATTCACATCGGTTTTAGCTCCCCGAACACTATTATTGGTGATTTCTTGATAGTCATAGGCTAAATCTCCATTTACGGCGACCCTATTTCCCGTCATCATACCAAACATTCTAAACACATTCAACACAGGCTTATCAACCCCATTGGTGGCCATATCCCTAAAACCAGCATACCATGCTTGATCCTCAAACTCAAATCCCCAGGTTACCGCACCTAAAAGATTAACACCATGATGGTCTGCCAAATCGTATTTTCTAGCAAACGAGGCAGCTGTGTAGCTTGAGTACATGGTACCATTTCTATAGGCATTGTGAGGATAGTCTCCCTCTGAGCATGCCGCACAACCTTCTGGATCGGACTCTCCAATAACAATGGGCAAATCCTTAAACTGTGGATAAGAGGCTACAATTTCAAAACCTTTATCAATGTCCTGCAATTGACTGGACATATTCATTTGGACTATGCCGTTGACCACTTTTGGGCTTCCCTTAGCATGAAAGGTGATAAAATCCAATGGGGAACCTGTTTCTCCTGTGGCATAATTTTTTCCATTTGCTACGTGGTCTAAAAATTCCCTCATGAACTCCTCGGACACATCCCAAGCTGGCCCTGTAACTTCGGGTCCACCCATTTTTGCGGTTGGAAGTGCTCTTTTTACCGCATCTGCGGTGTAATCGTAAAGTTTGATATATTCTTTGGTAGTACCTCTCCAATATCCAATATTGGGCTCATTCCATAGCTCCCAGTACCAGCTTTCCACTTCCTCTTTACCGTAACGCTCCACAGAATGCAAAACCCATTGATAGACCAATTCGGCCCATTTTTTATAATTCTTTGGTGGATAGGCCCATCCGGTGAAAATATCATCATATTTGGCCCCAGGCTTCCAGAAGTGTCTGTAAGGTTCTGGCTTTTTCGACAAAGCTTTGGGCATAAATCCAATCTGGGCCATGGGTTTCATACCCCTTTCCACATAGGTGTCAAAAATCTTATCAATGATGGTCCAGTCATAAATTGGATTTCCCTTTGCATCTTCTGTATAGGCATTTGTGGAACCCCATTTCAAGGCTGCTCTTGGTCCATCATCGGTCACCAATAAGCTATGTGCGCGAACATACACTGGTGTGGCACTCAAATTGGATATCTCCGTAAGCAGTTTGGTCCCATCCTTCATATAGGTATAATTGGGCTCATCATAGCCCCACCAGGCCCAAATGGGTTTCATCTCTCCTTTTTCTTGGGTGAGGTCCACGTCAATGGAAACCATGTCCCCAGTTTGCGCATGAACAAATTTCATATTGGACATACTAAAAAGGAAAAATAGTATCCAAATCATTGTAGGCCTTAAACCCAATGGTCTAACTTCAAAATTTCTGTATTGCATTTTCACTTTAGTTTTATTGTATTGATTTATGTTGATTCTAATTCTGTAATTCACATAAGTTAGTTAATATCCAGGATTTTGCACCAGATTTTCGTTCACACTGGTCTGGGTAGACGGGATAGGGAACAACTTATGTTTTTCCTCCGCTGCACTTGCCCCATTGGCTTGCGCATGGCTTATTAACCTATCATGTCTGAGCAAGTCGTATCTAAAATGCCCCTCACCTGCAAACTCCCTTGCATATTCATCAAGGACAGCATCCCTGAATTGGCCTTGGGACAGCCCCGAAAGGTCCGGGTAGGTACTTTCTGGTTGCTCCGAAGTCGTACCGACCGCACGGGCTCGTCGTCTTACACTGTTAATGGCATTGTAAGCCTCTGCCGAAGGTCCACCATTTGCCTCGTTGAGCGCCTCAGCATAGATTAAAAGCACATCTGAATATCTTATAATCGGAAAATTGACACCTTCCCTTAAGGTTCCCGAAGAGAAGTTGATCCTATGGTATTTCAACAAAAAGGGCGCATACATTTGCACGGTATCCATAACAAGGTTGGCCTCACTTACACTATTTAAATAGTAGTATGGCATTTTTTCCCGCATGGTCCACCATTTTCTGTAGGTATCTGGTGTAGCATTAAAGAAGTCCTGATCGGCTTGATAAATTACCACATCTTTCAGTGAATGAAATATCACACTTCGTCCATCAGACAGATTCTGGGCAGGTGGTCCTGCCAAATAAATAAATCTAGTTTGATAAATCTGTGAGTTTTCATTGCCTGTTCCTCCAGCCTGAATGGAAAATATCTGCTCACTTCCATTTTGGGTATCAGGATTAAAGGTGTTTTCATAATTGGCCTGCAGGGCAAATTGGTTCATATCAATCACCTTTTTTGCTTCTTGGGCCGCTGCTTGCCAGTTGCGTTGTTGAAGATAAACCTTTGCCAACAAAGCGGTTGCAGATGCGTAGCTTGCCTTACCAAGTGCATGTTCGGATGCATTGAAAGGAGACAAAGCCGATTGGGCATCCTGCAAATCTGAAATTATTTGTGCATACACCTCCTCCTGCGAGTTTCTGGGAATATCGGCCAAACTAAGATCTGAAGTTCCGTTGGTATAAATGGGAACACCTCCAAATAATTTTACCAAATCAAAATAGATAAAGGCTCGCATGAACTTTGCCTGACCTATAATGTTTGATTTGGCACTTTCTGAGATACTGGAACCTTCCACCTTATCAATGAGCGTATTGGCTCGGTTCAGTGCGCCAAAATTACTGTTCCACTCTGTACTAAACTCCAATGCATCGGCCGTCCATGTATAAGTATTCCATTCATTATCAACCCCAGACCTATCACCCGATCCATTTGCTGAACCACCACCTTTTAGGGTAAACGCGGTAACATCGCCGAGTGTGGTCCATATTCCATCCCTATAGATGTCGCCTCCCAAAAAGATGCTGTAGACGCCATTCAGTGCCAATTGGGCCTGGTCTTCAGTGGTATAAAACTCACTTACGTTTACTTGACTGTAAACATTTTCCTCTAAATCTGAGCAATTGGTAAGGCATAAGGCCATAAGCATAACCAAAATCCAGCTTTTGTATTTTTTATGTATTGAGAACTTTATCATGATTCCTATTTTTTTGAATTCTCTATGTTTAAAATTTTAATGAAAGACTTAGTCGATATGTTCTTGATGGAGGATATCCAAATCTGTCCATCCCTCTGGTCATGTTACTGTTACCATAAGAGTTCACTTCTGGGTCGTAACCAGAGTATTTTGTGAAAACAGCAAGGTTGTCCACTCCCAAAGAAAAATGGGCACTTTGTAGCGGTCTGCCAAATAGGCTAACATCTATGGGCAGTTTGTAACCCAGGGTAACATTCTGTATCCGTAAGAATGATCCATCTTCAACCAATTCGGACATTACCCGTGTTGGATTGGAGCCTCTTGCAGAGTTATATCTACCATCTAGATTTGATTCACTCCATCTATCCAGACGCTTTGCCGAAACACCCAATCCATCCCAAGCAGTTTGCTGTACAGAAAGATTTAAAATTTCGTTCCCTTGCTCACCATACATAAAAATGTGGAGGCTTAAATTTTTGTAGCTCAAATCATTGGTGAAGCCATAGGAAAAATCAGGGTTGGGATTTCCCAAAAAGACATCATCGTTTTCGGTATCGTAGGTTCCGTCACCATTCACGTCCTTATAGCGTATATCACCCGGTCTTGCTGATGGCATTGTTCCTACTGCATCAATTTCTTCCTGTGATTGCCATATACCTTCATAGACAGACCCATAAAATTGACCTATGGAGCGACCTTCTTCCAACCTAACCGTGTGTTTTCCGTGTGGGGTCACGTTTCCACCGCCTACCCATCCTGCGTTGATGAACGGGGCACCTCCCAGGGACAGAATCTCATTTCTATTGAACGCGATATTGAAGTTGGATGTCCAACTAAACTCGCCTTCAAAATTTACAGTGTTCAATCCAAGCTCCACCCCTTTGTTCAGCATAGCTCCGGTATTTTTAAGTACGCTCCCAAACCCTGCCTGGGTAGGTATTGGCACACTCAATAAAAGGTCGGTGGTCTTTTTGTAGTAATAATCAATTGACATTCCTAGACGCCCCCTAAAGAGACCAACATCCAATCCAGCATTATACTCGCTGGTTTTTTCCCAACTTAGATCGGGGTTTGGAATGTTGTTTGGAAACGCAATGGGAAAACTGGAGGTTCCATAAATATAGGATGACCTTCTACCGTAAGAGGTTCCCAAGAGAGATAATGACCTATACGATCCTATATCCTCATTACCTGTTTGACCGTAACTTGCTCTCAACTTTAATTGACTGAATACATCCAGGTCGCTGATGAACTTTTCGTCCGCAATGGACCACCCTGCCGAAACTGATGGGAAATATCCATATTTGTTGTTGGCACCGAACTTGGACGACCCATCTGCCCGAATGGAAGCTGCAAGAAAATATTTATCGAACAGGGTATAGTTGACCCGCGCCAAGTAAGAAACCAAAGTCCATTCCGATTTGTTACTTCCCGGGGCTTGAATATTACTTCCCAGTCCTAAATTGTTGTATTGAAAATTATCCATGGGATATCCATGTGAAGCCGCCGTAAAATCTTCTGAAAGATTTCTTTGATACGTATATCCCCCCAATATGGTCAACCGGTGATTGTCGTTAATCGTAGGTGAATATGTTAGGATATTGGACTGACTGATATTGATGTTCCTTGCAGAGGACTGTCGTGCTTTTCCACTAGCTCCCCCAGAGGCTTCCGAACCAATAGGAAAGTATTCATGGTACCTCCATTCATTGATGTCAAACCCAAATTTTAGGTTTAAACTAAGGCTTTTTCTAATTTGATAGTCTGCAAATACATTACCAATAACACGTGTTGTATTTTCAATTTGTTTATAATTATCCGTCATGGTCAATGGGTTTTCACGCCCACCTCCCAAGGGATATGCAGCCAGCAAAGTGGGATCACCATTCTCATCGCGTGCCGGAATTGTTGGTGGGGCCTCATATAAGGCATCGATTACGTTGGAAACACCTTCATACCCTTTTGTGTCAGTTGGCACTATTTTGTTTTCAGAAATCGTGAACATAAGGCTTTCCCCTACTTTTAAACGCTCACCCAATTGGGTATCAACATTAATAGTGGTTCCATATCTGTTGAAATGAGATCCCTTAATGATTCCTTCCTGCTGGGTTACGTTTTGAGATAGCAGATATCTTGTTTTATCATTACCCCCGGAAAATGAGACTTTGTAATTTCTTTGAAGTGCAGTCCTGAAAATTTCGTCCTGCCAATCAGTACCATCGCCAATTTGCTCAATATCTTGACTGGAATACACAGGTTCTTGGCCCATAAGAATTGCCCTTTCATTGGCCTGTTCCGCCCATTGGCGTCCGTTCAAAAAAGGAAGTTTGTTGCTCAACTCGGCTATCCCCGATGAAATCTCGATATCCATATTCTGTTGATTGTACTGCCCTCTCCTAGTGGTGATGAGCACCACTCCATTTGCGGCCCGTGAACCATAAATAGCGGATGCAGAGGCATCTTTCAGGATTTGGATCGAGGCAATATCCGAAGGATCTATGGAGTTAAGCGGGTTTGGAGGTGCACCGTACGTTCCTGCGTCGCCGCTTCTTCCCGTATCCAAGTTTGTAGAAATTGGCATTCCGTCTATTACGTATAATGGTGTTCCACCTGCAGATAATGAGGCCGTACCCCGGATTCTTACCGAAATACCCCCTCCTGGTGCATTGGAGTTATTTCTAACTTGGACCCCAGCTACCTTACCCTTAAGGGCCTCATCCGGTCTTTTAATGGAACTTTTCTCCAAATCATCATCGGATATAGAGCTAATAGCACCTGTTACATCCCTTCTTTGTTGTGTTCCATAACCGATAACAAGAACCTCATCCAGGGCCTGCGCATCTTCTGACATTTGGAAATTCAACGTGGTGGAACTACCAACAACCTGCTCAATCTTTTGCATACCCACATAAGAAATTACCAAAACAGAGGAAGAAGAACTTACAGCTATACTGAAAGCCCCGTTAAAATCTGTCATAGTACCATTGGTAGTGCCCTTTTCCAAAACAGTGGCACCGGCAAGCGGTTCGCCTGATGTATCGGTCACTATACCTGTAATGGTTAATTGATCTCTGTGGACTGTACTTGTCAAATTCAAGAAATGCACATCCCTTTCTACTTTTTTTCCAAAAATCAGATTGGAGTCCTTACCTCCCATCTCGAGTTTCATACCCATGGCAATACCATCCGTCTGGAATAGACCGGACAAAAGCAGAAAAATCAGAATTTTCGGAGTTAATGATTGTTTTTTCATCTATGCTTTTATTTGTTTGGTTAATTATTTAGGTGCAAAAACAGCTTCTGGAATTTTGTCTGGGTAATTCATTTTATCAATTTGACAAAAAAGACATCCACAATTTTATGATTTGACTATTTTGACCTATCTAAAAGCAATAGTACATATTTTTTTTTAATATTCAACAATGTTGAATTAAATTATTTTTAAGTTTCATAATATTACGCATTTATGAAACCGATTGCGTCACTACAGTTGCTTACCATACATCTATAATCAAGAAATTAAGTTTGTTAAGTGCTATTTACAAGGTATTTGAATGAAGAAGGGAAATGTTAAGGAAATAAGTCAAGCACACTAAAACAAACCTTAGAGCGTTCCTCTTTTAGTAAACTAATTTCAAACCATGAAACTTAGTTTATTAAATTTCTAATATTTAAATTCATATATTGAGCCCTTGAAAAGCACTGAGAATACGTAATGAACTTCGTTTTCCAAGGTTACGTGGAAATAAAACATCAGGTGCTACATTGGTTTAATAAAATATCGATTGCCGTTGATGCAATCATCCCATCTAAATGAAAGATTCAATTAAACAGAGTATTGTTGGATTAAACATTAAACAACTTCGAATTTCCCAAAAAAGAACAATACAGGATTTGGCCGATCAATGTGAGATGTCCAAAAGCATGATTTCAAAAATTGAAAACAACAAAGCCCTTCCATCAATTGCTGCATTGGTTAAAATTGCAAGCGTCCTTGGTGTAAAGGTTAGCGACTTAATGGAATCCGACACTTTGATCAGTTCTGAAATGACATTGGCCTCCGAGGTTGAAGGAAACCTTACCAAAACCAACAAAGGCTACAGCATTTTCCCCTTTGCTCCTAAAGTACATCAGAAAAAAATGCAACCCTTTATATTCACTGCTGTAAAGGGCGAGGTGAAAAAGCACTCCTTAACCCATGACGGAGAAGAATTTCTTTATGTTCTGGAAGGATCCCTTAAAATAAAGGTTGGCCGTATTGAATATTTGCTACACGAAGGCGATAGTATTTACTTTAGTTCCCTTGAGCCACATGGTATTATTCCTGAGTCAGATTTTGTAAAGTATCTGGACATTTTTGTCTAATCTTCTTCACCCCTTCCAAAGACTAAAAATCTAACATCCGGTGATGCCTTTGCGGCCACTGCACTACATTTGGTGTTGATTTAAGGATCATGTCTTAGGTTTATCCTGAGCGAAGCCGAAGGGAGTCCAGTCCCCTCTACAAGTAAAGAGTTAACAGCAATGTCAGCTCTTTTTTATGCCCTCAATCTCAGAACTACCATACTTTCCTTCTTGTACCGGGTTTTTCAATTACTATTTATCCCTATAAGATCATATACCCAACTTTGGTGAGGTATCTCTATCCGCACAATTCTGTGTGAGGTAATATCCACAAACAATTTTTGTACCGCCACACCCCCTTGTAATTGAAGTATGGCACAGGTAAACATTCCCAAGCTAGAACTAATTTCTGTTTGCCCCAATGGAGTAGCCGTTATACTCCTGAATTGTAAATCCGTTGGATTGAACTGCCTATAGGTAATTATAGAATCTGATTCATGGATAAGTCTAGGCAGTACAAACAAACTTTGGAATCGCTCTATATGATTTTCGCCACTATCCGTTATCAGCGAATCCAAAGTGTTGTATTTTATTGCAATAGCTCCGCCTTCCAACCATTTCCCATTAAAATTGAGGGTGTTTTCGCCAAATTTCATAAACAGTTCAGCCTCGACCATTTCTGCTGAATCAAGATTGAATGTACTGCTGAGTTTTTCGTAAATGTTTATGCCGTTGTACACCGCTTCCACTTCTTCCCCAGCCATCAATGTATCTCCATCCAAACGATATTCTAAAGCGGTATATCCTGCAGAATCTTTTTCGTGCGACATTATATAAAGTAGCTTTTCGGTTTTGACCCTGTTTCTAATCTTTTCAGGGTTCAACAACGGAGTCTGGGCAAAAGCCATGGAAGCATTCAGTGAAAGAAGTATGCTGATTGTAATTAACTTAAAATTCATAACCAACCTATTAATTTAAAATATCCCAAAAATGTATTCACAAGATTTGGTCAGAATGCTAAAGCTCCTGAAAAAGAATCAATTCTCTATTTGGATTCCATGAATCCGAAGAAAAAATGAGAACCCTATCCTCTCCTGATTCCATAAATCAGGAAGGAATAATTGCCCTTTTTTGCTAATCTCGTTATTCAAGCCATCAATCAAAAAACTAGTAGATAACAATGGAGTTAAACGTCAACAATCAAAAGTACTCATTTGAAGCCGAAGAGAACATGCCCCTCCTGTGGGTATTGCGTGATCTTTTGGAACTTACAGGAACCAAATATTCTTGTGGAATTGGCCAATGTGGGGCCTGTACAGTTTTGGTAAATGGGCAAGCTGCTCGCTCTTGCAGTATTCCAGTGAGTGCTGCATTGGATAAGAATATAACCACCATAGAAGACTCCAACTCAAATAGCCTCCTGCAGGCCCTTAAAGACTCATGGATACAAAACGATACCCCACAGTGCGGTTATTGCCAAAGCGGCCAGATTATGAATGCCTTGGCACTATTGAGTCAAAATCCCAACCCAACAGACGAAGAAATTAAAATGGGCATGCGCGGGAACATTTGTCGTTGCGGAACCTATCCAAGAATCAAAAAATCCATTGAGCAAGTTATTGAAACGAACAGCAAACTATGAAAAGGAGACATTTTTTTAAAACCTCCACTCTGGCCAGTGGAGGATTCTTGATCAGTGCATATTTACCGTTCTCTTGCAATGAGCAAGTTTTGGAAACCGAAAGCTGGGAACCCAACTTTTATGTAAGGATAGACCCTGACAACACCATAACTTTTATCTGTTCCAGAACCGAACTGGGTCAAGGCACCTCTGTGGGATTGGCCATGATCGTTGCGGATGAACTGGGAATGGATTTTGAAAATCTCAAAACTGAGTTTGCCGATGGTGCCATTGAACGTTATGGCGACCTTCAGGATACCGGCGGCAGTAACGGGTTACGAATGCTATGGGAACCATTGCGAAAGGCTATTGCCACAGCAAGGGAAATTTTTATAGTTGCTGCTGCTCAAAAATGGCAGTTGGATCCTTCAGATTGTTTTAGCGAAAATGGTTTTGTGTACCATAATTCCAGCGAAAGAAAAGCGTCTTATGCGAGCCTGATTACCTTGGCCAAGGATCTTCCAGCGCCTTTCGATATAAAATTAAAGGATCCTTCTGACTACAAGTACATTGGAAAGCGGCTTATTGGGGAAAGAACCCGAATCATTGCCGAGGGCAAAAATCCATATAGCATCAATGTGAAATTGCCCAATATGCTATATGCTGCAGTTGCTCGTTGTCCAACTTGGAATGGAAACCTCATCGATTTTGACGATTCCAAGGCTCGCTCTTTTCCAGGGGTAGTAGATGTAATTGAAGTTACTGCTGTTGAGATACAGCCCGATGATTTCAAAGGCGGGGTAAGATCTGGGGTAGCAGTTTTGGCCAGCAATACATGGGCCGCCTTGGAAGCCAAAAAGTTACTCGAAATACAATGGGATTTGGGCAATCTTTCAAGAAAATCCGATACGGACGTTAAAGAGGAACTTTTGGCCCAGCTAGAGGAACCCAGAACTGTAACACCGGAAAAAAGAGATATCCATAATCTGTTCAACAGATACAGCAAGGGCCATGAAGCCACTTATTTCTCTGCCTATCAAACCACCACGTGCATGGAACCCCTCAATGCAACCGCCTACCACATGGGTCATAAAATTGAAATTTGGGTAGGAAGTCAAGCCCCCGGAATGTTCCGTGAACGTATCTCTGAATTGACGGGCCTTCCTGAAGCGGCCATCACCATACATAATTTACCTTCAGGTGGTGGATTTGGCCGTCGCTTCCATGCTGATTATGTGGAAGAAGCCGTGTTGATTTCGGAAAAGGTGCGAAAACCAGTTAAACTCACCTGGTCTAGGGAAGATACCATTACCACTTCCAAATACCACCCCTATTGCGTAGATCATTGGGAGGCTGCTTTTAATCCTACAGGAGAGGTGATGGCCATTGCCTATAAAGGCACTATTGGAAGTACCAATGCTTATAGGCCGAATCCTTATGCCCTGCCCATGGTGCATTACAATTATGTGGCAGAAAAGGGGGATCGTTTGTTACCACGGGCTTCTTGGCGTAGTGTATTTGCCCATCCCTGGGCTTTGGGCCTTGAATGCTTTATTGATGAGTTGGCTCATCTGGCCAAAAAGGACCCTATTGCCTATCGTATTGAACTCTTGGACAAAGCAGAGGTGGTTGAACAGGTTATGGAACCCTGGGTAGGGGATAATCTTTACCCGAAAAAACTCAAGGAAACGCTTGAAATAGTCCGGGAAAAATCAAATTGGGGCCAGGTGTCCGAAGGAATTTTTCAAGGAGTTTCCGGTATAAGTTATAACACTTCCTATTGTTCCCAGGTGATTGACCTTTCGGTAGAAGATGGAAAAGTAAAAGTCCATAAGGTGACCGCTGTCTTAAATTGTGGTCGGGTCATTAATCCCAGTCAGGTGGAGTCTCAGATTGCAGGCGGTATTATCTGGGGGCTTTCAGCGGCGCTCAAGACCCAACTGACCGTTGTTGATGGCCAGGTTCAGCAAACCAATTTTGATTCGTATGATTTGCTACGCATGAATGAAACACCAGAGATTGAGGTGCACCTAGTGGACAGCAATGATGAACCTTCTGGAGCCGGAGAACCCGGGGTGCCCGGAGTAGCTCCCGCACTATTAAACGCAATTTTTGCGGCTACTGGCGAAAGAATACGGCAAATTCCTATTGTAAAAAGCAGCACCTATTCCATTGCATAAAATCGAATTCCAAGTCTATTCGAGAGGGGTTGACAAATTCTTGTGGTTTTTTACCTCACACCCGATGGTTCAATTCCATCCATTGGCGTCCTCACCTTCACCAATGACCGGAAATGCACTGATTCGTAAACGGGCCGCTCCCATAGGAACCAGTTCTACAGTTTCTTCAGCAGTTTCTGTTTTGACCGGACTATCCGATAACTCCCCGGTAAGACCGTATTGGTCAAAAGTCCATCCTGGAATTCTTTTTGCCCTTGCCTTTAATAGGATTGGAGCGGAATCAGGCGTAAATGGAAAATTGTTGGACGGCCAAGGTCTATGTTCCACTTCAAAAGAAGTTTTTGCATCCTCTTTTAATACCAACCCATAATTCCATGGTGTTGTCGGGTGAATCTCATAGGAAGGCCATTCCTCCACATTGGCACCCTCTTGCCATTTCGAATCGTGCTGCGCATTCTCCTCAGATTTTGTTTGAACGTAATCTTCACCGATTTTAAGCGAAAAGGTCAACGGGCCATAATTCACACTTATGCTATTGTGATTCTGTTCCCATGTGGTGATATCCAATTCCATAGGAAACTTGAGTTGAACGATATCCTCATTATTCCACTCTTTATTGATTTTGACGTATTTCCCAGCTTCAATTTGCGCATTAACCGAATTGCCATTTACAGATATGGTAGCGTTGCTGGCCCATCCTGGAATACGGAAATACAACGGAAATTGATCAGGTGATTCCATGGATAGTTTAAAGTCGATGGTATCCTCAAAGGGATAATTGGAGTGATTAGTGATGGTAACTTCCTTGCCTTGGTTTCCAACTTTTGCTGTTACTGTGTTTGCCGCATATAATACTGCAGCCAATCCATTGTCTGGGGTGGCCATCCATAAATTTTCCACATAATAGGGCCATCCTTGGGTATGATTATGCTGACAACATCTTGAACTGAAGGGATTCATCATTAAATAGGGGCCTGAATTATCAATTCCCGGATTATGATTTTTGTTATCGTTCATGGCCATATTGGGACTTGTAATGTATCGAAGGCTTTTAAAATCTGGAGCAACCGCGGCCGGATAGGTATTAAAAGCCACCTCTTCGGCATGATCCGCCCAAAAAATATCTCCCGTAATACGCAGAAGGTGCTCGTCTGAATTCATTTGCTCCACCATACCACAGGTTTCCACGCCTTGCCTGGGGTCATCATAGCCTGGTCTGCTATTTTCATCAGAACCAAACATTCCGCCTGGCACCTGCCCGAAATACTTTCGTACCCTGTGAAAATTATCATAGGTGGCCCGTAAATCCTTTTCGTCGCCACTCAAAAGATAGTACTGTGCCGGCTCACGAAATGCTTGCGCAACATTCACATTGTGCCAATCGATCATGGTATTGTACCATTCGGGCCATTCCATTCCTTCCCGTATGTGTTTTGGATTTCCGATATCCTCAAAATCATGGTTCTCTTTGTTCCAAGGCGCTGTATTCCGGTGCACCTTTTCTGCGAGTTCCAACAACCAGGGCTCACCCGTTCGATTATAGAGCCAAAGTACGCTGTGTAAATTGTCACCACCTCGTATTCTTTGCCAGTATTGCGTTTCCGAGAGAAAATTTTCATCGGGCACTTCAAGCTGATATTTAAAATACTTGGTCATGAGTTCAATGACTCGTTCATCCTGGGAGTATTCATAATACGATTGCAAACAATACAACATGATCATATTGGCCCAATAATCTCTTTTCTCCAACTTTTCAGCCATTCGCTCTTCAGTTCTGGATTCTTCAGAAATATAACTTTCCCAAGCCAGATTTGGTCCAAAAAATCCATTGGGCTGTTGACTGGCAATGGCGCCATCAATCCAAATTTTGGCTTCATCAATCATCGCTTGATCATCCAAAATATAGCCAATGTTGGCATATCCCTTCAGCCAATAAGGCACTTCTTCCCAACCCCATTCACCTTGCCCATTTTCGTCAAGCCAAGCATTGTTTTCCTTTTGTAGCCAAGCACTTATTTCATTCAAACGACCTGTTAAACCGTTTTTTTGACGTTGAAGGTACTCCATCAACCAGCCGTGGGGTTTTATATCACCTACCGGTAACTTTATCAACACACTTGGCTTTAAAGGTGCTTTGTTACTTGGGTAATATGAATTGGTACCAGCCGTGGCATCGGGCACCGTCACCACATCTACCTGAATCTCTGATGTGGCATTTGATGCATCTTGACAGGCTGACATCACACCTATCATTACGCACACACATAGGGTTGACTTCATTTTTTTGATACTATTTAATTGGATTGACATGTTGGTTTTGTCTTAATTGGTAGTAGGCAATGTTTGGGAATCAGTGGGAAGCCAAACCATCATGGAGCTATCCCCTCTATTGTTCCAAGCGTAGTACGGAATCATCACAATTTCTTGCTTTATGATTTCTCCATTTTCCAGCGTTTTTCCATTTAGAGTCAGGGAACTGATATTTTTTAATTTTCCCGTTTGTATGGTATGTATTTGCGGATTGTCCTGAACTGAATCGATTGCGATTTCTTGCACCGGCCTACCTTGATCCACTCCTTCTGCACAATAGACCAATGGTCCGCGGGTTACCGCAATGCGGCCTTTATCCGATTCTACTTCATCCAATGCTCCATTCAACCGAACAGGCATGGGTAAAATCAGTTCAACCTCATCTTTTGGTTTCCAAACCCTGTTTATGGTCACAAACCCTTTTTGGATGGGATATTCCTGCTCAACACCATTGATTTTAACTGTCCATTGAGATGGTTGTTCCTCCAAATAATGATAAAGGTCGCCCGGCACAAATTGGGAAGTTGCCCAAGTGGGAATTCTTAAATGCAAATTGAATTCTTGCTCCTGTTTTGGATTGAGGGTTACTTTAATATCGCCATCAAAAGGATAATTTGATTTTTGGCTGATACCGACCCCTCCTTCTGGCATTGGAACATCCGTGCTGCTACTTGCGTAATAGGTAACATACAAATCATCACCTCCGTGGGCATACATCATTCCGGCCACTTGGGGAATCAATCTGGCAATGTTTGAGGGGCAACATGCTGTACCGAACCAAGGTGCCCTGCCCGTCTCTCCTTGATTAAAGGGAGTAATCCCATCGGATTCCAAAGGATTGACATAAAAAAACCGATTGCCATCCAAATTGACCCCGGCCAAGGAATTGTTCAATAAAGCAACTTCGGCCACATCCATATATTTGGCCTCATGGGTTTTGAGAAACATTCGGTTATTAAACAATACATTACCAACTGCAGCACATGTTTCATTATACGCTTCTTTATTGGGAAGTACGTAGCTGGGACCAAACCCTTCAATACCACGAATGGCGCCAAGTCCCCCCGTGATGTGCATTTTGGTATCGGTAATATCATTCCAAATGGAAAAGAGTGCCTCATCATATTCTTGGGAACCCGTTTCCGTAGCTACGTCTGCCATACCAGAATATTGATACATGGCCCGGACAGCGTGACCCACAGCTTCGCGTTGCTCAGATACGGGTTTGTGCTGCTGGGCATATGTTGGCGCCATTACCCCTTCTCCTTCGGTTTGGAAAGTGCGTCCACGAATATCCAGGAATTTCTGGGCCATCTCCAAATACAATTCATTTCCTGTAACCCGATATAGTTTTACCAACGCCAGCTCCAGCTCCTGGTGCCCTGGGGCTTGCTCCACAGGTTTTCCCCCATTGTAGTTGGAATCACCTTCAAAAAAAACCTTGTTGATATGTTGTGCGTTCTTCTCTGCCACCTTTAACCACTTATCCTTTCCTGTAGAACGATAATAGGCTATGGCAGCTTCATACATGTGGCCCATATTGTAGAGTTCATGGCTGTGAAGCACCCATGTGTACGGTTTATCACCCATTCCTCCACCACCCCAATGGTCATGGTCTTTGGAAACCCCTGTGATGTGGGACACATATAAATATCCATCACTCTTTTGCGCGCCAGCAATAATATCGATGATGCTATCCATTCGTTTTTCCAGCATGGGATCTGGGTTTTCCCGAAGTAACAGTGCTGCACCCTCCATCACTTTATACAGGTCCGAAGAGATGTAACGGTGCGCAAAGGGTAAATCCAGTGTATCCCCTTTTAGGTAGTCGGCAGCTTTTCGAAGATTTTCTACTGCCGGTTTGGTTTTGTCCAAGGCAAAAGGCACCAAGGTGTCCTTTTGGATTTTTAATCTAGGTGACCAAAAATCGTCCATTAGGTTTACCTCGTTAAAAGGAACGAATGCGAGTTTTACATCTTCAGTGGGTTTGATTTCTTGGTCCGAACATGCAGAAAATGAAATTAATAATAAGGCAAAACCAAAAGTTATGCTTCCTATCTTATTCGGTGTTCGTTTGTTCAGTGTGAATCTATGCGGTTGCAAAATTTTGTTTTTCGGGGTTACCCTATAAAGATATGTTCTTTTTTAAAAGAGCACTTATTTGACCGCTAAAGCTTCAACAAAAAGTGGTTGCCCATGGGCAACCACTTCCTTACAGGAAAGAAATATCCACCCCCCTTTCCTATTATGTTTTAATTTTCTTTGTCCCTAGCAAACGGTCTAAAGCGGTCTTCGGCCAGAAATAATATTATATAAAATGGCAATGATGGCGATGACCAAAAGTATGTGAATCAGGCTGCTTGTTCCTATTCCGGCAACAACACCGAAGAATCCCAAAACCCATATAATAATACAGATGACGGCTACTAACCATAACAAACTTCTCATAATCTTAGGTTTTACTGTTATACATGGTAAAAGTAGATTATCCAAAAGCAGTAGGTTGATTGTATAGGTTCAATTTTTAACCCAAAAGCATGAAATTCATAAATCTAGCTAGAGTTTATTGACTCCTTAGACACACCTCTATAAGCCATTTTTTAAATGAAGGCTTAACTTTGAAAATGCCATTATGCCTATTGTTTTTTCAGAAGTAAGCGGGCAAAAACAGGCAAATGGTCCGAAGGGTACCTGCAATCCTTGGAATCACTTAAAATGGCACTTTTTAGCACCTCAACGGTATTCGGAGAAACAAAAATATAGTCGATTCTTCGCTCCACCGGTTTGGTAAAATCAAAACCATTAAAGGTTCCAGAAGGGCCAAAAGCATTTTTGCCCGCTGCGATATGGGTATCTTCCATTTCGGTTAAAATGACCTGGACGCCCGAGCTCTCACTTTCCAGATTAAAATCGCCTGTTACCACTACCGGATATCCATTGGTGTTCAACTCTTTTATTTTTTTGAGAATCAATTTGGAGCTTTCCTCCCGTGCCTTTTCCCCAACATGGTCAAAATGGGTATTGAAGACCATGAACTTATCCCCACTTTCTTTATATTCAAAAAGTCCGTAGGTGCAGATTCGTGGCAAAGCAGCATCCCATCCTTTGGAAGGAACCTCTGGCGTTGTAGACAACCAAAAGGTATAATGTTCCAATAGGTTGAACTTTTTTGTGTTGTAGAAAATAGCGGTGAACTCGCCTCTCTCATCACCATGATCACGTCCCACACCAAAATAAGTGTAATCGTTCAAACCATCATCAATGGCTTTTAATTGATGAACAAGTCCCTCCTGTGTCCCAAAAACGTCAGGGGCATAAAAATTGAGCTGCGCAATGAGAAATTCCTTCCGATTGTCCCAATGATTCGGTTTGTCGTTGGGGTTATCATACCGAATATTATAGGAAATGACATCCAAGTTTTGGCCATTAACATTGATTATTATCCCCAAAACAAAGGCAATAAGTATACTTTTTCTCATAAATCAGCTTAAATTAAAGCTGCAAGCTATCCATTTTCAACTATTTTAAAGTTATGATTTCTTTATCTTCTTCATTTTGAAAGTAGTGTCATTGAAAAATATCATCTATAACTTGATGGCCCAGATTTCCCAAATAAATTGTATTTTTCGTCCGTAAAATATCTGAATGCCCTTAGGTATTTTATTCCAGAGCAACGATAGAAAGGGCCAATGCCACAAGAATTAATAATTCTTACAAACAATGTATACACGTTACTCTGGGGCTTATTACCCATTATTTGCACTTATCACAATTCTTTTTTTAATCGGATGCAATCCCGAAAAAACTGAAAATCCACATAGTACTTGGACACATTATGGAGGTTCCCCTGGTCAGTCCAGATATTTTGATGCTTCCGAAATCACTAAAGAAAATGTTAGTGAACTGGAAGTCGCGTGGGTCTACCCAACGGGAGATGAATATAATTTTTTCAGCCCCATTATTGCGGATTCCATCATGTACGTCCTTGGAAAAAACAGCTCCCTGATTGCTCTAAATGCTAAGACAGGTGAGGAAATCTGGATTCATGCCAATCTAAAAGGAATTACCCGAAGGGGCATTAATTATTGGGAAAGTGCCGACAAAAAAGACAAACGTTTGCTCTTCACTTTAAATAGTTCCCTTCAAGCCATTGACGCTACCACGGGAAAATCCATTATGGATTTTGGAGAGGACGGTTATGTGGATTTACGTGAAGATCTTGGCCGGGACCCATCAACCATTGTTCGGATTCAGTCCATGATGCCGGGCGTACTTTACGAAGATTTACTCATTTTGGGTTCCTCAACAGGGGAAACGTATTTCTCACCACCCGGTCATATTAGAGCGTATAATGTAGTGACCGGAGAGCTGGAATGGACATTTCATACCATTCCGCAACCCGGCGAGTTTGGATACGATACATGGCCCAAAGACGCTTATAAATATGTAGGGGGCACCAATGCTTGGAGCGAAATGTCCGTTGACGTGGAGCGGGGCATCGCCTACATACCTCTTGGTTCTCCCACCTATGATTATTATGGGGCAGACCGATTGGGAAGTAATCTTTTTGCCAACTCTTTGGTCGCTGTGGATGCACGAACAGGGGAACGTATCTGGCATTATCAAACCATTCATCATGACCTATGGGATTATGACTTGGCCAGTGCACCTCAATTAATCACGGTGCAACGCGATGGTAAGTCCATTGATGCGGTTTCCATTGCCACCAAACACGGTTTTGTATTCGTATTTGACCGTGTAACCGGGGAGCCCATCTTTCCCATTGAGGAAAAGCCGTTCCCTCCCAGCAATATGCCCGGTGAGGAAGCATGGCCAACACAACCCATACCATCATTGCCTGATTTCACAAGACATGAAGTTAATTTGGACAATCTGAACCCCTATTTTCCGGATAGTATCAAACAGGCTTGGGTAAAGCGATTGGATTCTTCAAAATCCCAGCTATACCTTCCTCCTTCCGATCAATATGAGATCATAGCAATGCCAGGGGCACTTGGTGGGGCAAATTATGGCAATACTGCCGGAGATCCATCCAAAGGAATTATGTACATCATGGCCCAGGAATATGCTTCAACCTATAGATTGAACAAGGTTGAACCACCAAAAGAAGACCTTTCCCAAAATGATGTGGAACGAGTACAAAACCTCTACAGTTCTACTTGTATTGCATGTCATGGACAAAATATGGAGGGAGGAGCCGGACCATCCTTGTTGAATATTGGACATCACATGGGTTATGACGATTTCAAGGAGGTTGTGGTCAACGGTCGCGGTCAAATGCCAGGATTGGTCCATGTGGATGAAGAATCCCTTAAAGCTTTGTTCAAATTTTTGGGTGGAAATCCGGTGAGCAATCCCTTTAGAAGAGCAACACAAGAAGAGACACTTCCTGAAGGCCCTGTGGTTGCTTCAGGGGGTGCTCCCATAAAACCTGATGCTCAAAGAGGTGCTCCTATGCGGGAATATCCGGAAGGTACAGATCACCCCAATGCGCAGTACACCACTGAATATGGGTTGGATTGGCCTGCGCTTATTGATCCCCCATGGTCTTCGGTATTGGCCTATGACCTAAATGAAGGCACTATTAAGTGGCGTAAACCAGTAGGCATCGATTCGCTCTATGCCAAAGGAGACCCCAGCAAAGGAGCGCCACAAGGAATCCAACGAAAGGGAATGGTAATTACCTCCACTGGTTTGGTTTTTGCAACCGCCAAAGGGGCAAAATTGTATGCATTTGATCAAGATACTGGAGAAACGCTTTGGGAGACCACAATGAGTCACGAATCGAATGCACAACCCAGTATGTTTACGCTTCATGGCAAACAGTACTTGGTGGTAAATGCCAATTCCAATTTTTTCCGGGGCACGTATGACCAATCCAAGAAACCTGGCGCTTTACCAAGAGGGTATGTAGTTTATGCTTTGCCCGATAAATAGTTCGGGATTTTAATCAAACACAGTAGTCATTTAGCAACACAGTTTTAAATTTTAAATCAAAAAATGTTAGTATCATGAGAGCACTTATCGCCATCCTTTTGATTATAGTAACAGGCAGTCTTTCGGCCCAATCGATACAAAACCGTATCATCCACAACGATCCATCTACCTATAGAGATTTGACTTCGGTGCATGCTGGGGCAGGAAGTATGGGGTTCACTCAACTTATTGGCAGAGACGACCTCTCAACCAACTTTCTTTATCTCCACACGGGCACCATTGCTGGTAAATCGGGAATTGGCCATCATTTTCATCACGATATTGAAGAAATGTATGTACTGCTATCGGGTGAAGCCGAATTTACCATCAACGGCAGGACTTCCAAAATAAAAGCACCAGCCCTAGTTCCGTGCAAAATGGGAGATTCGCATGCCATTTACAATGCAACTGACCAGCCTGTACAATGGCTCAATTTTGCGGTGAGCACGGTTAAAGGAAAAGGAGGCGCTTTTGATTTAGGGGATGACCGGGTAGGAGCCACCTTAGACGCCATACCCGTATTTGTTTCGGAGAAGCTTGATACGGAATTGCTCAAGCCGGAAAGAACGCCTTATGTTGGAAAAGGGGTATCGTATAGACGGGTGCTGCGCCCAGATGTTTTCTCCACTGATTGGAACCATGTGGATCATTTAACCATTCCCTCCGGAACCAAAACCGACCCTTATCAACTTGAAGGCATGGAAGCTGTTTATTATGTCATCAGCGGTTCAGGAACGGTAACCACTGATGGTAAATCCGGAACATTTGGAAAGGATGATGCCTTCTTCGGAAGGGTCGGCGAAAACATCACACTGAACAATACCGGTAACGACACCGTGGAATTGTTGATCATTGGAATCTCCGCTTCCAAGCAATGGGACATCAAAAAACCCTTAAAAGAACCAAAATCCATGGTTTTGGAAATGGATTTTGTGGTGGAAAAGAAAAATGCCCAAGCCTTTGAGGAAATGTACTATTCCATCTATGTTCCGGCCATGATCGTTCAGGATGGGTATTTGAGCTCCAAATTATTGCGTTTGTACTCGCCAGACCAAGCCAAGGAAATTGAAGCTGAACCAACCACCTACAATTATCAAATCCTCATTTCCTTTGAAACTGAGGAAAAACGACGTAAATGGGTAGCGAGTGACCAGCATCAAATTGCGTGGCCTGCTGCAACTGCCTTGGCCAAGGAATTCAAATGGCGAGGCTACTTTGTCATGGGCGATGATGACCAAAAATAATTAGGATATGCTCCAACTTTTGGAAGGCTACAGGTATAGTACAAAGCCTTCCATGTTAGTACGAATCTTATATACTTTATCATAGCTTACCATGTAAAGGGTCTTCATATCTTCATCCCCAAAACAAAGACTGACGGGGAAACTTGGCAAGTTGATCATTCCCACATAATTTCCTTCGGAATTAAAGATTTGCACCCCATAATAGGTAGCCACATAAATATTGCCCATGGTATCGATGGCCATGCCATCAGCACTTGAGGACTTTCCTTTGCGGTCCAAAACCGGTCCGGTAAGGAATAATTTGGCGAATTTCCGTCCATTGGCTATGGTGCCATCTTCGTTTACATCGTAGGCCCAGATAAAGTTTTCCTTTTCGCTATCCACAGGGTACCACTCCTCGTCATCATAACAATTGTTGATGTAAAGCGTCTTTCCATCCGGCGATAAAAGAATTCCATTGGGCATTGCAAATTCGTTGGGCTCCACCAATCGTTTCACCTCACCTTCTGGAGTGATGTAATACACCGCCCTTCCAGGTTGAAATTTTTCGGCTTCCATGGTAAATTGTGGATCGGTAAAATAGATACCTCCTTTAGCATCGGTGATGATGTCATTGGGGCCATCAATGGGCTTTCCGTCATACGAATCAGCAATAACACGCACTACTTTGCCCTCTGTGGTCATTTCCAATACGCGATGCCCCATCATATCACAAACAATCAGATTTCCATTCTTGTAGGGATACAATCCGTTGGCTTGCATCTTACCTTCAGTGATATTTCGGTAAGAACCATCGGGATCCAACTCTACAATAGAGCTTTTGGAAGGGTCTCCGTTCCAATTTTGGTCAAAATACATATTGGAAAAGTATACCTTTCCGTTCAGCCATTTTGGCCCTTCACTGAAGTATAATTGCGGTTGGGTCTTGGAGCCATCGACTACTAATTCAGGTTGTGCATCTTTTGGAATAATTTTATGATACGCTTCCAAAGAAGCCTTGTTTTTTTCCAAATAATCGGTACGCGCTGGCCAGAAAATATCCAAAACATCAGAGCCAACATCGCCCACCGAAGCACTGTGCACCATATTACCAGGTAAAAGGAGTGCATCCATCACATCCAGGGTAACCGGTGTGTCCATAGCTTTTTCCGACAATTTTCCACGCAGCACATAGGTAATCTGCTCTTGCGGATGGATATGCTCCGGAGATTCTGCCAGTGGATCCATAGCAACAAAACTGAGCTGCATGTTCTTCCCGGAAATAATCCGGGCATAGGCCCCTTCCCCAATTTTTGTAAACTGGATGTCATAGAAGTCATACACCTTACCAGACTCAATGTTGGGCGGATACATTTCGTTCAGATCTTCCAAAGCGGTGGGTAGGTTTTCCACCCCTGCTTTTTCCAAATAATCCAAACGATAGGGGCTATAGATTTCCATGATTTTAGCACCATCGGCCCCTGCCTTGATGGCATTGGCACTGCCCTTTTCCAAAAACACAAAGTCTGTTCTTGGTGTACCGCTGTGGGTTCCATCGGGTTCTTCCCTTTCTCTGGAAAGCATGGGCACAAATGCTCCATTGATCAACTGTTCAACAGTTCCATCCAATACAAATAGAAAACGATCTGCGGGCAATTCTTCCTCCTCCACTACGGCATTTGGTTCTAGATCAAGAACGCTCGTCATGGTTCCTTCAGACCAAAAAACCTTGCCGCCGATACCGGGATGGAATTCCAAAAGTTGCAAGTCCCCAAGATTAACTGCCTCTCCAATTTTAAGGTTGGGGGCAATACCGTTTTCGGGTAAATTGGGTAAATTTTTAACCTCCAATTGATGTTTTGAAATCAATTCCTGGTTCTCTTTGGCCCATACTGGGTCTTTCGAATTTTTACATGCCGAAAAGAGGGTCAGTGCTGTCACAGGCACCAACAATGCATGCAAATTCCTTGCAAATATGCTCTTCATTGTACGTTGATATTTGATTTTGATTTTTAACTATGCCCGTGAAATTAAGCATTTTATCGCAACTCTGATGTAGCTGTCTTGGGTCTAGTGTTTTCCTAGTTTACATCCAACAAAAAATCAAAATCGCATTAAGAAATTAAACAATTGTACGGGGCAGGGAGCCTCGGTGTTTGTTACCGATTTAGGTGAGTTTTAGCAAGATTTGAGCTCATTTATGCTATAGGCTTTAGTTTATTACCCAATAGTGATACTATATTATCCGCAAAATTGTGCAGACAGAAAAATGTTAGTACTTTTTTACAAAGAAAAAGCAAAGATCCTCCCATCATGAAAATTCTACCCTTTAAAATTCCAAAACCAGAGCAAGAGGCTTTGGTTTACCAAGAAGATTCTGGTCTACTTTTCTATGACAAATTGCATCAGCATGAAGAAATACAGATAAGCTACATTGTTTCCGGTGAGGGATCCATTGTGGTGGGCGACACCATTAGCGATTTTAAAGCCAATGATATCCTTGTTATAGGCGAAAATGTTCCCCATGTTTTTAGAAGCGACTCAAAGGCGTCGTCCAAATCTGTTATGTACACCTTATTTTTTACCAAGGAATCGTTTGGGAAAGAATTTTTTTCGCTTTCCGATATGACCAGACTCCACAACTTTTTTGAAGAATCTGGATATGGTATGAAAATATTGTCTGAGAATCAACGACTCAGTTTACTTTTTGAAAATCTTAAAAACCAAAGCCGGATTCAGCGTATTGCAACTTTGTTGAATATTTTGGACGTTATGATTTCTTCTGAAAAACAACCCTTGTCCACATTTGTCTATCGGAAAAAATATACGGAAGATGAGGGAAATCGGATGAACAATGTCATAGACTATGCCCTGAGTAATTTCCATGAGCCTTTTTCATTGGAAATGGTGGCCGAAAAGGCCAGTATGAGCAAAAATGCATTTTGCCGTTACTTTAAAAAGAGGACCAACAAGACCTTTTTCCAATTTTTGATAGAAATTAGAATTGAGCATGCTTGTCGTTTGCTCTTTAAGGATAATGATTTGCCCATCTCAGAAGTTTCTGAGCAGTGTGGGTTTTTGAATATTGCCAATTTTAACAGGAAATTCAAGGAACTGAAAGGTGTTACCCCAACCCAGTACAGGAAGTTTACCATAGAAAAATGGAGGGACAAATATTCTAAGTCTGCCTAGGAAAAGTTCGTCCATTTATGTAGTATCTACCTCTACTAGCGTTTGGGTTATTTTCTTTTTATCCCATTTCGCCTAATTTAATTTGTCACTGTTCAAACCAAAAAAAGCACCTACATTTCTGCAGGCACTTTTTAGATGGATAACACTTAATTATAGAAACTAAACTTTACTTTTAACTTAAAACCCACTGGGCAAATTTCCAGACATTGGGTTAGTCATAAAATTTCCAGTTGGTCTTAAAGTCCTTGGTCAATTTTTGGTCTGTAATGATCGCCCGTATCATTTCCATGGGCATGGCATTTAATTTAATGGCTTTATCATGAAACTCCTTTATCCCCATTTTACCACTGTCCACCATTTCCTTTTTCAAGGCATAAAATTGACGCCCTCCGGTTAGGTATCCAACCTGATACAGGGGATTACTGTTACTGGACAATGGCCCACGAATCTCGCTTTCAGCATTTATGCGCTCATGCCCCACTTTTTCCACTAGAAAATCAATACACTGCTGCGGGGTCCATTCACCCATATGAAAATTGAAGGAAAAGATGATTCGGGCGCAACGGTGCATGTGCCAAAACAGCATTCCTATACGTTCTTCAGGAGTGGTTGGGAAATCCATATCCCATAACAAGAGTTCCCAGTAGAGTGCCCAGCCTTCCATCCAAAATGGTGTACCAAAATTTCTGTAGGTACGGTAACGGGCATTCATGAAGTACTGAGTATTATGACCAGGAATCAATTCATGGTGTACGGTGGCAAACGAGAAATTGGGATTGTTCCCGCGCATACTCATCATCTTAAACTCATGATCCATGGTATTGGTAGGGTAGGAAATGGTAATGTTCCATCCTCCCGTAAAGAATGCATTGGTGCGCTGTCTTTCAGGAGACATCATATACATGCCCCAAACCTCTTCCATCAAAGGCGGAACTGTAATCAAATCATGCTTCTTCAGGAAAGACACCGACCTTTCATATAAATCCAATATGGCCTCAGGTTGTTTTCCTGGGGGCACATAGGTGTCTTTTACATGTTCCAAGGCAGCTTTCCAATCATTCCCAAAGCCCAATTCTTGGGATGCTTTCAACATTTCTTTTTCGCACCATGCAAATTCCTCATTGGCTATTTTGGTAAGTTCTTCTGGAGTGTATGGCACCATTTGATATTCAAGTAAGCGAATGAGCTCCTCACGACCTACGGGTTTACGGGATACGATTCCGTTTTTATCCGGGGTCTGTTTCTGCTTGAACAACTCCGTATATTCCTTAAGGGATGCATCTAAATCTTCATATGTTTTTGAGGTCCACCATGTAAACATGGGGTCATACCCATTATAAAACCCATGAACATCGGCCAAGGCCTGTTGCAATCCATTGCCTACATCCGTAGCTTTTCTTATCACCAGTACACTTAAATCATCTGAATCTTTTAAAACTGTTTTGAGTGAATCTATCTGATCAAAAATTCCAGACCATTCTTTTGCTACCTGTTGTGCATCGGGCTGTATACCTCTTCTTCTCAGTTTGAACAAATCATATACAGTGTTGCTAAAAGGGAACCATTTGGCCACGCTGTCCAACTCCTGTCTTTCTACCTGGGATTGACGGAGGTTCTCATTCAGGTCTCTTTTGAAAAGTATATAGTCCGCTTTACATTCTTGGGACAACCCATCAAAATCTATGGTATTCAACTTGTCCAAATACTGTTTGTACAAGCGGTCCATACGTTCCAATTTTTCGGGGTAAGACGCCGATGCCCCCCTTCTCCCAAATCTGGAGAACGACCCTGAGGATGGGCTGTAAAAATTGTCCAAAACCCGAGAATCCGCTTCAAAATTCTCGATAAGGAAGGGCATCTCCTGACAAGGGACATAATCCCCTTTTTTAAACTCTTGGGCAGAACCCGTGGCCATCAATAATAGACCACAAAGGCCACCAATAAAACCAGTCCTCATTTTTATTGTTTTGGGGCTTCGTAAAATTTCCATTTGGCCTTATAATTTTTGTTGATTTTCTGATCGGTTATAATAGCTTTTATCATCTCAACTGGCATTGCGTTCATGGTGATAATTCGGTCGTGGAATTCCTTGTTGGTCATTTTTCCGCTATCTACAAGCTCTTTGTGCAATGCATAGAACTGACGACCTCCTGTTAGATATGCCAATTGATACAATGGAGGGTAGTTACCCACAAAGGAACGTCTTACCTCACCTTCTGCATTGGCACGCTCATGGCCTACACGATCTACCAAAAAGTCGATACATTCCTGTGGCGTCCATTTGCCCAAATGATAGTTCAAAGAGAAAATGATACGTGCACAACGGTGCATGTGCCAGAACAACATTCCAATACGGTCTTCGGGACCTTGTGGAAACCCTTTGTCCCACAACAAAAGCTCCCAGTACAACGCCCATCCTTCAGTCCAGAATGGGGTACGGAAATTGCGGTAGGTACGGTGACGGCTGTTCATAAAACCTTGAAGGTTGTGCCCTGCAATCAATTCATGGTGTACGGTTGCCATAGAGAAATGAGGGTTGTTTCCACGCATACTCATCATACGCTGCTCATAGGTCATGTCATCGGTAGGGTATGAAATACTAATGGAGGAACCGCCTGTAAAAAATGGATTTACCAACTGACGTTCAGGAGACATCATGCGCATACCCCAAACTTCTTCGGCCAATGGGGGAATTGTAATCAAATCGTTCTTTTTAAGAAAATCCACGGCTTCATTGTACAAGCGAAGAATAAGCTCGGGTTGTTTGCCAGGCTCCACGTAAGCATTTTTCACTTTTTCCTGGGCAGCTTTCCAATCATTGCCAAATCCCATTTCTTGTGATGCTTTCAGCAGTTCAGCATCGCACCATGCGAATTCTTCATTGGCCAATTCAATCAATTCCTCAGGAGTATAGTCAATCATCTCATACTCCAATTGTCTCATCAACACTTCACGACCAACAGGATTGCCCACGATACCACTTTCATCAACAGGTTTTCCAACTTCAACCTTGTTTTTGAATACTTCAGCATACGCATCAAATTCCTTCCCCATTGCTTCGTATATGGTAGGCATCCACCAAGTAAAAAGAGGATCATATCCGTTATAGAATGCGTATACATTTTCAGCGGAATTCTTCAAGTCTTCTATAACTCGAACAGCTTCTTCCACCTCATCCTTACCCAAGGATGTAGTTTTTTCCAGCTGGCTTTTTAGGCTTTTTATTTGTTCCACAACATCGTTCCATTCTTTGGCCATTTTTGTAGCATCAGGCTGATGTCCTCTTCTTCTTGCTTCTATGTAGGAATAGATGTTGTTAGAGAATGGAAACCATTTTTTTATCTTTTGATACACCGCTTCCTGCTCTTTGGCCTCGGCATTTTCCTTTTCCAAGTCTCTTTTGAACAATACATAGTCTGCTTTGCATTCTTGGGGCAATGCATTGAAATCCAAGCTTGCCAATTTTGCCAAATAGTCATTACGCAGTTTGGTCATTCTTTCCCGGCGCTCAGGAGACCCCCCTGGGTCATTTGTTCTTCCCCAAAAACTCCGCACACCTGGTGCATAAAAACGGACCAATGCACTATAATCTGCACTGTATTTGGTCATTAAGTCCGGCATTTCCTCGCAAGGCACATACAAAGCTTCTTGTTTGGCTTGTGCATTCAAGGACATTGAAACTGACCCCATCATTAGAACAGAGGAGACAATCCCCAACATTTTTTTATTTCTCATTCCGATAGTTAGTTTGGTTTAAAAATTATTCCATGCCGAAATCAAACAACCCCTTTAAAATTCTATTATCTGAGTCATTTTAAGGCATGGTTGAAAACTTTCATTTTCTTAAATCACTTTAAAGGTATTGTAGATTTACGCCGACCCATAATAACATATTAACTGTAATTGATATTATGTTGTCTAATGTTGAATTTTAGGCATCCCATTGGAATTGATCTATTTAGCCTAAGTAAAGAGGCAATTTTATAACTCCATATTCGGGTTGATAAAGCCAATAGATAATTGGCCAAAAAAACCCTAGGGCCATCAAAAAAATGATGGCCCTAGGACACTAACTCAAACAACTAAAAACAAACAATTCTTATTTATCGTAAAACTTCCAAGAAGTTTTATAATTCTTGCTCAAGGGTTGATCGGTGAGTATGGCACGTACCATCTCTACCGGCATGCTGTTCTCCCGTAGAACGGCATCATGGAATTCCTTGTAGGTCATTTTTCCAGAATCGACGAGTTCCTTTTTTAAGGCGTAGAATTGCATCCCCCCTGTCATATATGCCAATTGATACAATGGTCCATAACGAGCTGTAAAAGAACGTCTTACTTCACCTTCGGCATTAGCTCTTTCATGCCCAACCCGATCCACTAGATAATCAATACATTCTTGAGGTGTCCATTTCCCCAAATGGTAATTAAGGGAGAAAATGATACGGGCACAACGGTGCATTCGCCAAAACAACATTCCTATACGATCTTCTGGGGACCTTGGAAAGTCCATATCCCATAGGATAAGTTCCCAATACAGGGCCCAACCTTCAGTCCAGAACGGAGTTCTAAAATGGCGATAGGTTTTATGTCTTCTGTTCATAAAGCCTTGTAAGTGATGCCCTGCAATGAGTTCATGGTGCACCGTAGCTCTTGAGAAGTGGGGATTGTTGCCCCTCATACTCATCATTTTATCATCATGATCCATGGTATTGGTTGGGTATGAGATCATCAGGGTTTCTCCACCAAGGAAGAAGGGAGCAATTTTTTGTCTTTCTGGACTCATCATGCGCATTCTCCATGTTTCTTCTGCAACAGGAGGAATTGACAATAAATCATTTTTCTTGAGAAAGTCTATAGACTGATTGTACAAATCCAACATAGCTTCAGGTTGTTGACCTTCGGGCACATAGGATTGTTTTACTTTTTCTTGGGCGGCTTTCCAATTGTCGCCAAATCCCATTTCACGGGATGCTTTTAACAGTTCTTTATCGCACCATGCAAATTCCTTATTGGCTATCTCCACCAATTCTTCTGCAGAATAGGGAATAAAGGCATCTTCGAGCAAGTTCTTCAATTCTTTGGCACCAACAGGGCTACCAATAATTCCGCTTCCATCGTCTTTGGGAAGGGTACTTTCATCCACCTTGGTCATGATAAGTTCACCATAGGCCTTAAGCTCTTCCATAAGTTGAGCGTAGGGCTTTTCCATCCACCAGGTAAAATCTGGGTCATAGCCATTGTAAAATTCGTAGATGCTTTCAAGGGCGGTTTGGTGACCTTTGACAACATCTTGCCCTCTTTCGGCCAGGCTACGATCAAAAGATGGTGGTTCTTTGGAAAGTTCAGTTGAAAGGGTTTCTAATTTATTGCTTATTTCGTTCAATTGAGCGGCTACCTTGGCTGATTCCAGATGTATGCCCCTTCTCCGTAATTTTTCGGTTTCATAAATAGGTCCAGCATAGGATACCCATTTTTCAATTTTGGCATATTCTTCAGCTTCTGCATCTAAATTCCGCAAACTTCTGTTAATGTCACTCTTGACCAAAAGATAGTCTACCCTACCATTGGTTGACAATTGATTAAACGTGAACTCTTCCAATCTGGAAAGGTAACTTTGGTAGAATTCTTTGAAACGTTCCCTTCTTTCTCGGGAACTCTCCACAATATAAAATCTACTTAGGCTTCCATAATCGGCAGACATCTCGTTCATCAACTGATACAACTCACTCACGGGGGCCGCGTCACCACCATTTTGTGCGAAACTTGTCATTGTTAGAAACAATGCCAGAAAAAGTGAGGCTACTTGTTTTGAAACTATTATTCTCATTGTTGTTCTCAAAAATTACATCAGAACTAATTCTAATTATGGTTTTAATAAAAAGACGGGGCCATTAAAACATGGCCCCGCTTTCTTCCATTTTTACTACTTATTATCCCAAGTAGTACCCTTGGCAAACCAATCCGGTTGACCAACTGCAGTTACATTTGGATTTCTTTCCACTTCGTTTAGTGGGTATGGGAACCTTCTTGGGAAGGTTTCTGTATTGTACACATTCAACAGCATATAATCAAAATCGAATTCTGGATACCCTGTTCTTACATAATCAAAATACGATTCGTGGGTCCTGAATACGTTGGCGATATACTTTTGATCAATAATCAGATTTTGAGCATCTTCTATATTGGTTGGCATAGTCAAAAAAGCTTGAGCCAAATAGGCATCAATTTCTGTCTGCTCCACTCCTACGAACTCCATATCAGCAGCGATACCTGCCTTCATAACCTCTTCAGCCAGAGCCCACTGGCCATTGAATGCATAGGCTTCAGCTCTGATAAATTCTGATTCGGCATACATCATGATCTGCGCTGGATAGGACATAGAAATGTAGGTGTATCTCCAGTGGCTAGGGGTTTGCCCTGGTTGAACCACCGCACCAGACTGCAAGCCTACAAATCCGTCAGGGAACTCTTCGGAATAGGTAAACATGATAGGTCTTCTTGGGTCATTGTAGGAGTTCATCAAGTCTATTAAAAAGTTACCTGGTGTTAATCCAAGACCACCGGAATAGGCTCTGTTCATGTAGTTGAACAACGGGTTGGCATTGGCTAATTCGTCCAAGTGTCTCCACATAACGTTATCGTCATTGGAGATCATACCATTGTCAAGATAGGTCAAAGCCAAGCTTGCTTGAGCTGCTGGAGTTGTTCCAGGAGCATAAGATAGTCTAAGGGCTTGTCTGGCCTTCATGGAATAGGCATATCTGATCCATTTGTCCATATCTCCATCTAAAAGATAATCATCTCCTGCAGGAACACGATCTCCTTGGTTTGGAGCACTTAAAAGGCTAATTGCCTCGTCCAACAGCCCATTGGCATGTGCATACAATTCTGCTTGACTTGCCAATGTTGGCTGCAAAGCATCCAATCCTTGGATAGCATCTTCCAATGGCGCCTGATCGTAAACATCCGCTATGTAGAACCAATGGAAGGCCGCAATAATCCCAGCCACCCCTTGATAATGGGTATTACCATTTGCTTCAGCTTTGTCATAAAGTTCAATGGCATGTTTTAAGGAAACAGAATAGGAATCCCATACTTCATTCCCATAATCAGCATTGATATCCATAGATCTAGAGGTTGAGCCTTCAATGGAGTGATAAGACAACCATTGAGCAAAACCTTCCCATGTATCCAACTGGTTAGTAGCCAATGCGGCCCATTCAGCTTCAACCCCAATCAACATTACGTCTTCTGTAATCAGTGGTCCATCCACAATACTATTGGGATCTTGGTCAACGTCTATCCAAGTATCACAACCTATCAACAAGGTGATCATTGCGACCAAAACTGCGTAGTGTTTTATATATAATCTTTTCATAGTCATTGTATTAAAATTTGGCGGTTAAGGTAAATGTATATGTCTTGGTAGCTGGCATGCTATAACCCAAGTATGCATTACCATTGGTAATACCATCGGTATTAACTTCAGGATCCGCACCTTCAAAACCATCTTTGAACTTTCTCCAAAGGTTTCTTCCAGAAAAAGAGACATCAAGGCCAGTTAACCCAATGCCAGACAACATATCTTGAGGAACACTATACGTTAGGTTTACTTCCCTCAATTTAATGTAGTCTCTTGGCATGATGTTGTCTTCCCAAACCCCTTGGGCCACTGTCTGCCAATACAAATCGTATCGGGTTGCTTCTGGGGTCTCACTGGTCACCACAACTTCACCATTCTCAACATGCCCCATAACACCATCAAAAGTGATCATGTTATCCTCTGGTCTATTCTCTTGGTGTTTGGCCATACCGTAATAGGTAAGATAGTGGTCGTTCAAACTATATACATATCCACCTTTACTAATGTCCAACAAAGCAGAAAGTGAAATGTTCTTGTATCTAAAGGCTGTTCTAAAACTTCCCAACCAATCTGGAACGGTTTTTCCCAAGACCTGGTTTGTGGAGTTATCGGCCAAAGGACGTCCATATCCTGATCCAGGAGCATCGCTCAACACCAATCTACCTTGATCGTCCCTTAAGAAACCAGGGCCATAAATTACTGGATAAGCTTGGCCAACCACAGCTGATCCATACGAACCAACACCAATGGGCTCATTATTATTTCCTAAGTTATCCACCTCTGGATTATCCTTGGAGAAGTTAATGTTAACATCCCACTCAAAATTAGCAGTTTGAATCGGCGTAGCATAAATAGCCAATTCTACCCCTTTGTGGGTAATGCCCCCTATGTTGACGCTCCCCTCAGTATAACCCGTTGAGGCCAAGAACTGTTCATTCAAAATTTGGTTTTCACTCCAGTTATGGTAGTAGGCAAAATCTATCCCCAATCGGTTTTGGAAAAACTTCAACTCAGCACCCAATTCCACCTCACTTTTAAACTCATTGCTCAAACCTACGTTAGGCAACTGATCATTAGACAAGTAGCTTCGTTGACCATTGAATGGCCAAAGCACACCATCACTGGCAGGATCACCCAATACCACGTTACGAGCATATGCATCTGCAGGGGAACCTACTTTTGCGTAACTGGCTCTTAATTTACCATAGTTGAACACATCAGATTTAGGCAACAATTCACTGAAAACGAACCCTAAACTATGACTGGGATAGAAAAAGCTATCAGCCACACTGGATGCCCAGTCATTTCTACCAGTCACGGTATAGTAAAGCCAATTTTTGTACCCTATCATAGCCTGTCCGAAGAAGGAATAGGATCTAAAAAGATTTTTGGTCTCCCAAGAATTGAATCCACTTACGTTTGCTGTGTTGTAAATTCCGGGCAGCACCAATCCATTCCCTTCAAATTCAATTCTACGGTTTCTACTTTCAGAGATATTGTGCCCTACCAAGGCCATTAAACTAATATCTCCAAAATCATTGTCATAGGTTAAAGTCTCCGTAGATTCAATGTTACGATCAAAACGCTCCATGGTATCATAGCTTCCCTGTACTGATGCATAACCTCCTTTGTTGTAATGTGAATCTGTATGCAAACTAGACGTACTGATACCCGTAATAGATCTAAAACTCAACTTAGGTACAATCTCGTACTCTATGGTAATGTTGGCGTTAAAACGATCTCTTTCATTAGTGTTACCCACATTGTCCAACAACCACAGATAGGGATCTCTGGAACCACCTCGATAAGAACGCAAGCTACCGTTTTCATCATAAATAGGATACGGGTTCCATGTATTTGGTGCAGCCATAACTGTGTTCATAAAAGCACTGTTAGAGCTGTTTTCATCCAATTGATTATTCTTTTGTGTGGTATACAAAATACTGGATGATACTGTAAGTTTTGGTGTAAACCTAAACGTGGTATTTGCATTGATCGAGTTCCTTCTAAATTTCAAGGGATCCAAAATACCGTTGTTCATCAAGTTACTATAGCTTATAAAATAAGATGCTTTTGAAGAACCTCCCTGGGCACTGATGGTACTTTCATTGGTAACACCCGTTTTAAACACATCCCATCTGTCATAATACTGTGCACCGGGCACATCTGAGATTCTTGGACCCCAGCTTGTTGATGTAAATGCAGTTTCTCCATCAACATAGCTCCAATCAGTACCGTCATAAAATCCTTGAGACCATTCTTTCTGTAATGGAATTTCGTAAATTCTATCAAAACTCACAGAGTTGGAGAAAGTGATGACCGGTTTGGATTCGAATTCTCCAGATTTAGTGGTAATAAGTAGTACACCATTTGCAGCTCTACTACCATAAAGTGCGGCGGCTGAGGCTCCTTTAAGAACGCTTAAGCTCTCAATGGCATTTGGGTCAATATCCCCAAGACCTGATGATGAACTGGTGTTGGCAGCATCAAAGGGAACCCCGTTGACAACGATCAACGGTTGGTTGTTTCCTGTAATGGAAGAACCACCCCTGATCACAATACGGGTACCACTACCAGGCTGGCTGGATGTACTTGAAATCTGCACACCTGCCACCTTACCGCTCAAGGAGTTCACAAAGTTGTTGGTTGCTTTAACCGCACTAATGTCATCTCCTTCAACTTGGGCCGTGGCGTATCCCAGTGCTCTTTTGTCACTCTTAATACCCAAAGCGGTCACCACAACCTCTTGTAGTGCTTGTGCACTCTCTTCCAGGGTTACCGAAATACTAGTTTGTCCATTTACAGGAACTGTTTTGGTTACATACCCTATATAGGATATCTCCAAAGTTGCACTTGCATTGGACAATTGAATGGTAAAATTACCATCAAAATCAGTTTGGGTCCCGTTGAGGGTCCCACTCTCTACAACACTGGCTCCAGGGAGCGGTGTGCCGTTTACATCTACAACAGTACCGCTTATGGTTAATTGCGGTTCATTGTTGTTGTTCATCTTGAATTCCTCCGAAAATACAAGCTCGTCCACCAATATATTGGTTTCAGCAGCCCATGAGGAACAATAAAACACCCAGATGCCGATCATCAATAGTTTGTTTAGCATACTAACGGGTAACTTTATCAATTTTTTCATAATTATTAGTTAGTTGTAATAGTTTCTGGTTATTTTTTATCTTATTCTATCCACACCATACGGATAGTTAGCATAATTTTAATCTAGGGAGGTTCACTTCATTCTTGTTTTTTTATTGATTATACTTTTACTTTTCCTGATTGAAATCTGATTACTTTATCCAAGCCGTAATACCGATTTTAAATGTCTCCAGCACCATGTTGAAAAAACAATGGTTGGTGTATCTGCATTTGCACCATCAGAAGCATCATTTTTTTATCTTCAACAGATTTGATGATACTGTGATTTTTATACAACCAAAACCCAAATCCTATGCTATTCTTTCAAAGGAATTAACGTTTTCGTTACCGAAACTTAAAAAAAGAATTGTGAGATAAATCGTGTGGGATAATATAATATTGGTAAAAGCTAATATGCTATATATCTTGGGGGTTTTTGGAATAATCCCCCTACTATTTTCTGCAATTTTGATCGGAAAATCAACATATTACAACGGATGCCCTTATTAAATTTTAACATGGATTTTCTATGAAAAAAAACATTGAAACTGTATTTTTTCTTCTCGAAAATGGAGGTGTGGTATTAAATAAAAATCAACAAAAAATACTGGGCTAATTTCTGTAGATTCAGCTGTATTTTTTCAAATAGAAATCAACTTTATTGCCCCAACTCCCGGACTTCAAAAACCGTTAATTCTTGATTTATAAAGCTGGCACTGATTTCAATGGGGTTGCAGCAGACTTCACAATCTTCCACATAGGTTTGATTGGATACAGAAGTATCCAAAAGAAAGGAAATTTCTTCCCAACAATAGGGGCATTGAAAGAAATGCTCGTGCATGATTAAAATTAAACCCTAAAACTCCACATTAAGGAGCTGCCCACTGATCTGCAGCATTTGCAATTCGGCAAGCTTGGCGTTGTACTTGGCCTGACTTTGTGCCAATTCGGCATTCAACAGGTTCAATTGTGCCTGTCTGAACTCAATGGAGGTTACCTGACCCAATTGGTATCGCTCATCGGTCCGTGTAAAGTTATTTTGGTTGGTCTGCAGGTTTTTCTCCTGTACTTCCAATACATAAAGGGCATTGGTGTAACTGTCCCAAGCATTTCGGATGTCCCGTTCCACCTCCAGTTCTATCTGCTTTTTGAACAATTCTTGGTTCTCATAGCTGATCTTGGCGTTCTTCACATCTGTAATGGTTCTTCCTCCATCAAAAAGGTTCCAGCTTAGATTAATGGCTCCCGTAACGCCTGTGGAGGTATTTTGTAGGGAAAAAGCTAGTGGACTGTTGTTGGTAGACTCGTTCCAACCGTAGGTCCCTGTAAGGCCAATAGTGGGCAAGAAGTTACTTCTGGCCACTTTCATATTATAATTACTGATGTTGATGTCTTTTTCCACTATCTGCAACCGAACATTGTTCATTTTGGCCTCATTGTGCATGCTTTCCATCTGTAAGCCCGGCACAAAGTTCACCGTGGTATCTATCTCAAATCGGGTGGAAAGCTCTCTGTTGAGGACAAGGTTTAAATCCCGCATGGTGTTGCGAAGCTGTTGTCTGGAATTCAGCAGGTTGATGCTGTCCGTATTGATATCCACCTCAGCGTTCAATACATCCAAACCGGTGTTCTGCCCATATTCAAATTGATAACGTGCCCGTGTGAGCCTATCTTTTGAAATTTCCAAAGCCCGTTCCAAGTTATTGGTGTTCTCCGTGAGTCGGGCTACTTCATAATAGACGGAAAAAAGCTGTAAAATAGTGGTCTCAATGGTCTGCTTTACTTCCAATTCCGATTGTTGCGAACGTTCCTTAAAGCTTTTAAAATTGTAATGACGGCCCAAACCATCAAACAAGGTATAATTCACATTAACGGAAGCATTGTACCTTCGGGTTTCGGCACCATCTGCGGTTCGGGTCTCCCCATTGGCCAGTACCCCTTCCGTGTTCTGGCGATCAATGGTGCCACCTCCATTTGCCGTAACTGTGGGCAAATATCCGGAATTGAGTATGTTGGCATTGTTGTCATCTATTCTTTGGGTGTTTCGGGCCACTTGAATACCCAAATTATTCTCCAATACCAATTGTACGGCCTCTTCTTTAGAGAGTGTTTCTTCTTGGGCTTTTACCGAATGACCAAAAAACAATAAAAAAAGGGGTAGCGTATAAAAAATGCTTTTCATTATGTTGTTTCTTCTAAAACTTTTGAAGTCTCTTCTTCAGATTCTTCATGGTTTATGTGCCCATTGAGGCTGTTTCCACTTTCCTCAAGCATCAGCTGTTCTTCATTCTGTTCCCGGATGGCACGTTCCACTTCTTCATGGGACACTTTTTCACCGGTCCACAATCTTTTCGTCCACACCTTAACATTGTTGCCAAATGAAAGGAAGAGGGGCAACATCAAAAGGGTAAGAACAGTGGCAAATCCAATTCCATAAGCAATGGAAATGGCCATGGGCTTTAAAAATTGTGCTTGTCTACTTTTTTCCAATAATAGGGGTGCCAAACCTGCAATGGTTGTAATTGAAGTTAAGAATATGGCCCTAAAACGGGAACGTCCGGCTTCATAAAGGGCTTCATCGAACTTTAGTCCATTCCGTAAATTGATATTGAATTTCCCTATCAAAACCAAACCATCATTGACCATAATCCCAATTAGGGCAATGATCCCCAGCATAGAAAGAATATTGATGGGAAACCCATGAATCCAATGTCCCCAAGCCACTGCCGTTAAACTAAATGGCACCAAAAGCAAAAGCAACAAGGGCTGGCTAAAGCTTCTAAAGGTAAAGGCTATGGTGATAAAAATGAGGAATAGCACCGTCAGTCCCACAAACCTCAAGGATCTTATAAATTTATTTGCCTCTCTATTCTGACCTTCATAGGAAGGGGTTATGGTTGGGTATTTGGATAAAATATCGGGCATTACCTCAGTGCGAATCCAACCCATGGCATCGGTTCCACTGGTGGTTTCTGGGTCGGTTAAATCTGCGGAAACCTGAATCTCACGTTGACCATCCAAATGGTTTATGGCCACATCGCCCCGTTCAATGGTATAGGTTGCTATTTCCTTTAATGGGATTCGCTCACCGTTGGGGGCCAAAATCCGCATTTCATCCAAATCTGTGATGGAAGAACGGTTTGCACGATCATAACGTACCCAAACCCGAATTTCATCTTGGCCACGTTGAAAACGCTGTGCCTGTGCCCCAAAAAATCCAGCCCGAACCTGGTTCATTACAGAACGAAGGTCCAAGCCCAGCAAATAGGCATTTTCTTTTAGTTGCAAGCGAATTTCCTTGATTCCAGCCGGGTCATTATCCGTAACATCCTTTAAGTTGCCATTATTGAGCATGGCACTTTTTAGTTCTTCCTTGGCCGCTTTTAATTCAGTAATGTTATTCCCAAGCAATGAAACCGATACGGGAGACCCACCAAAATTACCTCCAGAGCCATAAATCAGGCTTTCCACACCGATTACTGGGCCCACCAGTTCCCTAAGTCTGGTGGTTACCATATCTGCCCGAATCATATCTGGGCGTTCTTCCCCTGGCAATAAATTAATTTCCAAGGTAGCTGCTGATGATCCCGGACCCACATTTTTGATCATGTTCACAAAAAGATCCTGACCTGTACCTTTTAGATACTTATCGGTAAGTTCCTGGTCAACGATATGGGCTTTTTCCTGAATTAAACTGATAATGGAATCGGTAACCTTTTCATTGGTGCCATTGGGCATCAACAATTCAATGGAAATCTGGTCACTGGCTATCCTTGGGAAGAATGAAGTCCTAATGATTCCCCCACCGATAGACCCAAAAGTCAATACCAGTGCCATAAAAAATAGAGCGAAAGTCAATATCTTATAATTCAAGGCAAATTTAAGGGCAGGGCTATACCATCTGTCCCGCATCCAGGCCATGAATTTATCTCCCATTTTATTGATTACCCGTAGTTTTGCAAAAACCTTGGAAATTCCGGTCTTTGGGCCTTCTTGTTGCGGATGAAGCGCCTTGGAATGTGCCAAGTGTGCCGGAAGAATAATCAAGGCTTCAACCAAAGAAACCACTAGGGTCAAAATCACAATTACGGAAACCTCGCCAAAAAATTCGCCAATACGGCCGTCCAAAAACAGGATAACCGAAAAAGCCAATACGGTGGTTATGATTGCTGAAATTATGGGAGGAATCACCTCCATGGTCCCATCTATGGCTGCTTGTACCGGGGGTTTCCCTTTCTCATAATGTTGATAAATATTCTCTGCTATCACTATACCGTCATCCACCAAAATACCAATAACGATGATCATCCCAAAAAGGGACAGTACGTTTATGGTAACGTTGAACAAGGGTGCAAATACGAACATTCCCAAAAAGGCGATGGGCAGACCAAAAGCTACCCAAAAGGCCAAGCGTGTGTTTAAAAATAGTGAGAGGAAAATCAGCACCAGAATCATTCCCACAATAGCATTTTCTGTGAGCAATTGGGTACGTTGCGTCAATATTTTGGAGCGATCATCAATGATTTCCAATTGTACATTGGCGTGTTTGGCATTGAAATCCTTCATGTACTCCTTGATTTTCTCCGCCGAGCCGATCAAATCTTCGGTATTGGTACTGGTAACGGTGATATTTACCGCCAAATTCTCATTAAAATAGGAGGCATTAGGGGTTTCAGAGAACCGATCTCTGATAATGGCCACATCCTTTAAACGAACTGTGCGGCCAGCAGCATCGGCACGTACCACAATATTGGATAGCTCATCTCCGTAATAGGAGCGGTTCTTTGCCCGGATCAGGTACTCTTCCGTAACTGTTTTTATATTACCCCCTGTCACCAAAATATTGGCATTGGCCACAGCTTGGGCCACTTCGGTAAAGGATAGGTTATAGGCCAGAAGACTATTTTCATTAACAGCGATCTCAATTTCCTCATCGGGATAGCCCGAGGGTTGAATCTGGGAAATACCATCAATTGCCCTGAGATCATTTTCAATCTGGCGACCAATCTGTTTTAAGGTGGCCAAAGGAACACCGTTCCCATTTATCGCAAAACTAATGGTGGGGCGTACCGGCTCCTGCTTGGAAACAATCAAAGGTTCCATTCCCGTAGGGAAAGTAGGAACCCGATCCACAGCATTTTTGACCTCCAACAGCATAAAATCAATATCCCTTCCCTTTTCAATCTCCACATTGATGGAACCGCTATTTTCCCTAGAAGTGGAGGTAACCCGCTCCACACCCTGCAATCCTTTTAGGTTATCCTCAATCTTTAAGGTAATTCCTTCCTCTATTTCCAAGGGCGATGCCCCTGGGTAGGTAATATTGATAAGGATGTTTCTAGACTCCGATAGTGGAAAAAAGGAAGACTTTAAGGTTAGCGCACCCACAATACCAAAAACCAAAAATGCTACAACTATAACATTTACGGCCACATGGTATTTTATAAAATAAGAGATTATCTTTTTCACAACTGTGCGCTTATGGATTCCTTCTCATCAAACACTTTTACCAGCATTCCAGCATAGGCACCAGATATGGGTTTTGCTACAATTACCACGCCATTGGGTACATTTTTAAGCACTACCCTTTTGTCTGTAAAATAAACGGGGTTCACATCAATAATATCCAAAATGGAATCCCGTACCACAAAGATTTGGTTGTTCTCCAACAATAGGGAACGGTTTATCTCAATGGCATCCGTTTCTTCCTTGGCTTCAAGGTTGGCCTCCAAATATTGGCCTTCTTTAAGGTTATCGCCACTTACTTCAATATAAACGGTTATAGTCTGGGAATTTTGGTCAACCCTACCATTTACCCGAATAACTTCCCCGGTGTAGGTTTGGGTCTTATCCAAATTAAAAAGCTCCACTTTTCTCCCAACTCGTAAAAAGTCGCCATAGGTCTTACCCACAGAAACTTCCAACTCATATACCCCCGTATTAATGAATTCCCCTAATTTTTGGCCGGAACGAATCAATGTACCCTCGGTGACCAAAGCTTCGGTTAAAACACCGTGGAAGGGAGCAGTAATAGTGTATTTGGACAACCGCTGCTCCATATTCTTTACGTTATAATAATTGGAGATGATGCCTCTACCCGTGATAAAGAACTTTTCCTTCTCTGTGGACATTTCGGGTAGTTCAGGTGTGGTCTTGGTCAGGTCAAAACTATTCAAATACGTTTGCCATTTGGGATAGATTTCCGCATAGTCCAACCGAAGATCGGGCATAATGGAAGTAAGCAAATTGTACAGGTTACTTTTGGCCGATTGTACACTGGCGTAGTATTCATTGGCATCAATACGAATCAAAGTTTGCCCTGCACTGTATTCCTGTCCCGTTCTGAACAACTTACTGCCTTGACGAAAAACGCCTTGTACCTCGGAATACAGCTCAACTCTTTTTTTGGCCCTTAAATTGCCATTGGCGGGCACCATTATGGGAACTGTGGCATTCTTTACAGTATCCACAAAAACAGTCTTGACCACTTTTTGTGATTCTGGTCTTCTCGTATCCTTACTATTGGCAATAAGCCCGGCAAAATACAAAGATCCAAATATAATTATACCGCCCACAACGGCGGAAATGATCAGCTTGCGCATGCGTAGAATTTGAATTAGTGGTACAAAACTATTCCCTAGACCCTTCTTGGATGGTTAAATATTTCATAATTGTTAGCCAAAAAAAAAGGGGATACACGCCTGCATCCCCAAACCAAACAAACTAAAGTATTAACTAACTACTCATTTTCGTCTTCGTCTTCAAATTTTGTATCCGCCATGCGCGTGCGCTCAAAATGAATCTCATTGAATCGTGGCTCAAGAGATTTATCGTCTGAATCGAACACCAAAAATTGATCGGCATTCATGGCCTTGAGTCCAGTAAAAGAATCGAATTTGTTATTCTGAAGTTGAAGAATCTGCAAGCTTGCCAATTGCCCAAATTCGGCAGGAATCTCTCCTCCTAACTGGTTGTTGGCCAGCACTAATTCCTTGAGTTTTCCTAAATTTCCTATTTCCTGTGGGATGTTTCCTTCCAAACTATTTTCAAATAGCCCCAAAGTTTCCAATTGTGTGAGGTTTCCGATTGCCGTGGGTATAATGCCTTTTAAATTGTTACTGGACAAATTAAGCTCCTTCAAATTTTTAAGTTCTCCAAAGGACTCTGGTATGGAACCACTCAAGAAGTTATTGAACATGGAAAAAATTTCCAGTTCACTGAGCTGTCCAATGCCATCGGGAATAGCACCCTTTATCCGGTTCATCTCCAGTCGTAATTCCTGTAATCTTTTAAGATTAACAATATCTTTCGGCAACACTCCAGTAATACTGTTGAATGCCAAGTTTAGCTGGGTTAGGTATGTTAATTTCCCAATGCTTTCGGGAAGTGTACCTTCCAAATTGTTCATGAACAGTTTAAGACCCACTACATGTCCGTCTTTAACCTCCACACCCTTCCAAGTGTCTACCGGTGCTTCCAAATCCCAAGTAGTGTTCCATTGACTCCCGTTGGTACTGTTGTACAAATCTATAAGAGCATTCTTTTCCTTCTGGGAAACTTCCTCATTGGCTGAGACTTGACTTAGGGGAGACATCAAGAATATGAAAAAAATGGCCAATCGAATCATTGAATACTTATTTAATGGTAAAGAATTTACCTACAAAGTAATGAGAATACGTATAATCTTACAAATTTAATCGGCGAAATGACGGTAAATTGTTGTGTATTAGGGTAAAAATGTGGTGTGAATTCCCAATTTGGCGTCAGTCCAGTAATTCCAATTCATGGGAAAGTTTCTCCCAATCTTCCATGAGGGACTCCAAATTCTTCTTTTTCTTTTGGTAATTGTCAAAAAAGTTGGGTTTGGCGACCGTGTTGTCGTAATCCATGAGGAGTTGATGGTCAATTTCACCGATTTCCCTTTCCAACTCTGAAATTCGCTTTTCAACCCCACTGAGTCTATTCTTCAATGATTTTTGCTTTTTCTGGGTATGATAATCGCTTTCTTTTTCTTCTACTTGAACCTTTTCGGCCACCTTTTTCTCACCCTTCTCAATTTTTCTGAAATCCTCTGCCTTACGTTGGTCCAGATAAAAATCGATGTCGCCCAAATACTCCTTGATGGCCCCCTCTTTGAACTCATATACTCTATCGGTTAGTCCTTGTAGGAAATCACGATCGTGCGAGACTAAAATCAAGGTTCCCTCAAAATTTTGAAGGGCCTGTTTCAGCACATTTTTGGATTTAATGTCCAAGTGGTTGGTAGGCTCATCCATAATCAACACATTGAAGGGCTGCAACAACATTTTGGCCAATGCCAGTCGGTTTCGTTCCCCACCAGAAAGCACTTTTACGTATTTTTCAACCTCATCGCCGCGAAACAGAAAAGAGCCCAAAATATCCCTTACCTTGCTTCGATTGCCTTCATTGGCGGCATCGGTCATAGTATCCAAAATGGTCTTTTGCCCATCCAAGTATTCGGCTTGGTTCTGTGCAAAATACCCAAGTTGCACATTGTGGCCCATTTTTACGTCACCGGTATGGTCCAATTCCCCTACAATGATCTTGGCCAAAGTTGTTTTTCCTTGTCCATTCTGACCCACAAAGGCAGTTTTACTGCCCCGTTCAACCAATAAATCTATATCTCTAAGAACTTCTTTTTTACCATAGCTTTTGGAAAGGTTTTCCAACTCCACCACCACTTTTCCAGGATTGACGGAGACAGGGAATCGAACATTCATAACACTGTTGTCCTCCTCGTCCACTTCAATCCGCTCCATTTTGTCCAACTTTTTGATGAGCGATTGTGCCATACTGGCTTTGCTAGACTTAGCCCGGAACTTTTCAATCAGTCTTTCGGTCTGTGCAATTTGTTTTTCTTGGTTTTTCTGGGCACTCAGCTGTTGTTCCTTCATTTCCCTTCGCAACTCCAAAAACTTGGAATATGGTTTGGGGTAATCATAAATTCGGCCTAACGAAATTTCTATGGTTCGATTGGTTACGTTATCCAAAAACATTTTATCGTGTGAAACGATTACCACTGCCCCTGCATAACTTTTCAGGAATTGTTCCAACCAAATAATGGATTCAATATCCAAGTGGTTTGTAGGCTCATCCAGTAGCAATACATCGTTGTTTTGGAGCAAGAGCTTGGCCAATTCTATCCGCATCCGCCATCCGCCGGAAAAGGTATCCGTCAACTTGTTGAAATCCTCTCGTTTAAAGCCGAGTCCCAACAGTACTTTTTCGGTATCGCCTTGATAATTGTACCCGCCCAAAATTTCATAATGGTGGGTCACATCATTCAAGTCCACCATCAGTTGGTGATACGAATCGCTTTCATAGTCCGTTCGCTCCGCCAATGCGGTATTGATGTCCTCCAATTGAGCCTCCAAGGATTTGATTTCAGCAAAAGCTTGATAGGATTCATCCAAAACGGTTCTACCTTGTTCAAAATCAATATCCTGCTTTAAAAATCCAATCTTAACATCCTTCTCTGTGGCGATGGTCCCCTCATCAGGTGCCATTTCTTTGGACAACAATTTGAGCAATGTGGATTTACCGGCCCCATTTTTCCCTATAAGACCTACCCGATCCCCTCCGTTTAACCGAAACGCGATTTCCTCAAAAAGATATTCACCCCCAAAGGCTACTGAAAGATTATGAATATTTAGCATTATATGTGACCTGAATTACAAAGCAAAACACGGCGAATCCGTATTTTTGCATAAAAATCGCTGCAAATGTTAAAAAAAGGAACCAAACTCTACAGTATTTTAACAGGAAGTTGTCCCAAATGCCATGAGGAGAGTATGTATAAGAACACCAATCCTTATGCGCTCTCGCAAATTTTTAAGATGCATGAACGTTGTTCGCACTGTGGCACAAAGTACAAGATTGAGCCTTCTTTTTTCTATGGTTCCATGTATGTGAGCTACGGGGTTGGGATTGCCTTTGCCGTGGCTGCTTTTGTAATTGCCTTTTTGTTATTGGGAGCGTCACTTCCAGCTACTTTTATTGCCATTGTAGGCACCATGGTTGTGTTTATGCCCGTTATTATTCGATTGTCCCGAAATATTTGGATTAATTTCTTTATTAAATATGATGCTACTGCGGCCAAGAACAAAGCTGTTTTGGGACATGAAATGAAATAATTCTTTTCCCATCAAAAAACTTAACTCTCAACATCTGACCAACGTAGGGAAGTCTTTTCCTTCGGAAAAACTCGAACTGACGATTAAGTCAGGAGTTGTAGTATTTCTTTGTGAATCGTTGGATATTGATTTCAGGGTCCAGTGGTTCTTGATTTTCAAGAAAATTAAACAACTGCCCAGAAGCATAAGGGGCAATAAGCACACCCCGTGACCCAAATCCGTTCAACACATATAGGTTTTTGTGTTCTGGATGTTGCCCAACCAATGGTCTTCGGTCCACCACTGTAGGACGAATACCGGCCACATGATCCACAACCTCAAAATCGCACTTTAAAAAGGTGCTCAATTTATCCAAAAGTTCCTTTTTGGATGCTTCGGTAGGTTCGTTGGTCTTGTCTTTCCATTTGTACGTAGCACCAATTCGGTATAAATCATTCCCTAGTGGAATACTGAAAACGGAGGATTTTATCACATTTTCTTCCTTAAAATCTGGTGCTTTAATGGTCAAGAGCTCTCCTTTAGTGCCATTTAGGGGGAGATAGTTGAAAAATGGGTTGTTTTTAAGTCCGTAGCCGCATGAAAATACAATTTGCTTGGCCTGAATCGATTTGTAGGAAATATGCCCATCGTGCTGCTTAAAATCAGAAAAATCAAAGGATTCATGGACTAAAAAGCCTTTATCATCCAAATACTTCCGGTACGATTCTACCAAAGTGGCCGTATCTATCCTTCCCGTAAATTTCACTTCTCCAAAACCAAAAGGAGCATCAATATTGGGGTTTTTATTTTGAATGATGGTTGTGGACAGAAAATAACCAAGACCGGGCTTATCGGAAGCTTCAAACCAGGTGTTTTGTTCTTCAACGGATGCAAATCTGCGAAGTACTGGGACTTTATAGTCCAAGGTCTTCCCCAATTTTTGCTCCAAATCCGAATAGAAGGGTTTTGCCAGTTCCATTTGCTCCTTGGCCTTCCAAGCAAGGGTAAAGCGTTTTAGAATCACAGGGTTGTACAGTCCTCCGGCCACCTGCGAAGCTTGCTGGGACACATCCGATACCACTTTAAAGGATTTACCTTCCTTTTCCAGAACCTCACAGAAGGAGATTCCCGCCAAACCCAAGCCTACAACCAAGTAATCGTACATGTTGCAAAAGTAGGAATCTTGAATAGATGTTGAATATAGTGTGTTGGTCTATTTACGGGTTGACACGAATTACACCAATTGTCACGAATGTTGGGTTGAAGGTGATGGGTGATGGGTGAAAGGTGTTGATGTGGTTATGATTCCGTTGCGATGAAAATCCTACGGATTTTCGGAAGTAGGCGAGAACAAGCAATTACTTATAGCCATTGTTGGCAAATCGTTTTTTTTATTAGTCAGGCAAAAGGTCAGATGTAAATCCACTATTTTTTTCCCCATTCTCTGACTCTTTTCATTCTCTTTTTTTCTATAAATTCTCCAGTCCAAGGGTCAAAAGAATAGACATTATACTTATAAATAATTCTTGAACGTCCTTTTGTTTTTATATCTTTTATTTCATCCGTAAATTCAGTTATATAGTACCTGAATTGTCCATTATAAAATTCAGGCTTTTTAAATTTTTCCCATTTTAAAAATTCCGACACTTTGCTTAAATCATTTGTCTGTAGGCCTTTTGATTTTGCAATTTCGATAGCTTTATTTTTATCTATTTTGAAAGTTTTACTATTAGAATTCACCATTTCAAATCCGTAATTATTCCAAAATCCTTCGTTGGGAATGTATTCTCCATTTTCGTCCAATTCTATTCCAATCATTTCATCGTAACATTCAGAGGCATTTAATTTTACTTGGTATCTAAATAGGAATTTCGTTGGTTTTCTTTCAATAGGTTCAACCCAACTTCCTACATATCCCTCTTGGTCATAAGTAGCACAATTAAAATCAAATCTAACGTGTCGTTCAAAAAACTCTTTACTGTAAGTGGAAATGATTAAACTGTCCGCTTTTAATTTCATTTTTTCGAGTAAGTCATAAAAAGGATAAAGGTCTTTATTAATCTCACAAGTAGCATTGTCATAATCTCTTATGTACATCAATTCTTTATCAAAATTGTATTCTTTCCAAACCCCAAGATATTTATCATCTTTTGTTCTCCATCCTTCGGTATTTAGTCTTGTAGTGTCTTTTATGAAATGAACACTGTACCAAACAGAATCTTTGTTTTTATATGCCTCTTCATAAATATGGTATACAGAATTTCTGATTATTTCAATATTGGACGAGTCAGTTTCTATTTTCTGCCTACTGAATTGTCCGAAAGATGAAAAGGAAGTCAGGATTAGAATGGTTGATATGATTGTTTTCGTTTTCATTCAAATGTTTGCCAACTCGTTTAAAGATATGAATCGTTTTAATGATTTATATCGCCCGATAAGTGAAGTTAGAATTTTTAAACTAAAAAATCCAGCTAGAATTGACGGATTACAGTGGGAGATTGATAGAAAAATAAGCTTTAGAAGTTTTTCCCAATTGGATTCATAGCCCTGTCTGCCGACAGGCACGTTCACAGGAATGATATTTCCAAAAAAAAACGCCGCACTTTCGTGCGGCGTAATTTGTATTGAATTGGAAATTGTTTGTGAGATTCCGAAACAAGTTCGGAATAATTCAACCATCAACTTTGATCAACTTCAATGCAGTTTTCAAAGTTGGGTTTCATTAATATGCCCACATATCCTGCTCCCTGTCTCTTATATGCTCTTTGATTCGTTGAGCTTCCAAGAGCTGGAACAATGCATTGTCAAAAATATATTCGTCTATTTTACGGTCTTCATGAACGTTTTCCTCTTTGTAGATCACCCCATTGAAACGGCGTGCGTTCAATAGCATATCAAAGGAAATGGGTCTTGCCGAGTTCTGCTGATTGTACACTTTGGCATCATGCAAAATCTTTCTTGCAGCAGGGTACCAAACCCAGAACAATTCTACTTTGTTCTGTCCTGGATCAACGGACTCATCATCGATGAAGTTAACGTCCGGTGCAACAGGGGCAATTCCCAATAAACGAAACTTAAGCTCTCCTTGGCGTTTATCAAAATACCAGATTCCTTTAATGCGGTACTCTTCAATATCAGCAGCGGTAAGATCTCTTTTGTTGATGAACTCTGGAGAAATTTGCTCGCCGGCATTGTATTGCTCATACCCTAGGTCTGTGGTATCCACTTTGCTCAAGGTTGCCGAAAGATCTTCCAACTTTCGCTTTTCAGTAAAGTAAGAGTCGGTGTAAACCTCGGTCAATTTACCATTTCTGATGTTTTTCATCAAAACGTGGTACAGCGACCTTCTATCCTTTCCAATACCGATAGTATCGGTTGGGTAGTATAGTGGAAAGTTTACTCTTTCGTCAAGATCGATGATTTCCCATACGGTCTTGGACCATAGGATGTCCCTATCATCCACATAACCGTACTCTAAGGGCTCATCGGCATCTTGCTCTATTTGAGCTTGGGTTTTTTTACCGATATCCTCGGGCAACTTGGCATTTAAAATATTTGCCTGCCCCATCATTGATACGGGCAATACACCCAACAATCCGATTATTAATGCATTTTTCCAATTCATGATCACTTGTATACTTTTATACTATTAATTTGTAATCTCAACAACAACAGGAGATACCTTTTTCAATTTATAGGTCTTGTTGTTGGTGATGTACGCTTGTATATCAAAAATCTGAACAGCATCACCTCTTCCGGCTCTACTCAAGGCAGATTTAGCTCTGTTGTCCAATTTGTTACCGTTAACCACTACTGTAGGCTGACCTGGTACTTTAAACTTGAACTGGCCAACGGCAAGGTTCAAATCAAAGTCGAAGTCTTCCAACATGGCTCCGATGGTAGAAATCTCCAAGTTTCTTCTTGGCATTTGAATGCTACCAGACTCACCACGTACAGTACCTGCAGGTCTTGGAATATCCTTGATACGGAACTCAGACTTGGTAGAGATACCTTTACCATCAGGCAATGTACCTGAAGCGGTAATAGTAACTGATCTACCTGTACCTGGGTTCATAACATACTGGCTTCCACTTCTTCTGCTCAAACCGGCAGCAGATGCAGATACCTTGTTATCAGGAATACCAGGAATGGAAATGGTCATTGGGTTGGCCACACCACGGTATACTACGTTCATTTTATCCGCAGAGATAACTGCTGCATTAGGCATGGAGATGGTTGCAAAAGTGTTGTTCACTTCTACAGGTACCTCTTCACCGTCCTGCATAAATGTCATAGATCCTTTAATGGTATGATCTCCTGGTGTACCGGCACTGATCAACATCTTGATACCACCAGCTTCCAATTCGTAGTCTTTACCTTCGGTCAAAGCTCTACCGTCCAAAGTCAATTCTGCTTTTACAGGCGTGGAAGTCTTGTCAGTTTTGCTAACAATGATCTTACCATCATATTTCTCACCAGAATAGTACGCTGTTTTTGGAGCGTTCAAAGAACTTGCAAAGTTGGTCAAGGATACAGCCTCGGTCAACTCACCTTCCAAAAGGGTTTTCAACACCTCTTGCTCAGTGGTTTTGATATCGGCCTGCAATTGGGTCATCTTTGTCAAAGAGGCTACCAATGGGAACCCTTCATAATGATAGTTGATCCAATCTTGACGTGTACCGTCTCTCTTTTCAACTTTACCGTCTGCATCACCCGTAGCGAAACGAGTCTTTACTGCTGATTTCAATGACTCAAACTCACCTTCTGGCAAAGCGTTGATCACACCTTCACGGTAAGTATTGATCTGATCCATGAACTTTTTCCCTTCTGGGCCCAAATTGTCGCCCTGGAAGAATTTTTGGTCCAAATAATCAGACTTGTCCATAACCACATAGTCTTTTGGATCTTCCAAATCTGCGGTCATTTCTTTTTTCAATCCTTCCAAATAGCTATAGTAAGAATCTGAAAGTTGTTTGATCTGCTGAGCGTCTTCATAAAGTTCGCCGTACTCCTCCGCGTTTTCGTCCTTCTTGGTTTCCAAGCTGGCCATGAAGTTGGAGTTGTTATCAGCCATGTTTGTATTGGAAGCTTCCAGCTTTTCGTTCATTAGTCCGAAAGCGGCAAGTACTTCCTTGCTCATATTAAGGGCCAACATCGCGATGAAGATCAAGTACATAAGGTTGATCATCTTCTGACGTGGCGTTTGTTTTCCTGATGCCATGTTTATCTAATTAGAATTAAAAAATTAATTTGATTTGGGTTTTTGTTGATATCGCTTAATTTGATATCCTAATTAGTTTCTTCCGCCCATGGCAGTAAGCATACCACCGTAAACTCCGTTCAAAGAAGATAGGTTAGTTGCCAAAGACTCCATTTGGTCTTTCAATGCACCTGCATTTTGTACTACCTCCTCGTTGATGGAAGCTTGACGGCTAGCGCTTTCCAATTGAACTTTGTACAAGCTGTTCAAAGATTCCATTTGAGCTGCAGCGTGGGACAATTCCTCAGAGTATTTCTTGGTGTGCTGGATTGCATCTGTGGTAGGAGCAATATTTTTTGCGGCACCTTCAAAATTCTTGATACTTTCACCCAAGCTTGTAAATAGCTCAGAATCAATATTGGCTTCTTTTAAAAGGTCATCCAATTTTCTGGAAAGGATTCCTTCAGCTTCTTTGGCGTCTTTAGCATCTTGCTTTCTTTTGGAATCTGCTTCACCACCAGCTAATTCTGGGTATACCAAAGACCAATCGAATTCGTCGTCTACTGGTTCAAATGCAGAGATCGCGAAGATCAATGCTTCAGTAATAAGTCCAACCGCAAGAAGAAGACCACCTGTAAGGGGTCCAAACTCCCAGTGAAGGATCTTGAACAATGCACCAATAATTACTACCGATGCTCCAAGCCCGTAGGCCATGTTAAACAGCTTTTTTGTTGATTTTGACTGTGCCATAATTCTAGTTTTAATTAAGTTATATAAATAAGTATTTGGTTACTGGTTTATTTATATAATGTTCTCTCTCTTTTGTTTTTATAATCCGCTTCTACCGTTGGTTGAATCTTCCTCTCCCATATAATCCTGTACCGTTCTGAATCCGATATAGCTTCTGGCAGAATCTTGGTATTCGTAATCCCGGGTACTTACTTGAAGGAAGTACGCAACATCTTTCCAAGAACCACCTCGGATTACCTTACGCTTATTGTCTTGGGAACCAATGTTAGGGTTCATGGTGGACAAATATTCGTAGGCACCTTGATCAAAGCTTGAGTTGGTCCATTCCGATACGTTACCGGCCATATTGTACAGGTTGTAATCGTTTGGCTCAAATGACTTGGCCTCTACGGTGTACAAAGCGGCATCTGCGGCGTAATCTCCACGTTGCGGCTTAAAGTTAGCCATAAAGCAACCGGTATCACTGATCACATACGGACCACCCCAAGGGTAGGATCCACCTTCAATACCACCTCTGGCGGCATACTCCCATTCAGCTTCGGTAGGCAATCTAAATTGGTTCACGAATTGCTTTCCGCGGCTTTTTTGGTCGTCGTTCTTAAACTTGGTCCTCCAGTTACAAAATGCTTTGGCCTGCATCCAATTGACCCCAACAACAGGGTAATCACTGTATGCATCATGCCAAAAATAATCATTGTGCATGGGTTCGTTATAGGAATATTCAAAATCCCTGATCCACACAGTGGTATCTGGATAGATTTCCAATTCCTCATGTTTTATAAAGTCTTTTCTACTACCAGTTCTGGCTCGGGCCGCAGCCTCAATATCCATCCAGCTGTACTTGTACTTCAGTTTGGTAACATCAATGGATCTAACGCCATTGTAACTTTCTTCTTCAGAAAGGTAAATGGAATCCATGACCTCTGCGTAATACTCGTCTGGGTACTCCGAAGTATCCCATACCAAGTCTGCATCGAAGTTCAACGCCCTTCCTTCATATCCAGTCTCACCAAGTCCGGCATAATTGTCGAGCATATACTTGTCATACACAGAAAGTTCGGTGGTGTCTGTATCCTTAAAAGCATACTCACCAATACCTTCATCTTCAGGGCTTATGCCCAGTTCATCTGCCAAAATGGCCAATTTGGTCCTTACAATGGAGTCTTTTACCCACTCTACAAACTGACGGTACTCACTATTAGTGATTTCCGTGTCATCCATATAAAAAGAACGTACGGTAACCGTTCTTGTAGGTGCGTTCAAAACTTTAGCTTGGTCCTCTTCGGCTTTTCCCATTACGAAGGCGCCACGAGGAATCAGTTCCATTCCATACGGTTTCTCCGGATGCCATTTTTTTCCAGGGGCCCCAACTAACTCACCTTTTGACCTTGATTTAGACCCACAACTCGTAAGTAAAAAAACAAGTGCTATAGATGATAAGAATAGCTTTCTCATACTTTAGGTTAAATTATTCGATTCAAGATTATAAACTGCTCTACACAAATTCATTACTCTCAAAACTACTTTTTGAATGAATTATTGTGTAAAATCAATTAATGCTCAAAAATTAATTTGTTTAGTTAAAGCCCTTTCTGTAGGCCTTGAACCACCTTTCTGGAATGTTTTGGTTGCAAGCATCCAAATAGTCCCCCTCGGTGCAAGGTAATAACGCAACCGAATTTGTTTTAGTATGTTCGGGTAAAATTGATGGGACTTCCACCCACCAGCGTTCGGTGACATGGCTTTTGTAAAATACCAGTTCCTCGGTATCGGTGGGCACCGTGAATTTGGTGAAATCCTCACTCTTTGAAGTTGGGGTTTCCTTTACCCTAAAGCTCAACCCTTCTATAAAGTACCAAATAATCTGTGCAATCATCTGAAAGGCTTGATGTGAGTTCTCCCCCTCGTAGATGCCAAACAAGGATACGCGGTCACTGATACCAGCGTATCGGGCAATGGTACAGATTTCCCTTCCGGTGAATCCATTGGGCGAAAAGTTTTTGGACAAACCCATTTCACTGGCTCGAATGGCACGAAGGTCCAAACTCACAATATCGCTGCTCCGCAACACGGGTTCGGTCAATTCTATATCCGCCGCTATCTCTCCCAATCGGTAAGCGTCAAAGAAAAGACGCTCCATAAGATCAATTTCTTCTTGGGCATTGAAATAGCTTTGGTAACCAATATTGGAGAAATTGAAAAGATTATTGGGTTTATCGGTAATAATTCTACTCATGTAGGAGTGTGAGGAAATCAATTCATCATCCTCTCCAAAATCGAACCGACTATCAATGGAAACCAGATTCACCATTTCCTTGATCTTGTCGAAAGCCCTATAGGTGGGAAACGTAATATCTTGTGTGCACCCTAATACTATAGGTATAATATTTTCTTCCAGAAGGCCTGCCACAATCTCCTTCACCACAAAATAGGTATCCTCCACGGTGTCTCCCTCCTCCACATCGCCTATGTCGATAATGTTGGAATTCCAATTGCCCATCATTAAACGGTACAACTGAATTCGGATTTGGTCCACATCCAACTTTTCGGTCTTTTTCTCAAATGCATTTCTGGATTCCAACACCCCGAATATGGCAACATCGGCATGTGCAAAGACAGGAAGTCCGTCTTTTTCTGTATGTACAAAGATATTTTTGCCCAATGATTGTTGCGGCAACAATTCTGAAAATGCCAGCACTTTGTCCTTAACAGGAACCAAAAAATCGAATGCCATATTATTTTTTAGCTTTTGCCTTGGCTTTTTTCTTAGGTGTTTTCTTTTCCAAAAGGGCCTTGGCCTCTTCCAAAGATACTTTAGAGGCATCTACATCTTTGGACAGTTCCACCTTGATCCTACCTTTTATAATATTGTGCCTTCCCCATCGGGCCTTTTCTATTCGGATTTTCTCCTCGGGCCATTCCTGCACCAACTTTTCGGCTTCTTTTTTCTTTTTATCCTCAATGAGTTCCTCAATATCGGATTGGGAAAGGTTGTCAAAATCGTATTTTTTGTTCACATTGATGAACATGCTATCCCATTTAATGAACGGTCCAAACCTACCTTTACCTTTGGTAACTTCCTTACCTTCATAACTGGCAATGGGCGCATCCGCTTTTTCCTTTTCCTTGATCAACTCAATGGCCCTATCCAAATCTACATCAAAGGCGCTTTCGCCCTGTGCCAATGAAATGAATTTTTTTCCAAATCGAACATAAGGTCCATACCTTCCCACATTCGCCTCAATCTCTTCTCCTTTATATACACCTAGCTTTCGTGGCAATTGGAAAAGCTCCATGGCTTCTTCAAAGGTTATGGTGTTGATGGACTGATCGGGCAGTAAGCTGGCAAACAAAGGTTTTTCTTCTTCGTCAACCGTTCCAATCTGAACCATGGGGCCAAATCGACCCAATCTGGCGGCTACTTGTCTTCCTGATTTCGGATCTACACCCAAAACACGTTCTCCACTGGCACGTTCCGCATTTTCTTCAACTTCAATTACATTGGGATGAAACTCCTTATAAAAGGATTTCATCATCTGCTGCCAATCTTCATCGCCAGAGGCTATCTCATCAAAATCCTCTTCTACTTGGGCAGTAAAATTATAATCCAGGATTTTGGTAAAGTGACTTACCAAAAAATCATTCACAATCATTCCAATATCCGTAGGCACCAATTTTCCTTTATCGGACCCCACCATTTCAGATAGTTTCTTTTCGGCCAATTTACCTTCTTCCAAAACCAATTGCAGGTAATTCCGTTCCGTACCTTCCACACTTCCTTTTTCCACATAACCCCTATTTTGGATGGTGGAAATGGTGGGTGCATAGGTGGATGGTCGTCCAATTCCCAATTCTTCCAATTTCTTTACCAAGGATGCTTCCGTATAGCGATATGGAGGTCGTGTAAAGCGTTCTGTGGCGGAAATGTATACATTTTGCAAGGCTTCGCCCACTTTCATGGCTGGAAGCATTCCCTCTTGTTCCTCAGCACTGTCCTCTTCGTCAGTTCCTTCCAAATATACCTTTAGGAAACCATCGAACTTCACCACCTCTCCATTGGCCGTAAATTCTTCTTGATGGGTGTTCGCTTGAATCTTAACATTGGTACGTTCCAACTGGGCATCGCTCATTTGCGAAGCAAGAGTACGCTTCCAAATAAGCTCGTATAGTTTGGACTGGTCCCGCTCCAGTGATGGGGACTGTAATTTCATATCGGTTGGGCGAATGGCTTCGTGCGCCTCTTGTGCCCCTTTTGTTTTTCCTGTATAGTTTCTTACCTGACTATAAGATTCGCCATAGTTTTCTATGATGGCATCCTTGGCAGCTCCCAAAGCTTCATTGGAAAGGTTAACACTATCCGTTCTCATATAGGTAATGAGACCCGCCTCATACAATCGTTGGGCCACTTGCATGGTTCTACTCACCGAAAAGTACAACTTACGGGAAGCTTCCTGTTGCAAAGTGGAAGTGGTAAAAGGTGGTGCCGGCGATTTTTTAGCTGGTTTTTTATCCAAGTTGGCCACCGAAAAATCAGCGCCCATATTTTGCTTTAAGAAAGCTTCCGCATCCTCCTTGCTGGCAAAAGTCTTATTGAGCTTTGCGGAAAAGACACTTCCTTCTTCCGTTTTAAATTCAGCTTTTATTCGGAACGATGCTTCTGGTGTAAAGGCATCAATCTCCCGTTCACGCTCCACAATCAACCGCACTGCCACGGACTGAACACGACCTGCCGAAAGACCTGGTTTTATCTTTTTCCAAAGTACGGGTGAAAGTTCATACCCCACCAATCGGTCCAAGACACGACGGGCCTGCTGGGCATTCACCAAGTTATAATTGATTTCCCTTGGATTCTCTATGGCCTTTTGAATCGCAGATTTGGTAATAGAGTTGAAAACAATCCGTTTCACCTTGTCCTTATCCAATTTCAACTCCTCGGCCAAGTGCCAAGAAATGGCTTCTCCCTCCCGGTCCTCATCACTGGCCAACCAGATGGTATCGGCTTTTTGGGCGAGGTCCTTGAGTTTTTTTACCAAGGCTTTCTTCTCCTTGTCAACGGTATATTTTGGCTTAAAGTCGTTTTCAACATCAACCCCAAGTTCTTTGGAAGGAAGGTCTACAATATGTCCAAAACTGGATTCAACTTGGTACTCTTTCCCTAAAAATCGTTCTATGGTCTTTGCCTTTGCAGGGGACTCAACAATAACTAAATTCTTTGGCATGCAGTGGGTTTTGTGGTAACAAAAGTATATCAAAAATTCGATTTTGGATTTTTTAGAAAATACATGTCAAAAAAAAATCCCGTCAAAAACGGGATTTTTACGATTGATATTGTGCTTTTTAGTTAAGCCCTATCTGGCTGATGAGCTTAATATCATTGTCCAAATACTCATATTGATAGAGCACACCATCGCCTACCATAATCAAGTGGCTTTCTAATGGAATGACATCAAACGTAACAATATTATCAAAATGATTTAACTCCACTAAATCGTTGATATCTGTCTTATCATATACTTTAAGTCCAGAATCGCCATCGCAAACAAACAGTTTTTCATCCTTTATCCCCAAACCATAAGGACCATCCATGGGATATTGAACTGCCAACTCAGGGTTTTCAATATTTGAAATATCAACAATGAACAAACCGCTTTCGGTGGCACCACACCCGTTACCACCCCTAAGGGTGACGTAGGCATAATCACTATCCACTACAACAGGGTCACAGGCGGTACCATGTTCAAACTCTGAGATAAAAGACGGCACTGCGGGGTTGGTAATATCATAAATGTACATGCCACGCATGCTTCCCAAAAACAAATAGGTGCCGTTATAAAAAATGGTCTCAATGTCGAATCCGGCATACACATCATCCAAATTCTGTGGGTTTTCCAAATCGGAAATGTTGAACACATTAATATTATGACTGTCCACGGCATAAAGATAATCTTCAACAATCTTAAAGCGGGCCAGGGAGCCTCCTTGTCCCGTACCTCCCGAAGCATCATTGGCAAGTGCAAAATCTTCCCTAAAAACAAACCCTCCATTTTGTTGCTCAACTTCTGAAATCAATCTTCTTTCGGTGGTGGTCTCCCAGCCAATGATCATCTCAGACTCATAATCAAAATCATCATTTTCGACCAAATCGGCTTCAAATGGAAAGAAAACATTTCCGTACAGCACATCTTCCAAACGATTGACCAATGATATATTGTTGATGTCAGAAATATCTATCACCACCAAATCCATAAGGCTGTCGGCATACAAATAATCATCCTTCACCGAGATGTCCACATTTCCGGGAATGGTGATAAAAGCGATTTTTACAGGTTGTTCTGGATTGCTATTGTCAATCACATGGATACCTTGATACATATCATTGATGAAAATATAATCTTGATAGGTATAGACCTTTCCAGATTCATTAATGGGACGTGGAGCAATAATGTCAACACTGGTGGCAAATTCAGCTTTGCTCATTATAAGGGGTCGTGCCACTACATAATCAGCAAATTCGCCATCAGGCTCATCATTGTTGTCGCAGGATACAAAAAAGAGTGTGGTTAAGAAAAGTAGGGATAGGATTTTCGTTTTCATGTGCGTTTGTTTTTTTCTGATTGAAACTGTGGTCATTAGATAAATTCAAACTAAAAAAGTTGCGTTGCATTTTGGTTAAATTTTAACTGCCAAATTGTCACTAAAATGGAATAAGCACTATCTTTGCAGCCCATTGCACGAATATGATCAAGGACGAAAGCGTAGAAAAAATAATAGACGAAAGCCAACAAGGAAACACTTTGGCTCTGGAGAATAACGATAAGAATACCCGTAAACTTTATATAGAAAGTTATGGGTGCCAGATGAATTTTTCTGATAGTGAAATTGTTGCCTCCATTTTAGCCAAGGAAGGATTCAATACCACCCAAATCTTGGACGAGGCCGATTTGGTACTTGTGAACACCTGTTCCATCCGCGAAAAGGCAGAGCAAACTGTTCGCAAGCGTTTGGAAAAATTCAATGCCGTTAAAAAAACCAATCCTGGAATGAAGGTCGGGGTTCTGGGCTGTATGGCAGAACGACTGAAAAGTAAGTTCCTCGAAGAGGAAAAGATTGTTGACATGGTGGTAGGCCCAGATGCCTACAAAGACCTACCCAACCTTATCCAAGAAATTGATGAAGGCCGCAATGCCGTGAACGTCATCCTTTCCAAAGATGAAACGTATGGCGATGTGGCTCCAGTGCGATTGAACTCCAATGGCGTAACGGCTTTTGTGTCCATCACCAGAGGTTGTGATAACATGTGTACCTTTTGTGTGGTTCCTTTTACCCGCGGTCGGGAGCGTAGTCGTGATCCCCAGTCCATTTTGGAAGAAGTGAACGAGTTATGGGAAAAAGGATTCAAGGAAATCACTTTGCTCGGACAAAATGTGGACAGTTACCTTTGGTATGGTGGTGGCTTAAAGAAAGATTTTGAAAAAGCTTCGGATATGCAGAAGGCTACTTCCGTAAACTTTGCCAAACTTTTAGAGTTGGTGGCCGAAGCCCAACCTAAAATGCGGATTCGTTTTTCCACTTCCAATCCGCAGGACATGACCTTGGACGTAATTGAGGCCATGGCCAAATATGAAAATATTTGCAACTACATCCATTTGCCCGTGCAAAGTGGCAGTAATCGCATTTTAAAGGCCATGAACCGCTTACACACCAGAGAGGAATATTTTGAGTTGATAGACAACATCCGAAAAATCATCCCCGATTGTGCCATCAGCCAAGATATGATCACAGGATTCCCCACAGAGACCGAAGAAGACCATCAAGACACCTTGAGTTTGATGGAATATGTGAAGTACGATTTTGGTTTCATGTTCGCCTATTCGGAACGACCTGGAACCCTCGCAGAACGAAAAATGGAAGATGACATTCCTGATGCGACCAAAAAGAGACGTCTGCAGGAGATCATAGAAATACAGCAAAAGCATAGTCATTATCGCACCCAACAACATTTGGGCAAAACCGAAGAAGTCCTTATTGAAGGTACTTCCAAAAAATCCGATGCCCATTGGATGGGGCGCAATTCACAAAACACCGTAGTGGTATTTCCAAAAGAACACAACAAAGTTGGTGATTTTGTGAATGTAAAAATCAATGAATGTACCTCCGCCACCTTGATTGGTGAGGCAGTGGGGTATTCAAAAAAATAATTAAAATATTCCTCACAGGTGCTTCGACTACGCTCAGCACCCTTGTGGAATCCAATAAAATATAGATTCCTGCTGGAGTTTATGCTGAGCTAGACGAAGTGCAGGAATGACAAAAATGGAAAGTATACAATCAATAAAACAGCGGTTCGAGCTTATTGGTAACGACATTAAGCTCAACCGTGCCATAGAAAAGGCCATGCAGGTGGCCCCCACGGATATTTCGGTTTTGGTAACCGGGGAAAGTGGGGTCGGTAAGGAGGCTATCCCAAAGATTATTCATTCCCTATCACATCGCAAGCATGCCAAATATATTGCTGTCAACTGTGGTGCCATCCCTGAAGGAACCATAGATAGTGAACTGTTCGGTCACGAAAAAGGCGCCTTTACGGGAGCTACTCAAACCCGTAGCGGGTATTTTGAAGTGGCTGATGGTGGAACCATATTCTTGGATGAAGTTGGGGAACTTCCGTTGACCACCCAAGTGCGACTCCTCCGAGTTTTGGAAAATGGGGAATTCCTTAAAGTGGGGTCTTCCCAAGTGCAAAAAACCGATGTTCGCATTGTGGCCGCTACCAACATCAACATGTTCGAGGCCATTAAAAATGAAAAGTTCCGGGAAGACCTGTACTACCGATTGAGCACGGTGGAAATCAACATTCCACCACTCCGTGAACGCCAAGAAGATATTCATTTACTGTTCCGAAAATTTGCTTCGGACTTTGGACAGAAATACAAAATGCCCACCATCCGTTTGGAAGATGATGCTGTTGGACTGTTAACACGTTATCGTTGGCCCGGAAACATTCGTCAGCTTCGTAACATTGCCGAACAGATTTCCGTGTTGGAGGAAAACAGGACCATTTCGGCCGCTACTTTGAACAGTTATCTGCCCAATGCCAGTACTTCCAATCTACCCGCCGTGGTGGGTCAAACCAAAAAGGAAGGTGATTTCAGCAACGAAAGGGAAATTTTGTATAAGGTGCTCTTTGATATGAAAGGCGACCTTAATGATTTGAAGAAGCTCACCTTGGAATTGCTAAAACACGATAATTCCGAAAAAGTGCAGGAAGAAAATGAGACCTTAATCCGTAAGATTTACGGAAATAAGGAAGAAGAGGACATAGAGCATGAAGAAAGCATGACCGAAGTGCTTCAACTCCCTGAACCCGTGGTGGAAAAACCCGTGAGCATTCCACAGCCCCAAGAAGACCGGTATCATTTTGCGGAAGAGATTGAAGAGGAAGAAACCCTATCTTTACAGGAAAAGGAAATAGAACTCATCAAAAAATCGCTGGAACGTAACCGAGGAAAACGAAAAGCCGCAGCTGCCGAACTGGGTATTTCCGAACGGACCTTATATCGAAAAATAAAACAATACGATTTGTAAATTGCCAACTTTATTGCACGAAATGAAAATGAAGAGAAAAAATGGTTTTAAAGTTGGACTGCTTGCATTGGTCCTGAGTTTATATGGTTGCGGTGCTTATAATTTTTCTGGTGCCGATATTGGTACAGCCACCACCTTTCAGGTGAATTTCTTCCAGAATTATGCGGATCAGTCAGCACGCTCCGTGATTGTTCCGGGATTGGACAGGGAATTTACTAATGCCCTACAAGAGATGATTAATAATCTCACCAGCCTATCCCTTACCGGAAGTAATGGGGATTTGTTGTATGAAGGCGAAATTGTGGAATATAAAGTGGTGCCCATGACCGCAACCGCCGACCAGCGGACAGCACAAAACCGACTTACCATGAGCGTGAACGTTCGGTTTTTCAACAATACTAAGGAAGATGCGGATTTTGAACGTCGTTTTTCCTTCTTTTACGATTTTGATGCAGCGGCTTCCTTGACATCAGTTCAAGCAGTGGCCCACGAAGAAATTTTTGAACGGCTTACCCAAGATATTTTTAATGCCTCCTTGGGAAATTGGTAAACATTTATGAACGTATCGGATTTTATACAGATTCTTCAAAACTCAAATACCATCCTGTCCCCAAAACAAACACGGGAACTGGAGGATATGATTGAGGAGTATCCGTATTTTCAGGCGGCTCGTGCTTTGCATTTAAAAGGACTGAAAAATCTTGATAGCTATAAATACAACAACGCTTTAAAAGTTACGGCGGCCCATACGGCAGATAGGGATGTGCTTTTCGATTACATCACATCCCAAGAATTTGTCCAGAACAACATTGCCGATACCATTGCCGGGCGACGATCCAAACTTGAGGAGCAAAATGCCATTTCCGAAGAAATTGAGCCCAGCGAAAATGTAAATGCCATGTTGGTGGAGGCTGAGGAAGTAGCCCTACCCCAAAATATTCAGGATGCCGAACAAATTTTGAACCCGGCATTGTTCAAATCCAAAACCCCTGAAAAACCCAAAACGGAAAAAGAAGAACCTGCACCAATTCAAGCCAAGGAAGAAACCGCTCCTGAAGCCGATTTAAAATTGGGCAAGCCCATTCCCTTTACCAAAAAGGAAAAACACTCTTTTACCGAATGGTTGCAGTTGACCTCCAAAACTACCGAACAAGAACCCGAAGAGGATATGATGGAAGAATTGGAGAAAAAGAAAAAATTTGACCTTCTGGACAAGTTCATCGAGAACAATCCCAAGATTGTTCCACAGGAAAATGCCAATCCAAAAATTGATATCAAGGCATCCACCAAGTTCAATAAAGATGAACTGATGACGGAAACTTTGGCCAAGGTATATCTCGAACAAAAAAAGTATAAAAAAGCCATCCAAGCCTTTAAAATATTGAGTTTGAAATATCCAGAAAAAAGTGGTTTCTTTGCAGACCAAATTCGGGCGGTGAAGACACTGCAGAAAGAAAAAGAATAAGATAAAAAATGAGCACGTTTACAATTTTTTTGATTTTGATCATTATCGTGTGCCTTTTGTTGGTCTTGGTCATTATGGTCCAAAACCCTAAAGGTGGTGGGTTGTCCTCATCTTTTGGAGGTAGTGGAAACCAAGTTGTGGGAGGTGTAAAGAAAACCGGTGACTTTTTGGATAAAAGTACTTGGACCCTCGCCACATTATTAATTGTATTGATTCTTTTGTCCAACGTTTCCCTAAAGGGAAGCTACAGTCAAGCAGATTCAAAATTGTTGCAGGGCGATGACATAGAGACCACTGTTCCAGAAACAGTACCCGAGGAAGTCCCTGAACAACTTCCTACTGACAGTGCCGATCCAACGGACACCATCAATTAATTATGACAACACATATAAAAATGCCAGCTTGAGTGACAAGCTGGCATTTTTGTTTTCCATAATGTCAGTTTTTGCGCATTGGCATAATTTCTGCCCCAATGTTTCGAGAATTTTTAAAATAAATACCTAAATAATTAAAAATATGGCTAAAGTTAATATCAAACCATTGGCAGACCGTGTTCTGATCGAGCCACTACAGGCCGAGACCAAAACTGCCTCCGGTATCATCATTCCGGACAACGCAAAGGAAAAACCCCAAAAAGGCAACGTAGTTGCAGTTGGACCTGGAACCAAAGATGAAAAAATGACCGTTAAAGTTGGTGATACCGTACTATATGGAAAATATGCCGGTACTGAACTTAAATTGGACGGTGCGGACTATTTGATGATGCGCGAGAGCGATATTTTGGCAATAGTATAACACGGAAAATTCCAAAAACCAATAAACAAAATCCAAAACAACCCCTATCAACCTTCCAATATGGAGTTTGGGAATTGAGTTTTGGAAATTAATTTTTTCAACTAAAAAATTTAAAAATGGCAAAAGATATTAAGTTTGAGATAGATGCACGTGATGGCCTTAAAAGAGGTGTTGACAAATTGGCCGAAGCTGTAAAAGTAACCTTGGGACCCAAGGGTAGAAACGTAATCATCAGCAAGTCCTTTGGTGCACCTCAAGTAACCAAAGACGGTGTTTCCGTTGCAAAAGAAATTGAATTGGAAGATCCCCTTGAAAATATGGGGGCACAAATGGTTAAGGAAGTTGCTTCCAGAACCAACGACCAAGCCGGTGACGGTACCACTACCGCTACCGTATTGGCCCAGGCCATCGTTAAAGAAGGTCTTAAAAACGTTGCCGCAGGTGCCAATCCAATGGATCTGAAAAGAGGTATCGACAAAGCGGTTGAAGCCTTGGTAGCAGACTTGGAAAAGCAAGCCAAAAAAGTGGGCAACGATTCAGATAAAATCAAACAAGTTGCCTCAATTTCTTCAAATAATGACGAGACTATTGGTGATCTTATCGCCAAAGCATTTGATAAAGTTGGAAAAGAAGGTGTAATCACCGTAGAGGAGGCCAAAGGTACCGATACCTATGTTGATGTTGTTGAAGGAATGCAGTTTGACAGAGGATACCTTTCTCCTTACTTCGTGACCGATACTGACAAAATGGTGGCCGATTTGGAGAACCCTTATATTCTTCTTTTCGATAAGAAAATTTCCAATCTACAGGAAATCCTTCCTATCCTAGAGCCCGTTGCGCAATCTGGAAGACCGCTTTTAATTATTTCTGAAGATGTTGAAGGTCAAGCATTGGCCACTTTGGTAGTGAACAAATTGAGAGGTGGTCTTAAAATTGCCGCTGTAAAAGCGCCTGGATTTGGGGACAGAAGAAAAGCCATGTTGGAAGACATCGCCATCTTAACTGGTGGTACCGTAATCTCTGAAGAAAGAGGTTTCTCTTTGGAAAACGCTTCTTTGGATATGTTGGGTACTGCTGAAACCGTAACCATCGATAAAGACAATACAACCATCGTAAACGGTTCTGGTAAAGCTTCTGACATTAAAGCCAGAGTAAACCAAATCAAATCACAGATTGAAACCACTACTTCTGATTACGACAAGGAAAAATTGCAAGAACGCTTGGCCAAATTGGCTGGTGGGGTTGCAGTTTTGTATGTAGGTGCCGCTTCAGAAGTTGAAATGAAGGAGAAAAAAGACCGTGTTGATGATGCCTTGCACGCTACCCGTGCCGCTGTTGAAGAAGGTATTGTTGCCGGTGGTGGTGTGGCTTTGGTTCGCGCCAAAAAAGTATTGGAAAAATTGACTACCGATTCTTTGGATGAAACCACTGGTGTACAAATCGTGGCTAAAGCCATTGAGTCTCCTTTGCGTACCATCGTTGAAAACGCTGGTGGTGAAGGTTCTGTGGTGATTTCAAAAGTTCTTGAAGGCAAGAAGGACTTCGGTTATGATGCCAAATCAGACAAGTATGTTGATATGCTTGAGGCAGGTATCATCGATCCTAAGAAAGTAACCCGAATTGCTTTGGAAAATGCCGCTTCGGTAGCAGGTATGATCCTGACTACGGAATGTGCTTTGACAGACATCAAAGAAGATGCTCCTGCCGGACCACCAATGGGTGGCGGTGGAATGCCAGGTATGATGTAAGAAATCCCATTTGGATTAAAATAGGAACGCCTCGATTTTCATCGGGGCGTTTTCTTTTCTGTTTAGTGATAAAGTTCTTCGAAAGAACCTAAAAACCAAGTTACTTCTTCTTTCCAGTAGCTTGGGTAGTCTTCTTTGCATTTGGCTTAACCGCTTTTGCAGGAGATGACTTTCCAGTTGACTTCGCTTGTTTCATGAGTCAAAAAATTAAAAAACTGAAGTAAATGTATTTTAGTTTTGAATCCGTTGTTTTTATTTGGCTAAATATTAACTAAAACACCATGTGCTTTTGACTCGAAAAATGTTGTCGGTATCGTTCAAGCTGTTCTTGGTCTAAAACATTCGCCTTTCAACCTCTTTTGGATTACTTTCTAAAAATCAAAAACATACAAAATGAAACATCTTCGTTCCATTACTCTTCTACTTCTTTTCGGTTTGATTACCGCGTTTGCTGTTTTCAAAAATCAACCAGACACCAAAACATCTTCCGTGGCCGTAATGGCGTATTATGTTCCCGAAAAGGAATATCAACCTGAAAAACTTCCGTTACATCAACTCACCCATATTATTTTTTCATTTACCCATGTCATCGATGGAAAAATGCAGTTCAGGAATGCGGAAGACGGCAAAAAACTGGAACAATTAGTGGAACAACGCAAAAATCACCCAAATCTAAAAGTCATGATTGCTTGTGGTGGATGGGGTGCCGATGGATTTTCGGATATGTCCCACACTGCTGGGAATCGAAAGAGGTTTGTGGAAAGCGTGGTGGAGTTCAATCAAAAATATCAACTGGACGGAATTGATATTGATTGGGAATACCCAGCCATACCTGCAGCAGATACAGGAGCCCGACCCGAAGACAAAGAAAACTTTACGCTATTGATGAAAGAATTACGGGAATCCTTGGATACGCTGGACCGCGAACAGACCTTGACCTTTGCTTCAGCAGGGTGGAAACCCTACTACAACAATATTGAGTTGGAAAAAGTGATGGGTTATGTGGACTACATGAACATTATGACCTACGATCAAGTCGGAGGCAATTCTCCTTACACCGGCCATCATACCCCTCTGGGTTATATCAAAGAAAAGGATATTGAAGGTACTCCCGCCGCTGAATTCATTGCCAATTGGAAAAAAGAACGCGGAGATGACCGGGATTACGGGCCAAGGTCTGCCGAAAAAATAGTGGAATATTGTCTGGAACAAGGGGTAAAGCCCGAGCAAATGGTCATTGGTTCCGCTTTTTACGGACGTGCTTGGAAAGGTGTTCCTCCCAAAAACAATGGACTTTACCAGTCCAACTCCGGACCTTACATTGGTTGGGCTGCCTACTACAATATCCGAAGTGAATTTGAACAAGACCCTGATTTTAAGCGCTATTGGGACCCCATTGCCAAAGCACCTTATTTGTACAATGCCAAAGACAGCATTTTTATCAGTTATGACGACACGGTTTCTGTGCGCATGAAAACCGAGTATGCCCTAAAAAAGAAGCTGGGTGGCATCATGTTCTGGCAATTGGGCAACGATACCAAGGAAAAGAACAGTCTGTTAAAGTCCATGTTCGATGCAGCCAGCAAGGACTAAATTACCACGTATGGACTACACTGCCACAGCTTAGCATGGCCTCCCCATAATACGGATTTCTAATTTCCTTTTCGGCACTGATCCAATTGGCGCCCTTGTTGTTATCTGCCATGGGACAATGCTGCACATACAGTTTTTGGCCCAAGCCCTTCAATTGGTTTCTAATTAGAATCATGTTTTCCGACAACAGCACAAAATCCTTCCGTTGGGACTCAATGGAATCTTCTTCAGAGATATTGGAAAGGTATTCTTCAATTTTTTCCACATGAGTCATCCCCATATCATCAATTTCCATTGATTTTAGGTTTTGCACTTTTTGTGATGCCTCGCTTGCCCATTTTTTTGCTCCATCCATATCCGAATCTACCAAGGCATTTTTCAATTTAAGGTAAGCATCCAATACACTACCAAAACCATTTTCAAAATCTTTGGAAAAATCCATTTTCATTCCATGGCCCTCGTGACCTGTCATGGTTGCACCACCACTCTTGTTCATCATGGATTTTTTGCCTTGCAATTGGGCCGCGGCATCCACGGTAAAAGTTCCTTTGGCCACAACTTCTTCTCCAGCTTCAAGACCAGAAACCACGGGGTAGCTGCCATTGCTCAAACTTCCCAAGGTTACTTCCCGCATTTCAAAAACGGCTTCATTGGGATTTGGTTGCACATAAACCACAGAGCGTTCCCCAGTCCATAGCACAGCACTTTCAGGAACGGTAACCATATCTGTTGTCATACTTTCCGATGTTTTTATTTCACCAACAACGAACATTCCAGGTTTTAACAAACCTTTTTTGTTGTCCAATTCTGCCCGAACTTCCAACGTTCGGCTGGAATTGTTGAGCAAGGGATCTACAAAGGAAATCGTCGCCTGAAATATTTCATTGGGATATGACTTGGTAGATACTTCTAACGTCTGTCCTTTTTTGAACAATGCCAACTGATTTTCATAGGCATCAAAAATGGCCCATACCGAATTTAAATTGGCCACTTTCACCAAAGGTGAACCTGTTTTTACATAATCGCCTTCTTCCACCATAATGGAAGAAACAACCCCGGAAACATTGGCGTACACTGGAAAATTTTCAACCACCTTCCCTGAACTTTCAATTTGATTGATTTGGACATCGGACAACTTCCATAATTTCAATTTGTTACGTACCGCAGTGTACAAAGCAGGTTGGGTGGATTTGAGTTTTACCGCGGTAATCAATTCTTGTTGGGCCGATACCAATTCAGGGGAATAAATGGTGGCCAATTGTTGTCCTCTTTTCACCTCTTCACCCTCATAATTGATGTTTAAGCGTTCTATTCTCCCATTAAAGTAAGCAGATTGCACTGCATCAGATTCTTGGTTAACGGCCATCTTTCCCGACAATTTTACATTTCCACCACTGGTACTTCCTTCGCCAACGGTTACCGTCTCCACACCCGCTAAGGTCATGGCATTTGCGGTCATGCTAATTTGCGAATGCGACAGTCCTTCGCCTGCTGCATCAGCAGGAATTAAGTCCATCCCACAAATGGGGCAAGATCCCGGTTCTGGCTGCATAATCTGTGGGTGCATTGAACACGTCCACATTTCGCCTGAAGCCATCTCCGCACTGTGGTCATGTACCTGCTCTTCCATTGTGGTTTCGGTGCCACCTCCAAAAATAAGGTATCCGGCCAGTAGCCCCACTACAACCGCAATCCCGATATAAATGATATTTTCTTTTTTCATGTGTTATTTTTTTCGTTTTACAACTTTCCGCATCGTTGGCGATGAGGTAAACCAGAGCAAAAATCCGCTCAGTACAGTAATCAATCCCATTAGGGAGAAGGCACGAAGTACTGTGGTATTAAAATCATCCCTGCTCTCGTAATCCATCGTATGGGTCATCCACAAAAAATCGAACCAACGCCAATTCCGGTGTCGAACAGTCTGAAAAGAACCATCCTCCACCGAAACATAGGCCTTGATGTCTTCAAGGGATTCATACGAAATCACATAAGCGGGCAATTTCCGCTCCCGATACTCGTGATGCTTATCGGTTTCGTTGATGACCTCCACAGCTTTCACTTTTAACTCATGTGACATCTGTTTATGGGCCACCGCCAAAGCCTCTTGTTCTGAAATACCTTTTTTCAGACTTCCATTCCTAGCATCAACCAAAAATTCATTATTGATCCAATAGTATGGTTTCCCTCCTATGTCCTTTAAACGCAACGAACTTATTTTAGCGGGTATATTGATTTGCGAAAGTCCAATGAGGCCATCAAAGGTTGTAGGTTCGTGGTCCATATTTCTGAAATGATCACCGTGTATTTCATCAATATCGGTCCAACTGAAGTAGAGGCCACTGGCCGTCCACATGATGAATTGAATCCCCAAAAACAGCCCCAAATATCGATGGGCCTTTCTAATCTTAACCGCTGTTGTTCGTTTTACCATTTTAGTTTTAGTCGATTGATTTAGTTCGTAGTCGTAATGCATTGGCTATCACCGATACTGAGCTGAAGCTCATGGCCAAGGCCGCGATCATGGGTGAAAGCAAAATCCCAAAGAAAGGATAAAGCACCCCTGCTGCCACCGGTACACCGATGGTGTTATAGATCAATGCAAAAAATAGGTTTTGTTTTATGTTTTTCATGACGGCCTCACTAAGGTTCCGTGCTTTTACAATGCCATGAAGGTCTCCTTTTACCAAAGTGATCATGGCACTTTCAATAGCTACGTCAGTTCCAGTTCCCATGGCAATACCCAAATCACTTTTGGCCAATGCTGGGGCATCGTTGATACCATCCCCGGCCATAGCAACCACCTTTCCTTCATTTTGCAAGCGTTCCACTTCCTTCATTTTGTCCTCAGGCAAGGTTTCGGCCTTAAAATCATTTAAGTGCAATTCGCTAGCCACCGCTTTGGCCGTGTTGGCATTATCCCCGGTGAGCATGATCACAGAAATTCCATTGTCTTGAATGGCTTTGATGGCTTTGGCACTGGTTTTCTTTATTTTGTCGCCAATGGCCACATAGCCATGACACTTTCCATCTATGGCCAAATAGGAAACGGTTTTCCCTTTTTCTTGTGCTTTTTTGACCTTTTCCTTCATGTCTTTGGAAATTTCCACCTCAGCTTTCTCCATCAACTTGAGGTTTCCCAAATGGATTTTAGCATCTTTGATCTTCCCTTCAACCCCCATTCCCGTGACGGCATTGAAGGACTCCGTTTTTAGAGTCTTGACATCTTTTTCCTTACCATAATTTACGGTAGCCTGCGCCAAAGGGTGTTCACTATTGGCATTTACGGAGACAACGTATTGCAACAAATCTCTATCTGAATAGTCATCAGAAAAGGCCTCCAAATGGTCAAATGTTGGTTTACCTTCGGTAATGGTTCCCGTTTTGTCGATAATCAAGGTGTCCACATCAGCCATTTTTTCCAAGGCTTCTGCATTTTTAATGAGCACCCCATTTTGAGCACCTTTACCCACACCGACCATCACCGACATCGGCGTGGCAAGCCCCAAAGCACAGGGACAGGCGATGATTAAAACCGCAATGGCATTGATCAAAGCGTAAACATAGGCGGGCTGTGGCCCCCAAATGGCCCAAACCGCAAATGTGATGATGGAAATAATCACCACCGCGGGAACAAAATAGGCCGATACCTTATCCGCCAAATTCTGAATGGGTGCCCGGCTTCGACTGGCTTGGTTCACCATATCAATGATTTGTGAGAGCAACGTATCGCTACCCACTTTTTCAGCTTTCATCAAAAAAGATTGATTCCCGTTGATGGTACCGCTGCTTACCTTGTCATCCACTCCTTTTTCTACAGGAATGGGTTCCCCGGTGATCATGGATTCGTCCACAGCGGTTTCCCCTTCGGTGATGATGCCATCCACAGGAATTTTTTCTCCCGGTTTTACCCGAAGGATATCCCCTTTTTCAATGTCATCGATACTGACCTCAACTTCTTCCCCATTCACAACTTTGACGGCTTTGTTGGGGGCTAATTTCAATAATTCCTTTACTGCATTGTTGGTTTTGCTATGTGCTCTGGCTTCCAACAATTGTCCTAAAAGTACAAGTGTGAGGATAACAGTTGCTGCTTCAAAATATACGTGAACCGCCCCAGATTCGGTCTTGAATTGGTCTGGAAAAAACCCAGGAAACAACAGTCCCAATATACTGAACACAAATGCCACACCAGCACCGATTCCAATTAAGGTGAACATGTTCAGGTTCCATGTCTTGATACTTCGGTAGGCTCGTTCAAAAAACATCCATGTAGCATAAAAAACAACAGGAATTGATAACCCAAACTGTACCCAATTCCAATATCTCGGCGCCATTAGTTTGTACAATGGATTGTTGGGTATCATCTCACTCATGGCAATCAGGAAGATAGGGAGCGTAAATCCCACCGCTATCCAAAACTTCTTAAGTAATTTTTTATAGGTTTTCTCCTCTGCACTTGCTTCGAGCTTCATCGGCACCAAGTCCATTCCGCAGATGGGGCAAGAACCAGGGCCATCTTCCACCACTTCGGGGTGCATGGGGCAAGTCCATTGTTGTTTGGAACTTGTAGCCGTGTTCTGTTCCTCTACCAAATCCATACCACATACCGGGCAATCTCCTGGTTCGTCGTAGGTTTTGTCCCCTTCGCATCGCATGGGGCAATAAAAAGTGCCATTCCCGTTTGAAACCGTTTTTTTTTCTTCTTTCTTTGGTGGATGATGGTGATGACCGTCCGCATGAATAGTATATCCGCCTCCATCATTCTTTAGGGCTTCCTCGAAGGTTTCAATAGGAATATGTTCCTTCATCTCGATTGAGGCCTCGGCCTTCTCCAAACTGACTTCAACCCCGGTAACCCCATCAACTTTTGATAGGGTTTCTTGTACATGGTTTCTACAACCATTACAGCTCATTCCGTGTATGTGATAGGTATGTTTCATCTTGTTTGTTTTTTGTTCAAAACTAGCTGAATACCAGTCGGAAGCTTTTTACAATTCTGGGTTTCTTTTATACAATTTGGTCCAACGGCCTCCTGTTCCACTCTTGTACCTTTTTATAGGCACTCATCGACATTCCAGTTACTGATTTAAACTGTTTGGCCAAGTGGCTACTGCTCTTGTAGTTTAAATCGCAGGCTATTTCAGAGAAAGTTTTCGTTCCCATTTGAATTTCTTCTTTTACCTTCTCCATTTTGAGCAGGATAAAATACTTTTCAATGGTCAATCCCTCTTTGGCACTGAACATTTTACTGAGTGCCGAATAGTCTCTGTTCAGCTTTCCAGCCAAGTATTCTGAGAGATTTTGATCGGAACGGTTCTCCAACGCATTGATCAAGTGTTTTTTGATGTCCACGATGTACGTCTGATTGACATCCTCAATCAATTCAAATCCATTCTTGGTCAAAATCTCCCGAATACGCTCTATTTGGCCCATGGCCGAATCTTTAAATTCAACTTCGCCTAAGTCAATTTGTACCACTTCAATGCCCATATCCCGAAATTCGTTTTTCAAGACACCTTTGCATCTTTCACAAACCATATTTTTGACTTTAATACGCATAGTGGTACAATTTGAAATTAATTATGGGTATGTCCGTCTGCCATGTGCTCCTCATTCAACACATAATCCATTCGACAAACTGGGCATTTTCCCTCTTCATCACTTCCACTGCCTTCGCAATGCATTACGCAAACATATTTAGAGGTGTACTCTTTGCCTTTCATATCAGCAGTTTCCATGTTGTCCATGTCATGTCCTTCATGGTCCATTTTATCCATATCGTGACCTTCATGTTCCATGGTCGCTTCCGTAGAAGTCTCTTTTGCCTCCTCTGTTTTTCCTTTGCAGGATACCGTAAGTACCAAGGCTGATGCAAATGCAATTCCGATAATTGTTCTGATGTTTGTTCTCATTTTTGATAAAATTAAATTTACTTGTTAATTAAATAATTGATGATGGCAGATTGTAAATAATACAGCTGCACTGATTGTATTTGATTCGTTTGAAACTTTAATTGTAATTCTTGAATATCCAACACATCGTTGAAATCGATGGTTCCCGTCTCATAGTTCTTGATCAGGATTTCTTCAGCATCTTTCGCCTGATTTAGGTTCTTTGACTGGGTTTGATGGGCAATACGTGCTTGATTCCGTTGCGAAATGGCATTGGCATAGGCATTCTCCAATACATTTAATCGCTCTGCTTTTTGCAGTTCAATCTCCTTTTGACGAAGCTCATTTTGTTTGGTGGTCGATTTAAACTTGTTATTGAAAATAGGCACTGAAAAAGTAACCATCGGCATCACAATATCCTTTCCATTATCACTGAACACCATATCATCCCGCTCCGAAACAGGGATGTAGTCCAACCCAATGCCAAAACTAGGTGCATTCTCCTTTTGATTCAGCAGTTCGGATTGCGTAACCGATTCGTACAACTGGTCGTATTTGAGCAATTCCGGATTTAAACTTAAATCGTCTTTGTTAAGCATAGGGTCATCCTCTGGAATGTCCATTTCCTCAACAACCTCCACAGCGATGCTTTCATCTCGATTCAACAAATTGTTGAAAACAGCCTGCTCCGCCAAGTAGGATTGTTCCAGTACCTCCTTCTGCTGTTGCAATTCATTTTGGCGAATTTGAAGTTTCAAAATATCCACCGCCGAAGCTTTTCCCACCTCCACGGAGGTCAGTGCCAGGGTTTCATAGGTTTTGAGCAGTTCAATGTTTTCTTGAAGTACTTTTTGTTTCGCCTCAATCCCGTATAAATTGTAGTAGGATTGCGCCAATGACAATGCCAATTTTCGTTTGGCGATGACAATTTCGGCATACTCCGTCTCAGCCATGGAACTGGCATAGTTTTCCCGGGCCGTGATAGTGCCAAACCATGGCAACATCTGCGAAACCGAAAATCTTGCCCGTTGCGCTCCCGTTCTGGTCTCTGGTTCACTCACAAAATATCCCGCAGCAACCGTTGTGTTTGGCAAGGTGTTCATTTCACTCACCTTTTCTTTTGCAATATTGTAGCGTAGCTCCAAAGCCTGAATCATGGGGCTGTTCAATTCCGCTTCCTGAAGATAGCTTTCCAAGGACTGAGCACTTAAAAAGTGGAAAGTGAAAAGTGAAAAGATAAAAGTGCATGCTCTCCTTAAAGTAAAAGGTGAAAATTGAAAAATAGTTTTTATGTTATTTGGCTTTTTCATTAGAGGTTGGATTTTGAAGTTTTTACTGAACTTGCCAACATAGCTACTAATTCTTTGCAGGTTGAATTCAATTTTTGGTGGCTGTCAACTTCCAAAAAATGTGTGTCTTTTAATAAATCTAACCAGTACAGAGTTTCGTTTGCTTCCTTAAGAGCAATACTCATTTTATTAATGAAATCCTTTTTGCTTTGGGCAAATTCAGCTTCTCGAATTAATGCTCCAATGGAAGACCCACTTCTTAAAAGTTGCTTGCTTAACACATACTCCTTTTTTTCAGAAATTAAAAGCTGTGATAGATTTACAATTTCTATTGCAAAACCATAGCTCTTTTCTCTTAAAACACTTTTAGCCATAACTTTAATTCTTCACTTTTCGTTTTTCACTCTTAATTCAGCTTTCCAACTGTACAGCACGGGTACCACAAACAATGTGATCAATGCAATCAACATACCCCCAAAACTTGGAATGGCCATCGGAATCATGATATCACTACCTCTACCAGTACTTGTTAGGACTGGTAATAGTGCCAAAATGGTAGTCGCAGTGGTCATCAAACAAGGACGGATTCGTTTTTCACCTGCTTCCAACACCGAAGCCCGAATTTGTTTCAGGTTATCTGGTTTGTTCTTGTCGAAAGTTTGGGTGAGATAGGTGGCCATCACTACGCCGTCATCCGTGGCAATGCCAAACAGTGCGATAAATCCGACCCACACCGCCACACTCAAATTAATCGTGTGCATTTGGAAGAGGTCCCTTAGGTTTTCGCCCATAAAACTAAAGTTGAGGAACCAATCCTGACCGTAGAACCAAATCATTAGAAAGCCTCCCGCAAAAGCGACCAAAATCCCAGAAAATACCATCAAGGATGTGGCCACCGACCTAAATTGAAAGTACAGAATCAAAAAGATAATCAGTAGTGCCAACGGAACCACAACGGATAAAGTTTTCTTGGCCCGTAACTGGTTCTCATACGTACCTGTAAATCGGTAGCTGATACCCTTGGGCACCACCAATTCCCCGCTATTTATTTTTTCCTGAATCTTGGCTTGGGCATTTTCCACTACATCCACTTCCGCATAGCCATCAAGTTTATCAAAAAGCACATAGCCTACCAGAAAGGTATCTTCACTTTTAATGGCCTGAGGTCCTTGTTCGTAGCGAATGGTCACCAACTCACTTAAGGGAATGGGACTCCCTTTTTGTACAGGAACATAAATATTTTCCAAATCGGAGGGGTTTTCCCGAAGTTCCCTCGGATAGCGCACTCGGATTCCATAACGTTCCCTGCCCTCCACGGTTTGGCTCAGCGACATCCCTCCAATCGCTACTTCCAATACTTGCTGCACATCCTCAATGACCAATCCGTAACGAACCAATTTTTCACGGTCTATATCGATAAGGAGATAAGGCTTGCCCACGATTCGGTCTGCAAAGACAGCTTCATCCTTGACCCCGGCTGCTTCTTTTAAAATAGGTTCCAATTGTAGGCCAAAGTTTTCGATTTCCTTTAAATCCTGACCTTTTACCTTAATGCCCATCGGTGCCCGCATCCCGGTTTGAAGCATCACCAAACGCGTCTCAATGGGTTGTAGTTTAGGCGCCGAAGTGACCCCAGGCAATTTGGAGACTTTCACGATTTCATTCCAAATATCATCCGGACTTTGGATTTCGGGACGCCAGTTTCGAAAATATTCCCCGTCGCCATCCGCAATCAAAAGATTTCTATCGATGCGCAAAGGTTCGCTTACATGGCTGTCCTTGTAATTTTGTTCATTGGTTACTTCCAAATTTGGATTGGCCAGCACTTTTCCATTGCGCAATTCAAAATAACCATCAGCATTGACTTTGAAACGCTGCGGACTTCCAGTCTCATTTTTTTCGTATTCTGACCGATATTGAATGATGTTCTCATACATGGAAAGTGGTGCAGGGTCCAATGCAGATTCTGTCCTTCCTGCTTTCCCCACTACAGTTTGAATTTCTGGGATGGTGGCCACGGCCATATCTAATTGCTGCACCACCCTTTTGTTCTCCTCCACTCCAGCATGTGGCAAGGAAGTGGGCATCAGCAGAAATGAACCTTCATTGAGGGATGGCATAAATTCCTGCCCCGTGTTCCTCATAATCATGAATCCGAAGACTACAATTATGGTAGGAATGGAAAGAAACACCAATTTATGCTCCAATGCCCATGTCAAAATGCGACTATAATATTGTCTGAAGAGGTAAAATCCCCCCAACAAAACACTACAAATCAAACCCACAAAAATCAGGTTGATGGCAATGCTACGGTCAAAACCAAGAGGTCTCCAATAGGTAGCCAACAAGAAGGCAATGGTGCCCACGCAAATACTCACATTGAGCATACTGGCTTGTTTTGCGTCCAGCGTTTGACGTACTTTTAGGATTCCGGAAACACCAAAGGCAATCAAGGCCAACCCCAACCAATAGCCAAAACCAATGGCCACCAATCCTAGGGCAATCAAAATACCATTCCAAACATAGGCGAAGATGGGCGTTCTATTTTTCTTTTTAAATATGATGGCCGCAAATGGTGGAATAAGGAACAGTGCCACAATAATGGATGCCGTCAATGCCATGGTTTTTGTAAAAGCAAGTGGTCGGAACAATTTTCCTTCAGCGCCCACCATGGTAAAAACTGGAATAAAGCTGATGATGGTTGTCAATACAGCGGTTAAAATGGCTCCGGAAACCTCAGCTGTGGCATTGTACACCACCTCATTGATGGATAAGTTTTGGTCATTTTCATCCATATGCCGAATGATATTCTCGGAGAGAATCACCCCAACATCCACCATGGTTCCAATGGCAATGGCGATACCAGAAAGCGCCACAATGTTGGCGTCTACACCAAATAGTTTCATTGAGATGAACACCATGAGCACGGCAACTGGCAACAAGCCCGAAATCAAAATTGAGGCCCTAAGATTGAACACCATGACCACAATCACCAAAATGGTGATGAGAATTTCGAGGGTCAACGCCTCGTTCAGAGTTCCCAATGTTTCTTGGATGAGTTCCGTTCTGTCATAAAATGGAACAATGGTGAGTTGGGAAGTAGTTCCATCTTTCAAAACTTTAGATGGGAGGCCAGCACTCAACTCCGTAATTTGTTCCTTTACATTGTTAATGACCTCCAGTGGATTGGCTCCATATCGGGCCACAACAACTCCCCCAACTACCTCAGCCCCTTCTTTGTCCAAAATTCCACGACGAACAGCCGGGCCCAAGGAGACATGGGCCACATCCTTAATTCTGATGGCGGTGTAATCGGTTGATGCAACTACAGCATTTTTAATATCCTCCAAGGATTTGATGTATCCCAAACCACGCACCAAGTACTCTGCTTTATTGATTTCCAAAGTCTGAGCGCCGATATCCCGATTGCTCTGTTTAACAGCTTTCACTACTTGATCCAAGCCCACATTGTATTGCTTCATCAGTTCAGGGTCCACATCCACTTGGTATTCCTGCACAAATCCACCTATGGAAGCCACCTCGGAAACCCCTGATGCGGATGAAAGCGCATACTTTACGTAGTAATCCTGTACGCTACGGAGTTCCTGCAAATCCCACCCGCCTGTTACATTGCCATCTTTATCCCTTCCTTCCAGTGTATACCAGAAAATCTGGCCCAAAGCGGTGGCATCAGGTCCCAAGGCAGGATTTACACCATCTGGTAATAGGTTGTTGGGAAGCGAATTGAGCTTTTCCAAAATGCGGCTACGGCTCCAGTAGAACTCCACATCCTCTTCAAAAATGATATAGATACTGGAAAATCCGAACATGGATGAGCTCCGAATGGTCTTTACCCCTGGGATTCCCAATAAGGAAGTAGTCAATGGGTAAGTGATTTGGTCCTCGATATCCTGTGGGGACCTTCCGGGCCATTTGGTAAAAACAATCTGTTGATTTTCCCCAATATCCGGGATGGCATCCACAGCTACTGGATTACTTGGCAAAATACCACCCGTATCCCAATTAAAAGGTGTGCTTACAATGCCCCATGCCATAAAAAATAGCAGGAGCAGTATGGCTACCAACTTGTTATCTATTAAAAATTTGATGCTTTTGTTCAGCATATGGGTTTGATTTAAACATTAGATTGACACAAAACACGCGTAAATGCGACAGCCCAACCACTTCGGTCGGGTACATTCAATCTATGTTAAATCAAATAAGGAAAGTCTGGTCAAGAACCTGCACGTCCCGTATCAATGGGGGTGGGTTGTACTCGTTGAAAGCGTGAGGTTCTTCAGAATCGATTTCGAAAAGCTGAAAATAGGTTTGGACAAAGCTGACCAAAAAGACTTGCTGGTCCAAATCAAACTTCTCAAAAGAGATTTTTAGGTCGTCCTGACCTTGTACAGTGAAAGATTCATCATCACAACAGGATTTTTCCATATCCATATCCATTCCGCAATCATCCGCATGGGAAAAAAGGGAAATATCCATTACCCGGCCCATGCAAATATGCTTGTCCACTGTCCAAGAAACCGTGGAAGCCAGGACCAAAAGGGCCATCAACGAGGATACGATTTGATGAAAAATCTGCTTCATTTGACTACAAAACTACAAAATATATCAATTTATTGCTTTGTTTAACAGAAGATTAAGCCACATCTTACTGTAAGCACTAGCTTCTTTGTCGTACAAATGCAGTATTCAATACATTTGCAAAAAAATACCTCATGCTAAAATCGTTGGAACCCAAGGTACTTGAAATTGTAAAAGATGAAGACAAATCCGTAGATAACCGTTTGGGTGAAATCTGTGAGCTTTTGCGCAGTAATGTGGATTATTACGACTGGGTTGGGTTCTATTTTAAAAATGGCGATAAGGAAGAGTTGAAGTTGGGACCTTATGCCGGAGCGCCCACCGACCATACCATTATTCCGTTCGGAAAAGGTATCTGTGGGCAAGTTGCCGTGAGTAACCAAAATTTTGTGGTGCCCGATGTGGCCGCCCAAGATAACTACATCGCATGTAGCATAACGGTAAAAGCAGAGATTGTGGTTCCCTTGTTCGTAAATGGGGAAAATGTGGGTCAAATCGATATTGATTCCAACACGCCAGACCCTTTTACGGAAGAAGATGAACGCTTTTTGGAATTCATCAATCAGGAAGTGGCCAAAATTCTGTAAAACTTACCTTATTTTGTTGATAACCCGTTCTGATTTTTAAGGAGAGATCAAGTACTTTTGTGAGCTTAAGAAATTGATTTTTAAGACACCAATGAAGACTGCCAAAAAAGCCTCTGCTGCATTAATTTCCGTATTTCATAAAGATGGTCTGGAACCCATCGTAAAAAAATTGGATGAACTCGGTGTAACCCTTTATTCCACAGGAGGAACCGAAAAATTTATCCGCGATTTGGGTATTGATGTGGTACCCGTAGAAGATGTGACCAGTTACCCTTCCATTTTGGGAGGTCGTGTGAAGACCTTGCACCCCAAAGTTTTCGGAGGAATCTTAAACCGACAGGACAATGAAAGCGATGTGGCCCAGATGGAAGAATTTGAGATTCCGCAGTTGGATATTGTCATCGTAGACCTCTACCCGTTTGAAAAAACCGTGGCCAGTGGCGCATCAGAACAAGATATTATTGAAAAGATTGATATTGGTGGAATTTCCCTGATCAGGGCAGCCGCCAAAAACTTCAAGGATGTGCTTTGTGTTTCCTCCATGGAAGATTATACCGACTTTTTGAATGTGATTACCGAAGGAAATGGAAACACTACCTTGGAAGACCGCAAGCGATTTGCCACCAAGGCTTTTAATGTGTCATCGCATTACGATACAGCTATTTTCAATTACTTCAACAAAGAGAAAGAAGAAACCGTATTGAAAATTAGTGAGACCCAAGGCCAAATACTCCGTTATGGCGAAAACCCACACCAAAAAGGCTATTTTTTTGGTGATTTTGAGGCCATGTTCACCAAATTGCATGGTAAGGAGCTATCCTACAACAACTTGCTGGATGTGGATGCCGCGGTTAATTTGATGCAAGAATTCAAAAATGATGACCCTACCTTTGCCATTTTAAAGCACAATAATGCCTGTGGATTGGCTACCCGAAGCACCATTAAGCAAGCTTACGTTGACGCTTTGGCGGGCGACCCTGTTTCCGCTTTTGGTGGAATTTTGATTTCAAACAAAGAAATTGATGCCCCTACCGCTGAAGAAATCCATAATCTGTTCTGCGAAGTGGTCATCGCTCCCAGTTACTCAGATGAAGCTTTGGAAATCTTGAAAGGCAAAAAGAACAGAATCATCTTGATTCAAAACGAAACGGAACTGCCAGAAACCTTGGTTCGAACTTGTTTGAACGGCGTTTTGGTTCAGGATAAGGATTCCAAAACCGATTCCAAAGAGGACTTGAATCCTGTTACCGACAAAAAACCAACCTCAGAAGAAATCGAAGATTTGATTTTCGCTTCTAAATTGTGTAAACACACGAAGAGCAACACCATTGTTTTGGCCAAAAACAAACAATTGTGCGCTAGTGGAACGGGGCAAACTTCACGCGTTGATGCTTTGAACCAAGCCATCCATAAAGCGCAATCCTTCAAATTTGATTTGAATGGTGCTGTTATGGCCAGTGATGCCTTCTTCCCATTCCCCGATTGTGTGGAGATTGCAGATAAGGCTGGAATTAAAAGTGTCATTCAACCTGGAGGGTCCATCAAAGATCAATTGGGCATTGATTATTGCAATGAAAATGGAATGGCCATGGTGATGACAGGTACACGGCATTTTAAACATTAATTTTAGTACATTAGCCGATAATTTTTACCGTTAATCCGAAAATAGACGCTTTTTATGGGATTTTTTGATTTCATGACCGAGGAAATTGCCATTGACCTTGGTACTGCAAATACCCTGATCATCCACTTGGACAAAGTGGTGGTTGACAGTCCTTCCATTGTGGCCAGGGACCGCGTGTCAGGAAAAATTATCGCGGTAGGCCGCGAAGCAAATATGATGCAGGGGAAAACCCATGAAAACATCAAAACCATACGCCCGTTAAAGGATGGGGTAATCGCGGACTTTGATGCTTCGGAAAAGATGATCAATATGTTCATCAAGAACATTCCGGCATTAAAGAAAAAGTGGTTTCCGCCTGCGCTTCGAATGGTCATTTGTATCCCTTCGGGAATTACCGAAGTGGAAATGCGGGCGGTTCGTGAATCCGCGGAACGTGTAAACGGTAAAGAAGTTTACCTGATCCATGAACCTATGGCCGCTGCCATTGGTATTGGGCTGGACATTATGCAGCCCAAAGGAAACATGATTGTTGATATTGGTGGAGGTACTACCGAAATTGCAGTAATTGCCTTAGGCGGTATTGTTTGTGACAAATCAGTGAAAATTGCGGGTGACGTGTTCACCAACGATATCATTTATTATATGCGAACCCAGCACAACCTGTATGTGGGTGAAAGTACGGCTGAGGCGATAAAAATTGAGATTGGTTCCGCTACCGAAGATTTAAAATCACCCCCAGACGATAAATCCATACAAGGTCGTGATCTTTTGACCGGAAAACCAAAACAGGTACAGGTTTCTTACCGCGAAATTGCCAAAGCACTGGACAAAAGTATATTACGGGTTGAGGATGCGGTAATGGAAACTTTATCCCAAACCCCTCCAGAATTGGCTGCTGATATTTACAATACGGGAATTTATTTGGCCGGGGGAGGCTCCATGCTAAGAGGGCTGGACAGAAGGCTGTCACAAAAGACGGACTTGCCTGTTTATATTGCGGAAGACCCTCTAAGAGCGGTTGTTCGGGGAACAGGGATTGCACTTAAAAATTTGGAGCGTTACAAGAGCATCTTGATCAAGTAAATGGGAACTTTGTTGTTTCTTAGTGCTTGATGCGTTCAAACTTTCATAACGATACGATTGCATGCAACGGATCATCAACTTTATCCTACGGTACAGAAATGCGTTCCTCTACAGCTTTCTTGCGCTTATTTCGTTGGTGATTACGGTTCGGTCCCACTCCTACCATCAATCTAAATTTTTCAATTCATCCAAATGGCTAACTGGAAATGTCTATGGCACAGCTTCGGATATATCCTCTTATTTTAACCTTAGAGAAGAGAACGATAGGTTGGTCAATGAAAATGAGCGGTTGCGCAGAATGCTCTTCAATGCGGAAAATGCTGTAATTGAACCTCTGGACTCATCCCTTGTGGATTACGAAGTTTTGAGTGCCCGACTTGTAAAAAATAGTTTTACTTCGCCCCGTAACTACGTTACAATCGATAAAGGAAAAAATCAGGGAGTTGGTCAAGATATGGGTGTAATCACCACTAAGGGTATTTTGGGGATTGTTGAGAACGTATCCAATAATTTCGCCACGGTACAAAGTGTGCTGAATACCAAGTCCAACATCAATGCTAAAATCAAACATTCCAATTATTTTGGATCATTGGTTTGGGATGCGAATGATTATACCGTGGTACAGTTGGTGGATATACCACGACTGGTGCCTCTTGTAGTTGGAGATACTATTGTTACCGGAGGAATGTCCAGTATTTTTCCTGAAGACGTCCCCGTTGGCGTCATTAAAAGATATGACCTCAATGCTTCCAAAAGTTTTTACAATATTGATGTTGAACTGTTCAACGACATGGTTAACATCAAAAACGTGTACCTTATAGAAAACAAAAATCGGGAAGAAATTAAAGCCCTGGAATCAGCTACCTCTAATGAATAATACTGTTTTCTTAAATACCATGCGGTTTGTGTTACTGGTTCTCACCCAGGTGCTGATCTTTAACAATCTCCACTTTATGGGGTACATCAATCCAATGGTTTATGTAATTTTTTTCTATTGGTACCCTATAAAAGGCAATAGAGCCTTATTTATGGTAATTTCCTTTTTGCTGGGATTCATAATCGATATATTTTCAGATACCTTGGCGCTCCACTCCATAGCCTCCTTAACGGTGGCGTACGCAAGGCCTGTACTTATGCGATTTTGTTTTGGAGTGAATTACGAGTTTCAAAATTTCAGTTTCAAGAACACCACAAAAGTGCAGCGCCTCACCTTTTTGGGCCTGCTTATTTTAATCCATCAAATGGTATTCTTTTCCTTGGAAATTTTAAGTATTTCCCACTTCCTTTTAATTTTGAAAAAGGTTTTTACCACAGGTATTGTAACTTTGGTACTTTGTACACTCTTTAGTTCACTTTTTAGTCCGCAAAGCGAATAAATAAGCTATTGCTTCGTTGAAGTACTGTAGGGCTTCGAGTATACAAATACGTCATATATGAAAAAGCTGCTGTTATCTTCCATAATCGTCATCATTGGATTTACCTTTATCGGTAGACTTTCCTATTTGCAGTTGTTTCGCTTTTCTCCCGACCAGATTTTGGAAGATCCCGCCATCAAGAAAATATATGATTATCCGGAACGGGGCTATATCTATGACCGAAACGGGGATCTTATGGTGGGAAACCAACCAGCTTACGATGTCATGGTCATTCCCAGGGAGGTAAAACCGTTAGATACTTTGGAGTTCTGTGGTCTATTGGGAATCGACAAAGCCACTTTTATATCCAAAATGGAAAAAGCTCGGGTTTATTCTCCAAGGCTTCCTTCCGTTTTAGTACCCCAACTCTCCAAAGAAGATTATGCTACTCTTCAGGAAAAAATGCGCCATTTTGTTGGATTCTATATCCAAAAAAGGTCTTTACGTTACTATACCACTAACAGTGCGGCCAATGTGTTGGGCTACATTAGTGAGGTAAACGAATGGGATTTGCAGAACAATCCATACTATGTGGCTGGAGAGTTAAAAGGGCGAACCGGTATTGAAAAACAGTATGAAGAAGTACTTCGGGGGCGAAAAGGGGTCATGCATATCCAAAAAGATCGTTTTAATCGCGATATAGGCCCTTACAAAGATGGCAAACTAGATACCATTCCAGTGCAGGGTACGGAGATACACATCACTTTGGATAAAGAGCTCCAAGAATATGGCGAAAAGTTGATGCATGGAAAAAGAGGGGGCATCGTAGCCATTGAACCCAAATCCGGAGAAATTCTAGCTATGATTTCCGGTCCTACTTATGATCCAGCGCTATTGGTGGGTCGGGAACGTTCCAAAAATTATAGCAAACTCCATTACGATACCATTTCCAAACCCACTTGGGACCGTTCCATTTTGGCGGAACCCTCGCCAGGGTCCCCCTTTAAGACTTTAAATGCATTGGCTGCCTTACAAGAAGGTGTGATTGACCCCACTACCAAATTTCGGTGCTACCATGGTTTCTATGTGGGGAATACCTTAAGAGGATGCCATTGTGGAGGAGGCGTTCGGGATATGAATTCCGGTATCACACAATCGTGTAACGCTTATTTTGCTGGAACATTTAGAAGGTTATTCGACAAATATTCCACTACGGATGAGGCTATTGATGTTTGGGAAAAGCATATGAAAAGTTTTGGCTTGGGTAATTATTTAGGCACCGACCTACCTACGGGAAGACCAGGACGAATTCCGGATAAAAACTTTTACGACAAATGGTATGGGGATGGAAGATGGGCCGCTTCAACCATTATATCCAATGCCATAGGACAGGGAGAAATTGCTGCCACTCCGCTTCAATTGGCCAATATGACCGCTGCAATTGCCAATCGTGGTTATTTCTATACCCCACACGTCATAAAAAATATGGGGAGTTCTGGAGCCATTGACCCCAAATATACCGAACCCCACTACACTACAATTGATCGCAAGCATTTTGAACCTGTGATCAAAGGAATGGCCAATGTGTACAAATATGGTACGGCCCGATGGGTGCAAATTCCAGATGTTGAAATTGCAGGTAAGACCGGTACGGTGGAAAATTTCGTTCGAGTTGATGGAGAACGCATGCAGCTTACCGACCATTCGGTTTTTGTGGCCTTTGCCCCAGTTGAGAATCCGCAGATTGCCTTAGCCGTATATATTGAAAATGGCTACTACGGGGCACGTTATGCTGGGCACATTGCTTCTCTTTTGATTGAAAAATATATTAAGGGTGAAATCACCCGAAAAGATTTGGAGAAGCGTATGTTGGAAAAAACACTGGAGCACGAATATGCAAAACCCTATAGCGGTGAACCTTTCAAGATAAATGAGTATGTCTGGTAGAGGGTTGTTTGGAAGGATAGATTGGATCACTATTTTTCTCTATGCCCTTTTGGTTTTTATAGGATGGATCAATATCTATTCCACATCCTTGGTAGACCCCAATCTTTCTATTTTTGACTTCTCCACTTTATACGGGAAACAATTTTTTTTTATTGGATTGGCCGCATTGGGGATTATTTTGGTCCTTTTTGTGGAATCCAATTTCTTTGAGCGTTTTTCCTCCATCTTTTATATCATCTCCATTCTTTTGCTGCTCGGCCTTTTTGTCTTTGGAAAGACCATTGCAGGGGCAACCTCATGGTATAATTTGGGTTTTTTTAACCTACAACCTTCTGAGCTTGCCAAAGTAGCTACGGCACTTGCCTTGGCAAAGTTTTTAAGCGATATACAAACCGATATTAAAACAGGAAGGCACCAATTGTATGCACTTTTCATTATTCTTTTACCAGCCTTTTTGATTCTACCCCAACCTGACCCCGGGAGTGCCCTGATTTACTTTTCTTTCTTTTTTGTGCTGTTCAGGGAAGGGTTCCCATTGTATTATTTGGGCATATTATTGTTCATGGTGGTTTTATTCGCAACCACCTTAATGTTTGGTACTGTGTGGGTAGCCATAGGCTTGATCATATTGACCATATTGGTCTATACCTTTAAAAAAGCATCTGTTAAGATTCCCATACTTCCCGTTATTGGGGTAATTGTCCTTTCCATCCTGTTCTCCCTATCGGTGGATTTTGTTTATGCAAATGTGTTTGAACAACGCCATCGCGATCGGATTGCACTTTGGTTGAGCTTGGAAAAGGATGAAAAAAAACTGGAGGAAATCAGAAAGACCATTGGGTACAACACCTATCAATCTGAAAAAGCCATTGAGTCCGGCGGATTTTTTGGAAAGGGTTTTTTGGAAGGTACACGTACCAAAGGTGATTTTGTTCCCGAACAGCACACGGATTATATTTTCAGCTCTGTGGGTGAGGAATGGGGCTTTTTGGGGACCATGACCGTAATTCTTTTGTTTTCTGGTTTCTTTTTACGATTGATTCATATTGCAGAGCGACAAAAAAGTGATTTTAGTCGGATGTACGGCTACGGGGTCATTTCCATTTTAGTGTTCCATTACTTCATCAACATTGGAATGGTGATAGGTCTCTTGCCTACTATCGGGGTACCTTTACCCTTTTTTAGCTATGGAGGTTCTGGGCTTATCTTTTTTACAATGCTGCTCTTTATCTTCCTAAAATTGGATTCAAACCGATTAAAGGACGGTATTTAAAACTTCCATTCCGTAACATTCACCTTACTTTCAACCTCATCTTGCCATGTTTTGGTCTGCTTTTCAAAAAAATCGATGCCCGTTTGTTTCTCAATGGTATCTATGGGCACCAAAAAATAATCTAATGGTTGTTTACTTTCTGTATTCGGCATCAAAAAAGCGAGTGCCTTTTTAGAGTCTTTTCTCAAAATAATCTTATAAAAAGTTCGAGGTACATCCACATCTTCATCCCCAATTTCTTCCAACCCATTTTCTAGAATTCCACCCGTAATCACAACCAAATCCCCATACGTTTTGCACCAATACCTAACTTTCTGCTCCAATCGATTCCACAAACCTGCATTAAAATCCCTGTCCTGCGGGCTTATGTTGCTGGTATAAAATGTCTCGTTATAGGCATATTCTGAAAAGCGGCGATCACCTGCCGGACATAGGTGTCCACGGTCATAACCAGAGCCTCGGTAATTGCGCCAATCGGCCGATTTAGTCTTCACCTTGGGGTCTTCGATAAAATATGGCCGCTTTCTATCATCATAGGTGAGATGACTTTTCTTGAGTTCATACAACACCCATTCGGCTTGTTCAAATGGCTCATTATACGAAAGCATAAAATGTTCATGCTGTACAATCTCCCCCGTGGTGGAAGTCGGCAAGAACACTTCAGAAATGACTTCATTATTGGAGCTTTCCGGATTGGAATAGGTAGCGGGCGTATAAAAATTTTGAAAAAGCCAAAAACCAAGGATACAAACTAACATCAAAAGGGCATATTTGGTTTTATTGCTCATCGCAAACAGATATTTAATAAGGATTGCAATGATAGCAAACTTGAAAAACTTAAGCCCATTTATTTATAAAACTTTATCTTGAAAAGAATTACCCCTTACTTGAATTAAGATTCTGGTCAATTTATGATAACCAAACAAATATTTCCATTAAAATACATTTTCAACGAGATTAAAATATCTCTGCTCATTGTCACGCTCATTGGTGTGGTCGTGGATATCCTGCCTGTATTTTGGTCTGATTATTTACCCGATATTCCCATTTCCATTGCCACCACATTGGGTATTGCCATATCCATTCTGATATCTTTTAAAGTGAACCAATCCTATGACCGGTGGTGGGAAGCCCGGAAAATTTGGGGAGCCATTGTGAACGATTCCCGTACGTTGGTATTGCAATTGAAAATGTATACCGAAGCAAACGATCCCTTGATCAAAACCATGGCCTACCGGCAAATTGCTTGGTGCTATTCCTTGGGACAATCTTTAAGAGGCAAAAATCCCTATGCAAATTTGGAAGAATTGATCTCGAATCGAGAATTGAACCATTTGCAAACACATAAAAATGTACCCTTGGGCCTATTGGATTTTCAGACCGAATCCATCAAAAAATTATTTGATGAGGGAAAACTGGATGGATTTTCGAGACTACAGTTGGAGGAAACATTGGAACGGTTAACGGCCTCCATGGGGAAGTGTGAGCGCATCAAAAACACCGTGTTCCCAACCACATACCGAAAGGGATTGCATTTGGCCATCTATCTCTTCGTTATATTTCTGGCCATGTCGGAACCTTTGCGATTGGTGGTGGTGTTGGAGGTTTTAATTTTGGTTATTGTCTCCATGGTATTCTTTTTTCTGGAAAAGGCAGCCTTTAGATTGCAAGACCCATTCGAAAATCTACCTACCGACACACCGGTAACTTCCATAGCTCGGACCATCGATATCAATATAAGACAGCTCTTGGGAGAGACCGAACTTCCAAAACCCATTGAACCTGAAGATTTTTATATACTGTAAAAAAAAAGCGGCCCCTAAAAGAAGCCGCTTTCAATTTTATTGATTCCGTTTTAGTCCTTATTGGCGCTGGCCAATTTTCTTTCGGTACTCTTAATGTTGTTCAACTGAAGGTCTTTAAGCACATTCACGGCCTCTTCCACATAAACATCTTTGGCCAAATCTTTATGCCATCTGTTCCTTTTTTCGCGAAGAACAGAATCTTGGGTGAACAATTCAGTTTCGTATTGAAGCGAGCCAAAGGTCAGCTTGGAATCATAATCCCGTAGGCTTTTGAATTTATCAGACCGTTTTTTAGCCTCACTTTCCTTCGTTACAAATTTGTCATAGTTAAGCGAAACAACGGTTTCGTCTTGTTGTTCCTTGATCCATCTGGCGTTTTCCTCAATCAACTTGATTTGGGGGTTGTTGGCCATACGCTTTTGGCTGTTCTCCACAGTGGCCTCAAGATCAATATAACCATCCCAAACTTTATAATCGGCAGGGGTAATCTTGTCCCAACCCAATGGATTTTCTTGATCGCGCTCACCCAAATCGATATAGCTATATCTATCTGGAACAACAATATCACTTTTAACGCCTTCCAACTGCGTGGAACCACCATTGATTCGGTAGAATTTTTGGGTCGTCAATTTAATAGCACCCAACTCACCATGCTCATTGCTTCGGACAATATTATCCAAAGGAATCACATTTTGAACGGTTCCTTTACCGAAAGTCTGCTTGCTTCCAATAATCACAGCTCTTTTATAATCTTGCATGGCGGCCGCCAAAATTTCAGAAGCGGATGCTGATAGCTCATTGACCATAATTACCAATGGTCCATCCCATTGAATGCGTTCGTCCTTATCTTCATGGACCTCTTTTCGTTGTCCAGAAGAACGAACCTGTACGACTGGGCCATCCTTAATGAACAATCCAGCCATTTCAACCACGGTTTTCAAGGAACCACCTCCATTATCCCGAAGATCGAGAATGATACCTTCCACACCATCTTCTTTAAGGCGTTCTACCTCTTTGGCCACATCGGTAGCGGCATTTCGTTCGGTATAGTCCTCAAAATCCACATAGAATTTTGGAAGATTAATGAGTCCATATTCATGATCATCACTTTTGATGGTCGCAGATTTAGCATAAGATTCTTCCAACTCTACCACATCACGGGTAATGGAAATTTTTTCTATGGTTCCGTCCACTTTTCTGACGGTAAGGTCAACTATACTTCCTTTTGGGCCTTTGATAAGTTTAATGGCATCATCAAGACGCATTCCTACAATATCAATGGGTTCTTCACCTTCTTGTCCTACTTTTAAAATTTCGTCACCCACTTCCAAGCTTTGGTCTCTCCAAACAGGACCTCCTGAGATAATCTCCACAATTTTGGCACCTTCGGGTCTTTTTTGCAATCGGGCTCCAATACCCTCAAACTTACCGGACATACCAATGTCAAATCGTTCTTTCTCTTCTGGTGCAAAATAAAATGTATGGGGGTCAAACTCGTCCACAATGGTATTGATGTACTGCACAAACCAATCCTTGCGTTCCAAGTCATCAATAAAATCGAAGTACTCGTCCAAATTTTCTTTTACATTCTGACGGGCTTCTTCCTCTGTCACTTCCTTGTCAATAGAAATTGGGAAGTCATTGAAAGTAACAACATCAATGGATGCCTCTCCATCCCCATTTTGGATGATTTCAGAAATTCTATTATCCACCTTATTCTCAAAAATGGCAAGAGCATTATATTTCAATTGCTTTCTCCAACGTTCACGAAGCTGCTTTTTGTTGGCCGCAAATTCTTGTTCACTATAGTCAATGTCAATGCTTTCATCCAAGGTATAATCAAAGGGTTCGGAAAGCACTTCTTTGTAGATATCCTTTGCTTCATTCATGCGAACCATTAAACGTTGGTACACAATATTGAAAAAAGTAATATCGGTGTTCTTTAACTCATCATCGATCATAAATCGATATTTCTCAAACTCCCTTACATCGCTTTCCAAAAAATAACGTTTGGTAGGGTCTAGAATGTCGATAAAATCATCAAAAACACTGGAACTGAAGGTGTCGTCCAAGTTTTTAGGCTCGTAGTGTCCCCTTTCCAGCACGTAGGTAATCAAATCCAGTAATAGTTTATCCTTGTCATCATTGTCAAAAGACTTGTTGGTGAAACTGCAGGAGGCTACTGCAACAAGAATCACTAGAAGTGCCAATACAAAATTCTTCTTCATAAATCTATTTTTTTCAGAGCGATGGAATCTGATTTTCAATCACTTTATCCGCCATTTCTACTCGTATGAATTCCCTAAGATACTGAAAAAACCATGCCAGTCAGGGCATTGTCATTTAATTTTTTGTTAAACAGTCAGGACTCCATATCCTTATGAAAAACGTATTTTTATGCCATTAATTATCCAAAATGAAAAAACCACTCATTCTGGTCACCAATGATGATGGAATTACGGCTCCAGGATTACGGGCATTGATACGGACCATGAAGCAATTGGGCGAGGTGGTCGTTGTGGCCCCGGACAGCCCCCAATCCGGTATGGGACATGCCATAACGGTAGACAGCACCTTGTTTTCCAAAAAGGTGGTGGTGGACCACAATGAAGGTGCCCCAAGCGAGTATAGTTGTAGTGGAACCCCTGCCGATTGCGTAAAATTGGCCCTGCGTGTATTATTGGACCGCACTCCGGATATTTGCGTGAGCGGTATCAACCATGGTTCCAATTCGTCCATCAATGTGATTTATTCGGGTACTATGAGTGCTGCCATTGAGGCAGGTATTGAGGGAATTCCGGCTATTGGTTTTTCGCTTTGCGATTATTCTTGGGATGCCAATTTTGAACCTTGTTTGGCGTACATCAAAAAAATAGTTGCTGAAGCATTGACCAACGGAATACCCAAAGGAACCGTGCTCAATGTTAATATTCCAAAAATGCCTGAGCAACCCAAGGGCATAAAAATATGCAGACAGGCACGAGGCAACTGGAAAGAGAAATTTGATGAGCGTACCAGCCCTTCGGGTAAGGATTATTATTGGTTGACAGGGGAATTTGAACTGTTGGACAAAGGTGAGGACACTGATGAATGGGCCTTGGCACAGGGGTATATTTCGGTGGTCCCCACGCAGTTTGATCTTACGGCACACCATGCCATCCCACAAATAAACAATTGGAACTTAAATGAACACTAAAAAGGAAATTTTAATCGGTTTTGCTGTAGGAATCATTGCCAACGCTTTTGGTACCCTGGTCTATATTTTGTTGTTCTCCGATTTGGGCATCGCGGAAACCTTTAATACCGCCATAGATCAAGGACACATGGGCAGTCTGTTGGCATTGGGCGCCATTTTAAACCTTGTTGCTTTCTTTGGTTTTCTTCGCATAAAAAGAGACCATAGAGCCAGAGGGGTCATGATTGCTACTTTGGTAACGGCATTGGTTATTTTGTTTTATAAAGTGTTTGCTTAAATACATACAAGTTCAAAATGCAAGTGCAAAAAGGTGCTCCAAATTGAAATTGAACTTGAACTTGAAAATTGAACTTGAGATTTCTGTATGAAATATTACATCATCGCCGGCGAAGCTTCCGGGGACCTACACGGTTCCAACCTCATCAAGGGTCTTAAAGCAGAGGATCCCTCAGCTGAAATACGTTGCTGGGGTGGGGACCTTATGCAACAGGCTGGCGGGGAATTGGCCAAGCATTATAAGGATATGGCCTTTATGGGGTTTTTGGAGGTAATTGCGAATATTCCCACCATCTTCAAGAACATTGCTTTTTGTAAAGAAGACATCAAAAAGTTCAATCCAGATGTGGTCATTTTTATCGATTTTTCCGGTTTCAACTTGCGGATTGCCAAATGGGCCAAAAAAAATGGATTCAAGACCAACTATTACATTTCTCCACAGATTTGGGCTTCCCGAGAAGGCAGAATCAACAAAATAAAACGGGATATTGATGCCATGTACGTTATCCTCCCTTTTGAAAAGCAGTTTTATGAAAAAAAACACGGCTATCCGGTACAATTTGTAGGACATCCGCTTATCGATGCCATTGAAAACACCAAGATTGTTGATGAAACCACTTTTAGAAAGGAAAATGATTTAGACCCGGAAAAACCCATCATCGCATTACTTCCGGGAAGCCGAAGACAGGAAGTCCAAAAAATGTTGGATGTGATGCTCTCCATAAATGGCGATTTTCCCGAATACCAATTCGTCATTGCCGGGGCGCCCAGTCTTCCCGATGAATTCTATTCGCCCTTTTTAAGAGGAAATAAAGTGGGCTACGTTTCAAACAAAACCTACTCGCTGCTGAAGCATTCACACGCTGCATTGGTTACTAGTGGAACGGCCACTTTGGAGACGGCCCTATTTGAAATCCCTCAAGTGGTGTGCTACAAAGGCAATTGGATTTCGTACCAAATCGCAAAGCGAATCATTACCCTTGATTTTATTTCCCTCGTGAATCTTATCATGAAAAAAGAAGTTGTTAAAGAATTGATTCAGAGTGAATTAACCTCAAAAAAACTCAAAAAAGAACTTTCTAAAATTGTTGAAGGGAAAGAACGTGAACGCATCTTGGAAGACTACAAAATCCTAAAAGAAAAATTGGGCGGAAAAGGTGCCAGTCAATTGGCGGCCCAATTAATCGTCAAAAATGCTTAGATTTAGCGTCCAAGAAAGTAATACTATTTCTTGGATGTTACGTAAAACCATTTTCTTACTACTTTTTTTTGCCGTGGTGGCCTGCGGTCCTGGCAAGAGAAAGCGAACCTACAGCAAGACCCAAACCGTTACGGTAGAGGGGTCAACAGAAGACACATCTCCCCGAAAATCCAGAAAAGAAGAACGGACCAATGCCAAGGCAGAGTCCATTATTTCCACCGCTATGGGCTATTCTGGAACCCGTTACAAATATGGGGGCACCACCAAAAAAGGGATGGATTGTTCAGGACTGGTCTATGTTTCCCTTCGGGAAAACGACATTCTTTTTCCAAGGGTTTCCTATCAAATGGCACAAGAAGGCCAGCGAATCCGGGTGGAAGAAGTACAAAAAGGAGACCTTCTTTATTTTAAGACCAGCAAGAGCGGAAAACGCGTCAACCATGTGGGGTTGGTCGTGGAAGTGGAAGGAAACGACATTAAATTTATACATGCCACAACCTCCAGGGGCGTTTTGGTATCCTCATTACGGGAAGGATATTGGAACTATGCCTTTGTAAAGGCCATGCGTATTTTGTAGTGCGTTTGTTCAGTTTTGTGTCCGTCAAGCTCTGCTTGTGCTTGATGGTGGGCATTATTTTAGGATTTTATTTCGAGATCGCTCCGCTTTTCCCGTTGTTGGCGATCCTCCTGTTTTTTCCCATTTTATTTTGGTTGCGCAAAAGGCAATCGCGTGAAGGTTTTCCCCTTTTTGAAATGGGAACCGTCCTTACTACAGTTTCTTTGGGGATGTTTGTGGTTGCCATGGCCATGGGAACAGCCTTGGGAAATCATTATTCCCAGCATGATTTTGAAAGAGAAAGCCTGTGGCACCTAAAGGTGAGAGAGGTCTTAAAGCCAAACTCTTTTTCCCAGCGGTATGTTACACAAGTTATTTCTTTGGATAAGGAAGATGTTGTTGGAAAACTAATACTCAATCTTCCGGCCGACTCAACCAGCTCAAAGTTGAAGGTAGATGATGAAATCTTCGTGTTTTCCAAAGCTGAAGCTATTCACCCTCCACTGAATCCGCATCAATTTGATTATAAAGATTATTTGCGCAAACAGGCAATTTATCACCAGATAAAAGCGGCGAACCATGCCGTCATAATTGCTGAAAACGCCTCAACAACCCCTTTGGGATTGGCATCAAATGCAAGGGAACACATCATTTCAAAATTGCAAGAAGAACCGTTTGGCCAAGAAGAGCTCAGTGTGATTCAGGCCTTGTTATTAGGTCAACGGGATGATATTTCCGAAAGCACTTATAACGATTACAAAAATGCGGGAGCTGTCCATATTTTGGCGGTATCGGGACTCCATGTAGGGGTTTTGCTGCTGTTGCTGCAATTTTTGTTGTCACCCCTAGAAAGATTCCCGAAGGGAAAAACCCTAAAGCTGTTGCTAGTGGTGTTATTGCTATGGGGGTATGCTTTTGTGGCCGGATTATCACCATCCATAGTTCGGGCGGTGACCATGTTCTCCTTTTTGGCCTATGCCATGTACTTGAACCGACCCACCAATTCTTTCAACATTATTGCGTTGTCCATGCTGTTTATTCTTTTGATAAAACCGTTGTTTTTGTTTCAGGTGGGGTTTCAAATGAGTTATGCGGCCGTGTTTGCCATTGTTTGGATTTACCCGAAATTGCAAAAGCTTTGGTTTCCAGAAAATGTGGTTGTTCAGAAAACGTGGCAATTATTATCCGTGAGCGTTGCGGCCCAGTTGGGGGTTTTGCCTATCAGTCTCTTCTACTTTCACCAGTTTCCTGCCTTGTTTTTTATATCCAACCTAGTGATCATTCCATTTTTGGGGTTGATTTTGGGCATGGGTATCTTGATTATCACATTATCATTGATCAATCAGCTTCCAGAATTTTTGGTCGCTATTTATAATTGGATTATTGGAATGATGAACGCAGTGGTAAACTGGGTAGCGAAGCAAGAGGGGTTTATCATCAAGGATATTCCGTTTGATTCTGTTCAGTTGATTTTGGGGTACTTCACGATAATTTCAATGGTGGTCTTTCTATCCCGACCCAAACGAAAAACTGCCTTGGCATTATTTGCAGGAATCGTCATGCTACAAGGTTGGTCTATTTGGAACCAGTTTCAATTCAAAAACAAAGAAAGCCTCATCTTGGTTCATAAATCGCGGAATACAATTTTGCTCCATCAAACGGGAAAGGTATTGAGTATAGCTGCGCAAGACACCTCCAATGTAGACAGAATTGCAAATGATTATGCAGTGGCCGAACGCATCCAACGCCTATATAAAAACCCAATTCAGAATAGTTACTTCATCAACCAAAAAAAATTGTATGTGATGGATAGCCTAGGCTTCTATCCCTTAAACAAGGAACTGGAATTTCTACTGCTCACTCAATCACCAAAAATCAATTTAGAGCGGTTGTTGGATTCCATACAACCCAAAATGGTTTTGGCCGATGGTAGTAGTTACAGAAGTTATGTGGAGCGTTGGAAAACAACTTGCTCCCAAAAAGAAATCCCTTTCCACTATACGGGTGAAAAGGGATATTATGTTTTTGATTTGAAAAATCCTTAATGAACGTTACCCATGAGACGCTTCATCAATGGGCCGAAAATCAATACCACAACACCGGCCACCAGCGAGTACTTGGCGATGAGTGAAAAACCGTCTAAATACACCGAAAGAGTCTCCAAACCTCCCACGTTTTTGTCTGTACTTTCTATGGCCAATTGTTTGGAAATAAACCCTACAATCTGAAAGGCATAGGATGATGACAAAAACCAAACTCCCATCATAAAGGCCACAATCCGTTTTGGTGAAAGGTCCGTGATTTTGGAAAGTCCTACGGGTGACATGAACAATTCCCCTACCGAAATCAAGAAATACAATGCCAACAAATAGGAAAAAGGTACCATTCCGTTTTCATCCGCACTTCCTCCGCTCAACGAAACCACATAAAATGCCAATCCCGCAAGAACAAGGCCCATTCCAAACTTATAAGGCGTTCTTGGATTGAGTTTCTTTTTGGCCAAATAGGTCCACATCACAGAAATAGGGATGGACAACAACACAATAAAAATTGAGTTCAAAGCATTGGTTTGACTGGCATTGATTATGGATAAATTCACATTTCGCGCAGCAAACAAGGTAATTACACTACCATGAAGTTCATGGAATCCCCAGAAAATGGTCATAAAAAAGGTAATCAACAACGCCATGAAAAGCTTTTTACGTTCATCAGCGGTTGCCTTGACCATAATGGTGCCCATATAGACCAAAATGGCTATCCCAATCAATTTGAACAATACGTTTACAATATTCTGATCTTCGAAAAAGGAACCTTCTCCACCCAAAGATTTATAGGAATACAACAGAAAGGCAATCAATGGCGCAGATAGAAAAGCTACCGCTGGAATAAAATGCTTTTGTGGGATTCCGAAAATTTTTCGTTCGTATACTTCCATGCTTGGCGGCTTGCCTCCTTCACCAAACACATTCTTTTTAATTCCACTCCAGAAAAAGATAAGTCCCGTCAACATTCCAATTCCGGCCAAACCGAAACCGTAGTGCCAACCATAGGTGGCTCCCAGCCATCCGCATAATAAGGGTGCAATGGCGCCTCCAATATTTATCCCCATATAAAAAATGGTGAAACCAGAATCTTTTTTGGCATCACCATCTTCATACAATGTTCCTACAAAGGTTGAGATATTCGGTTTAAAAAAACCATTCCCAACAATGATAAAGGCCAAGGCCAAAAAGAAGGCCACATCATTTTCAATGGCCAATACAAAATGTCCCAAAGCCATTAGAACACCACCCAAAAAAATGGAGGCTCGCATTCCCAGAATGGAATCTGAAATTTTTCCTCCGATTACGGTGGAGGCGTATACCAATGACCCATACGATGCATAAACCGCTGCGGCTGCGTAATCCCGAGTGGACAAGGCCTCGAAAATGACATTGACCATATACAATGTGAGCAGGGCCCGCATTCCATAAAAACTGAAACGCTCCCACAGTTCAGCAAAAAAGAGGTAGAAAAGTCCAACTGGATGTCCAAAAAGGGTCTTTTCGTTGGCTGGTTTGGTTAAATCCGACATATATCTTCTGTTTGGTTATAAATTTTCTTTGACGAAATTGGTCAACTTGGTGAACAAATGTAGCCTTGTGTTGCCCCCGTAAATTCCATGGTTTTTATCGGGGTAAATGGCCCAATCGAATGGTTTGTTGGCCTGTACCAAGGCTTCAATCATCCGCATGGTGTTCTGCACATGCACATTGTCATCCCCAGAACCATGGACCAGCAAGTATTTTCCCTTCAACAGTTCTGGATAGTTAAACGGTGAGTTATCATCATATCCACTGGGATTTTCCTGTGGGGTCTGCATGTATCGTTCCGTGTAAATGGTATCGTAAAAACGCCATGAGGTGACCGGAGCCACTGCAATCGCCATTTCAAAGACATCGTTACCCTTTAAAATACAGTTGGTGGACATAAATCCGCCATAGCTCCACCCCCAAATCCCGGTACGATTTTCATCGATATAAGGGAGTTCGCTCAATTTTTTAGCTGCAGCAATTTGGTCCTTTACTTCATATTTGCCCAGTTCTTTTTGGGTCAACTTTTTAAAATCCCGACCTTTTAACCCGGTTCCCCTGCCGTCCACACAGGCTACAATATATCCTTCGGAAGCCAAGAGTTGATGCCAATAATCATTACTGCCCAGCCAAGTATTTGCAACTTGTTGTGAACCAGGTCCACTATATTGGAACATGAACAGTGGATATTTTTTATTAGGGTCAAAATTTGCGGGCTTTATCATCCACATGTTTAGGTCGTAACCATTAATGTTGATGGTAGAAAATTCCTTTGGAACCCATTCGTACTGCTGCAATTTGGTCAACAAGGCTGAATTATCCTTGATGGCTTTTACTAATTTGCCATCCTCAGCTTTGTGCAAGGCAAATTCAAAAGGGGTTCCCGCACTTGAATAGGTATTGATGTAATAGGTATAATCGGCACTAAAATCTGCGGTATTGGTGCCTTCTTGGGTCGAAAGTCGCTTTTTCTTCTTTCCTTTTGTTGAAATGCTATACACATCCCTATTAATTGACCCATTCTCCACCGATTGGTAGTAAATCCGGTCATGCGAGGCATCGTACCCATAATATCTAGTAACCTCCCAAGGCCCCTCGGTAATCTGGTTTTTCAACTTTCCATCTTTTCCATATAAATACAAATGGTTGAATCCGTCACCTTCGCTGGTCCAGATAAAACTGTCATCAGCCAAAAAAGTAAGGTCATCATCAATGTCTACATAAGCATCATCTGTTTCTTCGAGTAGTACGGACACTGTATTATCATTCGCATTGACATCCAACAACTTTAAATTGTTCTGGTGGCGATTCAGGGTCTGAACGCTCAAATGGTTTGGGTTGTTCATCCATTTAATTCTTGGAATGTAGTAGGGTTTTCCCAAATCAACTGGAGTGATGCTACCAGAAGCCACATCCAACATATGAAGAGTCACTATGGAGTTCTTCTCTCCGGCTTTGGGGTATTTAAATTCATCCGCGTATGGATACAGATTGGTCCCATACACATCCATGGTATACTTGGGCACTTCGGTTTCATCAAAACGAAGAAAGGCTATTTTGGTCCCATTGCTGTTCCATTCAAAGGCACGCACAAAGGCAAACTCTTCTTCATAGACCCAATCGGTTACGCCATTGATGATGGTTCCCTTATTGCCATCAACCGTCAATTGTTTTGTGGATTTTGAGGCCACATCAAACAAAAAGAGATTGTTGTCCAGTACATAAGCCACTTTTGTGCCATCTGGCGATAATGTGGGTTCTTGAATCTTGGTTTCGGAAATTTGGGTCAGATTTTTTGAAGCAATGTCATACACGTAATAAATGCCCAATCGGGAGCGTCTAAATATGGGCTCCACCTCGGTGGCCAACAACACTTTGGATTCATCATCACTGAATGTATAGGAGGTAAAATAAGGCACACTGCCTGTTGATGACACAATGGTCTCTACCTTTTCCAATGTTTCATAGTTGTATTTGTCCAAACTACTGCTCTGTGGTGACCGGGAAAAATTTAAAATGGTGTATTGTTCTCCATTTTTTAGGGAACGAAGCACGTCCATACGTTCGGTTTGAAACACACCGCCCCAAATTTCTTCGTTAGTGATTTTCTTCTTCTGTGCAGTGGAAATGGCAAGAAACCCTAAAACAGATACAAACAGGAGGAACTGTTTTCTCATGTGTGAAAATTGATTAAAAACCCCCAAGTTTACTAATATTTATCCAAAAAATAAACTTTGGTGTTGCATTTACAACCATAATTGCAGTTCTGAACAAGGTTTGTTCTGCCTAAGGCATACATAGTATAAGCCAAAGTTCTATTATATTTATATTTGATGCCTTTAACCCAACACTATGAACACTCCTGTTGAAGGATTCTCGAAACGCTCCAAAGCTGAAAAAATTGATTGGATTGCCAAACAGTATACCAAAGACCCGGAAGCATCCAAACGTATTTTGGAAAAGTACTGGAATACCGACCCGAAGGTGCAGAAACTGCATGATGAGTTCATAGAAAACACCATTTCCAACTACTACCTGCCATTTGCCGTTGCCCCCAACTTTTTGATCAACGATTCGCTCTATGCCATTCCCATGGCCATTGAGGAAAGTTCTGTTGTAGCGGCAGCCAGTAAAGCGGCCAAATTTTGGTTGACTCGGGGCGGATTCAAAACTGAAATCCTGGGAACCGAAAAAGTAGGGCAGGTACATTTCATCTATAAAGGCGAAAAGAAGAAGCTGTACTCTTTTTTTGAGGAACTAAAACCCGAACTCAGAAAAAGTGTTTCCGATATTACCGAAAACATGGAAAAACGAGGTGGCGGCATCAAGGAAATTCAATTAAGGGACCTCAGTGAACAGATAGAGGGCTACTACCAACTGCATTGCACTTTTGAGACCTTGGATGCCATGGGTGCCAATTTTATCAACTCCTGTTTGGAACAGTTTGCCAAAACGTTGGAGACCAAAGCTCGGTCCTATGATAACTTCTCCGATGAGGAGAAAAATCTGGAGGTGGTCATGAGTATTCTCTCCAATTATGTGCCCAATTGTGTCGTGAAGGCCGAAGTAAGTTGCCCTGTTTCCCAACTAAATGCAGGCGGGATGTCTGGTGAAGAATTTGCCAACAAATTTGCACAGGCCATCACTATTGCCAAACTAGAGCCTTATAGAGCCGTAACCCACAACAAAGGGATTATGAATGGCATTGATGCCGTAATCCTGGCTACCGGAAATGATTTTAGGGCCGTGGAGGCAGGTGTGCATGCCTATGCCGCCAAAGATGGGCAATATTCCAGTTTGACCCATGCCGCCATTGATGGGGATACCTTTACATTTTGGATTGAAGTGCCCTTGGCCCTTGGCACGGTTGGTGGATTGACCACCTTGCATCCCTTGGTAAAACTTGCTTTGGAAATCCTTCAGAATCCATCGGCGAAAGAACTTATGGAAATTGTTGCGGTTGCTGGTTTGGCCCAGAATTTTGCTGCAGTTCGGTCTTTGGTCACCACGGGAATCCAAAAAGGACACATGAAAATGCATCTGTTGAACATGCTCAACCAAATGGGTGCCACCGAAGCTGAAAAACAACAGCTTGTAGAACATTTTAAATATCATATTGTGACGAATGCTTCGGTAAAAGAAGCCTTGGAAAAGATTCAATCCCAATAATGCACAAGGAGTTTTACAGCAACGGAAAACTATTGCTCTCTGGGGAGTATGCCATTTTGGATGGAGCGCTTGGCCTGGCGGTCCCAACAACACTGGGGCAGTCTTTACAAGTTGTTGATTCGGATTCAGGAACTCTACGTTGGGCCAGTTTTGACGAGAATGCTGAAATCTGGTTTCAGGCAGAATTCGAGTTGGAAAGTTTCAGAATAAAAACTGCTTCGGATGAGAAAACAGCACAAACCTTGGTGGAACTACTTATAGAAGCCCGACAACAAAATCCTGATTTTCTATCAAAAAATAGTGGCGTTGAAGTGGAAACCCGTTTGGGTTTTCCTCGCTCATGGGGGCTGGGCACCTCATCCACACTTATCAATAATATAGCACAATGGGCACAAGTGGACGCCTACCAATTGCTTTGGAACGCCTTTGGGGGCAGCGGGTACGACATTGCTTGTGCGCAGCACAGCGCTCCCATTACCTATCAAGTACAAAACGGCAAACCAGCAGTCAACGAAGTGGACTTTGACCCTCTTTTTAAGGAATCGCTTTATTTTGTGCATCTCAATCAAAAACAGAGCAGCAAAGAAGCCATCGCTGCATATCGAAAGCAGGAATTCAACCAGAAAGACCTTATCCATGACATTTCTTCCCTCACTGAGAAAATGGTCAATGCCGCTACATTGCAGGAATTTCAGTCACTCATGGAACAACATGAAGCTATACTATCCAATGTTCTTCAAATTCCAACCGTAAAATCGCAACTTTTTTCGGATTATCCTGGTGCGCTGAAAAGTCTTGGGGCCTGGGGCGGGGATTTTGTTCTGGCTGCTGGAAATCAACATACATTGGATTATTTTAGTGCCAAGGGATACCCTACTGTAATCCCATTTTCAAAAATGGTGCTCTAACTTTTAGTTTAGTTTCAGAATGAAAAACATCTTTACCTACCCGCTGTTGCTTTTGGTTCTTGTACATTGTCAGACCCAGAAAACTCCCATTGGCTATGAAACTGAGACCTTAAAAATTAATCAACTTACCGAACATACATTTCAACACATCACCTATTTGCAAACCGAGAGTTTTGGTAAGGTAGCTTGTAATGGCATGATTGTAATTGTTGATGGCGAAGCCATTGTTTTTGATACGCCAAATACGGATACGGAATCTGAAGAGCTGATTCAATGGATTGAAAATGAATTGCAGTGTACCATAAAGGCTGTTGTGGCGACCCATTTTCATACGGATTGTTTGGGTGGATTGAATGCTTTCCACACCAAAAATATTCCCTCTTATGCCTATATAAAGACGTTGGAGCTTGCTGCCTCCAACAAAAGTCCCATCCCACAAAATGGCTTTACAGACCCATTGGAACTTTCTATTGGGAGCGAAACAGTCATCTTGGATCATTTGGGAGAAGGGCACACTTTGGACAATAGCATTGGTTACTTTCCAACCGATCAAGTTTTATTTGGGGGCTGTTTGATAAAATCCCTTGGTGCCGGAAAGGGAAATCTTGAGGACGCCAATATTGCTGAATGGCCCGAAACTGTATCCAAACTAAAAGCCAAATATACCAAGGCTAGCACCATAATACCCGGACATGGAAGTGTTGGTGATAAAGCCCTTTTGGACTTTACCATTGCGCTTTTTAGCAATTAAAGACTTAATCGGGTCACATAATACCCCTTTTCATAAACCCAAACAGGAGTTTCGTCAATTGGGGTTCCAATTCCTTATCGTGTTCTTTTAGATTTGGAAGTATATCCAAAATACAAGAGATATGTCTTCCATGTACAACATTTTGGCTGCCTTACTCTGTTCCCTACTATTTTGTTTACCGGCATTTACACAGATTAATGAAGAAACCCATGCTCGGTTAGAAACGTTTTTGGAAGAAAGTTCCATTACCTCTTTTGAGCAGGTCACATCAGATGCCATTGAATACATTTTGGATTCTAATGTCTATGTCATAAAACGAAAAACGCTGAATACTTACCAGAATAATAAGGTTCGTGAAGACAGATTCATTGTTTTGGACGCAGGGGAAGAAATTCTGCATTTTGAACAAATCAATCGCAATACCTCCCTTGATGATTTCTTAGGGCATATTAAAAATGATTTCATCCTAGATCCGCAAACCGCTCCCCTTTTTGAGGAATTGCTGGATATTGTTTACCCTGTGGCCGCATGGAAGGTCGACAAAAGGGAATTCTTCCACAAAAATGGTAGTTGGTATTTTCTGCGCGATGCTTATTTCCGGACCAAGCAGGGTTTTGAAGTAACCACAGATGCCGATGGGAAAATCACTTCCATTCGCTATAAAATGAAGTGGGATGAACCAGATAGATCATAACGTAACACCCATAAACTTAACCACAAAAAAGGGGCTTACATAAGAAAGCTCCCTTTTTTTAGTTCACTATTTCTTTACTACACTCTAATAAAACGTAGCTCTTTTGTCGTCAATCTCAGCCTTCTCCTTGAGCGCATTGTAGACAGCTCCGTTTACACGATTAGCAGCACTACTTTGCAAGCTGTTGGCATAGGTACTGAAATTTTCTATGCTTGGTGCATCTTCTTTTTTGGTCACTTTCACCATAAATACCCCGGTTACACCTTTAATCAAACCGGAAGTTTGGTCTTGGTCAAGGCCAAATGCCTTACCCACCAATAGGGGTTCTCTACCCGCACCAGGAATTGTGGGAGATTTTACGGTCAATGCCGTGGCATTGCTTAAGCTAACATTATTGTCGGAAGCAATGGCATTCATGTCTTTTCCTTGATTTGCAGCTATGATTTGCTCCGCCTTACGCTCTTTCCTTATTTCAGGAAGCGCGGTTGCTGAGGCATCTTCAGGAGTCATAAGACCCTTTTTATATTTTTTAGTCAACTGCACTATGGCGTATCCATTGTTCACGTTAAAGCGTCTTATGTCGCCCACGCTGGTCTCATCATTGAACGCCCATTGCACAATGCTACGTTGTGATCCCAAGCCAGGAAGGTTTTCTTCCATTTCCTTGATTTTGTTCACAGGCCTTACCGTGTAGCTGCTTTCTCTGGCGATATCCCCAAAATTCTCAGGTTCGTCATCCAAAGTGGCCATTTCAAATTTAGTGGCATCCGTGAACAGGGTGTTGATAGTCTCTTCGGAAGGTTCAATTTCCCTTGAAAGTGTAGCTACCTGAACCACATCTTGCTTATCATCTACTTTAATAACATGGTACCCAAATTGCGTTTCCACCAAATCAATGGCACCCACAGGGTTGTTAAAGCAGAAATCATTGAACTCATCGGCCATAACCCCTTCTTGGAAATACCCCAAATCCCCGCCACGTGGCGCAGAGGGTCCATCTGAATTTTCACGGGCCAAGGTAGTAAAGATGGTGCCTTCTTGTTTGGCTTCGGCCAAAAGCTCCTTGGCTCTCGCCTCAGCTTCTTCCTTGGTTCTTGTGATACTTGGATTGGCACGTTCCGCACCTTCCCAAGTAATAAGAATATGACTTGCTTTTACCGTTCCATCTTCTTTCTTGTCCATAATCTTGGACACGCGGTAAAAATCACCATCCTTGTACGGGCCATAAACTTCACCAACGGCCAAACTCATGAGCGAATCTGAGGCAATAGCTGGCAAATCGTTTTTGGCTTTGTAAATGGTATCGAACTTGGTATCTGAATTCCGATCTAAGAACGCAGCCATATCGGTGGTATTATTAAACCCAGGAATAGTATCGGTAGTGTCTCTTTCTTCAGAATATTCAACGGTATCACCCAACAAAGCTGTAATGGCATCCTTAACTGCTGTTTCATCTTCGGCAGATGCTTTTTCTTCAAAATAGACAAAACGAATGTCCCTGGCTTTTTCTTGTTGAAATTGATCTTGGTGCTTGCTGATGTAAGACTGAATCTCATCTTTGGACACCTGAATGGTACTATCCGGAATGGAAGTATAGGGCACCCTTACGTATTGGATATCCACTTTCTTGTTAGCCAATTGGTAATCAAACTTCCCTTCAGCCAAGGTAGCACCTACCCCACCTTTTATCAAGTTGAAATACATACGCTCCTTGGCGGCCTGTATTATGGACTTTTCATCTTGTAACCAAGCATCATATCTGAGTGGGTCGTTGGCCCTCCAATCAGCAATAGCACTTTTGAAAACTTCTTCGTTAAAGATTCCATTCTCATCCAAAAAGTCTGGAATTTGCGCATAACCCGATGTTTTTACAAACTCAATAATCTGATCGCTTTCCACATCAATGCCTAAATCCTCAAATTGTTGGTTCAGGATGGCTTTTCTTACTTCTTGGTCATACACCGTATTCACCAATTGTGTTGACGAGAAATTAGGGCCGTATCTTCTTGATGCGGTTTCCACTTCCCTTCTAAATTCGTCAATGGAAATACTCTCCCCATTAATCTCAGCCACTTCGGAGCCTACTTTACCCCCAGCAAAATCATTGCTGGTAAAGACCCCTGATATTACAAATGCGAACAAGGCCATACCAATGATCAAGATCAAGATGGTTGTCCGTTTTCTAATATTCTCTAATATTGCCATTTTACTGCTTGTTTACTTTAATTTCAGTGGGCGAAAATACCACTTTCTTTTCAAATAGGAAAGGGTAAAAAACGCTGGAAATTGTTAATCCTCAGCGTGAACACGCACACTCACCAAATCGATTTTAGTATTGGACACTTCCAAAATATGAAAGGTAAAATTCTCAATCTTCACTTCTGAATCCTGCTCTGGGATCTCTCCCGTCTGATTCATGATCAAACCGCCCAAGGTTTCATATTCTTCACCTTCGGGCAGTTCCAGTTTATAGGTTTCATTGATATAGTCTACCTCTAAACGTGCTGAAAACTTATATACATTTTCACTGACTTGCTCTTCATGTAGGTCAGTACTATCATGTTCATCCTCAATTTCACCAAAAAGTTCCTCAATAATGTCCTCCACGGTAAGGAGTCCGGCGGTACCTCCATATTCATCCAAGACCACGGCTACGCTTTTACGTTTTTTGGTAAGGACGTTCAAAATATCCTGGATAAGCATAGTCTCGGGGACAAATTCCACGGGAAGTAGAATGCTTTTTATGGTTTTTGGCTTTTTGAATAGTTCGTAGGAATGCACATAGCCAATGATTTCATCTATGCTATCCTTAAAGACCAATATTTTGGAATAGCCGGTTTCGGTGAACAGCTTGGTGAGGTTTTTTGGGGTCTCATCCAACTCAACGGCGGTAATCTCTGTCCGGGGCACCATTACTTCCCGTGCTTTTACGGTAGAAAATTGCAGTGCATTCTGGAAAATCTGTATTTCTGAATCGACCATATCCTCTTCTTCAACAGTTTCCATCTGCTCGGTGATATAATCGCCCAATTCCAGTTTGGTGAAGGACAGTTGCACTTCATCACCATCAGTCTTAAAAAACACTTTTAGAATAAAATCCGAGACCTTGATCACAAACCAAGAGACAATGGAAAACAGCAAGTAAAAGAAATAGGCAGGAACAGCAAAGAACTTCAATAGCGTATTGGAATAGATTTGAAAGAGTACTTTGGGCAAAAATTCTGCCGTTAGCAAAATAATCAATGTAGAAATCACGGTTTGGGACAACAGGCTGAAATCCGTAAGTAAAACATTTAAAAACTCATACTTTACGGGGAGCAGGCTTTGAAACCATTCCATAAGTACATCGCCCATGAACAACCCATAAATGACCAAGGCGATATTGTTGCCAATGAGCATGGTGGCGATAAACTTTGAGGGTTTATCAGTGAGCCATGTCAGCAATTTGGCCAAAAGCCCTTCTTGTTTCTTTTCAATTTCTATGTGGATCCTGTTGGCAGAAATAAAAGCAATTTCCATTCCTGAAAAGAAAGCTGAAAACAGTAAAGATAGGACTATGATGATTACCGAGGTGTCCAAGGCTATTGTTGATTATCCTTTTTGTGTTGTTCGAAACGTTTGCGGTATCTTCTTCTAAAGATGAACATGGCGATTGAAACCACCGCAAAGAAAATAAAGATGTAGGTTTCCTTGGGCTCTATGCTCCAAAGCGTGGCAATCTTGTAAATGGAAATGGCAGCCACGGCCAAGTATAGGTATTCTGTATATCGTAAAAACTTGATCATATTATTCTTCTTCTTTAATGGTCATAAGGCCATAGGTTTTGTGGGCCTTAAAAAAACTGAAATCCCTGTTGAAATCCATTCCTTCGCCGTCCATGACGGTACCGTCTTCCGGATTGGTATAAGTGAAGGTTTCTTCGGTAAAGATCCAGTTGTTTTTTCTATCGAAAAACAGTTGGGGTGTTTCCAACATTTTCCCATCATGGGTCTCTATCACCACATTGCCCCTCAAATCAATCAAATTGGTCTGGGAGTACACAATACCGTAATCTGCAGTGACCACACTTTTCTGATTTTTTTCATCGAAAAAATCAACCACAAGTCCTTCTGGAAAGGTACGGAATTTAAAGCTTTGGTTGTCAAAATCTTCGGATATGGGGCTTTTGAGCACCGCAATGACCCTTGATTGGGATGAGTCTTGGGAACTTAGTTCCTCTTTGCTTTCGGTATAGGTAAGGGTAAAATCTTGGGCAACCCCCTGTGGAAAAATGGGCTTTACGGCTTCTTCCCCCACCCTTTCATAGTTATCTCCGCAGGACATAAAAAGGATTGCCACGGCGAACACCGTGGCAAAACACTTAAAAATATTTTCAGATGTTTGTTTCACCTTATAGATTGGGCACCTTAACGCTACCACCTACCCAACAACTGAATGATACTGTTTTTCCGGCCATTCCGGAATTGAAAATCATTTCTTTGCTAGGGGCTCTTTCTGAATAACTGGCTGCTGTTTGGCTGGCAGTGCCACCCAAAGAGGGATCTACCCGACCCGCTTTTCTGGCCATGTCCTCGGCTTTCCAATAGATAGCTCTCTTTTCAAATGGAGTGCTTCCACAATCGTTGGCACTGCTTGCATATAGATTGGCAATCAACAAATATGCTTTTCCATTTGCAGGATTGGCGTCAATGGCCTTAAGTGCATAGCTTCTAGCCTGAGACTTACTGGATCTACGTACGGTAGTTGCAATTTTATAAAGGATATCAGACTTTTTATAGGAATCTGTTTCCAATTCCACCGCTTTGTTGAAATCGGCAATGGCTCCATTGGTATCACCGGACTTTTGCTTGAGGGCACCTCCATAGAGGTAAGCACTTGCAGAAGGTTCCAAAGCCAATTGGGCCTCGAACAATTTTCTAAACATGGGGTCATCGGTACATTCTTTTGAGAACATTCTACCTACAGCTCTTTTCACCCAAGCCACGTCTCCTTTTTTCTCCTCATAGCTCTTTTCGTAAAGAGGAATAAGGTTGTCGCAATCCGCCAAAGCTCCTAACTTGGAATCGATACTGGCACCGACCTTACCATAAGATTCAGAGTTGGTACTGGCCACTCTAAGCATACTTTTTTCTTTGGATGTAAGTGTACCCAAAGAATCTTTAGGAAGCAGTCTAGTAATAACGTCTGTTAATTTTTTGTTTTCATCTTCAACTTTCTCTGTTACATCATCATAGGTATCAAATACTTCTTGAAGATCTTTTTTACCTGCAGAGTGCAAATCTACCAAGCTGGAGAAATAAAGGTATAATGCTTTAGGGTTGGTGAAATTTTCTTTGTCTTTTTTGAAGGCGTCATCCAACATCTTGAAGATTTGCTCATCGGAGGCCATTTTGCTGTCATACATCAATAGCGCTTTGTCTATTCCAATGTCTGCAGCGGAATAATTTTTTGGGAAATACTTGATGCTATTGTCATACAATGACAACAATTCTTGGATATAGCCATCTTTATCGGCACCGGAGGAGTTTTCAATCTTATGTTTTAAGATTCTTTCGCCATAGGAAAAATTGGCCTTGTTGATGTCTGGGCAACTTTCGTAGACCATTTTCCAAGGTTCGTAAGCGGCATCGTAGTTTTTTACTTTTGCGTGCTCTGCATAAATGGAAAGATTGGTCATACACTCTGGATTCTGAGCTTGAGCCATACTTAATCCCATCGTCATAAAGACCGCTATCATCGTTAAGTAGTGTTTCTTTTTCATCTTACTAGTATTAAAGTGGTTAAAGTACAAATTTTCATTAAAAAATCCTCTTATAAGGATCCATATGGTCGGTTAATTGTGATTTTTTTAAAAAATGGCCCCATCAATTTATTTTTCTTTTTTGAAACCACCTCGCATTTAATGATAATCCTACATTGATTTTCAAATAACTTTCTTCAATCAAGGCGGCATCTGTGGTTCCCCTTCTTCCCAGCTCAAATCCAAGATTTAAGTTGGAAAAGGCAGATTCATAGCTTATGCCACCTATCGGTAATCCTAATCCAAAAGTTATGCCAAAATTATTTATTTCTTTATTGTTCACTTCCAGTCCGCTTACATCATACCGAAGTCCAGCCCGGTACGTAACCCTATTAAAATAACTTGACAGGGAACGATGATCCGGCACCCAATAGCCTCCAAGGGCATAGGTGGCAGCATCATTGTAGGTAACATTCTCCAATGCTAGGAAAGAGTTATCAAAATCACTGTACTGCTGGAAGCTGTACTCACCTCCCACAAACCACTTTTTATCTTCACCGAATCCCAGCCCCACGGTAGTACGTGTAGGTATCTTTAATTCGGTATTTCTGCGATTGGTAGCATCCAAATTAACATCGATGACCTCAATTTCATCCCCAGTGACCAAAGAGAAAGACCCCAATCGCTGTGAATTTTTGGATACCAAATTTCCTTGGGTGTTTACCCGAACTGAGGTGTACAGCGTGTATTTGTCCTTAATGGTAGGAGTATAATTTAAGGCGTAGTTAAAATCGTATCCATTAATTCGGGACTCACGGTTATCCAAGGTCCCAAATTGAACCTCTTCCACACTTTGGAGTCGTCTGTACTCCAATGTACCAAAGTTATAATTTACGGTCGCTCCCAAACTAAGGTTCTTGATGGGTTCAAAACCAACGGAAAAATAAATTCGGTTTAATCCACCCTCTCCTTCAAAAACATTGGTAACATTGGCTCCAGCACCTGTAGTGGTTTCATCCCTAAGGCTATATCCCACGGACGAGAGCGGCATCAGACCAAAACCAACCCCAACTTTGTCGGCTATGGGAAAGCCAATGGACAGATAATCCAAATTGGTAGAGGAAATACGCTGCTCCTCCGTCCAGTCCTTCAGTCTGTATTCTGTGTGGGAAATCCCCGCGGTATAGGCCGTGAGCCTCAACTTGGAATAGGCAGCAGGATTTTGGAGGTTAATGTGGATACTATCGGCATACATGCCCATTCCGCCCATCATTTGGTTATCCACCGTTCCGGAATTTCTAAGATCTCCTATCCCAAAATAGGAATATGGCGATATGGTACCATTTTGCGCAAAAAGACCCTGTGCGGCCACGCAAACAAATGCAATCAAAAATTTCTTAACCATCTAACGTTTGTTGTATTCCAGCAAGCAATTGAGCCCCTTCAGGAGAAATTTAGAATTCGCAAATATGGTGTTTTTTAGCCTTTTCGCAAAAAATTGGGCGTCACCGCCTGTTAAAATAACTGTTAAATGTTGAAAACGATTGCGATACTGGTCAATCACTCCGTCCACTTCTTGCGCAACCCCGTTGATTACCCCACTGTGCATGCTGCTTGCGGTGGAATTTCCGATAAAGTCCAAAATATCCTCCGGTTCCAGCAACGGAAGTGCGGCCGTTTGGTTGTGCATGGCCTTGTACCGCATCCGAATACCCGGCGAAATAGCTCCCCCCACATATTCTCCAAAATTATTGACCATATCATAAGTAATGCAGGTGCCAGCATCAATGACCAAGGTATTTCCCCTTGGATTGTGATAAAACGCTGCGGTGGCCAAGGCTACTCGATCCATGCCCAAGGTCTGGGGCGTGGCATAGCTGTTCTTAAATGGAACCTTAGAGTCATGCGTGAGCACATGCACCTTGCAGAACAGTGCCACAATATCGCGCTCCTTTCGGTCCAATTTGCCCACGGAGGAGATAAGGGCATGGTTAATTTTGGGGTACTGCTCAAAGAGTTCTTTGACCTTGGAAAGAAACAGGCCCGACTCTGAACTTTGGCCATAGAGAAGGTTGCCATTTTCAAAAACGGCATATTTAATTAGGGTGTTACCAATGTCTATGACCAGATTCATGCTGCAAAGATCGAGAATTGCAAAAAAAGGAATGCCTTTTTTGAGGTTTTTGTTTGTATATCCTAATTTTGAAATTATATTTGCACCCGCCTTTGCAAAAGCCCAAGCTAGCAAAGTCAGGCAAGCCCGCCAAATGACAGGCATAATTAAAATACTGGTACCTTAGCTCAGTTGGTAGAGCAACGGACTGAAAATCCGTGTGTCCCTGGTTCGATTCCTGGAGGTACCACGAAGTGGCAACTACAAAAAGCCCATCCAAATTGGATGGGCTTTTGTTTTGTTACAAAACGGAATTGAAGTGATTTTTGCGCCTAAATTAAAACGTAACTGATTGGAGTTCCTTTCCCAAATCATGAATGGTTCCTTGGATCAATTTAAGGCGCTCCTCGGATACGGTGGCCCTACCAGTGGCATATTGACGCATTAAAGAAGGGTTTATCTTTGCCCGCCTTGCAATTGCGGTGATTTTGACCTGTGGAACAAGGTAAAAGAAAGATTCAATGTTCATTTTAAACTCATATTCATTGATCGGCAAAACCTCATCAATCCAATCCTCTTCCAATTCCACGGCAGTTTCAATATAATCATCAACCACAACTTTAATATTCTTTTTCAATTCTTCTAAAGTATCGCCATAGGCAGATACTACGCCTGGAAGATTTTGGGTGGTGCCCCAATACGTTCCATCGTCTGCTTTCTCCACAAACACTTTTACTGATTCCATTCCTCTTGTTTTTTGATGCCTTACAAACCAGCCCCGAAATTTTTATTTGATCCCGGCTTGTTTTAAGATAGATTTTACTGTACCCAATGGAACATCCTTTTTGGGATGTGGTATGGTTACAAGCCCTTTTTTCTTTGGATGTTTATAATGATGGTGACTTCCTTTGGTCCTAACCAATTTCCAACCATCACTTTCCACTATCTTAATCAACTGACTTGATTTCACCAAACAAAACTATAACAAAAATGTTATATAACAAAATTGTTATATCATAATTTAATGACATGGGTATGGATGTGCCACAAAATGCAATCTTGCGGGAGCGAGGGGTTGGCTTGAAAACTAATTTATACGTAACCCCTATTCTGCCAGATAACATTCCCCTGTGCCCAGGCCATCTGGATTTTCTTCGGTATTTGAAAATGTCACGGGCTGCGTGGGGCAGTTCGCCTGATTGGGCAACCCTGGTAAACCGGAACAAGGATGTACAGAGAAATGTAAATGGGGAATATCCCCAGTATTGCCAGTGTCTCCGCTTAACCCAATCAACTGTCCGCGTTCCACCGCATCACCAATCTCTACAAAAGAACCATCCTCTGTTAAATGGGAATATAGTGCTACTGTACCATCTGAATGTCTTACCGTAATGAGGTTTGTGGCATTTCTATTGCCATCGCGTGCGCCGTCATACGTGTAGACCACTCGCCCTGATCGCGCTGCATAAACCTCAGTGCCTATATTCATTAGAAAATCGTACCCGAACCTCCAAAACCCGCTGTGACCAAAACCAGAAGTATTGCCCTGATTCACAAGGTATCTTTCCCCTTTCTTGTACGGTAAATGATAGGGTGAACTCTTCCATGGAGGAAAAGATGCGTTTACATCAAACTTTGCTGAAAAATTAAATTCTGTGCACGGCATAAGCTGGTCTTCATTACCGTTATCACCATCAGCTCCATTAGCATCTTTAAATACGTCAGGATTAGTTCCCGACGCTTGATTATCTTCACTATTGGAACAGCCAGCAATGTTTATAACTACAAACGCTGACAAAAAAAGAACAATACCGGTTATAAATTTTTAATACATCAGTTTTATAGCACTACTTTGATGCTAGTACCGAATGTACTGGTTATATTCCATAAATAAGCATAAATACCCTGATAATCAGCGGTTTTTGTTTAGCACTATTCTGCTAAACCACCGGATGCAATCTTGCTGGAGCAGAGGCTACCTATTGATTTTATCTTTCCTTTTTATCAATCCGTAAATGATATTAATCGGAAAAATCAGTTGTCCTAAAATAATGAGCAAAATAACAATGGTTATGACCATAGACAGATAATTGTTAAACTCATATTCCATAATCTCTGTTCGATAAAATTTAGTCAAAACCCACACAAGGAATGTTCCGCCAAAAGTTAATCCAATGTGAGTCCCATTCAGCCATTTTGATAGTTGTTTATCTGCTTTTTTCATAGCCCAATAGCCAATTCCAATTATTCCAAACAGTATTGAAACGAGTATTGCCAGATGCAAATGAGCAATTACATAATAGGTGTCGTGAACATTTATATCCAGTACTGCGTTTCCATTCAAAATTCCAACAAATAGAATTATTGGAATGGCGAATAAAAATATCAGATGTGGTTTTTCAATGAGTTTGTTCATTAAACTTATTACTAGTGTTCTCAACTATAATTTTGGCGTCACAAAACCACACGATACAATTTTACTGGAGTGGGGAGAATCACATTGGATTCTCAAGTCTTTTTCCAATATAGAAATCTCCGTGATGCACAAAAATCCTTTTGGTAAGAGAAGCCTTATTTTTCATTTCTTCTGTTAAAATCCCATCCTCTGGTCGACTGTCTATATTAACTCCCCCTTTACCTCCTGGTACGATGTATACATGATCCTCTGTATAATGAATCATTGCAATACTTAAGATATTGTTCTTGACATTTAGTTGAAAGCTAACAAGTCCATGTTCATTCAAAATTTCAATCCCCGACTCATCATAATTCACTGAAAATCCATGATTCCTGTTCAAAGACCATTTATTTTCAATTATTTCAATTGTAATTTCATTATTAATATTTTTTATGGTAGAACTAACGAATAAATTTGTGCCTTCTATTCTGAGTACTAAGGGTATTCTCAACTGAAATATGGGCAATATAACTGTGTAACCTTTTACTAATTCAACCCTTGAAACTTGAAATAAATTTCCTCCAATAACAAAAGAATAAGATTTGGCATGTTTAACTTTTAGTTTAAGTTCCCCTTTTTCCTTATTCTCTTCACGAATTAAATTTAAAATATTATTGTTAACACGATTTAGATTTTGAATTGAAGAAGATACAGATGAGAGTTGATCTATCGTTACTTTCAGTCCGTGTGAAATACTTAAAACTTCGTCTGAAATAGTTTGGTTTTGTTTTAATGTAACCGACGACTCTCCCGCAATGCCAGCAATATCTTTAGATATTTCAAGGATATTGCCCGAAATCGTTTCGATCTCTTTTGATTGCATAGAAAGTTTTTTTGTTTGGGCAAAGAAGTTTTCTTCCAAAGCATTGATTCTCTTAGTGTTTGATCTTCTATTGCTCAAATTGATAAGATAAGTGCCAATAAAAGTGCCAATCACCAATATCAGTATACCCAGTACAAGTGTAATATCAATTTCTTTTATAAGTTCCATTTGCTTTTTCATATAAATTCTAAAAAGCACCATGTTTTAGAGTTGTAAAAACTAGCCTTTTACCCTGATAAACATATCACATGAATTTCAACAATTTTATAAGGTAACTAATATTTATTCAATTTTTGATTCTTTATTCTCTTTACTTTCTACCAATTTATTAGAAAATCGTTTAAAATTCTCAATGTAAAGAACACAATTCTAATTCCAAGTTCTCTTTAGATTAAATAGGAGTAATCCTAAAATTCAGGGAAATTGATAAGAGAAGTCATTCTAAAAAAGTTTCGGATTTGTAAAAATGATACAATTCTATTCATCAAAACCTTCAGCAAAAAATTCAGTGATGCTTAAAGCAAAATAGGTGGCAATTCTTTTGATGGTGCTGAATTTTGGGTCCCATTTGCCGGTTTCAATCCGTCCAAAATGAATTCCTGTGTCATTATAGGCGTCTTCTTGGGTAAGATTTCGAGCTTCTCTCAACCCCTTAATTCGGTTGGCTAAGTCTTTTAAAAAATCAACATTTTGGTCGTCTTTTTCCTCCATACGACAGCAATGTCAAAAATTCATATGTCGAAATTAATGACGTAAACGTCATTTTGTGTATTTTTGAGATATCCCATTCTTAAAATAATCTACTATGCCACCACGTCCTATTTCTTCCACGCTTATCCACTTTTTACGTCAAAATTCGCCAGATGCCCTGCATATCACCTTTGCCGCCCTAGAAATTTGCAACCATCAAAACGGGCAATTGCTGCACAAAGTGCAACGGCCCCAGAGCCGTATCATCCTCCAAAAAATGCCACAAAAGGGTATGGCGGAGCTTACGGTCTTGGATAATTTGGTCTTTAGCTTCTCGTTTCAATTCCAGACACTCAAAGCCCAAAAATTCCATGATGTGGAAATGCTGTCCCTCCCCCGCCCCTTGGATCAAGGCCGGTTGTATATGGATGAAGAAAAACTACAGCTCTCTTTTCGGATAGATGCCCCGGATCCCACCCTACGGGTGGAGGTAACGCATGTATACCAAGGCATCCTAAAATTGGAACACCCTTGCACACGCCTTTGTCGGCCAACGTTATGATATTATACCCATACGCTGCTGAGTCCTATTTCTTTTCAAAAAGTAAATGGAAATAATTTTTAAGCTCCTTTAGCTGTCCAGAGATGAGCGCTGGGTCATTCAAGGCTTTGGAAACCACGTAAGAGCCTTCAAAAATAACCGTAAAAAGGTTAGATAAAGCAGCGATGTCCACTTCTACCTTGGTGTTGTATTCCTTGAGTACGTTCTCCAATAATTGTTCAAATGTCTTTCGCCATGTCAACAGCGTTTCCGAAATAAACTCCAAAATTTCGGGTTCAAATTGACTTGGTTCATACGTATAAGAGGCGTACAAACAACTGGGTGGGTCTTCTAGATCAGACATCAGGTCAACAAACTCCTGTATAAACTGGAGTAATCTATCCAAAGGGTCACTATGCAGTTCTCCTGTTTTTTGTAACGCCTCCTGCATATGCCCAATATCATCTCTCGCAAACTCTTCTATTAAGGCCTGTGCCAGAGCATTCTTGGTCTTAAAATGATAGAAGAACGCTCCTTTGGTAATACCGGTCCTTGCCAATATCTGGTCTATGCTTGTCCCTGAAAATCCATTTTCAAATACCAGGGTTTTGGATTCTGCTAAAATTTTAGCTCTTGTGGGTTTTCCATCTCTTGCCATACACTAAAGATAAAAAATTTTACAAACTAGTTGGTATGTTTAAATTTTTTTTATATTTGTACCGTCTAGTCTGTATATATATTTAGACATTGTTTAAATCATTAAAATTTTCATCATGAAAAAAACAGTTCAACAAATCACACTTTTTACCACAATGCTTTGTGGCTTTCTGCTGAGTACGCCAACGTATGGCGCAAAAGGAGACGAGGATCCAAGAATCCGGATTGAAGGACAACAGCTTAAAATCTGGCTGTTGAATACACTGGAGTCAAAATTTATTGTTAAGGTCTACAACACTTCCAATGAATTGATTCATTTTAATCGTTTAGGAACTGAAGTTACCTTAGGTAAGATTTTGGACTTTGAAAACTCCAGAAGAGGGTACTATCGCATTGTAGTGTCATCAAAAGAGGGAATACTCTTTGACAACAGACTCATGTTGGGTACAAAATAGCCAAAATGAGGTATTAAAAAACCCGACACTTTTGTCGGGTTTTCTGTTTATCTTACAAAGACCAGTAGAGAATCCTGGTCTGTGGTTGCTCCTATGTAATAAGGGAAATTACCTTTTGTTGGAATCAAGCACTTAGCCCCATCTCCCTTTTGCTGCTTTTAAACTCACTTGGGCTAATGCCATATTTTTCCTTGAATATCTTGGAAAAATAACTTCTGCTGGTAAACCCAATGGAATAGACCACCTCTGAAATGTTCATTTCGGTGGTGTTGATCAAATCCCGTGCGACTTCCAATCGGGCATTTCGGATGTACTCCGTTACGGTTTTGTTGTAGAGCAATTTAAATCCTTCTTGAAGTTTGGCCTGTGTAAGTCCGGTTTCAGCAGCTATCTCTTCCAGAGAGAAATCTTTGGCAATGTTATTTTCAATTTGTTTGGCACAATCCCGAATGGTGTTCAGCTCCCTGTTCAGCAGGGATGTTTTAGGACCATTGTTAAGCACTTCATTGTTGTGCTGTAGAATGTGCATGGAAAGAATTTGATACACCAATCCCTCTAACTGTAGAATGCGGATCATTCCGTCTGCGGTAACATTTTTTATGGATGAAACAAGATCGGCCATTTTTAAATTGTACGACCCATAATAAGAGAATACGTTTTTATGGTCGGTATCCAAAAATACTTTATACAGCTGTTCATTGAGCGCCTCTCCTTTGTTGAGTCGATTGCTCATAAACTGATTTCTATGTACCCGTATTACATTGATGTGCAGTGGAATTCCAGCCGGCAGATACCCATGGTTGAAGCCATTGGCCCTGCTAGAAATGATTACCGATTGGTACTGTTTCAAGATTTTAAGGTCAGACATTTCTTGGTATCCAAACTTATGCCCACAATAGCCTTCCAAACAATACACAAAACTTATGGGATTATAGTGGGTACTATCCGTAATCAGGGTAACCTCATCAAAAAAAGTAATATCGTATTCCAAGAGGCAGGCGCCCCAGTCAAAATTCAAGGCTCGTATTTCGCCTTTGGCGTTTTCATTGTCCACAGCAAGAATCTGTTGTCCCCATTTTTCCATGACCTCCCCTCCAATAATATTCTTGATCTGTTCAAAAGTTTCAGCTGTATTCTTGGCGTTTATTTGTATTGTTATCATGGGTTGTATAATTTTAAGGTTGAACAAGAAACTTGCTTTGTTTAAATATTTACGATAAAAAGTGGACAAAAAGATGCCCTTTCACAAAACTTTCACATATCATTCCCATTACGATTAATATCTAATGAGTTAAGTTTTGTGATTAAAAATGGGTTCTTTCGCAGTGTTGTTGAAGTTGAATATGAAGACTAGAGGATTATGATTTACAAACTTTCCAATGTAGCAGAACGGACAGAGATTGAGGAGGAGTTTGGCTTACATTTTAAATACCCACATTTATATACCCCCAGTGCAATTATTGATGGTTTTAAAGAAACCAATATCAGCGTGGTGACCACTGAGGACAAACACAAAATTTCTTTTGCGATATGGGGCCTGATGCCCCAAGATTTTAAAGAGGATTGGCACATTTTTCAAAATAATGCCAATACCCTCAACGTGCAGCTCCAAGATCTGGAAAGAGTGAAATGGATGAAAGAATCCTTTACAAAGCGAAGGTGCTTGATCATTGTTTCCGGTTTCTATACCCATCTGCTCAAAAATGGAAAAATGCACACCTACTACGTAAGCTTGGAAAACGAAAAACCTTTTTATTTGGCCGGGGTGTACAATGTGTTGGAGGACGGATTTCAATGTTGTGCCTTGGTCATGGCCAAGACCAATGCTTTTGTGTCCAGTTACCATGACATTAGTGATCTAGCTCCCATCATAATTCCTAAAGCTCACGCAGATTTATGGTTGGCAAATGAGTTTGATATCGACAACCTAAAGGATATCATCAACAATCCTCCAGAAGTCAAATTAAAAGCCCATCTCATGGCGGATGAGTTTTTCAAGGACACCATACCCGCGATTCCATTTTATACCCTGATTTTTTAGAAAAATAAACCTTTACTGGTGACAACACCCCATTTTAGCTGCCTTATTGTTATTGGGTTAACATAAAACTGGATAGGAGCAAGCTTTTGCCCAAGATTCCCTCAAATTTGTAATGTACTGATTAAGAGTTAGTCAGACAGCAACCAAAAAACAATAGATATGTTACGTTGGACAGTCACCTTTATAATTTTGGCCATCATAGCCGGAATATTCGGTTTTGGAGGAATTGCCGCTGGTGCGGCGAGTATTGCCAAAATCCTATTCTTCATTTTCATTGTGTTATTCATTATATCACTGATAACCGGAAGAAAAAGATTGTAAGAAGAATTTTTTATTAACTAAAAACAGAGAACCATGAAAAAGTCGATAAGTTTATTTTTGCTACTAATTGCTTTTGCCGTTGGCGCAAGCGTAACCAGTTGCAGGGAAACCAAGGAAAGTAAGGCTGAAGAAGCCATAGAGGATGTTAAGGACGGCGTTGAGGAAGCCGGAGATGAGATTGAAGACGCCGCTGATGATGTTGGAGATGAGATTGAAGATATGACGGATGACCATTAATATCCTTGTGTAAAGAACCAAATCTAAACTCTGGGCAATTGAATGTCCAGAGTTTTTTATGTGCAAAACGCTGCATTTTAAATTTTGAGTAGTAGCTTAGAATTCAATTAATTATTGAGCCCCCTATTTTGAAGACCTTATTTATTATTGTTCACATTGTTCTTGGGCTTTGGTCCATTGGCTCGATCATTTATCATGGTAGGCGGCCTTCCCGATCCATAGGTTGGGTGTTTGCCATTGTGGTCCTTCCCATTCTTGGTGCCGTACTCTACTATCTTTTTGGCGTAAACCGGCGTAAGTTCAAGTTTTTCAATACAAAGGAATTTGAACAGCGGAAACGGTTTTCCTACGGAAGTGCCCCAACTTCAGATAAATTCAAGGTCAATTTTGATTCAGACATCCGAAAAAAGCGATTGAACCAACTCATCAATGCCAATTCCAACACCGTGGCCACTGGTGGGAATGCCATTACGGTGCTTCAAGATGGTGGCGAAACCTTCAATACGCTGTTCAAAGCCATGGATGCCGCTGAGAAATTCATCCATGTGCAATATTATATTTTGGAAAGGGGGAGCCTTTTAGATAAAATGTTGGAGCTCTTCCAAAAGAAAATCTCCGAGGGTGTGGAAATCCGAATCATTTATGATTCCTTTGGAAGTTACAGTCTACGGGGGAGACCCAAAAAGCGATTTCAGGAAATTGGAGTGAAAATTCACCCCATAATGCCCATCCGGCTAAAAAACCTGCTGTTTTACCTCAACTTTAGAAACCACAGAAAGATTGCGGTCATAGACAACAAGGTTGCCTTTACCGGCGGGGTAAACATTTCGGACAAATACATCAGCCACAAAGGTGATCTGGGGAAATGGAAGGACACTCATTTAAAATTGGAAGGCCCCATCGTAAACGACCTGCACCAAGTTTTTCTCAAAGATTACTTTTTTGCCAGTAAAAAAGAGGAGTTCAAGATTGAGGACTACCTCTTTGAGCAGTCAAAATGTGGTACAGTGGATGCCCAGGTGGTGGCCGGAGGCCCGGATTCCAACCTCCCTACCATTATGCAGCAATATTTGGGGATGGTCAATCAGGCACAAAAGTCGATATGCATTGCTAACCCGTATTTTCTTCCCGGGGAAGCTTTTTTTCAGACGCTGAAGGTCATTGCCCTTGAAGGTGTTGAAATCCGTTTGTTGGTACCGAAAAAATCAGATTCCAAAGCGGCCATGTTTGCCATGTTCTCCCAGTTTGAGGAACTTTTGAGCGTGGGTATAAAAATCTATCTGCGCGACGATTTCTCCCATGCCAAACTACTGCTTGTTGATGATGATCTAGTCTCCATAGGTTCCGGTAATTTCGATATCCGAAGTTTTGAGTTGAATTATGAGGCCAATATCCTGATCTATGACCAGAACATCAACCAAGAAATAACGGCAGAATTCAACGCTCTTTGCGAAAAGGCTGAACAGTTATCCTTTGATGAATTCAGAAATCGCCCTCGTTGGAAAAAATTTATGGAGGGGCTTTCCAAGTTTTTTAAGCCGCTTTTGTAGGTTTTTTCTAACTTTATGTGTTAACCTTTGTCTGATTTGAGGCAATCCAAGATTTGGACACCTTTAATTTTGCAACTAAACAACAGAATTATGAGAACTATTTTAAGTATTCTTTTTTTATTGACAGCGGTGACCTTAAGTGCGCAGAGCATTTCCAAAAATGCACTGGGTATACGTATTGGAGACAATGATGGTTTTGGAGGTGAGATTTCCTACCAACGCTATTTGCATGAGAACAACCGATTGGAATTTGATCTGGGTTGGAGAGATTCCAACAACGTAGATGCCTTCAAATTGGTTGGTCTGTACCAATGGGTAATGCCCATTGATGGCGGATTTAACTGGTACGTTGGTGCTGGTGGAGGTATTGGCTCCTTTGATGCAGGTGAAAATGACGGTACTTTCCTTCTTGTTGCCGGTGATCTGGGGATAGAATATGATTTTGAAATACCCCTGCTCATTTCACTGGACCTAAGACCAGAGCTAGGGTTTAACGATGATTATTCTGATGACCTAGACCTGGATATTGCCTTAGGAATCCGATATCAATTTTAAAACAATAAATCACATGTAAGGGCAAATTCACGTTTGCCCTTTTTTATTGCCCTTATCTGAAAAACTGCCGCCCTATCATAAATTTTCCCTATTTTTAAAATCAGCAGCGCAATTAACCACCATATCCAAACTCATCAACATGAAAAAATATGGTGCCCTTTTTATAATTTTCTTTGTCTCCCTCCAATTTCTCCATGCCCAAAATTTCCTTTCGGGAAAAATACTGGATGCCGATACGGGAGCGCCTGTCGACTATGTAAACATTGGTATTGTTGATCAGGCCAAAGGCACCGTATCATCAGATGATGGGACCTTTGTGCTTCAGTTGGAAGATGGCGACATTAATGACACAAATACCGTCCAATTTTCCAGAATAGGGTATGAAACCCTTCAATTTAATGCCAGTGAACTATACAAGCTGCTTCAGGAAAACCCGCAAATTCTCATGAAAGAAGCTTTTTTTGAGCTGGAGGGGGTTACTCTCAATTTAAAAAGCGCCGCAAAGAACAGGGTTGGGTACGTAAGCAACAACAAAGAAAAATTTGCATTCTGGAACGACAGTCTTGCTTTGGGCGGGGAGCACGCCTCAAAAATCCGTATCAAGAACAGTCCCCTAAAACTGGAGGACATGTCCTTCAATGTTATCGCCAGTATTTCAGACAGTATTTTGGTACGGGTAAACATTTATGAAGTGGGCAAAGCAGGATTGCCCGGCAAGAATATATCCAACCACAACATCCTTCACACCATTAAAGGAAAACAAGGAAGGGTAACCATAGACCTTTCTCCATACAACATTGTGGTAAAAGATCACTTTATTGCCAGTCTGGAGCTTCTTAAAATTTACGGTGGAAAAGTGGGCATTCTTATTTCTTCTTTTGATGATGGTGCGCGATCCTTCACCAGAGTGATCAGTCAGGACAGATGGAAAAGGATTAGCAAGGGTACCACCATTGCGTTCAGCTTGAACACTTCACAGTTAGAGGAAAACCAATACAATGAGGTGGTGGGCTCCCAGAATACACTGCGCGAAAAACCCGAAAAGATTACCCTTCTTTGGGATACTTCATATTCCATGAAAGGAAAAAACAGCGCCAAGGAACTGAGGTTTCTGGACAACTATTTTAACCATCTTAAAAATGTTGATGTAGCACTGAAAACCTTTGGGTATGACCTTGGAGAAGTTGAACAGTTTGCCATTGAAAATGGAAATTGGGAGTCTCTTAAAAAACGCTTGCTCGAAATTATATATGATGGTGCAAACCGGCCTGAGGTTTTGCATGAATTACAACCCGACCAATACACTTTGTTGTTCACAGACGGAAAAGGCTTTCCGGAAACCCTTGATGAAGATTGGAAACATACTGTCTTTACCATTAATAGCCAGTCAGAGGCCAATCATGAATTATTGAAATTGATTGCCGAGGGCTCTGGGGCCAATTACATTAATCTAGACAAAATTGATGACCAACAACTGGCATTGGACTACACCAAAAAGCACATCATAGACAATCTGGAATATGCCCCAGTAGAATCAAACAGTAATGCATTAAGGGAAATAAAAGGTACCGTAACCGATTTTGACGACCCTCTCCCCAATGTTACGGTCAAAGTAAGGGAAACTAGCAAAACTACTAAGACAAATACGGACGGAAACTTTTCCATAATGGCCCATAATGGGGCTATTATAGAATTTACCTACCCTGGAAGAGAGAATGCAGAATCTGTGGTGAACTCCAATACCGACTTCCTTAACATCACCATGCCCATGGGCGTAAAAGTGTTGGATGAGGTAATCTTAGAAGAATACCTTAAGGCCGAAGCCATAAAAGGTGCTGACCCTCAAAAAACCGACATAACAACTAATTTTGGGACCATTGATGTAGAACGAACCGGGTTTGCCATAAAGCAGCTTCAGAATGACAAAGTAAAAAATATACATCGATATGTTTCAGATGTAATAAAAGGGAAGTTTCCTGGTGTTCGTGTTTTTGGTGATGATGCCAGCGCTAGAATCGCTATACGGGGAGGTGAAATAATCAAATCTTATGCAGCTTGGGATATCGATGGACTACTATATCCTCCTGAAAACCCTCCACTTCACATTAATGTACTGAACGTTAAAAGCATCACTATTATGCCAGGCAGTTGGGCCGCTGCTCGATATGGCAGGATTGCAAGGGGCGGAATTATAATCGTAAAAACAATCAATCAGTCTTTTGAGCAAGAAACCACAAACGGAGGTTCCCATTGGGATGCGTTACGGTCCAATGACATTTATAAAAATGATGCTGTTCTCTTCGAAAATTCCCAAGGCAGCCAACCCAAATACATTCAATGGATATCTGGAGCGAAATCTATGGATGAAGCTTACGATGTATATATAGAGCAACGAAAATTATATGGACATCTTCCCCATTTTTATATCGATGTACATTCGCTGTTCCTTCAAGAATGGGAAACCGAAGAAGTTGCAGGGAAAATTCTTTCCAATTTAGAAGAGGTTTTCTCCAAAGATGTTATTGCCCTGCGGTCATTGGCCTACCAACTTGAAGAAAAAGGTTTATTTAGCGAAGCTCATGCCATCTATACACAAATACACACATTACAACCTGCTCAGGCCCAAAGTCAACGTGATTTGGCCCATAGCTATGCAAACCTTGGTGAAATCCAAAAAGCTTGGTCGCTTTACAGAGAATATTTGATGGGAATCAAAGAGCTAAAACAAGAAGGGATTGATAAAATTATCAAGGAAGAAGCTCTTACACTCATACGAAAACATCATGCCGAACTCAACTTGGATGTGTCTAGATTTTCCTTGGAAAATGAGCCCAGTGATATTGAACTTCTGGTGGAATGGAACAATCCCAATACCGAGTTTGAACTTCAATTTGTAGGCCCAACTGGCCATTATTATACATGGCAACATACCAAAGAGGCCAACCCGAGTTTGATTTCCGATGAAATCTTCAAGGGATATTCCTCAACTAGTTTTCAAATTGATGATTTAGCCCAAGGAAGATGGCTGCTGAACGTAAAATATTTGGGCAACCAAACCAACACCCCTGCATTCTTGAAAACAACCATAAAAAATAATTTGACTGGAACCGAAACCATAAAAGTCCTACGGTTGCAACAAAAGGATGTGAATTTTCAATTTTTAAACCTAAGCTCGGACAAGATTTCCAATTTTAAATGACTTGTGCTATTTTCATAAAAAATGGGATAACCATGAAAATTATGCCGCTTATTTTTCTGATTGCACATTTGGTCAGTGCACAAGATACTATTGTTTACGAAGCCCCGGTATGGTCCCCTAGCGGCAATCATGTCTGTTATATTTCAAATCTATCTGGAGCCACTGAGATTTACCTTCAGGATATTGAGCATGGAACCCTATCAAAACTAACCGATGATGGTAGAAAAAAATGGACTCCATCTTGGTCCCCCGATGGCTCTAAAATTGCCTTTGTATCAGAAAAAGATGAAAACAAAGAGCTATTTTTCTTTGACATTGCCACCCAAGCCACAAAAAGAATCACCAATACCCCCAGCGATGAGAGCATGCCCTCTTGGAATCCCAATTCCGAGAGCATTCTCTACATAAACGCTCCAAAAGATGCACCAAACCAAATCATGGAGACAACACTGGACGGAAAAACAAAAATACTGCTCCAAAATCCTGATACAACTTATATATATCCGAGTTTGTCACCAGATAAAAAACACCTGCTCTACTGTTACAAACCTGTAAGCGGTGAAGAACAATTCCACATTGCCATCCTAAATCTTAAGAGTGGGGAGGAAACAGCACTGGAATCACTGGGTTATGTAAGCTATAATCCTAGTTGGGCCTGTGATGGTGCCAAAATTGTTTTTGTCAATCAAGAAGTTCGCGAAATTGCATCTGCCCGTATTTTTATGATGGCTTTGGATGGTTCGTCAAAAGAAAAAATCATGACTTGTGAAGGGGGTTGTTTTCAGCCAAAAATGGACCCTGCCTGTACCAAAGTTCTATTTCGTGACGGTTGGAAAGTCAACCACAAAGGAATTTTTGTGTATGATATCACGATCAAGAAAATAACAAAACGGATTGCCAAGAGCCAATCCTAAAAGCACAATAGTGTGGACCAACAACCTCAAATAGACGTAATTTCTTTGTTGGGAATAGGATTTACTGCGGTAGGACTCTTTTTACCCATATTCTTTCTTCTTAACAAACAAAAAAACGACGGTTATTTTTGGCTCTATGCCATTCTTGCCTTTATTGCTTTGGAACTTGGCTTTAAAACTTTTGTGCACAGTCGTCTTTTTTTTGAGTTCCCTGTCTTGTTTACCCCTGGACGCTTTTTTAACCTTATGCTCTATCCCTTGTTCTTTATCTTTATTTGGACGGTGACCAGGAAAAAGCCTCCCAAGAAATTATGGGTTTGGATGCTATTGGGGCCCTTTGCTGTTTACCTTTTAATTCGTTTGGGACATCTTCTTTTTACGCCTCTTGCCTATAAAAAAATAGCATTGACAAATTTTTACAAGGATGCACGTCCTGGTCCTTTTGACTATTGGAGCAATTTTGGAACAGTAGTTAAAACCTTGATGGTTCCCTTGCTATTTTTGGTGCCTTTGGGGTATCTGTTCTTTACGTTTATGGGAAAATCGAAAAACAAACCCGATAGGCTGTTGGCAGGGCTGTTGACCGTTAGTATTTTATTGTATTTCTTGTTCACGATTACCTCAAACCACATCTATCAGCTATTGTTCTCAACCACTAAAATATCCATGATTGAATGGCCTGTGGATATGGTCTTTTTGACAATTATGCTTCTACTTTTTGTCCTTGTGGCATTGCTGGTAAATTCTGGAAGCACCTTGTTTCCTCCCATAAAATATGCGAAAAGTGTTTTGAATGACAACGCGTATCAAGAAATCTTGGAAAGTGCCAAAAAATTGATGCAGTCTGAACAGCTTTATTTGCAAAAATCCATGAGCATGAAAACCATTGCCGAGAGATTGGGCACAAATTCAAAGTATATTTCCCAAGCCATCAACCACAAGATGGGAAAATCATTTACCCAATGGGTCAATGACTATCGGGTTGAAGAGGCCAAACAACGGTTATTGGATCCTAAAAATGAAAAATTGACCTTGGAAGCCATTGGGAATACTTCTGGCTTTCATACCAAATCATCTTTTTTCAGTGCTTTTAAAAAAAGTACCGGTCTAACACCATCCCAATTTGTGAATGCCTACAAAAAGTAGGTCCAAATTCAGGAATTAAGTCCAAGATTGCTTCAAAAACTGGCCGAAAAAAATCTATCCGACCCATATTTGGTCAAAACAAACCATTATGAGGTCTTCTGATATTTTATGTGTTGCCTTACTTCTATGTTATTATCAAATAGCACATACACAAATTTCCCCAAAAGAAAATAGCCATGGTGTTACTGAGTATTTTTCAACACTCCCCCTCCGGGAATCCCCTTATCCAGATTTTAAGGGGGTGGTTCAAATTACAGAAGCCGAAGCCCAAAAAAGAAACCACTACGAATTTCAGTACGACTCACTGTTTCGACCTAAAGTTGTGTCTTTTAAATTGGGAAAACATTTGATAGAACCCAATCATACGGCCAACTACTTTTTTACCACCCCCCAACAACGGTTTGTTTATGATGGCCCTAAAGAGGTTCGCACTTTTTTTGACCGGTTCGGAAACCAGATTACCCAACGGAATGCCTTTAAGGAAATCTATATTAAGGACAATATGGGACGATACACCCAACTCTATTTTGAGGATAAAGATGGAAATCGTATTGAAAACAGTTGGGGAATTTATGAATATCGCTGGACAGTGAACAAAGATGGTTCCGTGGACGAAATTCGTGTTGACCGTGATGGAAATCAAGTTTCATTACGCCCCGGTTTTGAATTTTATGCGATTCGATTGTTCTATTACCAAAACGGATTATTGGCCCTTATGCAAAATATTGATGAAAAAGGCAATCTTGTGGAAAACAGAAGCGGTGTGGCCCAAGACAAAATTCATTTTGATAGGGAGGGAAAATGGTATGGATGGACCGTTCTTGACGCTCAACACCAAGTAAAAAAAGGTAATGGGCCCAATGTGGCGAAAGGAATAAATACAACAGACCGTTATGGGTACGAGCGATCCATTAGATATGAGGACGTTGACGGCTCCCCCCTAATAAATTCACATGGATTTTGGGGCAGCAAACGCTACTACGACAAGCATGGAAACTACGATTACACCCAATTTTTGGATAAAGACGGTAACCCCGGAACCAATGAACATTCTGGTTACAGTATGGCTAAATATTCGTGGGACAAAAGTGGAAAAAACAGAACCAGAATAGACCTTTTGGGATTAAAAAATGAGCCCGTGCTCCACAAAACCCGAGGATATGCCTCCATAAAACAAGAATACAATGAAGATGGCACCCTGGCTAAAACTTCATTCTTGGGCTTAAACGGTGAATTGGTCAACCGAACGGATAATCATGCAGCTTATATGCTGTACTTTTATGATGAGGATAAAAAGTTGATAGCAACCAAATTCTACCAAAAGGATGGCAAGGAACTGTAGTGATTTGTATCTTTCCCTTTCTAATTGGCACATAACAAAGCGGTGAATCCCAACAATCTCATTTGGGTTTTTTGTTATGATTTTTGACCACCTTCTTAATCTTTTCATAAATATGAAAAATGAATCGTTCCATAGGCATAAAGTATGGAACTAACTCTTATATTTAGCCAATTCAGATTAATTTTAAAATAAAAATGACACAAGATCTATTGTCCAAAGCCGAAGAGTTCGAGAGCAGGTCGCTAAGCCATATGTCAACCAGTGATAGGGTTGAGGCATCGAGAGAAGCCAAAAAGCTTATCCTATCCATCAATGAAATTTATAAAAAGACCAAAGATTCCAAGTTAATGGAGACCATGAAGAGTCTCACCGAAAAAAAACGAAAGATAGAAAAGCGACTCAAAGGAAATCCATTGGTTTAAAAACTACCTTTTTGCTATCCAATTCCTACTCCCTGCCACTTTTCTTGACCTCAATTTCTTAATTGAATGATGAACAGACAGAATTATTTTCTGTCTATTTTCATCATACCTTCCTACACCCTATTTTTTGTTTCTTTTGAATGGTTTTTCCATTTACGAAGCAATTCCTACCAATTATATCCCAATTCCTGCAACAAATATAATTGTGTATTGTTCGCCCATTGTTTTAAGTAATTTCGGTGTGTAGATGTAATCTCAACTAAAAACAAACACTTGCGAAAATGAACACTGTAGAAACAAAGTTGGGCTACCTTTTTTGGTACTTTGTAACTGCCCTCTCCGTTTACTCCCTTATCAACAGCTTGTACTTGTATATCTTTTAAGCTATATAAACACTACCATCATCAATCAGAATACTTCAGTAGTTAAATAAGTCTCTTAAAGGCGCCCCGTTAAGGCGTCTTTTTTATTTTTTGAGAATCCGCGTCTTAGTTCATAAAAGCATGCCAAAATGGTTTTTACCAAACCGATTCCATATGTTTTATGGATTCAAGATGAATTTCTGATTCTTTACTTGCATTTTCAAGAATCAGGGTGGTATAAGGCTCCGTTGGAAATAGTTGTTCGGTCATCACATTTACGCCCCCATCCATGAAAATTTCAATGGAAGACCAGTCCAGCAGGATTTTTACCTGATACGTACCATCATTCAACATCCCAATGGGCGCAAAATGTTTCTTATTTCCAAACTCAGGGTTAAAATCGATCTTTCCAGATTTTGTACGGTCCACCATAAGCGTATAGCTTTGCGAATCCATGGCAAGTATCAAGGTTTCACCTAAATCATTTTCAAAAGTCAAACTAAAGTCCCTGGAAGATGTCTCAAATTGAATCTGGGATTGATTCAAGCCATCAACGGACAAGGTCTCTGAGGTCCCAGGGGCAATCTGTACATCTTCGGCCAAAACCTGTGATGCCAGTTTATCCAATTGCCCCACAGGATAGCTGGTTAGTACCAAGTCATCTCCAATTTTTTTTAGGGTAAGCTCGCGCGGTACCGTCATGGCACTTCTCCATTTTTTGGTAGGTGTTTTATCTGCATAGGGCCAGTTGCTCATCCACCCTATAAAAATTCGCTTTCCGTCTGGGGTATTATTGTAGGTGACCCCAGCATAATTATCCGCACCTTGATCAATCCATAGAGGTTCTTGTTGATCGGAAATGAATTTTTCCCAATCAAAATCACCAATAAAATATTGAGTACCACATCCTCCATTGGGAGCTCCTGGGTTTATACTGATAATCAACACCCACTTTTCTTCATCCGAACCTGCAACCTGAATCGGAAAAAGGTCGGGGCACTCCCAAACCCCTCCATGAGCACCTTGTGCTTTTCCAAAATCGCTCAAGTACTCCCATTCTTTTAAATTTTTGGAAGCATAGAACTTGGCATGGTCCCCTGCCACCAGGGTTAAAATCCATTTTTGGGATTCCTCATGCCAAAATACCTTGGGATCCCTAAAATCCCTGATACCATCATTACCGATTACCGGGTTGCCTTCATACTTGGTCCAAGATTCTCCATTGTCCAAACTAAAGGCGATTCCCTGCGTTTGAAAATCATCTCGACCCGCTTTTTCACCCTCCATTAAATGATAGGTGAAAATGGCCACCAAAGGAGCTACTCCTTCTTTACCAAAACCAGAGGTATTATTTTTGTCCACAACGGCACTTCCCGAGAAAATCAGTCCATGTTCATCTGGGTAGAGTGCAATGGGTTTGTGCTCCCAATGCACCAAATCGGAACTTATGGCGTGCCCCCAATGCATGGGTCCCCAAACAATATCCTCCGGATAGTATTGGTAAAAGAGATGGTATATCCCATCATTGTAGACCAATCCATTGGGGTCGTTCATCCACTTTTCTGGAGGGGAAAAATGAAATTGGGGGCGATACTGTTCCGTATACCTCTTGACCTCCTGTATTTCATTTGGTTTTTCCTTGTTCTGTTCCCTACACCCCATCAACATTATTCCTAAAACAAAAAGAGTGACTTTTATTTTCATATCATTTTTGTGGTTTATCGCATAAGATAATCAATTTAACAAATCAAAAATTATTGATTTATCTTTGGAATATATCCCTATTCCATGCGATTACTGTTGTTGCTGTTTCTCTTTTTGACATTGGGCGTGGCTTCATGTGCACAGCAGTCCATTCCTGAGGTTTTAAAACAGCTCAATGATGGTACGGTGGACTATATTTCTGTGGAAAATCTACATGAAATGGAAGCTCCCCTCCTTTTGGATACAAGGGAAAAAGAAGAATTTGAGGTAAGCCATCTAAAAAGCTCCATTTGGGTGGGCTATACTGAATTTGATCTGAACAAGGTCCTTCAAGAATTGTCAAATAAGGAAAAGCCTATTGTAGTGTACTGTTCCATTGGGGTTCGTTCCGAGGATATTGGGGAACAACTAAAAAATGCCGGATATACCAATGTCCTAAATCTGTATGGAGGAATCTTTGAATGGAAAAATAAGGGCTATCCCGTTTATGATGAAAATGAGCACAAAACCGAGAAGGTACATCCTTATAGTAGGTATTGGGGTCGTTTTTTAACCAATGCTGAAAAAGTGTATGGTAAACAATGACAAAGCGCCCATAAATAAATACAGATTAAAAGCTTATAAATACAATTTTTTCATAAAATATATGTTAAGTCTTTGCAATGTTGTTGCTTTTTCCTACAATAATTATTAAGACTTGGATTTTGACTGAATTGCAGATAAATAATTGATTTCTACCCCAAGAATTGGTATTTGGTATGTCGTTGATATCTTCAAAAAGAGAGTTAATACTTCCTGTTGTGGTATTTGTCGTTTTCATGACCACGGTGTCCATTCTATGGAACAATTCCTTAAAAACACAGAAATCATCGTTCATCCATGAAATTGAGACCACCGGAAATCTTCGGTCCCAGGAATTCTTTTCCTCGGTAAAATACAACATGAAATCCCTGGAAAACCTAAAACAACGTATTGAAATGACCAATGGGTCCTATTTTCAATACTGGGAAGAGGATGCCCAACTTATTTTAGAACAAAATCCTTCCTTTAAATTTGTGGAATGGGTAGATAGCTTAATGATCATCCAAATGGTAACCCCAGTGGAGGGCAACGAAGCAGCAATTGGCCTGGATCTGTCCAAACATCCAAGAAGCACGGAATGGAGAAAACACATGAGTAATTCCTCCACCAATATTTCTTCATGGACAAAGCTAACCCAAGGTGGAAGTGCTTTTTTGGTGGATGTGCCCGTCTTTTTTGGGGGAAGTTTCCAAGGATCAATAACCGCTGGGATGGATTTTACCAACCCCTTTAATGAACTGGCATCCAGCTTAGACAACTACGCCATTGAAATACAGGATGAGAACGGCACAATTTTTTACTCCAAGAACAACCCAACAACAAATGATATTGCAGATGAATATGTGTTCACCACATCTTTGGAGATAGATTCCCTGGACAAAAGGCAATGGACATTTGCGCTAATGCCCACCGACACAAATTTCATGGTGGCAAGGCAAAAAGACACTTATATTTTATTGATTTTTGGCACATTGGTGGCATTGCTTACCAGTTCACTCATTTATTTTTATCAGTCCTCACGGAAAAAGAACATACGCTTGAGCTATGCCAATGACAAACTCAAAGACCTCAACAAATCTTTGAAAAACGAAAGGTTGAAAGCCGAAAAATCCTCTTTGGCCAAAACAGAGTTCATCTCCAATATGAGTCATGAGATACGGACCCCTTTAAATGCCATTATCGGTTTTATTGAAGTTTTAAAACTTTCCAAACTGCATGATTCCTTGCAAGAATACCTCTCATTAATGGACATTTCCTCAAAAAAATTGCTCTTGCTGGTGAACGATATTCTAGAAATTGACAAAATAGAATCTGGAAAGGTCAACTTTAGGGAAGACATTTTTTCTCCATTGGAAGAACTAAAGAATATCATCAGTATTTATAGGCCCAATGCCGAGGAAAAAGGACTCCAAATTTTACTCGATTCATCCCAGGAAAACGACCACAACGTAAAAGGTGATGTTGGAAAATATGGACAGGTCATCACCAATATCGTTAGGAACTCCCTCAAATTCACGGAAAATGGAGAAATACAGGTTTTCTACCGGGAAAAAGTGAAAGAAGAATCCCTCGCCATAGAAATTATGGTTAAGGATTCAGGAATAGGGATTCCAAAAAACAAACTGAAAACCATTTTTGACCGATTCACCCAGATAGATGCCGGAAAGGCCAAAAGACACGAAGGTAGTGGACTCGGTCTCTACATTACCCGTAGATTGGTTGAGCTTTTGGGAGGAAAAATCACTGTGGACAGTGAAGTAAATATTGGTACAGAATTTTGTCTAAATCTGGAATTCCCCGTTGCTGAAGTAAAACAAGATTCCAGTTTGCCAAGCCCTGAGCAAATTGATCTCAGTGGGTGCAAGGTTTTAATCGTGGATGACAACCGGGTGAATGTCATTGTACTTCAAATGAGCTTGGAAAAATTGGGAATACAGGCCCAATCGGTATCCAATGGAATACAGGCTGTGGAAGCTGTGACCCAAAACGAGTACGACCTTGTTTTTATGGATATTCACATGCCCAATATGGATGGGTTCCAAGCGACCAAGGAAATCAGGAAAATAAACCAAGAAATAGCCATCATTGGGCTCTCAGCAGACGTGACCAAAGAGGCCATTGATGAGGCCAAGGGAGTGGGTATGAACGACTACCTCACCAAACCCATTTCGTTTGACAAGCTTCGCAATATTTTGCCCGTTTATCTTATTAAAGTATCCTAAGCCCACAAATTGGTTCAAAAATAAAAAGTGGCTTTACCAAGTCATAGATCCATTATGGTATCTTTGAATACATGGATAAAAACCTACTTTTAATCCTTACCCGAAACCCCGAACTGGGTAAGTGCAAAACCCGATTGGCAAAAAAAGTCGGTGATGGTGCAGCTTTGGACATTTACAAATTCTTACTGGACCATACCGTTTCCTTCACCAAAGACCTTAATGTGGAAAAATGGGTGTACTACTCAGAGGAAATTTGGGAAAATGATATTTGGGACCAAAACAACTATCAAAAAAAATTGCAGGTTGGAGCCCATTTGGGGGAACGGATGTTGAATGCCTTTCAAGAGGGGTTCAACGCTGGTTTTGAAAAAATCGTTATTATTGGCAGCGATATGTACCACCTCTCCCAGGCTGATATGGAAGAGGCTTTTTTACGACTCAACGAACATGATTATGTGGTGGGGCCGGCTGAAGATGGCGGATATTATCTGTTGGGCATGAAATCCCTTAATAAGGAAGTTTTCCACAACAAATCGTGGGGTACTGATGCCGTTTTATCCGATACCTTGAAGGATTTGGAGTCTGGAAGTATTTTTATGCTCCCCGTGAAGAACGATGTGGATTATTACGAAGACATTAAAAACATTGAGGCTTTTCAGCCTTTTTTAAAACATATAAAAAATGACTCAAGCACAACTTGATGAATCTGTTGACCACTTAAAAAAGAGAGGATTTAATGCTCCCGAAATTGGCATTGTCCTCGGCACCGGGTTAGGTCAATTGGTGGACAACATTGAAGACCCGATTGAAGCACACTACAACCATATTCCCTATTTTCCTTTGGCCACAGTGGAGTTTCATACCGGAAAACTCATCTATGGGACCATTGCAGGCAAAAAGGCCGTGGTGATGCAAGGTCGTTTTCATCTGTATGAAGGGTACGACTTCTTGGACATCACCTATCCCATTCGGGTCATGCACCAATTGGGTATAAAAAAACTGTTTGTGTCCAATGCCGCTGGTGCCATTAACCTCAACTTTAAAAAAGGGGACATTATGCTCATTGAGGATCACATTAATCTTCAAGGAGGCTCTCCTTTGGCTTTTAAGGGCGTGTCAGAGTTTGGAGACCGGTTTGTGGACATGAGCGAACCGTATGACCTCGATATGCGAAAAAAAATTGTGGACATAGCTCAAAAAGAAAGCATTTCGCTTCAAAAAGGGGTGTATGCCTCTGTAGTGGGGCCGCAGTTGGAGACCAAGGCCGAATATCGGATGCTGAAAACCCTTGGTGCTGATGCTGTTGGAATGAGTACTGTTCCCGAAGTAATTGTTGCCAATCATTTACGACTACCCATTGTGGCCGTATCCGTTTTAACCGATGAATGCGACCCCGATAATCTTAAACCCATCAATATTGAAGAAATTTTGGGCATCGCTAGCAAGGCCGAACCCAAAATGATTCAATTGTTCAAAGAATTAATCAAACAAATATGAGCTATCTAAATGCCACCCAAGACCTCTATAAAGAGGCGGCCCTGACCCCAGATGTTGGACTTTGTTGTACCACAAACCCCGTTTGGCAATTCCCAGGGTTATCCATCCCAAAGATCATGCAAGAAATGAATTATGGTTGCGGGAGCACGGTCTCCGCACAGGATTTAGTAAACAACCCTAAAATACTTTATGTGGGAGTGGGCGGCGGAATGGAATTGTTGCAGTTTTCTTATTTCTCCAGACAACAAGGTGGTGTCACCGGGGTGGATTCTGTGGATGAAATGTTGGAAGCTTCCCGAAAAAACTTTAAAGTGGCCGAAGAAGAGAATGATTGGTTCAAAAGCGAGTATGTGAATTTAGTAAAGGGCGATGCGCTTAACCTTCCCGTTGCCAATGAAAGTATTGATGTAGCTGCCCAAAACTGCCTCTTCAATATCTTTAAGATGGAAGATCTGAAAAAAGCAGTCTCAGAGATGTATCGTGTATTAAAGCCCCATGGACGTTTGGTAATGAGCGACCCTATTTGTGAACAGCCCATGAACGATGCACTTCGTAATGATGACCGACTAAGGGCACTATGCCTCAGTGGTAGCATCCCTCTAAAAGACTATGTAAAAGTTCTGACCGATGCCGGGTTTGGCACCATTGAGATTCGAGGAAGAAGATCGTATCGCGTTTTGTCGCCCAACCATTACCCAACGGACGAACTCATTTATATTGAATCTATTGAAATTGCCGCAATAAAAGACCCCATGCCCGAGGATGGCCCTTGTATGTTCACTGGAAAAACAGCCATCTATTACGGTGATGAGGAGTATTTTGATGATGGCAAGGGTCATGTCATGTACCAAAACCAGCCCTTGGCCGTTTGCGACAAAACAGCGGCTGCTTTAGCAAAAGCCTCGGACCAAATCCATATTAGCGAAAGCACGTGGCATTACAATGGCGGTGGTTGCTGCTAGGTTTCCTGAAATTCAAAAGATAAGAGCATGAACATTGTCCTACATCTTTTACTTGGCTTATTTCTTCTTTCTTGCAACGGAAAAAAGGAAAGGTTGGAGGCTCACTATCAGATGAACACTTCCAAACCTTCCCATGAGGTTTGGAACACACTTTTAAAAAATCATGTGGATGAGAATGGAAATGTGAAATACTCGGTTTTCAAACAGGATGCCGCACAGCTTAATGATTATTTAAGTCATTTGGCACAACACCCCCCTTCCCCAACTTGGTCCAAGGAGGATTCATTGGCTTATTATATTAACCTTTATAATGCGGCAACCGTAAAGCTGATTGTGGACCATTACCCTGTTGAAAGTATCAAGGACATTCCCAATCGATGGGATAAAAAATGGATTTATGTGGGTAATTCAACTTTATCCCTGAACCATATTGAGCACGAAATTCTGCGCAAGATGAACGAACCACGAATTCATTTTGCCATTAATTGCGCCTCCTATTCCTGTCCAAAATTGTTGAATGAGGCCTTTATGCCTGAAAAAATGGAACAGCAGCTTAACCAAGTGGCTCAAGATTTTGTAAACGACCCGACAAAAAATCGCTTTGAAAACGGCGAAGCTCAATTATCCAAAATATTCAAATGGTACAAGGGTGATTTTACGGAGGACACCTCACTTTTGGAATTCATCAACCCTTATTTAAAAAATCCCATCGGCAGCGATGCCGATATCGACTATTTGGATTATGACTGGAGTTTGAACGATGCCAAATAAGAATCGTTCCATAAGCATAATTATTCCGGTGCTCAATGAAGAGCTATGCCTCGGAAAGTTGCTCAAGCACCTTAACCAAAAATCAACACCCTCCAATAACATAGAAATTATTTGTGTTGACGGTGGAAGTACGGACAAAACTCGGGAAATTGCAGAGCAACATCGTGCAAAAGTGGTTCTATCCCAAAAAGGGAGGGCCAAACAAATGAACCTAGGAGCCAAACACGCCAAAGGAGACGTTCTCTATTTTTTACATGCCGATACCTTTCCTCCCCACAATTTTGACCAGTTTATCCTGAGCGCTGCTGATAGTGGATTTTTAGCAGGTTGCTTTCGGATGAGATTTGACACCAAAAACCTTTTTCTTCGCTTTTTTGCTTGGTTTTCCAGAATGAATCTACTTATCTGTCGCGGAGGCGACCAATCCCTATTTGTAGAACGGGAGCTCTTTACAAAAAGTAAAGGCTTCGATGAGACTTATCGCATTTATGAGGATACGGAATTCATAGGGCGGTTATACAAACAAACAAAATTTAGGGTCTTACCAGCTTACGTGGTCACCTCAGCACGGAAATATCAGGAAATAGGCATCTTGAAGCTTCAATTTCATTTTGCTGTTATCCATCTAAAAAAGTATTTGGGGTCGAGTCCAGATAAGCTATATCGGTATTATGCGAAGTACATTACACCCTAAAGAAGCTATTCTTCAATCTCCAGATCGGCAAAATCGTTCATAATTCCATTGGTCAGCAAATTGGCAAGCAGCTTTTTATTAGGGCGTACCGAAATTTTCTCTTCTACTGATTTTGGTGAATCGTTATCCAGAGTAAGCAAACTTACCGCCGGAAGCGTATTTTTAGCCAAGTATAGGCTATTGCTGTCTTCAAATATCATGTTGCTATTCTCTGGGGAGCGGGATACACTGTTCTTTTTGAATACGTTTTGGATATTTTCTGCCAACCGCTGCCCTTCTTCGCTTTTGTTGTAATGATAAACGGCTACGTTCATGTTGCCTCTTCCTGTAACGGCATTGTCCCGTATCACCAATACCCTTTGGTACTTGCCACTATTTTGAAGGTAACGCTTGTTTATGGCATCAATATAGGCGTCCATTTTTTGGGTATAATCTGTCTCAGCTTCAGTTTCTTCCAAAATTTCTGGGCTTTCGTTACCCAAGATGTACACTTGGGCCCCATGAACCATGAGCTCGGAAGCTAAATTTTGAGTAGTTTCCTTTACAAATCCATTATCTTGATGGGCATCATTTTCCACGATCAAATAATAGACCGCATCTTTGAGTTTCTCACTTTTTAGGGACATTTTGGCCAATTCTTTGTCAAAAATGGGCTCCTCTGTTCCATTTTCTCCCAGTATCTGCACTCCGGTTTTCTTGAAAGAATCGGTGGTTTTGGGAATTTGGTAGGCCACTCCAACCTGCAAAAAACTACCATCCTTAATTTTTTCTTCATTGAGCTTGATGAATTCCTCATAATGCTTCACAGGATCCAAGCCTTGTTTTCGAAGTAAGGAAAAGATGCCATCGCCTTGTTCTGCAATGACCGTATTGGGAAGGTCTTGAGCGAAAAAAAATGAGCAAGTGCATACCCAAAAGAAGAGGGATGGAAAAAATTTCATCAGGTTCAGTTTATAATTGGGAGGTGCACTACAAATATGGCAAAAATCATTTATCCCAAAACCTGACGGGTACAAAAAGTTTTAACAATCGGTATTGATAACCTTAAAGTTTTGATTTTTTAACTTGGGCGTAGTGTTCCCGAATCACAGATTCAGCTGGTTTGTTTTGAGGGGTAAACCTATTGTCCGCATAACCTCCTGCACGGTCATGGTGAATGAACCATTTCCATACAAAACCTCCAGCAAACCAATCCTCATCCCAAAACTCATCAAAAATGACCTGGGTGGCATCTGCTTGAGCTTTTAAATTGACATTTTCTTGGTTACGATCCACCAACCAAGGTTTTTTTCCGGCATAATCCATACTTCTGTACCCAAATTCGGTAAACAGCATAGGCTTTTTGTGTTTTTCCGAAAGCCCCTTCAATTTAGCTTTCCAAGGTTGCCATCCTACAGTTAGGGTTTCCACGGTGGGACTTTGCTTTTCACATAATGGGAAATAAGCATTCACCCCAACATAATCCAACTGATCCCAAAATGGGGTGCGGGCATATTCATCCCAATTGGCAGCATAGGTCAACTTGCCGTGATACACTTGTCGTACTTTTCCAATAAGTTCATTCCAAAATTCAGGTCGGTGTTTGATGAACTCATCCAATTCAGTTCCAATACAATACACGCTGCTTTGGGTTTCTTCGGCCAACTTGGCGTAGGTAAGGATAAAGTCAGCATACGATTTTTCAAACGTCCTCCAATCTTCTTCTGAGGTCATGGCCATATCTCCGGTAAACGAACCGCGGCGAATCCAGATTTGGGGCTTGAGCATCACCTGCACCCCATTTTTATGCAATAAATCAATATACTGTTTGGCACCCCGTTTGGTCTCACCATACCACTGGCGTTCCGAGTTAAAAACCAGTTCAGGGGAATTGGACTCTCTCATAAAACCAAAAGGCATCACCGCAGCATAATTGGCATGGATCTTCAGCAAGGGATCTACATGCTCTTGTATCACTTCTTCCCGAGACCCCACAAAGCTGACACCATTGATTTTTTCAATAGACTGACCACTGCACGAAATCAAAATCAAACACCAAAAGAGGCCTAAAAGTTTCATATACCAAATTCCTTTACCCTAAAAATAATCCATTAAAAGTTAAGGATTTATGAAAAATGCAATCTGTATTAAATTATATTCTTTCTAAATTAACCCATTGGGTTAAGTTCCTTTTGTTAAGTTCGACCCATTAGCAACAATCAATAGGTCCATATGGAGAACATTGTCATTATTGGAAATGGAATTGCCGGGGTTACGGCAGCGCGGCATATCCGTAAACTCTCTGATAAACGGATTACCCTAATTTCTGCGGAGACCGATTATTTTTTTTCCCGAACCGCGCTGATGTATGTGTACATGGGTCATATGAAATTTGAACACACACAACCCTATGAAAATGGGTTTTGGAAGAAAAATCGCATTGAATTGGTCAAAGGGTTTGTAACCCAGGTAATTCCCGAAGATAAAAAGGTATCGCTGGATGGTGGCAAATCCATCTTCTATGATAAATTAATCATCGCCACAGGATCCAAACCCAACAAATTTGGATGGCCCGGACAAGATTTAGACGGGGTTCAAGGACTCTATTCCAAGCAAGATCTAGATCTTTTGGAACAAAATGCCCCTAACAACAAGGTTTGCAAAAGGGCTGTGATCGTAGGTGGCGGATTGATCGGGATTGAACTGGCCGAAATGCTCCGAACCAGAGACATTCCTGTAACCTTTTTGGTGCGAGAAGACAGTTTTTGGAACGGCATTTTACCCAGTGGTGAATCGCAAATGATCAACGAGCATATTGTGGAACACCACATCGATTTAAGGTTAAGCTCCTCCCTTAAAGAAATTGTTTCCGATGAAAACGGAAGGGTAAAATCCATCATTGTGGAAGAAACTGGAGAGGAGATCCCCTGTGATTTGGTCGGACTTACCGCGGGCGTTACGCCCAATATCGATTTCTTAAAGGATTCTGGAATTGAATTAGGTCGAGGGGTTAAAGTAAATCGCTTTCTGGAAACCAACAGTAAAGATATCTATGCGATCGGCGACTGTGCCGAACAGCACAAAGCTATTGGAAACAGACGCCCCGTTGAAGCGGTTTGGTACACCGGTCGCATGATGGGTGAAACCGTGGCACAGACCATTTGCGGCAATAAAATACCCTACAATCCTGGACATTGGTTTAATTCTGCCAAATTCCTGGATATTGAGTACCAAACGTATGGTTGGGTGTTTTCGGAACGAAGAAAGAAAGCCGAGGAAGTTCATTTTCATTGGAGACATCCCAAAGAGAAAATTTGCATTACCATTGCCTTTCATAAAGATTCCAAAGAACTTTTGGGCATCAATACCTTTGGCATTCGATTGCGACACGAGATTTTTGACCGATGGCTTACAGAAAAAAGAAACGTGGAGTATGTATTGGAGCATCTCATGGATGCCAACTTTGATCCAGAATTCTACAAGACGTATGAAAACGACATCGTGAACCAATTCAATTCAGATTTTGGGAAATCCATCCACTCCAAAAAGAAAAGTTTAAAACGCATCTTCCAATTTGCCTAATCCAATAGCAATGAGCACATACGATAAAAGCATGGCCCTCACTGGGCAACCCCCAAAAAGCTTGAGCACTAGTCAAAAACTGGCCACTCTTACCGGTGTTACGGGATTGGGGATAATGCTGCTGGCCATATTCAATGTTTCCTTTCCCAATAAAACACTTTGGCTTTCCATTTCACTTTCAGCGCTTTTTGCAGGTATTCTTTGGTTTTCATGGGATGCCTATTCTCAAAAACTTCCAGGCATCAAAAATGATGGGGTTTGGTTCAAATCCATCTCCAACCGTGGATTTTGGGCATGGGTAGCTGGTCTTTCATTGACTGGATTCTATATCATCTTGTATTTCTATCCCGAATATTTGGGATTGGTAAGTGATGGAGACAACAAAGGAGTTATTGGGCTTTTTGACCCTTTGAGCAAGGCGCTGAGTGGCAATCCCGCCAGTCAATGGTTTGTCTATGGAACCTTATATACAGTGGCTATTTTAGCTTTCGGAATAAAGTTTCTGTGGAAGTATCGCCATAACCGTTATGAAAAGCTCCGAACCTGGAGCGTCATGTTCTTCCAAACCGCTTTCGCGTTCATCATTCCCGAATTGATGGCCCGTTTAAACGGAGATAAAATTTTAAATGGAGGTAGCTTGCCCTATTATGACCTTAAAAATGTTTGGCCTCTCAACTACTATAATTTTGAGAGCTACCGCATAAAAGGGTTTTTAAGCTCCGGGGATATTGGTTTTGCCCTATTGGTTTTTGGAATTCTCTCCATTTTTGTCATTACCCCCATCCTAACCTATAAATATGGGAAGCGATGGTATTGCTCTTGGGTTTGTGGTTGTGGCGGACTGGCCGAAACTGCTGGAGATTCCTTCCGTCAATTGAGTGATAAATCAACTTTTGCTTGGAAAGTGGAGCGCTGGGTGGTGCATAGCGTGGTGGTTTTTGTCACCTTGATGACCACCGCAGTGGTGTACTCCTATTTGGGAACGGATACGAGCAAATATTGGCTGACCAAAAGCTCATTTTTAATTGGCGTCGCCGTATTACTGACACTTGTTTTTGTATGGGTGATGCTCTTTAAACGGGACCAACTTCAAAAAGATGCGCAATACGGTGCCATTGGGTATTTTGTGATCATTATGGCACTTCTCGGCATGCACTTTTTCAGTGGAGATGGCAATGTATTTCTCTTCAAGTCGGAAACCCTACGTAAATCCTATTCCTTTCTGATTGGCAGTATCTTTTCAGGAGTCATTGGCACGGGCTTTTACCCAATTTTTGGGAGCAGGGTATGGTGCAGGTTTGGGTGTCCCATGGCGGCCATCCTTGGTTTTCAACAGCGGTTATTCTCCAGATTTCGAATTACCACCAATGGGGGGCAGTGTATTTCTTGCGGAAACTGTTCAACCTATTGCGAAATGGGTATCGATGTGCGGGCCTATGCCCAAAAAGGCGAGAATATTGTTCGTGCCAGTTGCGTAGGATGCGGTATTTGCTCCGCAGTGTGCCCAAGAGGTGTATTGAAATTGGAAAATGGCCCGTTGGAGGGAAGAATAGACAGCAACCAAGTTTTATTGGGCAATGATGTGGATTTAATGACATTGGTAAATCAAAAATGATATAAACTCTTTTCACAAGAAATCAAAAAAGCGCATGGAAAACCCTAGTTTTGGCAACTTCAAACTAAAATAAAATCCAAAGGCAGCCCATGGCGGATATCAAGGTCATTATTCCTGCAATCAATGAAGGAGACTCCATCGGAAAAGTGGTTTCCGAAATCCCAAAACATGTTTCCGAAATTATTGTGGTAGACAACGGCTCCACCGATAAAACCATGGAAAATGCCAAAAAAGCAGGGGCCACCGTAATCACCGAAACCCGCAAAGGATATGGGTCTGCCTGCTTGCGCGGAATTAATTATGTAGAGCAACAATCCAAACAACCAGACATAATCGTATTTATTGACGGAGATTACTCGGATTATCCAGAGGAACTGGATAAGGTAGTCGCCCCAATCTTGGAAAATGACATAGATTTTGTGGTCGGCGCTCGAAAAAAGTCGCTCAGGGAACCCGGTTCCATGACTCCACAGCAGGTTTTTGGCAACAAATTGGCCACTTTTTTAATGAAAATCCTGTTTGGAGCAAGATTTACGGATTTGGGACCTTTTAGGGCCATAAAATATGAAAAACTCAAAAAATTGGAGATGCAGGACACGACTTATGGGTGGACGGTGGAAATGCAGCTCAAAGTACTGAGAAAAAACATGTCATATACCGAAATACCAGTGCGTTATAAACGAAGAATTGGTGTTTCAAAAGTGTCGGGTACGGTAAAAGGTACTATATTTGCTGGCATTAAGATTTTGGGTTGGATTTTTAAATACAGTTTAAAATAATATGGGACTCACAATTGCTCTTATCATCGTCGCTATTTATAGTACAGCCTTAATTTTGATTTTCTTTTACAGTCTTTCGCAATTAAATCTGTTGATCAATTACCTAGGTTACAAAAAGCGAAATGATGAAGCTCCCAAATTCAACCTGCTAGATCCCAAGGAAATACCGTTTGTCACCATACAGCTCCCCATTTACAACGAAGAGTATGTCATGGAGCGTTTGTTGGACAATATCGCCAAAATAGAATACCCAAAAAGTAAGTTGGAAATTCAGGTTCTGGACGACTCTACTGATGATTCCGTCATAGAAACCGCAAAACGAATCGAGGAACTTCAAAAAGACGGACTCGATATCCAACACATCCGTAGGGAAAATCGAAAAGGATATAAAGCCGGAGCACTAAAAGAAGGTTTGGCCATTGCAAAGGGCGAGTTCATTGCCATTTTTGATGCTGACTTCCTTCCTGAGAGTGATTGGTTAAAAAAGACCGTTCCCTATTTTAAGGATGAGGAAATTGGTGTGGTACAGACCCGCTGGGGGCATATCAACCGCGATTATTCCACCCTTACCCGTATCCAGGCTTTTGCTTTGGACGCCCACTTTACGTTGGAGCAGGTAGGGCGAAACTCAAAAGGACACTTTATCAACTTTAACGGTACCGCGGGTATCTGGAGAAAAGAATGCATTTTGGATGCCGGTAACTGGGAAGGCGATACCTTGACCGAGGATTTGGATTTGAGCTACCGTGCCCAATTGAAAAACTGGAAGTTCAAATATTTGGAAGATGTTGAAACTCCTGCTGAATTGCCCGTGGTCATCAGTGCAGCACGTTCACAGCAATTCCGTTGGAACAAAGGTGGTGCCGAAAACTTCAGAAAGACCGTTTGGAGCGTTATTACATCCAAAAACATTTCATTAAAGACTAAGTTTCACGGAGTGATGCACTTGTTGAACAGTTCCATGTTCCTTTGCGTATTCATTGTGGCGCTGTTGAGTATTCCCATGCTCTACATCAAAAATACGTACGGGCATTTGGGTTGGATTTTTGAGGTGACCAGCTTCTTCATCATAAGCACCATTATCCTGTTCATTTGCTATTGGTTTACGTATAAAAGCATTCAGGGAAGCAGCTTTGACAACTTTGTGGACTACATTAAACTCTTTTTTACTTTCTTTTCAGTGGCACTTGGGTTCTCTTTGCACAACACCGTTGCTGTTTTGGAAGGCCATTTGGGCAAGCGAAGCGAATTTGTACGTACCCCCAAGTTCAATATCAATAGCATTAAAGATACGTGGAAGGGCAATAAATATTTGGCAAAGAAACTTTCGCCCAACATGATTTTGGAATTTGCCTTGATGATCTACTTCCTTTTTGGAATGTACAGCGCCGTTCCTTTGAATGACTACGGATTGTTCCCATTCCATTTGATGTTGTTCCTTGGTTTCGGTTTTGTTTTCTTTAAATCGTTGACCTCCAAGGCCTAAAACCCATGCTTTCTTACTGGCGCTTGCACAAATACCCGATACTCTTTGTCTTCGGGAGTTTATTGTTCTACGCAAGTTTTGGTTACGATTTGGCCCGTACCGATTTCATAAAACTGCTCATGCTCTTTGCAGGGCTTTTCTTTTTTATGGTCAAACTCATGCAGTTTGAAAAATGGAACTTTAAGTTCCTTTTGGTAGCGGGAATTCTATTTCGATTGGTTTTTTTGTTCGCCGAGCCCAACCTTTCCCAAGATTTTTACCGCTTTATTTGGGACGGGGAACTCATCAAAAATGGACTCAATCCATACCTACACACTCCAAACGACCTCATTGGTCAATCTGATTTGGCCATTGCGAATGCCCAGGAATTGCACACGAATATGGGAGCACTCCATGCCAGACATTTCAGCAATTATCCCCCTGTCAATCAAATTCTGTTTGCTTTGGCTGCTATTTTGGGAGGGGGAAGTATTCTGGGGTCTATCATAGTTATGCGAGTCACCTTGATTTTGGCTGATATCGGCGTTCTATACTTTGGGAGAAAGTTGCTCCAAAACCTCAACCAATCCACACATGTGGCTTTTTGGTATTTTTTGAACCCCTTGGTCATCATTGAATTGACGAGCAATCTCCATTTTGAAGGGGTCATGTTGTTCTTTCTGGTTTGGGCCTTGTACCTCATTTCAAAAAAGAAATGGATTTTTGCTGCACCCATCTATGCATTGTCCATCATGGTGAAGTTAATTCCCTTGCTATTTCTGCCCTTCTTTTTAAAATATCTTCGTTTGAAGAACAGTGTATTTTTCTACGGACTTGTGGGAGTAGGATGTGTTTTGGTACTTCTACCCTTTTATGCACCATCGTTTATCGACAACTATTCCGAAACCTTAAAGCTATGGTTCTCGAACTTCGAGTTCAATGCAAGCATTTACAACATTGTCAAAAAAATTGCAGTTACCCAATATGAAGCCAAACCTTGGGAGCTGATTGAATCCTACGGGAATGTCATCACCAAAGTAATTCTAGGCATCACCTTGCTCATTGCTTTCCTTCGGAAAAACAACACTCTGGAAAGTGTAATCACCTCAATGGTACTGGTATTGTCTTGCTATTATTTTCTGTCCAGCACCGTGCATCCCTGGTATGTTGTTTTTTTGCTGGGCATAAGTATTTTCACAAAATATCGATTCCCCTTAGTGTGGTCGTTGGCCATTGTGCTTAGTTATCAGGCCTATTCCAACCCAGATTTCAAGGAGAATCTTTGGTTATTGGCTATTGAGTATATTTTGGTCTTTGGCTTTTTTGTTTATGAAATAATAGGTAGGGATTCAAAAAAGTTATATTTCTTCAAAAAATAAATCAATCTCTAGGTCAATTGGAATTAATTTGTACTTTTATCCCGCAATGAAAGGACAAGAATACATATTTACAGCATTGAGCATCCCCGCTCCAGTACGTCCATTTTCTCCACGTCGTCGCCCGTAAGGGTGCACTAATATCTATGGAAATAGGTGAGTCCATTTCCGCAAAACCATCAAAACATCTTTTTTTAATTTTATCTGTTTAATCGCTTGCAATGGATATTGTAATTGCTAACGAATCACATTTTAAATACGCTCAGATTATCTGCGACACCATAGCGGAATCCGCCAAAGTGCGCGGTACTGGAATTGCCAAACGTACCCCCGAATATATCATGAAACGTTTACAAAACGGAAATGCAGTCATTGCCTTGGACGGTGACACATTTGCTGGCTTTTGTTATATCGAGGTTTGGGGCAACAAGGATTTTGTGGCCAATTCTGGGCTTATTGTACACCCTGATTATAGAAACCAAGGTTTGGCCAAAAAAATTAAAAAGGCCGTCTTTGACCTTTCGCGAAAGAAATTTCCGGATGCCAAAATTTTTGGGATCACCACTGGGCTGGCCGTCATGAAAATGAACTATGAGCTTGGATATAGGCCCGTAACTTTTTCGGAACTTACTAATGACCCCGAATTCTGGAAAGGTTGCCAGACCTGTAAGAATTTTGATATTCTTACACGTACCGAACAAAAAATGTGCCTGTGCACTGGAATGCTGTACGACGCCAATGAAAAAAAGAGCGAAAAAAATACAGAGTCAAAAAAATTAAATGGAAAGGCTTTTCAAAGGCTAAAGGAAATAAAAGAGACCCTTTTCCTAAAGAAAAAAGAAAAGTAATTTATAAATGTCCCCTTGAGAGCTTGCACTGAGCGAAGTCGAAGTGGGACCTTAGGGTGCAACGCACAACTATTGATAAAGAATAAAGATTCCCACTTTTGGGAGAAAAAATAAATTTGAATGAAAAAATTAGTTTTAGCCTATAGTGGTGGATTAGACACTTCCTATTGTGCCAAATATTTATCCAAAGAAGAAGGATTTGAAGTACATGCCGTAAGCGTTAACACCGGTGGATTCAGCAAAGCTGAAATTAAGGAGATTGAGGAAAAAGCGCTTGCCTTGGGGGCAACTACATACACTTCCATCAATGCCATTTCCAATTTTTATGAAAAAGTGGTGAAATACCTCATTTTCGGAAATGTTCTTCGGAACAATACCTACCCCCTTTCCGTAAGTGCGGAGCGGATTGTACAGGCCATTGAAATTATAAACCACGCCAAAAAAATTGGCGCCCAATATATTGCACACGGTAGCACCGGAGCTGGTAACGACCAAGTGCGTTTTGATATGATCTTTCAAATATTGGCCCCAGAGATTGAAATCATTACACCTATTAGGGATAAAAGATTAGCCCGGGAAGAAGAAATCAATTACTTGCAACAAAATGGGATTGACTATTCATGGGAAAAGGCCAAATATTCCATCAACAGAGGATTGTGGGGCACATCTGTAGGCGGTGAAGAAACTTTGACTTCACATCTTTCCTTACCGGAAACAGCCTATCCAAGCCAACTGGAAAAAGAATTGCCCAAAGAACTAAAGTTGACTTTTGAAAAAGGGGAACTCGTAGCCTTGGATGGCGAAAAAGATACTCCTGTGGCCAACATTGAAAAATTAGAGGCCATTGCCTCCAAATATGCTATTGGTAGGGACATCCATGTGGGTGATACCATCATCGGAATCAAAGGTCGGGTTGGTTTTGAGGCTGCTGCGCCTTTGATTATCATCAAGGCACACCATTTATTGGAAAAACACACCTTGAGCAAATGGCAACAGTACCAAAAAGAGCAAATGGCCAATTTTTATGGCATGTTGTTGCACGAAGGAAACTATCTGGATGAAGTGATGCGAAATATTGAAGCCTTTTTGACCGATACCCAAAAGAATGTTTCCGGAGAGGTCTTTGTAACCTTGCATCCGTACCGATTTGAATTGAACGGCATCGCTTCGGACCATGATTTGATGAACGCTTCCTTTGGAAGTTATGGAGAAATGAACAAGGGTTGGACCGCCGATGATGCCAAAGGCTTTATCAAAATTCTGTCCAATTCCGGGAAAATTGCAAACCACGTAAATCAAAAGCATGATTAAAGCAGGAATCATAGGCGGTTCTGGGTATACAGGTGGGGAACTCATTCGATTGTTGTTGAACCACCCTGAAACCGAAATCGATTTTGTGTACAGTACAACTCGAGCCGGAAAACCCATTACCTCAGCCCATCAAGATCTCTTGGGATTGACCGATTTGGCGTTTTCTGGAGAGATAAATCCTGATGTGGATGTCGTTTTTCTTTGCTTGGGACATGGGAATTCGACCTCCTTTTTGAATGAGAATAAGTTTTCAGTATCAACAAAAATCATAGACCTCAGCAACGATTTCAGATTACAGGCAGATTCTAATTTTAATGGCCAGCGTTTTATTTATGGGCTTCCTGAATTGAATAAATCTGCCATACAATCAGCGGAGGCCATCGCCAATCCCGGTTGTTTTGCTACGGCCATTCAACTGGCACTGCTTCCTTTGGCCAAAGCCGGATTGCTGAAAAGTGATATTCACATTAATGCCGTTACTGGAAGTACCGGTGCTGGGGTTGGATTGTCATCGACCTCACATTTTAGCTGGCGGAACAACAACATTTCGTGGTACAAGCCTTTTACCCATCAACATTTGGGAGAAATAGGTGAAAGTTTGGATTCCTATGGAAATTCGGTTGGAAAATTATTGTTTTTGCCCACACGAGGAAATTTTACCCGAGGGATTTTGGCAACAGCGTATACTTCTTTTGAAGGTTCTTTGGAAGAAGCCAAAAAGCTATACAAAGCATTTTACAAGGATGCCGCCTTTACTCATGTTTCTGATGAGGAAATCCATTTGAAGCAGGTTGTCAACACCAATCAATGCCATATTCATTTACACAAACATGAAGGCTTGATTTTGATCACCTCAGTCCTTGATAATTTGCTAAAGGGCGCCTCCGGGCAAGCTGTACAAAATATGAACCTGATGTTTGGTTTCCCTGAAACCGAAGGTCTATTACTAAAAGCAGGAGTTTTTTAAAAGAATAAACCATGAAAATAGCAATCATAGGAGCAGGAAACTTGGGATTGGCCATTGCAAAAGGCATTTTGCACACCAACGGCGCCACTACCATGTATCTCACCAAACGAAACACCAAATCCATCAAGGATTTTGAAAAATACGGGAACGTCACGGTTACTTCAGACAATGAAGAGGCGGTAAAAAACTCGGACATTCTCATTTTTGCGGTACAACCGGGTCATTTTACCTCCATTTTGGAACAGACCAAGGACCTGCTCACCGAAAAGCATGTAATAATAAGCACCATTACAGGATTTAGTATTCCTAAAATTGAAGGCATCATCGGTTCGGATAAGTTCATCATACGTAGTATGCCCAACACCGCCATTTCGGTGGGGAAATCCATGACCTGTATCTGTAGCAACGAACTTGGGAAAAAACGAATCGATTTGGCCAAGGCCATTTTTAACCGGATGGGACATACCATGGAGATTCCAGAGGAACAAATGCAGGCCGCTACGGTTATCTGCGCGAGTGGTATTGCCTTTTGGATGCGTTTGATTCGAGCTACTACCCAAGGTGCCATTCAGCTAGGTTTTGATGCCAAGGAAGCCCAAGAATTGGCCATGCATACCTGTAATGGAGCGGCTAGTCTACTCATTGAATCCGGAAGTCACCCCGAAGAAGAAATTGACAGAGTGACCACGCCCAAAGGTTGTACCATTGAGGGATTGAACGAGATGGAACATCAAGGGTTGAGTTCCTCGCTTATCCGAGGTATTGTGAGCTCATTTGAAAAAATCAGCCAAATTAAAAAGGGGTAAAAGATGAAATTATTTGACGTATATCCATTATATGATGTCACCCCGGTTTCTGCCAAAGGCATTGAGGTTTGGGATGATAAAGGACAAAAATATTGGGACTTTTATGGCGGTCATGCCGTGATTTCCATTGGACATACCCATCCACATTACGTAAAGCGAATCAAGGATCAATTGGACAAGATTGCATTTTACAGCAATTCCATCCAAAATCCCATTCAAGAGGAATTGGCGGAAAAGTTGGGTGAACTTTCAGGTTGCGAGGAATATGACCTGTTCATGTGCAATTCTGGGGCGGAAGCCAATGAAAATGCGCTTAAAATGGCATCGTTCCACACGGGAAAATCCAAAGTCATCGCATTTAACAACAGTTTTCATGGAAGGACCTCGGCTGCAGTTGCCGTTACGGACAATCCAAGTATCAATGCCCCCATCAACAAGCAACAGGCGGTTACGTTTCTCACACTGAATGATTTTGAGGCGTTTGAAAACACAATTACTTCGGATGAGTATTGTGCCGTGATCTTGGAAGCCATCCAGGGTGTGGGCGGACTGGACGAACCTACTACAGCGTTTTATCAATTCATCGCTGAAAAATGTAAGGAGCATAATGTTGTTTTGATTGCCGATGAAGTCCAATCAGGGTATGGTAGAAGCGGAAAATTCTTTGCTTTTCAACACCATGGAATTCAACCCGATATCATTTCCATCGCAAAAGGAATGGGCAACGGCTTTCCGGTTGGCGGCGTATTGATTCATGAAACCTTTAAGCCTTCATACGGGCTTTTAGGAACCACCTTTGGTGGAAATCACTTGGCCTGTGCGGCAAGTATGGCCGTTTTGGAAGTATTGGAAAGTGAAGATCTCACCAAAAACGCTGATGAATTGGGAGCTTATTTTAGGGAAAAGACCCAAGAAATTCCAGAAATCAAGAACATAAAAGGTAGGGGGTTGATGATTGGCCTTGAGTTTGACTTTGAAGTAGCCGACCTGAGAAAAAAACTCATCTATGAGCAACATATTTTTACCGGCAGTGCCAAAAACAAGAAGTTATTGCGGTTTTTGCCCGCATTGAACATCACCAAAGAACACGTAGACCTATTTTTTGAAGCCCTGCAAAACGCATTAAAATGAAGCATTTTTTATCTGTTAACGATATTGAGTCCCTCCCCGATTGGGTGGACGAAGCAATTACCTTAAAACAAAACCCTTATCAGTTTGAAGATTTGGGCAAACACAAAACCTTGTGCCTGCTGTTTTTCAACAATAGCTTGAGAACACGGTTGAGCACACAAAAAGCCGCCATGCAATTGGGTATGGAAGTCATGATCATGAATTTCGGCAGCGAAAGCTGGGTTTTGGAATACCAAGATGGTTCTGTGATGGACCAAGGAACTTCGGAGCACATCAAGGAAGCTGCGCAAGTGGTGTCCCAATATTGCGACATTGTGGCCATTCGTGCCTTTCCCGATTTAAAGGACAGGGAAAAGGATGAGGCCGAAGAAGTATTGAACGGTTTCGCCAAATATGCTTCGGTTCCCGTGGTAAATATGGAAAGTTCTACGGGTCATCCTTTGCAGGCTTTGGCAGATGCCATAACTTTAGCAGAGCACACCCCAAAGCCAAGACCAAAAGTAGTTTTGTCTTGGGCGCCCCATCCAAAGGCTTTGCCTCATGCCGTAGCCAATTCATTTACCCAAATGATGAAGTTGCAGGATGCGGAATTTATCATCACCCACCCCAAAGGGTACGAACTCAACCCCAAGATCACCCAAGGGTGCCAAATTGAGTACAATCAAGAAAAAGCACTCAAGGATGCCGATTTTGTCTATGTGAAAAATTGGAGCAGTTATACCAATTACGGGAAAGTGCTGCACCAAGACCTAAACTGGACCATGACGCAACAAAAATTGGGAAAGGCCCAATTTATGCACTGCCTACCCGTGAGAAGGAACATTGTTGTGGAAGATGCCGTTTTGGATGGCAATAACTCGCTGGTAATCAACCAAGCATTGAATAGAACCTTTTCGGCACAAATTGTCCTGAAAAAAATATTGGAAGCCTTATGAAACAAACACTATCCATCGTAAAAGTAGGGAGCAACCTCATTGAAGATGATAAGGGGTTCGTGAGAATTTTAGATCTTTTTTCCAAAATGCCAGGGAACAAAATCATGGTGCACGGAGGAGGAAAAAAAGCAACACAGATTGGCAACAAACTGGGCATTGAGGCCAAAATGATCAACGGCCGTAGAATTACCGATGAAAAAAGTTTGGAAATCGCCATTATGGTGTACGGTGGATTGGTAAGTAAACAAATTGTGGCCCAATTGCAGGCTTTCGGCACCAATGCCATTGGAATGAGCGGCGCCGATGCTAATGCCATTCTGGCGCATAAAAGACCAGTTACCAAGGTTGATTTTGGCTACGTGGGCGATGTGGACAAAGTAAACGCCTATGGAATTTTTAAATTGTTGCAGGCTGGGTTCACTCCTATTTTTTGCGCTTTAACACATGATGGGAAAGGACAATTGTTCAACACCAACGCTGATACCATTGCAGCAGAATTGGCCATTGCCATGTCTGACCAGTTTGATACTACCTTATACTATTGTTTTGAAAAGAAAGGTGTCTTGGAAGATGTAGAAGATGAAAACTCGGTCATTACCCATATCAATTCCAAAACCTACGAAGAGCTTTTGGCCTATGGCATCATATCGAATGGGATGCTGCCCAAAATGCACAATTGTTTTTACGCCCTCAGAAACCAAGTAAAGAAGGTATGTATAGGAGATATTGACATGCTGGAAAAAGGCAACCCAAATTTTACCACAGTAACACTATGAAAACCAATCAAGAAACATTGACCGAAAAGGCTATTGAGTTGCTGAAACAACTCATTTCAATCCCTTCCTTCTCTGGCGAAGAGGACAAAACTGGTGATGCCATTGAAGCCTTTTTGCAAGGCTTTGGGGTGAAAACAGAACGGCAGTTCAACAATATTTATGCCTTTAACAAACATTTTGATGCGTCCAAACCTACGCTACTGCTGAACTCGCACCACGATACTGTAAAACCCAACAGTGCCTATACCAAAGACCCTTTCAACCCCCATATTGAAGATGGCAAATTGTATGGTCTTGGCAGTAATGATGCTGGCGGTTGCTTGGTGTCGCTATTGGCCACTTTTGTTCATTTTTATGAGATGGAAGGATTGAGTCATAATATAATTATGGCCGCAACAGGTGAGGAAGAAGATGCTGGCGAAAAAAGTATTCGTGCTTTGTTGCCCATTCTTCCTGAAATAAACGTTGCCGTTGTGGGTGAACCCACCTTGATGGATTTGGCCATTGCCGAAAAAGGTCTGGTGGTATTTGATGCTGTTGTGGAAGGAACGCCCTCACATGCCGCACATCCAAACGATAACAATTCCATTTACAATACCATTGAAGTTTTACAGTGGTTCAAGGATTATACGTTTGATAAGGTTTCCGATGCTCTGGGCGAGGTAAAATTGACCGTCACGCAGATTAATGCCGGAAAACAGCACAATGTGGTGCCTGCCCAAGTGGATTTGGTGGTGGATGTTCGGGTGAACGACTGTTATTCCAATCAGGAGATTTCAGATATGTTACAAAAGGAGGCACCCTGTAAAATGACGCCGCGTTCGCTACGACTCAATTCATCTTGTATTGATCCTGACCATGATTTGGTAAAAAGTGGACTGGCTCTGGGACGAAAAACCTATGGCTCCCCGACTTTATCGGATCAAGCAGCATTGAGTTGCCAATCGGTTAAATTGGGCCCTGGGGACAGTACACGTTCGCACTCCGCCAACGAATTTATTTACGTAAACGAAATTGAAGAAGGCATAGACCTTTATATCAAAATCCTTTCAGGATTTTTAAAATAAGAAAACGAAAATTGGGCCCTGAGCGAAGTCGAAGGGCAATGGATACCGAAATTATTAGATTCCCATTTCCATGGGAATGACAAATAGGAAATTATGAAACTCTGGGACAAAGGTTTTAGTACCGATAAAAAGATAGACCATTTCACCGTTGGAAATGACCGTGAATTGGATTTGGTCTTGGCAAAATACGATGTCATTGCCTCCACCGCGCATGCCAAAATGTTAGGCAAAGTAGGATTGATCACTGAAAATGAATCCGAAGATTTGGTAAAGGCATTGGGTAACATTGGAAAAGATATTGAAAAAGGGAAATTTACCATTGAAGACGATTTTGAGGACATGCACTCCAAAATTGAATTTCTCCTCACAAAAAAACTCGGCGACACTGGTAAAAAAATCCATTCCGCCCGCTCCCGGAACGACCAAGTTTTGGTGGCCATGCAGCTCTACCTAAAAGATGAATTGACCGAAATCACATCCCAAACAAAATCTTTGTTTGATTTATTATTGGATTTGGCAGAAAAGCACAAAAATGTGTTGCTGCCAGGCTACACCCATTTGCAGATAGCCATGCCTTCCTCGTTTGGACTTTGGTTTTCGGCCTATGCTGAAAGTTTGGTGGATGATCTGTACTTCGTACAAGCAGCCCATAAAGTAGCGGACCAAAACCCGTTGGGAAGTGCTGCTGGATATGGTAGCTCCTTTCCCATTGACCGAAGTTTTACTACATCCGAAATGGGCTTTGACACCCTAAAATATAACGTGGTGGCTGCCCAAATGGGTCGTGGAAAGGTAGAAAAAGCAGCCGCATTCGGAATTTCCAGCGTTGCTGCTACGCTATCCAAAATGGCCATGGATATTTGCCTGTACATGAGCCAGAACTTTGATTTCATCTCTTTTCCCAACGAATTGACCACGGGAAGTAGCATTATGCCCCACAAAAAGAATCCAGATGTTTTTGAACTGATTCGGGCTAAATGCAACAAAATCCAAGCGGTGCCCAACCAATTGACAATGATTACCAACAACCTCCCCAGTGGCTACCACCGTGATCTACAGTTGGTGAAGGAAGTGATTGTTCCTGCGTTACAGGACATGCAGGCCTGTTTGGAGTTGATGACTTTTAGCTTAAAAGAAATCAAGGTGAACCCAAATATTCTGGAAGATCCCAAATACGATTACCTCTTTAGTGTGGATACCTTAAATGAACTCGTAAAAAGCGGAATGCCGTTTAGAGATGCGTATAAAACCATGGGCAAGGCCATTGAAAATGGTAATTTTAAACCCAAACGGGACATAGAGCATACCCACGAGGGTAGTTTGGGAAATTTGTGCTTGGAGGAAATCAGGCAGAAAATGGAAAAAACGCTAAACTTATGAAAATATGTTTTCTATCTAGAATGACGGAAAACATATTCCATAAACCCATATAGTCCATCCGTCAATTCCGCCTTATTCTAAAGGTGAAATTTATCGAATTTCATTCCCAATACTGAACCTGTAACCTGTTCAGGAGAGCTTGTTTCAGTAGCTAAAAATTGAAACAGCATTATGTCAAACCCTTATGCTAACAAACCTTCAAGGAATGGGATTGGAATCATATCTATTTTACGTAAAATTTGATGAAGAGGTTTCAGAACTGGAACTTGACCAACTTCTCATTTCCATTGGACTTAATCCAGTGAAAAAAGTTGGCAAAAAATTATCTGATTTTAGAAGCTACTATTACGAATTAATTACAGAAAAAGGAATCATAGAGGCGCATTGTCTTTTTTCACCAGACAACAAAATGGGGGAAAGTTTTTATCTGAGGTTTTCAATATGTAGTCCGGTAGAGGTTATTGATCAAACCTTTATGTTGTTGGACAATTTGAACAGCAAGCAGTCAATCAGGGTTAAAGACACGGAAATTTACAATCATTATTGTAGACGTGCACGGCAAGAAGGAAAGGTTGATGCCAGTTTTAAAGGGTTGACAAAATCAGAAGATCAAATCATACACGACCAAAGCTATATCCCGATTGACCCAAATGAATTCAAAAAAAACAAATTGGGAATAATGAAAAGAAATGTGCTCCTACAAGATGATGGGAATAAAGCAATTGTCCGTGGCGACTCAGAGACATTTCTTTATTTAGAAAAAAAGAGCCTAATTCAAAAGTTTATGGGATGGATTACCAAAGAGTTATAAAAGCTGTTATATTGATTTGAGCTGGATTTTCAGCATGAAAAATCCTAACTTCACTCCTGTCTGCCGACAGGCAGGTACCTGTGCTGAACTTGTTTCAGCATCGGTCGATATTATTCACTTTGTGCTGAGCGCTCGCCTGCCGGACGGGCAGGTAGCCGAAATATTAAAACAAATCATATCTTATAACGTTGACATTAATACGGAACGAATTTTGGTGCTTTATTAAAATGTATTTACTTTGTAATAACATTTAAAAATTATGGAAGCATCAATAATAAAAATCGGAAACTCAAAAGGACTTCGCTTGAGCAAGACCATCTTGGAAAAATATAACATTAAAGACAAGGTTGAACTTATTCTTGAAAAAGGACAAATAATTCTCAAACCAATCCCTTCTCCGAGAAAAAATTGGGAAAAGGAATTTAAGAGAATGAGTGAAAACGGAGACGACAAGTTGCTAATGAACGATGTGTTTGATGACGAAAACCTTGAGGAATGGATTTAAAGCAATATTCCATCATTCTTGTAAACCTTGACCCAACAATTGGAAGTGAAATAAAAAAGACAAGACCTTGTGTTATCGTTTCGCCAAATGAAATGAATAAATATTTGAATACAATCGTACTTGCACCGATGACAACGAACCTGAAAAAATATCCGACTAGAGTTTCAGTGAAACACAACGGAAAAAAGGGAATGATTGCAATCGACCAAATTCGGACAATTGATAAAACCAGAATCATCCGAGTTTTTGAAAGTCTGACAAACTCGGAAATTGAAAAATGCAAAGACGTTATTAGAGAAACTTTTGTAGACTGAAAGAAATACTAATGCCAACAAAGAACTGAGTTAAAGAACAAGTTCTTTTAAGTCAATTTCGATACATAATTCTCATCATAGGGCAACCCTAATTTCGCAACTACTCATAGCCGAGACCGATACGTGCCTTTTTAAAATCCCTTCTTTTTGAATTTTTCAGTTCCACGCAAAAAATCACCTAAGCTCTTGCCCAAAATTGTATCTTGAACCCTAAACGCTTTAGTGGTCCTTTTATGCAACAACGAATTGTAACCTCCCTTCTAGTTTTTACCTTGGTTTGTTTTCTTGGAAATGCCCAAGACCAATATCCCAAAAATGAAAATGTAGATGTACAACACTACGTGTTCGGTCTTTCCTTAACTGATGCCTCAAACGAAATTCAGGGCGAAACCCAAGTGACGGTCACCTTCAAAGAAAAAGCGGTGCCATTTGCGTTGGATTTGATTGCAAAATCCGGGGAATTTGGCATGGAAGTGACCGAGGTTATGGAAGACAGCCTCCAAGCCAACTATACCTATGCTGAAAACAAAATCAACATTGTTCCAACAACCGAAGCGAAAACTCAAACCTATACCATAAAATACCACGGTATTCCTGAAAGAGGTCTCGTTATTGATACCACCAAATTTGGAAAACGCTCTTTTTTTGGGGACAACTGGCCCAATTTGGCGCGACACTGGCTTGCTTCCGTGGACCATCCGTATGATAAGGCGAGTGTAGAATTTCAAATTACGGCTCCAGACCACTATGATGTGGTGGCTACTGGTGAAAAAATCGAGGAAAGCAATCTTGAAAACGGCTACAAACTTACCATTTACCGCGAACCCGCTCCCGTGGCCACCAAGGTCATGACCATTGGTGTTACCGAATTTGCCAGTCGGGTGGTGGATGAAGTGCAGGGCATTCCCGTTACGGCTTGGGTGTATCCGCAAAATAGATTGGAGGGGTTTCACGATTATACCGTGGCCGGAAAGGTGCTGGACTACTTCATCAATGCCATAGGGCCGTACTCCTACGCCAAATTGGCCAACATGCAGGCCAAAACACAGTGGGGTGGACTGGAAAATGCTGGGACCATCGCCTATTTTGAAAATTCAGTCACTGGGAACAATGAGGTTGAACCCCTAATCGCCCATGAAATTGCCCACCAGTGGTTTGGCAATTCCGCCACAGAGAAAAGCTGGAACCACGTGTGGCTCAGTGAGGGCTTTGCCACCTATTTCTGCATCCTATATTTGGAAAATGTGTACGGCGATGAACGCAGAAAAGAAGAATTGGCCATTGACCGCAGAGAAATTATTGCCTATTATAAAAGGAACCCCTCGCCGATTGTGGATTTGACCATAACCGACCCCATGCGGGTACTCAGCACCAATACCTACCAAAAAGGGGGATGGGTGTTAAACATGCTCCGACATAAGTTAGGTGACGAAACTTTTTGGAAAGGCATTCAAAAATACTATGCAACCTATCGCAACAGCAATGCGCTTACGGATGATTTTCGGAAGGTGATGGAAGACGTTTCCGGTGAAAAACTGGATGATTTTTTCCAACAATGGCTCTTTACCGAGGGGCATCCGCAACTCAAATGGAGTTGGGAATACCAAAAAGGGGAGGTTATGCTGAATTTGGAGCAACTACAATCCCATCATGTGTTCCGGTTTCCGTTGGAAATTGCTTTGATTAAAGATGGAAAGACCGTTATTGAAACCATTCAGATGAATGAACGTTCCCAAAGTTTTGAGCTTAAATCAAATATCCGTCCTGATACTGTGGTGTTAGACCCTGACCAATGGACTTTGTTTGAGGATATGAACTAGTTTTCGAACTTTTTTCAAGTATTGATTATCCCCAACTAAAGTGCAGAGGATATTTTTTGGGGTAATATAAGTCACATTCGCCCACATCTCCTTCAAATCTTGATATTTCCCCCCTAAAAACCCTACCTTAATGGGCCTGTTGTTCATTTTTAATTACTTATATATTCGAACATCAACCTTTAAAATCACCAAAAAATAAAAACCATAAGTCATTGAAAACCTCCCCCATAATTCTATCGTTCTTACTATTACTTTCCCTTGGTTGTCAAAATGCTAAAAAAGAGGGAGCAACCGAAGCCCAAAATCAAATTGAAAAATTTACTTCCAACGATTATGCTGATTTAGTTGCTTTTTTCAAAGAATGGCGAACCTTCGAAAAGCCACCTCTTCTTGATGGTGCTCCCAATTACACTGCAGAATCCTTTGAAAAGCGTTGGCCGACGTTTAAAGAATTGCAGTTAAAACTTCAGTCTATCGACACCACAAATTGGTCTGTGGAAAATAAAGTGGATTGGATGATTGTTTGGGCCGAAATGAACGGGTATGATTTTTACCATCGCATTTTAAAGCCCTGGGAACGTGATCCTGCTTTTTACAAATCCGTTTGGACAGCCCGGAGTGATGTCCCCGCACATGAAGGCCCCACGCATCATGCCGTAACCGACCTGTGGACGTACACATTTCCACTTCCCCCAGAAGAAAGGCAACGATTGCTATCAGATTTAAAAGTAATTGCACCGCTGAATGCCCAAGCCAAGAAAAATTTAACTGGAAATGCGAAGGATTTATGGGTGACCGGGATTCGGGACATTCAACAACAGAGCAGGGCGCTTTCCAATCTAAAAGAGAGCGTTCATATTAAAGATGATGCAGAACTGGTTTCCGTTATTGATGCGGCCTTGACCTCAACAGACAATCTTGTCTCTTGGTTGCAGGACGAATCCAAATCCAAAACTGGTCCATCAGGAATTGGAAAAGAAAATTATACCTGGTATCTACAAAATGTAAACTTGATACCATTGACTTGGGATGATGAAGTTATGTTGCTAAAACGCGAGCTCGCCCGTGCTTGGGCTTCGTTAAAATTGGAAGAGCACCACAATAGAAATCTCCCAGATTTGGTGGAGGCGGATTCCCCTGAAGCTTATGATAAAAAAGCGGATGCGGCGGCTACAAACCTGATTGAGTTTTTGGAACAGCAAGACATAGTTACCGTAAAACCCTATTTTGAACCTGCTCTACGGGAGCATTTAGGTCGTTTTGTGCCTAAGAAAACCCGCAATTTTTTCTCCATTGCCATGCACTACGACCCCAGGACGTTATACTCTCATTCGTACCATTGGTTTGAACTGGCGCGCATGGATAACGAGCCCCATAAAAGTGAGATTCGAAAAGGGCCTGTATTATATAACATTTACAGTTCACGGAATGAAGGAACCGCCACTGCTGTTGAAGAAATGTTCATGCAAGCCGGACTTTATGATGACAGCCCAAGAACCCGAGAGATCATATATATAATGATTGCACAGCGTGCGGCCAGAGGTTTGGGGTCCTTGTACGCCCACGCCAATGAGATGACCATGGAAGAAGCCGGGGGAATTCACAGTGAGTACACCCCTCGAGGCTGGATGAAAACCGAAAAAGAACTGCTCATTTTTGAACAACACCTGTATTTGCGCCAGCCCGGATATGGAACCAGTTATATTACCGGTAAATATTTGTTGGAAAATGCCTTGGCAGATTATGCCAAACTCAAAGAAGTAGAGGGCGAACCCTTTGTGGTAAAAGACTTTTTTGACACCCTCAGTAGTATTGGAAACATTCCGGTTACGTTGGGGCACTGGCAAATGACTGGCTCCAACGACCATTTAAAAGCGGTTGTTGATTAAACCAAATCATAAGTCTACCGCAAATTAAATTTAGTTTTTCATCTTCAAATTGATCACTTCCTGTTCGGTCAAGTGGCGCCAATGACCTCGTGGTAAGTCTTTTTTGGTCAACTCAAATAGAACACACATCAATTGCATCTGGATATTTTCCATGAAAACTTTATCGATAGATATAATTCACGCAGTATTGAGCGAAGCCGAAGTATTAAACCGAATCATATCTTGACGTTACAACAATTTGTAAATGATTCGTATTTGGTGTATTTTTACATCTAAAATATAAAATTATGTCAAGACAAAGTATATCATTTACAAAACCGAACGACGAATGGCTAAAAGCCCAAGTTGAGAATAAAGAATATTCAAGCAAAAGCGAATTGGTTAACGACTTGATTAGACAAGCCCGAAAACAACAAGTTCAAATTGACTGGATTCGAGCCAAACTGGAAAAAGCTGAAAATAGCGGATTTACAAATGACAGTAAAGAAAGTATTTTAGCTCAATCAAAGGCTTTGCTGAATGGCTAAATACAAATTGGCCAACGAAGCAAAAAATGACTTGATTCGGATTCATCATTATGGAGTTGAAAAATTTGGAATGACCCAAGCCGACAAGTATTTCGAATCGTTCTTTGAATATTTCAACATTATTGCCGAACGGCCCTTTTCCTTTGAATCGGTAGAATACATTAAAAAAGGATATAGACGTTGTGTGTGCGGAGTTGATAGCATTTATTACAAAATCAACGAAAACATTGTTGAAATAATGGCAATAGTCGGAAGACAAGATTTGAATACAAAACTATAACCTGAATTAATAAAAACTGTTGCCAACAATGTATAACCGATAAGTGCAACTCCAAAAATCCTCCCTTAAAACCCCTATTTAATCATCCTTAAATTAATCACCTCCTGTTCGGTAAGATGACGCCAATGGCCCCGGGGTAAATCTTTTTTGGTGAGTCCGGCAAAAATAACCCTGTCCAATTTGGTGACTTCGTAGCCCAAATGTTCAAAAATGCGGCGCACAATTCGGTTTCGTCCACTGTGGATTTCCACCCCTATTTCGCGTTTGGGCGCCCCTTGGATAAAACTGATACTGTCCACGTCAATGGGGCCATCTTCCAATTCCAGACCTGCTTCAATTTTGTGTAGATCAGCCAAGTTTAGGCTTTTGTCCAAATGCACATGGTAAATCTTACGAACCCCATGCTTGGGATGGGTCAACTTTTTGGTCAAATCGCCATCATTGGTAAACAGCAGCAGACCTGTGGTATTTCGGTCCAAGCGACCCACAGGCAACAAACGGGCCTTAGTGGCACCGGAAATCAATTCCATGACGGTACGTCTTCCTTTTTCATCACTGGTGGTGGTGATAAAGTTTTTGGGTTTGTTGAGGAGAATGTATTCCTTCTTCTCTGGATTTAGGCGTTTGCCATCAAAACGGACCTCATCAGAACGTTTTACCTTAAAGCCCATTTCAGTGATTACTTTTCCGTTCACCGTAACATTACCCGCAGCGATATAGGTGTCGGCTTCCCTACGGGAGCAAATGCCCGCATTGGCAATATAACGGTTCAATCGAATCTCATCTGGGTTCGATTTTTTTACTGGGACATTTCGCTTTTCCTGAGGTTTGTAATTTTTGGAATAGGGCTTCCGTTGATCGCCCCCTTTGGTATTTCGGGCAGGTTTCCTGTTACGGTTATTGTCTGATTTCGCCATCAGTCATGAATTTTTTGCAAATGTAATCTTTTTACACCCCTAAAGTCCGCTCAAGGGGACAATTTGTTTTGACTTATAATATACGATTCAGAACCAAATCCACATCAATCAAAAGAATGCTGAAAACCCCTGCTACAATAATGAACTTCAATATGTTGTGCAGCCACACGTAGTGCCTCTTGTCTTTGGATTTCAAGAGAAGCACCAAAAACAAAATCAAAAGGGCAATGCAAGCGATGAAATAGAGATACATATAACCCACATCAAAAGTTTTAATGAGTAACAGAGCGGGAATCAAGGTTAAAATAATCAGTAGCGCAATGCTAAATTTGGAAACTTTTGGGCCATAAATTATGGGTATGGTTCGGTAGTTTTGAGCCATATCGCCTGCCATGTTTTCAAGGTCCTTGATCATTTCTCGGGCCAAAATCAGTAAAAACAGAAAGATGGCATGCACAAAAATGACCGTTTCAAAGTTTCTGTAGTACACAAATACCACAAAGAAGGGAGCTATGGCTAAGGTGGCCGACACCAAATTTCCAATAAAGGGTATCCGTTTAAGCTTGTGTGAATAGAACCAAATCCCAAAAATGTAGGCCGAGAAAAACAAAACCGCCCGAAACGAAATGTAACTGGCTGCCAAAACCGCCAAAAAATTAAGGATAAAATAGGTGGTCAACTTAAAACGTTGGCTTACCAAGCGGTCCAGCATACTTTTGGTGGGTTTGTTGATCAAATCCTTTTCAGCGTCATAAAAATTGTTGATGATATACCCACTGGCTATTACCAACGCCGAAGCGGTTACGATCAAAAAAAGATTGAGGTCAAAAACCACCCTTCTCAATGGGATATTTGGCGAGAGGATGTAAATGGATGCCAAGTATTGGGCCAGCGTAATGACCAGAATGTTGTATCCTCGGACCACAGAGAATAGGCTCAATAGCTTAAAAAGCAAGAGTTTGTTTTTTCTACTAAGCATGGGATGGTTTTTAGAAGTTGTACACCACTTCCAAATTGTAATCTTTGAGTGCTTTTTTGGCCTTATCCAAGTCTTCGGTGAAGCCCAAAATATATCCGCCGCCGCCCGAACCGCAAAGTTTTAGATAATAATCGTTGGTTTCAATGCCTTGCTGCCACAATTGGTGAAATTTCGTTGGAATCATGGGCTTAAAATGGTCTAAAACCACATGGGAAAGCTGCTTAAGATTTCCAAAAAGGGATTTCACATTGCCATTCAAGAAATCTTCCACACAGGCGTCGGTATGTTTCACGAATTGGTTTTTGATCATGTTCCTGAACCCTTCCTGCTTCATTTTCTCCATAAAAATCTGAACCATGGGAGCAGTCTCTCCGGTAATCCCGCTATCCAACAAAAACACGGCCCCCTTGCCATTGGTGTTTTGGGATGGAATGCTGGTGGATTCGATATTATCTTGGGAATTGATAAGAATCGGAAGGCTGAGATAGCTGTTCAAGGGATCCAATCCAGAGGATTTTCCGTGGAAAAAAGACTCCATTTTCCCAAAAATCTTCTTCAATTTCAGCAATTTGTCCCGAGTAAGATTTTCAAGAATGGTAATTTTATCATTGGCGTACCTATCGTAAATGGCCGCTACCAGAGCCCCGCTACTACCAATACCATAGCCTTGCGGAATGGAGCTGTCAAAATACATGCCGTTGGCGATGTCTTTTTCCAAAGATGCCATATCAAAAGAGACCAAACCTTTTTCCTGCTTTTCAATATTTTTAAGGTATTCTGCAAAAGCCTTTAGACTTTCGTTGGATTTTTTAGCCAGGTCAGACGGATTTTTATCCCTTTTTAATGCCCCTTTAAAAAAGTTATACGGAATGGAAAGGCCTTTGGAATCTTTGATGATTCCATATTCCCCAAAAAGCAAAATCTTAGAATAAAATAAGGGTCCTTTCATATACTCCTACCAAGATACGAACAATTCTGTTCAGTCAAAAAAACAATCCGATAAACAAAACTGTTTCTTCTTTGAAAACCTCAATCTTTGTAAAATATGGGACAAATAACGTAAAAAAAACAGTTTTGCTGTTATTTCCTTCCCACTATTTTTTGGCACCAACACCAATTCGATCGCAAATATAATGCCCTTTCTCGCAGTGCACAACCAATTCATCCTGAATAAATTGAATGGCTTTTTCCTTGACCGATTCCGGATAGAGCACGTGCACATTGGCCCCGGCGTCCAACGTAAAGCAAATGGGGACGTTGCTCTCGTTTCGGTATTTCCAGATTTTATTGATGATTTCCAAGGTATCGGGCTTCATTAAAATAAAATAGGGCATGCTGGTCATCATCATGGCATGAAGGGTAAGGGCTTCACTTTCCACTATTTTGATGAAATCTTCCAAGTTACCATCTGCTAAAATGGATTTTAACCTATCCAAATTGTCATACGCCTGTTGAAATCGGTTTTGGGCATAGGGATGATTATGCATTAAATCATGGCCCACGGTACTGCTCACCTGTTTTTGACCCTTGTGCACCAATAAAATGGTATCGTGATACTTCTTAAAAATTGGGTTGACCTCAAACGGATATTTGATTCCGTATAGATTTGAGCTATTGGGAATTTTGGGATGCTCTCCCCATTGGATTAAATCGCCTTCAATGCTTCTGCATGCACTTCCAGAGCCCAATCGAGCTAAAAAGGAAGCCTTTGTTTTGAAGAATCCTTCATCCATCTCCGGGTTCAATTGCTTTTCAATATCCATCAAGCAAAGCGACAATGCTGCCATACCACTCGCTGATGAGGCAATCCCGCTGCTGTGCGGAAAAGAGTTTGACGTTTCAATGGCAAAATGGTATTTCTTCAGAAAAGGAAGATAAGCCTCAATCCGACCAAAAAAAGTTTCAATCTTAGGCTTGAAATCGGCCTTGGGCTTTCCTTCAAAAAACAAATCAAAAGAGAATCCACCTATATTACCTTCTTTTTTTTGATAGGAAACTGAAGTGGTAGTGGCGCAGGCATCCAACGTAAAGCTAATGGAAGGGTTGGCTGGGATTTGATGGGCCAATTTACCCCAATATTTCACCAAGGCAATATTGCTGGGGGCTTTCCAAGTCACTTTTCCCCCATCGGAAAAATGCTGGTATGGTGCTGGCAAAAAATCTTTTTCCGTCATGGGAAAGCTATTTGGACAAATATACGGTTGCAACCCACGTATTGGAAATTGGATTGAAATAAATTCTTATTTTAGACGAAGTTGCACCAACCATGAAAAAAAGAATCGTTTACATTGGCATAAGCGTTGCTATTTGTCTGTTGATAGGGTTTTTATCCGGATTTGCTACGCAAAGTTCGGTAAATGATTGGTATGCTACCTTGGCCAAACCCGAATTTACCCCTCCCAACACGCTTTTTGCCCCTGTCTGGACCGTGTTGTACATTCTTATGGGAGTAGCCGCTGGAATTGTGTGGTCCAAGGGGTATCACCATGTTTGGGTGAAGACAGCCCTGTACCATTTTGTATTTCAATTACTGCTCAACGCTTTGTGGAGCATTGTTTTCTTTGGATTAAAAAATCCTTTTGCAGCCCTTTTGGTCATATTGGTGCTAATGACATTGATCATATTGACCATAAAATGGTTCAACGTGGTGAGTAAACCGGCTGCATTTTTAATGATTCCTTATTTACTTTGGGTCGGTTTTGCCGCGGTGCTCAACTACAGGATTTGGGAGCTGAATTCTTAAATAAAGTTCAAGTATCAAGTTCAGAAAGCAAGTTCAAGTTCAGGGTCAAGAGTCAAGTACAAGCTATCCGTGTTGAGTCATTTCCAGTAACTTTTGCATGGTTTTTTGGTTACGGGTGGTGGCCTCCACTTTTAATTTTCGTTCAATGAGGTTATTGTTGAGCTTGGCATTGCCATATCCCTTTTGGCACATCAGGTAGACACATTTTTCCGTAACATGAAAATCTTCATTTTCAAAAGTGAGCTCTTCAAACTGAGCAACCAAATCCTTTTCCGGAACTTGTTTGAGCAATACATAATACAATTTGTTTTCCTCCTCTTTTTTAGCAAACGGGTTAGCTTCCAAAACCTCTTTTATATCATTGCCACTTACTACCAGAGTGGGAACTTCAAAGCCAAAATCTTGTACTATAGCTTTGTAAATTGTATGTTCCAAAGTGCTCACGTCCATAATTTCACTATCAAAAATAATATTGCCGCTCTGGATATAGGTTTGCACATTTTCCAGTCCACTTTTAGTCAAGGTTTCCCGTAAATCGGCCATTTTAATTTTCTTTTGGCCACTCACATTTATGCCTCGCAAAAGCGCTATAAAAGTCTTCTTCATTAGTTTCAAGGAAATTACTCAGATTAATTTTAGTAAATTCAAACGCATTAAATTAACTAAAATGAACCAATATATCCTTGCCTTGGATCAGGGTACCACAAGTTCACGTGCTGTGGTCTTTGATCAAAAAGGGAGCATCATTTCCGTCGCACAAAAAGAATTCACCCAAATTTTTCCCAAACCCGGATGGGTGGAGCACGACCCCAGTGAAATCTGGGCTACCCAAGCGGGAATGGCCGCCGAAGCTGTCAGCAAAAAAGGGCTTAAAGGAGAGCAAATAGCCGCCATTGGTATCACCAACCAACGAGAAACGGTGGTAGTTTGGGACAGGAATACGGGTGAACCCATTTACAATGCCATTGTATGGCAGGATAAACGTACGGCGGATTATTGTGATGAATTGAAAAGTCTAGGAAAATCCCAAATGATTCGGGAAAAGACTGGACTGGTTATCGATTCCTATTTTTCAGGAACCAAGGTCAAATGGATTCTGGACCATGTGCAAGGTGCCCGAGAAAAAGCGGAGGCTGGTCATCTGGTATTGGGAACCATTGATACGTGGCTTATCTGGAAAATGACCGAAGGCAAACTCCATATCACTGATGTGACCAATGCCTGTCGGACCATGCTGTTCAACATCAACACCATGGACTGGGATGATGAACTTTTGGAATTGTTGACCATTCCCAAAAGCATGCTTCCCAAAGTAAAACAATCCAGTGAGGTCTACGGGCATACCAGCCCTAATTTTTTTGCTTCCAAAATACCGATTTCGGGAATTGCAGGAGACCAACAAGCCGCCCTGTTCGGGCAAATGTGTACCAAAAAAGGAATGGTGAAAAACACCTACGGGACAGGCTGTTTTATGCTGATGAACATTGGTGATAAACCTATTGTTTCCGAGAACAAACTTTTGACCACGGTGGCGTGGAAAATCAATGGGAAGACCCAATACGCCCTTGAAGGCAGTATTTTTATTGCCGGAGCAGTGGTGCAATGGCTTCGGGATAGTCTTGGAATCATTAAGAAATCATCCGATGTGGAAAAATTGGCCAGCTCGGTGGATAGTTCCGAAGGAGTTTATTTTGTTCCCGCCTTTGCCGGACTGGGTGCCCCACATTGGAACCAACGGGCTCAAGGAACTATTTTTGGGCTGACCCGGGGTAGCACCGATGCGCATATCGCTCGTGCTACCTTGGAATCCATTGCCTACCAGACCATGGACATTTTAAAGGCCATGGAAGCCGATTCCGGAATATCAATCAAGGAGCTTCGGGTAGACGGCGGAGCAACGGTGAATGATATGTTGATGCAATTTCAGGCTGATGTATTGAATACAATCACTGTGCGGCCCAAGATTGTGGAGACCACTGTTATGGGTGCTGCTTATTTAGCTGGATTGGCCGTTGATTATTGGAAAAGTACGGATGAAATTCAGGATATTTGGCAAGCCGATGTGCATTTTAATCCTTCAACCGACCAAGAAACCATTGAAAAAGGCATTCAAGGTTGGTATAAGGCCATAAAAGCATTGGAATATTGGACAGAAAACCCAAAATGATATAAAAACCAAACCATTAACTTTTATCCCAATTTTCTATGACTCCTTTTATTGCTGAGATTGTAGGCACCTTTTTGCTCATGCTCTTGGGGTGCGGTGTAAACGCCAATGTCTCCTTACAAAAAACCTACGGTTCCGGTTCAGGGTGGATCGTTATCACTACCGGATGGGCCTTTGCGGTCTATACTGGAGTGGTGGTGGCTGGCCCTTATAGCGGTGCACACCTCAATCCGGCTGTGACGATTGGTCTGGCCGTTGCGGGAGAATTTCCATTAAATGATATTGCCCCTTATATCATTGCCCAATTTATAGGTGCCATGCTGGGAGCTTTTTCGGTTTGGTTGATGAACAAGGATCATTTTGATGCCACTCCCAATGGCGATGCCAAAAGGGCTGTTTTCTGCAATGCTCCTGCTATTCCAAATACGTTTTTGAACCTATTGACTGAAATCTTGGGAACCTTTGTGCTTGTATTCGCTGTGCTTTATTTTACGGACGCCACCATTTCCTCGGATAACACCATTATAGGGTTGGGGTCTTTGGGTGCCCTTCCCGTAGCCTTGATTGTTTGGGGCATTGGTTTATCATTGGGAGGCACCACTGGTTATGCCATTAACCCTGCCCGGGATATGGGACCCCGAATTGTGCATGCTTTGGTTCCCATAAAAGATAAGGGATCCAATGGGTGGGCCTATTCTTGGATTCCTGTAGTAGGTCCCATTTTGGGGGCCGCTCTAGCTGCTGGGATTGCACTGCTTTTAAATTGATTTAGCTTTGAGAAGCAATGGACATGGCAGCCAAATAGGCCCCTGTCCAAGCATTTTGGAAATTGAACCCTCCGGTAATGGCATCCACATTTATGATTTCTCCAGCAAAATAGAGGTTGGGGTGCAACTTGCTTTCAAAGGTCTTGAAATTGATTTCCTTTAAATCGACTCCACCTGCGGTGACAAATTCTTCCTTAAAGGTGCTTTTTCCTTCCACCCGAAAGGAACAGGCGGTAAGTTGTTTGGCCAAATTGATCAATTTTTCTTTGGTGATATCGGCCCATTTTTCATCTTTTGTGATGTGTGCCGCCTCCACCAATTTTGTCCACAAACGCCTTGGAAGCTGCACCGCTTGGGTACGCATTACTGTTTTTTTGGATTCCACCTCCTTTACTTTCTTCAGAAAACCTTCCATAGATCCAGTGGTATACTCTGGGGTCCAATTCACATTCACCCGAAAGACATAATTATAGTCATGGAGAATATTGGCCCCCCATGCGGAAAGTTTTAAAATAGCTGGACCACTCAATCCCCAGTGCGTAATCAAAATAGGGCCTTCGGAACACAAAACCGGCTCGTCCTTGACCACACTTTTTAAGCCCAAATCTTCCCTGTCACTGGTAAAAATGCGCTTTGGGGGAATTTCCACCGAGACATCAGCACTAATCCCTTGAATTCCATTTATTCGTTCGTCCTTGATATTGAATGTAAACAGCGAAGGAACCGGAGAAACAATAGTATGGCCTAGGTCTTTCAACTGATTCCATATTTTGGCATTGCTTCCCGTGGCCAACAGTAGTTTTTTGGTTTGATAGTGCTTGTTCATAGTGGTGACCTGCCAACCTTCACCCTGCTTTTGGAACTGTTTTACCGCGCTATTTCTAAGTACTTTAATGCCGAGGCGTTTGGTTTCAGCTTCAAAACAATCGATAATGCTTTGGGAAGAATCACTTTGGGGGAAAACACGACCATCGTCTTCAATTTTGAGTGAGACACCCCGATCTTCAAAAAAAGCCATGACATCCATTGGGGCATGGGTATGGAATGGCCCCAAAAGTTCCTTTTCGCCCCGTGGATAATTGGTGATCAGCTCTCTGGGATCAAATTCGCCATGGGTAACATTGCATCGACCACCACCAGATACCTTTACCTTGGAAAGTACGGTCTTGCCCCGTTCAAAAATGGCCACTTTAAGGTGCGGTGCCTGTTCCACAATATGAATTGCCGCATAATATCCGGCAGCACCGCCTCCCACTACAATGACATCAAACATCAATGTGCACGCTCGGGATAATTGGTGATGATACCATCCACCCCAAAATCTTTCATTCGTTGAATGTCTTCGGGTTCATTAACGGTCCAAGTGTAAACCTTAAGGTCTTCATCATGAATCTTGTCCGTATTTTCCTGGGTCAGGGTTGTATAATTGGGGTTTATAGCGACCGCATTGAGTTCTTTGGCGACCTCAATGGCCTGTAATGGGTCTTCCTCGGTAAGGACGGCAATTTTAACCTCTGGATTGATCTTTCGCATCTCCCTTAATTCATCCCAAATAAAACTGGAAATAATGATGTTATCGGGAGACCAACCCCTATCAGAAATATAGTAGCTTACAATTTGATTGACCTTATCTGCCGTTTTGTATCCCTTCAATTCAATGTTAAGGGCCACTTGGTTATTGATGAGCTTTAAAACATCTTGAAGAATTGGGATTCTATGCCCGCCTTCAACAACCAGTTGTCTCATGGCAAACATATTGTAATCCTCTATCATACCACTACCATTGGTCAGCCTATCCACAGTTCTATCATGAAAAACCGCAATTTCCCCACTATCAATTCTAAACACGTCTATTTCTACCATATCCACTCCTAGATCCATAGCCTTTTTTATGGAAACCAATGTATTTTCAGTCTCATGGCCCATGGCTCCCCTATGACCAATAACCAACGGTTTTGAATCTTTCATACCACAACTGTTTAAAAGCAAAATGGCCAAGGAGGCCCACAGCAAACCTTTTTTCATCCTGTTTTTTGTTTAAGAATGCTAAAAATACAATTTGAAACCGAAACAAAGAATCCTTTTTTAGAAATCAAAAAGTAAGCTCAAACCCTATCTAAAAAACAATATTGATAATATTGTATTGTATATTTTATGTATTTGATAATTTTTATTTAATATATTTATCACATTAATAACCAATTAATTAAACCAACATGTTTTCAAAATCTAATTTACTGGCCACCTTGGTCGGTACAATTGTCATGTTTTTCTTGGGATACCTCATTTGGGGTATGGCCACAGTAGATTTTTTTGAACAGCACACGATTGTCAGTGTCATGAAGGAGGTTCCCAATTTGGGCCTTATTGCATTGGCAAACTTGATTGCAGTGTTTGCATTGAGTACGCTTTACAGTAAATGGGCTAGAGGACACCATTCCATGGGACAAGGTTTTCAATTTGGAATGTGGATCGGTATTTTGATAGGGCTCGGCATGGGTTTGCTAAATTACGCAACCGCCAACTTTATGGATATGACCGGTCATGTGGTAGAGGCCATACTAGATATCGCTTTCTTTGGCATTATTGGAGTTGTAATCTCCCTGGTCTATCAAAAAACAGCCAAAAAGGAATAAAATCATAACCACCTTAAACTTAGGCGGATTGCATTGCAGTCCGCTTTTTTTATGGCTTCAAACTAAAAATATAAGATTGCAAGGGTTGAAGTTCCAGTTGTATTTCTCCCCTTCCGCTATTGACAGAGAGTACCTTATCTACCTGCCCATAGAGCTTTTCCTCAAGCTGAAATACATTGTTTTTCAATTGCCACTTTGCAATGATATCTTCGGGTACCTTTAGGGTGAAGTTATAGCTCTTATTAGCATCAAAATTGGAAACAATGATGAGTTTTTCATTGGACGACCACCGTACATAAGAAAAAACCCTATGGTCATAACTTTCCGTATGATCCTTATTATAATAATGGATTTCTTGGTATTCTCCCATTAAAGCACTGCTTTCAATGGTAAAATTCAGAAGCCGTTGGTAGAAATCGCGTAGATCCTGTTCTTCTTTTGAAAGTTGGCCACCATCAAAATTCTTGTTATTCACCCAACGTTGGTGATGGGGCACTCCAATGTAATCGAAAATGGAGGTTCGGGTAGGTTTCCCAAAGCCGGCGTCCTCTGCACCGGGTTCCCCAACTTCCTGTCCGAAGTAAATCATGGTCGGCGAGGTGCTGATCGTAGCCGAAACTACCATTGCAGGTTTGGCCAATTTGGCATCACCTACAAAATCTGGGCTGGCGATACGCTGTTCATCATGGTTTTCCAGAAAGTGGAGCATGTGGTGTTCAATATCCGCCACTTTTTGCTGCACCACAGGGATATGGTCCGTCCACCCGTAACCCTTCATAATATGTTTGATGCTGTCATAAAGGTCGACCTTGTCATACAAGTAATCCATTTTTCCCATATGGATGTAAGCTCGGTACAAATCAGGATTGTAGACCTCTGCCAATAAAAAAGCATCAGGATTTTTCATTTTGATACTGGAGTTGAGATAACTCCAAAATTCCACTGGAACCATTTCGGCCATATCAAACCGGAAACCATCCACACCAAAATCTAGCCAATATTGGGCAATGTCCTTGAACTTGTACCACGAATCGGGAAGGGTTTTGTCCCTCCAAAATTCATAGTGAGCTTTGTAGTCCTTCGTCCAAAGCTCTTCAGGGAGTTCCTCAAAATCTTTGGTTCCATCAGGACGAATGCCATAGTTCACCTTTACAGTCTCATACCAATCATTAAAATGGGGTTGGGCCAATCGGGAGCCATTACCGGTCCACTTGGCAGGGTTTTCTTCAAACTTAGAATCGGCCAATGCATTTTTTTCACCTCCAAGTGGTTCATAGCCATTATGCCATTCAGGAACTTTAAACGCTTCTCCCGGAATATAGTAGAAGTTATTGTTGACATCGTACTCTTTGCTCGTATCGTCACTAGCTCCAAAGTCTTCCACTCCTTCTGGATTGGTGGTTCCTTCATAATTTCGGGCCACATGGTTGGGCACGATATCAATGATGACCTTCATGTCGGCTTTATGGGTGCGCTCAATAAGTGCCTTGAATTCTTCCAATCGATTTGAAGGATCAAGCGCCAAATCAGGGTTAACATTATAGTAGTCCTTAACAGCATACGGGGAACCGGCACGACCCTTGACCACATCAGGGTCATCGTTGGAAATTCCATGCGCCGTATAGTCGTTGATCAAGGCATGATGGGGAACTCCGGTATACCAAATGTGTGTTACGCCCAAATCCTTAATTTCCCCCAAGGCTTTATCGGTAAAATCCGCAAACTTGCCGACCCCATTTTCGTCGATGGTACCCCAAGGCTTGTTGGTGGTATTGGTGTTTCCAAATAGTCGGGTAAAAACCTGATAGACTACGGTTTTTTTCTTCATAAGCAGCTCGGTGGGCTTTTCGTTCCTGTTTTCCTTACATGAATATACTGCGCCCAACACAATCAAGAAAGTGATGAGCCGAATAGTTTTCATGCTTTGGTAGTTTCTCCGGGAATCAATTTGACCGATTTTCCATCAACCTGAATACTCAACGGCTTATTTCCAGTGATTTCAAAGGAATTTCCTTTTGCCGAAACATGTATGGTAATAATCTGGTTTCTAAAATTAATTTTAAAGGAATAGGACTGCCATTGGTCTGGAATCTTGGGTGCAAAGCACAACTGATCGTTCAATACCCGCATACCACCAAAACCCTCAACAATGCTCATCCAAGTCCCAGCCATGGAAGTGATGTGCAGCCCTTCCTTTACCTCTTTGTTGTAATCATCCAAGTCCAGTCTGGAAGTCCTGAGGTAGAAGGTGTATGCTTGTTCCATCCGTCCCAACTTGGCTGCTTGGATGCTGTGCACACAGGGTGACAGTGAAGACTCATGTACTGTAAAAGGTTCGTAGAAATCGAAATGACGCTCCAGTTCCTCTTGGCTAAAATCGCCCTCAAAGAAATAAAATCCCTGAAGCACATCAGCTTGTTTAATATAGGGTGAGCGTAAAATCCGGTCCCAGCTCCATTTTTGGTTGATGGGCCGTTCGGACTTGTCCAGATCCTGGACCTTAATCATTTTTTTGTCCAAAAACCCATCTTGTTGCAAGAAGACTCCATGCTTTTCCGAGAATGGGAAGTACATATTGTTAGCCACTTTTGCCCAATCTTCTGTTTCGGGTTGGGTCAAGTTGGTTTTCTGGATAATTCTTTTGTAATCTTCTGGATAGGATTCTTGGACAATTTTGAGTTGTTCCAAAGCATACGCAATGCACCACTTAGCCAAATAGTTGGTATACCAGTTGTTGTTGACATTGTTTTCGTACTCATTGGGTCCGGTAACACCCAACATCACATATTTCTGTTTCTCTTCGGAAAAATTGACCCGTTGGTGCCAGAATCGCGCTATCCCGATCAATACCTCCAATCCCATTTTTGGGATGTAGCTGTAGTCTCCTGTGAATCTATGGTAATTATAAATAGCGAAGGCAATGGCTCCATTTCTATGGATTTCCTCAAAAGTGATTTCCCATTCGTTATGGCATTCCTCCCCGTTCATGGTGACCATGGGATAAAGCGCCGCTCCATTGGAAAAGCCCAATTTTTCCGCATTTTCGATGGCCTTTTCCAAGTGGTTGTATCGATATTTTAGTAAGTTCCAAGCTACATCTTGGTTTTTGGTGGCCATGTAGAAAGGCAGGCAATAGGCTTCGGTATCCCAATAGGTACTTCCTCCGTATTTTTCTCCAGTAAATCCTTTTGGGCCGATGTTCAAACGGGAATCTTTGCCCAAATATGTCTGGTTCAACTGAAAAATATTGAACCGGATACCTTGTTGCGCTTGTACATCACCTTCAATGGTAATGTCGCTCATCTCCCAGATCTGGGCCCAAGCCTCTCTTTGTTTTTGCAGGAGGGTATCAAATCCCAATTGCGAAGCTTCGTCCAAAACGGTATGGGCAGCTTGTTGCAATTTATCCTTTGGATGATTTGTATCAACGGTGTAGCCTCCAAACTTCACCAAGGTAAGGGTTTCATCCTTTCCGAGCTCAATAATATAGGAATGACCAACGGATGCATCGTCTTTTTCAGCCGTTGGTTCTATATCAGATTCAATCCCATCGACGTACAACGCACTCTGCATAAAAGTGCAGACCGAAAAGTTGGTCTTCATGGTATGGGATTCAATAAAAGCCCTATTTCCTTCCGAAGCAATTTTGGTTATATTCCAGAACTTATCGTCCCAGTTGGTGTCCTTATTTTTAATGCCACCATCCAAATATGGGACCACCTCCACCTCAGCATCCGAGTTCAGTACTTGTAGATTATATTGAATGGCACCTGTTTCATCCAGGTCCAAGCTCAAGAAGCGAACTACGTCAACCGCTACTTCCAGGTCATTGGGCAGGGTGGCGACAAAACTTCGCTTGTACCAACCTTCCTGCATATTGAGTTCGCGACGGAAATGCTCCACTTTTTTGCAGGTGTTCAAATCCAGCGGAACATTATTGATCATCACGCCAATCCCAATCCAATTGGGAGCATTGAGCACTTTTGCAAAATATTCAGGATACCCATTCTTCCACCACCCCACGCGGGTTTTGTCTGGGTAATAAACCCCGGCAATATAACTGCCTTGAAACGTTTCGCCCGAGTATTGCTCTTCAAAGTTGGCACGTTGACCCATGGCTCCATTGCCTAAACTGAAAAGGCTTTCAGAAGATTCTACTTGTTCGCTGCTAAACCCCTCCTCTATAATGGACCAAGGGTGTGCTTTTATGTAGTCTTGATTCATTGCTTACCAAAATTGTGAAGCAAATGTAGGCAGCTTTATGATAAGGACATTGTAAACTTAATGAAATATGGAATCCCTAATGACCAAGGTAGGTTCCAAAGTCTTGGTCAGGAAGGTCTCTTCCTCTCCTTTTTCCCCCTCTACCTTATCAATTAGCATTTGGGCGGAAATCTCTCCCATTTTTTCACCGTGCTGCGCCACTACCGTTAAGCTGGGATAGGCATATTTGGACAAAAAGCCGTCCGTAAAGCCAATGAATGAGATATCTTCAGGTATTTTAAGGCCCTTTTCTTGGGCTAGACGCATGCTATACACCGCAAAAATCTCATTGACACACAAAACGGCATCGACTTCTGGGTGTTCCTCGAAAAAATCTTTGATGCCCATTTCATCCATTTCCATGGTAGGAAGTTTCAATATTCTGGATTCGTCCACACCCAAACCACTGTCTGTCAATGCCTTTTTATATCCCATGGTACGGGCTTTACTCACACTTAGGTAGTCGTCTGTACTGATCAATGCTATTTTTTTTCTGCCTTGCTCAATAAGTTTTTGGGTGGCCATGTAGGCCCCGAGCTCATCGTCAATGATTACCTTATCACAGTCTATTTCATTGGTTATTCTATCGAATAATACCACAGGGATTCCTTGTTCAGTGACTTCCTTTAAGTGGTTATAGTCCCCTTTTTGTTGGGTCTCCGAGGATAATGACATAATGAAGCCGTCTATACTTCCATTGGCCAACATTTCCATATTGATAACTTCTTTATCAAAGGATTCCTCTGATAAACAGACTATTACGTTATACCCTCTGGCATTTGCGTATTTCTCAATTCCCCTAATAACAGTGGTAAAAAAGTGGTGTACTATATCTGGAATAACAACGCCAATGTTCTTGGTCCTCTTATTTTTAAGACTAATGGCAATGTTGTTGGGCTTGTAATTATAGAGTTTGGCAAAAGCCTGTACCTTTTCCTTGGTATCCCTGCTGATTTCTTCACTGTTCTTCAGTGCTTTTGAAACTGTTGAAATGGATACTTCAAGTTCTCTTGCAATATCTTTTAATGTGATTTTCACTTTATAGTGTTGCTAATTAATTCTAAGATTTGGGTTCGGGAAATTACGTAATAAAGAAAAGAGGCTTGACCAAAATATGCATTTTAACAAAAACACGTTGCCGGTTAAAAAAACTCTTATCAAAACGTTAATAGGTGCTAAAAAATAAAAATACTATATTAGTGGAAAAATTGCATATTTCTTATTTATTTGTCTTTATATTGTGATATAAGTGTTATACGTACATTAATTTTGTCAACCTTCTACAAATACAAAGTTATCAACACGAAACCGTTTTCGCTCTATGTTGCGATATGCTTAAATTTAGATTAACATTTTTTTTGTATATGTTTAACACTTGAATTAAAATTAACTAAACTTAAAATTAACTATTTATGAAGATTACGCTACTTAGAAGCCTTTTGCTGCTTGGGGCATTTTTATGCTTCAGTTTAGCAAAAGCTCAGACAGTATCTGGTACTGTTTCGGACGCAAACGGACCATTGCCGGGAGCAAGCGTATTGGTTAGAGGAACAACCAATGGTACGCAAACCGATTTTGATGGTAATTACACATTGGACGGTATTGGCGATTCGGCTACACTTGTATTCAGTTACATTGGATACAAATCTGTTGAGGTCGCTGTAAATGGTAGATCTACCATAGACATTACGTTGGAGGAAGATGCCCAGGCGTTGGATGAGGTAGTGATCATTGGTTATGGTCAAACTACCGTAAAAGATGCAACGGGAGCTGTTGCTGCCGTTACCTCTGAGGATTTCAACGGCGGTGTCATTGCATCTCCCGAACAATTGATCCAAGGTAAAACAGCGGGTGTGCAAATTACACAATCCAGTGGTGAGCCCGGAGCCGGCATCAACATTAGAATTCGTGGTGCCAACTCCATTCGATCTAACAACAACCCATTGTTTGTTGTGGATGGTATTCCTATTTCGGGAGAATCAACCACACCAGAGGGCGGTGACATTAGCAATGGAACCAATGCTACCAGAAACCCACTTAACTTTATCAACCCATCTGATATTGAAAGCATGTCTATCCTAAAAGACGCTTCTGCAACAGCAATCTATGGTTCCCGAGGTGCAAATGGGGTTGTTATCATTACTACTAAAACGGGAAAAGCAGGACAAGGTGGTGTTTGGGAATTCAATTCTAACCTAAGTATCTCTTCACCAGCCAATAAATATGATCTTTTTGATGCTGATGAATTTCTTACACAAACTGCAGCTATCCGTTCTCAGGAAATTGCAGATGGAAATGATTTTGGTTACAATACAGATTGGCAAGATTATATCACTAGAACTGTGGCCTCTCAAAACCAAAACCTTTCCTATTCCAATAATTATGGATCAGGTAATGTAAGGGCCACCTTCTCATATGGAAAGCAATTTGGGGTAATTGAAAAATCTTCCCAAGAGCGTATCACCGGAAGAATAAATGCAAATCACAGATTCCTTGATGACAAACTAAAGCTTTCATTACAAGCTTCCGCCTCAAGAGTTAATGATGAAGCTCCACCTATTAGTGGTTCTGCAGGTGCCAGTGGTAACTTAATCGGTGCTGCGTACTCCGCTAACCCCACTTGGCCAGCTGACCCAAACTTTTTTCTTGATGGGAACCTTATCAATCCTGCAAACTATTTGGCCAATTGGCAATCTGAAACATTCACAGATCGTTATTTAATCAATTTTTCGGCTGAATATGATGTAACGGATGAGCTTACTGCCAAAGTAGCCGTCGGTTATGATGATTCAGATGCAGAAGCTATTTCAGTAATATCTCCGAACATCAACAATTTTGACAGGGTATCTGGTAACGGACAAGCTGCCTACAACACTTTGAAAGCTACCAGCCAACTTTTGGAAGCCACGTTGAGCTACCAAAAGGATTTTGGCAATTCGTCAATCGATGCAATTGTGGGATATACTTTCCAGGATTTTAGAAGGCAAGGTTTCAATTCGCAAGGTTGGGGATCCCCGACCCCCAATTTAGACAATATGGGAGATTTGCTGGTTGGAGCTATCAACGGGGCTAGAAATGCCATTGTTGGTCCATATCAACAATTTGGCTATGACAGCGGTTCAACTTTTGTAAACCGCATTTTGCCCACTTTAGATGAAGAAAGCACATTGCCTTCTGGCGTGAGATCTGGTTATCTCTCACTTTGGGGCGATGAGTTTGACAATACTGATGAGCTTCAATCCTTCTTTGGTAGAATCAACTACTCTCTTAACAACAAGTATTTATTTACTGCTACGTTAAGAGCTGATGGTTCATCAAGATTTGGTGGCAATAATAAGTATGGATATTTCCCATCTGGTGCTTTTGCCTGGAAATTGACCGAGGAGGATTTTATTGGTGATGCATTCTCCACCTTGAAATTGCGATTGAGTGTTGGTGTCACCGGTAACCAAGAAGGTTTAGGATATGCCAACTATTTAAAAAGAACACGTTTTGCCGGACCTGTTATTGACAACGATGGTAGTATCAACAGGCCAGGTACTGAAACAGTCGCGGTTCAAAATCCGGATTTGAAATGGGAGTCTACTTTGGACTACAACATAGGTGTTGACTTTGGTTTCAACAATGATCGTTTCAGCGGAACTCTTGATTTTTACCGCAAAGAGACATCGGATCTTTTGTTCAGACAGCCTGCGGCTGCACCGGCATTTGATCCTTTCACCTTCAAAAACCTTGAAGATGGAACATTGATCAACCAAGGTGTTGAATTATCCCTTAATTACGATTTCATTCAAACGGCAGACGTAACATTTTCAACATCCTTTAACATTTCATACAATGACAATACCGTTGAAGGACTAAATGGAACCACCGCAAATTTTGGTATTTTGAATGGCCCAGGACTTACTGGAGCCTTTGCACAGCGTTTGGGTGAAGGAAGATCCATATTTTCATACTATATGGCCACGTATGATGAAAATGGTTTTAGTGCTGATGACAAGGACTTCGTTGACGAAGACGCTGTACCTGACGTAATCTCAGGTTTGGCATTGAATCTTCGAGTTAAAAATTGGGATGTCTCTACATTCTTTACAGGACAATTTGGATTTTCCGTATACAACAATACGGCAAATGCATTCTTGAATAGACCTACATTCGAAACATCAAGAAACTCAACTCCAGAGGGACTTCAACTTCTTTCCCAAGAAGTTTCAACCCTTTATCTGGAAAAAGGAGACTTCGTAAGATGGCAGAACGCAAGCATCGGTTACAATGTGCCGCTAAGCGGAAGCGGTGCACTGAAAAGTCTACGCTTTTCTGTTACAGGTCAGAATCTAGCACTCTTTACTGATTATAGTGGTCTTGATCCTGAAGTATCTTCTTCTACTGCATCATTTACGGATGCACGTGACGTTACAGGAGGAATACCAAGTCAAGGTATCGACTATACTTCTTTCCCTAGACCGAGGACCTTTACTTTAGGTATAAATGCTAAATTTTAAAAAAAATTGCAATGAAAAATTATAGTAAACCCTTAACAAAACATTTGATACTATCAGTTTGTACACTAGGCCTTATCCTTGCATGTACAGATTTGGAGGTTGAACAAACAGATTCGCTCTTAACACCCAACTTTTCGGGTGTGCCTACAGCAGAGGAAGCTGCGAGTTCTGTAAACGCAATGTACAACTCATTGAACGGATATATTGGTGACCAAGCTAACCTTTTTGCCCTTAGCGAGGTTACCACCGAAGAACAGTTGGTCCCTACAAGGGGATCTGACTGGGGAGACAATGGTATCTGGAGACAGTTGCACCAACACAGTTGGACGCCTGACCACCAATACATTACAACAGTTTGGAACCAGTGGAATGAATTACAACTTACTGCCAGTGAAGTGCTAGATGCAAGGTCGGCATCATCCGCCGAAACAGTGGCACAAGCCTCTTTTCTAAGAGCTTTAGGTGTATTTGTAATTCTGGATAACTTTGGACAAGTTCCCTTTAGGGATACCGAAGCTGACCCATTGGCTGACCCAGAAGTACTTACTGGAGAAGATGCAATCGCATTGATTCTAAGCGACTTGGATAATGCCATTTCAGGTCTTCCATCTGCACCTGCAGGGAGCGATAATGATAGAGCGACCAAAGCAGCTGCAAGATTTTTAAAGGCTAAAGTACATTTAAATAGACATATTTATAATGGTTCAGGTTCCCCAGCAGCTGGCGATATGGCCGAGGTAATCTCCTTGGTTGATGATATTGCCGCAGAAGGTTACGAGCTTCAAGCTGGTTATTTCGATATCTTTCGTGAAACTGCAGATACAGAGACTATCTGGTACATTCCTACTTCTATAGGAAACCGTATATGGAACGGGCTTCATTACAACAATACGACTCCCGAACAAGCTGGTGGCTGGAATGGCTTTAGTACCCTTGCAGAATTTTACGACCTTTTTGAAGGTGACCCCAATATTAATGTTCAAGGTAGTGGCCAAGAAGAGCGCCGAGGATTTGTTCCCACAATGGCAGAGCCTGCCGGAGTACCAGGTACTGTAGATGACAATGGTGATGGATTTGCCGATGGAACCAATATAGGTAATGGGTTCTTGATTGGTCAGCAATATGGCCCAACTGGAACACCACTTACCGATAGAGGTACCTCTCCCCTAAGTTTCACCCGAGAATTTACAAATTCGGCCACCGGAGAAGCAAGTTTGGTTGAGAACAATGAAATTACCGGTATCCGTGTAATTAAATACAATCCAAGGTTCGGAGCTTTTAAAGAGCATAACATATTTTTCAGATATTCTGATGCACACCTTATGAAAGCCGAAGCTATGATGCGTAGTACAGGTGACCCAACTGCCATGGTGAATGAACTAAGAACCATTAGAGGTGCTGCACCGCTTGGCTCCGTTACCGAACAAGATTTGATTGATGAAAGAGGAAGAGAGCTATATATTGAAGGTTGGAGAAGAAATGACTTGATTCGCTTTGGGCAATATACGCGTGATTGGGAGTTTAAGGATGCTAATGCCGTCAATAATTCTGATCGTCAATTGTTTCCAATTCCAGCTACACAGATAATTTTGAACCCAAATTTGGTTCAAAATCCCGGCTACTAAGCAAACATAGTTTAAGCTGTTTATATACATAAGGAAAGGCCGCCAATTGGCGGCCTTTCCTGTTTAACAATCGCCCCATATACAATACTATATTAGTCAAAAATTAACCCTTTTTTTGACAAACATTAATCGTTGATATATCCTTGTTTCCTATGGAAATAACTATATTAAACTCCGTTTTTGACGCATGATATGAGAGGAAGATATTGGCTTGTTTTGGGTTTTTTATTGCTGGTTTACAGCTGTTCGAAAAACGAATCCAATACCTTATTTGTTCAGAAAAAATCCAAACAGACAGGGGTGTCGTTCAAAAATGAGTTGACATCCACTCCACAACTCAACATCCTTAATTATCTATATTTCTACAACGGGGCCGGTGTCGCCACCGGCGATTTTAATGGCGATGCTTTGCCCGATTTGTATTTTACATCCAATCAAGGCTCGGATAAACTATATCTTAACAAAGGAGATTTTAAATTCGAGGATGTCACAGCTTCTGCAAATATTAAAAACGACTCTGGATGGACCACTGGCGTAACCCATACCGATATCAACAATGATGGCCTTCTTGACATTTACGTGTGTAAAGTAGGGGACCATGGCCCCATAAGTGGCAAAAATCTACTCTTCGTAAACAAAGGCGTTGATGCAAATGGAGTCCCAACCTTTGAGGAAGAGGCTGCCAAATATGGGCTGGACTTCATTGGTTACTCTACCCAAGCCGCATTCTTTGATTACGACCTGGATGGGGATTTGGATATGTACCTGCTGAACCATTCCATAAACCCAAACCGCTCCTATGGCAAAGGTGCCAAACGAAAAATCATCGATTCCATGTCCGGGGATATCCTTTTTAGAAATGACGATGGACATTTTGTGAATGTTTCCAAGGAAGCCGGCATATTTCAAGGAAGCATCGGTTATGGTTTAGGACTGGCTATTAGCGATATCAATAATGATGGCTATCCAGATATTTATGTGGGCAATGATTTCTTTGAAAACGACTACCTCTACATCAACCAAAAAGATGGAACATTCAAAGAGACCATATCGCAAGACAACACCAAAATGGGGCATACCACCCACTTTTCTATGGGCAATGACATCGCTGATGTCAACAATGATGGTCTTGCAGACATTTTGTCTTTAGATATGCTTCCCGAAAATCTGGAAACCTACAAAACCTCGGGATTGGAATACCCATATCCCGTTTATCAACAATATCTGAAAAATGGTTTTGCACCGCAGTACATGCAAAATGCCCTACACCTAAACTTGGATGGTGAAAATTTTGGGGAAATTGCCAATTTGAGCGGTATCAATGCCACCGAATGGTCCTGGGGGGCACTTTTTGCTGATTTTGACAATGATGGATACAAAGACCTCTTCATTTCAAACGGAATCCAAGGGGTGACCAACGATATGGATTATATCAACTATATCTCCAATAAAGAAATACAAAAAAATATAGAGACAGGCCTATCCGACAAGGATATGGGCCTAATCGATAGATTACCAAGTAAAAAAGTACCCAACTATTTTTATAAGAATAATGGAGGGGTCACATTTTCAGATGTTACGGATACTTGGAGTCAAAAAATGCCTTCCTTTAGCAACGGATGTGCCTATGCTGATTTTGACAATGACGGAGATTTGGATTTGGTGATTAACAATGTTAACCAAGAAGCATTTATTCTCGAAAATACACTGAACCAAAACAATTTCATCAGAATCACTTTTGATGGAAGTCCTAAAAATAGATTTGGCATTGGAGCAAAAGTAATCCTATATCAAAAAAGTAGCAGTGCGATACAAGAAAATATGGCCACCAGAGGTTTCCTATCGGCCAAAGAAAATCGATTAAATTTTGGTGCTGGAAAGGACAGCATCATCGATTCTATCCAAATTATTTGGCCAGATGGCAAGTTCCAGACCCTGCGTAATGTTGCTGCAAATACCACTTTAAATGTGTCTTTCAAAGATGCTTCGGGTAATTATTATGCAAAATCATCCACAAAAGTTGCATCGTCATTTTTAGTTACAGATGAAGATTTGGACTTTGTCCACCAAGAGCAACCTTCCCTTGATTTTGACCGAAATCCCCTCTCTCCTTTTGCATATTCCAATGAAGGACCAGCCATTTCGGTCGGTGATGTTAATAAAGATGGATTGGATGATATTTTTATCAGCGGAGCTAAAGGTCAGCCTTCAATACTATATTTTCAGGATGGTGACGGTTCATTTTCCTATCAACAAACAGAATTGTTTGAACAGGATGCCATTGCTGAAGATATTGACCAAACTTTTTTTGATGCCGATAACGATGGTGATCTAGATTTGATTGTGGTCAGTGGTGGTAATGAATTTACCAGGGGCAAACCTTTGCAGCCTAGACTATACATCAATCATAATGGCATTTTTACCAAAGAAGAGTCATTTATGGGAATTGAGGTCAATGCGTCAAAGGTAGCAGCCGTGGATATTGACAATGACAATGACTTGGACATTTGCATTTCTTCCAACGCCGTCTCCACAAAATTTGGAGAGGTGCCAAAACAATATATCTTTCGAAATGATGGAAACCTCAACTTTATCGATATCACACCTTCCTTCTCACCAGATTTTGAAACCATAGGAAACGTTAGGGATTTTGTTTGGCAAGACTTAGACGGAAATGGTTTTTTGGATTTGATCATTGCGGGGCACTGGACCCCCATCACCATTTTCCTCAACAATGGAAAGCAACTCATACAACAAACCAGCAACGGATTGGAAAATACCAATGGCTGGTGGAACTGTTTAAAAATGGCCGACCTGGACCATGATGGGGATTTGGATATTTTGGCTGGGAATTGGGGGCTGAACACAAAATTTAAGGCATCTTTGGATAAACCGGTCACACTTTACATCAATGATTTTGATGGGAATGGCTCCATTGAAACTGTAGTGACCTATTTTCATGGTGATAAAGAGACCGCCTTTTCATCAAAGGATGAACTGGCCAAGCAAATGCCCTTCCTCAATAAAAAATTCCTTTTCTATAAAGATTTTGCCAAAGCATCCTTGGAAGAACTTTTTGGTCAAGAAAATCTGGAGAAAGCCACCAAAAGAAAGGTGTATATGCTAGAGACCTCCTACTTTGAAAATGACGGGAAAGGTAACTTTAAAAACAAGGAACTTCCTTTGATCGTGCAATCCTCAACGGTCAACGATATATACATTGATAATATTGATGAAAAAAAGATTAATGAAATATTAATGGTTGGTAATAATTTTGAGATAAGTACCCAACTTGGTAGATTAGATGCTTCGCATGGGTTAGTATTACAAAATGATGTAGAGGGCAACATACACTGGAAAGAAAACCTGAACATTTCCGGAGCGGCCCGAAGGATTGAAAAAATAAATAGAAATGGGAACGAAGAACTCATCATCACGTTAAACAACGATTCTCCCGTTTTTTTAATCAAAAAACAGAACAACAAATGAGACTTAGAGCTGTAATCCTATGCCTTTTTCTGATTCAATTTGTGGCATGTACCAATAAAGAATCAAAGGACGTAACAGAAGAAAACGTTGAGACGCTCTTCACCCTGCTTCCATCAGAAGAAACCGGAATCACATTTATCAATTCCGTTGAAAACCAAAAGGACTTCAATATTTTTAAGTATAGAAACTTCTACAATGGAGGTGGTGTTGCCATCGGCGACATTAACAATGATGGGCTTTCAGACATCTATCTTACCGGAAATATGGTTGAAAACCGCCTGTATTTGAACAAGGGCAATTTTAAGTTTGAGGATATCTCTGAAAGTGCTGGAGTAACAGGTAACAAACCTTGGTCCACCGGAGTGTTGATGGTGGATGTGAACCAAGATGGGCTTTTGGACATTTATGTGTGTAATGCTGGAAACATGGAGGGCAACAACCACGATAATGACCTCTACATCAATAATGGGGACCTCACTTTTACCGAAATGGCGAGTGAGTACAATTTGGACAAAACAGGATTTACCACCCACGCCTCTTTCTTTGATTATGACAAAGATGGCGATTTGGATGCCTATATCCTTAACAACAGTAACATCCCCGTAAGTAGCCTTGGCTATGCCGAACAACGTGAAGTACGCGCCCAAGACTGGGAAGGCGTCCCCGATATTTTTAAAGGTGTGGGCGATATGCTCCTACGTAATGACGATGGCAAATTTGTGGATGTCAGTGAAGAAGCTGGTATTTATGGAAGCCTTATTGGTTTTGGACTGGGCGTGATGGTCACGGATTTCAATGGCGATTTTTATCCAGATATTTATGTCTCCAACGATTTTTATGAGCGGGATTACCTTTACATCAACCAAAAAGATGGCACATTTAAGGAGCAAATCAAGGATTGGACTTCACATTTAAGTCTTTCCGCCATGGGAATAGATATTGCCGACATCAACAATGATGGACATAACGATATTTTTATCACCGACATGCTTCCCGAAGAAGAACATCGGGTAAAATCTGTGATGGAATTTGAGGGATACAACGTTTTTGACCTCAAACAAAGCAAGGATTTCGGTCAGCAATATATCCAGAACACCTTACAGCTCAACAACGGGAATGGCACCTTCTCCGAAGTGGCCTACTACAGCGGTGTGGATGCCACGGACTGGAGCTGGGCCGGATTGATGTTCGACATGGACAACGATGGCCTTAAAGATATTTTTGTCACCAATGGCATTAACCATGACCTCACGGATTTGGATTTTGTCGACTTTTTTGCCAATGAGATTGTCCAAAAAATGGCCCTCACAGGAAAAAAGGAATCCATTGATTCCATTATCAGTAAAATGCCCATAAAGCCCCAACCTAATTACGCTTATAAAAACAATGGGGACATTTCCTTTAAAAATGCCAACAAAGAATGGGGTTTTGAACTGCCTTCCCGCTCCAATGGGGCTGCTTATGGTGATTTGGACAACGATGGCGACCTGGATTTGGTCATCAACAATGTTAATACAGAACCTTTTATTTATAAAAACAATACAGATACCCAATTGAACAACAACTATGTTCAATTGCAGTTCAAAGGGCCAAAAACCAATCCATTTGGGGTTGGTGCACTGGTCAAATTTTATTTTGATGGCAATATTGTCAACCAGGAAATGATTCCATCCAGAGGGTTTCAATCCTCCATGGAGTATGGTATGACCATCGGGTTGGGGAAATCAGAAGCATTGGATTCCATCCGAATTATTTGGCCTAATCAACAAACGCAAAAGCTCATTAATGTAAAGGCTAATCAACGTGTCACTTTGGACTATGCCAATGCGGCCGAAATCTATGACCCCCTCAAAAAAGAAAACAAGAAATCGTTCTTGACAGAGTTGGAGACTGGAACGGTATTGGCTCATCAAGAGGACAATTACAATGATTTTGATTACGAGGGTCTTATCTACCAAAAGCTTTCCCAAGAAGGGCCATCTTTGGCCGTGGCCGACATAAACGGGGATGGAAATGAAGATTTCTTTATCGGTGGGGCACATAACCAACCCGGAAGCATCTATCTGCACGGCGGAAATGGGAAAATCTCCCAAAAAACATCTAGGGTTTTTGAAGAAGACCAAAGGTTTGAAGATGTTGCCGCTGCCTTTTTTGATGCCGATGGCGATAATGATCTTGACCTTATGGTGGGTTCTGGCGGTAATAATGTAAGTGAACAACGGAATTACGTGCCGCGCTTGTACCTAAATGATGGGATGGGCAATTTCACCCGTTCTGAAAGTCAACTGCCATCAACCTTTAAGAATGTTTCTACCATATCCCCATTTGATTTTGATGGAGACGGCGATATGGATGTGTTTATTGGCTCCCGAAGCGTAGTGGGTGTTTATGGCATATCCCCTGATCATCTTTTCTTGGAAAATATGGGAGATGGCACCTTCACCAATGTCACAGAGCGATTGGGTTACGACCTAAAGGATGCTGGCATGGTTACTGACTCCAAATGGGTGGATATTGATGGGGATTCCAAGAAAGACCTTGTGCTCACTTCCGAGTGGGACACACCAAAAATCTACAAAAATACAGGCAGAAGACTCGCTAAAATGTCTTCTTCATTGGATAGTCTTTACGGGTGGTGGAATACCGTGGAAACTGCAGATTTGGACAACGACGGAGACATGGACCTGATTTTGGGGAACCAAGGATTGAATCTGCATTATAAACCTTCCAAGGAGCATCCCATGAAATTGTGGATCAACGATTACGACAACAATGGCACCATTGAACAAATTGCAACGTTAGGAAAAGATGGCGGTGATTATCCCATCCACCAAAAAAGGGAGCTCACCCAACAATTACCCGGTCTAAAAAAACAAAATCTAAAAGCTTCGGACTATGCCCACAGGACCATACATGAACTTTTTCCAGAGCAATTGGTTCAGAATTCTATTGTAAAAAAGGTGGAAACTTCTGCCTCGGTAATAGCCATAAACGAAGGTGGTGGCAAGTTTACCATTAAAAACCTCCCTCCTCGGGTGCAACTATCTTGTGTTTGTGATATTACCTGCGCCGATGTGAACAAGGATGGCAACCTGGATTTGATCATGGCCGGTAATAATTTTGAATTCAAACCACAATTCTCAAGACTGGACGCCAGCTATGGGAACCTTTTATTGGGAGATGGCAACCTTGGGTTTAAATGGCAGGAATATGATGTGAGCGGATTTAAGGTAAAAGACGAGGTAAAATATATGGAGCAATTCAAGGATAAAAACGGAAAAACGTTTGTAATTGTAGCCATCAATAACGATAAACCAAAGATATTTGCCATTGATGAATAAGCTCAAAATAGCCGTATTGATCACACTCCTTCTTGCCAGTTGTAAGAAAGAAGGCAGTCTCTTTGAAAACCCTTCTCCAGAAAAGACAGGTGTGAAGTTTACCAACACCTTGACCACAACTGAAGACCTTAGCATTCTGGACTACCTCTATTTTTATAATGGTGGAGGTGTTTCCATTGGGGACATCAACAATGATGGCCTTCCCGATATTTTCCTCACCGGAAACCAAGTGAAAAACAAGCTTTACCTGAACAAAGGGGACTTGGAGTTTGAAGATATTTCAAGTGCTGCCGGAATTGAGGGGAATAGCAGTTGGAATACAGGGGTAACCATGGCCGATGTGAATGGGGACGGTCTTTTGGACATCTATGTCTGTGCCGTTGTAGGCATTAATGGATTTAACGGGTTCAATGAGCTATACATTAATAATGGCGACAACAGCTTTACCGAAAGTGCGGCCCAATACGATCTTGATTTTGATTCGTACAGTTCCAACGCTGCATTTTTTGACTATGATTTAGATGGAGACTTAGACCTTTACCTCCTAAACCACGCCGTGCACACCCAAAATTCATTTGGGCGGTTCGACCTTAGATTTGAGCGCCGATACGAAACCGGGGACAAATTACTCCGCAATGATGATGGTCGGTTTGTGGATGTTAGCGAAGAAGCCGGAATTTATGGGGGTATTAATGGATATGGACTTGGTTTGGCCGTTGCCGATTTTAATCAGGATGGGTATCCTGATATTTATGTGGGCAACGATTTTCATGAAGATGACTATTACTACTTGAACAATGGCGACGGTACTTTTACGGAAAGTTTGAAAAAATATTTTGGACACACCACCCGATTTTCCATGGGAAATGATGTCACCGATATTAACAATGATGGGCGTCCAGATCTTATTTCATTGGATATGCTGCCTGAAGATGAGGTGGCTTTGAAATCCTCCGAAGGGGATGACAATGTTCAGACACAAAAATTACGCGTAGATCGGTTTGGGTACCATTACCAATTTACCCGAAACATGCTTTTTGTGAACCAACCGGATGGCAATTACATGGAAACAGCCCTCATGAGCGGTATAGCGGCAACCGACTGGAGCTGGAGTGCCCTGTTCGGGGATTATGATTTGGATGGAACCCAAGATCTTTTTATTTCAAATGGAATTCCAAAACGACCCAACGACCTGGATTTTATCAAATTTGTTTCGAGTGATGAAATCCAGAAAAAAATAGATAATACCAAACTGGTAGATCAAGAGGCCCTTAACTTAATGCCTTCAGGAAATGTTCACAATTATGTGTTCCAAGGCAGTCAAGATTTAAAGTTTATGGATAAATCCGAAGACTGGATCACCAAAGACACTTTAATTTCGGGGGCTACGGCCATGGGAGATTTGGACAATGATGGCGACCTTGATTTGGTCACCAACAACATCAACCAACCTGCTTCCCTTTACATTAACAAAGCTTCCAAAAAAGGGAATTATCTCAAATTAAAGTTCCAATTCACCGCCAAGAATACTTTGGGGATTGGAACAAAAGTATATTCCTACCAAAATGGCGGGCTACAATTCAAGGAATTATTCCCTACTCGTGGATTTCAGGCATCGTCAGAGCCTATGATTCATTTTGGGTATGGAACCCTAGAAAAAGTGGATTCCATTAGGATTATTTGGCCAAACAAAACTTATCAGACCCTAAAAGATGTGGCTACAAATCAAACTTTAACCATACAGCCCAAAGACACAAAGCCTTTTGACTACAAGTCCCTGCACAAGAAAACTCAAAACCTCTTTGAACCTGTTCCGGGTAATTTAGGCATTGACTTTACCCATGTGGAGGACAATTACACCGATTTTAACCGTGAAAAACTGATTCCTTACCAAGTTTCGGATAGAGGGCCAGCACTTGCTTTAGGCGACCTTAATGGCGATGGAAAGGAAGATGTCTTCTTGGGCGGGTCAAAATTTATCCCTTCAAGTATTTATCTACAACAAGACTCCACTTTTGTAGATCACCTTTTTGAAGCCGTTGCCAAAGATTCCATTAAGGAAGATATTTCGGCGACTATTGCAGACTTCAACAATGACAAAATCAATGATCTTTTCGTAACTTCAGGAGGGGGAGATTTTTTTGGCGAATCCGATGTTTTATTGGAAAGCTATTATGTTCAGAAAGATTCCAGTTTTTCACCCTCGGAACTTCCCAAGTTTTTTCAAAATGCATCAGTGGTCAAACCCCATGATTTTGACAACGACGGTGATTTGGACCTATTTGTGGGGGGACATACCATTACAGCTAAATTTGGAGCTCCTGCCACATCCTATATTCTGGAAAACAACAATGGGAATTTTTCTATTTTTAATGGATTTGAACCATATTCTAAAGGCATGGTAACAGATGCCATTTGGGATGATTTTAATGAAGATGGAACAAAAGACTTGATTTTAGTGGGCGAATGGATGGCACCCAAATTTCTTCAGTATAACAATGGAACTTTCACTGAAGCCAACCCGTTGGACATAAAAGGGCTTTGGCAAAGCATAGCTCCATTTGATATTGATGGGGATGGCGACACAGATTACCTTTTGGGGAATTGGGGCACCAACTCCAAATTTAAGGCCTCTAAAAAGTATCCCATGAAATTGTTTTTCAATGACTTTGATAACAACAGTCAAACCGAAACGGTAACGGCTCTGGAAAAAAATGGCAACTACTATCCATTGGAGTCCTTAGACGGACTTTCATCACAATTGACATACTTGAGAAAGAAATTCACCTCATACAAGTCTTTTGCCGGAAAGACCATGGAAGAACTTTTTGGAAAGGAAACCTTGGAAAAATCGACCCTCTTAGAGGTAAACACCCTTGAATCTGGGTATTTAAAAAATGACAATGGAAATTTTACTTTTGTCCCTTTTAAAAGTGAACTCCAAGTTTCGCCCATTATGGCATTTTTAGTGGAAGATTTTGATGGCGATGGAACCCAAGATGTATTGATCGGTGGTAACTTTTTTGGGGTAAAACCCTACCACGGTCGTATTGATTCCTTTCCCGGGGCACTTCTTAAAAGCGAAAATGAGGTAATTTTGGGCAATGAACTAGGGCTGGATTTTACCAAGAAGTCATTGAGGCATTTAAACATAATTACCTTAAATGGCGAAAAGTACCTACTAGCCATTTTTAATAACGATAAAGCACAAGTTTATAGAATAAATAATTAAGGCCATGAAAGAAAGAATTAGTTTACTGGTAACAATACTGTTAGTTTTCGTTTCCTGTCAAAAGAAGCAGGAACCTATAACCATATCACCCGAAGACTATCATAAATCTGTGGACAAGGTTGTTGAGGTCATGATTCATGATATCTTCTCTCCTCCTGTGGCAAGCCGAATTTTTGCCTATCCCAACATTGCCGCATATGAAATCATAGCGCAAAAAGATGACGGTTATAAATCACTGGCAGGACAAGTACATGACCTAGAGAGCATTCCAAGCCCCAAAGAAGAGAACATCAACTATGAAATGGCTGCCTTGGTAGCCCACATGGATTTGAGCAGAAGATTGATTTTCTCCGAGGAAAGGGTAATTAGCTTTAGGGATAGTCTCTATACGATGTGGGCCGATAAAAATGAACCCGTATTCAATGCATCCAAAGCCTATGGTCTGGAAGTGGCCGATTTTATTGGAGCTTGGATGGACAAAGACAATTACAAGCAAACGCGGACCATGCCAAAGTTTACGGTGAACACAGAAGACCCTTCGCGTTGGCAGCCCACCCCTCCCGCATACATGAGTGGTCTGGAACCGCATTGGAGCAAAATACGTCCCTTTGCCATTGATTCTTCGGAACAGTTCAAACCCGTCCCGCCGCCTGCTTTTTCTATGGAAGAAGATTCGCCTTTTTATAAAGAGTTATTGGAAGTATATGAGGTTAGAAAAAGTATGATCGGAAAAGGTGATAAGTCCGAGGAAATCGCCATAGCTCAATTTTGGGACTGTAACCCCTATGTTTCTGTAACCCGGGGACACTTGATGTTCGCTACCAAAAAGATCACCCCAGGAGCCCACTGGATAGGCATTACCAAAATAGCCAGTAGAAAAGACAATGCTGATTTTGCCAAAACAGTTTATGCCTATACGAAGACCTCCATTGCTATCGCTGATGGTTTTATTAGCTGTTGGGATGAAAAATACAGAAGTAACCTTATCCGCCCAGAAACCTTGATCAATGAATATATTGATGATAGTTGGGAGCCTGTATTGCAGACTCCGCCGTTTCCAGAATATACCAGTGGACATAGTGTGGTCTCGGGCGCTGCATCCACGGCCCTTACAGATATTTTTGGTGATAACTTTTCCTTTGATGACGATACCGAGGTGCCTTATGGCCTTCCCGTTCGCTCCTTTACATCCTTTAAACAAGCTGCAGACGAAGCGGCCATCAGTAGAATGTATGGTGGAATACACTACCGTGCAGCCATAGAGGTAGGGGTAAAACAAGGCCGTGACCTAGGAAAATTCATTGTGGATAAACTTGACATGACCAGAGGGTAATTTCTATTTTTGCCATCTATGATGAGAAAAATTTCTATTCTGGTCCTTACGCTGGTTGTGTTTGCCTTGCTTTGGTACCTGTTTCTAAAGCCACAGGATTATCAAGTTAACTTTAAGGCCAAAACCATTCCCGGGACAATTTATGAGACCGTAAAAGCGTGGAACAAGACCTTAAATGATTCTGCTACAGTTTCTTATGAAAGCTTGACGCATTTTCAGCAAAATTTAGCTATAAATGATTCGGTACATATTTACGAATGGGATATTACCCCAATAAATGATTCTTTGAGTCAGATTAAGGTGAATATCAAAGACCCCGATAATTCCTTCGCCAACAAAATCAAAGTTCCCTTTTCTGATACTGATTTTGAAAAAGGAAGCCGTAAAAGGCTACTTGATTTTAAACAATTCCTAAATGATCATTTGGATGATTTTAAGGTCTCAGTTATAGGAGATGATAGCCTTTTTACCTCCTATTGTGCCTGTATCCCCATTAAAACCGAACAGAAATACAAAGCCTCAGGCATCATGGCCAATTATTCCTTCATAAGTTCCATATTGGTAGAGAATCAGGTAGAAATGAATGGCCCACCTATTTTGGAAGTTGTAGATTGGAATATAAAGGCCGATAGTTTGTCGTATAATTTTTGTTATCCCATAATACGTTCTGAAAAACTTCCCCAACATCCAGATCTAATTTACAAACGAATCAATATCAAAAAAGCATTGAAAGCCATCTATAATGGCAACTATATTACTTCAGACAGAGCATGGTATGCACTTTTAAACTACGCTGAAAAAAATGATATCCCCGTTGAAAGAAAACCTGTGGAAATCTTTTTCAACAATCCCAATATGGGAGGCAATGAGTTAACATGGAAAACTGAGGTATACATGCCCATAAAGGAATCTGAATGAGCCGTCTTGCCCTTATCTTGATTTTGATTTTTACCCAGGGATGTGCCCAAAAAACGCACTACGGCCAATTGGACCACTTGGGAGACTTCCCCTCCAAACTTAAAGAAGTATCTGGAATCAGTGTTGGGCAAGAGGATATTTGGGTGATTGAGGACAGTGGCAACAAGGACAAAATCTACAAAATTGATACCAAGGGCAATGTCACCAAAAGCCTAAAAATTGACCATGCCAAAAATGAGGATTGGGAAGACTTGGCCATGGACAAAAAAGGCAATCTCTATATTGGTGATTTTGGAAACAACAATAATGCTCGAAAAAATTTGACCATCTATCGGGTCTCTGCTTCTGAACTAAAGAAAAAAGAACCCAATGCAGAAAAAATTGCGTTCCACTACCCTCAACAAAAAAAATTTCCACCCAAAAAAGACAGCTTACTGTTTGATACGGAGGGTTTATTTCATTGGAAAGACCACCTATACATTTTTACCAAGAATCGCACCAGACCCTATACCGGAGAAACTTTAATGTATCGAGTTCCTGATGTTGAAGGTGAATATGAAGCAGAATTCTTGGGTTCTATTACCCTCTGTAAAAGTCAAGATCACTGTTCGGTCACAGGAGCTGATATTTCACCGGATGGAAAAACCATTGCTCTTTTGGGGTATGGTCTTATTTTTTTGGTGAGGAATTTTGAGCTTCCAAATTTTGAAAAGGCTTCCATACAAATCATTGACTTCAATAGCGATACCCAAACAGAATCCATTGGATTTTTGGATGAAAAAACGCTCTTGATTGCCGATGAAAAAAATATGAGAGGAGGGGGTAGTCTGTATTCTTTTTCCATCAACTAGAACCCGAACCCAACTCCAAAGGCAAATCGAAGCCCATCTGCACTATTGAACAACCCAAAATTGGCGGTGAGCATATCGGCTCCGTTCATGAAAAACCCTCCCCCGTAGGAGTTATGCCACTTATCTGAGTCTTCCCCAGGGAACCAAACACGACCGTAATCAAATCCACCATAAATTCCAGGGGTAACAGGCAACAATCCTGTTTTACGTCCTCTAAAACTGTACCGCAGGTCTGAACTTTGGTAAAACGCAGTCTTTCCCGCAAAACGTTGAAAACGAAAGCCCCGCAACCCATTATTCCCACCAATATTTGCAGCTTGATAAAACTCAAAATCATCCCCAATATTGATGTGCCCCTTCACCTTTGTGGCCAGAACCAGCCTACCATTGGAACACAATCTATGATCCAAGGACAAGCTAGGTATGATATAGGCAAACGACCTGCCGTATTCCTGTATATTGGTCTTATAGCCACCCTGCAATTCAAAAGCCATCCCTAAAGTGGGAAAGGCTTCATTATCTGTATTTGAATAGGAGTATTCCGCATCCACTCCAAAGAATTTTTGATGTCGCTCCTCTCCATTTCCAATATAGAATTCATTGACGAACCTATCCTCTGTAGCTTCAACTTCAATATCTTCATAAGAAACCCCAACCCGGACTTTAGAACCTAAATAGCCGCGCCAAACCAATGATGGTTCCAATTTCAATGTTCTTAGTTTAACCCTGTTATAATCCAGACCAAGGGGTTCATCATCGTCATTATTGACCGTTTCATTACCAAAACCGAAGAAGTTCAAGGTGAAATTAGGGCTGGTGAACCGAGCTTGAACCTCTAGGTTCACTTTGTTGATTACGTTGGCAAATTCACCCCTATACGCCAAATTAAATCCATTGGTAGCAAAGTAGTATGCCCCATTAAATGTGTGTTGTTGGGTAAAAGGATTCTGTCGGAATGCATTCAGCGTATAGGTATCAGTAAGCCCAATCCTTAAACCATCATCTGGGTTAAACCCGATGGTAGGTAGTAGTTGGTTATTACTTGCCTTGATTTTTAGAAACTGATAGGTGTTGGTTTCATAATCGTTTAAACGGTGAATTTTTCCGCCAAAGGCTTCATCGTAGGTGTTCTTTTTGGCCTTAAAATCATAGACATGTGCTTTTTTGGACGCTTCTCCAATTTTGTACACATCGTTGTTCTGCCCACCCACAATCCTAACTTTTATTCGGGATGTTTTGGTGTTGACATCAAAAACATCATCATCGTCCAAGCCATACACCCAAATTTCCTTGGTGAATTCGGGTTGGTAAACTTTCTGAAAGAAAATATCGGCCTTTTCTCCTCCTTTAATACGATAGCCGGTCACCTCAACACTTCCATCTTGTAGGGAATTGATACTGAAATAATCATCCTTGTCCGTTCCGGTGACCACACTGTACTTGTTGAGGATGGCAAAGTATTCCCTTGCGGTTTCCACCAGTTTCCCTTTTCGGGCCAATAGGGTATTCTTGATTTGGGTGACGGTTTCATCCCGTACTTCTTCCGGAAAGGCCAAAAATGCTTCATCAATGACCTTTTCCGTAATATGTTGCTGAATGAATTCGGCCTCATCCACCCACATTTGCATATCAGTTTCAGAAAGTAGGGCCATATCCAAGGCAAATGTCCGCGGTGATGAGGTAAAGCCCTTTACACTACGGATTTCCTCATGAAATCCTTCAAAAATTCGAAGACCTGGTACCGCCCTGGAGCCAAACTCCATGATTACGCCATCTCCCCATCGGGAGAATACCTGATCTCTATCCCTAGGAATGGGTTTGAAAATTTTGTTGCCGTCTTCTGTTTTAAATTCGGCCCATCGCCATTGATCTACATGACGGTCCCAATCCCCCAAAAGAATATCGAACAAGCGGGCTTTTACATATTCCTTTTGATCAATTCGGTATTCCTCATCTTCCCGTAATTTATTGATAAGGTCGTATGTGCTTTCAATTTTTTTGGTTTTCCCAAAGCTTTCAAGCTCATCATGCCCATCGGATACATGTTCTTCAATCATGTAGAGTCCATCGCCAAAATCTGTATTGAAATCCCCCAAAACGGACTGCTTGGGTATGTAGTATAATTTTGGATTGGTATGGTAAATATTCACTGCATCGGACAATTTGGCAATGGTAAACGGAGCATAGGGATGCGCCCCAGTATAAAGATCCATAAGCAAATCCTCCGTGTAGGTGTCCTCAAACTGCCCAATGATATATTGCTCTTGAAAAGCCATGGCTTGCAGATAACGCTCAACACTTTTACGAAGATCGCGCATTACGTATTGTCTTCCTTCTTTATCTTCCAATCGCAGCGAATTGGATTGGTTCCCCCCTCCTTTTCGTACAACCTTAACCCCACCGAAAATGGTATCCAAACGAACTGTTGGGGCCTTTACCTTGGTGGCATAATATTTCCGATACCGCTCGCCCCATAACCATTTGTGGAACCCGCTTTTATCGATTTCTTCATCACTATACACCGAAGCTACTTTGTAGGAAGGAAAATCATCCGGCAGGGAGACACTTTCGGTAGGTCTATCAGGTGGCAGCACTTCTGAAGTAAACAAGGCTTCATCTCCTGATTCATCCGCTGCATAAAATCCAACACTGGACGAACCATCTGTATATACTTTTAAAACAGCAAAACCCATTTCCCCAGTAGAGAACTTACTCCCGTTCAAAAGTCGGGTAGCGCCTGTTTTGGCTCCTGCCCCACTAACAATCTGTGGTTTTCCGGATTCCACGTTATATTGAAGGGTATGCTCATGCCCAGAAGCAAAAATGACCTTATCTGAATATTGGGAAAGGGTCAGAATACGCTTTCTAAGCTCGTTGTACTTTTTATTGGATATATCCTCAATACTCACCCCCGAGGTCCGTCTCAACACATTGGCCACTGTTCCCAAACCAGGAAGTGGAAACCCTCCACCGCTTGGGTATATATGCTGTTTGAAGGAAAACTGCCCGCCATGCGAGCCATAGGTAAACATGGGGTGGTGCAAGGCAATGATAATGGTCTTGTCCAAATTCTTTTTGATCTCACTTTCCAACTCCTCAAAAAAACGACCCCGATCTTTGATCTCGCACTTGTCGTTCATGGTGGGGTGTTTGTCCCAATCGACCAAGTACCATTCCGTATCTATGGCAAGAACCAGAATACGGTCACTGACCTCAATTTTTTCAATGGGACACCCATTATCTGGAAGAAAGACATCCTTGCTGTCCAATGCTTTTTGAATGTACTTTTCCTCTCGTTCCAAGCCATTCAACCCATCACTGTACCAATCATGGTTGCCTGGAATAAAAACAGCTTTTCCTTTAAAATTTTCAACAGTGCTTAATTGGGCGTTTAGATAGTGCTTTGACAATTCGTGCCCTTCAGGATCATCATCTTTATCTGGAAAACCGGCGGGGTAAATATTATCGCCCAAAAAAAGTGCTGTACTGTTTGCATCGGCTTTGCTCAAGACCGATTTAAACTTCTTTAGGCTAGGATTTAAGTCCCCCGCGGGAGATAATCCTGCATCTCCAATCAAATAAAAGGTATGCTCAACCTCCTTGCTTTGAAAAGCATTTTCATTCATAGAGGGAATGGCATATTTAGCCTCATAGGTTGCACAGCCGGACACCATTGCCAGTAAGAGGATGAACAGGTAATGTTTCTTCATAAGCTATGAGGTTGAATCCAAAATTTTGTACTTTGGATACTTCAAACATGCAGTTATGTCGGATATTGTTGAAAAAACTGAACAATTTGTCTGTGAACTTTTTGATAAAAAGCTCGACCCGAGGTTTTTATACCACAATTTGCGACATACCCAGCGTGTAGTTAAAAGTACTAAAGAATTGCTCAACTTCTATAACTTAAAAGAAGAGGAGAATGAAAGGCTTATACTGACCGCATGGCTGCACGATACCGGCTATGTTGAGGCCCCTGAAAACCATGAAGAGGCCAGCTGCAAAATTGCCACAGATTTTTTAAAAGATAATGGATATAATGCGGCGGATGCGAAGGAAGTTTGCAATTTAATCCTTGCAACCAAGAAACAATATGAGCCCCAAAATTTATCGGAAGAAATCATCCGGGATGCCGACATGTCCCACTTTGCCAAAAAAAGCTATTGGGAAACCACCGATTTTTTAAAGAAAGAATTAAAGGAATTAGGCATTGCCAATTATTCCGCCAAAGAATGGCGCGAAAAGAACATTCAGATGTTCCGGAAAGGGCAAAAGTTCTATACCGACTACGCCAAGGAAAATTGGGAAGAAGGTAAGCAAAGGAACTTAAAACAATTGCTCAAAGACAAGAAAACAGAAAAGAATATCGCCAAAAAGGAAGCCCTTAAAGCAAAATACAAAGAGGAAAGCCCAGACCGAAGTGTGCAAACCTTATATCGGGTAACACTGAAAAACCACTTAAAACTCAGTGATATTGCCGATACTAAGGCCAACATTTTGTTGTCTGTAAATGCCATTATCATTTCTTTGGTGCTGGCCAATTTGCTTACCAAATTGGACAATCCCACCAATACCTACCTCATCTATCCCACAATGATCCTTATCCTTTTTAGTGTGGTCTCCATGGTCTTATCCGTTTTGGCCACCAGGCCTAACGTTACCACCGGTAAATTTACCAAAGAGGATGTGGAACAAAAAAGGGTGAACCTTTTGTTCTTCGGCAATTTTCATCAGATGGATCTAAATGAGTATGAATGGGCCTTGAAGGAATTGGTAAAGGACAAGGATTATGTTTATGCTTCTCTTACCAAGGATTTATACTATTTGGGGCTTGTATTGAACAAAAAGTACCGAATATTACGGCTGACCTATACTATTTTTATGGTGGGAATGATTATCTCCGTTCTTTCGTTTGGCATCGCTTTCCGGTTTTTTGGTCCCGACAGACTAATATTTTAGTCTAAGACCTCAACTCCTCCATTAAATCATCATAGGTATAGGTTTGCTCCGATTTTTTGTCCTTTTTATACAAAATTTCAGCCCTAATGGCCTTAAGGCCCGTTACCCCCTGTAGCCCTTCCAGTTCCACAATTTCAATGTTGTCCGTAAAGTAACCCTTGTTTTTTAGGAAGCGAATGTAGCGCATATATTCCCGCTCATCCTTTCGTTGGGAATACACAATGGCCAACTTACCCTTTTGAGTCAACCGTTCATTGGTGCCCTTGATATAGGATTTGTCAATACGTTTTTTGATTACCTCATAGCGTGCATTGTAGGTACCGTCCACATCAAATCGTTTTTCATCCATTCTAAAACGGATGGACAGCGAGGTGCTGTAGACCAAAATAAGTGAGGTAACATCCAATTGTACGGGTAAATGTGGTTTAAGGGAATAATACTTGTTCTCCATGTCACACATTACCTGAAGCTGCCACAACCTCAAATTGCTCAAATAAAGTTCATTAAACTTTCTGTCTCGAGCAATGGAGCTGCCAATGTACATATTGTGCTCAACACCATCAGTCTTGTAGCGCTCAAAATAATGCGGGAACATTTCTTGGGCGGCCAATTGCTTTTTGTCCAAAAGAGCGGCCAATTGCATGTTGGATTCCATCACACTTTCATCATAGTTTCGGCGATGGTCATAATACGATTCCGTGGTTTCATCTATCTTGGACTCATAGGCCTTGATAAGTGCCTTAATCTCCTTATCCTCTTTTTTCAAGTGCTCGAACACTGGATTGATTTCTTCCTTCACAAAATCAAACACGGCCTGCTCCGTATGGGTATAAAGGGTCTCTCTGACTTCATTAAGATAGGTGTCTACCCTAAACATCAACTCCTCATAAATGGGCAGTGCGAACTTTTCAATGGCCATTGCCAAAACATCATTGATTTCGGATAGTTGAATCATTAAATCCCGCTGAATGGAAAGGTTTCTTTCTTTGGAAGAATCCTTTATATCGATTTGTCCATAAAGTGGATGTACATCCTTGAACACAATTTCCTTGAACACGGGTTGGTTTCCAGATAATTCATCGGCCATAAAACGTTTGGCCTCTTCCTGAAATTTCCAATACACCGAAGGGTGCACTGTGGTACACTCGTGTTGAATAATGGCGTCCACCAAATTTTCTTCTTCCTCAATAGATCGCAGTACGGATGATATAATGTATGGCATAACATCATCCAGCTTATTGGCATTGACACTGTTCAACTCATTAACAGTATCTGAAACCAGTTCCAAGACCCCCAAAAGTTCCCCATTGCTGGAAATTGGGGCCAATATGGCACTCCGTATTCCCTGTTCATAGAGATTCTTATAGGGTTGGGACTTTTGTTTCTGATAGTATTTTTCAACATTGGAAATGGCAAAATATTTACTCTCAGCAAAAAGTTTCCCATGGGAATATTCACATAGTGTTGCATCACAAGATTCCATTTCCTTACCGTTAAGCAAGAAACTTTCCATACCTCTGCCGTAAATCTTGAAAAAACTATTGGCACTGGAATCATAGCCTGCAAACCCTACATTTATTTTCTTGAGCTTAAAGAGAGACCTAAAGGTATCCTGAAAACGTTCCATATAGTTTTCGCCTTCGCTCTTCTTTTTCCCAATCAGGGTAGATTTTATTTCTGAAATGGAATGTTCGGTAGTGACATCGAACATATTGCAAATAACAAACCCTTTTGTAATAAAACTATTGGGTGGTATTTTTTCCTTCCAAAGCTCCAGATTTTCAAAATTTTCCAAAAGCTCATCTACATCTTCCTGGGTCAGCTTTTTAGATTTCTCCGTTGGAAGGATTTCCATAAAATCGGCATTGTACAAGATGCGATAATGGTGCGTTACCCCATTGGCATCAGGAATGTCGTAAAAAATAGGGCGTTTGAAATCCAAATTAAACCCATAATAAAAGTTCAGAATCACCGTACATTTCATAATGTAGCCGAGTCCTTCGGGCATGTTCTGGATTTCCAACTCAAAGTCTTCGCCAGCATCTTTCAAAATCTTCTGAAAACGCTCTGAAGAATTGAACACCAAACTTTCAAAAGGGGTTGATGCTGTTTTTATTTCGTTGTTCGTTAATGCTGGGGCAAAGCTCTCTTTCAAGATAATGCTGATGACATCCTTGTGCTTTTCCAACAAACTAAGGTCACTGAAGCCTTCTCTGAGCTCGGGATAAGGTGCCTGTAAATCCAAGACATACTTCGCCCAATCAGCGTAGAACTTGTCCTCGCTGTTCAGTTGTCTATCATAATGTTCCAATAGTTTGTTGAAGCTTACCAACTGCACCATTGGGCTTTCAGCATCACACTTTTGTTTCATACTGACATTGGTCGAAAATTAGTACGTAAAGTTACAAAAAGAAAGAATGCCCGTCTTATAATGGAAATCTTTATAGATTAATCACCATTTTTAAGGATATTTAGTTAAAAAAATACCATGTCTTCCACAAATAGGTTAGATCGAGCCTACAACAAGGCCAAAATCATTCCTTTTGATGATGATTCCAAATTCATCTTCTTTAGCGATTGTCATAGGGGAGACAACAGTTTTGCCGATGACTTTGCCAATAACCGAAACATTTATTTTCATGCCCTGAATCATTACTACCGACAAGGTTTTCAATATTGCGAGCTTGGCGATGGGGATGAACTCTGGGAAAACATCGGTTTTGATGAAATTTTTGAAGCGCACAAAAATGTGTACCAACTGCTGCGGCAATTCCATTTGGAAAAACGATTGCACATGCTCTGGGGCAACCACGATATGGTCTATAAGGACAAGGTTTATGTGGACAAGCACCTTTCCAGTTATTTTGAACCCATAGATGGTTCGGACAAGGAACTTTTTGAAGGCATTACCTATCACGAAGCCATTATTTTAAAACACACACAAACAGGGCAAGAGCTTTTTTGCACCCATGGACACCAAGCAGATTGGTGGAACTATGTCTGTTGGCGCATCGGTCGATTTTTGGTAAGGGTTCTCTGGAAACCACTTCAAGTAGTGGGCATTGCCGACCCTACCAGCCCTGCCAAAAACTACAAGGAACTTATTCGGATAGAAAAACGGATCAAGCGATGGATCTTGAAGAACAATCTACTGATCACCATTGCCGGGCATACCCACCGACCTCGATTTCCCGAGCCAGGGCAAATCCCTTTTTTTAATGATGGAAGCTGTGTGCACCCCAGAAGTATAACGGGTATTGAGATTGAGAATGGAACCATTGCATTAATCAAATGGCACATCGCCACCAAGGCAGATGGTACGCTGCAAATTGTTAAGGTGCTGCTGGAAGGGCCAGAAAAACTATCGGATTATATAGATGTTTAAGTGCGTTTTGCCATAGTTTTCATCGCAGCCACAAAACGATCCAATTCATCAAAGGTAGTATAGACATTGGGCGTGATGCGGCATCCATGAACATTCTCAAAATCTATGGCAACCGTCCAAACATCAAATTCCTCCAAAAGGGTTTTTGCCAAATCATGGGGCTTCATATTCTTCAACCCCACATTGGCAATACCGCAACTTCTATAGGGTTCAACAGGGGTGTTGATCACTACATTATCCACATTCCGTAGCTGATCGCTCCAATAGCGTTGCAATTGTCGCAAACGTTCTTCTTTTCGTTCCATACCGATCAACTCTAGATAATCTACACAATCATTGATGGTAAGGTCCGTATGTACCGGATGAGTCCCCGTATGATTCAAACGTCGGATTTTGGTCTCATCATCCTCATGTTCAGCCAACAAAGGCCAAATTTTTGGGATATGCTTTTCGGCTACGTATAACATTCCAGCGCCAAGCGGTGTACTCAACCACTTGTGAAGGCTTGACCCATAATAATCGCAATCCAGTTCAGCTAAATCAACTTTTATGTGCCCCACGCAGTGGGCACCATCCACCATGACCTCAACACCATGGGCATGAGCCATATCACAAATTTTCCGAATGGGTAAAATCTGCCCCGTTACATTGACCATGTGGCATACCATCATCAATTTAGTCTTGGGGGTAATCTGGGATGCATACAATTCCACAATCTCGTCATCAGATTTGGGATGATTGGGTAGGGACACCTTTTTGCAAACCATACCATACCGTTTTTGCATTTGTTCAAAATGTAGCTGCATGGCACCATAGTCCTGTACAGCAAAAATGGCTTCATCTCCTTTTTCCCATGGAAATCCACCTATGATTAAATCCAACGATTCAGTGGTGTTTCGGGTAATGACCAGTTCTTTTTCTGAGCAGTTTACCAATTGGGCCACACGAGCGGCAGCCTTATTTTTATTCTCCCATTGTACCGTGCGCATATAGTAGGAGCCTTGATAATTCACCTCCCTTACATGCTCCATGAATTTGTTCAATATTGGGGTCGGTACAAAATTGTAGTAGCCATTTTCCAGATTAATGTAATCAGGCTTCAGCCTATAATCCATTCTGATACGTTCCCAGAAAGCTTCACTGTCCTTATCTGGGTATGGGAGTGATTCATGGGTTTCACCTGCACTGGCGGTAATTGGAAAAAGAGGGGCCGCCATGGCCGCACTTCCCACATATCGCAAGAATTGTCGTTTTTTCATTTTTGGTCAACAGTTGATTAAAAAAAGAATGGTAATTTCCACTTTTGACGGATTATCAAGATACGATTTAAGTTCTTAGGATGGAAGACATAGAGACCATATTGGAGCAAATTCCAATCCGGCACAATCTGGCATCACACATTATGCTCCTCGGGATTGTTCAGGGGTTATTCTTGGTCCTTGTCATTTTTCTCAGAACCAAAAGAGATTCTGCCATTCAACTGTTCGGGTGGGCCTTGTTGGTGCAATGCTTGGTATTTATGGACATCTACCTCTGCTATACGGGGCTCATGAAACATGTGCTGTTCCTAAACGATTCCACAGAAGCTTTTGTCCTCCTCATAGCTCCTACACTTTATTTTTTCTTGTATTCTTTACTGAAGCGAGAACCCTTTAAACTAAAAAAACAATGGTATCATTTCATTCTTCCCATAGCTTATGGGTTGTCTCAAATTAATTATTCGTTGAGCCCTTTGGAAGTAAAACTCAATGCCTACATAGGGGCTTATCATCGTAATTTGAGCTTTGTGGACGTGCCTGATTCTGTAAATTATTCCTACCATATTATCAAAGATCAGTTCCGGTGGATTTTGTTGTTCAGCTTTGCGTTCTACCTTATTTTATCCATACAATTGGTGGCACCAACATGGCGTACAAAAGAAATGTCAGCAAAGAATATTAAAGTGAACAAGTACACTTTTTCAAGAAACACTGTATTCTTCTTTTTGGTATTGTTGCTATTCATTTTTTTAATATTCATCAATTATGATGATGACGGCGGCGATCATTACATTGGCATTTTTGGAACGATAACCATCTTCGTGACTTCCTTTTTTATTTTTTCTGAATCACGCTTTTTTGAAAAAACCTGGATTGCGGACAAATATGAGACGCTCTCCTCCAACTCGCTTGAGTTTGGGGCAGTGGAAGATTTTTTAAATCACGGTGCTTATTATTGCCATCAAGATATTTCACTAAAGGATTTGGCGGAAAATCTCAACACCAATGCCAACACCGTTTCAAAATTGATTAATTCTGAAACCGGGATGAATTTCAACGACTTTATTAACCAGAAGCGGATTTTGTTGGCCAAAACCCGCTTGTTGGATAACGAATTTGCCCATTTAACTGTTGAGGCCATTGGGCACACTGTTGGTTTTCGGTCTAAATCTGCATTTTATTCCGCTTTTAAAAAGCATGTGGGAAGTTCGCCTTCGAGCTACATGAAGCAAAAAAGGGGATAAAACACGCCTAATTCCTCCAAAATTGTAATTCTGGACGTTTTGATGCTCCAAAAACTGCAACATTTTAGAGCGTAGACGCATCTTTGGTTAAAATTCATCAATCATGCAGACAAAAATTAGACGTTACGATTTAGATTGGCTACGGGTCATTGTTTTTGGGCTTCTCATTTTTTACCATGTGGGCATGTTCTTTGTACCCTGGGGGTGGCACGTCAAAAACAATACTATATATAACTGGCTGCAATGGCCTATGCTCTTTTTGAACCAATGGCGTTTGCCTATTCTTTTTGTCATTTCAGGCATGGGCACTTATTATGCCTTTGGAAAACGAACGGTTCATCAGTTTAATTGGGAACGCTTCAAACGGTTGGGTATTCCGCTCATTTTTGGCATGTTGTTCATCGTACCTCCGCAGATTTACTTTGAACGTGTAGCCAATGCTCGGTTCATAGGTTCATACTGGGAATTTTTTACCACTGTGGCCCGAGATGGCATTTATCCAGAAGGAAATTTCTCCTGGCACCACCTATGGTTTTTGCCTTACCTGCTCATTTTCTCGTGGGTTTTGTCCCCTATTTTTCTTCGAATCCGAAAAAAACCTGGGAAATTTGTGCAATGGATAAAACGGCTTGTTGCAAAACCGTTGGGATTGTACTGGTTTATTCTACCGCTATATCTGTGGGAGGCTTTGGTAGAGCCTTTTTTTGACATTACCCATGACCTTATCCACGATTGGTTTGCCATCATCAACTACAGCACCCTTTTCTTTTTCGGTTTTGTACTGATCTCACTGGGAGATACTTTTTGGAAAAGTGTTGAAAACATAAAGAAAAAAGCCCTGGTCATTGGGTTGATATGCTTTACGGGACTCATTGTCTGCTGGCAATTTGAAGATGGGTACTTCAGACATTTCACCGAAGCCTTGTTAAAGGTCGCCAATCTTTGGAGTTGGATACTGGTTCTGTTTGCCTATGCCGCACAATATTTAAATCGTCCCAGCAAGACATTGGCCTATGCCAACCGAGCGGTGTATCCCTTTTATATTTTACACCAAACTGTGACCGTTGCCATTGGGTACTATTTAATGGATTTGGATTGGGGGTTTTTCCAAAAGGCTTCCATTTTGGTGGTGGGTACTTTTGGAATCAGTTGGTTGATCTATGATTTCATCATTCTTCGGATTCCGTTTTTGCACCCACTATTTGGATTGAAAAAGAAAAAGCCCGCTGCAGTGTAGCGGGCTTCTATACCATTTCAGATATCTCTAAAAGTAATAAGACAATCCAAAAAATAGATTTGAAGAATCCAGACTAAGATTAAAGCCACTGTTTTTGGTGTCAACTCCATCGCTTTGCTCACTTTCATAGGTGCCATATTGCAGTACCCCAAAGGAAGATTCAAAAGCCAAGTTTTTGGAAACAAAGTAAGTAATCCCAGGTCGAATGGATATGGCAAACTGGTCTGCTTGGCCAGTACTTCTCTCTGAGGTATCTGAAATAGTTTCAGACCAAGATGCACTGTACTCGAGTTCTCCTTGTAGATTGATAAGTAGATTGTTGCCCAAACCAAAATATCTTCTAACATACGGTGCCACTGTGATGGATTCACCTGTACCTTCAGATTCACCGGTGAAAGCACCGTTATCTATAAGTTCAAGGTCGGATTTACTAAAGCTGTACCCAGTTTTTAAGCCTAACATCCAATTGTCTGAGAAAACATAGCCAACCCGAGGTAAGACAGAAAATGAAGATCTATCCGAATTACGAATTGAAATTTGATTTGTAGACTCTTGATTGCTGAACCCCACGGAAAAATCACCCCCAATATTCCAGGTGCCTTTTGGGATGGTTTTTTTGCTGTTTTCGGAATCTTGTGCTTGAAGGGTCACTGCGCCCAACAACAGGGTAAAAAGTAATACGTGTTTCATTTTTTGATATAATTAAAAGGTTAAAGCCAAAAAAGTATCAAGCTTCATACCTCGTTATGCTAACAAATCCCATTTGTGAAGACTTTAACTCACATCGATTTTTTCATCGATTTAACGCCACTTTATCAAATTCATGGCAAGGTATTTGCTAACTTTAGAGTTACGAATCGACCAAGTTGTTATGAAAAAGCTTGTATTCTTAATAATGGGTTTTGGATTGGGGGTTATTTCCCTACAAGCACAATCTGACCTACCCACTACCCGTCCCCTAAAGATTGGCGATAATAATAATTTGGATGTCAAGGCCAGCAATCAGGGAACCTCCCTTCGCATGCCCTCTGTTCTTGATGAAAGTTTAACCTCTGATAATGAAAAACCCGGGGTTCAAATGTTGCCGGACAGGGAACTACTTCAAGCTGGACATGATTTGGTTATAGACCCTAAAGTAGGTGAAAAGGAAAAAAAGGGCTCCAATGAACATTTTGGTGACCAATATTTGGGCGATTTAAAGACCTCTGCCAAATTTGTTGGCGTGGTATGCCGTGATCACGAATATGTGGATGGCGACCGAATAAAAATCTACCTGAACGGTGAAGTGGTAGAGTATAATTTGTTGCTTTCAGGTTCTTTCAGAGGGGTTAACTTAGATTTGGCCCCAGGGTTCAACCGTATAGAATTTGAAGCCTTGAACCAAGGTTCATCCGGTCCCAATACCGCCCAAGTTGTAGTTGCAGATGATAAAGGTGAAGTCATCCATAATAATCGTTGGAACCTTTCCACAGGCTCCAAAGCCAGTTTAATCATTGTAAAAGAAGAGGAGTAATCATTCTCCCGGCTTATACGTGTGCTCTGCCCTTTTCAAAACATCTTCTTTATAAAAGGCTGCATCCTTAAATTGCTTATCGGCATACAGCTGTGCTTGATCATTAAAATGAGGTGAATTTGGATTACCACTCTGCCCACCGGCCAACATAGTTTTTGCTTTTACTTTATCCCCAAACTCAACAACGGCCACAAAACTATTGCCCCGGGTTCCGTAGATTTTCTTGGTGCCATTGTCATAGCGTGCACCATACGCAGCCAATGCCCCCCAACGACCACTGGCAAACCCAATGGGAATACTGGGTTGGGTATCATCAAACGGTTGGCGGATATCCCCATTTAAGCGTTGATACCGATTAACCTCGCCCCACGGCATTTGCCATGTTCCGAAATCGTTCTCTAATTGAGCTACAACTTCTTGGAACAGCTCTATTTTTTTTGAATTGGGCCAATCGCTTCCCCAATAGTTCACCCATTGCATGGGATACATGCCTTCAGGTCTTTCTGCTTTTGCATAGCAAAGCGTACCATAATAATGGGCCAAGGTCATAGCTACAGATTTCTCAGAAGTGGTAAAATCCCATTCTCGTAGTATTTCAATCGGTTTTTTTAATGTTGGAGTTGGATTTGCATCATAGGCTTTGACCAAGCCAGGAATCAAAGCTTCAAAAGCGGGCAAATAGGGGTCGTGGGCCAATTCAATTAAGCTATCCAAGGTATAGTCGCTTCGATCGGTCAACAATTCGATGGCGTGAATACCTCTAAAATTTTCTTGGTCACGCGACATATAATTTGGATAGTCTTGCCGTTTTGGACTGAATTCCAGAGCCAAAGTGTACGGTGTGGAATTACAGTTCTGAATCCATCCATTCTCTGGGTTCAGAACCAAAATATTCTCATCAACCGAATGCAAACCTTGCCAATCGGTTTTAGGATTGCTTCCGTCCACGGGTTGGGTATAATCATAAATAGTATCACGTTTCGGAACAAAGTTCCCATGAAAATAGGCGATGTTGCCCTCCGCATCGGCATACACCGTATTATTGGAAGAATTGGTTCGAATATCCATCATCTCTCTAAAACCTTGGTATCCATCCTGCTTGGTCCGGATATAGGATTGCTCCAATGCCTTCACCGGTTCCCACACCATGGCCGATGCCGTCCACTGTCCATCCACTAAATGGGTGATAGGTCCATGATGAGTGCGGTACATAGGAAAAGTCCTTTCTTTTAAACTATCGCCTTCTTTATATTTTAAAGTGACTTCCAAAGAATCCACAGGCCGAAGTTCATCTCCATATTGATAGAATAAATTGCCATCATTTTTGACCAAGGTTTCCTTGAATTCATCCATCACATCGGTATAGGTTGAAGTGTGCATCCACCCCGTTTTCTCATTGAAGCCTTGGTACACAAAGAACTGACCCCAAGTTACCGCGCCGTAGGCGTTTAGTCCCTCTTCGCTGACGACATGTACTTCACCTCGAAAATAAAATGAGGTATGTGGATTGATCAAGAGCATGGCATTCCCCGATTGCGTCAGTTTTCCCGAGATAGCAATCCCGTTGGAGCCTTGTGGTTCGGCCATTTCCTCTTCCCTTTTTAGTTTAAATTCCTCCATCTCTGGCAATTCCATCCCACTTTCATAAAACGCTTTGATTTTTTCTGTGGAAATGCGCTCAATATCACCACCGATGGATCCCTCACTGAAATACATGGGCATCCATGGCTCAAAATGGGTCAGCAATTTGGGTTTTACCTCTGGGTGGGTATGAAGGTAATAGTTGATTCCATCCGCAAAGGCATCGCAAAGTTTTTTCAACCATTCGGGGCTACTATCATACTTGGCTATGGCCTCTTCCTCAGTCATGAACAATTTTGCTCTTAAGTCGCTGTAGATGGCTTGCTCGCCCTCAACCTCAGCCAAACGTCCCGTGGCCCAAATGTAATTTTGTTCCACCCGATTAAAATCATCCTCACATTGGGCGTACAACAATCCGAACACAGCATCGGCATCGGTTTTACCGTAGATGTGGGGCACCCCAAAATCATCTCGAATGATGGTAGTGTTTTCAGCTTGGGCTTTCCATTTTTCAACCTCGGTTTGGGGTTTTTCGGAACAGGAAAGAAATACGAACAGTGCTGCTAGGATTGCAATTCTCATCTCGGGGATTTGTTTCGTTAATGTTGTGAAAATACGGGAAATCAAAAACAATTACCAACTTCCGCTGGCGCCACCACCACCAGAGCTTCCACCTCCACCAGAAAAACTACTGGAACTGCCTCCCGAAGATGAACCAGAACCAAAGGAATGACTACCCCCAGAAGAAAAGGTCTTGCTCATATAGGTGCTGTCTGATTTGACCCATGAGAGTTTAAAATCTTCCTTCCCTTTAATGAGAATCTTTAAGATGGCTAATGCTATGGTCACCAAAAAGAACCCAATAGGCACATAATACACCAAAGTAGTATTCAGGTTAATATTATCTGGGTCAAAATCGAATCCAAAGACCATTGAAAGGAAAAATACGGGCATCAGAATAAAAACCAAACCAAAGACAACCATCATCAGGGTAGGGATGAACATAAATAATCCTGGCAAAAGTCCAAGTTTACCAATGAATATTCCCCTGAACATCTCAATTAAAGACGAATACCCTTTATAAAAGACAAATCCACCGGCTGCAATAAAAACAGAAAGAAAAAGGGTCATTAACAGTTTGGCCCACCAAGGAAATTCACCTTCGTTTTCTATCTCTTGTTTGAATTCCTCAAGGGCTTCTGGATCATTAAGAAACGTGATGATTTGGTTTGTGGCCACATCCAGCCCGCCAAAATAATCCTCCTCCTTAAATTTAGGAATCATGGTGTTTCTGATGATACGCGAAGCCACTGCATCAGTGATATAGGGTTCCAAACCATAGCCCACCTCAATGCGTACTTCCCTATCCAATTTTGAGAAGAGAATCAAAATCCCATTATCCTTTTCGTCCTGTCCCAATTTATTTAGATTGAATGCACCGTTGGCATACTGCTCAATGGTCTCATTGCCCAACTCATTGATGGTAAGAATTACCAATTGATTGGTAGTTTCTGTTTCAAACTGGGTGAGCTTGTTGCGTAAGTGCCCCAACTCCTGCTGGGTAAAAATTTCAGCTTGGTCTGTAACAATCTCCGTCAATTGTGGATACGTTGCCTGTGACCAACACATCGCTGAGATGAAAAGTAAAAAACAGGTAAAAAGTGCCTTTCTCATGTTTTGGATGACAAGAAAGACTAAATATAGGGTTTTAACAGATGTTATCCCCTTGAGGATTGATGGATAGGTGCTTTGGATTAACCTTCCTCAGGGGCCAATTCCACTTCCAGTCCATCCAAATCTTCGGTAATGTGGATTTGGCAGCCCAATCGGCTATTATCCTTAACAAAGAATGCTTCGGCCAACATGGCGTCTTCATCATCCGATTTTTCCGGAAGTTGATGATCGGATTGAATATAACACTGACATGAAGCACACATGGCCATACCTCCACAAATTCCAATGGTCCCCTCAGGGGCCAATTCGTAGGAACGTACCACCTCCATCAGGTTCATATTCATATCGGTTGGGGCATCCACTTCGTGGGAAACACCTTCTCGGTCGGTTATTTTTATTTTAATGTCACTCATTCTATTTATAGGAAATAGGAATTAGGGGTTAGGAATTAGTCTTCATAGATTTTATCAATCCGTACAGTAATTTCGAGACTTCATTGGTAATCTCAATTATTTCATCCGCTCTTCCTTTAGCCAACAAATTTAGTTTAACGGAAAGATAAATCATAGATCTTACTTCACTATTCGAGCCAAGAGCGTAAAATAAAAATTTGGAAAAGTCGGCGTTGGAACTTCTTTCGAAACCTTCAGCTATGTTGTTGGAAACAGAAACTGAGGCTCTTCTTATTTGATCTCTAAAACCAAAATCCGTACATCTTTCAAACTCTTTGTAAATAAGAACTGCTAGTTCCTGTGCTTTTTGCCAAACAATTAAATCTTCAAATTTCTGAACTGCCATACTAAATCCTATGCACTAATTCCTAACTCCTAGTTAATTGCCTTTACGACTGCTTTTGGCGCTTCTTTTTTACTACCATCAAATCCTGTGACACCCCCTACCGTGGTATACTTCATTACATATTTTTTATCCGGATGGATACGTTGATAGGCACTTTGACACATCAATGTTGCTTCATGGAAGCCGCAGAGAATCAATTTTAATTTTCCGGGATAGGTATTAACATCGCCAATGGCATAAATTCCAGGAATATTGGTTTGATAATCCAAGGAATTATCCACTTTTATGGCATTTTTTTCAATTTCCAGACCCCAATCCGCAATGGGCCCCAATTTTGGGGAAAGTCCAAAAAGTGGAATAAAATTATCCACGGTCACATCTGTTTCTTCTGAAGTATCTGTATTCTGCACCGTTACCTTTTCCAATTTTCCTTCACCATGAAGAGCGACCACCTCGGCGGGCGTAATCAGATTGATTTTCTCCTCATTTTTAAGTTGCTGCACTTTTTCAACGGAGTCCAAAGCTCCACGAAACTCGTTACGACGGTGCACCAAAGTGACCTCATCGGCCACATCGGCCAAGAAAATAGACCAATCCAAAGCAGAATCCCCACCCCCGGCAATCAATACTTTTTTGCCACGATACACTTCAGGCTCCTTGATCATATAGGCCACGCCATTGTCCTCATATGCTGAAAGGTTGTCCAACAAAGGTTTTCTGGGTTCAAAACTTCCCAATCCTCCTGCAATGGCAATCACAGGTGCTTGGTGTTTGGTGCCTTTATTGGTAGTGACCACAAACGAGCCATCATCCAACTTTTCAATGGTCTCAGCACGTTCGCCCAAGGTAAACCCAGGTTGAAACGGTTTAATTTGTTCCATAAGATTGTCCACCAATTCACCAGCCAATACCTCAGGAAATCCAGGAATATCGTAAATGGGTTTTTTGGGATAAATCTCCGCACATTGACCACCGGGTTGTGGCAAAGCATCTATTAAATGACATTTGAGTTGCAATAAGCCTGCTTCAAAAACAGCAAAGAGACCCGTAGGTCCCGCTCCAATAATAAGTATATCGGTCTTGATCATGTAACAATGTTTTGGATGCGCAACTTATTTGTTGCTTCCGGAAGGATTCATGATTTTTATCAGTTAGCTCACGTTAATGACTTCCTCGATTTGGGGTGCATATTTTTTTATGGTCATTTCAACACCGCTCTTTAGGGTCATTTGATTGACACTGCATCCAATACAGTTGCCTTCCAATTTGACTTTTACTGAATTATCGTTGTCTATTGAAATCAATGTGATATCACCTCCATCGCTTTGAAGAAAAGGTCGTATTTCCTCCAAAGCCTTCTCTACATTTGTTTTAATTTCCTCTGTTGTCATGCTCATTTCTTTTTAACGGCGGCACAACCAGCCATTGTTGTAATCTTTATTGCTTCTGTGGGAGGCAAATCGGTGTTTCGTTTCACCAACTCACTGACCACACTTTTCGTCAATTCCTCAAATGCCTCTTCAGTTGGGGTGGCTGTTTGCAATGCTGCCGGCCTACCTACGTCCCCTGCTTCCCTGATGCTCTGTACCAGTGGAATCTCTCCTAAAAAGGGTACATCCAAGTCCTCAGCCAGATTTTTCGCCCCATTTTCTCCAAAGATATGGTATTTGTTGTTAGGCAGCTCCGCTGGTGTAAAATAGGCCATGTTTTCCACAATACCCAGCACAGGTACGCTAATGGCTTCTTGTTGGAACATCGCCACCCCTTTACGGGCATCGGCCAATGCTATTTCCTGCGGTGTGCTCACCACAACCGCTCCCGTAACGGGCAAGGATTGCATGATGCTCAAATGAATGTCCCCGGTTCCCGGTGGCAAATCCAATAACAAGAAGTCCAATTCACCCCAATGGGCATCAAAAATCATCTGGTTAAGTGCTTTTGCTGCCATGGGTCCACGCCAAATCACCGCTTGATTGGGTTGGGTGAAAAACCCGATGGACAATAATTTTACCCCATAATTTTCAATGGGTTTCATCTTAGCTTTGCCATCCACATTGATGGACAAAGGTTTTTCCAAAGCCACATCAAACATAATGGGCATGGATGGTCCATAGATATCGGTATCCAAAAGTCCCACCTTAAAACCCATTTTGGCTAAAGTGACCGCCAAATTCGCAGTTACGGTAGATTTACCAACACCTCCTTTACCAGACGCAACGGCGATAATATTTTGAATTCCAGGAATGGGGCTCCCCTTAATTTGGTTGACTTTGGGTTTTTCAGGTGCATCAACCTTTAGGTTGACCTTGATCTTTGCCTTTTCATATACTTCTCTGTGGATACACTTCAAGATTTCCACTTCGGTCTTTTTCTTGGCCTGAAGACTTGGGTTCTTTATGGTAACATCCACTTCCACTTCATCCCCAAAAACCTGAATATTGGTAATGGCTCCGCTCTCCACAATGTTTTGTCCGTCACCGGGTGCGGATATTTTTTCCAATGCCTTAAGAATGTCTGCCTTTTTCAGCTTCATGTACTCCTAATTTTATATGCAGTCGTTTGTATTGATTCTAAATTACAAAGATACGGCGTTGAGCTTAGATTAAGAAGTTGGTTCATTGAAATTCAATATAATAGAACAACTTGTATCTATAATGTAATGATTCATTTCATTTTACCCTTATTTTTGTGATACTTACCCCTCGGAAATTTTAGAAAATCACCTTTCAAATCAATATAAATACAGCCCAATCCACCACTCTTTTTTGAAAAAAATGTAGCTTAGGTGTTTCAACCCACCAATGACCGACCAAAAATGCCGATCAAATCTAAAACCTCCCATTTTGTTTGCTTATTCAGCTTGATAATTCTGTTTTCTTGTGCCTCAAAACAGGAATTTACCAAAAGGGATGTCAAGAAATCAGAACGTTTGATAGGAGTACATTTCGAGAAAGAGGGTAGAGATACATTGTATCATTATTTGCTGCGGAATCGCGAGGGATATGATTCACTTCGCAAGTACCCGCTGGGGAACGATGTCTTTCCTGCAGTTCGTTTTGATCCCGTTCCTTTTGGATTTGAGATGCCTGAACAATTGGAAAATCAAGCTTGGGACATCCCTGAAAATGTGGAAATTCCAGAACCTTATGATGTGTTGGCTTTTTACACCATTCCACAATTGGCATCATTGATCAAACATCAAAAAATCACCTCAACCGAATTGACACAGTTCTTTTTGGCCCGATTAAAAAAATACCAACCCACCTTACAATGCAGCATCAGCATTACAGATAGTTTAGCATTGGCCCAGGCCAAACGCGCCGATGACGAAATCAAAAATGGGAAATACCGAGGTATTTTGCACGGTATCCCATACGGCACCAAGGATTTAATGGCCGTTCCCGGCTATACCACCACATGGGGTGCTGCCCCGTACAAAAATCAAATGCTCAACGAAACTGCAACCGTTGTGCAAAAATTAGAAGATGCTGGGGCTGTTTTGGTCGCTAAACTGGTTTCTGGAGCTTTGGCTCGAGGGGATGTTTGGTTTGGGGGCAAGACCAAAAATCCGTGGGACATAAAACAAGGCGCCAGTGGGTCATCAGCAGGATCAGGTTCTGCCACATCCGCTGGATTGGTGCCCTTTGCCTTGGGAACGGAAACCTTGGGTTCCATAACCTCTCCCAGCACCCGAAATGGAATCACAGGACTCCGGCCCACTTACGGACGGGTAAGTCGGCATGGGGTGATGAGTTTAAGTTGGTCCATGGACAAAGTGGGACCCATGGGAAGAAATGCTGAGGATTGCGCCATTGTATTCAGTTTCATCCAAGGAAAAGATAAAAACGATCTGACTACGGTGGACCTTCCTTTTGGGGTGGATTGGAAAAAAGACATTTCCGATTTAAAAATTGCCTACTTCAAAAAAGACATTGAAGCCGATACCACAGAAAGTGGTGATAATCTAAGAGGTGCGCTTAAAACCATGGAAGAAATGGGAATACACCCAACTCCTGTTGAAATGCCAGAGGAAATTCCCTACCGGGGATTTGATATTATTTTAAGGGCCGAAGCGGGTGCCTTCTTTGATGAATTGGTACGTTCAGGAGAAGTGGACTTAATGGTGGAGCAGGATTTTAGTTCCAGAGCCAATTCCCTAAGACAAAGCCGATTTATTCCTGCCGTGGAGTACATTCAGGCCAATAGACAGCGGCAGGTGTTGATTCAAAAAATGCAGGATTTGATGAAAGACTACGATGTGCTCATTTCCCCAACGTTTGGCAACGACCAACTACTGGCCACTAATTTAACAGGGCATCCGGTCATTGCTATCCCTACGGGATTGGACAAAGAAAATCATCCTACCAGCATGACTTTTGTGGGCAATTTGTATGATGAAGCCAGTATTTTGTTATTGGCCAAAGCTTTTCAAGAAAAAACGGCATTTGATGAATTGCATCCTCCGGGATACTAACTCTAAAGCTCTTTTGCAGGATCCCAAAAATGCTTTTGAAAATCCACAATTTGGTTGTCCTTCACTTTGACCCCCTCATTTTCGAGAAGTTGTTGCATCAGATTGGTCCCGCTAAAATGGTGCTTTCCAGTTAACACACCAACACGGTTTACCACTCGATGGGCCGGAACGTCTTTAGCCGATGAATTGTTCATGGCCCAACCCACCATACGGGCGCTTCGGGCAGCACCCAGATACTTGGCAATAGCTCCATACGAAGTGACCCTCCCATACGGAATTAGTTTTGCCACCTCGTAAACTTTTTCGAAGAAGTTTTGCTCTTCCATTTTTAGCGATAAAAGATTCGGATAAGGGTAATTACCAAAAGTACGAGCATCAAGGCACTCAAAATATAGTTGGAGTTCTTTGAAAATCGATTGGTCTTGGTTTCCAACTTATCAAAATAAAAAGTGTATAAGTACAGTACGGAAAATGTTCCAGCACCGGCTGCGACCACAAATGTGGTGATGTCCTTAGCTTCAAATTTTATCCACCCTGCTTCGTTCCACATGGCATTAAGTCCGCTGTAGTAAGGAATGGTCAAAAGGTTGAGAGCCGCCAATAAAATCCCTTTAAAAAAACTGTTCTTTTTACTAACATTCACTTTTTTAAAATTCTTGACCTGCTTCCGTTTGGCCGTAATAAAAAAGTAAATGGCAAAAAAGGCAAAAACACCTATGGCTATCTTGAGCAAAAGGTCTATTACTTCTGGATTGCGATATAAAAATTTTGAAATATACACGGCAATATAGGCCTGTATCATAATCATGGAGGACACCCCCAAACTGAAAATAACACCGTTTAGTTTTCCTTTTTCCACACTGGTTTTAGCTGCGTTCATATTGAGCAGACCTGGAGGTACGGTAGCCATAAAGGCTGCCGAAAATGTGGCGAAGAAAAGTATAATGATATGGGTCATTGGCTAGGTTATCCTAAATTGGATGTAGGTAATTGGTTTTCCAACCTCAAGATACTGATTTTCGTAGAAAGTCTGGATTTCCAAAACTTCTGGGGGGCTTCCTTCGTTCTTGTAAACATCGTGATTGGCATACAAAATTTCATGTCCCATACCCTGCAAAAGCCCAAGTGTATAGCCATGCATAAACTCACTATCAGTCTTTAAATTTACAATCCCCTCAGGCTTGAGTATTTTTTTGTATCGTTCTAAAAATACAGGATTTGTCATTCTATGTTTGGTGCGTTTGTATTTGATCTGTGGATCGGGAAAGGTTATCCAGATTTCATCGACCTCGTTTTCCCCAAACAGATGGTCTATCAGCTCAATTTGGGTACGCAGGAAAGCTACATTGTCCAATTTTTGCTCCAAGGCCGATTTGGCCCCACGCCAAAAACGAGCTCCTTTAATATCGACCCCAATATAATTTTTGTTAGGGTTTCTTTGGGCCAAACCAACGGTATATTCGCCCTTGCCACACCCCAGTTCCAGCACAATGGGATTGGTATTCTTAAAAAAAGACGCCCAGTTATTCTTCAATTTGAATCCTTCCAAAACTTCCTCCCGCGTGGGCTGTACCACATTGGCAAACGTCTCGTTCTCCTTAAACCGTTTTAGCTTGTTTTTACTTCCCACTGTTGGTGCTTTTGAGCAAAAATTTAATGTTTTGGCAAAACTAAGGAAATCTAAAAGCAATTTGGATTTTGTTTTTTTGTCGTTATGCAAAATTCGAAACGCATTTTGGTAGCGCCATTGAATTGGGGTTTGGGACATGCTACACGCTGTATTCCCATCATCAATGCCCTTTTGGAGCAGGGTCACCAACCTTTTATAGCTTCAGATGGAGTGGCGCTTTCTCTTTTGCAAAAGGAATTTCCGGATTTGCCTTCTTTTGAATTGCCTTCGTATAAAATCACGTATGCCGAAAAAGGGAAGAATTTTAAGATTAAAATGATCTGGGATTCCCCCAAAGTTCTCAAGGCCATGGCCAAGGAGAAAAAGGCGGTAAAAAAGTTGGTGAAGGAGCATCAATTGGATGGCATCATTTCAGACAATAGGCTTGGGGTGTACTACAAAAAAGTGCCCTGTGTTTTTATCACTCACCAACTCAACGTGCTTTCGGGAAATACCACATGGATGAGTTCACAGGCGCATCAAAAAATTATAAAAAAATTCAATGCCTGCTGGGTTCCCGATGTGGAAGGAAAACCCAACCTGACAGGAAAGTTGGGACACTTGAAGAAATCCAAACTCAACATAAAATATTTGGGGCCATTAAGTCGGTTTGAAAAAATGGATGTTCCCGTAATTTATGATCTGATGGTTTTGCTTTCAGGCCCTGAACCGCAGCGTACTCTATTGGAAGAAAAGCTTTTGAAGGAACTTCAACAATTTGAAGGCAAGATTCTTTTTGTAGGCGGTAAAATTGAGGAATCGCAGACCAAGCAAGAAATCAAAACGGAAAAAGGCTGCCTATTGCAAATTAATTTTATGCAATCCCGTGAGTTGCAAACCGCATTAAACCAAAGTGCCCAAGTCTTGTGCCGTTCTGGGTACACTACGGTTATGGATTTGGCCAAATTGGAAAAAAAGGCCTTTTTTATTCCAACTCCGGGGCAGTATGAACAAGAATATTTGGCCAAGCGTATGGAAAAGCAAAATTTAGTGCCTTACAGCGAGCAAGATAATTTCACCTTAGCCGAGTTATCCCGAATGGGTGATTTTGAAGGTTTGGCGCAGTTTGATTCGGAAATTGATTATGCGGATTTGTTTGCGGCTTTTTCTAACGTAAATGAAAATTCGGAGCCCACATCTTCCTCACTTTCCACATAGATTTTTTCGCCATGCACCTCAATAATGTGCTTTACAATGGCCAATCCCAACCCTGAACCTCCTTCATCCCTACTACCGCTCTGATCAACACGATAAAACCGTTCAAAGAGTCGTGGAATGTGCTGTTTTGGGATACCCTCCCCGTTGTCTGTAACCCTAATAATGACCTTGTTCTTGATCAAATTTTCCACACTCACCTCGGTAGTTCCGTTGGGGTGCCCGTACTTGATGGAGTTGACAAGAAGGTTGCTGATTACTTGTTGTATTTTTTCCCGGTCAGCATTTACGTAAATGGGTTGCGTGTATTCCATATCAAACGTTAGGGCAATATCCTTCTCAGCAGCTTTCATCTCCAAGAGGTCGAACACATTTTTTATGAGTTCAATGATGTCAAAATTTTCACGCTCCAATTTAAGCCCCCCTACTTCAAGCTTGGTAATCAAATCCAGGTCCTTAACGATGTAAATCAACCGTTCCACCCCCTTGTTGGCACGTTCCAGATACTTTTCCCTAAGTTTTTTATCCTTCATGGCACCATCCAACAAAGTCAAGATATACCCTTGAACGGTAAAAAGAGGGGTTTTCAATTCATGGGACACATTCCCCAAAAAGTCTTTTCGGTATTCCTCCCGTATTTTTAAGGTGTCGATCTCAATTTTCTTACCCTCCGCAAATTTTTCAATTTCCTCGGTAAGGGTCTTCATATCGGTGGTTACCGGTCTTGAAGAAAAGGTGGAAGACTCCAGTAGGGAAACATCGTCATATATTTTTTTGATCCGTCGGTAGATAAATCGCTCTACACGAATCTGTAGAATAATAAAACAAATGGCAAAACAAATCAGTGTAAACAATATTGTATAGGGCCAATCCATTTGGCCCTTGTCCAAAAGAAATGCTACAAACAATCCGGTTAAACATACCGTGATAAGAAGGGAAGACCTTAAGGCAAACTTATAGGATTTCCTGAGTTGAATGGCCATTACAGAACAAACTTATACCCTACGCCCTTAACGGTTTTAAAGTGATGATCTCCAATTTTTTCGCGTAGTTTTCTGATATGGACATCGATGGTACGGCCACCGACCACAACCTCATTTCCCCAAACTTTGTCCAGAATCACTTCTCTCTTGAATACTTTGCTGGGCTTTGAGGTAAGCAGGGACAATAGTTCAAATTCTTTTCTGGGCAGTATAATTTCTTCACCATCATTGATAATTTTATACTCTTCGCGGTTGATCACAATGTTCCCAACTTTGACGATATCTTCCACTTCTTTCTTTTCTTCCTTCAGTCTTCGCAGCAGGGCTTTTACCTTACTCACCAGAACTTTTGGCTTAATGGGTTTGGTGATATAATCATCGGCGCCGGCATCAAAACCGGCTACTTGGGAATAATCTTCACCACGCGCCGTTAAAAAAGCAATGATCGAATTTTCCAGTCCAGGAGTATTTCTAATCTGTTCACAAGCTTCAATACCATCCATTTCGGGCATCATAACATCAAGGATGATCAAATGTGGACTTTTTTTCTTGGCCTTTGCCACGCCTTCGGCACCATTCTTAGCGGTAAAGACCTCGTACCCTTCTGCAGATAGATTATAGCTTACAATCTCCAGAATATCAGGTTCATCGTCTACAAGTAAAATCTTAATATCCTTGGTTTTCATGGGATGGTATTTCTAAGTTAAACGCCCAAATGTAAAGATAATACTATAACGGGATAAATGCTTAACATTCATTTAATCTCATAACATTATTGTAACGGTTCCCAAATAAACACTTAACACACAGCTAACATCGCTTTTACAGCCTGTGGCGTTCTTTGCGCCAAATACTTACCTGATAATGAAATATTTTTTACTGATTATGACCCTTGCATTCACCATGCAAGCGGTAGCACAGGATACCACGGGAAGCATCGTAGGTAAACTGACTGACAGAGAGCTAAATGATGAGCCTTTAGCCTTTGCAAATGTCCTTATTCAAGGAACAACAACCGGAACAACTTCGGATTTTGATGGGTTGTATGAAATATCTGGTTTGGAGCCAGGTACCTACACCGTTGTGTTTAGCTATTTGGGCTATGAAACTGTTGAAATACCCAATGTGGCTGTAGAAACCGGAAAGGTAACCAGTGTAAACGTGCCCATGAGTGCTTCATCTGGTTTTGCACTTGATGAAGTGGTAATCACCACTGTTGCTCGAAAAGACTCAGAAGTAGCATTGCTTCTGGATCAAAAAAATGCCACAATTGTTGTGGAAAGTATTGGTGCACAGGAACTGGGCGATTTGGGAATTACTGATGTCCAAACCGCTGCAACCAAAATTTCTGGAGTTACCGAAAGTGAAGCATCTGGTAACATCTTTGTTCGTGGTCTTGGTGACCGATACCTTTCCACTACCTTAAATGGCCTACCCGTACCTTCTGATGATGTAGAAAAGAAGAACATCAACCTTGGGCTTTTTCCAACTAGGGTTATCCAAAATGTGAGTATCAGTAAAACGTACTCCGCTTTAAATTCTGCTGATCAAGCTTCGGGGACCATTAATATTGCGTCAAGGGAATTGGTTGGCCAGACTGAATTTAGCGTCGGTATTAAAGGCGGATACAACACCAATGTGATGAGCGATGGCGTCAAGGACAACTTTTTAACTAGTCCAAACCTTGATGATGCTAGCCTAGGATTCTACAAATCTGAAAGAAACTTGCTTGACCAAATCACACGGCAGGGGTGGGATCCCGTTGTAAAAGACAATCCGTATGACTTTGGTGTGAATTTGGCATATGGAACAAAATTGTTTGACAACAAGCTATCCTTCATTCTTACAGGGTCTCATGATAGAACCTATTCCTATAATGAAGGAGTTTTTCAATTTCTAGAGTTTGGTTTTGTTCAAATCGCTTCATCAGACTACACCATTTACCGATCTCAGATCAACAATTCAGCTTTGCTGGATTTAAGTTGGTACATCAACGATAAAAACAAAATCAAGTCCACCACCACCTTTTTGAATACGTTGAATGATTTTGTGGTTGAACAAGGTAGAAATGGAGAAGCACGTATCAGTGATGATACTGGGGATAACAGAGACTCTGAATTTGCCCGTGACCAAAATACCAAGCAGACTCGTCTATGGGTGACCCAGTTGTTGGGTGAACATAAAATTGGTGAGAAAAATGAATTGAACTGGGCACTTGGATATAACCTCTTGAACGCGGACGAACCAAACCGTATACGAAATCAGCTATTCTTTGATGAAGGCCCCGCAGATGTTGTTCTCAACTCGCAAGGTGGTTTCTTACAACGTAAAGCCTCCCAGTTGATAGAAGACATTGAATTTAATGGCTATATAAAAGATAAAATTACTGTCATTAAGGAAGAAAATGAGGATGGTGATGTTACCAAAGGATTTGATATAAACTTTGGAGGCGCTTACCGAAATAAAGAAAGGGATTTTAGCTCAGAATTTATTGGTGTTACTGAAGTGGGGCGTTTTGACATCAGCACCAACAGTTTGGAAAGCATAAATGATTTGATCAACCAAGACAATTTGGATAATGACCTCATTGAAATTAACCGATTAGGCGAAAACGAGCAAGGGGAACGACAAGACATCTATACCGGGGAATATACCTCCAAAGCTGCTTTTACCGATTTCAACCTTGAATTGGGGAAATGGGGCATCAATGCCGGTCTGCGATACCAATTGGACAACATCAATGTACTTTATGATGTAGGTAATGATGGAGGAGCTGGTCGCCAAGGTGAAGTAGATCAGGAATACCAAAACCTGTATCCAAGTTTGAATCTGAAGTATGAAATCAACGAGAAAAATGCCCTTCGATTTGCTGCCAGTAGAACCATTACCCTTCCTGAGTTTAAGGAAATAGCTCCATTTGAGTATGTATCTCCCAATGGTTTGGTTGTAGTGGGTAATGCAGAAAACTTGGTAGCTTCCTTTACCAACAATTTTGACTTTAAATGGGAGTTTTTCCCTTCCAGTGATCAGTTGATTTCAACTGCTGTTTTCTATAAAGACATCAAAGATCCTATCAACAGAACATTGGCCAAAGGTGGTGAGAACAGACTTACATTCGATAATACCGGTGAAGATGCCAAAGTTTATGGAATTGAGGTGGAAAGCAAAATCAACCTGTTGAAAAGTTCATACAATGAAACACTGGACAAGGACACAGGTATGGATTTAGACTTGGTTCTTAATGCTACCCGCATGTGGCACGAACAAGATTTGAAATTGGAACGAGATGGAGAAGGAAACCTAATTGAGTTCTTCAGATTTGGAACCAACAGCCGAACTGGCTTGGAGGGGGCAGCAGATTTCATCCTAAATGCTAACCTAAACCTAAAATCCCCTGGCGAAAATAGATTTTCTGCATCGGTCAATGCCAATTATGCTTCTGATAAAATATTTGTTTTGGGTAACCCAGACGGATTCAACAACTATGACTATTCCTATAACGACAATATCGTTGAAAATGGGTTCATGGTATTGAATGCTAGAATAAGTAAAGTATTTGCAAAAAATTGGGAAATCTATGTTAGGGGGACCAACCTACTAGATCCAACCATAAAACAGACCCAAAATGTTCTGGACAACTTTACGGAAGTCCGCAATTTTTCAACGGATATAGAAGAGCGCCTTGGCCCAAATGCCCCAACCCGAATTTATCGGGAAGAAACCGTTAGGGAATACACCTTGGGAAGAAGATTTACAGTAGGATTACGATTTACACTATAACATATTGAACATAAGATTAATAGCATTAACTACTTACTAATAAACATTTTAATTTAAAACTCTATTTTATGAAAACGAAAATCTTTAAATTTTCAATATTGGCGATTATGGCCTCTACCATGGTTTTGGTTGGCTGTAGTAGCGATGACGGAGGACCAGCTCCCGATAACGAACCAGAAGCCACTTGTGATGATAACATCCAAAACGGTGATGAAACTGGAGTGGATTGTGGTGGTTCTTGTTCCAATGCATGTCCTGAGGACTTTATAACCCTTACAGGAGAGCAAACTGAGGATTTAACCTTAGATCCGGCGGAAACTTATATCTTGGAAGGTACTTTTAGCGTTGAGTCAGGGGCTACTTTGACCATTCCCGCTGGTACTACCATTACCGCTGAAGTGGAAAGTGGTGAAGAAACAAGCACTTATATTGTGATTCAAAAAGGTGCAATGATCGATATCCAAGGTACTGCCGCAAGCCCAGTAATTTTGACTTCGGCCAGTGAAACTCCTGGTGATTGGGGTGGATTGGTTATCGCTGGTAATGCGACCACTACTAAAGGTGTTGATGCTACTGCAGAAGTAGGTAACATTATCTACGGTGGTACTGATGACATGGATGACTCTGGTAACATCGATTACTTGATCATCAACTATGCCGGTGCACAAATCAACTCTGAGTCCCAATATAACGGTCTTACCCTTTATGCTGTTGGTTCTGAAACAACCATCGACAATGTAGCTATATTAAATGGTACCGACGACGGTGTGGAGTTCTTCGGTGGAACAGTTTCCGCTTCCAATTTCTACTTGGAAAACAACGAAGATGATGCCGTTGACTGGACAGAAGGATGGAACGGTACATTGACCGACACTTATGTATTGCATACAGAAGCTGGTTTCTCTACTGCTTTAGAGGCTGATGGTGACAATGGGAACCCTACTTTGGTTAACTTCACTGCTTTATCAACGGTAGGTGGTACTGCACTTCAGTTCAAGAAAGAATCTGGTGCTACGATCACTGGACTTTCTTTGTCAGGGTACGAGACTATTTTGGACTTCGTTGACGGTGGAGCTGTTGCCAATGTTCAAATTGAAGGTGCTGATTCTGACCCTAATGAGCTATATGCCAGTATTCCTACAGTGGACGTCAACTCTTTTGCCTGGGCAACCGGAGAAAGCGTAGGTACTTCTGAAATTCTTCAAGGTAATGTTACTACTGATTTGACTTTGGATGCTTCCGTTGCATACAAGTTACAAGGTACTTTGAGCGTTGAGTCCGGGGTAACCTTGACCATTCCTGCCGGTACTACCATTACTGCTGATGTACAGGCTGCCGGTGCAACAAGTACATACATCGTTGTTCAAAAAGGTGGTATGATCGATATCCAAGGTACTGAAGCCAGCCCAGTAGTTATGACTTCCAGTGGCGAAACTGCCGGTGACTGGGGTGGATTGGTAATCGCCGGTAATGCGACCACTACAAAAGGTGTGGATGCCACAGCCGAAGTAGGTAACATTATCTATGGCGGTAACGATGACATGGATAACTCCGGTAACATCGATTACTTGATCATCAAATATGCTGGTGCACAGATCAACTCTGAGTCTCAGTACAATGGTCTTACCCTTTATGCCGTAGGTTCTGAAACAACTATTGATAACGTTGCTGTATTGGATGGTGCAGATGACGGTGTTGAGTTCTTTGGTGGAACTGTTTCCGCTTCCAATTTCTACTTGGAAAACAATGAGGATGATGCAGTTGACTGGACAGAAGGATGGAACGGTACGTTGAGCAACACTTATGTATTGCATACAGTTGCTGGATTCTCCACTGCTGTTGAAGCTGATGGTGACAATAACATGCCTACATTGGAAAATTTTACTGCTCTATCAACAGTAGGGGGTACTGCACTTCAGTTCAAGAAAGAATCTGGTGCTTCCATCACTGGTCTATCTTTATCTGGTTACGAGACCATTTTGGACTTTGTTGATGGCGGTGCGGTTACCAACGTTCAAATTGAAGGTGTGGATGCCGATGTAAACGAACTATATGCCAACCTTGCCACTGTGGATGTCAACTCTTTTGCTTGGGCAACTGGAGAAACCATAGGTACTTCTGAAGTTCTTCAGGGTAATGTTACTACTGATTTGACTTTGGATGCCTCTGTATCCTACCTATTGCAAGGTACTTTGAGCGTTCAGTCCGGGGTAACCTTGACCATTCCTGCCGGTACTACCATCACTGCTGATGTTCAGGCTGCCGGTGCAACAAGTACATACATCGTTGTTCAAAAAGGTGGTATGATCGATATCCAAGGTACTGAAGCCAGCCCAGTGGTTATGACCTCAAGTGGTGAATCTCCAGGTGACTGGGGTGGATTGGTCATCGCTGGTAACGCGACTACAACAAAAGGTGTGGATGCCACTGCCGAAGTAGGTAACATTATCTACGGGGGTAACGATGACGCTGATGACTCTGGTAACATCGATTACTTGATCATCAACTATGCTGGTGCACAGATCAACTCTGAGTCACAGTACAACGGTCTTACCCTTTACGCTGTAGGTTCTGAAACAACCATCGATAACGTTGCTCTGTTGAACGGTGCAGATGATGGTGTTGAATTCTTCGGTGGAACCGTTTCCGCAACCAACGTATACATGGAGAACAATGAGGATGATGCCATTGACTGGACAGAGGGATGGAACGGAACCTTGAGCAATGCCTATGTTTCCAACACTGTTGCTGGTTTCTCAACCGCTCTTGAAGCTGATGGTGATAACGGCAATCCAACATTGACCAACTTGACCTGTGTTTCTACAGTAAATGGTACTGCCCTTCAGTTCAAGAAAGAATCTGGTGCTACTATCACCGGTCTTTCTTTGACTGGATATGATACTTCTTTCGACTTTGTTGATGGAGGTGCTGTTTCCAATGTTCAGGTTGAAGGTGCTGATGCAAATCCAGCTTTGGCTTATGACAATGCTGCTACTGTAGATGTTACTATGTTTGCTTGGGCCAACTAAGAAATAGGTAATTTCTTAATCATATTTAAAAGCTCCCGATGATTCGGGAGCTTTTTTAATTACAAAAACTTAATTTACTGATAACTAATCAGTAGTCTTTTTCTTATAATTTTCATAGGAATTTAAATCTAATCTTATGAAAAAAATCATTTTTTTGTTTAGCTTGCTGTTTACCTTTGCGTGGACAAATGCCCAAACCTATAACTACCATAGGTTTCAAACCTTTGCAACAGCAGAAAAAGCTTGTGTTGGAAACTCTTATGAGGCTTTTGTTGTAAAAGTTAATCTTGACATTGACCATCTATTGAATAACGGAGAGTTTTATTTAATAGATTTTGGCAGTAATTTTAATTTAGGGGTCAGATATGCCAAAGTTCTCAATCGATACAGTGGAACTGGTGATGCAGATTTTTATCTTAATGGTTCAGGTATAGGAAACTCGGCAGATGTCTGTAGTTATGAAATTAATAGATACCATAGATTTGAAACTTTCACAACCTTACAAAAAGCAAAAGATAGGGTTTGTGGAACCTCAACCAGCCATGATGGAATTTGGAAAGCCAACATTCTCATAAATCACTTATTAGAAACCAATAAAGTATACCAAATAAACCTTGGGGGAAGTTTAGGCACCAGATATTGTAGGATTTTGAATAGATACAATGGGAAGGGCGATGCGGATTTTGACATAAACGGACAGTCCATAGGAGACCCCATAAGCATCAGTTGTACCGTGGATAGTGATGGTGATGGTGTACCTGACAGTGAAGATGATTGCCCTAACCAAGCTGGGCCCGCTTCCAATGATGGCTGCCCAGGAAATCCAGAACTCTCAATAGACTTAGACGGTTCAATTATTTATAGTGACTGTTCCAATTGCGAAAATGTTTTTAGTGAAATTGGTACAGACAGACACTTTTTAGAAACCTCAGCCAGTACCACTTCCATTGATGTATATATACAAAATTTAGGTGGAGTAAGCTCCAGTTCAAGTACAATAGGTTTTTATATTTCGGCAGATAGTTCATATCAAAGTGAATCTGATAATCAAATTAAATCTGAAAATGTTGGATCCATTGCAGCCAACTCTGGGTCATACGCATCCACTTCTCTTTTCGTGGAAGATTTTGATGAGGTAGGAGGAAATTTCTGGTTATTGATTAGGGTTGATGATAGTGATACAAATCAAGAATCCAACGAAAACAATAATGTTTTTGCCATTCGATTTAACATGACTTATGAATAAGTAAGAACAAGACTAGCGTAAACCTTAGAAAATATAGTTTCTTTAACATTAAAACAAGTACAATGAAAAATAAAATATTAGCCTATTATCTTCTACTAAATCTGGTAAACCTATTCATTTCATGTTCAAATGATGATGGCTCCACAGCAATTCCAGATAGTTCCACCCCTCAGACCATAATAAGAAGTAATGCGGTTCTTGTGGATTTTGGAAGTCAAGAGTTTACCAATAATCTTGGTTTGGGAATAACCATTCCGGAAAATGAAAAGGATATTTCCAATGACGAACCTCTATTGCTATTTCTCTATTATCAACTAAAAGAGGACAGTTCCAAAACTTGGATATACATGCCTACTGTCCAATTAGAAAAAAACTATAAAATATACTATTCTCGTAATAATTTGAATTTTAATATAATAGTCGAAAAGTCTGATAGCAACGAACCCTACGGAAGTCCTTTGGATTTTTCAGATTTAAGGGTCATAGCTGCCAAACCTGCAACCTTATCAGGCCTAACTCGGAATGACTTAGATATCCGGGATTACAATCAAATGGTTGAATATTTCGACCTAAAATAATTACATAAAACTTTCAAAATTTGATAAAAAATGGCGGATGTCTATCCGTCATTTTCCTTTCCATACCACTCGCAATCAAAATGCATTTCACCGAAAAGTACCCTGCTATTCGTCAATTCAAACTACCTTTTCGTCAAACTGCACACCATCACTTTCATATTTTTATATCTTTGTGGCATAGCGTTTGTTATCAATACCTTATGAAGCACTTTTACCTTGTCATTTTCTTTTTTGTCTGTACCCTTGGTTTTTCGCAAGAAAGTACCTCGAGTTCAGATATTGACGGGTTTAAGTTGTATCCCAATCCCGTTACCCAAGGCAAAGTATTTATCGAAACAACCGATAATGCCCCTAAAAAAATTCTCATTTTTGATGTGTTGGGCACCCAAGTCCTTCAAACCACCATTTTGGGCAATGAACTCAACCTTTCCCGATTAGATAAAGGAGTTTACATTTTAAGGGTTTTTGAAGCCAATAAAGTGGCCACTAGAAAGCTTATTGTCAAGTAGTTTGCCCTTTTTACGCTTTTCTTTCCAACCCTAAACCACAGGTTTTCCACTTTTACCTACATATTTTTCTGTTTCACAACATTTTATAGCCCTACACCACGGGTTTATCTATTTTTACATTGCACATGATCCCAAATCAGCGTATATGAAGAAAATCTACTTTGTTCTTATTATGGCTTTACCTATAATTTCCTACGGTCAAGAGTTGGTCAGTGTAAATACTGAACCTATACAAGAGCTAAAGGGCTTTAAAATGTACCCTAATCCTGCTTATGGCGAGGAAATCTATATTACCACCGAAACCAATGGTAATAAGGAAATCAAAATTTATGATGTCTTTGGCGAAGTGGTCCTAACCGATAGGATTTCAACCAATACCTTGGATATATCAAGATTGGTCCCTGGGGTCTATGTACTTCAGGTAACCGAACAAAAAAAGACCATGACCCGAAAACTGGTCGTTAAATAATAACTATGATGTTTTTAAAAGCCCATCCACCACAGATGGGTTTTTATTTTTGGGTACTTTTATACCCCAATGAACAGCATGGATATTCAACGGATTTTTTCCATTTCAAATCCCAAGGAATTTGAGGAGGTAACATTACAAATCTTCCAATTCCAATACAAAAACAATCCCGTCTACAAAGCCTATTGCGACCACCTAAAAAAGTCACCTTCAAATGTGGCCAACACTACGGATATTCCTTTTTTGCCCATTGAATTTTTTAAAACACAACAGATAACCTCCACCCATAAAAAGGCCGAAACCATTTTCGAAAGCAGTGGAACAACACAAACTTCAGTAAGTAAGCATTTTGTTCCCGACCTAAAGCTATATGAGCAAAGTTTTTTACAAGGTTTCACCACATTCTATGGCCCTGTTGAAGACTATTGCATCCTGGCCTTATTACCTTCCTATTTGGAACGTGAAGGATCCTCGCTAGTCTATATGGTGAATGAGTTGGTTTCCCGTTCCAATCATCCTGATAGCGGTTTTCATCTCCATAATCTGGCAGAATTGCACCAAAAACTCATCACTTTGGAAAAGAAACAAATCAAAACACTATTGATAGGAGTGTCCTTTGCATTGTTGGATTTGGCAGAGCAATCTCCCACGCCGCTTAAGAATACCATAGTTATGGAAACCGGAGGAATGAAAGGCCGTCGAAAAGAATTGATCAGGGAAGAATTACACCATATTCTGAAAAAAGCGTTTGGCGTGCCCAAAATACATTCAGAATATGGGATGACCGAATTGCTGTCCCAAGCCTATTCCCAAGGTGATGGGATTTTTAGGACACCCCCGTGGATGAAAATCATCACTCGCGACACGGAAGACCCTCTCTCGTTACAAACCCATGGCAAAACCGGGGGAATAAATATCATTGATCTGGCCAATGTGTACTCCTGTGCTTTTATCGCCACACAAGATCTTGGAAAAACCTATTCTAATGGTTTCTTTGAAGTTTTAGGCCGGTTTGACAGTTCGGATATCAGGGGCTGTAATTTGATGGCACTATAGCATTTCCTTGTATTTCCCGTTTACCATCCATACACAATTGTCGTTCAATTATATAGATTCAGCATTTACTATAAGAAGTTTTTATACCTTAAGGTTGTAACCAAACAAACATAGTATGGACAGAAATGCATTTTTAAAAAGAGGGGCCCTGTCAGCAGCGGCTTTGGCTTCACTCCCGGCATTTGCCCATTTTTCTTCTAAAAGTGAAAAGGACGGCAAACCACTTGATCCCAAAATCGTTCGGAAAGGGGAAGGCAAAAAAGTAAATGTCATTGGAGATCAACAAACCTTTAAATTAACAAGTGAGGACACCAATGGTCTCTTCACTTTGATTGAGGAGGTGAATCCGCCAGGAACCATGATTCCTCCCCATGTGCACACCAAAGAGGATGAAATCTTTAAAGTATTGGAGGGCGAACTGGAAGTTACCGTAGGCGATGAGACCACCATTTTAAAAGCGGGAGATTTGGCTTTTGCACCCCGAAACGTACCCCATACTTGGAAAGTAGTTGGGGATCAAGACTGCAAGACCATTTTGAGCGTATTTCCGGCCGGTCTGGAAAATATGTTCGCCGAATTGGGAGAACTTCCCCCGGGACCACCCGATTTTCCAAAGGTGGCCGAAATTTGTGGTCGATATGGAATTACATTTATCTCATAATAAAAAAGCCATCTTTAAAAGATGGCTTTTTTATTATTCCACTACCAGCACAAAATAGTTCTTTTTGCCCCTTTGTAGCAAAACAAACTTATTGTTAATTAGATCCTCTTTTGTGATCAAGTAATCCTCTTTTACTTTCTCTTTGTTCACCGAAATGGAATTCTGCTTCAGTTCCCTACGGGCCTCACCATTGGAACCCAAAAAATTGGTCTTGGCCGCCAAGGCTCCAATCATATCCAATCCGGGAGTCAGTTCGTTCATGGAAACCTGGGCTTGTGGAACGCCTTCAAACACATCCAAAAAGGTCTTTTCGTTCAATTGTTTTAGATCTGCAGAGGTGGATTTCCCAAAAAGGATTTCACTGGCTTTTATAGCATTGTCCAAGTCCTCCTTGGAATGCACCATAGTTGTGATTTCCTCGGCCAATTTCTTTTGAAGTGTTCGTAGATGTGGTGCTTCCTTATGTTCAGCCACCAAATTTTCAATCTCTTCTTTCCCAAGAAAAGTAAATATCTTGATGTACTTCTCAGCATCCTCATCTGAGGTGTTCAACCAATACTGGTAAAATTTATAGGGTGAGGTACGTTCAGCATCCAACCAAACATTTCCGCCTTCAGTCTTACCGAATTTGGTGCCATCCGCCTTGGTAATCAATGGACAAGTTAAGGCAAAACCTTTACCGCCCCCTATCCTACGGATAAGCTCGGTTCCCGTGGTAATATTTCCCCATTGGTCACTCCCCCCCATCTGAAGGGTACAATCATGGTTTTGGAAGAGATATAGAAAATCATACCCTTGCACCAATTGATAGGTAAATTCCGTAAAAGACATGCCTTCCTTGGCATCGGAGGACAACCGTTTTTTCACAGAATCCTTGGCCATCATATAGTTTACGGTAATGTGTTTCCCCACATCACGGATGAACTCCAAAAAGGTAAAATTCTTCATCCAATCGTAGTTGTTCACCAGAACCGCAGCATTGTCCGCATCACTTTCAAAGTCCAAAAAGCGGCTTAACTGGGTTTTTAAGGCCTCTTGGTTGTGTCGAAGAGTCTTTTCATCCAACAGATTTCGTTCAGCTGATTTCCCAGAGGGATCCCCGATCATTCCCGTGGCACCACCTACCAAAGCAAACGGTTTGTGTCCTGCCAACTGAAAGTGCTTCAGCATCATAACACTAACCAAGTGTCCAATATGGAGTGAATCTGCCGTTGGGTCAATCCCCACATAAGCAGCTCGCATCCCTTCCATTAGATGTTCTTCGGCTCCGGGCATTACATCATGCACCATTCCCCTCCATTGCAGTTCTTGAACAAAATTCTTCGTCATGATTGTCTTTTAGAATAGCTGCAAATATAAAATGAAGTTGGCACTTCCCTGAATAAATCCGTTACAAATAGGTACTTTTATCGCATGATATTGGTCACTGGAGGCACTGGATTGATAGGTTCGCACCTACTATTTCATTTAATAAAAAATGGGAAAACCGTAAGGGCAACCTATAGAAATGAGGACACCCTCAACAAGGTGAGCAAAGTTTTCGGATATTATAGTGATGATCCGTCCAGCTTAATGAAACATATTGACTGGGTTAAAGGGGACATTACCAACATTGGGGAACTGGAAACTTCTTTTGAAGGTATAAACTACGTTTACCACTGTGCCGCCTTAATTTCTTTTGATCCCAAACAATACAAGGCTTTGGCCAAAATCAATGTGGATGGAACGGCCAATGTGGTCAATCTCTGTTTGAAACACGGCATAAAAAAGTTATGCTATGTAAGTTCCATTGCGGCCATTGGTCCAAGTGTTAAAGGTGATGTAGTAACGGAGGAAAATGAATGGAATGATACCCATGCGTCAGTCTATGGAATTACAAAGCACGATGCAGAACTGGAAGTTTGGAGAGCTTCGCAAGAGGGGTTGCCTGTCGTTATCGTCAATCCTGGGGTAGTCATTGGTCCCGGTTTTTGGAGATCAGGAAGTGGCACTTTTTTTACGTATGCGGCCAAAGGTAAAAAATCCTTTATTCCCGGTGGTACTGGTTTTGTGACAATAAATGACGTGGTCTCCGCAATGACAACCTTAATGGCATCCCATATTGCCCAAGAGCAGTTTATCATGGTCAGCCAGAATCTTTCCTATGGAGAACTGTTTCAAAAAATTGCTCCAAAATTGGATGTAGAACCTCCAACTAAAAAAATCCCCTTCTGGATGTTGGAATTCTTTTGGCGGTTGGATTGGTTGCGGAGTAACCTACGTGGGAAACGAAGAAGACTCACCAAAACCATGACTAAGGGACTCTACAAACGAGAGCATTACAGTAGCGAAAAATTGATAGAAACCCTCGATTTTACATTCGAAGATTTGGATGCAGCCATCGCTTTTTGCTGTGCCAAATTTAAGGCGTAACGGAATCCTTCTCTTTTTCTAGGGCTTGGATGGAATCCCTTCTATGGGTCTGTGCATCCCGAATACTATCATTTCTTTTCTTGGTGGCTGCCTCTAAGGCATTTTTTCTTTTTTCAATCATGGCATCCACATCTTCATAGATGGATTGGTATTCCAGAGGAATGGAAGCGTAGTAGAGGTCACTTTGGGCAAATTGGGTACTGTCTATATCATACTTCTCATAAAGAAACTCCATGATATCAATTCCCGTTTTATCAAAAACGCTGGAAAATGACGATTGTGTGGTGTTCAATATGGACAAATCAAAAAGAATATGGGTCATTTCATCCTTTGGGATAAGGTTTTCAGGTTGCTCCACCACCTTCTCTCCACAAGCAAGAAATAAACACGCACCAAAAAAGAAAAGAATTCCCTTTTTCATAGTTTAACGATTGAATGTAAGTCTTTTTGCATTCTTCTTTTCCGAAAAATTTCCATGGTCATACGCCAAATGCCCGTTGACAAAGGTTCGTGCCACTTTAGAATCAAAAGTAGCACCTTCAAAAGGAGACCAACCACATTTATAGAAAATATTGGCTTTTTTAACCTCTTCTTTGGAGTTTCGGTCAACTTGGACCAAATCGGCATAATATCCTTCCCGAATATAACCCCTACGGTCAATGTCAAATAATTTGGCTGGATTGTGGCACATTTTCTCCACCATTTTTTCCAAAGTGATGACACCTTCTTTTTCTTTCTGGAGCATGGCCAACAAAGCATGTTGCACCAAAGGTCCCCCAGAAGGTGCTTTGGTATAGGGATTTTCCTTTTCTTCCAAGGTGTGTGGCGCATGATCGGTGGCTACCACATCAATTCTATCATCCAAAAGGGCTTTCCACAACTTTTCCCGATCCGTTTTGGTCTTAACTGCGGGATTCCATTTGATCAAGGTTCCTTTTTCGGCATAATCAGCATCTGAAAACCACAAATGGTGGATACAGACCTCAGCGGTAATTTTCTTTTCTTCCAACGGAATGGCATTGGTGAATAAATCCGTTTCAATTCCGGTGGACACATGGAACACATGCAATCGAGCTCCAGTTCTTTTGGCCAAGGCAATGGCTTTGGAAGAGGATAAATAACAGGCCTGTTCACTCCGAATTATGGGGTGTAATTCAATAGGAATGTCATCACCATACATTTCTTGGTATTTGGCCATATTGGCACGGATGGTTCCTTCATCCTCACAATGAGCCGAAATCACCATTTCGGTATTACTGAAAATCTTTTCGAGAACGGCTTCATCATCCACCAACATGTTCCCTGTGGAAGAACCTAAGAACAGTTTTACCCCTGAACAAGCATTCTTGTCCAAACGTTTCAATTCCTCCAAATTGTCATTGGTACCTCCAAAAAGAAAGGAATAATTGGCTGAAGCATCTTTGGCCGCAATGGCAAATTTCTCTTCCAGCTTTTCTATAGTAGTGGTCTGTGGATTGGTATTGGGCTGTTCCATAAAAGTGGTGATCCCACCCGCTATTGCCGCCCTACTTTCCGTGGCGATGGTTCCTTTGTGGGTAAGCCCGGGCTCTCTAAAATGCACTTGATCATCTATGATTCCAGGAAGTAGCAAGTCTCCTTTTACATCAATGACATGGGCATTGGCATCGGAAATGTCAGTGTCGATTCGGGTAATAAAATCCCCTTCCAAGAGCACATCGGTCTCAACAATGCTATTCTCGTTGACCACTTTGGCATTTTTTAGTAGTGTTCTTGACATTTCTAAAAACTCTTTTTGAAAAAAATACTTCTAAATTTCATGGCAATGACCCCAAAAATGGCTTCACGGATGATGGCGGAGTTCATTTTTGACTTTCCATTGACCCTATCCGTAAAAATTATGGACACTTCCTCTATTTTGAATTTTTTGAGGTACGCCCTATACTTCATTTCTATCTGAAAAGCATATCCAATAAACCGAACATTGTCCAGATTGATGGTCTCCAACACTTTTCGCTTGTAACAAACAAAACCTGCTGTAGGATCGTGGACTTTCATTCCGGTAATAATCTTCACATAAAAAGACGCTCCGTAGGACAGCAAAATTCGAAACAGGGGCCAATTGACCACATTCACACCTTTTTTGTATCGGGAGCCAATGGCCACATCGGCACCGTTGAGACAGGCCCGGTGCAAGCGCGACAAATCGGCTGGGCGATGGGAAAAATCGGCATCCATCTCAAAAATATACTCATATCCCTTTTCCAAGGCCCATTTAAACCCATGGATATAGGCCGTTCCCAAACCAGATTTTTCTTTCCGTACCTCAAGGAACAAGCTATCCGGAAATTCCTTTTGCAATGCCCGAACCGCATCGGCTGTACCATCGGGAGAATTATCATCCACCACAAGCACATGAAAGTCCTTCTTTAGGTCGAAAACCGTTTTGGTTATAGCTTCAATGTTTTCAATTTCATTGAATGTAGGAATAATGACCAAGCCGTCTGCCATTCACTCTGGATTAGAAGGCAAAAATACGGTTTTCTATTTAGCCCTCATATGTTCCTATTTGAACCCGCCTGCTCTTGGCAATATTTGTAACTTTGCGCCATCTAAAACCCACTTGATGTTTAAAAAGTTTCCCAAACTTTTTCTTTTTCTACTAGTGTTCATCTTTATCCTGAACCTTGTTCAAAGCTATTTTACGGAACTTATTTATGACGAGGCATACTATTGGTACTATGCCCAAGATATGGCTTGGGGGTATTTTGACCATCCTTCCATGGTAGCCTTTTTGATCAAGATTAGCAGTTTTTTGTTTGATGGCGAACTTGGGGTGCGTTTTATGAGTTGTGTGCTCTCCGCGGGCACCTATATTATCCTATGGCTGCTGGTGGATAATCCCAAGAAAAAGGATTATGTGGTTCATTTTTTTCTGTTGGTATTCTCCTTTACGTTGATGAACGCTTACGGCTTTTTAACCTTGCCCGATACTGCTTTACTCTTCTTTACGGCGCTGTTCCTTTGGTTGTACAAGCGTTTTTTGAGGGAGCCTTCTATTGGGGTTACTCTACTTTTGGGACTGACCATGGCGGCATTGATGTACAGCAAGTACCACGCTGTTTTAGTGATTCTCTTTGTTTTTCTTTCCAATGTAAAGCTCATTACCAACAAAAAAGCGTGGTTGGCGGTAGGTTTGGCGTTGGTTTGCTATATCCCCCATTTTGTTTGGCTGTACCAAAATGATTTTGTTTCCATCACTTTTCACTTGTACGAGCGGCCAAACCAAGCCTATAAATTTGATGGGTTTACCCTTGGTTTTTTCTTGAACAATATTGTGATTATTGGCCTCTTGTTTTACTGGGTTTATAGTGCCTTCTTTAAATTTAAAACAACCGATAGGTTTTCAAAAGCCTTAATTTATTTGGTTTACGGAATATTGATTTTCTTTTTTATCTCCAGTTTCAATAGGAGAGTGCAAGCCCAATGGACCATTGCTATTTCCATTCCCTTGGCCATTATAGCATTTAACTATCTTTTGGAAAACGCCAAGAGTAGAAAATGGGTATACCGTATTGGTATGGTGAGCTTAATATTGCTATTGTATGCCAGGGGCTGGTTGGTATATAAACCTTTATTCCCCATGGTTTATGAAACCCATGGCAACAAGGAGTGGGTGGCTGACCTCACCCAAAAAGCAGGAGGAGTTCCCATTGTTTTTGAAAACTCGTATCGACGTGCTTCTATGTACGCGTTTTATTCCGATGTTCCTGCCATATCCCTCAACAATCATTGGTACCGTAAAAATCAATACTCCATTGATGATTCCGAAGAACGTGTCCGGGGCAAAAAAGTGCTGTATGTTCCGGTAGCTGCAAAAAGAGGGGATATTAAATACATGCATTTGGACAGTACAGTCTTTTACGGGAATTTTATAGATGATTTTCAATCGTACCGAAAGCTACAATGCATTGTGGAGAAACCCAAAACAGGGATTGAACATTCGTTAAAAGTATATAATCCATATGGATTTGACATTCCATTGGAAAACTTGAAATACACTATTTCATATTCCAACAAGTATAAACAAGTAAAGGAAATGCGTTCCCTTAAGGTCAAAAACCGTTATCGGGAAAACCATATTTTAAAAGCCAAGGACACGATTTTTTATACCTTTGAACTACCATTGCCAAAAATGGAAAATCCAGGGTATTTTAGAATTGGGGTTTCGGAAAATGGCCTACCCTCCGGACTGAATGGAAAACCAATCAAAATAACGGAATGAACCCAATAGAAAAAACTGTTTATTCTTTGGATTGGATGACCCTGGTGCTATTCATCAGTATGTTGATCTTTGCCTTGGGAAAATACTTTTATCACAATAAATTCTTGAATTTTGTAATACTTCCCTTTAATGATAAATATGTGCTGCTGCACAACAAAAAAGGTCAGTTGTTCAATTGGTTCCACATCTTGCTCACCGCGTTCCAGGCCATAAACCTCGCCCTTTTCATTTTTTTAGCACTAAAGGCTTTCGATGCCATTACAATTGAAAATCAGCTAAACACATTTTTATGGGTCTTGGCTTTTTTGATTCTTTTCCAGATTGCAAAATTGGCCTTGCAATTTATCAAAGGATTTGTTTTCAACACCCAGGGACTTATATCGGAATTGGTGTTCAGCAAAACCTCTTATCTAAACCATAGTAGTATACTTCTTTTTATAAGCAACGTGATCTTGGTGTACATTTTTAGGGACTCAAAAATGATAATTTACACAACGATCATCTTAATTTTATTGGTTAATGGCATAGGGGTGATAAAGCTGTTGAAGAACTATCAAAAAGCTATGTTTCCGTATTTTGTGTATTTTATTTTGTACCTTTGCGCACTCGAAATTGCGCCCTTGGTGATAATTGGAAGCTATCTAAAAGATTGAAAATTTATGAAAGTAAAAACAATTTTGGTTTCCCAACCAGAACCTAAAGTCGAAAATTCCCCCTATTCAAGATTGATCGAGAAAGAAAAGGTTAAAGTGGATTTTAGGCCTTTTATCCATGTTGAGGGGGTTGAAGCCAAAAGTGTGAGGCAGCAAAAAATTGACTTGAACAATTTTACGGCAATTATCTTGACCAGCAGAAATTCTGTGGATCATTTTTTTAGGATTGCCGAGGAGATGCGCTTTAAAGTTCCGGACACCATGAAATACTTTTGCCAGTCTGAGGCCGTGGCCTACTACTTGCAAAAATATGTAGTGTACAGAAAACGTAAGATCTATGTAGGGAAAAGGACTTTTAATGAGTTGATTCCCCTAATCAAAAAGTATAAGGACGAGAAATTCCTTTTACCATCATCCGATGCATTGAAGGCTGCTGTGCCCCAAGCTTTGGATGAGATCAACGTTGACTGGAAACGCGGTGTTTTTTACAAAACGGTCATTAGTGACCTATCGGATCTTAGGAACGTTTACTATGACATATTGGTTTTCTTTAGCCCTTCTGGAATTGAATCGCTATTGAAGAATTTTCCGGATTTTGAACAGAAAGATACAAGAATTGCTGTTTTTGGAAATAGTACCATAAATGCAGCTACTGAAGCCGGACTTCGAATAGACATTCAGGCGCCAACACCAGAAACACCATCCATGACCATGGCCCTACAGAAGTACATTACCAGTGTAAATAAGTAAACTATTTTTTATTGGAAAAATCAACGCCCGATCAATGATCGGGCGTTTTGTTTTAAAAGGCATACCGTTGTGGCCCTCCCCTTCGGATTTCCTCACTGGCATAGGCCTCGAACTTCTTAAAATTCTCCCGAAACGCATTTGTTAACTTAAATGCTGTTTTATAATACGCATCGTCATTGTTCCAAGTAGCTCTAGGACTCAACACACTGGTTGGCACTCCCGGACATTCCCTGGGCTGTGCCACACCAAAAACGGAATGGATGTGGTATTTATCGTAACAGTACAACCCCAGTTCCCCGCTTAGCGCAGCACTGATCATAGCTCGAGTATATTTTAACTTCATACGGGTTCCTACGCCATAAGGTCCGCCTGTCCACCCCGTATTGATCAACCAAACATCCACTCCGGATTCCTTCATTTTTCGGCTCAGCATTTCAGCATATTTAGCAGGGTGCAATGGCATAAAAGGGGCTCCAAAACAAGCAGAAAATGATGGCTGCGGTTCAACAACACCTGCTTCTGTTCCAGCTACTTTTGCGGTATATCCAGAGATAAAATGATAGGCTGCTTGTGCTGGGGTAAGCTTGGAAATAGGGGGCAATACCCCAAAAGCATCCGCGGTTAGAAAAAAGATATTCTTCACATTTTTACCAATGGAAGGTTCCTGAATGTTCTCAATGTGATAAATAGGATAGCTAACCCTGGTATTCTGTGTAATGGAGGTATTTGAAAAATCGACCACCCCTGAATCATCCATGATAACATTCTCCAAGATGGCACCCTTTTTAATGGCTCCATAAATTTCAGGTTCGTTCTCTTCGGATAGATTGATGACTTTGGCATAGCATCCTCCTTCAAAATTAAAAACGGTATTGTCAGGAGTCCAACCGTGCTCATCATCCCCAATCAATTTTCTGTCTGGATCTGTGGAAAGTGTGGTTTTCCCAGTACCTGAAAGTCCAAAGAAAATGGCAGTATCCCCATCTTCGCCTACATTGGCCGAACAGTGCATGGGCAGCGTATTTTTATACACAGGGAGAATAAAGTTCAAGGCCGAAAAAATTCCTTTTTTTATTTCTCCGGTATACCCCGTTCCCCCGATCAAAGCAATCTTCTTGGTAAAATTGAGGATAGCGAAATTGTGTTGTCGGGTTCCATCCACTTCGGCATCTGCCATAAATCCTGGAGCATTGATTACGGTCCATTCGGGGTCAAAATCTTCCAATTCCTCTTCGGTAGGTCTCAAAAACATGTTGTATGCGAACATATTGGACCAAGGATATTCATTCACCACCCTAATGTTCAACTTATAGGAAGGGTCGGCACACGCATAACAATCCCGAACATACAGTTCTTTTGAGTTTAGGTAGTCGATGACCTTATCGTATAGTTTGTCAAACTTTTCAGGTTCAAATGGGATATTAATGTTCCCCCACCAAATCTTATCTTCAGTTATGGCATCCTTTACGATAAAACGATCCTTGGGAGAACGTCCTGTAAACTCACCTGTATTGACCGCCAAGGCTCCAGAGGAAGCTTCTTTTCCCATGCCTTTTTCCAAAGTAATGTCATGGAGTTCATCAGAAGAAAGTTGATACTCAAAATTGTCATGTTTAATTCCGTAGGGCTTTAACGAAATCGTTTTCGTAGCTGAGGCAGAATCCTTCATAGTTTTGTTTTAGTTGTAACACAAAACTAGAAAATTATACGATTTCCACCTTTTATTTCTAGCTTAATTGAGTCCTTTTCGGGTCAAAATGTAGTATCCTGAAAGAAACCATCCCAAAATCATGAAAACTCCTCCTATGGGCGTTAAAAACCGATGATTTTAAAGCTGAAAGCCGTTAAACGCTTAAATATCAATACACAAACCCAAAATCCAAGAGTAGAACATCAATATATAGATCTTCTTTTCATCAATTCAAAATAGGAATCCATCAATCGGACAATACTATTATGAAAGTTTAGTATGACATTACACCCCTCCAAACTTTATGTATTATGAAAACTGTAAAAGGTAGTATCCTATTTTCTTTCGTACTTCTTTTAATTTTTAGTTGCGGCACCAAATCAGAAAAGAAAAATCAATCATCTGAAAATTCAAGTATTTCTAAATCTGAGGTTTCAGAAAACCCAGAACTATCCCACGAGGGTACTTCTGCTATTTGTTTGTGGCCTAAAGTTGGGTTAAGGGACAAACCTGGAAGAAAAAACACTAAATACCTCACTACAATATATTTTGGAGAGTCTGTGGAATATCTTAATGAAACAGAGCAGACAGAAGATGACAAGGAATATCTTAAAATAAGACTTTCCGATGGAAGTGAAGGTTGGGCTTATGAACACTTGTTCGCCTTAGGAGGTGAATTGGCGATTATAGATAAGGAAACGGAACTCTATAAAAGACCGGACATTATGACTTTTGAAGGTAAAAAGTTGGAACCCATGGACATGGTAGTAATCTTTGAAAATGAAGAGAATGAGGGATGGCATGAAGTTACAAGCATGAAAAGGGATGATAACGGATGGATACAAGGGGATATTGATGCTATTAAAGATGACATTGATGTGAAACTGGGTATTCTGTATTGGCGAGCTATGGAAGAACCAATAGAAAAGAAATTTGAATTGTTAGAAAACATCTTGGCCAACCCAAACTTTAAAAAGTCAAAATTAATTGACCATGTAAATAAAGCGCTTTACGATAATGAAGAGGGGGGAGAGGCATTTTATATTGAAGAACTTGATTCCTTTGAAAATCTTTCTTCCAACAAACTTGGAATTAAAGCTGATATGGCCAACGTCAGAAGCGAACCCAACACAAAAGGCAATGTTCTTTTTCAATTGGAAAAAGGAGATATATGTCATATCATTGGACAAGGAGCATCCCTAGAAAAGGTGGGGGATAGAACGGATCGCTGGTACAAAATCAATTTCAGTGGTGAAGAGGGTTGGGTTTTTGGGTATTATACTACTAAAAGAAGAAATTGAGGGTCAAGTTCATCTATAGACAGCCTATTCCTAGGTTACATTATATTAATTAGACTTAAAATTTTTGGACCCCAGTATGTAATATCCCAAAAGAAACCATCCTAAAATCATAAAAACTCCTCCTATTGGTGTTAAAAAGCCAATAATTCTAAAGTCAAAAGCGGTTAAACTGTTCAAGGCCAGCAGATAAATTGAGAACGAAAACAAAATCACACCAATCACTATCATCGTAAAAATTCTTTTTTTGCTCCCTTCTTTTAGACCTTCCCAAATTCCTAAAAAAAGAAGGAACAATGCATGGTACATTTGGTAACGCACTCCGGTCTCAAAAGTACTGACAGCATCAGCGTCCACCAATTTTTCCAACCCGTGTGCTCCAAAAGCACCTAGAATAATGGCCAACAGACCAAATGCGATTGCCGTTAACAGTATTGTTCTGTTCATAACTTTTAGTGCTTATTTTTTTAGAAATATAACATTTTGATACCTTAGTATCTGTTTTAGTCAAAATTACACAAAACCTATGGTCCGCACTATTTTGGTTGTTGGGGCTGGAAAATCAACCTCATATCTTTTAGATTACCTTTTAAAGAAAGCCGAAGCCGAAAATCTACATTTGGTCATTGGTGATCTTCAACCGGAGCATATCCCGGAGCAATTTTCATCACATCCCAATTGCAGTGTGGTCCAATTGGATATTTTCAATGATGAAGATCGCAGAAAAGCCATTGAATCCGCATCCATTGTCATATCTATGCTTCCAGCTACGCTGCATATTAAAATTGCCGAAGATTGCATTCATTTCAAGAAAAATTTGGTCACCGCTTCTTATGTAAGCAAGGAAATGAAAGCATTGGATGACGAGGTCAAAAAAAATGGCCTGGTGTTCATGAATGAAATTGGCCTTGATCCCGGTATTGACCACATGAGCGCTATGGAGGTCATTGATCGCATCCGGGATGAGGGTGGCAAAATGTTGCTTTTTGAATCTTTTACAGGAGGATTGGTTGCCCCAGAAAGCGATTCCAACCTTTGGAACTATAAATTTACCTGGAACCCCCGAAATGTTGTTTTGGCTGGCCAAGGTGGCGTAGCCAAGTTTATTCAAGAGGGGACCTATAAATACATCCCGTATCAAAAACTGTTTAGACGTACAGAATTTTTGGAGATTGAGGGCTATGGCACTTTTGAGGTCTATGCCAACCGGGATTCCTTAAATTATAGAGAAGCCTATGGCCTGCAAAATGCCCTTACTCTCTATAGGGGTACTATGAGAAGGATTGGGTTTTCCAAAGCTTGGCAAATGTTCGTGATTTTGGGCATGACGGATGATAGCTACACAATTGAAAATTCCGAAGGAATGTCCTATCGGGAATTTGTAAACCTGTTTTTACCCTATTCCCCAACCGATTCTGTGGAATTGAAACTGCGCCATTATCTTAAAATTGATCAAGATGACATTCGCTGGGGAAAATTATTGGAACTGAACCTTTTTGATCATTCCAAAAAAATCCCGTTGAAAAATGCTTCGCCAGCACAAATATTACAGCACATTTTGGAAGATAGTTGGACTTTGAAGGAAGATGAAAAAGACATGATCGTCATGTACCATAAATTTGGTTTTGAATTGAACGGCGAAAAGAAACAGATTGATGCCAATATGGTGGTTATTGGCGAAAACAGAACCTATACCGCCATGTCCAAAACGGTTGGGCTGCCTGTTGCTATTGCCACACTTCAAATCTTAAATGGAAAAATTACAACCCCCGGGGTGCAAATTCCAATCAACAAAGAAGTTTATGCTCCCATACTCTCAGAACTAAAAGCACACGGAATCATTTTTAACGAATTTGAAGTGCCCTACTTGGGCTACAATCCAGATTCTGTAGCAAGCTAAATGAAGATTTTCTCTATATTTAGCTTCAATTTTAAACAGATTCCGTGAAAAACCATAACAGTTCGGTCAAAATAGATGGCATTGACAAAAAAATTCTAAGGTATTTGATGGAAGATGCCCGAAAACCTATTTTGGAGATTGCTCGAAACATAGGCATTTCTGGAGCGGCTATCCACCAAAGACTCCGCAAATTAGAAAGTTCTGGTTTGCTTGCGGGTTCCAAGTTCATCATCAATCCACGCGTATTAGGCTACACCACAATGGCTTACATCGGTATTTTTCTGGATAAGGCCATGGCCAACCCTAGAGCTGTTAAGGAACTGGAAAAGATCCCCGAAGTTTTGGAATGCCACTACACGACAGGGAATTGGTCCATCCTCATAAAAGTGCTGTGTCGAGATAACGAACACCTAATGCAAGTATTGAACAAAAAAATACAGCAAATCGAGGGCGTTTCCCGTACCGAAACGTTTATCTCCCTGAATCAGCAAATTGATCGACAAATTCAGATCTGATATTTGTATTCAATCTAAATAAACTTTACATTTGTCCCATGAATGTAATAGTTCAAACTTCATATTATACCTTATACCAATCTGCAAAGGAGCGTAGCTTCTACGTGGATTTTGGCCAAAAAATGGTCCGCATGTCGCTTTGCCAATTGCTTGCGCTCCGGTATAAACTGATGTCCATTCCTATCGAAAACCACTTTGATGGCGATTTGAACAAGCATGGTTTTGAAGTTTTATTGCTATGCAACAAGGAACACCTCCTTGTTTTGAACACCTATGAAATTTTGGACCTAAAACAGTTTGTGGAACAAAGTTTTATGGCATTGGGGCTTTCTGTAGAAGCAGAAACCGTGACCATATAATCCCATTTTCACGTCTCTTATTTTTATTCAATCTTAAACTGCCTTAAAACAAAGGAGTTACTTTCAAAAGGCTGGTAAATTTCGTATTTTTGTTAAAGTCATTTTCACGATTTAAACCTATTGATATAGATATGAAAGATATAGCAAGACAAAGTATGAGCATAAAAGTGGAATCCATGGATTTGCTCAACGGACAAATTAAAATGGAGGCCCACGCTTCTGCCACCTATTTGGCCATGGCGTCTTGGTGCGAGCAGAATGGGTTTTTTACCAGTGCCAAGTTTTTCTACAAGCAATCTGAGGAAGAACGTGGACACATGATGAAGATTTTTGAATTTTTGGTGGATACCGGTGGAAACCCAGTTTCACCAGAAGTAACCAATATTAACCACGACTACTCTTCCATCGTGGATGTTTTTGAAAACACCCTGGAGCATGAAGTGGCCGTGACCAAATCCATTCACAATATTGTAAAAAAAGCCCGTGAGTTGGGTGATTTAGCCACAGAACGATTCTTGGATTGGTTTGTTTTGGAACAGGTTGAGGAAGAAAACACCATCCGCGATATTTTGGATATGATTGAAGTAACCGGTACCGAAGGTGTTGGATTACAAATGATCGACAACCAAGTTGCCAATTGGATTGAATAAATCCAGAAGTAGGATAGCATTATAAAACGGGGCCGATGGCCCCGTTTTCAGTTTATATACTTTTCTTTAATAATATTAAAATGGCGGAGCTCATGACCCGCAATATGGTATGCCAACCCTCTTACCGTTCTTTTGTTTATGATGCTACCATCAAAATCCACTCCTTTGCCTCCCCTTGTAAAACTTTCTTCCGGTAAATAAGTAAAAAGGGTTAGTGTAGCCTTTCTAACCGATTCATATTCATCGAAAATACTTTCCAAACTTCGTTCATTCGCTTTTGAAAATGTGGCGTACGCGTCTTGATCAAATCCATGGAGCGGTGTGTCATCATTTCTGGCGTACCGCAATGCCCGATAGGCAAAAATCCGTTCATCATCAATCAGGTGTACCAGTATTTCCTTTATAGTCCATTTGTTTTTTGCATACCTATACTCCAACTTTTCCTTGGGAAGGGAGTATACAAAATCTTTGATTTTGAGGAAATTTTCCTGCAAATGCTTCAAAACCTTACCATCATCTTCCAACAAATCCATATAAATATGGGAATATTCAGGATACTCTCCCTCAACTGGTTTTTTAATATATCTCATGTTCTTAAGATTTATTGTTATTTTCCTTGAAACTCTGTGTCCATCGGTGTCTGGCCCAACTTCCCATAGGTTCCAATAGTTCATACAATTCTTTGCCATACGCTGTAAGAGTATAGCCTTCCAACGTTCTTTCAATAAGATTACAGTCCCTTAGCTCTTTTAATCTTGTATTTAAAGTAGTGGGCGAAATGGATTCACAGTAGTCTTGCAGTCCTCGAAACGTATTAGGACCGGAATACAAATGCCAAACAATGCCCATGGCCCAGCTCCTACCTAATAAATCCAGCAATGCCATAATAGGTTGACCACTTTTTGAGCCGCGAACGGGCTGTCCAGGTATAGGAATAATCATTACGCTACATATTTTATAGCAAAGCTACAAAAATAATAGCGCCTAACGCAAGCCAATCTTAATTGAATAAAAAAGCCTGCTTGACTGGAACTCAAGCAGGCTTTGTTTGATATTGTAAATTTCAGTTAGTCTCTCCCCCCAAAAACTTGGAAAGCCCAATAGATTAAGGAAGCCAAAGCACCCAATGCAGCAACCAAATAGGTACGGGCGGCCCATTTTAGAGCATCCTCGGACCCAGCATACTCCTGTTGGCTCACCATATTCTTTTGTTTTAACCATACCAAGGCCCGTCTACTGGCATCATATTCCACGGGCAGGGTAATAAAACTGAACAAAGTGGCCAAGCCCATCATGATCAATCCGGCTACGGCAATATAAAATCCAATTCCACCGGCCACTCCGGTAGCAGCCATCAACATAATACCTCCAAAGACAATCCAAGTGGACATTCCTGAAGTAACACTTACTACAGGCACCAATTTGGAACGCATAGTCAACCATTCATAGGCTTGTGCATGTTGTACGGCATGTCCACACTCATGCGCAGCAACGGCAGCGGCAGCGGCATTACGTTGATTGTACACGCCTTCACTCAAATTCACAGTTTTATTTTTGGGATTGTAGTGGTCAGTTAACATTCCAGGAGTAGAGATTACTTTTACATCCCTTATTCCGTGGTCATCCAACATTTTTTGGGCAATCTCTGCCCCACTCATCCCATTCCGCAGGTGTACTTTGGAATATTTCTTGAATTTGCTCTTCAATTGGCTACTGACCAACCAACTGATCAAGGCAATTCCACCAATCAATATATAATATGTCATCATAACTTTTCCGTTTTTACTCTATTAAATATACCACTATTAAAGCAAAAACCCCGCCAAATGTTGGCAGGGTCTTTTTACTGACAAAATGTATGTTATGCCAATGCTGGCTCCCAATGAAAGGCTTCAATAATTTCCTTATAAACTACTTCACCCTCCACAATGTTCAATCCTTTGGCCAGTGATTTATCCAAATTGCATGCGCTACGCCATCCCAAATTAGCCAATTTTAGCACATAGGGCAGTGTTACATTCGTCAAGGCAACTGTGGAAGTATAAGGCACTGCCCCTGGCATATTGGCTACACAATAATGAACCACGTCATCAATAATATAAACGGGGTCCTCATGGGTTGTTGGTTTTGTTGTTTCTACGCATCCTCCTTGATCTACGGCAACATCCACAATCACGGTACCGGGATGCATATCCTTGAGCATATCCCTGGTGATCAGGTTTGGCGCTTTGGCACCCTTTAAAAGGACACCACCTATTATTAGATCATGGGTTTTGATATATTTTCTGATATTGAATTCATTGGAGAATCCGGTTACTACATGGCTGGGCATGATGTCGTTCACATACCGAAGCCTTTTTATGTTCACATCCAAAATGGTGACTTGGGCCCCTAGGCCTGCTGCCATTTTAGCAGCTTGAATTCCCACGGTTCCGGCACCCAAGACCAAGACACGGCCCGGGGACACGCCAGGAACACCGCCCAAAAGCACGCCTTTGCCCTTAACAGGTTTTTCCAAATATTTAGCCCCTTGTTGAATGGCCATTCGTCCGGCCACTTCAGACATTGGGGTAAGAAGCGGCAAACTTCCATCTTCATCCTCTACCGTTTCATAGGCAATGCAGATAGATTTATTCTTAATCATGGCTTGGGTCAATGCTTCGCTCGACGCAAAATGAAAGTAGGTGAATACTATCTGCCCTTTTTGAATCAGGTTGTATTCCTGTGCAACGGGCTCCTTTACTTTTACGATCATATCGCTCATAGCGTATACTTGACCGATAGTATCCAAAATTGTAGCCCCTGCCCGTTGGTAATCCTGATTGAAAAAACCGCTGCCTTCTCCCGCACCGGATTGCACATAAACAGTATGGTTGTTCTTTACCAGTTCAAAAACCCCGGCTGGGGTCATCCCAACCCGGCTTTCATTGTTCTTGATTTCTTTTGGTACCCCTACAATCATTTTGGTGTGTTTTATGATTACACTCTCAAAGGTGTTACAAAAAAAACAAACTGAGAAACAAAATCGACAAAAAGTAGGGGTCAATGGTTAAAAATAATGTTTTTTAACATTTATACCCCTATTTTAATAGGGGTTCTTTTCATTTTAAAATATTTTATTTGATTATACCCTATAATTTTTAGGGGTTAAATTATATAAAAATAAAAATGCATGCCGTTTGGCATGCATTTTAATGGGTTTGTTGAATAAATTTCAATAAAAGTTGACCTCAGCCCATAGATTTAGGTTTTACCCTACAATATTTACAATCTTTCCGGGAACCACGATTACCTTTTTGGGTGAACGGCCTTGCAATTGTTCTTGGGTTTTTTCATGTGCCAAGACAGCGGCCTCAATTTCGTCCTTACCCATATCTAAGGGAAGTTCCAGTTTAAAGCGCATTTTACCATTAAAGGAAATAGGGTATTCTTTGCTGCTCTCCACCAAGTACTTTTCTTCGAACTTGGGGAAAGGGGCTTCTGCAATCGACTTGGTATGACCCAACCGTTCCCAAAGTTCCTCAGCAATGTGTGGTGCATAAGGCGATACCAAAATGGCAAGTGGTTCCAAAATGGCCTTGCCGGTGCATTTTTGGGCCGTCAATTCGTTCACGCAGATCATAAAGGTGGATACCGACGTATTGAACGAGAAGTTTTCAATGTCCTCTTCCACTTTTTTGATGGTTTTATGGAGCGTTTTTAGGTTTTCTGGGGTAGGTTCAACACCCCCCTCAACAGAGGAATAAAGCTTCCATAATTTTTTAAGGAAGGAGTGCACTCCGGTAATCCCAGCGGTGTTCCAAGGCTTGGATTGCTCCAAGGGCCCCAAGAACATTTCATACAAGCGAAGGGAATCGGCTCCATACTCCTCACAAATGGCATCGGGGTTGACGACATTGTATTTGGATTTGGACATTTTTTCGATTTCGCGATAGGTCTTATTGCTAACAAAAAGAGCATGTTTGTACTCCTTTCCAAAAGGGCTCTTTATAAATGCTTCCACATCCAATTCGTCTGACGAATTCACAAAATCAACTGGCACACGTATAGAAAGATGCATGTTGATGTCATATCCCTCTATGTCAATCAGTTTAATATTCTTATTTTCTTCTTCGGAAAGGATTTTATCAAGTTGATTTTCAGCTATTTTTTCTAATTCATCTTTATCATATTTTGAAACCGAGCCTTCATCCGAAATAATTATTGCCTGAAAGGTTCTTTCCTCAATCTTTGAATCAATCTCTACAACAGTTCTAACATCTACAATTTGCCTAAGGATAAAAGCACTCGTCCCGGTAATCATCCCTTGATTGATCAACTTTTGGGCGTACTCATCCTTGGGTACATAGCCCCTATCAAACATAAACTTCTGCCAAAAACGGGAATAGAGCAAGTGACCCGTAGCGTGTTCGCTCCCACCTATATATAAGTCCACATCCTGCCAATAGTCAATCGTTTCCTTGGAAAAAATGGCCTCGTCATTGCGCGGATCCATATATCGATTAAAGTATTGGGAACTTCCGGCCCAACCCGGCATGGTGTTCAACTCCAAAGGAAATACAGTCTTGTGGTCAATCAAATCATTGTTGACTACTTCATTTTTTTCAGTATCCCACGCCCAAACGGTGGCATTGCCCAAAGGCGGCTCGCCCGTTTCGGTAGGGAGGTATTTCTCCACTTCGGGTAGTTCCAATGGCAAATGTTCCAAATCAATCATTTGCGGCATGCCATCCACATAATATACAGGAAAAGGTTCACCCCAATACCGCTGACGGCTAAATACGGCATCCCGTAGGCGATAATTCACTTTTCCCACCCCGTGTCCAATCTTTTCCAATTCGGTAATGATTTTCTTCATGGCATCTTTATAGGAAAGCCCGTTGAGAAAATCGGAATTGGCAATTACGGTAGTTTCCTTGTCGGCAAAAGCCTCTTCGGAAATATCAACTCCTTCAAAAATATTGGGGATTGGAATATCATAATGTTTTGCAAAATCGTAATCGCGTTGGTCGCCACAAGGTACCGCCATGACCGCACCAGTTCCGTAACTGGCCAACACGTAGTCCCCAATCCAAATGGGAATGGGTTCTTTAGTGAAGGGATGCTCCGCATATCCTCCAGTAAACACTCCTGAAACCGTTTTTACATCAGCCATACGATCCCGCTCGGAACGTTTGGCGGTGGCTTCCACGTAGGCTTCAACCTCAGCCTTTTGTCCGGGTGTGGTGATTTTGGTCACCAAATCATGTTCTGGGGCCAAAGTCATAAAGCTTACTCCAAAAATGGTATCGGGACGGGTGGTAAAAACTTCAATAGTATCATCCGACCCTTTTACATCAAAGGTGACTGATGCCCCAACAGAGCGCCCAATCCAATTGGTTTGGGAATCCTTGAGCGGCTGCGGCCAGTCAATTTTATTCAATCCATCCAATAAACGTTGGGCATAAGCCGTAATTCGCATGCTCCATTGTGTCATTTTTTTGCGTATCACCGGATGACCTCCACGTTCGGAAACGCCATTCACAATCTCATCATTCGCCAAAACGGTTCCCAAAGCAGGGCACCAGTTGACTTCGGTATCGGCCAAATAGGTCAATCTATATTTTAAGAGGATTTCTTGCTTTTCCCTTTCTGAAAAAATGTCCCACTCTTCAGCAGAAAAAACAGGAGTGTCTTCATCGCACGCAGCTTCTACTTTTGCATTCCCTTCTTTTTCGAAGAGCACAACCAAGGTTGAAATATCCTCGGCTTTATCGGAAACTTTGTTGTACCATGAATTGAACAATTGGATAAAAATCCACTGCGTCCATTTATAATAGCCAGGATTGGATGTACGCACCTCGCGGTCCCAATCGAACGAAAAACCAAGTTCATCCAACTGCTCTCGGTACCTTTTAATGTTGTTTTCCGTCGTTATGGCCGGATGTTGCCCGGTTTGAATGGCATATTGCTCTGCAGGCAGTCCAAAAGAATCATACCCCATCGGATGCAGCACATTGAAACCTTTATGTCTTTTGTAGCGCGAATAGATGTCCGTGGCGATATACCCCAGTGGATGCCCCACGTGCAATCCAGCCCCAGAGGGGTATGGAAACATGGACAATGCATAAAATTTGGGTTTGTCGGAGTCGTTGGAAGCCTTAAACGTTTTGTTTTTAGCCCAATACTTCTGCCATTTGGCCTCTATTTCCCTAAAATTGTAATCCATTTTATATCTTACTCCTTTGAATGGGCAAAAATAGGTTTAATCGCGCAAAGCGAAAAAGTTTAAGCGTATTGCTTTATAATCCCCTCAACTAGTAGAACGTTGCAAAGCAAAATTTACATTTTTTCAATTTGGTTTCTTTGCATTGCGGGACAGCAACTAAATGCCCAACTTGGGTTCTGCAGTGGTAATTCCGGGGATCCCATTTTTTTGGAAACTTTTGGAACAGGCACCACCAATGGCCCAGCACTCTCGGCAGGCACCACTACGTATTCCTATTCCAATGGTTTGCCCATGGATGGAAGCTATACCATCTCCAGTACCTCAAACTATTACGATTGGTTCGATACGGATGACCATACCCCTGGGGATACCAACGGAAAAATGCTTCTTGTGAATGCCAGCTATACCGCTGGAGAATTTTTTAGACGCACCATATCAGGGCTTTGTGAAAACACTTCCTATGAATTTTCTTCTTGGTTGGTGAACCTTCATCCCCAATCGGGATGCGAGGGCAACGGCATTCCGGTGAACGTGAAATTCCAGATTTGGGACAACACAGACACCAATTTATTGGCTTCCGGGGATACCGGGAACATTTTTGACAAAACCTACGCCGACTGGGAGCAATACGGTCTGGTTTTCCAGACCTTGTCGGGACAAACCTCTGTAATTCTTAAAATGATAAACAATGGGGCCGGTGGCTGTGGAAATGATCTGGCCATTGATGACATCACCTTTAAAACCTGCGGTGATAGAATTACTTTGACAGATGCCCAAAACAATACCGAAATTTATGGGATTTGCGAGGAAAATGCACCTACTTCGGTGGAACTTACTGCAAATCCTGATTTTTCGGTGTACAACACCCATGCTTATCAATGGCAAGAAAGTCCCGATGGTACAAACTGGACCGATATTCCCGGGGAAACCAACGCCACTTTTAGCTCTCCACTTATTTATGGTACCACATTATTTAGGGTGAAAGTTGCTGAAGATGCCATAAACTTGACGAACTCTAAATGTATCACGGTTTCCGATATCTATTCTGTTGTTGTAGAAGGCAAGCCTGATGCGCCGATCTCTCTAGGAGATATTAGTCTCTGCGCTAATTTCACGGGTGGGGTCGCAGCTTCTGTTCCTGATGGAATCACCATAAATTGGTACGATGCCCCTACCGGGGGTACACTTTTGCAAGCAGGAAGCCGTTCTTATGACACCACAATCAATGGCACGTACTACGCCGAGGCAGTAACCGAAATTGCAGGTTGTTTTTCCGACTCAAGAACTGCAGTGTCCATTATGTACAATCCCCTTCCAGAAGTAGAAGATGAGGAGTTACTTTTGTGTAAAGGCAAGGCTATAGAATTGTTTGCTGATGTTTCAAATGCCTCATATTTATGGAGTACAGGTGAAATCACGCCAGAAATAACCGTGGATGAGCCTGGAACATATACAGTAAAGGTCACCAATATTTATAATTGTTCAGAAACCAAAACCATTGAAGTTGTTCAAGTCGATATTCCTGTAATTGATGATGTGGTTTCCGATCACCGGGATTTTACCATCGTGACGCTAAATTCAGGTAATTTTGAATATTCCCTTGATGGTTTTACGTTTCAGGACAGTCCTCTTTTTGAAAATATGAGGGGAGGAACATATACAGCCTATATCCGGGAAAAAAATTATTGTGGCATAGTCGTTTTCTCATTTATCCACTTGGTCGTCCCCCGCTTTTTTACCCCTAACGGTGACGGGGTCAACGATAATTTTATCCCAGAAGGCATTGATGCCTTTGAAGATTATGAAATTAGGATTTTTGACCGGGCCGCAAAACTAATTTCTCAATCCAACAATACAAATTACGGATGGGACGGTAAATTCAATAGTAAACCCTTGCCGGCATCTGATTATTGGTACACCATTAAGATTGGTGAAAATTTGTTCAAAGGGCATTTTACCCTGAAACGCTGATTCTATTTCAAAATGAAAACATAAAATCGCAGTGTTTCCCAATATTATATCGCCATTAGCCCATACTTTTCTATTTTTACGTATTGATTCCACTATATGAGCCAATATATTGAAAGATATCAGCGAAGAAAACTGATTTCCTCTTATTTTTCCGTGGTTTTGAGCATTGCGTTGGTGCTATTCCTCTTGGGAACGCTTGGTCTTTTGGTGTTGAATACCAAAAAACTGGCCGATCACTTCAAAGAGCAAATTACCATTTCAGTCTTTTTGAAGGACAACGCCAAACCTGTGGAGATTGACCAATTGCAGAAAAGCTTGACTTTGGCCGAGTATACCAAGTCTGCCGATTATATCTCCAAAGAAGATGCCGCGGAACAGTACAGCGAAGACATTGGGGAGAATTTTGTGGAATTTTTGGGCTACAATCCCTTGAAAAACTCCATTGATGTACATTTAAAAGCTGATTTTGTCTCTCCAGAGCAAATCGCTGAGATTGCCGAGGAAATCTCCACAAAAACCTATGTGGATGAAGTGAGCTATGACAAACCTTTGATTTCCTTACTCAACGATAATGCTCGAAAAATCAGCTTGTGGATTTTAGTAGCCAGTGCCATTTTCACGGTGATTGCGGTTTTACTCATCAACAGCTCCATTCGGCTGTCCATTTATTCTAAGCGATTTATCATTAAGACCATGCAGATGGTGGGCGCCACAAAGACCTTCATACGCCGACCTTTTATTTGGCAAAACATAAAATTGGGAATGGTGGGCGCCGCTGTGGCACTAATTTCATTGGGTATCCTTGTTTATTATATCAACAAAAATTTCCCGGAATTGAATCTGCTTCAAGATTACTTGGTACTCATCTTTTTGTTTGTCGGCGTTTTTGGTCTTGGTGTGGTCATTTCATGGGCCAGCACCCATTTTGCCACACAACGTTTTCTCAATTTAAGAACAGACGATCTATACTATTAGACAAAAGATATAGGACCGCTTCGCTGATGGGCACAAGACTACAGACGTTATATAGTATCTACACGGTCAATGCTGGGAAACTTTTCATTAAATTTGCGGCATGAGCAAGAAAAATAAGAACGGTCAAAAACCCACCAAGGAGTTCGTTTTTCAAAAGAAAAACTATCTGTTCCTTTTTATCGGAATAGTTTTTATTGCCTTGGGCTTTATTTTAATGAGTGGTGGTGGCAGTGATGACCCCGAGGTCTTCAATCCAGATATTTACAGTTTTAGAAGAATCCGTTTGGCGCCCACTTTGGTGCTGATTGGTTTGGGCATCCAGATATATGCCATCTTGTTGAACCCTAACAAAAAGAAAGACTGATTTGGAGCTTATTGATGCTATCATTCTTGGTATTATCCAAGGATTGACCGAGTTTTTACCCGTATCATCCAGTGGACATCTGGAGTTGGGCAAAGCCATTTTGGGCGCGCAAGCCGTTCCTGAAGAAAGTTTATTGTTTACAGTAATCCTTCACTTTGCCACAGCCTTGAGTACCATTGTGGTCTTCCGAAAGGATATTTTGGAGATTTTCAAGGGGCTTTTTCAATTCAAATGGAACGAGGAGACCCAATTTTCCCTAAAAATTATCATTTCCATGATTCCTGCCGCTTTAGTGGGCATCTTTTTGAATGATTTTATTGAAGTGTTTTTTGATGGTGCCATTGTTATTGTAGGCATTATGCTCATCATCACTGCTTTTTTGTTGTACTTGGCCGATTTAGCCAAAACCACAGACAAAGGGGTTTCTTTTCGAAGCGCTTTTGTCATTGGCATGGCCCAAGCTGTGGCCATATTACCCGGTATTTCTCGAAGTGGCGCTACCATCTCCGCCGCTGTGCTTTTAGGGGTGGACAAAGGTAAATCCGCTCGATTCTCTTTCTTAATGGTTGTTCCCCTTATTTTGGGAAAAGTGGCCAAAGATTTAATGAGTGGCGACATTAATTTCCACGGAGACCAAGCCGTGGCCATGGGTGCAGGATTTATTGCAGCCTTTATTGCTGGACTTGCCGCATGTACTTGGATGATTAAATTGGTACGCCAAAGCAAGCTGACCTATTTTGCCATTTACTGTTTAATTGTAGGGCTCATTGCCCTCGCTTGGAGCATTTGGGGGTGATTTTTGAACGACTTTTTATCAACTACTACACCTTAGCCCGGAAAAACAATCCACAGCTAACACATTTAAAACTGGTCAGCAAATCAGCTCGCTTGGTCACCTTCGTTTTAACGGTGAGTATTATATACCTGTTTCTACTTTCAATACTTACTTTGAATAAAGCCCTCAAAGTTGATGTTCAATTATCTTCCTACAAGTGGTATTTAATTGTAATTCTAAGCTCAAGCATTCTAATTTTTGATTATCTCTTCAAAAAACACTTACAGAAAAAGTACCCAGGTTTCATTGAAACACCATATGCTCCAAAAGTTCAGCAGGTGTATATTTTAACAGCCTTATATCTTGTTGGCCCGCCAATACTTTTATTTTTATCTCTATTAGTCTTTTAGTTTGAAAACCAAAGAAGATTTTTTGAATGGTCAGATTTTGTTGATTGACAAACCGTTGGAATGGAGTTCCTTTCAGGCGGTGAATGCCTTAAAATGGGCCATCCGAAAAAAATTTGATCTTAAAAAGATAAAAATTGGCCATGCGGGAACATTGGACCCTTTGGCTACGGGTCTTTTAATTATTTGTACGGGAAAATTCACCAAAAAAATCCCAGAATTACAAGGTCAGGTCAAAGAATATACGGGAACCTTCACGCTTGGCGCCACTACCCCTTCCTACGATATGGAAACCGAAGTGGACCAAAGCTATCCCACAGACCATTTAACGGAAACATCCATTAAAGAAGCTACCAACCAATTTTTGGGTGAAATTGATCAAATACCTCCCATCTTTTCAGCTTTAAAGAAAGACGGCAAACGTTTATATGAATTGGCTAGGGAAGGCAAAGAAGTCGAAATAAAACCCCGAAAAATAGAAATATTGGACTTTGAAATTACCCGCATTGCCCTACCAGAAGTGGATTTTCGGGTGGTCTGCAGCAAAGGAACCTATATCCGTTCACTTGCCCATGATTTTGGCAAGGCTTTAGGGTCGGGAGCCTATTTATCGACTCTCAGAAGAACCAAAATAGGGGATTTCAACGTAAATAATGCTACAAGCCCCAAGGATTTCAAAGAAAATCTGTGATTTCATGCCCAAAAAACCGAATGAATAGGCGGTTGTACTGAATCACGGGGTAAAATATTTTTGAAAAAAAGCGGTTATAGTAAAACCATGAACCTTAATCTTAACAAAAGTCAGTTATCACTTTTAATCACGTTCTTCTCCATGTCAATAGTGATTTTGTTGTTGTTCAACATTCACTTAGGGGGCATAAAGGAAGAGGAATATGTGATTGAAATGAGCCTGGCCGATGAGGATATTGAGAAATTGTTGGAGCAAGAAGAGGAACGACTGGAAGAATTGGCCAACAATGACCCCATTAAAAGTCACATGGCCTTTAACGAAACTGCCAAACCCACCATTGGAAATCCGGAGCCCCTTAAAACGCTGGAAGAATTGATCGAGGAACGGGCGATGAACAGCGAAGAAGGCGAATATTCAGGGGACAGTAATTTCTCGGAACAACTAAAGCAGTTGGCCGCCCAACGCGATGAAAAAAAGCAAAAATTGGGTGAGCGCGATGCCCAAAAAGAAGAATTCACCAATTATTTAAAGGATAGACGAACCTCCATTTCGTTTTCCTTGGTGAAGCGCAATGCCTACTACCTTCCCCCTCCCATTTATACCTGTATTGAGGGAGGAAAAGTGGTCATAAATATTCACGTGGACAATAATGGCTATGTCACCGAAGCCACTTTTAACGACAAAAGTTCTGGTACCAGTAATGGTTGTTTGGTGGACAATGCTATTAGATATGCTCTTAAAGCACGATTTAGTCCGGACTCTAAAACGGAGCAAATTGGCACCATTACCTACCTATTCCAGGGGAAGTAAATCTAGAATATCATTCAAAATACCTACGCCTTTATCCTTGTTGTACCAAACCTGTAGGTCTTGCTTAAATTCTGGGGTAAGTTTACCGTATTCTTTTTTGTAATCTTCTACCATTTGAGTGGCCAAATTGGGCCTAGGCCCCCACTCCCCAAGAATTGCCTTATTTTCTTTATCCCATAGAATCACTTTGGGAATGGAACGTGCTCCTTGGGTTAAAAAAGCATCCATGATTTCGGGTACTTCGTCACGGAGAACAACCTTGTGATCCATATTTGGGTTGAGTTCCGAAATCTTGTTGATAATAGGCATGCTATGGGCCGCATCCCCACACCAACTTTCGGTGATGGTCAAGAATGCTAATTTTGATTTTAAGTTGATAATCTTCTGCTGGATCTCATCAGGAATTGCAAAGGTTTTGTCCCAGCGTTTCATTCTACGGTCATTGAGTTGGGTATAGTGAACATTGGCCTCAGTTTGAACATGCCCCGTGGTTTGTTCAATTTCCACCAAATGATGCACCAAATCCCGATACTTTTCATAATCCATTCCCATAGAAATGCCTTGCTGCACCAAAGTGGGTTTATCCTGCTGTATGTGTTTTTCCAATAGTTCCATAAAAATTCCTTTCAACAAATGTATCCTTCAAAAACAGCCTATCTTCTGACTTTTGTCATTGGTTGTATTACACTAAAAAACCTTACAAACGATACTATTTGGCGCATTACGCAAAAAATCCACCCTTTCGAGTGGATCATTGGCATTAAAATTATTCTTATTCCAACAGTTTTAACGATTCTGGTGAGGTTGGTATAAGCAGTGTCCTTAAATTACTTTATCCAAAAGCACTTCTGTTTAATTTGTCATTATCAATGTATTAATCTTCAGTTACCTAAGATTCTAAATAATGTTTTTAGGTTTCTAAGAAGTTCTTCTAACTTTAGCTAAAAATTTACCATGGATAAACACAGATGTGGCTGGTGTTTGGGCGACCCGTTATACGAAGCATATCATGATGAGGAATGGGGTGTTCCCGTAAAGGATGATGACACCCTTTTTGAGTTTCTGATTTTGGAGACGTTTCAAGCAGGGCTCAGTTGGATTACCGTTCTTCGAAAGCGGCAAAATTTCAGAGAAGCTTTTGACCATTTCGACTACAAAAAAATTGCGGGGTATGATCAAAACAAAATTGATGCGCTTTTGCAAAACCCTGGAATCATCCGAAACAAATTAAAGGTGAATGCCACGGTTTCCAACGCCAAGGCCTTTATGGATATTCAAAAAGAATTTGGAAGTTTTAGCAACTACATTTGGGGATTTGTGGACGGAAAACCAATAAAAAATACTTTGGAAAATTACAAACATGCCCCCGCCACCACAGAACTATCAGACACCATTAGCAAGGACCTAAAAAAACGTGGGTTCAAGTTTGTGGGGAGCACCGTCATCTATGCCCACATGCAGGCCACCGGAATGGTAAATGATCACGAAATTCATTGTTTCAGATATGATGAGGTTTAGTTCCATTTTTATATGCTGTCTGTGTTTTGTCCAATTTGTGTTCGCGCAGAACAAATACGAGAAGGAATCCAGAATCAAAAAAGACGCATTTCCTGAAAAAGCCTATACGCTTATTTCCGAATATTTGGAAAATGCCAAGCGGGTTCGTTTTTACCAGGAGACGGACAGTACCAAGAAAAGTTTTGAAGCAAAATTCAAAAAAGGACGATTGCATTATAGCGTAGAGTTCAATGAAACTGGTGATTTGGAAGATGTAGAGTTCATTATCACAGAAAACGACATTCCAGAGGATACTTGGAACACCATTAAAGCATACCTCGACTCACAATACCCGAAGTTGCGTATCAAAAAAATACAACAACAGCATCCGCTGACCGGCCAAGACCCAAAAAGGACGCTTCACGAGGCCTTCCAGAACTTAATGTTGCCCCATATCAACTATAAACTTGTTTTTTCAGCAAAAAAAGAAGGAAAGCGAAAGTCTTATGAGGCATTGTTCAACGCACAGGGGAATTTGGTGGCCGTACATACAGTATTCTAACGTTAGGGCACCCTTACAACAGTTCCATGAATTTTTTCCGGGGGATCAATTCTGCCCCCAAACTTTCCAAATGATCGGTATGGACCTGACAGTCGATTATGCGGTACCCTTTTTCACCCAACTCCTGAGCCATTTTTATAAAAGCAAATTTTGAAGCGTTGGGCTGAAGACTGAACATACTTTCTCCGCAAAACACACCGCCTAAATCCACTCCGTACAATCCTCCAACTAAGTTGCCATCCTGCCAAACTTCGAAGGATCGGGCTAATCTCTTTCTGTGAAGTTCGGTATAAGCCTCTTTCATTTTTGAAGTAATCCATGTGCCATCTTGCCCTTTACGTTCCACTAAAGCGCACTGCTCCATAACCTCATTGAAACATGTATTTTGGGTGAGTTTAAATTTACCATCACGCAGCACCTTGCGCATGCTTTTTGATACTTTTATTTTACTTGGAAAAAGGACCATTCGTGGGTCTGGGCTCCACCACAGAATCAGGGCATCGTCATTGAACCAAGGGAAAATGCCACTTTTATAGGCCAGCAGCAGCCGCTCTGGGGACAAATCACCCCCTACCGCCAGCAAGCCATCTTCATTGGCAGTTTCAACCGGCGGAAATTCCAATCGGTCTCCTAAAAAGTAAAGTGGAAAGTAATTCCTATTATGTTCCAAAACGCAATTTTTACTAAAATACGTAAACCGAATTGGACTAAAAAACAAGAAGTCCGGCCATATAGATTAAACTACCGACAACCATAAAAAGTACCGTATAAGGTAGAATTTCCTTGGCTTTTAACTTTGTAATTCCCAGCAAGGGAAGGGCCCAAAAGGGTTGTAACATATTGGTCACCTGATCCCCATAGGCCAATGCCATAATGGCTTTGGGCAATGGTACGCCCAGCTGCAGGGCAGATTGCAGAACAAAAGGCCCTTGAATGGCCCACTGTCCACCGCCACTCGGCACAAAAATGTTGACGAGCCCTGCACTTATAAAAGTAAAAAGAGGCAAAGTTGTAGCTGTACTTATCGAGACAAAAAAGTCGGAAATACTATAGATCATCCCACTACCAGACATAATTCCCATGATACCAAAATACAAGGGAAATTGAATCAGAATTCCCGCAGTATCCCCTATGGCTTCCTCCACAGCGGTAAGGAAACTTTTAAAACTTCCATGCAGGATAATGGCCAATCCCAGCATAAAGAAGTTGAGCATGTTTGGGGTTATGTTCAATGTTTTGAGCGCTGGTAAATATTGGATCATGAAGGCCAGTAAAATCAAAATTCCAAAAACAGTGGAGGCCCATGGAGAGTAATCCAATTTCTCTGCACCCTGCAAATGTTTGCGTTCTGCTGTTTTAAATTGATAGCCCTTCAGATCCGTGGATGTAGTACTTGTCCTTTTGCTCAGATAATAGGACAAAGCTGTAATGGACAAAGCTACCAATGCAAATAAAATCAGGTTCCAATAGCTGAACACGGTAAGTGCTGTGGAAATGGTGTCGGGCAATTGGGCTAAGATGTCATTACTGGCATTGGTTTCCAACAATCCTTTTAAATGGCCAGCTTCAGCAACTTTTATAGGGGCGGAACCACTGATTCCGCCATGCCAGACCATTAATCCAGAGTAGCCGCAGGCACCAATGAGTGGATAATTGATAGAAATATGGTTGGCTTGGGCATATTCCCCCACTTTTCGGGCTAAAATTGCTCCAAAAATAAGCCCAAGTCCCCAATTGAAAAAGGAAACCAAAAGTGTGGGCAATACTACCAACACCGTTGCGCTCGAAGTACTCTTCACCAATCCGGTGATTTTCAAAATCAACCGTTCCATGGGTTTGCTGAGTACCAATACGTGACCAAGCACTAGAATGAGCATCATCTGGTAGGCAAACACCAAAAGGCCATTGTTCCAAATACCATCTTCCCAATATGAAAGAATAGCAGCGAAATGATTTCCATCGGAAGTATTCTCCGTAAAAATCAAGGCCAAAATCAAGGTAAGCCCCGTAAGCAATACCGCAATGGTGAACGGGGAGGGCAAATACCTCCTAAAAATACGTTCTATGACCTTGGTAAGGTCCAAAGCTGTGGTTTAGAATGGGAGATCATCATGATCCTCCTCATTGAGGTCATCAGCAGGCTCAAAAGCCTCCATAGGTGGTACCGGGGGCATGTTGTCAGAGGAAGCTTCTGACTCTAAATTTTCAATTCGCCAACCTTGAATGGAATTGAAGTATTTGGTCTCTCCCTGTGGGTTTACCCATTCCCTTCCTCTTAGGTTGATGCTGACCTTCACCATTTGGCCCACATTGTAATTGTTCAGTAAATCACATTTATCTTGCACGAACTCCACTAAAATATGTTGTGGATATTGTTCTTCCGTAGTCACGACCAATTCTCTTTTTCGGAAACCATTGTTCCCATATGTTTTGGTCTCATCAATCATTTTTATTCTTCCCTGAACTTCCATGTATGCTAATTTTCAATGAATTTCAAATGTACATAAAATGACGCCCAATGGAAACCCAAGTTTATCACGAAGTATCAACATATTTTCCATTTTCCGCTATCTTTAATCACAATTCTGCCAAAAATGAACTTCAATCCCAGACGGAAAGCTTCCAATATCACCTTGCTGATTTCGGCATTTGTGGTTGTTAGCTTGATTTTGTGGAATACCAACAGTTTTTTTAAGAAATTTAAGGAGGAAGAACGCCTAAAAATGGAAATTTGGGCCACGGCACAATCCGAACTTATCCAATCTTCGGTAGACCAAGAACTGGGCAACCTAACCCTAAAGGTGATGGGCAATAACACCTCTACCCCCATGATTTTGATGAATGAAGAGGGTTCGTACAAAACCCATAACATTCCGGTTGAGCGGATTGCCGATAGCAGCTATATCCGTAAAAAGATACAACAGTTTCGAAGTGAAAATGAACCCATAGAAATCATTCAGGATGGAGAGCTCTTGGAGACCTTGTACTATGGAAATTCTGAAGTACTGAACAAATTAAAGTACTACCCCCTTGCCCTTTTATTAATTATCTTTTTGTTCGGAGCGGTCATTTTCTTTTTCTTCCGAACCAACAAAGCTTCAGAACAAAACAAACTTTGGGCCGGTATGGCCAAGGAAACGGCGCACCAAATTGGCACCCCGTTGACTTCGCTATTGGGATGGAACGAATTACTGAAGTCAGAGAACATTAATCCAGATATTACGGTAGAGATTGCCAAGGATATTGATCGTCTGGAGACCATTACGGAACGGTTTTCCAAGATAGGGTCCATCCCTGATTTGGAAGTACACGATATTGTGGAAGAGACCAAAAAGGCGTATGAGTATTTGAAGCAACGCAGCTCCAAGTTGATTCACTTTTCCTTCAGTTCCAATGTGGATGAACTTTATGTGCTTTTAAATCCTCCTTTATATAATTGGAGTATAGAAAATTTGGTTAAAAATGGCATTGATGCTATGAAGGGGAAGGGAAATATTGCCATCCAAATAGATAAAAAAGGCCAAAATGTTAATATATTGGTGTCGGATACGGGGCACGGTATCCCAAAAAGTGATTTTCAGAACATCTTCAGTCCTGGAGTAACCTCCAAAAAAAGAGGATGGGGATTGGGTCTTTCGTTGGTAAAAAGAATCGTGGAAGAGTACCACAAAGGAAAAATTAAAGTACTTTCGTCCAGTAAAGAAGGAACAATCATGCAAATTTCGCTAAGAGCAAAATGAAAAGTGAACCATGTCAAAGGAAAAGAGAATTGTAATCAAGGATGCCGACATTACCAATAACTGCCCCGAGTGTTATAACCAAGAATTGAAGCTTACCTTTTACCAAAAACATACCTTAAACCCATTTTATCACCGAACCACTGCAGAAGTGACGCATGAGATAAAATGCAAAAAATGCCATTCCATTATTTACCCCGTAAACTGGACTCCAGATATTGAGCGGGTCTTCGATTATTACAACAAATTGGTACGCCCAGACCGACCTTCAGTACGGTTTACCACCTTGTTTTTTATCCTCCTTATTTTGATTTTGTGCCTAGTGGCCGCCGGGATTTACTTCTATTTGGAAGGCCTTATTTAAGCTGTTCCCTGATTTTATCGGCGATTTCCTCAAACTCTTTGGCCTCCAAACTTTCTTTGTGCTGAAAGGTGGCATTTTGCATACTGTGCAATGGAATAAGGTGCACATGCACATGGGGAACTTCCAATCCAATAACCGTCATACCCACACGTTTGCAGTCCACTGCAGCTTCCAAAGCCTTGCCTACTTTTCTGGAAAACGCCATAAGTTTTAGGTAGGCTTCCTCATCCAAATCCAAAATCTTGTCCACTTCTTTTTTGGGAACGCAAAGCGTATGACCTTTAGCGTTGGGGTTGATATCCAAAAAAGCAAAATTATCATCGTCCTCCGCTATTTTATAGCAGGGGATATCTCCATTAATGATCTTGGTGAAAATACTAGGCATGTTGGTTTGGTGTTAAATAAAAAATCCTGTCAGGTGACAGGATTAAATATAGGCATTCTATAAACTTTTAGTTACGGGAAATCTCCAAAATCTCCAACTTTAACGTTCCGTTGGGGACTTTGATTTCAGCAACATCACCTACTGATTTTCCCAACAGTCCTTTTCCAATTGGGGAGGTCACCGAAATTTTTCCTGATTTTAAATCAGCCTCGCTTTCGGCCACCAACGTATATTTCATTTCCATGCCATTAGCCTGGTTTTTTAGTTTGACTGTGGACAGCACCAATATTTTTGAAGTATCCAATTGGGATTCATCTATCAATCTGGCATTGGACAAGGTTTCTTCCATCTTGGAAATCTTCATTTCCAATAGACCTTGAGCCTCTTTGGCGGCATCATATTCAGCATTCTCAGACAAATCACCTTTGTCTCGCGCCTCTGCAATGGCCTGAGAAGCTTTGGGACGTTCCACATCCTTCAGTTGGTTGAGCTCTTCCCTCAATTTTTTTAATCCCTCCGCAGTGTAGTAAGATACTTTGCTCATATCGTCATGTTTTTATGCATAAGAACATCGAAGAAAATCAAAAAATTTCCCCAATGATCTTGTTCTCTACAAATACAAAAAATCCTCTACGATTCCCATGACCTGCATGGTTTTTAGCGAGGATTTAACGCAAATATAGGTAATTTTTGTTCAACTTTGTGGAGCGATGAATTGAAATTCCAACTATGAAACACTTTTGGGCCTGCGTTCTACTTCTTACCCTAATTTCCTGTAGTTCAGATAATACCAATAGAAACCCTTATCTCCAAGAGGTGAATTTTAGGTTTGATATGAACCTAAACCTTCCTCTCTACAGCGGATTGAATAACATTGGAAATCCAGTTTATGTGGGCAATAATGGAGTAGGAACCCGGGGAGCATTTGTTATTAAATCCGGTTTGGACAGCTTTTATGCTTTTGAGGCCAGTTGTCCTAACCATACCCCCAACAATTGCTCTACTATGACCATTGATGGCCAAAATGTGGTCTGCGATTGCGAAGGCTTTACGTATAATCTCTTTACGGGCCAGCAACTGGACAGGCCCGATGATGGCAAGAGATACTACGATCTTCTTTTTTACCGAGCCACACAAAGCGGAAATATAGTAACCATATCCAACTAAAACAGTAGCATGCAATACAGAAAACTTGGAAAAACCGGACTTAAGGTCTCTGAAATCTCTTTGGGCACATGGCAAGTGGGAGGCAAATGGGGTTCTGGTTTTGATGATGCCCTTGCAGAAGGTATTATCAATGAGGCGATTGATTCTGGAATCAATTTTATAGACACTGCCGATGTGTATGAAGCAGGTGCCAGTGAAGCTGCCGTAGGCAGAGTGGTAAAATCCAGATCGGAAGAAATTTATGTGGCCTCCAAATGTGGACGACAAATCAACCCGCATGTCAATGAGGGCTATACGGTAAAAGCATTGCGAAAATTTGTAGAGGATAGTCTTAAAAATTTGGGATTGGAGTGTTTGGACCTCATTCAATTGCATTGCCCCCCTACCGAAGTGTACTACCGACCAGAAATCTTTGAACTTTTTGACCGATTAAAGGATGAGGGGAAGATAAAAAACTTGGGAGTAAGTGTTGAAAAGGTGGAGGAAGCCATTAAAGGAATGGAATATTCCAATGTGACCACCGTACAAATCATATTCAATATGTTTCGGCAACGACCTTCAGAACTGTTTTTTGAACAGGCGAAAAAAAAGGATGTTGGAATCATTGTACGCGTTCCATTGGCGAGTGGATTGCTTACGGGTAAATTTTCTGCCGATTCCACGTTTGAAAAAGAGGATCACCGCTTTTTTAACCGTGAAGGTGCAGTTTTTGATAAAGGTGAAACATTTTCCGGAATTCCATTTGAACTAGGCTTGGAAGCCGTGGAAGAGTTAAAAAAGCTATTTCCTGATCATGAAAATTTGGCGCCAATCGCATTGCGATGGATTTTGGACTTTCCTGAAGTAAGTTGCATTATTCCAGGTGCTTCAAAAGCAGCGCATTTGCATTCCAATTTGAAAGCAACAAGGCTTCCTACACTTACGGCTGAACAAAATCAGGCGGTCAAGGCTATTTACGAAAAGTACATCAAAAAGCAGGTGCACCAACTCTGGTAGTTTTTAAATTGCTCCCAGAATCTTATCCATGACCCAACTGGTATGTAATGCTGATTTTCCCGAAGAGGGGTGATTTCCATTACTTAGAAAATGGTTTTTGATGTTTTCCACATGATGCTGTTGCACGTGTTCTGGATGTGGAATCTCCAAAACTTGATGTCCATCTGCATTTTTTAACTCTACTGGTGCATCATCCAATACCGCAAAGGTTATGGTTCCATCAGAACCTAAAATTTCAACCTTGTCCACACGATTTTGGGTTCCAAAATTCCAAACCCCTTCCCCAGTGATACCATTACTATGCAGCCAAGAACCAGATATGGCATCATAGGCGGAATACAATCCTTGTTGATTTGTGGCAACTCCATGAACTTTTTGTATATCGCCCAATAAAAAAGTGAACAAGTCGAGACCGTGACTGGCTAAATCGTCAAAATATCCTCCCGGTGCCACAACTTTATCAGTGCGCCAATTGTATTCCCCGCTCAAATCCATTTTGTTGGGCGGTTGGGTCTTTTGCCAATGAATATGCCTCACCTTACCTATCAGTTTCTCATCCAACCATTGCTTTATCTGGAGGAAACGAGGCAACGACCTACGGTAGTACGCAACAAAAAGAGGAATGCCTTTCGTTTCAAAAGCATGGTGAATTTCTAAACTATCCTGATAGCACGGAGCCATGGGCTTCTCAATGCAACAGGGTTTTCCTGCCGCCGCTACTTGTAGTGCGTACAATTTATGGGTGTCTGGTGGTGTAGCGATATAAACAGCATCAACATCAGGATTTTCGATAACCGTTTTGGCATCAGTGGTCCAATGTGCAACATGGTGCCTTTTTGCATAGTCTTCGGCCTTTTCGGTATCACGTCGCATGACCGTGTGAACTTCAAAACCTGAAGTTTTTTGATAGGCGGGTACACTTTTCTTTTCGGCCACGCTTCCGCAGCCGATTACCCCCCATCTAAGGGGTTTATCTTCGGAAAAATTAAAATGGGATTCTGTCATGGGTTATAAATGTACAGAATCCCATAAACTTAAGCCTTAGAAATTAACTGTTGCACCAACCAAAAAGTTGATTCCAGCCTGAGGATAATAGCCAGCGCCTTCAATGGTGGTGATGGTTCCCGGATTGGAAAAATCATCATCGTAGGTGTAGAAATATCCGTTGGAAACAATGTCTGCATCAAAAATATTGTTCACCAGACCCGAAAGTACAATACTTTTCACAAAAGACCCGGTTTCAATCACATACTGTACATTGAAGTCCGTTTGGGAATAACTGTCCAAGGTTGAGCTTTCAGAATCGATGTTGCCCATGTATTGTTTCCCTACAAATTTTGACAACAAAGACACTTGCAGGTTCTGGTTGGGCTGAAATGTCAGCACATTTCCAGCAACCACTTGGGGCGAATAAGCAATATGGGTATTCCCCAAATCCTGAAGCGCACCATCCCGTTGAAAAAAGAAATCGATATTACGGTTATCGCTCAAAGCAACATTGGGTCTCAGTCTAAACTTGTTCCCCAACCGAAGATTAGCATCCACCTCCAAGCCTAAACGGTAGCTGTCACCCACATTGGCACGCAATGGTGCACCAACATCATTGAGTTCTCCAGTGAGTACCAATTGGTCCTTATACCGCATGTAGTACACATTGGTGTTCAATTGAAAATCTGGAGAAATATAACGCCACCCCAACTCAAAATCATTTAACTTTTCAGGTTTGGGGCTCCCATTTTCATAGTCGTTTCGATTCGGCTCCCGGTTAGCTCTAGCATACGACAAATAGAAATTGTTATTTGGGTTCAAATCGAAGGTAATTCCAGCTTTTGGATTGAAAAAATTAAAGGTATCATCCACCAATCCCGTGTCATCCCCATTGGCTTCGTATCCAACACCACGGTACTGCACATCACCAAAAATGGACCACTTGTTGTTTAATTGAAAGTTAGCCTTGGCATACACATTCAAGTCAGTTTTTGTGGAATTGTCCTCGTAATATCTATCGCCAATTTCACTACCGCTGGCATATCGGGCCCAGATGATCTCGCCAAAATGATCTCCTTTATACTCATTATACCCTCCACCAAGAATCAACCTTAGGTTGTCCTTATTGTAGGTGGCTGAAAACACGGTACCATAAAAGTCGTTGTCCAACCATCTTCTTCGTATTAAATCTGTGGTTTCTACAGTCTCTCCTCCCAATGCGATGGGCTCCAAACCATAGTCGCCAAAATCCTCATCTTCCCGGTACTGCTCAAAAAATCCTCGCCCGCGGGTGTAGTGTAACGCCAAGTTGGTGCTCCATTCATCACTTAAAGTTTCGTTCCAATGGAGTTGGAAGTGGTCTTGTTTGTAATCATCCACCTCATTGTCGTGGAATTGAATAGTACCGTTTTCATCGGTATAAATTCCTGCGGAATTGTAGGTTCTGTCGGTTTCCAATTCTTCAGCAGTAATGCCGTTCCATGCTTGATAGGTGATTTCGTGTCCTCCGAAAAGCAATGCTTTTATCAGGGTATTATCGTCTTTATACACCCCTTGCAGGAAATAGGCATCCAATTCTGAACGGGCCCTATCAATATACCCATCCGAGGTGATTCGCGACAAACGCCCGGATATTTCAAAATGATCACTCAAGATTCCCGTACTGAACTTAATGTTGTTCCTAAGTGTATTGAAGCTTCCCACAGATGAGGAAATCCTCGCATACGCCTCTTCGGAAAAAGCATCCGTCAACAAGTTTAAACTGGCTCCAAAAGCTGCTGCTCCGTTGGTGGAAGTTCCCACACCGCGCTGCAATTGCAAACTTTGGGTGGAAGAGGCAAAATCGGGCATATTCACCCAAAAGGTTCCTTGCGATTCTGCATCGTTATAGGGAACACCATTGATGGTAACATTCACTCGAGTGGCGTCACTTCCTCGAACCCGAATGCCCGTGTAGCCGACTCCTGCTCCTGCATCGGAGGTGGTGACCACGGCCGGTAAAAAGTTCATTAAAATAGGGACGTCTTGCCCCAAGTTCCGAGGTGCGATTTCCTCTTGATCTAAATTGGAAAAAGTGATGGGAAACTCCTTGGTTACCCTAATGGCCTGTACCAGAACTTCGTCCAGCACCACTTTTTTTCCTTCCAAAGAATCGGTTTGTTGTTCTTGTGCGCTCAATCCAAGCGCGAGCCCAGAAAGGGCCAATGTTGTGAATAAAGTTTTCATCCGTAAAAATTTTACGAATAAAAGGGGCCATTATTCTTGTTACTATTTGATTTTTGTTTCTAAGGAAACATAGAAATTCCAAGATGCGCTTTAGCGCAATCCCTTGGCAGCATTACCCGCCCAGGTTCATTGGGTATAATCTCAGCCTTTTAAAAAAGCACCCCTTTGAGATGGGGCAAATGTAAAGGCTGATTTCCTTTTTTCATAGCAAAAATCAGGTAAATTCACTTTAACAACAAGCCTGCTGTTTTTTGTGATGCACAAGACATAAAAAAGGCTGCCGAAGCAGCCTTTTAATGCCAACATCATAATCCCAAGGAAAAAGACCATGAATATTTGGCATGGTGGAAAATGCATGGTTAGTGCTTATTGCATAGCATCATCCTGATTTTTTTGTTCATTTTTCTTTTTCATATCCTTCGTATAAGATGCCAAAAGGTATATGACAATGGCCATTGCGATTAGATTAAGGAATAGAATTATTTTATATACCATTGTGGTCTGGTTCCATTTTCATTTTAGACTTTGTGGTAAAAGAAAGCCGTACATGGTGCACGGCCTCCTAACCAAATCAACCAACCTAAAAATCTATTTAGCCTGGTAAGGATTATTCTGCCTTATTGCAAAAAGCGGTACATTCTTCATGCGATATCACAGTATCCTTTCTCTTTTGGACACCATCTTTTAGGTTAGGTCACATAGTGGGCAAAAAAAATCCGCACTTTGTAAAAGAGCGGATTTTAATTCCTTATTTGTAAAATCTTTAAGCTTGATGTGTCGGCTTCAAAAGGTCATTTACTGTTTTCACCGGATTGAAGGTCACTAAGGGTACCTCAACAAAAATGGTATTCCAAAAAGCCATGGCGCCATTCCAAAGTCCGGGAAGCTCCAAAGCCTTTAATTCCTTTCCTTCTTGGGTTTTTCCTGTAATGAATCCTTGTTTGGTATCCACAAAATCCAAGAGGTTGTATTTTTCGCCTTTATAGTTTCGAACACCACAAATCAAATCAACAGGGTTAAAATGGGTGGAATTTTTTAAAATAGCGGCTTGTTCACCATTGGACATATCTATTTGGGCCGACTCTATGATCTGTAATGAAATATTTCCTTCGCCATCTTTAATCCAGAACGGACCACCTCCAGGCTCTCCTTCATTCTTTACCATCCCACAAATTCGAATAGGCCTATCTATCCTATCCTTCAAAATTGAGAGTTGCTCATCAACGGACAAATCATTGTAATTTTTGGGCATTCGTACATTTAGGTCCTTTTCCAAAAATGCTTTGATTTGGTCCGCCATTTCTGTAGAGACATCACCTTCTTCCAACTGTTGGGCGTAGCCAAATGCTTTATCCTGAACTTTTTTCAGCACCCCGGCCAACATTTTTTTGCTATTGGCCACTTCATCCAAGTTTTTATCGATGACAACATTATCTATATTCTTGATGAAAATGATGTCGGCATCCATGTCGTTCAAGTTCTCAATAAGGGCTCCATGACCCCCAGGCCTATATAAAATTGAACCATCACTATTCTTAAACGGCTTATTTTCCATATCCACGGCAATAGTATCGGTGGATGGCTTTTGATTGGAGTAGGAAATATGAAATTCCGTATCAGTATCTTTCGAAATTTTCGGGGCTACTTTAGCTTCTTCATCAGCGAACATATCATCATGCTGCTCCGAAACCGTAAAGTGGAGATTGGCTTTCCCATCCGTTTTAGCATATAAAGCTGCTTCTTTTAAATGCTCCTCAAAAGGGGTAGCACTACCTGAATTATACTGGTGGAACGGCAAAAGTCCTTTGGGATAAAATCCGTAATTCAATCCATCCTCCATCAGCATTTCCTTTGCAAAAAGGTAAGCTTCCTCATCTTTATTAGCCGCTTTACCTTTGATTCTACCCATAATTAAATCATAAAAAGGCAGCTTGTGCATTTGGTCCGTAAACTTTTTGGCATCGGTATCGCCCGTTCGCTCAATATAGGCTGAAAGCGATTCTTTGGAAGGGTCGTAAGCGTCCACAAAATTGAACATAGCCTTAAACATTCGGGATGCGGCTCCCGAAGCCGGAACAAATTTTAATAGCTCCAGGTTGCCTCGGGAATTTTCAAAATATTGAACAAGTTCTTTCTGTTCTTGTTCAGAAAACCGGAGAATACCATTGGACACTACTGCCGCCTTTACCAAATCCACAAAAGGGATTCCTTCTTTAAACGTTTCTATTTGACGGGTTACTTTTTCTTTGGAAATACCTTTGCTTTCCAATTGTTCCAAGTCGTTTGGACTTAAATCGATCATGCTATGGAGAAGTTTATCAATGTGTTTTATTGCTGTTGAAAGCCGAGATGCTTTATCTCCCTTTAAAATAATAAAATTCCTGTGATATTTTTCCAAAGTTTCTTTGAAATACGCAAACATTCGCTCACGTTCATCGGGCTTGTCTCTAAGGTCGTCAGCTTCCCATGGGGTATCAATGTAAGTCAGGAGATACAGGTCGTAGGAATTCTGCAAGGCATATTTCTCCAAAACCGGATCACATGAACCTAAATAATAGGCTTCTGAATATACCTTGGTTTCCAAAAGGTCCGTATCGCAAATAAGGATTTTATTGGCTTGTTTGGCTAGCTTGTTTTCCAAATGCATTTGTCCGTAAGCAATGGGCAAAAGATCTTTGGGTTCGCAGGTCTTCTGTTCTCGATCCCATTTATCCTGGAGGTATTCCCGGGCATATTCAGGAACCCATTGTGTATGATAGTGCTGGGCCAGTGCTGTAGCCAAGGTGGTCTTTCCTGTGGATTCTGGTCCAAAAAGGACTATTTTAATGAGGTTTGTAGGGTCTTGTCCAAGTCTTTCTTCCATGCTAAATATCCCTGAATGGCCAGTACGGTGAAGATAAGGTATTGCAATGAGAACATGCCCCACCCTCTGTACGCGTACAAAGGCACGGTTATTAAATCACCTATTATCCAAAGGGTCCAGTTTTCCAATTTTTTGTTGGCCATGTACCACATCCCGGTAAAGAAAATCCCCGAAGTAAGAATGTCCACATAGTTGGTGGTTTTTATTTCTGCTCCAAATGCCTTGTACACCCCAAAGGTTATTAGCAGGGTGAGTAGGAAAAGACCAAATCCAATCCACTTTTCCCTTTTACTGGTTCTGGAGATTTTTACCACAAACTCCCTGTTCTGCTTTCTTCGGGCCCAGTTCCACCATCCGTAAATACTCATGATGGAGAAGTAGAAATTCATCATCATATCCCCCAATAACCGATCTACAAAGAAAATATAAGTGGTTATGGCAGTCGCCACCAAACCTGTGGGATAGACCATAATATCTTCCCGCTTTGCGTAGATAACACTAGCGATTCCAAAGAAAAAAGCAGTGGCCTCCAGAATGATCAAGGAGAGTTCCCGATCTTCATAAGGCCCAATAAAGAAATCAAAAATGGGGTTCATAGCCGCTTCTGTCCGATTTTACCATTTTCATGGCCAATACCACATGATCCAAATTCTCAAAAGCTTCCTTGATTTCAGATTGAAGCAAATCCATGACCCTATCATACTCCCCATACACTTGGGTGCTCATTGGGTTTTCCAAAACGGTGAGTCCAGACGCTCGCAATTTTTTGATAAAATCAATGATCGGGGGCTCAAAGTTATCTTGAAGTGGAGTTAGAGTAAGTTCAACAGAGATTTTCATGGGCTATGCAGAATTTTCAGGGGCAAAACTACAAAAAGGAATTGTCATCCTCCCATCATTTTTAGGGCATATACGCAGGTAAAACCTTCAAATTCCAAAAATTCAATTTCGTAGTGCGATTTTTTGCCTTTATATAAAATTTCAGCCACGGTACGGGAATCCTCAAAGGTAAAATCCATGACATTGATATGCCTTAAAAAACTTAATCCTTGTTGTGCATATATTTTATAAAGTGATTCCTTGGCTCCCCAAACAATGGTGAGCTTTCTGATAAGTGCATCGGTGTTGGCCAAGGTTTTATACTCCTCAATGGGCGTGAACTTGTGGGCAATACGGAGTATTTTGCCCCGCTGCATCTCTATATCAATACCTACCTCATCGGTTTCGCTCACAATAATTCCCGTAAAATTGTGGGAATGCGTAATGGAAATATGACTGCCATCCTTTAAATGGGGTTTTCCAAAATCGTCATAAAATAAATCATGATCTACATATCCCGCTTCGGCCATTAAGTGTCTGATACTCAAAAAAGCCCTGCGATGTGCTTCCGATTTCATGCCGTCCATTCGATCTTGACAATGCGGGGTCAGCTGAATTCCATCGGATAAATCCTGCTCCGGCTCATCAACCTTCCAAATATAGACCGATGTTGATGGAGAAACTGTTATGGTTTTGTAAATGGGCATGACCAAAAGTTAAGCGAATTCGTATCTTTGTCGCACTAAAAGCGAAGCTACAAAAGTAAATTTAGATAAAATTATGAGCACAAAGACAATTCCGTATGTACCATATAAGGTAAAGGACATTTCCCTGGCCCAATGGGGAAGAAAAGAGATTGAGCTTGCCGAGGCCGAAATGCCCGGACTTATGGCATTGCGTGAGGAATACGGCAAGGAACAACCCCTGAAGGGAGCGCGAATTGCCGGTTGTCTGCATATGACCATACAAACAGCGGTCTTGATCGAGACCTTGGTGGCCCTAGGTGCCGAAGTGACTTGGAGTTCCTGCAACATCTTTTCCACACAGGACCATGCCGCTGCCGCTATTGCTGCAGCTGGTATCCCGGTATATGCTTGGAAAGGCATGAACGAAGAAGAATTCGACTGGTGTATTGAACAAACCTTGTTTTTTGGAGAGGAAAGACAGCCTTTAAACATGATCTTGGATGATGGCGGTGACCTTACCAATATGGTTTTGGACACATATCCTGAATTGGCTTCGGGAATAAAAGGGCTTTCTGAGGAAACCACCACAGGAGTACACCGTTTGTATGAACGCATGAAGAAAGGTACACTGCCCATGCCCGCCATCAACGTAAACGATTCCGTGACCAAGTCCAAGTTTGATAATAAATATGGATGCCGTGAAAGTGCCGTGGATGCTATCCGAAGGGCTACCGATACCATGCTTGCTGGAAAACGTGTGGTGGTTGCCGGGTACGGTGATGTTGGAAAAGGAACTGCCGCTTCATTCAGAGGGGCAGGTGCCATCGTAACCGTAACAGAAATTGACCCTATTTGTGCGCTTCAGGCCTGTATGGATGGTTATGAAGTGAAAAAATTGGAGACCGTCATTTCCAATGCTGATGTGGTCATTACCGCCACTGGAAATAAGGATATTATCCGAGAAGAACACTTTAGAGCCTTAAAAGACAAGGCCATTGTATGCAACATTGGACATTTTGACAATGAGATTGATATGGCCTGGTTAAATGGAGCTTATGGGAATACCAAAGATGAAATAAAGCCACAAGTGGACAAATATACCATTGACGGTAAAGACTTGGTGGTTTTGGCAGAAGGCCGATTGGTAAACTTAGGGTGTGCCACAGGCCACCCCAGTTTTGTGATGAGTAACTCGTTCACCAACCAGACCTTGGCGCAAATTGAGCTTTGGAACCACAGCGACAAATACGAAAACGAAGTGTATATGCTTCCAAAGCATTTGGATGAAAAGGTAGCCCAATTGCATTTGGCTCGTTTGGGTGCAGAGCTGACTGAACTCAAGCAAGACCAAGCCGAATATATCGGCGTGGAAGTAAAAGGCCCATTTAAGCCGGATTACTATAGATACTAGGTTTTAGATGCCAGAAATAAGATATAAGACCCTTGCAGTGATGTGGGGGTTTTTTATTTTACATATCCAACCACCGCTTAAAGTTGGTGGTGCGTTCACGGGATACAATGACCTGTTCCTCTTCCTTCGGAAGTAATTTTAGCAATAGGCGACTATTGAAGTAACTGTGAATTTCCACCACAGACTTTACCGATACCATAAACTTTCGGTTAATCCTAAAAAAATGGATGGGGTTCAGAATATTTTCCAATTGATCTATGGTATACTCAATGGGAAAGGACTGCCCGGTATGCGTGTAAAGACAAATTAAACCGTCGTTTGACTTAAAATAGGCAATATCCTCCACATTGAACGAGCGAAATTGGTTTCCTACCTTTACCATAAAACGATGTTTGTACTCTTTGTGGAAAAGCTGTTTGAGATGTTCCAAATTCTCAGTGGAGACATGGCCGTTCCGGGTCACATTTTTTTTAAATTTTTCCAGTGCTGTTTTTAAATCAGACTTTACGATCGGCTTTAAAAGGTAATCCACTCCATTGTATTTAAAACCCCTGATGGCAAACTCATTGTATGCCGTTGTAAAAATCACTGGAGGATGGTCCTCAATCCCATCAAGGATATCAAATCCATAACCATCATTGAGTTGAATGTCCAAAAAGACCAAATCGGGCTGGTCATTTTTCTTGAACCATGCAGCCCCGCTCTCCACGGAATTCAATTCAGCAATTATAGTTATGTCCGGAGTAAGTTCCCTGACTAACTGTGCCAAACGTTTTGCCGCAAATTCTTCGTCTTCAACAATAACTGCCGTCATTTAGGAAATGGCTTTCAAGTTTAATTCTGTTATTTTTTTATCCAAAAGAGGAACGATGACCTCAAAATGCTCCGCTTCCTGTCGCACCAAAACCTGCTTATTGGAATAGTAGGAGTATCGCTTTTTAATGTTTTCCAAGCCCAACTTGGTGGTCTCTTCCTTTAGCTCACGCTTTCTTAAGCTGTTTTTTATGGCTAAGGCATTGCTTTCAATGGAAGTAATGCAAATCTGAAGCGGTTTCTCTTTGGAGTACCAATTGTGTTTCAGGGCGTTTTCAATCAACATCTGCAAGGTAAGCGTGGGGATCCAATATTCTTCTGCCTTGACTTTGATATCCATTTGTATGGAAATAGCATCTTTATGGCGCACCTCCATCATAAAAATATAGGCATCCAAAAAATTGAGTTCCTTTTGAAGACTCACCAAATCTTCTTCCTTATTATCCAGGATGTAACGATAACTGGTCGCCAATCGGGTGACAAAATCCGAAGCAAGATCACGATCTTCATACATCAGGGAAGTAAGTGTGTTTAAACTATTAAATAAAAAATGGGGACTGATCTGGCTTCTCAATGAGGAATATTTGGAAGCAATCATCTCCTTTTTCAGGTTTTCCATTTGTTCTTCCATTTCTTCCCTGTGCTTCATGGAAAAATAAAATAGATTAACAAATACTACTGTGGAACCAATCAACAAGGCCCTTGACACATCGCCGGTGAACTCCACAATAACGGGTTCCTCACATTGAATCCCCAAAGTGTCCTTCAAAGGAAACAAGGCCAAGTAATAAGTCAATGTGCTCAAAGGCAGTAAAACTGCCATGGTCAATGCATAGATTTTAAGGCTGTTGTTAAGGTCAAGACTCCCTTTTTTACGCTCCCTATGAATCAGCCAATCATTAAACTCCCAGGTCACCATAAAAAAAAGGAAGGCCGTCCAATAGTAAAATTGACTAGTGGGATTTAAGAATGAATGCCAAGCGTCATTTTCGTGCTCAGAAGTAACCTTGATCAGAAAAAAGACAACCGTGGCCACCATCCAGCGGAACAAAAACTTTTTTACGCCCCTTTTGTTGAACATCCCAAAAACCATTTGTTAAAGATACTGAAGTCCTCGTGACACCTAAACTTCTCTCACTTCAAATGTCAAAAAAGGGATTGAACCGTGTTTAACTGCCATTAACTTGACTTTAAGTCTCCAGTAAACCGAATATCAGCCTCAGTTGCCCGTTTCACGGCTTCATCAGCAAATACAACAGTTCAAAAGTTTTAAGTTCCAATAGGAAAAACTTTGGGGCAACTTCGGCTAAAATCAAAAAACCTCGTCATGAAAAAAATCATTTTAGCCCTTACATTCCTTTACGGATTTTCCATGTTTTCCCAAACAGGCACGCTTAAGGGAATCGTTGTAGACAAACAATCTGAAAATCCTTTGGAAGGGGCCACCATTGAACTTTTGAACGTGGAAATCGCCACTGGCGTCATTACCGATTTTGATGGTCGGTTTACTTTAGAAAATGTTCCCATTGGGCGACAAATGGTACGTGTCAGTTATATCGGGTTTGAAAGCACTACCATTCCCAATGTGGTAATCACCACAGGAAAAGATGCCTTTATTACCGTTCAGTTATTGGAGTCTTTTAATCAATTGGATGAAGTGATTCTGACCAACTCCGACCATAAAAATGAGCCTTTGAACAAGCTGGCCACAGTCTCAGCACGTCAGTTTGGTGTGGAGGAAGTCACCCGATTTTCTGGCGGGCGAAGCGATGTGGGCCGTTTGGCCGCTAATTTTGCAGGGGTTTCCGCTCCAGACGATAGTAGAAATGATATTGTCATTCGGGGGAATTCCCCAACGGGGCTACTCTGGCGTTTGGAAGGCGTACCCATTCCAAGTCCCAATCATTTTTCCACCATTGGAACCACGGGAAGCCCTGTTTCGGCCTTAAATCCCAATCTTCTCAAGAACTCGGATTTTATTACCTCTGCGTTTCCAGCTGAATATGGCAATGCCATTGGAGGGGTCTTTGATTTAGGGTTTAGAAAGGGGAATCCCGATGACTATGAATACACTCTGCAAACCGGAGTGTTTACAGGCTTGGAAGCCATGGCCGAAGGCCCTTTGGGCAAAAACAGAGGTTCTTTTTTGGTTGCGGGTCGATATGCCATGACCAGTATTTTAGGTGTTGGTGGCGCTGGGGGAACTTCTTCGGTTCCCAATTATAATGACATCTCTTTTAACGTTGACTTTGGAAGGGTGAATTCTGGGAATCTTTCCGCATTTGGAATTATTGGAACCTCTGATATTGAATTTAAAGGAGATGATATTGACCCAGATGATTTGTTCGCCGCGGAAGATGAAAACTCTTATGTAGACTCACAATTTGGGGTATTCGGTTTGAAATACAATTTAAGCCTGAATCAAAATTCATTTTTACGGACCGTGGCTTCCATGTCCTATTCCGGAAACAATTTCAAAGCCGACCGCTATTTGGATATGGATACACCAGAAGAACGACTGGTTCGTTATACGGAAGCCGATAATTCCGAAACCCGGTTTACCTTTTCCTCTTTGTTCAACACCAAAGTGAGCAACAGATTTACTTTTAGGACCGGACTGCTGCTGGAAACTTTCAATATTCAAAGTTTGTTGTTAGACAGAACTGAGCAAGAGGATAATGATAACGATGGAGATCCAGATTTGGTCAATTTTAGAGATATTGATGAAAATATTACCCTCTGGCAACCTTACATCCAAGGACAGCTCAGGGTCACCGAAAAGTTGACCTTGAATGCAGGTCTTCATACTCAATATAGTTCATTGAACAGTCAATTTGTGTGGGAACCGAGAGCTGCGCTGAACTATACCATTCTTCCCAATCACACCTTAAATTTGGGGTATGGTCTGCATCATCAATCCATTCCCTTGCCGCTTTTGTTTTTGAATGAAAATGTGAACGGTGAAATCCAACAAACCAACAGGGAATTGGATTTTGTTAGAAGCAGCCATTATGTCTTGGGCTATGATATTCGTTTGGCCGATCGTTGGCGAGGCAAGGTGGAAATTTATTATCAAGATATTGATAAGGCAGGGGTTGAAGCTTTTCCATCCAGTTATTCCACCTTGACCGAAGGAGCTGATTTTGGTTTTGACAATGATAGGGTTTCCTTGGTGAATGAGGGAACAGGATACAACCAAGGTATCGAACTCACCCTTGAAAAATTCTTTAGCAAAGGGTATTATGGTTTATTGACGAGCTCCTTTTTTGAAAGTAAATACGAAGGCAGTGATGGGGTTGAACGGAATTCACCTTTCAATAATGGCTATGTGGTCAACCTTTTGGCCGGAAAGGAATTCAAGGCAGGTCCATCTGGAAAAAATGTATGGTTTGTAGATACCCGACTTACCACCTCCGGTGGGCGTTATTACACTCCAGTGGACTTGGAATCTTCACAACAAGCTGGTTACGAGGTGCTTCAAGAAGACTTGGCCTTTACCCAACAATACGATGATTATTTCCGGTGGGATGTGAAGTTTGGTCTTAAAATTAATAGCCGAAAGAAAAAACAATCACATCAGTTTTATTTTGACCTACAGAATGTGACCAACAATGAAAATATCTTCGTGCGCCGCTACAACCGTTTGACCAACAATGTGGACCGGGTGGACCAAATAGGGTTCTTCCCCGACTTTGGGTACAAGTTTCAATTTTAAGAGGAATCAACCCAAGTTTCCCCACAAATGATTACATTGTTGTCAAACCAAAAGTTGAAACAAACAGCATTGAAGATGGCAGAAGATTGGTACGTAATCAAAAATGTGGAAACGGTGGATTCTCCTTCCGTGGCATTGTATTTGGAACATCTCAAATACAACATCAATGAGATGATCACCTTGGTGGACGGCCAAACCAAAAGGTTGATGCCACACATCAAAACCAACAAAATGCCCAAAGTAATGCAGGTTTTATTGGAATCGGGAATCACCAATTTTAAGGCTTCCACTATTTCAGAAGCAGAAATTGCCGCCGAAGCTGGAGCCAAGTCTGTATTAATTGCCCATCAATTGGTTGGTCCTAAAATTGACCGGTTTTTGCGTTTGATAAAACACTATCCCGAAACCCTATTCTCTGCCATATTGGATAATGAAGACAGTGCGGAACTTTTAAACCAAAAAGCATTGGAGCAAGAGCTTTCCGTAGCTGTATACGTCGACATAAACAACGGGATGAATCGTTCCGGCATTGTAATTGGCCCTGGGCTGGATGAGCTTATGGCCTATTTGAAAATATGCAAGGCTTTAGTTTTTAAAGGGCTTCACGCCTATGATGGCCATTTACGAGATTCTGAATTTACAGTACGAAACCAAAAGATAGAAAATGGGGTAAAAGATGTTGAAGTCTATTTTGAAGCGTTGAAAGAAAGTTATCCCCTAGCCGAATTAATCTGTGGGGGAACGCCTTCTTTCACTTCGCATTTGCTAAAAGAAAAAAGGGTAACCAGTCCTGGAACCTGTGTGCTTTGGGATTGGGGTTATGGTGAAAAACTAACAGAGCAGAACTTTAAGTATGCCGCCCTTTTGGTGACCCGAATTATCTCCAAACCCACTGAGGGAATCATAACCGTAGATTTGGGCCATAAGTCCGTTGCCGCGGAAAATCCGATTGACAAACGGGTCAAATTCCTGAACCTTGTGGATTATGAATTGCTTTCACAGAGTGAGGAACATGGTGTAATTCAAGTAAAAAATTGGGACAAATATAAAGTTGGGGATGTCCTGTATGGTGTTCCTTATCACATTTGCCCTACCATTAATTTGCATGATGAAGTTTCCGTAATTGAAAATGGCATGAAAACGGATTCTTGGGAAATCATGGCCCGTAAACGAAAATTGCAGTTTTAAATCACTCCTTATCCAACAGTTCCTTTAAATTGATTTTGAGTGCCACACCACTGATTTGCTTTGCAAAGGATTGTTGAATCAAATAGTTTAAGAGCAAAGCGCCTTGTTTGGGAGTTAATCCGTTTTTGTGAATGTTGGAAATGCAATTCCGGCGCTCATCCGTCAATCCCTTTGTTGGGGCATAGGTCGTATAAATCCCCATACTTTCTGGAGAGGAAAGCCCTGGGCGCTCCCCAATAAGCACCGCAGTAAATTTGGCTTTGAGTTGGGTGCCAATAGCATCACCCAAAGCTACGCGGGCATGTGTGGTCAGTACAAAGCCAACATTATAATTTGAATCAAGTTGGGGCAACACCTCTTTTAAAAGAGAGATAGCATTCGTGTTGACCGCCTCGGCTGAAAGCCCATCAGCCAATACAAAAATAATATCAAATTCATTGGTACTGTTCCGAAATAATTCTTCTGAAGTAGTATTCAAAAGCCGACCAAAATCGGGGCGTTTTAAGTACTCCTCTCTATTTTGAACCTTGCTCTTCACTGTCCAAATGGGAAATCCCAAAGATTGTATTTCCTTTTCCAAAAAGGGAATGTCCAACTCGGTATAAATAGCATCCTTGGCATGGGCATGGGCCAGTTTAAATTGGAGGACTTCCTTCAATGGAATGCTATTTCCAACACTGCCCAGCGCTATTCGCGCATTTGTAAAAGAACTGAGATTGTCCCAAGCGTCTTTTTTCACCAAGCTGCTGTCCTTTCCGCTCATGGCATGCTGTTTAACAATCGGTGTGAATTGGATATGGAAATTCGATTTCCTGAACCATCCATAATGCCCATTTTTAGCAACCAAGCTTCAAACTCGGGAGCGGGTTTTTTGTTCAACACCTTGCGCAAATAAAGCGCATCATGGAAAGAGGTGGTTTGATAATTCAGCATGACATCATCTGAACCTGGTACCCCCATGATAAAATTACATCCGGCTACGCCCAATAGGGTCATTAGATTGTCCATATCGTCTTGGTCCGCTTCGGCATGGTTTGTATAGCACACATCCATACCCATAGGCAATCCCATCAATTTTCCACAAAAATGATCTTCCAGACCGGCACGGGTAATCTGTTTTCCATCGAACAAATACTCGGGACCGATAAACCCCACCACAGAGTTTACCAATAAAGGATTAAAATGTCTGGCCACAGCATAAGCTCGAACTTCGCAGGTCTGCTGATCCACATTCCAATTGGCATTGGCTGAAAGTGCCGAACCTTGACCCGTTTCAAAATACATGATGTTCTCACCCACTGTACCACGATTGAGTTCCAAGGCACCTTCGTAGGCTTCTTGCAACATGGGTAGGTTTATACCAAAAGAGGAATTTGTTTTTTCTGTTCCTCCAATGGATTGAAATACCAAATCCACGGGTGCATCATTGAGCAATTCCAATGCCGTGGTCAAGTGGCAGAGCACACAAATTTGGGTAGGAATCTCAAACCGCATTCGGATTTCATCCATCATTTTTAGCTGGTTGCCCACAATGTCCACACTATCGGTTACTGGGTTAATACCGATGACGGCATCACCACTACCATAGAGCAAACCATCCATCATACTGGCGGCAATACCTTTGATATTATCTGTGGGATGGTTGGGCTGCAACCGAACGGACAAATGTCCTTTTTTGCCAATGGTATTGCGAAATTGAGTGATCACCTCACATTTTTGGGCCACAGCAATCAAATCTTGATTGCGCATCAATTTGGAAACCGCCGACACCATTTCTGGAGTGAGTCCTTTGGAAATCTGGGTCAATTTTTGGGTGTCCACCTCATGGGTCAGCAACCAATCCCGAAAATCACCCACGGTAAGCCCAGAAATCTCTTGAAAAGCTTCCTCATCATGGGTGTCGTAGATGAGTCGGGTAATCTCATCTTCTTCATAAGGCACCAAGGCTTCGCTGAGAAATGCCTGCAAGGGAAGTTCGCTCAACACGCATTGGGCTGCAATACGCTCCAAATTGCTTTCGGCCGCCAATCCTGCCAAGGCATCCCCCGTACGGAACGGACTAGCCTTAGCCAACACTGCCTTTAGGTCGGGAAAGCTGTACACCTGATTCCGAATGGTATGCTTGTAGGCCATAACCGAGGGTCTGTCTCTCAAATATAACCCGTAAAACCACGATTCCGTGGGGAATCAGTCCATTTTAAGTCCCAATTTGCCCAAATCGTAAAAATAGAAGTCCTTTTCGTCGTTCATTGCAGCAAAAAGGCCGTTTGGAAAAGTATCATTCAATGGAACAGTGACCACATCACAACCATCAGTCTCTGTAGTAGATAGATTTACTGCTTTTATAAATGAATTGTCCTTTCTTGAAAAGATATTGAACTGTCCACGTTGCTGATCGGAAACAATAATATAGCCTTCCCCGTTGGGATATCTGGCTATGGCGATACCTTCGATGTCTTCCAAGAACAGTTCCCCGCCGAAGCAAGCCAACTCTTCGTCACCCATGCTAGGTTCTGCGTGATATTTTTTTACGCATTCGCCTTCATCCGAATAATAGATGTAACCCATTTCATTGTCTACCGCAATGGCTTCAATCTCTTTTCCTCCGGTAAAACTTCCAAATTTTCGCACCAAATTGGCGGAAACCCCAGTGCTATCAGATTCAAATTTATACTGATAGAGGTACGAACCACTCGGCCCAATTTTTCTGCCCACAATGGCATAAACCGAAGAATCTTTAGGGGATTTGTAGAGGCTGATCCCCATGGCCAAACGTTGCTCCACATCAGTTTCATCTTCAAAGACGGGGAAGCCACCACCATCCAAGGGTTTCATTTCGGGTACTGAGAACAAACGGATTTGTTGTTTCTCCCGTTCCGTGAAAGCAATCACATCCACAGCAACGGAGTCATTCAATTGAAAACCATATTCCAAATCCACATTATTGGGGCGTTGAATGCCTGTGATGGATTTCTCCTGGATAATTTTTCCATCCAAATCAAAGGCATAAACGCCTCCGTTGGTTTCCTTATCGGTTCCAAAAACAATACTTTTTGAAGCATCTTCAGGATTGATCCAAATGGCGGGATCATCGGTATCGTTTGGGGTTTTTTCGGTGATAACATCAGGAGCTATGGCCGGCAGTGAACTGCCTTGTTTGCAAGAGATGATTCCCAACACCAAAATGAATGGGATATATAATTTTTTCATACTAGAAACTTTATGGATAACGGTTGTCACTCCAAGTACCCACCCTTTATGGGCGGGCACTCATCATGACTTAGTATATAAAATACTACCTGAATTATTTTCTGAACAAATCGTATTTCAATCCGAAGGTAAATCGAATGCTGTAAAATTCAGCTTGTTGGGTCCGTTCTTTTACACTTTGGAAATACCGTAGGGGTTGATTGGTGATGTTGTTCACATCGGTATAAATCCTCAAGTTGTTGGTAATGGCATAGCTGGCATTGAAATCCAAGAAGAACTGGGTGTCATAGTATCGGTCCTCAAAAGCGTTTCCTCCAATTTCATCGATATACGAATCGGAAAAGTTGGCTGAAAGTCGCGCGCTAAACCTTTTATCGGCATAGCCCAAAGATCCGTTGAACATGTTGGGTGCCGTGTTGGGCAAGTCAAGGTCGGTACGCTCATCACCATCTTCGTTGCGGATGCCATCGGCACTGGAAGATAAGTAGGTATAGTTTAAATAAATGCTGAAGTTTTTGGCGAAACCAGGCAAGAAATCCAACTGACGCTGAAAAGAAAGCTCAGCCCCAAAAATGGAAGCAGAATCCCCATTTAACGGTTGAAAGACATCGTAACCTGTTGTTCCAGAACCAAAGGAATCATCTTCGGCCTCTGTGATAAATGTGTATATAAAATCATTGATTCTTTTGTAGAAAAGCCCACCAGAAACAATTCCCACATTCTGAAAATAATGCTCTGCGTTTAAATCAAAGTTCATGGAAGTGGTTGGATCCAATTCTGGATTCCCCACGATGACTTCTTCATCCTCATTCACAATCTCAGCCCTTGGGATCAAATCTTCGTAATTTGGACGGGCCAAGGTGTTGGTCCATGCAAAACGAAGAATGGTATTGGTGTCCACATCGTACTTGAAATGGATGCCTGGTAGTAAATTGGTATAGGAGTTTTCATCAGATACAGGCTCAACTTCAATGCTTTCCTCTATATCTGCGTCCTCATCCTCTTCAATATAAATAACTCGGTTACCATCAGTTTCAAGCTTGGTATTCTCAAATCTTGCACCGGCCAATACACTTAATTTATCAGATAGTTTTTGGTTGAACATTACGTAGGCTGCCAATACGTTTTCCTTTACCTCAAAGTTTCCGGGCAAAAATTCATCTGGCAAGGCTTCACCATTGGTGCTGTTCAAATTCAACGCACCCAACCATTCTTCACTGGCAAAGGTTCCTGCTTGATATTTTTCACCTGCCAGAAAATCTGGGTCGGTGTAGCTTTTTACGGGAACTGCCCCCAAGGTCGGAAAATCATCTTCCAAATCGTATTCGAAGAAGTCGTTGTCTCTTAATTTGGTCTTGAAGCGACCTCTTGCCCCAAACTTAATGGTCCCATTCCCTTGTCCAAAGAAATCGGCGGGAAGCTCAAAGTTTGCAAAGAAGTTGATGTCCTCCTCTTCAGTATATTGGTTTTCGTTAGTGATTTCATCGAACTCAAAGTTGTCCAAATTGCTGAAATCACTTGGGTCGGAAGCAGTCATAATAGGATACTTTGGATTGCTGTTATCATTATTTACAATGTATTCAGCAGCGTAAGCAGCGTAACGCTCGTTCAAACGCTCTTCGGATGCTTTTGCGTAAGACCCCATCCAATCGAACTTTAAACTGCCAAAAAGATGGTTACCTCCCAAGGTATAGTTTTGCATGCGCTGATCTTCCAACCTACGGTTTTTATTTCTTCCTCCCGCGATTCCTCCTTTAGACTCACGTACGGCTTCAATTGGGAAACGGGTCGGGATTCCATTGGTTATGGTAAAATCGCCTTCTTCAATATCCTCACCATCCAATATCTCTTGGGCAAAAGCGAATCGGTTTTCTCGATCGTCTCGCCAGTTGTACATGGTTTTCAAATAAATATTGTTGGCAGCATTGATTTGGTAATCAAAATTGGCAGAAAAACTTCTTCGTACCCGTTGCACCAAATAGGTGCGCTGCTCGGTTACATTAGTATAGGGATCAACATCTACCTCTTCTAAAATAGGGTCTCCTTCATCATCATCTTCACCAGTATAGTATTCAAATTCGTCGCTCCATTCAGCCTCGATATTATCTGAACCAAAATCATTATCGTTGATGGTTGCCGAAAACATATATCCGAATTTGCCATCATTGGTACGGTCACCTACTAAAAGAGAGCCGTTCCAAATTCGTTTGTCGGTGATAAAATTGATTCCCGATCCTGCGGTAGCGGAAATCCTAAATCCTTGAGGAGCGGTACGGGTCACCAAGTTTACAGAACCCCCCAAAGCGTCCGCATCCATGTCTGGAGTCACCGCTTTGTTCACTTCAATGGTTTGGATCATGTCCGAAGGAATCAAGTCCATTTGGATGTTTCTGTTATCCGATTCTGCGGAAGGAATACGGCTTCCGTTCAAGGTAACGGAGTTCAACTGCGGCGAAAGACCACGAACAATAATATTTCTTGCCTCACCTTGGTCCACCTGCATGGTGATACCAGGAATACGCTTAACGGCGTCCCCAATATTGGCATCGGGAAATTTCCCAATCTGGTCTGTAGATACCACGTTGGTAATGTTCAGATTGGTACGTTGCGTGTTCAAGGCTTTGGCTTGACCACTAAGTCCATAAGCACTTACCTGAACCTCGTCCAGTTCTACATTACTTGGATTCAAGACAATGTTTACACCTGTGGTTTGACCACCAGATACAGAGACCTCTTGGTCAACATCAGCATAGCCCATGTAGGTGATCTTTAAGGTATAGCTCCCTTCGGGAATACCAACAATGGTAAACCTTCCATCAAAATCGGTAATAGCCCCTTTGGCCAGTGATTCAATAAATACGTTGGCACCCGGAACATAAATTCCGTTTTCATCGGTAATGGTTCCTTGAATATTGCCTGTTTGTGCTTGTGCTTTTACAAGTCCAAACATCAAAAAAAGCGTTACAAAAAGTAGTTTCCTTGCGTTCATTGGTTTCATTTTGGTTCTAGTTAGAATGCTATCCAAAACTATGTATATCAGTTCATTATGATTTAAACTAAAGGGAAACAAAAAGGAAACAAATCGGTGGGACGGCAGAAACAAGAGGGCAACAATTACATTTTTTTTACATGGGGCTAACCTTTTCAAAAAATTGGGATGAAAATGGGTCAAAGTTCAATCATAAAATTTACCAACTCGTCCTTCTGATCTATGGGAAGCTTTTTGCGAAGTCGGTGACGGGCCACACGAACACTGTCTGGGGTCACCCGAAGGATGGATGCAATTTCTTTGGAGGAGAGATTCAATCGCAATAGCATGCCCAACCTAAGTTCAGCCGGGGAAAGGCTTGAATCAGAAAGTGATGATAGTTTTTTGATAAACTCTGGGTGAATTTCTTTAAAGAAATTCATGAATTCGTCCCATTCGTCTTCCTGTTGCAGATTAAAATCAATCTCCTTTACCAAAGCTTTTATTTTTTCCGAGGTGTCCATGTTTCTTCGGGATGCAATGTTCCGAAGGGTGTTCGCCAAATCAAGTAAGATTTTATTTTTCTGGGAAAGATGGAGGCTGTACCGGGATAGTGAGGCCGTTTTAAGCTGAACCTCATTTTGCAAGTTTTTTTCCTCAATGGCTTTTTTATCAAGCTCCGCCTTGAGCATTCGCTGTTTGTATTCTTGGATTTTAAGCTTGGCCTTACGCTTTCTGCCCAAATAGCTGTACAAAATGGTTAGGATGGCCGCCAAGGCAAACAAAGCCACCCACAACAGGTTTTGATTGGCAGCACTTACCTTATTCTGTTCCTTCAACAATTGAATTTCAGCCTCTTTTTTGTTGGTCTCGTAAATGGTCTGAAGCACATTGAGCTGATTGGTGTTTTGTGCGGTGAGCATGGCACTGTTGTATTCTTCAGCTTCCATCAACTGGGCATGGGCCTTTTCAAAATCGCCCATGAGGGCATAGGTTTTGGACAAATCTTTATGGGCACTTTCCAGCTGGTGGAAATCATTCAACTGTTTCGCAATATCGAGTGCCTTGCCCGTATAAGAGAGGGCCGACTCATATTTTCCTGTTTTTCGAAAGCTGTCTCCCAAATTATTGAGCACATTGATTTCTTCTGCAGTATTGCTGTCCTGCAAATACGCATAGGCTTTATAAAAATATTGCTGGGCCAAATCAAATTGTTCCAAATCTTCATAAATGCTCCCGATGTTCTCATTGGTCATGGCTACGCCATGTTTGTCTTCCAGCTGTTCAAACAACAAGAGACTTTCTTTTTGATAGGCTAAGGCCTTGTCATATTCTCCTTGTTTTTCATAGCATGCCCCAAGTAGTGCCATGGATTCTGCTTGTCCTTTGCTATCTTCCAAATTCACCGTAGTGTTCATGGTTTCGGTGAAATGTTGTTCAGCAAGCTCAAAATTATTTTGGGAAAGGTAAACCCTACCAATATGGTTATTCAGGGTCATGTAAAGCGTGTCGTTGAAATCGGTTCCAATCTGCTCCAAGGCCCTGTTGTATTGTTCCATAGCTTCGGAATACAATCCTAAAGAGCGGTAGTATTCCCCAAGCTTTAAGTGGCTTTGAGCTATTTGTTTAGGAAACTCCGGTTTGCTTTTGGACTGTTCCAACTGCTTTTGGAGCTCCAAATAGGTTGGGTCTGATGTTTGGGAGGAAAGGTCAATAGGTGCTTGTTGAGCCATACTATTGCCATGGACAAGAAGCATCACCACCATCAAAAGAAAAAAAGGTCCAAAATGTGTTCTCATTGAACGTAATTGGCAAAGAAAGTTCAAGAAACACAATTACGTTCGCCCAAATATCATCAAGAGGTTATTAAACCTTTATCAATGGGTTAGGAAAAAGAAAGGCCCCGCTACTGCGAGGCCTTCAATATGATATAAATCTTGTTATTAAGCTTGGAAAGGCTCAATGGAAACAAAAGATTTTCCACCTGCTTTCTTTTCAAACTTAACAATACCGTCTACCTTGGCATGCAAAGTATGGTCTTTACCAGCGTATACATTTTCGCCAGGATTGTGCTTGGTACCACGTTGTCTAACAATGATGTTACCAGCAACAGCTGCCTGACCACCAAAAATCTTAACGCCCAAGCGTTTCGATTCTGATTCTCTACCGTTTTTTGAACTACCTACACCTTTCTTGTGAGCCATGATATATAAATTTTAGTTCGTGTCTTATTTACTTAACGCTTCAATCAACTCGGCTTTCTTCATGGAAGAATATCCAGTAATATCTTTAGCCTTTGCCATTTCCTTCAACTCTGCTACCGTTTTGGAGCTCAAATCCTCAGTTGCCTTTGCTTTTGGAGCTTCCTTTTTAGGAGCTTCAGCTTTTTTGGCTACTTCTTTCTTAGGCTCAGCAGCAGGTTTCTCTTCAGTTTTGGCTTTTGCTGCAGGAGCGGCTTTCTTGGCTCCTTTGGCTACGATACTTTCAACAACAATCTCAGTCAAATATTGCCTGTGACCGTTTTTCTTTTTGAAACCTTTACGTCTTTTCTTTTTGAAGACAATTACTTTATCTCCCTTAAGGTGCTTTACAACTTTGGCTTCAACAGCCGCACCTTCTATGACTGGGGCGCCAATAGTAACGTTTCCATTATCATCCAAAAGAAGAACTTTGTCAAAAGTAACTTTTTTGCCTTCCTCGGTCTGCAAACGGTGAACGTACACTTTCTGGTCTTTTGCAACTTTAAATTGCTGCCCTGCCATCTCTACAATTGCGTACATAATGCGTTAATTAGATTAATTTATGGTCGCTTTATTAAATTAGCGGGTGCAAATATACTGCTAAATCCTTAATCTACAAGTATTATATCTCCCTTTGGGACATTATTTTTTTTGATTGTTGGAGGATTTGAAGAGTTGCATAAAGGAAAGCGTTAAAACCAAGGTAGTGGCAAATCCCATAATGGCCACCGTAAAGAAAACAATTCCTTGGAAGTTTTTGTAGTCCTTGGCCCATACTTTGGAGAGTTCATCCAAATACGCACCGTTCAATTCCGTGCTATAAAATGCGAAGAAAATGGTGAATATCAGCGTGGCAATAAACCCTGTGGTGATTCCTGCCGTGAATCCATTTCCGTAATTGAAACCTTTGCCTTGCCTAAGCTTGGTGTACTTTATAGTTTCATAAATACCAAACCCGGTAATGATCCCATTGAACAAGCTATAGAAGACATTGGTATGCTTTCCCATTAGGGACAAGATCAAAAAATACGCGATGAGAACAGCACTGGTAACTATCCCAAAACGAATAGGCAGGGTTAAATTTTTCATCTCATTTTATTTTTGGATGCGATGTTTAATTTACTGAATGTTTACGAATTATCCCATAGATTCTTTTAAAGACTTGCAGTCTGTTGATTCCGCTTGTAAATTTTATCCTATATTTAACGTAACATCAATCATCAAATCAATACCAACCTCAGTAGTACATCGTACACCAATATTAAAATAACATATCATGAAAAGACATTTACTTTCTGTGCTTTTCATACTTACCTTGGGCCATTTTCTATCAGCACAAGAAGTAGCCTTTGAAGAGTATGATCTGCCAAATGGCCTGCATGTAATTTTACATCAGGATAACACGGCCCCTGTAGTGACCACCGCCGTTATGTACCATGTGGGATCCAAGGATGAAGATCCACAAAAAACCGGATTCGCCCATTTTTTTGAGCATTTATTGTTTGAGGGCACCCAGAACATTGAACGCGGTGAATGGGACAAAATAGTTTCCTCGAATGGCGGGCGGGGTAATGCCAACACCTATTTGGACCGCACCTATTATTATGAAACTTTCCCGTCCAATAGTTTGGAAACGGGTCTGTGGTTAGAGTCCGAGCGCTTGATGCACCCCATTATTGGTCAAGTCGGAGTGGATACCCAAAAAGAGGTGGTACAAGAAGAGCGAAGACTTCGGGTGGACAATTCGCCTTACGGTGCTTATTTTGAGCAGATCTGTAAAAATCTTTTCATAAAACATCCCTACCGATGGGCCGTAGTTGGCTCTTTGGAGCATTTGGCCAGTGCCACTTTGGATGATTTCAAAAACTTCAACAAGACCTATTATGTCCCAAATAATGCGGTGTTGGTGGTGGCTGGCGATTTTGAAACCGAAAAGACCAAAAAAATGATTTCCGATTATTTTGGTCCCATTCCAAAAGGTGCCGAAATTGATAGACCCCAGATAAAGGAAGACCCTATCACCTCAACCCTATTTGCTACCTACCATGATCCCAATATTCAGATTCCAGCCATCTTCTTGGCGTATAGAACTCCTGGACAAGCTGAAAGGGATGCCTATATCATCAATATGATTTCTGCGTATTTGAGTGATGGTGAAAGTTCCAAACTCTATAAAAAGTTGGTGGATGATAAAAAAATGGCACTTCAAGTCTTTGCATTCCCTTTGGATGGTGAAGATTACAGCGCCTATATTTTGGGAGGACTTCCGCTCGGAGAACATACCATCCAGGATCTTAAAGACGAAATCGATGCTGAAATTTTAAAGCTTCAGACTGAGCTCATTTCTGAAAAAGACTATCAAAAACTTCAAAATAAGTTCGAAAACCGCTATGTGAATGCCAATAGCAGTGTTGAAGGAATTGCCAACTCCCTCGCTGAAAATTATTTGTTACGTGACGATACCAACCTCATCAATACCGAAATTGATATTTACCGATCCATAACCCGGGAAGAAATCCAGGAAGTGGCCAAAAAGTATCTAAAAGTAAACCAACGTCTGGAGCTGGAGTATTTACCTGAACAAAATGATGCCAATTAAAATGAAAAAGTATATCCTATTTTCTGTACTGTCACTTTTTTGGGCAGTAACAAACGCACAAATAGATCGTACCACACCTCCAAAAAAGGGACCTGCGCCAGAAATAAATCTAGAGGAACCTGCTCGTTTTGAATTACACAACGGGCTTAAAGTAATGGTGGTGGAAAATCATAAATTACCACGGGTCAATATGTATTTGACTATAGATAATCCTCCTATTTTACAAGGGGATAAAGCTGGCGTATCCGATTTGACCTCCAGCATGTTGGGAAAAGGGTCCACTTCCATCCCCAAGGATGATTTTTATGAAGAAGTGGATTTTTTGGGTGCTTCCATAAGTATTGGAAGTCAAAGTGCATCCGCCAATTGCCTGTCCAAATACTTTCCACGGATTTTGGAACTTATGGCCGATGCTGCCCTTAATCCCAACTTTACTCAAGAGGAATTCGAAAAAGAAAAGGAGCAACTCCTTACCGGGCTCAAAAGTCAGGAAAAGGATATTTCAGCCATTGCCACCAGGGTACAACTCGCCCTGGCTTACGGTAAAAATCACCCATATGGCGAAATCACTTCAGAAGAAACGGTAAATAACGTGACCTTGGCCGATGTGGAACAATTCTACAGAAACTATTTTGTGCCAGCGAACGCCTATTTGATCATTATTGGGGATGTTGATTTTGAAAATGCCAAGGAGCTCATCACCACGCATTTTACCCCATGGTCCAAAGCCGTTCCCCCATCGTTCAGTTATTCAAAACCCACAGATGTGCAGTACACCCAAATTAATTTTGTGGATGCGCCCAATGCCGTACAGTCTGAAGTGGCCGTGGAGAACATCACAGAACTCAAAATGAAGGATGATGACTATTTAAATGCATTGCTGGCCAATAAGATTTTGGGAGGTGGTTCGCAAGGTAGGCTGCATCTGAATCTAAGAGAAGACAAAGGGTATACCTACGGCTCCTACTCCGCCATTAGGGACAACAAGTATAGCCCCATTCGTTTTGATGCCTCCGCACAAGTAAGAAATGCCGTAACCGACAGTGCTGTGGTCGAAATTTTAAAGGAAATAGACAAAATAATCCATGAGCCTGTAACAGCCGAAGAACTCTCCAACGCAAAGGCAGAATATGCCGGTAACTTTGTAATGGCCCTGGAAAACCCTACCACCATTGCCGCCTATGCCCTAAATATTGAAACGGAAGACCTGCCCAGCGATTTTTATAAAAACTATTTGGAGCGACTTGATGCTGTTTCCATTGCCGATGTACAAAAAGCTGCCCAAAAACACCTAACCACCTCCAATGCCAGGGTAGTTGTTGTGGGCAAAGGAAGTGATGTTGTGGAAAACCTTGAAAAAGTCACTTTTAAAGGTAAGGAAGTTCCGGTATTCCACTACGACAAATTCGCCAACAAAACCGAAAAAACTGAGTATAATTCGGCAGTTCCAGAGGGTATGACTGCCAACACAGTTTTGGAAAAGTATATTGAAGCGATAGGTGGAAAGTCCAACTTGGAAGGTGTAGAATCCTATGCCATGATTGCTGAAGCCGAAATGCAGGGCACGACCTTGGAGCTGGAACTAAAAAAGACCTCTCAAGACCAATTTATGCAAGACATAAAGGTAATGGGCAACTCCATGCAAAAACAAGTTTTGGATGGCGATGCAGGCTATATGGTGGTGCAAGGACAACGCAAAGATCTTTCTCCTGAAGAAATTGAGAAAATCAAAGAAGAATCTGCTGCTTTCCCAGAATTAAATTATTTGGCTGCTGGTAATGTTTCTTTGGAAGGGATTGAAGCTGTTGGCGACAAAAAAGCGTATAAATTGAAGATCACTGATAAAAAGACAGCCTTTTATGATATTGAATCCGGTTTAAAGATTCAAGAAATTTCTGTGGAAGAAATCCAAGGGGAGCAAATGCAGAATATCATGGGGTTTGCTGATTATCAAGAAGTTTCCGGGGTTAAATTTCCTTTTCAATTGTCGCAGAGCATGGGCCCACAAAACTTTGAATTTACTGTAAAAGAACTCAAAGTGAATGAAGGAGTCAGCGCTTCTGATTTTGATTAAAGCTCTTTATAGAAGTAAAAAAAGACGCTCTTTTGGAGCGTCTTTTTGTTTCATTTTTTAAAACCTGTACTGCACAAAGGCCGAAAGATTTCTACCTGGGTCATTAATAGGCACCCGACCATAATCAGCTTGATTCACAAAAGAAAAATTCAAGTGGTTGTTATAGGTCACATCAAAAATGTTGGATGCAGCCACTCCCAAAGTAACATGTTTAAACGGTTTTGCGCCAAAACTAAAGTCCACAACCCCATAACCATCCGTAACCTGCTCACCAAATGAGGGTGCAATCTTGGATTGCTCAGAAGTAATAACATACGTAGCCCCAGCCCAAATTTTATCTCGCTCAAACCGTAAATTAAAGCGTGTCACCAATGGCGGGGTCAACGGAAGCGATTCATTCAAATCCTGATTTTTGGCGTACACATAGGATAGTTCCGTTTTAAAGGCAAAATCCTCCAAAAAGGACAATTCCCCAAAAACTTCAAAGCCTGTTTTATAGGCTTCGTCCAAATTGGTGAATCGTTTTACTTCAGTAGGTTCAGCCATGGGCATGTACTTTTTGTCCAATGTTGGATCAATCACAGGAACAATATAATTGTCATATATGGAATAATACACTGAAGCTCCATAATCCAATCTGTTCATGACATAACCATCAAAATTTGCATTTGCCTTTACACCCAACTCAAACTGATTGTTCACCTCGGCATTCAAAAAAGGGTTGCCCACATATTCATAAGGGTCTTGTCCCACCGCAAAGTGGTTAATGAACCGTTCAACCATATTGGCGGAGCGTACACCTCTTCCATAGGCCAATTCAAACAAAAGATTGGATGTGGCCATATATTTAAATGATGCCGTAGTACTGAAATTGTGCTCTGTACGTGTATCCAAATCGGGATATTCAGCAACAAAATCATCCGATGGTGCATCTGCTTTAGAGCGGACCATATCATATCTGGCCCCAAGATTCAATAAAAGCTTTTCAGTCAGTGGATATTTTCCTTCTACAAACGTTCCATAATCTTCAATTTGGGAATCTTGCCAAACCTCATCCACAAATTCCATGGGCATTGGAAGCGCTTCACCGGTCATCATGTTTCTTTTTACTAGGCGGGTTCTGTTTCCTGTTCTTCCTACCGAAAAAGCATCTATCCCAGTATAAAGTTTTAGGTTCTCAATTGGTCTCCATTCAAGTTCAATCCTACCACCCAAAGTAGTGGCTTCTACTTCAGAAATGGCTTCCATCATCATAAAGGTTGGCCGTAGCTCATTCGTCATAATATGGTCCACTTTAGAGCGATAAACCTTTGCACTCAAGGTTTTTAATCCTTCGGAAATATTGTCCAACTTATAATCTAAAGAAAGGACATTGCTGTTATCTTCTTCCGTATCCATGGGTAATCCTGCATGCAGGACATCCCTTCCGAACGATTGCCGGAAACCAAGCTGTAACCGTTGGTTTTCGCTTGGATTATATCCTACTTGAACCCCATAATCGTTACTTTTAAATGATGACGGTACCTCGTTCCCATCGCCATCTTCGTAATTGCCAAAATCACGAAATCCAAAATTGAGGTTGGCGTCAAACCTTTCTCCAATATATTTAACATTGGCAAAGCTGGTAATGGCATTGCCGTTGTTCTCTCCTCCAAAATTCACCTTTCCATGGTAGCCTTTCTCCTGTTTTTCTACCTCTTGTGTCACCAAGTTCACAATACCGCCAAAGGTGGGGCCATACCGAAAAGTATAGGGTCCTTTAACCACCTCAACCCGTTCTATTTCCTCGGGAATCACATGGGTGGTAATGGGATCCATTCGGTTGGGGCACGCGTGCATTACCTTGGTGCCCCCATTAAATTGAACATTCAACTGTTCGTATTGCGAGGCACGGAAAGATGGGTCTATGGCATAATTACCACGTTTTATTAAGTTAAACCCATTGATGTCCTTAAATAGGTCGGCCACATTTTTAGATTGGACAATTTTCTTTTCCGGTTCGCTCTTGAACGAGGAAAGAACCGGGTCTGTTTTTCGTTTTCCTTCCACCAAGACCTCGTCCAATTTCACCAATTTATTGGATAGGGTATCTTGCGAGGGCTCCACTTGGGCATAGGATACACCCATCCCAAAAAGCAAAACGCAAAGTTTTGCTGTTGCAATTCTATTCATTTTTGATTTTTTGTTTAAGATTATACATGTACGGCTATGGTATTTGCCGTGGCGTGGTACATCTTAAACCATGGGCGGCTTTATTAGGGTATCGCTAAAGCGATAAGCATAGGAAGTTGTATAGTAAAATACATTTTTGTGACCCTCATCATCATTTGACATGGAGTAGTTGGGCAAATCCACCAAAAAAACCAAGACCTCTTCCCAACCGATAACGGGCATGGGTTCTTCATCTTCTGTTTGTGCACGAAGCATCTGCATCAACATACATTTCCCATCACAATTGAGTTCGGGTTTGTCCTTGTTTTCGCAGAGTTGCTCTATAAACCCTTCCCTGTCCAAGCTGTAATAGAGGTACATTGATGAAAAACGTAGGTTGCTGATTAGTATCAGCGCAATAAAAAGGCAAGAAAAACCCAGCTTTTTCACGAATATGTTGAACCTGTTTTTCAAAAAAATGACTGTTTCCGTGTATAGGCCCCAAATGTAAGTTTGAAAAACATGTTTTTTGGTGACAAAAGTCATCTTTTCCATTTATTTCAACATTTAACGCCAATCATCCATTTTTGCTTTTTCAAATGGTTAAATTTGAGGACAAAATTCCAACAGCCATGAAAAAAATCTCTTCAATATTAATCTGTACCATTTTGTTTTTGGGTTTCTCCTGCAAGGAAGAAAAGAAAGCCCCTGAAGGCCCCACTCAAATGGAAAAAGTGATGGCCATTCATGACGAGGTAATGCCCAAAATGGGAAAATTGGGAAAATTAGTGGGAGAACTCAAAGCTAAGGTGGACACCACCGAAATGGGACAACAATATGAAACGGCCATGAAAGACCTTCAAGAAGCTAATTCGGCGATGATGGATTGGATGAGAGATTTTGGGGATAAGTTTGATTCTGATGAAATATTGAATGGCAAAGAGCTTACCGAAGAAAAACAACAATGGCTGGATGAAGAGGAGGAAAAAGTAAAAGTTGTCAAGGAAAAAATCAACGGCAGTATTGAAAGGGCTGAAAAACTCCTCAACAACTAACATTTTCCGATTATTGGACAGTATTGGTCAACTCAAACTACCTGTTTATCAATCCATATCGTTCCTTTCTGGGCTAGACTTCTATTTTAGGTCAAATAATTCCTAAAATAATACGTATGAATCTTCATGAAAAAGCCTTTAAAATTGCTCATTCTTTTCTGAAAGAGCACAATCTGGAAGATAATTGGAATGTATTGAAGCATGACTTCCAATACTATTTGGGTTACAATAAAAACCCTATTTTGGATGAATCAAAGGTGACCCTTGGTGCCTCCAAAATTCGTGGATTACCCCATTTACCTGATTCATTTGAGTTTTTACCCGGAGAACTGTTCATAGCTCAATTGAATTTATCTGACATCAAACCCTACGATTTTAACAACATACTGCCAGAAAAAGGCATTCTACATCTTTTCTTAGATGAGAGCACCTCGTTATCCCGATGTTCTTACTATGATGGATCCTTTGAGAATCTCAAGGTACGCCCCTATCCTAAACAAAAAACCAAGCTTTATGATAAGAAAGAATTCTTAAACGAGTCCTATACCATTGATTTTACTGATAATGAAATCGTAAACCTGGGGAAAAATAATTTTGAGAAAATTTTGGGCAATAAATTTAAAGATTTAACTGCCCGGTTAAAAGAGCAACTCGGCAATGCCCTTGTAATCAATGACCTTTTATATTGTGATGGCACTCCAAATAATTTTGTCTTTGGTGAGCCACGTTTTTATCAAGATGAATATATTGAAATGGAATATGATGAGATGGATGATGGGTATCCTAGTTACAGTTCATCATACACACTACTTTTTTGTATGAGTTACGGCGAAGGACATGTAAACTTCTTTATAAAAGGGGACGTTTTGGACATTTCAAAGGACATCAACAACCAAATTGTTGCCATTTATTCTGGCACCTAGTTGCTGCTAAACTAATTTTTCCATCGCAAAGTTTCCATTATCCTTCTAATATCGTTCTGCAGGTACATGGCCGCTGGAAGAATGGAATCGTAATTGGGTTTGGCATAAAAATAAAGTGACCCGGTTACAAAGTGCTCTGTGCTATCGGTCACATAAAATTGGGATTGAGAGGCTGCATTGCCACTGACTTCATAAAACATCCCGTAGACGCCATCCTCGGGGTTCACAAAGGGCTGGTCTATGATATTATCTGCCTTACGAACATGCTCATAGGAGAGTTTTTGGGCGTCGATTAATAAAGTGTCCAAGTTGCCGTTCACGGGTTTGTAGGTAAGATAAATGGATCCTTTCATCATGGGATAATCCAAAACCAAAGAGCAATCTGTGTTCTCCTTTATAGTGGAGCGAGTATTCTGTTGAAAAGAATAGGGGCAATCTATATCGGATTCCAAGTAACTGGCTGTTGGATAGTCCAAACGGAGCATAGCCTTTGGTTTGGGCTGAACATCATCTTTACAACCGACCATTACAATAGTCGCCAACAAATAGAAAAGAAGGTTATGCTTCATGGGGCAGTGTTACTTTTATACGTTTCAATCTTTTTTTGTCCAAACTTTCCACGATAAATTGATAGTTGTTGAAAAAAACTTTTTCACCTTGTTTGGGGAAACTTCCGGAAATTTCCAATACAAACCCCGCAATGGTTTCGGACTCGCCCTTTTTCGATTCAAATTCTTCTTCGTTTTCAATCTTCACCACCCGGTAGAAATCCTTTAGAGCTGTTTTTCCATCAAAAACATAGTTGTAATCGTCCAATTTTGAGAAAATAAGGTCTTCATCATCAAACTCATCACTGATATCGCCCACAATTTCCTCAATAATATCCTCCAAGGTAACAATACCTGAAGTCCCCCCATATTCATCCACCACCACGGCCAAGTGGTTCTTTTTGTCCTGAAATTCCAACAAGAGATCATCCAACTTTTTGTTCTCGGGGACAAAATAAGGTTCACGAATCAAGGACATCCAATTAAACGTTTTCCTTTCGATATAGGGCAAAAGGTCTTTCACATACAAAACACCCAGAACATTGTCCATATTTTCAGAGAAAACGGGGATGCGGGAATACCCATTCTTTTTGATTTCTTGGAGGACTTCCGGGAATTTCATTTTCTCGTTAAGGGCAAAAATATCGATTCGGGGACGCATGACCTGTTTGGTATCCGTATTCCCGAAGGTTACAATGCCCTCCAAAATCTTCTGCTCTTCTTTTGTAGTGTCTCCTTCCGAAGCCAATTCCAGAGCTTGTGATAAATGATTGACGCTAAAACTGGATTTCTGTTTCCCCAACTTATCCTCTAAAAATAATGTCGCAGAACGCATGGGCGCGCTCAATGGAGTGAACAAAAAATTCAACCCTTTTAAGGGCAAGGCCATAAAATGGGAAAATTGCACCCGGTTACGGTTAGCATAGATTTTTGGAAGGATTTCCCCAAACATCAAAATCAGGAATGTGGCAACCACAACTTCCAGTAAAAAACGCCATGTTCCATCAATATTTACAAAAATGGTGTTTCCAATGGAGCTGAACAGCAACACAATTCCAATATTGATGGCATTATTGGTAATAAGAATGGTAGCGAGGAGTTTCTTGGGCTTTTCCAATAATTGAACAATGAGTTTTCCTCGGGATGTGTCTCTTTCCTCTATCTCGTTTAAATCAGTTTGGGAAAGACCGAATAGGGCCACTTCGGCCGCAGAGATCAAAGCCGATCCACCTAAAAGAAGTAAAAGCACAACTATTTTTAGGGTGAAGATACCACCGGTAGCTGCGAAGAAAAACACCAAACAATGGGGCTCAGGATCCAAATTCTATTGCTTTATACTTGTATTTAAAAGGGTAGGTCATCATCCTCTTCGGTATTGTCAACGGGTATTTCTGGTGCAGTAGAGCTTGAGGGATTATTTTGTGGCGGAGTTCCCGATGACTGCTGTACATTGGCCATGCTTTCATTTTTGGTAGTCAAAAAGGTAAAGTCCTGCACATGCACCTCTGTAGTGTATCGCATATTGCCATCCTCGCCTTGCCATTGTCTATTTTTCAACCTTCCTTCCACATAGACCTTATCTCCTTTGCTTAAATACTTTTCGCAAATTTCAGCGGCCTTGTTCCGAACCACAATATTGTGCCAATCTGTATTGGTGACCTTCTCCCCAGTCTGCCTATTGGTATAGGTTTCATTGGTTGCCAAAGGAAACCGGGCAATGCAATTGCCTCCCTCAAAATAGTGGATTTTCACCTCGTCTCCCAAATGCCCAATCAGCATTACTTTGTTCAATGTTCCGCTCATAACTCTTTAATTAGTCAAAAGTACTAAATTTTAAATGTCTGGATAAAATCCGCAATCAAAACTGGGACGGGAAAAGCCGTTATTTTCTCCCATGCAATCCCATTGGCCAATAAATCATCTGTTTTTACAATCCAAAACTTGGCATGTAAATGTTGATGGGAAAGTTTATGTGTGATGGGCTGCTTATTATATAAGGATAGGGATTCCATTTCAGGGTAGTCATTCTTGCTTGTCAATTTTTTCTCCACTTCATCAACATGAAGCTCCTTTTCAGATTCCAATAGAGGAAATTGATACAGATTCTGCCATATTCCACGACCTTTCCGTTGCTCCAACAAGGTATTTTTGTCCTGGTCCAGAAACACCAAATAGTTAAAATGGCGATCCTTGATCTTGGTCTTGTTCAATTTTACCGGAAGAACATCCACCTTATTTTCTTTTAAAGCGACACAACTGTCTTGCAAGGGACAGAGCAAGCAATACGGTTTTTTAGGCGCGCACTGAATAGCCCCAAACTCCATGATGCCTTGGTTATAGTCCCTAATGTTCTTGGTGTTCATGACTTCTCTGGCCAGCTCCTTAAAGTATTTAATGCCCTCAGTACTGTTGATGGGCAAATCCACACCAAAATATCTTGCGAGCACGCGATACACATTTCCATCGACTACAGGTTCTGGGACATCAAAACAGATGGATGCAATGGCACTTGCCGTATAATCACCCACGCCTTTTAGAGATTTTAGCCCATTATACGTTGTTGGAAACTCCCCATCAAAATCTTCCACAACCATTTTAGCCGTGGCATGAAGGTTCCTCGCTCGGGAGTAATATCCCAGTCCCTGCCAAAGCTTTAAAACTTTTTCTTCGGAGGCATTCGCCAAGTTGTGCACCGACGGAAAAGCTTCCAAAAACCTTTGGTAATACGGCATCCCCTGTACTACTCTTGTCTGTTGAAGGATGATTTCGGACAGCCAAATCTTATAGGGATCACGGGTGGACCGCCACGGAAGTTCGCGTTTATTTATATGGTACCACTCTAAAATTTTCTCAGAAAAAGACATCTAGAAAAATACTATTGCCAAAATGAATGAGTTTATATACTTAAAATTAAAGGCTTTAAACGAAAGATTAATTTTAATTTTTATATTTGCAAGCCGAAAAAATAAGAAAAATAATCAAGAGAAATGACGAAAGCAGATATTGTAACTAGAATCTCAGAAAAACTAGGAATTGAAAAAGGAGACGTACAAGCAACAGTGGAATCTTTTATGGAGGAGGTTAAGTCTTCCTTGGAAAACGGAGACAACGTTTATTTAAGAGGTTTTGGAAGCTTTATCATCAAGACAAGAGCCGAAAAAACAGGTAGGAACATTTCAAAGAATACTACCATTAAAATCCCCGCGCACAATATTCCTGCCTTTAAACCAGCAAAAGTGTTTGTTGAAGGCGTTAAGAGTAACGTACAAGTAAAATAAAAATAACTAACACAAAAGGAGAGTACTATGCCGAGTGGTAAAAAAAGAAAAAGACATAAGGTAGCTACCCACAAGCGTAAGAAACGCAGGAGAGCTAACCGACACAAGAAAAAGTAGTTGTTGTCCAACTACTTTTTCATTTTGTATTTACACGTTCTTTGACATAGAGATTCAAGAAACGAATTTCAGTCGGTTTGAAATAGAACCGATTCTATATATTGTTTAATCATTTATCCCAAAAACCTTATGGGGTAAATACAAAATCGATTCAGGTGAATAGAGAATTAATTGTTAGATCTAGTCCTGAAGCAGTCGATTTTGCCTTACTCAAGGATGGAAAACTTATAGAATTACACAAAGAAGAGGACAACAACAACTTTTCCGTAGGGGATATCTTCCTAGCCAAGATACGAAAACCCGTTACAGGCCTAAACGCGGCATTTGTCAACGTAGGTTATGAAAAAGATGCGTTCCTGCACTATCATGACCTTGGTCCGCAGCTGTCCTCCATGTTAAAATTCATCAAAAAAGTTAGAATGGGGAAGTTAAAGGACTTTACCCTTAAAGATTTTCCATTTGAAAAAGATATAGACAAGAATGGCAGCATCAATGATGTTATCAAAGCCAATCAGTCATTATTGGTACAAATTGTAAAGGAACCCATCTCCACCAAGGGACCAAGAATCAGCTCAGAACTTTCCATTGCTGGCCGATACTTGGTAATGGTACCTTTTTCAGACCGAGTGTCGGTATCGCAAAAGATAGCGAGCAAGGAGGAAAAGGACAGGCTCATACGACTTGTAAAGAGCATTAAACCCAAAGGATTTGGCGTAATTATCCGTACCGTAGCAGAAGGCAAAAAAGTTGCAGAACTAGACAAAGATCTTCAGAATTTGTTATCCAAATGGATAGCAATGTGCAAGAAATTGCAAAGAGCACCGCATCCCGCCAAAGTATTGGTGGAACTCAACAGAGCTTCCTCCATTTTAAGGGATGTTTTCAACGATTCCTTTACAGGGATTCATGTTGATGAGGAAACGCTCTACAACCAAATCAAGGATTATTTGCACGAAATAGCACCCGAAAAAGAATCCATTGTAAAGCAGTATTCAGGTCCAGCCCCAATTTTTGAAAAGTTTGGGATCGAGCGTCAAATCAAGACCTCTTTTGGACGCACGGCCTCCATGAGCCGTGGGGCATATCTTGTTATTGAACATACCGAAGCGCTTCACGTCATTGATGTGAACAGTGGTAATCGTTCCAACAAGGCCAAAAACCAAGAGGATACCGCTTTTGAAGTAAATCTGCTCGCCGCAACAGAAATTGCAAGACAATTGCGTTTGCGGGATATGGGCGGAATCATTGTTATAGATTTTATAGATATGACCCGGGGTGAGCACAGAAGAAAACTCTTCGATCACCTAAGGAATGAAATGAAGGACGATAGGGCCAAACACAAGATTTTGCCCCCCAGCAAGTTTGGACTTGTACAAATCACCAGACAACGGGTACGTCCAGAAATGAATATTAAGACCAGCGAAGAAAACCCTAATGGCACTGGTGCCGAAGTTGAAGCGCCAATAGTCTTGATAGACCATATCCAAGCGGATTTGGAGCGAATCTTAAAAGGTGACCACAAGAACAACGGAATTATATTGAATATACATCCGTTTATTGCGGCTTACATTACTAAAGGATTTCCCTCCATGCGTTCCAAGTGGTTCAAAACCTATAAAAAATGGATCAAGGTTCAACCTAGGGATGCCTACAAATATCTTGAATACCGTTTTAAAGATAAAGACGGTAAAACAATACGACCATAATAAGAAGCGACTCCAGAAATGGGGTCGCTTTTTTGTTTTATGTACATTTGAAAATGCCGTATACCAAAAGCTATACCCTGCCCGAGGCCACAAAAAAAATGGAGCATTACTGTGCTTACCAAGAACGTTGCCACTATGAGGTCGTTGAAAAACTAAAGGGTATGCGTATGATTCCTGAAGCCATTGATCAAATCGTTGGCCACTTAATTCAGGAAAACTATTTAAACGAGGAGCGTTTTGCCAAAAGTTTTGCCCACGGAAAATTCAACATAAAAAAGTGGGGCAGAAAACGCATTGTTCTAGAATTGAAACAACGTCAGATTTCGACCTTCAACATTAAAAGTGCCCTAGCCGAAATTACGGAAGAAGACTACCACAATACCCTTGATGGGCTCGCCAAAAAAAGATTGGAACAGATCAAAGAGTCCAACCCGTTAAAAAGAAAGAAAAAATTGGCCGATTATCTTCTGTACCGAGGTTGGGAAAGCCATTTGGTCTACGAAAAACTCCAAGAATTGATCTAGTTATTTTTGAGCCAATAACCGCTCCGTCCGAACCACAGCTTCTTCATTTTTCCAATCTATCCAATCTTGTCCCTTTAACCTGCGCATCAAATTATCAAAATGACGCATAAAGAAAATGTTGTACACTGCCTTGCCAAAATTCTTGGGTTTTCGTGCTATGGCGCGCAAACTCATGGAAAATCCAGGAGTGATATATTTCATATGATGCCAATACCCTTCGGGTATATAAAGCACGTTTCCATGCTCCAATTGGGCCACATGACCCTTAGCATGTTTTAGGGCGGGCCATTTATCCAGATTCGGGGCATCAAAATCGATATCCTCCCGAGTAATCAAGGAATGTGGAATTTTATACAAATACTTCGTCTGGGATTGGGAAAATAAAATGCACTGTTTTTTCCCTTCAAAATGAAAATGGAAAATATTGGCCAAGTCAATATCGTAATGCATGAAAGTATGTGAGTTGCTTCCACCAAAGAACAACATCGGTAGGCCCTTCATCAAAGGCAGCCCAAAATCCGGATACGAAAAATCTTTTTGGAGCTGCGGAACTTCCTTTAAAACATTCCACAGAAAAATTCGGTATTTGGTGGGTTTGCTTTTTAGCAAGTCGATGTACTCCCGCATCTTCATTTTGGCATGGGGCTCATTAAAGCCCTCGTCATGCTTTACAGGCCGATCGTCATACAGTGGAACTTCTTTTTCGCCTGCCACATCCTTCATATAATCCAAACTCCATTTGGAGTACGCAGGCCAATCCTCAATGAACCTTTCTATGACTACTGGCTTTTGAGGTTTGAAGTATTTTTGGATAAACTCCTTCTTGGAAAGGGTCTCCTCCCTAGGAATCTGTTCAAGGTTTAGCTTCAAGATTTCAATGAGTTTGAAACTACTAAATTAGTAAAAAGGTTTTTAAAAAATCTTGAAACCTTATTGCTTGGAAACTACCCCTGTTTTTTGTTTAGCCGCTTCATTGCGGTCAATCGTATGCCCCGGTCTGGACCATTTGGGCTTCTCCCCCAAAGGCTGAAATTGTGACTCGGCCGCTTCAACAGTTTTCGGTTGGGGTGCTTTTACAAAGGCTTTTTGGGGATTCAATCCCAATTGTTGGAACATGGCCATATCCTCATTTACATCTGGGTTGGGAGTCGTCAACAATTTATCGCCCGCAAAAATGGAATTGGCCCCTGCAAAAAAGCACATGGCCTGACCTTCACGGCTCATTTCAGTACGTCCAGCAGATAAACGTACTTGGGTTTTGGGCATAACAATTCGGGTAGTGGCCACCATTCGAATCATTTCCCAGATTTCAACGGGTTTTTGATCTTCCATAGGAGTACCTTCAACAGCAACCAAAGCATTGATTGGAACTGATTCTGGCTGGGGATTTAACGTAGCAAGGGCCACCAACATCCCAGCGCGATCCCCTTCAGATTCACCCATACCGATAATTCCACCACTACAAACAGTTACATTGGTCTTACGGACATTCTCAATAGTTTGCAGACGATCTTCATACCCACGGGTAGAAATGACTTCTTTGTAATATTCCTCTGAAGTATCCAAGTTATGGTTGTAGGCATACAGGCCAGCTTCGGCCAAGCGTTTAGCCTGATTCTCGGTGACCATTCCCAGGGTACAGCAGACTTCCATATCCAATTTGTTGATGGTACGGACCATGTCCAACACCTGATCAAATTCGGGTCCGTCCTTTACATTTCTCCAAGCCGCACCCATGCACACCCGGGAACTACCAGAAGCCTTAGCACGCAATGCCTGTGCTTTCACCTGCTGAACGGTCATCAAATCGTTGCCCTCAATATCGGTATGATAGCGAGCAGCTTGCGGACAATACCCACAGTCTTCTGGACAACCTCCTGTTTTAATGGAAAGTAAAGTAGAAACCTGAACCGTATTTGGATCATGGTGCTGCCTGTGAACGGTAGCTGCCTCATACAGCAATTCCATTAAAGGTTTGTTATAAATTTCGAGAATTTCTTCCTTGGTCCAGTTGTGCTTCGTGTTGCTCATAATACTTGGAATCTGGTTCAAAAATAAGGCATTCTTCACGATTAAAACCAAGAATAACCCGATTTAAGAAATAGCTTGTTTTTTATGGGTTTGAGCTTTTCAGCAGAATACTTACGGCATTCCCCCCGAAGCCAACGGCATTTACCATGACGGTTCCCAGCTTTTTTTGCTCATTCTTATTTTGATAAAAAGGTGTTGGAATGTATTGCTGGTACTGCAACATTAAAACGGCCAACTCCAAGCTCAACAATCCCGAAGCGCCAAAGGTGTGGCCCACTTTCCATTTGTTGGTGGTCAAGAATGGCATACTTTCCCCAAAAACTTTTTTTATGGCATTGTACTCCGTTAAATCTCCCTTAATGGTTCCTGGAGCATGCATTACAATGGCATCCACTTTATCAATCCCTGCACTTTTCAAGGCCATTTTCATAGAATCTTGAAAACATTGGGCGTCTGTGGAAATAGAAACACTATGCTCCAAAGGCTCGGTGGCATACCCAATACCAGCCACCAAGGCTAAGGCGTTGGATTTTTCTCCTTTTTCCAAACAGGCTAATGCCGCCGCTTCACCCAAAACCATAGTATTCTGATTTTTTTTCAAATCCATAGCCTTGCAGGGGTGGGTGTCTGTTTCTCTTGAATAGATTTTCAAAGCCTGCATTTGCGCTATGGTAAATGGAGTCAATGGGGCTTCGCTGCCTCCAACCAAAAATTTATCGGTCAACCCACTTTGAATCCAAGCCACGGCATTTAACAATGCATGCAAAGCGGTGGAGCAAGTGATGGAATGTGAAATTTCTGGCCCTTTTGATTTTAAGTCGTGCGCCACCCAAGACGAAATATTGCCCAAAGTTGTGGTTGGTGAACTAAGGGTAGATGATTTTCCCTGTTCCAAAAATTCTTGATGATATTTTTCAAAAAGGGATGTGGCTCCTCGGGAGGATCCAATGTTCACCCCAAAATTGGATCCTGATTTCCATCCAGCTTCTTGGATTACCTTTCGAGCTGTGTAGATGGCGAACAAAACGGAATCGTCCAAATCCTTGTATTTATGATCGGATTGGCGTAGCGTTTCAATTGATTTCTGGACCTCTTTATTTAAGGGAGAAGCCCAAACTTCCTGTTTTCCAATTTCAAGTTTTGAAAAGCAATGGTTTTCATTCAAGTAGGAATTCCAAACTTCTTGCGCTCCACCCCCCAAGGATGAAATTGATGACAACGCGGTTATGGAAATAGGTTCTTTCAACATATTTTCAACTTATACCAATTCCAAGGCCGACTTGATAGCCCCATAAATCCGTTCCATTTGCTCCTTGGTTGTAATGAAAGGCGCCAAAATATAAATGGTTTCACCCAAAGGTCTTAGAAAAACGCCTTGGTCCATAAAGTGCTTGAAAAGTTGGTTTCTCAAATTACCATAACGCTCCATTTTTATGTTCAAATCCAAGGCATAAATGACCCCCAACTGACGCGTACTGGCCACTTTTGGGTGATGCTTTATCTCTTCATCAAATTTTTGGTGCCATTGGATGGTATTTTGTATCCCAGTCTGGATTTCTTCGGTTTGAAGCAGCTCCAATGCTGCCAAAGCCGCCGCACAGGCCAATGGGTTAGCCGTATAGGTATGCCCATGAAACAGTCCTTTGGCCACATCATCACTGTAAAATGCCATATAGACCTCTTGGGTACAGGTGGTAAGCCCCATGGGAACCAGACCTGCCGTCAAGGCTTTGGAAAGGCACATGATATCGGGTTGAGTATCCAAATAATCAGAGGCAAAATATTTCCCGGTTTTGCCAAACCCCGTCATTACCTCATCAGCAATCAATAGTATACCATGCTCCTTTAAAAGCCCAAGAATTTTATCCAAACCATCTACATCGTGCATTTTCATGGCCGCAGCTCCCTGAACCAAAGGCTCATAAATGAACCCAGCAATATTGTTATGCTCCAATCGCCTTTCTAGAAATGTCAGAATTTGGTGGATATTCGTTTCTGTGGGCACCGGGATACGCTCCACCTCAATAAAAAAATCGGCAAAAGGACCATTATATACGGAAAGACCCGAGACCGACATCGCCCCAAAGGTATCGCCGTGAAATCCTTCCTCAAAAGCCAACAAAACATTTCGTTTTTCGCCTTGATTATGGTGATATTGCAAGGCCATTTTTATACCCACTTCCGTGGCGGTGGAACCATTGTCTGAAAAGAAAAGTTTCTCTTGGTTTTCGGGTAGAATCTTGATGAGTTCTTCGGAAAGTTTTACGGCCGGTTCATGGGTAAAGCCACTGAACACCACTTGGTCCAAACGCTGCATCTGCTCCGAAACTTTTTTCAAAATATAGGGATTACAGTGTCCATACATGCAGGTATACCACGATGCAATACCATCCACATAATCCTTTCCATCCTCATCAAAAATCAATGCCCCTTCGGCTCTTGCAATACCCAACATATCAGGACTCACCTTATGCTGGGTCAATGGGTGCCAAAGGTGTTTTTTGTCTCTGTCCGTTAATTTTTCCAATGCTTCTGTCTTACGCAAACCCCTTAATTTATCTATCTTGCAAAGATGACAATTAATAGCCAAAAAACTTAATCCTGACCGTGTTTACTAAAATCCCCTCCCTTACTTCTATCCGATATGAAGACTTTAACTGGAAGGCGGTTCTATTGATTTTGTTTTTGGTGGCCCTTTTTATCCGGTTTCCCTTTTTCTTTAGGGATTATGTTGATCGTGACGAAAGCACTTTTATCATCATGGGACAATCATGGGTGGATGGTCATTTGCCTTACACCCAGCTTTGGGACCTAAAGCCACCAATAACATTTTTGTTCTTTGCCATCGTCATAAAATTATTCGGGAAAAGTTTTATTGCCATTCGGTTATTTGGAACTGTATTGGTAGCATTGACTTCCTTGTTCACCTATGGAATAGCGTCCCAAATAACTTCCAAAAAAATTGCCTTTTGGTGTGCCGTGTTCTGTGTGTTCTTTCTAAGTCTCTTTGGAAGTTTGCAGGGCGTAATGTCTGAACATATCTGTACTTTCTTTTTTATGACCGCTTTGTATGTGGTGTTCCTCAAAAATGGTGGAATTTGGTATTTTATTTCTGGGCTTCTCTTGGGACTCTCGGTCATGTCCAAATTAAACATGGCCTATCCTGTCTTAATTTTGGGATTATGCCTTTTATGGATTGGCTATAAAAATCGACAGTTGTGGTCTACTTTCCAAGGTTTGGTCTTTATGGGCATGGGCACGGTCTTAATCGTGTTACTAACGGTTCTTCCTTATTATTTGGAAGGAAACACACATCTTTGGTGGCAGTCCATTTTTGAGGCCCCACTGGCCTATTCCGAAGGAAAATTCCATTCCCCCTTGAAAACCTTGCCCTTTTTAATCGTGATTTTGGGCTTGCTCACCGCAGGATTTGCAACCAAAATTATTGACTGGAAGGCTAGGGAACTACAAATTTTAACCGCTATAGTCGTTGGAACTTTATTGTCGTTTATGCAGGCGGGCAAAATCAATGGTCATTATCTGATTCAACTCTATCCTTTGATTTTAATACCTTTTAGCATGGCGGTGGGAAAACTTCCGCAACCTAAAAAACGATATAGACCCTTGCTTTTTTTGCTTTTGGCTCTTATTCCAATGGAATCCTATTTGGAATACGCCAATATTGTTTCCCATAAATTGGAAAAGGGTTCTTTTTTTAATGGGGAGGGAATTGATGTGCCCAATTACATTGTTGAGCACAACCTAGAAACCAAAAATATTTTTTTTACAGAATATCATATTGGATATTGGGTGCTGAACGAGAGTCCACCCACCAAAGCAGCCACACATCCAAGCAATGTGGTTCGGGAAGAGATTTTCCCTTATATGGAAAATCCAAGAAAGACCGGCATGGAAGAATTGCGGTATATCATGGAAGTGCTTCAACCCAAAACCTTGGTGGCTCGGAACGGAAAAAAGATTTTTGACAAAAAATTGATTGAGGTCAACTCTTATATTGACACTTATTTGATGGAACACTACACCTTGGTGGAAACCGTGGGTCGTGGACTCATTTACCAGCGGCTAGAATGATTCCAGAACAGACTTGAACTGCTCTGCATATTTTTTAATGACTTCCTTGTCAAACTTTTGTTCCTCGTTGATTCGTCCCAAAAAAGTCACTTCAGATTTCTTCAAAATGATTTCCTCAGTTGTCGGATGCTCATCGCCACTGAAAATTATACCGACTTTCACCTTCTTTTCCTGCAATTTTTGCAAGGTCAAAAGGGTATGGTTGATGCTTCCCAAATAATGCCGGGACACCACAATGACTTTGTAATGGAGTTGAATAAGGTCAAAAATGGTATCGGTATCGTTCAAGGGAACCAACAATCCGCCAGCGCCTTCAATCACCAAATGGTTTTTGGTTTCTGGGGGAACGATTTTGTTCAAATCAATGGTAATTCCATCAATAGCCGCGGCGGCATGTGGGCTCATCGGAGTTTTTAAGGCATAACTATTGGTGTGGATTTCGGTTTTATCATTGGAAATAAGGGCTTCCACTTTATGGCTGTCGGAGTTATCCAAATCGCCTGCCTGGATGGGTTTCCAGTAATCCGCTTGCAGGGCTTCCACCACAATAGCAGAGGCCAACGTTTTTCCCACTTCTGTCGAAATCCCGGTTATAAATAATACCATTATTGTTGGGGTCTTGTAATAAAATTACACTGCATACATCTGTACTTCGCAGACTCAAAAAACGGAAAAAGTTTAAAGAAAAGACCTTTTCTGGAATAATATTTTTCAGATTTTGTGGCCTTGCAGTTGGGACATACAATCAAATTTCCCTTTTCATCCCTTGCATAACTTTTAATCTCTTCATAAACACGTAATGCTTCTTCCTTTTGGGATAAATAGACCTGCAAACGCACCCTTGAGTAACTTGTTGCTGTATGATAATTAAGGTTTTCTTCCCAGATAAAAGCAGGAATTCCTTCGGACTCAAGCTTTGCTTTTGCCATTTGGGCATCCGACTCTAGAAAAAATGAGTCAAGCGTATAAAATTCCTTTTTCACTTAAATTCACTTTTTAGCAATTTTAAAACTTGCGATATTTCTTTTGTTGTGTTGAAAGCATGCAAACAAAATCGCAAGCGCTCTTCTCCTTCCTTTACCGTTGGGGAAAGAATCGGTCGAACATCAAAACCCTCTTGCTGCAATTTTGATGCTATTGGCTTTACCGTAGCATTGCCCGGAATAATAGCACATTGAATCGCTGAATTGCTTTCGATAAATATATCAGCTATCCCTAATTGCTCCAATTTTATTTTAAAATAGTTGATATGCTGCTGAAGTAGCTTACACTGCTCCTCACCAAAATCCCTCAAATAATGATAGGAACCCAAAAGAATTGCAACCGAATGGGGTGGTAATGCTGTTGTATAAATCAAACTTCTGGCAAAATTGACCAAGTAGCTTTTAAGTGTATCACTCCCTAAAATAGCGGCTCCGTGACAGCCCAAGGCTTTTCCAAACGTAATGATCCGGGCAAAGACCTGTTTTTCCAATCCCAATTGGCAGGTTAAATCCCTTCCCTCGCCAAAAATTCCAGTGGCATGGGCCTCGTCCACAATTAAATGACAGCCATTTTCAGTACAAAAATTGGCCAAGCCCACTAAATCGGGGGAATCTCCATCCATGGAAAAAACGGATTCGGTGGCAATATATATTTCTGATTTACCGTCCCTATTTCGACTTCGCTCAATATGACGGCGCAAATCATCGATACTGTTATGTTCAAACTTATAGTTCTTCGCATGCCCCATTTGAATACCATCCCGAATACTGGCATGGACCAACTCATCATAAAAAATGATGTCGCCTCGCTGTGGCACTGAAGAAAAAAAACCAACATTGGCATCATAGCCCGAATTGAACACTAAGGCAGATTCCGATTTGTGATGCATGGTTAAAAAATCTTCTAATTCAACATACAAATCATGATTTCCGGTGAGTAACCTAGAGCCGGTTGCCCCATTTTTTTGAGAATCCTTTTCGAGAAAAATGGAAGCCTGTTTGGACAGATTTTCGTTTCGGGCAAAGCCCAGATAATCATTTGAGGAAAAATCTACCAATCCATCAACCGATAACAAATTGCGCATGGCATCCTTCGCCATTCGCTCAGACAGCTTACGCAGTAACTTTTTGGGAAATTTCTCCATACCACAAATGTAGTACTTACTGTTTTTAAACAGTATCTTAGTCCTTTATAAACCTGACTGAAAATGAAATTTATTCTATCCGTCTTTGCGCTCTTTTCAACCCTCTTTTTAACAGCGCAGACCAATACCTATAGCATCTCATTTGGCAATGCTGTGCATCATGAAGCAGTCATTCAAGCTGCGTTCCCTGATTTAAAAATGGATACGATTTCCTTTCGAATGAGCAGAACCTCTCCAGGAAGGTATGCCCTACACGAATTTGCCAAAAATGTCTATGGTTTTAAAGCAATGGACAGTAAAGGAAATCCCTTAAGCGTTTATCGCCCCAGTCCGTATGAATGGCAGGTAACAGGGCATGATGGCACTGTTAAAATTGAATATATCCTGTTTGCGAATAGAGGGGGAGGCACCTATTCCCAAATAGATGAGACTCATGCCCACCTCAACATTCCGGCAACTTTTATGTTTTCCCCAGAATTAAGTGATCGAAAAATTGAAGTAACCTTTGATGTTCGGGAAGACCTCAACTGGAAAGTGGCCACCCAATTGCCTTTGGTCTCCAGCACCACCTATTCGGCTCCTAATCTGTATTATTTTATGGATAGTCCAACTGAAATCAGCGACTTTATGCTCAGGTCTTTTGAGGTTGATGGCAATACCATACAATTGGCAATGCACCACAATGGTTCTGAAGAAGAGGCTGACACCTATTTTGAAAAAGTGAAAAAGGTAGTATTGGCGGAAAAGGAGGTGTATGGGGAACTGCCTAATTTTGATTATGATAGGTACACTTTTTTGGCCTGTTATATTCCCAATGCCTCAGGGGATGGTATGGAGCATAGGAATTCCACCATTTTAACCAGTACTAGAAGTTTGGCCGAAGGAGGAATGGAACGCAATATTGGTACGGTTTCCCACGAGTTTTTTCATGCTTGGAATGTGGAACGTATGCGACCCCAATCGTTGGAACCTTTTGATTTTGAAGCGGCCAACATGAGTGGAGAACTTTGGTTTGCTGAAGGTTTTACCAGTTATTATACCAACCTCATTCTTTGCCGAGGAGGTCTTATTTCACCCAAAGAATATGTCGAAGGACTTGCGGGTACGTTTAATTATGTATGGAATTCCCCGGCACGTCAGTTTTTTAATCCCATTGAAATGAGTTATCAGGCCCCATTTGTGGATGCTGCAACTTCGGTGGATCCTGTGAATCGGGAAAACACTTTTATATCCTACTACTCTTATGGGAGTGTGTTGGGACTGGCGTTGGACTTGTCCTTGCGCCAAAATGGACTCAATTTGGATGATTTTATGAAGTTGGCTTACGAGCGATTTGGGGAAACAGAAAATCCATATACCGTTGAAGATTTGCACCAGACCCTGAACCAATATGCAGGAAAGAAGTTTGGCGACACCTTTTTTAATTCTTATATCTACAAGAGTGAAATGCCAGAATACGGGCCATTATTTGAATCAGTGGGTGTGGCACTTGAGCAGCAGAATAACGTTCCCGGTTTTGGTCCTTATGTTGAAATAAATACAGATGGTACGGCTACAGTTTTAGGAAATCCCACTATGGAAAGTCCTGCTTATATTGCCGGATTGGACAAAGGCGATATCATTACATCCATTAATGGCCTTCCATTGTCCAAGGGGCAAGGTTTTACCGAATATCTAAAACAATTCAAGGTGGGTGATACCTTAAAAGTTGATTTTATGCGCTACGAAAAGTCTATGACCACAACTTTGGTTCTTGGTCTCAATCCAGATTATTCCATGCACTTGATGGAAGATGCGGAACAAACCCCAGCAGCCCAAATGCTGGAACAACGCAACGCTTGGCTCAAGAGTGAATAAATGATTTACTGCAAACAGGCCTCCAGCGATCAGGAATTGGAGCAAATTCTCTCGCTACAACAAGAAAACCTTATCAAAAGCCTATCTGCTGAAGATAAAGAGAAAGAAGGTTTTTTAACGGTTGAGCATTCCATGGAAATTTTAAAAGCCATGAATGAAAAATGTGGGCATATCATTGCTGTCGATAATGGCGATGTCGTAGGCTATGCGCTGTGTATGCATTCCATTTTTGCAGATTCCATTGCAGTATTACGGCCCATGTTCACCGAAATCAAAAAAGTGATTCAGAATCAAGATAATTATATGGTTATGGGTCAGATTTGTGTAGCCAAAAGTCATAGGGGCAAGGGTATTTTCAGAAATCTGTATCTGACCATGAAGAACAGATTGCCCGAAGGTTTTGATACGATTATCACAGAGGTTGATGGAAAAAACAAGCGGTCACTTTCAGCCCATGCAGCCGTTGGGTTTAAAACCCTAAAGGTGTATCCCTCCGACGATAAAGAATGGCACCTTATTATTTTAGAATAAAAAAACCGCTCAGTTGAGCGGTTTTTTTGTGTATGAATTCATTTATTTTAATCGGCTAGGACAATCACTTTATTGTCCTTCATTTCCACAGTACCACTGGTAATGGGAAGTATGGTTTCTCCATCCTTTCCTTTGGAAAACTTGTTTTCAAAGGCTTCATCTATGGTAATGTTACCCTTCACCTTCACTCTTCCCTCTTGTAGCAATGAAACTATGGGAGCGTGATTTTCCAACATCTGGAACTCTCCGTTCACACCTGGTACGGTAACCGAGGTTACTTCTCCGGCAAACAAAGTGGCTTCTGGTGATACGATTTCTAAATACATCTTTTTAAGTTGTGAGTTACGAGTTATGAGTTATGAGTTACTCCGAACTCTACATTCTTAACTCTTAACTGGTTTATGCTTCAGCCAACATTTTCTCCCCAGCCTCAATGGCCTCGTCAATGGTTCCTTTAAGGTTAAAGGCTGATTCTGGCAAGTGATCTAACTCACCATCCATAATCATGTTGAATCCTTTAATAGTGTCCTTAATGTCAACCAAAACTCCAGGGATACCGGTAAACTGCTCGGCTACGTGGAAAGGCTGGGACAAGAAACGTTGTACACGTCTTGCTCTACCAACAGCCAATTTATCTTCTTCAGAAAGTTCCTCCATACCCAAGATGGCTATAATATCCTGAAGCTCTTTATAACGTTGCAACAACTCTTTTACACGTTGTGCACAATCGTAATGTTCTTTACCCAAAATCTCAGGAGTCAAAATCCTAGAAGTAGAATCCAAAGGATCCACCGCAGGGTAAATCCCTAACTCGGCAATCTTACGTGAAAGTACGGTAGTAGCATCCAAGTGAGCGAAAGTAGTTGCTGGTGCAGGATCCGTTAAGTCATCCGCAGGTACATAAACCGCCTGTACCGATGTAATGGAACCTCTTTTTGTGGATGTAATTCGTTCCTGCATGGCACCCATCTCAGTGGCCAAGGTAGGTTGGTAACCCACAGCAGAAGGCATACGACCTAAAAGTGCGGATACCTCAGAACCTGCTTGGGTAAAACGGAAAATGTTATCCACGAAGAAAAGAACGTCTTTTCCCTGTCCTTCCCCTGATCCATCACGGAAATATTCAGCAATGGTCAATCCAGACAATGCCACACGGGCACGGGCACCTGGAGGTTCGTTCATCTGACCGAACACGAAGGTTGCCTTGGATTCCTTCATGGCTTTCTTGTCTACTTTGGACAAATCCCATCCGCCTTCTTCCATGGAGTGCAAGAAATCGTCTCCGTATTTTATAATTCCAGACTCCAACATCTCACGAAGCAAATCGTTTCCTTCACGGGTACGTTCACCAACACCTGCGAATACAGACAAACCACCATGACCTTTTGCGATGTTGTTGATCAATTCCTGAATCAATACGGTTTTACCTACACCGGCACCACCGAACAATCCAATTTTACCACCCTTGGCATAAGGCTCAATAAGGTCGATTACCTTAATCCCTGTAAAAAGTACTTCTGTGGAAGTGGATAAATCTTCAAATTTTGGGGCTTCCCTGTGAATTGGAAGTCCATTGTCTCCAGCTTTAGGAAGGTTTTCCATACCGTCGATGGCATCACCGATCACGTTAAAAAGACGTCCGTAAACATCCTCCCCGATTGGCATTTGAATTGGATTTCCGGTAGCTACAACTTCTACTCCTCTGCTCAATCCATCGGTAGAGTCCATAGAAATGGTTCTTACGGTATTCTCACCAACATGGGATTGTACTTCCAAAACCAATTTTGAGCCATCAGCTTTTGCAATTTCAAGGGAGTCATAAATTCTTGGGATTTCTACCCCAGATTCAAACTCAACATCAATGACCGGGCCTATAATTTGGGCAACCTTTCCTGTTACTTTAGACATTAGTGTGTTTATTTATAAATGAATACGCGGAAAATAACCGCTATTTTTTCGGCTGCAAAGATATGTTTTTCCCTCATTATTGAGAAACCGATTTTAGCTTTTTTTAAAAAGAAAAAAGGCGTTGGGAAATCCAACGCCTTTACTTTTTCTTATTTACTCCTGTTTAAGGGTTTATGGTCCATGATACGTAGTAAATGGAACCTATATTACCTGTACCGATTGCGGTGTAGTATTCATCACCCAAAATATTGGATCCGCCAACCTTAAAAATGGATTTCAAGCTTGGAACGGCATAGTTGATCTGTGCATCCAATACGGTAAACGAAGGAATTTGCCCATCAGCAAAGGAGGCTTCCCAGAAATAAGTGTCGCTCCATCTATAGTTTACGTTAAAACCAAAGTTCTCGAACAAAGCTGTATTCCCGAATGACGCCTTGACCTTGTGTTTTGGCGTGTTAAAATTGGTTCTGAAATCTGACAACCTGCCTTCATCAATATCCAATTCGGCATAGGTATAATTTACGCCTAAATCAAAGTTGCCCAATTTGGTGTCCACCCCAACAGTTGCTCCGTAGGAGTTAATGTCCTCATCTGAATTGGTGTAGGTTTGATACACCTGAAAATCCCCATTTTGAACAGCCAACAAAGACAATCCTCCATCCCCGGCTTCACCATAAAATGGAACTGCAGTGGTGGTATTGGCCAAGAAGTTTTTATACTTATTGTAGTATCCGCTCATATCAATGGTGAACTTACCCACTTGGGCTCTGTACCCAGCTTCGTAAGCGGTTATTTCTTCGGGTTGTACCAAAGGTGTAGTCACTGCCTGAGGTGCTCCAGCTTGCAAAGAGCTAGTAGAATAGGCGTTTTCATAAGCTGCACGACCAGTAATTTCCACAGTAGCAGGTATTCCTAGGTTATCCTGAGCCGCTTGGCTCACATTGAATGTTCTTACATCTCGATCCAAGTTTGTAGGGGCAGAACCCACTAAAATAGCTCGACCAGCATTCAAACCAATAAACAAATCCTGTGTGGTTGGGTTTCGGAAACCTTGTTGAACCGAAACTCTTAGGTTATGATTTCGCTTTTCACCTAAAGTGTAGGCCACGGAGAGCCTTGGCGATAAAAACCCATCAAAGAATTCGTTTTTATCATAACGGGCAGAGCCAGTGAATTTTAAACGATCATCCAGAAGCTTTTTTTGAATTTGGAGATAAGCACCATATTCGTTGTAGGTAATAGGGCCATCAATATCGGTAAAGATAGTTCCGTTTGAATTTAGTTCGTATTCCCTGAACGACCCTCCTATTTGGATATCGGCCCAGTCATCAATCAAATGGGCCAAATTATAGTTTCCATTTACATGACGGAACTTGGTTTCATCCACAAACTTGGCTCCAGTGGTCAAATCCCCATCATTTGTTACCGTATTGAACGCATTCTGGAAACCTGGTGTACCAGGAATCAATCTTCCAGTATCAGCTGCTTGTCTACCTACTATATGCGCTTGGGTAGAAGCTTGTTCGGGTGTAAGCCCACCTTGTTGTATCCCTCCCAAATAGGTTGGTATATATGCACTGGCATAATCCGTGAACCATTGGGTATCTGACTTCCAAGCTCTATTAATATTAATTGCTGCAAAACGAGTATCATAAGCGTCTCCTGAATTTTCGGAAACGATGTATCCTCGAAGAAAGAAATTATCGTTTTTAATTTCAACTTTGTGCTGCTGCATGGTAAATCCTGAAACAGCATAACGGTTAGCTCCTTGGTATATGGTAGTACCTCTACCAATCCTACTGTTAAAGATGACCTCTAAGTCATTGCCAAAAGGCCTGTAGTGCAATGCAAAATCTGCTTTTACACTTTCTGCATTGTAATTGGCCAAATCAGCTTCGTCATATCCGGTTCTTGAAATGACAGCCGACCCAACGGTGCCTGTTGGTAATCCTGCAGCGGCATCAAAGTTCAACGTAGTTGAAACTTCATCTCCGTATACATTTAAACCATCGTAGGCCGGATTGGAGCGGTCTGCCCCTGGGTTGTTTAAATCCACTGTACGGTTAGCATGCCAATCTTCACCGGTTAAAACAGATAGGTTTGCCTTAACAGCAACTTTGTCACTAAAGGCGTGAGCGGCACGTACCCCAAAATCCTTATAAAAATTGCTTCCAGCGGCATCTTGGATGGTTACCCCGCCCTTAGCATAGGCACTTATCCCTTGAAAATCGAACGGGTTTTTACTGGTCATGAACAAAATACCGTTAAAAGCACCTGCACCATATAATGCCGAAGAAGCTCCAGGTAAAATTTCCACACTTTGCACATCCAATTCGGACATCCCCACTAGGTTACCCAACACGAAGTTAAGACCCGGTGCAGTGTTGTCCATTCCATCCACCAACTGTAAAAATCGGTTGTTGGCAAATGTGGCAAAACCTCTGGTATTGATAGATTGAAAGGTTAAACTGTTGGTGTTAATGTCAACACCTTTTAAATTTTGTAGGCCGCCATAAAAGGATTCGGCGGTGGTGTTCTTAATTTCCCTTAGCCCAAATCTTTCTACGGATACAGGAGATTCAAAAATACGCTCCGGGGTTCTTGAAGCGGAAATCACAATCTCGTCCAACAAGGTGTTGGCTTCTGATAGGGTTATGGTAAGCGTCTGGTTGTTAGAAGTGACATTGGTCACAACATCTGAAAATCCAATACTGGTAAATCGAAGTTGAAATGGGGGTTCTTCCGAAGTATTGAAGGTAAAATTTCCATCAAAGTCAGTGGTGGTTCCTTCTGCTTTTCCCACCAAAACCACATTGGCCCCTGGTATGGGCTCATTATTATCATCTACTACCTTTCCCTGTACAGTTGTTTGAGCATAGGATACAACTCCAAACATCATTAGGGAAATGAATAAAAGTCTTCTCATCAGCTTTGAATTAGAGTTAAATTAGAATTAAGCGTTTGTTAAGCAATGGTGGTGGAAGATACATTTTTTTTTATTTGATTTCCACAAAATTGAAAAAAATTATGCATGCATAATACTTTTTTCATAAAATATAGGGGCCAAATCTGTGTATTTAATAAAAATGGCACCCAAATGGGTGCCACTCGATAGTAAATTAACAATCTGGAAAGTTACTCTACAGTAACCGATTTTGCCAAATTTCTAGGCTGGTCTACATTGCATCCCCGCATTACGGCAATGTGGTACGACAACAATTGTAGTGGTATTGTGGTCAATAAAGGTGAAAGCCCCTCTGAGGTTTCTGGAACCTCAACAACGTGGTCTGCAAGCTCTTTTACGGTCTTATCTCCCTCAGTAACAATGGCAATGATTCGCCCATTTCTGGATTTGATTTCCTGAATGTTGCTGACCACCTTCTCGTAATGTCCTTTTTTGGTAGCAATCACAATCACTGGCATTTGCTCATCGATCAAGGCGATGGGCCCGTGTTTCATCTCAGCAGCTGGATAGCCCTCTGCGTGGATGTAACTAATTTCTTTTAGTTTCAAGGCACCTTCCAGTGCTACTGGGAAATTGTACCCCCTGCCCAAATACAGGCAGTTGGTGGAACCTTGGTATATTTCTGAAATTTGTTCCACAATGGCATTGGACTCCAAGGTCCTCTCCACTTTTGCAGGAATACTTTCCAACTCCGCTAAATACTCATGGTATTTGGATTGTGACAAAGTTCCTTTTTCTTGGGCCAGTTTTAAAGCTATGAGGGTGAGTACCGTAATCTGCGTGGTAAATGCTTTTGTTGAAGCCACTCCAATCTCTGGCCCAGCATGGGTATAGGCTCCTGCATGGGTTTCACGGGCTATTGAGGAGCCCACTACATTGCAAACCCCAAACACAAAAGCTCCTTTTTCTTTGGCCAACTTAATGGCCGCCAAGGTGTCTGCCGTCTCTCCAGATTGCGAAATGGCAATCAACACATCATTTTCTGAAATCACGGGATTTCTATATCTGAATTCCGACGCGTATTCCACTTCAACAGGAATCCTGGCCAAATCCTCAAAAATGTACTCGGCCACGAGTCCGGCATGCCATGATGTCCCACAAGCCACAATAATGATTCTGTTGGCATTGAGAAATTTCTCCAAATTTTGATCAATGCCCGCCATTTTTATCAGGCCTTTATCCGCGAGCAAGCGCCCTCTATAGGTATCCAATATGGCCCTGGGCTGCTCATAGATTTCCTTTAGCATGAAATGCTCGTAGCCTCCCTTTTCAATCTCTTCCAGGTTCATTTGAAGTTCATGGATATTGGGATAGGCAATGGCATCATCCTTGATTTTGCGCAACTTGATTTCCTTTCCAATACGTACAATAGCCATTTCCTCATCCTCCAAATAGACCGCATTATTGGTAAACTCAATAAATGGAGAAGCGTCTGATGCAATAAAGTATTCGTTTTCCCCTATTCCAATGGCCAATGGACTCCCTAGTTTGGCCACTACAATTTCATCGGGTTTATTTTTATCAAAAACGGCAATGGCATAAGCGCCCACAACTTGGTTGAGTGCAATTTGTACCGCCTTACCCAATTTTACGCCTTCCTTTTTCTTAACCTCTTCAATTAGGTTGACCAGGACTTCGGTGTCCGTATCCGATTGAAAGGAATATCCCCTTTTGATCAGTGCTGTTTTTATGGATTCATAATTTTCTATGATTCCATTATGGATAATCACCAAATCCCCGGAATTTGAATAATGGGGATGGGAATTCACATCATTGGGAACTCCATGGGTGGCCCATCTTGTATGTCCAAGCCCAAGTTTTCCTGCTGTGGATATTGAAGTTTCTGTTTTGTGCTTTAGGTCCTCGACCTTACCCTTGGTTTTGGACAGACTGGTGTTTTCACCATCAAAAAGTACTATTCCAGCACTATCGTATCCTCTATATTCCAGTCTTTGAAGACCTTTTATGATTATGGGATATGCGTCTCTATGACCAATATACCCTACTATTCCACACATAAGATAGATTTTTGTTGAACGGTTGTTGTTGGGTTTAGGTCCTTAAAATTATAATCTATTGGGCAAAAACCCACGAAACGACACGTTCAAAACGATGAACAACGCAAAATTAACCATAAGAAGCAATATTAGTTGGCTTCCGTATAACTAATTTGAAGTTTTAATTTTTTGTCCTCGTTTGCAGCATCAACATTACTGCCATAAAGTATAGTTCCCAACGGACTGATGGATGCCCTTACCGGAACATCAATTCCTTGGCTGGCACCATCCATCCCTTCTTGTACTTGAATGAAGTCAATATCCGATGTTAAGGTCAGTCCCAAACTGGCATTTGTGGAATCCCTTACAATGATGTTATTAAGGTGTTCGGTTATCCTAATCGTATATTTTATACCCTTATTACTTTCTTCTTTGTCAAGAATGCCGTCATAATTAAGGTATAGCCCCAAAGGACCATCACTGGTATTACTTTCAGTGGCAATGTTGTACAAAGGCTGGTTGGTCTCAGCATTGTACAGATAAAGTCTTGGTGGCTCCACAACCGCATCTCCTGCGTCCAGTGTATTACGATCTACATAAAATACCAAATTGGCCTCGTTAATAATCCAATTGTTAGCTTTAATTTGATTGATGATGTCCCCTCCTCCGTTCAAAGTTTCTTCGAACAATCGTATTTCCGTGAGGGTCTTTGCTCCCTTGACATAAATACGGGAAGCATTTTCACCATTGTCCAATCCACCAGCTATATCTGGCGAAAGCGCGTCTTCTTCAAAAATATTGATGGCATTCCCTATAAAACCGCCAGTATTGCTATTTACATTCAATAAATTAAGAACATAATCCCTTTCTGCGGTTTCAACCTCCCCATCCTCGGAATTGTAATCATCGTATGTATAGGTGATGGTGATATTGGCTTCCGTCAAATCCAGCAGAAACATTAATTGCTCTGAATCTGCATCCCCTGCGGTAATGTGAATACCTCTAAAAAAATCAGCAAAATTAGATTGGCTCAACAATTCGGATTGTCCTTCCTTGTCTAAAATGTTCTGTTGAAAAAAGTCTGGTTTCAAAGGTACGCGTATGCCCGGGGCCAAGCGTGATTCTACTACCGTTTCTGATTCGTCAACATCTTCCGTATCCGGATCATCGTCGGCAAAAAACAACATTTCTTGGTTGTCAATAACAACGATATTTTTTCCTTCATCTGTAATGGTCAGTTCCTCCCCAATAAAACTTGAAAAATCTTGGTTGGAAAAATAGCGTTGTCGCTCCTCAAAGTTGGTGTTGGGATCCAAATCCCTAAGGAAATAAGTGTTTCTTGAAACCTTTATTTCAAAAGACTCTGTCCTATTCCCATAAATACTGTCCAGATCAAACGTTCGAGGATATATATTAGGTATAAAATCGTCTGCAGAACCATCTTCATCTGCATCAAAGGGGTTAGAACCAATATTCTTTTCCTGAAGGTCCGTTACACCGTCTCCATCCCAATCTGAATTTGGGTCACTCACATCCGCATCCGTTCTCTCCAACTCATCTTCCACACCATCCCCGTCACTGTCCCTAGTTGCGGATGGCGGTACTTGGAACGGGATATACAGATAGACTTCTTTTACCGTTTCGTTCTCTGGAATAGTGGCATCGTTATCATCAGAATCTGAACTATCTTCGGTAGCTTGTGAAGAATCTCCAAAAACAGGCTCTGAACTGGAGAGTGTAACCTGGGTTATGATACTTGCCTTCCGCTTTCCATAAACGGGGTCGTTAAAAGTACCCAATTGGTACAAGGGTAGCCTATTGGTCTGTACGGCCGCAATGCTCTTATTAAAGGCAAAAACATCATATTCTACCGTACCTGTAGTGAAAGGTTCCCCTCCAACAACACCTTCTCCTATGGTGTCCAGTTCATCTTCACAAGAAACGGTCATTAAAAATAAAGTTCCAACCAAGGCCGAAACTTTTATCATCCTGGAAAATTTCATGCAATTTATTTTAAAACCTCTGTTTTATAGAAATTTGTGTACGCTTCCTCCGCTTCTTGAAGTGAAACATAGGGCAATACAGGTTTGGATAGATTATCTATGTGGCTCTTTAAATCCTCCGACACCTCTTCTGCGGCTAAAATAATGGCATCGGAATAATCCGCAGCAACCTTTAACAAATTATTATAGTCGGGTGTGGAAAGTGATGAAATTTGTTCCTTTTCAATACCATCAAAGGCAATTTTATTGATCATTTCGGTATCCAATTCGCCTTCAAAACTTTTGTTGTAAATAGAAGTGACTATTTTACTATCGGCAAATAACGGCTCATCTGCATAATACTCCCTTAAATATAAGGGGAGCAAAGAGGCCATCCAGCCATGCACATGAATAATATCTGGGGACCAGTTTAATTTTTTTACCGTTTCTACCACACCTTTGGCAAAGAAAATGGCTCGCTCATCATTGTCTGGAAACAAATTCCCCTCACCATCCGTAAATGTGGCCTTTCTTTTAAAATATTCTTCATTATCTATAAAATAGACTTGAATACGTTCTTTGGGAATAGATGCCACTTTAATGATCAAGGGCATATCCATGTCGTTGATCACCAAGTTCATTCCCGACAAACGAATTACTTCGTGCAATTGGTGCCTCCGTTCGTTTATGTTTCCATATCTTGGCATAAAAATGCGGATTTGGCCGCCATTGCTATTAACCATACGGGGCGCTTCGTACGACATTAAGGAAACTGGATTCTCTGGGAGGTAAGGAACTAATTCAGAAGATACAAACAATATCTTTTTGCCATTCATAAACACTTTCTTTTGTTTATCCGAAAAACGTAGCTGCAAAAGTACAAAAATTATGCTGATTACCAGTATTTATAGTATTTTTGCACGCTTTTAAACCATGTAATGCACATATTTGACCGTAAAAAAGATCTTATCTTCTTTCTACAGGAAGAGCGCAACAAGAACCGTACCATTGGGCTAGTGCCCACTATGGGCGCTCTTCATAAAGGTCATATCTCCTTGGTTAAAAAAGCACTTTTGGAAAATGATAGGGTTGTGGTCAGCATTTTTGTGAACCCTACCCAATTTGACAAAAAGGATGATCTTGAAAAATATCCCAGAACCTTTGAAAGGGATTTAAAACTTTTGGAAGACGTTTCAGAAAACATAATTGTGTTTGCCCCTTCCGTTGATGAAATTTATGGAGAAAACATAAAATCTCAAAGTTACAAGTTTGATGGTCTTGACAAAGTCATGGAAGGTGAGTTTAGAGAAGGGCATTTTGACGGTGTGGGCACCATTGTGGAACTGTTCCTAAGAACCGTTTCGCCAGACAAAGCCTATTTTGGGGAAAAGGATTTTCAACAGCTCCAGATTATCCGAAAAATGGCAGCGTCCAAAAAACTACGTTGTGAAATCATTGGCTGCCCTATTGAACGCGAACCGCACGGATTGGCCATGAGTTCCCGTAATGAAAGGCTGTCAAAAACGACTAGACAAGAGGCAAGTTTCATCTATGAAACCCTGCAGTCTGCCAAAGCAAAATTTGGCACGGAAAGTGCACATAATATATCAAATTGGGCAAAGGAAGAATTTGAAAAGAATCCACTGTTTGAGTTGGAATATTTTCAGATTGCTGATGAGGATACGCTCACTCCAATGCTCAAAAAACAAAATGATACAAAATACAGGGCGTTCATTGCCGTTTATGCTGATGACGTTCGACTAATAGATAATCTAAGATTGAATTGATACATTTGCACCATGCAAGTAGAAGTTGTAAAATCTAAAGTTCACAGGGTAAAAGTAACCGGGGCCGACCTTAATTATATCGGCAGTATCACCATTGATGAAGATATCATGGATGCCGCCAACATTATTAGGGGCGAAAAAGTGCAGATTGTGAACAACAACAATGGCGAACGGCTCGAAACTTATGCCATTCCTGGACCCAGGGGTTCTGGAGAGCTTACCCTCAACGGAGCTGCCGCCCGAAAAGTGGCTGTTGGCGACGTCTTGATTTTGATCACCTATGCCTGGATGGGCATTGAAGAAGCCAAGTCATTCAATCCAGCTTTGGTCTTCCCCAACGAAGCCACCAATCTTTTGAACTAGTTTTGGGCAAATCCCTAAAAAAATTCCTGAAGATTTTTGTTCCCATTGCCGTTGGGCTTTTCTTGGTTTGGTATTCCTACAATTCCACTACTCCAGAAGAACGGAAACAAATCATCCATTACATTTCCAATGCCAGCCCTTTTTGGGTCAGTATTTCAGTAATCATAGGGATTGCAAGCCATATTTCCAGGGCCATACGCTGGAAATACCTGTTGGAGCCCATGGGATACAGCCCCAAAATAATAAATACCATTTTTATAGTGCTCATCTCCTACTTTGCCAACTTGGGAATTCCCCGATCTGGTGAAATATTAAGGGCTACTGCACTCACCACCTACGAAAAAGTCCCTTTTGAAAAAGGATTCGGAACCATTGTCACCGAAAGGGTCATTGACCTTCTTATGCTTTTGATCATCATTTTGATCACCTTGATGCTTCAAACCGACTTTATCTTAGGTTTTTTGGAAGAAAAAGGTGTGAACATTATTGGTGCCATTGGAATCTTGGCAGTTGGTATTGTTGGTCTGTTCTTAGGTTCGTATATCATTCGAAAATCCAAATCACCGTTTGCCATTAAGTTGAAAGCATTTTTAAATGGACTTCAAGATGGTGTGCTAAGTGTCTTCAAAATGAAGAACAAATGGCCTTTTATCTTCCATACACTCTTTATCTGGGTCGCCTATTTCGGCATGTTCTGGGTCATAAAATACACCGTCCAAGAAACCATTGGTCTTAGTTTGGGTCAATTGTTGGTGGGCTTTGTTGCGGGTGCTTTTGCCATGTCAACCACTAACGGCGGCATTGGGCTCTATCCCATAGCCGTAAGCGCTGCATTGGGCATTTATGGTATTAGCTCTGTTTCTGGTGATGCCTTTGGGTGGATTATGTGGATTGCCCAGACATTAATGGTTGTTGTTTTTGGTACAATATCCTTCATTGTCCTACCGTTATTGAATAGAAATCGGTAGACCCCGGCCAACTAAATCTTACCCAATGAGAAAATGTCTATTGTTTCTATTGATGGGCTTTGTTTGCCTTAATCTTGGAGCACAGGTAAAAAAGGAAATCTTTGAATCCTTTAAACTTCAAGAGCGAAGGGATGTCTCCTACTATTTTCCGGAAGACTATACTGAAGAAAAAAAATATCCCCTTATTGTTGTTTTGGATGCCGAATACCTTTTTGATTTGGTGGTGGCCAATGTAAAATTCCAAAGTAGATTGGGTCGAATGCCACAGGCTATTGTGGTGGGCATTGATCAAAGCAAAAATGATATCCGTTGGGAAGATTGTGCTTATGAGGAAGATTCAGGCCTACCTTCTGATAAAGGTAAAATGTTCTATGAATTTTTGGGTACCGAAATTATTCCCTACCTGGAAACAAGCTACAACATTGCTCCTTTTAAAATGTTCATTGGTTATGACATTACGGCCAATTTCGGCAACTATTACCTCTTTAAGGATCGATCTCTTTTTAATTCTTATGTGAGCATTTCGCCTATTTTGGCTTCTGAAATGGAAAATAGAGTACCTGCTCGGTTATCCGCTTTGGATCAAGAGATTTTTTACAATGTGATTGTGGAAAAAGAAGCTTCGGATGACAGGCAACTTATCCTTCAGATGAACCACAACATCAATTCCATCACTAAGGAATCACTTCATTATTTCTTTGATGAATTTGATAACGCTGATCATGTTTCCATTATAACTTATGGGATTGGCAAAGCGTTTGACAATGTCTTCAACATGTTTAGGCCTATAACTCCAAAGGAATACAAAACCGAAATCATCACTTCCGATGAACCTGCGTTTAAATACTTGGAGGATCGGTATGCGTTGATCGAAAAGCTTTTCGGTTTTGAAAAACCCGTGGAACTCAATGACATCATGGCCATTTATGCAGCCTGTAGAAAAAAGGATGATTTTGAGTCCCTAAAACCTTTGGCCGACCTTTGCAAGGAACAATATCCCGAAACTATGATGGGCTTTTATTTTGAAGGCGAATACTACGAGGAACTCGGAGAGCCCAAAAAAGCGTTCAAAACCTTCGAAAAAGCATTTCAAATGGAGGAAATCGACTTTTTGACCAAGGATATGGCCTTGGAAAAAATCGATGCACTCAAAGCCGACTTCGGGTATTAAAATCTAATTTCTTCTACGGACTTTGCTATCTTAGCCAAAACCTGAATTCAAGGAATGGCCAAGACCAAAACTGCTTTTTTTTGTCAAAACTGTGGTACCCAATACGCGAAATGGGTCGGACAATGTTCTGCCTGCAAGGAATGGAACACCATTGTGGAAGAGGTGGTTCAAAAAGAGGACAAAAGAAGCTGGAAGGCCAGCAGTGTTTCTGATAAAAAAGCCAATAAACCTCTTCGTGTTTCTGAAATTACCCATGAAAGTGAACTTCGCTTAGATACGCAAGACCAAGAGTTCAATCGAGTGGTAGGTGGTGGATTGGTCCCTGGCTCCCTGACCTTGCTGGGCGGTGAACCGGGTATCGGAAAAAGTACCCTGCTGCTTCAAATTGCGCTAAAGTTACCTTTTAAAACCCTCTATGTTTCTGGAGAAGAAAGTCAACGGCAAATTAAAATGCGGGCAGATCGTATTCAACCCAACAGTGAAAATTGTTTTATCCTCACCGAAACCAAAACCCAGAACATCTTTCAACAAATTGCTTCACTGGAGCCGGATTTGGTGGTGATAGATTCAATTCAAACCCTCCACACCGATTATATTGAATCGGCCGCGGGAAGCATTTCCCAAATTCGGGAATGTGCTGCGGAGCTTATCAAATTTGCGAAGGAAAGTCATACCCCAGTCATTTTGGTGGGACACATCACCAAAGATGGCACCATTGCTGGACCCAAAATTTTGGAGCATATGGTAGATACGGTACTTCAATTTGAGGGCGACCGAAACTACGTTTACCGCATTTTGCGCTCCCTAAAAAACCGTTTTGGTTCCACCGCCGAATTGGGTATTTATGAAATGCAAGGCAGCGGATTACGGGAAGTGAACAACCCTTCGGAAGTGCTTATCTCTAAAAACGAGGAAGACCTCAGCGGTACCGCCATTGCCGCAACTGTGGAAGGTATGCGTCCTTTATTGATTGAAATTCAAGCCTTGGTAAGCACTGCCGTATATGGAACTCCACAACGTTCCGCCACCGGATTCAATGCCAAACGCTTGAACATGCTTTTGGCCGTTTTGGAAAAACGAGCCGGTTTTAAACTGGCCGCCAAAGATGTTTTCTTGAATATCACTGGAGGGATTTCCGTGGATGATCCCGCCATTGATTTGGCAGTGATGGCCGCGATTCTTTCCAGCAATGCAGATATTCCCATTGAAAAAGGAATCTGTTTTGCTGCTGAAGTTGGGCTTGCAGGTGAAATTCGTCCTGTACAACGGGTGGACCAGCGCATTTTAGAAGCCGAAAAACTGGGTTTCACCACTATTTATGTTTCCAAGAGCAATAAAATCGGGCTAAAAAACACCACAATCCAGATTCAGAAAGTGTCTAAGATTGAGGATGTCGTCAGCCTACTTTTCGGATAAATTAAGGCGCTGGATTCGGAATAGCATTGTGGATTTCCTCAATCCCTTTCAACACCTCATCCGAAAGATTCACCTCAATACTTCCAATATTTTCTTTAAGTTGTTCCATGGTAGTAGCTCCAATGATGTTGCTCGTTATAAACGGACGGGTGTTCACAAACGCCAATGCCATTTGGGCCACACTCAATCCGTGTTTTTGAGCCAATTCTACATATTTTTTAGTAGCTTCTACTGCAATATCTCCACTATAGCGACTGTAATTGGGAAAAAGAGTAAGTCTTCCTTTTCTAGGAGGTATTTCATCCAGATACTTTCCACTCAACACCCCAAATCCTAACGGCGAATAGGCCAAAAGTCCAATTTGTTCCCGCATTGAAATTTCAGAAAGGCCTACTTCGTAGAGCCGGTTCAGCAAGTTGTACGGGTTTTGAATGGTCTTAACTCGAGGTAAGGTTCTGTGTACCTTGCTTTCCTCCAAAAAGCGCATGACACCCCAAGGCGTTTCGTTGGAAAGTCCCACATGCCGAATCTTCCCTTCAGCAATCAAATCCCGAAAAGTTTCCAAGATTTGGTGGATATTGTCATCCCACAAATCCACCGCATGGGCATTGTAGCCGCGCTGTCCAAAATAGTTGGTGTTCCGCTCTGGCCAATGCAACTGGTATAAATCAAGATAATCAGTTTGGAGTCGCTTTAAACTCTTTTCCACAGATTCAACAATTTCTTTTTTGTTGAATCCTTCATCCCTGATAAACGGGCCTGGTCCTCCCGGACCTGCCATTTTTGTGGCCAACACAACTCGATTTCGATTTCCTGTCTTTTTGAACCAATTCCCAATGATTTCCTCCGTTACGGCATAAAACTCCTTTTTGGCAGGAATGGGGTACAGTTCCGCAGTATCAAAAAAGTTAATGCCTTGGTCTAAGGCATAATCCATCTGTTCAAACCCTTGTTCCTGAGTGTTTTGTCGCCCCCAGGTCATGGTGCCCAAACAGATTTTACTTATTCTGATATCGGTATGTGGAATTCGTGTGTATTTCATCAAGCTATATTTTTTAAGCGACTAAGGTAGGCAATCCTAATTTTTGACTTTTAAAGCAATTGTTATTTTTCCAACTCCAGCAAAATGGGACAATGATCGCTGTGTTTTGCTTCTGAAAGAATCACGGAACGCTTTAATCGGTCTTGCAATGATTCGTTGACCATGCCATAATCCAAACGCCAACCCTTGTTATTGTTTCTGGCATTGGCCCTATAGCTCCACCACGTATAATTGTGGGGTTCTTTGTTGAAATGTCGAAAACTGTCAATAAAGCCACTTTTTATGAAGTTGCCGATCCACTCCCGCTCTACAGGTAAAAATCCTGATACGTTTTTATTCCGGACAGGGTCGTGGATGTCAATAGCTTCGTGACAAATATTGTAATCGCCACAGACCACAAGGTTGGGACGTTCCTTCCGAAGCTTATCAGCGTACTTTTGAAAATCGGCCATGTACGTCAGCTTTAGGTCCAGTCGATCTAAATTGGTCCCTGATGGCAAATACATGCTCATGATGGACAGGTCACCATAATCTACGCGAATATTCCTTCCCTCAAAATCCATATAATCGATACCCGTTCCGTATGCCACATGATCCGGTTGCTCCTTGCAGAGCAATGCCACTCCACTATATCCTTTTTTTTGGGCACTGAACCAATAATGATAGGGGTATCCGGCTTCCTCCAAAACCGAAGTATCCACCTGTTCTTTCATAGCCTTGGTTTCTTGCAGGCACACTACATCTGGGTTCACGGTTTGCAACCAATCCACAAATCCTTTATTGATGGCAGCTCGAATGCCATTTACATTATAGGAGACAATCTTCATTCTAAAATTTTGCCTAAAAATAGCCATTGCCACTGTTTTGTTAAAATAAAGCTGATCCACATGCATGCTGTACCTTTGTTTTTGGAACGCTAATTGATTATCCTTCTTGGATTTAAAATATACCTCATGAAAAAACTTTTGTTTCTCGGTTTTCTGTTTTCTGGTTATTTGCTATCGGCACAGGCTTACCCAACATTTTATAACAGCAATGAGATCAAATTCAATATTGGGTTGTTCTTGGCCACCTCCACGGTTGAAGGTTCCTACGAATACTACTTTAGTGAAAACGCAAGTATCGGAGCAACCGTTTATTTTGATAACGATGCCACCGATTATAATGGCAATTTTGGAATCGGACCCAATTTTAGGGCCTATTTTGGCTATCAACCTAGAAGCGGGTTCTTTGCTGAAGCTTTTGGACTCTACTACACGGGGGAGGATGAAATTGAGGATGACCTGCAACGAAACAGGGATTATAGTACCACAGCCTTAGGATTGGGATTGGGCAATAAATGGTCTACTCGTGATCAGAGATTCACCGTGGAAATTTTTGGGGGTCTGGGGCGGAACATCAACCCAGAAGATTTTCAGGATGACTTTATGTACCGTGGTGGATTGTCTGTTGGTTTCAGGTTTTAATCCCTACTTTTAGGTATAAATTGTAATAGAATGACCGCTTTACTCCTCATCGATATTCAACAAGGTCTTCAAGAAATGAAGTTTTACGGCACCGAGCGCAGTAATCCAGATGCCGAGGCCAATTGTTCTAGAATCCTAAATGCTTTTCGGGATAAAAATTGGCCCATCTTTCACGTGCAGCATTGTTCCACCAATCCGGCATCGCCACTCCATCCGAGTAAAGAAGGTAATGATTTCCATCCTTTGGTAAAACCATCAGAACATGAACCTGTCATCCAAAAAAATGTGAACAGTGCCTTTATCGGAACGGATTTGGAAACAAGATTAAAGTCTCAAAACATTACCGATTTGGTGATCGTTGGACTTACCGCGGAGCACTGTATCTCCACTTCGGTGCGAATGGCCGCCAATTTGGGTTTTAATGTTATTCTTATTGCTGATGCCACGGCTGCTTTTGATAAAATTGGAGTGGATGGGCAACGGTTAAGTGCTGATATTATTCACCATGCTGCCCTAGCCAACCTCAAGGATGAATTTGCTAAAGTGATGAATACAACAACTTTGTTGAAAGAACTGGCAGATTAGTTGTTATTTTTATGTCCAATTAAACAAACACATGCTTCGCAATTTCATTGCCCTCTTTTTTTGCACGATTAACTTATCGGTTGGTCTATCTCAAGAAAAACCCTTAAAAATTGGGGTGGCTGGGCTCACCCATACTCATGTTCACTGGATTTTGGGCCGTGAAGACATTAGTGATATTGAAATTGTGGGCATCGCCGAACCCAATCGGGAGCTGGCGCAACGTTATGCCGACCAGCATGGTTTTTCCATGGATTTGGTCTACGATTCGTTGGAAGAAATGATAGCCGCTACAAAGCCAGAGGCGGTAACGGCCTTTGGCACCATTTATGATCATCTGGAAGTTGTACAGACCTGTGCCCCAAAAGGGATTCATGTAATGGTTGAAAAACCTTTGGCCGTTAGCATGGGGCATGCAGAACAAATGAAAGCCTTGGCTGAAAAACACAATATCCATCTCCTCACCAATTACGAAACGACCTGGTATCCCACCAATCACAAGGCCAAAGAACTATTGGACCAAGGCAAAATTGGAGATCTACGTAAGGTCATCGTTCGGGATGGACACCGTGGACCCGTAAAAATAGGCGTCAACCAAGAGTTTTTGGAGTGGCTTCAAGACCCTGTCCTCAATGGCGGTGGAGCCATTACCGATTTTGGTTGTTATGGGGCCAATTTGATGACCTGGCTCAAAGAAGGCGCAAAGCCTAACACGGTTACAGCAGTGACCCAACAGCTTCAGGCCGAAAACAATCCCAAAGTGGACGACGATGCCACCATCATACTTACCTATGATGATTCCCAAGCTATCTTGGAACCCTCATGGAACTGGCCCATTGGCAGAAAGGACATGGAACTCTATGGCCTTACCGGGGCCATTTATGCCGATAACCGTAACACCTTGCGCATTCGTATGGCAGAGGGGTATGATGGCTATGACGAAGAACAAATGGTTCTTGAGGAAAGGCCTTCACCCTATAACGACCCCTTTTCCTTGCTTGCGGCAGTTGTCCGTGGCAAAATAACCCTTTCGCCAAACGACCTTTCTTCCTTGGAAAACAATATGGTGGTCGTGGAAATTTTGGATGCCGCCCGAAAGAGTGCCCAAAATGGCGAAACCATCAATCTCAAAAAATAATAGTACTTGTCAGCACATAATTCCCTCACAAACAAAATGAAAGCTTTTATTTTTAGCATAGCACTACTCTGCACTGCCCATATTTTGGGTCAGGACGTCCAAAAAGATTCCATAACCCAATTGGATGAAATCATCCTTACCGAAGACCTCGCTCCCAAAAAGGCCACAGGAATTACCGCTTCATCCACCATCAGCACCAAAACCTTTGAGCGCTTCAATCCTACCGATATCCCTTCGGCGGTGAACCAAATTTCCGGGGTGTATATCCTCTCTGGGGCCATCAACACCAACAGAATCACCATTCGTGGTGTTGGGGCACGGACTTTATATGGTACGGACAAACTCCGAATGTATTTTAATGGTATTCCCGTGACCAACGGCACCAATTTCTCCGATATTGAGGCCTTCGATTTGGAAAATTTGGGCTCTTTGGAGGTCATCAAAGGTCCAAAAGGAACCGTTTACGGCACCAATTTGGGTGGAGCAATTATACTGGACACCAAATCAGCACAAACAGACGAGACCCAGCTCATCAATACCACTAATGTAGGGTCTTACAATATGTTGAAGGACAATCTTTCCTTTACCCATTCTGAAAAAACCTTCGACCTCACCTTTAGCTACAACCATTTGGAAACGGATGGCTTCCGGCAAAACAGTCGCTTTGAACGTGATGGATTTTTATTGACCAGCAACATCAGCCTCAGCGCAAAAAGTAGTATGGGAATCTTGATGAACTATATTGATTATACCGCAGGTATTGCAAGTTCCATCAACCAGACCGATTTGGAAGAAGACCCCACCCGTGCAGCCGGAAACTGGTTAGCGGCTCAAGGTTATGAAGCCAACAAATATGTTCTTACAGGTTTGTCGCATACCTATCAATTTTCAGAAGCGTTCAAAAACACCAGCAGCATTTTTTATACCTACACGGACCATTACGAGCCACGTCCGTTCAATATTCTGGATGAATTTACCAACGGCTTTGGCTTCCGAAGTCAATTTGAGGGTAGTTTTGACAAGGCCGAATATACCTTTGGTGCCGAACTCTACAAGGATGAATACCACTGGGGCACCTTTGAGAACCTCTACCAAGACAACAATGGCAATGGTAGCCTTCAGGGGGACCGTTTGAGCCAGAACACCGAGTTCCGTAGGCAGTTTAATGCATTTGCGACCTTCACCTATGCCTTGACCACTGACCTATCGGCCCAAGTGGGGCTCAACCTCAACAAGACCCATTACAATTTTAAGGATTTGTTCAACCAAGGTTCGGCCAACACTTCGGCCACTCGAAATTTTGATGCCATTTTATTGCCCAGTTTTGGACTGCAATACGCCATCAACAATGGGAATCTGTATGCCAACATCAGTCGTGGGTTCTCCAACCCAAGTTTGGAGGAAACCTTGACCCCCGAAGGCGTCATCAACCCCGATATTGCCCAAGAGACCGGTACCAATTACGAAATCGGGGCGCAATGGACTTGGTTGCAAAAACGCTTTTCGGCCAATGTGGCCCTCTACCGCATGAACATCAACAATCTTTTGGTGGCCCAACGGGTGGGCGAGGACCAATATATTGGCACCAACGCCGGGGAAACCCGTCACCAAGGGGTGGAAATGGATGTGAAATACATCGCCCGACTCTCCAACCAACTTTCCTTGGCGCCTTATTTTAGCTATACCTTTAACAACCATACGTTTGTGGATTTTGTGAATGAGGACAACGACTATTCCGGCAATCCCTTGACCGGGGTGCCCAAGCATCGCTTGAACACGGGGATAGACCTGCAACACGCCAACGGGTTGCAATTGAACCTCACCCACCAGTATGTGGACAACATTCCATTGAACGATGCCAGTACGTTGAGCAGCGATTCCTATAACGTGTTTAATGCGCGATTGGGGTACAAAACGCAGCTTTCCAACCATATTTCGCTTGGAGTACATGCCGGCATCAATAACCTGTTCGATACCAACTATGCGCAATCCGTTTTGATCAATGCCACAGGCTTTGGCGGTGCACAACCGCGCTTCTTTTACCCCGGAAATGGCAGAAATTACTACGGAGGGGTGCGTTTGGGCTATCTTTTCTAGGAAAACTAACATTTGTCATTCTTGGCAACAGGGTAAATGGGCTATCTTTAAGGATAACCAAGACCTTTGTAGTGATGAGCCACGATACCCGAGACCTGTTTGAACGGATGCGCGAAGGGGGCACCATTCCCCATGACGACCCCCAAATGCCCAAACTTTGGAAAGTGGTGGCCAAGACCATGGAACTGAAAGCGGCCCTGAACACCTCCACCAATGTAGAGCAGATTCGGGAGCGGCTCAGTGAAATCACAGGAAAGAAAATTGACGGCAGTACCCGCATTTTTGTGCCTTTCCATACCAATTTTGGTCGACATACCACCTTAGGCAAAAATGTCTTTATCAACCACGACTGTACCTTTTTGGATTTGGGTGGCATTACCATAGAGGACGAAGTCCTTATAGGCCCCAAGGTGAGTGTTATTACCGAAAACCACCCCATTGCGCCCGCCAACCGAAAATCTCTGTCCCTGCACCGGGTGGTGATCAAACGAAATGCATGGATCGGGGCCGGAGCTACCATTTTAGCGGGGGTCACCGTAGGTGAAAATGCCGTGGTGGTGGCCGGGGCCGTGGTAGCCAAGGACGTACCGGCCAATAGCATTGTGGGCGGGGTGCCCGCCAAGTTTATCAAGATGATTGGGGAGTGATAATTTTACCTCTTCAAACAACTTACGCTTATCCACTATCTTTGAAAAGACCATATCCCACTGTATGCATTATCAGCTCATACAAAATATATCAAAACACGTACAACTTAGCCCAGAGGAAAAAAGTCTGTTTGACACTTTTTGGACAGAGAAGACTTTGGATAAAGGGGATTATCTTTTAAGAAATGGTGAGGTTTGCAAAAATGATAATTATATCATCTCTGGGGCACTTAAAGCATTCTATATAAATTCGGATAAGGGCAAGGAAGAAATCCTGTATTTTTCAATTGATGATTGGTGGGCCACAGATATCCTAAGTTTCCAAAAGCAAAGACCTTCAATATATAACATTCAGGCATTGGAGGAAACAAGGTTGTTGCAAATCAGTTATCAGTCATTTCAGAAAATGTTGGCCGAAATACCAAAACTTGAAAGGTATTTTCGCATTATTTTGGAGGCCTACTTAGGCAGTTTGCAGCAAAGAATCATTGTTGGCAACACCTATGATGCAGCTTATAGATATTCTGCTTTTTTAAAAGATTACCCAAAAATTGCACAAAAAGTGCCCCAATACTTGATTGCCTCTTATCTAGGCATTTCTCCCGAGTTTATAAGCCGTATCAGAAAAAAATAAATCTTTATTGAACTAGGTCAATTTTTACATTTTCATTTCGTGTCAATTTTGTGCTATAAAAATAAGGCACATGAAAAGAGTACTTATCATCAACGCAAGTGTAAGGGGTAAAAAATCGCAAAGCAGAAAACTCACAGAACTGTTCATGGAAAATTGGAAACAAAAGTATCCTGAAGATGTTTTTACCTTAAGGGAGGTTGGACTCAATGTTGTTCCTCCAATTGATGAGAGTTGGATAGCTAGTGCATTCACGAATCCCAAAAACCGAACCGAAGCCAATCAAAAAGGAGTTAGGTTGAGTAATGAGTTCATCAAAGAGTTGAAAGAAAATGACATCTATGTGATTGGAAGTCCAATGTACAATTGGTCTATACCCAGTGGATTAAAAGCATATATTGATCAAATCATGCGTATCAATGAAACATGGAGATTCCGTTCTGGAAAACCTGATGGAGATTACGTTGGACTGCTGGAAGATAAAAGGATGTTTATTCTATCCAGTAGGGGTGATACGGGTTATGGTGAAAACGAAAAAAACGAACATATGAATTTTCAAAGCACCTACCTCAAGTTCATTTTTGGAATCATGGGTGTTACGGACATTACCACAATTTCTTTGGACAACGAAGAGTTTGGAGGTGAACTATTTGAGCGATCAAAACGGGAAATCGGCAAAAAAATTGGGCTGCTAGAATAGTGATCCCAAAATGATATATAAACCTACTTCCTAAAAACCCTCTTAATCCCCTTAAGTGTCGTCACCACATCCTGCACTTCAATCTGCTCAAAGACATCTAGTTCCAAGTAAAATAACATTTCCACGGCCAAATCTAGATAATGAGCCAGTGCTTCCGGTGTACCGTAGGTATCGGTAATCCAGTCTTGGAGTTGTGTGATTTGGGTTTCATCCATGTTTGGGACATTTATATCTAAAGATATAAAAAGATTTCAAAATAACCACTAATTAGTAGTTACTTATTGATAGTACTCTTGATTTCTTTACTTTATGGACAAATCCAAAGAGATTAAGAAGTTAGCTGAGCGTATCAAATCCTTACGACTTCAAAAGGGATATTCTAGTTATGAAAGTTTTGCCTACGACAATAGCATCCATCGGGCACAATATGGTCGTTACGAAACTGGAACCGATATGCAATACACCAGTCTGCTCAAAATTGCCCAAGCTTTTGACATGACCCTAGAGGAATTTTTCAGTGAGGGTTTCGATTAATTTAAACGTAGTCTGCGCAACCCATGGGCCATAACCACATCAGTACGGTAAAGACCTCAACCCATGAAACAAGTGATCCTCCTTCTTTGTGTCCTTGTGGGCCTTGTTGCCTGCTCCGATGAGGACTATGGCCCCGTCTACATCCGCCTGTCCAACGTGAGCGATTTTGATTTTGAGAACATCGTCGTTAGTCCCTATGGTGAACAAGAAAATTATGGCAATTTGGCCGCAGGGGAAATCTCAGGGTATAAAGAATTTGATAGGGCCTATAGCTATGGTTTTATAGAACTCACCATTGATGGGGAAACCTATACCATTCAACCCATAGATTATGTTGGGGAGACCCCGCTGGCCCAAGGCAACTATACCTATCAATTGGATGTCCCCGAGTTTCAAGGGCAATATGGGACTTTGAGCCTCACCTTGGTTGAAGACTGATTAAATTTCGATTCGTCACCCTGAATTCATTTCAGGGTCTTACCAATATTCGCCCAAGAATGTTACGCTTTAGGTAGGGCATTTGGCCTTTCATCAATTGATATCCAATAACCATCAATCTCCACCAATTCTCCAATATTTCATTATATACTTTAAGGGTCATAAAAAACGAAACGTATGATCAATCAAAAAAATAACGCGACGCTTTTAGTCTCCCTTTGTATTTTGACCATTATCGGTTCCATTTTTACCATGGCCCGGGCCTATTTTTATGAAATGGCCTCTATGATAGAGGGAAACAACTATTATGTTGGTGATTGGGTTTATGCAGACTCTGCTATTGGAACATTAATGGGTGCATTTTTTATGATTCAAAGAAAAAGAATCGGTCTTTATATCTACACCCTATTTCAATCTGTTTACATCAGTAGAGTTTTAATTACTACGTTGATGTTCAAAAATTTCATTAATGGATCGGACAAAATAACATATGGTTTTGCAACATTCTTTTTAATCCCCTCAATTATTTTTTTGATTTTGTATTGGACAAAACCTATTCGCAGTCAACTTAAATGATAACCAATTGTACAAGAGTGCATAACAAATGGTAGGTCAAAGAATAGAATACCCGATAAAGAAATTTGCTGAGAGGGTTTCGATTAAGGGTCCAAAAATTAGCTGTTAGGCTCTCATCTTTTTATATGCTTCCTATTTTTTTTAATAGGTTTGTGCAAATCAGGATCACTATCAGAAAAATCCTATTTTTAATTCAAACTATCAATCAACCTCTAATGAAAAAATTTGTCCCAATCCTCCTACTTGGTCTTGCTATTTACGCATGTAGTTCAAGCTCTGATGACCCCACACCTCCAGAAGAAACGCTATTAGCACCAACAGTTTCCACAACAGCGGTTACCGCAATTGAAGAAACAACAGCAGTAAGTGGAGGTAATATCACCGATGACGGAGGAGCCAATATCATTTCACGAGGAATTTGTTGGAGCACCAGCGCCAACCCAACCACTGCGGACAATATTACTTCCAACGGCACTGGAACGGGCAGTTTTACTAGCAATCTTACGGGCCTGGATGCCAACACCGAATATTACGTGCGGGCGTATGCCACCAATAGCGAAGGAACAGCGTATGGGGAGCAAGTCAGTTTTACGACTTTGGAAGAAGAATCCTTGTCCGCTCCAACGGTTTCAACCACGTCCATCACCGAAATAGGTGTGACCACAGCTGTAAGCGGAGGAAGTATTGTAACCAATGGCGGGAGTGAAATTATTTCCAAAGGAATCTGTTGGAGTGTTAATCCTGATCCTACCACAAATGACAATAGTACTTCTGAAGGAACAGGAGACGATAGCTTTACCAGCAATCTTACGGAACTGGATGCCAATACCGAATATTATGTACGGGCATATGCCACCAACAGTGAAGGAACAGCGTATGGAGAACAGGTTAGCTTTACTACGTTGGAAGAAGTATCCCTGACCACTCCTACGGTTTCAACTACATCTATCACCGAAATAGGTGTAACCACAGCTGTAAGCGGAGGAAGTATTGTAACCAATGGCGGCAGTGAAATCATTTCCAAAGGAATTTGCTGGAGCGTTAATCCTGACCCTACCATAAATGACAATAGTACTTCTGATGGAACAGGAGACGATAGTTTTATCAGCAATTTGACCGAACTGGAAGCCAGTACCGAATATTATGTACGGGCGTATGCCACCAATAGCGAAGGAACATCCTATGGGGAGCAACGCACTTTTACTACCTCTGAAGTTTCAAATGCCAATACAGTTTATGAGGGTGATCTTGTATTTACCAGTCAGCAGCAAATAGATGATTTTGGTGAAGAGGGTTATATTGGGGTAAATGGAAGCATTACCATTGGGAACCTTGCAAATGGGCAAACAGACATCACCAATTTGGATGGATTAAGCACCATAGAAACCGTGGCCTCCTTTTTGACCATTTTTGCAAACAATGCACCCCTTACCCAAATTGATGGCTTAGGCGATTTAAAAACTATTGGTGGAGACCTCACCGTGCAGTTCAATAATTCCCTTGCAAACCTTAATGGCTTTAGCAACCTAACCAGTATTGGGGGCAAGTTGTTTATTTCTGGTAACAATCTATTGGCCAATATTACAGGATTGACCAATGTGGAATCCATTGGGGGCAATATCGAAATTGTTCAAAATGATGCCTTGCTCAACTTGCAAGGCTTGGAAAAAATTACATTGGTCAATGGCATATTGGATATTTCAAATAACTCTGCCTTAACCAGTGTACAAGGGCTTGGTTCAGTCACCACAGTAAATGGTGACCTTAATCTATATTTTAATTCTGAACTGTCAGACATAAGTGCACTGACCAACCTAGAAACTATCGCCGGTGATTTTTATTTTTTCCAAAGCTATGCTTTAACGGAAATCACAGGTTTTGATAACCTAACCCATATTGGTGGCCTTTTCATTCTCAGGGGCAACGATGCATTGATTGAAGTTTCTGGATTTACCCTACTGGAATCTTTAGGAGGTATACAATTTGACAACAACAATGCCTTGGTCAGTTTAATAGGTTTTGGAAATTTAATATCGATTGAATTTGGAATTCAGGTTTTTGGCAATGAATCTTTGAGCAATATTGATGGGTTTAAAAACATACTCACCGTTGGGAGTGGCATTTATATCGCCAACACAAAACTAACTGATTTTTCAGGTTTAAGTCAATTAGACGAAGTTGGTGGGAATTTTGAGATAGATTCCAATTCAAATTTAACCTCTCTTACTGGTTTACTACAGTTGGATACTATTTCGGGAAGCTTTTTAATAACGAATAATCCTGCCTTAGAAAATACTTATGGTCTAGCAATTGATTCAATCATCGGAGACCTTATTATAAAAGACAATGTGTCTTTGGTAACCTTGAATGACTTTGATTATCTAAGTTCAATCTCTGGAAACCTCATAATAGAGGGTAATGAGTCTTTAGAAGTCTTGAGTACCCTTAATAATTTATTATTAATTGGTGGGGATTTGATTATTAGAGGGAATGATTTGCACAATAATATTTGGGCTTTTGATAGGTTAGACCGAATTAGCGGAAATCTAGTGATTGATGGCAATGAGGGATTACAAGAATTGGGTGGTTTTACAAACTTCAAGACTCTAGAAGGAGACTTGGAAATTACCAATAACACTTCTTTGTATGATTTTTGCTCCTTACAATTGTTAATGAACAATAATTTTTCGGGAACCTATAATGTAGAAGGTAATTTCTACAACCCTTCCCAAACAGATATTGCCAATGGCTTATGCAATTGATAACATAAGATCAAGCTATTTCTAAAAAGACTTAAAGTGCTATTCCGTATCTTAGTCAGACCTAATACTGCCCTATGCAAAAGTTGGTCCTGATCGTTTTGTCGCTCTTTATCCTTTCCTGCGCCGAAAAAACGCAAAAAGAGGTGAGTTCCATGCATCCAGTAAACTGGAATAACCGTATGACAACCCTTTCGGCCAGTGATTCTTTGGTTCAGGGCATCAGTTACCTTTCCGTCTATTCCCAAATCTATAGCGAAACAGAACACCGCACCCATAACCTTACGGGCACAATCAGCATGCGGAACACCAACCTTAGGGATACCATTTACATCCGCAAAGCGGAGTACTTTGATACCCGTGGCAATTCCATCCGCACCTATTTCAACAAACCCATCTACATCCAACCCATGGAAACTGTGGAAATTGTCATCGATGAAAAAGACCAATCTGGTGGAACAGGGGCCAATTTCTTGTTCCAATGGTCCATTAAGCCCAACATACACGAACCTTATTTTGAGGGCGTTATGATCTCCACTTCTGGGTCACAAGGACTTTCCTTTACCACCAAGGGTATTCGGGTGGAGTGACCTCACCAATGGATTCGGCTCACAATCTTCGCGATGAATGTTAGCCCCTAATTCCGTACCTTAGTAAAGGTTCCCTTCAGAGCACATGCGGGCGGCCTGCACATACAACTGAACAAACCTTTCCTCTATGAAACGTAAGCAATTCATTAAATCATCCTCCATGGCCGTGGCAGGCGGAATGTTACTGCCCAATCTCGCCTGTTTGGACAAGAAAAAAGAAACCGTGACCGCACAAGCTACTCCTCCTCGAACAAATTGGGCCGGTAATTATACCTACAAAGCCGAAAAATTATATGAGCCTACCTCCACCGAAGAGGTACAACAATTGGTAAAAGAATTGGGTCAGCAAAAGGCCTTGGGCTCCCGACACTGCTTTAACAACATTGCGGATAGTCCCAAAAATCAGATTTCCACCAAAAACCTGAACAGAGTGGTCAGTCTGGATACCGAAAACAAGACCATCACTGTGGAAAGTGGTGCTCGGTACGGGGATTTTAGTGAAGAACTTTATAAAAAGGGTTATGCACTTCATAATCTGGCCTCCTTACCCCATATTACGGTGGCAGGTGCCTGTTCTACAGGAACACATGGCTCTGGGGTCGCCAATGGCAATTTGGCCACTCCAGTAGTGGCTTTGGAACTGGTTACCCCAAGTGGTGAACTGGTGACCCTAGACCGCAACCATCCCGACTTTTATGGTATCGTGGTGGGATTGGGTGCTTTTGGCATAGTTACCAAGGTTACCTTGGAAATTCAAGAGGCTTTTGATGTTACCCAAAACATTTTTTTGGACTTGCCTTTAAGCGCCATGGTCGAAAATTTTGATGAAATCATGTCTGCCGGATATAGTGTAAGCCTATTTACGGATTGGATGGATGACAAAATCAGTGAGGTTTGGATAAAACGTCGGGTAGATGCAGAGCATGAAGCCTTGGGTGATGAATTTCATGAAGCTAAGGCCGCCACGGAAAATGTACATCCGATTGCCGCTCTTTCCGCGGAAGCCTGTTCAGAACAAATGGGTATTCCTGGGCCGTGGTATGACCGCTTGCCTCACTTTAAAATGGGCTTTACTCCAAGTGCTGGTGAAGAACTGCAGTCAGAATTCTTTATCCCCCGTGAAAATGCAGCGGAGGCTATCTTGGCATTGGAAAAAATGAAGAATGAGATCAATCCGCATTTGATGATTACAGAAGTGCGCACCATTGCTGCCGATGAATTTTGGATGAGTCCCTGTTACCATCAAGATTCTGTGGCCATTCACTTTACCTGGAAACAAAAACCAGCAGAAGTCATGGCGTTGCTCCCAAAAATTGAAGCAGCACTGGCTCCATTCAATGTAAAACCGCATTGGGGAAAATTGTTCACAGTAGACCCAAATACGCTGCATGAGCGGTACGAGAAATTCGGCGATTTCTTAGCCTTGGCCAAAAAATATGACCCTGAAGGAAAATTCAAGAATGACTATCTGGATTTGAACATTTACTAGGCAAATCTTGTCCGATTATGGTATATTGTAGGGTGGAACCCGAATCCTATTCGGGTTTTCAATGCTAACTCAACATACCACTTATGACCGATTTGCAAATTGCGAAGGAGGTTGAACTTCAACCCATTTCTGCTATTTCCGAAAAGTTTGGAATCCCTGCTGATGCCATTGAAATGTACGGGAAGTACAAAGCCAAACTCCCTTTAAAAGCGATTGATAAGGAAAAGGCCAAAAAGAGTCATCTTATCTTGGTTTCAGCCATTTCCCCAACTCCTGCCGGTGAGGGGAAGACCACCATGTCTATTGGACTTTCTGAAGGTTTGAATCGGTTGAAAAAGAAAACCACGGTGGTGCTTCGTGAACCTTCATTGGGGCCTGTTTTTGGAATAAAAGGAGGTGCGACTGGGGGTGGCTATTCCCAGGTATTGCCCATGGAGGACATCAATCTGCATTTTACAGGGGATTTTGCTGCCATAGAAAAAGCGCACAATCTTTTGGCCGCCATTATCGACAACAACATTCAAAGTAAAACCAATTCCTTGCTTTTGGATCCCCGTACCATTGGCTGGAAACGCGTAATGGACATGAATGATCGTTCCTTACGACATGTGATCGTGGGTTTGGGCGGAACCACTTCGGGTGTTCCTCGGGAAACCGGTTTTGATATTACTGCCGCTTCAGAAATCATGGCCATTCTCTGCTTGGCCGAAAACCTCAGTGATTTAAAAGCGCGATTAGGGAACATTTTCGTGGGCTATACTTTTGATAAAAAACCCATTTACGCTAAGGACTTAAAAGCGGAAGGGGCTATGGCCGCTTTGCTGAAAGATGCCATTAAGCCCAATTTGGTGCAGACCATTGAGGGGAATCCGGCCATCATTCATGGTGGTCCATTTGCCAATATTGCCCAAGGCACCAATACAGTTATTGCCACTTTAATGGGGATGTCGCACTCCGAATACACGGTCACCGAAGCGGGTTTTGGATTTGACCTTGGGGCCGAAAAATTCTTCGACATCAAGTGCCAAAGTGCTGAATTAAAACCAAAGGCTGTGGTGCTTACTACCACTATCCGTGCTCTAAAATATCACGGGGGAGCGGATTTAAAATCGTTGACCATCCCAGATGTAGAAACCTTGAAAAAAGGACTGCCCAATCTGGAAAAACATTTGGAAAACATTGCCAAATTCCAAGTAGTTCCCGTGATTTCCATTAACAAGTTTACTTCTGATACCGAAGAAGAAATTCAGGTGATCAAGGATTTGGCCGCTTCCAAAGGTATTCGCGTAGCGGTGGCCGATGTGTGGGCAAAAGGTGGGGAAGGTGCCTTGGATTTGGCTCAAAAGGTGATTGATGTGGTAGAGTCCAACGCCTCAAACTTTAAACCACTGTACGATTGGAATTCCAGTGTCACCGATAAAATTGCCACTATCGCCACCGAAATCTACGGAGCTGAGTATGTGGATTACACGGCTAGAGCCAAAGCCAACCTTCGGAAAATTGCTGACTTGGGATTGGAGCAGCTACCCGTTTGTATTGCGAAGACCCAAAAGTCATTATCGGACAATCCAGCATTGTTGGGAAGGCCCAAGGATTTTATCATTACGGTACGGGAGATTGAAATTGCGGTTGGTGCTGGGTTTTTGATCCCCATTACAGGTGACATTATGCGAATGCCCGGATTGCCAGCGCATCCCGCCTCGGAAAATATCGACATAAATGATGATGGGGAAATTACTGGCCTGTTCTAGTTTTTTCTAATTGATTTTTGGTTTTGTCAAACCACAGCTACCATCCATAAATTTACCCATAGCCTTTTTCTTCTTTGGTTCTATTTTCCCATCCAAGAAAATTCGGCACATGGCAAATCTCAAAATTCATTATTTAAAACTGGCAAACCTTTTTGAAGGATACATCCCTATTTTCCCAACTTTGCGTTTTGACATCAAAGGAGACCATAACCATTTTACCCTAAAAAAGGTCCATGGCTACCCTTACCTCTATGCGGGTTTATTTGGGGTGTTGTTCATCATTCCATCCCTTATTATGATTCCTTCAGATTTTAAAAGTCTTCGGTTTTGGTTGGTAGAACTTTTTATCTTGGGTATTGCAGGGATAGTTTTTTGGTTTTTTGTAGCCTCCAGAAGTATCACAATAAATACCGTTGAAAAAATCATAGTCTTTGAAAGAAACAACATTTTTAAAAAGCCCGTTTCCGAACAACTTTGGATACAGTTCGATGAATTCAAAAAACTTATCTCAGAAACAAAATCCAAAACCATAAACAAATTTGGCCAAAAAGCAGTGTATCAGGGTATTTATATCCTATATAATGACCAAAAAGAGTTTTTGTTTGACCTTCCCAGCAATTTTCAACTAGGTGATAGCCATACCTCTTTCATTCAATGCATGGAAGCAATTGTAAAAAATGAATGAAAAATCTACTGGATTTTCTGCAGCCAGTAACGCATATCCACTTCTTTGGCGATGATGTCTTTGACCTCGGGCAGTTTCACGCGTTTTTGGTCCATGGTATCCCTATGTCGAATGGTAACCGTATCGTCTTCCAAGGTTTGGTGGTCAACAGTGACACAGAATGGCGTTCCTGCAGCATCCTGACGACGGTAACGACGCCCAACGGCATCCTTTTCATCGTAATCCACATTGAAATCCCATTTCAACTCATCTACCAACTTTTGGGCCACTTCGGGAAGTCCATCCCGTTTGAGCAATGGCAATACTGCAACTTTATTGGGGGCCAAAACAGCTGGAATTTTCAAAACGGTACGTGTTGTTCCATTTTCCAACTCCTCTTCTTGTAGTGAATTGGAGAACACTGCCAAAAACATACGATCTAGACCAATGGAAGTTTCCAACACATAAGGCACATAGCTTTCGTTCAACTCCGGGTCGAAGTACTGCAATTTTTTTCCAGAATATTTTTCGTGGTTGCCCAAGTCAAAATCGGTACGGGAGTGGATGCCTTCCAATTCCTTAAATCCAAACGGAAACTTAAACTCAATGTCGGCTGCCGCATCGGCATAGTGGGCCAATTTTTCATGGTCATGGAAGCGATAGTTATCCTCGCCCAATCCCAAAGAAAGGTGCCATTTCAATCGCTTTTCCTTCCACGCTTCGTACCATTCCATTTGGGTGCCGGGTTTGATGAAATATTGCATTTCCATCTGTTCAAACTCCCGCATACGGAAGATGAATTGGCGGGCCACAATCTCGTTACGGAAGGCTTTGCCGGTTTGTGCAATTCCAAATGGAATCTTCATCCTTCCCGTTTTCTGAACATTCAGAAAGTTGACAAAGATACCTTGTGCGGTTTCAGGGCGAAGGTATAAATCCATGGCACTATCGGCAGAAGCGCCCAATTTGGTACCAAACATGAGGTTGAACTGCTTCACATCCGTCCAATTTTTTGAACCGGAAACAGGACAAACGATCTCCAACTCCTCGATTAAAGCCTTAACATCAGCCAAATCCTCTTTTTCCAAGGATTTCCCCATACGTTTGAGGATTTCATCAGCCTTGGCCTGATAATCCACAACACGCTGGTTGGTGGAAAGAAATTGCTCCTTATCAAAACTATCCCCAAAGCGCTTTTCAGCCTTGGCGACCTCCTTTTCAATTTTGGCTTCGATTTTGGCCACATGATCCTCAATCAAAACATCAGCACGGTATCTCTTTTTGGAATCCTTGTTGTCTATCAACGGATCATTGAAAGCATCCACGTGGCCAGAAGCCTTCCAAGTGGTAGGATGCATAAAAATGGCGGCATCGATGCCCACAATGTTCTCATTGAGCTGCACCATGGCCTTCCACCAATATTCTCGAATATTTTTCTTTAGCTCGGCACCGTTCTGTCCATAGTCATATACTGCACTGAGTCCGTCATAAATCTCACTGGATTGGAACACGTACCCGTATTCCTTTGCGTGGGAGATAACCTTCTTAAAAATGTCTTCCTGATTTGCCATTGGGCAAAAATAGAATTTTACCCAAAAAGAAGTATGCTATTTCAGCTGAAATTCTGTGGAAGCGAGCAATCTTTCGTCCTCAAAAACATTAAGGGTGTAAATTCCTTCCGGCAAGGAACCTTCGGGAACCGTAATGGCATCACAAATACTGATTTCCTTTCCGGTGTACACAATTTCCACTTTTTTGCTGTAGGTGTTGCCACTCACTGAAACGGTATTCGCATTATCCTCGATAACGGCCATGTTCGGGTCCAAAAATTGAAGATAGAGCACTTTTACATCCCCTCTTTCACTGGCATCGCTTAAAACGGTAACACAACCTCTCAGTTTTTCTATGGTTGAGGCTTTGTTGGTCTTAATAGGTCTTCCGGCGCGCAATCGGAATCCACTACCTTCCGCATCTTGTAGTTTTAGGTAGCTTTTGATGCGGAGTTCCCTGGTCAATTCCCTGTTGGTTTCCCTAAGCAGGGACTCGGTTTGCTCCATGGAACTGGCCTGGCCCCTGAGTTCTTCAAGTTGTTTACGGGTCTCCTCGTAACGACTTGCCATTAAGCTGTTGTTATATCGAAGGAAATTGTTTTTAAGTTTTAAGCTATCAAACCGGATTTCAAGTTTTCGAAGTTCTTTTCGGGTCTCCTTCAGTTTGGTGATGCTGAAGTTCAACCTTCCTACAGAATCCAATAATTGTTGCACCCTGAACCGTGAAGTCTGTAATTCAATCTCATTGACCTCATTGAGCCCTGACAAACGATCTACTTCGGCCTTCATCAAAGTAAGATCTTTGACCAAAATGGATTTTTCATCCTCCAAAAACGACATTTGGTTCTTAGACTGCGCATAGCTGTAATAAAAAGCTATGAGAATACCCACAATGACCGCAACAAGTGCAGCAAAGATAATCTTGTAGTTGAAATTGTTATCTTGGGGGTTCATGGATTAACAGACTACTCTAACGCATATACGATTTGATACCAAAAAGGTTGGCTAAGATACTAAACGTGATTAACAACATCCTATTGCCACAGGTATGTTTTGGATGTAATGCCCAATTATTTAGGGGAGAACACATTTTGTGTGCCGTTTGTCGACATGAGATGCCACTCACCGATCATAACTTTCTGGAAGAAAACGCTGTAGACCGTATATTTTATGGGAGAATTCCTATAAAAAAGGGCGCTTCCTTCGTTTTTTTCTCAAAAAATGGCATGGTAAAAAATTTGTTGCACTGGTTAAAATATAAAAATCAGGAGCAAATTGGAGGCTTTTTTGGGGATTGGTGCGGTGCTCTTTTGAAACAAAATGGGAGTCTTAAAAAAGTTGATATCGTTGTGCCTGTTCCCCTGCATCGCAAAAAACTGAAAAAACGGGGTTATAACCAAGTAGCTTTGTTTGCCCAAAAAATTGCTGCATCCATTGGGGCAGAGTATCAGGATGATTTACTTATAAAGACCATCAACACAAAAACCCAGACCAAAAAAGATCGGCAATTGCGTTGGGAAAACTCCAAAGAGGCCTTTCAACTCAATTCCAAAATCAAAACCTCCTTTAAGCATGTACTTTTAGTGGACGATGTCATCACAACCGGAGCCACCATAGAGTCCTGTACCAAGGTGCTCTTGCAGCTTAAAAACGTCCGCGTATCCGTGCTGAGTATGGCTGTTGTGCCCTAGGGTTAAAATTTGTGAATCCTTGGGGCAGGTTTTTAAATTAGTTGTTTCTTTGTCCCATTGGTTTTGAGCATGGCGTACATCAAAAAAATATTGGGCTTATTGTTTTTTACCTTTATGGTTCTCGCCCTTTGGCAGTGCGCCAAAAGATCTGGTTCCCCCTCAGGTGGGCCAAAAGACTTGACTCCACCAGAACTGACCCGCGCCGAACCCGAAAATTTCTCAATCAATTTTAAAGCTGAAAAAATACGGCTCTATTTTGATGAACTCATCAAATTGGAAGATGTACAACAGCAATTGGTAGTCTCTCCTCCTTTAAAATATCAACCTGAAATAACCCCGCAGGGCGGCCCTCGAAAATATATTGAAATCACTTTAAAGGACACCTTGAGGGAAAACACTACCTACACCATTAATTTTGGGCAAAGCCTTGTGGACAATAATGAAGGAAATCCCAATAGCTTTTTAACCTATGTGTTTTCTACAGGGGATTATATTGATTCTTTGACCTTAAATGGTGCGGTAAAAGATGCCTTTAATAGAAAAGCTGATGAGTTTGTGAGCGTGATGCTCTATGAAATTGACACAGCTTATACCGATTCTACAGTGTACAAAAGCCTTCCCAATTATATTGCCAACACGGGAGACAGTCTCCCCTTTTTTCAACTGAGGAATTTAAAAGCCGGAAAATATGCCCTGTTTGGGATCAAGGATGAAAACAAAAACAATAAGTTTGACCAACGGTTAGATAAAATTGGGTTTCTTGAAGATACCATAACACTGCCCACGGACTCGATTTATTTGCTAAATCTGTTTAAAGAATTGCCAGATTACAGTATTTCCGTACCTAGCTATGTGGCTAAAAATCGCATTATTTTTGGATATCAGGGAGATTACCGGGATATCGAAATTGAAACTTTGACCGAGCTTCCAGACTCGGTAGAAACCCTAATCCGAAAGGATCGGGAGAAAGACACCTTGAATTATTGGATCACACCCACAGATTTGGACTCCATTATCTTTACCGTGACCAATACAAAATTGGAAATGATCGATACCTTCACGGTAAAAACTCGAAAATTACCTTTGGATTCACTCACCTTGAGCAATGGCCTCAGGGGCAAATTTAATTTTGAGGACAATTTCAATGTTTTGGCCAATACCCCCATTGCTTCTGTGGATACTACTAGAATCGGACTTGTGGTGAACGATTCCTTGCTGGCTTCCTATAGCTATTCATTGGATTCATTGGAAAACAAGATTGAGTTTGATTTTGATGCCGAGCCCAACCAAAAGTATAGGTTTGCCTTCCTGCCAGGAGCGGTAACCGATTTCTTCGGGATACAAAATGATACGCTGGACTACAATATTACAACCGGAAGCTATGCTGACTTTGGAAATTTACGGTTCAACCTTGGTGGAGCGGTTCAGTATCCTCTGGTATTGCAACTCCTAACGGAGAGAGAAGAAGTTAAACGTGAAATTGCAGCTACTGAACCTCAAACTTTTGAGTTAAATAACCTTGACCCTGGCAATTATATTGTTCGCGTAATCTTTGACGAGAATGGCAATGGTAAATGGGACACAGGAAACTACCTCAAAAAAATACAGCCCGAAAAAATCAGCTATTATCCGGATGTAATTGAAGTGCGTGCCAATTGGGAAATGGAACAAACTTTTATCCTAACAGAGTAAACTGGTCCCTGTCTTCCAAAAATCGTAGCTTGCCTCGGGTGGTCTCAATATGCTTTTTCTCCAGAGTTGCATATAAAATTTCCTCTTTTTCAGAGTATGCCAATTTTTTACCCAGGGTATCGTACACGGCTGAATGCCCAGAATATTCATGTTCCAGAGCATCCATTCCTGTCCTGTTAACTCCAATGGTATAGGCCATATTTTCAATAGCTCTAGCCTGTAGCAAGGTATCCCAAGCCGAAATCCTGGGTTTGGGCCAATTGGCCACATAGATCAGGGCATCATAGTCTTCCACATTTCTGGACCAGACCGGAAATCGGAGGTCATAGCAGATCATGGGACAAATTTTAAAGCCTTTATACTCCACAAATAGTTTTTGAGTACCTGCTTCATAGACCAAATCTTCCCCAGCCAAACTAAAGGTGTGTTTTTTATCATAGGCCTTTACATCGCCATTGGGCAAAACAAAAAACAGTCGGTTGTAGTATCTGTTGTCCTCATGATAAACAATACTTCCTGCCAAGGCAAGCTGTTTTTGCTTGGCCAACTTTTGCATCCAAGCCACGGTAACATTTCCTTCGGGATGTGCAATGTTCTGGGGCTCCATGGTAAAGCCTGTGGTAAACATTTCTGGAAGGACGATCAAATCCACCTCATCCGGAACTGAAGTAATCTTTTGTTGAAACATCTCCCTGTTCCCCAAAGGGTCTTCCCAGTGCAACGGAGATTGAACAAGTGCTATGTTGAGGGTTGATTTCATCTATTTCTTTTCAATAATTCCACCAAGGGCTGCATCCCCTGTTCTTGAGCATAATCCAAAGCGGAATTGCCTCTTGCATCCTTTATGGAAACATTAGCATCATGCTCCATTAACAGTTCTGCAATTTCTTGCCGGTTAAAAGTGACGGCATAAATAAGGCACGTGGAGCCCATGGCATTGATGTGGTTTACATTGGCCCCCGCATTAATCAATTGCTCTGCGATTTTGGTATATCCTTTAAAGCAAACTCCCATCAAAGCCGTATTTCCCGAGCCGTCCTTGGCATCAACCTTTGCCCCACTCTTCAACAAGAGTTCTACCAATGCATCATGACCATAATACGCTGCCAACAGCAAAGGTGTAGACCCCCTTTGGTCTTTACATTCCAATACTTTAGGGTCAGTATCCAAAAGTTTTTCCACCGATTCTATATTACCATTCCGTATATGGTTGAATAAATTATCCGTATTGTTCATCTATATGTGTGGAAGTTATAAAAAAACTGCCACAACCTTTGGGGGATGCGGCAGCTTATCAAATTAATTTCCTTTTTCTTAATATACTATAGAAATGTTTTTTTCTAATTCAGGTCAAAGCGATCTAAGTTCATGACCTTCGTCCATGCGGCAACAAAGTCGGCAACAAACTTTTGCTTACCATCTTCAGAAGCATACACTTCAGCCAAGGCCCTCAAAATGGAATTTGAACCAAATACCAAGTCCACTCGAGTACCACTCCATTTAAAATCACCTGTTTTACGATCAACCCCTTCATATAGGGATTTTTCTTCATTGGCAGCTTTCCATTCGGTAGACATGTCGAGTAAGTTGGCAAAGAAATCGTTGCTCAATACACCGATGTTATCTGTAAACACCCCATGTCTTGAACCATCAAAATTGGCGCCAAGTACACGTAAACCACCTACAAGAGCGGTCATTTCAGGGGTAGTAAGCGTCAATAATTGAGCTTTATCCACCAACAAATGCTCCGCAGGTACTTTTATCCCATCCACCACATAATTTCTAAATCCATCATAAGGTGTGTTCAAAAAGTCAACAGAATCAACCTCTGTCTGTGCTTGAGTTGCATCGTTACGACCAGGAGTGAATGGAACTTCGGTTGGCACACCAGCATCGCTAGCCGCTTTTTCAACCGCTGCACTACCTGCCAAAACAATCATATCTGCCAAGGAGATTTTTTTACCTCCACTAGTATTGCTATTGAATTCATCCTTAATTCCTTCAAGAACAGCAATAGTTTTATCGGTTCCTTTGTTTACTTCCCAACTTTTCATTGGCTCCAAGTTGATACGTGCACCGTTCGCACCACCACGCTTATCACCACCACGGAAGGTAGCTGCAGATGACCAAGCTGTATACACCAAATCAGAAACGGAAAGACCAGAATCCAATATTTTAGCTTTTAATGCCGCAACATCAGAAGCATCAACCAAAGAATAATCCACTGCTGGAATTGGGTCTTGCCAAATCAACTCTTCTTTAGGAACTTCTGGTCCCAAATAACGGGAAACAGGTCCCATATCACGGTGTGTCAACTTAAACCATGCCCGTGCGTAAGCTTCGGCAAAGGCTTGTGGATCATTATAAAATTTACGTGAAATTTTCTCGTAGGCAGGATCAAAACGCAACGAAAGATCTGTAGTCAACATCGTTGGTTTTCTGTTAGGCCCACCAAAAGGATCAGGGATGATAGCCTCAGCATTTGAAGCTACCCATTGGTGTGCCCCTGCTGGAGATTTAGTCAATTCCCACTCATATTCGAACAAAAACTTAAAGAAATCGTTGCTCCATTGTACTGGTGTTGACGTCCAAATCACCTCCAATCCAGAAGTAAAGGCATCTGAACCTTTTCCTGTACCATTTTTATTTTCCCATCCAAAGCCTTGTGATGCCAAATCTGCTGCTTCTGGATCTGCATCCATCATTACTTTTTCGCCATCTCCATTCCCATGTGTTTTACCAATGGTGTGACCACCAGCAATCAATGCAACGGTTTCTTCATCATTCATCGCCATTCGCTCAAAAGTTTCGCGAATGTCGTGTGCTGCCGCTACTGGGTCAGGGTTACCATCCGGTCCTTCTGGGTTTACGTAAATCAATCCCATTTGCACTGCTGCCAATGGATTCTCGATCTCACGTTCTTCCTTGTTGTGCGAATAACGACTGTTTGGTGTATCACTTGTAGCCAACCATTCGGTTTCGTTACCCCAATATACGTCTTGGTCCGGTTCCCAAACATCTTCACGACCGCCTGCAAAACCAAAAGTGCGGAACCCTGCTGATTCCAAGGCCACGTTTCCGGCCAAAATCATAAGGTCTGCCCAAGAAATTTTCTGACCATATTTTTGTTTGATAGGCCATAACAAGCGACGGGCTTTATCCAAACTTACGTTGTCTGGCCACGAATTAAGAGGGGCAAAACGTTGTTGACCACGGCCACCACCTCCACGACCATCTTGAACACGATAGGTTCCTGCGCTGTGCCATGCCATACGGATAAACAAACCAGCATAGCTGCCAAAGTCGGCAGGCCACCAGTCTTGTGAATCGGTCATAACATCCAAAAGATCTTTTTTAAGTGCTCCGTAATCCAGCTTTTTAAACTCTTCGGCATAGTTGAAATCCTCACCCAGTGGGTTCGATTTTTCAGAATGCTGGCTCAAAAGTTCCAACTTAAGTCGATTGGGCCACCAATCTTCATTTTGTGTACCTCCACCGGCCACTTCACTCAAAAATGGGCATTGACTTGCATCTGCCCCATTTGCCATTTCTTTACTCATGATTGTATGTTGTTTTAATTAAATCTTTTGCCACCCTAAATTTACAAAATTGCTTGTCGGAATCATAGATAATTGATATTAAAATACTATAAAATCATAGATTTATCTTATTTTAATTTGAAATGGGATAGATTTTTCCTTTTGTGCAAAGTGACCCCTAATTTGGCATATTTACCCCCCAAAAGGGTGTTTATTTGCGTTATCTTTATCATGGGCTATTTTCAACCCAAGAAACACTATCAAACAACTTAAAACACACAACAAATGAAAAAATTTATGCTGCCCATGGTAGCCTTGGTGCTTTTCAGTTTTAATACAGACACCACCAAGCTTACTAAAGAAGAACGCCAAATGGTGAACAAACACTTGACCGAAACCAGAGATCACATGCTAAATGTTCTGGATGATTTAACCGATGAGCAATTGAACTTTAAACCTGATGCTGCCACTTGGTCCATCGCTGAAGTTGTGGAACACCTTGCCATCATTGAAAACACCTTTGGGGGCATGGTCCACAAAACCGTTGCTGATGGTCCCAATCCTGCGTTGAAGGACTCCTTGGTTTTTAAAGATGAACAAATTATGCCCATGATAACCGATCGGAGCAACAAAGTAAAAACTTCCGAGCCTTTTGAGCCCAGTGGCAAATTTGGCTCTTATGAGGAAACGCTACAGGCGTTTTTAGAGAAACGCAGTGAACTCATCGACTATGTAAAAACCACAGATGACGATCTTAGGAACAGGTACAACAAAGACCTTCCTTTTGGTGCGGTTGATGGAGTTCAACTCATTGTTTTTACCGCCGCACACACCGAACGCCATGTGCTACAAATGGAAGAGGTAATGGCCAACGCCAATTTTCCTGAATAAATGGCCTAATCCTAAGGTTTAATTAACATTAATTGGCAAACCCTTTCCATTTTGGAAGGGGTTTGTTTTTTAACTTTGAGAAACACTATAAAACAAGAACACTATGAAAGTTTTAAAATCAATTGTACTGGTGGCATTGGTAGCTTTTACCACCAGTGTTTTCGCCCAGAATAAAAAAGATGAAAAAATAATGGCCGACGCCCAAAAGGCAAAGCAAACGCTTTTGGATACCGATTCCGGATTGGAGAATTTCTTTGACAACTCTGCAGGCTATGTCATTTTTCCCAATGTTGGGAAAGGTGGTTTTATCATTGGAGGCGCCTCTGGAAATGGCGTTGTTTACGAAGGTGGGGGAGCTGTAGGTATGGCCGACCTTAAAAAGTTGAACATTGGTCTGCAAGCCGGTGGACAGGCCATTATAGAGGTCATCTTTTTTGAAACCCCTGTGGATCTACAGCGGTTTAAGGAAGAAAAGTTCCAGTTTGCCGCGGAAACTTCCGCCGTTGCCCTTAAATCTGGTATTGCCTTTAATGCCAAATATAAAGATGGTGTAGCCGTTTTTGCATTGCCTAAAGCTGGTCTTATGGCCGATGCTTCTGTGGGTGGACAAAAATTTGGGTATAAGCCCTTCTAAAAAAATTAATCCCTGGTCCCTGGGGAAAAATCCTCGGGGGCATTTTGGGGTTGTTGTATGGTTCCTGCATCACCGGAATCGTTGTACATAATCCATTCGGAAAAGGTGTAGACCGGGTTACCTTCAACTACGTTTGGATTGCGAATGGTACGCCCGTCTTCAAATTCATGGTTGGTACCAGAGCCGTCTTCGCCAATTACGCCAAACATATCGATGACTTTACCAAATGGATCTACCAATTCCAGATTATCATCTCCATTGGAATCGGCAGGGCTATTGGTGGAAACCCCCAAATCTGGAGGAAATCCATAGACCAACTCAAATTCTTCTGCATTGGGCGATATGACCAACGTACTTTGAGCCCCAATGATGAAACCAGACAAATCAATCGCAGAGCTTACTTCAGTATTGTCGTTCGTATACCGCCGCAGCGTCCAGAGATTCAAATCGAGAGGTTCTGCTGCCGAATTGTAGAGTTCCACAAACCGAGCACTTGAATTGTTATCTGGATCAGCCAGTTCTGAAATAAAAATTTGGGTGGATGTAAACTCGGTAATGATCTCGGGGCATCTGTCATTGGAAAAATCAAGGTCTTCCAGCCCCCGAATCACCAATTGCCGATTTTTTCCATCTTTAATTAAAACACCGGTCACCGATCCATTATTTTCTGGAAGCAATTCAGCTTGAAAATCAGCATAACCACTGTTCAGCATCACTATTTCATTTTCAGCACAGTCCTTCAACCTTCGTTCTGTTTCTTCTGTGGCAATGGCATAAAATTCTCCCAATTCCTCTTCCACAAATTCCAAACTATCTATTTGGACCAAGGTATTCCAAGGAGCATTTTCTATTTCGGGTATTGTGGTTTTAACAGGCTGAACCATACTACTTTCATCACAAGCTAAAAAAATATGCTCTAGCACCTTCAAGCCCGGCAATCGACCTACGGAAATATTGCCAAAAGAGGTAAATGTGCCTCCCAACTTCACATTATCTCCACTTTTTCCCAAATACAAGTCTTTTAATTTCACGAAAACTTTGTGCCCTTCTGGATAAAACAAATGGGATTCCCGATAATCAATTTCAACCTGGATGCCCATGGTTGGATTTTCTGGAGCGTCCTGTAGATACAGTACATTGAAAAAGTTCCCGGCTTTGTCCGAAGAAATCACATACCCCTCCAATACCAAATCACCATGAATTTGTATCACCTCATCCTCAACCATTGCATCCAAGTCGGCAAAGCTTAGGTTGGATTCCAAGGTTGCATCACATTGGGTTTTGAGCGTGTCAAAATCCACATTGCCCACACAAGATGCGACCAAAATCAGACTAAAAAGACATGCTCCGATAGCTATTTGTTTTCTCATAATTTGTTTGCTTAAAAACTGATTGCCAGATTCAAAAAATAGGTTCTTCCATAGCTGTACCAATATTTTGGTGCGAAGGACGGGGTACCACTCAAATTGTCTTTTTGCAATTGTCCAAAATTGCCGTTACGGCTTTGTTCATAACCACCAGTCCTAAAAACCGAATCGAAAAGATTGTTGATGCTGACAAAAGCACTGATATATTTTTTGCCCCATAACCATGATTTTCCACCAATGAGGTTGAGCAGGTAGATATCATCCAAGGGTTTTTGTCTTAGTAGCTTATCAACATTTTCATCAGTGGCATTAGGGAAACGTTCGCCGGTGTCCGGGTCTAACAGAAAGCTTGGCGTGCGTGTGATGGTGGACAGATTAGCATAATTATTGGTAAGGTAATTGGTTGTAGCCCCGACCCACCAATACTTCGGCGCCCTATATGACACCCCCAAAGCCAATGCGGTTTGTGGGCCTTGCGCCAATTTGAGCTCTTTCAGTTTGGCTATGCCCAAATCTATAGTCCCTTCGGGATCAATGAGTTCTTCTTCTGCTCCGGCCGTATCAAAATTTATCTGTACAAAAGGGTCACTGGCATATACGTAATGACCAAAGTTTCCAACGGCGGTTATTTTTACGCTAGATGAGGCTTCATACTCCAATCCAAACTCTATCCCTTTATGCAGCTGATCCAAACCAGTGATGACCTCCTGTACGAAGTCCGAACCCAGTCCTGAGTCCACAAAAAAGAAGTTGATGTCGGTCAAGTTTTGAAAACGGGTGTAGAACGCACTGATTCGCCCCGTAACATCGGGCAATCTGATGAAGTAATTCAAATCTACCGTGGTCACCACCTCTTTCTGGATATCGGGAACAACCGCATTGTTCTCCCTTGGGTTGATAAAGGTGTTCTGAAGTGTGGGCGCCCGTTCTATTTTTGCGCCGTTAAGCGTAAACCAATGCCTTCCCGTTATAAAATAGCTTAGGCCACCCTTTAGCCCAATAGAGGAAAAAGACATCTTTTCACTCGGCCCGAACGAATTTTCCAAAAAGCGTTCGTTGGCAAACAGCCCATTTCGTTGCACTGCAAAGCTGGTCATGGAAGCCGAAGCAAATCCACTCCATTTTTTTGCTGATACAGAGGCTTGTCCAAAAACCTCAAATTGGGATGCATCCAAAGTGTAATGGTAATTGAACATGTCCCCTTCCATTTTCTCCAAGCTTTCATTGCTATCGTTCAAGGTGTTGGAAAACGCATCAATATCCTCATGAAAGGTGGCCCCCAACAAATCTTGGATTTCTGCATAATTGTCCGAAGACATTTTTCTATAATTCCCACCCAGACCCAAGTTGATCATCTCATTAAAATTGTAGTCCAAACTGGTTGAAAAGGTCATCTGATTGTCGCTGGCAACATCATTATAAAGCACATAGGCCGCTTTGCCATTAGTATTAGGATTGGCATTGGCGGTATAGAGCTGTTCCCAATCCATTTGGGGGTTGTCCAAAAGAGCTTCCTTGGCCAGATTTGCATTTATAAAATCCGCCCCAATGGAACTATTGATGTGGTAACTGGGCAAATATCGGTAGTAGGTAGGGTCTGGATTAGGAGCATTAAAATAGCCCAATCGGCTTCTTGCATTGGAGCCAAATTGATAGGCCACACCCAAGTTCCAGTCCAATTTATCCAGTTTCAACCTATAGTTCAATAGAAATAGGGGCTCAAAAATATCCCGCTCCCTTGAATTTCGAATTCGTCCATCTTGAGTGCCCCAATACGGATTATACTGATTCCCCATGAGCGCGAAGGCCTCTTCCGTAAGTGCGGAGGAGCGCCCTCTTCGGTTTCGTGCCAGAATAGAGGTAAACATGATGCTGTTCTGTGGGTTGAATTGATATTCCAGTGCTCCGAAAAAGGAATATGCATCATACAAAGTGCCCTCAACATAACCCTCTTTGGCCCATCGTCTTGAAGCTGAAAAGGTATAGGCAAAACCATTTTTCCCCAATCCGGAATTATAGGTGGCCATCAGCCTACCTCTGTACGTTCTGTTGGATGCGGAACTGGACAAACGAATGCCCGGCCGCATCCCAGATGGGCTTGTATCAATATTTGTTGTGCCCAAAATTCCACCAAAGGCATACGGGTTCTCGGTCAACCCGTAGGTATATTCTTGGTTTCTGACCACATCATTGAGCCCGCCCCAATTATTCCACTGGGGTCGACCGTCAAAAAATTTGTTCATGGGAATGCCATTGATCAAGACGTTACCGTTTCGAGAATCGTACCCTCGGACCTTAAAAAAGGCCTGACCAAAATCAAAAGCAGCCCTATTCAGGAATATATCCTTTGTGGACTGCAACAGTCCCAAAGTGCCCGAAACGGTTTCTCCATCATCCAAAAGATCACCATCAGTAAGGGTTATCAAATTATCTGTCTTTTCCCTTTCAATGTCTCTTTCCAATACAATCTCTCCTAAGTCAATGGTTTCACCAGATAGGAATACTGAAAATCGTTTTGAAATAAAATCAGGAGCAGAAATAATTAACAAAACCTCTTCAGAATCTTGAGGAGTAATCTCAAAGTTCCCAGATTCATCGGAAAAAAATTCTTGTGAAAAGCCTTTAATGGTAATACTGGCTTTATAAATAGGCGCATTGGTTCCCCTTTCTTGCACACGCCCTGTAATGGTAGTACCCTGTTGCCCATATTGCATAGTAGACCAACAAAATACAGCCAAGAACATAGCTGTTCTCATAGCTTATGAGTAGGTTAATTAATAAAAAAGGGGTTGTAATTGCCTTACAGGCTGCGCGATAATTTCGCAATCTTACTTATTTTAGTGGCAAAATCAAAATAAAATGCGATTATTAATATGCCTACTTGTATTAATATCGACCTCACTTTATGGACAAACGTCCAAAACGTATACCCTAAGAACCATTGCGTTCTACAATGTTGAAAACCTGTTTGATACGGAGAACGATTCTCTCACTTTTGATGATGATCGTACTCCCGAAGGAAGCTATCATTGGACGCAAGAACGGTATCTCCAAAAGATTGACCACATTTCAAAGGTGCTTTCCAAAATAGGGGAGGACACGTCCAAAACTTCACCAGATGTTATTGGCCTGTGCGAAGTGGAGAACCGAAAAGTAGTGGAAGATCTTATCATTCACCCGAATTTGAGGGACAAAGATTATGGGATTGTGCATTTTGATTCCCCGGATGCGCGGGGGATTGATGTTGCACTACTTTTTAAAAAATCCTCTTATTTGCCCACTTCCTTTAAGAGCCATCGCCTTTTATTGTTTGATGACCTTGGTGAGCGGGTCTATACACGTGACCAATTGGTGGTAGGAGGACTTATGGACGATGAGGACTTCTATTTTGTGGTGAACCACTGGCCATCAAGAAGAGGCGGTGCCGCCAAAAGCAATCCCAAACGGGTACGGGCCGCACTGTTGAACAAACGTATTATTGATTCCATCCAAAATCTGAACTGGAAGGCAAAAATCATTTGTATGGGCGATTTAAACGATGATCCCAGGGATGATAGTCTCAAGAGCATCCTGAAAACCAAAGGAAAAACAAAACAATTGGACAGTTTAAGTCTCTTCAACCCCATGGAGCAATTGTACAAAAAGGGAATCGGTTCGTTGGCTTACCGAGATAAGTGGAACTTGTTTGACCAGTTTTTTATGACCTCCAATGTGGTCAATGATGAAAAAGAGACCCTTTCGTATTGGAAAGCGGGCATTTTTTCACCTTCCTTTATCCGAACCACTGAAGGAAAATACAAAGGTTACCCCCTAAGAACGTATGCAGGCGGAAGCTATACGGCAGGGTATAGCGATCATTTTCCGGCGTATTTGTTTTTGGTTAAAGAAGTTGAATGAGATTCCCGCCCCTGTCTGCCGACAGGCAGGTTCGCGGGAATGAAAATCTTAACCAAACCACTGCCCCCAAGGAATACGGCTTAGGATCAATAACAGCCCAAGGCCATAGAAAATGGTGATGGTCTTAAACTTTTTGTCGCTTTCCATAAACTTTTTATGACGAGACCACCCAATGGTAATCAACGCCAAGGCTATGATGTTAATAAAGGGGTGTTCCACCGCCAAGAGTCGTGCAGGCGCGTTCAATCCTCCCATTCCTAAGCTTTGGATGGCTTTAAGGCCATTCGCCGAAACGAAGTACAGAATAAGCCCCACCAAAAGCTGAATATGGCTTAAAATGAGTGCAAACAAACTTATCCTTAGGTCTTTTTGAAGGGTAAAATCCTTTTTGCCCAGCCACCCCAATAGGGCATTGACCACCGCAATGATGAGTACGGCCAATACAATGTAGGCAAGATACGAGTGAAGGTTCTTGATAATTTCCATTTTGAGTAGAGTTTTTTCGATTCTAAAAATAACGATTTTGAACATAAAAAAACCCTGCCGATGGGCAGGGTTTCATATATTCTTATAATTAGATTAGAAATCGTAACGCAAAGTAACGTTCCAAGTTCTACCTAAACCAAAGTATCCTTGGTTAGAAACAGCAATACCATCATAAAGCTCATCGCCTGCTTCTGCGAAATTATTGGTGGTAAGTCTAGAGATGTATTCCTTATCCAATACGTTGTTCATATTGGCTCTGATCTTCAGGTTTTTGGTTTTATCAATTCCCAAAGGAAGGTTGAAAGTTACCCCAGCATCCAATAGACTGAAGGATGGCAATTCAAGGTTTTCCTTAACTGCACCTACATCAGAATAAAGGTTGTCATAGTATCTGAAATCAGAATCAATAGAGAACATGCTGGTAATTCTGTAAGCAAAACCTAGTCCACCAGATAGTTGAGCGGCACCACCCACTTTACCACCATCAATGTCAACAGGTTCAGTGCTAATAACATTACGCTCCTCATCAGTAACTTGGGTTACGGTTTCACCTTGGTATTCCCAATTTCCTATGGATGCAAAACCATTAAAGCTAAGTCCACTAACCGGTCTTAGTTTAAAATCCAATTCAACCCCAGAGTGCAACTGCTCTGCACCAAAGTTAGAGGTGTAGGTAACCACATCATCAACAACATTGGAGCTGGTCACCACACGGTCTTTCCAAGAAGTACGGTAAAGGTTTACACTACCAGAGAACATGGAGCTAGAGTAAGCATAACCCGCTTCCAATCCCAAAATCTTTTCATTCTCCGTTAACGGATTGATTTGGTTGGTAAAGTTCAGATAAATATTGTCATGATAGGGTTGACGGTTATAGTAACCTGCATTTGCATAAAAGCTATGCTGATCAGTTGGGCTATAGCTGAAACCTCCTTTAGCGTTATATCCAAAGTTGTTCACTTTTTCGGAATCCACACCATCAGTGATACCAGCAGGAAGCGGAGTTCCTGTACCTTGAGATGAAGTACCATCGATCAAAGATTGGTCTGCATATTGGAAAGGATCGAATCTTTGGTGATATTGATTTGAAATAGATCCTTGGAAGAACGCAGAAAATTGATCGGTAGCATACTCCAATTGCGTGAACAATCCTCCGTAAGAGATTCGCTCATCATTGCTGTAGGCAATTTTTTGGTCTTCTGGATAGCTATCAAAAGCTGCTTCCCATCCAGATGGCCTAAAAGATTCCGTGGCAATTACTTGTTTGTAAGTGCCAAAAGTACCATACGTTTGATGGTCATTATTCTGATCTCTTAAACGAATGTTCTCTTGCCATGAGCTAAGACCATGAAAGTCAGAAACTACCCTAAAGTGTTTTCCATAGTAAGTTCTTAAATCGAAACCAACATTCCAAGTAAGGTTGTCAGAAAGTTGTTTTTCGAAGTTGGAAATTAAGCCATACCAGCTGTGCAGGTTCATGGATGATCTGGTAACATAACCCCCTCCTGCAGCAAAGTATCCTCCTTCACCATTGGGCACGCTGTTATTAAAGGCATAAATGGCATCGTAGTCTACATAACCGTCGTCTGTTCTAATTCGGTTACCGCGATCTCCGGTACCACCACCATTACCCCAAGAGGCATACAACACAGTTGACAAACTTGTAGAAGAATCAATGTTCCAGTCCCAGTTTAGGTTAGCAACAGGCTTGTGGTAAAAGTTTCTTCTTTCCGTAAGGTATTGGCCATTGTAAGTACCCCAGTTATTGTTGTAACGTAAACCATACTCCAAATAGCTAGAGATGGGTTTGGTAAAGTTCTGGTCGTGGAACTGAGGTGCGCCAGTAACCAAAAAGTTGAAGTTGTGGCTATCATTGGGCGTATATCCCACAGAAATAAAGTAGGTCTGGCCTTCACCAAAGTTACCCTCATTATATCCATCTCCTTGCCAGTGGGAAAGCATAACACTTAATCCCCATCCCTTATCAGAAACACCAGTATTATATCCACCAGAAACTTTAATGTAGTTGTTGTTGGCCACAGTGGAATAGCCAAAACCGCCTTCGTTCATCTCAGTGGCCTTGGTCACAAAGTTCACCGTACCCCCAACAGAAGAAATGGCCAATTTTGAAGATCCCAAGCCTCGTTGAATCTGAACCCCAGAGGCAACATCATTCAAACCAGACCAGTTTGACCAGTACATCAAACCATCTTCCATACCGTTGATTGGTTGTCCGTTTAAAAGAAAAGCGGTGTTGTCCTGATCAAAACCACGAACCCTCATGTTGGTGTCTCCAAAACCACCTGCCTGTCCAGAAACATATACAGAAGGAGTATTCACCAAGGTCATGGTAACGTCTTGGGTACCAATTTTTTCTTGAATAACCTTAATTGGAACGGAAGAAACTGCGATTGGGGTTTTTCTGTCGGCTGCAAGGTCAATAATACCTGTACCAACTACTACAACTCCTTCCAATTCTTCTGCATCAGGTTGCAAAGAAATGGTTCCGACGCTCCCAGCTGAACTAAAAGTAATGTTCTGCTTAACAAATCCGATGTAGGAAACCACCAAAGTTCCAGAAGCTTGATCAACTTCCAAAGTAAAGTTTCCATCAAAATCAGTAGAAGTACCTATGGAAGTACCTTTAACTACCACACTGGCGCCAGGAAGCGGGCCGCCAAGCTCGCCATCCACCACAGTACCAGTAATTGTTCCTTGTGAAAATGCCATTGCGGACACAAAAATCGCCACAAAAGCCAAGTAAATTCTTTTCATTTCTCAGTGTTTAAGTGTTTAATTTGCCCTGCAAAAGTGATTCATTTTTGACTTTCAGCGATTAAGTCAAGGTTAAATGAAATTGTTGCAGTTAACACAAAATTAACAAAGAAAAGCAGTTGACAAACAAATGCTTAAGCTTTTTCCCTACAAATAAAAAACTGGCTGTTTAGCTCTTAAAAAATTGGAGAAGATTCAATGTAGAGGCATCATGTTTGCCAATATCTGAATTTTCAATGTCGGCAAGAATCGTCTTGGCCAATTGTTTGCCCAATTCCACACCCCATTGATCATAACTGAAAATATTCCAAACTACGCCCTGCACAAAGATTTTATGCTCGTAAAGGGCAATCAATGCACCAAGGGTTTTTGGCGTGAGTTTTTTGATCAATATGGTATTGGTGGGTTTGTTGCCTTCAAACACCTTGAAGGGAAGCAGGGGTTTTTGTTCTTCTTCTGAAACACCCTGTGCTTCCAATTCATTTTTAACCTCATCAGCGGTTTTCCCGTTCATTAATGCTTCGGTCTGCGCAAAGAAATTGGCCATTAATTTATTATGATGGTCCACATCGCCATGCAACGATTCCTTAAACCCAATAAAGTCGGTTGGAATCAATTTTGTGCCTTGATGGATCAATTGAAAAAAGGCATGTTGGGAATTAGTGCCAGGCTCGCCCCAAATGATGGTCCCAGTTTCGTGCCCGACCCTATTGCCATCACGACCCACACTTTTCCCATTACTTTCCATGATGCCTTGCTGTAAATAGGCCGAAAAGCGATGCAAATATTGAGTGTAGGGAATAATGGCCTCAGTCTCTGCTTCGTAAAAGTTATTGTACCAAACGCTCAACAAAGCCAGAACAACGGGCATATTTTCTGAAAATGGAGTTTCCTTGAAATGCTTGTCCATGGCATGAGCCCCTGCAAGCAGGTCATCAAAATTTTGATAACCCACCGAAAGTGCGATGGAAAGGCCAACAGCACTCCAGAGCGAAAAACGGCCTCCGACCCAATCCCACATGGGAAATACATTATCATCTGCTATTCCAAACTCGGCAATTTTTTCAAGGTTGGTGGAAACGGCCACAAAATGATGGGCCACCTCCTTTTCAGAAGCATGCTGCAAAAACCATTTCTTAATGGTCAAGGCATTGCTCAATGTTTCTTGGGTGGTAAAGGTTTTGGAAACAATAACGAACAAAGTGGTTTCTGGATCGAGTTCCTTTAACACTTCATGAACGTGGTCTCCGTCCACATTGCTCACAAAATGAACCTTTAAATGGTTCTTATAGAATTTTAAGGCCTCGGTGACCATTGCCGGGCCTAAATCGGACCCACCGATGCCGATATTGACAATATCGGTAAAGGCTTTGCCTGTGAATCCCTTTTTTTCACCAGAGATTACAGCTTCGGAAAACGATTTTATCTTTTCTTTTACTTCGTAAACTTCCTCTACCACATTTTCTCCATCAACCAAAACAGTGTCGCCTTTATTAGCCCTAAGCGCGGTATGGAGCACGGCCCTTCCTTCGGTTTGGTTGATCAGGTCTCCCCCAAAATAACCATCCATGGCCTCTTTGAGCTTTACTTCCTCGGCTAAATCCAACAAAAGGGAAAGTGTCTCCTCTGAGATTCGGTTTTTGGAATAGTCCACCAAAAAGTCATCCCACAGAATGCTGAATTTTTGTCCTCTATCGGCATCCTCGGCAAAAAGTTGTCTTAAATGGGTGTCCTTATTTTGTTTATAGTGTTCTGCAAGTTTTTTCCAAGCGTTGGTAGTAGTCGCGTTGATTTTGGGTAAGGCCATTATTGGTTATAGGTTATGAGCGTTTCTTCGAGTTCTGGGGTTGGTTCTATCAATTCAATACAATCCAATTGATCACGCAACGGTTGAATATGAGATAAATAATCAGTACGTAACGAATCTGCGATGGGTTCTGCAGCGGGAAGTTCTTCTCTAAGAGGGTCTACTTGTCTACCATACTTCCAAAAACGATAGCAAACGTGTGGCCCGCCAGTGTTTCCGGTCATTCCAATCCAACCAATTACATCACCTTGACGTACAAAGTCACCTCGTTTTACGTTTTGCGCTTTCATGTGCAGGTATTGGGTGCTGTAGGTGTCGTTGTGTCTAATTTTCACGTATTTACCGTTTCCGCCTCTTCGGGTCGATTCGGTTACTGTTCCATCTGCAGTAGCCACAATGGGTGTACCAATTGGGGCAGCAAAATCAGTTCCTTTGTGGGGTCTTACTTTATAGCCGTAGTAAGCAATCCTTCTTTTTAGGTTATACCGGGACGACAACCGATATTGGAATTTAACCGGCGCCCGTAAAAAGGTGCTTCTTAAATTGTTCGCATCTTGATCAAAATACTCTAAGATATTGTTGGTTGCATCTGACATATAAGGGAAAGCATATATGGTTTTTCCCTTGTGCTCAAAGTAGGCTGCCTTTACTGCACCAATCCCAGCATAAATGGTATCATTGATATAACGCTCATCAAAAACCACTTTAAATCTGTCACCTTTGTCCAATCGCCCAAAATCAATGGTCCAGGCATAAATATCAGAAAGAGCAAAGGTCAGGTTATAATCTACTCCCAAGGTATCAATGGACATGGACAGACTGTGATCGATAACACCACCTATCTCACGTTCGACCAGTTTTACCTTTTTCTTGCTCTTGTAGGCTTTTACACTATCTCTTAAATCAACAACCGTATAGTTGATCTTGTCATTTTGATAAATAAAGATTTCGGCGATTTCAGAAGTGTCTTTGGATTTAAGAATGGTATACGGTTTGCCCACCATAATTTTTCGCACATCGAAGGTGTCCTTGAATTTTTCTGAAATAGCGGCAATTTTTGGGTAGTCCACCTTGTTTTTCAACATCAATTCCCCAAAGCTATCCCCCCGGCGAACTGTATCATGCACCACATTAAAGTGATCCAGATTAAACCCAAAATGGGTGATGGGTGGTTTCTCTATCGTTTCCACCTTAACCAATTCATCGTTTACTACAACCTTTTCTTCTTTGCATGACACCAGAACCACCAGCGTCAAAATTGCCCCAATAAATTTTCGCATTCTAATCTTGTTCCTTGTATTGCTTGTTTGCTGGATTAAATATATGGTCCACCCACTGTTTTCCCCATGTATCAAGCTCATTTTCTGAGTACAAAGTTGGGAAAAATATTATTTTCTGAAAACTGGGCGGTAAATACTGTTTCCAATTGGTGCCTCCGGTGGCATCAATTTCTTGATTTTCCTTGGCCAGATACCGGTAGGCGGAGCCCATGTGCATCAGTGGCCAATTTACGTTGGCGTTCATATCCAACTCTTTTAACGCTTTTATAAGCTCGTTATTATTTCTGGAAGATTCGGGCAGTTGAAGATATTTATGGTATACGGTACTGTTCTTCACTTGGTTGGAAATACGCAATAGCCGAGGGGTATACCGAATCTCAAATTGTTTTAGTGTCAGTGTTTTTTCTCCAGTGGCCTTGTCCGTTGCGCCATTCTTCCAATAGATATGCTCAAAAAGCTCCTCGATGCTATCCTTGGACGAAAAATCATCGCGCTCTGTATGGTGCACCAAATTTTCCAAGGGGGTGGCATAGAGTTCAATCATTCGGTATTGTACTGATTGAAACCCACTGGCGGGCAACAAAGCCATCCGATAGCGAAGAAACTGTTCCCGCTCCATACCTTTAATCATAATGCTGAACGAGGAAATCAACGCTTTAAAATAGTTGTTGATGCGGGTTACTTTTTCAATAAAGAACTGAAGGTCTTGAGACCGGTCCTCTACAATCTGTTTTTGTTCATGGATGATCAGCTTAAAATAAAGTTCGGTGATCTGGTGGTACATAATGAAGATTTCCTCATCCGGGAAATGGGTGCGTGGCACCTGAAGGCTCAATAAAGTATCTAAATGTATATAGTCCCAATAGGTGAGGTATCTCTGGTAGAGCAATCCATCGAGATACGAGCTAAGATCCTGACCAGAGTTTTTGTATTTTTCTTCTAGCTTATTGATTTGGGACTCAATTCGCTCATCATTCTTCATCCAAACTAAACTAATCCATTATTATTTTAAACTGGTTTCTTAGTCCGTTATAGGCCTCCAAATCTGCTTTTAACGACCCAACGGCCAAATCTGCCTTGATCCGTATTGGAATTTTATTCAAATCGTTTGAAACCCAGAGGGTAAGGCTTTCTTTTTCCTTAAAAACACGGCCCGACTGAACCAAAGGTCTAAATTTAAGACATTCCACCTTGCCAAACTTGGTTCGGAGCACTTCTTTTCCCAAATATTTTAGTTTAAACTGAAAAACCCCGTCATCATCGAACAACATATCCAGATTAATGGATTGGCCTTCCTCAAATTCTTCCAGGTTATAATTATTCCTCATAAAATAAGAAGCCGAGATAAGGTCTTGGATTTTATTGTGGACCGGAATTTTCTGTTCGGTCCCATTCTTATTATCCCTAAGAACGGCCATTTCCTCCTTGTAGTCAAAATCAATTTCAATATCCTTGGTATAACCTCCTTCGTCTATCTTTCTAACAAAACGATAGGGTTTTCCGTTATTACGTCCAAAATAACTTTCATAGGTATCATCAACCTTAAAAAAGATACTGGCAAAGCCTGTGGTCTTTCCTTCACCCACTACGTGGTATACGGGAATGCTATCCAAGGTATCCGAGGTTAAGTGCAATGTGGCATAGCTTGCATTGAGGAATCCATAATGAATTCGGAATTTCAGCCACTCGCCCGATTTGTAGGCAGGTTGGAATTTTTGCCCAATCGCCAAGGCGGCACTAAGTAGCATAAGTACAATCAGTGTCTTTTTCATGACCCTTTTTATTGCTATAAAATTAATAAAATCGCTTTTGGGGCTATGCGCTTTACATTTACTTAAACAAAAGTTATTCCAAAATATTATATACAAAAAAAGCCCAGTCTTAAAACTGGGCTTTTCCTAAATAACCAACCAAACTTTAAATTATGAAAAACCAATACTTAAAGTTATAAGGGAACCACCCCTTATGTGGTGTAAAGATACATTAAGCCTTTGTAGGAAAATAAGTTTTTAACGGACTTTAACTATAGTTGTTCAAAATTGATGGTTTTACTACTGATTTTTGGCAATTTCTTAAGAAAAACCAAGGCTTTGGTACATATTCCTTGAACTAGAACCAATATCCAATACTAAAGAAAATACTGTCATTTTTAATCTCTGGAGTCCAGGAATAATATACTTGTATAGGACCTATGAACGACTCAAAACCATACCCTATTCCATAACCGGAAAAAGTGGGCTCCGAAAACCATTCCCCTGTCCTAAAAAGGTCATCGTCCACATTGGCAAAATTTGCCGACAAGAGCAAGTGGTTCTTTGGGGCAAATCTGTAATCCAAACGTCCGTATGCCTTTACAAAACTGTTTCCGGCAAGACTTAGAAAATCATATCCAAAAAAGGGCACAAAATTGTTCACAAAATCGTTTCCAAAACCGCCCAGCACAAAGTCAAAAGAGGTTACGGCAGAGGTTCCCAGTTTAACTCCTCCGTCGGCTTCTATATTAAAACTTAGGTTGTGGGACAAAGGGATTACGGTTCCCAATTTTGTTTTTGCAATGGAAAACTCCCTAAAATTATCATTGAAATCCGATGAGAAAAGATACAGATGAAAATCACTGTCAAAATACAGCCCCTTTGTGGGAAAATATTTGTCGTCATAGGTGTCCAACGTAATTTTTCCGAAAGCACTGAAATAATTGGAGTTTTCAAAAAATGTTCTTTCGGGAGGGTCTATGAGCGATTCTTCCACATCCTCCCCTTCCAATTGGTTCAGGGTTCGTGTACTGTATCGCAAAAGTTTGTGCTCTGCCCCTATGGTAAAGGCAAATTCCTCTTGCAAAACGGTCTGTAGATAGATTTGGTTGGTCAAATCGGTAACGTCCAAGTTTATTTGACGAATATTGGGGTCATTACGAACATCAAAGTTGGACCGAATCAATCCAAAATCAACCTCCTCATCAAAATCGGTGAACCTTGAATTTATGCCAAAACTCCAGTAATACCCTTTGTCTAGATAATACTGCATATTATATCTTATATGATCTCCCAATATAAAATCAAACGATCCCACATCATCCTTCATAAAAAGATTCTTTTTGGTCAAATTTATAAGGGCCGCACTTTTATAGAGGTCATCATAGTGGGCAGACAGTTTCAAGAACATTTTGGTAGGGTCTTCCTTTAACTTTAGAATCAAGTCTGTACCCAATCCGTTGGAAACCAACTCGTACCGGATAGCCTTAAAGTTTCCCGTTGCCGATAGATTGTTCATGCCCTGTTTTAGATCTTCAAACGAGATTTTCTCAGCTAGGTTAAACCTTAGTTTTCCTTTAATATATCCCCTGGTATACAGATCGTTCCCCCTAATGATCATCCTATTAATGGTAAGACTGTCCATTATCTGGATATTCTTTTTGCCCATGCCCGTATAATTTTGGCTTTGGGCCAACACTTGCAATTCCTGAATCTTATTCCTTGCAGCTTCTTCCCCGCTTTTTACGATTTCTTTGCTTCTGCCAAAATCAATTACCGAAAATTTATCAATGTCTGGTCGTATGTAAACATCTGTTTCTTCGGATTTCTTCTTCATATCATTAACGGTCCGGTAGTTGTTGATCTGTAGTAAAATTTCCGTAGCGGATAAAAGGGATTCCCGTGTGGATAAATTGTGCTGTACATCCACTCCGATAATAACATCGGCCCCCATATTTTTAACTTTATCTATGGGATAGTTATTGACCACTCCTCCATCAATCAATATGGTTCCATCAATTTCCGAAGGCTCAAAAAGCGATGGAAACGTTCCGCTTGCCATGATAGCTTCAGGCAAATACCCATGATCCAACAACACCTCTTCGCCAGTTTCCACATTAGTGGCCACGCACAAAAAAGGGATGGGTAACTTTTCAAAATCATGTACGTCCTTGACATGAAACAGCAATCGCACCAGCTCATTGTATATATTCTGACCCCCAGAGATGGCTTGCGGAAAACTGACACTAAAATTGGTAAACGGCAATCCCAAGGCATAGCGTTCAGAATCTTCCTTCTCATAAAATGTTTTGGCCCCCCTGGGCACATTATCCTGAATAAGTTCTGCAAAATCGGTCACCCTAAAAATGGAATCAAGCTCATGTGCAGAATAACCTGATGCATACAAAGCGCCCACTATGGCCCCCATGCTGGTGCCCCCAATATAATCCACCTTTACCCCGGCTTCCTCAATTACTTTAAGTGCTCCTATGTGGGCCAGCCCTTTGGCACCACCGCCACTAAGTACCAGGCCTATCTTTGGGGGTGTCTCGCCATCTGGTGTTTGGGCCATGCCCAAAACCCCAAAAAGAATACAGCTTAAAACAGAAAAAATGTGTTTAATGCCCATACTATCAGTGAAAGGATTTATAAATTTTTTTGGCCTTTGCCATTCCTACAGACTCGGCAAGACTCTCAATGGTGGCCTCTTTTATTCTTTTTACCGATTTAAAATTCTTCAACAATTGCTCAGCGGTCTTTTTACCAATACCCTCAATACTCTCCAACTCCGAACCAATGGCTCCCTTGCTTCTTCTGTTCCGGTGATGCGTAATCCCAAATCGGTGTGCCTCGTTTCTAAGTTGCTGTATTATTTTTAAGGTTTCAGATCTTTTATCCAAATACAAAGGAACCGGATCATCTGGAAAATAGATCTCCTCCAACCGCTTGGCTATACCTATAATGGCAATCTTACCTCGGAGCCCAAGGGCTTCCAAGCTTTTTAATGCTGATGACAACTGACCTTTTCCCCCATCAATAACAATAAGTTGGGGCAATGGTTCTTCTTCATTGAGCAATCTTTTATAACGCCTATACACCACTTCTTCCATACTCGCAAAATCATCTGGCCCCTCCACCGTTTTTATATTGAAATGCCGATAGTCCTTTTTGGAGGGCTTTCCATTCTTAAAGACAACACAAGCGGCCACAGGGTTGCTTCCTTGAATGTTGGAATTATCAAAACATTCAATATGGGTGGGCTCTTGGGAAAGCCTAAGATCGGCCTTCATCTGAGCCATAATCCTTGTAGTATGCCTATCCGGGTCCGTTATTTTGATCTGTTTCAATCGATCTTGGCGATAAAAACGGGCATTACGCTCAGAAAGTTCCAAAATCCTGCGCTTATCTCCCAATTTTGGCAAGCTTACTTTAACAGTATCCTCCACCGAAACCGAAAAAGGTAGATATATCTCTTTTGATTGGGAATTGAACCGTTGTCTAATCTCCGTAATGGCCAATTGCAGCAATTCCTCATCGGTTTCATCCAGCTTTTTCTTGATTTCCAAGGTGTGCGACCGAACAATGGATCCGTGTGAAAGTTGCAAAAAGTTAACATAACCATGGGTCTCGTCGGATATAATGCTGAACACATCCACATTATTGATCTTGGGGTTGACCACGGTTGACTTGGCCTGATAGTTTTCCAACACATCAATTTTTTCTTTGATGCGCTGTGCCTTTTCAAATTCCATTTCCTCCGCAAAAACCTTCATCTGTTGTTTAAAGGTCTGTATGGAGTTTTTTAAATTTCCTTTAATGATCTGTCGGATATCGTCAATCTGACCGTGATATTCGGCTTCGCTCTGTAATCCTTCGCAGGGACCCAGACAATTGCCCAAGTGATATTCCAGGCACACCTTATACTTCCCCGCATTGATTTTTTCTTCGGACAAATCATAATTGCAGGTTCTCAGTGGGTAAAGACTTTTTACAAGGTCCAACAAAGTCCTCACCGTTTTCATGCTGGTGTAAGGACCATAATATTCAGACCCGTCCTTGATCAGTTTTCGGGTTGGAAAGACCCTGGGAAAACGTTCGTTTTTAATACAAATCCAAGGGTAGGTCTTATCATCCCTGAGCATTACATTGTACCTGGGCTTCAGTTTTTTGATCAGATTGTTCTCCAACAACAGGGCATCAGACTCTGTGCGAACCACAATATGTTTGATGCTGCGTATTTTCTTGACCAAGACCCGGGTTTTGCCGTATTCCTGCTTTTTGTTAAAATAGGAAGACACCCTTTTTTTAAGGTTCTTGGCCTTGCCCACATATAAGATTTTACCGTCCACATCATAAAATTGGTATACCCCCGGACTATTGGGCAATACACTGATCTGAACATTGATGGGTGGGTAGGACATAGATATTTTGGGAAATCTCCTTAATCGACTTTTAACAAAGTTATATTTTAATTGGAGTGTTTTTTGTTAAACTTGATGCTTTCTTGGTTTGGTTTAACCACAGTGCGGTTTGCTTTTACGAAAATGGTTTGTTTTCAAGAAGCTCATCCTATGAGTTTTGCGAAAACTGTGGTTTTTCTCTAAAAAATCTATGGAAAACCTATAATTAACAACTTAGAACAAGTCTAAATTGTTAAACAATTGATAAAAATCATGCACTTCATCGATAAAAAGTGCATTTCATGGTGAATTTTAAAATTGTTTTACCTACATTTAACGCTATAAATACAATGCAAATGGAAAACTATGTTATCGTTTTGGGAATGTATTTGATTTTGATGCTTTTCTTCAAAATCTTTTTCTCGGTATCTACCCGAGGAGAGTAGTACTATATTGCCCCAGAACACTACCCCAAAAATCTTCAACATTTCACCTAGATGTTGAAACATGAACTAAGAAAAAAATACAAAAATCTGAGAACGGAACTTACGCCTTCCAAAATTTCAGATTTGAGTATGGATTTAGCAAATCATGTACTTCAAATCCCTATTTGGGATTTTTTTTATTTCCATATCTTTTTAAGCATTGAGGAAAACAAAGAAGTAGATACACTTCCCCTCATCACCTTACTCCAAGGAAAAGACAAACATGTGGTCATCCCAAAAACACATGGTGCCAATGCTTTGGAAAATTATTTGTTGACCGATAGTACAGTCATCAAAAAAAACAATTGGGGCATTCCAGAACCTGTAGATGGAATCCTTGTCCCAGAGAATAAAATCGATGTCGTCTTTGTTCCGCTTTTGGCGTTTGACCTTCAAGGAAACCGTGTGGGTTATGGAAAAGGATTCTATGACACTTTTTTACAGAAATGCAGAAAAGAAACCGTTAAAATCGGACTCTCTTTATTTGGACCAGAAGAAAGCACAATTACCGATGTTCATGAAAATGATGTAAAGCTGGATTACTGCGTTACCCCAGAAAAGATCTACACATTGTGATCTACCACTTCCTTTGAATCTTCTGATTTTTTTGGGAACGCCTTTTTATTGAAAACAATCAATATGCCCACGCCAGTACTGATGGCGGTATCGGCAATATTAAAAACAGGCTCAAAAAACCTAAACCGGTGCCCACCCAGACTGGGAACCCATTCGGGCCATGTAGCATCAATCAACGGAAAATAGAGCATATCTACCACTTTACCATGAAACAAGCTTCCATACGGTTCATTGGAAAAAAGCGTAGCCACTTGCCCACTGCTGTGGTCAAAAATAACCCCATAAAAAACAGAATCGATAATGTTTCCCAAAGCCCCGGCAAAAATTAGTGAGACCGCCAAGATAAGGGTTCTGGGAGATTGCTTTTTAATGATGTCCCACAACCAATAACCAATACCAAAGACAGCAAAAATTCGGAATATAGTCAATACAAGCTTCCCAACAGATTCCGAAATGGGCAGTAGATCACTGAGTTTGGTACCCCAAGCCGCACCTTCATTTTCTATAAAAAGTATTTTGAACCAACCTAAAACATCATGAGATTCTCCCAAAATAAAATGGGTCTTGATGTAAACCTTGCTTATTTGGTCAATAAGTAGGATCAGTACAATGATGATAAGGGACTTCTTTAGATTCATGCCGTTAAAAAGTGGTTGCAAAAATAGGTATATTATTTTGTTTTCCTAAGATGGATGTTGCCCTGTATCGTCTTCAAGATATATTGATTATGTCCATTTGGGATTTGATTGTTTTCAACCAGACCGTATGTACTTTCAGCAAGAATGGTTCCGCTATCTGTACTTAACCAAATGTCTCCTTTTTGGGTGGTGACTTCAACCATTTCCGACACATTGTCCAACTCGCACCTGCCATCGGATAGTTTTACATCTAAATTTTGATAACTACCTTTTACCTGTACATTGCTATTGGTTCCAAAAATAGATACATTCTTGTATTGCGGTACGATAATATGCAGTGCTATGGAAACCACCTTATGGGCACTAAGCTTGTCATTGGGGTTGATGAAGTTGGGTTGGAAACCCGTACTGATGCGCACCGTTGTTCCTTTTTCTTCCAAGGAAACCAACAAATCCTTGGCATATTCCCCCTCTATGCTGGCCTCAACTTGAACTTCATTGGTCTTGGCCGTTTGTAAATCAATTTGATAACAGTAGCGCGAGTCAATTTGAATGGATTGTGTTCGTGGACCGATAAAAGCCTTCTTCACCAGTTTTTGCCCTTGCACCTGTACAAGAAAAAAAAGCCCAAACACAAAGAACAGAGTTCTCATAAACAAAAAACGCCCAAAGGCGTTTTATTATTTCTGCATGTTCTTCGCCTCAATGCTCAATGTGGCATGGGGCACAAGCTTCAATCGCTCTTTGTTGATGAGCTTTCCGGTAACACGGCAGATACCGTAGGTCTTGTTCTCAATGCGTAAAAGTGCATTCTTAAGATCTCGGATAAACTTCTCCTGTCGAATCGCCAGTTGGGTGTTGGCTTCCTTGCTCATGGTCTCGGACCCTTCTTCAAAGGCCTTGAACGTAGGCGAGGTATCATCCGTACCGTTATTACCATCGTTCATGTAGGCACTCTTTAAAAGGTCCAAATGGCTTTTTGCTTTTTCTATTTTTTCTTCAATCAAGACTCTGAACTCATTCAGGTCCTTATCCGAATATCTAACTTTTAGTTCTTCTGCCATTTTCTAATGTTTTTGAATAAACAATTTTGTATTCACTTCATCAAAGGCAATTGCTATACCTTCTTCCAATTTTTCCTCAAAGTTCAGCTCAGCGGTCAAGGTTTCGGTTTTGATGTAATCCTCATTGCTGGAAACCGCATTTTCCACCAGGCCGTCCTTCAATATTTTAATGTTGATCTTGTCCGTTACCTCAAATCCGGATTCCTTTCTCAAGTTCTGGATTCGGTTTACAAGTTCCCTCGCAATGCCCTCTTTTCTCAAAGTTTCATTAATCGTAACATCCAAGGCCACGGTCAAGGGACCTGAACTGGCCACTAACCAACCTTCAATGTCCTGGGAACTGATCTCTACATCGGTTAACTGTAAATTAACGCTTTTATTTTCCAATTGCAGCATTAATTCCCCCTCACGTTCAAATTTTTGTATGTCTGCCTGACCCAATTTGGATACTTCAGCGGCAATGGCTTTCATATCCTTACCAAATCTTGGCCCCAAAACCTTAAAATTGGGTTTTATCTGCTTTACCAATATTCCCGATGCATCATCCAACAATTGGATTTCTTTCACGTTTACTTCGGATTTCACCAAATCGGAAACCGCTTCGATATCCCTTCGCTGTTCATCATCCAAAATAGGGATCATAATTTTTTGAAGCGGTTGGCGCACCTTTATTTTTTCCTTCTGACGGATGGATAGCACCAAAGAAGAAATTTTTTGGGCCAATTGCATCTTTCGTTCCAAATCTTTGTTCACCATATTGGCCTCAAAAACAGGGAAGTCTGCCAAATGTACGCTTTCAAATCCATCTTTTTGGGTTGTAGCATCCAAATCTCGGTACAATTGATCCATAAAGAAAGGAGCAATCGGTGCCGATAATTTCGCCACAGTTGACAAACAGGTATAAAGGGTTTGGTAGGCAGAAATCTTGTCCTGCTGGTAATCCCCTTTCCAGAAACGTCTCCTACTCAACCTAACGTACCAGTTACTGAGGTTTTCTTGAACATAATCAGAAATCATCCGTGCCGCACGGGTGGCTTCGTAATCTCCGTAGGCTTCGTCCACATTCTTAATCAAGGTATGGAGCTCGGACAAAATCCATTGATCGATCTCTGGCCTATCCTTCATCGGGATATCAGCTTCGGAATAATCAAACTCATCAATATTGGCATAAAGCGCCATAAAGGAGTAGGTGTTGTACAGCGTTCCGAAGAATTTTCGTTTTACCTCAACAACTCCTTCCAAGTCAAACTTAAGATTGTCCCACGGATTCGCATTGGAAATCATGTACCAACGCGTAGCATCAGGGCCCTGCTCTGGTAACACCTCAAATGGATCTACCGCATTGCCCAAACGTTTGGACATTTTTTTGCCTTCCTTGTCCAAAACAAGTCCGTTGGAAACCACATTTTTATAAGCAATGCTATCAAAAACCATAGTAGCGATAGCATGTAGGGTATAAAACCAACCTCGGGTCTGATCTACACCTTCGGCAATGAAATTGGCCGGGAATGCCACTCCGTCATCAATCAATTCCTTGTTCTCAAAAGGGTAGTGCCATTGGGCATAAGGCATGGAACCACTATCAAACCAAACATCGATAAGGTCTGCTTCGCGCTTCATGGGCTGTCCTGACGGCGAAACCAAGGTGATGCCATCCACGATATTTTTATGCAGGTCGATTTTATCGTAGTTCTCCTCGCTCATGTCACCCACCACAAAATCCTCAAACACATCCCTCTCCATTACTCCGGCTTCAACGGCTTTGGCCATTTCCGACTTCAATTCTTCCACAGAGCCAATAATCAACTCTTCTCTACCATCCTCGGAACGCCAAATGGGCAATGGAATACCCCAATATCGAGAACGGGAAAGGTTCCAATCGTTCGCATTGGCCAGCCAGTTGCCGAAACGGCCTTCACCGGTGGATTTTGGTTTCCAATTGATGGTCTGGTTCAGTTCGAACATGCGATTCTTGACATCGGTCACCTTAATGAACCAAGAATTCAAGGGGTAATATAGAATGGGTTTGTCTGTACGCCAACAGTTGGGATAGCTGTGCACATATTTCTCAACCTTAAAGGCCTTGTTTTCTATTTTTAGTTTGATGGCTAGCTCAACATCAACCGATTTTTCGGGAGCTTCACCTTCATCATAATACTCGTTCTTTACATACTTGCCTCCAAACTCCTTCATTTCGGGCCTAAACTTCCCTTGAAGGTCAACAAGCGGAACTGGATTATCATTTTCATCCAATACCAACATAGGAGGTACTTCAGGCGTGGCCTGTTTAGCCACCAAAGCATCGTCCGCACCAAAGGTGGGTGCAGTGTGTACAATTCCGGTACCGTCTTCGGTGGTCACAAAATCCCCGGCAATGACGCGGAATGCATTTTCTGGATTTTGATAGGGAAGTGCATATGGCAATAATTGCTCGTACTTAATGCCGACCAAATCTATGCCCAAAAAAGTTTCACCCACCAGAAAGGGAATCTTCTTGTCGCCTTCTTTAAAGTTGGACAATTCCTCCTCCGTCTCAACTTTGGAGAACTTTCCTGAGAAATTGTAGCTAACCAAATTTTTGGCCACTACCACATTGATAGGCTCAAACGTATATTGATTGTAAGATTTTACAAGAACATACTCAATCTTGGGACCAACAGTCAAAGCAGTGTTCGATGGAAGCGTCCAAGGTGTGGTCGTCCAAGCCAAAAAGTGGATGTCTCCACCAATTTTCTTTAAAAATTCTGGAAGAGAATCGGATTTGGCCTTGAATTGGGCCGTTACCGTGGTATCGGTAACATCTTGGTAAGTTCCTGGTTGGTTGAGCTCATGGGAACTTAAACCGGTCCCCGCCTTTGGCGAATAGGGCTGAATGGTGTAGCCCTTGTAAATGAGTCCTTTGTTGTAAATCTGTTTCAGCAGCCACCAAACGGATTCCATGTATTTGGACTTGTAGGTGATATAGGGGTCATCCATATCTACCCAATACCCCACTTTTTCGGTCATTTCATTCCACACATCGGTGTAGCGCATGACCGCTTTTTTACAGGCGGCATTGTATTCCTCTATAGATATTTTCTTTCCAATATCCTCTTTGGTGATGCCCAATTCTTTTTCTACGCCAATCTCTACAGGTAAACCGTGGGTATCCCAACCTGCTTTTCTTTTTACTTGAAACCCTTTCATGGTCTTGTAGCGCGGAAAGATATCCTTTATGGTCCGTGCCATGACATGGTGAATCCCGGGCATTCCGTTTGCAGATGGAGGGCCTTCATAAAACACATAGCTTTCCCTGCCCTCCCGTGTGGAAACACTTTTTTCAAAAATCTGTTTGTCCTTCCAAAAGTTCAGAACCTCTTCCGATACCTTGGGCAAATCCAATCCCTTATATTCTGCAAACTTCATATATATTGCTACTTCTTCTCGAATTCCAAGTTTGCAAAATTATAAATTTAGATGGAAATATACCCTTCCCTTGGGGGTATTAGTATTTCCTTAATAGCCTTAACCTAAATATGATATGCCCCACATAACCATTTACATTAATTTCACTACCTTGAAATTTAATAACACTAAACCATTTATAACATGAAAAAAGTTTTAGTCGCCGTAATGGCCTTGACTTTATCAATGTCTGTATTGACCTCCTGCAGAGAGGCAGCAGATAAGGCAAAAGAAGCCTCCGAAGAGGCCAGCGAAACCTTTGAAAAAGCAGGAGAGGATTTAAAAGAAGCAACAAATGATGCTGTAGATGCGGTAAAAAAAGCAGGGGACGAAGCAATGGAAATGGGCGAACAAGCTGTTGATAGCATTAAAAAGGCCGGAGAAGAGGCCATGGACAAGGCCGAAGAAATGGGTGAAGATGCTAAAGAAATCACCAAAAAGGCAATGGACAGCCTAAAAATGTAATAAAAACATGAAGTAATAAAGGCATGGGAGTTCCCATGCCTTTTGCTTTTTTTAAAAGACGTATCCAAGTCCTAAAATTAGATTGGTACCTGGTGCCGCAATACCCGATGAATACATCCGATACCGTTGGTTGGTCATGTTTTCCAAACCTACCGTGGCTTTCAAAGCATTTGAGATTTGGTATTGCGACTTAAAATTCAAGGTATACCAAGATGGGGAATATGGGTTCCCATTGGCATCACTGGCATAAATGTAATCCTTGCTTTGTTCCGAAAGTGCCAAATCATCGTTACTAATCTCACCGTTGTAGTTGACAAAGACGTCTGCTTTAATTTTTTCATTTTGCCAAACCAAATGGGCATCACCAAAGGTGGGTGCCGCATGACGGGCAGGGCTATCCATACCATCATCGTCTTCTTCAGTTCCCTCGGTGAGAGTTAGGTTGGATGAAAATGACCAATGCTCATCAAAAAAGGCCTCCATCCCAAATTCAAAACCATACACATAAGCCTTGGCCGCATTCTGTATGGCCTGTACATTGCTCATTTCGCCATTGTACTCAATCTCGGTTTCGCCATTAAAGTTAAAATCCCTTCGTACTAGCGCATCCACCAAATACGTGTAAAAGGCAGCTCCTTTTAAAACAAATCGGTTGCTGAAATTTTTTCGGATTCCCAATTCACCATTATAGGCATATTCGGGTTCCAAATCTGGATTTGGAACCACCACAGAGCCGGGTTCGGAATCAAAGATTTTTCCAATATCATCAATGTTGGGCGCTCGGAATCCGGTAGACCCATTCAATGTTATCTGTAAATCCTCCCTTGGAAACCAACTGAACCCTAAACTTCCGGTGAGGGCTCCGGTTACGATATCAGCCTCATCAAAAGGAAAAGGATAGAAGGTTTTTTCAAACTCGGCATCCACCCAAACCTGACTATATCGAATTCCGGAAAGTAGCGTGAAATTAGGTTCCAGTTGATATTCCCCATTGATGTAGCCCGCAAAGGTCTGCCAAGTAGATCCATCGGGATATCGGGACGCGGTGCGTTCCGTCTCATTCGTTTCTATATTTCTCCAGCTTCCAGTGGAACCTACTTTGTTGAACACATATTCCGCACCATAATACAAGTGCAGCCCTCCCAGCTGTTTGTTCTCAAAATCGAGGTTCAAAGACAGCGCATCCACTTTTTCCTTGGTAGAGAACAGGTCAACGTCTCCAAAACCACGGTCATGGCGACTCTCTTCAAAAAACTGATAGGCCGTTGTGAGCTTTACGCGATCATAAAATTTGCTATCCCCTTTTTTAGTGACCTGAAAATTCCCCATAAACCATTTCTGGGGACCATAATACCATTCTGCCGACCGGAGTCCCTGTCCATCACTGGTAGGGCGAATCAATCGGTCGTATCTGGAATAATCTGAGGTTTCAGAATAGTAGACTCCTAGATTGTAATTCCAGGTATCATTGGGTCGAAACGCAAATTTTTGCAAGAAGTTAAGCTGGTCATATCCTGAAGAGACTTGCTTTTTGGGGTCGTCATTGGCCACCAAAACATCCGTTCCATTCTGTTGGATAACGTAATTATTTCGGAGGTAGGAATCCGGGCCGTGTTCTCCCATTTTCAAGTCATCAAAATTATTGTAGGTGAAACTGGTGTATGATGCCCACTTTTGCTTCCCGAAATTAAACTCGATATGACCAGTACTTTCATTGTTGGCTGAAGCAAATCTGTAATCGGCCTTTCCCGAAAACGCCAAACTGTCCGTAAAGGAAAAATGGGGTCTTTGTGTGTAGAAGTTCATTACACCGCCAATGGCATCGCTACCATAAATCACCGAGCCTGGGCCAAAAATAACTTCGGTCTTGTTCACGGTAAAAGGATCAATGGAAATTACATTTTGAAGGTTTCCTCCCCTGAAGATGGCGTTGTTCATCCGAACCCCATCCACCGATAACAATAACCTATTGGTGGCAAAACCTCTAATCATAGGGCTTCCGCCACCCAATTGACTTTTTTGCACAAAGACCTTTCCACTGTTTTGCAACAAATCTGCCGAGGTTTGGGGTGCCGTAAAAGAGATGCTTCTGGCATCAATGGTTTCAATTTTTTGGGGAATATTCTTTTTCTGCTGCTCCCATTTGGAAACGGATAACACCACTTCCTCAAGTTCTTCGGATCTTAAATAAAGGTACACTCGATTACCTTTTTTGGCTATCTGTGATTTTGAGGCGGCATAAATCTCATAGCTGAGATGTTGAAACGTAATTCGTTCATTATTGTGAAAGATTCCCAAATCACTTTTTCCGTTAGCATCTGTGACGGTGGATTTCGATTTTGATTTGTTAAAAATGGCCAGATTGGAAATGGGTATTCCCGAATCGGCATCAAGAACGGTTACTTCTTGGCCGTAAAACGAAAGGGAAATGAGTAAAAAAATTAAGGTTAAGGTTGGTTTAAACATGTTAGTTAAAAACAGAATTTAGTACGGCAAGGGACTTTGGTTCCCTGAATCCATGCACATGCAAACGGTAATACAGAATGACCATTTTTAAGAGTTCCCGCCTGTTAGACTTAGTTAGTTGTATCGTCTGTAATGCATCAAAATTCGTGCCTAAAAACTGTTTAAAATTCTCCAATAATTCATTCTGAATCAATGGGTTAATTGATGGGGTTTTGCTAAAACTCCCTTCCTGAAGATCAAAAAAAGGCGCATTTTGAAAAGAAGTGTCAGGATAGAAGCCCAAATACTTGGTAAGATTCAACAAAAAAAGAAGGTGAAAATTGGGATTGGCGGGATGCTCATCCAACCAAAGCAATGCATATTCCAAATAGTTGAAAAGGCTTTCATCCTGCTCTTCTTCATGGATGCTGTTACCCAACATTTCAGCTAGAAAAAGAACAATGCTGTTTTTAACAATATCGGTATGCAGGGTCTTGTAAGGCATGGATACTTTTACCTCTTTTATGCCTTCTAAAGTTCCCTTGTTCTTATGGTTGGCCACTATTTCCAACTGCATGAGCGGGAGAAAATAGGCGGGTTTCAATTTTCCCTTTTTTGAGCCCATAACGCCTTTCAATAAGTAGGATTTTAACCCATCGGAAGCTGTAAAGGCCTTAACAATAAGGCTGGTGTCGCCATATTTTAGGGAAGAAAGCACTATGGCCTTGGTGGTTACTTGCATAGGGTTCAAAAAAAAGGCAGTTACAGAAAGGGTAAAAATAATCACTCCTTCCGGTAACTGCCAACCAAAAACTCTGGTTGATTATAGGAATTATATCACTCCTTGAGCCAACATGGCGTCTGCAACCTTTACAAAACCAGCAATATTGGCTCCTTTTACATAGTTACAGTAACCATCTTCCTCTTTACCATATTCAATACAGGCATCATGAATATCACCCATGATTCCCTTCAATCTTTCGTCAACTTCCTCTCGAGTCCAGCTAATGCGAAGCGAGTTTTGAGACATTTCCAAGCCTGAAGTGGCCACACCCCCCGCGTTTGATGCCTTGCCGGGTGCAAACAAAATTCGGGCATCGTGAAATGCATGGATAGCTTCTGGGGTAGAAGGCATGTTTGCTCCTTCTGCCACGGCTATACATCCGTTCTTGATCAATGTTGAAGCATCGTCTCCATCCAATTCGTTTTGGGTAGCACATGGCAATGCAACATCACAAGCCACTTTCCAAGGGGTTTCTCCTTCATGAAATTCTGCCGATGGATACTTATCCACATATTCGGAAATCCTGCCCCTCTTGTTATTTTTCAAATTCATGACAAAGGCCAGCTTTTCTTCATCAATTCCGTCTTTGTCATAGATATACCCACCGGAATCAGAAAGTGTCAATACCTTCCCACCTAAATGCAGTACTTTTTCAGCAGCGTATTGTGCCACATTACCAGAACCTGAAATGACCACTTTTTTACCTTTAAAAGTTTCATTTTTGGTCTTTAGCATACTATCGGCGAAGTAGACTGTTCCGTATCCTGTAGCCTCGGGACGAATCAAGGAACCACCCCATGAAAGGCCTTTCCCTGTCAATACGCCCGTAAACTCGTTGCGAATTTTCTTGTACATCCCAAAAAGGAAACCAATTTCACGGGCTCCCACTCCAATATCCCCAGCGGGAACGTCTGTGTTGGGACCAATGTGTCTACACAACTCCGTCATAAAAGCATGGCAAAAGCGCATCACCTCATCATCGGATTTTCCTTTTGGATCAAAATCAGAGCCTCCTTTTCCGCCTCCCATGGGCAAGGTCGTCAGACTATTTTTAAAGACCTGTTCAAAGGCCAAGAATTTTAATACACTGGCATTTACAGTGGGGTGGAATCGAAGTCCACCTTTATACGGACCAATGGCCGAGTTCATTTGAATACGATAGCCCCGGTTTACATGAATTTCGCCATCATCATCAATCCAAGCCACTCTGAAGGAGATCAATCGTTCTGGCTCCACCATGCGCAAAAGGATATTTTTCCCATGATAAATATCCTGGGTAACAATGTATGGTATTACGGTTTCGGCAACTTCTTGAACCGCTTGGATGAACTCTGGTTCATGGCCGTTTCTGGCGATGACCTCATCCATGAATGCTTTAATTTTGTCTTCCATATAACGGATTTATGTTTGTTGCTCCTGCAACTTTAATTAGACGTAGTTTTATTGAATTTTGAATTTGACCGCAAAATTATGGTATTTACATAATTTGAAGGGGCTTTTTTTAAAAATTTTTCAATTTCCTAACCTATGGCTTGCTCCAAATCTGCAATGAGGTCATCTACATCTTCAATACCCACGCTCAAGCGAATCAAAGCATCGACCACTCCGCTTTTTTCTCGTTCCTCTTTGGGGATACTGGCATGCGTCATGCTTGCCGGATGGCCTGCCAAGCTTTCCACACCTCCCAACGATTCGGCCAAAGTGAAGACCTCCAGTTTTTCCACAATTTTAATCGCCTCTTCATAACTGCTTCCTTTGGGCACAAAAGATATCATCCCCCCAAAACCGCTCATCTGACTTTTGGCTATGTCATGGTTGGGGTGCGATTCAAATCCGGGCCAGTATACTTTTTCAATTTTGGGATTTTGGTTTAAATAGTTGGCTATAGCTTCACCGTTTTCGCAATGGCGTTGCATCCGCACATGGAGTGTTTTTATGCCACGTAGCGTTAAAAAGCTATCCATAGGACCACACACGGCTCCACTGGCATTTTGTATGAAATAGAGCTTGTCCGCCAACTCTTTGTCCTTCACTACCAAAGCTCCTACTACTAAATCACTGTGCCCTCCCAAATATTTGGTGGCAGAGTGCATTACAATGTCCGCACCCAAATCCAACGGTCTTTGTAAATAAGGTGTAGCGAAAGTGTTGTCCACAGCCAGCAAAAGCTTGTGTTTTTTGGCCAAAGCAGAAGTTGCTTTAATATCGATGATGTTCATCATGGGGTTGGTCGGGGTCTCCACCCAAATCAACTTGGTTTTTGCATTGATGTGAGCTTCAATGGCATCCATATTTTGCATTCCAATAAAATGGAATTTTATGCCATATTTCTCAAAAATCTGCTTAAAAAGTCGGTAGCTTCCACCATACAAATCGTTGGTGGATACAACTTCGTCACCAGGTTCCAATAATTTTATCACGGCATCAATAGCCGATAACCCGCTGGCAAAAGCCAATCCGTAGACTCCATTTTCTATACTGGCCAAGGCATTCTCCAAAGCCGTTCGAGTTGGATTGGCACTTCGGGAATATTCAAATCCCTTGTGTCCACCCGGAGTGCTCTGGGCATAAGTGGAGGTTTGGTAAATGGGTGGCATTACCGCGCCATACGCTTTGTCTGGTTGCTGCCCTCCGTGAATGGTTTTGCTGTTGAATCGTAACTCTTTTTTGCTCATTTTCTTATGATCTTGCTACAAATGTATTGTTATCTTTCGGAGTTTTCAATGAAGTCTTATTTTTGGGAACCCTAAAACCTCACTCATGAAAAAGTATCTTGCCCTACTTTTAATCCTCTGGATTCCTTTTGGTTGCGAAACTGAACACAAACTTACTTTTGAACCCCTTGAATTACACGGAGAATCCTGCAAGAGCTGTCCTGAAATCACCATAAACCTTCCACATGCCTTAGATGATACGGGAGTGGCCACTGCCATAAACCGAAGTTTACGGGAAGAGGTCATTGCGCTACTGTCTTTTAGCGATAATAAAGACATTGGGAATGTGGATGATGCCATGGCTTCTTTTACTGATAGTTATAAGGAATTAAAAGCCAAGTTCCCGGATGAAATTGAATGGGAGGCCAAGATAAATGGTGAGGTCATTTATGAAGATGCCAACCTAATTACCATTGTGGTCAACTCTTATACCTTTACCGGTGGCGCACACGGTTATGGTTCCACAAGTTATCTCAATTTTGATAAAACAAAAGGTGCCGAGCTGGAAAACTGGGAGCTTTTTGATGACCCTGAAGGTTTTGAAAAGTTTGCAGAGACCAAGTTCAGGGTACAGGAGAAAATCCCCCAAGACAGCAACATCAATGCTACTGGTTTTATGTTCGAAGGGGACGCATTTCATTTGTCCAACAATGTAGGGTACACCAACGATGGGGTACAATTGATCTACAACCAATATGAAGTGGCCTCTTATGCGGATGGCCCCATCATCCTGACCCTTCCCTATTCTGAGGTAAATCTTTTTTTAAAGCGAAAGGTGAAGTCTTAAACTTCACTTCAGGTAATACCGAATGCCAACTCCTAACAGTAGCATAGTGTCATTCAGGTCGCTGTTGAAATGATAAAAGCCACTTGTTGGGACAAACAATGAAAAGGCATCCGAAAGAAAGAAATCCATTTCAAAAGAAGCAAAACCACCATAAATAAAACTGCTTTCCGCCGTTACCGCATCAAACGGAAATTCAGTTTCCCCATTGTTGATGTACTTGTACCCTACGGATGGCCCTCCGCCAAAAAAAATGAAGAACCCCCGCTTCGGAGAAGTCAAAATTGTGGTGAAATACCCCAAATTGAACAGGTAATCGTGATACGGGAATTCAACACCAGAATCGGGTTGCTCTTTGGAAAAAGCGGCCACCAAGGAGACTTGAAGATAATCCGTCGTGCTGTGATAATGGTTTACATTGAGCTGTATACCATACCCATCAGTTTTGTAAGTAGGTACCACCCCAACCGAAAAGTTACTTCTTTGGGAATGGATTTGCTGAATAGAAATCAGAAACAAGGCCCAGAGGCCCAAATTGAATGCGTAGGTCTTTCTCATTTTGGTTAAGATTTGGAATTAAAGAAACCTGTACTATCGCTTTGGGGTACTGCGCAATTGCCATTTTATAGCACTAAAGATACAAAATGGAGGGAAATGGGGTTATAATTCCCAAGTCAAGGGAAAGTCTTAACGGGCGTTTTCCAATGCCTTTTGCAAACCTCGGATAGCTCCTAAATGAATTCCTTCATGAAAGGCACTAAAGGCAATGGCATCTTCGGCACTGGTAAGGGTTACATTGACCGAGGTGGTGAGTTCTTTGTAGTTTTTTACATTCAATCTGCCGTGTTCGTAATCCAATTGAATGTGTTTTACCGTGCTGAAGAGATAGGCCGAAATCTTTTCCAATTCTTGTGCGGAAGGTTCTCCATCAGGAAAGGTTCCCTTACGGTAGGTATTGATTAACTCTTCCTCAATGGTATAATCCAATCCACATAATCCATACACCAATAGTTGAGGAGTCACCACAACATGGGCAATGTTCCACCAGATATTGTTATTATATCCTTCTGGAATTTTGTACAGCTCTTCTTTTGGGGTCTGCTGTAAGATATCATGTAGTAATTTCCTGTTCTTAAGGAGGATGTCAAATATCTTTTCCATGATTATGTATCAAAAAACCAAGGTTTTGTTAAAACATATCTAGTTTTTTAGATATGTAAATATTTTGATTTATATTTGTTTATGGATTTTATTGAAATCAATAAGGTTTTATCCAATAAAACTAGGGTTAATATTTTGAAATGGTTAAAAAACCCGGAATTAAATTTTCCGCCCCATCAAGATATTGATCATTTTGATGACGGGGTATGCGTAGGATATATTCAAGATAAAACCGGACTGTCTCAGTCTACCATTTCAACCTATTTGAATTCCATGCAAAATGCCAAATTGGTTGTTCCAACCCGGCATGGCAAATGGACCTATTACAAGAGAAATGAACAAACCATTAAGGCCTATTTGGAGGCCCTAAAAAAAGAACTGTAATTTTTTAAGTGAACATATTGAAATTTAGCGAAATGTAAATATTATGGAAAACTGTACAATTTGCACACCTCAAAGATCAGTAACCCAAAATCCGTTTAAAGCCTTGGCTCGGAAAGTGTCTCTTTTTTTAACTTCAATTACCATAGAGGGAGCTGAAGAAATGTCAAAAATGAAGTAAAATTCAAAACCAGTAAAAAAATGAAAACAATTGGAATGATCGGTGGCATGAGTTGGGAGTCCTCAAAAATATATTACCAACACCTCAACGAAATGGTCCGGAATCAATTGGGAGGCTCACACTCTGCAAAAGCTATTCTTACCTCAGTCGACTTTGATGAAATTGAACGCCTTTCCTTTTCAGGCGATTGGGACCAAATTGGAGACCTTATGGGCCTACACGCCAAAAAATTGGAAATTGCAGGTTCTGATATTGTTCTCTTATGCACCAACACCATTCATTTGGTGAGTAATTTCATTACAGATGCCTTGGACATTCCTTTTTTGCACATTGCCCATGCCACTGGACAAGCGATTACAGAGAAAGGAATGGGAAAAGTGGCCCTTTTGGGCACCAAGTTCACCATGGAGAATGATTTTTATACCAAAATTCTTACTGAGGACTATGGCCTGGATATCATTGTTCCAGATGAAAAAGATAGGGAAAGCCTTCATTCCATGATCTACAATCAGCTGGTCAAAGGGATTTTTACCGAAGAATCCAAAGCAATCTGTTTGGACATTATTAAAAGAATGGAGATGCAGGGAGCTGAAGGAGCTATCCTAGGCTGTACGGAACTTCCTTTGCTCATTCCAGCAGAAGAAGCTTCAATCCCTACCTTTGATACTACTAAAATCCACGCGCAAAAAGCTGTTGAATTTGCACTTTCATAACATGAATTGATTCATTTTTAACTTCCTTTGTGCCTTAGAACATGATCATGAAAAAGATTTACCATTTGGGCAGCTGTTCTACCTGCCAACGTATTTTAAAAGAATTTGAGCCTTTGGATGGTGTTCAATTACAAGAAATCAAAACGGAACCCATGACTTCTGGCCAATTGGAAGAAATGTCCTCACTCGCTGGAGGGTACGAGCCTCTGTTCAGTAAAAGGGCCATGTTATACCGGCAAAAAGGTTTGCAGGAGAAACAACTTTCCGAAAACGATTATAAGGAACTTATTCTTGAGCATTATACCTTTTTAAAGCGACCCGTTGTTTTGGTTGATGGGAAAATTTTTATCGGAAACTCCAAAAAAGTGGTCGAGGCCGCAAAAGAGGCCCTTCACCCATGAGCAAAAGAACACTCGCAATTTTAGCCGCTATTGGGGCCACTATTATCTATGGCCTTAACCATACCATTGCCAAAGGGGCCATGCCCAATTATGTGGGTCCTTTTGCCTTTATCATGTTGCGGGTAGGTGGGGCCACAATCCTGTTTACCTTGATTTCATTTTTTGGCCCTAAAGAGAAGATTGAGAAAAAGGACTGGGGCCGAATATTGGCCTGTTCCTTCTTGGGCATGGTAGTCAATATGTTGGCCTTTTTTAAAGGCTTGCAGCTCTCCACACCTATTAATAGTGCCGTTTTGGTGACCATTACCCCCATCATTGTAGTAATTCTATCTGCCTTGTTTCTTAGCGAGCGAATTACCTTAAATAAGGGAATGGGTATTTTTTTAGGGTTTATTGGAGCTCTTGGCCTTATTCTTTTTGGAGCCGAAATACGCCAAGACGCTCCTAATATTCCAATGGGTAATTTCCTCTTCATTCTTAATGCGACATGCTATGGCTCCTATCTCATTTTAGTGAAAAAACTGCTGGAAAAATACCATCCTTTCAATCTCATGAAATGGTTGTTTGGCCTTGCCTTTATCATGAATTTTCCCATTACCTTACCAGAATTTCTGGAAATAGAATGGGCCACCATGCCGCTGTGGGTATACGGTTCCGTAGCTTTTGTGGTGATTGGCACCACCTTTATGACCTATCTTTTTAATGTGTTCGCCCTTAGAGAACTCAAGGCGTCAACCGTAGGGGCTTTTATCTATGTACAACCACTCATTGGTATCCTGTTTGCCCTATTTTCGGGCAAGGACCACCTAACCTTGGTCAAAATTTTGGCCACCTGTTTGGTATTATTGGGAGTGTACCTGGCCGGTAAACGACCCAAGCCAAAAATTTGATCCACTAATTTTTCCATAGCCCATTATTCGTCAACTTGTTTGGGGTGTTCATCAATTAACCCCTAAAAATTCTATGCCAGAGCTTTAGTTTCAACTCACAATTGGAATCGCTTTTTAGCTGAATAGAAATATTATGAATCTGATAATTCTCGGAGTTGCCACTGGTCTTCTCCTTTTTGTCGCACTTCTTTGGGTTGAGAAAAAATTGATGAAAGCCTTTGAAATAAATCCATTGCTGGAACTGGGGTTGATTTACCTCGCTTTTTATTGGTTGCCTGATCTGGCCTATAAATTTCTTCCGCCTTTCTGGAAAACGGAGCAGGTAATTAACCCCTTGCAGCTTGAAGGGTCTTTAGGTTTTATGTTGCGCTTAAATAAACCACATATGTCTGTGGTGGATTTGGCTTTTTCCGTATTTCTCGTGTGCATAATTGGACGTTTCATTTACGTCTTTACTGCAAAAAAATCGTTGTGGGGAAAAATTGATGACAAAGAAGAGCACTGATGGACACCCCACATTCCCAGCAAATAGGGCGAATCAAGAAAAAGTTACTGGAAGCTAAAACAATTGATAAAGATTGTTTGGTCTTTGGAGCAAGTGCACACAAATACGCAATGCACTCCCCTGCCACCATTTCCCAAGTTGAATCTTTTGAAGCAACCTATGGAATTCAACTCCCCGAGTGCTACCGTGCTTTTAAACTCCATGTTGGAAATGGGGGAACATCATACCAAAACTCTGGTGCAGGCCCTTATTACGGAATCTACACACTCGGAGATCATCTGGATACATTGGTCTACGAAGACCCTAAAATATTCCTGAAAAATAACTGTTGTCTGTATCCTAAAATGAAAGATGCACAATGGAAAAAGCTAACCAAAATCTTGGATGAAGATGGTCTTTCTGACGAAGTCTATTATGAAGAGTTTACTAAAATCTACGGAGGAATTCTTCCGTTAGGCACCCAAGGTTGCACCTATGTTCATGGGCTTCTTCTCAATGGCCCTCACAAAGGGAAAGTGGTAAATCTTGAAATGTCTGCTGACCAAAAACCCTTCTTTGCCCCGGACACTACTTTTTTGGACTGGTACGAGCGTTGGCTCGATGAAATCATTTCAGGGAAATTAATTAAAAAATCGCCAAGCTGGTTTGGCTATACCCAATAGTAAGCTTTAAAGATCTTTCGGAATTTGAACAAATTTTCGGGTATCGGCCTTGGTCAACACCTTAAAATCATCTGTCTTTTCCATTCTTTCAAAAGCATCCAAGAATTCTTGGGGCAACCCTATCAGTTTTCGTTCTTTCAAATCAATCCAAGCACCCATCATTTGGCACCGAGCAAAATTTTTGCCTTTGCTATCATAAAAATCGTGCTCAAACTCAAAGAACATTCCATCTTCGCTCATTCCTTTAAACCCCAAAGAAACCTTTACTGGTTTTCCGGCAAAAACCTCCTTAAAATAATACATGTGTTCATAAAAGACCACAGGACCAATATTGTGTTCGGCCATGCTTTTTTGAGTAAAGCCCAACTGTCCCAAATAGGCCATTCGGGTGTGGCTCATAAAGTTGATATAGGCCGAGTTGGCCAAGTGGCGATTGGCATCCAAATCGCTCCATCGAATCTCAAATTCCTTAAAAAACATACGGGTTATTTGTTATGCATGCATAATAGTTGACAAAAATACCATAGTTTTATAAACTGACTACAATGAAGTCGTATTATTAATTCTATTTTTAAACATAGTTTAACACAAAAGCCATGAGCCAAAAAGCCACGTTTATCAAAGACCTATCCTTACCTGTAATAGCTGCCCCCATGTTCCTTATTTCGGGTCCAAAATTGGTGGTGGAATGTTGCAAAAATGGCATTGTTGGCACCTTTCCCGCCCTTAACCAGCGTACCAGTGAAGGCTTTGAGGAATGGCTTATCCAAATAAAGACAGAGCTACAGCAATTTGAGGAAGAAACCGGCAAAAAGGCAGCTCCTTTTGGGGTAAACCTGATTGTCCATCCCACAAACCCTAGGTTGGAAGCTGATGTAAAACTCTGCATAAAACATAAGGTTCCGTTGGTAATCACATCGCTTGGCGCAGTAAGTATGGTGGTTGATGCCATCCACAGCTATGGCGGATTGGTGTTCCACGACATTATTAAAAAACGACACGCCGAAAAGGCGGCAGAGGCAGGCGTCGATGGTTTGATTCTGGTTTCAGCGGGTGCCGGAGGGCATGCAGGAAACATCAACCCCATGAGCTTAGTGGCCGAAGTGAAAAAAATCTTCAACAAGACAGTCATTCTTTCAGGATGTATCAGTACTGGTAGGGATGTTGCCTCTGCAATGCAAATGGGTGCTGATTTGGCCTACATGGGAACACGCTTTATTAACACAGAGGAAAGTAAGGCTACGGAAGAATACCGAAAAATGATTATCGAAGCCGGTGCCAGCGATGTAGTATATACCGCAGCCATTTCAGGTGTACATGCCAACTTTTTGGCCGCAAGCCTAAAGGCTGCCGGGATTTCTGAAGAAGATTTAAAAAAAGACCGCAAAATTGACTTTGGGAAAGAACTCAATACAGAAGCCAAGGCCTGGAAAACTATTTGGTCTGCAGGGCAAGGCGTAACCACGATAAACGATGTACTGCCCGTTTCAAAACTGGTGGATAATCTCAAAGTTGAATTCAAGGACTCCATTGAGGAACAAGCCAAACTGTTGGAGACTTTTCCCAAAGAAATGCTGCCGTAATTTTCTTTTGTATTTTGTATCGGTATAATCAACAGACACTACCATGTACATTAAAAGAAATATTAGTTGGCACATTATTTTACGCTACGCATGGAAAAACCTTATTTTTTTCATCCTATATGCTGGCATCATCTTTTACCTCTATACCACCTTGGATTGGACCCACATCGACATTCCTTTCCAACCCCTATCTGTAATAGGAATTGCGGTGGCTTTCTATATTGGTTTCAAGAATAGTCAAAGCTATGACCGTTTTTGGGAAGGCCGAAAAATATGGGGTGGTATCGTAAATTACTCCCGTACCTGGGCCAATAATGTGCTCAGTTTTGTAGAGAATGACCGAAACGCCCAAATTACATTGATATATAGACATATTGCATGGGTCAACGCCCTACGCATTCAACTGCGGCAACCCAATAGTTTCTCTATAAAGGAAAATCGAGCAGTGGAAATGCTATTCGACAAACATGGGGAACGGAACCCCGCTTGTGATGGAATGGATTTGCTGCTCTCCCAAGACGAAATTGCGGATCTGGAGAACCGAAAGAACGTAGCCACACATCTTGTAAAAAATCAAGGGCAGCAGCTTAAGCAATTATTGAAAGCGGGTAAAATAACGGAGTTCGACAAACAGGTACTACACAACAATTTGGAAGAAATGTACAATCTTCAAGGCATGTGCGAACGCATTAAAAACACTCCTTTTCCGAGACAATATGCTTATTTCAGTACAGTTTTTACCTGGATTTTTATCCTTTTGCTACCCTTTGGGTTGCTCAACGTTTTTGAGACCCAACTTCAAAGTTTAAATCAAAGTTACAACTGGTGGTATCTTGGACTCATGGTTTTCTTCTCGGTGTTGATTTCTTGGATTTTTACCACTATGGAAAAAATTGGAAGCAATAGCGAAGATCCTTTCGAAGGGCGTATCAATGATGTGCCCATGACCGCTTTGTGCCGTACCATAGAGATAGACCTCAGGGACATGTTGGATGAAACCAATTTACCAGAAAAAGTGCAACCCCAACATAACATATTATATTAATGCCCCTTGTTTCATCAAATTACAATCCCCCACTTTTTTTCAAAAATGGGCATTTGGCTACCATTTACTGTGGTCTTTTTAGAAAAGTCAATGGAATTGTCCAAAAACGGGAACGCTTATCACTGTTCGATGGCGATTTTTTGGATTTAGATTGGAGCGATTCTATAGTACCGTCCAATAAACTGGTGATTCTACTCCATGGTCTGGAAGGAGATGGACAACGACCTTATATTACCGGAAGTGCCAAACTTTTTAACCAAAATGGGTACAATGCCTGTGCTGTAAATTATCGAGGTTGCAGTGGGGAAACCAACAAAAGATATCGTTCTTATCATTCGGGCGTTACCGAAGACCTAAAAGAAGTTATCGATCACATATTGAAGACCAAGGATTATTCAGAAATCTATATTAAAGGCTTCAGTCTGGGCGGAAACCTAGTGCTAAAATATTTAGGGGAAGAGGAAACCGTTCCAAAGGAAATCAGAGGAGCGGTTGCTGTTTCAGCACCATGCAATTTGCACAGTTCGTGTCAACAGTTGCTCACATTCAAAAATATCCTATATGCCATTCGTTTCAAGGGAAATTTGATTGACAAGCTCAGACAAAAACAAGTCTTGTTTCCCGAACTTATCACGGATTCTGATATCAAAAAAATTAAAACCCTAAAGGATTTTGACGACATCTACACCAGCAGGGCGCATAACTTTAAAGATGCGCTGGATTATTACACGCAATGTAGTTCCCTTCAATTTTTGCCTAACATCGAGGTGCCAAGTTTAATCATCAATGCGCAGGATGATTCTTTTTTAGGCTCCGAATGCTATCCTTTTTCTGAAGTGGAACAGAATCCAAATCTATATTTGGAAACCCCAAAATATGGTGGGCATGTAGGTTTTTGGGGAAAGAACAATATCACGTATACAGAAAGAAGGGCTTTGGATTTCTTTAATGAGCTGGGATTTTAATTCCATTGTAAAACAGCTAATGCAAAAACTGCTATAAAATTAGTCTTCAATTACCTATCTTAGTAGCTGTAATTAACACAAACTACAACAGAATTGATCAAGATGAAAAAATTACTCCTTTTCGTAGCATTGGGAGCCCTTGTGGCCAGCTGTGGCGGAAAAAAAGAAGAGAAAAAGGATGATGGTTTTGAAGTAAGCCGTACCAAAACTGAAGAGACCAAGGCCAAAACCGACGAAGGTGTGCCCGTGGATTTGGATAATAAAGGGGTAGGCCCCATTGAAAATTTGGCTTTCCCTGCCGAAATTGATGAAGAAATGGCCGCACGCGGAAAAGCAAAGTTCGATGGTATCTGTGTGGCTTGCCACATGGTGGACAAACGCATGATTGGACCTGCCCTAAAAGGAGTTTATGAGCGAAGAAGTCCGGAGTGGGTCATGAATATGATCTTAAACCCCGATGGCATGCTCAAAGAGGATCCCATTGCAAAAGCTTTGTTGAAAGAATACAATAATGCGATCATGCTCAACCAAAACCTTACCGAAGAAGAGGCAAGGGACGTGGCCGAGTACCTAAGAACGCTGTAATTCCCAAACATACAATCTTTGAAATGCTGTTGTTTTCTTGAAAGGCAACGGCATTTTTTGTTTATCCCCATTATGGATTTAGCTACAAACAAAAACAATGCAATTGCTTTCTACAAAATGGCCTACGAAGGAAACCCTCGTGAAGCTGTTGAAAAGTTTGTTGGGGATGCCTACATTCAGCATAACCCCGATGTTGCGGATGGAAAGGAAGGGTTTATTTCCTATTTTGAGAAAATGCAACAAGAGTATCCCAATAAGTCCATTGCTTTTGTAAGGTGTATTGCCGAAGGCAATTTGGTGGCCCTTCATACCCATCAAATTTGGCCGGACAACGATGAATATGTAACAATGGATTTTTTTCGCTTTGATGACAACGGGAAAATCTGTGAGCACTGGGATGCCATTCAACAAATACCAAAAACAGCAGCACACTCCAATAAAATGTATTGATCATGAAAAAGAATATTTTAACCCTGATTCTTATTGTTCTAGCCATGTCCATTTCCAAGGGCCAAGACCTTAGTGGCGCATGGCAATCAACTGTCACCAATGATGAGGGTGTTTCGGTCCAATATGTGACCATAGTATCTGGGGGTTATTTTTCCCAGGCCTTTTTTGAAAAAGAAAATGGTAAGTTCATGGGCACCATGGGTGGAACATTATCTGCTACAAATGGATTACTTGCCTACACTCTGGAATTTGCCTCTTTTGACCCTGATTTTGTGGGCACTTCTGATAGTATTCCTTACAGGTTTGATGGAGACAAGCTACATGTAGATGATAAAATATGGTCTCGCTTGGATGATGGCACTCCTGGAGATTTGCCAGGAGCATGGTTGATTTCTGGCCGGAAACGTGATGGTGAAATTGTAAAGCGGGACACCTCTGGACCCAGAAAAACCATGAAAATTCTGTCAGGCACACGGTTCCAATGGATTGCCTACAATATAGAAACCAAGGAATTTATGGGTACAGGCGGAGGCACCTACACCACCATAGATGGCCAATATACCGAAAACATTGATTTCTTTTCTAGGGATGACTCTCGCGTGGGAGCAAGTTTGCAATTCAATTATGAGCTTGTGGATGGCGACTGGCATCATTCCGGATTGAGCAGTAAAGGCCAGCCTATTTACGAAGTTTGGAGCAAAAGAGGGGAATAATGCCTTTTCTTATCCATTTATTAACCTGATTGACTGAAGGTTCCATCACAATTTTTTAGTACTTTTCTGTACCATTAACTATAATTTTCTGTAAAAATGAAACCTTCAATCACCCTTTTTTTATATGCCCTGATTTTGGTTTGTTCATGCAATCCAAAACCGGACAACTCTGAAGCGCTTTTCAATACCACATGGGAACTGGAATACATTTCTGGGCCCCGAATTGCCTTTGATGGCCTTTTTCCAGAGAAAAAACCTCGCATCACTTTTGACAAAGAAAATGCCCAGGTTACCGGTACCGATAGTTGCAATGGCTATTCCGCAGATTACGAACTGAATCAAAGCTCCCTTTCATTTGGGGAACCCGGCCCAACCACCATGATGTTCTGTGGCGGTGGGGAAAGACAATTCCTGAACATGATGAAAAAAATAGATGGCTATATTATTGAGGATGGCAAGCTTAACCTTTTAATAGGTGAAGTCCCTATGATGCGATTCAAAAAACTGGAGGAAGAAGGAGGAAAAATGGAGGATCCCCTAAGCGTTGAAACGCCAAAACCCGCTCCCGTAAAAATTGATGAAAACTATTTTAAGGCGACAGGCACCGAGCCTTTTTGGGGCTTAAAAATCCAAGATGATAGGGTAGCACTGAACATGATGGAAGACACCATTATCACCCCACATACCGAGCCCATAAAGGCACAGGACTCCAACATTAGCATGTATCGTATCCAAACGGAGGCCGTTGAGCTTGATGTCATCATTGCCCACAAGGAATGTACCAATGCCATGTCTGGTGAAAAATCACCCTACACGGTTACCATAGCCTATAAATATACCGGAGATGAAGAAACCCATGCCTTGGAAGGCTGTGGCGCCTATGTTACAGACTATAGACTACATGACATTTGGGTACTGGAAGAAATGGACGGGACATCGGTTTCCAAAGAAGAGTTTAACGGAAAGGATGTCCCCAATATGGAAATTGATATCAACACCAATCGTTTTTCCGGATTTTCCGGATGTAACCGAATGACCGGAGGTCTTTTTTACGAAAAGGATGTATTGCGATTCACCCAAGTGGCCGGAACAAGAATGGCTTGTCCGGGAGCGAATAAAGAATCGGAATTTTTGAAAAACCTACAAGCCAGTACCACATATTCCCTTTCAAACAACAGATTGCACCTTTCCAATGGCAGCCAAGAAAATCTTCTTGTTTTTAAAAAAATTGATTAAAAATGAAAACAATCGCTCTATTCCTGTTGCTCCCAATTTTTATTAACGCCCAAGAAAGTGAAGTTAAGAAATCACATTTTGTGGCATTATACACGGTTGGTTCTCTTTGGGATATGGACAAAGCTCCCAATGACCAACCTTATTTTAAGGAACATTCCGCCTTTTTATCCAAATTGAGAAAAGAAAACGCCATTGTTATGGGTGCTCGGTACAGCGATACCGGCATGATTGTTCTTCAGGCTGCGGATTTGGAATCTGCCAAAAGCCTTTTGCTTGAAGATGTGGCCCTGAAAAACCAACTGTTCAACGTGGAGGTACACCCATTCAATGTGTTTTACAAAGGATGTTTTGATTGATGAAATTGCATTTTCGCCCCTGTTTTTTGGCAAAAAACCTGCTAGGTTTTGACTGTCAATTAGTTATTTTTGGTTGATAGGCCACTAAAAACAATCGATATGAATCCAAGACTAATTTTCCTTTTTGCTCTGTTGGCTTGCTTTGTGACCCAAGCGCAATCTGAACCTGAAATTACCATATCCCAAGAAGTAGTTTATGATGCAGAAAAAGCCAAGAAGTACGGTGCGGACGATTATGGTATGAAAAAGTATGTTTTTGCCTTTCTGAAACGTGGCCCCAACCGTGACCTTTCTAAAGAAAAGGCAGCTGAATTGCAGGCTGCGCATTTGCAGAACATTGGGAAAATGGCACAAGAAGGAAAATTGGTATTGGCTGGTCCCTTTTTCGGTAACGATGACCTTCGTGGTATTTATATTTTTGATGTGGATTCCATTGAGGAAGCCCAAAGGCTCACAGAAACCGACCCTGCCATACAAGCAGGCAGTCTAGTGATGGAATTAAAAGAATGGTACGGTTCGGCAGCACTCAAAGAAGTAAATGAAATTGGTCTTACCTTGGCCAAAAAATCAGTTATGGACTAAACCCTTAATATGAAAAACCCTTTCCCCATAAAACTTATCAGTTTTACTTTGTTACTTACCTTAGTTACCCAAATACAAGCACAAAACATGGAATTGCCCTATCATCAAATTCCTGACTATCCCGAGAAATATACTTCTGGAAATATGGTTGCCCGTATGATTGACGGATTGGGGTATCGGTATTACTGGGCTACGGAGGGATTAACCCAAAAGGATTTGGAGTATAAGCCCTCTGAAGATGGAAGGACTATTTTGGAAACCTTGCAACATATCTGTGGCATGTCATTTACCATCCTGAATGCCCCCTCTGCAACGCCCAATGTACGACAAGATCTCTCTGGTTTTTCATTTGAGGAACTTCGAAAAAAGACCTTGGAAAACTTTAAGGCCGCTAGTGAAGTGGTCATGGGAAAAGAATCAGAAGATATTGAATCATTCAAGATTATTTTTCAGCGTGGCGACCAACAGACCGTGCTTCCTTTTTGGAACATGATCAATGGGATGTTATCAGATTGTATTTACCACACCGGACAGATTGTTCTGATGCGCAGGGCCAGTGGGAATCCCCAGAATCCCAATGTAAATGTATTGATGGGAAAGACTGCAGAGTAGTCTCAATTGTAACAATCTCTTGTTTTTTGCTACCTATAAATAAATAGAGTTATTATGGGTTCTGCAAGTCAACCAATGCTAGTCGTAAAAGCCAATCGTGCGCTACTTCGCAAACGACCAAGCTTCAAAGACATTCGTGGGGCTTATGAAGGTTATATAAATGAGACTCAACTCAAGTTCAAAGAACTTACTCCTTTTGAACAAAAGAAAATACGGGATAAAATCATTGAAAAAGCTAAGAGAGACCGGATTAAAGAAATCCAAGTCTACCTCCTTTCCTTTTTCATTGTTTGTCTTGTTGTTATTGGGGTGTACTTCCTTTTTACTAGCTGAAGCTTCGGGTTCTAGTCAATTTTGTCAACCACCACCTTGTATGTGGGATCTTCCATCACATTAACCTCAATAATATCATCGGCGTTGGCCAATAGCTTTTGACAATCTTTACTTAGATGTTTCAGATGTACATGCTTCCCCACTTTGCGATAACGCTCCGTGATTTTGTTTACCGCTTCAATCGCCGACATATCCACCAATCGGCTTTCAGCAAAATCTATCACGATTTCATCGGGGTCATTCAAGACATCAAATTTTTCTGAAAAAAGCGTAGTGCTTCCAAAAAAGAGAGGTCCGTAGATTTCGTAATGTTTTACTCCGTCTTCATCAATATGCTTTCTTGCCCGGATACGTTTGGCATTGTCCCAAGCAAAAACCAATGCGGAGATAATGACACCCACCAAAACAGCCAAGGCCAAATTGTGAAGGAAAACGGTTACCAAAGTCACCAAAACCATCACCAGAACATCTGATTTTGGCATACGTCTAAAGGTTCGCAAACTGGCCCATTCAAAGGTTCCCAGTGCTACCATGATCATCAGACCGGTGAGTGCGGCCATAGGTACTTTTTCAATCAAACTGGACCCAAACATGATAAAAGCGAGCAACATAATCGCAGCCACAATCCCAGATAGTCTTGCCCTTGCCCCGTTAGAGGTGTTGATCAGACTTTGCCCAATCATGGCACAACCGCCCATTCCAGAAAATAGTCCGGAAAGGATGTTCGCCGTGCCCTGGGCCACAGCTTCTTTATTACCACGACCCCGGGTCTCCGTGATCTCATCCACAATGTTCAGGGTCAGTAGACTTTCAATCAATCCAACTCCGGCCACAATGGCTGCATACGGAAAAATAATTTCCAAAGTCTCAAGCGTAAAAGGCAACTCAGGAATATGGAATGGAGGAAATGTTCCTTCAATAGAAGCGATATCGCCAATGGTGCGTGTTTCAATTCCGAAGAAAAACACAATCCCAAAGACCAAAAGAATGGCCGCCAAGGATGCTGGAACCACCTTGGTCAATTTGGGAAGCCCCCAAATAACTACCATAGTCAAAAGCACCAATCCAAGAAAGATAAACAAGGTGTTTCCCGTCAACCATTCGCCATCTACAGTTTGAAACTGACTCATCTGTGACATAAAAATAATCACCGCCAACCCGTTGACAAAACCAAAAATAACTGGATGGGGCACTAGGCGCATCAATTTCCCCAAACGAAGAAATCCAGCAGCCATTTGCAGAAGACCTGCCAAAATCACTGTAGCAAAAACATATTCCACACCGTACTGCTTTGCCAGACTCACAATGACCACGGCCACAGCTCCGGTGGCACCGGAAATCATTCCAGGTCTACCGCCTAAAATTGAGGTGACCAAGCCCATAACAAAGGCAGCGTACAACCCTGTTAGGGGAGAAAGCCCGGCTATAAACGCAAAGGCAATCGCCTCAGGGACGAGGGCAAGTGCAACGGTTAAGCCCGATAAAATTTCTGTGCGATAGTTTACCTTTTGTGAAAAATCAAAAAGATTGAGGTACTTTTTCATGGCTTCTTTCTTGAAGCGGGCAAAAATAACACTATTAAATCCAAGACCCTAATCAACTCGGGATTTTTAAGGATTTGATAATCTACCAGTTAGTCAATCCCAATAACCTTTCGCCAAGGGGGCTTAATTTGGCAGCATCGTATTTGGTCTGCTCCCATTTTCTTGGATCTCCGGGAAAGGCATACCCTTCCGGGGCGATTCTCTTTTTCCACGAATTGATGCGCCACTCCCGCATTTCAACATTGTCTTCTTCGGCGGGCATCATGGAAATGTACTGTGCAATCCGGACTTTATTCCCTGATTTGTTCGGACGGATGCCATGGGGTTGGGTGCTGTTGAAAATCAACAAATCACCCGCCTCCAGTTTCACTTTCACAATTTTGTCCTCCAATCCAGTTACGTCAGGTTGAAAATGGTCTCGGTCCTCGGGCTGGGTCAATTTCCACGTATCATAGTTTCGGTACAACCAAGGGATACATTGAAATCCACCCATATTCTCATCCGTCTGGTCGGCCAAGGCCAACACCCCTTGTACATTTTGTGGTCTGGTCTCCGGGTCATAATCCCAATGAATGAACCCTTTTTTATTTTCTCCCGGGCGTTGGGGCATATTTAAATTGGCACGATCAATGGTCACCCAAAGTTTTTCAGTGCCCCAAATGTCCACAAAGGCATCGTATACTTTTTGGGTCTGTCTGTTGTTCCACAAATGTTGGTGATTATACACTTCCACCATTCCCGTTCCCGTGAGTTCTTTCATTTTCATTTCGGTTCTTGGTGGAGCATACCATGTTTTGGGGTCGTTGGGGTCTTTTTCATCAAACTCCCATAAAAAATCTGCAGTTGCCTTGGCTTGCTCTTTTGGCACTGCATTTTTAACCACAACGTATCCGTTCTCCATCCAAAATGCCCAATCCTTTTCGGAAAGCACTCGTAAAGGTTCACCATTGGCCCTATCATTGAGTTTCTTTTTACTACTGGTTGCGGTGGATGGATTCCCCGGTATAGCTTCGTGGGCCTTGTTGGCCATTTTCATTTTCTGTTGCATGCTATATTTCTGTTTTTTTAGTTGAACAATCGATACCTCAAATTTATGGGAGCAACCATTTGGTTTCCACCCTAGTGTTGACCAAAATTTGAACTATATTGATTTTTATTGGCTATTTTTATAATTAATTGAACAATACAATGAAAATTCAGCTTGAAAACATACGGCCCAACGATAAAAGCTCTTTTCATTTATTGCACAATCCCAAGTTGAACGATCTCTTTTTTTGGCATTTCCACCCTGAGTTTGAACTGGTTTATATTGAGGGCGCTAATGGAAAACGCCATGTTGGTCACCATATCTCCAATTTTAAGGGAAGTGATTTGGTTCTGATCGGTTCGAACATTCCGCATTTAAATTTTGATCATGGGGTAAAAACGAAATATCACAAAGAGGTTTTGCACATAAGTGCTTCTTTTAAGGAAAAGGTTTTTACTGAAATTGAAGAGTTGGAAGATGTGTATGAGCTGTTGGAAAAATCGCAATATGGTATTGCTTTTTATGGCGGAACCAAAAAAACTGTTGGTGCCATTATGAAGCAATTGCAAAGCATAAATCGGTTTGAGCAATTCCTTAAAATTTTACAATTGCTGAAACTTTTGGCAAAAAGCGATGAGTTTGAACTGTTGCATTCCAATCCCATTAGTAATGACAAAGCCAACAAGCAGCAAGAACGCTTGCAAAAAGTGTATTCCTATATTGATGAAAATTATTCCAAGAAAATAGCCTTGGAGGCTATTGCCGAATCGGTTAATTTGGGGAAAGAGGCTTTTTGTAGGTATTTCAAGAAAAATACGGGAAGTACCTTCACCCATTTTTTGAACCAATACCGCATCACCCAGGCCAAACGGTTGTTATTGACAGGCAGGAACATTGGCGAAACCTGTTACGAATGTGGTTTTGAGAGTCTGTCCTATTTCAACCGGACTTTTAAAAAAATAAGCGGTGAAAATCCTTCGGATTACAAAAAAAGAAACTGCTAAAAAAAGAACCGCCCCAAACTGGAACGTTCGGGGCAGTTCTTAACTAAATAACCAACCAAAAAACTTGTTTGTATAGTCGAAGACTAAACTGTTTCCTTACATTTTTCTTTGTCGGACCACATTCATGACAGGATTTTTGGTTTTCACCCTCTTTTTCCCTGTCTCACTGCCCGATTTCAAGTACTGCTGAAACCCTCTTCCTGTGAACTCGTAAATGGTTCCGCTGGACACGTGGTACAGCTCAATGGTACTGTCATTAATAACGTATATCTCAAAATAATCATTGCCCAAAAAGTCGTAATCCAGTGTTAAAGTTTTTAAGGTTTCATCATTGGCCACATCAAACACCTCATAATCACCTTCATAGTCCCATTGCAAGTTTACCAATGGGGTTCCAGAAACATCAATGGATGATCTAAATGTGCCTCCGTTATTGGCAAAAAACTGTAAAAAGTTCTCATCATCAAACTCGTTTAAAGCACCCTCTTCAGAGACATAGGTCTTTTCCCAAACCTGGTACTCCTGCAAAAAATAGTGGATGTTGTCATAGAAGATCAGATCATAATCAAAATTGCTTCTTTGGTATCCCCGTAACAAATATGAAGTATTTGAATCAGGATCGTACAATTCCAAGGTATTATTGTTCACTGTATATACATCCAACAACCAGAGTCCGTCCACATCATGGTCCACTTCCACCGTCCCGCTGTAGGTTCCGTAGGTGCCTACATCAATCCCCAGACCGTTCCCGGTTTTTCCAATTCCTGCCAAGTTGTTGTTGGCATAAACCACACCCCTATCAAAAGAGATGGTGAACGCACGTTGTAAAAAAGGAACTTCCCCATTTCCTTGGGTAGCATTGATGTCTATGTACCAAAGATCATACGTCTCTAAAACTAAGGCTGTGTTTACTGGTGATTCCACGATGTAATCGTCCTCCAAGATAACCTCGGTGTAACACGAACTGGCCAAAAGACCAATCATTAAAATTCCAAAAAGTAGTTTTCCATTTTTCATAATCGAGGTTTTAACGTTCACCTGATATAGACCAAGCACCATGCCAAAACTTATAACTTTTTGATAATCAGTATTTAACAAATAGATTGATATATTTTTTAGCTTTGCTAACTAAAATATGTGCATGGAAAACAAACTGAGGTTCGGTGTTTTTGGAGGAGGAAGCTGGGGAACGGCCCTGGTTAAGATGCTATCGGAAAACATGGATTCCGTAGGATGGTACATGCGGAACGAATCCGCCATCCGGCACATTCAAAAGGAGGGCCATAATCCCAATTACATCAGTTCGGTGGAGTTTGATGTGGACAAACTAGTATTGAGCCATGACATCAATGAAATAGTCAATGCTTCGGATATTTTGATTTTTGCCATTCCTTCTGCTTTTTTGGATGCCGAACTTAAAGGTCTCTCTGCTTCGTTGGAAGGCAAAATTGTTTTTTCAGCCATCAAAGGAATTGTTCCAGAAAGTGGACTTATAGTTGGAGAACATTTTCACAACCACTACACCATTCCCTTCAAAAATATTGGGGTTATTACAGGACCGTGCCATGCTGAGGAAGTTGCTCTGGAACGCCTATCCTATTTGACCATTGCGTGCGCCGATGCCGAGAACGCCAAACTAGTGGCCCAAGCCTTGAAAAGTGATTACATCCGAACCAAAATTTCGGACGACATCATCGGAACGGAGTATGCTGCCATGCTGAAGAACATCTACGCCATTGCTGCTGGAATTGCACACGGATTGGGGTACGGTGATAATTTTCAAAGCGTGTTGATCAGCAACGCCATTCGAGAGATGAAGCGTTTTATTGACAAGGTCTATAAAATGAAGCGAAACATCAACGCTTCCGCTTATTTGGGCGATCTGTTGGTGACCGGTTATTCCACCTTTAGCCGAAACCGACTGTTCGGGAACATGATTGGTAAGGGCTATACCGTTAAAAGTGCCATGATGGAAATGAACATGGTGGCCGAAGGCTATTACGCCACCAAGAGTGCCCATTTGTTGATGGACAAACTGGAAAAAAAATCCAAAACCCCCATCATCAATGCGGTGTACCAAGTACTTTACAAGGAAAAAAATCCAAAGAAGGTTTTTGAAAAGTTGACAGAAAAGCTGGATTAATTCAAGAGCACCTCATCCGAAACACTTTTCCCGCGCGGAATGGCATTATCTTGTACATCAATGGTTACAGCATCATATGCCTTAATATGGACTTTGTTCACAATATAGGATTTATGCACCCTCCTGAAATTATCGGGCAATAGCGCCAAAGCTGCTTTTATGCTCCCATAACTTGTTATTTTGGACTTGTCTGAAAGATGATAGGTCACATAATTGCCCAATCCTTCCACATAGAGAATATCGGAAACAGGAACACGATGTGTCTTTCGGTTGGACCGGATTTCCAATATTTCACCCTCCAATCCCTCGTTCTTTTCATGCTCCAAGACCCAAAGTTGAAATAGCTTTATGGCCAAGATGAAAAGGACTGTGGTATTGATCAATACAATGGACCGCACCAACATCATTATACTGAAAAAACCACTACTGGAATTGTTGAGCAATAATTCTTCATAAAATAAATGGATAAAAACGCGTTGCAACATACCGCCCACCAGCAAGACGATTCCATATCCCAGTAAAAATTTGAGGTATTTCTTCTTCAATAAAAATTGCGGAAGCAGAAAATAAATAGTCACATAAACAGCCAAAATACGGATGGGCAATAAAAGAAATTCCAAATAAAAAGAGGCTAGATACCCTTCTTCGCCTACCCAAATCAATCCAAACAAGACATAGTAGAGCATCCAAAAAACCACATGGGTGGCTATTCTTGAATTAAATAGGTAAAAATTGGCGCCAGATTTCATGTTTACAAATTCTGCAAGTCCTGATTGAAGGCAAATTCATATAAAAAGCAGCGACCTTCATATAAATTGTCCCAAACCTAAAAATAGGCATTCTAGTTTTAAGGAAAACTTAAATCCCATTCCATGAATTTCAAAAAATTGATTGCCCTTACCTTCCTGTTTTTACTATCTACACTGTCCATACAGGCCCAATTCTTGGGAAGAAGAGCCTCTTGGGAAGCTAAAATTAACTCCCCCGAAAATGGTATCCCAGGTGCAAAAATCACTGAAATTAATCCAAACAGCCCGCTCCAGCAATCGGGTTTCCTTCCCGGTGATCTGATTATTGAGGTAGATGGAATCCTTATCAAAGCCGAGGAGGTTTGGAGCGATATTTCTTATGGCTTGCGCGGTAATGTACCAACTCAAATTACAGTGCTAAGAAATGCGAAGAAAATTCAGACTACGGTTGCCTTCACTCCTCTTGAAAAAGAAAAACATCCTGGATTGGACACCTTTTATGAAGAAATCACCAGCAGTTATGGTATAACCCAGCGGACCATTATCACAAAACCCAAGAAAAGTGGAAAACAACCCGCCATTATACTGATTGGAGGATTGAGTTGCTCCAGCATCGAAGTATATCCTGGCCGAAGTGGCAACTGGGTCCAAACCATAAAAGATTTGGTTGAAAAATCGGGAATGGTGGTTATGCGCATTGAAAAGCCGGGGGTGGGCGATAGTGATGGTGATTGCAGCAGTTCCGATTTTCTCATGGACTTGGAGGGGTACCGGTCTGCCATAAAAAGTTTGCTTACCAAACCTTATGTGGATACCACAAAAGTGGTTATCTACGGTTCCAGCATGGGCAGCGCCTTGGCGCCCTTATTGGCGAATGAGTTTAATTTGGCAGGCGTGATTTCTGATGGCACTTTCTTCAAAACTTGGTTTGAACACATGCTGGAAATTGAACGACGTATTCTTCAATTTAATGGCAACACGGAATCACAGATTGTGGAAAAGATGAACAAATACTACTTTCCACTATATTATGGTATGTTGGTAGAGAAAATGACCTATCAAGAAGTGGTGGATACCTATCCTGCCCTAGCGGAATACAATTATCATTCTCCCGCTCACATGTATGGTAGGCCCGTGGAATATTATCAGCAGTTGCAGGACATTGATTTGGCAGGGCAGTGGGAAAAAATTAAAGCCCCTGTCCGAATCTTACGAGGTGCCAACGATTGGATCATGTCCGCTTTTGATAACGAAATGATCATTGAAGTATTGAAGCGCAATAGGCACCAAGACCATATCTTACATGAGTATCCTGGGCTGGACCATTGGAACACCATCCATGAAAAGGCCAAGGATTCTTATGAGGGCAAACCTGGGACATGGGATGAAGGTACCATCAACCTTATTATTCGATGGGCCCAAGACATGGTTGGTTTGCAACCTTAATGGCGGTCTAAGGAAAAATTGGAATGCTCCGCAAGTTCGGCTTCCAAATCTTCTTTATAAATGGCCATTTCTTCTGCGGTAGAATTGAAGGCCTTTTGGAATTCCTCCAATACGGCATCGCGGTAGGTCCGTACGCTGTCAATATCAAAATAGAGTCGTCCCGTTCTTCTAATAAAGAAATCCAACGGGCTCAACACCATTTCATAAGCTATCGCAAACTGTGCCTCGGCACGAATCATACGTTCATGCACATCATCAACTTTTAAAGAGGCGTAGTTTTCCAAAATAGTTTCGGTTTGCTTACCATAAGTGGTCACCAAATACCAAGCATCATACTCCGTAAAACCACTGTCTTTAATACGATCAAATAGTTGTGCTATGTATTTTTTTACATGCTTGTACTTTTTAAAATCACTTCCGCACAACCGTATTTTATCAGTGGTACAAGGCTCCAATTCCACTCCATGGTCCTCCTCCATGTGCCGAGCTATACGGTTTACCGTGCGTTCTGCCATTTTTCGGTAGCCTGTTAACTTTCCGCCAGCTATGCTCACCAAACCTGTTTCCGAAGTGAAAATCTCATCCTTTCTAGAAAGTTCGGAGGCCGATTTTCCCTCCTCATGGATTAACGGACGTAATCCTGCCCAAGAAGAAATAATATCATCCAACTCTAAATTAATATCGGGGAACATATGGTTTACCGCCGAAATCAAATAAATGGCATCGGCGATGTCCGTGGTCACATAATCCTTGTCCAAATTGTAATTGGTATCGGTAGTGCCTACATAGGTAATCTTGCCCCTTGGAATGGCAAACATCATCCTGCCATCCGGAATATCAAAGTAAACCGATTGCTTCACTGGTAATTTTTCCTTTGGAAAGACCAAATGAACTCCCTTGGTCAAATGCAAGCGTTTGCCCCTTTTGGAATGGTTGATGGATCGCAATTCATCTACCCATGGCCCCGCCGCATTAATCACATATTTTGAGGATACCCTGAGCTCGTCCCCAAATACCTCATCCTTGAATTGCACTCCTGCAACCCGTTCATTTTCATAGATAAAATCGATGACCTTGGCATAATTCAAGGCCTGTGTTCCAAACTGGAGACTGGTTTTGAGATTCTCCAAGGTGAGTCGGGCGTCATCTGTTCGGTATTCCGCATAATAGCCCGCTCCGTTCAATATTTTTTTAGGCAGAAGGGGTTCCAACTTCATGGCTTCTTTTTTCTCCAACATCTGCCGTTTATCTTCTCCTGAAACCTGAGCCAGAATATCATAAACCTTTAAACCGATCGATGTCAACCATTTGCCATAAGACCCTCCCTCGATCAAGGGCAGCAACATTTTTTCAGGAATTACGAGATGTGGTGCCAATTTGTGGACGATGGCCCTTTCTGAGCCCACTTCCTTCACCAGCCAAAAATCGAATTGTTTTAAATACCTGAGCCCTCCATGAATCAATTTGGTAGATTTGCTACTGGTCCCCGATGCAAAATCACCCTTTTCCAACAACAAAACTTTGAGACCGCGAGATGACGCATCTAAAGCAATACCCGCTCCGGTGATACCTCCCCCAATGACTACAAGGTCAAAAGTCTCTTTTGCAATCTTTTGAAGCGTTTCTTTTCTGTTTAGATTTGAAAAAGGAACATCTCCTTCCATATATTTTTATTTAGTGAACTCATATTCGCGTTCCACTTTGCAAATACGAACCTTATACCACGAATACCATTTTTTGATGCCATTTCTTTGAGCCGCCCTGTGGTCCATGTTGGCCTTCCAATTGGCGATGGCCTCCAGACTTTCCCAATAGCTTATGGTAACCCCCAATCCGTCCCGGGCACTTTCAAAATCCAAAAAACCCGGCTGCTGACGGGCCAATTGTTCCATTTCGGCTGCCATTTGCCCATAACCATTGTCACCTTCTGTACGTGTACTGGTAAAAATTACAGCGTAATACGGTTTTTGTAGCTCCATATTAAAAGATATATTCCTTTTCCAAAAAATAATTCACCACGGCCTCCTTCATCAAAACGGTTTGTTCTCCAGCTTTCAATGGAGGTAATTGTTCTTTTACTTTGTAATGGGGCCATCCTTCGTCATCAAAAAAATCAAAATCGTAATAGCCATAAGGTTCCAACAACCTGCAGATGGCAATGTGCATCAGATTGATTTTCTCGTCTTTTTTGAAACTTCGGTGAAAACTTCCCAATTCCTGCACCCCGACCAAATAAATGATGCCATCCATTTCCAAGGGATCACCATCAGAAAATTGTGCCGACAATTTTTCCACCAAAAGCTCCCATCGTTCTTTTAATTTTTCGTCCCTTGCCATGTTCTTGATAAGAAATCCAAAGGTACAAATCAATATTCTATATTTGTTAAAACCCGTTTATGAGCTTTTTGGATATTGTTTTGGGAATTCTATTGGTCTGGGGCCTGTACAAAGGCCTAAAAAATGGGCTTTTTGTTGAAATTGCCTCCTTAGCAGCCTTGATCGCAGGGATTTATGGTGCTATCCATTTTTCCTATATCACTGGAGATTACCTCTCGGAACGATTGAACTGGAGTGACCAATACATAAAACTTACCGCATTTCTGGTCACTTTTTTTGGCATTATCCTTTTGGTAAATTTTGCGGGTAGGTTCCTGACCAAAATTGCCGATTTTGCCATGTTGGGACTTTTGAACAAGATTGCCGGAGGAATTTTTGGTGCCCTCAAAGTGGCCATTATCTTGGGCGCCATGCTCATTTTTTTTGAACGCCTTGCCACTCCTTTGAACCTCATTAACGAAGAAACCAAAAAGGAATCCGTCTTCTATGAACCTTTAAAGGAAATTGGAGCCTTTGTTTTTTCATTGGTACTTGAAGAGGAAGAAGAGCAAGATTCACCACCTGTAAATATGGAGGTTATATAAAGTGTTCATTTTTTCCGATGAATGTATTCGGGCCATAGTAAAAAAATTGTGTTGGAAACCCATTCATGCAATTCAACGTAAGAATTTACCTTCTATGGACATTCTGTGGCAAAGGTGGCTTGCTCCACTAGATTAGCCAACAGAACACTTGGGATTGTTAGAACCGGTCCCTGAAAGTACCCCTAAAAATGAAAAAATTATTTCACTTATTATTGGCCGTTGGCCTAGGGCTTATTGTTAGTATGTGCAGTACTACATCGCCTGAAGAAGAACAAGATTACGCCGAGGCCCTCTTGGGAAATGAAAAAGTTACGGTGGACCCCGTATCCATGGAGCAGGAACTTTTGGATTTGGTGAACGACCATAGAGCTTCCATTGGCGAAGTTGTTCTTCAAGACAGTCCGTCTTCCTATAAATATGCGGAAGAGCACAACCAATACATGATTTCCAAAAACAAATTAAGCCACGACAATTTTGACGATAGGGCAACTCAAATAGCGGCAGAGACCGATGCCGTTAGTGTTTCTGAGAATGTGGCCCGATATTATTCCTCAGCGGAAGTAATAATGGAAGCCTGGCTCAACAGCAGCTCACACAGGGAGGCCATGGAAGGAGATTTTACCCATACCACCCTAAGCGTACAATTGGACAAAGATGGTAGACCGTATTACACACAGATATTCCTTAAAGTGGAATAACTGACCCATTTACATTCGTTTTTAGGCACCGATAAAGCTCCTTTCAACAGGGGCTTTTCTTTTGGCAAACCTTATGTTTCCACAAAGGTTTTTTTTACCTTTCGTAAAACATTGGATTATGGCGATACAGGCACCTTTTAATCTGAACAAATGGATTGAGGAAAATCGGGATACCCTAAAACCTCCGGTTGGGAACAGAAACTTATATAAGGAAGCCGATGACTATATTGTTATGATTGTTGCTGGACCCAACGCACGAAAAGACTACCACTACAACGAAACGGAGGAGCTCTTTTACCAATTGGAAGGGAATATTGAGGTTCATATTCAAGAGGATGGCAAAAAAAGAACCATGAAACTGGGCCCAGGTGATATGTACCTCCATCCTGCCAAGGTTCCTCATTCCCCAGCCCGACAAGAAGGCTCCATCGGTCTTGTAGTGGAGAGAAAAAGAGCAGATATGAAGGTTGATGATGGGTTGTTATGGTTCTGTGATAACTGCAATCACAAACTTTACGAAGTGTATTTCACCTTAAATGATATTGAAAAGGACTTTCTGGGTCATTTTAAGCATTTTTATGGTTCTGAAGAATTGCGCACCTGTGACAATTGTGGAACCGTAATGCCGGTAGATGAACGATTTGTAGCCAAAGACGAATGATGCTGATTCTTGCCAACATAATAGTGGTCATTGTGGCCTTGCTCCATCTGTATTTTCTATGGTTGGAAATGTTTGCGTGGACCACTAGGGCCAAAAAGGTTTTTCGCCAGTTCCCTGAACATTTGTTTGAACCCACCAAGACCCTTGCTGCCAATCAAGGATTGTATAATGGTTTTCTGTCCGCAGGACTGATATGGTCACTATTGATTCAAGACCCTGTTTGGCAAGTTTATGTGGCACTTTTCTTTTTGGGATGTGTAGCTCTAGCCGGAATGTATGGCGCAGTTACCGCCTCCAAAAAAATCTTTGTGGTACAGGGGCTTCCTGCTTTGATCGGAATTGTACTGCTTCTCCTCCACCTTTTCCTTTAAAACAGCATTATCCCATCAGGATTATTTGTAATTTTGAAAAATATAACAATTCACGCATAAAAAGTTATAAATGTCAGAAACTGCTATTGATTTTGGAATAGAAAAAGCCCTTCAACAACTCGGGCTCAATGAAATAAATAATGGAACTTCCACAGGGAAAAATTGGTTTTCCAACGGAGAAATCATAGAGTCCTATTCGCCTGTTGATGGCTCCCTCATTGGCAAGGTAAAAGCTACTACCAGAGAGGATTACGAAAAAGTTATCAGTACTGCCCAAAAAGGTTTTAAAAGCTGGAGAACAATGCCGGCCCCGCAACGTGGAGAAATCGTTCGCAAGTTTAATGACGAACTCCGCCGTCTAAAGGAACCGTTGGGTAAATTGGTGTCCTATGAAATGGGAAAAAGCTACCAAGAAGGCTTGGGGGAAGTTCAGGAAATGATAGACATTTGTGACTTTGCTGTGGGTCTATCCCGTCAATTGCATGGACTTACCATGCATAGCGAACGTCCCGGCCACCGCATGTATGAACAATACCATCCACTTGGGGTAGTGGGCATTATTTCTGCCTTTAATTTCCCAGTGGCCGTTTGGTCCTGGAACACGGCCTTGGCTTGGGTTTGCGGTGATGCCTGTATTTGGAAAGGTTCCGAAAAAACCCCTGTGACCTCTGTTGCTTGTCAAAATATAGCAGCTCGTGTTTTTGTTGAAAATGGTATGCCAGAAGGAATTTCTTGTTTAATAACGGGTGATTATACCGTAGGCGAGTTTATGACCAAGGATGAGCGCATTCCATTAATTTCTGCCACTGGGTCTACCCGAATGGGAAAAATTGTGGCCAAAACTGTAGGCGAACGCCTTGGAAAGTCACTTTTGGAACTCGGTGGAAACAATGCCATCATAGTGACCCCTGACGCCAATATTAAAAACACTGTTATTGGAGCTGTTTTTGGAGCGGTGGGTACTTGTGGACAACGTTGCACCTCAACCCGCAGGTTGATTGTGCATGAAGATGTTTATGATAAAGTAAAAGATGCCATTGTCAATGCATATCAACAAATACGAATTGGGAATCCGTTGGATGAAAACAACCATGTTGGGCCACTCATCGACAAAGATGCTGTAAAAAATTATTTAAGTGCCTTGGAAAAAGTTAAGGCCGAAGGTGGAAACATTTTGGTTGAAGGTGGAGTGCTTGAAGGTGAAGGCTATGAAAGCGGTTGCTATGTAAAGCCTGCCATTGCTGAGGCTGAAAATCATTACGAAATTGTTCAGCATGAAACCTTTGCTCCAGTGCTTTACCTTTTAAAATACAAGGGTGACCTTGAAAATGCCTTGGATATGCAAAATGGAGTTCGACAAGGCCTTTCATCAGCTATAATGACCAACAATCTGCGGGAGGCTGAACGTTTTCTCTCTGTAGAAGGTTCAGACTGTGGTATTGCCAATGTTAATATTGGAACATCGGGTGCAGAGATTGGCGGAGCCTTTGGAGGTGAAAAAGAAACCGGCGGTGGTCGTGAAAGTGGTTCAGATGCTTGGAAAATCTATATGCGAAGGCAGACCAATACCATAAATTACACTACGGAACTGCCGTTGGCGCAGGGCATCAAATTTGACTTGTAAGACAATAAAAAGCCCGGTTTTCCGGGCTTTTCTTTTAATCTTTTGTTTGATTGACTATTAGTTCTTGGGAGCAATTCTCTTTACTAGCTCATATACAATGCTGTATTCAAATCCTCCCTCAGGCATAATCTCTCCCATCTTGGATTGTGAAATGACTTCTTGAAAATCAGAATCGATTCCATCAGGATTATACCTGAGATAGTTCATTACATCAGAAACTTTGTCAAATCCATCCCATGTGAGTACAGAGAATCTGGCCTGACTTCCACTGGGATAAACAACAGACATCAGCCCCCAGGATTTCATGCCCATTTTTCCTGCTTTAATGCTTTTTTCAAACATTGGCTTCCAGAGTTCTTTGTTTTCTTGAATAAAACCGTTTCTACTCTTTGGCATCGCGTAGTTTACAATAGCATACTTATAATCACCCGGTATCATGTCTTCTATTTGAAGCCAATAGTCAAAAGTAATCTTGGCAAACGAATTGGTTTCTACCATGCTTGGTGAAACTCCCATAGTCTTGACATTTTCGCTGGTCCAAACCTCAGCTGGGTTCGCCTTTTCAAAACTTTCATAGGTGTTCACAAAAACATAGTTTGGGGCACCTTCTTCAGTTACTCCAACTTTTCTCCAAAGCGACCAAGTGGCCATCTTACCTTGATCAACCGCAGCTTGGGCCACTTTAGCCCAATACTTGGTTTCCTTCTCTACAAATTCTGCCTCTCTGTCTCCTGGAACAGCCCTATATTGAAGATAGGCTACTTGTCCAAAAGAACAGATTGCAAGCGTTAATGCGATAGTTGTTAATAGTGTTCTTTTCATCCTTATGGATTTTTAGTTTGTCCTCTTAAGGTACTAAAAATCAAGGGTGTTTAACATTATATTAACATATTGTTAACTTTTTGTTAAGCGAATGGTGAGGCTATATAAAAAAAGGCGCCCATCTAGGATGAACACTGGATGGGCGATCTTTAAAAAACCAACTTAACTAACTCAAACTAACTAACCTTAATAAACCCTATTCCAATGCCGGAACTTTGTCGGGAGAAATAGGGTTTCTTACCTAATATTTCCTGCAAATTTCACACTATTTCCGCGAGTTTTCAGGAGCTATCTTATCAGTGGTCGTAAAAAGTGTATAGTTGGTATTTTTTGGTTGATTTTTTGTTGATGTTTTTTCGATTTATTAAAAAACCCTCCCAACTATCTTAGATTGTTATAGTTAAATTCGGAATTTTAAGATTTTTTTAATATTTTGATATTAGATTTCCCAAGTCTTCCAAGTCCTATTTTGATGTTTTGGCTTTATTTGGATATAACTAAATAACAGCCCATGAATGCTGATACAATAGACATCTTTTTTTGGATTATTTTGGCCCTTGTTGGTATAACCATCGGCATTGTAGGGTATCTTCTCGGTAGAGGGAGTAAATCTTCCGTGGTTGATAATTCAGCCCTCATCAAAAATCTTGAAATTGAGAATACAAAACTCAGAGCAGATTTAGAGGCCTGTAAAAAGCAAACAGCTCCTGTTGAAAAGCCCAAGCCCAAATCCACTAGCTCCACCGCTTCCCCTGTTTTCTCTTTTGATGCAAAGGCAGCCAAGGCGGCATTGGGAAAAAAGGTCACAAAAGATGACCTGAAAATAGTGGAAGGTATTGGCCCCAAGATTCAGGGACTCTTCCACAATTTTAATATTAAAACTTGGAAGGCTCTTTCCGAAACTTCGGCCAATACATGTCAAGAAGTGCTCAACTCCGGGGGCAAACGCTACAGGATACATGACCCAGCCTCATGGCCCATGCAAGCCAAAATGGCCTATGAAGGGCATTGGCAGCAATTGCATGAATGGCAAGAGAGGCACAGAGCTGGTAAATTCTAACTACAACATCCCGTTGGCCTCAACCCATTTAAATTTGTATTGATCTTGTGAAAATTGCATCCGCTCCGCAATTCGTTGGAGCCTGTCTGGAAGTTTCATAAGGTAATCCCTGGCCTTTTCCGCTTGGTCTGAAAGTCCCCTTAAATGGCCTATGGCCCAGTATTCGTTCAATTTTTTGAGGATATCAATATAATCTTGTGCCGTATACACGCCCAAGCGTTGAGCACAATTGGAAAATTGCTCAAATGCGGCTCCCATACTTCCTCCAGATTCTCTTAAAAAATGGGCAGGCATTACAATTTTCTTCTTCATCATTTCGGCAAAGGCTATGACCATTCCGTTAGGGTCATGCTCCAATATGGTCTTCACAAATTCCCGGTACGCCAAATGATGCCGCATTTCATCTCCCGCAATAATATTGCACATTTTACCCAACAGTCCATTGCTTTTTTTCTTTGCCATCATACCTACTCGTTTATGGGAGATGTTGGTAGCCAATTCCTGAAAAGTGGTATATACAAAATTTTTATAGGGATCTCTGTCCGTACCTATGTCAAACCCATCTGAAATTAAATGTTGGGTAGTAATTTCAACCTCGCGCATATTAACTCTTCCGGACAAATACAAATATTTGTTCAACACATCACCATGACGGTTTTCTTCCGCGGTCCAGGCCCGCACCCATTTGCTCCAACCATTTTCACGGCCGCTGTGTTGATCAATTCCTTCCACATCCATCAACCAGGATTCATACGTTGGAAGGGCTTCTTCAGTAATGGTATCTGCCACAAGGGTGACCCAGAAATCATAGCCCAGTTCCTTGGCCTCTCCCCGAATCTGCTCTATTTGGTCATAGAAGTCATCACTTTGGGAATCGGGCAAAAAGTCGGTGGGTTGCCATATTTTTTCTGCTGGAATCAAAAACGAATCCATGAACCCTTCTACTTTTGGTTCTATGGCCTGCATTACTTCCAACCGGATATTTTTTATAGACATATAGTGTTTTTTAGTTTGTAATCAAGGTTTTTGAAGTCTGGCGTTGGATAATTAATTTCTGCCCCGCTCCCCGGGATAAAAGGTGTGGACGGGATCACTTTGCCAAAACTCTTTGGTCTCCACATTCATCATGGTAAGTCCTCCCATGAAAGCCGCACCTGTATCCACGTTCCAAACGTTGGCTCCCTTTTGAGGAGCAACCACCTTATCCTTGGATAAAGGGGTGTGGCCAATGAAGACTTCTTTGTAGTGGGTCAATCTTTTAGGAAATTTGGGGTCTTCTGGCTCTAAATTGGAATCAATCGCAGTAGCCAACTCCCACAATGTCCTATCCCAATAGAACGACTGCTCAAAATATTCAAAATCTATCCCTTTTAAATTGGTGTACCCCGCATGCAGGTACAATCGGTTGTCCTCTGCGAGATAATGGTTATTCAAGTTTGCATAAAAATCAAGATGCGAACCCCAATCCTTCCTGCTGTCCCTTAAATAGGAATCCCGTGTCGCCGTTCCTCCATGTGCCAACCATTGCGGATTCTCTTTTTTGGTCAACAACCAATCCCTACAGAGCTCATCATGGTTGCCTCGAATAAAAGTGCAATTAAAATCTTCTTTCAAATCAATTAAAAAGTCTACAGTTTCCACAGCTGTACTCCAAGCATCCACATAGTCCCCCAAAAAAATAAGGTGGTCTTCGGGGGTAACTTTTGCTCTGGATATAAGTTGTTCCAATGCCCTTAATCCAGAATGGATATCCCCCACAACCAATGTTCGCATAGAAAAATTTTTTACAAAAATACGGACAAAACGACCTGTTGATAAGAAATTAAGCCTAAAGTTTTGCAAACTCCAACAATATGATTCCTCCAAAAGGCTTCATCTTTTTTGGTCAACGAAGAATTTTCTATGTACATTAGGATATTGCAAAAGGAAACATGAAAAAGGTATTCTGCGTTGGTGAATTATTGATAGATTTTGTTGCGGAAAAGCAAGGAAGTGATCTATCCAAGGCTACAGAGTTTACCAAAAAAGCAGGGGGTGCCCCAGCTAATGTTGCCTGTGCCATATCCAAACTTGGAGGCAAAAGTATTTTCATAGGATGTGTGGGCGATGACCCTTTTGGCCGCTTTTTGTTGGATGTATTGAAAGCAGAAGGCGTTGATATTTCCCTAGCACAATTATCTAAAACGTTTACAACCTTGGCCTTTGTTTCACTTGCGGAGGACGGGGAGCGCGATTTTGTTTTCAGCCGGGGGGCAGACAAGGAATTAGAGTATGACCCAACCCTTCGTAAAAGCCTAAAAGACAATATTTTGCATTTGGGCGCTGCCACCGCACTTTTGGGCGGTTCTTTGGAAAAAGCCTATGGAAAATATCTTTTTGACGGGCTTACCAAAGATATGTTCATCAGTTTTGATCCCAATTTTAGAAGTGACCTTTGGAAGGAAAATGAGGAGCAATTCATTAAAAAATGTATGCCTTTTATTGAAAAATCCCATTTATGCAAGTTCAGTTTGGAAGAAGCCCAGTTACTCTCCGAAAAGAACGATAGTAATGCCGCCTGCGACTTTTTTCATAGGATGGGTGCCAAAATCATTACGGTTACTTTGGGCGAAGAAGGTACTTTGTTAAGCGTGAATGGCTCAAAAAAAATGATTCCAAGTATGCCAGTGAACCCTGTGGACACCACCGGTGCAGGGGATGCTTTTATTGGGTGTTTGCTGTATCAAATCTCCGATTTGGGCAATTTTGCACCCGTATTTAAGGACCACGATTTACTGGAAAATATGGTGGCCATGGCCAATAAAGCTGGTGCTATAACAACCACCAACTATGGCGCTATTCCATCCTTGCCCACCAAAGACCAGTTGAAAGATTAAAATGAATCAAGCAGAATTACATCGACTGGCATCTACCCAGCTCAAAACGAAAGATCCCAAAGCACTTTTTGATTTACGCTTGGCCACCAACCTAAGTCTCATACAACAACTGTTTTTCTCATTATATCCAGAGGAGCAATACAAAGAAGCTTTTAAAAAATTAATAGGCCAACTACCCAAGCTATTTGGGTCAAGACCAGATGTATTAAAAAAACAAGACATTGATCGGTTAACATCAGGAAATTGGTATCAGTCCGAAAAAATTATGGGGATGCAATTGTATGTGGAGCATTTCAACAAAGACCTCAAAGGACTTCAGCAAAAAATCCCTTATTTAAAGGAATTGGGCATCAACTTTGTACACATCATGCCCATCACCACGCGACCCAAAGGTGAAAGTGATGGAGGCTACGCCGTGAACAGTTACCATGAGGTCGACAAAAAGTACGGTACCAAAGAAGACTTGTTGAAGCTTACCGCGGAGTTCCGAAAACAGGGAATATTTCTCATGTTGGATTTTGTGGTGAACCACACCTCCAATGAGTTTTCATGGGCCAAAAAAGCCGTGAAAGGCGATAAAAAATATCAGGGATACTACTACACTTTTGAGGATGATACCATTCCAAAGGAATATGAAAAAACACTCCCTGAAGTGTTCCCTGAAACCTCTCCGGGCAATTTCACCTACATCCCAGAAATGGATAAATGGGTGATGACGGTCTTCAACAGCTATCAATGGGACCTCAATTACACCAATCCGGAAGTATTTATGAAAATGCTGTCCAATTTGGTTCAACTAACAAACATGGGGGTCGATGTGGTCCGTTTTGATGCCCTGGCTTTCCTTTGGAAAAAAATGGGAACCATTTCCCAAAATCTTCCAGAGGCCCACAACCTTATTGCACTTTTTAGAATGTGTCTACAAGTGGTGGCCCCAGGCGTAGTACTTTTGGCCGAGGCTATTGTAGCTCCCACGGATATCGTCAAGTATTTTGGGGAGGGTCAAAAAGCAGGCAACGAATGTGAAATTGCATATAATGCCTCTTTAATGGCGCTTTTATGGAACTCCATTGCTACAAAAAAAACAGAGTTGCTCTACAAAAGCTTGGCTCATGTACCCGCCAAACCCAAAGATTGTACCTGGATCAATTACATCCGTTGCCACGACGATATTGGTTTGGGGTATGAAAACAACTTGATTTATGAATTAGGGTTGAATCCGGAAATGCACCGGAAATTTCTGTTGGATTATTACTGTCAACGTTTGGATTATTCACCAGCTACGGGACAAGTGTTTATGTACAACCCAAAAACGGGAGATGGTCGTATCACTGGAAGTGCCGCATCACTACTTGGCTTGGAAAAGGGGTTGACCCAAGATGATTCAGGTTTGATTGAGCAGTCCATTTCAAAAATTATTATGCTACATGGAATTACTTTTGCGTTTGGTGGAATTCCATTGATCTATGCCGGTGATGAAATTGGCACTTTGAACGACTACTCTTTCTTGAAGGACAAATCCAAAAAGGATGATAACCGTTGGTTAAACCGGCCTGTGCAAGATTGGGGTCTGATTGCCAAATTGGATGACAAAAAACGGCCTCAATCCAAAATCTTTCATACCCTGCAAAAGCTAATTCAAATCAGAAAAGAAAATCCTGTTTTTGCCGATCATAATGATTTGCAATTGTACCATACAGGAAATGATCATATCCTTGTTTTTGAACGAAGTAATGCCAAGAAAGAAGGGGTACTGGTAATTTGCAATTTTGATGAAAATGCACAGGTCATTGAGACCAGTTGGATTAAAAAACTGGGGTATTTTGCCCAAGGAGACCCCACAGATTTGGTTTCCGATCAAAAAATAGTGGTTAACAGTGGCCTGTTGGAAATCCTTCCCTACCAAATGCTTTGGTTCAAAAGATCTTAATTATATCGCACCTTTCTAAGAATACGCTGCGATTCTTTCAAGGACTGATATACACTGGTATCATGGGCCTTAAGGATAGGTCTAGAACGGTCCATCTGCTCCTTTGCCTCCTCAAAACCATTCAAATAGCAGATAAGAAATGTGGCTGGTAAATGCGTAAGGTCAATTTCCTCTGCTGGGGTCAAAGCAATCTTCTTTTCAAGCTTTTGCAGGAGCGCATTATTGGTATTGTACACATGGTACAAGGTCTTTTTATCGTACTGGGGCGGCTCAAATACCAATTTGCTGTTGATGGTATACTTTCCATTTTCAGAAAAGGTAATCATCAATTCTTCCAATGGGTAATATTTTTGTTGTGATCCCAAACCCAATTGCACATACTCCAAAGTCTGGAACGAATCATCATCATAATTTATAGTGATTTCATCCAAAGCGGAGTAGAAAAGTTTCACCTGTTCGTTGATGAGTTCAATATCCACCCTAGAATAATAAATCTTGTTCTTCACTTTTTTCTTGTTCCCCGCCCAACAGACCACAAACTGTTCTTTAAAAACCTTATAGTCGCTGGTAAGGTCGGGATGTCGCGTATTCATAAATTTAATCACGGCATCTAAGGTCAGCTCAATATTATTTCTTGCATGTTGCTCTATAGTGGCCACCACTTCAGAATTGATGTCTTTCAACTGGATGTCAAACGCTTTGGGCAGGCTTATGCTCCCTTCCCTGAAGAAAACAGCCCCTCCATAATACTTCCAAATATTTTTCCGGAGGGCACAGACCTTGCCATTCGACCGAATGGTAACGAGCCCCACCACCTTTCCTTCAGGCAAATGGGGAAAGGGAATATTTTCGTAGGAAATTATGGGTGGATTGTCTAGATAGGCATTCACCAAATTCTGAATCTTACTATCATCAAAAAAGTCAACTCCGACGATTTCGTTATCGGCATCCTCCACCCCAATTACAATAAAACTGTTGTTCTTGGGATTACTATTGGCCAAAGCACAGACATGCTTTAAAAATTTTGCCTTTCCTTCCTTTTCACCTATGGATATAAAGCGCTTCTTGTCGTAAAAACTGTTCTCGTCATTATGCGCTAAAAGATTTTTTACCAGTAGGCGTTTGTTAATCATATCATAAGTCCTTCTTCACAATGGTACTGCTGGCTTGGGCGGTGGGCATCACTACCAAATCTGCAATATTGACATGGTACGGCCTAGTGACCACAAAAAGAATAATGTCGGCAATATCTTCAGGTTTTAAAGGTTGAAAACCTTGATACACTTTTGATGCCCGTTCGCTATCTCCTTTGAACCGAACATCACTGAATTCGGTTTCCACCAATCCTGGATTCACTGCGCCAACCCTAATTCCATGGGTATTAAGGTCAATTCGCAAACCTTGGTTAATGGCATCTACAGCATGTTTGCTGGCGCAATACACATTTCCATTGGGATAAACCTCTTTTCCAGCCGTGGATCCAATATTGATGATGTGTCCAGCCTTTCGCTCTACCATTTGGGGCAAAATGGCCTTGGTCACGTAGAGCAATCCCTTCACGTTAATATCCATCATGGCGTCCCAATCATCCATGCTCCCATCGTAGATGGGGTCTAATCCATGAGCATTTCCGGCATTGTTCACCAAGATATCGATGGGCATAAATTCTACAGGCAAACTCTGGATGGCTTCAAAAACCGCCTCTCGGTCCCGGACGTCAAAACTTAGGGTATGGACTTTCACCGTTTTTCCCAAGGCTTCTTTCAATTCATCCAACCGTTCTTGACGGCGTCCACACAACACCAAAGTAAACCCTTGCTTTGCAAATAGTTCTGCGGTGGCCTTCCCAATTCCGCTGGTGGCTCCTGTGATCAGTGCAGTTTTCTCCTTCATAGTATTCATCTTAAGGAACATCATGGCCTTGACTTGCCACTAATAGGGCAAACCAATCCTGAAGTTCCAAATCCAATTCCATGGCCTTTGCAGCCAAGCTTATCCGTTCTTTATTTGTGGTACCAATGACTGGAAATACCTTGGCCGGATGTTTTAGAATCCAAGCCAAAAGCAATTGACTTTCATCAGCATCATATTTTTCCATCAAAGGAACCATCGTCTTTTTTATTCGCTTTGTCTGTTCGGTTTTTTCCCGGAACATACTTCCCAATGGACTCCATGCCATGGCCATTCGTTTGTTGGCGATACAATCGTCTAAAGTGCCATCGTAGATAGGGTCATCATGTGTCAATGAAAATTCCACTTGATTCCCTGAAACTGGAATGGCTTTTTCCAACATAGCGATTTGGGAAGGCGTAAAGTTGGACACACCAAAGGTTTTAATCTTTCCACTTTCCAACAACGCATTGGCAGCCTCCGCCATTTCATAAGGTTCCATCAATGGGCTTGGTCTGTGCATGAGCAGTAAATCCAAATAATCCGTGTGTAGTTTTTTTAAGGATTGCTCGGCCGACCAAATGATATACTCCTTGTCGTACTGATAATGATTCAGCCGATTGTCCCGCCCTCTGGTCATTTGGATTCCACATTTGGAAATCAACTGGATATCTTCCCTTTTGATTCCACTTTCAGCAAAAGCATTTCCAAAATCCGCTTCGGTGGAATAGCTGCCATAAATATCAGCATGGTCAAAGGTGGTCAATCCAGCATCAATGCAGTGGTGCATTAAATCTATCATTTCATTTTTGGAAAGTTTTTTGCCCCAACTTCCCCATGTCATGGCTCCAGATATAATTCTGGAATACGTATCTGTCTGTTGCATATAGGATGAAAGTATAAAAATAAACCCTTAAATCCTTCATAAAACTAGGGCTTTCCCATATTTTTTAACCATTAATTAACAGGTGAATTTTAAATAAATTTTCATTTTGCACCCCTTAGCTAAAACACCAACTATAACACCAAACAACAAAGCTTCATATGGAAGAAAACACTACTATTGATATTAGTGCTGTGAATGAGAAAATTGCCCAGGAAAGTGCTTTTATCGACCTGCTCAAGGTTGAGATGAACAAGGCCATTGTAGGGCAGACCCACATGGTTGAACGATTGCTTATTGGTCTGCTTGGCCAAGGCCACATTCTTTTGGAAGGTGTTCCGGGGCTCGCGAAGACATTGGCCATCAATACGCTTGCCAAAGCGGTAAAGGGAAGTTTTAGCCGAATACAGTTTACGCCTGATCTTTTGCCTGCAGATGTTATCGGAACATTGATTTACAACATCAAGGAAAATGACTTTTCCATTAAAAAAGGACCCATTTTTGCCAATTTTGTTTTGGCGGATGAGATCAACAGGGCTCCTGCTAAGGTGCAATCCGCTTTGCTGGAAGCGATGCAAGAAAAGCAAGTGACCATTGGAGATGAAACTTTTAAGTTGGATGCGCCATTTTTGGTGATGGCCACCCAGAACCCCGTGGAACAAGAAGGTACTTACCCACTTCCTGAAGCGCAGGTAGACCGTTTTATGCTAAAGACCGTTATTGATTATCCAAAGTTGAACGAGGAGCAACTCATCATAAGACAAAACCTGAAAGGTGCCCATGAGCCCGTAAAGCCAGTGGTGACCTTAAAACAGATTTTGAGTGCTCAAGAAGCCGTTCGGGACGTCTATATGGATGAAAAAATAGAAAAATACATTCTGGATCTGGTGTTTGCCACCCGATATCCAGAAAAATACAATCTGGAAAACCTAAAACCCTTGATCAGTTTTGGTGCCTCCCCAAGGGGAAGTATCAATCTGGCCAATGCATCAAAATGCTATGCCTTCATCAAACGAAGAGGGTATGTAGTCCCTGAAGATGTTAGGGCGGTAGTCCATGATGTATTACGTCACCGTATTGGAATAACCTATGAGGCCGAGGCGGAAAACATCACTTCAGAAGAAATCATAAACAAGATTGTAAACGAGGTAGAGGTACCGTAACGGTTCATTGTTTCTCGGTAAAAGTAAAAACTACTTTAACCAACCAGAAAGCTTATTCCTTGAACCCAATGGATACAAAAGAACTACTAAAGAAGGTACGAAAAATTGAGATTAAGACCCGGCGTCTTTCCGACCATATATTTGGTGGGGAGTACCATTCTACCTTTAAGGGAAGGGGTATGACCTTCAGTGAGGTTCGGCAATACCAATTTGGGGATGATGTTAGAGCCATCGATTGGAACGTTACCGCGCGATACAACGAACCTTTTGTAAAAGTTTTTGAAGAGGAACGCGAACTCACCATGATGTTGATGGTGGACGTGAGTGGTTCAGAACTCTTTGGGACTGCCAATCAGTTCAAGAAGGAAATCATTACTGAAATCTCTGCGACGTTGGCCTTCTCCGCCTTGCAGAACAATGATAAGGTGGGTGTGATATTGTTTTCCGATGAAGTGGAACTTTTTATCCCTCCCAAAAAAGGGAAAAGTCACGTATTGCGAATCATCCGGGAGCTTTTGGAATTCACTCCAAAAAGCAGTGAAACTAATATAGCCGAAGCTTTAAAGTTCCTCACCAACGTGATGAAGAAAAGGGCCATTGTTTTTGTGCTGTCTGATTTTATTGCAGATGAATACAACAATACGCTTCGGATTGTAGGCAACAAACACGATGTCACCGGTATCCGGGTTTTTGACGAGCGCGAAGAATCCATTCCCAATTTGGGGATGGTGCAAATGCAGGATGCCGAAACCGGAACACTACAACTCGTCAACACACAATCCAAAAAGGTTCGAAATGCCTATGGGCAATTCCATAAAGACAAAGTGAATTATTTTATGGATTCCTTTACCAAATCGGGTTGCGGGGTCATCAATTGCAGGGTGGATGAAAGCTATGTGCGGAAATTATTGGGCTATTTTAAACGAAGAGGATAATGCAAGTTGAAAATTCAAAATTGAAAATTCAAAATGTCCCAACACCATTTGTGTTGATGACGCTGCTGTGCCTTTTTCTTGTACCGCTTTCTGGGTTTTCACAGGAAAACCCCAACATTTCAGTTGAGTTGGATACCCTTTCCATAAAAATTGGGGAGCAAATCCAATATAAAATTACTGTCGAGGCCGATTCCACTGATGTGGTCCATTTCCCAGAAGGACAGACCTTCTCTCCGTTGGAAACCGTGGAGGCCATCATTGGAGATACTATAAAAAATAACGATAAGGTTACACTTCAGCGCATATACGCCCTCACCCAATTTGATAGTGGGGCGTATACCATTCCACCACAGCGTATCGCGATAAACGAGCAGCCCTTTTTCACAGATTCCTTCAACATAAAAGTGGCCGATGTTGCTGTGGATACCACCAAACAGAAGATGTACGACATCAAACCTTTGATGCAGGTAGAAAAAAGTTATGCCCAACTTTGGAAAACCTTGCTTTGGATTCTTTTGGGGTTACTCATCGTTGGAGGATTGGTATATTGGTTCTTCCTAAGAAAAAAACCACTCACCGAAGAAGAAAAAGAAGCCCTTCTTCCGCCGTATGACCGTGCCTTGTTGGAACTCAAAAAATTGGAGAATTCCCGATACCTCATTCAGGATGAGTACAAACGCTACTATTCGGAACTAACGGATATTGTCCGGATGTATTTGGAGGATGAAGTTCATGTTTCCGCCATGGAAAGCACCACTGGACAATTAATCACCAAATTGGAAATGCTTCGCGATGCAGGGGAACTTAAACTAGAGGATGATACCCTTGATCAATTTCAAAAAATATTGGAAACCGCGGATTTGGTAAAATTCGCAAAATCAAAACCTGCGACATCGGTAGCAGAACAGGATCGGAAATTGGTGGAGGAAATTGTGGTAAAAACCCATGATGCCCTTCCGGAACCTACCGAAGAAGAATTGTTGCTGAACGAAGAATATTTGGAAGAATTGGCCAAAAAGAAACAACGCAAACGCATCTATTGGGCCGCAGCCATTTTTGCGGGATTGGTTGTTATTGGTGGAGGTATCTCCGTGGCTTATTTTGGATTCAAGCAGGTGCGGGATACCGTTTTTGGCTATCCCACCAAAGAACTGTTAGAGGGTGAATGGGTGGCCAGTTCCTATGGGTTTCCCCCTGTTGAATTGGAAACACCGGATGTGCTTATCCGTCAGGATGTGAAACTGCCTCCCGAAACCGAGGAGTTGATCCAGGAGCTCCAAAGTTTTTCCTACGGAAGTTATGTGGGCATCTTTTCGGTATCTACAAGTTCGGTGACCTATAAAGAAGAAACAGACCCAGATTTTAATGCGGCCGTTGGGTCGACTCTTGGGAACTTTGAAAAATTTGGACTTAGAAATATTATCACCAAGCAGGAGGAGTTTGTGACCCAATCCGGGGTCAAAGGGTTAAAAACCTATGGTACCGGAACTTTGGATGTCCCCGGAAGTAGTGACTCCAAAAGGGCCAAGTATAATATCCTTTCCTTTGGTGGGAAAGGGTTTATGCAACAGGTGGTCATCACCTGGGAGGATGGCGATGACTATGCAGAACAAATCGTAGACCGAATATTAAACAGTTTGGACGTAAAAACACAGGCATAGATGTTTGAGAATATAGAATTTGCAAATCCACAGTTTTTCTGGTTGCTTTTATTGCTTCCACTGGCTTTGCTATGGTATTTTTTCAAACGGAAGAATGAAATGGCCTCCTTACGGATTTCCAGCATCAAAGGTTTTTCGGTGAGCAACTGGGCCGCACAGATAAAACCTTCGCTTTTTATCCTTCGTTTGTTGGCGTTGGCTGCTATCATCACGGCAATGGCTCGTCCACAGACCGAAGATATTTCAACGCGGACCAAAACCACCAAGGGGATTGATATTGTGATGGCCATTGACGTATCTTCCAGTATGCTGGCCCGTGACCTAAAACCCAACAGGCTTTCCGCCCTAAAGGAAGTTGCGGCAAATTTTATCGAAGAACGCCCCAACGATCGTATTGGTTTGGTGGGCTATGCTGGTGAAAGCTATACCAAAACCCCTATTACCAGCGATAAAGCCATTGTGTTAAGTGCGTTGCAACAAATTACTTATGGCGAACTGGAGGATGGAACAGCGATTGGCATGGGGTTGGCCACTGCTGTAAATCGATTAAAGGAGAGCAAAGCTATCAGTAAAGTCATTATTCTGTTGACCGATGGCGTTAACAATTCTGGGTTTATTGAGCCGCTGACTGCAGCGGACCTTGCAGTGGAATTCGGCATCAAAACCTATACCATTGGTTTGGGAACCAATGGAAACGCTTTGACTCCAATTTCATATAATTCTGATGGCTCATACCGTTATGGCATGCGTCAAGTGGAAATTGAGGAAGACCTCCTCAAAGAAATCGCGCAAGCGACCGGAGGAAAATATTTTAGAGCTACGGACAATGAAAAGCTCAAGGAAATCTATGAGGAAATCAACAGTTTGGAAAAAACAGAAATAGAAGAATTCAAATATTACAAATACGAAGAAAAGTTTAGGCCACTCATTTTTTTGGCAGGGGTCTTGTTGTTATTCGAATGGGGATTGCGCAATTCCGTATTTAAAAGTTTTATTTAGGAAATGATTCAGTTTGACGAAAAAACATATTTCTACCTCTTGGGCATTATTCCGGTAATGGTCCTGGCCTTCTTTTTTCTTCAACTCTGGAAAAAAAGGACCCAGCGCCAGTTTGCGGATACCAACTTATTGAAGCGATTGGCTCCGAACAGGTCGAGTTTTAAATCGGCTCTAAAGCTGATTTTCCTCCTAGCTGGACTGTCCTTTCTCATTTTGGGATTGGTCAACCCAAAAATCGGAACCAAATTGGAAACGGTTAAACGAGAAGGAGTGGATATTGTTTTTGCTGTGGATGTTTCAAAAAGTATGTTGGCGGAAGATATTGCGCCCAACAGACTGGAAAAAGCCAAACGATTGGTTTCGGAAATCATCAACCAATTGGCCAGTGACCGAATTGGAATCATTGCCTATGCAGGCCAAGCTTATCCCCAATTGCCCATCACTACAGATTATGGTGCGGCTAAAATGTTCCTCCAAAGCATGAATACCGAGATGTTGTCCTCTCAAGGTACCGCCATTGATGCTGCCATCGATTTAGCCAGTACCTATTATGATGACACGGAACAAACCAATCGAGTATTGTTCATTGTTTCCGATGGAGAAGACCATTCCGAAGACAATACCGTAAGAGCTGTGGAAAATGCCACACAAAATGGCATCCGCGTTTTCACCATTGGGGTTGGAAAAGCCAAGGGAGCCCCTATTCCTATCAAAAGAAATGGGGTAGTGGAAAGTTTAAAGAAAGACAATGAAGGAGAGGTGGTCATCACCAAACTGAACGAAGTTATTCTGTCTGAAGTGGCAGATCGGGGCAACGGGGAATACATTGATGGTTCCAATACCGAACAGGCTGTGGAATACATCAAAGAGTTATTGAACCAAATGGACAAAACAGAATTTGAGGCCAAACAGTTCGCCGAGTACAAAGACCAATTTCAATGGTTTCTTGCCGCAGGCTTTTTATTTCTATTTTTGGATATCTTCCTTTTGGACCGAAAAACGCAATGGTTGAAAAAGCTAAATCTTTTTAATGAGCATGATGATGAATAAGATACGATTGTTACTTGGTCTGTTCTGTTGTGCTGCAATTGCCCATGCACAGGACGAAATTGTGGACAAAGAGGCCGAAAAAGCACTAAGAACCTCCACAAACCTTACCCATGATGCCAATGAGGAACTTACCTCCAATGATTTTCCCGTAGCCGAAGGCAATTATAGAAGGGCCATATCCAAAAGCAAGGAAAATGTGGCCGCCCCCTTTAATCTGGGGAATGCCTATTATAACCGCGAAAGTTATGGTGAGGCCTTTGGGCGATACAAACAAGCAGGGGAATCAACAGAAGAAAAGCCCGCAAAGCATAAGGCCTTCCACAATATGGGGAATGTTTATATGAAGCGTAAGGAATATCAACAGGCAGTTGAAGCCTATAAACAGGCCTTGCGAAGTAATCCCAATGATGATGAAACCCGTTATAATCTAGCGCTGGCCAAGAAAATGCTGGAAAAGGAACAGAATGATCAAAAGAACGATCAGAATCAGGATAACCAAGACAATCAGGACCAGCAAGATCAAGATAAAGATCAGAACCAGGATCAAAACAACGAAGGAGACAACGACAAGCAGGACGAAGGAAAGCAAAACGAAGACGAGAACAAGGACAGGGGTGATGAAGGGGAAAATGGGGAAGATAAACCTGAAGAAAATCAGAAAGGTGATGGTGATGAGAAAAAAGAACAGGAGAAGAAACCCAATGAGGGTGACCAGCCTGAAGAACAGGAACAAGAACAAAAACCACGACCCAATCAACTTTCCCAACAGCAGATACAGAATCTGCTAGAGGCCATGCAAAATGAAGAAAAGAAAGTGCAGGAAAAAATGGAGGCCAGAAAAGTGAAAGGCAAAAAAATAAGAAACGAAAAAGACTGGTAGTGTACAGGTTGAAGGGCAAAATACTATGGTTGATAGCTGCACTATTTTTTGTGGCCCACCCTTCCCATGCCCAAGAGGATGAGGTTTCCTTTGAGATGAACCTCAGCAAGGAAAAACTTGGAATCAACGAACGGCTTCGGGTTGAGTTTACCATGAACAAGGACGGGGACAATTTTAATCCTCCTCCTTTTGAAGGTTTCAAGGTAGTTATGGGTCCTTCACAATCCATCAGCTCCTCTTGGATCAATGGAAAGCGTACGTTCTCCAAGACCTATTCTTATATTTTGGTGCCCACGGCCAGAGGTAATTTTTCCATAAGTCAAGCTACCATAGAAATTGGGGGTGAAACCTATAAAACCCTCTCCAAAACTGTGGAAGTAACGGCTGCCGTGGATAAACCCAGTGATCAAAAAACCGTGGACGATGTTGCGGATGAAAGTCTTCATTTGGTAGCCGAAGTTTCTAAAGGTGGCCCCTATTTGAATGAGGCCGTTACTGTTATCTACAAACTCTATGTAAGCCCCAACATAAGTGTCACCAACTACAGACCGTTGGACAATCCCAAGTACAACAATTTTTGGAGTCAAGAGATTCCCGTGACCAAGCATACGGCCCAAAACGGCACATATCAGGGTAAGCCCTACCGGTACGTGGTGTTGAAAAGAGTGGTGCTTTATCCTCAAAAGGCAGGGCAATTGGAAATTGAACCCCTTTCCTTGGAAATTTTTGTGGACGTGCCCACCAATCGTCGTGACTTTTTTGGTGGACGGATTTATACCCAGACCAGTAAAACAGTCTCAGCGGGAAGAAGAACCATTAACGTTAAGCAATTACCTGAAAGTGGTAAACCAGCGAATTTTGGTGGCGCCGTGGGCGATTTTGAATTCTCCGTTACAGCAAGCAAAACCCAATTGAACGCTTCAGAATCGCTACAAGCTGTAGTGGAGGTTTCTGGAAAAGGGAACCTAAAACTGTTCCAACTTCCAGAGCCAGAACTTCCCAGTTCCCTTGAAGTGTATGAGCCAGAATACGAGGAAAACATCCAAACCTTTACTTCTGGAATGGAGGGAAAAGTTAGCAACAACTACACGATTGTGCCCTCATTTCGAGGAAAATACCCTATCCCCAGCATTTCTTTTAGCTATTTCAATCCCGATACCGGAAGATACGTTACCCTAAACTCAGAAGAAATCAATATTGAAGTGTTGGAAGGGCCAACTAGTACCTCATCCAATCCTATTGCAGGAACGACTACAAATCAACAACAGGTGGTACCTACTGGAAAACAGTTTCACTTTATAAAGCTGAGTCCCAACCTAAACCCCATTGGCGTCAACTACTTTTTTGGATCAAACACGTTTTACATGCTCATGTTTGCTCCTTTGTTGTTGATTCCCATCGCCATTTTTTCTTTTAAGAAAAGAGAGGCCATTGCCCGCGATGTGGAAGGAAACAAAATAAAGCAAGCCAATAAATTGGCCAAAAAGTACCTGTCCACCGCCAAAAAGGAACTGGGCAACAAAGAGGCTTTTTATGTAGCATTGGAGAAAGGGCTTCATAATTATTTGAAGGCCAAACTAAAGATTGAGACATCAGAATTCAGTAAGGAGAAAATCACATCCATTTTACTGGATAAAAAAGTGGATGATGCAGATGTGGAAGGCTTTATTGCATTGCTAAAAAGTTGTGAAATGGCACGTTACAGCCCATTTTCAGAGGTGCAAATGCAACAGGATTATGACAAGGCCAGCGAGGTAATCTCTAATTTGGATAAGCAATTATGAATCTAAAAAAGTTGATTGTTGTATTGGGTCTGTTTTCATTTTCCTTTGGGTTTTCTCAAAACAACAGCCTATTTGACCAAGCTACCGAGCATTACAATAAAGGTGAATATACCAAAGCCATAGAAAATTACAAGGAAATCCTGGAAAATGGGGAACACTCCGCACAGCTTTACTTTAATCTCGGGAACTGTTATTACAAACAAAATGCCATAGGTCCCAGCATTTACTATTACGAAAAAGCTTTGTTGTTGGATCCTACAGACAGTGAAATCATCAATAATTTGGGGTATGCCCAAAACATGCGGTTGGATGCCATTGAAGAGATGCCAAAAACCGAAATCTCCCAAATCTATAACACCATTGTAAACCTTTTTTCCTTTGATCAATGGGCCTATTTGGCGGTGGCGCTCATTTTTTTGTTCGTGCTGGCCTATTTGGCATATTTCTTTCTCAGATATGCCAATCAAAAACGGATGGCCTTTATAACCAGTGTCTTTTCACTTGGTCTGGCCGTTGTTTGTGTATTAATGGCCTATCTTCAATACCAAGGATTTAAAAAGAACAATCCTGCGATAGTATTTAGCAAGGAAGTTCAGGTTTCCTCCGAGCCCAATAACAACAGTGAAAATGTTTTTACACTGCATGAAGGTACCAAAGTGAACGTTATGGACCATCTGGATGATTGGAGCAAAATACGGATTGCAGATGGTCAAACAGGGTGGTTATTGACCGGTGATATTAAGTTGTTGAAGGACTTTTAAAAGTTATTTAACAATTTTTTACGTCCCACGACTTATTTTTGCGCAAAACGGTGCTATGCTTCGGCTATTGGCTATTCCTTTTATTTCGGTGATGTTGGTCACAATTTTGATGGCCTCTCCCTTTGTGCCCCTATTGGGCAGGGAGTACTGTACCGCATTGATTATAGGCTCTTCTGAGGAAGAAAACAACAGCAATGAAACAGCTCCCACCAAAAATTTTGAAAGCAAATATTTTTTACTCCGGAATTTTTTCCCCGTAGATGCATCCCTTCAACAAGAAACAAACCTAACCTCAATGGGGTACATCTTCCCTGTTTTGGAGTATACTGTTGAGATACTTGACCCTCCCCCCAGAAGATTGATTTAATACTCACTTACATTCAAATCAATTTTTTAAATGTCTTCGCAAATTCCAAAAGCCGAAGGCACAACTAATTTTTAACTTATTATTATGTTCAAGTATATTAAAAATGACTTGCCAGCCAGTATTGTGGTCTTTTTCGTGGCACTTCCCCTTTGTTTGGGAATAGCCTTGGCCAGTGGCGCACCTCTTTTTTCCGGACTTATTGCCGGAATTATTGGAGGTATTGTGGTAGGCTCGCTCAGTGGTTCCCAAATTGGGGTGAGCGGTCCAGCTGCAGGACTTGCCGCTATTGTATTGACGGCAATAGGCACCTTGGGCGGTTATCAAAACTTCTTGGTGGCCGTGGTTTTGGGTGGAATCATCCAAATTGTATTTGGTTTACTCAAGGCCGGGGTAATTGCCTATTATTTTCCTTCATCGGTCATCAAAGGAATGTTAACCGGTATTGGAATCATCATCATCCTAAAACAAATTCCACACTTTTTTGGCTATGATGCCGACCCAGAGGGCGATTGGGCCTTCTTTCAAGTGGACGGTGAAAACACGTTCAGTGAAATTATAAATACCATCAATTTTATTAGTCCTGGAGCCACTCTAATTGCTATTGTTGCACTGGCCATCCTTATTTTGTGGGATAAAGTCTTAAGTAAAAAATCAAAAATATTTCAGCTTATCCAAGGCCCTTTGGTAGCAGTTGTGTTAGGAATCATTTACTTTACCGTAACCCAGGACAATCCTTCTTGGGCAATTTCAAAAGAACATTTGGTAAGTGTTCCAGTACCAGATAGTCTTGAATCATTTGCAGGCTTATTTAGTTTTCCAAATTTCTCTGCCATTTCCAATCCCGAAATTTGGATTACTGCCTTTACCGTTGCATTGGTTGCCAGTTTGGAAACCTTATTGTGTGTTGAAGCTACTGATAAATTAGACCCGGAAAAACGAGTAACCCCTACCAATAGGGAGCTATTGGCTCAAGGTGTGGGAAACACTTTATCTGGTTTGGTTGGCGGCCTACCTGTGACCCAGGTTATTGTACGAAGTTCAGCCAACATACAGTCTGGAGGTAAAACCAAAGCCTCTGCCATTATCCATGGTTTTTTCTTACTGGCTTCGGTTATTCTGATTCCAACACTTCTTAACAAAATTCCATTATCGGTTTTGGCAGCAATCCTGTTCATTGTAGGGTACAAATTGGCCAAACCAAGCCTGTTCAAGGTCATGTACAATGCTGGTTGGAAACAATTTGTTCCTTTCATTGTGACCGTTGTGGGTATCGTGTTCACTGATCTTTTGGTAGGTATTGGACTTGGATTGGGTGTTGGTATTGTGGTGATACTAATAAAAAGCTACCAAAACTCTCACTTTCTTCACATTGAAGACAAGAGCAATGGAGCACATAAAATAAAAATGACCCTTGCTGAGGAAGTTACCTTCATCAACAAAGGAGCGATTTTAAAAGAGTTGGATCGCATCCCAGAAAATTCCTATCTTGAATTGGATGTCCGAAAAACACGGTATTTAGATAATGATATTATAGAGATATTGGAAGATTTTTCGGGTAAGGCGAAAAGTAGGAACATCGATATAAAACTTATATCTGAAAGAGGAGAGGTTGAAAACCCCCCAAGCTATATTGAATTTTTTAATCTGAGACCGAAAAAAACGGCATAAAATAGTGATATGAAAGCACATACTAAAGAAACACAGGCCACCATGACGCCCAAAAAAGCACTCCAATTTTTAAAGGAGGGCAATGAGCGTTTTCAACAGAACTTGAAGGCCAACAGGAATCTTTTGGAACAAGTGAATGATACCAAAGATGGGCAATTTCCATTTGCAACCATTCTAAGCTGTATCGACTCCAGAGTATCGGCCGAACTTGTTTTTGACCAAGGATTAGGAGATATCTTCAGCATTAGAATAGCTGGAAACTTTGTGAACGAAGATATTTTGGGTAGCATGGAATTCGCTTGTAAATTGGCGGGAACCAGAGCCGTTGTTGTTCTAGGGCATACAAGCTGTGGTGCCGTAAAGGGCGCTTGTGATCATGCACGCTTGGGCAACCTTACCGCTCTCATCAACAAAATTGAACCTGCGGTTGCAGCCGTTCCAGAACCCAAAGATGAAGCTATAAGAAACTCCAAAAACTTGGATTTTGTGGATGCCGTTGCCGTTAAAAACGTTGAAATGGCCATAGAGGATATCAGGAATAGAAGTGAAGTCTTAAAAGAGATGGAAGACAATGGGGAAATTGCCATTGTAGGTGCCATGTACGACATCTCAGATGGTAAAGTGACATTTTTGTAAGCTCCTTTTTAACAATTTTTGAAAAGGCCGATGATCTTAAGATCATCGGCCTTTTTTGTAGGGTAAAATTAGTATCTTCAAACTACACAATCGTAACCATACCAATGTTCAAACATCTAAAAGGAGATTTATTTGGAGGCATTACGGCAGGTATCGTGGCCCTACCACTGGCACTTGCTTTTGGGGTAAGTTCTGGACTTGGTCCCAGTGCCGGATTGTATGGTGCCATATTCATTAGTTTTTTTGCAGCTCTGTTTGGAGGAACCAACACCCAAATTTCTGGTCCTACTGCTCCTATGACCGCCGTAAGTATGGTGGTTATTGCTGGAATTGTGGCCATAAATGATGGGGATATCAACCAAGCCCTTCCAGCTATCCTAACTATTTTTCTTTTAGCCGGAATTATGCAGATAGGCCTTGGACTCATCGGCTTGGGGAAATACATTAAATATATTCCGTATCCGGTTGTATCTGGATTTATGACAGCCATTGGGGTTATTATATTGGTTACACAAATTTTGCCTGCAGTAGGATATTATCCGAAGGAAGATAGTGGCTATGTAAGCCAATTTATGCCCGAAGCAGAGGAAGAAATTTTGGAAAACATCCTAAAAGAAGAAGCTGGTGAAGGTATTTTGGTTTTGGAAAATTTTGAAGAAACCATTAGACGGGCAAAAGATATAACCCCCGCAGATATGCAAAAGGAAGCCAGTACCTTGGCCGCAAAAGACGCTTCAGGAGTGGTTGGTACCTTTAGGGTGCTGCCCCGAGCCCTACAAAACATTAATTGGCTGGAATTGGGACTTGCTTTGGCTACCATTTTAATCATCTATGGTTTTAAGCGTATTACCACAGCGATTCCAAGTACTTTGGTGGCCCTTATTGTTGTTTCGGGGGCTGCCTTTGGATTTGGATTGGAGTATCGTCCCATTGAGCAAATTCCTAGCGGATTGCCCATCCCCAATCTAGAAATTTTTACAGGTTTTCAACTGAACTCCATTACTCCTTATATTTTTACCGCACTTACCTTGGCCTTGTTAGGGGCGATAGATTCCTTGCTTACTTCAGTGGTTGCAGACAATATGACCCAGACCAAACACAAACCTAATAAAGAACTGGTGGGGCAAGGCATTGGAAATAGTATTGCCGCCATTTTTGGAGGTATACCAGGGGCTGGAGCCACCATTAGAACGGTTGTCAACATTAACTCTGGGGGTAAAACCAGACTTTCAGGGATGGTTGCCGGTGTTCTTCTCCTCATTATTCTATTGGCTCTCGGACCCATCGCCTCACAAATTCCCGCTGCGGTATTAGCTGGAATTTTGGTAACAGTAGGAATTGGGGTAATGGATTACCGGGGACTAAAAGCAATCCCCCACCTTCCAAAGGACATAAAATTGGGGCCATTAAAGCTCAGTTCAGAAGTCATCATTATGTTGGTGGTCTTGGTCTTGTCCTCTATTTGGAACCTTGTTTATGCAGTAGGTATCGGTTTGGTGATAGCTTCGCTGATGTTCATGAAAAAAATTGGAGATCTCACAGCACAAAGATCAGATGTAAAACCTCTACGCGAAGAAGCATGGTCCGATGAAAAGAACCTTCCGCAAAAAATCAAGGAAGAAGTCTTCATAAAACATATAAAGGGCCCTTTGTTTTTTGGCTCAACCAATGAGTTCCAACAATTGGCAGCGCAAATTCCCCATAATGCTTCCACCGTGGTCATACGAATGGGAAGAATGCAATATATGGACCAATCTGGTCTCTACGCCATGGAGGATGTATTGCAAGACCTTTTGCGAAAAGGAATCACCGTGCTTTTGGTCAATATTTTGGATCAACCCAAGTATATGATGGAGCGTATCGATATTATCCCCGATCTAATTCCCGAAGAACATATCTTTGAAAATTTTAAATCTTGTATGAACTGGATAGGTGATAATCACAAACCTGACTGATAGCCAAACAAACCCATTCTTTACATGTACTTCCTAAGATTTCCCAACGATTCAGGCCCCATTTATTTAGAGACTATTCAAGGTAGATTGCCGGTAGAGCCCTTCAACACCTATAGTAACCTTATTTTTTTGGTCCTGCTTGCATATTGGGGAATCAAAGTTTACCAAAACCCAAAACAGCATGGGTTCTTGGCATGGGTACTTCCTGTTATTGGCATAAGTTACGTTGGAGGTACCATCTATCACGCTACCCGAAGCCATGAATTCTGGCTCAGGCTGGATTGGATGCCCATAATGTTATTATGTGCTGCACTGGTCATCTACTTTATCTTTAAATTGGTTCGGCCTTGGTGGCAAAGAATTCTTTTGGTATTTGTGCTATTGGGTGCATCATTTATGCTCCGCATTCTTCCCATTCCCGGTCCATGGCGAATTTCTTTGGGCTATGTGATTACGGCAACTACCATTCTATTTCCATTGGTTTGGTATTTGGCACATACCCAAGGAAGAAATATTGGTTTAGTTATTTTGGCCTTTGGCTTTTTTGGGATTGCTATTTTCTTTAGGAGCATTGATCTTACCCAGACTTTCTTTCCCATGGGTACCCATTGGCTATGGCATTTTTTCGGCGGAGTAGCAGTACATTTTCTTATTGCCTACATATTCAAGGACAATTTGCTAAATTTGTCCGCCAATACAGCCATCAAACATGATTGAGACCATAAAGGAACATTTGGCTGAAGTGGAGAAATTCACCTCAACCTCTAAAGATGAAATTGAAGCTTTCCGAATCAAATATTTGGGAAAAAAAGGACTTTTGAACGGCTTCTTTGCTGAGTTCAAAAATGTGCCCAATGAGGAGAAGAAGGAGTTTGGTCAAGTAATCAATCAATTAAAGAATGTTGCCACCGATAAAGTTGCTGCGCTAAAAACCGCACTGGAAAACCAAGTGGAGGCCAAAGGCAAATATGGAGACCTGACCCGTCCCGGTGAACCCATTGCGCTTGGAGCAAGGCATCCCATTTCCATTGTTAAAAATCAAATCATTGATATTTTCTCAAGAATTGGGTTCAATGTTTCTGAAGGGCCTGAAATTGAGGACGATTGGCATAATTTTACGGCACTGAACCTACCAGAATATCATCCTGCCCGCGATATGCAGGATACGTTTTTTATTCAGACAGACCCGGATATTTTACTTCGAACGCATACCTCATCCGTGCAGGTACGTTATATGGAAAGTCACAAACCACCCATTCGGACCATCTCTCCTGGAAGAGTTTACCGAAATGAGGCCATTTCGGCTCGTTCGCATTGCTTTTTCCATCAGGTAGAAGGTTTATATGTGGACAAGAACGTATCATTTGCCGATTTGAAACAGACTTTACAATATTTCACATCGGAAATGTTCGGGAAATCAAAAATCCGATTACGCCCCTCCTATTTCCCATTTACAGAGCCCAGTGCTGAGGTTGATGTGTATTGGGGCTTGGAAACCGAAACTGATTACCGTATGACCAAAGGAACCGGTTGGTTGGAAATCATGGGATGTGGTATGGTGGATCCCAATGTGCTGAAAAATTGTGGCATTGATCCCGATGTCTACTCCGGTTTTGCCTTTGGAATGGGGATAGACCGTATTGCCCTGCTCCTACATCAAATCTCAGATATTCGCTTGTTGAGCGAAAATGATGTACGCTTTTTGGAGCAGTTCAAAAGTGCACTGTAAGCCCTTTCCCTTCTTTTGATTTTTTGTTTTATAACCCTTTTTGAAGTTTTAACAGAAGTTTAAGTTCGTTTGGTTTTGTTTCTTCCGAACCAACACTACTTTTGTGCTTTCAAATTCGGTTTACTATGGAAAAAACCAAAGATGAGTTGATAGAGACCTTAGGGGTTCACCTTGAGGTTGAGAACAACCTTCCTCCACTCGCAGCTAGAATCTACGCCATTTTAATCTTGACCAATGAAGATGGTCTTACCTTTGACGACTGCTTGGAAAAGAGAGGGGCCAGTAAAAGTTCTGTGTCTACATCCCTAAACCTGCTCTTGAACATGAATATTGTCACCTATTTCACCAAACCTGGTGATAGACGGCGCTATTTTACCCTTGCCGAACGAAAAACCTTCTTTCTTTCCAAATTGGAGGAAAGCCTCAAGCGTATTGAAAAAGAAAAGGAAATCTTCGCCTTGGTTCAGAATTACTTTAAAACCAACAATCCTAAAAAATATGAGGAAAGCAAGGCTAAAACCAGCATATATCTGGATTATATCACTAAACACGAAGCACTTTTAAAAGAGCAAATAGAAAAATATCAAGAACATCTTTGATTAGCAAAAACATAATTGCCAAACCAATAAAAAAATCCTGCAACTATAATATCATCAGCACCAACATGAAAACATTTACAATAACCATAGCAATAGCAACCACACTCTTACTGCTTTCTTGTGGAAACAAGACTCAGCAGCAAGCCAGTGCACCATCTCCACCCGCATTAAAGGTGATGGAGCTTAAAAAACAGAATATTACCGTTTTTAATACCTACGCCACTACCCTTCAAGGAAAACAAAATGTGGAAATCTGGCCTAAAGTTTCTGGCTTTGTACAGCACATTTATGTGGAAGAAGGTCAAAAAGTGAAAAAAGGCCAGTTGCTTTTTAAACTGGAGACCCAGACCCTTACTCAAGATGCTGAAGCTGCAAAAGCAGCCGTAAATGTATCCCAGGTTGAAGTGGACAAGCTGGTCCCTTTGGTTGAAAAAGGAATCATCAGCAACATACAATTGGAAACAGCCAAAGCACAGCTCCAACAAGCCAAAAGCAATTACCAAAGTATTTCGGCCAATATTGGATATTCTAACATCTTGAGTCCTGTGGACGGATATATCGGTGGGATTCCGTATAAAGAAGGAGCCTTGGTGAGTGCTACCATGGCAGAACCCTTGACGATGGTTTCCGATATCAGTCAAGTGCGTGCCTATTTTTCCATGAACGAGAAGGAGCTTCTTGAAATGAAAAAGCAAATGGTTTCTGAAAATGGCGCTGTAACTTCTGATGTAGCCCCAGAGGTAGAGTTGGTGATGATCAACGGAGAAACCTATCCGCAGAAAGGGAAAATTGCCATGGTCAATAATCTCATCAACGGAACTACCGGAAGCGTAACCTTACGGGCAGATTTTGAAAATCCGAATACCCTGTTGACTTCAGGAAGTACAGGGAAAATCAAGATTCCATCCACCTTTGAAAATGTGTGGGTGATTCCCCAATTTGCCACTGTGGACCTTCAGGGAACCAAAATGGTTTATGTACTGAAAGATGGAGATTCCGTATCCACTAAGCCCTTGAATATTGTGGCCCAAACAGATACCGATTTTATCATCTCCGATGGTTTTGACCAAGGCACCACCATTGTTTCCGAAGGAGTTTCAAAACTTAGGGATGGTCAGACCATTAGTCCCATCCAATAAAAATTTACAGCCAACATTTTAGATAAAACTATATGTTCCAAAAGTTTATAGATCGCCCCGTACTATCCACTGTGATATCAGTCATCATAGTGATCCTAGGTGTGTTGGGGCTTACCACTTTGCCCGTAGAACAATATCCAGAAATCGCACCTCCCACAGTTCAGGTCACCGCCAACTATACGGGGGCCAATGCCGAAACTGTATTAAAAAGTGTGGTAGTTCCCTTGGAAGAGCAAATAAATGGTGTAGAAGGCATGACCTACATGACCTCATCGGCCAGTAACGATGGTGCAGCCAGTATCAGCGTGTTCTTTGAACTAGGGGTCGACCCAGATATTGCAGCCGTAAACGTACAAAACCGGGTAGCTCGAGCCAACAGCCTTTTGCCCCAAGAAGTTATACAGACTGGGGTAAACACCCAAAAAGCACAAAACAGTGCGCTTCTATTCTTCTCTATTTTCTCTGAAAACGAGAATTATGATGGCACTTTTGTAGAAAACTACGCCAAAATCAATTTGGTTCCCCGTTTGCAACGGATCAAAGGTGTGGGAAACGTGAACGTTTTTGGCGCCAAGGATTATTCCATGCGTATATGGATCACTCCCGATAAAATGGCAGCCTACAATCTGGTACCGGCCGATATCCAGGCTGCCTTAAGGGAGCAGAACCGCGAAGCAGCAACGGGAAAAATCGGTGAAAACGCCGAAGGTATCTTTGAATATGTAATGAAATACAAAGGACGACTTTCTGAGGTTGAGGAATATGAAAACATCATTCTAAAAACAACAGACGATGGCGGTTTTCTTCGACTGAAAGATGTTGCCGAAATTGAACTGGGTGCTTTTAGTTACGTGCGAAAGAACTCGGGTATGGGAAATCCTGGTGTCGCCGTTGGGGTATACCAGACCGCGGGATCTAATGCCAAGGAAATCATTGATGAAGTGGAAGGTATCTTGATCGAGAGCAAGGCGGATTTTCCAAAGGGATTGGACTATGTAATTCCCTTTAACACGAAAGACTTTCTGGATGCATCCATTGATCACGTAGTGCAAACTTTGATTGAAGCCTTTATTTTGGTGTTCCTTGTGGTGTTCCTGTTTCTTCAGGATTTTAGATCCACTTTGATTCCGGCCATAGCCGTACCCGTAGCCATTATTGGAACTTTTTTCTTCCTGCAATTGTTTGGGTATTCCATCAATATGTTGACCCTTTTCGCTATGATTTTGGCCATTGGTATTGTAGTGGATGACGCCATTGTGGTGGTGGAAGCGGTCCATGCCAAGCTGGAACAAGGAGCGGATTCGGCCAAAACGGCCACAAAAACGGCCATGAGTGAGATTTCTGGAGCCATCATCTCCATAACATTGGTGATGTCGGCCGTGTTTATTCCCGTATCCTTTATTCAGGGGTCTTCGGGCGTATTCTACCAGCAATTTGGTATTACATTGGCCGTAGCCATCCTAATTTCAGCAGTAAATGCTTTGACATTGAGTCCTGCCTTGGCCGCGTTATTTCTTAAACCTCATGACCCCAATAAAAATCACAAATCTGGATTATTGAAACGCTTTTTCAGAGCCTTCAATGTCGGTTTTATGGCCATCACCAACAAATACACCAATACCGTGGGAACTTTGGTGAAGCGCAAATGGATAACCGTTGCCATGCTGGTTGGTTTTAGTGTATTGGCTATCTTTTTGTTCAGGACCACTCCTGCTGGATTCGTTCCTGATGAAGATCGGGGAATCATTTTTGTAAACGTGAGTATGCCTCCCGGAACTACGATTGAGAAGACCGAAGAAACCATCATGAAACTTGATTCCATTTACGAATCCATGGACATTGTGGAAGCTCGAATGAGCGTAGCAGGTTTTAGTTTGTTGAACCGGGTAAGTGCAGGTTCTTATGCTTTTTCCATCATGAAATTGAAGGATTGGAGTGAAAGGGATGCCGATTCACTTTCTGTGAATGCTACCATGCAACGGTTGAGGGCAACTTCAGGACAATTTAAGGATGCCCAGATCATTTACTTTACCCCACCCAGTATCCAAGGCTTTGGGACCAATTCTGGGTTTGAAGTACAACTACAAAACAAAGGAACCGATGATTGGTTGGCCATAAACGATGTAAAAAATCAATTCTTGGGCGCATTAAATGCGCGACCCGAAATTCAATACGCCATTTCCCAATTTGATCCTGGATTTCCACAATACGATTTGGAAATCGATATAGAAAAAATAAAAATGGCAGGTTTCTCCGCTACCGATATTTTCAATGCCCTTCAGGGATACTATGGCGGAATTTATGCCACGGATTTTAACAAGTTTGGAAAACAATACCGTGTTATGATCCAGGCCAAGCCCGAAGATCGCGCCAATGAAAATTCCCTCAACCATATTTATGTGCGGAACAGCAATGATGAATCGGTAGCGGTTAGTCAATTTGTAAATCTGAAAAAGATTTATGGCCCTGAAGTGGTGGAACGCTTCAACCTGTTGAGTTCGGTAAAAGTAAGTGGTGTGCCCAATCCAGGGTACAGTACCGGGGACGCCATCAACGCCATTGAAGAAGTGGCAGCACAAGTGTTGCCCAATTCCTATAGCTATGACTATTCTGGGCTTACCCGAGAGGAAAGCAATGCCAGTTCACAGACCGTACTCATTTTTATTTTGAGCCTTGTGTTCGTGTATTTCTTGCTCAGTGCCCAGTACGAAAGTTACATTGTACCGCTTTCTGTACTGCTTTCATTGCCCATTGGACTTGCTGGTGCCATCCTTTTCATCAATGTGGCAGGGTTGCAGAACAACATCTATTTCCAAATTGCATTGATCATGTTGATTGGGCTTTTGGCCAAAAATGCCATTTTGATTGTGGAGTTCGCTCTCCAAAGAAGACGGGCAGGATTATCACTCTTTGAAGCCGCTGCGGATGGTGCACGAGCTAGGTTACGTCCCATCTTGATGACCTCTTTTGCGTTCATTTTTGGTTTGATGCCCTTGGCCCTATCCTCCGGAATCGGTGCCATTGGGAATCAGTCCATTGGATTAAGTGCTGTAGGCGGTATGCTCATCGGGACCATATTTGGAGTTTTTGTCATACCTGTATTGTTTGTGGTATTTCAAGCCCTTCAAGAGCGCATTTCGGGAAAACCAGAAGTAACCCTTGAAGAAAGCAATGCCTAATCATTCATTGACCCAACTAAGTAGATTACCCATGAAAATAGCATCCATACATAAATTCATTCTGCTGCTCTCAGCGCCCTTGTTGTTACAATCCTGTTTTGTGGCCAAGAACTATTCCCGACCTGAGGTGGAAACAGAAAATCTGTATCGTACAGATAACCTTCCACAAGACAGTGTCTCCATGGCCGATGTTTCTTGGAGGGATTTGTTCAACGACGAACAACTGAAATCCTATATTGAAAAAGGCCTGGAAAACAACTTGGACATCCGGATTGCGCTTCAGAGCATAACTGCCGCCGAAGCGTATGTAAAGCAAGGAAAGGCAGGGTATTATCCAACCCTTTCCGGAACGGCAAGTTTCACCCGCACCAAGAACTCTGAAAATAGTCAATTTGGTAGCTTTTTTACCCGTCCTTTGGAACAATATGAGCTGTCTGGTTCTCTTTCCTGGGAGGCCGATGTTTGGGGCAAAATCAGAAGTAACAAACGGGCCGCAGGGGCATCATACCTTCAAAGTGTTGCTGCACACCAAGCCGTAAAAACCAATTTGGTGGCTGCCATAGCCAACACATATTATCAATTGATGGCTTTGGACAAACAAAAGGAAATTGCACAGCAAACCTTGGAAGCCAGAAAAAGCAGCTTGGAGACCACAGTTGCCCTTAAAGATGCCGGTCAAGTGACCGAAGTAGCTGTAAAACAGACCGAGGCCCAGGTACATACCACAGAAATTATCCTCATCGATTTGGAGAACAACATTAAATTGTTGGAAAATGCATTTTGTATCCTGTTGAGTGAACCTCCCCACGAAATACAAAGGGGAAGCTTGGACAACCAATCCATAAAAAATGAGTTGCAAACCGGTGTTCCCTATTTGCTTTTGGCCAATCGTCCAGATGTGGTACAGGCCGAATATGGCTTGATCAATGCCTTTGAATTGACCAATGTGGCCCAAAGTAGCCTATATCCCTCTTTAAGTTTAACGGCTAATGGTGGGTTCCAAAGTTTGGAGTTCGACAATTGGCTGGATGCCAGCTCACTGTTTTCCCAGTTGGTAGGCTCCCTAACCCAGCCTATTTTTAATGGAAGACGATTGCGCACCCAAATGGAAGTGGCCAAGGCACAACAAGAGCAAGCGCTCTTATCCTATAAGAAAACCTTACTGACTGCAGGAAGAGAAGTATCTGATGCTTTGTACACCTATGATGCGGAAACCCAAAAACTGGAAGCACGTTCCAAAGAATTGGACGCTTATTCCACAGCAGAGGATTATTCAGAAGAGTTGCTGAAAAATGGTCTTGCCAACTATTTGGAAGTACTTACAGCTAGACAAAATGCCCTGAATTCCGAATTGAGTTATGTGGATTCACAGTACGGGCAGTTGAATGCCATGGTCGAGTTGTATCGTGCGCTTGGTGGTGGATGGAGATAAACAGCAATTAACGTGGACAGCAAAGAAGATTTACTGGCATTTGCCATAGCCAATTTTACCAAGTTTGGGAGCAAGCGCTTTTCCATGGACGAATTGGCGCATAGCATTGGTATTTCCAAAAAGACCCTATACAAATACTTTGACAGCAAGGAAGAATTGGTTACCGAAAGCCTTCAGTATTTGTTGAAAAACGTCCGCGATAGTATAGATAATTATGTTCTGGAAAATCCAAATGAAGACCATCCCTTGCAAACCATTGTCTTTATCTATAAATTGGCCCTGAGCCATCTGCAAGTAATTAGTCCCTCTTTTTTCTATGGTCTTAACAAGTACTACCCAAAAGCAGCCAAGGCCTATGCTGATTTTCGCACCGAAATAGTCTGGAATCTGGTATTTCCCCTTCTGGAAAAAGCTCAAAAAATGGGGCAAATACGGCCTCATGTAAATGTGGAACTTATGTGCAAGGTCTTTTTATCTCGAATGGAAGACACGGTGTACGCCAAAACCAATCTTTTTGAAGCCTATAGTATTCAGGAATTGTTAGATCATATTGTAGTGAACAGTTTACGTGGCATAATCACCTTGGAATACCTACAAACCAGCAACTTGAAAAATTAGCTTTTTTCATTCATTTTGCCCCCATCAGTTGTAATTTCAAAAAATAAAAGGTTCCTATTTTGGGATTTTGCATTTTAAGGTGTTGATTTTTATGTTTTTAGCATTGTTTTTAGTGGTGTTATCCCTTAATTTTAAAACACTGCTAAAAAACATCAACTATCATGGGAACAACCAACATCAACAGAAGGGATTGGCTACGTAAAAGTATGCTCACAGCCGGTGGGGCCATGGCCTTGCCATATATCGGTCTTGCCGAAACACCAAGGGCTCCATTGCAATTGGATACAAATGGAAATGCGGTGTACAGCCCATTTTTTAAGGAGTTTTTGCCGAAGCCTGATTCCTTGTTTCCTGATTTGGCCGCCAAACTCAATGCCAACGAAAATCCATACGGGCCTTCCCCAATGGCTTTGGAAGCATTTAAGAATGCTGCTCCTGGAGGGAACAGATATGCTTGGAAGGAATTGTTCCAACTCATGGACAAAATAGCTGACTTTGAAGGTGTAGAGAGCAAGAACATTATGATGGGGCCTGGGTCTTCAGATTTATTGGAAAAAACAGCGATGGTACTTTTCATGAATGGAGGCAATGTAGTATCAGCCGACCCCGCTTACATGTCCTTGATTCGTGTTGCTGAATCCGTTGGTGCTACTTGGAAACCCGTTCCCCTAAAAGACGATTGGTCCCACGACCTTAAGGCCATGGAGGAAGCGGTGGATTCAGAGACTAAACTGGTTTATATCTGTAATCCCAATAACCCAACAGGAACCATGACAGACCATGAAGAGCTTGTTGATTTCTGTTCTAGGGTTTCAGAAAAAGTGCCTGTATTTGTGGACGAAGCCTATCTCTGGTTCTTGGATGAGGGTGCCAAAAAAAGTATGGTATCCTTAATCAATGAAGGAAAGGATGTCATCATTGCCCGCACTTTTTCCAAAATTCATGGTATGGCCGGTCTCCGGGTCGGGTATATCGTAGCACAGGAATCCACCTTGGCAAAGCTTCAAAATATAACCCGCGGCGGTATGGGAATTTCATACCCATCTGTCTATGCCGCAATGGCTGCAATGGATGATGCAGCGTTTATAGATCAATCCCGTAGTCTAAATGCCGAATGTAGGGAATATGTGTATCAAAGTCTAGATCAAATGGGCTTTAACTATGTGCCTTCCCATACCAGTTTTCTCATTTTCCCCATAGAAATGGATGGTAATGCATTTTTGGACAAAATGACCCAACTAAAAGTCGGGGTTCGTGCTTTTGAATTTATGGACAAGACTTGGTGCAGGGTAAGTATGGGAACCATGGACGAAATGAAACTGTTTACGGCTGCCATCAACAAGGTATTGGTATAGACAATGGATATTAGCCTACAAAAAACCATTGTTTTTCTATTTTTTATCTTCATTGGAGTTCTGCTTAAAGTAAAGTTTAAGTCCAAAGAAGAAATTTCCGGGATCAAGAAAATCATCCTTAACCTTGCCCTGCCGGCCACTATTTTTATTGCCCTGCTGGGCATAAAAGTGGAATTGCATTTACTTATCTTGCCCTTCCTCGCTCTTGGGCTCAACCTGCTACTGTTTTTGGCCATGCCCCTTGTTTTACCACTTATGGGTATCAGTAAAAAAACTCCGGAATATCGTACCGCAAAACTTTTGATTCCCTCTTTGGCGCCCGGATTGTCTTGTTTTCCCTTCGTACTTGAATTTTTAGGTGAAGATTATTTGGCCAAGGCGGCCATGGCTGATTTAGGAAACAAAGTCTTCGTGCTTTTCTTTCTTTATCTCGTTGCGATGAATTGGCATTATGCTCTACAATCCAATCGAAGGAATACAGGTAGTGCACAGCTAAAGCCTATGCTTAAAGCCATGATTTCCGAACCGGTCAACATTTTCATTGGTATGGCCTTACTCTTGCTGGTTTTTGGTTTTACCATGGATTCGCTCCCCTTCTTTTTGAGTGAAACCTTGGAAAAATTGAGCCTCATTATGACACCATTGGTTCTTTTGTTCATTGGATTGGCCGTTAAAATCAAAAGAAAACAGTTTTTCCAGATTTTCTCACTCTTGTGTGCACGGGCAGGTCTGGTTCTATTGATTTCAGGGTTTTTTATATTGATTTCCGGCATTCAAGCCCAAAATGAAATTCTATTGACCATGGCCTTCGGACTGAGTGCCTGCAGTTTTTGGCCTTATGCCCATATTGCTGCAGTAGATAGTTTGGAACTGGAAAACAAGCCCAAAAAGAAAACCTTCAACAATGATTTTGGCATTGCCATATTGGCACTTTCCTTTCCACTTTCCACCGTACTTATCTTGGGAGTACTCAATAGTGGAACTTTCTTCGCTTCAGGCTATACCGTCCTTTTGATGGCTGGTTTGCTTTTGGCCATAGGACTGTTGCTTCCTTTATTCAATGGGTTGACCGCCAAATGGGGCCATTTTAAGTTTGTAAGTCCCAAATTGGAAAGGCCTGCCACGGAGAATGCCTAGGATTTGAGGAATTTTGACCTCAAATGATTACCTTTCAAAAGGATACACTAAACTATAAATCATGCTTTATCGACTCGCTTCGTTGTTTGCTTTGTTGCTTACAACTTCCATCATTGCACAGAAAAATGAAATTAAAGTAGACCAAGACCGCTTGGAAAAACGGATTTTTGATCTAGCTGATTTCGGAATGCAGGAAAACGGCGAAACAGAACGCGTAGCTTTTAGTGATGCCGACATTGAAGCCAGAAATTGGGTGGTACAAAGCCTCAAAGACTTTGGAATGGAAGTCACCATAGATGTGGCCGGAAACATTATCGGAAAACGAAAAGGAACTGATGCCTCCAAAAAACCCATTTCCTTTGGTTCCCATATTGATCGTGTTCCCAATGGCGGAAATTATGATGGTTGTGTGGGTTCCATGGCGGCATTGGAAGTCATCGCAACTCTGAATGACCATAAAATCAAGACCAAACATCCATTGGAAGCCATTATTTTTCCCAACGAAGAAGGTGGTGTTATGGGCAGTAGGGCCATGTCTGGGAATCTCACCAAAGCCGCTTTTAACGTAGTTAATTCAACAGGATACTCCATGGGCGAAGGTATTATGCGTTTGGGAGGGGATACCACCCGAATTGCCGATGCCATCCGAAAAAAGGGAAGTATGGCTGCTTTTGTGGAACTCCATATTGAGCAAGGCGGTATTTTGGAAAAAGAAAACCTCAACATAGGGGTTGTGGAAGGGATAGTTGGATTAAAATGGTGGGATGTGGTCTTTACCGGTTTCGCCAACCATGCGGGCACTACGCCCATGAATGCGCGGCAAGATGCACTCTTGGCGGCAGCTAAATTCATCGTTGCAGTGAATGAAGTCACCAATAGTTTTGATGGTCCTCAAGTAGGCACCGTAGGTAGAATTAAGGCCGAACCGGGGGCACCCAATGTTATTCCAGGTAAGGTGGTTACCAGCTTGGAAATCCGTGATTTATCCTCAGAAGTCATTGAAAAGGTTTTCCAAGCGATAAAGGCCAAAGCCCAAGAAATTGCTGAAGCTTCCGATGTCAGTATCGAATTTCATCCCTTGGATACCACGGCAGACCCAGCATTAACAGACCCTCTGGTCTACAATGAAATTGAAAGTTCCGCCAAGGCCTTGGGGCTTACCTATAAATACATTCCCAGCGGAGCAGGACATGATGCTCAGGATATGGCACGCATTGCCCCAACGGGAATGATATTTGTTCCCAGCAAAAGCGGTATAAGTCATTCCCCAAAAGAATTTACATCCGCAGAAGATATGGCCAATGGAGCCAATGTCCTGCTGAGCACAATTTTAGCTTTGGATAAAAAATTAGATTGATTCAAGCTTGATTGCCAGAGTTAGCTTTACTATCCCAAACAATTTTGAAGGTAGCATTTGCAAGTAGGCCGATACTGAGCCAATACGTTCCCAAAATCAGCACACTGGAATAGGCGAAAGGTGCTTTAAACTTGTTTACGGCCAGCATCGTATCAGAAAGCATGAAGAGTATAACGGCCAACGCTATCCATGAATACGCTTTTCCCTTGTCTCTTAAAAACAAGCCTATTCCTTGCCAAGCCATACAAGTGATGACCAGAACATAAATAAGAACAGGAATCATAAAATCCCCTAAATCTGGTTTTAGCCAAAAGAAAATAAACCCTCCAATCGCAAAAAGCAGTACAAATGACCCCCAATGGAACTGGAAATTTTTGTGTTTTATAAATCCCACAATGAAGAGGATATGCGCCAGTAGAAACGCAATCAATCCAAAAACAAAATACGCTGGGTTGAGTAAAAGGATATCGCCCAAAAGACAAAATCCAAAGGCAACCATCATAATTAATTTGAACTTTGGATGTCCCTGTTTTGGAGCGAAAAACAATAGGGATACGATTAGAATGGTGGTCAACGGCTTAAAAAGCAGATAGAGATTATGTCCTGTGAAATCCAAGTAAATGGCGATACAGGCCGAAACCGCGCTGAGCAAATTGATGCTTCTTTGCCATTTTTTGGGCTCCCCTACCATTGCAAAAATGGGTTTTTACTCAGTTGGGAATTGTAATATTTAGGCTGTCCTGTTACCTCATCCCCCAGCCATTTGGGTTTTTCAAAAGCCTCATCTTCATGCTTGAGTTCCACTTCAGCAATGACCAAACCTTTATTTTCTCCCAAAAACTCATCCACCTCAAAAAAGTGGTTTCCCAAAGGAACTTCAAACCGCACTTTTTCCAAAATAACATCTTCACAAAGGTCAATTAGATTGGTAGCTTCGGTAACGCTGATTTCAGTTTCCCATTCAAACCGAGTGGTTCCAGATGAATTGCTGGGACCCTTCACGGTCAAAAATCCCTGGTTTCCCTTGATTCGAACCCGTACCGTCCGTTCAGGATCCGTGTTCAAAAAACCTTGTGCTATGCGTACCTGCGATGTGGCTTCCTTTTTATATGCGTCCGAGACCACCAAAAACTTTCGTTCTATTTCCAAGTGTTCCATCAAACTAAATATACCCTAAATTTGAGTATGGACTTGGATTTTCCCTTAAGAAAAATCATTCATGTAGACATGGACGCTTTTTATGCCTCCGTGGAACAGCACGATAACCCAGAGCTGAAGGGAAAGCCTATTGCAGTGGGCGGTGGCTCCAAACGCGGAGTGGTTTCCGCGGCCAGCTACGAAGCTCGAAAGTATGGGGTGAAAAGTGCCATGGCCGGTTATATTGCCCAACGTAATTGCCCTGATTTAATTTTTGTAAAACCCCGATTTGACCGTTACAAGGAGGTGTCCTATCAAATACGAAGTATCTTTTTTGAGTATACCGATTTGGTAGAGCCACTCTCGTTGGACGAGGCCTATTTGGATGTAACGGAAAACAAAAAAGGGAATCCATCAGCCACATTGATCGCTAAGGAAATCCGGCAAAAAATTTTGGAAAAAACAGGGTTGACCGCCTCTGCAGGAATATCCATCAATAAGTTTATCGCTAAGGTGGCCAGCGATTACAACAAGCCCAATGGTCAGAAAACGGTAAATCCGGAAGAGGTCATTCAATTTCTGGAAGATTTGGATATTCGGAAATTCTATGGTGTGGGTAAAGTAACCGCTGAAAAGATGTACCGCTTGGGCATTTTTACCGGGAAAGACCTGAAGCAAAAATCCATTGAGTTTTTGGATGAAAACTTCGGAAAAAGTGGCAAATACTATTACCATGTGGTCCGGGGTATCCACCATAGTGCGGTAAAACCCCATCGTATTCCAAAATCGGTTGGGGCGGAGCGCACTTTTTTTGAAAATTTGAGCAGTGAAATCTTTATGTTGGAAAAGCTGGAGAACATTGCCAACGAATTGGAACGAAGACTTCAAAAATCCAAGATTGCTGGGAAAACCATCACCCTGAAAATAAAGTACAGCGATTTCACGCTCCAGACCCGAAGCAAAACATTGCCCTACTATATCGCGAACAAAGCACTCATCTTGGAAACGGCAAAAGAATTGCTGTATCAATCAGAATTGCAGAACTCCGTTCGCTTGTTAGGAATCTCTTTGGCCAACCTCAATACCGAAAAAAAGAAGGAAGAACCTGAGAAAGAATCAGTATCCGTTCAACTAAAATTTGATTTTTAAGGAATCTGTGTCCACCTTAGAAACAAAAAACCTCCCGGTTGGGAGGTTCCTTTTCTAATTTCTCATGTCCGATTCAATTTGGTCCATCGCAGGTTTAATGGGATTACCATCGGCATCAATTTCTATAATATCATCAAAGCCGAGTTCATCCAATTTTGTAATGATCTCTGCTCGATCACCCACCATAAACCAGTTAACCTCTTCTGGTTTTACTACTTGGTTGCTCACAGTTTTAATGTCGTCCAACGAAAGTCCCCTTACATTTTGATCATACTTTTGGTAATAATCATCGGGCAAATCATATCTGACAAGGTTCCTGACCGAACCATTTACAGAACTATTGGTTTCCCACTGACCAGGCAGTCTCAATACCTGATTGGTCTTTACTTTTTCAAGTTCCTGGGCAGTTGCAGGTCTGGTGGAGGTAAACTCTGATATTTCTTTTCGTATTTCCGTTACAGATTCCGCCGTTTTATCAGTTTGTACCGGAGCATACACAATAAATGGGCGCTCCTCTTTGGAACCAATAACAAAACCTCCTGCGCCATAAGACCAGTGTTTATCTTCCCTTAAATTCATGTTGATTCGGGATGTGAAATCACCTCCAAGAATACTTACCATTTGCTCTAAGGCTATTTCGGAAACATCACCGTATTTTTCGGTCAAATGACCTGCTATGATAACCGATTGTTGCGATTCAGGCCTGTTCATTAGGTAAAGGGTGTTCTTGGAATTGGTGCTTGGCTTGTTGAAAGTAATTTGTGGTACATCTCCTCGCTTCCATTTGCCTAATGTCTTTTCCAGTTTAGCCTTTATTTCATCCATCTCAACATCGCCTGTAACAATAATCGTGGAATTGTTGGGCTTGAACCAGTTGTTATAAAACGCAAGCATATCATCCCTTGTCAAATTTGAAACGGAGTCTTCATACCCTGTTCCCGTATATGGGGAACTGTATGGGTGTCCTTCCCCATAAAGGTATTTGTTCATTACCCGTAAAGCCATAGTAATTGGCTGGGCCTTTTCTTGCTTAATATCATTGATCTGTTCATTCTGTAAGCGTTCAAATTCCTTTTCTGGAAATACTGGATTGAGCACTACATCCAAAAAGAGGTCCAAACTGGCATCCAAGCTTGGTTTTAGGGTGGACATATATACATTGGATTGGTCTTGGTTCGAAAAAGTACTCAACGATGCTCCCAATAACTGCAGTTGCTCGTTTATTTCCAGTGAAGTTTTGTCCTTGGTTCCCTCATCCATCAAGTTCATGGCCAACCGAGCAGTACCGGGACTGGATAAATAATCGGTTTTGTAACCCGCATCAGTAACCAAATTGATCACAATGGTAGGCACCCCTTTACGCTGGGCCAAAACCACATTGAGCCCATTGGACAATTGGGTCCGTTGCAATTCTGGAAATTTTGAGCTTTTTTGGGGTCCAAGTTCTGGCAGTTTACTTCTGTCCACAGTAGATTCCTCAACACTATATTCTGGAAATGGTTTACACACCAAAACGTGCTTGCCTTTTGAAAGCCATTTAGCAGCCGTTTTCTGTAAATCCGCTACCGTGGCTTCTTCAACATATTTTAATCTTGTTTTGTAGTACGAAGCATCCCCATGATACGTTTGATTAGACGCTAGGATATCTGAAACTCCCCCAAAGCCGCCTATCCGTTCAAGACCCATTATAAAATTGGCAAAATAGCTTGCTTTTACCCTTTTGAGTTCCTCTTCGGTAGGGCCTTCTTTGATGAACTTATCGATTTCTTCCCAAAGCTCCTTTTCCAGTTTTTCGGCATCGTTTCCTGGCTTTACATTTAACCAGGTTACAAACCGGCTAGCTATTTCGCTGGTGGCTTGGAAAGAAACAGCTGCACTTGCTGACTGGTCTTCATAGACGAATTTCTTAAACAACCTTGAATTTTTTCCACTGCTCAGAATGGCTGAAATCAAATCAAAATGAAGGTCTTCCCTAGAGCCACCTTGAGGGGTGTTCCATGCAAAAAGTACCCTTGTCTCTGGAACGCGGTCCTCGTATACCTGATAAGAATCATTAATCTTATTGGGAATGTTAACTTCCTGTCGTTCTACAGTTGGCCCTGAAGGAATGTCCCCAAAATACTTGATTACTTTTTGATGGACTTCTTCCGCATCAATATCACCAGCAATGGCAACAACTGCATTTGCCGCTCCGTAGTACGATTTAAACCACTCTTGAACGTCTTCCAAAGAAGCCGCGTTCAAATCTTCCATTTCCCCAATCACAGTCCATGAATATGGATGTCCCTTTGGATACATGGCCTTGGTTAAATAATCCCACTGCATTCCATAAGGCTGGTTTTCCCCTTGTCTTTTTTCATTTTGTACAACCCCTCTTTGCTCGTCCAATCGTTCTTGGTCAATAGCGCCGAGTAAATGCCCCATACGGTCGGATTCCAAAAACAAAACTTGATCCAAGGCTGAAACCGGAACATTTTGAAAGTAATTGGTCCTATCTGTGTTGGTTGTGCCATTAAGGTCTGTACCTCCAATACTTTCCAAAGCTTGAAAATAATCGGTATTATAGTTTTCACTTCCATTGAACATCAAATGCTCAAAAAGATGGGCAAACCCACTTTTCCCGGGTTTTTCATTCTTAGATCCCACATGGTACCAAACGTTCACCGCAACAATGGGTGCCTTATGGTCTTCATGTACCAAAAGTGTTAGTCCGTTCTTTAGTGTGAATTTTTTGTAAGGGATGTCAATATCATCCGCTTTAAACTGGAAACCCTGCCCATAGTTTATGGGTGCACAAAAAAGCCCTATTAATAAGGCTATTACTAATTTTTTCATTTTGACTGTTTTAATTAATTGATTGATAAATTGAAGTATACAATATAGGAAATTGTTTACAATCTGCACGCTTTTAAACAGTTATGGGTTATATGAAAGACACACACCGTTAGTAATTATATTAAATGGTTTCCTCATCGAATCGATGTTCATTCAACTAAAATTTGATTTTTGAATTGCCATAAACTATTTTCTTGCTTACTTTGTGTGTGCAGCCCCTATAATTTTATGCCATATTTATACTATGCAACGTCCTGAATTGCACCTACATATCATAACCACTGCCGGCAATCTTTTTTATATGCAGGGTTATAATTCCACGGGCATCAATGAGATTATCGAAAAGTGTGATATTGCCAAGGCCACGCTCTACAGCCATTTTAAATCCAAGGAAGATATTTGTGTTGCCTATCTGGAACAACGCCATGACGCTTTTATGGAGTCTCTAAAAGGCTATGTAAGCCGCCGAAAATCCGGTAAAAACCAACTATTGGCTTTGTTTGAGTTGTTACAGGATATGTATCGCGAAGAAAATTTTCAAGGCTGCTGGGCACAGAAAACCTTGGGTGAGATTTCCCCGAAACAGAAAAAGATACTTGGAGTCATCCAAAAACAGAAAAAAGACCTGCTTTTGTATTTGGGAGAAGTTGTAGGGGAAAACATTCCCAATATTTCCAGGGCGGAAACAGAGAAAATTTCCGGTGGACTTTACTTGTTATACGAAAGTGCCATTACAGAAAGTCATCTTTTTAAAAACGATTGGCCCATCTATACCGCCAAAAACATAGCTTCTTCTCTTTTTGTAGATGCTGAACTGGCATAAAAAAAGTCCTTCCAAAATTGAAAGGACTTTTTAGTTCTAATCCTATTTAAATTAAGCTTCCACCGCTTCCAAAGGCTGTGCCACAGGAAAATCGATGGGAATCTCTGTAGTATTATTGATATAGTTGGAAATGGTTTTATCTCCCACCAATACAATGGTATCAATTAAATTTTCCTTGGTCCATCCGGCTGCAAAGAAGTTGTTCAACACTTGGGCGTCTGTTGCGCCTCTGTTTTCGGTAATGTTTTTGGCCAAACGTGCCAAAGCATCCAACTTCTGGTCAAAGGAGGCTTTCCCAGCTCTCAATTCCAAAATCTGCTCGTCTGTAAAACCGTTCATTTTACCAATGGCGGTATGCGCAGACAAACAATACAAACAGTTGTTGGCTTGGCTCACTGCTAAGTTTACCACCTCTTTTTCTTTGGCCTTTAATGAGGTCTTGGCATTGGCAAAAGTTAAATAATTACCCAAAGCGTTTTCTGAGTGGGCATAGGTGGCATAAAGGTTGGGAACAAAGCCTACGGCTTTTTCCAAATTGTCAAAAATAGCCTGATTGGCTGGACTTACTTCTTCTCTTTTAAGAACATTAATTGTGCTCATGATTTTAAATTTTAAAATGAATTATATATGGATTAAAAAGTCTGTACAAAGGGTTTCTCTGCATCACAGTAGAAATCGTGATGGTATTTTTGTTCACAATGCTCTGACGCTTTTATAGGTTGCGCCTCAACTTTTTGTGGCGTTCTAAAAATCTCTATGAGATTGAAAATGGATTTTTCCGAAGGTTTCATCTTTTGTCTGTTTTTAAATTACAGGGCAAAGATGCTGTGGAAAAGAAGGCAGGTGTTAGGAGGGATTTCCCGTTGGCTTGACGAATTTTCCCTTAGGCCAAGACAAGTAGGTTTTCTCGGTACTCCGATGGGGTCATTTGGGTCATTTTTTTGAAGAATCGACTAAAATGTGCCGGGTCATTGAACCCCAAATCGTACGCTATTTCCTGATTTTGTTTGTCAGTGTAATTGATAAGTCGCTTCGCTTCCAGGGCTATGCGCTCCAGGATAATCTGCTGTGGCGATTTTTGGTTGTATATGGAAAAGAGGTTGGAAAGCGTCTTGGGTGATTTGTACAACATTTCGGCATAATCACTCACCCTTCGCTTGGTCTTGTAATGGAGGTCTACCAAAAAATTGAATCTGCGGATGGTGTCTATTTGATCATTTCCCAATGTTTTTACAATGAGCTGTTCCTTGGCCAAACGCGTGCTCATTATGATCATTCTTTTAAGGAGCATCTGCAGCATATCACCTTGAATGTTATCTGGGGTAGAAAACTCCTCAATGAACATATCGTGCAATAGATTGAACTTGTTCAGCTGGTCTTCTGGAATACTGATAATGGGAATATCCTGGGTGCCAAAAAACAAAATACCATTACAAGAAACCTCACTATCATGATCGAATACACAGTAAAATTCTCTATTAAAAAGAATAGCGGAAAGAGGTAGGTGTGTTTCTGAATAGGAAACGTGTTGTAAAAATGTAACGGTTACCATCTGATTGGGAGCCAACTCCAGTTCCATCCCATCAATCTGAATGGTAAGGGGGCAATCATTCCGGTTCCACAAAAATTTAATGGTTTTTGCTGTAATGGAAAATCGTTCTTGGTCTTTTTTGATGTCTTCGGTAAAGCCCAAAATGGCCCCTAATCTGGAATCTTTGTATTCGTATTTCATGGGTCGATTGTTCCGTTACTGGTGCTTTAGTCCTCCCTTTTTGTTCATACTTACAGGGTGTAAGCTGTTCGTTATCAAATAAAATATTAAACAAGAGTGTTAATCTCTTGTACACATTTTACCAATTTTATAGTATTGGGTATGAAAGCACCTTTTTATGAAGAAGCCATAACTCAATTTTATGGCGAAATGAAATTGGGAGGTTCACCTATTGCTTCCTTGGATTTTTACGCTTCTTTTTTTGACAGCATCTCTCGAAACATGCAGGACATTACAAATTTAAGTTCTCTTTCCAAGCAAGGAAAATGGAAAGTGATTTTCCCGTTCCATCAAGAAATCATGGATAAAAATCATACGGTGGTAGTAACCGATGCAGATATAAATATTGTGTACGCCACTCAGAACATGTACTTCATGAATGGGTATAAACCAGAGGAAATCATTGGTGAAAAGCCCAAAATTTTCCAAGGAAAGGACACCTGTCCAAAAACCACCCAAGTTATTTCAAAAGCCATCAAAAGTAGAACACCTTTTGAAGTTGTGTTGGTGAACTACAAAAAAAATGGAGCCCCATATCAATGTAAAATCAAAGGGGCCCCTATTTGGGATAAAGACGGAAAGTTGGTCAACTTTATCGCCTTTGAAAAAGAAGTTGCTTAAAAATTACAGGATTCTATCTCGGTCACCCGTAGGGTGTTTACCATTCCTTTATCCTTTATGGGCATTGCCGCAAGGCTGATGAGCATATCGCCAACCCCCAAGTAACCTTTCTTGCAGGCAATCTGGTTCACATCTTCTATGGTCTGGTCTGTGGACACAAATTTGTCATAGTAAAAGGCCTTGACTCCCCAAAGTAAATTCAATTGCGTCAAGATTCTTTTGTTGGAGGTAAACACCAAAATGTGGGCGCTGGGCCTCCATGCAGATATCTGAAAGGCCGTATAACCACTGTTCGTCAATGTAGAAATGGCCTTTGCTTGAATATCATTCGCCATGGACGCGGCATGGTAACAAATAGATTTGGTAATGTATCTTTTAGTCCTTATATGCGGAGGATTTTGTGGAACCTTAATCAAACTGGAACCCTCCACACTGGATAGAATGCTTGTCATTTTTTCGATAACCTGAACGGGGTAATTACCAACGGAGGTTTCCCCGGAAAGCATCACCGCATCGGCACCGTCCATCACGGAGTTGGCGACGTCGTTCACCTCGGCACGGGTTGGTGTAAGGCTGGTAATCATGGTTTCCATCATCTGCGTGGCGATGATTACGGGAATCCTGGCTTTTTTGGCGCGGAGCACCAATTTTTTCTGAATCAAGGGCACTTCGTGTGCGGGCACTTCAACCCCCAAATCCCCGCGGGCTACCATTAATCCATCACAATAGGCCACAATTTTATCAATATTATCTACGGCTTCAGGCTTTTCTATCTTGGCCACGATAGGAATCTTGTGGTCGGTATGCTTGTTGATCAATTCCTGAAGATCGATCAAATCCTGGCTATGACGTACAAAGGAAAGTGCAATCCAGTCTACCTTATGCTCAATGGCATAAATAGCATCCTTTATGTCCTTCTTGGTCAATGCAGGCAAAGAAATATCTGTATTGGGTAGATTCACCCCTTTTTTGGATTTCAAGGGCCCCCCTTGGATTACGGTTGCCGTTACTTCATCTTTTCCATTTGTGGATTTTACCTCAAAAATGAGCTTTCCATCATCCAACAAAATACGCTCTCCCGGTTTAACATCAATGGGGAAATTCTTGTAGTTCATGTACACCCTTTGCGCAGTACCCTCAAAAGGTTCCCCGGTGGCAAAGGTGATTTCATCCCCAGGGGCCACAACGGCCTCGCCACCCATAACACCCACTCTAAGCTTGGGGCCCTGCAAATCTGCAAGTATTGATGTATTTACCTCCAATTCCTCATTTAACTCCCGTATCATGTTGATACGCTCTGTAACATCATCATAAGAGGCATGCGAAAAGTTTATTCGAAAAACATCCACTCCCGCCTCAATCATATCTCTGAGCACTTCCTTTTTACTGGTGGCAGGGCCCAACGTTGCTACAATTTTAGTCTTCTTTCTAGTTGGCATTGTTAAAAGATTAAATTTCTTTTTGATTTTAAGGTTTCTGTGTCAATGGGATATGCGGTTATGACCTTGGATATTTTATTGATCGACTTTACTTTTTGTGCGAATGCTGATTCATCCGCAGCATCAACTTTTAAAAAATAGTCGACCTCTTTCCGCTCTTTTACCAAATGGTTGGTACGTACGGAAACATTGCTCTCAAATAATCCCCCCGAAGGTATAACTTCTTCAACAACACATTTGTTGGATATCAGTGTCCAGTAGATGTCATTCATTTCATCGTCCCAATCAAACACAGAAAATAATAGATTTTCATCAAGGTGAAGGTCTTTTGCCATCCTCTTCAAATGCAATCCGCAGTTGGCATTTATGGCATAGGTCATGGCATAATCCTCCAAATTACTGTGTATGGCGATGAGCTTAAAACTGTCATCATAAAAATCTGCTGATATCTTATGTGTTGTCAACATGCCCTTAACACGAACTGTAAATATACTCTTAATCCTATTGACTGCCTAGTTGAAACAAGACAATACATTCATAAACGCAACGAAAACGTTTGAATTTACCTTTATTTAAAGTTACTGGTTTTCAATTTTGTTCTGAAGTGCAAAATACGCTCTCTTGGAAGCTTTTTCCTCTGCCTTCTTTTTGGAGGTGGCCCTCGCTTTTGCCATAACCCGATCGCCAATGGTAAGCTTAACGGCAAAATGTTTTAGCTCGTCATTTCCGGTGTCCTCATACACATGGTAGTTGAAGGATTTCTTTTGTTTTTGACACCATTCTATGACCAAGCTCTTGTAGCTGATGACCTTACCTTCCAACTGTTCAATGTCCACGTAGGGCTCTATGACCCGCTCATTGATAAACTTTTCACAATACGCGTACCCGCGATCTAGATAAATGGCACCTACCAAAGCTTCAAAGACATTCCCGTGGATGTTTTCCCCAAAATGGGTTTTGGGAATCCTACTTTCCACAAAACGCAAAAGATTGAGGTCCTTGCCCAATTCATTCAAGTGCTTTCGGCTCACTACTTTTGATCGCATTTTGGTGAGATAGCCTTCATCCCCTTCAGGAACTTCGTTGTACAAATGCTTTGAAATTATAGTTCCCAACATGGAGTCGCCCAAAAATTCCAAACGCTCATAATTCATGGGGTTCCCCTCTGCATCTTTTTTATTTACGGAACGATGCAGAAAAGCTTTCTTGTAGATTTCAATATCCTTGGGCTTGAAACCAAGGATTTTTTTGATCCCTAAAAAAAAATCCCCATCCGTTTTCGGATGGGAATTGAATATTTTAGAGGTGAGCTTCATGTGTACAAAACTACTCTATTTTTTTGAACAAAACACAGGCATTGTGCCCTCCGAACCCAAAGGTATTGCTCATGGCCACGTTGACTTCCCGTTTCTGAGCCTTGTTCAAGGTCAGGTTGAGGGAAGGGTCAATTTCCTCATCCACTACAGTGTGGTTTATGGTAGGAGGCACCATGTTGTGCTCCATGGCCAATATGGAAGCTATGGCCTCAATGGCTCCGGCAGCTCCCAGCAAATGCCCAGTCATGGATTTTGTGGAATTGATGTTGATGTTGGGTGCATGGTCGCCAAAAACTTTGGAAATAGCTTTCAATTCGGCCACATCTCCCAGCGGAGTTGAAGTACCGTGGGTATTGATAGCGTCCACATCCTCTGGTTTCAATCCAGCGTTTTGCAAGCAATTTTCCATTACCTTGACCACACCAATCCCTTCGGGATGTGGAGCTGTCATGTGGTAGGCATCACTGGACAATCCGCCACCTAAAACCTCCGCATAAATTTTTGCGCCTCTTGCCTTGGCGTGCTCATATTCTTCCAAAATGAGCGCTCCACCACCTTCTCCAAGTACAAAACCATCTCTGGTTGCGTCGAAGGGTCTTGAAGCCGTTTCTGGACTATCGTTTCGTGTGGAAAGTGCATGCATGGCGTTGAATCCGCCCATACCGGCTATGGTCACTGCGGCTTCACTTCCTCCGGTAACAATTACATCGCAATGGCCCAAACGAATATAGTTGAGCGCATCGATCATGGCGTTGGCCGAGGAGGCACAAGCAGAAACCGTTGTATAGTTTGGACCCATAAATCCATGTTTGATGGAAATGTTCCCTGGAGCGATATCCGCAATCATTTTTGGGATGAAGAAAGGATTGAAACGTGGTGTTCCATCACCCTCGGCATATCCGATCACTTCATTCTGAAAAGTTTCCAGACCACCGATACCGGCACCCCATACAACACCTACCCGAAATTTGTCCACAACGTTCAGGTCTATTCCTGAATCAGCAATGGCTTCATCCGAAGATACAAGTGCATATTGAGCGAACCTATCAAGCTTTCTGGCCTCTTTCCTGTCGAAGAAATCCTCTGGATTGTAACCTTTAAGTTCACAGGCAAATTTTGTCTTGAACTTCTCCGTATCAAAATATGTGATGGGCGCAGAACCGCTCTTTCCGGTCCGTAGTCCTTCCCAATAAGCTTCCAAATTGTTACCTATGGGGGTCAATGCTCCCATTCCGGTAACTACTACGCGCTTTAACTGCATTGAACTATTTTTTACCCTTTTGAACCTAAATTATAAAAAAAATTATCCATGTGCCGATCATCACATGGATAATTTATAATCTTTAGTAATATATCATATAATTACTTCGCTTCTTCGATGTAGCTAATGGCCTGGCCAACAGTTGCAATGTTTTCTGCCTGATCATCAGGGATTTGGATGTCAAATTCTTTCTCAAACTCCATGATAAGCTCAACAGTGTCCAAGGAATCCGCCCCTAAGTCGTTGGTAAAGCTAGCTTCTGCTACAACTTCATTCTCATCTACACCTAGTTTATCAACGATGATAGCCTTTACTCTTGATGCAATGTCTGACATAATTATAGTGGTTTTAAAAATTTAATTGTTGGCAAAAATATAAAACTTTGGATTAAATACACTATTTGTCGATAAAATGTACCCCAAATTAAACATCTTAAGATTCAGTATCTTACTTTAGCCGCCTGAAGTTAGTCCAAAATCATATCAATTCCTAACAGATGAAACAAATTGTCATCTTGGCATCGGGAAGCGGGTCAAATGCCGAAAACATCATCACCTATTTTAAAGAAAATCCGCAGGTAAAGGTCTCTGCTGTACTTACCAACAAGAAAACAGCAAAGGTTTTGGAACGGTGTGACCGGTTGGAAGTCCCCTCGTTTTACTTTAGTAAAATTGCTTTCATTAAATCTGATACTATTGTTGGAGTCCTAAAAAGTCTTCAGCCTGATTTAATCGTACTGGCCGGCTTTCTTTGGAAAATTCCTTCCAATATTATAGAGGCATTCCCCAACCAAATCATCAATATCCACCCTGCCTTGCTTCCCAAATATGGAGGAAAGGGCATGTACGGGGCCAAAGTACATCAGGCTGTAAAGGAAAATGCAGAGACCGAAACCGGTATCACCATACATTATGTGAATGAGCATTATGATGAGGGCGCCATCATTTTTCAAGCTAAAACTGCAGTGGAACCTTCGGATGATGCCGATACCATTGCCGAAAAAGTGCACCAGTTGGAATATGAGCATTTCCCTAAAGTGATTGAGAAACTCCTTTTATAATGGCGAAAAAGCAGAAGTTTTATGTGGTCTGGAAAGGTAAGCATCCTGGTATTTTTGAGTCGTGGGATGACTGCAAAGCACAGATTGAAGGGTTCAAGGGCGCTCAATACAAATCATTTGGCACTTTTGATGAAGCCAAAAAAGCCTTCAACAGTAACTATTTGGAATACAAGGGTAAACCCAAGGGAAAGTCAGAGCTGACCCAAGAAGAACTCCTTAAAATTGGAAACCCCAATTACAATTCCATAGCAGTGGATGCGGCTTCAAGTGGAAATCCAGGGAAAATGGAATATCGTGGGGTGGATACCAAAACCAAAAAAGTTTTGTTCCATCAAGGACCTTTTCAACAAGGCACCAGCAATGTTGGCGAGTTTTTGGCCCTGGTACATGGTTTGGCTTTTCTGAAAAAAAACAAAAGTGATCGCATTCTGTATTCGGACTCCCGAATTGCCATTGGTTGGGTGCGTAAAGGAAAGTGTGGCACCAAATTGCAGAAGAGTCCCAAAAACGTAGTCCTTTTTGAACTGATTGAACGTGCAGAAGACTGGTTGAAAAAAAATCGCTACACCACCCCCATTGTAAAATGGGAAACCAAAGCATGGGGTGAAATCCCAGCAGATTTTGGAAGGAAATAAGGATTTATAGAGTAGAGATAAAAGAAGTTAGACAAAAGACCAATGCACTTAGACTTGATTTTGAGCTTGAACTTATCACTTCTTTTTTCCAAATCCTTTGCCAATGATTCCAATATGGAATATCAAAGCGTATATTTGCACCAAAATTCATTGAATGGGCAAATTGCTGATTGTCGGTAGCGTGGCTTTTGATGCCATAGAAACTCCGTTTGGCAAGACTGGTAAAATTTTGGGAGGTGCCGCACCTTTCATAGGATTGGCTGCTTCGCAGTTCAAGACAAAATCCGCCATAGTTTCTGTTGTAGGGGATGATTTTCCACAAGCATATCTGGATTTGTTGACAGACAGAAACATAGATATTTCTGGAATTGAAGTGGTAGAAGGTGGAAAAACCTTCTTTTGGCAAGGCAAATATCACAATGATCTCAACTCAAGGGATACTTTGGTCACCGAACTCAATACTCTTGGAGATTTTACCCCAGTAGTTCCTGATGATTTTAAAAATGCCGATGTGGTGATGTTGGGTAATCTGCATCCCAGTACCCAAATTAGTGTAATTAATCAGATGGAAGAACGACCAAAGCTTATCGTTTTGGACACCATGAATTTTTGGATGGACAATACTTGGGATGAGCTGATGGAGGTCATCAAAAAAATAGATGTAATCACCATTAATGATGAGGAGGCACGCCAAATGACCCAAGAATATTCGTTGGTGAAAGCGGCCGCTAAAATTCAGGAAATGGGACCTAAATATGTGGTCATTAAAAAAGGAGAGCACGGTGCCTTGTTGTTCCATAAAGAGAACATTTTCTTTGCTCCTGCCCTTCCGTTGGAAGAAGTTTTTGATCCCACAGGTGCAGGTGACACCTTTGCTGGTGGTTTTTCCGGATATTTGGCTGAAACGGGAAACATATCCTTTGAGAATATGAAAAATGCCATTATACATGGGTCCAATCTAGCCTCGTTCTGTGTGGAACGATTTGGTACGGAACGAATGCTGGAATTGCAAAAACATGAGGTAGAAGCCCGCCTGATGCAGTTTAGGGATTTGACCCAGTTTAATATTGAATTAACATAAATTTGTGCCCTGAATTTTCGGGGCATTTTTAGTATTGGTTTGTTATGAGTGATGCGATTAAGCACGAATGCGGAATATCACTGATCCGTTTGCTTAAACCTCTGGAGTATTACAAAGAAAAGTACGGTACAGCCTTTTACGGCGTAAACAAAATGTACCTAATGATGGAGAAACAGCACAACCGGGGACAGGATGGAGCTGGTTTTGCCAGTATTAAACTGGACATGCAGCCTGGTGAGCGCTACATGAGTCGGGTAAGGTCTGCACAACAGCAGCCCATCCAAGATATTTTTGATCAGATCAATGCCCGAATCAATTCGGTAATGGCAGAGCATCCCGAATATGAAGATGATGTAGAAATGCAAAAACGCCATATTCCCTACATCGGCGAACTGTTGATGGGGCACGTGCGCTATGGAACTTTTGGAAAAAACAGTATTGAAAGTGTTCACCCGTTCCTAAGACAGAACAACTGGATGCACCGTAACCTTATCGTTGCCGGAAACTTCAACATGACCAATGTTGATGAACTCTTTGGCAATTTGGTCGAATTGGGACAGCATCCCAAAGAATTGGCGGACACCGTTACCGTAATGGAAAAAATTGGGCACTTTTTGGATGATGCCGTAGCCAAACTCTACAAACAAATTAAGAAGGAAGGGTATAATAAAAGGGCTGCCTCACCTTTGATCGCGGAACGATTGAATGTGGCAAAAATCCTTAGAAAAGCTTCAAAAAACTGGGACGGGGGCTATACCATTGGCGGTCTGTTGGGCCATGGTGATGCTTTTGTCATTCGGGATCCAGCAGGAATACGACCTGCCTACTATTATCAAGATGATGAAATTGCGGTTGTTGCTTCAGAAAGGCCTGCAATCCAGACTGTGTTCAATGTAAAATATGACGATGTCAAGGAATTGGATCCTGGGCATGCGGTCATCATTAAAAAGGACGGCGGTTTTTCGGCAAAGGAAATCCAGGAACCCACAGAACGTAAAGCCTGTTCTTTTGAGCGTATCTATTTCTCAAGAGGGAGTGATAAAGAAATTTATCAGGAGCGAAAGATGTTGGGGAAGTTGGTGTTCCCACAAATCTTGAAGTCCATTGACGACGATTTGGAAAATACCGTCTTTTCCTATATTCCCAATACGGCTGAAACCTCGTTCTTTGGGATGGTAAAAGAGGCCCAAAATTACCTCAACAACAAAAAAGAAGAACAAATCATAGAATTGGGGCCCAATATTACCCGAGAAGAACTCCATAAAATATTGGACGTTCGCCCCCGTATTGAAAAAGTGGCCATCAAGGATGCCAAGCTGCGAACCTTTATTACCCAAGATAGCAGTCGGGATGATTTGGTGACCCACGTTTATGACATCTCGTATGGTTCCGTAAAGCAAAACGATAATTTGGTTATAATAGATGATAGTATTGTACGAGGTACTACACTTAAAAGGAGTATCCTTAAAATTTTGGACCGATTATCACCAAAGAAAATCATTGTGGTTTCTTCAGCCCCGCAAATCCGCTATCCAGATTGTTATGGGATTGACATGGCCAAGCTAGAGGATTTTGTGGCCTTTAAAGCAGCAAAAGCATTGCACGAAGAAGCAGGTACAACGGATAAGATAAAAGAAATCTACGAAAAATGTCTTACCCAAACAGAAACCAAGGATAAGGATGTGGTAAACTACGTTAAGGAATTTTATGCTCCTTTTACCGCACAGCAGATTTCCAAAAAAATAGCTGAAATTCTAAGTCCAGAAGGCATAAAGGCCGAAGTGGACATCATTTACCAAAGTATTGAGAGCTTACATGAAGCCTGCCCCAAAAACTTGGGCGATTGGTATTTCACGGGAAATTATCCCACCCCAGGCGGCAATAGGGTTGTGAACAGGGCATTCATCAACTTTTATGAGGGCAAAAACCAACGGGCCTACTAATCTTGTATTTGCATACAACCTATTTACATGCACTTTATCGATGAAACGAGTAGATGAACGGGTTTTTGTAAGATGGGCAAGTAGCAAACCTACTTTAGCATTGCCATAGCATAAGTAGGTTAAGTTCATGGTAAGATTTGGGGCAAAAAAGGTGGAAGCTATTCCACCTTTTTTATTTTCTACACATCCATAACATCATCTCCTTTTATCTCTCTTTTATCACTTCCCGTAATCCTTTTCTTCATTTATAGTACATGTAAGCGGTAGGTTTGGTAGTTCAACCAAATAAAGGGAGTTTCATCTAAAAGCTTGTTGGGAAAAAGGTCCCTTGGCGTACATTTGGAGAACCATAGCATAAGTAGGTTAAGTTCATGGTAAGATTTGGGGAAAGAAGGCGGAGAATACTCCGCCTTCTTTATATTTGACTACCAACGATTTATCCATTTTATCGATGAACTGCACGTTTTCTTTTTCATTGAAAAATCAAAAATTTATCTAAAACCCTTTGTTATTTTACACAATACCAGTATTTTAGTCTCGCCATAGCATAAGTAGGTTAAGTTTATGGTAAGATTTGGGACGAAAAGGGCGGGGGCTTCCTCGCCCTTTTCTATTCTAAAAATCCACCCACAAAAAAAGCCGAACACTAAGTGCCCGGCTCTCATATCTTTAGGTTATTGTTACCTATTTGCTTGCCTCGTAATTCTCAGCAACCTTAGCCCAATTGATCACATTAAAAAATGCTGAAATATAATCGGGTCTTCTATTTTGGTAGTTCAAATAGTAGGCATGCTCCCAAACATCCAATCCTAAAATAGGCTGTCCGTCACACTCTACTCCCGGCATAATTGGGTTGTCTTGGTTGGGAGTGGAGCAGATTTCCAATTTCCCACCTTCGTGTACACACAACCAAGCCCATCCTGATCCAAATCTGGTTCCAGCAGCAGCAGTGAATTTTTCTTTGAAACCTTCAAAAGAGCCAAAGGCTGAATCAATGGCCGCAGCCAAAATGCCAGTTGGGGCTCCTCCACCATTGGGAGACATTACTTCCCAAAAAAGAGAATGGTTGTAAAAGCCTCCTCCGTTGTTTCGTACAGCACCATTGGACATATCCAAATTGGACAAGATATCCTCAATGTCCTTGCCATCCAAATCAGTTCCAGCAATGGCATCATTCAATTTGGTAGTATAGCCATTGTGGTGTTTGGTATGGTGGATTTCCATGGTCCTAGCATCTATATGTGGTTCCAATGCATCGTATGCATACGGTAATTTTGGTAATTCAAAAGCCATAATTTTGTGTTTTTGTGTTATTACTTGATTCATGTAAAAATACGGGTTTTAACAAACATATTCACCTAAAACCGTGTTAAGTTCAGATCGATAATTCTTATTTTGCAATAAACGTTTTCTTGGGAGACTCCAACTTTAAAATATATGGCGCATCGGCCGGTTCGGGCAAGACCTATGCCTTGGCCAAAGAGTACTTAAAATTGTTACTGTCCAACGATTCCCCTATCTCTTTCAGGCAAATTTTGGCCATTACCTTTACCAACAAGGCGGTGGATGAAATGAAAACTCGAATTTTGGACAATCTCTATTCCTTTGGAAAAAATCCTGTCCCAATAAAACAGGAGTCATTATTCCAAGAACTTTCCCAGGAGCTTTCGTTGACCGAAGATCAGTTGCGACAAAAATCCAAAATCGTTCTTAAACGAATTTTGCACAATTACTCGTTTTTTGAGGTTTCCACTATCGACAAGTTCAACCATAAACTCATCAAAACCTTTGCACGGGATCTCCGCCTTTCCCAAAATTTTGAAGTAGAACTGGATACCGACCTGCTTTTGGAGGAAGCTGTAGGGCGACTTCTGGAACGGGCCGGAACGGACAAAGAACTCACGGAGGTGCTTATTGATTTTTCCCTTGAAAAAATCGACGATGACAAAAGCTGGAACATTACCTATGATCTTTTGGATATTGGCAAATTGCTTTTTCAGGAAAACCACGCCGTTCATATTGATTTGCTTCGTTCCAAGTCCATTCAAGATTTTAAGGGCATCCAGAAAAAAATAATGTTTCAGGTCAATATTCTGGAAGAAAAAGTGAAGAAGTTGGCGCAATCGGTACTTCAGGAAATACAAAACCAAGGTTTTGATGCTGCTGATTTTCCGCGGCAGACGCTTCCCAATCACTTTAAAAAAATTGAAGGTGGAGATTTTAATACCAAAACGCTCTACAACAACCAATTGGAGCAAAATCTGGAAGAGGGAAAAATTCTAAAGGCCAGCGACAAAAGAGATGCCACAATATTGGGGCAGTTTATTTTGGAAGCCTTTTTGTCCATCAAACAAAAACTGTATCGCCGCAGTTACCTAAAGAACATTTATGGTAACATTGTTCCACTGACGGTGTTGAACGAAATCGCCAAGGAAATCCATAACATTGAATTGGACAACGACATTGTTCCCATATCTTCCCTGAATGCAATTTTGTCCAAAGAAATCAAGAACCAGCCCGTACCTTTTATTTATGAGCGGATGGGCGAAAAATACCGCCATTATTTTATTGACGAGTTTCAGGACACTTCACAAATGCAGTGGGAAAACCTAGTTCCGCTCATTGGCAATGCTTTGGAAAGTGAAAACGAGCGGCATCAAAAAGGGTCTCTCTTTTTGGTGGGCGATGTAAAACAGGCCATTTATCGCTGGCGGGGTGGTAGGGCCGAACAATTCTTGAATCTTATCAATGGACATTCACATCCTTTTGTGGTGGAACCTACGGTACATTCGCTGGACACCAACTGGAGGAGTTTTGACCAAATTGTGGAGTTCAACAATTCATTTTTTACCGCCACAGCCCCCGTTCTTCAAAATGAAGCGTACCGAAGCCTCTTTTTGCACGATTCGCACCAAAAAACCAATAACAAGCCCGGAGGGTTTATCCAACTCGCTTTTTTGGATAACAAGGTTGATGATAAGGACGAGGTCTATTGCCAGCAGGTTTTGGAAACCATCCATGAAATCACCTCGAACAAACACCCCTATTCAGATATCTGTATTCTGGTAAGGGACAATAATAAAGGTATGCTCTTGGCCGATTTTCTGGCGCAACATACTATCCCCATTATTTCTTCGGACGCGTTGCTGCTGGATAACAATGACAAAATTACTTTTTTAATTGCCCTTTTAAAGCTGTTTGAAAATGGAAGTGACCGTGAGGCCGCCTATCAGGTTTTATTGTTTTTAGCTGAAGATGAAGCAGACAAGCATAGCTTTATTTCCAAAAACATAAATCAAATCCAATCCTTTCTTTCCCAGCAGTTTGGATTTCACATGGCGCAACTGAAGGGGCAATCGGTCTTTACTATTTTGGAAAATGCCATTGTGCAATTTAATCTCGCCCGAGACTCTACAGCATATCTTACTTTTTTAATGGATGAAGTGTTGCTGGTTGAAAAAAGGGAAGGTCCCAGTATATTTTCTTTTTTGAAGTATTGGGAGCAGAAAAAATCATCCCTTTCCATTGCCGCTCCGGATAATGTGAACGCAGTTCGTATCATGACCATCCATAAAGCAAAAGGATTGGAGTTCCCATTTGTCATTTTTCCCTTTGCCAATGCCCTTTTGGATGATAAACGGAAGAAAAAAAAATCGTGGGTGCCGGCCACCGAAGCGGAAAAAGAATTGGGATTGGGAGAGTTTCTAATCAACACCAACAAGGAACTATTGGAATACAATGATGAAACGGCCCAGATTTATTTGGATGAAGAGCAAAAATCGGTCTTGGACGCCATGAATGTACTCTACGTGGCCTTAACACGACCTGTAAAAGGACTTTTTGTCATCACCGAAACGGGTAAAGATTTAACCTCCATGGAAAGCGCCACTTCGTATTCCGATGTATTTCAAGTCTATCTACAACAGCAGAACGTCCCAAAAAACGAACAAGGGAAATATACGTTTGGCTCTTTTCCTGAAGTACAGGATGATTCAGAAAAAACTACTGAAAAAAACACCAATATCAGCTACATTACCCGACCCAAAAATGATGCTGGCTTTACCATTGCCACCACTTCTGGACGCTTATGGGATGATGAACGAAAAGAGGCCATTGAACTTGGAAATCTGATTCATTTTGCGCTCAGTAAAATTAATTTCGCTGATCAAGTTCCGCAGGTGGTGGAAAGTCTTCAATTAGATGGTTATTTTGAAAAGGACGCTTCGGAAGAAGTTAAACAAAAGCTGATGGATGTAGTCACCCATCCGGATTTAATTCCTTATTTTTCAGAAGATTACATAATCATTAATGAGCGTGAAATCTTAACGGTAGACGGGGTTTCCCTTCGGCCAGACCGGATTTCCATCAAAGGAAAAGAAGCCAACATCATTGACTACAAAACTGGAAAACCATCGCCATCGCACAAAGAACAAATCACCCAATATGCGGATGTGCTAAAAGAGATGGATTTCACCATTAAAAATGTCATTATTGTCTATATTGACCAAAATATTAAACCCGTTTTCGTCTAAACAAAAAACTATGTACGGAAAAATAAAAGAACACTTGGCCCAAGAACTGGAAGACATTAAGGAAGCAGGCCTTTTTAAGAAAGAACGCATTATTACATCGCCTCAAGGAGCGGTTATAAAAATATCCACAGGAGAGGAGGTCATCAACTTTTGTGCGAACAACTATTTGGGGCTTTCCTCCCATCCCGATGTAATCCAAGCGGCAAAAGATGTAATGGATACCCATGGCTTTGGAATGTCGTCTGTACGGTTTATTTGCGGTACGCAGGATATCCATAAAGAATTGGAACAGAAAATCGCAGATTTCTACGGTACTGAGGACACCATATTATATGCTGCCGCTTTTGATGCCAATGGTGGGGTTTTTGAACCATTGTTGACCGCTGAGGATGCCATTATCTCCGATTCGCTCAACCACGCTTCCATTATTGATGGGGTCCGTCTCTGCAAAGCAAAGCGCTATCGCTATGAAAATAGCAATATGACCGACTTGGAAGAACAGTTGAAACAGAGCGAAAAGGATGGCGCCCGTTTTAAAATTATTGTTACCGATGGCGTCTTTTCCATGGACGGGCTATTGGCTCCCTTGGACAAAATTTGTGACTTGGCCGATAAATACGATGCCATGGTGATGATTGACGAATGCCATGCTGCTGGTTTTATTGGCGAAACAGGTCGGGGAACCTTGGAAGAAAAAGGGGTTTTGGACCGAATTGACATTATTACCGGGACCTTGGGCAAAGCCCTTGGTGGTGCCATGGGAGGTTACACTACTGGAAAAAAGGAAATCATTGAAATATTGCGTCAGCGGTCCCGACCTTACTTGTTCTCCAATTCCTTGGCACCTGCCATTGTAGGGGCATCCATTAAGGTTTTCGAGATGCTGGATACCGATACTTCCCTACGTGATAAGCTCCAAAACAACACAGAATACTTTAAAAAAGGGATGAAAGACGCCGGATTTGACATTATTGACGGGGACTCAGCCATAGTACCAGTTATGTTGTACGATGCGAAACTTTCCCAAAAAATGGCAGATATGTTGTTGGAAGAGGGTATTTATGTCATTGGATTCTTCTATCCAGTGGTACCAAAAGGGAAAGCTAGGATTCGAGTTCAATTATCCGCTGCCCATGAAAAACAGCATCTAGACCATGCAATAAATGCCTTTATCAAGGTAGGAAAGTCGTTGAAAATCGTCTAAAATCGTTGAAATGCAACAATTGTTAGGGCAAATGAGTTAAAAAAAAAGAATGTTTGATTTTGTTAATAAGTCTTAACAACTTACATTTGCTGCTGATAAACACTTAAACTTAAAATTTTGAGCATGAAACATCTTAGCAAATTATTGGTTGTTGCCCTTGTATTTGTAGGGATCAACAGCATACAAGCGCAAGACGAGAATAATCCATGGCAGATTAGTTTTGGGGTGAATGCAATTGATGCATATCCAACCAATGACGAGAATAACCCATTTTCTAGTACTACACTTTTCGATGAGTACTTTAATGTGACTGACCACTGGAACATCTTGCCTTCTGTTTCCTATGTAGGCGTTTCCAAGTACATTGGTGACGGATTCTCCATCGGTGCACGTGGTTCCTTGAACAGGATTGAGAAAATTGGTGATGTATCTGTAGATGACCTTTCTCACTACGCTGTAGATGGTACAATTAAGTACAACTTCCTAAAAAACACAACCATCGACCCATTTGCTGAGATTGGTGGTGGTTATACTTGGATTGATGAGATTGGTGCAGGTACAGTAAACGGAGGTGTTGGTCTTAACATCTGGTTCTCTGAAAACATCGGTCTTACATTGCAAACCCAGTATAAGCATGCTTTTGAAGACTATTTGGTTAAGCATTTCCAACACTTGGCTGGTCTTAGCATCAAATTTGGTGGTACTGATACTGACGGTGATGGTATCTATGACAAAGACGATGCTTGTCCAGAAGTTGCTGGTTTGGAAGCTTTCAATGGTTGTCCTGATTCTGACGGTGACGGTATTGAAGATGCTAAGGATGAATGTCCTAACGAAGCTGGTCCAAAAGAAATGAACGGATGTCCTGATTCTGACGGTGACGGTGTTGCCGATAAAGATGACGCTTGTCCAAGTACTCCAGGTCTTGCCGCTCTAGCTGGTTGTCCTGATGCTGATGGTGACGGTGTTGCTGACAAAGATGATGACTGTCCTAACGAAGCTGGTCCTGCTGAAAACAACGGATGCCCATGGCCAGACAGAGATGGTGACGGTGTTCTTGACAAAGATGATCAATGTCCAGATGTTGCCGGTACTGTTGCTAACAACGGTTGTCCAGAAGTAACTGAAGAAGTTCAAAAGCAATTGAACGATTACGCTAGAACTATCTTGTTCGATACTGGTAAATCTTCCATCAAAGCAGAGTCTACTTCTGTAATGGTTGACATCATCCAAATCTTGAACGAGTATCCTACTGCTAAGTTTACTGTAGAAGGTCACACTGATAGCGTAGGTAGCGAAACATTGAACCAAAAACTTTCTGAATCTAGAGCTAACTCTGTTAGAGATTTCTTGATTGACAAAGGAATTGCTTCTGATAGATTGACAGCTATCGGTTATGGTGAGGCTAAGCCTATCGCCACTAACAATACAAGAGCTGGTAGAGCACAGAACAGACGAGTTGAAATCAACTTGATAAAATAATAGAAAACCCTAAAGTTTTCTTTAAAAAGGCTCCGCAACTGCGGGGCCTTTTTTATTTTAGTACATGCATCAAAGCTTTCTGGAATATGTTCTGAGTGACCTCCAAAACAAGGGCACGGATTTTTCCGAATGTACCTTTGTACTTCCCAGTAAGCGTTCCGGTACGTTTCTAAAAAAACACCTAGCCAACACGCTCACCAAAAATATCTTTAGTCCTGACATACAATCCATTCAAGACTTTATTGCAGACATTTCAGGAATGGAGCAAACCTCTAATCTGGACTTGTTGCTGGTTCTTTATGAAGTCTACAAAGATTCTCCGATTGAAGAACCCGATGATTTTCCATCTTTTTTGAAATGGGGGCAAACCCTTTTGCAAGATTTTAATGAAATGGACGGTTACCTAATTCCGGCGCACGATCTCCTCAATTACCTCTCCGCTATTAAGGAAATCAGCCATTGGTCCGTAAAAAAAGAGAAAACCGAATTAGTTCAGAACTACCTTCAACTTTGGAATAAATTGGAGACTATTTACAATGCCTTCTCCAAAACCTTAAAAGAACAAAAAAGAGCATACCAAGGTCTAATGGCCAAAATTGCTGTATCCCGCTTGGAGGACTATTCTCAAAACCATAATACCAAACCCATCATTTTTGTTGGTTTCAATGCATTGACCACTGCGGAGTCAAAAATTGTCCAACATTTTTTGGAACTGGGCAACGGGCAGGTCTATTGGGACATTGACTCTTATTTCTTGGATGACCCCGTACACGATGCTGGACTTTTTATTAGAAATTATCAGCGTAATTGGCCCTATTACAAGAACAAGGCGTCCCTAAAACCGCAGCACAATTTTTTGTCTTCAAAAAAGATTTTAATTACAGGCGTGCCCAAAAGCATTTCACAGACCAAATATGTAGGGCAATTGTTGCATGAGCTCAATTCCAATTCTGCCATTGATTTTTCTAAAACAGCGGTTGTACTGGCTGATGAGTCCCTTCTATCCCCTATGTTGCAGGCAGTACCTCCGTCTATCAATGCCACAAACATTACCATGGGGCTGCCCTTGAACAAAACCGTTTTGTACTCCTTTTTTATGGCACTCTTGGAACTCAACGCCAATACTTCAGAAAGGGGGTGGTTCTACAAATATGTTTTGGAGCTTATCTCGAACCCCTATTGTTTGACCCTTTCTACTTCTGGAGCAAAGGATTTTGCGCCAATTTTGGCCAAGGACATTAAAGAACAGAATTGGTTATACGTTACTACTAGTGTCCTAACCAAATATGCTGAAGACAACAGCGCTTTGGAAACTTTGTTTCCAAAAGAGCCCATTTCTGTTTTACAATGGACCAACAATTGTCTTCTGCTCATTGACAGATTGAAAAATATATTCCAGGAAGAGAAAAACGCCTTGGAACTGGAACAGGTCTATCGGTTTTATACCCTATTTAACCAGTTGAAAGACTATTTAGCCCATGTGGATTTCATTACGGAACTTAAATCCATCAAAAATCTGTTCAAGCAATTGACTTCCATGGAAACCTTGGACTTTATTGGAGAGCCTCTCTCAGGTCTTCAAATCATGGGAATGTTGGAAAGCAGAAACCTCGATTTTGAAACGGTCATCATAACATCAGTAAATGAAGGCATCCTACCCTCCGGAAAAATGAACAATTCCTTTATCCCTTTTGATGTGAAACGGGATTATGACTTGCCCACTTACAAAGAAAAAGATGCTATCTACGTTTACCATTTCTATAGGCTCATTCAACGGGCAAAAAATGTGTACATCATTTATAATACAGAGCCTGATGTTTTGGAAGGCGGTGAAAAAAGTAGATTGATTTCCCAACTATTGACAGATGAAAACATAGCGCCGTTCGTTACACATACCATTGCGGCTCCACATGCCCATATTACACCAGCACAACCTCTGGAAATAAACAAAGGTTCTTTGCTTATAGATGACATCATTGCCTTTGCCCATAGTGGTTTCTCACCAACCTCATTGACCAATTATGTGAGGAACCCCATCGATTTTTACACCAGAAATATCCTTAAAATCAATGATTTGGATGAGGTTGAGGAGAATATTGCCGCCAATACCTTTGGTACCATTGTACATGATAGTTTGGAGGAGTTGTATACACCGCTTCTTGGAACAACGCTTTCAAAGGAAAATGTTGCAGCCCTTAAACCTAAAATTTCGGCCATAGTAAAGGGTCATTTTCAAAAGAACTTATCTGGAGTGGATATTTCCAAAGGAAAGTTTCTGCTGGTGTATAATGTCATTTGTAAATATTTGGAGAATTTCATCGACATCGAAATAAAAGAACTCCAGAACCACACCGTAAAATTATTGGCTCTGGAAGAAAAATATGATGTACAGCTCCATATTCCCGAGTTGGATTTTCCTGTAAAATTGAAAGGGACTTTGGACCGTGTGGATGAGTTTGACGGCATTACACGGATCATTGATTACAAAACAGGAAAGGTAGAGTCGAAAAATGTAAAGCTCACCGATTGGGAAGAACTTATCACCAATTACGATAAAAGCAAAGCCTTTCAGTTGTTGTGCTACGCGCTGCTGTACTCTAAAAAACATGACACCAATTCCCTTTTGGCCGGAATCTATTCCTTCAAAAATTTAGGACAAGGGTTGTTTTCCTTTTCGCAGGACAAGAACAATACCCTCATTGATGCCGAAGTTTTATCCACTTTTGAGGGGTATTTAAAACAACTCATCCTAGAAATCTGCAACCCCGATAACCCCTTAATAGAAAAAGCCGTCTGATTATTTTAAATCAGGACGTGTGGGCCGCACCTCAATCTTGCTTGGCAACGTTCGTGGATGCATGGTCAATAAATCAACGACCAATTTTCCAATATCCTCAGGCTGAATCTTCCACGAATCTTTGTCGGAAGGCTCATGGTTGTTAAAATGACTGGCTACTGAACCGGGCATGATGGTAGTTACCTTGATATTGTATGGCCTCAAATCCAACATGGCCGCTTGCGTAAAGCCAACCACCCCAAACTTTGTAGCATTGTACCCCGCTGCCGTTGGGAAAAAGTTGGTCCCCGCCAAACTGGCCAAGGTCATATAATAGCCTTCTGACTCTTTCAAGGCCTCCACAGAAGCTTTTAAGGTGTGGAACACTCCGTTTAAATTGGTGTTGATCATGCTATTCCAATCATGTTCGGTCATTTCATCAATCGGCGCAAAATGTCCTACACCCGCATTGGCCATAACCATATCCAATTGCCCCCATGTGGCTAGAATCTTATCTACGGCATCTATTTCGTCCTTCTGTCTGGTAACATCTGAGACCAAACCCAGAACCCGATTACCATCGCCTAAGTTTTTAACGGCCCAATCCACTCCTTCTTGGTTTCTTCCGCTAATGGCAACCTTCATTCCCTGTTCCAATAAGCTTTCGGCAATACCGTATCCAATTCCTTTGGTTCCTCCTGTTATATATGCTACTTTTCCTTCTAATTTCATGTTGATGTGTTTTATCCCATAAAGTTCAAAAAGGAAATGGCCAAAAACAAAAATTCCGTCCTAAAAGGATGGTAAATTTTTAAGGCGAAATGAAAAGTGAACACTGTGGGATACTTCTTTAAGAAAATACTACATTGAGCTTGATTATATCATGTCTTATTTGAACAAATGATAGCCCATGAAAAAATCCAAAGAAAATAGTGAGCATTATACTTGGGGCAACAATTGTAGCGGATGGCATTTAGTTAAATCGCAAAGTTTAAGTATCATAGAAGAGTTAATGCCTCCAAAAACCCAAGAGAAAAAACATTATCACAACAATTCCCAGCAATTTTTTAGAATTCTAAACGGTAAGGCAACCTTTGAAATTGGAACTGAAATAGTTGAAGTTAAGAGCGGAGACGGAATCCATATTCCTCCAAAAATAGAGCACCGAATACGAAATGACCAATCAGAAAATTTGGAGTTTATCGTGATTTCGGAACCAACCACACGTGGAGACAGATATGACGTTCTTGATTAATAAAAAAAGCACCTCACTGAGGTGCTTCTGTTTTCTGTGGAGAATACCGGATTCGAACCGGTGGCCTTTCCGAAAGCCTTCGGAACGCTCTAGCCACCACTCTCCGCAATAAGAAATTCAATGTACTTCCGACTTTTCTTTCTTTTGATTTCCCTTTCCCTAGCCATAGCTTCAACCCTAGTTGAATAACCCACAGTGTGCTTTACCTCCCAATCCGTTGCCAATTTTGTGTATTTGGATCTACCACCGTTGTGCCGGCTCATCCTATCTTCCAAATCTTGACAATGGCCCACATAATATCGGTCAGCAGATTTACTATATATGATGTAGACAAAATACTCCATAAAAAAAGCACCCCAGTGAGGTGCTTCTGTTTTCTGTGGAGAATACCGGATTCGAACCGGTGGCCTCTTGCCTGCCAGGCAAGCGCTCTAGCCAACTGAGCTAATCCCCCGTAAGAGAGCGCAAAGGAACTACTTTTTTCTGAAACTATCAAAAATTGCGCCCCTGCTTAGTCTTTTTTAACGCTCAACACCAAAACAGGAATGGGCACAAAAAACTCAGACTTGGGTATGGTATTTTTTTCCCATAACTTCTTAAAGAATCCCCGTTTTCTTCTAAAAACACACAACATATCCGGCTGTGCATTTTGAAAATGTTCCATTACTCCCAAATAGGTAGTTCCATTTTCGGTGATGGTCAATTGCTTGCTCAAATCCATGAGCGCCGTGTTCACTTTCAAATCATCCTCTGAATATCCCGGCCGTTTTACCAAAAGTAAGCTTACTTCTGCCCTGAACTTATTTTTAATCCCTATCAATGGATTTAGAATGCTGCTTCGCTTTAAAATTCCAGAACCAAACGCAGTCAATATTTTTTTTATGGGTTTAAACTTGGTGCCTTTTGGAACAATCAAGGTGGGAATGTTGGTTTGTTTAATAATTCGACCCGAAGTGTTCCCCAAATAAAGTTCTTCCTGGATTTCGTTACTTCTTGGTGCGATAATAATCAGGTCTATCCCCAATTCCTTGTTGATGTCTTTCAACCCATCCACAATATCACCGTTGTAGGTGGCCATTTTAATTTCAACCCCCTTGGTATCCACTTGGTCAATCACCTCTTTCAAGTGCTCCTTACTACTTTTGGCCACTTTTTCCTCAACATTGGCCAAACTCCCCACTGCGGTGGTGACCGAAAACACATCCATCACAAAAACTTTGGCGCCAAAGTTTGATGCAAAGTCGATAGCGTATTGCAATGTGCTTGATGAATTTGGTGAAGTTCCAATAGGTACGAGTATATTGTTCATTATTTGGTGATTGAGATTAAACCCTAAATTTACAACTTAATTGAAATGAAACCATGATCAGGCATGCAAAGATATCTGAAATAACGGATATCCTGAATATCACCAAGGCCTGCGCCAAAAAAATGCAGGAAAACGGAATTTTTCAATGGAATGAACATTATCCTTCCGAAGCTGCATTTGTACAGGATGTGGAACGGGATGAACTGTATGTCATTGAAAGGAACGGCTCTGTTCTGGGGACCATCGTCATTTCAGCCTATATGGACGAGGAATATGTTCCTATTGAATGGTTGACGCCAAATGGAAATAGTACCTATATCCATCGTCTTTCTGTGGATCCTGCCCATCAGGGGAAAGGAATGGCTCAGCAACTCATGGATTTTGCCGAAAACTATTCCAAGGAACATGGATTTGTATCGGTTCGGTTGGATACCTTCTCCCAAAATCACAGAAACCAACGATTTTACGAGCAACGAGGCTACCAAAAACTGGGCGACATCTTCTTTCCCAAACAAAGCGAACATCCTTTTCATTGTTATGAATTAGTGCTGTAACTTGCCGCCGATTTGAGCACACATGTAAATTTTAAAAGTATCAATCGTCTTGCCATTCCCGCTACCATTTCAGGAATTGCAGAACCCCTGCTCTCCATTACAGACACAGCCATTGTGGGCAATATTCCCGAGGATGGCTTGGAATCTTTGGCGGCGGCCGGTATTGTGGGATCCTTTTTGTCCATGCTCATTTGGGTACTGGGCCAGACCCGAAGTGCCATCTCCGCCATCATTTCACAATATTTGGGTGCAGGAAAACTGGATGAAGTAAAAAACCTGCCTGCCCAGGCCATTTTTTTCAATATTCTGTTGAGTGTCGTCATCTTGGTCTCCACCATTTTTGTTGTTGAAGATATTTTTAAACTTTTTGAGGCCTCGGGAAAAATTTTGGAGTATTGCATTTCGTATTATTCCATTCGGGTTTGGGGCTTTCCCTTAACGCTCTTCACCTTTGCCATCTTTGGCATATTCAGGGGGCTACAGAACACATTTTATCCCATGTTGATTGCCATGATTGGAGCAGGGCTGAACATTTTCCTCGATTTTATCCTGGTCTACGGAGTAGATGGGTACATACCCGCTATGTATTTGGAAGGTGCTGCCTGGGCCAGTTTAATAGCACAAGGTATCATGGCTGTTTTGGCCCTGATACTGCTGCTAAAAAAGACTGAAATCAGCATGAAGCTGACATTTCCGCTCAATACCGAAATAAAACGGTTGGTGGTGATGAGTTTGAATTTGTTTGTCCGTACCGCAGCCCTAAATGCCGCTTTAATGCTTGCGGTCAGGGAAGCTACAATTCTAGGGGATCGTTTTATAGGCGCCCATACCATTGCCATAAACCTTTGGCTCTTTGCTGCCTTTTTTATTGATGGTTATTCGGCAGCTGGAAACAGCATGGGGGGCAAGCTTTTGGGTGCATCAGATTATGACGGGCTTTGGAAATTGGCCAAGACCATTTTCAAGTATGGCATGGTGGTGAGTGTGGTTTTGATGCTCTCCGGGTTCATCTTCTATAGGCCCATCGGTCAAATTTTTTCCAATGAAGAAATCGTGCTCCAAACCTTTTATGGTATTTTCTACATTGTAATTATTGGACTTCCCATGAATACCATTGCCTTTATTTTTGATGGGCTTTTTAAAGGGTTAGGTGAGATGAAATATTTGCGGAATGTGCTGCTTTCGGCTACGTTCTTGGGATTTATTCCTGTCTTATATTTAGGTAAGTTTTTAGGTTGGGGCTTTTATGCTATTTGGATTGCCTTTGTGGTCTGGATGATGATTCGTGGCTTTGCCTTGGTCTGGAAATTTAGGCAAAAGTTCAGGCCCTTGGTTCAAAACGCTTAATTTAGCATAGTCAGACATCTGATATCAGAAGTCAGACATTTGAAAAATTGTAAATTGATTATTGAGAATGTCAACAGACAGACCCAACGGAAGTCTATATACGAAAATCGACAACGGAGTTGCCACCGTAGAATTTGGTCATCCTGCCAGTAACTCTTTTGTTTCTGAACTTTTAGAGCGATTGGCCAACGAATTTTCCAAACTCTCGGATAATGATTCGGTTTCCTTGATTGTATTAAAATCCGAAGGCGACCGTGCCTTCTGTGCCGGGGCTTCTTTTGATGAGCTTGTGGCCATTTCAAATTTGGAGGAAGGAAAAACCTTTTTCAGTGGATTCGCAAATGTCATCAATGCCATGCGTAAATGTCACAAACCAATTATCGGGCGTGTTCAGGGCAAAACCGTTGGTGGTGGGGTTGGATTGGCCGCTGCCTGTGACTATGTATATGCCACTGTGGACGCCGCCATCAAATTATCGGAGATTTCCATCGGAATAGGCCCTTTTGTCATTGCCCCAGCTGTAGAACGGAAAATGGGAAAAGCTGCTCTGGCAGAGCTCTCCTTATCTCCAACCGAATGGAAAAATGCCTATTGGGCCAAAGAAAAAGGATTGTTTGCCAAGGTGTTCGATTCCATATCAGAAATGGACAAAGAATTAGAGTTTCATGCGCAGCGCTTGGCTTCCTACAATCCCAATGCATTAGCTGAAATGAAACGAATTCTCTGGGAAGGTACTGACCATTGGGACCAATTGTTGGCCGAACGCGCAGAAGCTTCAGGTAAATTGGCCCTATCTGCAGAAACCAAGGCAGCCTTGGAAAAATTTAAAAAATAAAAGAAATTATGACTGATTTTTTGTTCCCCATATTGGCTCTCTTTGTGATTGTTATTTACGTATTCAACCGAATAAGAAGCAACAGACGTTTTAAAAAATAAATGAAAAACATTACCCTTCCAAAAGGTAAGAAAGTCTATTTCGCCAGCGATAACCACTTAGGGGCACCTACCAGAAAGGACAGTCTGCCCCGAGAAAAAAAGTTTGTGGACTGGCTGGACAGCATTAAACACGATGCCCATGCCATTTTTTTGATGGGTGACCTTTTCGATTTTTGGTTCGAATACAAAACCGTGGTCCCCAAAGGTTTTACGCGAACGTTGGGCAAATTGGCCGAGCTTTCGGATATGGGTATCCAAATCACTTATTTTGTAGGCAACCATGATCTATGGATGAACGGGTATTTCGAAGAAGAGTTCAACATCCCAGTGTACCACAAACCACAACAGTTTTTAATCAATGACACCTCCTTTTTTATTGGACATGGCGATGGATTGGGTCCGCACGATAAGGGCTTTAAACGCATGAAAAAAGTCTTTACCAATCCTGTAGCGAAATGGTTCTTTAAATGGTTGCATCCCGATTTAGGGGTTCGGTTGGGACAACATCTTTCCGTGAACAACCGGATTATTTCTGGTGAAGCCGATGCTACTTTCTTGGGCGAGGATAAGGAGTGGCTCATTCTCTACGCAAAGCGAAAGCTGGAACAACAGCATTACGACCATTTCATTTTTGGCCACCGACATCTTCCCATGGAAATCCAACTCAGTGAAAAATCAGTCTACACTAACTTAGGGGATTGGATCAGTTATTTTACCTATGCCGTTTTTGATGGTGAAAAATTGACTTTGGAAAAGTTGGAAGACTAATCTTTTTCATGCTCATCAATATCCTTTTGAAGATCCAATTTTCTAAAGGTAGGTGAAGCAATGGCTGTTGCACCTGCTGTGAGTAAGGTCATACATCCACCAAAAACCACCGCTGTTACCGTTCCCATAAGTTTTGCCGTCAAACCACTCTCAAATGCCCCCAACTCATTGGAAGACCCCACAAACATAGAGTTTACAGAAGCTACCCGACCTCTCATGTTGTCCGGGGTCTTTAATTGCAGAATGGTCTGTCTGATGATCATGGAAACACCATCCACCGCTCCACTCAGGAACAAGGCAGCAACAGACAGCCAGAAAAGTTCCGAAAGTCCAAACACGATGATACAAATTCCAAAGGCAAACACCGCCATCAGCAGCTTTTTACCTGCATTTTTATGCAATGGGAACCGCGTAGACCCCAACATGGTAATGGATGCCCCTACGGCCGGAGCTGCTCGTAAAATTCCAAATCCTTCTGCCCCTACATGCAAAATGTCCTGGGCATACACTGGCAAAAGTGCAACGGCACCTCCAAAGAGAACCGCAACCATATCCAACGTCAAAGCGCCAAAAATGGCTTTGTTGTTAAAGACAAACCGTAACCCATCCTTTAAGCTCTGCATCACCGGTTCACCAATTTTGGGATTCATAATGGGCTTTCTGGGTATCTGCAATAGAAATAACAGTGCCATCAAGGAGAAGCCAAAAATGACACACATGGACCAATGGACACCAATCCAACTAATGGAAAATCCTGCTAAGGCCGGTCCTAAAACCGAGGCCAATTGCCAAGTAGAACTGCTCCATGTGGCCGCATTCGGATAAATCTTTTTGGGAACAATCAAAGCTATTAGTGAAAAAATAGTGGGGCCTAAAAACGAGCGTACAATTCCTCCCAAGAAAACCAAGGCATAAATGGAATACAGTATAGTTCTTGATTCCCAAGTGTCTTCCAGGCCAGGCCAGCTCAAAAGAAAAAGACCCAAACTGATTACAGAAAACCCAGCAATACAGGTAACCAACAGGTTTCTTTTCTCTTTTTGGTCTACAATGTGGCCTGCAAACAAAGCCATTCCAACTGCCGGAATCACTTCCATCAATCCAATAATACCTAATGATAAAGGATCCTTGGTCAAGGAATACACCTGCCACTCAATCACAATAAATTGCATGGACCAAGCAAATACCATGGCAAAGCGTACCAGCAAAAAAATGTTGAACTCCCTATAGCGGAGTGCAGCGTATGGATCCATAAATGTCTAGCGAATGTCTCTTAATTTCAGTTGAAGGCTCACCGTTCCGTTCCATTCATTTTCATCCAACGAAAATACGGCATCAAAAGGTTTTTTTTCAGTCACCAGATTTAATTTATTTCCCAAATTAAATCCAATGGCACCAATGGGCATTGAGCCATTTTGTGAGACGGATGCCTTCAAATGTTTTTCATCCTCGCCCACCCCTTTGGCATAGCCGGTGTCCTGTACTCCTTCGGCCATAAAAACAGGGGTCATGTTCCCTGGTCCGAAAGGGGCAAACTGTTTTAAAATGCGCATTAATTTTGGGGTAATTTGACTCAAATCCAACTGGGCATCAATGGAAATTTCAGGTTGCAACAAATGGGGTTCAATGGTTTCTGCGACCACTTTTTCAAATTGTTGTTTGAAGGTTTCGTACTGTTCTTCCAAAAGGGTAAGTCCTGCAGCATACATGTGTCCACCAAACTGCTCAATACAATCGGAACAGCCTTCCAAGGCATTGTAAATATCAAACCCTTTTACAGATCGGGCTGAAGCAGACAATTTATCCCCACTCTTGGTAAATACCAGAGTAGGTCGGTAATAGGTTTCGGTAAGGCGAGAGGCCACAATCCCAATGACACCTTTATGCCAATTTTCATTATAAACCACCGAGGTAAACCGATTTTCTTCCGCGTTTTCTTGAATCTGCAACAAGGCGGCCTCCGTGGTTTCTTGATCCAAGTTTCTTCGCTCTGCGTTAAAAGACTCTATCTCTTGGGCATATTGTTTTGCAGTATTCCAATCTGTTTCCGTCAACAAGGCCACAGCATGTTGTCCGTGTTTCATTCGACCTGCAGCATTGATGCGAGGGGCAATGATAAAAACCACATCGGTGATGGTGAGCGTTCTTTTTTTGACTTGATCAATTAAAGCTTGAATTCCAATTCTAGGACTGGCATTGATGACTTGCAGCCCAAAATGGGCCAGCACTCGATTCTCCCCTGTAATGGGCACGATGTCCGCTGCAATGGCCGTTGCAACTAAATCCAAATACGTAATTAGGTCTTCCACCGTTTTTCCCTTTCGGGAAGCCAGCGCCTGAATCAATTTAAACCCTACCCCGCAACCACAGAGTTCTTTATAGGGGTATGAGCAATCTTCTTGTTTTGGGTCGAGAATGGCCACCGCTTCGGGAAGATTATCGCCAGGTCTATGGTGGTCGCAAATGATAAAATCAATGCTCTTTTCTGAAGCATATGCCACTTTATCAATGGCCTTAATTCCGCAGTCCAAAGCGATGATCAAAGAGATGTCGTTATCCTCGGCATAATCAATCCCCTGAAAAGAGACGCCATAGCCTTCTTCGTACCTATCCGGTATATAGGTCGCCACATTGGGGTAGCTTTCCTGCAAGAACGAAGCCATCAAAGCCACCGAGGTGGTTCCGTCCACATCATAATCACCATACACCAAAATATTTTCCTGATTTTCGATGGCCAATTCTATCCGCTCCACAGCCTTTTGCATACCTTTCATTAGAAAAGGGTCGTGCAGATGTTCCAATTCTGGGCGAAAAAAGTGTTTGGCCTCCTCGTAATTGGTAATGCCGCGCTGCAGCAGTAAGTGCGACACCAAATCATCAACATTCAATTCCTTTGAAAGTTGGTCAACAGCTTCTTGTGTAGGTTTGGGTTTTATGGTCCAACGCATAATCTTGGTTTTTAGGTATCGTCAGTTCGAGTGTTTCGAGCTTGTCTCGAAAAGTATCGAGAACCGACTATTGAAACTTCTTTTTGGCAAGATTGGGCAACGCATCATATTGACCGTTTATGAGGGCTTCCTTTTTGGCTTTTGACCACTTTTTTATCTGTTTTTCCTTTTGAATGGCCAATTCAATTTGTGTAAACTTAGCATAAAAAACCAATTCTACAGGTCTTCTTTCAAAAGTATAACTGGTTGAATGCTTCCCGATAGTATGTTCTTCGATTCTTTTCTCAAGATTGGAGGTTACCCCTGTATAATAGGTTCCATCAGAACACTTTAGAATATAGACATACGATAATTTCATGTAATGGGCGCTTCTCGATACAATTCTGATTGCATCAGAATCACTCGAAGTGACGAATCATTTACGATGATACAGAATCTTGATTTCCAACTTGGCAAACTGTCTGAACATTTCCATAACACCACAATATTTTTCTACAGATAAATCCACCGCTTTTTGCAATTTATCCTCTTTGAGATTGGAACCGGTAAAGTGGTATTCCACAGTTACAGAATCATAATATTTGGGGTGTTCATCGGTAAGGTTGGCAATGGTTTCAATGGAAAAATCATCTACCTCCAGTTTCATTTTCTTTATCAACGAAGCTACATCCAATCCAGAACATCCGGCCAGTGCGGAAAGCATTAAGGCTTTGGGTCGTAATCCAGCACCTGAGCCACCACTTTCGGGTCCTGCATCAATTCTCAAAGTATGTCCAGAAGGATTATTGCTTTCAAAGGCCATTTCGCCCAACCATTTGGTGGTAATGTGATTTGTCATACAATCAAATTTTTGTTTCTTGTAGAACATCAAAAATACGATTTAAAATCGCACTTATGGCCTTAGTATCTCCCCTTGACCCCAATCACGATCCCGAAACCAAGCAGTTGGCTGAGTTTTTCAATGAAACTCTTGGATTTTGTCCCAATTCCGTATTGACCATGCAGCACCGGCCTGCCATTTCCAAAGCATTTATTAACCTCAACAAAGCGGTTATGACCAATGAAGGAAGGGTCACCTCAGCCTTAAAGCGAATGATTGCCTGGGTGAGCAGCAATGCAACAGGATGTCGCTATTGCCAAGCACATGCCATTAGGGCTGCGGAACGTTATGGGGCCGAACAGGAACAGTTGGACAACATTTGGGAATACCGCACCCACCCTGCTTTTTCTGAAGCGGAACGTGCTGCACTCGACTTTTCTCTGGCAGCGTCACAGGTACCCAATGCGGTGAATGCCGAAATCAAGGAGCGACTCTATCAACATTGGAATGAAGGTGAAATTGTTGAAATGTTGGGGGTGATTTCCCTTTTTGGATACCTCAACCGATGGAACGATTCCATGGGCACTTCTATTGAAAATGGGGCCGTGGAGAGTGCCGAACAGTATTTGGGCAAACACGGCTGGGAAAAAGGGAAGCATGATGGGTCTAGGTATTAGATTCCTAGATGTTAGATGCTAGACCGCTTCGCTGTTAGATTATTCTTCTTAATTGCTTTTTAAATATTTAAAGCTTGATAGGTTTGTTTTATCATAATTCAATAGAGTATAAATATTGTTTTTTCTAATTACATAGATAATATCTATTATAAAATAAATTTTATATATTTGAAATATAATCATAATAGATTTTAACTATGGAAAATTGGTTCCATTATAATTTTAAAGACTGCGTAGCATTTTCACTCTTGGTTTTATGCCTTGTATTGCTTATTGCTTTTGATGGCAAAATTTCAGATAGTCTTAGACAAACTTTGGGATATGTGATAGTTGGTTGTTTTGGGTTTCTATTTAGAGGCAATTCGTAAAATTGAAATCATTTCTGTTAAATTAGATAAAACCTCTTCCCCAAACCACGGGTTTTTGGTTATCCAAAACCGATTTCTGGGTGATGGGTGTGACAGTACAAAATAATTGGGCAAATAGTTTTTATGGCTCATCGGTGATGGCCATAGATTTCTTGATTTGCATCAATATTTATCTATGGGTCTTGCCCCAACTTTGTATGGATCAAAAAAACGAACAGTTATGGCAAGTTTAATACTTACACCGGAAAACCAAATTCAGCGACTGAACCTTATCCTCAACAAAGTAAAAAACCTTCAAGAATTAGATCAAAGTCGCTTGACCAGTCCGCCGAATGCAAAATCGTGGTGTATTGTAGAGGTTTTGGAGCACTTAAGCATTGCTTACAGCCATTATCATAAAAAATTCAATGAAGTGTTTCCCCAACTGTCTAATTTGCAAAAAGAACACAATGCTTTTAAGGCCCGAATGTGGCAAAAATTGGTGATTGAGATGCAGCGTCCAAAGGGAACCCAGCGAAAGTGGAAAATGAAGACCATGAAACGTTTTGAACCCTTGCTTGACCCCAAAACATTGGATAAAGCCAAAATAGAACAGGTATTTCAACGCTTTTTTGAACTGCATGGCCATTTTAAAGAGTCTATCTTGGAAAGTAGGGGCAAAGACGTTGCTACAGTCAAGATTCCATCAGCAATTGGGCCCATTGTGCAATTTTATCTACCCGAAAGCTTCGAGTTCTTGTTGGCCCACATGGAGCGGCACATGGTACAAATTGATACGATTATGGAACAGCAAAAAACTTTGGTTTCAAGCTAACAAACCGTGCAGCCCATACAACATATTCCCTATTTTTATGGGAAATAAGTGATTCTACAAAATGGACGATGATGCCTATCTCATTTTAAAAAATTTCTTTCCGAACATTGATTTTACTGAGGAGCAGGAACGGCATTTTAAATCGCTCTGGAGTCTAAAAACATTCAATCAGTACGATTTTATTACTGAGGCAGGTAGTACCGAGCGCTTTTTTTATGTGGTACTGGAAGGGGTTCAGGCGATCTATGTGCTTAATGAAAAAGGCGAAAAGGTGGTGCTTGGGTTTTCCTACACAGGCAGTCCATCTGGTGTGTTTGATTCGTTCATTCAACAAGAACCTTCCAAAGCTTTTTTGGAGGCACTCAAACCATCCAACCTTTTGGCCATATCACGAAGTGATTATATGTCGCTCTTTGAAACTTATCCCGATTTCTACATTTGGGGTCATGATTTTTTTCAGCAGATTTTATTTGGACGACTTACACGCGAAGTAGAAATTTTAACCCTTTCGGCGGAACAACGATATGTTGCATTTATGCAGCGTTGCCCCGATGAACTCAAAGTAATTCCACAAAAATATTTAGCATCTTACCTCAACATGAAACCCGAAACTTTCAGTCGATTAAGGGCTTCTGTTTCCTATTGATTTTTTACGGTACTGGAAACTGCTTTTTGAAGCTGGGGAATTACCTGCTCCTCAAACCACGGATTTTTGCTCAACCAAAACCTATTTCTGGGTGATGGGTGTGGCAAGACCATATAGTTTGGCAAGTAGTTCTTGTAATTCTTCACGGTTTCCGTGAGGTTTTTTCTCATGGCATCACCCAAATAATACTGCTGCGCATATTGACCAATGAGTATCGTCAGTTTTAGCTGTGGCATCATGTCCATCAACTGTTGATGCCATAGCGGGGCACATTCAGTTCTGGGTGGCAAGTCTCCAGATTTTCCCTTTCCCGGATAGCAGAAACCCATGGGGATAAGAGCAAATATCTTTTCATTATAAAACTGTTCTTCGGTGACATTGAGCCATTTCCGAAGTTGTTTTCCGCTGGGGTCATCCCAAGGAGTTCCCGTTTGGTGCACTTTGGTGCCGGGAGCCTGACCAATGATAGCAATTTTTGATTTCCGATGGGCCGCCACTATAGGTCTTGGGCCAAGGGGCAAATGTTCGGTGCAATACGTGCAGTTTCTTATTTGGGTAAGCAGTTGTTCCATACTTACTGCTTTTGTCGAAAAACAACACTTTTGTTAACAGCTTTTAGTGTAATAGTACCTTTCTAACCCATGAATTGTTGTAGCAGATAAATAGTGATCATGCCCCAAAAGGTGCCTGTGGCCATGCTTAAAATGGCCAGGATTATGGCATGTGGCATCCAACTACCTCGATAGGCCGCAGTAACTGCTGGGGCCGTAGCAATCCCTCCAACATTTGCCATACTGGCAATGGGTACCCAAGCCATATTCACATTTAACAATTTGGCGACAAGAATCATAAAAATGAAATGTCCACTGAGCCAAATCAGCAGAAAACCGAAAAAGGCCATATCAAATCCAAACATATCAAAGCGAAGTTTAAGTCCTAAAATGGACATGACGACCAGAATTAAAATGCCTCCCAATTTTAAGGTGAATCGAAAGTTCCATTTGGGAATAAAATTCCCCAAAGCCAATCCAATAAAAGACAATGCAACCACTTTGGCCACAAAAGCATTCAATGCAATATCGATTACAAAAACTGCAAAAAGCATTACCATCAAACTTAACCAAGGTGAAAGTAGCTTTCCAAGTTGGGTGTCAATCCGTTCTGGAATTTCTTGATCTGAAATCCTACAGTATTTGTTCAGGGTATTGCTCTTTTTTATGGTTTGAAACATAAGAATAGTCCAAACATTTACCAAAATATTGTCCATGATTAAAACAGAGAGAAAGATGTTCTCCGGACAATTGACAAGTTCTTTTAGCACCAATTGACTGGTGCTCCCCCCAATCCAGCTACCAACAATGGGCGGAACTCCTTTCCAAAACCCATTGGCAGACAATGTGATGGAAACCAAATCAGTTTTATTAAATAGATGTATAAAGACCACTGGAAAGAGTGCAATAAAAAATGAGCCTGCCAAAAAAACAACTATGGGTTTGTATCCAATCGATTTGAGTTGGTGGAGAGAAAGGCTTGCCATAACAGCCACAATGGTCAATGGAATAAAAAAGTCACGGCTTAACCCATGAATAGTGGATTGAGAAAAATCGAATCCAAAAACATAACTTATCACTGCTGGAATAATATAGGAAAGCAAAATTGCGGGAACCCAGTCAAAGAGTGATTTCACCCATTTGTGTTCCCAGCGATCCAAAAAATAAACACAGACCACTGTGAAACACGTTATAAGCCAAGGCATCCATTCCATTTGTCACTTCAAATTTTCCAAAAGAATGAAATTTAACAAAATTTGCAAAGAAAGTGCCTTGACTTTCATTGAGTTGATTTTGGAAATAAATATAATCCTTATTTCTTCCCACCCACCACAATAACGAATTCTCCTTTAGGAGATTGGTTGGTGAAATGTTCCAACACTTCGGATAGGGTTCCTCGAACCGTTTCCTCGTAGAGTTTGGTAAGTTCGCGCGATACAGAAACTGGTCTGTCCGCTCCAAAATACTCCACAAATTGAGTCAGGGTTTTTAAGAGTTTGTGGGGAGATTCATAGAAAACTAAAGTCCTGGTTTCGTCAGCCAATTGTTCCAATCGGGTTTGGCGTCCTTTTTTTAGGGGAAGAAATCCTTCAAACACAAAACGGTCATTAGGGAGGCCACTATTCACCAAAGCAGGCACAAAAGCGGTGGCCCCGGGAAGACATTCCACAGCAATCCCATTTTCCACGCAAGCACGGGTCAATAAAAACCCAGGGTCAGAAATGGCTGGAGTCCCCGCATCTGATATTAGGGCGATGGTTGTTTCTCCCTTCAATTTGTTCACCAAGGCATCAATCTGTTTGTGCTCGTTGTGCATATGGTGACTTTGAAGCGGGGTATTGATTTCAAAATGCTTCAGCAATTTTCCACTGGTACGGGTGTCTTCTGCCAAGACCAAATCCACTTCTTTCAAGACCTTGATGGCTCGAAGCGTAATATCCTCCAAGTTTCCAATTGGGGTCGGAACCAAATATAGTTTTCCCATAGACCTAAGTTACGGTCTTCCGTCTAAAAAGTGATTGGAATCTTGGTGATTTAAGCGAATCGACGCTCTATCAGCGCCATCAAACGATTTTCGTAATCCTCCTTGCCTTCCCAATTGTCGTACTCAGGTTTTACCATGTTAGTGATAAAGGCAATCGAACGTTCCTCAGTTTCAATAGTATTCAACTGGGACAATACCCGAGTATAATCCTCCATACTGTCATTGAACAAGTGTTTTACAAAGGCTAGTTTGTCGTTGAGCCCAATCTGGAGGTCTTTGACAAACCTATCATTTAAGGATTTTGACTTGCTTTTCTGTTCTGGTTTTTCAACTTTTTCGGCTACTCCCACATTTTCCTTATCATTTTTCATAAGATCTGGTTTGGCCACAAACTCGGCAAAAACCTGTTCCAGTGCCGTTTCTGTGGGCATTTCAGAAACCATGTCCTTGATGGTCTCCATACCTGGGGTCATAATATCTTCTTCGTGTGGATTGCTTTCGGGTACGGAAATATTCCCACTTAATACGGCATTGGCGACTTTCTCAAAACGTGAAGCGATTACATTTTTGGAAACATCGACCTCAACATCACTCAATTTTTCATCAATGAACTTGAGTACCGCCAATTTCTCATAGATTTTGCGTGCCTTATCATACAACTCCGCCAAATCCTGATCTTCCCTTGCAGTGATGATCTCGGTGGAGAGCTTTATCAATTCTTCCCGTAACTTCCGTATCATAGCTAATCTTCTTTATTATAAAAATATAATGATTTTGTGCTTTTCCCTGCGAACAAAAGGTTAAATTTTAACCCAAATGCCGTAGGTGCATTTTTTTAGTAGCTTTGTGTTTCGTTTTCTAAACAACGAAAAATCACTCAATTTCTTTCAAAAATACGGTATGTTTCTCGAAAACACGGTCAACCCTAAAGAGCAGTTCGGATGGATAGAAGTTATCTGCGGCTCCATGTTTTCTGGAAAGACCGAAGAGCTCATCCGAAGACTGAAACGCGCCCAATTTGCCAAGCAAAAGGTGGAAATATTCAAACCTATTGTAGATACCCGCTATCATGAAGACATGGTGGTTTCGCATGATGCCAATGAAATTCGTTCCACTCCTGTGCCTGCGGCTGCAAATATTCGCTTGTTGGCCGATGACTGTGATGTGGTCGGTATTGATGAAGCCCAATTCTTTGATGATGAAATTGTTACCGTTTGCAATGACTTGGCCAATCGTGGCGTGCGCGTGGTTGTCGCTGGTTTGGACATGGATTTTAAAGGCAACCCTTTTGGTCCTATGCCCGCTCTTATGGCAACAGCGGAATATGTAACCAAGGTGCATGCTGTGTGTACTCGAACCGGAAATTTGGCCAACTACAGTTTTCGAAAATCCAGTAACGACAAGCTTGTCCTTTTGGGCGAAACAGAAGAATATGAACCTTTGAGCCGGGCCGCTTTCTATAAGGCCATGCTACGTGAAAAGGTGAGGCAAATAGATGTGGAGGCCGAAGAAGTGGATGCTAAAAAGAAGAACGCCAATGAATAAGATTGGGGAAACCACTTTGCAAATAGATCTGGGGGCCCTAGAACACAATTACAGGTACTTGCGCTCCAAAATAGCCCCAACAACCAAATTCTTGGCCGTGGTAAAAGCTTTTGCGTACGGCAGCGATATGGTGGCAATCGCCCAAAAAATGGAAAAATTGGGAGCTGATTACTTGGCAGTAGCCTATGCCAAAGAAGGGGCATTGCTTCGCGATGCAGGGATTAAAACCCCCATTTTGGTGTTGCACCCGTTACCCGCTAATTTTGATGAGATCATAGATCGATGCTTGGAGCCTAGCTTATATTCCCGGAAGATTCTCGTTGAGTTTTTGGAGGTTGCGAAAGCAAAAAATCAGAAAGCCTATCCAATACATATCAAGTTTAATACGGGCCTGAACCGTTTGGGTTTTAATGAGGCTGATGTAGATTTTGTTGCGGAACAGTTGAAGGACAATCAGGAGATAAAAGTAGCTTCCCTATTTTCCCATTTGGCCGCTTCGGAAGATTTGGATGAGAAACCTTTTAGCTTGGGTCAAATTGAATCCTTCAAAAAAAATAGTACCACTCTCTCTCAAAAATTGGGGTACGCCCCTATTCGGCACATGCTGAACACATCAGGCATTCTTAACTATCCCGAAGCGCAATTTGAAATGGTTCGAAGTGGCATAGGGCTCTATGGTTATGGCAATGACTCTACTATCGATCCCCAACTGAAACCTGTTGCTTCGCTAAAAACAATCATTTCCCAAATCCATCATATTGATGCCAACGAAACAGTGGGATATAACAGAGCTTTTACGTCAGACAGTCCAAGAAAAACAGCAACTCTGCCCTTGGGTCATGCCGATGGTATTGGACGGCAATATGGAAACGGAAAAGCCAGTGTGCTTATCCATGGTAAAAAAGCACCCATCATTGGGAATGTTTGTATGGATATGATCATGGTGGATGTATCTGGAATAGATTGCCAAGAAGGCGATGAAGCCCTGGTGTTTGGACAAGATAAATCTGCAGAAAACTTTGCAGCGGGTGCCAAAACCATTTCGTATGAAATCTTAACAGCCATCTCGCAACGGGTGAAAAGGGAGATCATAGAGGGCTGAATTTTAGCTTTTTTCTCCAAACTAATCCCAATTTTGAGTATTTTGTTTCCATATTAACCAAAAACCTTAACTATACATGGGATTTGTAAAAGAATTTAAGGACTTTGCCATGAAAGGAAACCTGGTGGATATTGCCGTAGGTTTCGTCATGGGTGCCGCTTTCAACAAAGTGGTTTCCTCATTTACCGGGGGAATTGTGTCTCCGTTGATTGGACTGTTGTTCAAATCAGATTTCAACGATTTGAAATATGTAATAACCGAAGGAACCGTGAACGATGCAGGAGAAACCGTTGGGGAAATTGCCGTACTCTACGGAGCATTCCTGACCAACGTCATCGACTTCTTAATTGTGGCTTTCGTGATGTTCATGATTGTTAAAGCCGTGAACCGCATGAAGAAAAAAGAAGAACCTGCTCCAGAACCACCAAAAGGTCCTACACAGGAAGAGCTTTTGGCCGAAATTCGGGATTTGTTGAAGAAATAAACGTAGGTGCTGAATGAATTTCAGCATACCGCTACACCACTAATAATCCTTTAAAAACCATCAATGTGTTTCGCTAACATGTTGATGGTTGTTTTATTTGTAACATTTTGTTAAATATTGATTATGAAGGAAGATTATTCTTGTTTAGTTCACTTGCTAGCGTACCTTTGTCCCAAGAAATTTTAAAACGATGAAAGTAGCAGTTGTTGGTGCCACCGGAATGGTAGGCGAGGTCATGTTGAATGTATTGGAAGAACGCAACTTCCCCATTACCGAATTGTTGTTGGTTGCCTCGGAACGCTCTGTGGGCAAAAAACTTACTTATAAAAATCAAGAATATACCGTAATCGGTTTGGAAGATGCCGTTGCAGCGCAGCCTGATATTGCCATCTTTTCCGCTGGTGGCGACACCTCCTTGGAGTGGGCGCCCAGATTTGCCGAAGTGGGCACCACAGTTATTGATAACTCCTCCGCTTGGCGTATGGACCCGACCAAAAAATTGGTGGTTCCTGAAATCAATGCCAGCGAATTGACTGCTGAGGATAAAATCATAGCCAACCCCAACTGCTCTACCATTCAATTGGTGATGGCGTTGAACCCTTTGCACAAAAAATATCAAATGAGACGGGTGATTGTTTCTACCTATCAGTCTGTTTCTGGTACTGGTGTAAAGGCTGTGGAGCAAATGGAAAATGAGGCTGCTGGAATTCAGGGTGAAATGGCCTATCCATATCCCATAAACCGAAATGCATTGCCGCATTGCGATGTATTCTTGGAAAATGGCTATACCAAGGAAGAAATGAAACTGGCCCGTGAGCCCCAAAAAATATTGGACGACCGTACCTTTTCCGTTACAGCCACCGCAGTTCGTATTCCAACTGCTGGGGGACATTCAGAATCCGTAAATGTGGAATTCCACAACGATTTTGATTTGGCCGACGTACGAAAATTGCTTAGTGAAACACCAGGCGTAGTAGTTCAGGATAATCCTGAAACCAATACCTACCCCATGCCTATCTACGCCAATGGTAAGGATGAGGTTTTTGTGGGGCGTATTCGAAGAGATGAGACCAATCCCAACACTTTAAATATGTGGATTGTGGCCGATAATCTTCGAAAAGGGGCTGCGACCAATGCGGTTCAAATTGCGGAGTATTTGGTCGAGAACAATCTGGTGCCTAACGCTTCCGAAGCTATTTCATAAAATACGTTAAAGCTTTTTCGGCTTATCGCCATTGTCAGTTTTTATGGTACTTTTATCGGAATCAATCTGATAAAAATGAGAACCGCATGCCTGTTGACTGCTGTAGTCTTATTTGCTGCATGTCAAAACACTCCAAAAGGAGAACCTATTACCGTGAGTTACCCCACTACCAAAAAAGTTGACACTGTAGACACTTATTTTGGAACAGAAGTTCCCGACCCGTATCGTTGGCTTGAAGATGACCGAAGTGCTGAAACCGAAGCATGGGTCAAGCAACAAAATGCGGCCACTTTTGGCTACTTGGATAAAATTCCCTTCCGCGAAGACCTAAAAAATCGACTTGAAAAATTGTGGAACTACGAGAAAGTAGGCTCGCCGTTCAAGGAGGGTGATTACACCTATTTTTACAAGAACAACGGGCTGCAGAATCAATATGTGGTGTACCGAAAGAAGGAGAATGGCGAAGCGGAAGTGTTCTTGGACCCCAACACTTTTTCCGAAGATGGTACCACATCTTTAATGAGCCTCAGTTTCACCAAAGACGGCTCTAAAGCGGGCTATCTCATTTCCGAAGGCGGCAGTGATTGGCGAAAGGCCATCGTTCTGGACGCTGAAACCCGGGAAATTGTTGAAGATACCTTGGTGGACATCAAGTTCAGTGGTATTTCGTGGAAGGGAAATGACGGTTTTTTTTATTCCAGCTATGACAAGCCGGAAGGAAGTGAGCTATCGGCCAAAACGGACCAACACAAATTGTACTACCATAAATTGGGCACGCCACAATCCGAAGATACCGTTATTTTTGGAGGCACACCAGAACAAAAGCACCGCTATGTTTGGGGCTCGGTTTCAGAAGATGAAAAATACCTGTTCATTACAGCATCCATATCCACTTCGGGCAACAAGTTGTTCATGATGGACTTAACCCAGGAAAATCCAGAACTGGTCACCATTTTAGATGATACGGATTCTGACACCAATGTCATCGATACCGAAGGGACCAAACTGTTTTTGGTCACCGACCGCAACGCACCCAACAAAAAGGTAGTGGTGGTTGATGCTTCCAACCCAACCCCGGACAACTGGAAAGACCTCATTCCCGAAACGGAAAATGTACTTACCATTGGAACTGGTGGCGGTAATTTGTTTGCCGAATATATGGTAGATGCCATCTCTAAAGTGCTTCAATATGACTATGAAGGTAATCTGGTTCGCGAAGTAAAATTACCCGGTGTGGGAAGCGCTAGTGGTTTTGGTGGTAAAAAGAAAGAAAAGGAATTTTACTTCTCCTTCACCAATTATAACACGCCCGGTTCCTTGTATAAGTACCATGTGGAAACGGGTGACTACGAACAGTATTGGAAGCCCCAAATCGATTTTAATCCAGAGGATTACGAATCCAAACAGGTGTTCTACACCTCAAAAGACAGTACCAAGGTTCCCATGATCATTACGTATAAAAAAGGACTGGAACTCAATGGCAAAAACCCTACGATTTTATACGGGTATGGCGGCTTCAACATCAATTTGACACCATCGTTCAGTATTGTCAATGCCGTTTGGATGGAGCAGGGTGGCGTGTACGCAGTCCCCAATCTTAGAGGTGGTGGTGAATACGGTAAAAAATGGCACTTGGCCGGGACAAAACTTCAAAAGCAGAATGTTTTTGATGATTTTATCGCTGCAGCAGAATATTTGATTGACAATAACTATACATCCAAGCAATATTTAGCGATTCGTGGAGGATCCAATGGTGGGCTTTTGGTGGGTGCCACCATGACCCAGCGCCCCGATTTAATGCAAGTCGCGTTGCCTGCAGTTGGGGTTATGGATATGCTTCGCTATCATACGTTTACGGCTGGAGCTGGTTGGGCCTATGACTATGGCACCTCGGAGGACGACTCAGAAATGTTCAATTATCTCAAAGGATATTCCCCGGTGCACAATGTTAAGGAGGGAACTGAGTACCCCGCCACTTTGGTGACCACGGGCGACCATGATGATCGTGTAGTTCCGGCGCATAGTTTTAAGTTTGCTGCGGAACTTCAGGAAAAGCAGGCAGGTGCTAGCCCTACATTGATTCGGATAGAAACCAATGCGGGTCACGGTGCAGGTACTCCCGTTACTAAGACCATTGAGCAATATGCTGACATTTTTGGGTTTACGTTGTACAACATGGGGTACGATGCATTGCCGAATCAAGCAGTGCTCAAAGAATTTAAGGATTAATAGAATTCAGGGAATTCTCTATTTATATGCTCAAAGTTCACTTTCCATCATTTCAGTATAAATCCAGGCCCATTTTAGAGGATATTTCCTTTGAAGTGGCTCCCGGAGAACACGTGGCCTTAATGGGCGAGAGCGGCTCAGGAAAAAGTACGCTCCTTAAAATCATTTATGGGATTTTGCATGTGGAAGAGGGTGCAATTTTTTGGGGTGAAAAAGAGGCACTGGGACCTAACTTCAATTTAGTTCCGGGAGAACCTTACATGAAGTATCTTTCCCAAGATTTTGATTTGATGCCCTTTACCACCGTTGAAGAAAACATTGGGCAGCACTTATCGGTTTTTGAGCGAGAAACCCATCAAGAACGAATTGCTGAACTTTTAACCCTGATCGAGTTGGAGGACTATGCCAAAACCAAGGTAAAAAACCTCAGCGGTGGACAACAACAACGGGTAGCTTTGGCACGGGTCTTGGCGCAAGAACCCGAAGTGCTTTTGTTGGATGAGCCTTTTGGGCACATTGACAATTTCAAAAGGAATTCTCTCAGAAAAAACTTGTTTGTCCATTTAAAGGAAAAAGGGGTTACGGTGCTCACCGCCAGTCATGACCCCAGTGATGTACTACCCTACGCACAACGAACTTTGATTTTGCAAAAAGGCCAAATCATAGCGAATCAAAAAACCAAAAAACTGTACAACAATCCACCCAACCATTATACAGCTAGCTTGTTTGGCGAAGTGAGCCAAGTCCCCATTAAATTATTGAAGTCCTACTCTCAAATCGATAAGTCCGTGTTGGTGTATCCCCATGAATTTAAGCTCTCCCGAAGTTCTGGCATGAAAGTAGAGCTAACCCATTCCTTTTTTAAGGGAAGCCATTATCTCAATATAGGAAAGGCCGAAGACAGCACGCTATTGTACTTCAATACCACAAAAAAGCAGAAGTTGGACAATACCATTTTCCTTAATGTATCTTTGAAGACCATCAATAGGCGCCTCAAAGGTGAAAAAGCAACAAGTCCATAGCGAATTAAAATTTAAGGCCGTTCGAAGCAGTGGTGCCGGAGGGCAACATGTGAACAAGGTCTCCTCTAAAGTGGAACTGTCTTTTGATGTGCCGGCTTCCGAAGGACTTTCCGATGTGGAAAAAGAACGCCTTCTCCAAAAACTAAAGCCCCGACTTACCAATGACGGTGTTTTGATTTTGCAATGCGACGAGGCACGGAGTCAACACAAAAACAAAGACTTGGTCATCAAACGGTTTTTTGAGGTAATGAAAAAGGCCCTTGCTGTTCCCAAAAAACGAAAGCCCACGAAGCCTACCAGATCTTCCATTGAAAAACGACTGAAAACCAAAAAGAAGGCTGCTGAAAAAAAGGCGAGCCGTAAGCCGCCGGATGTTGGCTAAATTTCAAACCACCTCCAAAACGGAATGGGTAGCCCCATTAAAAACAAAATTCTCACCCGTCTCTTTCCCCGCCAACAATTTTGCAATGGGCGATTCCATGGAAATGCAGTAAATAGGTTTTCCCTCCAACGTGAACGCTCCGCAGGAAACACTGATAAAGTAATTGGCTAAGCTGGTGCTCACCATACTTCCCAAACCTATTTTAGTGGACTTTTTTGTGATGTCGATTTTTTTGAGAATTCCTTTTACCCGATCCAGTTCTTGGACTTGTTGGGCCAATTTTTCCTGTTCTAACTGCACCATGGCCCTGCCTGTTTCGTGCTTGTCGCCAGCAGTGCTCTTGGTTTCGGAATCCAATGATTCTTGAAGCGAAGCTCCAGTATTCTGCAACCGTTCTGTTCTTTGGTTCACGTAATCCCAGCAAAATTCTAGTAGCTGTTTCTTCTTTTCCATCAGCGTAAAAATTAAGCGAAAGTAAGCCGAAAAACGGTTTCTTGGTTGGGAACTGAATGTACTTGGATACCTCCTCCGTGCAATTGCATCACCCGCTTGGAAAGACTAAGCCCAATTCCGGTGCCTTCGCTTTTGGTGGTGAAAAAGGGCACAAAAATTTCATCAATCATATCAGCTGGAATTCCTGGCCCATTATCTCGAATTTCAATATATTTTTTGCCATTGTTTTCAATTCCGGCAACCATAAGAACCCTTCCTTTTTCTACAGCGTTGACAGCTTGAAGTGCATTTTTGCCCAAATTAATAAGCACTTGGCTAATGAGTTTTTCATCAACGAACAGTTCCAAATCCTCGGGATGGGATTGCACCTGAAATTCAGTTTGTCCATCATGTAATCGGGCGGACATTAAAACCTCAATTTTGCCCAAAAGTTCTTTTGCGCGTACGATGGTTTTATTCGGTTCTGGCACATGCAAAAGACTTCGGTAGGATTGTACAAAATCCATGAGGTCACCACCTTGTTCCTTGATGACTTCCAATCCTTTGAGCGTGTTTTTAATTTGACTTTCCTCCAATTCTTCAAGTGGAACAATCTTGCCGTTGTTCCTATAATATTTGATAATGGAATCTGAAATGGAAGCAATAGGGGTTATAGTGTTCATGATTTCATGGGTCAAAACCCGAATCAGCCGTACCCACGATTCCGTTTCTTTCTCATCCAACTCTTTGTGGATATCCTGCACCACCACCAATAAAAGTGACTTCCCATCCAAAGTCAAGGGTGTGGATTTGATGGCCAATTGGGTTTGTTCCCGTTCATTGGATAGCTGAATTAGTTTTCGTTCAAAAGGTTCAAACGATTCAAAAATTTTATAGAGATTCCCATCAACTTGATTGAGCTGTTTAATATGGTTCAATGGGCTGTGGTCCAACAATTTTTCCAAGGTAGGGTTGGAAAAGAGAATGTGGCCCTTTTCATTATAGGTCATTATGCCGATACTGGCCTGCTTTAAAATTTCCTGATAATATTGCTCTCTAATCTGTAATTGCAAATGCACTTCTTGGATAAGCCCATTCACCCGATTTAGACTTTGATTCAACTCTTTGAATGATTTTATGGAAACCCGTTCCGGAAACCGTAAGGTGAAATCCTCATTTCTAATGGCATCAAAAAAGTACGCTATCTTCCGATTCGTCCTATTTATGAATACAATAAGGGAATACACTTGCGCCACCAAGGCTATCATTGAAAAGAACAAGCTCAAATACCATTTGTAGGCCACTGAAAAACCCAATAACATAGCCGTAAGCGTAATTAAAAGTACCCTGATAAGAAGCTGAATATAGAAATGTCGACTGGCCATTATTCGTTCTTTTTCTTCAACTTATTGTAGAGGGTCTGTCTGGAGATTCCCAACTGGTCGGCAGCGGCACTGTAATTTCCATCATGTTGGTCCAAGGCCCGGGAAATCATTTGCTGTTCCATCTCGTTCAGGGTCATGGGTTCATGGTCAAAAGATTGCATAGGCTTGGCATGCAATAAAAAATCCGATGGTTTTAGCACATTTCCATCAGAAAGGATTACTGCCCGCTCCATGGTATGCTGAAGTTCCCGCACATTGCCCGGCCACGCATATTCCATTAACTTTTCTTGGGCGAGATTGTTGATGCGAAGGCCATGTTTATCATATTTATGGGCAAATCGTTTCAAGAAAAAATCGGCAAGCACCAAAATGTCATCATCGCGCTCCCTCAAAGGGGGCACCTCTATATTGATAGTATTGATACGATATAACAAATCTTCGCGGAACAATCCATCCACCACCATTTGTTCCAAATTGCAGTTGGTGGCACAAATCAATCGAATATCTACATGGATAGGTTTGTTGGATCCAACCCGGACCACTGATCTATTTTGAATGCAGGAAAGCAACTTGGCTTGCATCTGCAGGGACAGATTTCCAATTTCATCCAAGAACAAAGTGCCTTGATGGGCCGCTTCAAACTTCCCGGCACGATCTTCCTTGGCATCAGTAAAAGAGCCCTTTACATGTCCAAACAATTCACTTTCGAATAGATTTTCAGCAATGGAACCCATATCCACATTAATAAAGACCTCATTTTTACGGGAAGACAACCGGTGGAGTTCCCGGGCAATAAGTTCCTTCCCTGTGCCATTTTCGCCCGTGATCAACACATTGACATCGGTCTTGGCCACCTTGCCCGCCAAATTCAGTACCGAGGTCAAGGCTTTGGATTGGCCAATGATAAAGTTCTTGTCCTCATTGATGACCTGTTTAAGATTGCTCTCTTTCTTTTTAAGGTTATGGATTTCCAGTTTGGACTTTCTCAGCTCATAAGCTGATCGAACCGTAGTCATTAACCGTTCATTGTTCCAAGGTTTAAGCACAAAATCCGTAGCGCCTTTCTTTAGGGCAGTCACGGCTAAATCCACCGCGCCGTAAGCGGTCATCATGATCACAGAGGTGTGGGGCGATTTTTTTTTGATTTCATTCAGCCAGAACAAGCCTTCGTTACCGGTGTTCACCCCAGCGGAAAAATTCATATCCAACAATACAATATCAATCTCCTGCATATTGGGAAAAGAGGAAATCTGATTAGGGTTGAACAAGGTCTGAACACTTTTATATTCAAACTGCAGCAAAATCTCCAAAGCGCTCAACACACTTTTATTGTCATCAATGACTAAAATTTTGGCATCTATCATGACTTTTGGCTCAAAAAGGAAGCTAAATCTACAAATTGGATGTATACAACTCGATAAAGTGTAAAATAATTGGACGTTTTTTGTATAAATATTTTACACCTTCATTCTCTGTATATCACCAAATCAATAGTAACTTACTGAATATCATAAAATTATGTTTTTGGCACAAGAATAGCCCCTGTTTTGGCACAGGAAAATACTATGAACCTTAAAACATACATTTTTAGCACGCTATTTTTTATCGCTATCCAGGCATTTTCGCAAGAGACTTGGACGTTGGATGAGTGTGTAGCCTATGCTATAGAACACAACCTTCAGGTAAAGAATACCACGTACAACAAAGATTCCAGTAAGGAAAGCTATCGACAGTCGGTTCGTGATTTATTGCCCTCAGTTAATGGGTATACAGATTACCGGATTCGATATGGTAGATCGGCGGACCCCAATACCAACGATTATGTCAATACTGAGTTCTTTAGTAACAACTATTCCCTGAATGCCAATCTGGATTTGTTCCGGGGCTTTCAAAAATTAAATTCGATAAAGGCTTCAAAATTTATCTATAAAGCTACCCAAGAGGATATCCTTCAAGAAAAGTTTTTGTTGGCTTTTCGGGTAATGCGTGCCTTCTATGACATTAAGTTTTACGAAGGCTTGGTTGCCAATTCCTTAGAACAGCAAGAAATCTCCCAAGCCAATTACGATTTGGTGAACAAACAAGTGGAACTGGGCCTAATGGCCGGAGCCGATTTATATGAGGCTGAATCCAATCTTTTGGGTGACAAACTTTTGGTGACGCAAAATCAAAACCTTCTCGCTGACGCTAAACTGATTCTCCTTCAAGAGATGAACCTTACCAAAGTAACCGATATTACTCTTCAGGAAAGTTTAGAGCCCGTTTCCAATGAAACAACCGAAAAAGTATCTGTAGATTCCCTCTACAATTCAGCCAGAGGATTTGTGCCTTTGGTAAAATCACAAGAATACCGGGTAAATGCGGCAAAAAAACAAATGCAGGCCACCCGCGGTGGATTGTTCCCTTCATTGGCTTTGGTAGCTGGGTACGGAACGAGTTATTTTGAGACCAATACAGACGACGATGGTAACATCATCCCGTTTAGGACACAGTTCAAGGACAATACCTCAAAGTTTGTTGGGGCTGAGTTGAGCATTCCCATCAGCAATGGATGGGCCAACCATTCTCGGGTAAAACAACAAAAGATTGCCTACCTCCAAGCCAAGAACAATTTAGAAATCCAAGAACAGGAGCTTTTCCAACTATTACAGCAATTGGTCCAGACCCATCAGGCTTTGCTGGTGGAACTGGATCAAAGCAATAAACGGGTACAAGCTCAAGAACTGGCCTTTGCCATCGCGCAAAAACGCTATGAAAAAGGACTTATAAATGCTTTGGATCTTTTTCAAGCAAAAAACTTATTTGGAGTGGCACAAAATGAAAACTTGCAGGTAGGCCTTCGGTTGAAGGTGAACAAGAGCACTATAGATTTTTACAGCGGCCTACCTATTTTTAATATCAACTAAAGAATACCATGGATATACAACTAGAGAAAAAGAAAGGACTTAAAGCAAAGCATTACGGTTATATAGCTTTGGGCATATTACTGCTATTTGTGGGGTGGAAACTCCTTTTTGCCAGTTCGGTATCTACGTATAGAACGGAGAAAGAGCGGCTTTCAATTTCTGAAGTAAGTGCTGGCAAGTTTGATGATTATATCACCATCAACGGAACTGTGGCGCCTATTGCCACCATTTATATGGATGCGTACGAAGGTGGTCGCGTTTCCGAAAAATTGATCGAGGAAGGTTCCATGGTGAAGAAGGGTGATATCATCCTGAAATTGGAGAACATGATGCTCTATGAACAGATTTTAGCAAGTGAAAGCAACTTGGCCCTTAAGCAGAACGACCTCCGATCTACCAAACTCACTTTTGATTCCAGGCAGGTCGAAGGCAGAAGAAACCTCGCCACTGCTGAGTACGATTTGCAGCGATTGAAACGAAACTATGAACAGAACCAAGAGTTGTATGAAGACGAATTGATTTCCAAAGAAACCTATCTGCTTTCCAAAGAAAACTATGAGCTGGCCAAGAAACAACATGAAATTGTAAAACTACAGACCGAGCAGGATGATGAGTTGCGGGAAACTTCCTTGTCCGGACTCGATACTGATCTGGACCGTATGCAAAAGACCCTTTCTATGGTTTATGAGCGATTGGACCACCTAAATGTAAGGGCCCCTGCTGATGGACAGTTGGGATTCTTGGATGCTGAAATAGGACAAAGTATTTCACAAGGAGAGCGTATTGGGCAAATCAATGTGCTTACCGATTTTAAAATTGAGGCCGAAATTGATGAACACTACATTGATCGTGTCAAACGTGACCTTTCTGCCATCTTGGAACGAAACGAGAAAGAGTACAACCTGCGGTTGCGAAAAGTATACCCCGAAGTACGAAATGGTCGCTTTAAAGTAGATTTGGTTTTTACCGATGAAAAGCCAGAGACCATACGGGCGGGGCAGAGTTATAGCATACGACTACAATTGGGTGAGTCCAGCGATGCCATGTTGTTGCCCAAAGGAGGCTTTTTCCAAAGCACCGGTGGACAATGGGTTTTTGTAGTGAACCCAAATGGGGACGAGGCTCTAAAACGAAACGTACGCTTGGGCAAACAGAATTCAAGATACTATGAGGTGCTTGAAGGACTTCAGCCTGGCGAGCAGGTCATCACAAGCAACTATGACAGCTTTGGCACTGCAGAACGAATTGTGTTAAAATAAAAGAGAAACGTAACAGTAAAGGAATTTATCAAGTCTATATACTAACAGCTAAAACAACCATTAAAAAATGATACAGATACAGAATCTAAAGAAAAGTTTCCGAACAGAAGAAGTGGAAACCCTTGCCCTTAACGGGGTCAATCTCAAGGTTGCAGATGGAGAATTTGTGGCCATCATGGGACCATCAGGATGTGGAAAGTCCACCTTGCTCAACATCATCGGCATGCTGGACAACCCTACCGAGGGTAGTTACGAATTTGCTGGCCATAAGGTGGAAGGCCTTAAAGAAAGCCAGCGCACCCAACTTAGAAAGGGCAATCTGGGCTTTGTCTTCCAAAGCTTTAACCTCATCGACGAACTCACTGTCTTTGAAAATGTGGAACTCCCGCTCATCTATTTAAAAATGAACAAATCGGAACGCAGGGAAAAAGTGAATGCCGTTTTGGAGCGCATGAAAATTGCACATCGTGAAAAGCACTTTCCCCAACAGCTCTCGGGAGGGCAACAACAACGTGTGGCCATTGCCCGGGCCGTAGTGACCAATCCAAAATTGATTTTGGCGGATGAGCCCACCGGAAATCTGGATTCCAAAAACGGGATTGAGGTCATGAACCTTTTAACAGAGCTCAACCAAGAGGGCACCACCATTGTTATGGTAACACACTCAGACCGCGATTCGCACTATGCGCACAGGGTCATCAATCTATTTGATGGACAAATTGTGACCGAAAGTCAAAACAAACCTATGGGAGCCATGGTCTAGGAGTTTATTCATCAATCACAATCAAAAAACAATCATCATGTTCAAAAACTATATCAGAATCGCATGGCGAAACCTACTCAAAAGAAAGGTCTTCACCACCATAAATATATTGGGTCTTGCCATTGGCTTTGGCAGCAGCATTCTACTCTATATGTTTTTGACGTACCATCTTTCCTTTGATAATTTCCATGAAAACAGTGACCGCATTTACAGAGTGGTTACCGAGGAGCAACGGGACTATATAGATTATGAGGCAAGTGTGCCACCTGCCTTTGCCAAGGTTTTTCGGGAGGATTACAACTATGCTGAAAAAGTGGCCAAGGTGGTGTCTTGGGAGAACTACCAGCTCAATATAGGCGAGGGTACAAATAGCAAATCATTTAAAGAAGATGCTGCTTTTGTGGAGCCAGATTTCTTTGGAATCATGACATTCCCCATTTTGGAAGCCTTGGGCACTCGATCCCTTTTAGAACCCAATACTGCTTATATAAGTGAACGTATGGCGCAGAAAATGTATGGCGCAGAAAATCCTTTGGGAAAAACCTTTTTGTACGACAATAAAGAAACCATTGAGGTTATTGGAATTCTTAAAAACGCTCCTAAGACTTCCTTGATTCCTGAAGAAATTTTTATCTCCTATCCCACTTTAAAAAAGTTCAACGATTTTACTGCTGAGGAAACTTGGGGTGGCATTTCTTCCCATTTGCAATGCTTTGCGTTGTTACACCCAAATCAAAACATTGCCCAAATTGAAAATGTCCTTACAGAACTTCCAAAAAAGCACCGCCCAAACAGTAAGAACAAACATGTATACAAGCTTCAACCGCTGTCAGACATCCACTTCAATCCCAAATATGGGGGAATAGACCCCGCTTTAATGTGGATTTTCGGGGTTATTGGACTTTTTCTGATAGCCGTGGCCTGTATCAACTTCATCAATATTTCAACTGCGCAAGCATTCTATCGCTCCAAAGAAATTGGAGTTCGAAAAGTCTTGGGCAGTTTTAAACAACACCTGTTCTGGCAATTTTTGTCGGAAACTTTTGTGATAAGTCTGTTCGCCATTGGGTTGGGCGTATTGTTTGCCGTTTTGTTCCTTCCCTCTTTCAATAATCTCTTTGAGTTGGAGCTCTCGATGAACAGCTTATTGAATGTTCAGTTTTTTGCCTTTCTGATTTCGGTTCTTCTTCTGGTTTCATTTTTATCCGGAAGTTACCCTGGAATTTTGATGTCTCGTATTGTGCCCGTACTTGCCCTTAAGGGCAAATTGAGCCATAACGATACTGGAGGAACTACAACCCGAAAAGTTTTGGTCGTGGCCCAGTTTGCCATTTCCATAACCTTGATTGCCGCCACTTTGATTATTTCAAGACAAATTGATTATGCGGTAAACTCTGATTTGGGTTTTGACAAGGAATCCATAGTAATGGTGGGTATCCCAAAAGAATTGGAGAAGGTTCAACTCAACAGTTTAAAAGAACAATTTGCCCAAATTCCAGAAGTTACCAAAGTTTCGGCCTGTTTGACCAGCCCGGGTGGTGCTGTGAACAATTGGGGGACCAGTGTTAAATACCACAACCGACCTGAATTCGAAGAATTCAGCATTCAAGCCAAGCTGGCAGATGCAAATTATCTAAACACTTTTGATATACCTCTTGTGGCGGGAAGAAACTTTTTTGAGAATAGTTCCGATTCTATTGCCGAGGTGGTCGTGAATGAAAAACTGGGTGAAAAATTGGGAATTGCCACATCGGAAGAACTATTGGGAAAACAAATTACAGCCAATGGTGGTTATATCAAGGCCACCATCGTAGGTGTAGTCAAGAACTTTCATGACAATGATTTTACGGAAGAAATCAGTCCGATTTTTATTGCCAATCAAACCCGTTGGTTTGACGAAATCGCCATAAAGACCAATGGCCAAAATATGAGACACGTTGTGGAACAAATTGGCCAACCATGGGTCAATGTGTTCCCAGGGTACATTTATGAACCCCGCTTTTTGGACGATAGGGTTGCCGAACAATATGAAACCGAGCAGCGGTACCTATCCCTGTCCAAAGTTTTTTCGGCATTGGCCATTTTAATCGGTTGCTTAGGGCTTTACGGTCTCATTCTTTTCTTTGTGGGCCAACGAACCAAGGAAATCGGAATACGAAAAGTGTTGGGAAGCAATATAGCCAATATACTTGCCCTCTTCACAGTGGATTTCTTTAGACTTATTCTTATCGCAGGGGTTCTGGCCACACCCATAGCTTGGTACCTTATGGAGCAATGGCTCCAAGGCTACACCTACAGAACCCAAATACATTGGTGGGTCTTTGCCATTGCCATTGTGGCCATCATGATCATCACACTTATTACCATTAGCTATCAGACCTTAAAGGTTGCAATGGCCAATCCGGTAAAAAGCTTAAGAACAGAATAATCAACAGAGAAAACATACAACCATGTTCAAAAACAACATTAAAATAGCTTGGAGGAGTTTAAAAAAGCAGCCCTTTTTTACATTCCTCAACACCTTTGGCCTTGCCATTGGCATTGCTGGGGGAATATTGATCGCTCTATTTATTTATGACGAATTGAGCTATGACAAAATGTTTGCCGATGCGGAGCGCATTTATAGAGTTGACAGTAACATTAAGTTTGGTGGCGCCGAAATGAAATCAGCCGAAGCAGCGGCACCCATGGCCGCTACCATGCAACGGGATTTTCCCCAAGTGGAATCCACCGTTAGATTTAGGAACAGGGGAAGTCTACTTCTACGAAGAACCGGTACTGAGACCAATACCAAAGAACCTCGGATAACTTTTGTTGACTCCACTTTCTTCGATTTTTTTGGAGTAAAACTGCTGGTTGGGGACAAAAAAACAGCCCTTGTGGAACCCAATACCCTTGTGCTTACCAAAACGGCCGCAGAAAAACACTTTGGCGTTCAAAATGCCTTGGGTCAAAGCATGTTGTTGAACAATACAGATACCTACACCGTAACAGGTGTCATAGATGATTTGCCAAGGAATTCATTTTTAAGGGAACATTCCGTTTTTATGGCAATGTCCGGTTATGCTGACTCCCACGATCCAAACTGGGGGAGCAATAATTACTTCACTTTCATTAAGTTGATTCCCTCCGCTAATGTTAAAGATTTTCAGGAACCGTTGAACGGTATTGTGGACGATTACATATTTCCGTGGGCACAGCAATATTTTCCTGGAATGACGAAGGAATCCTTTATTGCAGCTGGGAACTATGTAAACTTTTATACACAACCACTCACTGATATACATCTCTATTCCCATCGTGATGCAGAAATGAGTGCCAATAGCAGTATCCAAAATGTATACATCCTTGCCTTTATTGGTTTGTTCTTGATTGTCTTGGCCAGCGTTAATTTTATGAACCTATCCACGGCTCAATCCCTAAAAAGGGCAAAAGAAGTTGGAGTTAGAAAGACGCTTGGTTCCAAAAAGTTAGATCTGATCCGGCAATTTCTTATTGAATCAGGGTTGATTTCATTTATCTCCTTATTAGTGGCTTTGGTCATCACATTATTGGTCCTCCCACTTTTCAACGACCTTGCTGGCAAATCCATTTCTTTGCCGTATTCAAGTCCTTTTTTCTGGGGGATTCTGCTACTGGGAACGGTATTGCTCGGACTCTTTTCGGGCAGTTACCCCGCTTTCTTTTTATCACGATTTATGCCTGTAAAAACCTTGAAAGGGGATACACAAGGTACCGCAGGCGGGGGCAATATCAGAAATGCATTGGTCGTGTTTCAATTTGCCATTTCGGTATTCTTGATCGTGGGTACCATTGTTGTTTATCAACAGTTACAATTCATACAAAGCAAAGATCTTGGGTTTACCAAAGACCAGATTCTGCTTGTTGACGATGTTTTTGCCGTTGGGGACCAAACCCAAAGTTTTAAAGATGAAATTGTTGCCCTCAGCCAAGTGGAAAATTCCACATTGAGTTTCTACTTCCCTACACCTTCATCCCGATCCAACAGTTCATTTTTTCCAGAAGGATCCAGAAATCAGGAAGATGCCCTTCAAATGCAAACTTGGTATGTTGATGAAGACTATATCCCTACCATGAACATGGATTTGATTGCCGGGCGTAACTTCAATACAGATTTTCCAACGGACTCCACAGCTGTAATTGTAAATGAGGCGACTTTAAAAGTCCTTGGTGTCGGGCCTGAGGAAGCTTTGGGGATGCGGGTCTCTCAGGATGTGGAATTGGAAAACCCCGAATTCAATACCATCATTGGTGTGGTTAAGAATTTTCATTACGAATCGTTACGCGAAAATATTGGGTCACTGGGCCTATTTTTTGGGGGAACTTCGGGGTCACTCGCTGTAAAATTAAATCCAGGTGATTTTTCGACAACTATAGCCGACATTGAGGGCATTTGGAACAAATTTGCCCCAGGCCAACCCTTTTCCTATGATTTCATGGACGACTCTTTTAATACTACTTATGAAGCCGAGCAACGTTTGGGAAAAATCTTTGTGGTCTTCACCATCCTTTCCATTTTAATTGCTTGCTTAGGGCTCTTCGGTTTGGCTGCTTTCAATGCTCAAAAACGTACCAAAGAAATTGGGGTCCGCAAAGTGCTGGGAGCTACGGTGGGTCAAATTACCTTCAGGCTCACAACAGATTTTCTTAAAATGGTGGGGGTTGCCATTCTTATTTCAATGCCCATTGGTTGGTTTGCCATGAACAAATGGCTGGAAGATTTTTCATACCGTATAGAAATTGGCTGGTGGGTATTTGTGCTGGCCGCTATTTTAGCGGTTGGCGTAGCTATATTGACCGTGGGTTACCAAAGCATAAGGGCCGCTGTGGTAAATCCGGTGAAGAGCCTTAGAACGGAATAGAAAATCATCATCAAAAGCGAGAACCATGTTAAAAAACCATATACGAATCGCGTGGCGAAACATCAAAAAAGACAAGCTTTTTACCACCATAAAAATTGGTGGTTTTGCCATTGGAGTAGCCGCCTGTCTGTTGATAGCCCTTTTTATTGGGAATGAATTGAGCTATGACCAGCAATACAAAAATAAAGATAGGATCTACCGTGTTGTAATGCAGGGCGTTATGGATGGTGAAGTGCTAAAAAGTGTTCATTTTCAGCGCCTTTTTGCGGAAACCCTACAGGCCAAATATCCCGAAATACAGAAAGCAGGTAAAGTGAATACCAGCGAGCTTTTTGGGGCAGGACGAAGAGCGCTTCGACCTAAAGGAACCATTCAAAATAATTTTGAAGAAGGATTTATTTACGCCGATCAACCTGTTTTTGAAATCTTGGAATATGATCTGGAAGAAGGAAATCCAGAACAAGTCTTGGTAAATCCTGGCAGTATTGTAATGACAGCCTCAAAAGCCGAAAAGTATTTTCCCAATGGCGATGCTGTGGGTCAAACTATTTTTCTGGATGACGATTCTACCAAACCTTATACGGTAACCGGGGTCATAAAGGAAATCCCTTCACAAAAATCGCATCTCAACTTTGATTTTCTTCTAGCCATAGAAGATACTAACACAAGTTGGACAACCACAAATTACTTCACGTATTTGTTGGTTGATGAGAATACTGACATTCCAAGTTTGGAAAACAAAATGAGGGCCATTTTAGAGGAGTATTTTATCCCTGCCAGTATCGAAAGAGGTATGGGAGAAAGATTTAAAGACGTGTTCAAGACTTTGGAATACAAACTGCAACCTGTTACCGATATCCATTTAAAATCTGACCTAAAAATGGGCGATCGCTTAAAGCATGGCGATATTCGATTTATCTGGTTGTTTGCTGCCATTGCCATTTTTGTTCTTGTATTGGCCGCCATAAACTTCATCAATCTATCTACAGCAAAATCAGCAAATAGAGCAAAAGAAGTAGGTCTCAGAAAAACTGTGGGAGCCTTTCGGAGTAATTTGGTCAATCAGTTTTTAACGGAATCCATCATATTTAGCATCATCTCCTTCATCATTGGGGTAGTATTGGCTTGGGCCCTACTGCCCACTTTTAATACCATTGCTGCCAAAAGTATTGCCATGCCATGGGCTTTGTGGTGGTTTGCACCATTATTGTTGGTTGCCTCTTTGATAATTGGAGCCATTGCGGGACTATATCCTGCCTTTTACCTATCCGCTTTTAAGCCCGCCAATGTTTTAAAAGGGTCACTGAGCACAGGAAGTAAAAGCGGCAGATTACGAAGTGGCCTGGTTGTTTTTCAGTTTGTAACTTCTATTGTTTTGATTATTGGCACCCTAATCATCTACAAACAAATGAACTTCATTTTAGATAAGAAATTGGGCTTTAACAAAGAACAGGTGGTCCTCATTAAGGGAACCAATCTATTAAAGAACAATTCACAAACTTTTAAAGATAGACTCCTTGCCTCATCGGATGTAAAAGAAGTATCCATAAGCGATTATCTTCCCGTGGATGGCACCAAACGAAATGGAAATACTTTTGGAATGGTTGGGGATGGTACTCAGAATAGAACGGTTCCTGCACAAATTTGGCGGGTAGATTTTGACTATATCAAGACCCTCGGACTTCAAGTTAAAGAGGGACGAGGATTTTCAAAGGACTTTGCAACCGACTCATCGGCCATTGTAATCAATGCAACCATGGCCAAGGAATTGGGTTATGAGGACCCCATTGGAAAACGCATCAACAACGGTCAGGACTGGACGATTATTGGTGTTCTTGAGGATTTTCACTTTAAAAACCTAAAGGAGGATATCGCAGCACTTTCATTGGTCATTGGAAATAGCCCAGGGACAGTGGCGGTTAAACTTAATACCAGTCAAACCAATAGGGCCATCAGCGATATTGAAACCGTATGGCAAGAATTTGTGCCTAATCAAGCTTTCGAGTACACCTTTTTGGACCAAGAATTCGCCCTTATGCATGACGATGTGCAACGAATGGGTAAAATATTCAACAGTTTTGCGCTCTTTGCCATTATTGTGGCTTGCTTGGGACTCTTTGCGCTATCGGCTTTCCTAGGCGAACAACGAAAAAAGGAAATCAGTATCCGACAGGTACTGGGCGCTCCATTCAAAAGCATATACCAACTACTGACAATGGACTTTATGAAGTTGATATTGATATCGATTGTATTGGCCGTGCCTATTGGATGGTATATGATGAACCGATGGCTTGAAGATTTTGCGTACAGAATCGAAATTTCATGGTCCACCTTCTTGCTGGCTGGTGTACTTGCATTGACAATTGCTTTTTTAACGGTCAGTTATCAGGCGATACGGGCAGCATTGGCGAGTCCCATAAAAAGTTTACGAGCTGAATAAATCAATCAAAAAAACAAACCATCATGATCAAGAATTATTTTAAAATAGCCTGGAGGAACCTTACCAAGAACAAGGCCTATACTATTATTAATGTTGGTGGGTTGGCCTTGGGTATGGCAGTGGCCCTTATCATTGGGCTATGGATCCAAGATGAATTATCGCACAACACCTATTTTACCAACAAAGACAAGATTGCCCAAATTTTCCAGTCCCAAACGTTCAATGGTGAAACTGGAACGGGGCCAGCCATTCCCCGACCTTTGGAAAAGGCATTTCGCGATAGCTATATGGACAATTTTGACCATTTGGTGATGGCTTCTTGGAGCAATTCCCAATATTTAAAATATAAGGATATCAGTCTCTCCAGAAATGGCAACTTTATGCAACGGGAAGCTCCAGAAATGTTCGACCTAAAAATCCTAAAAGGGGAAAAAGATGGGCTTAGAGAGGTAAACTCAATTATGCTTTCTGCTGCAACCGCAAATGCCTTGTTTGGCAATGAGGAGCCCATTGGGAAATCCGTTAAGATCAATGGTCAGTATGATATGATGGTCACGGCGGTTTATGAGGACATCCCCCATAACACTTCCTTTAACGAGATGGACTATCTAATGCCCTGGGAAAAATATATTACCGTTAATGAATGGATTAAAAATGCAGAAACCCAATGGGGCAACAATTCGTTCCAAATGTTTGTGAAAATCCCAGATAACACCACCATGGAAAGTGTTACCTCGGCCATTAAAGATGTAAAAAAGAACTTGAACGAAGATACTGTCGAGTTTAACCCACAGCTATTTCTATTGCCCATGGAGGACTGGTATTTGCGCAACCGTTTTGAAAATGGAAAACAAGTTGGCGGACGAATTAAATATGTGTGGCTGTTTGCTATCATAGGCATCTTTGTATTGCTCTTGGCGTGTATCAATTTCATGAACCTGAGTACGGCCCGTTCTGAGAAAAGAGCCAAAGAGGTTGGGATTCGAAAATCAATCGGGTCTCAAAGAGGACAATTGATCAACCAGTTCTTGGGAGAATCCTTTTTGGTGGTCCTGTTTGCTTTTGTCATTGCCCTTTTGATCGTAGTGCTTTCTTTGGCCGGCTTCAATGAACTCGCTCGAAAGGAAATTGCATTTCCGTGGATGCAACCCTCTTTTTGGTTGGTCTCCATCCTATTTATTTTGCTAACTGCGGTTTTGGCTGGAAGTTATCCTGCACTGTACCTATCTTCTTTTAAGCCTGTTGATGTACTAAAAGGCACTTTCCAAGCTGGAAAACATTCAGGCTTGGCCCGAAAGGCATTGGTGGTGCTCCAGTTTACAGTTTCAGTCGCTTTTATTATAGGTACGGTCATTGTGATGCAGCAAATCAACTATGCTAAAAACCGCCCCGTGGGATATGATAAGGAAGGGTTGGTGCAACTCCCAACCATGAGCCCTGAGTTTTATGGCAAGTATGGGCTAATGCGGAACGAGTTCCTAAATTCAGGTGCTGTTGTAGATATGTCTTCATCCAGTAGCCCTACAACCAATATTTGGTCCAACAGAAGTGGATGGACGTGGGAGGGGAAGCCCGATGGCTTTCAGGAAGATTTTGCTTGGACCGAGGTCTCCCCAGAATATGCAAAATCCCTTAATCTAAAAATTATTGCCGGCAGGGATTTTTCCCGAGAGTTTCCCTCGGATTCCAGTGCTATTCTCCTTAACGAGACCGCCGTTAAATATCTGGGGGTAGAAAACCCAGTTGGAATGTTGTTCAGGGATTCCGATGAGGAGAATCCTGGTGGACCCCTCAAAGTCATCGGCGTGGTAGAGGATATGATTGCCCAGTCCCCCTATGAACCCGTAAAGCAAGCCATTTATGCTTTTGATAAGTACGATAATGCTTCTTATTATAACCTTCGATTGAACCCAAAACAAAGCGCAAGTCAAAATTTGGCCATTGTAGAACGGGTCTTTAAAGCGCATTTTCCGGATGTTCCCTTTCACTATGATTTTGTGGATGAAGAATACGGTGAAAAATTTGCTGCTGAGGAGCGAATAGGAACACTATCGGGTATTTTTACCGCCTTGGCCATCTTGATTAGTTGTTTGGGACTTTTTGGACTTACCTCTTTTGTGGCGGAACAACGAACAAAAGAAATTGGGGTTAGAAAAGTGCTCGGTGCAACCGTATTTAATGTATGGAACATGCTCTCCAAAGACTTTTTAAAATTGGTCATTCTCTCCTGTTTTATTGCGGTTCCCATAGCGTATTACGTAATGAATGGTTGGTTACAGGAATATCCATATCGGGTAATCCTAAAATGGTGGATTTTTGCACTAGCCATGATTGGGGCTTTGCTGATTACTGTTCTTACCGTAAGTTTTCAAGCGATAAGAGCGGCAAGGGCAAATCCAGTAAAAAGCTTACGAACTGAGTAAATAATTTTAACCAAAAAAATAGAGCCATGTTAAAACACAATGTCTTACTCTTTTTTAGAAGCATTAAAAAGAACAAAAGCACTTTTCTCATCAATGTTTTAGGGTTGGGTTTGGGCATTGCATCATTTCTAATACTATTCCTTTACATCTACAATGACATTACCTACAACCATTTTCACAAGAATTTGGATAGGATCTATAGGGTGAGGGAGGGGGAAACTGTACAAACCAGAGGATTATTGCTTCCGGAAATGCTTAAGGACATCCCAGAAATAGAAGATGGCACTCGAATTTTTGATTGGGATGGCGCTAGGTTAAGCTATGGTGACCTTGCCTTTTATGAAAACATCAAGTATGCTGATGAAGGCTTTTTTGACATCTTCACCTTTTCTTTTGTTGAAGGATCTCCCAAAAAAATTCTTGAGGATAAATACGGTGTTGTAATAAGTACTGAATTTGCTAAAAAATACTTCGGTGATGTGCCTGCTCTTGGAAAGCAACTTGATGTCAATTTTGGAAATCAGTTCCTCACCGTAAAGGGCGTCGTGGACATCCCCTACAATTCATCCATCAAATTCGATATCCTTTCCAATTACGTAACTGGGGAGGAAATTCTTCCTTGGATAAAAGATGCTCATAATTGGCAAAATGTTTTTTCCATTACCTATGTGCTTTTGGAGGATGGGGTTAAGCCCCATGACTTTAAAGATAAGATACAGAAGATTGTTAAACGTGATTTTTTTCCAACTGGAGAAAGCAATGTAGAGCTCAACCTATTGCCTTTTAAGGATTATCATTCTGTCTTGGAGTCCAATCAAACCTTAATGGTGATTCTTTTTATTATTGCGTTGGGCATTATCGGCATAGCTATCGTAAACTTTATCAATTTAACCATTACCCAATCTTTTTCCCGAGTAAAAGAAGTAGGGGTTAAAAAAGTTCATGGCGCCTCCAAGACACACTTGCTTCGCCAGATTATGACAGAATCATTTTTGATGAGCTTGATGGCTCTAATAGTGGGAGGATTTCTTCTTGTCATTTTCCTTCCATCGTTCAATACATTGTTGGGGATAAACCTAAAGTTCAATCTTTTTAAGAACAGTTCCTTGCTCTTGACCATCATTGGACTATGGTGCATTGTTGGGCTTTTATCTGGATTACTTCCCTTGTCATTATGGATGCGTGGAAAGCTTACGAATACCCTGAAAGGCAATATGTCCAATATAGGAAAGCCAAATTATTGGAATTATACACTGGTTGTGGTACAGTTCATCATTGCAATTTTCCTTATTTCGGGAACACTACTTATTCGAAAGCAAGTGACCGATATGCTAGAAAAAAATCCAGGGTTCGACAGCGAAAATGTAATTGTGGTAGAATTGGATGGGTGGCAATTTTCAAATCTTGAAAAAGCTTCAGATAATATTAAAAGGATATCCGAAGAATTACAAGCGAGTTCTTATGTGAGTTCAATAAGTTTTTCAACCACGGCTCCTGGTAATTACCAACAAAATTACAATGTATTCTTCTCTAGGGAAGAAAGTAACGTGGAAAGCATTCACTTAAGAAAGGCATACGTAGGTTACAATTATTTTAAGACCATGGGCATTGATCTCCTTAATGGATCTGGCTTTCCAAGAGATTCCATTTTGTATAAAAATACGGTAGTCTTGAATCAAAAAGCTATGGGTTTGCTGGGATATCAAGGAGCTTCAAACCAAATACTCCACGAAGGGTCGCCAGACGGAACGCCCTACAAAGTCATTGGAACAATTACCGACTTTAGTTATCAAAGCATTGACAACCAACAACAACCATTGGCTCATTTCTTTATCGATAGGGAAAATTTTACCGATTGGCCTTACCTTATGATAAAATCAACCAAAGGGACCAGTCTGGATGTTGTTGAAATCTTTAAGGAAAAATGGAGTGCGGCTTTTCCGGGAATTGAGCCCAATTTATTTTTTGCCGATGAAAAACTAAATAACCAATATAAAAAATATATAGAAACCAATACCTTGGTAACATGGTTTTCCATTCTGGCCATTATGCTATCCTGTATGGGGCTATTTGCACTGTCCACCTATTCCTTAGCCCGAAGAACCAAGGAAATTGGCATCCGAAAGGTCAACGGTGCAACAATCACTCAAGTTTTGGCCCTTCTTAACAAGGATTTTTTAAAATGGGTGGCCCTTGGTTTTGTAATAGCAGTTCCCATCTCATGGTACGCTATGGAACAATGGCTGACCAATTTTGCCTATAAGACCAACATAAGTTGGTGGATATTCATTCTGGCCGGTGGGCTTACCTTGATGATTGCTTTCCTAACTGTAAGTTGGCAAAGTTATTGGGCCGCATCCGTCAACCCAGTAAAAAGTTTACGAACCGAATAACTAAAAAATATGCTACTACAACTCAACAACATATTCAAATGGGTCCACTCTGGGGGGCAACGTGTTTTTTTGTTGAAAGACATCAACCTAGAAGTACGGGAAGGAGAATTCATATCCATTATGGGGCCCTCTGGTTCCGGTAAATCCACTTTGCTCAATGTTATTGGCATGTTGGATACGTTTGATGAGGGCGAATATCAATTTTTGGACGAACCCGTACATTCCCTAAAGGAAAAATATAGAGCCAATCTGTATAAGGAATATATCGGTTTTGTGTTCCAGTCCTACCATTTATTGGATGAACTCACCGTAAAAGAAAATCTAGAGATGCCCTTGCTCTACAAAAAACTGAGGGGTACTGAACGCAAAGCTATGGTGGCCGATATGCTGGACCGATTCAACATTGTGGGCAAAAAAGACCTTTTCCCTGCTCAACTGAGTGGTGGACAACAACAATTGGTTGGCGTTGCACGTGCCTTGATTTCCAACCCCAAGCTCATTTTGGCGGATGAGCCTACGGGAAACTTAAATTCCAAACAAGGGGAGGAAATTATGGAACTGTTCAAAGAGTTGAATGACGAAGGGGTTACCATTATTCAAGTTACACATTCAGAAAAGAATGCGGAATACGGTTCACGAATTATCAATTTATTGGATGGGAGGATGATTTAATCAAACTCAAGCATCAAGTGCAAACTCAAGTATCAATATTTTGTGCTTGGTCTTGAACTTGTATTTGGGCTTACTGAGCCAAATCCGCGAGTTCTTTTCCCACCAAACTGCCCAAGGCAACCCCCATTCCTCCAAGTCGAACACCGCAATACACGGAATTGGAAAGTTGTTTTACTATAGGTGATTTTTGGGTGCCCACACCCATAATTCCACTCCATCTTCGGTCGATTTCTATATTTTGATTGGGCAAAATCACCTCGCTAAGTAGTTTTTCCAAGGACTTTTGGATGATTTCGGTCTCACCAAATTCCGTGGTTTCCTCGGTTTTCATATCAAGGTTTCGGCCACCACCAAATAGAATGCGGTCATCAATATTTCTGAAATAATAGAACCCTTCATCAAAATGAAATGTGCCTTTGATGTTCAGGTTTTTGATAGGTTGAGTTACGAGCACCTGTGCCCTAGCTGGCTTCACGGTTTCCGATTTCAACAATTTAGAGGCAAATCCATTAGTGGCGACAAACACCTGTTTCGAGTCAAATTCAAAACCATCGGTAGCGACAAGAGCTTTTGTTCCTATTTCTTGAATCTCCCTAACCTCTACTCCATTTAAAACAGGAATTTGCGCATCATAACATTTTTGAAGCAAGGCTTTCATCATCTTGCCGGTGTCCAACTGCCCTTCAAATTGGTGGGTAATGTATTGCTCCTGAATCTTCCCAAATCCAAAAACATTGTTCGTTTTTACGAAAGGAACAGCTCCAAAAACGGGACGTAATAATTCGTTCAAATCCTCCATTCGATCCAGACAAGTTTCAAATAAATCTGGATTATCTTCTAAGAAAAGCTCATGCCCTCCGTGTTGTTCAAAACCGATGGCTGTATCACCTAAAAGCTTTCGTAATAACTGAATACCTTCGTACCTTTTTTGAACCAGTTGAACCACTTGTTCTTCTGAATGGGACTTGAGGTCGGAAACCAGTTCAGAAATGCTTCCAAAACAGGCGAATCCGGCATTTTTGGTACTGGCCCCCTGTGGAAGGCTGCCTTTTTCCAAGACCAAAATCTTGCTTTTGGGATATTTTTCCTTGAGCCGAAGCGCACAGTTAAGCCCCACCAAACCACTTCCGATTACGGTGAAGTCCACTCGGGACAACCAGGTCTTATATTCCCAATAGCTTAGCTCCATAGCACAAAAAACCCCGATAAGAATCGGGGTCTATTTTAATCTTGATATTTTGGATCCATTTTAAACCCTTCCATGAATTTGGTGGTGTAATTGCCAGCCAAATAATCGGGATGGTCCATTAATTGTCTGTGAAACGGAATCGTGGTCTTTACACCTTCTATCACAAATTCATCCAGTGCTCTTCGCATTTTGTTGATGGCCTCCTCCCTAGTTTGGGCGGTGGTAATCAACTTGGCAATCATGGAGTCGTAGTTTGGTGGAATCATGTATCCGCTGTATACGTGGGTGTCCAAGCGTACCCCATGACCCCCTGGTGTATGAAGTGTTGTAATCTTTCCTGGTGATGGCCTAAAATCGTTATATGGGTCTTCCGCATTGATTCGGCATTCAATGGAGTGCAACTTTGGATAGTAATTCTTTCCAGAAATTGGAACTCCACCTGCTACCAAAATCTGCTCACGAATCAAATCGTAATCCACTACTTGCTCGGTAATGGGATGCTCCACCTGAATACGCGTATTCATCTCCATAAAGTAGAAGTTTCGGTGTTTGTCCACCAAAAACTCCACGGTTCCCGCACCTTCATACTTAATATATTCTGCTGCTTTAACGGCAGCTTTACCCATTTCTTCCCGAAGGGAATCCGTCATAAACGGAGATGGGGTCTCCTCAGTCAACTTTTGGTGTCTACGCTGTACAGAACAATCTCTTTCGGATAAGTGGCAAGCCTTACCATATTGGTCTCCAACCACCTGTATTTCAATGTGTCTGGGCTCTTCAATGAGTTTTTCCATGTACATTCCACCATTCCCGAAAGCAGCGGTTGCTTCTTTCACAGCGCTTTCAAAATTCTTTTCCATTTCATCCTCGGACCAAATGGCGCGCATTCCTTTTCCCCCACCACCTGCAGTAGCCTTGATCATAACGGGATATCCCATTTTCTTGGCTTCTTTTCTGGCGTGGTCCACATCTTTCAACAAACCATCGGAACCAGGAACAGTAGGAACACCCGCTTTTTTCATGGTTTCTTTGGCGGTTGCCTTATCTCCCATTTTTTCAATTTGCTCGCCCGATGCACCAATGAATTTGATGTCGTGCTCAGCACAAATTTTGGAGAACTTAGCATTTTCGGAAAGAAATCCATAGCCTGGGTGAATACCATCGGCATTGGTAATCTCCGCAGCAGCGATGATATTGGGTATTTTTAAATAGGACTCGTGGCTGGGGGCTGGACCAATACAAACAGCCTCATCCGCAAACCGTACGTGAAGGCTTTCCTCATCGGCCTTGGAGTAAACGGCCACGGTTTTGATACCCATTTCCTTGCAGGTACGAATAATGCGAAGTGCAATCTCACCCCTATTTGCAATTAATATCTTTTTAAACATAGAATACAATTTTAAAGTCTGGATTCTAAATTTTAAATGGTTTTAAACAACTAGCAATTAGTCACTTAAAATTTAGCATTTAAAATTATCTATGATGGGTCTACCAAAAATAAAGGCTGGTCAAATTCAACAGGAGAAGAATCTTCAACCAAAACTTTTACAATTTTACCAGAAACTTCAGACTCAATATCATTGAAAAGTTTCATCGCCTCGATTACACAAAGCACATCGCCTTGGCTCACCGTGGAACCTACTTCAACAAAGGGCGGTTTGTCTGGTGAAGGCTTTCTATAAAATGTTCCAATAATAGGCGATTTTATAGTGATGTATTTGGAATCATCAGATTTTGCTGCTGATTCGGTCTTGGTTGCTGCGGGTTCTTGTGCTGCAGGCGCCTGGGCCACTTGAGGAGCAGTCTGTGCTTGGGGTACAGGTATTTGCTGTACAATGGTTGTTTCTGGGGAACTTGAGCCAAGAGCGCCGGTTCTAATCGTGATCTTGAGGTCTTCCATCTCCAATTTCACCTCGCTGGCGCCCGATTTGGCGACAAACTTGATCAAACTTTGAATTTCCTTAATGTCCATGGAATATGATTTAGTTAGTAGTGTGCTATTTTGAATTATAGGCCCATTTTAAATAAATGGATCCCCATGTAAACCCTCCACCAAAGGCGGCAAAAATTAAATTATCCCCTTTCTTCAGTTGTTTTTCATAATCAAATAACAACAAGGGTAATGTAGCGGAAGTTGTATTTCCGTACCGATCTATATTGATCATCACCTTTTCAGGGGCTACGCCCATCCGGTTGGCAGTAGCATCAATAATCCGTTTGTTGGCCTGATGTGGTACCAACCACTGCACATCTTCATGGGTAAGATTGTTCCGTTCCATGATTAGTGCGGATACATCGGCCATATTGGAAACGGCAAACTTAAAAACAGACTTGCCGTCCTGGTATACGTAATGTTGTTTGTTCTTTACCGTTTCTTCGGATGCAGGCAGAATAGAGCCTCCAGCATCAATCTTTAAAAACTGTCGTCCCACACCATCAGACCGCAAGTACTCATCCTGTAGGCCAAAACCTTCTTCATTGGGTTCAAAAAGAACCGCTCCGGCACCATCACCAAAAATGATGCATGTGGTACGATCGGTATAATCAATGATGGATGACATTTTATCGGCACCTATCACCAAAATTTTCTTATATCTTCCAGATTCAATATAACTGGCTGCGGTAGACATTCCGTACAAGAAGCTGGAACATGCTGCTTGAAGATCATAAGCAAATGCGTTCTCGGCTCCTATTTGCGATGCCACATAGGCCGCAGTTGATGCAACCATAAGGTCTGGAGTTGCTGTGGCCACCAGCACAAAATCTATTTCAGTAGGGTCTACCCCGCTTTTTTGTATTAAATCCTCGGCCGCTTTAATGGCCATGTATGAGGTTCCGGCGTTTTCTTCTTTTAAGATTCTTCGTTCTTTGATTCCGGTCCGGGTGGTGATCCATTCATCATTGGTGTCTACCATGGTTTCCAGTACCTTGTTGGATAGAACGAAATCAGGAACATATCCTCCTACAGCTGTGATTGCCGCTGTTGTTTTTTTCATTTTAGCGTCTCTTTTTTTGTCAAAAACATTGAAATTTGACCCAAAAGCGGTGAAAATTAGTCATTTTATATGACTTTTTCGTCAAAACGGGTTCGTTTTTAAATCAGAATATGGGGTCATAAAAAAACTCCCGTTGCAGAATAACGGGAGTTGGTTTAGGATGAGAAGGTTGCGGTTAGGCCGCAGTTTCTTCTTCTGTTTTGTCAATCAAAACTTGACCTCTGTAATACAATTTGCCCTCATGCCAGTGCGCTCTGTGGTACAAGTGCATTTCACCGGTTGTTGAATCTTTGGCAATGGTAGGGGCCACAGCTTTGTAGTGGGTTCTTCTTTTGTCCCTTCTGGTCTTTGATGTTTTTCTTTTAGGATGTGCCATTATAAACCTATTTGTCCGTTAGTAACTTTTTTAAATCATCCCATCTGGGATCTGTTTTTTCTGATGGTTTCTTTTCCTCTTTTGGTTGTAATTCCTCCAACCTGTCCAAGATATCGGATTGTAACGTTCCATCCTGTACGCCAGGGTGAACCCGTTTTTGAGGAACGGCCAACACCAACATCTCATAGACATACTGTGCAATGTTGAATTGGTGCTCTCCATGGGGAATGATAAGAATTTCATCATCCTCATCATTGTATTCCTCCCCAAACTTAATCACCAAATGCAAATCTGAACTGATGGGTTGATCATACGGTTCCCCTGTAAGATCACAGTCCACATTTACGGTGCCCTTCGCTTCTATTTCAAGTTCCATCATGGTGCTCATTTTTTCCAAAATGGCAGTCACTTGAACGGAAGCTCCGTTAAATTCTTGGTATTCAAAAGATTCAAAGAACGAATTATCAATCTCGTACACAAATTCATGTTTTCCCAACTTCAATCCTGAAAAAGGGATAAAAAACTCCTTCAGCTTCATCGTTTCTACACTTAGGGTTTGTGTACCAGCCTGTAAAGGCGGGTGCAAAGATACTACTTATTTGCAAAACTGCAATTCCAAAGCTAACAAATATCAAATCCAAGCACAAGTTTTTAACTGGCTCTCTTTGTCTTTTGTTTTTGCAATGGGTTTTGCGTCAATTCCATATACTCTGAACGGTTCTTAAAGACTTTAATTGCCATAAAAACCGCTTCTTTAAACGAACTCTCATCAGCTTTTCCTTTTCCTGCTATCTCATAGGCGGTACCATGGTCTGGTGAGGTACGAACCCGTTCCAATCCTGCAGTATAATTCACGCCTTTTCCAAAGGAAAGGGTTTTGAACGGAATCAACCCTTGATCATGATAGGCCGCCAAAATCGCATCAAACTGGGCATGGGTGTTGGAGCCAAAGAAACTATCTGCAGAATAGGGACCATACACCAAAGTACCCTTGTTGAACATTTCCTGAATCACTGGCTTCATGATTTTATCGTCTTCTTCGCCAATGGTTCCGTTGTCACCGCTATGCGGGTTTATACCCAACAACGCGATTTTTGGGCGACGTATCCCAAAATCCATTTGGAGCGACTTCTCCATAGTAGTTACTTTATGTCGAATCAATTTTGGTGTAATCGCTTGGGCCACATCTTTTACCGCGATGTGATCGGTTAACAATCCTACCCGAAGGGTATCGGCCACCATGAACATCAGGCTTTCGCCATTGAGTTCCTGGGCCAGAAAGTCGGTATGGCCTGGAAATTTAAAATCATCGGCCTGCACATTGTTCTTATTGATAGGGGCCGTAACCAACACATCAATCTTTTCTTCCTTCAAGGCTGTAACGGCCGCTCGCAGGGATTTAATGGCGTATTTTCCCCCTTCTTCCGTGGCCTTCCCATATTCAATATTGGGAACTTCTTTCCACACATTTACAATATTGATTTTTCCTTCCACCACCTGGGATGCATCTCTAACTCCATTAAAGGTAATATCGATGCCCAAATCCGATTTTTGTTGGGAAATGGTCTTGTTCGATGCAAAAATGACCGGGGTACAGAAATCCAACATTCTGGCATCTTCAAAAGTCTTGAGTGCCACTTCGCACCCTATGCCATTAAGGTCCCCAATGGAAATCCCGAGCTTTATTTTTGGCGTTTCTTTCATAGAATCAATACTGATATAGCTACTTTTGCACTACAAAGCTAGTCAATTAAAAAGATTCATGTTCACAGGTATAATAGAGACTTTGGGGAAAGTTGAAAAGCTCGAAAAAGAAGGCGGAAATTTGCACATTACCGTTTCTTCCAGCATCACCCATGAATTGAAAATAGATCAGAGCGTATCCCACAACGGGGTATGCCTTACCGTGGTTTCCATTGAAGGTGATTCATATACCGTCACAGCTATCCAAGAGACCTTGGACAAGACCAGTTTGGGCACTTTACATGTAGGAGATGCCGTAAACTTGGAGCGCGCCATGCTTTTGGGTGCTCGATTGGACGGCCATATAGTCCAAGGGCATGTGGACCAAACCGCTGTTTGTACTTCCATTGCAGAAAAAGATGGAAGTTGGTTTTTTACTTTCCAGTACGACCCAAAATTGAGTAACATTACCATTGAAAAAGGTTCCATCACCGTGGATGGCGTAAGCCTTACCGTGGTCGATTCCAAAAAGGACAGTTTTAGTGTTGCCATTATCCCGTACACTTATGAACACACGCGGTTCCATTCCTATAAAAAAGGTACTGTAGTAAATCTGGAATTTGATGTGGTGGGTAAGTATGTGGCCCGTCTGATGGAATTGCGAGGCTGATTTTCCATTCTTAATCTTCCCATGAAACCCAAGATATCTTTTTGGGTTATTTTTGTATCTGACCAAAACCATTGAATGGACCTTTCTCCCATATCCCAAATTTCAATCGCCTCTTGGGTCTTGGCAGCCACGGCAACCTTTCTTTTGGGAATATCAAAAGCCGGTTTAAAAGGGATGTCCATTTTCAATGTGACCTTAATGGCGTTGGCTTTTGGCTCCAAAGCTTCAACAGGTTTGTTCGTTCCCTTATTGATTGTTGGAGACATCTTTGCGGTTATCTATTATAATCGGCACACCCAGTGGAAACATATTATTAGGTTTCTTCCTTGGATGATATTGGGTATCCTCGTTGGAGTGCTCGTTGGGAAAGACCTTCCAGAGTGGGAGTTCAAATGGGGTATGGTCACCGTAATTTTTATCAGTTTGGGGATGCTGTACTGGTGGGACCGACGAAAAACGGAACATGTTCCTACGCATTGGCTATTTGCAGGGTCTATGGGTGTCATGGCCGGGATCTGCACTATGATTGGAAATTTGGCTGGCGCCTTCACCAACATTTTCTTTTTGGGCATGCGATTGCCTAAAAACGAATTCGTAGGTACTGCGGCCTGGCTCTTTTTTATTACCAACACCTTTAAGCTTCCGTTTCACATCTTCGTTTGGAAAACGGTTACTGTGGAAAGCCTTATGATTAACCTTCGTTTGTTACCGGCTATTTTGGTGGGACTCTTTCTTGGGGTGGTCATTGTAAAGAAAATCAACGAAAAAAATTACAAGCGATTTATTTTGATTGTAACTGCTATTGGGGCGGTGGCGATTCTGTTTCGTTGATTTAAAACAAAAACCCACCAGTAGTTGATGGGTTTTCAATTACTTTTTCAATACTTTCTAATCGGATGCACCCTCATAAATTGCATTAAAAATCAATTTATAGGTGCCACGAGGCTGTGCTCTAAATTGTGGCCTAAAAGCGTACAGAATCACGGCCCCTTTTCCATACTTTGCTTTTACCATGGCTGGTTTTTTGGCGATGTATTTGTTCTCTCCCATGGCCCAACCACTCATTAAAAGGTTCTTCTCGGCATAAGTAGCGATAACCTCAACCTCTGGTTTAGGGGCATCCTTAATGTCTTCTTTGCCTCCTTCACCCTCCTTGCTTTGCTTGTCAATGATAAAGGCTCTACTCTTATTAAAAGAGACAGAAACGGTATCCTTCATACCAAAAGCCAATGGGTTGGTGGTATCTATTCCCGTTTTGATCAAAGAACCCGGGATAAAGAAGTCCTTGCTGTCCACCCCCTCAACGGCATCTTTAAGCGGCAATCCAAATTGTTCAATCACAAAATCACTAGCGGCATCAAAAGCTAGCAAAGTGCCTCCATTTTTCACATAATTGCTCAGGGCGAGGGAACCATCCAACCCGATACCTCCTGTAAATTTTTCGGGCATTTCCAAAGGGGTATGACCATGCAATATGGATTTTTCTTCTTGGGATGGCAAGATGATAGCATCATACTTGGACAAGTCCACCGTTTTAATGTCCACATCGTGAAGGGTGTCGGTATCAAACGCATATTCATCCATAACAAAGCGGGTCCATCCTTCATCCATATTGGCCACCCACGACTTGTAGAGTCCCACTTTGGGTAAATGAAGCTTGGTCAATTGAACCTCGGGCTTGGCCATCAATCCTGTAAATTCCAAACCATATTCATCCGCCAAAGATTTCACTAAAGCTTCATCACCTTGGATTACAAAAGAACCTGCGGGAAGGGTTTGTTTTCCAGCTTTGAATGGGGTCATGGCCTTGTAAGCCGTTCCCCCCGACTTTAAAATTTTGTTTATGGCCGCAACTGAAGCATTGGTGTTTACACTTAGCGCGTAACCATAGGAACCCTTTCGGTTGAGGCTTCCCTCATAGTAACCAGCCAATTCTGTTACTTTTTCGGTGGAAACATCAAAGGGTTCTTTTATTTTGGCTACATCGATTCCCATTTGAAGGGGTAAGGTCCATCCGGCCAGATCGTAAGGGGTATCCGGAGGCCCACCTGGGTATTGAAAACGGGTTGGGTAATCCTGCTTTTCCATCAAATCCAATAAATAAGGTCGAAACGCCTGACCTCCATAAATTACATAGGATCCTTTTTCATATTTGGTGTCGCCAACAGTGAAATCCTTGGTTGCTTTTTCGATTTCAATGCCGCCTTGCAGCAACACATTGACCAAATTAACGGCTTCAAAGGAATCCCACTGGTCTTTGCCAATCACATAGGCAAAAGGGCCTTCGGTCTTGCCTTTTTCAATGGCCGAAGCACCCATTTTATAAATGTTGTAGAGGTAATTGTTTTTTCTATCTGCAGCCAAATCCAAAACGGCCCAAGTTGCGGTGAGCATGTAATCCACCGCATCCCTAAAATGGGATTCCCCTCCTTTCCACGGGTCCGGGTACATGATGTCCGTTCCATCGGTAGGCGTACCTCCAGCCACAGTTTTTGGCAATTTTTCAGGGTCGTAGAATCGAGGCGTAGGGGAGGTATGTCCTGTTTCGGTAAGGATTCCTATCATATTGTGATAGTACGGCACCGTTCTCCCACCGCCATTCCAGAACATGGTATAGAAATTATCGGCAATGGCGCCAGGCATATTTTCCAACGAAAAGCGCTTAGACATGGCGGAACCCACTTCGCTCACTCCGGCAGTTACAGCAGGATGAATCTTTGGATTCACCGGGTCAGCATACGGAGGAATGGAAATCTTGGTCCAAAACGGTGACGATTGGTGATGGTTGTAGACAATCTGTGGATACCATTCGTTGTACAATATTTTGGTGACATTATAGGTCTCGGGCATGGTGTTCATGAACCAGTCCCGGTTATTATCGTGCCCCATATAATAATGATAGAGAATGGGAGGTCTGGACGTTTCATAGGGTGTATCCCGGTTTTTTCGATACCAATCCACCACAATATCCAACCCATCAGGGTTCATTACGGGCATCAAAAGGGTTATCACATTTTCTCGAACTTTCTGCATTTCAGGTGTTTCTGAAGTGGCTAAGGTATACGCCAGTTCAGAGGTCATTTGACCATGGGCCAACTCTGTGGAGTGCATCCCACCATCAATCCAAACAATGGCTTTCCCTTCTTGTGAAAGTTTTGCGGCCTCATCATCCGCAACCTGAACTCTGGCCAATTTAGTGCTGATATCTTTCCATTTGTCCAGTTGCGCTAAATTTTCCTCTGTGGAGATAAATAGCAAGTACATTTTGCGGCCTAATACCGTTTCGCCAATCTCAATCTTTTTCACACGGCCCGAAGCGTTGTCCAGTTTGGTCAAATAATCTTCAATTTGAGTATAATCTGCCAATTGGTAATCGTCGCCTACATTGAATCCGTACACGTCCTTGGGAGATGGAATACTTTGTGCTACAATGAACGAGGTGAAGGCCAAAGTCATCACTACGGAGAATAGCAATGTTTTGAGGTTTGCAATTTTTGGAATCATTTTCTGAGTTAGTTTGAATTTGGTTGGAAATTACGGAATCCTGAGGAGTAAACTAAATCTGCCGGTCTTGAATTGAAGTTCAAAAGAAATCTTTTACAATTAGCCTTACTATTCTAACCGTTCATTACGGAATTGGTAACCCTTCTGCCCAAAGGTTTACAAAACCGTTAACATGATTAGGTATTTTACACTTCTTAGGAGTCAATCCAACAAGGAAAGCATTGTATAGGCATACCGTTTGCCCAACTTTCTATAACCTTCCGAATCAAAATGAGCATTGTCCTTCGCAGTACAGTTTTTAGATGAGATAATGTGGGTCGATTCAACGGCATTGGGCAATTCGTTGATAATGGCATTCATACTCGCACAGCAGCTATTTTCAACAGCAACCACCTCGCCGGCCAATAAAGGAACGTCCTCTGAACTCAAGGAAAGTTCTTCCAGGAGGTCGTTGTATATCTTTTTTACATACTGTGGCCAATTGGCGTCACCTGTATTGGTTTCTCCTTGGTGCAGCAAAATACCCTTGATCACCCCATCCTTTTGGGCAAGCTTTGCCAAATCGGTGAGATATTTGTAGGGATTCCCCTGATAGGCTTCCACTTTGTCCGTAAACCAATCCTCGGTGTAGGTGGAATCAAAATCCTGATAAAGGTCTTTATCAAACAAACGGATATCGCATCCACCAACAGCTACGCTTACAACTCCAACCCGTATGCTGTCTGGAAGGTTGGCAACCATGGTTCGCCCAAAATAATCTGCAGGGGAAAGACCTGAATAGCATTGGCACAGAGGAGGAACGGCCGTATACCAGTTGCCTTTGGTCCTGTTCATGTCGGGGCAATCCAAAGCCTGCATCACAAGAAAGCGGTTATCCACTTCCTTATCCTGGGCTTCAATGATGCCCTGCCCTTCCATATTTGATTGTCCAAAGCACAAATAAATATGCAGGTTGGGGTCTTGGGCATAACTTTTCCCTGTAAACAGCATAATAATGAAACAAGATAAAAACAGCGGATTGAGTGGTTTATTTTTCATAAAATTCATATGCTCTTTTGGTGTATAATTATGGGATTGTTTGGATGGGATTGCCTACCAAAATAAGAAAAAAATCGACCTAAAAGATACCTTAAATGAACAAAGGTCCGTCAAAGAAATTATGAAAAAGCCTTTGGGTGACGTCCATAGAAAAGAATCATGCAAAATCTATGGAAGTTTCGCGTTCTTATATGTCATTTCGCTGGATTTTGATATCAATTTGACAAAATTGTATCTGTTATCAGCCTGATAATTAACTAGATTTATAGGTTAAATCAATATCACGGGCAAGATGAAATTTCTAAAAAAATTAATCCTATTCTTATTTGTAAATGCATTTTTCCTGAATCTTTCCTTGGGTCAGGGTGGATTGGACCGAATATTAGTTAAGGGGAACAGCTTTGTAAACCAAAAAGGGGACACCTTGGTGTTTAGGGGAATGAGCACTAGCGATCCGGATAAACTTGAATTGGATGGGTTGTGGAACAAAAAATATTTTATTGAAATAAAGGATTGGGGCGCCAATTTGGTCCGATTTCCCATTCACCCAAGCCGAGTGCGCAACAGGGGGTTTCAAGAATATCTTAAGCTATTGGATGATGGCATCAAGTGGGCCGGGGAATTGGGCATTTATGTGGTGCTTGATTGGCACAGCATCGGTAATATTGAAACTGGAATCTACCTCTTGGATATCTATGATACCACCAAAAAGGAAACTTTTAATTTTTGGAAGGCGATGGCCGAGAGATATGGCAAAAACAATACGGTGGCCTTTTATGAAATATTCAACGAGCCCACAACCAACGGCAATAGGTATGGTACTTTGGATTGGGATTCTTGGAAAGACTTCAACAAAGAGGTCATAACCATCATACGCGCCAATGGAGGTGAGGGCATTCCTTTGGTGGCTGGGTTTAACTGGGCCTATGACCTTACGCCGGTAAAATGGAGCCCACTTGAGATGGAAGGAATTGGCTATGTAAGTCACCCCTATCCCCAAAAACGGGAAAAGCCTTGGGAGGAAAAATGGACCAATGATTGGGGTTTTGTCAAAGACAATTATCCCCTACTATTGACAGAAATGGGCTTTTGTGGGCCAGAAGACCCCGGTGCGCATATTCCGGTCATTAGTGATGAATCGTATGGGATTTCCATTACCGAGTATTGCGATACCCGGCAAATTTCATATTTGGTATGGGTGTTTGATATGGAATGGGCGCCCAATATGTTTACCGATAGAAAATTTACGCCTTCAAGACAGGGTAAGTTTTTCAAGGAAAAGTTCAAAAGCTATCCGTACAATAAATAAAACCTGTTTCTATTGGATTACTGAGTAAGGTAACTCTTATCAATTCATACTTGGGTCTTGGTACATATCCAAGGCCTGAATGTCCTCTTGAAATAGGGTTTTGGAGTTATTTTTGAACGCAATGAAATCATCTTTTGCCTCTTGCGGACTTTGCGCATTGGGAATGAATAGGTTGTTCTGACTACCGTCCCACGGAGCATTGAACCAGCCCAAAACCCATGCAATCCGGATGTCGCTACCACCTTCTTCAATGGCGTCGAGAATGTTGTCCGTCCAAAAATCAGTGTTGTCAAAAATGTAATTCTGTTGCCCGGTTTCTGTAAGCGCTGCTATCTTGTGGTGTTGTTCGGCAAAATCCGTCAGCTCGACCAAAGCTTGCTGTAATGAAGCTTTGCTTGGAGTATAATAATCAATTCCCACTACATCCACATAGGCATCGCCGGGATAATAACTTTCATCAAAAGGATAGTTTGGTGACCAAGCAAAAAGTATATGATCGCTGCGTTGCTTCATGTAGTCCACCGTCATTTGATACAGTTCTATGTAGAGTTCGGGTGAATGATTCTCCGTTTGCGTACCCCACCAGAACCAACCTCCGTTCATCTCGTGCAGTGGTCTAAAAATAATCGTGAACCCCAAATCGGTGTTAATGATGTCCAAAATCATATCAATCTCATCAAAATACCAATCCCTTGAGCCATTGAGGTCGTTTACAATATCATACATCAAACTCTTATCGGTATCCGTGGTAAGCTGGTCATAATAGATTTGGCCATCAGTTCTGCTCTGTTGATGAAAATCAAAGGTAACAATGGAACCATTTTCGTAAGCGGCCTTGGTCTCATCAATATGAAGTTGCCGCTCAGAAGCACTTTTGTACAGCATGTAATGAGGGTCGATACCAAACACGGCCGGATGGTCGCCAGATACATCCTTGCAATCAGAAGTATTTAAATCGTAATTCAATGCATTGAGCTGAAATGAAAGTGGAAACTCCTGCCCAAATGCAAATGTTTCGCCATAGGCCAATGCGGCCAAATTGTTCAACACATTTTGGGTCTGTTGAGTAGCCCCTGAATCAATGGGAGCAAAAACACCCAACTCACGAATTTCAACAGTTATGTTGTCCGTTCCCGATACTCCCTCTGCATCGGTGACCACAAGGGTTATTTCATGTATCCCAAGTGCCAATGCTACTTCTGCCATTTCAGTGTCCGCAATGATAGCATCATCAAGCATCCACTCATAGCTCATTTCCTCATCTTCGGGATCATTTGATGCGGAAGCATCCAAAGCCACCGATATAGTCTCACTGGCTACTGGTAAATATAGAATCATATCACTACCGGCGTTTGCCGTGGGGGGCTGGTTCTCATACGGATTGATGGTCACACTGAAAGTGGCCGTACTGCCATCCTCAGCTTTTACAGTATAAGTTACCCTACTGCTGAAATCATTTGTGGTAGACCCGGATTTTTGTACTGTTTCCCCAATATACACTGTGGCTCCTTTTGACACTTCAAAAATAGCGGTCAGATTTGTGATATTGGCATTACTGATCAAATCAGCTTCCAACTGACCTTGGCTCAGCCCTGAAAAGGTCAAATCTGGCAATTCTTTTATTGAAAATGAAAAGAGGGACTTGTTACTGCTTAAAAAGACGTCCTCCTCTGAATCACTGGAACAGGAATAGAGTAAAACAATCAGGAAAACTATTTTAAAATGTCTTGCTTTTCGGTTTAAAATCGATAGGTTCATCCATTGCATGTTTTAGTAGGCTTTATTCTTTTTTCTGATTTCATCCCGAACCATGGTTCCTGATATAGTTAAATCTTCTTCCGACCATCCTCCTGTTGTACTAGCCCCGGGTTTCAAGGCTGCAGAAAGTTCCTCCTTGTCCGCAATGGACCAATTGAGGTAGGATATTTTATGCTCGTCCAGAAAGTTCCACCATGTTTCCGATTCGGGTGCGTCTATGGATTCATCACCGGAGGCTTGGGTAACTCCGTATTCTGTCACAAAAATTGGGATGTTATTATTGATGGCCACCACGGCTTTGTCCCGAAGTTCTTGTTTATGCGTTGCGGCATAGTAATGCAAGGTATACATTACATTGGGGTCATCAATTTTTGCTACGATGACGTCCTCCACATCTTGTGACCAATTGGGTGTGCCACAGATAATCAAATTGTCAGGGTCGTGTTTTCTGATTTCGGCAATCACAGCTTCATGATAGGGTTTCAGTACATTTCGCCACGAAACGGCCAAAGGCTCATTATAAGGTTCATAAATGATATTGGGATAACTGCCGTACTTTTCAGCCATCTCTCCAAAAAATGCCACGGATTCTTCCAGATGGTTTTCAGCTTCATGATCGTGCCAATCAATAATCACATACAAGCCGTGCTCGATGGCAGCATCGACCACAGTCATTATTTTTTGTTTTTCCGCTTCGGGATTCACCAAATAACCTTCGTAATCAACAGCCAAAGCTGCCCTTACCGCAGTGCAATGCCAATCGTCCTTTAACCATTGCACGGTTTCATTGGTATAATATTTTCCGATCCATTGGCTCCAAAAAAAAGACATTCCCCTGAGTTGTGCTGGATTTCCATTTTGGTCGACCATTTTGTTGCCCTCTACAGATAGCTGCCCGTATTCCTCAACCACTGTGGTGAAGGAGGCTTGGTCATCGGTTTCATCATCCTTTTCCTCTTCTTCCGGTGTTGGATTGTCATCTGTGATGTCCTGAACGATTTCTTGCTCCGTGTCTTGCTGTGAAGAAGAACAATTCACTGTTATGAATAATAGCAGAAAGGTGCTGAACAGATATGAAAAACAGATTTTCATTGTAACTCTTTCAAATATGAAGATTCCCACAGGTTTTGATACTGTAGGAATCTTGCGAATTAAAACTAACTCAACTTATTATTGTTTTTCCTCGAATCTGACGTTGTCGATGGCGAAGTTCAAGAGGACATCGGCACCTTCGAAAGCCATTCCAAACTCGCTGTCCACCAAACTAAAATCGGGAACCCCTAATTCGGTCAATGGAATTTCAATAGTTATCCAGCCTCCGGTGTCCAAAGGTTCACCTGTATCAGTCCAAGGATTCCAATCATAGAAGGCGTCCACTCCATCAGCATCATTAAAGCGAATCCTGAACATTCCCGCGGAGAGGGGTTCAATGGTGTTAAGGTCGAACTTAAGGACATAATCATCCAAATTACTGCCCACCGTTGCGGCTCCGTGAAAGGTTGTGGGGTCGTTTCTCCAGAAAAGATCCTGCCAGCCTGTACCTCCGGTTTGGAAATTGGCGCGGCCATAACTGGAGCCGTCCAAAGTGATGGAAGGGTCATTTTCTGCGGCAACATTGCCCCACCAAGGACCATTGGCATCCCAATCGAAAAATACCAAAGCTGGGTCGTCCACTTCATCAGGACCACCGCAGGTATATCCTGGGGCATCAAATCTTACATTATCAATAGCAAAGTTCAGCAGGACATCAGCACCTTCGAAAGCCATTCCAAACTCGCTGTCCACCAAACTAAAGTCGGGAACGCCAAGTGCGCTCAATGGAATTTCAACGGTTTGCCAGCCACCTGTATCAAAAGGCTCTCCAGTATCATCCCATGGGGACCAATCGTAGAAGGCGTCCACTCCATCAGCATCATGGAACCGAATTCTGAACATACCATCAGAAATTGGTTCAATGGTATTTATGTCGAACTTAAGGACATAGTCGTCCAAATTGCTGCCAACGGTGGCAGCTCCGTGAAAGGTTGTTGGATCGTTTCTCCAGAAAAGATCTTGCCAACCTGTACCTCCGGTTTGGAAATTGGCACGACCATAGCTGGAGCCATCCAAGGAGATAGAAGGGTCATTTTCTGCTGCAACATTGCCCCACCAAGGGCCGTTGGCATCCCAATCAAAGAACACTAAATTTGTATCGCCCACAGGGTGTAAGTCACAATTTGGAGCTACTTCGATGCCCAATGCATCCAATAATTCTTCTGGAATCAACACCCTGTTCACTTCATGTATGATGCCATTGGTGGCACCAATATTGGCATCGACTACTTGGGAAGGAATGGCATCTGAAAAAGAAGGTCTTAATCTAATGGCATCACTAGCGCTCACATCGAACGAATCGCCCAGAACTGTAGTTACAGAACTGCCATCCGTAAGCTGGGATTCAACAAGACTTCCTGCATACAGGTGGTATTCCAATAGTTTTCTAAGCGCGTCTATTTCTTCTGGAGTGTCAAAATCCTCCAACGCATTGAAATTGTCAATTGTAGAGAACAGTGCAGTAAAAGCATCATTGTTCGGTGCAAAAACGGTAAGGTTATCCGTGGTAAGGCTCTCTGTTAGGCCCGCAAGTTCAACTGCGGCCAAGAATGAGGTGTATCCTTTATCTTCCGATCTGGCCACCAAATCGAGGGTTGCACCTAGCATTTGTTGAAAAACAGCATCAGGCAGAAGCACTTTGTCCACACCATGCATAATTCCGTTTATGGATTGTACATCGGTAAGATTGATTTCCGCATCAACATAGGAGGCATCGTCAATGGTTGTCCCCGCCACCGAAAAAGATTCGCCCTGAGCCGTTTCAAAGGTTGTGCCATCCACATCGTCAGAAACCACATTGCTTCCCACTATAACATGGTACAACAAAACTTCTTCCAAGAGGTCATTGGGCACATCGGCCAACGTGGCATATCCAAAGGCTGCTTCCATCTGTACCATGAGCATTTCAAAAGCAGTATTATTTGGCGCAAAAACGGTAAAAGGCCCGTCCCCTTCCAAGGTTTCAACCAATTCAGCCTGCGTAATTGCAGCTGCCAATGATGTATAATCCGGATTGGCCACAACATGGTCAACTACCGTTGGAGGAAGAAGGAGATTGTCTACCATGTGAACCACACCATTGGTGGCTCCCAAATCGAACTGGCCTTGAACGGGTGATGCCACACCATTAAATATGATGGATCCTTCTGTATTGGTAAAAAAGCTAAGATTTAATCCATCCACTCCAGTTGCCATAGTCGTACGATATCCAGTTTGCAGATTGGCCGAAAGGTCGGCGGTCGTAGTGTTCCAAACATGGTTTAAGAGCGCGTTCCTCTGCTCCGCTTCTGTCATAGTCGATAAATCAACACCCGCGAAAGCCGCATTCACAGGCGCAAATACGGTAAACGTGGTGTTATTGGCCAATGTTGCATCCAAATTTGATTGTTCCAGGGCACCCAACAAGGTTGAAGTTTCCGATGAGCTTGCCAAGATTTCAACAATATTTTGATTTGGAGTCTCCGATTGTGGAAATACTTCATCGTCCTCATCACAAGAGGAGATTGTAAGGGTTGCCAAACCAACCAAAAGCAGTCCCTTTATTCCTTTCTGTCCAAAATATCTCATAGTTTGTCTAGTTTTATATTTTAAAAAATTCTCCTATTCAATGAGCCCTACTTGGTCCAAATAAAATAGGAAGGGGGCGGTACCACCGGAGAATTCCTGAAAATCAATCCGTGTAATTAATTCCGGAGCTGTCCCTGGAGGGTAAAAATCGGTAAGAGGGATACTGAAGCTGTTCCATTCCCCTGGCACCAAATCGAGTTCCACCTGAACGGCAAAGTCGTTCAGTGCACATGCAACTCGCACGGTTTCGCTGTTAGCGGGATAAATTTGGAAGTTAATGGCACTGTAGTCCGCAATTACCAAATCCTCAGTCAAGTCATTGGAAACAAAGGTTAGCCCTGCCCAGTTAAGACTCTCCCTTCGGATAGCGGTTGAGCCAAGAGTCACTTCTGTGGAAAGTTCTTGGGTACCATCCCATCCTCCAAGTTCCCACCCGTTGATCAACTCATCCGTAAAAATTGGATAGTTAAACCCGTATGATGTGGATTGGGCAATGGCTCCATTAACGAAAACGTGTATAAAGGCCTGAATAACACCATCAGGAACCTCTACGACTATTGCCGAGGCAGTTTTGTTTATAATCCTAGCTTCTCTTTCCACCAAATTGCCGTCATCTTCCGATCCCGAAGCAAATAAGACCTGGTCAGCATCGGTGAAATCGCCCCCGTATAAGGTTACAGCGTTTACACCGTCTACCAAGCCTTCATCAAAACCCGTAATGGTTAAAAGAGAAAAATTGGCCTCGGCAACACCATACAGTGTTTCCACAGTTAATTTATTGGAGGCATTTATATAGGGCGCACCCAAAGGAATCTGTGAAATAATGGTATTGTCCGTCACCAAGGTGGGATTGAACCCTGCATCGAAACCATTATATTTAATAGATGTTGTTGTGCCCAGGTTCTCTCCTTTGATATAATATAGATTTCCTAGAACACCGGTCTGCACCGTACTGTTTTCGGTAGCATCTGCCACACTTGTTATCACTGGCGGTTCTGTGCTCCCTGAAGACAAATCAGATTGATTGAACTCATTGCTACATGCTGACATTATGGCCAACGCTACTATAAATGCGGCATATCTAAAATTGACTGTGTTGCGAATATTTTTTTTCATTGCTCTTTTTTTAATTGAAATAGGGAACAGGTGGATCCAGCAATGCGGGATTGTTCAGGGTTTCATTGGTTGGATACGGAAACAGCAACTTATCTGCGGTAATGGTGACGAACCTATCGGTTATTCCATTTGTTTCTCCCCGATCTGTATCATTAAACCACCCTCTTTGTACCGTTGCTAAATACGCCAAGGCATCAGACCTTCTGATAGCATCGTACCAATGCTCCATTTCCATAGCAAATTCAATTTTTCTTTCCCGAAACACATCTTCAAAGGTTGGGTTGGTAATTGAAGGCAATCCAGCTCTGTTACGTACTTTATTCACTGAGGCTTCGGCTTCGGCCATGGAGCCCACATTGCCCAAAATAATGGCTTCGGCCTGTATCAATAATATATCGGCATATCGGAGCACATAAATATTATTGGCATAACTGGTTCTGGCTCCGCCACCATTATTGGCCGGTGTCCCCACTACATATTTTTTAATGGCAACATTTGTACCTTGCGCATTGCACCCCGAAGGTCCCGGGGCAGTATACCCCCCATTAAGGTCCGGATAAAAGGATTCTGGATCCATGATAGTGGCTTTATACCGTTGGTCCATTTCTTTGTCTTCGTAGGTGTCCTGCAAATCAAGGGATGGGCCAATTGCTGACCAACCATCATCAAAACCGGTAATTCCAGATAATGCATAGAGGCTTTGCACCCCATTTCCTTCTGCATAATTGCCGCTGCCGGTCCACTGGGTGGCAAGGATGCTCTCGGAATTGTTGTCGTTCTCGGTCAGGAATAGGTCATTGTAGCTTCCAGCAGTACCGTCTGCGCCAGTACCTCCCAAAAGTTTGAACTCCCCCGAGCCAATCACCTCCGTTGCCAACTGATAGGCTTGGGCATAATCTTCCTGGGTCAGTTGAACCTTGGCCAATAGAGCCTTGGCGCCATTACTGGAAATTCTCCCAGGATCCGAAGATTTGGTATTTGTGATGTTATCAATGGCAAAGTTTAAATCATTTTCTATAAAGGTGTAGACGTCTTCAACCAAATGCCTTGGGATATAACTTTCATCAACTAGCTCCAAGTTGTTTTCCACAATTGGAACTGATCCAAAGATCCTCACCAAGTAGAAATAGGCCGTGGCTCTCATGGCCCTTGCCTCACCCACAGCATTGTTGATGACCGATTGGGGCACATCTGCATTGGCGGTTGTGGGCACCGTATTTATTATGGTGTTCGCATGTGCAACTACGGCGTACAATGATCCCCAGGCCTGGCCCAGTGTATTATGCTCGCCCGTAATGGCAAATAAATCGAAATCTTGGTTTCTAGGGTCCCATGTTCTACCAGTACCGCCGGCCAAATCACCAATACACCATGATACATTGGAAACAAAATTATACCATGGCACACTGTACAGAATATTTGTGGCCACTTCAATTTGTTCCGTGGTCTTATAAAACTCTTCAGAGTTTGGAGAGTCTTCTGGCGGGCGATCCAAAAATTCCTTGCTACATGAAACCAAAATCGGCAAAGAGAGGAATGCCATCAAAACTAATTTTGTAACATTTAATCCTTTTTTCATAATTCTAGCTATCTTTTATTTAATTAAAAATCAATGTCAATCCCAAAAGTGAAGGTCCTTGGAAGTGGATATCTTCCATTGTCAACACCGGCCAACAGAGGGTTTTGGTTGAACGCTCCTACCTCTGGGTCGTACCCAGAATAGTTGGTAAAGGTGTAAAGGTTCTGCACAGAGCCATAGATGTTAACCTTGTTTAATGCTCCTATTTTATCCAATACTTTGGATGGAATCTGATATCCCAATTTTACGTTTTGAATTCTGACATAAGACCCATCTTCTATATATCTGTCCGAGATAAATATATTGGGTGTGGCATTGCTTGTATATCTGGGGTGTGTGGCATCTGGATTTTGGAAAGTCCAAAAATCCCGAACTGATTCCAATTGATTCCGGTAGGTTAAATTAGTACCTGTTAATGACCGGTTAAGCGCATTGAAAATCTCATTTCCGTAGGATCCTTGCACAAAAATGGATAAATCAAAACCCTTGTAACTGAAATTGTTCTGCCAACCGAAAGTAAAATCGGGATGGGGGCTACCAATTACCGTTCTATCTTCGCCATCCACAACACCATCTCCGTTTACGTCCTTGAACTTAATATCCCCAAGCCATGTTCTACCTACAGCACTTGCATCCCCCACAGGTTGTCCAAATTGAATAGGGGCATTATTTAAATCATCCACAGATCGAAACAATCCTTCCACTTGATATCCATAAAATACACCGATGGGTTCGCCTACTTTTGTTTCGGTAAGTATTTGGTTGGTATCATCCAAATCGGTTTGGCCATTAATGGTCAATCCGTCAACCAACTCCAAGACCTCATTTTTATAATGGGAGAAGGTAAGGGTGGAGTTCCATGAAAATGCACCCGCGCTAAGGGTGTCAAAGTTGAGAGTGACATCGATACCCTTATTCTCCATTTCTCCTAAATTTACCCATGGTGGGGTAATGGATCCTGCAATGCTGGAGTCTCCGCCGAGCACAAAGTCGTTAAGACCCAACTGGAAGAGGAAATCACTATTGACTTTTCGATATACCTCAACTGTGGTGTTCAAATGTCCTCCAAACAAGGAAAAGTCAACTCCCAGGTTGGTCTGCTTTGAAGTTTCCCATCGCACATCTGGGTTTGGAATATTGGACACCGAAAAAGCGGTGCCCAATTGTGTGGCATTCGTGTTTAATATAGATAGGAATGGGTTGTTGCTAATTTCCTGGTTACCTACTTCACCATATCCTCCGAAGAACTTGATGTTTTGGATTGCTGTGAAATCTTCCATGAATTTTTCGTTGGACAATCTCCATGCTGCCGAAACGGATGGGAAATACCCCCATTTATTGCCTTCAGCGAATCGCGAAGAGCCATCCGCCCGTATGGAAGCTGTAAGACTGTACTTGCTATCAAAGGAATAAATCAAACGGCTGAAATACGATTCCAACGAATTGCTCCCCTTGTATTCATCAATAATATAGGTATCGGCATCGGCATTGTTTAAGGTGGGGTTACTATTGTCCACAAAGCCAGATCCCGTTGTAATTATTCCATTATAAGAGGATTGTTGCGCTTCATGACCTACCAAGACAGTTACATCATGTTTTCCTCCAAAGTTGTTGGAATAGGTCAATAGATTTTTGACAATCCAATAATCAAAGTCCTCATTGGTTTTTGTCAATGTGGGATTGTCAAACGAAATTGCCCCATACGCAAATGCTTTTTGAAAGAGTGTATTTTTATTGTATCCAAAGGATCCCCCGAACTCGTTTCTCAACTTAAAGTTTTTTAGAATATCGATTTCAGCATACACATTGCCCAAGAGTTGGTCCTTCCTTAAATCGTTATCGGTATTCTCCAGCTGAGCAATGGGGTTGGGTACCGCCAATGCAATCTCTTCAGCCGTGACCGGTCCGGCATAGGAACCATCTGCATTGAAAACCGCTACGGCAGGATTATTTCTCAGCGCCAAAGCAACAATACCCCTAGAATCTCCATTGGCTACAATGCTTTCGTTGGTTCTGCTGGCGGTAAGATTAATGCCCACTTTAACTTTATCCAAAATTTGCGAGTCCAAATTCAGTCTAATCGAGGTCCTGTCAAACCCAGAGCCTTTTACTGTTCCTTGCTGATCTGTATATCCGGTGGAGAGGTAATATTGTGTTTTTTCACTGCCCCCGGAAAAAGACAATTGATGGTTTTGCAAAAGGGCATCGTCAAATATTTCCTTTTGCCAATTGGTTCCTTTTCCCAGCAGTCCAGGTCTTAAAAATTCTATTTGTTCCGGAAGCTGAAACACTTCCCGCATCTCATTTTGTAGCCCGGCATATCCTTGTAGGTCCAGAACAGGCATAATATTGGTAGGTTGCTGAATTGCTGTATAACCACTATAATTCATGGTGCTTCTTTCCCTCTTTCCTTTCTTCGTGGTGATGATCACTACTCCGTTGGCACCTCTTGAACCATAAATTGCGGTAGCCGAGGCATCTTTTAAAATATTCACGGATTCAATGTCATTGGGATTAAGGCCGGCCAGATTTCCCGAGCTATTCTCAAAAAACCTTCCACTTCCTCCGGTATTTCGGCTGTCCCCAGAAATTGGAACTCCATCTACAATATATAAGGGTTCTGCTGATGCATTAATGGACCCGACTCCCCTAATTCTGACCGAAACGGCACCTCCAGGTCGCCCGCTGTTCTGGGTGACAGTGACCCCTGCAGCCCTACCCTGAATCAATTGATCTATACTAATTTGGGGTATTTTTTCAATGTTTTCTACGGCAATATTGGCTACGGACCCGGACAATTCCTCCTTCAGTTGGGTACCATAACCAATGACCACCACTTCATCCAGTTCACTTAGGCTTTCCTCCAAAACAATATTTATGGACGTTCTACCATTAACGGCAACCTCTCGGGTAACAAATCCAATATAGCTGATGACCAAGGTGGCATTCTCACCAACTTCAATGATATAATTCCCATCAAAATCAGAAACCACACCATTAGAAGTGCCTTTCTCTACAATATTGGCCCCCGGTATGCCCATGTTATTGGAGTCGGTTATAACTCCACTGACCCTATTCTGGGCCAAAGTCAATTGCACCATAAGGCCAAAGAAGAACATCGTGCCATAAAACCGTAAGGCACTCCCTTCTTTACATTTAATATTTCCCATAATTCTCAAATCAAATTTGTTTAGTCCTTAATAATTGACACCTGAAAATAGAGTATCGAAAAAAATAAGCGTTTTTGGTTAAACAAATTTATTTGAACAGCCTACTCCCACATAATACTATTTGAGCATTTTGTAGTATAATATTTTGTTAACTGCGTATGATTATACCGTAAAGCCATTTAAAGATTTCAACCCATTTATATAATTTATCTATTTTAATACTTTTATTATTGGGGGTTTTTAAAAAAGAAAGTGGTTTTTTTGAGGATTGTATTATCACGCATTTTTTCAAAATAATGCGCTCAATAAAAACAATCACCCATTGTTCGATTGCTTTATATTAAATGTTAAGGTTGACTCGACTTTTCAATATTTAAAAAATGTGTTCAATTATTTGATTATCAATTAATTAAAATCATTAAGGGAATAATCATCAATCATTCTGGTAATTTTTAAGTAAGGAACACATCGTTTCTTTTGAAAATATACTTTGGATATTTGAATAAATAATATCATATATTTTATAACAGTCCTTGTTAAATTTGCTTCTATTATCCTCATTCTGCCAGACATTGAGCCCGAACATATCATTTATTTTGAAAACCATGAGGTCCAATATTGGGATAGAAAAGAACCTATATTTACTAGTACTACTGGTTTCGGCGGTTTCTTGTAAGCCTCTCTACAATGCTGGATATGAAAAAACACCTATGGTAGACAAAAAGCTTTCCCCGCCGACAAAAAGGTTGCACAAAAAACTTTTCCTCACTTCAAAGAAAGGTATCATCTTGGGCCATCAAGATTCTCCTGGATATGGGGTAGGTTGGAAATACGATGCAGCGGTTCATGCGTTTGAGAGTGATGTACAAAAAGCAACTGGGGATTTTCCCGGGGTATATGGGTTTGATTTGGGACATATAGAATTGGACAAAACACATAATCTGGACACTGTTGGTTTTGCGCCAATGCGAAGGAACATTCAAGAAGCGTATAAAAAAGGAGGCATTATTACCCTAAGTTGGCACCTTAACAACCCTTTTTCTGATGGTAGTTCTTGGGATACCATATCGGCTGTTGACAAAATAATCCCTGGTGGAGCTTATATAAAAAAGTATGAACATTGGGTAGAACGTTTGGCCAATTTCGTAAAGTCCTTAAAATATGAGGGAAAGGAAATCCCAGTGATTTTTAGGCCGTTTCACGAAATGAACGGAAACTGGTTTTGGTGGGGGGATGGTAATTGTTCCCCTTCTGATTATGTCGCGCTTTGGAAACAAACCGTGCACCTATTAAGGGACAAACACAGGGTGCATCAAATTCTGTATGCCTATTCGCCCAACATTGTTGATTCTGAGAGCACTTTCTTAAAATATTATCCAGGTGATGCTTATGTGGATATTCTGGGTGCTGACATTTACGATCATAATGATTCTGAAACCTATGCCAAAAATGTAAAAGAGAACTTGAAGATACTGCGAAGTATCGCCAAAAGAAAGAATAAGTTATACGCCTTCACTGAAACAGGTTTGGAGAAAATCCCAAATGAAAAATGGTTTACCGAGATACTCTATCCCAATATAAGGGCTTCAGGTATTGCATGGATATTATTCTGGAGAAATGCGCGGGAATCCCATCATTATGTGCCTTTTCCAGGGCATAAAAGCGAGACGGATTTTAGACAATTCTGTAAATCCCAAGATATACTCCTTTTGGGCAACCTTCAAACCATCGATACCCAATAAATATGCTCTCTACACTTGATATTACCATCATAGCTGTTTATTTACTATCGACCGTAATCATTGGGTTGGTGGTCAAGAAAAGTGCCCAAAAGAGCAAAGAAGCATACCTCTTGGGCGGAAAATCAATCCCATGGTATCTACTAGGGCTGTCAAATGCATCCGGCATGTTCGATATTTCAGGAACCATTTGGCTGGTCACCCTTATGTTCGTTTATGGAATCAAAAGTGCTTGGATTCCATGGCTGTGGCCTGTTTTCAACCAAATATTCTTAATGGTCTACCTCTCCAAATGGTTAAGACGTTCCAATGCCACAACTGGAGCGGAATGGATTGGAACCCGTTTCGGTTTTAAAAAAGGAGCAAAGCAATCACACATTATAGTTGTAATTTTTGCGTTGATCATGTGCCTGGGGTATTTGGCGTATGGCTTTATAGGCTTGGGCAAATTTGTTGAAATTTTTATTCCCTGGGAAGTCATCAATGCCTATGTTCCTTTTGAGGTTCCATTGGAGTATGTTCCTCATTTCTATGGTACGGTCTTCACCTTTTTTGCAGTTTTCTATTCCCTGATAGGAGGAATGTCTGGAATTGTATTGGCCGACGTGGTCCAATTTGCCATAATGACCATTGCCGCATTGGTGATTGGTTATCTTGGGTTTCAAGCTGTGGGAAACAATCCATTACATGTTCCCGAAGGTTGGATGTCTCCATTTTTCGGTTGGGAGCTCAATCTGGATTGGAGCCATATCATTCCAAAGGTCAACGACAAGATACGCTCTGATGGTTTTGGGCTGTTCACCATCTTTTTTATGATGATGGTCTTTAAAGGAGTTTTGGTCAGTTTGGCCGGGCCAGCACCCAATTACGACATGCAGAAAATCCTTTCCACCAAATCGCCTGCAGAGGCCTCCAAAATGAGTGGTTTTGTATCTGTGGTGCTCATTCCTATTCGCTATTTCATGATTGCGGGCTTTGCGGCCTTGGCATTGATTTACTATGAAAAACTGGATTTGATGAACGCCGCAGGTGAAATTGATTTTGAACTGATTTTGCCTACAGCTATGATAGAATTTGCACCCATAGGACTATTGGGTTTGCTGTTGGCGGGCTTGATTGCCGCATTTATGTCCACCTTTGCAGGAACCCTCAACGCCGCTCAAGCCTATCTGGTCAATGACATCTACCTGAAGTATCGCAACCCAAACGCCTCCATAAAACAGGTGCGGAATATGAATTACCTCTCTGGTATCTGTGTTGTAATCTTCAGTATTGTGTTGGGTTTTTTCGCCAAAGATGTCAACTCCGTGTTGCAATGGATTGTTTCCATCCTGTATGGAAGCTACGTAGGATCTAATGTTTTAAAATGGTATTGGTGGCGTTTTAACGGGGAAGGGTTTTTCTGGGGAATGGTCGCTGGTCTCCTATCCGCAGCCATTGTGCCGGAGTTGTTCCCAAATGCTTTGGAACTCTATTTGTTTCCCATATTGTTGGTGGTCTCTTTGCTTGGTGGCATTATTGGCACATACTCCGCACCCCCTACTGACGAGGAAACTTTAAAAACTTTTTATAAAAATGTGCGTCCTTGGGGTTTTTGGAAGCCTATTCACGATAAGGTTCTTGCCGAAAATCCAGACACGTCAAAGAATACCGATTTTGGTAGGGACATGTTTAATGTGTTTGTAGGCATTATTGCCCAAACCACTTTTATGGTACTTCCAATGTATCTCATTTTTAGACAAACCCTACCCTTTTGGATAACCCTAGGCATTATGGCATTGAGCCTTTTGCTTCTTAAAAAATTCTGGTGGAACAGATTGAACGAACAACTAGACTAAATGGATACATTATTTAAAGAAAGCTTTGAGGCACTGAAAGCTGAACAGCTAAAATTGTTGGGCAGGACAAATAAGCTAGTGGCTAAATCCAATGGGGTTTATCAGCGATTTGAATTTCCGATTGTAACCCCAGACCATATTCCTTTGCATTGGAGATATGACCTTAATCCAGGAACCAATCCATACATGATGGAACGTATTGGGTTCAACAGTACCTTTAATGCAGGAGCTATAAAGCGCAATGGCCATTACCTACTCTGCCTTAGAGTGGAGGGGAATGATCGAAAATCATTTTTTGCTATGGCCGAAAGTCCAAATGGCATTGATAATTTTAGGTTTTGGGACGAGCCCTTTCTCATTCCTGAAATCCCTGGAAACCCAGACACCAATGTATACGACATGCGTTTAACAGAGCATGAGGATGGATGGATCTATGGCATTTTCTGCACCGAACGAAAAGACCCAAAAGCTTCACCAGATGATACAAGCTCTGCCATTGCCAATGCGGGGATTGTGAGAACACAAGATCTAAAGCGCTGGGAAAGGTTGCCCGATTTGGTCTCCAACTCAGGACAGCAACGCAACGTGGTATTGCACCCAGAATTTGTAAACGGGAAATATGCCATATACACCAGGCCCCAAGATGGTTTTATAAATGTGGGAAGTGGCGGCGGAATAGGATTGGGGTATGTAGATGATATGGCAAATCCTGTGGTTAAAGACGAAAAGATCATAAACAACAAAGTGTACCACACCGTTTACGAGCTCAAAAATGGCCAAGGACCAGCTCCCATAAAAACGCCAAAAGGTTGGTTGCATTTGGCCCATGGCGTGCGTAAAACAGCAGCTGGACTCCGGTATACACTTTACATGTTTATGACCGATTTAAAGGATATTTCAAAAGTGACCTACCAACCTGCCGGATATTTTATGGCACCCATTAATGGCGAGCGTACAGGGGATGTTTCCAATGTACTTTTCGCAAACGGTTGGATCGTTGATGATGATGGAACAGTATACATTTACTATGCATCTTCAGACACTAGAATGCATGTGGCCGTTTCAAGTATTGATAAGCTGATGGATTATATTGTAAATTCTCCTGAAGATAAATTTACCTCGGCCCATTCAGTGAAAACCATTCTCAAATTGATTCAAAAAAATAAAGGTTTGTATTGATGCCACAGCCCCTTCAAGTGCTGCAATCTGAATTAAGAACGGAGTTGGACCGAATCCTCAACTATTGGAGCCAAAATACCCTCGATTTTGATCATGGTGGTTTTTGGGGGCGAATTGATCACCGGAACAAAATAGTATCAAATGCCCCCAAAGGCATTATCCTGAACACAAGAATTCTATGGTCGTTTAGTGCAGCTTCCAACCATTTGAAAACCAATGAATACCAATTTATATGTGATCGCGCCCACGAATATCTAAAAGACCATTTTAAGGATTCTATTCATTCTGGAGTGTTTTGGGAACTGGATTATACGGGAAACCCCATTAACACTCGAAAACAAATTTATGCCCAAGCTTTTGCCATCTACGCCCTTTCCGAGTATTACATTTTATCCAAAAATGAAGAGGCAAAACAATGGGCCATTCAACTTTTTGAAATCATCGAAAAAGTGGCTAAGGATCCCCTAAATGGGGGATATCTGGAAGCCTTCCGCGAAGATTGGTCGCCCATTGAGGATATGCGCCTTAGCACAAAGGACATGAATGCCTCTAAGACCATGAACACCCATCTTCATATTTTGGAGGCCTATACCCGTCTTTCGGATATTTATGAAAACGACCAACTAAAGAGTTCGCTCAAAGAGCTTGTTTTCCTCTTTCAGGAAAGATTTTTAACAGTTGAAAATCACTATGATCTTTTCTTTGATACAAATTGGAACTTATTAAGCTCTGTAGTTTCGTATGGACATGATATTGAAACCGCATGGTTGGTAATTGAGGCCGTCAAGCGCTTAAAGAACAACGCATTGTTAAAAGAAGTTCAGGATACTGCCATTCGGGTGGCTAACACATTTTTACAGGAGGCTATTGATGATGACATGGGGGTAATCAATGAAAAGAACACCAAAACGGGGCACGTGGACCAAGACCGGCATTGGTGGCCCCAAATGGAGGCCATTGTTGGGTTAGGGTATGTTTATGATGTAACCAACAATGCCAAGTATATTGAAACCGCTTTATCCATTTGGAAATTTGCCAAAAAACATTTGATCGACCATGAAAACGGGGAATGGCATTTTCGGGTTGATAAAAATGGAGCTCCATATACCCAAGAGGACAAAGTAAGTATGTGGAAGGCCCCCTACCATACCACAAGGGCCTGTATTTCGTTGAGCGCCGAGAACCCCTTTGGTTAAAGCACTTTTTTTATGCCTTCAAACTTTTCTTTGAACTCACTGGGAGTACATTTCTTAATCTTTTTGAAGATCCTGTTGAAATTGGCAATGTTGTTGAAGCCGCACTTATAGCTAATTTCAGAAACATTCATGTTGGATTCTATCAACCATCTAGACGCATAACTAATCCGGGTTTCATTGGTATATTCTATAAACGTTCGCCCTGTGCGTTTTTTTATGAACCTGTTGAACGTTCCCGGACTCATGTTCACCAATTCTGAAATTTCGGCAAGGGTAATTTTCCGTTCAAAATTTTGATGGATAAAATCGTACACCATTTTTATGCGGTCGCTGTTCTCAAATACATCATTGATGGAAGAACTGTAGGTGGACAACTGCCTTTGGTTGCGTGAATTGGCCAAGTCTTGTAAAATGGACAGCAATTCCATGAAATAATCCATGCTGTCAATCTTTGAAAGTGCCATGATTCTTGTCTTCAAATCTTTGGAAATCTTGCGCGAAAAAAGAATGCCCCTATTGGAGCGGTGCAGCATTTCTTTGATGGATTTAAAAATACGCCTGGAAAGCAATTTCTCATCAAACAGGTCATTATGGAACTGAATCGTAATCTCGTAAATTTTGTTGCTCTTGCAATTGTACGTTTCCCAACCATGTTCCAAATTGGGCCCAACCAAAACAAGCTCTATATTGTCAATTTCCTCCATGCTGTCCCCAACCACTCTTCGAACACCTTTGCCATTCCAAATAAAGTTCAGTTCATATTCAGGATGAAAATGTATTGGAAAATCAAAATGCTTCTTAACCCTGTCAAAAACCAAAAAACTATCGTCTTGAGACAATGGTGTAATTTCCCTGTGTATATTCTTGTTCATTGCAGAAAAATGATATGCCCCGAATGTAAAAACCAAGGCAAAAACAAGATACACAAATGTATTTTGATAAAAAAGTGGGCAGGGAAATCATAGCATGTATTCCGAAGGATGCTGCCATGATCCTCGATACTCCCGCTTTAATAATGCTGTGGCTTCAGGGTCATCAACAATGATTCTTTGTTGAGGATTGTAAATCAAGGGGCGTTTCAAATCCATGGAAAGATTAGCCATGATGCAACTTGCGGTTGAAATATGCCCTTCTTCCACATCGGCCACGGGGAGGGTATCGTTTTCAATGGCAGCCAGTAAATCCAACATGTGGGCCCTTGTAGCCGGAGCCGTATGCAATTCAATGTCTTTTTCCTTTAAATCTTCCGGAAACTGCTCCCGTTCATACAGCGCATCCATTTTGATGGTTTTACCCCCATCATTTGGAATAAACTCGTACTTATAAACGCTTCCCTTTAAGGTTCCTTTTTCGCCATAAATAAAAAAGGCCCAGGGATATTCAGGGTCTGGAGGGGTTCCCCAACTGCGGTGCTGCCAAATGCAATTCAGCTCATCAAACTCAAATACCGCAGTTTGCGTATCCGAAATATTGGCGATGGAGTCTTTTTGCACATAAATTCCCCCGGTAGAGCTCACCTTCTTGGGCCATCCCAGTCCCAGCATCCAACGCACGGTATCCAACATGTGGACGCACATATCGCCCACAATCCCGTTTCCATATTCCATAAAAGCACGCCAAGTTCGGTGTGGAACACCCACAAAGGGTCGCATGGAAGCGGGCCCGGACCACAAATCATAATCGAAATAATCAGGGATTTCCTGAAATGGTGGATTCGCATTCCATCGCATGTGGTAATAACAGCACATATCCACATGGGATATTTTGCCCAACAATCCGGCTTCAATAATATTTTTCTTGCCCTCAACCAAGTGTGGAGTGCTTCTGCGTTGTGTCCCTATTTGAACCTTCTTTCCCAATTTTCGAGCGGTGGCCAAAATAGCTTCGCCTTCCAAAACATCAAGGCTTATGGGTTTTTGCAAATACAAATGTGCTCCGGCTTCCATGGCCTCAATGGCTTGAAGCGCATGCCAGTGGTCTGGAGAACCGATAAGCACAATATCCAAATCCTTTTCGGCCAACATTGTGCGGTAATCTTTGTATAAACGTGGTTTTTTACCGGATTTCTGTCGTTCTGAAACCAGTTTTGCGGCTTCCTCCAAATAATTGCGGTCCACATCGCATAGCGAAACCACTTCAACATTGGCCACCTGAATCAGTTTGAATAAATCACTTTTTCCATACCACCCACACCCGATAAGGCCAACCCTTATTTTTCTTGGAGAATACATTATATCCAGTCCGTAAGCTCCAAATGATGATAAGGCCAGGGCCGCAGTAGATCCTTTTAAAAAATTTCTTCGATTAATATAAAATGGCTTGGGCTGGTTATTGCTCATGGTTGATTTTTAACCTTCAATTTAAGATTAATCTTTTAACCGAGCGTTTTAGTCAATACCATTATTTTAGAGAAATAAAAAAACCCTTCCAAATTATCAACTTAGAAGGGTTTTAAGTGGTCCCACCTGGGCTCGAACCAGGGACCACCTGATTATGAGTCAGGTGCTCTAACCAACTGAGCTATAGGACCGAATTTTTGCGGATGCAATATTAGTGTTTATTTTGCTTTACCGCAAGGTTTTAACGCCGCTACCCCGCTTTTATTTCCTGACAAAGCTCCACCAGCACCCCGTTGGTGCCCTTGGGATGCAAGAAGGCCACCAGTTTATTATCTGCCCCTTTTTTGGGCGTTTCGTTTAAGACAACAAACCCTTCTTCGCTCAATCTAGCGATTTCTGCAACAATGTCATCCACCGCAAAAGCAATGTGGTGAATGCCCTCGCCTTTCTTTTCCAAAAACTTGGCAATGGGGCTTTCTGGGTTGGTGGCTTCCAAAAGTTCTATCTTATTGGGCCCCGATTTAAAAAACGAGGTCTTTACCCCTTCTGATGCCACTTCTTCTGTTTTATAATGTGGAACGCCCAGAAGTTTGGCGAACAAACTGTTCGATGCTTCCAAATCCTTTACGGCTATCCCTATATGTTCAATTTTGTCCATTAGATTCCTTTTTTTTTGGCTCGAATGACTTTCTTGTCCCCTAAATTACACACTGAAAGGACACCATATCATGAGGTTAGTCAGTATTTCGCTTATTTTTGCAATATGGAGGAAACACAACGGCAAAAGAAAATAGCGGGAATCATCCAACAAGACTTGGCGGATATCCTGCAACGGGCGGCAACGGATGGTGGACTTAAGGGAACTTTGATATCAGTTACTAAAGTCTCTGTTACCACGGATTTATCCATAGCCAAAGTGTACGTGAGTATTTTTCCCAACAAAAATGCCAAAGAATTGCTGGATGGCATTAAAGCCAATCAGGTGGCTATTCGGTATGACTTGGCCCAACGTACCAAGCACCAATTGCGCAGGGTGCCCGAACTCAATTTTTATCTGGACGATTCCTTGGAATATATCGACAATATTGAAAAATCACTCAAAGGTGAAGAAAATCCCATTGAAAATCGAGACTTACTTGATAAACGAAAGAAATCCTGATTTTGAACTTTCCGCTGTATATCGCTAAACGTTATCTGCGCTCAAAGAGCAATCAAAATGCGGTAAACATCATCAATTTCATCACTTTTTTGGTGATTGTCATCGGGTCTGCCGCCTTATTTATTGTGCTTTCGGCCTTTGCTGGGCTAAAAACCTTTAGTCTCTCTTTTTCCAACACCTTTGATCCTGATCTCAAGGCTTTGCCTACAACTGGGAAGTACTTTTCCATTTCCCCCGATGATGAAACTGCTCTAAATTCGGTTTCTGGCTTAGCCAATTATTCCAAGGAGCTGGAGGAAAGGGCCTATCTCACCTTCAAGGAAAAAAGCTGCATCGCTTATATTAAAGGAATAGACGAAAATTATAGAGCGGTAACCGGTGTGGACAGTACCCTTTATTTTGGCAATTGGGGTGAAATGGAATACAACGGGGTCATGGGCATTGGTATCTACAACCAGCTTGGTGTGCCCATTGACAATTACAGAAACCCCATGACGGTTTTGGTGCCCAAACCGGGTAAGGGCTCTCTTGCTCAGCAGGGGCAACCCTACAACCAACTTTCTTTGGTGTTGAGTGGTGTGTATGCTGTGGAAGAAAATCTGGATAAAAAGTATGTTTTTGCGCAGCTCCCATTGGTCCAGGAGTTATTGGAACGTGACAGTACACAAATCTCGGGCATCAACTTTAAATTGAATGAAGGAGCTTCCGTTGATGAGGTGAAAGCCTCCATCAACACCATTTTAGGGAATAAAGTTTTTGTGTTGACCCGACAAGAGCAGAACAGCACCCTACACCGTATGCTGAAAACAGAAAATTTGGCGACTTATCTCATTTTTACTTTGGTGTTGATTATTGCTCTTTTTAATGTGGTCGGGGCTATTATCATGATGATTTTGGACAAACAACAGAATTCAAAAACACTGTTCAGTTTGGGAACAACCCTTAAAGAATTGCGAAGGATTTATTTTATCCAAGGCCTTTTGGTGACTTCTTTGGGTGGCCTTATTGGAGTTTTGATAGGTTCTTTGTTGATTGCTTCGCAATTGGCATTCAGTTGGTTGAAAATCACGCCATCCTTGGCGTATCCAGTAGAATACAACATCATGAACGTACTATTGGTATTGGCCACGATCGTAGTCTTGGGTTTTATTTCCTCCAAAATTGCGAGTAGTCGTATTACCAAAAAGTTGATTATGAACTAAGCGAATTGGAAGTCTCCAAATTTTTCCAATACCTCATCAAAGGCAGCAAAAACATTGGCAGCGTCATCACTGGTCACCATTTTCATACGGTACTCCTTGAAGTGTGGAATCCCTTTAAAATAGTTGGTGTAGTGTCTTCTGGTTTCAAAAACCCCTAATTTTTCACCTTTCCAATCAATGGCCATTTGCAAATGACGTCGAGCAGCCTCAACACGTTCTTCCATGGTGGGAGGGCTTAAGTGTTGGCCCGTTTTAAAGTAGTGTTTTACCTCTTTGAAAAACCATGGATTGCCAATACTCGCTCGTCCAATCATAGCGCCATCCAAACCGTATTCGTCACGCATTTTAACAGCGGCTTCCGGCGTGTCCACATCACCATTGCCAAATACCGGAATATGCATTCTTTGGTTGTTCTTAACTTCAGCAATGGGCTTCCAATCGGCTTCACCCTTGTACATCTGCACCCGGGTTCGCCCGTGGATAGAAATGGCTTCAATCCCCACATCCTGCAATCGCTCTGCAACCTCAACAATTTTGATAGAATCGGAATCCCAGCCCAAGCGGGTCTTAACGGTGACAGGAAGTTTTGTCCGCTTTACCATTTCCTCCGTCAGTTTCACCATCAAGGGAATATCACGAAGAATCCCAGCCCCTGCATTTTTGCACACCACTTTTTTAACCGGACAACCAAAATTGATGTCAATGATATCTGGGTTGGATTTTTCAACAATGTCCACGGCTTGCAACATGGAATCCAGCTCAGCACCAAAAATTTGGATACCCACGGGACGTTCCTTTTCGTAAATGTCCAGTTTAATGACACTTTTAGCGGCATCCCTGATCAATCCTTCTGAAGAAATGAACTCCGTATATACCACATCTGCCCCCTGTTCCTTGCACAAAGCACGAAAAGGAGGGTCGCTCACATCTTCCATTGGGGCAAGCAACAATGGAAAATCAGGAAGTTCTATGTTTCCAATTTTAGGCAAATCTTATTTTTTGGATTGCAAAAGTACAAAATACCCGATAATCAAGGCATTACTCTTCGGCTTCAAGTCGATCTCGTTCCTTTTTATCGATGTTGCGCTGATTATCCTGCAACCTGAAATTTCCAAAATTATAGGTAAACCCTACCCTGATAAACTGGGTTTCTGCCCGTCTTCGATAAAAATTATCCTGATTGAGATACCTTGAAGTATAGGTAGGAACCCATTTTTCCAAAAGATCCTCTGCAGCTATGGAAACAACAGCCCTGTTGTTGAACAAGGATTTTCGTAATCCCAAAGTAAGGTTCAACTGTTCATCAGAAATGTATGAACCAAACAAAAAATTGGAAATATAGGTCATGGTCACCTCGCCGGTGAGGCTTCCATCCTTGGAAAGCGTCAAATAATTGGCCAAGTAGCCATAGACCCCATCCACTTCATTGGTGTATTCCACGTTTCCGCTTTCAACGGCCAAAAAGGTTTCTTCCTCATGAAAAAGTGAGGTGTAGGCATACAAAAACCATGAGGGTATAATGGTTTTGCTCAGCGTAAAGTCCAATCCATAGGATGTGCTCTCCAATACATTTTGCTTGAGCTCCACCAAGGTTTGGTTGTCGTTGTCCTGAAAGACCAAATAGGCTATGTTGGCGCCATTATCCCGATAATACACATCGAAGAAATATTCGCTGTTAAGTGTATAGTTGAAATTAAAATTGTTGCTGAAGCTCGGTCTTAAACTTGGGTTGCCCTCTTCATAATCGTTCTCATTGAAGAAAAACCGGAATGGGTTAAGGTCGTTGTATTTGGGGCGATCCACATTTCTACCATAATCAAAGGAAAAGCTATGCTTATCCGATGGCGAATAAAGCAAATACAACGATGGAAAAGGTTCAAAGAAATCTTGGGTGTTGGTTTCGTTCAAAGTCAACGAAACCCCTTCTGCTTGGGTAAGTTCTCCCCGCAATCCCATTTTCATGGACCATTTTTCCCAGTTTTTTACAAAACTGAAATAGGCTGCATACACATTTTCATCATACGTGAAGTCATCAGATAGGGCTGAGTCCACGGTATTGCTTGTACCATTAAAGTTGAAAAAATCCACATTACTTTCAGAATCAATCGAAGAAATCTTGGCACCTGTTTCTATGGAAGCGTTGCCCATGGGCGTTGAAAAATCTATCTGCCCGGTGTAAATCTGAATGTCTTGCTGTGAATCAGAGTCAAAACCAAAATCCCTTAAAAAACTCCCGCTGGAATCAAAATAATTGGACGCCAAGTTCTGAAATGACTCTCCATTGTAATAGGTATAATGGCCGTTAAAACTCAGTCGGGCCCCGGGTTTTTTTAATTTGTGAACATAACTCAAATCAACTGCCACATTGGTGTTGTCCATAGTGGTATTGTTCAAGGTGGTAAAAGTGGAATCCAACTCATATTGGGCATTTTGCATGGTATTGCTCAACTGGGTTTGTTGTTCTTGATCAGGGTTGAACATTAAACTGGAAGTCAAATTGATGCTGTTGTTGTCATCAAAATCGTAATCCATAATTACGCTTCCGGTATGGGATTGGGTGCTTTTAATTTGGTTATATCGTGTATCCCATCGCGAAAAAACCGAATTGGCATCATCCATAAAATTGATGCCCTTCTCTGTTTTCCAGATTTCTTTTTGCGGATTGAAAGAATAGTTGGCAAATAGATTTAGCTTGTCTGTTTTATAGTAATGGCTTGTTCCCAAATTATATTTTGGAAACACCGCTTGGGTATAGGTTCCATTAATACTTCCCTTATATCCGGGAATAATATTTTTGCTCGTGACGATATTTAAAATGGGGCCGCCTTCGGCATCGTACTGGGCAGGCGGGTTAATGATTACCTCAACCGATTTAATGTTCACTCCCGAAAGACCCTGTAACAAATCTTGCACTTCTTGACCTGATAACTGAACTTGCCTTCCATTAAGATAGACCCTTGCACCCTCTCCCCTCACCAACAACCTATCATCGTTTACTATGACGCCAGGTGTACTTCTTAAAATATCCCATGTTGTTCCCTGAGAAATGACGGTATTTTCAACCGAAAAGACCAGTCTGTCTGGTAATCTTTGCAGCTTTGGTCGCTGTGACGTGACAACCACCTCATCCAGTTCATTGGCCTCCAAGGGTATGATCAATGCCCCTAGGGAAACATCTTGGGAAATATCCAATGCCCGTGGTTCAGAGCCCCGCCCCACATAGCTGGCTTGTAGAAGATAAAGATCAGGGTCTACCTCGGTAAGGGCAAAAAAACCATTGTCATCCGCAGAGGTGCCTTTTACAAAGGTGGTGTCGGATGCCTGCAAAAGCAAAATATTGGCAAAAGGTATAGTCTGGTTCTGTTCATCTACAACCTTTCCCGTAATCTGATAGGTCTGGGCACTTACATGGTTGACCACAAAAAACACCAATAAAACAATATAGGTGAGGTTTTTCATTTAAGTTGGGGTTGAACATCAAATCTAAGAAAATATTTTAGAGCGGTGCAACCCTCTTTTCTTATTTGCAAAAAACCATTCTCAGGTATTTAAAACAACTATATTTGCAGTTGCTTAGTAGCCCATTTGTATTGAGCAACTGTTGATATGGAGAAGATTAGGAATTTTTGCATCATTGCGCATATAGACCACGGAAAAAGTACGTTGGCAGACCGATTATTGGATTTCACCGGCTCCGTTACCGAGAGGGAAAAACAAGATCAGTTGTTGGACAGCATGGACTTGGAGCGTGAACGTGGGATCACCATAAAAAGTCATGCCATACAAATGGAATATGTGCACGAAGGGGAGACCTATGTCCTAAATTTAATTGATACTCCTGGCCACGTGGACTTTTCCTATGAAGTGTCAAGATCCATTGCCGCTTGTGAAGGTGCCCTTTTGGTAGTGGATGCCGCACAAAGTATCCAAGCGCAGACCATTTCCAACTTGTATTTGGCTTTGGAGAATGACTTGGAAATCATTCCGGTGCTCAATAAAGTGGATTTGCCAAGTGCCAATCCTGAAGAAGTTACCGATGACATTGTGGATCTCTTGGGTTGTGCTCCTGAAGATGTAATTCCTGCCAGTGCCAAAACAGGAATCGGAATTGAAGATATTCTCACAGCGATCATTGAGCGTGTTCCCGCTCCAAAAGGAAATCTAAATGAGCCTTTGCAGGCTTTGGTTTTTGACTCAGTCTACAATCCTTTTCGAGGTGTTGAGACCTATTTTAGGGTCATCAACGGTGAAATTACAAAAGGGCAAAAGATAAAATTCGTCGCTACTGGAAAATCCTATGACGCCGATGAAATTGGCACTTTAAAACTAAAACAGGTTCCCAAGAACAAAATATCAGCAGGGGATGTGGGGTATTTGATTACCGGAATCAAAGATGCCCGTGAGGTAAAGGTTGGTGATACCATTACGGATGCCGTCAACCCCACCAAAAATGCCATTGAAGGATTTGAATATGTAAAACCCATGGTTTTTGCTGGAATTTATCCTGTGGATACCGAAGATTTTGAGGAATTACGCTCTTCCATGGAAAAATTGCAGCTCAATGATGCTTCTTTGGTCTTTACGCCAGAAAGTAGTGCGGCTTTGGGCTTTGGTTTCCGATGCGGATTTTTGGGAATGCTCCACATGGAGATTATCCAAGAACGCTTGGAGCGCGAGTTCGACATGACGGTGATCACCACTGTTCCCAACGTAAGCTATCACGCATTTACCACCAAGGATACGGAAACCCCGGTTATTGTCAACAATCCTTCTGATTTGCCCGACCCTTCCACTTTGGATCGGGTTGAAGAGCCCTATATAAAGGCAACCATCATCACCAAATCCGATTTTGTGGGGAATGTGATGTCGCTCTGTATTGAAAAACGGGGTCAGATTGTCAACCAAACCTATTTGACCACGGAACGTGTGGAACTTATTTTCGATATGCCCTTGGCTGAAATCGTTTTTGATTTTTACGACCGATTGAAAACCATTTCAAAAGGATACGCCTCTTTTGATTATTCCCCAATAGGAATGCGAGTATCCAAACTGGTCCGAGTGGATATACTTTTAAATGCCCAGCCCGTCGACGCTTTATCTGCATTGGTCCATTTTGATAATGCACACAACATTGGGAAACGCATGTGCGAAAAATTGAAGGAACTTATCCCTAGACAACAGTTTGACATTCCTATTCAGGCCGCCATCGGTTCCAAAATCATTTCGCGTGAAACCATCAAGGCCTTGCGAAAAGATGTAACGGCCAAGTGTTATGGTGGGGATATTTCGCGGAAACGAAAATTGCTGGAAAAGCAGAAAAAGGGGAAAAAGCGTATGCGCCAAGTGGGCAATGTAGAAATTCCGCAGCAAGCGTTTATGGCTGTTTTAAAGTTAAATGACTAAGCTTTAAAGTGTCATAAGTCTAATTCACACGTTGCTTCAACCACTTGCTTAATACTTAGCCCAGCCAACTCTTCTTTTGTTATGGTTGTGGTAGTACTTCCTATCGTGTAATCATATGTTTCATTTCCATTGTCACATATCTTATGGGTATTGCCTGCATTTGAGGTGCAGGATTCACATTTTTTGGCTGGACCATCGTCTTTAGAACATGCTGTGAGGAACACGGCAGCTAATCCCACAACTAAAACTACTTTTTTCATCATCTAAAATTTAAGATTATGAAATAAAAGTAGAGCCCTTCAGGTGTACAGAGGGGGTAGAATTGATGTATGCCCCATAGGAATTGATGTTTCGATAAAAATGCTGTAAATGGCTGTTTTAAGACGGTTCCTTCTCCGTAGCAAACCGCTTACCCAAATAAACGAGTTTGAAGCCTTCACCCTTAGGTTGAAAATCCTTACTGTTCGCAGGAATGATTTCAATACTTCCATTGGGATGTTTGGTGAAAACAGGAATGATGTCCCCCTCTTGTTGACTTGTATCTATGAGTTTATCATAGTGTTCCTTATCCTTGAGGTCAATTTCATGAATTGCAGGGTACTTTCTTACCGTGTCCATAAGTTTGATGAAATCATCCGTATGTGAAAAAAGTCCTTCTTTGGGATTGTTCTGTGGGTCATTTACCTCTTCCGTGTTCACCAATCGAAAAGCTCCATTCTCCCCAAACTGCTTTTGAAATTTATCGATGGCAAATTTATTGATGTCTGAGTTCCCGGTGAGTGCCATCAGATAACCCATATCGTTCAGTTCGATATTATCGGTAAGGGTGTCAGAAAAAATATTGGCCGTAAGCGCCTCCAAGCCTAATTTTTTAGCCTTATCCACATTGGTTTGGTTATTGTCTATCAACACCACGTGTCTATTGTTCTTCCGCAAATAATTTGCAATTAGCCTAGACAGTTTGGAGGCACCTATGATCAATATACCTTCTGACTTTTTTAGGAAGACCCCCACCAATTTTGCAAAGATGCGAGCTGTAGTGGCATTCAAAAGTACTGTTCCCAATACAATCATAAAGACCAATGGGGTAATATACTCTGCCCCCGGTTCTCCCCTTAAAATCAGTTTGGAACCAAACAGCGAAGCAATACCGGCAGCCACAATACCCCTGGGACCCACCCAGCCGATAAAAAGCTTTTCGTTGAATTTTAAATTGGAGCCATGGGCGCTTAAAAATACCCCCAGCGGCCTAATAATAAATACGATAACGGCAAAAAGAGCCACAGTATCCCAATTGTAAATCAGCTCCATATCGCTGATATTGATGTTGGCCGCCAAAAGAATGAAAAGAATGGATATGAGAAGCACGCTCAAAGACTCCTTAAAATATAGAAGCTCTTTTAGGTTGGGCAGGTTCATGTTGCCCAAAACCATTCCCATGACCACAACGGCCAAAAGCCCAGATTCATGTGCAAATAAATCTGACTCCACATACACCAGAAGTACGGTGGATAGGGATACCACATTCAACAAGTAATGTGGGATAAAATCACGCTTTATGGCAAAAGCCAATGCGTGGGCAAACGTAAACCCAAAGGTGGTTCCAAAAAGCAAAATCTTACCGAACTCAATTAGTGCGGTTTGTGTAAAGGCTTGCCCTTCCCCAACACTGATAAATTCAAACACCAAAACCGCCACCAATGCTCCAATGGGATCTATGAGGATGCCTTCCCACTTCAGGACTGTGGACACATCTTTTTTAAGGGGTATGTTTCGTAAAATAGGTGTAATCACAGTTGGGCCCGTAACAATGATCAATCCAGAAAAGAGAAAGGATATCTGCCATGACAGCCCAAAAATATAATGGGCGGCCACGCCTGCCCCAAAAAAAGTGACCACAGTTCCTATGGTTATCAACTTGGTGATTACCGGTCCTACGTTTGATATTTCGGCTCGTTTTAGGGTAAGTCCTCCTTCAAACAAGATTACGCTGATGGCCAAGGACACAAAATAATAGAGTCCCTCACCCGGAAATAATCCTTTTTCTCCCGTCCAAATGGGTTCAATCAGTTTTGATCCATCCTCGGTGTACAGCGTAGATATGGGTCCCACCAAAAGACCAATCAATATTAAAGGTAAAATGGCTGGCAATTTAAACCGCCAAGCCACCCATTGTGCAATGATGCCAAGAATAATAATTCCCGCAAGTTCCAGCATTGTTCAAGTTTTGTTGAAATTTACAGTTTTTCTTTTAGATTGCCCCCAATCCCAAAAAGGGAGTTTTTGTTTATATATGGTGATAAGTCATAAACTAAGGTTTCATCAGAATAATTTTGTTAAAATACGGCCAATAAATTCCTATTTTTTAGCCATTTGCATTGTGCTTTTCTTATTTTGCATGCCATTTGCTTTCTAAATGACGATTTATCCCGTAGAGACTGGTAATTTTAAGTTGGATGGTGGGGCCATGTTCGGTGTGGTGCCCAAATCCATTTGGAATCGTACCAATCCGGCAGATGCCAACAATATGATTGATTTAGGCACCAGATGTCTTCTCATAGAGGATGGTGACCGACTTATTTTGGTTGATAATGGCCTGGGCAACAAACAATCCGAAAAGTTTTTCAGTTACTATTATCTGTGGGGGAACCATTCCTTGGACGGCTCTTTGAAAAAGTTGGGGTTTCATAAAGATGATATCACCGATGTTTTTTTGACCCATCTCCATTTTGATCACTGTGGCGGAAGCATTCAATGGAACAAAGACCGAACAGGATATGAGCCTGCTTTTAAAAATGCCAAATTCTGGAGCAATAAAGATCATTGGGAGTGGGCCACTAACCCGAATCCTCGGGAAAAAGCTTCTTTTTTAAAGGAAAATTTGTTGCCTATGCAAGAAAGTGGGCAACTTCATTTTGTAGCACAAAGCGAAAGTTCTTTTAAAGAAAATTCAGAATTGGATTTTGGAATCCATTTTGTAAATGGGCATACGGACAAACAAATGCTTCCCCATATTACCTACAAGGGCAAAACTCTGGTCTTTGTGGCCGACCTTATTCCAACGGTCGGGCATATTCCATTGCCCTATGTTATGGGATACGACACCCGCCCTCTGTTGAGCATGGAAGAAAAAGCAACATTTCTCAATAATGCGGCGGGCAACAATTGGCTATTGTTCTTTGAACATGATGCCCACAACCAACTCTGTACCCTAAAACATACTGAAAAAGGGGTGCGTCTGGATGAAACATTCACTTTTAACGAAATATTCAATACGCAATAAAGTTTTACATTCTATACAATTATTTTTTATGAATCGCACATATAGCAAACTATCTTTCCTGTCTCTTTACGTTTCACTTTTCCTAATGGGTTGTGGGGCCACATCTTTGGTTTCCACACCTGTTGAAAATATTGACACAGTACCTTTAAAGATTACAGACCTCACTGAAACTGAGAAAAAAAGTTGGGGACATGCCGACCTGATTATGGACACCATACCTGGAATGAGTGTGGATAGGGCCTACAAGGAAATCATCAAAAATAAAAAAGGAAAAACGATCATCGTGGCCGTAGTCGATTCTGGAATTGATTTGGAGCACGAGGATTTGAATGGCGTATTATGGGTCAATACCGATGAAATTCCAAACAATGGAAAGGATGATGACGGTAATGGTTATGTAGACGACATTCACGGCTATAATTTTTTGGGGGATTCCTATAATGAGCAATTGGAATATGTTCGAATGCTTCGTCTGAACATCGGTGATGCATCCGAAAGGGCCCAAGCAAGACTGCTGTTGGACAAGGAATACCCCGAGGCCCTTCAAAACAAACAGCAATATGAGCAAATCTATCAAGTGGTAAAAGGTGCCGATGACGCGGTTAAAAAAGAACTGGGCAAGGAAACCTATACCAAGGAAGACTTAAAATCCATTGAGGCCAAAACCCCACAAATGGAACAAAGTATTGCCGTTCTTACACAGATGTTTGCCTATGGTGATGACATTCCCAGTGTCTTGGATGAACTTCATGAGGGAATTACATATTTTGCCGATCAGGCCAACTACAACCTCAACAAGGATTTTAATGGTAGAGCGCCCGTTGGTGACGATCCCTACGATTTAACTGATGTTCCCTACGGGAACGGAAACCCAAAGAACCAAGTAGATTCTGAAAGCCACGGTACCCACGTAGCTGGAATCATTGCTGCAGAACGAAACAATGGAATTGGTATGAACGGGGTAGCTCAAAATGTAGAAATCATGAGTGTTCGTGCCGTACCCAATGGTGATGAATACGATAAGGACATTGCTTTGGGCATCCGATATGCTGTGGATAATGGGGCCAAAATCATCAACTGTAGTTTTGGAAAGGCCTTTTCCCCAGAAGCAGAATGGGTGTACGAAGCCATTCAATATGCAGCTTCCAAGGACGTATTGATTGTACATGCCGCTGGAAACGATGGCCATGACTTGGACGACCCAGAAAACCCAAATTATCCCAACGATGCCAAATTGGGACAGACAGATGAGTTTGTGGACAACCTGATTACCGTAGGGGCGCTTACTAGTAGCTACGGCTCTGACATGGTGGCCACCTTTTCCAACTATGGTAAATATAATGTGGACGTTTTTGCGCCTGGTGATGATATTTATTCCACCCTTCCCAACAACACTTACGATTTTCAAGGGGGTACCTCTATGGCCGCTCCTGCGGTTGCAGGGGTTGCAGCCTTGGTAAGGTCTTATTATCCAGATTTGTCGGCGACACAGGTGAAAACCATTATTATGCAGTCTGGATTGTACTCAAAAGCTTCCGTTATTGTTGCGGGCGATGAAACCAAACCTACAACTTTTGATAAAATCTCAAAATCAGGAAAAATGGTCAATGCCTTCAATGCCCTGCTTTTGGCAGATAATATTTCAAAAGGCAAAATGACCTTGAACAGTAATTCAAAATAATATATGAAGCGTTTACTATCATTCCTTTTCACGGCAGTATCGGGAATTTCCCTTCTCTTTGCACAGAATAATTCGTATTGGCAGCAACATGTGGATTATACCATGGAGGTTAATATGGATGTAAAAACCTATCAATATACCGGAACACAAAAGCTGGTCTACACTAATAATTCACCTGATGTGTTGAATCGCGTTTTTTACCACTTGTACTACAATGCCTTTCAACCTGGAAGCGAGATGGACATTCGTTTGCAGAACATTAAAGACCCGGATGGCCGGATGATGGAAAATGGAGTGAGCAGAATTTCCACTCTTTCTGAAGGTGAAATCGGCTATCTGCACGCAGAAAGTCTTATGCAAGATGGGCAAGCGGTTTCCTTTGCTGAAGAGGGCACTATCCTTGTGGTGGATTTGGCCAAACCTATCCCCTCCGGCGGAAAAACTACTTTGGAAATGACCTTTAAAGGTCAGGTTCCATTGCAGATTCGCCGCGCTGGAAGAAATAGTAGCGAGGGCGTGGCCCTTTCCATGAGTCAATGGTACCCCAAACTTTCCGAATACGATTATGAGGGCTGGCATCCCAACCCATACATTGCCCGCGAGTTTCATGGCGTATGGGGCAATTTTGATGTAAAACTCACCTTAGATAAGGATTACACTGTTGGTGGAACGGGTTATTTGCAAAATCCCCAAGAAATTGGGCATGGCTACGAAACCCCTGGAACCAAAGTAAAAACCAAAGGCAAGACCCTTACTTGGCATTTTGTAGCTCCAAACGTGCACGATTTTATGTGGGCCGCCGATCCAGAATATATTCATGATTCGGTTAAAATGGAAGACGGACCAACCCTTCATTTTTACTACAAAAACAATCCGGAAATCATTGAAAACTGGAAAAAATTGCAGCCCAAAACAGAGGCGGCCATGCGATTTTTTAGCAAAAACATTGGAAAATACCCCTATGACCAATACTCCGTGGTGCAAGGCGGTGATGGCGGTATGGAATATGCCATGAGCACCCTGATTACTGGGGGTAGGGACTTTGGGGCTTTAGTCAGTGTAATGGTTCATGAAATGGCACACTCATGGTTTCAACATGTTTTGGCCAACAACGAATCCGAGCACGAATGGATGGATGAGGGTTTCACCACCTTCATTAGTAGTTTGTGCAAAAATGAAATCATGGAGCAGAACAAACAGAATCCTTTTGAAGGTTCCTACAAAGGGTACTACGCCTTGGTGAATTCTGGCTTGGAGATGCCACAATCCACCCATGCAGACCGCTATACCACCAATTTTGCCTATGGGATTTCAGCCTATAGCAAGGGCGCTATTTTTCTTTCGCAATTGGGCTATATCATCGGACAAGATAAATTGATGGAAACCATCAGAACCTATTTTGATGATTTCAAATTCAAGCACCCTGTGCCCAATGATGTTATTCGAACTGCGGAAAAGGTTTCTGGAATGCACTTGGATTGGTACCTTACTGATTGGACCAAGACCACCAACACCATAGACTATGGAATTCAAAATGTAAGTGCAGATGGTGATAAAACCAAAATCACCCTAGAGCGAATTGGCGAAATGCCCATGCCTTTAGATATCTTGGTGGTGGGTGCAGATGGTACACAAAGTACGTATTATATTCCATTGCGAATGATGTACGGGGAAAAGGAGAACCCCTATACAACTTTGCAAAGAACGGTATTGGACGATTGGCCTTGGGCATATCCTACTTACGAATTCACTATAGATATGCCTTTGGAAAAGGTAACGGCCATTGTAATTGACCCCTCCCAGCTTATGGCTGATGTGGACGGGGAGAACAATGTATACCAATCCAACCCATAGGTTTCTCAACTTTCAAAAGTATTCCTAGTTAGCAATGTCCCCTTGAGGGGACCTTAGGGGTGTTAAAATTATATTTGATTAATTTGGTACAGCCTATGTCCCCATGGAGGCCTTAGTGATATCCCGTGAAAAACAAAATCATTCCATATAATCCCAAGCTCAAAGAATTTGCAAGACAGCTTAGAAAAAACAGTACGTTGTCTGAAGTCCTCCTATGGCAGAAAATAAAGCAACGGGCATTGGGGGTTCAATTTCACAGGCAAGTGCCTTTATTGGAATACATTGTGGATTTTTACTGTCGCGAATTGAAACTGGCCATTGAAATTGATGGAAAATCCCATGAGTATATCTATGATGAAGATGCTTTTAGAGAGGGTAGATTGGAGCAATTTGGTGTACAGGTTGTACGATTTTCAAACGAAGAAATAAAAAACAACCTATTTAGTGTTTTATTGATTTTACAAGAAACTGTGGACAAACTATCTCAAGGCAAACTCAATCCTTCCCAAAAAATAACACCCCTAAGGTCCCCTCAAGGGGACACCTCAATATATAGCTTTCCAAAAAAAGAAAAACTCAAGAGCAAAGTGCTTTTTGAGGCTCTTTTTGCAGAAGGTAAAAGCGTTTCCCAATTTCCGTTGAAGTTAATCTATCTCAACACCCCATTTGATGATGGTTCCCAAATCAAGGTGGGCGTGGTGGCTCCAAAGAAAAAATTTAAAGGTGCGGTTGGTCGCAATCGCATAAAGCGGCTTTTACGTGAAGCATATCGACTTAACAAGCCCCTTATTTTTAACAACATAGAGGGTAACTTTGCGTTCTTATTTTTATACCTTGGTAACAAGATGCCCGGTTATGCTGAGATAGAAAGTGCTATGAAGCAACTTATGGAAAGCTTTCTAAAAAAAGAGTCCGATGAAAAAATTGATTAAAAAAAAGGTTGTCATCCCCATTTTGGCCGTTGCCGTTTTAATTGGGGCCAGTAGTTTCAGTTTTAAAAGTGATTTCTTTGAAATTGCAAAGCAAATTGAAATTTTCACCACCCTCTTCAAGGAATTGAACATGAACTATGTGGATGAGACCAATCCCGCAGAGCTCATGGATTCTGCCATTAAGAACATGCTGGATGAGCTTGACCCTTATACCCGTTTTTTGAACGAGCAGGATGTGGAAAGCTACAGAATCAACAACGCTGGAGAGTATTCCGGAATAGGGGCCTTGGTGCGTTCCTATGAAAGCAAGTTGCTCATTGTCGAACCTTATGAGGGTTATGCTGCAGATAAAGCCGGATTGAAAGCTGGGGACGAAATCATTAAAATTGGCGATACAAAAGTCTCTGATTTTGATGATGATGCTGGCGAGTTGTTGAAAGGCGCCAACAACACTTCGGTCAATGTAACCTTTGTACGACAAGGAGAAACCATGACCGCCAACATTACCCGCGAAGGTGTTGAAGTGGACGCTGTCCCTTTTTATGATATGATCGATGAAAAAACCGGATACATTGTGCTTTCGCGTTTTAATCGAAAAGCATCCGCTCAGACCAAATCGGCAATTCAAGATTTAAAAGGTAAAGGTGCGGAAAAACTGGTGCTTGATCTAAGGGGAAATCCCGGTGGCCTTCTTTCCGAAGCCATCAATGTTACTAATTTGTTCGTTGATAAAGGCGAGTTAATCGTTACCACAAAATCCAAGGTCAAAAAATTTAACCAAGAATACCGAACCAAAAATCAGCCCGAGGATTTGGATATTCCGCTTGTGGTTTTGGTTGATGGAAAAAGTGCTTCGGCCAGTGAAATTGTCTCAGGTGGATTACAGGATTTGGACCGTGCCGTGGTCATGGGAGCTCGAAGTTTTGGAAAAGGATTGGTGCAGCGCCCCTTAAAGCTCACATATGGAACGCAATTAAAAGTAACTATCTCACGCTATTATACGCCTTCGGGAAGATGTATTCAATCTTTGGATTATTGGAACCGGGATGAAGAGGGCAATGCCGTTCGCAACACAGATTTCCACGAATACACTACTAAGAACGGACGCAAGGTCTGGGATGGTGGCGGTGTAATGCCCGATGTGGTCATCAACTCCTTAACAACCAATTCGCTCATCAATTCCCTGCAGGATAACAACGTTGTTTTTGATTTTGCTACAGACTTTTATTACGACCATAATTTTGAAACCATTGCTGATTTTGCCTTTTCGGATGCGGACTACAACGCCTTTAAAAACTATGCGCGGGAACAAAACTTCACCTTTCAAACCAAAACGGAGGAGTTGTTGGAACAGTCCATCAACGCAGACGATGCTCTTTTGGGCTCGGAGGTCCAAGAAAAATATAAGGATTTATTATTGGCCGTAAATCGGGGGAAAATCACCGCATTGGACACCTATAAAGATGAAATAAAGAAAGGGTTGGAAGATGAAATCATCACCCGTTATTTCTACCGTAATGGGCTCTACAGCTATTATCTGAATCATGATGAGGCCATTTTGGCGGCCACAGAACTCTTGTCCAACAGTACCAAGTATGGCGAAATCCTGAAGTAATCATGCGGCTTTTTGGCCTATTCCTGGTTTTTTTAATAGCTCTCCTTACCAAGGGACAGGCTCAAACTCAACTGGAAAAAGGCATTATTCATGATTCTATTGCCATTGCAGGAACCTCTGATGAATTTTTTGCTCTTTACTTGCCAACATCCTATTCAGACAGCTTGCCCGGTTCCATTGTGTTTGTTTTTGACCCCGCTGCCCGTGGTGCTATTGGTATTCAGCCTTTTATAGCTGCTTCAGAGAAATATGGTCATTTATTAATCTGTTCCAATAATTCAAGGAATGCCTCTTATGAGCGTAATTTTGATTTGGCCAATCGACTTTTCAATCATATTTTTTCACAATTCAATATACAATCGGATGAGATTTACGCCGCAGGATTTTCAGGAGGGTCCCGTTTGGCCGGTGCCATCGCTTCATTGACCAATCAGTTTGCTGGGGTTTTGGGTTGTGGAGCTGGGTTTTCGGGTGTGCAAGAACATATGCCCACAACTCAAAATTATGCTTATGTGGGGCTGTGTGGCTACAAGGACATGAACTATAGTGAAATGCTTGAGAACAGAATCTACCTCAACACCATTAATTTTAACAGCACCCTTTTTACTTTTGATGGTGAACATAATTGGCCGCCACCAGCCCAAATAACTAGGGCATTTGATTGGCTATATCTTCAAAAACTGAAAAAAGAAAAACCAAATCGTTCAGACGATATTCGAAAATCTTATAGTAATCAACTCGAATGGTTACGTATTCTAGATGAGGAGAAAGAACCGTTGCTTCTTGCGGAAGAATATGAACGTATGGTGAACGATTATGCGGGTTTTATTCCCTTGGATTCTCTAGATCAACACTATCGGTTGCTGCAAAAATCCAAATCATTCAAGCTTAAAAAACGAGCCTTGGAAACGGCTCTTTCTACTGAGAAGAAATGGACAGACAAATTCAGGCCACAATTTTCCAAAGATTTCGAGGGTCAAAACAAGCCGCAGTTTAATTGGTGGAAGAAGGAACTTGACAAGTTGGATGCTTTGACCAAAAAAGGTGAGCCGGAACTACAAAAAATGGTATACCGCGTAAAATTTGACCTTTATGCACGTGCTTTTTCCAGAAAAAATTGGCTTTCCTTAACTTCAAATCAAAAAGCAATAGCTTTAATTGACCGTTTTTTGGAGATACTTTATTCAAAAACCAACTAAGTTTCGTTCTTTGTCAACCCATATAGTGGAATGGTCAGATCGTAAGGGAAATACCTTTTCCTGTTCGTTATTTTTCTAAAAATTTCGTTCATGATCTATACCATTATCACCCTGACCATTGTGAGTCTTGTCTTGCTATTTTGGCTCTATAAATTGATGCAATATTGTTTTTTTCGACCCTTTTCTCTTTGGAAGTCACAAAAGAACAGTTCTGTTCCGGCCAAGGAGGCTACCATACTTTCGGTGAATACACTTAGAAATGGAAAGTTCCCGCTTTTGGAGGTAGATGTTCTTTTTGAAAATTTTTCGGGATATCCTATACAACGTAAAATGAGATTTGTGGATAAAAAGCCCCACCTAAATCGGTTTAAAAAAGATGGGGCGATGAGAATCTTATTGGACGCTGGAAAAAAACCGGGAAGCCCTATTTTCCCAGAGACTGGTGAATATCGTATTTCCATGGCACAAATACTATTTTACAGTATTTTGACCATGGCCTATGTTTCAGGATGTTATTTTCTTATGGGGGAAGCCATTTCAAGGGTAAGTGCCTCACCTAATCGTTACGAAGCTATTTTTGCCAACTCCACCGAAAGTGGTGAAACGTTTTTTATTGTTGTCTTGGTTGCTGTATTTCTCTATTTTGTTTTTAGACGCATTGGACTATTGCCTTCCAAAAAATCCAAATCATTGAATTGGGATTTATTATATCATGGCTTAGGGGTTACGGCTACAGTTAAGGAATATAAGGATACGGGTACCCTAATTAATGATAATCCAGTGGTAAGATTTATCTACACATACCCAGACCAGAGAGGTCAGATCATTGAGGGAAGTGATAAAAAGGTTGTGGGGAAGTTGGAAATTGTTGGGCTACCGGACATGCATGAACTGGAAATCATGTATTTGCCCACAGATTCACATATTTCTAGATTGACGGAAAATTTACAAAAGGAAAATTTTTCGGTTTACGCTAATAGCTTGATTCTGTTCTCCCTACTTCTATTTTCAATATTCTTTATTGTTGGATTCTGTAAGGATTTGTTTTAAAAATCCATTGTATCTTGTTAAATGTTCAACCAGCCACATGCCAAAAATAGATCGCGAAGACATACAAATACTCTGCAAGCACAGCAATTGGTCCGAGCCTAGTGTCCGAAATACTTTGGAAGAAACCATTTATAATGGTGTTTCTTCCTGGCAGCGCTTTTTACAACTTTTGTTATTGGCTTTGGGTGTCTCATTTACTGCTGCGGGAATCATTTTTTTCTTTGCCTATAATTGGGCCGACCTTCACAAGTTTGCAAAACTTGGGCTGATTGGATTCCTGATTATTGTATCTATTTTGGCTTCCGTATTTACCAAAACCAAGCCTTTGGTCAAGAAAATGATGGTTTTGGCCGCATCCATCTTGGTTGGTGTGCTGTACGCCGTTTTTGGTCAAGTATACCAAACTGGAGCAAATGCTTACGATTTTTTCTTGGGTTGGACTTTGTTTATTACCATTTGGGTTCTGTTTTCCAACTTTGCGCCACTTTGGACACTTTTTGTTGTTTTGCTGAACACTGTACTTTTCCTATATGCAGAGCAAGTGGCCCATGAATGGTCCAAGATCTTACTGTATACCCTTCTTTTTTCCATGAATGCCCTTTTACTGGTCGCCTTTCTTTGGTTGCCCCGAATTTTTAAACTATCTCCTTTTCCCTCGTGGTTTGTACAGCTTTTGTCACTGGCAACCGTGGCTTGTTCCACTATAGGGGTTTCCACAGGAATTTTTGCGGAAATAGAGACTTCTTTCAGAATACTGCTGGTCTTAACCCTATTGTTTTATGGTGCCGGAATCTGGTACGGGTTAAAAACCAAGAGCCTGTTTTATCTATCCATCATCGCTTTCAGCATGATTATAATACTCAGCGCTGCACTATTGGACTTTTCTGAGGAAGCCAGTATGCTATTTGCCATTGGGGTTTTTATTGTCGCCAGCATCACCTTGTTGATTAAGATTTTACTGAACTATCAAAAGAAATGGGCAAACTAGAGGACATACAACAGCATTTAAAGAACATTAAATCCCTTGAAGGTAATTCTTTTGAGTATGATGAAAAGGCCATTCTCCAGGAATATGAAAAAAGAGGTGGGGAAAAATCCAGTTTTATTATTAAAGCACTCTCCATTTTTGGTGGCTTTTTGGCTTCCATTGCTTTTTTGGGCTTTTTATTGATATTAGGTCTGTATAACTCGGAAACCACCTTGTTGCTGGTAGGCGTTGGTCTTATTATTGCATCTATTGTTCTCGTCAAAAAATATGATAAGCTTATTATTGACACCTTTGGAATCTCTCTGTATATTCTTGGTTTGATTCTTTTCATTTTTGGTTTGTCTAACCTTGAAATCCATGAGGATGTTGTTACACTTTTGGTAATGGGCATCGCATTTTTCAGCTTATTCCTGGTTCAAAACCCTATTCTGTCCTTCTTCTCCATTTTGATTTTAAGTGGTGGGTTATTGACTTTGATTATTTCCAATGATGCGTATTCTTTAATCCATCTGTACATCAACCTACATGCCTTTGCACTCACCTACATGTTCTTGAATGAATCAAGTATGCTTACTTCTGAGCTAAAATTGATAAAACTCTACGACCCCCTCCGTATCGCTTTGGTTTTTTCTTTGTTGTTCGGGCTTGCGGCCACGGCCAAACATGAATTTTTTATAATGTCCCAAGCCTATTTTTGGATGTCTTCTTTGGTCATAATTCTAATTTTGCTGTACGTCGTGAACTTACTTTTGAAAACATTTGAGGTTGATTCACCAAAAACCAAGCTATGGGTTTACCTTCTAAGTGGATTGACCTTATTGCCAACATTGTTTGCCCCGGCCATATCTGGAGCACTGCTAATCGTTTTGTTAAGTTTCAAGGTCAATTACAAAACAAGTCTTACCATCGGAATAATTGCTTTGGTGTTTTTCGTCATCCTATATTATTATGACTTAAATTTTACTTTATTAACCAAGTCAATAATCCTTTTCTCTTCGGGATTGGTGTTTCTTTTTTTCTATGTCTTCCTTACCAAAAAGCTAAAATCCAATGAAAAAGTATAGTGGCTACATCATTTTGGGGAATCTGATTCTCTTTTTGGGACTTTTTATCAATGCCGTTGTGCAAAAAGAAGACATTATAGATGAGGGGCAATTAATTCTTTTGGAGCTGGCCCCTGTTGATCCCAGATCTTTGATGCAGGGAGATTACATGCAACTTAATTATATGGTTTCGGGTGACGTTATCGTAAACAGAATTCCAAAAAGAGGATATTGCGTGGTTACCCTGGACTCAGATGGGGTGGCAAAAAGAGACCGCTTTCAAAAAAAGAACGCTCTTAAAAACGAAAACGAATATCTCATTGAGTACACCGTTGGGGAATGGAATACGGTTCAGATTGGCGCTGAATCCTACTTTTTCCAGGAAGGAGAGGGCGAAAAATACGCCGAGGCCAAATATGGTGGCGTTAAAGTGGATGAAAAAGGGAACAGTGTTTTGGTCGGTCTGTATGATTCTGACCGAAAAAAGATAGAATAAATCCTATTTTTGAGCATGCAAAAACTTAAGGTCTGCGAACTTTTTGCCGGTGTGGGCGGTTTTCGGTTGGGTTTGGAAAAAACGGGACACTACTCCGTAGTGTGGAGCAACCAATGGGAACCCTCTACCAAAATGCAACACGCCTCTTTGGTGTATGAAGCTCGTTTTGGTTCAAAAAACCATTCCAATTCCAATATTGAAGAAGTCCCAACTTCTGAAATTCCAGACCACGATTTGCTGGTGGGCGGTTTTCCTTGCCAGGATTATTCGGTGGCCACTTCCTTAAAAAATTCTAAGGGCCTTCTGGGTAAAAAAGGGGTGCTTTGGTGGTCCATCCATCGCATTCTTTTCGAGAAGAAAAATAAGCCCAAGTACCTTTTTTTGGAGAATGTGGACCGACTTTTAAAATCGCCCTCTACCCAACGTGGTCGTGATTTTGCAGTGATGCTCCGCAGTTTGAACGATTTGGGCTATGCTGTGGAATGGCGCGTAATTAATGCGGCTGAGTATGGAATGCCACAGCGCCGAAGGCGCGTTTTTTTTCTGGCGTTTCACAGGTCTACTAAATTGTTCAAATCCATTGAAAAAACACATCCCAAAGACTGGCTGTTGAGAGGTGGAGTGATTTCAACGGCTTTTCCTGTTGCAAAAACTGCTCAAAATTTGGTTTCTTTTGATTTGGATGATGATTTGGTGTCTATTTCAAATCATTTTAATGCTGAAAAGGGACTTTCTCCGTTTTTAAACTCTGGAACGTGTATAAATGGGTCAGTTTCCACTTTAAAAGTAACGCCTTCTTATGATGGAAAACGTACCGTACTTTCCGAAATACTGGAAAACGGTTCAGCACCAGAAAACCTCTTTATTAATGAATCGGACCTGCCCAAATGGGAATATTTAAAGGGTGCCAAAAAAGAAATTCGCAGAACAAAAGCGGGTTTTGAATATAAGTATAGTGAGGGCAGCATGGTTTTTCCTGATGCCCTTGATCAACCTTCCAGAACCATAATTACTGGAGAGGGCGGTAAATCCCCTTCCCGGTTTAAGCACGTGGTCCAGACCAAAAAAGGACTACGAAGACTTTCTCCTGTTGAATTGGAACGGTTGAACATGTTTCCGGACAATCATACATTATTAGAAGGCATTCCTGATGCAAAACGTGCATTTTTTATGGGAAATGCCCTAGTAGTGGGTGTTGTGGAACAAATTGGTTCTGCTCTGTTCCAGAAAATATCCCAAGTTGAAAAGCAAGTTCAAAGCTGATTTATCCAAAGAACAACGCTTAACCCCTCTTTTGGATTTTTATTACAAAAAGTATTTAAAACAGTACTTTTTCGAACGCTTCCTTGATTTGAAACAACAACTTTTGGGCATAGATCTTATCCTCACAAATAAAAAAACAGGCTTAGTTTATGTTGTGGATGAAAAGGCACAGTTGGATTACATCAATGAAACTTTACCCACTTTTGCTTTTGAATTGTTCTACTCAAAAAATGGGGTTGAAAAACAAGGTTGGCTGTTCGATGCTTCCAAAAAAACCCATTTTTACGCCTTGGTGACCAGCATCTTTTCGGATGAAGAAGAACACTTTACTTCCTGCAACATCACTTTTGTAAATCGTGAAAAGCTCATTCAACATTTGACCGGTTTAGGGCTGGATCAAGAACGTTTTCAGAAAATCGTTGCCGAACACAAGGGACATCACGGTAAATTGGGCCTCGAAAAACTACATCCGTGGCATGAGGGCTATTTATTCTTTTCCACCCAAAACAAGGCGGAACAGCCTATAAATCTCATTTTAAAATTGGACTATTTAATTGACATCGGGATAGCTAAACGGTTAGTTTGATTAAATGGTCAATCACACCTAGGCAGGAATCCATCATCTAAAACACCCCTAAGGTCCCCTCAAGGGGACAACTAAATTAATTCCTTTTTCAAAGAATCATTTGAATATGGGGTATGCCATCCTCTAAATATTCCTCACCAAAGGCGATAAATCCCATTTCTGTATAGAATTTTAGGAGATATTTCTGTGCGGAAATTTCAATGGAGGTTTTGGGAAATCGTTGCGCCAATGCAGCAAGGGAAACCTCCATAATTTGTTTACCATACCCATATTTTCGCTGATTGTTGGCAACCACTACCCTTCCAATGCTCGCATTTTCAAAATAATCGCCAGGCTTGAACATTCGGGTGTAGGCGACAAGTTCACCATCTTTTAAGCCCAAAACATGAAGCGCTTTTTGGTCCTTGTTATCGATATCTTGGTAAACGCAATCTTGTTCCACCACAAAGACCTCACTACGTAATCGGAGTATTTGATACAATTCTTGGGTGGAAAGTTCATCGAATGTTTTGACAACAGCTTCCATTAATCCTGAACGATTACATGTTTGGAATCACATTTATCAAACTCTGGTTGAATATTAACATGATTGATTCCGTGTTTGTGGTAGACGTGTTCCTCAATTTCCTCCAAAATAGCATCAAATTCCGATAGTTTGATATCCTCGGTAAAATCTATATGGGCCTCCATGTGCACTTCATCTTCATTGAGCTGCCAAATATGTACATGATGTACATTCTTGACCCGGTCAATAGTACAAATAGATTCCACAATATCCTGTATTACAATCGTTTTTGGCGTGAAGAGCATCAGCACCTTGGTGGATTCCTTTAGTAGGTCATATCCCATATAGATCAGGTAAATGCCTATCAGCATGGTCAAAACGGCATCCACCCAATAAATTTCAAAGAACTTCATCAAAATACCTCCAATCAATACGGCAACCGAAGCCATCATATCGGTCAACAAATGCAAATATGCCGATTTCATGTTCATGTTGCTTTCCGAATCCTTCTTCAACAGAAGCACACTGAATCCGTTGGCCACAATCCCCAATATGGAAAGCCAAATGACCAAACCAGATTCAATTTCTTGGGGGTCAAACAGACGTTCTACCGCTTCCTTCATCAAAAAAATAGCGACAACCACAAGCGTTGCTGCATTGATAAAGGCCGCCATAATCTCGGCACGTTTATAGCCAAAGGTCTTGTGGGCAGACGCCTTCTTTTTGCCAAAAACTGCAGCCACATAACTGATAATCAAGGAAAGTACATCACTGAAATTGTGAAGTGCATCGGATAAAAGGGCCAAACTTCCCGAAATAAGTCCACCTATAACCTGCGATACGGTTATGGCAATATTCAAAAAGATGGAAATAAGTAGATTCCTTCCTTTTAAATCATTGTGGGCATGTGAGTGACCATGATTATGATGGTGGTGATGACCCATGTGTTTGGTTTAACTACAGGGAATTTTTTCAATTCTTCGTTCGTGGCGTCCGCCTTGAAATTCGGTATTCAAAAAAGTTTCTACCATATCCAATGCCTGCGGAAGCGCAATGAACCGGGCGGGAAGACTTAATATATTGGCATCATTGTGTTCCCTGGCCAATTGGGTAATTTCCTTGGTCCAACACAATGCACCACGTACTTTTTGGTGTTTGTTAATGGTCATAGTAGCGCCGTTTCCGCTTCCGCAGATAACAATACCCAAATCCACATTCCCCTCTTCCACATCGGTGGCCACAGGATGCACAAAATCTGGATAATCCACGCTGTCGGCTCCATCGGTTCCATAATTGATGACTTCTATTCCTTTTGATTTTAAAAGCCCAATTATGGCTAGCTTGTAGTCAGTTCCGGCATGATCGTTCCCTATGGCAATTTTCATGATTTTTGTATTAATATGATAGATTACAAAGGTACGATTCTTTTTGAGTGACCCTGTTGATAAAAATCAACTAATCCTTGCATATCGTTGTAAAACAAACCATTATCATTTTTCCTCATTTGTTGATCTTTTTAAGAAAACTAAGTGTAATTAAATTTTGATTTTCAGAAAATTAAAACCATTACATTAATTTCTTAATGTTAAGCTTAGAATTCTTTAAAAATTAATCAACCAATTAGAAACATAAAATGGGAATAGCTAACATTAAATCAATACTAAGTTTTCAATAAATTTATGTTGAAAACGGTTATTAAAATGCGTTCATAAAAATCGTAATCAGTTGATTTATATGATTTTTTTGGTGGGAAAAATTGTGAACAAAAAACTGCATCGGTTCAAAGCAAGAATTTAGAGAAAAAATTATTCCACATTTCAACATCCTATCATCATCATCATTTTTTTAATTTTTAAAAAGAAGGAAAAGATGTTATTATAATAATTGTTGATAAAACACCTTGTGATGCGGATTACTTTAGCTTTCTTGGTCGGTCACGAATTTTAATTTGTACTTTTCAAAAAAATAAGGACGTTAATGTCAAAGAAAAAGAAGAGAGCTCACAGTCAGCGGAAGAATGAGATTACAAAGGGCATTTTTACAGTTCTTGAAAAAGAACCGTCTCAAAGCTTTAACTACAAGCAAATTGCTTCAAAATTAGGGATTACCGATACACAGGACAGGAACAATTTAATCAAACGATTGGGACAGCTGAAAGCCAGTGATCGCATTGTTGAGATAGAAAGAGGCAAGTATAAAAAGAAGCCAAGTTTGCATACCTATTTTACAGGAAAGGTGGATATGACTTCCAGCGGCAATGCTTATGTTATTGTTGAGGATCAAGATGATGATATTTTTGTTCCGTTCAATCGAATAAACAAAGCATTTCACGGAGATATGGTTGAGGTTTTTTTAAAACCAAAACGCAACGGAAAACGACCCGAAGGCGAAGTATCTAAAGTTCTTGAACGTAAAAAATCTTCGTATGTGGGTATTGTGGACAAACAAAAGACCTTTGCTTTTGTTCGGCCTACCGACCCAAAAATGTACACCGATATTTTTATTCCCCTTGAAAAACTGAAAAAAGCCAATAATGGCGATAAAGTTTTGGTAAGTCTCGGCAACTGGCCAGATGATGCCGATTCACCGTACGGTGAAGTGATTGAGGTACTCGGAAAACCAGGAGAGCACAATACCGAAATACACTCCATCTTGGCGGAATATGGTCTACCGTATGAATTTCCCTATGAAGTGGAGCAGTTTGCCCAAACTTTGGATACCTCAATCAAGGAGTCAGAGATTGCCAAACGAAGGGATATGCGGGATGTGCTTACCTTTACCATAGATCCAAAGGATGCAAAGGATTTTGATGATGCCCTATCCTTTCAAAAATTGGAAAATGGGAATTATGAAATAGGGATTCACATTGCAGACGTATCACATTATGTGCTACCCGATACAATCTTGGAAGATGAGGCATTTAATAGGGCCACATCGGTGTATTTGGTAGATCGGGTGGTGCCCATGCTTCCGGAAGTATTGTCCAACAATGCTTGTTCCCTTCGACCTAACGAAGAAAAATATACCTTTTCTGCCATTTTTGAAATGGATGACAAGGCCAAACTGGTCAATCAATGGTTTGGTAGAACGGCCATCAATTCCAATGAGCGTTTTGCGTATGAAGAGGCACAGCATATCATTGAGACAAAACAGGCGAATATTCCAGAAGATATTTCAATCAGGGATGCTGCATATTCGGTTTCTGAAGAAATCAAGGATGCTATCCTCAAGTTTGATGAATTGGCCAAAATTATGCGAAAGGCACGCATGAATGCTGGAGCTATTTCTTTTGACAAGATTGAAGTACGTTTCAACCTGAGTGAGAATAATGAGCCGGAAGGTGTGTACTTCAAAGAATCAAAGGATGCCAATAAGTTGATTGAGGAATTCATGCTTTTGGCCAACCGAAAGGTGGCAGAGTTTATTGGGAAGCAGAAGAAAACCTTTGTCTACCGTATACATGATGAACCCGATGAGGAAAAGTTATTGGCCTTAAACGGGGTTATATCAAGATTTGGACACAGCATCAACCTTAAGGACAGGAAGAGTGTAAATCAGTCGCTTAACCAGTTGTTGGAGGATGTAAAGGGAAAAAAAGAACAAAATTTGGTGGATACTTTGGCCATACGGAGTATGAGCAAGGCCATTTATACCACTGAAAATATTGGTCATTACGGTTTGGGATTTGAATATTATACTCATTTTACCTCACCTATCCGTAGATACCCAGATGTTATGGTCCATCGCTTATTGCAGTATTATTTGGATGGTGGCAAGCCGCCCAAAGAGGTTATTTATGAAGAAAAGTGCAAGCATTCCTCGGATATGGAACTATTGGCGGCGAATGCCGAACGCGATTCAGTGAAGTACATGCAGATAAAGTTCATGGAGGACCATAAGGACCAAGAGTTTTTGGGTGTGATTTCCGGAGTGACCGAATGGGGCATTTATGTGGAGATTATTGAAAACAAATGCGAGGGAATGGTCAGGATTCGCGATATTAAGGATGATTATTACGTATTTGATGAACGCCAATATGCCATTGTTGGTGAGCGAAGAAAGAAGGTATACCAATTGGGAGATGAAGTATATGTCATGGTCAAGGATACCGATTTGGTAAAACGGCATTTGGACTTTTCGTTGATTGGTAAGAAAGAATGATACTATTTTGGAATAAAATTTGTTATCCTATTGAGAACCAAATTTTTATAGTATGAAGACCTACACAATAGTTTTGTTATGCCTTTTCTTTCAGGTAGTTGTTGCCCAAGGTGAGGTAACACAAAACCTTCAAAGTTTTACTGAGGTAAAGGCTTTTGATGGCCTGTCCATTAATTTAATAAAGTCAACAGAAAACAAGGCGGTCATCAGTGGAGTGAATACCGAAAAGGTGGCTATTGTGAACAATGATGGGGTTTTAAAAATACGAATGGAAATTGATAAAATGTTCAGCGGTTATAGAACCTATGTTGATTTGTACCATACCGAGACCCTAAAAGTAATTGATGTTAATGAGGACGCACGGATTTCTTCAGATGAAACGTATGTGCAAGATGTTCTGGAACTAAAAGCCCAAGAAGGTGCCGAATTGGAAGTCAATTGCCAAGTAGATCAATTATTAATTAAGGCAGTTTCTGGTGGTGAGATTTTTGCAGCTGGATTTTCAAACAACCAGGATGTCATCATTAACACGGGCGGTGCGTATAACGGGAGGACCTTTAAAACAAAATTTACCACAATATCCGTGAATGCGGGGGGGAATGCTGAAATCTATGCAACAGATTATGTAAAAGCAGATGTTAAGGCAGGAGGTGAGGTATTGGTCTACGGAGATCCAAAAAAAATGGATGAAAAAACCGTGTTTGGTGGAAAAATAAAAAGAGTGGAATAAGCAATATGATTGATGATATCCAGGCAGCCATACCGTTAGGATTTTTGTTGAGCTTTATGATTGGGCCTGTCTTTTTTGTGCTTTTGGAAACCAGTGCAACAAAAGGATTTAGGGCAGGGCTGAGTTTGGATATAGGGGTGATTATTGCAGACATTGTTTTTCTACTTATTGCTTATTTCAGTAGCTTTCAATTATTGGAAAACCTCAGCAATCAACCAGGTCTTTTTGTATTTGGGGGAATGATTCTATTGGTCTACGGAATTGTACTTTTTGTAAAAAAGGATGGAAAAAAAGCAAGACTACATGCCAAGAAGGGCAATTATCTAGCCCTCATGGTAAAGGGTTTTTTGTTGAATTTTATCAATATTGGGGTATTGGCTTTTTGGTTGGGCCTTCTTATTGTGGTGGGTCCCAGTTTGGACAATGACCCCAACCGAATGACGGTCTTCTTTAGTACTGTATTGATTGTTTATTTCTCTACAGATTTAATCAAAATTCTATTGGCGAAGCAGCTACGGAAGTATTTGACCAAGGAACGAATTGTGCTTATTAAAAAGGGCCTTGGAATTGTTTTGATTATTTGTGGAATTGTTTTGATCACAAAAGGATTTTTACCTAAGGAAGAGTTCAACATCAAGAAGGAAATAGAACGGATAGAAAATAGGAACACATAAAAAAACCCAACAATTTTGTTGGGTTTAAGAGGCATCGAGCGGATTCGAACCGCTGTACAAGCTTTTGCAGAGCTGTGCCTAGCCACTCGGCCACGATGCCATTCAGGTGTGCAAATGTACTACTTTTTTTAGGTAACCCAAGCGATTATTTAGGCCTTTCAAAGGACAAGACCACGGTTACACTTTCTACATCACCACCAATGGGTGGATTTATTTTTGAAACCTCAACAGTTACTTTTGAAACTTCTTTTAGTTCCAAAAAAATTCGGTCGATGATTCGCTTGGCAACATGTTCCAAAAGGTTGGAACGTATGGCCATTTCCTCTTTTACAATGTTGTTCAAGTGAACGTAATCTACGGTTTCACTCAATTTGTCCGAGGCTGCCGGTAGCGATAAATCAGCAGATATTTCCAAGTCTACCCTATAATCACTCCCAATGAGCATTTCCTCCTTTAAGCATCCGTGATTGGAGTGTATCCTGATGTTATTTACTCTAATTTTTCCCACACCGTTGTTTTAAACAGCGCAAAAATAGGGTAAAACCAGCTAAATTAATACATGCACCTACAGTTGCTTATTCCTTGGAAGAGATCCATGCCAACGGTGACCACATGGGTTCCTGTACTATATCCCAAAATTTCATTGGTAATTACTTGATAGGAATATCCAAAATAGAAGTTACTTTTCTTAAGACCAGCAATAGGGGCAATGTAGAGAGGTTTTCCTAATTGGTCGTTCAAGAAGCGGTAGGTAAGACCTACATAGTAATAGTCTTCAAAATCGTGAAAACGGAACTTGGCGTTCAAGTCGGTAACGGAACGGCCATCACTTTCAAACCATTGGAAGAAAACGGAAGGCTCCAACTCCAATTTACTGTTCTTATTTTTCGAAATGCTATATCCAGTATAGACATAATAATTACGCAAGGTATTTGGTTCAAAAACGGGATTGAACTGTTCCAAGTTCTTGTTCAGGATATTGGACGCATTTAAACTAAAATAGAACTTGTCATATCGATAAAGTACACCCAAATCAAAATTATGGTTGGTGGTAGCTTTATCATCCGTTGGAAGTTGACCGTTGTTTTCCCGAAAATTTTCTACATCAATCCGAAACTGGTTAAAGTTATAGGATATACCAAATGACAAAAAGATATCATCGTAACGGTCCAAAGTCAAATGGTGGGCAAAGGAAACCCGCGCACCTCTTTGTTTGGTTTCCCCATTACTATCATTGTACAAAAGCATTCCCAATCCTGATCGGTTCCCAATCCTGGCATCAGCAGCCAAGGTTTGGGTATCTGGAGCATCCTCTATGCCAACCCATTGCGTTAGACCATTCAAACGCACCTTTATGTGATCTCCTATACCAGCATAGGTAGGGGACATTAAAAAGGGGTTGTCAGCGATGTATTGCGAAAGCTGGGGAATGGTCAACTCCTGGCCTTTGACCATAAAGGTCAAAAGAAACAATAAGGCTGAGGAATATGCTTTTTTAAACATTGTGGTTCTGTAGGTTAATGTTATTGTCGATACAGGGTAAAGTGGCCAATGAACTCTCGGTCATCCATTTCTCCATTTAGACGAATCACGTACCAGTAATCTCCTGTGGGCAACGGTTTGCCATCGTATTCTCCGTCCCAACCTGCGGTATCCCGAGTTAAGTTTTCCACTACTCTACCATAACGATCATAAATGGTAATTAGTACATCTGGGAAGCCTTCAATATTGTCTGGAATCCACATATCATTGAGGCCATCACCATCTGGAGTAAAGAAGTTTGGCATTTCAATGTCAATGAACTCCATGAATATTTCGGCAGAGACTTCACAACCATTCTGATCAATCACAGTTACCGTGTATGTATCCGTTCTATTGATGTAAAAAGTATTATCTGTACCGTTGTCCACATCGCCAAAATAGAAGGTATAATCCTCAACACCACCTTCTGCAACAGCAGTGATTTGGTTGATGTTGTTATTTTCCAACACCAAAGTCAATGGCTCGTACCCTTCAATAGTGAAATCATAGGTGGTCATACAACCATTGGCATGTGCTATGGTGATGTAATGATCGCCTGGAGCCATATTTCTAAAGTCTGAAGACAATTGCATATCCGCTGGATCGGTAGAATCCAAAGCGTACAATACATCTGCCTCAACCGTTGGGTCTTCAAAGACAATATCCAAATAGTTGTCCGGTATGTTTCCAGTACATTCGTACATGGGCGTTACCGTAGCATTCAGGTTTACGCCAGGTTCTATTTCCACGAACACGTTGGTCTCACATCCTTGGGCATCACGCACAAATACGACGTGGGTTCCTGCAGCAAGATTTTGGAACACGGTTTGATTTGGCACAAAATCCGCATCCGCATTAGAGTTCAAGGCAGTCTCATAAGGAGCAGTACCTCCGGTAATCTGTAGTTCAAATGCACCATCGGCACTATTAAAGCACACTTCATGCATAATGTTGATGGCCTCAGCTTCTACAGGCTCTGGTTGAACTATTTCGAACTGGAAGGTCATAAAACAACCATTCCTATCCTGAGCGATTACGTCATAAATGCCAGGAGCCAAGTCTGTAAAGGTATTGTCCGTATCAAACTGGTCAAGATTTGGTGAAATGGCGTAGAAAATCTCACCAGTTCCTCCAGATACCTCAACGGTAATGGTACCATCATCCATACCCGCACAGGTAACATCAGTATAGCTTTGATTATCCACTTGAAGTGGAGCAGGATCTACAATGAGTATCTCTGGAGACACTTCAACACAATCTTGGCTGGTAACCCGCACATAATAGCTTCCAGCAGGAAGACCACTGAAGGTTCCATTGCTTCCAGGACCACTCAATAGATTGGTAAGAGCGGCATCACCAAAGAGTTCATATTGGTAATTTCCAAGTCCACCAGTTGCTTGTGCTATGATGGTAGCGGTAGATTCTCCCATACAGTTGATAAAGGCCGCAGAATCATCTATGTTGATAGTCAATGGCGGTACCATGTCAATACTCACCTGATTGGAGATTTGTGCAGCACAGCCCCCTGGAATATCGCGAACATAATATTGGTAATCCCCAGCACCCACAGAAATAGTAGCGGTATTTCCGGTCATTGGAGTCCATATGGCTTGATCTAAACTGTATTCATAAGATCCTGAGCCTCCAGCAGCCGTCAATCTGATTTCTGCTTGATTTAAACAGGTCAAAGCACTCAATTGAATCAGTGAAGCTGTTACTTCAGCAGGTTCGGCTATGGTCACTGGTAGGGTTTCTGTGCCACAATTCCAGCCATCCAATACTGTGATGCTATAGATGCCAGCACCTAAGTTGTTGAAGGTGTCCGAAGATTGTTCTCCAGAAGTGAACACAATGGTTGTTCCTGTTGGGTCATAAATATTCAACTGATATTCATAAACGCCTTCTCCACCAGCTTCATTTTCAGCCCAGATGGATGCCGTAGTATCCCCATAGCAGGTTAACATGGTGGTTGATGCTGCAATATCAGCAGTAATTGGAACAGGCTGAATTAAAGTTATAGGCTCGTTGATTACACATCCGTTGGCGTCGGTAATCTGAACATCAAAATCACCAGCGGACAATCCACTGAACAAATAGCTGTATACATCGTTTCTAGTATATACTTGTGTAGTGGTAGTATTGGTTACAACAATGTCATAAGGAGCATATCCTCCGGTAGGAGACACCAATAATTCACCTTGATCATTGGTACAGGTCACGTTGGCCACTTCTTGTGGTGTTACTTCCAATTCTGCACTAGGTGAAACAATAGTTATGGTGTTGGAATCTTCCACGCACAATGGATTGGCGGTTTCGGTAACCCGGACAAAGTAATTTCCACCTACCAATGCAGGGTCTGTTATGGACAATGGATTTGTAGCGGTGTTTCCACTTCCTGTAATACCAGTTGTAGTACCATTGGACGTGAATACTTCATAATCATAAGTTCCGGTGTAGCCCGACACATTGATTTCAAGTGTACCAGCTCCTCCAAAGCACACAGCAGGCGCGGTAGCCGTGGCTACTACATCGATTAGGTTATATGGAGCAATGGTGTATGGTGCTGTAGTCACATAACAGCCCGTAGCATCATCGGTAACCCTAAAGGTGTACGTACCTGGTGCAATCAATTCAAAAGTAGCAGTTGTATTGGTCAACACCGTTGGGGCTGATCCGTAAGGATTGCCTATTGGCAACAATTCAAAGGTATAAGTATTGGCCACATCTCCATTGTCAGAAACGGTTAATAGTACTTCTTCTGGATTAACGCAGCTTATGGCCACATTTTGGGTTACACCAACCGTAAAGGCATTAATGGTCGGTATCACTACAGCAGCCGTTGTGGTACAACCGTTGGCATCTCTGACAAAGATTGTAATATTCTGATCTACTCCAGTATCAATCACAGGGAATGTGTTTGAGGTTTGGAAGTTGATATTGTTCAAACTATAGCTATAATCTGCTGTTCCTCCGATTGGAGTAACAGTGATTGTTGATGTGTTTACTGAATTGTTCGGATTACACACAAAGTCCGTAGCCGTAGCCGTAGCCGTTAATACTGTAGGCTCGGTAATCGTAGCATCAAAGAAATCTTCACACGCCCTTGAGGAAATCACACGAACTCGGTAATCCCCAGCAGGAAGATTATCAAATATGGCACTACTTTGTGCAAAGCGATACGGTGTAACCAAATCGGACATTTCATAAAGCTCATAGGTATATACGGGATCCACCACAGAGGCAGGATTTAGCACAACCGTCAAACTACCGTCTGAACCACCAAAACAGTTTACATGGTCTTCTATGACATTGTCAATGACCGGGTCAACCTTGTCGTCCAATTCTTGGGTTACAGTAACGGTACATGGTGTGGCGGTATCATTATCAGTAATGGTGAAGGTGTACACACCAGGTTGTATAAGCCCTGTGAAGACACCAGTCGCATTTGTTATTGTTGTAACAGCATCTGGGAAAAGAACTTCATAGCTCAAGTTTGAAGAACCTCCGCTCACATTTACAGTAACTCTTCCTCCTGGATCTACCGTACAGTCTATAGGTTTTACAACGGTAGTTGTTGCTGTCATGGCATCCAAGAGCACAACAGGTCCAACCGTTGTAGTACAGGTCCACTGATCGGCTATCAGAACTTCATAAGAGCCAGCACCCAATCCAGAGAAAATAGGGTTGGTCTGCGGTGAACCCACGTTGGATCCATTTCGGATAAGTTGATAGGTATAGTTACTTCCTTGTCCGCCAGTAGTACCTACAACCTCAATTTCTCCTTGAAGGTTGGTACAATTTTCAACATTGACCTGAAGCGTTGCAGTAATTGGCGTAGGATCTGCCAATACAATGTTATTTTGTATCATTTGCTCACAACCACCAGAGTCGATGACCCAAGATTCATAGGTTCCTGGAGCAAGGGAAGCAAAATTAGGGCTGGCCACATAATCCCCAGGGCCGGTAGGCGCAGAAGTACCCACATAATAGTTGTAGCCGCCCCAGCCACCTGTTACATTGATAATTTCAATGATGCCATCATTTCCAACACAAGTTATTGGTGTAACTTGGGTAGTCCCAGTGATAGGTGCAGCAGGCCCTGCAATAGTAAATGATTCAGCATAGATGCACGCAGATCCCGGAGGGTTGGTGTCTGTAACTTCAACATAATACGTTCCAGCGGCAAGACCTGTAATGGTAAAGCTACCATCAGCATCAGAACCGGTAGTGGTAACATCATCGGCTAAGTTTGCCGGCGTGTTGTTGATGTCGTAATATAAGGTGTAGCTAGTTGCGTTGGCATAGGTTACACTTGAAGCGTCAACCAAGTTTAGTTCAACCTCACCATCCGTGGCACCAAAACAGGTGATGTCAGTAGTGTTCACGACAACCAAATCCAATACCTCAGGGTCAGCCACAGTATGTGAAACCCCAATGATACAACCCGTTATGGTATTTCTTACTTCAAAGTTATGTGTACCCACGCTCAATCCTGTGAAGCTTCCAGAAGCTTGGAACACACCAGCAGGCAATATCCTAAACTCATAATTTGCCGGGTCTGTAATTGAAGTGGTAATTGAGCCTGTTGCGGTGATGGTAATATCCTCACCAGTAACACAGGTAGCCACAGCATCCACAACAACACTCGCTGACAACAATTGATCAAAAGGAGCAATAGTTTCCGTGGTGGATCCCATACAACCATTATCGTCATAGACATTAATGGTATACACTCCACCAGCCATATTGGTTTCAATATAGACAGGGTTGGCACCTGATTGTACAACAACCGGAGCTTCTACAGGAACAGTATTTGGATCATCCTCTTCAATGAATTCATAAATCACATAGTTTCCACTTCCTCCGGTTATGGAGCCGGTATCCACAGTAATTGTGGCGTTGTTCATATTGTTTCCAGCGGTACATAAAAACTCGACAATATTGGTGTTTACATTGGCAATTGGGTCTGGCTCGTTAATGGTGATATTAAAAATATCCACAAAGCAACTGTTGTCACCAACTCCACGTACGCTATAGGTACCAGCAGGAAGATTTTCAAATGTATTTCCGTTCAATACGGCTCCGCCAGGCATCGGTGATAGTGTATAGGTCAACGGATTGATTCCTGTATCGGCCTCAATGAGTGTAATACTACCATCATTTGCTCCATTACAAGTAACATCTGTATGGATTTCGGTAAAGCTGGGTAGCGGTGCATCAGGAACTTCTATGGTTATAGTATTCGAGCAATTTGGAGGCGTAGTCCCCACATCAAATACCGTGACGGCGTAGCTTCCTGCAGCAGCTGCACCTGTCCATGTAAATGGATTGGAAGGAAGAACCGTTCTCACTTGATCATTGGCTCCAGGTCCGTCTATGATGAATTCATAGTTTCCAGAACCAGAAATGACCTCGATTTGAATTTCCGCATTAGCTGCAGCACCTGGCTCACAGTCCAAGGCAACCGTTTGAATCACGTTAAATTCCAAAGGAGGATGGATATCAAAGGTATCGGTATCGGCACAACCATTTAAATCTCTTACGGCAATGGTTTGACCCGCACCTGAACTTAAACCAGAAACGGTGTATTGGTTACTACCATTGAAGGTAAAGTTTTGATAAGCAGATCCATTTATACTTATTTGGAAAGGAGCCGAAGCCACACCGGGGTTGTCAAGTGTGATCAGAACCTCAAACAGTCCCTCATCCACACATTCATCCACAATGGTTAAAGTAATCTCAGGTCTTGGATCTTCATCAACCGTGATGGGCCTTTGGAAGATACACCCGTAAGCATCCATTACATAAACAATATAGTCACCGGCCTCCACATTGGTGGAGGTGTTGCTGATCCAACCGGCACTAGCGGCGGTAGGCGCAGGATCGGTATCCAATAGGTATTGATATTGATAAGGCGCGGTACCATATCTACCTGTAGCAGTAATAACGCCCGCATTGGGGTTACAGTTGTCGTTTTGTGGGCTGGCCACGTCCAAATCCAAAGCGTTTACCGATTCACGGATGGTGAACTCTCCACCGTTAACGGAGCATCCATTATTTGGACCGCCAACTTCGGACAACAACAAGTAATATTCACCTGGAGGCAAAGTTGCAAAGTTGTTCACGGTTACCGTTGTTGGTGCGTTTACCGACGCTGATCCGGAATAACCTGTGGTAATGTTGGATTGTTGATTGAAGATTTCATATTGCACGTCTGTTGCACCAGCATCAAATCCAGTGAAGGTAAAAGAGATATTACCATCGGCAGAACCGGTACAGCTTACATTGTTCACAACATCCAAAGTGGCCGTCATGGCAGATGGCGTATTGATGGGTGCTGCTGCCTCTTCAAAATAATAGCAGTTGGTGGTTAGGTCATATACCACAAAGGTATATGTAATACCGGGGGTCAATCCCGTAAAAGTGGCTGTATCGCCTCCTGGCGCATCAGGAGCTTGATAGCTACTAGAGTATGGAGCCACATAGTTTTCCAAAATGGCAAATTCATAATTTCCACTTCCAACGGCAGAACCTACGGTTACAATTGCTGTACCTCCGGACACACAATCTGCTGTGGCAGTACTTACATCAATATCAAGATCATTGGGTGGAGATGCAATAATTTCAGTGGTATAGGAAGCACATCCGTTGGCATCTACAACATCAATCTGATAAATACCAAATTCCAAAACGGTAAAGGTGTGGTCTCTTGCACCCGAAGTAGTGGTATATGTCTGCGGAGCAATTCCATTATTAGCCGTAAGGATATACGTATATTCTGCTGTTCCCCCGGAGATACCAGAAACGGTAATGGAACCAGGATTAGTTACACCGGACATGGAATCACAAGTAATAGGAACATCTGATGTAGTATAGATTATTGGGTCTGGTTGAGCAATTACCACCGGGAATGGAGCGGATACACAACCCTTATCATCCGTAACGGTTACTTCATAAGAACCAGCAGGCAACCCTGTGGTTTGTGTTCCGTAGTTTGTAGGACCACTGGTTTCAACCACATTGATAGTATATGGAGGAACACCTACTGAAGTATCAATAACAACATCCAAGGAGCCCGTACTTTCCCCATTACAAAGAATATCCGTAGGGATAACATTGCTAATAACTGGAGGTACAGCCGGTGTCACCACAATACTGTTGGTAACAGCCGTACAAGCTACCGGAGCTGTAGTATCTGTTACTCGGAATTGATAAGTTCCATCTGAATTGGTGGAAAACACATTTCCAGTAAATCCAGAGGCATTGTAAGTTGCCCCACCATCGTTGGACCATTCATAGGAATATGTTCCTGACCCACCAGAAGCACTTATGGTAATGCTGGCATCAGCCAAACAGGTTAGATCACTGTTCAAAAAGGCAGAAGCTGTTAATTCTGGGTTGATGGTAACACTTTGTTGAATTCCAGTACATCCAAATCCGTCACGTACATCTATGGTGTATGTTCCAGGGGCTAGATTCAAAAAGGTATGAGTTATTGCAGTGGAAGGCGTAGGGGTAATCCAAGGACCTCCATTTAGACTAAATTGATAATCTCCATTACCATCCGTAACATCCACTTGGATGGAACCGTCGTTATTTCCACTATAACACGCAGTTGGTGTGGAGGTAAAGGTTATGTTTGCTGGAGGTACAACCGTAATAACAGCATCTGTTGGATCCTCGCAAAGATTGATATCCCGTGCTCTAACAATATAATCACCGGGAGCGAGTCCTGAGAAAATATTTGATGTTTGGTATGCAACAAGCACACCACCTACATTATCTTCCAATTGGTATTCGTAAGTAGGTGTTCCACCCGTTGCTGAAGCAGTAATTGTGGCACCACCATTGCTACAGGTCATTACACTGGTCACAGAAGCTGAAGTCACCAATGGGTTGGGCTCGGTCAACGTTTGATTTAGAGTAACAGTACAAGCCGGATCTCTTAAATCTGCAATTGTTATGGTATGAAGCCCAGCGGCCAAACCATTAATAGTTATTGGACTTGCGAATTGGGCAGCAGAAACGGCACCACCATCTACCTGATAGGTAAATCCTGTTCCTGGCTCAAAGTTTTCGGCCTCAAAGGTTATGGAACCATCGGCGGCACTGTTACAGGTTAAGTTTGAAAAGGCTGTAATTCCAGCATCAAACGCATGTCCGTCCTCAACGTTTACATCAACAGTCAGGGTTCCGGCACAAACCTCAGGTATTTGGAATGCTTCAATATCATCAATGGCGATATCATTACCACCTGTAACGGCGGAATTGGTTCGGATAACAATATCCAAGTTGGCATTAGCACCAGGATTTAGGGTTACACTGTAATTCTGCCAATCGTTGGCACCATTGTTTTTAGGAACTTGTCCTGTTGTGGTACTGGCGATTACAGTTCCAACACCATCTACCAATTGAATATCAATATCAGGATCAGCACCTCCAGTTCCATTGCGCAATAGATTGAAAGCCCACAATGAAATGGTGATATCCCGGTTGGGTACTACCTCTATATCTCTTTTTGCATAGATGATTCCGTTTGGCCCCACTGCGCCGCCTACATTCATGGCCAAGAATCTACCATTTGGTAAAGCCGAATGGTCGTTTGGACTTAGCCAAGTACCATAAGGGTTTACAATATTTTGTGTTACGGAGTATTCACCATCTTGAATATGGGTGTCGATGCCCCATCCACAGGAATTTACGGAACCATTTTGGGGTTCATAGCAATAGGCGGGGTCTACTTCCGGGATGCTGGTATTGGGTCCAGTACCAAAAGTTTCCAACAACAACACACTTGGGGTTGGTGCTGAATTGCTGGTATAGTTTACCGTAACCGTGTGTGCACCAACACTTACATTGTTGAATACGTTTAGATTGGTTGGAGTATTTGGAGTTCCATCCAACGCATAGGTATAGTCAAAATCTGCACTATCCGGAGTCAAGGTAATGGTTCCTTCCCCATCACATTCGTAGTCAATAGCCGGAGTCACGTTTGGTGGTGTGGGCTCGGGGTCAATGGTTACTGTCATGGGATAAGTACAAAGATTGGCATCCCTGATATACACGGTATGGGTTCCCGGCAACAAATAGCCTATGGAACTTGCTCCATAGGTGGTTCCACCATTAAAACTGTACTCATAAGGTGCGGTACCTCCAATAGCATTGGTAATTCGAACCTCAGCACCCAACCCAGGATTACATTCTGCCAATTGCGTAACAGCCGCAGAAGCAGAAAGTGTTAAAGGCTCGGTAATGGTATAAATTTCATTGACGATACAGTTATTGGCATCCCTTACCCTGATGTTGTAACTGCCCGCAGCTTGGTTTACAAAGGTATTTGAAGCTTGATAGGTAGCCCCATTGTTGATACTATATTGATAAGGCGCCTCACCACCTGATGCGGTGATGGTAATGGTAGCTTGCGCTTCCCCACTACACAAAATTCCTGAATCAGCCACTGAAATGGCCAAAGGCGGATCTTGGACAATGGTTATGTCGTATGTGGCCTCACAATATCCAGCACCACCATTGTTATCACGAACATATACGTCATAATCTCCAGCACCGGTTACCGTAACGGGGTTGGTGGCTGAAAAATCGCCGGCATTTGGGGTAACGCCATCAGCAACAACGGCATAAACATAGTTTCCATCACCACCTGCAGCAGTGATGTTAATGTCCGTGTCTGTTGTACATGCTGTAATGTTTGGTGCAGAAGCCACAACGCTTAACTCAGGATCAATAGTGATAGATGCAGAATCCACACAGGTGTTTCCATCCCGCACTTGAATGGTGTATGACCCAGGCCCTAGCCCAGTAAACACATTGCTAGCTCCAAACGGACCACCATTTAGGCTATATTCATAATTTCCATCTCCACCCGAAGTAACATTAGCGGTTAGCGTTAGTCCTACAGCGTCATCGTAACAAAGATCATTAGGTACAATGGCCAAAACAGGAGGTATGGCATCTATAATGTCAAAAGTATCCGTAAAGACACAACCATTTGCGTCTGTAACGGTATAGGTATAAGTTCCCCCGATGGTCAAGTTGTTGAACAAACCATTGGCTTGTGGACCAAAAGTTGCTGGCCCGACAGTAATTTCATAACTGTAACTTCCCCATCCACCTGAAGCGGTTATGGTCGCAGACCCAGGTGAAGGACAAGTGGGTTGTGTAACCGAAGCCGTAGCTGTTAACGCTGAAGGAGGGGCATTGATGGTTACATCGGCAGTATCGGTACAGTTGGTAAAATTGTCAGTAACGTTAATGGTATAGGTTCCAGCGGCCAATCCGCTTAAGGAAATTGTACCATTGGTCTGAGCAGTTCCAGAGAATGTGGCCGGACCCGTTACGGCATAATCATAATCGGTGTTGAAGTTACTTACGGTGTATAGCAATTCTCCATCAGTATCTCCAAGGCAGGTAATATTACTTACGAGTTGTCCCACTACAGCAATTTCCGTAACTGGATCTATGGTGAAAGATTCATCATAGGTACAACCTTTGTCATCGGTCACTCTGAAGATGTAGGTGTCGGGAGCCAATCCATCAAAATCGGCGGAACCCCCAGAAGTTGAGGTCGCAGCAATGGCAGAAGGCGCAATAATTTCAAAAACAAAAGGGGTGTTTCCACCAACTACAGAGACTGTCACATCTGAGGTGAACGAAGGACAACTTGGGTTGGAAGCCGTAAAGGTTAAATCCGTTGGAGGATCCAATGGATCTAGAGTGATTGGATTTGTATCGAAAGTACATCCGTTATCGTCCCTAATGGTAATGGTATAGGTGCCGTTGGTCAATCCTGAAAAAGTTTCAGCTCCGGGACCGCTTACAAAATTGACACCATCTATGCTGTATTCATACGGAGCGGTTCCACCAGTCACGTTTTGAGCCTCAATGATACCATCTTGTAGACAAGTATAGTCTTGGATCAAAACAGCTGTACCAGAAATGGCCGTAGCGGGAGCTGAAATGCTGCTATACTCAAAATAATCACAGGAAGCACTACCTTTTCTTTGGTTAATGACCACAACATAATCCCCATTGGTCAACCCAGGGAAATAACCAGATGCATTGGTGGCGATGGCATCAACCAAGTTATAGTTTTCTTCATCAAAGCCAGTGGCATCGAACAAATAATACGTAAGTTGATACCCATTGTCATTCACTAGGTTGAACTGGATGGACCCAGAGGCCTCCCCGTTACATAGTACATCATTAACCGTAGTTGCATTGTACTCTGCCGCAGGTCTAAATTCAATGCTGACTGTGTTTGAAATGTCATAGCAGTTATTGCGATCTACTACCACAAAGGTGTAGTCTCCTGGATCATAAATGTCGAAGATTTGACTGGTTTGATATTCAGAAGCAGGAATATCATTTACTGTGGGATACGATATTTGTGTAATGCCATTATCATCAACAAAGGACCAGATGGCATAAACATGTGGTGTTTTTCCACCGGTGGACTCCATTTGTATATTACCTTCCCTACATGTGATATGTTGGGAAATTCTAGCTTCCAGCTCTAAATCCGATGTGTCCTCAATGGTAACTTGCTCTGTATAATCACAACCATCATCAGTTGTTACAGAAACGTCGTATACACCATCACTTAGATTTTCAAAGGTATAGTTGTTGTCAGATGAAGGACCATAAGTGTCCACCACAGTTCCACCCTGGGAAATTTCATAATAGTATTGTGCCTCAACATTGAGTATGGAAATTGAAATTTCACCAAGACCGTTACAATCAACTTCCTGAGGAACAACATCCACTTGAAAATCTCTTCTAAGAATACCAATGTTGTCCAGAATAAATACACAACCATCAGTAACGCCCTGTTGTCTCATTTCAACGGTATAGGCACCGTTGTTGGCAATACTAAAGCTTGGACTTGTTTGGTAGGGAAACAACACGTTTCCTGTGGACTGATCTATAAGTCTGTACTCATAACTGGCCGGCATATTGGTCACGGTGATGTTTCCGTCCGTGTCACAAATAATATCTTCCGAAGTATACTGAGGATTCAATGGGTTTTTGTAAATGTTGAAATAAAATCTACTGAAACATCCATTTTGGTAGTTGATGACCAATCGATATTGACCAGAATCGGATGCCAAAAAGTCATTCCCGGTATCCACTGTGTTCCAGGTACAACCACTATTGGTATTGGCACAGTCTTGTGTTGCCGCGGCACAACTGGCTTCGTCCAGTTGCTCCCAAACAATGCTCTGGGCATCAGGAATGTTCACTTGGATCAATTCTGTATCGTTAAGGCCGCACAAAAAGATTTCGGGCAGCTCACTACCATCATTGGGGCAAACCACAATTTCTCCATCAATAGTGTTTGAAGTATCATTGATCAAAGCCGTAATAGGGTTGGATTGTACGCTTCCAAAGAGTTCTACGGTAATGATTTCCATAAAATCCTTACAAGGGTCGGCCACTTGCTTGTCCACCAAATAAGTTCCCACTTCGGCAACCAATATGGTACTAGGGTCATTATCGGCATCAGCATCGGTAATAACGGTATCCGTTCCCAAATCTATTTGGTTATTGCCGTTTTCATCCCTATACCAGGTATAGCTGTCAAAATTATCACCGGCATCCAAAAGCACATCGGTACCACAGAGTTGAACGGTTCTGCTAAAATTACAAGCACTAAGGTCGTCTAACAAGAAGTTGGTCGCTCCCGGTGTTGCAAAACCACAACCATCAAATTCAGAAACACTGGGGTCGTCCGTTATTTGGGCATTATTGATAGCTCCACTGTAGGTGGAATAGGCTAAATTTTGGATAATATCAGTACAGGCATCAATAAAATCAAAACAGTTTTCTGCCACTTGTACCCGCATACGGATGGTGGCCACGGGGTCACCTTCCTCTACTAAGCCGTCTGGTATATTGAACAAAATGGTTCGTGTGGCAGGGTCGTAGGAATAGGTTACTCCTGCGGGCATGGAGATACTTCCTTCATCTAGCGTAACATTTATGGGCAGTACGTCCCTAATGGTATAATCAACGGCGTCATCGTTTCCAATGTTTTCAAAGGAAAGCACATAGTCCAAAAATTGGCCAAGGTTTACACCCTGACCTGTAATGTCGTTTCCTCCAATGTCTTCAACGGTTTTGGTAAGGGCCATGTTGGGCTCTATGATCTCTACATCCAAAGAGGTAAAGAAAATGTCATATTTATCCTGTGTGGAGGAGGCCCTTAATGTAGCTCCGGTCTCACTGTTTGGGATAACTGTCTGGTTTGGGTTTGGAATGGTGAACAAATCTACGTCCCACCCCAAGGTATTTACACTGTTGGGGTTCCGTGTGGTAATAATATTGTCCTCAATGGTAATGTTACTGTTGAAAAAGTTGTTGGTAGGGTTAACCGTGTTTCCAAGAGTAGTAAAAGAAGCATTACTGTCGGCACGAATGGCCAATGCATCTCCTGTGATTCTATTGTCACCTTCAAGGGTGGCCACACCCAATTTGGCACGTACCGGAAATGGTGCTGGCAAAGTAGTAAAGCCACTAAACGGAATATCTACAGTCTCTCCAGATTTTACACCGGCGTATCCATCAAATGTAGTGATGAATTTTCCTGGAAGTGTTGGGTTTTCATAGACCACAACCAGAGTCCATCCCCCAGAAACACCACCTTGTACGCCACTACCTGAGCTGGCCCTAACATTGGCTACAAAATATTCTCCATCTGGATTGGCCAATCCGGTTAGGATAGAAGTTACATCCTTGTAACAGGCATATGGCGCATAGTTACCAAAATCTGAATCACCATCGCCATCAAATAAAATTTCGTCAGCAGTAAGGTCTACATAGGAGGCTCCCGGCACTTGAAACTTGACTTGGTTAAAATCAGTGCTTCGGTTAGAATCACTATAAACAGCAGACCAATATAGTCCAGCATATCGGACCAAGGAACAGTCAGTATCTGGTATGGACAGAGTAGCACTACTGGAACTGAAAGTGGTAGGGTCACTATCAATATCTATGTATTGCATGTTCAAGTTATCGTTATAAGACGAACTTGAACCCGTTGTGTTATAGGGGTCTTCGGGATCACTTCCTGAAGAATCCCGGTTTACTATATTATTGGCGATGAACGTAAGATCTCCCCTAAGTTCATTTTCATAGCGGACATCAAAAGTGTTCTTAACCTGAGAGCTACCCACCCAAGAGGTGAGTGCCATCCCAAAGAACAGCAATATTTTAAGTAAATGTTTGGCCATGGTTAGCTATTGTAGTTTGGTTTTACTCGTAGGATCCACATTTCGTCATCATACGAGGCATTTAGTTTGGAGTAGTATGAGGTTAGGGCATTGCTCCAGGTTTCATGTTTTTTGAGGTATACATATCTGTAATTGTCCTCTGGGTTTATGAAATAACTGGCATTGAGCCCCTTTGCGTTCAATTCTTTTACAAAGCGGTTGGCGCTTGATGAGTTATCAAAAACATTGGCAATGATGTAATAACCAGAGCCTACACCACCTATTCTGTAGGTGCTATAGGATGCTTTTGATTTACCGAGCTTGGTTTTGGCGACATTCTTGTGCAACACGGTATCATCATATTTTGAATCTTGCGTGTCCGCCATTGAGCTGAATCCTCCAAAACCAGAGTTTCCATCATTAACATTCATTACCCAAGCATCGCCTTGATAGGTTCCGTTCAAATTGGTATGATAGGCGGTCAACGCCTCTTTTTTCTCCTTATAGCCCTCCAAGTACACGTAGTTGAGGCCATTTTTTGGATTGGTAAAGTACCCTGCATCAATACCTTCAGATTGTAATCTTTCCACAAAAGCGGTTGCATTGTCTTCGTTTCTGAACACATTGGCAATTAAATAGTGACCGCTGGTTACATTTGGAATGGCATGGGATTTAAAATGAGTTTTTGAAGTTCTTTTGGCTCGAACGGTTTTGTCTTTTTTGACACTGGATGTACTGGCCATTCTACTTTGCGCACCATCATCATTCAGACGAATGACTTTTTTGGCCGCCGTGGTGTTGGACAAGCCATGATTGGACACTGGTTGTTTTCTTGTTGTGACCAAATCGGCACTATCAGCATTGGCAAAATAGACTTCCTTGGCCTTTTCTTCTAACTGTGGATTTTCACCACGAGTTTCGCGGCGCACCATTTTCATGACCGTTTCAAACCTTTTTTCCAAGTCTTGTCTTCTGGTCGTTTCAATGGAATCTTGACGTATGAGAAGTTCGTCTAAAATGGCATCGTTTTCAGCCAATTTATCTTTAAGCTCTGCTATTTCAAGGTCTTTTTCAGTGATGCTAAGGCTGTCTTGTGGAACATCTTCGTTTTCAACAAGTAAATCACCGTCTTGTTCCAGCATTACGCGGTCTTCCGTAAGATTGGGCGTAAAGGAGTAGGCCAAAGAGATTTCATGGCTTACCCCAAAGTTTTCAAAATTGTTGGTGAGTCCTTTTTCAACGGTGTATCCCAAAGACAGGTTTTTGTTCAAGTTAAAACCCAAACCGGCTGAAGCTCCATAGAAATCATCATAACCCGCTTGAATCCATCCCAATTTTGGCAAATCCAAGATGAGATTTCCACCCAACACCAGATTTTCCTCCCCTACTTTTCGCACACGCGCCAAGGGCATTAATCTAGCTTGTTCCATGATGCCCGCACCATTTTCGAACTGATGGGTATATTGTAAGTGACCAGAATAGGTTTTCTCAGCAAAATCGGTTACTGACTCACTGGTTTTTAGGTTGTAATCGAATAGGTTTTCTGCAAAACCACCAATGTCAAACTTTCCAAAAGAGAAGTTGAATCCAGGTTGAAAGCTTACCAGGGAACTGCTTTCCAAAGTGTTCAAGAAGGGGTCATCCTCAACGGTGTTGGCCCTATCTTGATTAAAGGCGCTTTGATAGTATGAAAAGTTGGCTCCAAACGTAAAAGTACTCTCCTCGCCCAATCGTACCCCATAGGCGTAGTTGGCGTGTACACCAAAATTGTTGAAAAGCCCTTCACGATTGGTAAACAAGCTTAAACCGACACCACTTCTATCACTTACCCTACCGCTATAACTCAAGAAGTATACCTGGTTGTTGTCATCAAAAGAGACCGATTGGTTTCTGTGAAACAAGTTGATATATGACTTGTCTTCACGAACTGTTGAAAAGGTTGGATTCAATAAAAATCTATTGAACTTCAACAGGTTCTGTGAAGGGATGTTATAGGGTACAAAGGGATCTTCTTCCTGTCCGTGAACCATTGTCGCGGAGAAAAAAAGTAGCAAGAAAGATGTAAGTAATAGTATCGGTTTTTTGGTCTGCATCGCTATTTAATAACAGTTATGGTGCCCTGCTTCAGGGCTTTTCCTCCCCGTGTGATTTTGTAATAAAAGATCATACTGGGTTTATTGAACGACATTGTGGACTGTGGCCAATTGTTTTCATACGCCGCTTGATTGAATACTTGTTCACCACGTTCATTAAAGATGGTTACAAGCACATTCTGATCTCTGGAATATGTGTTTGGTAAAATCCATAGGTCGTTAATTCCGTCGCCATTGGCGGTAATTACGTTGGGAATCGCGAACATGTCACGGTAGGTAACGGTGATAACGCGACTCACGGTACAACTGCCAAAGCTGGCCACAAGGAGATATTGGCCTTCCTCTTGGAAACCATAAGAATCTTGTGTGGCAATAAGGTTGTTTCCGGCATCGAACCATTCGTAGGAATCGGCACCACTGGCAGTGACGGTTCCTGTTTCACCTTCAATGATGATAAGGTCTGTTGGTTTGTCCAAAACAAGCAAAGACTCATCGAAAGCTCTAATGGTAACCTCATTGGAAGGTATCGGACAGTCATTGGTTTTTATTACCAGTTGATATACACCAACTCCATTTACATTATAACTTTCTGAAGAGGTATCCACAACGGTACCGTCTTTTGTCCATTCAAAGGATTGATCAGTTAAATCTTGGGAGCTGGTCAATGTTATGGCTTCACCACCTTCACAAAGAACAGTTCCATTGGCGGAGATGCTCAAGTTTTGGTTGGCAGATAGTTTAACATTTAAGGTGTTAGAAGTAGCGTTAAAGCCATCCAACGTACCATTTAATTTGTAAACACCATTCTTTTCGTGATCGGATATGGTGATGGTCTTAGAGGTTTCGCCGCTTATATTTGCGCCATCCAATTTCCATTGATAGGTAAATGCTGACTCCAGTTCAGAGGTAACATCGGTCTTTGCACCATTATCACTAACCGCATTAACGGCAGAAAGACTTATGGTAGCGTCCGTATTTTCACAATCAAAATACGCTCCAATAAATTCAATCTCCAGCTCAAAGGAATCAGGAGAAACAATGGTTGTTATTTCAGAAGTTTTAGGGTCTGATGAACAACTTCCACCGGTGTCGGTCACTTCGGCATAATATTCACCTATTTGATTGATAACCAATGAACTACCTGTAGCGTCGGTTATGGGTGAACCATCCTTATACCATTGATAGGCTGGAGCACTTGCCGTAGTACTAACGGAAAGTGTTTTAGTTTGAGAAGGCAATAGCACAATATTTTCTGCATTCGCTCTTGATACTTCAAAAGAACCTGCGCTTCTAAGAACAACCGCTGATGAACGTTCTTTACAGGTTGATGCACCGTCAATTTCTACTTCGTAACTTCCTTCAAATCCATCCACTCCGGTATTAATGGCATAGGTTGATGCTTCCAAAGTTGGACCACTGACTACATTTCCATCTTTATACCACGTATAGGTTAGGCCCATTCCGGTAATGCTGGCTTCCAATGTATATGGGCTTCCAGGGCACAGTTCTACATCATTATCCCCGTTTATGGCAACACCCAAACTACTACCATTACTAATTTCAATAGTATTGGAAAGGGTATTGGCCGAACCGGAACATACAGAACCATAATCCAGCTCAACATAATACATGCCTGGGGTAGAAACCGTTATGCTTTCCGTTTTTTGAGCTAAGAGCGTGCCACTTCTATACCAGTTGTACAGATAGGTTTCCGCATTAGGAATGTTATGTGGTTTCAAGGTTACAGAACTACCATCACAAATTTGGATAGTTCCTCCGGCAGGAATGCTTCCGCTTCCATTTTCACTGATTAGCAAGGGTAAATTGTAATCAATATAGTACATGGAATACGCGTCTGAAGCCGGACTTGTTTTAGCGGGGCTCGTACTTCGAACCCGGAATTTGTACCCTTCTCCACGAATATCATTGGGCAGGGCAAATTCAAATTCGAAATCAAAAACCGTGTTTTTGTCAGATATACGCGCCAATTCCCTCGGAGAACCGAAGTTTCCATAGGAATCGGAAAGTTCTAGAATAAACTCGTTGGAGGAGTCAACCAAAGGCGGACTCCAGGTAAAGTTCACAAAATACTCGTTAAAGCCGGCAGAAGCACATGCTGCGGTCCAGGCCGAATTACCGGCCAAGTTAGGGTTGTCAGCAGCTGTGGGTTTGTTGAGTACCTGGGCCATTACAGAAGAGGTGCCCCAAAGCATCATAGCCATAGCCAGAACAAGAATACCATACGTTGAACTACTTTTTTTCATCAGCGTTAGTTTTAAGAGGTTGAAGGCAATCTTTGCCTGTTAGTTTGTGCCCCTTAATTTTGTTAGTTCTTTGTGGCGTTGTTCTGACGCCACTTTTCCATATAGTATTCCAATAACAAATATGATTTTTATTTCGTCGAAAGGAAAGATATTGTTGTAGGGGGCACCAAAAGTGTTGTGAAATGGCTTACTTTGTATACACCAAGAGGGGAATAATAGCTATAAACACGGGTTTTTACTACATTTGCGCTTCAAATTTTGGATATGGCGGAAGAAGCTAAATCATTGAACTTTATTGAGCATATTGTCGAAGAAGATTTGCGAAATGGATATGCAAAGGATGCATTGCGTTTTCGGTTTCCCCCTGAGCCGAACGGTTATCTTCATATTGGCCATGCAAGCTCTATTTGCTTGAACTTTGGATTGGGATTGCGGTATAATGCCCCGGTAAACCTCCGTTTTGATGATACCAACCCTGCAAAAGAGGAAAAGGAGTATGTGGATGCTATCAAAACTGATGTATCATGGCTTGGTTATGAGTGGGATACGGAGTGTTATGCATCTGATTACTTTCAGCAGTTGTATGATTGGGCCATTGCGTTGATTAAGCAGGGAAAGGCGTATGTGGATAGCCAAACTTCCGAAGAAATAGCTGATCAAAAGGGAACACCAACCGAACCTGGCACGGAAAGTCCTTATCGCAGTCGTTCTGTTGAGGAAAACATAAAGCTCTTTGAAGGTATGAAGAACGGGGAGTTCAAAGAAGGCGCCCATGTTCTTCGAGCCAAGATCAACATGGCATCGCCCAATATGCTGATGCGGGATCCTGTGATGTATCGTATTCTTCATAAAGCACACCATCGCACAAATACCGATTGGTGTATTTACCCAATGTACGATTGGACTCATGGGGAAAGTGATTATATAGAACAAGTGTCCCATTCCTTGTGTACATTGGAGTTCTTGCCACACAGAGAGTTGTACGATTGGTTTTTAGACCAATTGGTTTCTGAAGAAAAACTTCGCCCAAAACAGCGTGAATTTGCTCGACGAAACCTGAGTCATACCGTGGTGAGTAAACGTAAATTGCTGCAGCTGGTGGAAAGCAAAGTGGTTGAAGGCTGGGATGATCCCCGAATGCCCACCATCTCTGGATTGCGAAGAAGGGGCTATACTCCGGAATCCATCAAGAATTTTGCGGATACCATTGGTATTGCTAAACGGGAAAATGTGGTTGATGTTTCTTTATTGGAATTCCATGTGCGGGAACATTTGAATAAAATAGCTCCACGGGTCATGGCTGTGCTAAATCCTTTAAAGTTGGTCATCACCAATTATGAAGAAGGAAAAGAAGAGTGGCTTGAAGCAGAGAACAATCCGGAGGATGAATCAGCTGGAAACAGACAAGTGCCATTTTCTCGTGAATTGTATATTGAACAAGAGGACTTTAGAGAGGAGGCAAACCGTAAATTCTTTCGGTTAAAATTGGGTGGTGAAGTTCGTTTAAAGAATGGCTACATTATTAAGGCGGAAAGCTGTACGAAAGATTCTGATGGAAATGTTGTTGAGGTTCAATGTACGTATGATCCTAAAAGTAAGAGTGGTTCCGGGACCGAGGAGAGTTTGCGAAAAGTTAAAGGTACGTTGCATTGGGTCTCTATCCCACATGCGATTACTGCGGAAGTTCGATTGTACGACCGACTTTTTAACGACCCAACTCCAGATGGACATAAAGACAAAGATTTTATGGATTTCATCAATCCTGATTCGTTGGAAAAAGTTACCGGTTATTTGGAGCCAAGTTTAAAGGATGTTAAAGTTGGGGACCAATTTCAATTTCAGCGGATGGGCTATTTTAATGTGGACAAGAATTCCACATCTAGCCATCTTATCTTTAACCGTACAGTTACCTTACGGGATACTTGGGCCAAATTAGAGCAAAAAAGTTAAAATAGATTTTCCTTATTGTATCCGGTTAATGCTATTTGGTTTAATTATAAAGAATGACTTGTTTTAAGGCGTTTTCACGGGGTTTTGTAAAACGGCAACCCAATCCCAAGGAAGCTCTAGCGATCTTTTAGCGTAAAGCGGTTAATTGAGGATTCTAGAATTAAGAATCAATTTAGGCGAGGTTATGATTTTCAGGTAAGAAATATCTTTATAGAAATAGAAAAGGGAGCAAATTTGCTCCCTTTTTGTGCATTTATAAATGAAGCTAATCTTCATCTTTCTTTTTGTTTTGTTGTTTCATGGCTTCCCCAATTTGGTTACTTGCGGTAAACGAAGCTACCATGTTGTTCAACATATCGCTTCCGGCTTGTGGCGAGTTGGGCAGCAAAATCAAATTCGTGTTGGTTTCCTCACCAATGGCCTGAAGGGTATCATAATGTTGGGTTACCACAATTAAAGCGGAGGCTTCTTGCGAATTGATACCCACTTTGTTCAGTACTTCCACGGATTCTTCCAGACCTCGGGCAATCTCTCTGCGCTGATCGGCAATACCTTGACCTTGTAGTCTTTTGCTTTCCGCTTCAGCCTTTGCCTTTTCTACGATTAGGATTCGTGCGGCGTCCCCTTCAAACTGAGCCGCAATTTTTTCACGTTCCGAAGCATTGATTCGGTTCATCGCCGCTTTTACTTGGGCATCTGGGTCAATGTCGGTCACTAGGGTTTTGATGATATCATAACCGTATTCCAACATAGCATCTTGAAGCTCGGCCTTAACGGCGATAGCGATATCATCTTTTTTAACAAAGACATCGTCCAATTTCATTTTAGGAACTTCTGCACGAACCACATCAAATACGTAGGAAGTAATTTGATCATGTGGATATTCTAATTTGTAGAATGCTTCATAAACCTTGTCCTTAATAACAACATATTGCACAGAAACTTTCAGTTTTACGAAAACGTCGTCCAGGGTTTTAGTCTCAACAATCACATCCAATTGTTGTATTTTAAGACCTACCCTTGCTACGATGCGATCCACTAGTGGAATTTTCATTTGCAGACCGGATTGACGAATGCTTTGAAACCTACCAAACCGTTCAATGATAACGGCAGTTTGTTGTTTTACGATAAAGAAGAACTTAAATAAAATGATAAGTCCTATAAAAAGAAATGGTATTAATAAATAGTTGCCCATAGTGTTTATTTTTTATGTTAGAAATGGAAATTACGAAACTCTCCAACATATTGGTAGGCAACCGTCAACTTTTGTTACACATCCGTCAATTGGGAAGGGAGGAAATGGCTTTTTGGATACGAAATATACTCTCTTCCTTTCCGATAAGTTCTAAAATATCGAATAAATGGGGACCTTTCATATCACCTACGATGACCAGTCGCAAAGGAGGCATTACTTTTCCAAAGGAAAGTTCTTTTTTGCCGATCCAACTCTTTACGATGGTTTCAATGTTGGAAGAGGTAAAATCAGTAATTCCTTCCAAAATGGAAACCACTTCGCCCATAATTTCAGCCGTATCTTCTTTCCATTGCTTTTTTACGGCCTTTTCGTTGTAAGAAGTTGGACTTATAAAAAAGTAGTCGCCTAAATCCCAAAAGTCCGAGACAAAAGTAGCTCGTTCCTTGATGAGGGAAACAACTTTGGTCGCATAAACTTTTGAAGTCTGAACCGATCTAAATTGTAATTGGTGCAGAAACAGGTCTGCAAGTTCTTCATCACTCTTGCGCTGTAGCCACTGCTGATTATACCAATTGTTTTTTTCCGGGTCAAAACGTGCTCCTGATTTATTTACGCGTTCTAAATTGAAGGAACTCACCAATGCTTCCAGTGAGAATATTTCCTGTTCTGTTCCGGGATTCCACCCTAGAAGGGCCAAGAAATTGACCACCGCTTCTGGAAAAAATCCCGCTTCGCGATACCCTTCAGATTGATTCCAGGACAATGGAAAAACCGGGAATCCTCCTTTTTCTCCATCGCGCTTGCTCAGTTTACCCTTTCCTACGGGTTTCATTATTAGGGGTAAGTGGGCAAATTCCGGAGCTTTCCAATCAAAGGCATTGTAGAGGAGTTGGTGCAAGGCCAAAGAAGGCAACCATTCCTCACCTCGAATTACATGGGTAATCTGCATGAGGTGATCATCAACAATATTGGCCAAATGATAGGTGGGCATACCATCGCTTTTGAACAACACTTTGTCATCCAAAATATTGGTATCAATTTTAATTTCGCCCCGTATGATATCGTTCAACACCAATTCTTCATCTTGTGGAGATTTAAAACGAATCACATATTCTTCCCCAGCATCCAATTTAGCCTGTACCTCTTCTGCGGAAAGTGACAACGAATTGGAAAGTTTTAAACGGTTATGCCAATTGTAGATAAAAGTCTTTCCTTTTGCTTCATGGTCTTTTCTATGGAAATCCAATCGCTCTGCCGTATCAAAAGCATAATACGCGTTTCCTGTTTTAATGAGCTCCAGCGCATAATCTTTGTACAAATCTTTACGCTCACTTTGCCGATAAGGTCCAAAATCACCTTCTTTACCAGGTCCTTCATCAAAAGGAATTCCACACCAATTTAAGGCCTCAATGATATATTGCTCTGCCCCTTCAACATATCGGTTCTGATCAGTATCCTCTATACGAAGTATAAAATCACCGTTATGCTTTTTGGCAAATAGATAATTGAACAAAGCTGTTCTAAGACCTCCAATGTGTAAAGGTCCGGTGGGGCTGGGGGCAAATCGCACCCGTACTATATCACTCATGGCTCATGCTATTGAACCGCAAAGATACATTCCCCATTATGATTTTGAAAAGGGAATGGATGGTGGTTTTTGATTTGTGGAAAGGGCTGATACCATAAGGTTTAACAAAAATTTTCGGTTGAATTCCCGTGTATCGGGTATCTTGGTGGTAAAAATTACTTGTTTTGGGCAGTTATCAGAACATTTTGACCAAGTTGGAACGCTTCACCAAGAAGTACTATACCAAGCAATTGATTAAGGGCAGCCTGCTCTTTTTAACGCTTGGATTGTTGTTTTGGATGGCCGTCATGTCCCTGGAATATCTGCTCTGGCTTAGTACGGGTTGGCGGCTGATTCTTTTTTTGCTTTTTATAGGCGTTGAGCTTTTTCTACTCTACAAGTTTATAGCCGTACCGCTTGCCTATTTATTCCGGTTCCGTCAAGGAATTAATAATCGGGAGGCCTCGCTGTTGATTGGCAAACACTTTCCAAATGTGGATGATAAGTTGCTGAATCTGCTCGAACTTTCCGAAAACCAGAAAAAGTCCGATTTGTTGTTGGCCAGTATTGAACAACGCGCAAATGGCTTGGGTGCTGTTCCTTTCATAGAGGCAATTAGTTTTAAAGACAGTTATAAGTATGCCAAGTATATTTTTATTCCTTTGGGCTTGCTTGCTTTTATTTGGATTTCTGGAAACATCGCTTCTTTCTTTAATTCACACCAAAGGGTGGTCAACTACGATTTGGCCTATGAACGCCCTGCACCATTTACGTTTCGAGTTTTAAACGATAAGTTGGACGTCTTGGACAACGAGCCACTTACTATTAGCGTATCAACCGAAGGGAGTTTTAAACCGGAGAACATTTTCATGGTTGTTAATGGAGAGGAACGTTTATTGAAACAGCAAGGGGATATTTATACCTATACTTTTGAAGCTCCTGTGGCCGAAAGCACTTTCTATTTAACTGCGAATGGGTGGAATTCAAAATCCTATTTCATCAGAAGTTATAGTACACCTGCCTTGGTCGATTTTCAAATGAAGTTGGATTTCCCAAAATACCTGAATCGAGCATCTGCAATTGTAACGGGAACAGGTAATGCTATTGTTCCTGAAGGCACCCGATTAAGTTGGCACATTGAAGGCACCAGTGTTGATACTATCTCAATGAAAACTGCCGACACCAGTTTTGTATTTCAACGGAATGGAAATGGATTTACACACGCCAAAAGACTGTTTAATGATTTTGGGTATGAACTAAGCACATCCAATGTGCATGTTTCCAATTTTGAACGACTTGCTTATAGCATTGATGTGGTTAAAGATGCCATGCCAACGGTGCAGGTTAATCAGGTGTTGGATTCGTTGAATCCTAACCAATCCTTTTATACGGGTCAAACTGCGGATGATTATGGCATCCGTGAGATTAGGCTGGTTTGCTATCCTTCAAATGACACCCAGAACGTACAGAGGATTGTATTGGAGTCTCCATATAAAAATGTTTACCAATTCTATTATACCTTTCCTTCCGGACTTCAGTTGGAAGAGGGATTGAATTATAAGTTGTATTTCGAAGTTGTTGATAATGATGGGGTTAGAGGTGGTAAAGTGGCTAAAAGTGAAACTTTTAATGCAACGCTGTATGATGATAACCAATTGAAAAACAAAGAGTTAGAATTCCAAAACAGCACCTTATCAAAAATGAATCAATCCCTTCAGGAGTATAAGGATCAGAAGGAAGCGTTGTCCAAGATAAATAATCTTCAAAAGGAGGAAAGAGCCTTAACTTTTGAGGATAAAAGTCAAATTAAGGATTTCTTACAAAAGCAAGAACGACAAGAACAGCTCATGGAGAAGTTTAGTAATGATTTGAAGGAAAGCTTGGATAAGGATAAAAATGACAGTGAGTTTAAAAAGATGCTCCAGGAGCGTTTAGAACGACAAGAGCTTGAGGCCAGGAAGAATGAAAGGTTGCTTCAAGAACTTAATGAATTGTCTGATAAGATTAAGAAAGAGGAATTACAGCAAAAGTTGGAAGAACTAGGCAAAAACCAAAGCAAGAACACTAGAAACCTAGAGCAGCTTCTGGAATTGACCAAACGTTATTACGTAACAGAGAAAGCGTCTCAGCTATCTAAAGAGCTTGAAAAGTTGGCTGAACGTCAAGATATCTTGTCAAAGTTGGATATAGGACAAAAGTTCTCTAATGATGAACAAGAAAAACTTAATGAAAGTTTTGAGGAGCTGTCTAAAGACTTAGAGGAATTATTAAAGGATAATAATAATCTTCAAAAGCCTATGGATATGGATGTTTCAAAGAAGCAGGCAGAAGATGTGAAAAATGATCAGAAGGAGGCTTTGGAGGAGATAAATAAACATCAAGGAAATGACCAATCTTCGGATAGTCAGGAACGGATGCAATCCGGTAATAAGATCACCCAAAAACAAAAATCAGCAGCACAAAAAATGCAGGAAATGAGCCAAGCTCTTCAACAAGGAGCTATGGGCGGAGGTGGTTCAGAGGACACAGAAGATGCTGAAATGCTCAGACAAATCTTGGATAATTTGGTAACATTTTCGTTCAAGCAAGAAAACCTTTTTGATAAGATTGAAAGTGCTGATGTTGACATATCACAGTTTTCACAAACGGTTCGTGATCAAAATGAGCTACGTAGATTGTTTGAACATGTGGACGATAGTTTGTTTGCGCTATCATTACGCAGGGTTGAACTTTCTGAATTTGTTAATGAACAGATTACAGAGGTGTATTATAACATTGACAAGTCTCTGGAGAGTATCGCTGAAAATCAAATTTACCAAGGGGCATCCTATCAGCAGTATGTCATTAATGCCACAAATTCACTGGCTGATTTTCTAGCCAATATTTTGGATAATATGCAACAGAACATGAAAGCAGGGCAAGGTAGCGGAGAAGGTTCTGATTTTCAATTACCAGACATCATCAAGGGACAGCAGAGCATACAGGAAAAGATGCAGGGCTCTGGAGAGCAGGGCAAACCCTCAGGCAAAGAGGGCGAACAGAATGGAGAAGGGGAAAAGAATGGAGATGGAGAGCAGCAAGGTAAAGGTAATCAAGGGGAGCAGGGGCAGCAAAGTGGCGAGAACGGTCAGGGAAATAGCGGTCAACAAGAACGGTCAAATGGCAATGAAGGCAGTGGGCAAGGGGATGAAATGGGACTCAATGAGGTGTATGAAATCTACAAGGAGCAACAATTTTTACGCCAACAATTGGAGCGGCAGCTACAAGATATGATCAATAAGCAAGATGGTAACCTGGCCAAGAAGTTGCTAAAGCAAATGGAGGATTTTGAGAACGATCTATTGGAAAATGGTATTACGGAGAGAACACGGAACAAGGCTAATATTATCCAACATGAATTAATGAAACTGGAAAATGCCACCTTGGAGCAAGGTAAAAAGAAGGAAAGAGAAAGTAATACAAACACCACTAGCTTTAGAAACCCAATTACAACCCGCCCAGAACTGCTCAAAGATTACCAGAACGACATTGAAATATTAAATAGACAAGCACTACCTTTGCGGCAAAATTATGAGCGTAAGGTAAAGGTGTATTTTAAGAATGATTGAGTTTCATTTTAAGTCTGATTTTATATTGAACAACAAAACCAACTATTCCGATTGGATTAGTAGAATTTTAGATTCCGAGCAATTTCAATTGGGCCAGTTGGACTATATTTTTTGTTCAGATGAATTTCTTTTAAAGCTCAACACGGAGTACTTAAACCACGACACCCTAACCGACATCATCACGTTTGATTATTCAAGTGGTAGAAGGATTTCTGGCGATGTTTTTATATCAACTGAACGGGTAAAGGACAATGCAGAAACGTATGGGGTTGATGTTGAGAATGAGCTTTTGCGTGTAATGAGCCATGGTGTTTTGCACCTCATGGGATATGGAGACAAAACCGATTCGGAGAAGGAAGTTATGCGCTCTAAGGAAGAGGAAAAAATTAAAATGTTCCACGTGGAACCATAGTGATGTTTGAAAAGGAGTATGATGTTATTGTAGTTGGAGGAGGTCATGCAGGAGCCGAGGCAACAGCCGCGGCAGCAAACATGGGCTCAAAAACGCTGTTGGTTACAATGAACCTTCAGACCATTGGGCAGATGTCTTGCAACCCGGCCATGGGCGGAATTGCCAAAGGCCAAATTGTTCGCGAGATTGATGCGCTAGGGGGTTATAGTGGAATCATTACTGACAAATCGGCCATTCAATTTAAGATGCTGAATAAATCCAAGGGCCCTGCAATGTGGAGTCCAAGGGCTCAGAATGACCGTATGCGTTTTGCAGAGGAATGGCGTTTGGCTTTGGAGAATACCCCCAATGCAGATTTTTATCAGGAGATGGTTTCCGGTTTGTTGGTTGAAGGGGATAAGGTTGTTGGTGTGAGAACTTCGCTTGGAATTGATATTAGATCTAAGGCTGTGGTTTTGACCAATGGCACTTTTTTGAATGGCCTGATACATATTGGAGAGAAGCAGTTTGGCGGGGGGAGAGCTGGCGAAAAAGCAGCAACCGGTATCACCGAGCAGTTGGTTGATTTTGGTTTTGATAGCGGCAGAATGAAAACCGGAACTCCCCCTAGGGTGGATGGAAGATCTTTGGATTATTCTGTTATGATTCCACAACCCGGAGATAAAAAGCCAGAGAAATTTTCTTATTTAGACACCGCAGTTTTGACCACCCAACGTGATTGCCACATGACCCACACAAGTGCTTTGGTTCATGATTTGTTACGTGAAGGTTTTGATCGTTCACCCATGTTTAATGGAAGAATTAAAAGCATTGGACCACGCTATTGCCCTTCCATAGAAGATAAGATTAACCGATTTGCCGATAAAGATTCCCATCAGATTTTTGTTGAACCTGAGGGCTGGCATACCGTTGAGGTGTATGTGAATGGGTTCTCTACTTCGTTGCCGGAGGATGTTCAATACAAAGCTTTAAAATCGGTAAAGGGGTTTGAGCACGTTAAGTTTTTTAGGCCTGGATATGCTATTGAGTACGACTATTTCCCACCAACTCAGTTAAAGCATACACTGGAGACTAAATTGGTCAACAACTTGTACTTTGCTGGACAAATTAACGGCACTACAGGATATGAAGAGGCTGCCTCACAAGGGTTGATGGCCGGGATTAATGCGCATTTAAAAATCAATGAGAAAGAAGCTTTCGTGCTCCGAAGGGACGAGGCCTATATTGGTGTTTTAATTGATGATCTAATTACAAAGGGAACTGAAGAGCCCTACCGCATGTTTACTTCTAGGGCGGAATATAGAACATTGCTTCGTCAGGACAACGCAGATTTTCGACTTACACCCAAAGGCTATGCCATTGGTTTGGCTAAGGAGGAGCGCATGCGAAAAATGGAAAGTAAGCAACTAAAGGCAGAAAGTTTCATTTCATTTTTTAAGAAAACCAGCTTCAATCCTGATGAGATTAATCCAATTTTGGAGTCTTTAGATTCCGCAACGGTTCGCCAATCCGATAAACTTTTTAAGGTGTTTTCACGCCCAAAAGTAACCATGGACCATATGCTTCAACTGGATGCCGTGTCAGAGTTTGTTGAGGAAAATGAATTGAATTCTGAGGTGCTCGAGCAGGCTGAAATTGAAGTGAAGTATTCAGGATATATTGAAAAGGAAAAGAATAATGCAGATAAGCTCCAGCGTTTGGAGGGGGTTCGTATTCCAGATAATTTTGATTATTCCAAGCTCAAATCCCTTTCGTTTGAAGCTAGGGAAAAATTGGAATCCATACGGCCTGTTACCATATCACAGGCATCTCGTATAAGTGGAGTTTCACCTGCAGATATTAGCGTTCTTTTGGTCTACTTGGGCAGATAAAGGTCAATTTGTTCCACGTGGAACACCGTTGCATAAACGCTACTTTTCCTCTTTTTTTAGGTAATATGCATGGTCAATAGGAATATCTTGACCGCTCCAGACTTTCTTTTGCGTCCAGTTCTCGGGCGCGTCCGACCAAAACGGATTGTTTTCGGGTAGCCCCAGCACTAGAAATGCTGTGGTGCATAAATACAAACTTCCAGTGGTTATATAGGGCTCTGCAATTGAACGTTGGTGACCGTAGAACCCAATGTTTAGCCAACCATCCGTGTTGAACGTTTCAGGAGCAGACAGTTGATTTTTTATTACAGCGTATAGAGCTTCCCTCACTTGTGCAGGCTTAATTTGTTGTGGAAGCACTTCAAATAAAGCTATTTGAGAAAGTGATTGGAACACGCCAAAACGGTAGGCCATAGAGCGGCCAATAATCGGGTAGGTTCCATCGGGCGCAATTAAACGTTCTTGGATTTCAGCATACCGTTGAGCTCTTTCCAGAAAAACCTTATTGTCTGTGATGAACTTGTCTTTGTAGTTGTAGCCTTCAAGTTGTGGCTCCTTTTCTTTTAATACTGAAAGGATATCCAATATCATGGGTTGTATAACAAAACTATTATAGTAATCCCAATGAAAATCTGGACCATCACCATATATACCATCACCTAAGTACCATTCATCGTGCTTTATAAGACAATACTCAATACGAACCATATCTGCGGAATCATCAAATTTTAACAAGGCAGCTTCAATCATACCACTAAACAGGAGCCAATTCATATATAGTGGCGATATACTTCTAGTACTTTTGAGTTCTTTAAGCACCCTTTGTTGGGTTATTTTGTCCAAGTTGCCCCATAACTGTTTTGGGGCGCGGATTAAGGCTTCTGCTAAAAACGCTGCGTCTACCAATGGCTGTACATGTTCTGTGAAATTTAAATAATCATTGGCTTCGGGATTTACGGCATTAGCAATTCCTTTTACAGCCAAATCAATATATTTTTTTCTAAGTTGGCCTTCTTTTGAATTATCAGGGCCTAATTCCAACCAGGGAGCCATTCCTGCCAGTGTCCGTCCTACAACCTCAAGATGCGCTACCTCTTCTCTAAAATCATAGGGTTCATCAGCTACCTCTATCGGCATGGTAGCTTTAAGCTTATCTTTAGCCAAATTTGTTAGAACAGGGTCGCAGATTTCTATCAAGCTTTTTACAAAAAATGAACGTGCTTCTTGACCGGAGACTTTCGGATTTGACTGAGCGATGATTTGACTGCCCAAGAGGACGAGAAGAAAAAGGGAACAAATATATTTGTTTAACATCGTTTAGGGTTGGATTGGTTAACTCTTATAAAAGTATCATTTTTATCATCAAGGTATTCCATGATCTTTAATGGCCGCCATCTAATTCTTTTCCCACATTATAATTCTGAGCTATGGTAGCTGACTTTTGGCTTATTGGATTAATTGCAGCTTTTCATTGGAGTAGGAAAAGAATGTATAAAGCACAATACAATTTTGAAGGATATAGTTTTATCCTATCTTAGGAACTTCAAAGGATATATTTGACAACCCATAGCTAAATGAAGTTGTATTTAAAGACAAAGGACTTTTCCGTCTCTGGGGAAACTTTCGAACTGCATCGAGATGATGATTTGGATATGTTGATCACTCAACCACAGCCTGAAGATATTGCCAAATATTATGAAAGTGAGAATTATATTTCCCATACAGATGCACAAAAGACCTTTACAGAGAAGCTTTATCAAGCTGTAAAGCGGAAAAACCTTAAAAATAAGATTCAACTTATTGATAATCAAGTAGATAACAAGAAATCTTTACTTGATATTGGTGCTGGAACGGGTGATTTTCTGCTTGTAGCACAAAATGCAGGATTTATAGCAGTTGGTGTGGAGCCCAATGATAAGGCTAGGCAATTTGCTGCCTTCAAAGGCGTGGAGTTGAATTCGGACTTGGAATCATTAGGCGGGAAAAACTTTCAGGTTATTACGCTTTGGCATGTGTTGGAGCATCTTCCCAATTTAGAAGAACAGATCAGTTCCATAGTTTCATTGTTGGAAGAAGATGGGATTTTGATTATAGCTGTGCCCAACTTTAAATCTTTCGATGCAAAACATTATGGAAATCATTGGGCGGCTTATGACGTGCCCAGACACCTTTGGCATTTTTCCAAAACGGCCATCACAAAACTTTTTGATAAACATAAAATAGAAGTTGTTTCAATTCATCCGATGTGGTTTGATGCATTTTATGTTTCTATGCTTTCTGAAAAATATAAGGGCAACAAACTTTATTTGATCAGTGCTTTTTTTGTTGGATTATGGTCTAATCTCAAAGCATGTTTTACCAAAGAACATTCTTCCCTTATTTATGTCCTAAAAAAGAAGAAATAAGCAATTGGAGTATTCCCTCTCAACGAAAAAGCAGATAAAGGCCCAAAGGCCTTTGCTCAAAAAGAAACGCGCTCTGAGGCCCATTTCTGACAACCAACAAAATAGACAGAATCAATTCAACCAAAGGAAAGCCATAAAGATTGATTATAACAGGGGTTTTGACTTTTTTGAGTTCACAAAAAGATAATGGCGTGCATTCCAAAAGCTTTCCTATTTTTGCGCATCAGTAAAAAGACAAACATGAAAAAATTAATGGTACTCGCTGTTGCCCTCATTGCAATGGCATGTCAGCAGAATAAGATTGGATATGTGGACAGTGTGAAATTGCTGGACGGTTATCAAGAGAAAATTGATGTGGAAGCCCGCTTCAAAACCAAGGCAGATGCCATGACCAAAAAGAGGGACAGTATTTCACAGGCATTCCAAATGGAATTGCAGGCATTCCAGACCAAGGCCGAAAGAATGTCTCAACAAAATGCTCAAGAAGAATACGGACAATTACAGCAACGTGGACAATTTATAGGTCAGCAGTTGCAGCAAGAAGAGCAGCAATTGCAACAGACTAGCCAAACCGAAATGGATACTTTGGTGAAAAAGGTGAAAAAAGAAATCCAAGAATACGGCAAAGCCAACGGGTACACTTACATTTTGGGTGGAGGCGATGGTGGAGCAGTATTGTATGGTGAGGAAACCAAAGATCTTACAGATGTCATTCTAAAGATTTTAAACGACAAGTACGGGAAGTAACAGTCCCGAACTGATGATACCAAAAAAGGCCCATTCGTAAGGATGGGTCTTTTTAGTTGGTGCGTATGGTGGAAAAGTATACCCACACTATAAAAAAGAGCTGTAACGGAATCCGTATCCACAAATAAGAAAGCCCAGGACCGTCCATGTTTCCGGTTTGGTAGTTGATGTTTTCCAAAGAAGCCTTAATATTTGCCGGTAGAATGAGGACGAAAAAAGCAATTAAGACCCAACCTGTTGCGTGGGAGTATTTGGGTAATAATAATCCGATGGCAAACAGCACTTCCAGAATTCCCGTTGCAATGACCACCTGCATTTTAAAAGGTACGATACTGGGCACCATAGCGGTCATTCCATTGCTGAAGGCAAAATGTCCAATAGCCGTAAACACCAACATAAAGGCCATGGCAATCCTTCCCGCTAGTGGGTAATCAAACTGTTTTGTGGTCAGTTTTAAGACAAGGCTTGAAACAACAAAAGCGCCAATGAGTATGTAAAATGGTTTCATAAATCCTTTTTGCAAAGGTGAATTCTTTTTGGGGCCGAAACAATGAACCTGGGTTAAGAAATACGGCTTCGTATTCGGCTTAGGGCCTGTGGCGTTATCCCAATATAAGAGGCGATATATTTTAAAGGGATGTGTTGGATGAGTTCGGGTCGTTCAGTAAAAAGTTTTAGGTAGCGTTCCTCCGCAGAATCTTGTAATAGTGAAAGTTCGCGTTGCGATTTTTTCAGAAACAATTCCTCACTCGCCTTTCTGCCGATAAGATTTCCAATGCCACTCTCCTTATAAACAGTTTGAAGATCTTGGTACGTCAATCGCCAAAGTATGGTATCCGCAACAGTTTCCACAACATAGGGAGAAGGGGATTGGGTAAGGAATGAATCGTAAGCACTTACAAACGCATCCTGAAAGACAAAAGCAAAAGTGAGTTCACCATCTTCCTTGGGAACATACAGACGAACCACCCCTTTTTCTACAAAGGAAAGGTGGTTTTCGGTTTCCCCAACATGGAGCAGGATTTCCTTTTTCGGACATTCATATCTAGTCAATTTGGATGAAAAAATGCTCCAATCCGCCTCGGATAGTTGAAAATTTGATTCAAAATAAGTCTTGATTTGTTCCACGTGTGAATACTATGATGTTATTCGTTGAACGAAGCTACGACAGGGACGGCAACCAAAGTATTAAATTACTGCATCAAGTACACCAAAAACACCGTAGGAATCAAATAGACCACGATGGTTTGTGCTCCAACATAATCTTTGGCTATTCGCTGCCCCAAAAGAAGTATTAAAAGCGTTAGGGCGGCAAAAAGCGCCCCATAAAAACCAATGGAACTTTCACCTTCCACGATAAATTGGAAAATGCCAACGGCAGAAAGCACCCCCGAAGCCATTTCCATGAGCAACACAATTGTCAATAGTAAGGGAACGCTTCCCTTAAAAACGGTTTTGGAAAAATGACCGGTGAGCCAACCCAAATTGCCTTTCCAGTCCAATACCTTATCAATACCGCTCTGTAAAAAAGTAATCGCCAAAAAGGCCAAGAGAAGGATCTCTGTTGCATTAGAAAATATATGTTCCATGGTTGTATTTTTAAGCGGCTTTGGTATGCAATAGCCGCGTAAGTTTTATGGATAAATCTGTAAAAATGATTTTTGAATTACCATTGCGTTCCACGTGAAAAATGGCTTTTTCCAGTTCTTCCACAATATCCACAATATTGTTTTCATGTACAAAAGGCGCAAACTTATTCAGGTCAAAACCTTCCACATGAATTTTGGTATAGACGAGATCATGGGCCTTGTAATTAAGCAAAAGGGCTTGTCTCATCAAGGTAAGGCAATAGTTTAAAAACTGCTTCTGTACTTCCCGGCCCGTTTTGGCCACCTCGTCACTCCAGAGAATCAATTCTTGGATGGCTCCTTTGTTGCCCTTTGCTTTAAATGCACTGCGAACCCACTGCACAAACCAACGTTCAAACACCAAATCCTCAGAATCTTTGTTCATCAAATCCAAGGCCTTATTGAAATTTCCATTAGCCTCTTGTGCAATGTTATGGGCCGCACTTGCGCTTAAACCCCTGTTGACAAGCGCATCGGTAATAACCTGCTCCGTCAATGGCGGAAAATGTAAAATCTGGCATCGGGAACGGATGGTATTGATGATTTGTTCCTCGTCTTCGGCCAGTAAAAGCAAAACTGTTTTTTGTGGTGGTTCCTCTATCAATTTAAGGAGCTTATTGGCCGCGGAAATGTTCATTTTTTCGGCCATCCAAAGGATGAGCACCTTATACCCCCCTTCATAGGATTTTAGGGACAACTTCTTCACCATATCTTGAGCTTCATCGACCCCAATCTGGCCCTGTTTTTTTTCAATGCCGATGTGTCGGTACCAATCAAACAGATTCCCATAGGGTTGCTCCTTTATAAATTGCCGCCATTCTTCCAAGTAATGGTCACTCACCGCATGCGATTTTACCTTATCCGAATTAGCAACCGGAAAAGCAAAATGCATGTCAGGATGTGCTAACGAGTTGCACTTGGTATTGCAAACGGCATTTTCGCCCTCGTTTTCGCCGCCCGTGTTGCCGCATAACAAATATTGAGCATAGGCCACGGCCATGGGCAAGGTTCCCGAACCTTCTGGGCCCACAAACAATTGGGCATGTGCTACCCTTCCCGAGTCGGCAGTGGTCACCAAATGGTTTTTGATATGTTCCAGCCCTAAAATGTGTTTGAACAGCATAAGCCAAAGATACATTTTTTAGCTCGCCCATCTTTGTGACGATTTTTTTGGAAAACATCAAAAATATAACCTAAGCGACAAGACCAAAAGACAGGAAATCTTTACTTTTGAGCTTCTCATAAAGACACACTACATGAAGACGATAGACGATTACAACTTTGAAGGAAAAAAAGCATTGATTCGTGTTGATTTCAACGTTCCCCTGGATGGTGATTTCAATGTGACGGACACCAGCAGGATTGAAGCAGCAAAACCCACAATTCTAAAAGTGTTGGAAGATGGTGGTTCTGCCGTTCTAATGAGTCACTTGGGAAGGCCTAAAGGCAAAGTGAATCCGGATATGTCCCTTTCCCATATTGTTGAAACCGTTTCAGATATCATTGGAGTTGAAGTAAAATTTACCAATGACTGTGTGGGCAAGGAAGCAGATGATGCTGTCGCCAAGCTTGAAGAAGGCGAGGTGCTTCTTTTGGAAAACCTTCGTTTTCATGACGAGGAAGAAGCAGGTGATGAAGCCTTTTCTGAGGCTTTGGCAAAACACGGAGACATTTATGTAAACGATGCCTTTGGAACGGCTCACCGAGCCCATGCCTCAACCACCATTGTAGCCCAATTTTTCCCAAACAATAAATGCTTCGGATATCTATTGGCCAAAGAAATCGATGCTATCGCCAAAGTGATGCAGACCGGAGAAAAACCAGTAACCGCTATTTTGGGGGGAGCCAAGGTATCTTCCAAAATCACCATTATTGAGAATATTTTGGACAAGGTTGATAACCTCATCATTGGTGGTGGAATGACCTATACCTTTATCAAAGCGCAGGGAGGTAAAGTTGGTAATTCCATTTGTGAAGATGATAAAATGGAATTGGCCCTGGACATCCTAAAGCAAGCCAAAGCCAAAAATGTAAACGTTTATCTACCTGTTGATGTATTGGCTGCAGACGATTTTGACAACAACGCCAACACACAGTTTGTAGACGTGGACAAAATTCCCGATGGATGGCAAGGGCTGGATGCCGGACCAAAAACCTTGGAGATTTTCAAGCAAGTTATTTTGGCCTCCAAGACCATCTTGTGGAACGGCCCAGTGGGTGTTTTTGAAATGGAAAGCTTTGCCAAGGGAACCATTGCCGTTGGAAATTATATTGATGAAGCCACACAAAGCGGAGCATTTTCTCTTGTTGGAGGGGGCGATTCTGTAGCTGCGGTAAAGCAATTTGGTTTTGATGATAAAGTAAGTTATGTGTCCACAGGAGGTGGGGCCATGTTGGAAAGCCTTGAAGGGAGAACCTTGCCCGGTATCGCTGCAATATTGGACTAGTTTACACGTTATGGATTATTGGGGAAAGAGTTAAAATTCAGTACGTTTTACACCCGAAATTTTAATATTTCAGAAAAAAACGCCATTTTAGTTCGCCCCAAAAACCAAACCTTGTCCAAATGAACCCAAAATTGAACACAGCTGTCTGCGCAGCACTTGTTTTTGTTGCTTCGATGGTCACCGCCCAAGAGATTGATTCCATTCAATTGGCTGTGCAAGATTCCACATTGATACAATCAGATGAAACCCAGGAAATCAGTATTACCAACGTTAGTATTGATGGTAAGCCCATGGTGTTGGAAGCGGATAAAAATGGGGAATTTCAATTACTGGATTTGGAAGAGGCCCATCGGTACGACAGTCTTTGGTTGAAAGAGCTTCACGGCAGCGCACAGTTGTTCAGTGATATGCTGCTTGAAATTGAGAATGGTTTGGAGAACGACTCCATTTTTGTTGTGGATTTACCCACTGATACCTTAAAGGCCCGTTTGGCACGAATGGATGAAAAAACGCCATTCAATATTACCTATAATCCTTCTTTGGAGAGCGTTATTAAATCCTTTTTGACGAGAAAAAGAGATTTGATGCAACGAATGATGACCGCCAGTCAGTTCTACTTCCCATTGTTTGAACAAGAATTGGATAATCAAGATATCCCCCTTGAAATTAAATATTTGGCCATTATTGAATCGGCATTGAACCCAAGAGCAAGATCAAGAGTGGGCGCCAAGGGACTTTGGCAGTTTATGTACAGTACAGGTAAAATGTACGGATTGGATGTGAGCAGTTATGTGGATGAACGCCATGACCCTATTTTAGCGACAAAAGCAGCCAGCAAGTATCTGGCCAAGCTCTATGAAATTTTCAACGATTGGGATTTGGCCCTTGCCGCATACAACTCTGGCCCAGGAAATGTGAACAAAGCCATCCGTAGGTCTGGCGGATATGAAAATTATTGGAACATACGTCCATTCCTTCCGCGTGAAACGGCAGGCTATCTTCCTGCGTTTTTAGCGACGATGTACATTTTTGAGTATGCCGATGAACATGGGTTACAATATAAAAAGGCAGACCGCCCCTATTTTGAAACGGATACGGTCCATGTAAAAAACTTGATCACTTTTGATCAAATAGCGAAGTTGGTGGACATCAGCACCGAAGAATTGGAGATGTTGAACCCAGCCTACAAACTGAATGTGATACCCAAGGTAAAAGGGAAAGATTACGCCCTTCGTTTGCCTAAGGCCAAAATTGGAAAGTTTGTGGCCAATGAGGAACAGATTTATGCGTATGTGAAAAAGGAAATGGATTCTTTGGAAAAACCATTGCCACAGATGATAACTGCCCAAGATCAAATTCGCTACAAAGTAAAGAGCGGAGATTATTTGGGCAAGATTGCGGAACGATATGGCGTTGGCGTGAGCCAGATTATAAGGTGGAACGGGTTACGTAGTAACAACTTGCGCATTGGGCAACGATTGACCATTTTCCCTAGAAAACCCCATATCCCAGAAAAACCTGTGGCTAAATCGAGTACTTCAAAGTCAGTTTCAGGGGCGGTGGCAGGCAACTCTAAAACACATACAGTACAACCCGGTGATTCACTCTGGACGATTTCCAGAAAATATCCCGGAGTTTCCATAGAAAATTTACGAGAATGGAACGGTCTTAGCAGCAATAACCTAAAACCGGGCACAAAACTTAAATTGTGCGATTGTTCTTCGTAAATTTAACGCAATATGAAAAAATTTGGAACACTATGTAGCGCTATTTTGGTAATGGCGCTCTGGTCTTGTAATGATTCAGGACGCAAACAAAAATTTCTACCGCCATCAACAGGTGGTGTCAATTCCTTAATGGTGGTAATGGACACGGAACTGTGGCAAAGTGATGTGGGCGATAACATAAGGGAACATTTTGCTGCACAGGTCTTGGGACTCCCACAGCCCGAACCCATTTTCACTATTGTACAGGTTCCTCCAAAGGTGTTCAAGGGAACAACAACCTATTCTCGGTCTATTTTATACGTGGTACAAGATTCATCCTCATTGGCGCATATTAAAACTGATGCGTATTCAAAACCCCAAAAGGTGGCGGTGGTCACCGGACAAACCCGTGATGTTCTGAACCGTAATTTGGATTCTTTAGCACCGAAGGCCATTGAGGCATTCAAACAGGTAGAAATCTCAGAAGCCCAAAAACGTTTTGAACGTTCTTTGAACAAGGACAAAGCCATGCAAGAGGAATTTGGTATAAGCTTGAAAGTTCCATCATTGTATAAAGTGGGTAAGCGGGACAATAAATTTGTGTGGATGGACATTCAGATTCCAAAGGGAACCATGAACATCATTGCTTATGAAATGCCAGAAAACAGTTTTTCCAACGACTCCACTTTTATTGAAGATATTGTAAAAATGCGGGATTCCATCGGAAAGAAATATGTTCCAGGACCCTATGAGAACACCTATATGAAAACAGAAATGGCGTTTGCGCCCTATGTTTTCCCAACAGAGATAGGCGGAAAGAAAGCTGCTGAAGTTAAAGGAATCTGGGACATTCAGGGATATCCCATGGCCGGCCCTTTTTTAACGTACATCATCAACGATGAGGAACACCACAGAAAGCTGGTCTTGGAAGGATTTACTTTTGCACCATCGGCGGAAAAAAGGGATTACATGTTTGAGTTGGAAGCCATCATGCGAACGGTTGATTTTAATACAACCGCAATGGAATAGAAAAGCATAAATCAAAGCAAAAAAGCCCGGGTTCCCGGGCTTTTTGTTCTTTAAATACTTATGTATTTGGGATGTTAGTCAAATGCAAAGCCAGTAGCTATTCTGTATACAAAGGCATATAGCACAATGAAGAACATGACAAAGCTAAACCAGGCAAATATTTTAAAGTATTTTTCTATAATAAAATGTCCTAAGTTGCGAAACCCTTCAATATAGATTTCTTTTACGAGTATAAGTTTTTTCATAAGTCAGATTTTTAAGATTTAAAGACAAGACAAAGGTTGGGTTTTGTAGATGGGGTTTAAAAACAAAAGGATGAAAAGCACCAAAACAAGGACAAAAGCTTTGTTGGTTTTGCTAATATCCACTAAGGCACTTTTTTTATCGATATACGGTAAATTATAGGTAGCTGTTCAGCTAGTAGAATTATCGATGAAATGCACACAGGAAGAATAGCAGCATAAAAAAACCCCTTGAAAGGGGCTTGGTTTTTTATTGGGACACGATGATAAACTCAGATCGTCGGTTTTGCTGGTGCTTGTCCGGAGGACATTTATGACCATCTGCGCAATTGTTTAACAAACGTTCTTCACCATATCCAATGGCACTTGCTATTCGAGACGGGTCTATACCTTGGGAAATGATATAGTCCCTGGTGGATTTGGCCCGTTTGTCCGAGAGGTATTTGTTATAAGCCTTGTTCCCTATCGCATCGGTATGGGATTCAATCTTAATGACCAAGTTCTCATTTTCATTCATTACAGCCACTAACTTGTCCAGCTCTTTGGCCGTTTTTGGTTTAATGTTGAATCGGTCAAAATCAAAATAAATCGCATCGGGCTCCAGATTCACAATCTTTTTCTCTTCATCAATGATGTCCTTGAGCGGTTGTAAAGATTGATTTGCTTCTATGGCTATGTTGTCCTTTGTCCGTATGTCCGAATCGTTTTCAAAATAGCCTTTCTTTGAGATTTTGAGAAGATAATCAGATTCTGATTCGAGACCCTCAAAACGATAACTACCATCAGCATCGGTGTTCACTTCGGCCAAAAGAAGCTTGTCTTTGTTGTACAAGATGACCTGGGCACCTTCAAGAACCTCACCAGAAGTGGCATCCTTGATCGTACCGGAAATGGCATTGTGGTTTTCAGTAGCGATAAAGGAATAAATATCATCATCACCCTTGCCCCCTTTTCTATTGGAAGCGAAATAGCCTTTTTTTCCAGAACTGTCCACTATGTAGGAGAAATCATCCCTATTGCCATTAATGGGCTCTCCAATATTATACACTATCCCAAAGATGTCGTTGTCATAATCGGCCTTATAAATATCCAGGCCGCCAAAGCCCATCGCCCTATTGGAGGAGAAATAAAGTGTGTTTTCCGTGATGTAGGGAAACATTTCCTTACCGCTGGAGTTGATGCCCCTACCCAAGTTTTTGGGCTCGGAAAACTCCCCATTTCCCAAAATATCCACTACGTAGATGTCTGTTTCACCGTAGCCCTCTGGTTTATCGGAGACGAAGTACATTTTTGTACCATCTGGACTTATGGAAGGGTGTCCCGTGGAATAGTTTTCACTATTAAAGGGTACCTCCACAGCATCGGTCCATTCGCCATCAATTAAGTTGGATTGATAAATTTTGAGGTGGTTGATTCCATTTTTTCCCCGTTTCAACCTTTTGCCATAGTTGTTTCGGGTAAAGTATATGGTTTTTTGATCAGGGGAAAAGGCCACGGAAGCCTCATGATATTTTGTGTTGATTTTTCTTGAGAATTTCTTGGTGCCAAATAAATCCCCGCTGTCATCATCCTTGGTTTTGGCTAGATAGAGATCTAAAAAGGGTTGGTTGGTCCACCGATAGCGCCTTGTCGTCAAAAAGGAGGAATCCCGTGCCGAAGCAAACACCACTTCGGAATCTTTGTGGAACATGGGAGCAAAATCTGAATACTTGGAATTAATGGCCAAGTTTTTTATCTCCACCAATGCAGTACGTTTCCAGGTAGGCGTAGCAACGTTTTCCAATTCATTAAGGGGCTGGTCTCTTTTTTGTCGAAACAATTTGGTGAGTTGAGCTGCGCGGCGGTATCTCCCCGTACCCTTTAAGGCATGGGTGTACTTAAAGAAACGATCCTCAGTGATTTGTTCAGAGTAGGTTTCGTAAAGCTCGTGGTACCATTTATAGGATTTTTCAAGATTTCCACTATAGTAATGCGAGTCACCGGCTTTGGCCAAAAGGTCGAACGTGTGTTTTTCATTACTTTTTTCAAGGACAATGTCATACATGCGGGCTGCTTCTGCGTACCACATTTGGTCAAAGTATTCGTCCCCTTTTTTAATAAGTTTGGCGGCCACCCCTTCTTTTCGAACAAATTGGATAAGGTTTTTGTTGTTGAGGCCTTCCAGCGTTTTTACAAAATCGCTCTCTGGAACCGTATTTGGATTATTTTGGGTGGTAGCAGCAATGTCTTTGTTCTGAAACTGCAAAAGAGTAACCTCTTGGGCTCGAATCCCAAAGGCTATCAACATAAAAAAAAGCAAGATCGGTTTTTTCATTACCACTCCTTCTGCACAAATAATCAACTATTGATTACTTGGAGGCTAAGCAAAGAGAGCTTAACGTCAGTTTCAACAGCTAAAATAAGATAAGATAAAGGGGTTGGTAATTTTTTGTTGTGAAAGAGAAGATTTCTGGCGTGTAGGTCAAAAAAATGTGGTTCTTTATCGAAAAGCCCTTTGTAGACAAGGCTTGCTAAAGGGTGTTGTACGCCAAAAAAATTGGAACACTAAGACTTTGTCTCGTTACCGCCTTCCAATTTCTCCTCTTCTTTTGAGGCATCCTTAAACTCTTTGATACCGCTGCCAAGTCCTCTCATCAATTCTGGAATCTTTTTACCTCCGAAAAGTAAAAGAACAATAACCACGATAAGTACAATTTGCCATGGGCCAATCATACCAAGAAACATATTTTGAGCAATCATAATGTCAAAACCTTTAATTTGAAAGGTAAAAGTACTAAAAAGAACTGTAAGTGTCCATGGGATTAACGAAAATTAGCATATAGAATCGTTCTGTGCACCTAAACAAGATGTTAGGTATTTTAAAAAGCTTAACATCAATATCAAAATGGAAGATTATCTTTGTTCATTATGGCGAAGGACCGAAAGAAAAGAAAAGAGATAAAGCGCAAGCTGCTGCACAAGTATCGCTTGGTCATTCTAAATGAAAGCACCTTTGAGGAAAAGATTTCCTTTAAACTCAATAGACTCAATGTTTTTGTGACCGGAACCCTTTTTATCATTGTTCTGATAGGGGTAACTACCCTGATTATTGCCTTTACACCGCTAAGGGAGTATATTCCGGGATACTCATCAACCAAGTTGAAACGTCAGGCCACAGAACTGACCTACAAAACGGATTCTTTGGTGACCGTCCTTAATTATACCAATAGGTATTTGGATAATGTCAGACTTGTACTCCGTGGGGATATTGAGAACAACCAGGTAAATCGGGATTCGCTTTTTGATCAGTACAAATTGGATCCCTCAACGGTTGATTTAACCCCTATTCGTGAAGATTTGCTCCTGAGGGAGGAAGTGGAACTGGAAGATAAGTACAATCTCTTTGAGCGGAACATTGAAAACATGGGCACCTTGCTCTTTTCACCCATCAATGGCACCTTGGTACAAGGATTTGATGCCAAAACCAAACATTATGCCGTGGATTTGGTGGCGCCCAAAGACACTCCGGTGAAGTCCATTGCCGATGGCACCGTACTTTTTGCAGAATGGACCTCCGAGACGGGCTATGTCATCATTGTTGAACACCAAGAAGGGCTTACCTCAGTATACAAACACAATGGCTCATTGAGCAAGTCCCAAGGAGACTTGGTAAAAGCAGGAGAGGTGATAGCCTCTATTGGAAACACGGGTGAACTTACCACGGGGCCACACCTACATTTTGAACTTTGGAGAAGAGGAAAACCGGTAGACCCCCAGAATTATATTGACTTCAACTAAATGTCGTTAAAATCATTTGCAGCAAAGATTTTTGCCAAAAGAATAGCCCAAAAAAATCAGAAATGGGTCAAAAATCCTGTTCAAACCCAAGAAAAGGTCTTTAAAGAACTAATCTCCAAAGCGGCCAAAACCCAATTTGGCAAAGACCATGATTTTGGTAGTATTACATCCCACCATGATTTTGTAAAAAAAGTCCCCGTTCGGGATTATGAAGCGCTTAAGGATTACATTCAAAAAATTATTGATGGCCAAGAAGATGTGCTCTGGCCCGGAAAGCCTATTTATTTTGCCAAAACATCGGGCACCACATCAGGAGCAAAGTATATTCCCATTACCAAAGCATCCATTAAAAATCAAGTTGAGGCCTCAAGAAATGCCATTTTAAACTATATCCATGAAACAGGCAATACCGATTTTGTGAATGGAAAGATGATTTTTCTACAGGGAAGTCCCATTTTGGAAGAAAAAAACGGCATAAAATTGGGGCGTCTTTCAGGGATTTCTGCCCATTATGTTCCCAATTATTTGCAAAAAAACCGATTGCCCAGTTGGGAGACCAATTGCATTGAAGACTGGGAAACCAAGGTGGACACCATTGTGGAAGAGACGGAAAATGAAAACATGACTGTCATTGCAGGGATACCATCTTGGGTGCAGATGTATTTTGAGAAACTCAATGCAAAGTCTGGAAAAAAGGTTGGGGAGCTTTTCAAGGAATTTCAGTTGTACATCTACGGAGGAGTCAATTACGAACCTTACCGAGCCAAATTTGAAAATTTGATTGGAAGGAAAGTGGATAGCATTGAACTTTTCCCGGCCAGTGAAGGTTTTTTTGCCTATCAGGATTCCCAAAAGGCAAAAGGCATGCTCTTGCTTTTGGATTCTGGAATTTTCTACGAGTTTATCAAAGCGGATGAGTTCTTTTCCGAAAATCCAAGACGACTTACCATTGCTGAAGTAGAATTGGAGGTGGACTATGCGATGATTATTTCGACTGATGCCGGACTCTGGGCCTATAATCTGGGAGATACCGTTCGGTTTGTTTCCAAAAACCCAAACAAGATTATTGTTTCAGGACGGATAAAGCATTTTATCTCTGCTTTTGGGGAACATGTTATCGCCAAAGAGGTGGAAGAAGCCCTAAAACTGGCGGTGGAACGGACCGATGCTGTAGTGAACGAGTTTACGGTGGCCCCGCAAACCAACCCTGTGGATGGGAAGCTACCGTATCACGAATGGTTTATTGAGTTTGAAAAAGTCCCCTCCGAACCTTCAAAATTCGCTCAAGAAATTGAAGAGAGTATGAAAAAGCAGAACAGCTATTATTACGATCTGATTGCCGGAAACATTCTTCAACCCCTTATAATAACTCCAATCAAACCTGGCGGCTTTCAGGATTATATGAAGACCATTGGCAAATTGGGGGGTCAGAATAAGGTGCAAAGGTTGTCCAATGACCGTAAGGTGGCAGATGGACTCCAGCCGTTCAAAATTTAGATTGCAAAGAACGGCACAACTTTAGTAGGAATTCATGTATTTTTGCTCCATTATATGATGGCAACTGAAGTAAAGCAACCCACTAGGGCACAAGAATCCACCAATGCAATTGAGCGCTTGTACATTACCATGCGCCATCTGCTCAATCGTGGATTTTACAAACCATCCGGGGTCTCCGGCAATGCGCTGCGTAGTGCACTTTTGTTGTTACGGCCCGAAATTTACGGTACGGTAGCCGAGGATAAATCAGAATTGAACGGTTTGATCTATGTGTTGGAACGATTGCCGGAAGGCATTGAGGAATGCCGTTTTATCAACCTAACTTCTGATGAGGGTTTTTCCAAATCACATTTAAAGCCCATTATTCCCCCAAAACGAAGGCGTAATTGTTACCGAATTGATGAAGTTCAGATGAACATTGAGATTACACGGGGCAGAAGCGACATCTATGATATTCTCACCCACTTGACCTTTTTGTTCATTGAATCAGGAAAAATCTGCAAGCGGGTTTTGGTGGAGGACGGTAATGCCACTATCCACGACTGGGATAAACTGGAACGATTTGTTCAACTCACTGAGAAAAAAGAAAGTGAAAGGGAGATTGCCCTAATCCATGCCGCCAATATTTTGGGCAGGACCTTTGATGAAGTTGTTGACATTTATAAAAAACTCAAGAAGCCTAAGGATCCCGATCGCTTTTTGAATGTAATTTACTGGCTGGGCAAGTTGGCCATTGAAGAAGAAACCACGGGCAACAAGCGCACCATCACTTTTAGTCCCTTGTTACGCGAACGCTTGGGGCACCACATTCATGGGGAACGGTGGGCGGATATGATTAAAAAGACCCTTACAGACCATAATTTATTGCACAGGCCCATTCACATCATAAGTGCCAACATGCACAGTGTCATGAATTCTTTGTTCGCCCGAAAAGCTTTGGTAAAGGAATTTCCAAGCGCCAAACCTTTGGAGATTTTTGAGACATTGAGCGCCACTATCAACAACAACCTTCATGAAAAGGTAAGGACCGTCGCTGAAAAGAACGGAATGCTATTTTTGGATGATGTCTCTGGAGCCAATATTGATGTACAGATTTTTGATACGGCCAAATTGGGAAAAGATACGTGTTGCTATGATTTGCCGGAAGGAATTCAAGACGAGGAAAAACCCGTTATATTTGTCATGGATTATGCATTTGGGGAGCAGGCATATGAGACCATTGACGAACTTTTGAAGCCTTTGGAGGAAGGAAATGAGAAACGGTTTTTGAATGTAGAATCTTTGTCGATTATGGGTAAAGCAGGTATTTTGGAGGGCGGCAAAGGGGATTTAATGATTCCATCGGCCCATATTTTTGAAGGTACGGCAGATAATTACCCATTCCATAATGAACTAAGCGCTTCAGATTTTGAAGGCCAGGGCCTAAAAGTTTTGGAAGGCACTATGGTAACCGTTTTGGGCACCTCTTTGCAGAACAAGGACATTTTGAAGTTTTTTTATGAGTCCACTTGGAATGTCATTGGCTTGGAAATGGAGGGGGTACATTACCAAAAAGCGATCCAATCCGCATCCAAGATAAGGAAGAGCATCAAAAAGGATATTAAAGTAAGATATGCCTATTATGCCTCGGACAATCCTTTGGAAACAGGAAGTACATTGGCCTCGGGGGGGTTGGGAACAACCGGGGTAAAACCCACCTATTTGATTACGGACCGAATTTTAAAACAGATATTCAATTCATAGATATATGGCAGACCAACCAGCACATCAAAACTCTTCAGACGAAATAGATTTGGGGCAGTTGTTCCAAATGATTGGAAGGGCATTTCAAAAATTCTTCAACTTTGTCGGGAGCATCTTTAAGGGCATTTTCCATGTTTTGATGCTGCTCTTGCTCTTCATTCAAAAAAACTTCATCATCTTGGCAGCTGCAGTCATTATTGGTGGGGTAGGCGGCTATATTTTGGACACTACTCTTCCGGAAAAGTATATTTCCAAAATGGTGGTAGAGCCCAACTTCAACAGTGTTCAACAGCTTTACAACAACATTTCATTCTATAATGATTTGGCCGAAGCACAAGATTCAGTTGCCTTGGCAACCGCATTGAACATCACAGAACATGAAGCAGCCAGTGTTGAGGAAATTTTTGCCGATTCCTACTCAGATGAGAATCAAAAAATTAAATTGTTCGACGAGTTCATCCGGGAACTGGACACCACCACGGTTAAGACCATAGATTTTGAGAACTACTTGCAAAACTTTAATTCTTTGGATGCAAGGTTCCATCAGATTTCAGTCATTAGTACGGATAATAAGGTGGCCAAAAAAATGCAACCTGCTATCATTAACTCCATATCGGTCAACGATTATTTCAAATTGCAGAAAAGAATCAATGATGAAAACCTAAGCTTGCAGGAAGATATTTACAAGCAACAGCTGGTTGAAATAGATTCATTACAAAGTCTGTATAGGACGGTATTGGTAAAAGAAGCGGACAAGCCCATGCAGGGCACCAGCATAAGTATGGCAGAAAGTGGAGAGTCAAGCAACAGGGAATTGGCCTTGGTGCAGGAAAAGGATGTATTGAAGGAAAAATTGGTCGCGTTGAACAAAGAACGGGCCAATAAATCTACAATCATCAACGTAATAAGTGACTTCCCCACTAGGGGAGTTGGACAAAAAGGCATATGGAACAGTTATAAATTTAAACTACCCATACTATTATTGGCTTTAACAATTGGGATTTTGGCTTTGTTTAAGCTGAACAAGTATTTAACATCCTACAATTGAAAATAAATTACCCGTAGAAAATGGGACTTATTTTTAAACTTATAAGACAACACATAAACCTTAAACTTCAGCAAAGAGAACAAGTCTGATGAACAAAAGAATATTGGTTACGGGGTCCAGCGGGCAACTTGGACAAACAATACAAGAATACGCCTATAACCGCTCAGATTTTTTTTTCGATTTCAAATCATCCAATGAACTTGATATCACGGAACGAAAAGAACTGTATGATGTATTCCAAGATGGAAACTATGATTTTTGCATCAATTGTGCAGCATATACTAACGTTGAACGTGCAGAAAAACAACCGGAAACCGCCTTTAAAGTGAATGCAGAAGGGGTAAAGAACCTAGCGGAGCTTTGCAATGAACATAAAACAACCCTTGTCCATATCTCAACGGATTATGTCTTTGATGGGGAAAAAGAGACCCCATATACCGTTGATGACCTGGCCAACCCCATTAATGAGTATGGGAAATCCAAACTAAGTGGAGAGAAGTTTGTTCAAGAGATAATACCAAACCATTACATTATTCGCACATCTTGGCTGTACAGCAAAAAATATGGACATAACTTCTATCGCACAATCTTAAAAAAAGCTCTAGCCGGGGAGAGTCTTCACATTACAGATGCCCAGAAAGGACGCCCAACCAATACCGAGGGGTTGACAAAGTTTATTTTAGAGGAAATCATACTGAATAAAAAATCCTTTGGGACATACCATTTTGTTGATGGGGGAGCAATGACATGGTATGAATTTGCCAAGCAAATACTGGAAGACAATGGATTGACCGGAAAAGTCAACCTTGTTTTGGATAGGAATTATCGTACTTTCGCAAAGCGACCAAAGAACAGCGTTCTCATTTAATGGAATTAAGGCTGATGGAGTTTTTTTAGAATAAACAGCACAAAGACATATATATAATGAAATCTCATAAAAGGAATATTTTAATTACCGGCGGGGCGGGCTTTATTGGATCCCATGTAGTTCGCAGATTTGTTGAAGAATATAAGAAATATCAAATATATAATCTTGATGCATTGACTTACGCAGGGAATTTGGAAAACCTAAAAGACATTGAAAATGCCCCCAATTACTCTTTTATCAAAGGAGATATAACCGATTCAGAATTTTTAAAAGAGCTTTTTTCCCAAATAGAATTTGATGGAGTTGTTCACTTGGCGGCAGAGTCGCATGTAGATCGTTCCATTTCAGACCCTCTGTCTTTTGTGAAGACCAATATCTTGGGTACAGTAAACCTGTTGAATGAATCGGTTGCTTTATCAAGAAAGAACGAAGGGTTTAGGTTTTACCATGTAAGCACGGATGAAGTATATGGTGCTCTTGGAGATACGGGATATTTTTTGGAAACCACAGCATATAGCCCCAACTCCCCCTATTCTGCCTCCAAGGCCAGTTCAGACCATTTTGTTAGAGCTTATGGAGAAACCTATGGGCTGCCCTTTGTGATTTCCAATTGTTCTAACAATTATGGGCCAAACCATTTCCCTGAAAAATTAATTCCCCTGTTCATTAACAATATCATACAAAAAAGGCCGTTGCCCGTATATGGGGATGGGAATTATACCCGTGATTGGCTCTATGTAATAGATCACGCAAGAGCAATTGATTTGGTTTTCCATGAGGGAAAGAACGGCGAAACCTATAATATAGGAGGATTTAACGAATGGAAAAACATTGATTTGGTAAAACTGCTTTGCCAGTTGATGAACCGGAAACTTGGCAGACCTGATGGAGCTTCAGAAGAATTAATAACCTTTGTAAAGGACCGTCCAGGCCATGACTTACGCTATGCAATTGATGCCACAAAAATTAATAAAGAACTGGGATGGAAACCATCGGTTACATTTGAAAAAGGCCTTGATAAAACCATAGACTGGTATCTGGAAAATCAGGAGTGGTTAGGCCACGTAACCTCAGGAGACTATAAAAAGTACTACAAAAAACAATATCAACACTAACAGACGATGAAAGGAATTATTCTAGCCGGAGGATCAGGAACCAGACTACATCCCTTAACCCTTTCGGTAAGTAAACAACTTATGCCTATTTATGATAAGCCAATGATTTACTACCCATTGTCAACGTTGATGTACTCGGGCATCAAAGAGATTTTGATTATCTCCACCCCAAAAGACCTTCCACTTTTTAAGGAATTGTTGGGAGATGGACAAAAGTTTGGTTGTTCATTCTCTTATGCTGTTCAAGAGTCCCCTAATGGATTGGCCGAGGCTTTTATAATCGGGTCAGATTTTATTGGTAATGACAAGGTAGCACTTATACTTGGGGACAATATTTTTTATGGAACAGGCTTATCTAAGCTTTTACAGTCCAATAATGAACCCGATGGGGGCATAATATATGCTTATAGGGTACATGACCCAGAGCGTTACGGGGTGGTTGAGTTTGATGGTGAGGGCAAGGCCATAAGCATTGAAGAAAAACCAAATAACCCTAAGTCCAATTATGCGGTTCCCGGAATTTATTTCTATGATAACGAAGTGGTGTCAATTGCCAAAAATATTAAACCCAGCCCTAGAGGGGAGCTAGAGATTACTGATGTAAACAAGGAGTATCTTAGAAGAGGTAAATTGAGTGTGAGTATATTGGACAGGGGGACTGCTTGGTTGGATACAGGAACTTTTCAATCCCTTTTACAAGCATCCCAATTTGTGGAGGTAATTGAAGAACGGCAAGGATTAAAAATAGGAGCTATTGAGGCTGCCGCCTACGAGATGGGCTACATTGATCAAACTCAATTTGAAGAATTGGCCCGGCCCTTGATGAAAAGCGGGTATGGAAATAATCTATTGGGGATTTTAAATGCAGGAAAATGATTCAAGTAACGCAGACCAAACTTGAAGGATGTTTTGTTGTAGAACCAAAGGTTTTTCAAGATCAAAGAGGACATTTTTTTGAAAGTTTCAATCAAAGAACCTTTTGTGAAGCTATAGGCCAAGATGTAGTGTTTGTGCAAGACAATCAATCCTTTTCCACGAGGGGGGTTTTGCGGGGGCTACATTTTCAAGAAGGGGAGTTTGCCCAAGCAAAATTGGTGAGGGTACTCCAGGGAACAGTTTTAGATGTTGCGGTGGACCTTCGTGAAGAATCCGAGACCTATGGCCAACACATATCGATTGAGCTCAGTAGCGAGAATAAGAAGCAATTATTTGTCCCAAGAGGCTTTGCCCATGGTTTTGTTGTTCTTAGTGATGTGGCACATTTTTTTTATAAATGTGACAACTATTATTACAAGAATGCCGAAAGAGGCTTGAAATTTGACGACCCAACTTTAGACATTGATTGGAGGCTAGATAAAAATGAATTACAGCTCTCAGAAAAAGACAGAATATTACCCAACATTAAAGAATACCTATCCAATCCAATAAAAAAATAAACCTCACACTTTTGAATTTAGATCAGAATATTACAATTGCCATAAATGCATCCATTGATGCAGGAAAAGCCATCATGGAAATCTATACTTCCCCAGATTTTGAAACCGAGATCAAAGAAGACAATTCACCTTTGACCAAAGCAGACAAGGAATCCAACAAGGTCATTATGTCCTACTTGGAAAAGACAGATATTCCCATCATCAGCGAAGAAAACAAAATGTTGGGGTATGATGAAAGAAAAAATTGGGATTTATGCTGGTTGGTAGACCCATTGGATGGCACAAAGGAGTTCATCAAAAGAAATGGGGAGTTCACCGTTAATATTGCCCTGATCAAAGATGGAACCCCTATTTTAGGCGTAATTTATGTGCCTGTGACCATGGAGTTATACTATGCCAATGTTCAAACTAGAGAATCCTTTAAAAATATTTTGAATAACACAGAGGAAACCAATGCCCTTTTTTCAAAAGAAAACCAATTGCGTTTAAGTGACAATCAGAAAAAAGAACTTATTAAAGTGGTAGGTAGCCGGTCCCATATGAATGAGCAAACCGAAAACTTCATCAAGGATTTAGAACAAAAACACGATGAGGTGGAAATCGTTTCCAAAGGAAGCTCCTTAAAATTCTGTCTTGTGGCCGAAGGAAAGGCAGACGTTTACCCAAGAATTGCCCCAACCATGGAATGGGATACGGCAGCGGGCCATGCCATCTGCAAGGCAGTGGGCCTTAAAGTCACCCAATGGGAAACGGACAAAGAACTATCATACAACAAGGAAAATTTGTTGAACCCCTATTTTCTAGTGCACTAGATGGCTAAAGAGGTATCCTATAAAAGGCATTTGGCCAAGACCATAACATGGCGGTTGGTGGGTACCTTGGACACTATTTTGTTGTCTTGGGCCATCACCGGGAATCCATTTACAGGCTTAAAGATTGGTTTTGCTGAGGTCATTACTAAAATGACCCTGTATTATTTCCATGAAAGAGCGTGGGTGAAAATAGGAATAGGAGACAGTAGACGAAGACACATTTTAAAAACGGTTACATGGCGAGTCTTGGGAACCTTGGATACCATCTTGTTATCTTGGATCATATCTGGAAACCCTTTTACAGGACTAAAAATCGGTTTTGCAGAGGTCATCACCAAGATGATTTTGTATTACTACCACGAAAGGGCATGGTACCGAATTAATTACGGATTGGATAAAAGAAATCGGGCAAAGAAATGGAAGAGAACATCATAAGGCATGACTATAAAATTGGAGCAAACGAGAGAAGGAAGGCCAATGGCCATAATTCCTTCTTGATTTTCTTTACAGGGTTGTCCGGTTCAGGAAAGTCGACTATTGCCAATGGGGTGGAACAAAAATTGTTTGAAGAGGGCATAAAAACCTATACCCTAGATGGCGATAATGTTAGAAAGGGGATCAATAAAGACCTAACATTTTCCCCAAAAGATCGATCAGAAAATAACAGAAGGATTGGCGAAGTGGCCAATCTATTTGTAGATGCGGGGCTTGTGGTCCTGGCAGCGTTCGTGGCGCCTTTTATAAAGGATAGAAAGATGATTAAAGAAGCCGTTGGCGAGGACAATTATGTTGAGGTTTTTGTCAACACCAGTTTGGAAGAATGTGAGCGAAGAGACGTAAAAGGGCTGTATAAAAAAGCAAGAAAAGGAGAAATAAAAGATATGACGGGCATATCAAGTCCGTATGAAGTACCTTTGCGGCCAGATATTGTTCTTACGGAAAAAGAAACTGTTGAAGAAGCAGTGAACAAAATATATGAATTGATTCGACCCAAATTACAATTGTAATGAGTAAGTATTATTTGAACTATTTAGACGAGCTGGAATCCGAGGCCATTTTTGTGCTAAGGGAGGTTTGGGCTCAATTTCAAAACCCAGTAATTCTATTTTCGGGAGGGAAAGATTCCATTGTGGTCACCCACTTGGCCCGAAAAGCATTTTATCCCAGCAAAATACCCTTTGCTTTGATGCACGTGGATACAGGACACAACTTTCCAGAAACCATAAAGTTTAGGGACGACCTAATTGAAGAATTGGGCGTACGTCTCATTGTTGGATCGGTACAAGAATCCATAGACCAAGGAAGAGTAGCCGAGGAAAAAGGGAAAAATGCGACAAGAAATGCGCTTCAAATTACTACGCTATTGGACGCCATTGAATCCAATAAGGTGGATTGTGCCATTGGTGGCGGTAGAAGGGATGAAGAAAAGGCCCGTGCCAAGGAACGTTTCTTTTCGCACAGGGATGACTTTGGTCAATGGGACCCCAAAAACCAACGTCCAGAATTGTGGAACCTTTTCAACGGGAAGCATTTTGAAGGAGAGCATTTCCGGGTTTTCCCAATCAGTAATTGGACGGAAATGGATGTTTGGAACTACATCAACAGAGAAAATATAGAGATACCTTCATTGTATTTCGCACACGAAAGAGAAGTGGTCTGGAGAAGCAACTCCTGGATTCCCAATTCTGAGTTCTTGAAATTGGATGAGGGTGAAGAAGTAGTAACCAAAAAAATACGCTTCAGGACCCTTGGTGACATTACCATAACCGGGGGAATAGAATCCGATGCAGATACCGTTGAAAAAATAGCGCAAGAAGTATCGGCCATGAGACAAACGGAGCGAGGAAACCGCAGTGACGATAAACGTTCGGAAACTGCAATGGAGGACAGAAAAAAACAAGGATATTTTTAGAACAGCTATGTTGGACAACAATCAACTTTTACGATTTACCACGGCAGGAAGTGTGGATGATGGGAAAAGCACCCTCATCGGAAGACTACTATACGACTCAAAATCAATTTTTGAGGATCAATTGGAAGCCATTGAAAGCACCAGTAAAAAGAAGGGCCATGAAGGTGTGGATTTGGCTCTTTTTACAGATGGTCTTCGGGATGAAAGAGAGCAGGGAATTACCATAGATGTGGCCTACCGATACTTCACCACACCAAAACGAAAATTTATTATTGCAGATACGCCCGGGCATATACAATATACCCGAAACATGGTTACTGGAGCTTCAACGGCAAATGCAGCCATTATTTTGGTCGATGCCAGACATGGAGTTATCGAACAAACCAAAAGACATGCGTTCATTGCATCATTGCTTCAAATTCCCCATGTTATCGTCTGCATCAACAAAATGGATTTGGTGGATTTTTCGGAAGAGGCTTATAACAAAGTTATAGGACAATTTGAGGAGTTTTCATCCAAACTGCTAGTAAAAGATGTTCGGTTTATTCCAATCAGTGCCCTATTAGGCGACAACGTGGTGAACCGATCAGAAAACATGGATTGGTACCAAGGAGCCCCGCTTTTGCATACCTTGGAAACCATGCACATCAGTAGCGATATCAACAAAGTTGACGCCAGATTTCCGGTTCAGACCGTTTTACGACCACAAAGTGAAGAATTTAGGGATTATCGTGGATATGCTGGAAGGGTGGCAAGCGGTGTGCTGCGAAAAGGCGATGAGGTTACTGTGATGCCCTCAGGCTTTGTGTCAAAAATTAAGTCTATCGACTCATTTTCTGGCGAAGTTGAAGAGGCATTCGCACCAATGTCCGTATCCATAACACTAGAAGATGATATCGACATCAGTAGAGGCGATATGATCGTTCGTTCCAATAATAAACCTGAGGCACAACAAGACATAGAAGTAATGCTTTGTTGGTTAAACAATAGCCCGGCAAAACCTAGGGCAAAATATACTATCAAGCACACTTCAAACGAGCAGAAGGCCATGATCAACGAAGTGCTGTACAAGATTGATATCAATACCCTAAACAGAAGCACTGAGGATACGGAAATGTCCATGAACGACATCTGTAAGGTTCGTATTCGAACAACAAAACCGTTGATGATAGACCCGTATCGTGAGAACCGGACCACAGGGAGCATTATTTTGGTGGATGATGCAACCAATGAGACTGTGGCGGCGGGAATGGTGGTTTGATAAATTTAGGAATGGTTAAATAAAAGCCATGTAGAATTCATGATTGCTAAATACCTTTTGTTAATCCGAAGCAATTTGATTAAAAGGTCGGGGTCGGTTTTTCTACTTAGAATTTTTAGCATGTTGCTTGCATATCTAAACATGCTGTACATTTCAAATATATATGGTGCTGAAATATTTGGCAGATATTCTATTTCGCTGGCGCTTTGGCAACTTTTAATATTAGTTTTTTCATTTGGCTTGCCATTAACAATGGTCAAGTTAACAGCGGACACAAGGTTTTATAATCATGGAAGACCCATTAACAGCTATTTACAAAAATCAGCTTTTTTATTACTTTTTTCAGCTTTTTTTTGCACCCTAATCATTCAGTTGACCAAAGAATGGCTTGCTATACAGGTATTCAATGATTTTGAGTTGATAAAGTACTTTGAATATTTATCCTATTGCATTGGCTTTGGAATTTTCCACCTTTTTTTTGTCGAATTTATAAGGGGTAAGCAGCTTTTTAAAAAGTATGCTTTATTCTATTATGTTTTGCCCTATGTAATAACCATTCCACTTTTGTTCGTTTTCAATAATTTGGGCTTACCTGAAAGCAATACGATTTTTGCTTATGTATTGTCAATTAGTGTTTTGGCGATAATACTTTTTTTAAACGTTCCATTGAAAAAAACAAAAGAGCTTAAAAACTATCCTCAAAAAGACCTTTTGAACCTTTCTTTGCCCTTACTGTTTAGTGCACTTTTTATTTTTTTAAGCAATTGGACAGATGTCTTTATGCTTGGGGCAATGGCCACTAAAAGTGAAGTTGGCGTCTATAACGTTGCATACAAGTTGGCTGCCATTTCACTAATTGTAATTAATGCTGTGAATACGGTTATAGCACCACGGATTTCAGAATTATATAGCAACAATCAAATTTCGCAAATAAGCGACGAGGTTAAAAAGGCAACAAGACTAATAGCATTGGTTACATTGCCCGTGGTTTTGGTTTTAATAATATTCAGCAAACAGTTTTTAAATTTTTTCGGCGAAGATTTCATATCAGGTCAAAGGGTACTTTTGGTGCTGTCAATAGGCTTTCTGTTCAATGCTTTATCAGGAAGTGTTGGTCAGGTACTAAGTATGACCCAACATCAAAAACAGTTGAGAAATTTTACAATAGTAAGCACAATATTTAATGTTATTTTGAACTATATTTTAATTAATAGTCATGGTGTTCTAGGCGCTGCATTGGCAAGCGTGCTTTCAAACATATTGTTGAATGCCATGTGTATTTATTATATTAAAAAGAAATTTGACTTCTATGCTTTCATATTCTTTCATAAGTAGCAACAGCAGTAAAAGATACCTGTATTTACCGTTAACCTTTTTAAGAAATTGTAAATGAAGGCACTTTAAATCCATTGGGATATAGCACCACATTATGGCATTGTTTGAAGGCTTGCAATAAATTAAGAAAATGAGATAACAGTTAAAAAATAGAATTCTAAATGTTTAGATACCAATTGGCCACAAAAATAAACAACAGGATCAGCACCCTATTGTTTTTGTTGAAATACTCTTCTTTGATTCAAAAAGAGGGGAAAATAACGGTTGGATTTCGTGTTAAGCTGAATCCCTTTTGGTGGAAAAAGAACAAAAAGCTTTTAATAAACATGAAGAAAAATTCCAAGATTAAATCTGATGTATTAATTCAAGGAAGCGGTAAATTGATTTTAGGGGAAAATTCATTTATAGGGTCATTCAGTGTGATTGGAGTAAATGAAAGTATATCAATTGGAAAGAATGTATTAATTGCTCAAAGCGTATCAATAAGAGATACCGATCATGTATTTTCTGATCTGGATACACCAATAATTGACCAAGGCGAATCAACTGCTGGAGTTGTGATAAAAGATAACGTCTGGATTGGATATGGGGCAGTAATAACAAAGGGGATTACAATTGATTCAGGAGCCATAATAGCCGCAAATGCAGTGGTGACCAAAGATGTTCCAGAAAATGCCATTGTTGGCGGAGTACCAGCACGAATAATCAAGTATAGGGAATGAATGAAATTTCTTTTTTTTGCATAGGGGCCCAAAAGGCAGGAACTTCTACCTTGCATGATATTCTGGTTCAGAATCCAGATATTTACCTGCCAGATGTAAAGGAAACCCATTTTTTTAGAGACGATGAGAAATATAACTTGGGCAGGGCACATTACTTTAAAAAATATTTTTCCGCAAGGGAGAGTGACTTTCTGGGCGAAATTGACCCGGAATATTCTTACTTTACAGAATGCGCACAAAGAATAAAGGAGACTTTAGGGGACAGTATCAAATTTCTCTTCATTTTAAGAAATCCTGTTGATCGGGCATACTCCCACTATTTGATGACAAAGAGGAGGGGTTATGAAGAATTGGGGTTTATTGAAGCTCTTGAAAAAGAAAATTCGAGACTTTGCAACCACTGGGGTCGAATTCACCACAGTTATATTTCAAGGGGTATATATAGCACCCAAATAAACAGGTATACAAAATTGTTTGGTAAAAACAACCTTAAGATAATCTTGTTCGAGGATCTTATAAAAGATATGGAAGGAACTGTAAACTCCATTTCAAAGTTTATAGGACTGCCACCTTATGAATATGATTTTGATTTAAAAAGCAATATTGCATCTGAGCCTAAAAGTATATTATTGCGAAATTTTATTTTTAAGCCAAACTACATTAAAAAACTATTGGGCAAAATGATTTGGTCAGAAGAATTAAAAGCTAATATAATAACCTCTCTTAACAGGAAAAACCTCAAACCAGTTAAGAATAGCCTCCTTAGTAATAATCAAAAGAAGTTGGTACACGATCTATATTTTTCAGATGAAATAAATCTTCTGGAAAAAATAGTGGGGAGATCGTTGCAACACTGGAGATATGAATAAGACTTATAAAACCAACTTTTTGGTGTTGGGGGTTCCTAAAGCAGGGACTACCTCATTATATGAGTATCTTAAAGAGCACCCACAGATATACTTGCCATCCAAAAAGGAGTTACACCATTTTTCATATAGTTTAATAAGCCAAAGAACGCAAGGGCCAGGTGATAAGGATGTATTGCGTGAATTGACAAAAGAACCCGATCAGTATCAGAAGTTATATACTGGCGTTACAAGCAAGCATAAAGTAATTGGGGAAATCTCACCGTCCTATTATTATTTTATAAATAAGATCGGAACAGACCTGAAAAATAAGATGTCGGAAAATCCTAAGGTCTGCATAATACTTAGAAACCCTATATATCGCACATATTCCAATTACAAACATCAGGTAAGAATGGGATATGAAAAAGAAAGTTTTGATGTTGCCCTAAAAAACGAAGAGAAAAGAACGGAATATGGGTATGGAGATTTTTGGATGTATAAAAAGCACTCCTTTTATGCTGAAAATTTAAGGCAGACCATAAAGATCTTTGGAAAGGAGAATACCAAGGTCCTGATTTTTGAAGAGTTTATTCAAGAACCCCATAAAAGTTTAATAGAGTTATTTGATTTTTTGGAAGTTGACTCCGAGTTTAAACCAGATTCTTTGCGTAAAGTTTTTAATGAGGGCGGAGGTTATAACAACAATATGCTTAGCCGTTTTCTCTTGCAGCCCAATAAGTTTAAAAACTGGTTTAAAAAGATTGTTCCAAAGAATCTTTTAAATAAGCTCACAGGGTTTAAATCTTCTTATTTGTCCAAAAACAGCAAAAAATTCCAATCTATGGATGAAACCATGATAAATGAACTTGTGCAGTTTTTTAAGGAAGACGTGAATCAAGTAAAATCTATACTAAATAATCGAATAGACGTTTGGGATGAATTTAAATAGTGAAAGGGAGGAGAGGAATAAAACCTATTTGATTTTAGTGAATTATCGTTCTTGGAAAGATACTGTAGAGTGCTTGGAATCTATTTTAAAACTGACCAACCAAAATTTCCAGGTATTTATTATTGATAATTCCCCTGATCAAGAGTCTAGTAATTCAATAATGGAATGGGCCAGAGGAAATTATGGTGAGGTTAATACACAATTTCCAGATTTGGTTTTCCCTAGCTCTTCCCCAATTACCTTGAGATATTTAGAAGAGGAGGATTTAAAAGGCGTTAAAGATTTTCATGAAAAAATAATATTGGTTAAGGCAATACAAAACAAAGGGTTTGCTGCGGCAAACAATATTGCGCTGGAACACCTCCGTTCAAACCAAATGGGAAATTATATATGGCTTTTGAACAATGACACCGTGGTTGCTCCACATTCATTGGATTCTTTAATAGATGCTCATAACACTACTAAGGCAGATTTGATTGGCTCGTGTTTGTATGAATATTATGAAAGGGATGCCATTCAAAGTGTTGGAGGCACCTATACACCAATACTCGGGAGAATTCAACTTAAAAAAAATTTTGGAGATAAGTGTGATTATCCCATTGGAGCATCCATGTTTATTACACGACAGTTTTTAGATGAAGTAGGCTTAATGTGTGAAGATTATTTTTTGTTTTTTGAAGAATATGACTGGGTTTTAAGAGCAAAGAGAAAAGGTCTTGAATTTTACAATGAGGATAGATCAAAAATATATCATAAAGGAAGTGCAGCAATTGGAAACGCTTCTCTTCTAGCTGATTTTTACAGCATAAAAAGTAAAATCCTTTTTAATAAAAGATTTTTCAGAAGATCTTTTGCCGTATTTTGCTTTATTTTCGGTTCAATGTTTTGCCTTAACAGAATTAAGAGAGGACAATTTTCCAGAGCAAAACTGTTTTTCCAATTGCTTATGAACCCTAATCTTCAATTCCATGAGATTAAGCATAAATAAAATTTCTTTTTTCACACTTTTTTTAGATAACCTTTTTTTTCCAGTTGATCTAGGGTTTGACTTTAGGGTCAATTATATTTTTCAAGCCATTTTCATAGTGTATTTTTTTTTTACAAATAGGAACATAAAAATCAAACCTAAAATCGTGATGGTTTTATTAACGGTTTTTTCGTTGTTGCTTTTGTCCGCACTCATCAACGGGGCAAAGTTTCCGTTATTCATTAAACAAACAATATTAATAACATACCAATCAATTTTTGCATGGTTTTTAATCAATGCCTATAAATTTGATTTCTATAAAATAGCAAAGGATTATATTTCAATTTGTATTCTTATCTCGATTGTTGGGCTGGTTCAATTTATTTCATTTAAGATTGGGTTTGTACATGGAGCAAATTATTCTTTTTTGGGGTTCGACATGGGGAATCTAAAAATGCACAGTCATAGAGTGCAGTCATGGTTTCAAGAGCCCTCCTTTATGATTTATTCTTTGATTCCTGCTGTATTTATTTCATTCGCAAAATTTTTTAACATTACTAGTTTGATGGGTTATAAAACAGCATCATTAATTGTTCTTACAGTTATTTTGAGCAAATCTTCGTTGGGTTTTTTTGCATTGCTACTATGTCTTTTGTTAATTGTTTTTTCAAAATATCCAGTTGTCAAAAAGCCAATCTTCCTGTCAATTTTTGGCATAAGTACATGTATTGTTGCAATTCTGTTGTACAATGTTCCAGAAATGAAGTTCAGGGTAGATGATACTTTGGAATTGTTTACTTCAAACAAGGTTACGGCCAAACAGATAGACAAGACCAATTTAAGCACCTACGCCCTTTATAGCAATTACAGTATTGTAAAACACTCAATGTCTGAAAACCCTTTGTTTGGAGCGGGATTAGGACAATATCCGTTCATTTATGACAAAACCATTGAAGAGGTTGTGCCAAAATCAACCTATCGGGAAAATTTTAGGCTGAACCGTGAAGATGCCAATAGCCTGTTGTTTAGGTTATTAGCGGAAACAGGTCTTTTAGGAAGTATTTTGTTTGTCTTTTTTGTCTTCAATTATAGAATAAAATGGTCTGAAAGGACTTCAGACAACCATTTTTTTTGGACATTGAACAATGGCATATTTATTTTAATAATATTGCGTCTTCTTAGGCAAGGGCATTATTCTATGTTGGGGTTTGCTTTAATGCTTTTTATCTATTTTGAAACGTACACCAAAAACAAAAAAAATGTTTCGGACATTAAGGGCATACACAATACTTGATGTTTTTCGTTTGTCAAGGGATGTGTTGATAACTAAATTATTTTATGGCAGAAAGGTCAGAAAAATAAGGCAGCCTGCTTATTTTTTGAGTAAGGACCTTATTTTTTTCGGAGAAAAATTTACAGCAGGGCCAAATTTAAGAATTGAAGTATTGCCACAGAATCGGTTTAAGGGAAAGATTGTAAACCAGCAATGTACTCCCAAGGTAGTATTTGGTAAAAATGTAAAACTTAATAACAATGTTCATATAGGGTGCGCGTATGGAATTACTTTTGGCAATAATGTGTTGGTTGGGAGTAACGTCTTAATTACAGACCATAACCACGGAAACTATGATGATGCCAAAAGTATTTTACAACACCCTGATGAAAGGGATATCCATGGAAAGGCCATAAAAATTGATGATGATGTTTGGCTTGGAGAGAATGTATGTGTTTTGCCAGGGACAATATTGGGCAAAGGCACAGTTGTGGGCGCAATGTCAATGGTAAAAGGAGAATTCCCACCGTATTCTGTCATAGCCGGAAGCCCAGCAAGAATTCTTAAAATCTTTAATCCCCAAGAAAGAGCATGGGAGAAACAGTAAGAAAAAAATTGGTGATTTCTGCAGTAAATTTTGATTCTGGAGGGCCATTGTCAATATTGAACGACTGTTTGTCTTTTTTGAGTGATAAATATGGTAATAACTTAGAAGTTATAGCACTAGTTCATTCCAAAGCTCTAATTAAGGCAGATGGGATTAAGTTAATGGAGTTTCCAAAGTCAAAAAGAAGCTGGTTCAATAGAATGTATTATGAGTTTTTTTATTTTAACAAGCTATCTAAAACCATTAAGCCAGATTTTTGGTTGTCTCTACATGATATAAGCCCCAGAGTGGATTGTAAAATCCAATTTGTTTATTGCCATAACCCCACGCCGTTTTATAAAACTTCAATTAAAGACTTTTTTGTTAATCCTAAAGTATACCTCTTTTCCAAATTTTATAAGCACCTTTATAGGTTAAACATCAAAAGCAATAAATATATCATTGTTCAACAAGACTGGATAAGAAAGGAGTTCTTTAGGTTTTGGGGTTTAAAAAATATAGTTGTGGCTTATCCTAACACGCCAACAATAGAAAGGAACCAAGACTTTATTGAAGGCGAGAAAAAAATTCTTTTTTATCCAAGTTTCCCTAGGCCATTCAAAAACTTTGAAATTTTATGTGAAGCTATCTCACTTTTACCAGAAGACTTGCAAGGTAAATGTGAATTGAGAATTACAATTGACAAGAATCTAAATCCTTATGCAAAAAAGATTGTTCAGAAATATGGCAATATAAAGGCAATAACTTTTTTGGGGCTATTGACCAGAGAGCAAGTATTTGAAGAATATGCCAAAGCCAGTTGCCTTGTATTCCCATCAAAACTTGAAACTTGGGGCCTGCCAATTACGGAATTTAAGGACTTCAACAAGCCTATTTTATTGGCAAATCTACCTTATGCAAGGGAAACCCTGGGGAATTATGACAGCGTAAAGTTTTTTGACCCGTATAATGCTAAAGAGTTGTCAAATATCATCTCTAGGTATTTAAGAAACGATGACATCTTTGGAAGTAAAGTTGCAGATACCGTAGCATTTCCTTTTTGTATTGGTTGGAATGAATTGTTTAAGTTTCTTTTAAATGGAGAAGAACAATAAGATTCTAGGAGTTGATTTGAATGTTATTTTGTTGGGTGTGGTATGCCTTTTCCCATTGTTCAAGATATCATTCAATACATACTTGATTATTTTATGGGCATTTGGAGCCGCAATATTAAACTGGAAAAAAGCCCATGTCAATCTTAAATTAAAAAAAAATCTAATATTAGTTGCATCTCTGCCTTTTTTAATAATTGTAGTCAGCCTCTTTTATAGCAATGATATTTTTCACGGAGTAGAAAAGACAATACAAGCACTGCCCATATTGATTTTTCCTGTAGTGGTGTTTCTTTTTTATGATGGGTTTAAGAAAAAAGAAGTACTTTTTTTAATAATGGTTTTTTCCATTGTGTGCGTAACCCACTCTATTTACCTTAATTATAATTTTCTCTCTTCAGGGCTGTTCGGTTCCATAGGAGAAATTAGATTCTATAATAATCCGTTTAGGAGAATCGCACATCAACTTCAATGGGGAGATTTACACCCAACCTATGTTACCTTATGGTATGTTATGGCAATTGGCTTTTTTGCTAGCCGTATAAAAAAAACAAAAAATATTTTACGTGTTGCTCTATTAGTGTGCTTGATACTATACCTCTCTTTTACAATACTGTTGTTATCATCTAGAATAGGAATTTTAGCATTGTCCGTTATTTTTCTTATAAATGTCTTTTTCATAAGAAGCGCAAAAATTAAGGCCACATTAATTCTTCTGCTCACGGCTTCCTTTTTTTCCGCCCTTTTTTTTACACCAATGTTAAAATCAAGATTTCTACAAGAATTTAAGGTAACTAAACTAGCGCCTCCAGAAGGCAAGAGGCATAATTCAATAAATATAAGGGTAGGGATATATTCTTGTGCTGCTCAAATAATTAAGGAAAATAGTGCTTTTGGAGTAGGTATAGGTGATGTACAACATGAACTTGTACGTTGTTATGGGCAGTATAATACGGATGCATACCAATTAAAAAACTACAATAGTCATTCATATTATTTGAACGTCCTTCTTTTTGGAGGAATAATTGGCTTCCTCTTATTCATTTCTGCATTTCTATTTTTTGTTTTTGTTTCTTTTAGAAATAAAGATGTTCTGTATATTTCTTTTTTAACTTTGATTTTGATTTTCATGATTACAGAAAACATATTGAGCAGAAACCATGGCGTATTGTTCTTTGGGTTGTTCAATACAATTTTCTTAAACCACTACAAAGTGTATGCTAACAGGCTCTTTGGTTATATACCACAATTCAATAGAAAAGCTAGAAAAAACATTGAATAGTTTTTTGTCCATCCCATGGAATAAAAAATTATATGTAATTGATAATTCAGAAAACAATAATCTAGAGAAAGTTTTTAAGGGGTATCCAGAGGTACAGTATTATTTTGTGGGTAAGAATTTAGGGTTCGGAAAAGGACACAACTATATTCTGGATAAAATTGACAAAGACTCGGCCTTTCATCTTATCTTAAATCCAGACATTTATTTTGAACCCAATGTTACAATTGGGCTTATGGAGTATGCTAGGCATAACCTCAATGTCGGGATTATTGCTCCTTTAGTTTTTTTCCCCGATGGAACCCTTCAGCATTCTTTTAGAAGATATCCAAACCCCTTTGATCTAATTATTCGAAGGATTCCTTTTATTAAAGCCCTTTTTCATAATAAATATGAAAAAAACCAATATTTTCACAAAGAGTTGAACGCGCCTTTTGCGGTTGATAGCGTTATGGGTTGTTTTCAATTATTCAGAACAAACACTTTTAAGTTAATTAAGGGGTTTGATGAAAGGTATTTTATGTATATGGAGGACATTGATATCTGTAAGAAGGTTACTGAAACAGGTTTGGATGTGGTTCTACACCCTGGAGAAAAGATCGTTCATCATCTAGAAAAGGGATCTGCAAAAAGTTTTAAGCTCTTTAAAATACACTTGGAGTCCGCAATAAAGTATTTTAAAAAATGGGGGTGGTAAAATTATCTTAAGGCAATAATTTAGGGAGATTCAAAACTCTGAGTTTATTTTAACAGATTATGTTTTTCAGACAACATAGATATTCAAACCTTATCACCCCTCTATCATATGCTATAGACCTGATGGTTTTAAATATGTTTTTATACATTTTGCCCATCAACTTTCAAACGCCCTTGTTGATGCATCTGTATATAACAATGGCATGGATTGTTATCTCCACAAAAAATGAGTTTTATACCATATATAGGTTTGCCAAGGTAACCTATATTTTTAGGTTGATATTTGTGCAATTTGTTTTCTTCTTTTTAACACTCTATGCGTTCATAGGCTTTTTTAAGCAGCCCATCATTAGTAGGTTGGCACTTGGCGAGTATTTTGTAATAGTTTTACTGGTCATATCCATTATAAAGCTTTTGAGCTATGTCCTCTTGATGGAGTATCGGGAACGTGTGAAAGGTAATTTAAGGAACGTGGTCATTGTAGGGAAAAACAAAAAAACAGATCAGTTGCGCAAGGTGTTTCAAGGAAGGCAGGAGTTCGGATATAATTTTTTGAAACAGTTCTCGCCAAAAACTACAGGATTTGAACTTCAGGGGTGTTTCAACTATATTCTAGAAAATAATATTGATGAAATCTATTGTTCAGTATCTGAACTGAAAAATGAAGAGCTTACAAAGTTCATCAACTTTGCTGACAATAATTTAAAAACCCTCAAGTTTATTCCCGATAACAAAAACATCTTTGCCAAAAAGCTCAAATTTGAATACTATGATTACATCCCCGTACTTTCTTTAAGGGACATACCATTGGACAATCCCATAAATGCCTTTATCAAACGAAGTTTTGACGTTATTTTCTCTCTGATTATAATAGTTGGGCTGCTCTCTTGGTTAACCCCCATTTTGGCCATATTGATTACCCTTGAGTCCAAGGGCCCTGTATTTTTTAGACAAACACGTAATGGTATAGATAATAGGGAGTTCTATTGCTATAAATTTCGTTCCATGGCCCCAAACAAAAATGCAGATGATGTTCAGGCCACAAAAAATGATATGAGGATCACCAAGCTGGGTAGATTTTTAAGAAGTACCAGCATAGATGAACTGCCTCAATTTTATAATGTACTTTTTGGCACTATGTCTGTAGTGGGCCCCAGACCTCACATGGTTAAGCATACCAATGAATATGCAGCAAGTGTTGACAAATATATGGTGCGCCATTTTGTAAAGCCCGGCATAACGGGTTTGGCACAAATAAGAGGCTATAGGGGGGAGATTGAAACCGACTCCGATATACAAAATCGAATTAAATTCGATATTTTCTATATCGAGAACTGGTCCATTTTTTTGGACTTTAAAATCATGCTCCAGACCGTTTTAAATGTTTTTAAAGGAGAGGAAAAAGCGTATTGAGTCGAGAATTTAGTGTAGGTTAACCAGAAAAGTTTTTGATACGGACCATTATGGCCTAAGTTTGTTTTGATGAAGACAACAATTTATATCAAAAAATAAATGAAAAGAATCCTTATCACCGGGGCAGCAGGTTTTTTGGGCTCCCACCTTTGTGACAGGTTCATTGCAGAAGGCCATCATGTCATTGCAATGGATAACCTTATCACAGGAGATTTAAAAAACATAGAACATCTGTTTCCTCTGGAACGCTTTACGTTCTACCACCACGATGTGACAAATTTTGTCCATGTTCCGGGAGAACTGGATTACATTCTTCATTTTGCCTCGCCCGCGAGTCCAATAGATTATCTGAAGATTCCAATTCAAACCTTAAAGGTGGGTGCACTGGGAACACACAATTTACTGGGTCTTGCAAAGGAGAAAAATGCTCGTTTCATGATTGCATCCACTTCCGAGATATATGGTGATCCCTTGGTACACCCGCAAACAGAGGAGTACTATGGCAATGTAAACACCATCGGGCCAAGAGGGGTGTATGACGAAGCCAAACGCTTTCAAGAGTCCATTACTATGGCCTATCACAGATTCCATGGTTTGGATACGCGTATTGTACGGATATTCAACACCTACGGACCGCGAATGCGACTGAACGATGGTCGCGTAATCCCTGCTTTTATGGGACAAGCCCTTCGAGGGGAGGATTTAACTGTATTTGGAGATGGTTCACAAACCCGCTCCTTCTGCTTTGTGGATGATGAAATCGAAGGAATCTACCGTTTGTTGATGAGTGATTATACCCTCCCGGTGAACATTGGAAACCCCAATGAAATTACCATTAAGGATTTTGCCGAGGAAATCATCAAACTCACAGGCACGGACCAAAAAATTGTCTATAAACCATTACCTAAAGACGACCCCATGCAGCGTCAGCCCGACATTACCAAAGCAAGGGAAATTTTGGGATGGGAACCCAAAGTAGGACGTGAAGAAGGAATGCGAAAAACATTCGAGTTTTTTAAAGGACTAACCAAGGAAGAACTCGAAAAAACAGAACATCGCGATTTCTCTACCCGCAATAAAAAGTAATTTTCATTTTAAAGGGGCATCTAAACAGCGTATTTTTGCCAAAATTCTAATTCATGAACATTTTGGTCCTGGGCTCTGGTGGACGAGAACACGCCATAGCCCTTAAAATTTCACAAAGCCCTATCACGAAAAATCTGTTTGTTGCTCCTGGCAATGCAGGGACTTCAACAATAGCTACAAATGTTGAGGTAGGGGTCAATGACTTTCCCGCCATTAAGCAACTGGTACTCAAGGAAAATATTGATTTAGTCGTTATAGGACCAGAAGACCCATTGGTAAATGGAGTGCATGATTTCTTTCTGAATGATGCCGAACTGAAATCCATTCCCGTAATCGGCCCGGAAAAAGCCGCAGCGGCTTTGGAAGGTAGTAAGGAATTTGCCAAAGAGTTCATGATGCGGCACAACATCCCAACCGCGGCCTATGAAAGTTTTACAGCTGAAACTTTGGAAAAGGGGTATGGTTTTTTAGAATCCCTAAAACCACCTTATGTACTTAAAGCGGATGGACTTGCGGCTGGGAAAGGGGTGCTGATCCTTCAAGATTTGGAAGAAGCCAAGACCGAATTAAAATCCATGTTGGTCGATTCCAAATTTGGGAATGCCAGTGCCACGGTGGTCATTGAAGAGTTCCTGGACGGCATAGAGTTGAGTTGTTTTGTGCTCACGGATGGAACCAATTACAAAATCCTTCCTACCGCAAAAGATTATAAACGTATTGGGGAAGGGGACACTGGACTCAACACCGGGGGCATGGGGGCTATTTCACCTGTTCCATTTGCAGATTCCACATTCTTGGACAAGATAGAGCGCCAGATTGTAAAACCTACCGTAGACGGCCTTAAAAAGGACAACCTGCCTTATGTGGGTTTCATTTTTATCGGGTTGATAAAAGTTGGTGACGAGCCCAAGGTTATCGAATACAATGTTCGTATGGGTGATCCTGAAACGGAAGTAGTGATACCCCGTCTGAAAAGTGACCTTGTTGAGGTGCTGACGGCGATGGCAAATGGTACATTGGACCAAATCAACCTAGAGATTGATGAACGTACAGCCACAACCGTAATGGCTGTTTCGGGCGGTTATCCCGAGGCTTATGAAAAAGGAAAGGAAATTACCGGTACCGAGAACATTAAAGACTCCTTGGTGTTCCATGCAGGGACTAAACTTTCAGAAGGAAAAGTGACCACCAATGGAGGCCGGGTCATAGCCGTAACTTCCTTTGGAAAAGACTTTAAGGAAGCCCTACAAAAATCCTATCAAAACATGGAAAAACTCCACTTTGATGGAATGTATTACCGAAAAGATTTAGGGTTTGATCTATAGGTAAGAGTGTGAGCTGATGCTCTTATCCTCTTCACCATTATCATTGAAAATTTTCAATTGATTCATCCAGTAGACGGATGCCACCAAACCAATGACAAAGAAAATCCAATTCAATGTGTTGGCAGCCCACCAACTTTCCATAAAACGGAAAAAATCGTAGGGGGCAAAAAGGTAGTTCACAAATAAGTCTTCTATACCGTAAAAAAACTTGCTCATCTTGGCTATATTTACTTTACAAAAGTAGCAAAAGAAAGGATGATTTCAAGCTTTTTCGGAAAAACAAAACCCATAAATTACATTGTCCTTGGCATTTTTTTGTTCCTTTTCTATTCTATCAATGCATTTTTGGGCTTTGGGACACAAGTTGTAACCCAATTTATTGCGCTTGAACTCTTGGCTTTTGCGGTCTTGCTTTTGGCCTTATTTATTATCAACCAGATTGTGCGTACCGAGAAGGTGACCGACTTCAACTCCTACGCCATGCTGTTTTTTGTACTGTTGTTGGTGGCTTTTTCTGAAACCTTGTTCAACAAAAATGTCATCTTCACCAATTTTTTTCTGCTTCTGGCCTTTTGGCGATTGTTGTCCATAAAATCCATCCGGTTTGTAAAGCACAAGATTTTTGATGCTTCCTTTTTAATTGGTGCCGCCAGCCTTTTTTACGACTGGTCCCTTGTATTTTTACTGTTGGTCTTTGCCGTCATCAATGTGTATGATAGAAAAAACTTTAAAAACTGGTTGGTTCCTTTTGTGGGGATGGCAACTGTCTTTATTATAACTTTTGCTGCACTTAGGCTGACGGGGTCAACCGATTTTTTTGGCAAGCACTACGTATTTTCAATAGGATTGCTCAAAACGGAAACTTTGGGTCAGGTCATCAACATAAAAACAATGATCTATATACTATTGATGCTATTGTTAATGATGATTGTTTTTGTAAGGGTTAGAAGTATTGGCGGGGGAAAGTTGGTGTTGTTGCGAATTATGCTTTTTATTTTCATACTTGGAGTGGTCTTGGCACTTTTTAGCCCTGCAGGTTCTTCCCCGCTCCTGTTTACCTTTTTCCCAGCCGCCGTTTTTATGGCTAATTATTTGGAAGGCATCAAAAGAATAAAGTTGCGGGAGTTGTTTTTGGGGCTATGTATTGCGGTTCCCCTTTTGCTTTTTGTCGTGCAGATGTACCAATAAACCATAAAGCAATATCTTTGCGCAAAACGTATAAAGATGTTCAGCGAATTTGCCTTCAAGATATTTCAGGAAAGTATAGATACCTACCACATTGAGGACGATGTATACCAAGATTTCTCCAACCCGTATCCAAAGGATAAAGTGGAACATTTGCTATACCGAAAAAATTGGATTGATACGGTTCAATGGCATTATGAGGATATTATCCGTGACCCCGAAATTGACCCAGTAGCGGCTTTGGGCCTCAAGCGAAAAATTGACGCCAGCAATCAGGACCGTACTGATTTGGTGGAGTATATAGATGGTTATTTCTTAAACAAATACAAGACAGTAGAGGTTAACGAAAATGCCACCATCAATACCGAAAGTCCAGCTTGGGCCATTGACCGACTTTCCATATTGGCCTTGAAAATTTACCACATGCAGGAGGAGGTCAACCGAACAGATGCCTCACCGGAGCACATCAAAAAATGTAGTGACAAGTTAGCGGTACTTTTGGAGCAGAGAAAGGACCTTTCCACAGCTATAGACCAACTGCTGTCCGATATTGAGGCAGGAAACAAGTACATGAAAGTCTACAAGCAGATGAAAATGTACAATGACGATGAACTCAACCCCGTACTCCGTGGACAAAAAGGGTAAATCCACCCATATTCTGGTCATTCGCTTGTCCGCAATGGGTGATGTGGCCATGACTGTTCCCATACTGGACACATTGCTCAAAAAATATCCAGACCTACAACTTACAGTGCTCACCAAAAAACACTTCAAGCCCATTTTTGATGGGTTGGAAAGAGTAAATGTAATTGAGACAGATGTAAAGAAGCGGCATAAGGGCCTTATGGGATTATGGCGGCTCTACAAAAAGGAGTTGAAACCCATGCATTTTGATGCTGTGGCCGACCTTCATAATGTTTTGCGGAGCAGGGTGCTGAAAAAGTATTTTGCCTTGGATAGGGTTCCCGTTGTACAAATTGACAAGGGTCGTGGTGAAAAGAAGGCCCTTACCCGTTCCCGAAACAAAATATTCAAACAGCTCAAGTCTACTCATCAACGTTATGCTGATGTTTTTGACAAACTCAGTTTTCCTATTGATTTATCTGATGCCAAACCCTTAGATCGGGTTCAACTTTCGGAAAAAGTGCTGGGCTTGGTGCAGCAAGACACCAAAAAATGGGTGGGGATTGCGCCCTTTGCCGCTCACCAAGGCAAGATGTATCCGTTGGAATCCATGGAGAAGGTTATTAAGACTCTCAATGATACCGAAAAGTATAAAATATTGCTATTTGGCGGTGGAGCCAAGGAAGTAGAAGCGTTGAAGGGCTTATCAGAGAAGTATGAAAACGCCTTGTGCATGGCCGGAAAGCTCAATCTTTCCGAAGAACTGCAACTTATTTCCAATTTGGACGTAATGTTGTCCATGGACAGTGGCAATGCCCATTTGGCTGCCAATTATGCTATTCCGGTGGTGACCTTATGGGGAGTTACCCACCCCTTTTCCGGATTTTATCCGTTCCATCAACCTGCAGAAAATGCGATATTGGCTGACCGGGAGGAGTATCCATTGATTCCTACTTCAATTTATGGAAATAAAGTGCCGGGAGGATACGAATCAGCAATGAAAACAATACAACCCCAGCAAGTCTTGGAAAAGCTTACCAAAATTTTGGAAGGTTAAGCGAGGGCGTGGGTAGCCGAAATCGACTTGAAGTATTGCTTTAACTGTTGAATGTATTGGTATTTTAATTGGCGGTTGGTGCTATCCGTCATTAAAGAGCGCATACCCAAATACGAAGCAATGATATAGGTGGCAGCCCCCTCACAATCCACATGGCGGGCAATATGGCCGTCCACTTTCCCTCTTTTCAGCACAGCAACTAGGTTGACTTCCCAAACGCTAAGGATATTTTTTAGGTAACCCGATATTTCTTCATTACGCTTATTGAATTCAGTCAAGAAATCGTTGAGCATAAAACCATAGGCCATTTCATTTTTCTTGCCAGGCTCCAAGGCATTTTCCAAACTTTCCACAATAACGGGCAATGGATTTTCATTCGTGTCCAGCGGCTCTATTAAAAGTGCGTAGACTTTTTGCACAATAAGGTTCTGCACAATATTGATAAAATAGTCTTCCTTGGATTTAAAGTGATGGTAAAAGGCACCTTTGGATAAGGATAATTCCTGAAGGATATCATCCAAACTGGTGTTGTAATAGCCTTTTTCGTTGAAGATTTCGAGACCCTTCCCGCATAAGCGGTGCATGGTCTCCCTTCGTTTGAGGGTCATTTCCATAAGATTTGGGTTTAGACTGTTGAGTCTGTGACAAAGATTCCACGGAAATGGTCCAACCCAAAGAATTCAAGACGTACTTCCCTGAAAAATCGGTGAAGTGTTCAAAAACCGATGAATTGCCAAAATCCCAAAAAATAACCGACTTATGGGTCGGTCAAATTATATGCGGGATTCGTTGAATTGTACATGGCATTCATCAATTTAACTCTGATTCTTAAAGTAAAACCCCCGAAGTTCATTGACCTGTTGGACAATCATTGAATTGAAATCAAGGTCATATAAATGAGATTAAACTTAGCCGCTATCATAGTGTTATTTCTTGGAATCGCATTATCTAACTGTTCGTCAGGAAAGGGCAAAATACAATACGGATTTGGTCTCGATAGCGTAATAAATTATAAGACTGTTGATTCCACAAACCTAAAGATGAGGGTATTCTTTCCCAAGGATAAAACAACTAAGAAGTTAAATTCCGCAATTGTCTTCTTTCATGGAGGAGGATGGCGAGGCGGTTCCATCAGTCAATTTGAAGCTCACGCAAAATACTATTCAAATAAAGGGTATGTAACTTTTTTGGTTGGATATCGGGTGAAGTTTAGAAATAATACAACTCCTTTTGAATCATTAATGGATGCAAAATCAGCAATGAGATATATAAAAAGAAATGCCGAACGGTTTAGGGTCGATTCATCTAAGATTGTTGCATGTGGCGGCTCTGCTGGCGGACACCTAGCGGCCGCTACGGCTTTAGTATCCGGATTTAATGAAGACACAGATGATATGACGGTCAGCACAAAGCCAGAAGCCCTAGTTCTATTCAATCCTGTAATTGACAATGGACCAAATGGATATGGATTTGAAAGAATAGGGGAATTGTATAAATCATTTTCGCCCATTTACAATATCAGTAAAGATGCGCCCCCAACCATTATCTTAATTGGGTCCGAGGATGAACTTGTGCCGATTGAAACTATTGAAAATTATAAACATAGAATGGATAGTGTTGGAAGCTTTTGCGAGGTTAAGGTTTATGAAGGGCAAAAGCATGGGTTTTTTAATAATAGGTCTCCTGATTATTATAAAAAAACGCTACAGGATGTAGACTTATTTTTGGATAAAATCCAGAAACGCTAAGACCGTGTGTATATTTTGTAGTACTAATAGCTAAGATGAAATACCATGGCTTATATTCCACTAAAACATTGTAGGAGGTTGATGGGAAAAAACGGCCTCCTGTTATGTATTTAATTTACCATTAAGTTAACCTTCCTGCTCTAAAAGCGTAAGTTACTACCTCTTGGTAACTACTTCTGGCCCTAGCTGAGCATCTATAACACGGTTAAATGACCACAAGTTCAATATGGCTAATAAAAAGGCATTAAAACGAATGGATTTTGGATAAGTTTGACTTCCCTTATATTTGTGTAAAAGCCAATTAACAAATTTTAGGTAAGAAACATTACAGGGTGAGGCCAATACTAATACTACTTCTATTTTCATTGGCAATAACTTCTTGCGAAAAGAATGAAACTGATTCTTTTCCCTCAGTTGAATGTGAACGCTCAGTAGTTTCTTTTAGCAAGTCAAAGTATAATATAATATTGATTATTGGGCAGTCGAACACGCATGCCGGGTTAGGTTTGGATGCATCCATTGATACTACGCGACAAGGTGTAATGCAACTTGGCAGGGTTGGTGACAGAAACTTGAAAGTGGTAAAAGCCATTGCACCTTTAGACCATCATACAGCTAAATTAGATAGGATTGGTTTTGGGCTGACTTTCGCGAATCTCTTTAAGAATAGACTAGTAGCCGAGAATGACAGTGTGATAATAATCCCTTGTGGCCATGGAGGAACAGGATTTTCGGATAACATGTGGAACAAAGGGGATGCTCTATATAATGATGCGGTATCGAGAGTAAAATACGTTCAAGACAAATTTCAAAATAGTGAACTACAAGCTATTTTATGGCATCAGGGAGAGATTGATGTGCACAATAAATCGTACGAACGCCAACTTGGGAATTTTATCAATGACATAAGAGAGGATTTAAATGCTGAAAACGTACCATTTATTTTAGGAGGAATGGTACCATACTGGGTATCACAGGATAAATCAAGATTAAATCAGCAAAAGAAAATCGCAGGGATAAAAGACAAGCTATGCATAATTGGCTATGCGGATCCGTCATCTCCTGTTGTTATTGAAAAAGAAAACAATAAAATTGATGAGATTCATTTTGATGCTGATGGGCAAAGGGAGTTGGGTAAACGTTATTTTAATGAGTATCTTAACCTAATAGAATTAATTCCGAACCAGTAATCTCACCGCTAGTTGTAATTTCTTGTACTGAAACCCTAAGCCACCGTCCCCTGGCAACTACTTCCCGCACCACCAGCACATCCATAGCAGCGTTGTGTGATCACAATATTCTGGCTCCTCAATAAATCCTTTTGTTCATATCCAAAATAGATAATCAACCAAAATTTTATCAGATCGGATGATGGACTGGCTAGATGAAATAGGGCATTGATCAATTTTCTTCGAGATGGAGGTACGGTTGGGATACCTTGTCATTATCAAACAACAACAAAAAACCGTAAAATGAGCAAGCAAGGCAAATACCCAAAACCAATTGAAGACTTTTTCCAAAACGGTGAACGTTACAAAAAAATATCTCCTCTGAAAATCAGGATTATGGGAAAACCAAATCATTATTATCCTATTACATTTGAGTACTATATGATTTCTCCAGATGAGTTGGATATTGAGGAATACCCAGGTGATCCTGAAGAGGATTTGGCTGAGCTATTCTATACGGGATATTCTGATGAGATGCAAGAGCATTTCAGAGCAAACTTTGTTCCATTAATTTCAGAGACATTACCTGATCAATGTGGTCCAACGGTATTGGGGGTTTATCTTGACGAGGAAAAGGAAAATTTCCCGGTGTATATCATAGGTGAGGATACCGATTATGAGAAGGAAAAAGTGGCCAACAGCCTTGATTCCTTTGTGGCTCTGTACTTTGCCAACGGGTCAGATGAAGTGAGCTCTAATAACTATACCATACCAGTAATCAATAACACAAGTATTGATGCATTGAACAGTAAAGAGGACTGTTTGGCTTTTATCGACGCTAAATTTGATAAGCCCGTAACCAATACAGAATTCTCCCCGCAATATCTAGCAAGACGTGCACCTGATGCGCTACTCGATAGGCTAGATCAAAAAGACGCTTCAAATATTAGAAAAAGGGAAAGAATGCAGGACAAGGTATTTGTGGAGTATGGGGTTGACTTTTTTGAGCAACCTTTTTTGGTATTCTTTGAATCGGATTCTGAAGAATTGAAACCATTCAAGATTATAGAGGAGGCGGAAAAGTTTTGCGAAGATTTACTTCAACGAGGGATATATTCTCTTTTGATTACCATAATGAGTAATGAAATTGAATTCAAACTGTACAAGTAGATAGAATTAGCCATAAAACTGCTTTTCTTTTTTATGTTACCGTACCTTGGCAACTACTTCCCGCTCCTGCGGTGCAGCCGTAGCAATGCTGTGAAATCACAATTTCACGGTCATTCAACAGGTCTTCGTTATAATCTTTGATGTGCTTTACCTTGCTGGCCACCTTTAGGTTTAGCATTTGGTTAAAGTCGCAATCATACAACCAGCCATCCCAACTTACTGAAATGGTATTGGTGCACATCACATTTTCCACCGCAGCGGGATTGTAGGCCTCCACCAAGGCGTACATATAATCTTCATAATTGTCCGAAGCAATCAAATAATCCAAAAAGCGCGAAATGGGCAGATTGGTAATCGCAAACAGATTATGGAACTCAATATTGAAATCTTCTTTCAACGCTTTTTTAAAATCGTGTTCCATGGCCGCTTGGTCACCCGGCAAAAAGGCCCCAGAGGGATTGTAGACCAAATCCAACCGTAGGGCGCTATCAGGCATACCATAGCCCACCGCGTTCAAATCTTGCAGTGCTTTGATGGACTTATCAAAAACCCCATCACCACGTTGCTTGTCCGTTTTGCCCCGAGTGTAATGTGGCATGGAAGAAACCACGTGCACATTATGCTTTTTAAAGAATTCGGGGAGGTCGTGGTATTTTTTGTTGGAACGGATGATGGTCAAATTGGACCGCACAATAAAATCTTGGATACCCGCTTTGGCTGCTTCTTCCACAAACCACCGAAAGTTGGGATTCATTTCTGGAGCACCACCCGTAAGGTCCAAAGTATGGGCTCCAGTATTTCGAATGACCTCCAAACACTGCTCCATGGTCTCGCGCGTCATGATTTCCTTTCGGTCTGGACCAGCATCCACATGGCAGTGCTCGCACACCTGATTGCACGTATACCCCACATTGATTTGCAGGATTTCCAAGGTTCTGGGCTTTAATGGAAATTGTCCCGTTTTAGCAATTTTATCCTTAAAGGAAGGCAACTCACCATCGGCAAACAATCCCCCATTCAATATTTCCAACTGCCTGTTGGTATTCGCGAGTTCATTTTCCCGAGCCTTCAACGACTTTTTGGCCGCTTTTTTAATATCTGATAATATGCTTTGTCCCATTTTTAGTCTTTAAAATTGTTCGGAAACCTTCTAAAATCTGACAGCGCAGCGGTCTAATATCTAGAAGCGAAGCGTTCCATTACTACATGGAAAGTTTATTGTATTTGTTCATCATCTGAACACCATGTACCAGCGTAGCACCACTTTCAATGGCAGCACCGGCGTGCACGGCTTCCATCATTTCCTCTTTGGTAATGCCACGTTGAAGCCCATCTTTGGTGTAAGCATCGATGCAGTAGGGGCATTTGACCACGTGGGCCACCGCTAGGGCGATCAACGATTTCTCTCTTGCACTTAGTGCACCTTCTTCGAAAACCTTACCGTAATAATCAAAAAATTTGTTGCCCAGTTCCTCGCTCCATTCGGTAATGGAACCAAATTTTCTTAAGTCTGCTGGGTCGTAATATGAGTTTGCCATGTTTTGTTTTTTAGTGGATTATCAACATTTGCCTTAAGGCATTTGTATGTCTGAATTAAATAATAACTGAGGGCCAAGTTTAAGACTCGGCATGGGTAATCAGGCAAACGAAACTGGTGAGCCTTTGTTAAAAGGAATGAAGAGAAATAGGTTTTTGGTATTGATAAGACCAATGTCAATAAACTTGATAAACTGATGCAGCAATTTTGAAAAAAACGAGAGCCATCCTCCGACCAAAGTTGTAATGTGATTGGATAGACGTTTAATATCACTGGCAGAATCAATGTCGATTAATCGGCTCAATGAAAAAACTACACAACCCAAAGATTCAAAATAATACTGAGTGGTATTAAAAAGGCTTGTCACTTGCCATGGCAGCGCTTCAAAAGAATTTTTATGAAAGTTGGAAGCATGTAGTCCCAACAAATAAAATCCACCATCCACCGCCGGGCCTAAAACCGTTTTGCCCAGCTGGAGTTTTTGATGGGTTTCCAGAAGATGTTGGGTCTTCAACTGTGGGCTGTCATTTCCAATGGCGATAATGTTGGCAAAGCCTTTATCAAAAATGGATTGAATCGCATGGGTGAAACGCTCTCCAAAAGTTTCACCGCGTTGTTCTTTTTCCGTAAAATGAAAGTAAGGTAGGCCAGTGGCCTTTACAATCTTTAAAGAATGTTGGTTGAGGGCATCAAAAAGGGTAGTATCCGAACCAATTTTTTTAATACGGCTGTCCTGGGTCGCAGAATTTGCGAAGATTAAAATGGCAGTATCTTGAACCGATTTTTGAATCAACCTAAGGAATGTTTATCCTAAACTTACAACAATTATTGCTATTGATTTTGGTCGAATCGTATGTGGTTGGATTACAGTTTTTTGGAAAAACAGGCCAACTTTAACATTCCGACCCCACAGTCGGTTTTGAAAATGAGGGATTTACAGTTTTCCGATTAAGGTTGCATCGCATTCGACAAAAGACAAGAACAAGGCCCATTTTTGAAAAACACCGACTGCCCAGTCTGTGAATTCCCGTTTTGGAAAACCATAATTGACGGTGGAAATAATGTTTTTTTAACCGAAATCATGATGCAGGACTACATCATCCACAAGGCAATGCTATACCTTTGTGCATCATTGTTTTGTAAATAAAATGTTTCAAGATAAATCCATTGGATTGGTTCTTTCTGGCGGCGGGGTTCGCGGTATGGCCCATATCGGGTTGATCAAGGCTATGCGTGAACATGGCCTGGAAGCCCAAATGGTGTCTGGTTCCAGTGTTGGGGCTTTGGTGGGTGCGTTGTATGCCAATGGAAATTCGGTGGAGAGTATGTTGGACTTCTTTCGGAAGACGCCTTTGTTCCAATACAGCTTTTTTGCCATCAACAAACCGGGTTTCATTGATACGGAGCGCTATTTCAGCATTTTTAAAAACTATTTTCCGAACGACTCTTTTGAAAGCTTGAGCAAACCTTTATATGTGGTGGCCACCGATTTGTTGAGCGGAGAGGAAAAAGTCTTTAATCAGGGTGAATTGATTCTGCCCTTGCTTGCTTCGGCAGCCTTAACCCCCGTTTTTAGCCCTGTGGAGATTGAAGGCATACTTTATGCCGATGGCGGAATCATGAATAACTTTCCAAAGGAATATCTAGAAGATAAAGCCGATTTTTTTATTGGAAGCAATGTTTCCATTGCGGCCAAAGTGCAAAAAACCGACCTGCGGAATTCTCTACAATTGGCTGGAAGGGTTACCAATCTCATGATATATGCTTCCAACATAGAAAAGGTGAAACAGTGTCATCTTTTTATAGAACCCAAGGAACTGGACAAAATTGGGGTGCTGGACAAAAAAGGTATCGAAAATGCCTTTTCCATTGGGTATGAGCATGGCAGCAGAGCCATTGAAAAACTCTTGACGAATTAGGGTTATACGTCGTCGTAGTCCACTTTTAAAGTAGGAGTCAAGGGGTGGGCCTGACACGTTAGGATGAACCCTTCCGCCACTTCGCTATCGGTCAAGATTTGGTTTTTGGCCATTTCCGCCTTTCCTTCCTTAATTCGGGCAATACAGGTGCTGCAAACCCCACCTTGGCAGGAATAGGGAGCATCAATATCTTCATTGAGAACGGCATCCAATACTACTTGTTTTCGGTCCATGACCAGGGTGAAGGTCTCATCATCCAAGGTTACCTCAACCTTGGTTTTTCCCTCAAGGCTTTCGGCCATTTCATCTTCTTCATCAGAACTGGTGAAGAGTTCAAAATGGATGTTATCCGCAGCAACACCATTATTCTTAAGCGTATCGGTTACAGCGTGAATCATTTCTTCGGGACCGCAGAGATAGAAGGTATCGAATGGGGTTTCCTTGAATTTGTTTTTGACTACAAAGTTCACTGTAGAACGCTCAATCCGTCCAAAAAGAGCATCCTCCTCGTGCGCGCGACTGTACACATATTGGACAAAAAACCGATTGGCATATTGTTCTTTAAGTGCTTGTATTTTAGCAAAATACATGGTCTCTTCTGGGCTTTGGTTTCCAAAAACCAATACAAAATTGTTCTCCGGATGGCTTTCCAAAACGGTTTCGGCGATACTCATTATTGGGGTAATACCACTTCCTGCGGCAAAAGCGGCAACATTCTTTTTGCCTGAAGTTTGGTCAAACACAAAACGACCCTCTGGGTGCATCACCTCCAAAACGTCACCGGCCTTTAAATTTTCATTGGCAAAAACCGAAAATGTACCGCCCGGCATTTTTTTGATGCCTACCGTTAGTTTCCCTGATGAAGGGGAAGAGGAAATGGAATAGGCCCTACGGAGTTCCTTTCCGTTCAACGGATACTTTAGGGTAATGTACTGGCCCGCTTTAAAGCTATAGGTCTCCTTGAGTTCCTGGGGAACCTCAAAGGTAAGTGCCACAGCGTTTGGGATTAATTGATCTACAGCAGAGATTTTTAACGCATGGGAATCGCTCATGAAAACAATTTTGCTGCAAAACTAAGGATTACCCTCATTTTTTGCCTTCATTTTTTAAAAAAGGATGTGCATTGTAACAAATAGTCTACTTTGCACACTAACAGAAAAACAACCAACCATGTTAAAACGTTTCCTTGGGCTTCAATGGAAATCTTTTTATAGGGCGGCATCCTTCAAGACCGAGATTTGGTTTAAAATCCTAATGGGTATTGGTGCCCTCTATTTTATTTTGGTCTTTTTGGGAATGGGTTTTGGCTCCTATTTTATAATCAAGAAGGCTGGAATAGGCGACCCATTGCGAATCGTGAATCAATACATGATTTACTATTTGGCCTTTGACCTTGTACTACGGTACATGCTCTAGAAGATGCCCGTGACCAACATAAAACCGCTGCTGTATTTACCCATCAAAAAAAGCAAGGTGGTTAACTATTCCCTTGGGAAAACCGTGGTTTCCTTTTTCAATATAATGCACGCCTTTTTCTTTGTGCCCTTTAGTGTGGTTTTGCTTATGGAAGGGTACGCTACTGTTTCCGTAATAGGATGGCATTTGGGATTTATGGCCCTCATTTTTGTCAACAACTTCATTAATGTCATGGTCAATAACAAAGACAGTGTCTTTTATGTGTTTGCAGGACTGTTTTTACTGGCAGGCATTTCGCAATATTATCAATGGTTTGACATTACACAGTATACCCAGCCCATTTTTGATCTTTTCTTTGATCTTCCTTGGACGTCTGCTGTTCTCTGGCTCTTGCTGATTGGACTCTATTTTTTGTCCTTCAGCTATTTCAAAAAACATATGTATTTAGATGGTGGCCTGGCCACCAAACAATCCGAAGCCAAAACTGAAAACTTGGATTGGTTGAACCGTTTTGGGAATTTGGGCACTTTTTTAAAGAACGACATCAAACTCATCAAACGAAACAAGCGTTCCAGAACTGCGGTTATTACCGGCTTCTTTTTTATTTTTTATGGACTGCTGTTTTTTACGGGCGCCATTGAAGCTTATGAAAGTCCATTCTGGAGCATGTTCGCCGGAATCTTTGTTACGGGTGGCTTTTTATTCAGTTTTGGGCAGTATGTTCCTAGTTGGGACAGTAGTTATTATCCGTTGATGATGAGCCAGAACATTCAGTACAAAGAATACCTTTCATCCAAATGGTATCTGGTTATCATTGCCACTATAATTTCAACCATTTTGGCTTCTTTTTATATCTACTTCGGATGGGAAGCCTATGCTGCCGTATTGGTTGGGGCCATTTATAATATTGGCATCAATAGTTATTTGGTGCTTTGGGGCGGAGCCTATGTGAAGACCCCTATCGACCTGACTTCCAACAAAAAAGCTTTTGGAGACAAACAGGCGTTCAATGCAAAGACACTGCTCTTGACTTTACCTAAAATGCTTTTGCCCATTATCATTTATGCTGCAGGCCATTTGTTGGTCAGCCCACTTGTAGGATACCTCTGTGTGGCCATGGTTGGATTACTGGGCTTTGTGTTCAAGAACAAGGCTTTTAAAATGATAGAAGGCATCTACAAAAAAGAGAAGTACAAAACCTTATTGGCCTACAAACAAAAATAGTATGATCACAGCACAAAATTTAACAAAGACCTATACGCAAACAGTTCTGAACATTGACCATTTGGAAATTCCCAAAGGGCAAAGCTTTGGGCTGGTAGGGAATAACGGAGCTGGAAAGACAACCTTGTTCAGTTTGTTATTGGATTTGATTCAGCCTACCACGGGACACATTATAAACAACGAAGTGCAAGTTGACCAAAGTGAGGCATGGAAACCGTTTACCTCTGCATTTATTGATGAGACTTTTTTGATAGGTTATCTTACTCCCGAAGAGTATTTCTACTTCATTGGAGAATTGCGTGGAAGGAACAAAGCCGATGTAGATGCTTTACTGGCCAATTATGAAGATTTTTTCCACGGTGAGATTTTAGGCCAGAAAAAATATCTGAGAGACCTATCCAAAGGAAACCAAAAAAAGGTGGGCATTGTGGCCAGCTTTATCGGGAATCCAGAAGTGGTAATTTTGGACGAACCCTTTGCCAATTTGGATCCTACTACCCAAATACGGTTGAAGGGTATTATTAAAGATTTGGCGGCCAAGGAAGAAGTAACTGTTTTGGTTTCCAGCCATGATTTGATTCATGTCACCGAAGTCTGCGAACGTATCGTTGTATTGAATAAAGGAGAAATTGTGAAGGACATCAGAACTTCCACAGAGACCTTAAAAGAACTGGAAACCTTTTTTGGGGGATAAAAAAGAGCGGTCAAACTTGACCGCCCTTATAATTGTTTCTAGCTCATCGCCGAAGTATCATAATGGAATGACACCTTTTTGATTTTTCCATCCTGCACTTGATAAAGGGCAACTTCCTCCATGTTCATTCGTGTGCCGTCTTTAAATGTGGCATCACTGGTCATGGCCACAGCAAAATGATTGCCGGCAACCACAGGATCACCAACAGTACCCCCATGGGTTTCTTGGATGCCATCAACCCATTGTTGAAAACCTTTTAAAATGTTGTCCAACCCCTCGGTTACCTCATTGGGCATCCCAGGCATTTCTAAACTAACAGCGTCTTTCGCATATAGTTCGTAGGCCTCATCGTGTTTGCCCTCTCGGCATATGGCGACTAGTTTGTCTGCAACTTCTTGTGTGCTCATTGTGTTTCTGTTTTTATGATTAATGAATAAACTATTTAGTCAAAGGCTTGGTTTAAATAGGCGTTTAAAGGTTTAATGGCTTTAAAATGAAGCAAAATTTCATCTTCGAGCCGTTCTGATTCATAAAAAGGCTCCAATGGAAATTCGGCCATGGCATAAAATTGTTTGTGATAGATGAGTTCGGTTTTCTCAGCAGCGGGAAGCAAGTTTTTGTCCAGCCGTTTGGCTTTTTCTCCCTTTAGCCATCCAAAATTTTGGGTGAAATCGGGTGCTTTTACAATAGCTTCAAGGGTCGATGAATCTTTGGCGATGTGTTCCCGAATCAAGGCCAACTCTGGTGGGCGAACCATAAATAAGCCACCACCCACATGAATGCTGGTAGCATCAACACCCAAATAATAGCCCGGTAACATGGATTTTTTTCCGTCAGGGGAAAAACCAGCTTTAAGGATGGTATGATATGGGGATTTATCTTTGGAAAACCGCACATCTTTATTGATTCGAAACAGGGCCTTTTTTGGATCGGAGGGTATTCGTTCATCCCAAGAGTTTAAGGTAGCGAGCAAAACCTCCAGCAGTTCTAAAAAAGGCGCTTTAACCTCATTCTCGAATCGTTTTTTGTTCTGGTGAAACCATTCCTTATTGTTGTTTTGCGCCAGCTCCTTAAAGAAATGTGTATGTTCCTTGGTGATCATGCTTGTTTGTTTTGTATCAGGTTTAGAGCCAATTGGGTTAGAGTTTCCCATTGGTCATGATGTTCAAAATCAACTTCGTACCACCCTGCCAAGGGGCCTTTGTTTTTAAATGGATTGAATTCGGCCAACGGCACTTGTATGGTTTCCATGGGATAGCCCTTTCCCAATTTAAAGACCATCTTTTTCTTTCTGGAGAAGAAGACGAACACCTTGTTCTTATAATGAATGGCCTCCGAGCTCATCATTTTGCCCTCGGTCACATCGGCATATTTCATGCAGAACAATTGCCGTATTTCACTGAATTTTTCAAACTCCATGAACCAAAGCTACAAAAGCAAAAAAAGCAGAAGCAAGGGTAAATACGACACTTTAACGGGTTGTTTCTGCCATAAATATCAGCTACATTTACCACTTGTAAGACCATGGTTATGAAACATGTAAGTATTTTGGTGCCTAAAGGGAACGCCATTTTAAGCAGCGTGGTGGGGCCGTACAAAATTTTGTCGGCCGCCAACCGTTTTTTGCAAAAAACGGGGGTTAGAAACGACAATTTTTTTGACATTCATCTGGTGGGGTTGGACGGTGAGCAATCGCTCTACAATGGGTTATTCAGTATTCATTGTGACAAGACCATTGACCAAGTGGACAAAACCGATCTTATCTTGATCCCCGCTTTGCGAACAGAAAAGTTGGTTGAAGAGCTAAAACTGAATCAACCTTACGTGGATTGGGTCATTGATCAACGCAATCGAAATAAGGCTGAAGTGGCGAGCATGTGCTTGGGTGCATTTGTTCTGGCCCGTACGGGTTTGGTAGATGGCAGACAATGCTCTACCCATTGGGCGGCCATGGAAGTATTCAAACGAATGTACCCCCAAGTGAATTTGGTTTCCAACAAAATTGTCACAGAAGAAGATGGCATCTATACCAGTGGCGGAGCTTATTCTTTTTTGAATTTGATGATTCACCTTATAGAAAAATACTGCGGTCGAGAAGCAGCCATCTATATCTCCAAATTTTTTGAGATTGAAATAGATCGCGAAGATCAAAATCAGTTTGTGATTTTCCAAGGTCAAAAAGAACATGATGACACCGCTATAAAAGCAGCCCAAGATTATATTGAAGACAATGTGAACGACAAAATATCGGTGGAAGAATTGGCCCAAAAATTTGCCATCAGCAATAGAAATTTTGTGCGACGATTTAAAAAAGCCACACAGAACACCCCATTGGAATACATTCAACGAGTAAAGATAGAAGCGGCCAAGCGTAGTTTGGAAACTACCCAGCAAAATGTGAACGAGATTATGTATCAAGTGGGTTACGCAGATCAAAAAGCGTTCCGTACCGTGTTCAAAAAGTATGTGGGATTATCGCCCGTGGCGTACAAAACCAAATACAACCGTGCACAGCTCGAATATCAAGGCTCCAACTCTTGGTGATTAGATTGTGGGTTGTCTTATTATTAGGGAAATAAAAAAACTTGTACTTTATCGATGAGCCTTATAATAAACTGAGTTTTTTTCAGTTAAGGTTACACACGATTATCGATAATTTTGAAGCTTCGTAATACACTTATCATCGCCATGGTTCTGGGAGGGCTGTTCTTCAATTCCTGCTCTACCCAAAAGGACAAGTTTATCAACCGAAATTGGCACGCCCTCAACACCAAGTACAACACCTTGTACAATGGTAACATCGCTTTTGAACAAGGTCGCGAGGATTTGAATGCCAGTTATCGAGATGACTACTGGGAAATTCTTCCCGTGGAGCGCCTGGAAGTGACCGATGAGATAAAACTCGACTCAGAAGACAACAACCCCAACTTTATTATTGCTGAGGAAAAGGCTACCAAGGCCATCCAAAAGCACAGTATGGATATTAAGGATGAGGAACGAAATCCCCAAACCGATGAAGCATTTTTATTGCTAGGAAAGGCACGTTATTTTGACCAACGCTATATTCCTGCGTTGGAATCCTTCAATTATATCCTTAGAAAATATGTGGAGAGTGATAAATTGAACGAGGCCACCATTTGGCGTGAAAAGACCAATATGCGGTTGGACAACCCCGAAGTAGCCATCAAAAATTTGAAACGCTTGTTTAAATATGAATCGCTCAAGGATCAAGAGTATGCCGATGCCAATGCGGTTTTGGCCCAGTGCTACATCAATCTAAATGCTCCGGATACCGCCATTCAAAAATTAAAGATTGCACAGGCTTACACCAAGAAAAATCCTGAAAAAGGAAGGTATCTATTTATTATTGGACAGCTTTTTAACCAATTGGGGCATAAAGACAGTGCCAATTATGCTTATGATAAAGTCATTGACCTCAACCGCAAGTCGCCTAGGGTCTACATGATCAATGCACATTTACAGAAAATTCGAAATACGGAGATTACCGATGCCAACGAGGAGGAACTATTGGAATATCTGACCGATTTGGAGGAAAACCGGGAAAACCGCCCTTTTTTGGATAAGATCTATCGCGAAGTGGCCCAATTTCATTTGGCCAATGAATCAGATAGTTTGGCTTTGGTGTATTACAATAAGTCGCTTCGGGCAACGCAGGGTGAACGGAAACTGAACGCCCTCAATTATCAAAGTCTGGCCGATTATTATTTTGATGAGGATGCATACAAGACCGCAGGTGCTTATTATGATAGTACTCTGACCAATCTGGCAGAAAACACAAGAAAGCACCGTGACATTAAAAAGAAGCTGGACAATTTGGAAGATGTCATCAAATATGAGGACATTGTTCAATACACCGATAGTGTTATCACCGTTTACCAAATGCCTGAAGCAGAGCGGAAGGCCTATTTTGAAGAATATATTGCAGAATTAAAGCGCAAGGCCGAAGAAGAGGAAGCTAAAAAGCAACAACAAGCAGCGGCTGGTTTTGCCACATTTGCAAATAGTAAGGGTGGAAAAGAAAATAAGGGGAAGTTCTATTTTTATAACATCACCAGTTTAGGATATGGCAAAAACGACTTCAGAACCCGATGGGGCGACAGGACTCTGGAAGATGATTGGCGTTGGAGCAATAAAAACAGAACCTTGGTCTCCGAAGCAACCGGTGAGCAAGTGGCGGGCAACGACCCATCAACTCAAAACCTTACTGAAGACCAAAAATATTCGGTGGATTACTATTTAGGACAAATCCCTACGGATGCATCCGTGATTGATAGTCTATGGACGGAGCGGAACTTTGCCAACTATCAATTGGGATTGATCTATAAAGAAAAATTTAAGGATAACCTTTTGGCCGCCGCCAAGCTGGAACGTGTTTTGGCTTCCAATCCAGAGGAGCGCTTGATTCTTCCTTCAAAATATAACTTGTACAAGATTTATGAGGAAAGCGGAAGTCCGCTGGCTCAGAATATGAAGCAGGATATCATCACTAATCATCCAGATACCCGTTATGCAGAGATTTTGTTGAACCCTCAAGCGGTATTGGCGGGCAACACCGATAGCCCAGATGCACGGTATGCAGCGCTGTTTAAAATGTATGAAGAGCAAGAGTACCTTCAGGTCATTACCCTGTCGGAAGAATACATCAACAAATTTACGGGTGACCCCATTGTCCCCAAGTTTGAAATGTTGAAGGCAAACGCCATTGGTCGCTTGCAGGGCTTTGAACAGTTTAAAGACGCCTTGAACTATGTGGCGCTGACCTATCCCAACAATCCCGAAGGTAAAAAAGCGGAGCAAATCGTAGAAGAGCAGTTGCCCAAATTGGAAAAGAAGGAATTCTCTCCAGAGACGGGTTCCACAGGAACCTCGAACTGGAAGGTGGTCTTTCCATTTAAAATAAGAGACGACGAAAAAGCGTTAATCTTAAAGAAACGATTGGAGGATGCCATTAAAGAGCTTAACTATAAAAATGTGGTTTCCAAAGACATTTATAATTTGGAAGACGAGTTTGTGGTGGTACATGGCTTCCGCTCCAAGGATTTTGCATTGGGCTTTGCAGAGCTTATTAAAAACAACAGGGACTACCGCATTAAAGATGAGAATTTTGTAGTTTTATCGGAGAACTATAAAATTGTTCAAGTCCACAAGAATTTAGAATCATACAAAGAACATATTTTAACCCCAAAACCCTAGAACACAATGTTTTCTGACAACAAAAAACCCAGACCTATGAATGAACTTGGCGGACAACCCAACAGAATTGAAAAGAACACGAAGATAAAAGGAGACATTACTTCCGAAGCCGATTTTAGAATCGATGGAAAACTGGAAGGCAATGTAAAAACCTCCGGTAAGGTGGTCATTGGAAAAGATGGCTATATCAATGGAAAAGTGGAATGCGTAAATGCGGATATTGAAGGAAAGTTCAATGGCGAGCTTTCGGTAAAGGATTTACTTTCCTTGAAGGCCTCTGCTATTATTGAAGGCACGGTAACCGTTGCCAAATTGGCAGTAGAGCCAGGGGCAACTTTTAATGCAGCCTGTACCATGGGCAAAGGTGCTACTACAACGACCACTTCGTCCACAGCTGCACCAAAATTGGAGTCTACCAAAAGCAATGAGCCAGCAAAAGCCTCCTAAAAAAAAGAATACGTTTAGAAATGCCGCCATCCTAACAGGCATTGGCTTTGAAATGGGGGCTATCATTTATTTGTCCGTCCAAGGCGGAAAATGGTTGGACGCCGAATATCAAAACGAAAAGAATATTTTTACGGTAATTGCCACTTTATTGGGAGTGGCAATTTCTATTTGGCTAGTTTTGCAGCAGTTAAAACGTATCAAATATTGATGTCAAAACTTAATCTGTTCACCCAGTTTTTTATCCTTCTTTTGATTTTATTGGTTTTAGCTTTTGCGGGGCATTTGTATGTCTTATCTAGCAAAGAGCTTCCACTTTATGGCAATCTAATTGTGCGTTCCTATGTAATCAATGGGATTTTGGCTGCGATTATTTTTGGATTGCTCTTCCGTTTTAGGGAACGGTTGAAGAACCAAATCGGGTTTTTGTTCATGGCCGGAAGCTTGGTTAAATTTGTGTTTTTCTTCGTCTTTTTCTATCCAACTTACATAAGCGATGGGGATATGTCCGGTCAAGAATTTGCTGCTTTTTTTGTCCCGTATGCCATTGCTCTTTTTTTGGAGACTTTTTTCGCTTCACGAATGCTTAAAATTTTGGAGGAATCCTCTGAAGATTAGGCGACTCAAAATCCTCAAAAATAAAAGTTTGAAAGCTTTTTTCTTTTTGGAAGAATGGCTTACATTTGCACCGATTTTGAGAGACCGATATTTTGAGCGAAATGCGAAAGACTTTTTTTACGAGATTAATTCTTGTCGGAACACTATTGTTGGCCCAGTTCACTTTTGCCAAAGAACAGGAACACAAAACTGAAGAACACGGCAAGGACCTAAAGACTGAAATTAAGGAGTACATTTCCCATCACCTTAAGGATTCTCATGACTTTTCCTTGTTCTCTTACACCAAGGAAAATGGCGAGCACAAATATGTAGGTTTCCCATTGCCCGTTATCTTAATTGATGATGGATTGAAGGTTTTTTCTTCCTCAAAATTCCATCACGGGGAAACCGTTGCCGAAGTGGATGGCAATTACTACAAGCTTTACCATAGTAAAATTTACAAGACAGATGCTGAGGGCACCATTACCTATGATGAAGAGCACCATCCTACCAACGTAAAACCATTGGACTTTTCCATCACCAAAAACGTGGTAATGATCATTGTTACCGGTTTGTTGATGTTGTGGTTGTTCACCAGCTTGGCAAGATCTTACGCCAAAAACGGTGGTATTCCAACTGGAGCCGGGCGCTTTTTTGAGCCTATCATATTATATATAAGGGATGATATTGCCAGACCGAACATCGGAGAGGCAAAATATAAGAAGTACATGCCCTACTTGTTGAGCATCTTCTTCTTTATATGGTTCTTGAACATTTTTGGCCTGACCCCGCTGGGTATCAATGTAACAGGAAACATCGCCATCACGTTTGCGTTGGCTTTGATGACTTTCTTGTTCACCAATTTTACCGGAACAAAGGATTATTGGGGACACCAGTTCAACCCACTGGGCAACACCATGCCTTGGTACGCCAAGATACCTTTATATATCATTTTGGTTCCTATTGAGATTTTGGGATTGTTCATTAAGCCATTTTCCCTGTTGATTCGTTTGTACGCGAACATGCAGGCAGGACACATTGTATTGATGAGCTTGATCGGGTTGATGTTCATCTTTAAAAGTTGGATTGGAAGCCCGTTGTCCTTCGGACTGGCGTTTGCCATTTCATTGATAGAAGTATTGGTAGCATTGCTACAAGCCTATATTTTCACCATGTTGAGTGCGTTGTACTTCGGATTTGCCTCCGAAGACCATCACGCCGAAGGTCACGAAGAAGACCCAGAATTGGTGCACCTATAGGAAGAGTATTGTCACTTCGAGCGTAGTCGAGAAGTGGCTTTTTAAGTTGAATTTTTAATTTTTAAACTAGATAGATATGGAAGTTCCAGTAATGGTAGGTGCAGGTTTGGTTGTAATCGGTGCAGGTATCGGTATCGGTAAAATTGGTGGTTCCGCTATGGAAGCCATCGCTCGTCAGCCTGAAGCTTACGGAAAAATCCAAACAGCGATGTTGATTGCAGCAGCGTTGATTGAAGGTATTGGTTTTGCTGCGCTATTTGCAGTGTAATCAAAAAATCCAGAGCAAAAGTTGTAACGGTTGGTTGCAACTTTTGCTTCATTTTTAGTTTAAAAGCACAAGAATAAAGTACAGATATGGAAAAGTTATTGGAAGAGTTTTCGTTGGGACTGTTTTTTTGGCAAACCCTTTTGTTCGGATTGCTGTTGTTCCTTTTGTGGAAATTTGCATGGAAACCTATCCTTAAAGCAGTAAATGATCGTGAAGAAGGCATCAAGAATGCTTTGGATGCTGCCGATGCTGCCAAAAAGGAAATGCAAAACGTTACTGCCGATAGCGAAAAATTGTTGAAGGAGGCCAGAGCGGAGCGAGATGCCTTGTTGAAAGAAGCCAGGGAGCTTAAAGAAGGCATTGTTTCCGAAGCCAAAGAGCAGGCTAAGGTTGAAGGCGATAAAATGATCAAACAGGCCCAGGCCACCATCGAAAGTGAAAAGAAAGCCGCCGTTGCTGATATTAAAGCACAAGTAGCCAACCTTTCCTTGGAAATTGCGGAAAAAGTCATCAAAGAAGAATTGTCCGACAAGAAGAAGCAACAGAAGTTGGTGGATGATATGTTGGGCGACATCAAATTGAATTAAAAATTAAGGTATTGGTTTGCTAAGGTGCGGTTGCGAAATAAGTTCAACTTTAACCTTTCACCATTAACCCAATAACCTAAAGAATATGAACCAAAACAGGGCAGCCATACGCTACGCAAAAGCAACCTTGGATTTCGCTATCGAAAAGAAAGCGGCAGAGGCCGTTGAAAAAGATATGCGAACTATTTCAGCGACCATTTCTGAAAGTGATGAGTTGGAAAAACTTTTGGAAAGTCCTATCGTAAAAAGCGAGGTGAAGAAAAATGCGTTGCTTGCAGTTTTCAAGGATGCTTCGGAAATCACCAAAGGACTTATCGAAACATTGATAAGCAACAAAAGGGTGGCCATGTTGCAGGAAGTGGCCTTGAAATACATCATCCTTCATGAAAAATTGAAGGGAGAAGATGTGGCCTTCGTAACCACAGCTGTCCCTTTGACCGCTGATTTGGAAAAGAAAATATTGGCCGAAGTGAACAAAATCACCGGAAACAAGGTTACTATAGAGAACAAGATTGACGAAAGCATTATTGGTGGATTTGTATTGCGCGTTGGCGATTTACAGTATGATGCCAGCATCGCAAACAAATTGAACAGTTTAAAAAGAGAATTTACAAATAGTCTATAAAAATGGCAGGAGTAAAAGCCGCTGAGGTATCAGCAATTTTGAAAAAACAGTTATCAGGTTTTGAGGCTACCGCTTCTTTGGATGAAGTAGGTACCGTATTGCAAGTGGGGGATGGTATTGCCCGTGTTTACGGACTTTCCAATGCCCAGTACGGGGAGCTTGTGGAGTTTGATGGTGGCATGGAAGGTATCGTTCTTAACCTTGAGGAAGATAACGTAGGTGTGGTTTTGTTGGGTCCAACCAAGGAAATTGTGGAAGGAGCTACCGTAAAAAGAACACAACGTATCGCATCCATTAAAGTGGGTGAAGGAATTGTGGGCCGTGTGGTGGATACCTTGGGTAACCCTATCGATGGCAAAGGACCTATCGCTGGCGAAACCTATGAAATGCCCTTGGAGCGCAAAGCTCCTGGTGTAATTTTTAGACAACCTGTAAACGAACCTTTGCAGACCGGTATCAAGGCGATAGACGCTATGATTCCAGTAGGTCGTGGACAACGGGAGTTGGTTATTGGTGATAAACAAACAGGTAAAACCACCGTTTGTATCGATACCATCTTGAACCAGAAAGAATTTTACGATGCGGGTGAACCCGTTTACTGTATTTACGTAGCCGTTGGTCAGAAAGCATCTACGGTTGCTGCCATTGCCAAGACGTTGGAAGACAGGGGAGCTTTGGCGTACACCACTATCGTGGCGGCCAACGCATCTGACCCTGCTCCTATGCAGGTATATGCGCCTTTTGCTGGTGCAGCGATTGGGGAGTACTTCAGGGATACAGGTCGTCCTGCTTTGATCATCTATGATGATTTGTCAAAACAAGCGGTTGCCTATCGTGAAGTATCCTTGTTGTTGCGTAGACCTCCAGGACGTGAAGCTTACCCTGGTGACGTTTTCTACCTGCACTCAAGATTGTTGGAGCGTGCTGCAAAAGTGATTGGGGATGATGAGATTGCAAAAAACATGAACGACCTTCCAGAGGTGTTGAAACCAATGGTAAAAGGGGGAGGTTCATTGACAGCATTGCCTATTATTGAAACTCAAGCAGGTGACGTATCAGCGTATATCCCAACCAACGTAATTTCCATTACCGATGGTCAGATATTCTTGGAGCAAGATTTGTTCAACCAAGGGGTGCGTCCTGCGATCAACGTGGGTATTTCTGTATCTCGTGTAGGTGGTTCTGCGCAGATAAAATCTATGAAGAAAGTGGCCGGTACCTTGAAATTGGACCAAGCCCAGTTCCGTGAATTGGAAGCTTTTGCCAAGTTCGGTTCCGATTTGGATGCCGCTACCTTGAACGTCATTGAAAAAGGACGTAGAAACGTGGAAATCTTGAAACAAGGTCAGAACGATCCTTTCACCGTTGAAGACCAGGTGGCCATCATCTTTGCAGGTTCCAAGAACTTGTTGCGTGATGTTCCCGTGGACAAAGTAAAGGAATTTGAAAGAGATTACTTGGAGTTCTTGAATGCAAAGCACAGAGGCGTATTGGATAGCCTAAAGGCTGGTAAATTAACCGATGAGGTTACTGATACGTTGACTGCCGTTGCTAAAGACCTTTCAAGCAAGTATAAATAAGTTAAGAGTTCAGAGTGATGGGTTATGAGTAAATTGGAAAGTAGTCCCATAAGGATAAAAAGTTTTCAGTTTGCATGTGAAATTGTCCATTACTGTGATGTGCTAAAGAACAATAAAGATTTTGAGATAGCTTCTCAATTGTTAAGGAGTGGAACGAGTATAGGAGCAAATACTAGGGAAGCACAAAGAGGGGTTAGCACAAAAGATTTAATGGAAAAGTGTGAAGAGTTAATGCGTATTCTAGTTGCTATTATCAAAAACTCGTAACTCATCACTCCTAACCCATAACTATAACAAATGGCGAATCTAAAGGAAATACGGAATAGGATATCATCCATCTCTTCAACGATGCAGATTACCAGTGCCATGAAAATGGTTTCTGCTGCCAAGTTGAAGAAGGCCCAGGATGCCATCACGGCCATGCGTCCTTATGCAGACAAACTTACCGAGTTGTTGCAAGGGCTTAGTGCCAGTTTGGATGGTGACGCTGGAAGTGCATTTGCGGACAGCAGACCTATAAACAAGGTTTTGGTGGTGGCTATCACTTCCAACCGTGGTTTGTGCGGAGCGTTCAATTCCAACATCATCAAACAAAGCCGGACTTTGGTAGGGCAAACCTACGCTGGAAAGCAGGTGGATTTTGTGACCATTGGAAAGAAGGCCAACGATATTCTTCGTAAAAAGAATACCATCGTGGCCAACCACAGTGATGTTTATGATGATTTAACTTTTGATAACGTTGCTGAGATTGCCCAGTTTCTGATGGATCAATTTACCGAAGGCAAGTATGACCGAATCGACTTGGTGTACAACAAGTTCAAGAACGCAGCTACGCAGATTGTAATGACGGAGCAGTTTTTGCCTATAGCCATTTCTGAGGAGAATGGGTCCAATGTTTCCGACTACATTTTTGAGCCTTCAAAAGCCGAGATTGTGGAACAATTGATTCCAAAATCATTGAAGACCCAATTGTACAAGGCTATCCGGGACTCCTTTGCCAGTGAGCACGGTGCGCGTATGACGGCCATGCACAAAGCAACGGACAATGCCGCAGAGTTACGGTCTCAATTAAAATTGACGTACAACAAAGCGCGTCAAGCTGCCATTACCAATGAAATCCTTGAGATCGTTGGTGGTGCGGAAGCACTCAACAATTAATACAATTACATAAATAGTATATAAAAGCCGCTTATTTAGCGGCTTTTTTTGTCCACATATCTTTTTACAGTATTTGGACTAAAGCGTTTTATGTAACTTGTGGGCACCAATCAAAGGTTATAAAAGAGAACACACCTATTGAACCCACTTAAAAGGCTTTTTAAACAGACTTTTATCTATGGCCTGGCCACGGTGATGCCACGGGTCATTTCCTTTTTATTACTGCCCCTCTACACTTCGGTTTTTGAGAATGCGGCAGGATATGGGCAATACACCAACATTTACTCGTGGATTGCCATTTTCAATGTCTTTTTGGCCTATGGTATGGAAACTGCTTTTTTTCGGTTCTATCATAAAACAGACGACAAAAAAAGGATAGTATCCACTTCGTTAATATCCCTTTTAGCCTCATCCCTTTTGTTTTTGATAATTGCGCTGTCCTTGAAAGAATGGCTGTCCCAAGTAACCAATATTAATGCCGATTACCTTAAGTTCACCACCTATATTTTGGTGTTGGATGCCTTGGTCATTATTCCGTTTGCCTTGTTACGCGCACAGGAAAAGCCGATGAAATATGCGATACTGAAAACGGTCAATGTGGCTATCAATGTAGCGTTAAATGTTTTCTTTCTTCTTGCGTTGCCCAAAATGGCCCAAGAAGCTGAATCGGGGTTCTTCCAAGCCATTTATAAACCAGACTGGGAAATTCACTATGTATTACTGGCAAACGTAATTGCTAGCGGCATTACGCTATTGATTTTATTGCCTTCGTACTTTAAAGTGACTTACCAATTTGATACTGTTCTTTGGAAACAGATGCTAAAATATGCCGGTCCTGTAATGCTGGCGGGTGTGGCCTTTACCATCAATGAGGTTTTTGATAAAATTTTATTGACAGAAATGCTACCCAGTGATATTGCAGAGGCCGAAGTAGGTAAATATAGCGCATGCTATAAACTTGCCCTTTTTATGACCCTGTTCGGAACGGCCTTCCGAATGGGGGTGGAACCCTTTTTCTTCAGTCATGCCAAAACCGAAAAACCGCAAAAAACCTATGCCCAGATTACCAATTACTTTGTAATTCTGGGAAGCATCATCCTATTGGGAGTAGTGGTGTTCGTAGATGTATTGGCCAAGATTTTGTTGGGGAGTTCTATATATCGGGAAGCATTAGATGTGGTTCCCATCATTCTATTGGGTAGTTTTTGTTTGGGCATTTACCACAATCTGTCCGTATGGTACAAAGTAACGGACCAAACCAAGTTTGGAGCCTATATTTCATCCATAGGTGCTTTGATTACTTTGGTCATCAATGTAGGACTCATTCCAAAAATTGGCTATATGGCTTCAGCGCTGGCAACCCTATCGGCTTATGGAAGCATGATGCTCCTGTCCTATTTCTTCGGAAGAAAATACTACCCCGTACCCTACAACATGCGGAAAATAGTGTTCTACCTTGCTGTTTCAATTCTCTTTTCTGCCCTATCCTTCTACGTTTTTAATAGAAATTTAATAGCGGGCAGCCTACTTCTTTTGTTATTTTTGGGATTGATTTACAGAATGGAAGGAGATAATTTAAGAAGCATATTTTTAAAGCGTGAAGATTAAGATCATCAATAAGTCAAGCCATAAAATGCCTCATTATGAGACTTTGGCTTCGGCTGGAATGGATTTAAGGGCAAATATTGATTCCCCTATTGTATTAAAACCCTTGGAGCGGGCCATTGTCCCCACAGGAATTTTTATGGAATTGCCTATTGGCTATGAGGCCCAGGTACGACCACGGAGCGGGTTGGCAGCGAAGAAGGGCATCTCTGTACTGAATGCGCCCGGCACCATCGATGCGGATTATCGTGGAGAAGTAGGCGTGATTCTGGTAAACCTTTCCTCTGAAGAATTCACTGTAGCGAATGGTGAACGCATAGCCCAAATGGTCATTGCCAAACATGAACGAGCCGAATGGGAAGAAGTGGAATCCCTTTCAGAAACCGATAGAGGTGCTGGTGGATTTGGCAGCACAGGGACCAAATAATATTTCCTGCGAAGGCAGGAATCTCTTTGGGAAAAGATGCTGAACAAAATCTTCAGAGAAAAAGTTGCGCAAACACCATTGAAATTATGAAGCTTTGGAATGTTTATATAATGAGCAATAAACCAAATGGAGTGCTTTATATTGGCATTACGGATAATCTTGACGAAAGAGTGAAAGAGCATAAGTTAAAAGTCTATCCACAGTCTTTTACAGCTAAATACAATTGTGACAAATTAATGTATTTTGAAAAGTTTGAAAATGTGTAGGAGGCCCTAAAACGCGAAAAACAATTGAAGAAGTAGAAGAGAGAATGGAAAATCAATTTAGTGGAAGATTTTAATCCTAATTGGGTTGATATTAGTCTTAACTGGAAATTGAATTACAATAGAATAAGATGAACCTTGATAGACCAAGGGAGAATAAAAGTTTAACTACAAAAAAGAGACACCTGCCTGCGCAGGTGTGTGACTTATGAAAATAATCGTACCCATGGCGGGAAGAGGCTCCCGATTGAGACCTCATACGCTAACCATCCCAAAACCACTCATTCCCGTTGCAGGGAAACCCATTGTGCATCGTTTGGTGAGTGACATTGCCAAAGTGTTGGGCGAGCCTATCGATGAAGTCGCCTTTATTCTGGGTGATCCAGCTTTTTTTGGCGATGATGTTGTGGAAAGCTTGATGCAATTGGCGGAAGAGCTAGGTGCAAAAGGTTCAATTTATAGACAAGACCAGCCCTTGGGTACCGGACATGCCATTATGAGCGCCAAGGAATCGCTGAGTGGCCCTGCGGTAATCGCTTATGCGGACACATTGATTCGAGCTGATTTTGATCTGGATAAGTCTGCCGACAGTGTTATTTGGGTAAAACAGGTTAAAAATCCAGAAGCGTATGGTGTGGTCAAATTGAGCGAACAAAACCAGATTGTGGAACTCGTGGAAAAGCCTAAAGAGTTTGTATCTGATTTAGCGGTGATAGGAATCTACTACTTCAAAGATGTGGGCGTCCTTAAAAATGAGCTTCAATATGTATTGGACAACGAGATTACCCATGGTGGAGAATACCAAATCAATGATGGTATAAAGCGGATGATGGAAAAGGGCATGAAATTTGTTCCCGGTAAAGTGGATGAATGGATGGATTGCGGGAACAAAGATGTGACCGTGGAGACCAATCAGCGGATGTTGGATTTCTTGGAAAAAGACGGGGAAAATTTGATAGCCGCATCAATAAAACAAGAAAACGCAAATATTATTGAACCTTGTTTCATTGGGGAGAATGTAGTGATCAAAAATACAACGGTCGGACCGTATGTTTCTGTGGGATCCAATACTGTTTTGGAGAATTCCACTATTAAAAACAGTCTTATTCAAAGCAACAGTAAAATATACAACGCCAATCTGGATAATGCCATGATCGGCAATCATGTTGTTTTTAATGGTAATTTTGAAACTATAAGCATTGGGGATTATTCCGTTTTGGAATAATGGACTGTTTTTTGATGTGATGATTGATGTTTGAGATGGTATGAATGGAAAGTTTCTTCTTTGGATATGCGTGGTTGTGTCCGTGCTGACATGCTGTCCTAGTTATGCCCAAGAAAAAGTGAATTTGAATTTTCTTTTTGATGATTGGGTCATCTCGGACAAAGAATCTACTATCAAACAATTAATACTTAGAAAACCAAGTTTTACCGAAACATTATCAGAAGAAGATTTAAAAACAATCTACACTTTTCAAATCGGACAGGATTCAATAATCTGTACGAGTCACATAAAAAAGTATTCTGGGTGGATTTGTGGTTCACAGCCTATAAGTTCTATGAGAAGTACACCCAATAAGGAGATATGGTCTTTAAAATATCAAAGTAATCAACTAACGCGAGGATACTATTTTGGTAACGACGTAAGCCCCATTTATGCCAGTATATATAAAATAATTGGTCTAAATGACAACTATGTAAAGCTTCAATTGTTAGATGAGGTTTTTAATTAAGTAGTGTTTGAAATGAAGAAGAAGTTTTTTCTTTGGACAATTTTATCTGTGTTTGTTTCAACACATAGCATTACCATTGCCCAAGAAGAACAGGAAAGCGCCGAAGTTTACCTAGAAGAATACACCGATGAGTTTCAGGAAAACTTCTTTGAGGCGCTCAAGCAAAAAGGCATCCAAAACTATGATCGTGCTATTGATTTATTGCTGAAATGTAAGCAATTGGACCCCTCCAACAGTGTGGTGGATTATGAATTGGCCAAAGCCTATTCGCTGGATAAACAATATGTGCTTGCTCAAGAATATGCTGTTAAGGCCCTAAATGCAGAACCATCCGATTTTTGGTATTTGGACAACTTACTCCATGTATTGGAGATGCAAGGAAGCCCTTTGGAAGCAGTTAAACAGGATATCCCTTTCACCAACCAAAAACTGCAACAGAATTTGGCGCTGGGATATTTCAAAATGCGAAAATATACCGATGCCCTCAAAATTTTGGACGGAATGGGCAGCACCAAGTTTGCTGAAGAGTTGACCTCAAAAATCAATGATTCCCTTCAAATTAAAAATGAAAAGAAAGCGGTGTCACCTGTTGTCAACAAACCAAAAGAAGCAGATGACCCAACAGACCAATACCGAACACAGATAGAACAATTGCTTTCTGAATCAGAATTTGACCAAGCATTGACCGTTTCCAAAGAGGCCTTGGATTCGTATCCACTACAGCCCTATTTTTATTATGCATATGGAACGGCATTGAACAACACGGCCAACGCCAACAAAGCCATTGAGGTTTTGGAAAGTGGTCTGGATTATTTGTTGGATGATGACCAATTGGCCAACAAAATATACAGCGAACTGTCCAAAGCATACACGAGCATTGGTAATACCTCCAAAGCAAACGAATATTTGAACAAGATAAAACCGGGATTATGAAGATTGAGTTGAGATATTTTGGAAATCGGTTGTGGGTGTTGATTTTATCAATGCTGACACTGGGTGCTTGTAAAAGTACCAAGACGGTGACGGGTGGAGAGGTGGATGCACGCATGTCCGCAAAAAATATCATTGATAACCACTATACCAACCAACCCAACTTCAAGACCCTTAGCGGGCGCATTAAAATTGATTATTCCAATGGGGAGGAAAGCCAAGGGGTTAATGTCAGCCTTAGAATGGAAAAGGACAAGGTCATTTGGATGAGTGCCCCGCTGGGAATGGTAAAAGCTCATATTACACCGAATAAGGTGTCCTTTTATAACAAGCTTCAAAATGAATACTTTGATGGCGACTTTAGTTATTTGAGTCATGTTTTGGGAACCGAATTGGATTTTGAAAAAGTTCAAAACCTACTTTTGGGCAATGCTGTATTTGATTTAAGAAAGGAAAGATTCACCTCATCCGTAATTGAAGGTAATTATCAACTGAAACCCAAAAAGGCTCGGGATTTGTTCAAAATCCTATTTCAAGTCGAGCCCAGAAATTTTAAAATTGCCTCCCAGCAAATAGCACAACCAGATAGCTTACGACAACTGGAGGCAAAATATACCTATCAGAATGTTTCTGGGGGTGTGTTTCCTGATGAAATCAAGGTTTTGGCCGAGGATAAGGGAGAACTAACAACCATTGACCTTAGTTTTCGAAACTTGGAATTGAATAAATCCATGAGTTTTCCTTACAAAGTACCAAAGGGGTTTGATAAAATTACATTAAAGTAATATGATAAATAAAAATTCATATTGTCTTTACTATCTGATTTTTACGATTATAATTTCTTTTTCTGGTTACGCTCAGACCAGCGAACAAAAGGCACTTGAGGCCAAACGAGAACGGTTGCAGGAAGAGATCAAGGAAATCAATAGATTACTCTTTGCCGAACGCAAGGAAAAGGGGTCTATTTTAGATCAAATGGAGGCATTGGACAACAGAATCAATGTCCGCCAAGAGTTGATTCGTGTCACCAACCAACAATCAAATTTACTTAATAGGCAAATTAATGTCAACATCAGAAATATCAGTAAACTTCGGGAAGACTTGAATATTTTGAAGGAGGATTACGCCAATCTCATTCAAAAAACATATCAAAATAAGTCCCAAAGCAATAGATTGATGTTTTTGCTTTCCGCAGAAAACTTCTTCCAAGCCTTTAAACGGTTGCAATACATGCAACAGTATGCCAAACATCGGAAGAAACAAGGTGAAGGCATCATCAAAAAAACGGAAGAACTGGCACAACTAAACAAGGATTTGGTGGAGCAACGCAAACAAAAAGACCAACTTGTTGCCGAAAATACAAAAGCAAAGAACGAGCTGTCCAAAGAAGTGGAATCGCAAAGAGATCTTCTAAGGAGTGTTCGACAAAATGAAGCCCGGTACACCGCAGCGATAGCAGAAAAGCAAAATGAAGCCCGTAGAATTGAAAGGGAGATTGAGCGATTAATCAGGACGGCCATAGCCAGCTCCAATAAAAGTTCAGGGAAGAGCAACACCAGCAGCGCCAAATTTGCGCTCACTCCAGAAGCAAAATTGGTAGCGGATAATTTTTCGGCGAATAAAGGACGACTGATTTGGCCCGTTGAAAAAGGAATTAAAAGCCAAGGCTATGGGGAATACGCGGACAAATTGTATCCCGGCATAAAACACCGCAACAATGGCGTAACCATCACTACTGACAAGGGCGGTAAGGCCAGGGCGATTTTTGAAGGTGAGGTAATCGCTATATTCTCTGTTCCAGGAGGTGGTAGGGCCGTGGCTTTAAAACACGGAAATTATATTAGCACGTACTATAATTTGTCTACATTATATGTTGAAAAAGGAGCTAAGGTAGCTACTAAAGAAATGTTGGGCGAAATAAATACCAATCGGTCTGACGGCACCACAAAAATGAAATTCTATTTATACCAAGATTCCAATCGGCTGAATCCGGAGGATTGGATTTATCAATTATAACACATGAAAAAAATCACCAACCTACAAGGAACATTTGAATTGAACAACGGTGTGCAAATGCCCTATTTTGGTCTTGGAGTTTGGCAGTCCGAAGAAGGCCAAGAGGTCATCAACGCAGTGCAATATGCCTTGGAAGCAGGTTATCGACACATAGATACAGCCGCAATTTACAAAAATGAAGAGGGTGTTGGAAAGGCAATTGCGGATAGCTCGGTGGATAGAAAGGATGTATTTATAACCAGCAAGGTGTGGAACTCTGACCAAGGCTATGATAACACCTTAAAAGCTTTTGATGCAAGTCTGAAAAGATTGAATATGGATTATCTTGATCTCTACTTGGTCCATTGGCCTGGAAAGGATAAGTTCAAAGACACTTGGAAGGCATTGGAACGACTTTATAAGGAAAAAAGGGTGAGGGCCATCGGGATAAGCAACTTTTTACAACATCATATAGAAGATTTGCTCCTAGAAGCTGAAGTGGTACCCATGGTCAACCAAATGGAATTTCATCCCTATTTGGTTCAACAGGACCTTATTGATTTTTGTACACAAAAAGGGATTCAATACGAAGCTTGGTCTCCAATGATGCAAGGCAATATTTTTGGAATTGATCTATTGAAAGACATGGCCGAAAAGTATGGTAAATCCATTGCACAGATCGTACTTCGCTGGGACCTGCAAAAAGGTGTTGTTACCATACCCAAATCTGTAAAGAAAGAGCGTATAATAGGCAATGCCCAAATATTTGATTTTGAATTAGCACCTGAGGATGTACAAATTTTGGATTCAATGGACAAATCCCACAGATTTGGGCCAGACCCTAATACGTTTAATCTGGGCTTTGACGCTTAAAGGAAAAGGGCCTTCAATTCTGTAGCTTCAGAAGGTTTCAACTTTCCAGCTAACACCAAGCTTAACTGCTTGCGTCTAAGGGCCGCGGCAAAACGTTCCTTTTCCAAATCAGTTTCAGGCTCCAAAGGAGGAACTTCTGTGGGTTTTCCAGTATCATCCACGGCCACAAAAGTGTAAATGGCCTCATTGGCCTTGGTGCGCTCTCCTGTGAATCTGTCCTCGATCCAAACATCAATAAAAATTTCCATGGAGGTTTTGAACGCACGGGAAACAGCAGCTTCCACGGTCACCACACTTCCCAAAGGTACAGCTCGATTAAAAGCTACGTGGTTCACCGAAGCGGTCACCGTAATCCTTCTACTGTGCCTACGGGCCGAAATACTGGCCGCACGGTCCATACGGGCCAAGAGTTCCCCACCAAAAAGATTGTTCAAAGGGTTGGTTTCGCTGGGGAGTACCAAATCGGTCATTACCGTTCGTGATTCACTGGGTGTTTTAGCGCGCATACCTTGTAATTTTGCGCAAAGATATTGAAGTGCGGTATCGTTTTAAAGAAAAGAAGGGTTATTTCTCAGAAAGCAACCATGCATCACGGGATTCGGTAGCTTTTACTTTTCTCAAGAAAACCAAAGCATCTTTGGGATCCTCAAAGCTATCATAAGCCACTTGGTGAAGCCCATATTTGTTTACGCCTAAATAAAAGGCACTAAACCCTTTTTCCTTGAGTTGAGCAACTCGCTTATCAGCATTTTCTTCCATTCGATAAGCACCAGCGATGACATGGTGTTTGCCCAATTGTTTTTTGCTAACATTTATGTTGATGGCCGGAAGTTCCAAAGGATCACTTTCAAAGAAAGTGGCTTCCTGAATCAAACGGGAAACCTCTTGTTGGGCATCTTGTTGGGCGGCTACCTCCTTTTGCTGAAGATCACCATAGGTTCGGTATGAGGTTACACCCAAAGAAATGGCCAAAAGGAAGATGGCGGCATATTTTAGCCAAGGTCTAAATGAAGTCTCTTCGCGTTTTTCTGGAGTGATGATAAATGGAATCTTTTCTTCCAGTACCTCAACTTCCTCTTTCAATACCTCACGCTGTATCGGTGTTGCCGCAAAGGAGGACAATCCAAAAGACGAAGTCAAATAATTGACCCGGTTCTCTGGTTGAAATTGAATGCGTTGTTCTCGGTTGAGCCAGAGTTTTCCGATTCCAAAAAGTTCCAGACTCTCACCAAGCTCCAATTTTTTGTTCCACTCTTCAGCTACACCTTCCACTTCCTGGAGCAATTCTTCATAGCCCAACTTTTTTTCCTTAGCGATATGCGATACCAATAACCCATCATTTTTGGACAATTGGGCATTAAAGGAAATCGACTTGGTAGGAGGAAGAAGGGTGTTTGTAGTTGCATCGATTTCTGCGGATTTTCCATGCGCCAAGAAAGCCCCAAAACCGGGAACTACGACACAATTATATTCAAACAGGAGTTTTTCTATGTAGGAGTCAATCCGCATAGCCACAAATATTGTAAAAAAAGCAAGAGCACAAAATAAGCAGGATAACTTTTTATTAACATTTGAAAATCTGTATTTTGTGGACAACTTTGACGCCCAAATCAAATGACTGAACCTGAAATTATTGCGGCGCTGCGCTTGCAGGCCATCCCAAATATTGGGGATGTTACCGCAAAAAAATTAATTGCACATTGTGGCAGTCCAACGGCTGTTTTTGAATAAAAAAAGCAACACCTTTTAAAAATTGATGGGGTAGGGAGATTCACTTTGAACGGACTGTATGATTCTGCGTATTTGGATAAGGCCGAAATGGAGTATCAGTTTATATCCAAAGAAAATATTGCCGTATCCTACTTTATGGACGAAGACTATCCCTACTACCTGAAGCATTGTGCGGATGGTCCCATCTTACTTTTTCAAAGGGGGGATATTAATCTCAATCAAAAAAAGATCATTAGTGTGGTGGGCACCCGAAACATTACCAACTACGGGAGTACATTTTGCGAAGCATTTATTGAGGAGATTGCCCCATTGAACCCCATTATCGTAAGTGGATTTGCCTATGGGGTGGACATCACCATCCAAAAAGCGGCTATAAATCATGGATTACAAACTATAGGCTGTTTGGCGCATGGTCTGAATCAAATTTATCCGAAAGCACATAAAAAATTTGCCTCGAAAATGGAACAGAACGGTGGGTTTCTTACTGAATTTTGGAGTACCAGCAACCCTGACCGGGAAAACTTCCTAAAACGCAATCGGATTATCGCTGGAATCAGTGAGGCCACCTTGGTGGTAGAATCAGCTGAAAAAGGAGGCAGTTTGGTCACCGCGGATTTGGCCAATGGGTATAATAGAGAAGTGTTTGCCGTGCCGGGGAGATACTCCGACAAATTCAGTAAAGGCTGCAATGATCTTATAAAGCGACAAAAAGCCCATTTATTAACATCAGCAGCAGAGCTGGTTTATCTTTTGGGATGGGATTTAGAGGAGAAAAAGGAGGAACCTGCAGTGCAAAAGCAGTTGTTCATCGAGTTGGATGAAACAGAACAGTCAATCTACTCGTACTTGCAGTTGAACGGGAAACAACTATTGGACACCGTGGCTTTGGCATGTAATCTGCCCATTTTTAAAACCTCCTCCACACTTTTGGGCATGGAAATGAAGGGTGTGATCCGTCCATTACCCGGTAAGTTGTTTGAAGCAATCTGAATTATGAATTGAAATGTCATTCTGAGTGAAACGAAGAATCTATTAAAAGACCAAATGTATATAGAAGGGTGGCATACGTACTATGTTTACATTTTAACGAACAGGAATAAGACTGTTTTGTATACTGGCGTGACCAATAATCTATCAAGGCGATTATTGGAGCATAAGAAGAATATTCAATTGATGAAAAAAACTTTTGCCGCCAAGTACAAATGCAAGCACTTGCTCTATTATGAAAAGTATACCTGGGTGCAAGATGCCATTACTCGTGAAAAGGAAATAAAAGGTTGGATTAGGGCAAAAAAGTTGGAACTAATAAAAACAGCGAATCCAAATATGGATTTTTTGGAAGGGAAATTTCTTTTTAAATAAGAATGTCATGCTGAGCGCCCACCTGACTGGACGGGCAGGCAGCGAAGCATCTCTGCCGTATGTATTATGTGGGATTCTTCGTCTTCGCGTTGCTTCGATTCAGAATGACAATTGCTATCGTATTTACAGTTTGTCATGCTGAGCATAGCGAAGCATCTCTAAAATGTCTGTAGTATATATTACATGAGATTCTTCACCTCCGCGTGGCTTCGGTTCAGAATGACAAAAAGGAGGATTAGTACCCCAATTTCTCCCGTACCCTTTCTAGCACCCCATTGGCCACTTTTTTAGCTTTTTCGGCACCAACGGCAAGGGCTTCATCCACCTCGTTCAAGTTATCCATGTAGTAGTCGAACTTTTCGCGGGGTTCTTGGTATTTTTCCAGAATAAGCTCGTACAAGGCCTGTTTGGCATGCCCGTACCCATAATTTCCTGCTAAATAATTGGCACTCATTTCCTCAATCTGCTCTTGGTTGGCCAACAGTTTATAAAGAGCAAATACATTATCATTGCTTGGGTCTTTGGGTTCTTCCATGGGCGTGCTGTCCGTAACAATACCCATAATCTGTTTGCGTAACTTTTTATCTGGTTGAAAAATGTTGATAAGGTTTCCACGGCTTTTGCTCATTTTTTCACCATCGGTTCCCGGAACATACATGGTTTGTTCATGCACTTTGGCCTCGGGTATCACAAAGGTTTCTCCCATTTGATTATGGAAACGGGCGGCCACATCTCGGGTCATTTCCAAATGTTGGAGTTGGTCTTTCCCTACGGGAACTATATCGGCATCATATAACAAAATATCTGCGGCCATAAGCATGGGATAGGTGAACAGTCCGGCATTCACATCTTCCAAGCGGTCTGCCTTGTCCTTAAAGGAGTGGGCTAAGGTCAACCGCTGGTAAGGGAAAAAGCAACTCAGGTACCAAGCCAATTCCGCCGTTTGAGGCACATCGCTTTGGCGATAAAAAACCGTTTTGTCAATATCCAAACCAAAGGCCAACCAAGCCGATGCAATGGCATAGGTATTGCTTCGCAAAAGTTCCCCATCTTTAATTTGGGTAAGGGAATGCATATCCGCAATAAAAAGAAACGAATCGTTTTTGGGATTTTGCGCCATTTCAATGGCAGGTTGGATTGCTCCCAAGATATTTCCCAAGTGGGGCGTTCCAGTACTTTGGATTCCGGTCAGAATTCGGGCCATGCTTAAATTTTGTCCGTAAAAGTAAGCAACCACGTTCTATAAAAAAAAAAGTTGAAACGGCTACTTTTATACCGTTAGTCGAAGGTTGAACATTCTTTGTTTCCAAAGCCGTGCAAAAAAGCTACTTTTAGTGTATGTTCCGTATCATAAAAAGCATAGGTCAGGTGTTGTACCGGGTTTGGTTTTATCTGCTTGTGGCCATTCCCATTTTTGTGTTTTTTCCCATTTTGTTGCTTTTGACCTTTTCGGAACAAACCTATCCCCAATTTTTTTGGACGGCAAGGAACTTTTGGGCCAAACCCATATTGTACGGGATGGGTTGTATTCCCAAAATAGAACGGGAGCAACATATGGAAAAAGGCAAAAGCTATATGTTGGTGGCCAACCATGCCAGTATGTTGGATATTATGTTGATGCTGGTGGTGAGCAAAAACCCGTTCGTATTTGTGGGAAAAAAAGAGTTAGTGAAAATTCCCGTTTTTGGATTTTTCTACAAACGGGTGTGCATTATGGTGGATAGGGATAATATTAAAAGCCGAACAGGAGTGTACAGGCGGGCACAACGAAGATTGGATCAAGGATTGAGTATTTGCATATTTCCTGAAGGAGGTGTGCCCGAAGAACACGTTGTTTTGGATGAATTTAAGGATGGAGCCTTTAAAATGGCCATTGCCCATAAGATTCCTGTGGTGCCCATTACCTTTTATGATAATAAGGAGCGATTTTCATTTACTTTTTTTAGCGGAGGGCCCGGAAGGATTCGTGCCAAAGTGCATCGATTCTTTGAAACGGGAATTCTTTCAGAAGAAGACAAATCAACGCTTAGGGAAGAAGTAAGAGAGGTTATATTGAATGAACTCATAGGTTGAGGTTGGGAAGTTTTATGGAGATCCTACTCTCATATAGCTCATTATTGTCCGTAATGGAAACATCATTGGTGATATGGTAGTTTTTTACTGCATTTAGAAGCCTTACATGATCCTGCCATTTTAAAATTCCTTCCCTGTATTCGGGTTCGCTGGCTATGTTGGAACCTGTGCTTGGACGTTGGTGATGAACATTTATGGTAACAGCACTTTCTGAGACTGCAAAGGCAACATCAAAAACATGGTCTTTTTCAGTGTTTGACATGGCTTTCTCTATGATGTTTTCAAAAAGGGTCTGGATTATAAAAGAAGGAATAATGGCATCGTTCATCAGCTTTGGACTCGACTCGGTGTTGATGGAATATTCAAACCAGCCATCATACCGAAGTTTTTGAAGTTTGAGATAGCCATGTAGCATCTCTATTTCCTCGGACAGAACAGCGGTATCATGCTCTATGCGCTTTAGATAAAACCGGATTAGCTTACTGAATGTAGACAAGTAGTCCATAGCCATTCTTTTTTCTTCGGAGGCAACAAAATATTGAATGGCGTTTAAAGCATTGAACACAAAATGCGGGTTCATCTGTGAGTTCAAGGCTTTTAGTTTCAGTTCCAGCATTTCTTCCTTTATTTTATAAAGTCGGTCCTGTTCGTCCAATAGGGCTCTTGTAGCCCGAACACTTTTGATCTTTATGGCACAAATGGATGCTATGGCCGAAAGCATTTTTAGATGATGTGGATTAAAGAAGTCCACTTGGGGATGTTCACAATCGATTACCCCATAAATAGTATTTTCAAAGGTAATGGGCACACAGATTTCCGAGAGTCGTAACTCATCATCCTTAATATATCGGAGATCCATGGAAGTGTCATTTACAATTTCAGCCACACCGGTCTTTGCCACATGGCCGGTTATTCCTTCCCCAATGGAAATTTCAACCGGCTTATACAAGGTCTGATCCTTTGGATTTTTAGGGCCGTAAGCCGCTTTTTGAATCAGTAGGTTGTTGTCGTGATCAATGAGGTAGATCACACAATCCACAAAACCCAACTTTGAAATGCAGTTTTTGGCAAGGTCCCACAAAATTTCATCCTCATTTTCTTTGCCCAGCAACGATTTTGAAAAGTAAATAAGGATATCTTCGAACTGCTTGTTTTTCAAGATGATACGATTTGAAAATGAAATGTAAAGTAATAAATTTTATATAATGTTCTTTTACTTGCATGCTGATTGCCATGCGTTTGGGAAGAAATTTGCAAAAAAGAAAACGCCCCGTCAGAAGAACAGGGCGCTAAATTGATTGCCTAAAGGGGCAATCTTCCTAACCAACATCTTTGATCTCTAAAACTTAAAGCTTACACCACTGTATATTCCAATGGAAAAGGGTTGAAATTCACCCGCAGTTTTAGAAAACGTATTCATTTGATATTTAAAAACTGGCTCAACACTGAGCTGTACTTTTGGAGAGAAATCGTAGTTGAGCCCCATTCCAAAATTGGCACTAAAGTTCACATCATTGGCATTGGTGGCCTCGCCAACTTCGGTCACTAAACCTTCAGATTCAACCAACACAGAATTTTCCACAAGGAAAAGTGAGCTCACACCTCCAATAAGGTCAACCCCAAATTTCTTGTCAATTACGGCATAATTCAACTCAACAGGCACCTCAATATAACCCAGTTGCTGCACCATTTTTCCATCCAACACGGGTATTTCATTGGAGGAGAGCTCCAAGAACGCATCGGTTGGAATATTGTTGGGGAGACTATTTTTACTTTGGACCACAAGGGTTTCGGCTTTTTGATCATAATCGATATTAGCCAATTTAGCACTGGATGAGTTTCTGGCTGATGAGGAAAAGAGCACATCATTGGTGTCGTATCCATAATTAACCCGGTGCACTCCAGAACGGATTTTCAACTTTTTTCCAATTTCATAGGCAACGGAAAGGCCGTAACTCAAATTAAGATTTCCCGATTTGGAGTTGGAGGCAAAATCTGAATGGATGGGCGAACCTTTTCCAGAGGCACTGAAATACACTGGCGCCACGGATGGACCAACCGACCATTTGCCAGAGGTGTTATCCACGATTACCTCTTCCTCTTCCTCCTCTTTTATGGCATCAAAAATGGACTTGCCTTCATCATCTTGTTTTTCTTCATTTGCAGCCACAGCTTCTTCTTTTTGCTGTTCCAGCACATTTTGAAGCGCTTCTTTCTGAGTTGCCTTATCGCTGGAATTGTCATTGGCGATGGCTTTATCACCTTCAGAAATAGCGTTCGCAAGATTTTCTTCCCTTTTGTCCGATGAAGCCAAAGCTGCTACCTCTTCTTTGTTTTGAGAAGAAGGAAGAGCTTCTTGTTTTTGGATTCGGCCTTTTTCCGCCCCATCATTGTTGGCCACTTGCTGTTGATTGGAAGTAAAACTTTGGTTTGCGTTAACCGAAGAACCCTGCATATCTTGGTTTTCTCCTTCCTGGGTTTCAGAAGATGTCTCAACCAGACTTTCCGTGCCATTGGTAATGGAAGAAGGATCGATTTGTTCTTCTTGGGCGGAGGGTTCTATTTGGGTTTCGGTATCCGTTACAATACTATCGGTTTGTTGTTGAACACTTTCAAACGGATTGATGATGTACAATAACACGGCGACTAAGGCAGCCACTCCACCCAGTTGCCACCACAGTGGCACCATGCGTTTTTTCTGTTTCTTCTTGTCCAAGGAAGCCTCAATGGAGTTCCAGACCTTGTCATCTGGAACTTCCTGAAACCCTTCAAAGGTTTTCTTGAACAATTGCTCTAAATTCTTTTTCCCCATCGTTAAGTTCTTTAAGCAATGTTTATTTTCTCTTTTTCTATTTTTTCCCTCAGAATCATTTTGGCTCGTGCCAAATTTGATTTTGAGGTTCCCGTGGATGTCCCCAACATCTCACTTATCTCCTTGTGGCTATACCCATCCAACACATAAAGGTTAAAGGTAAGCCTGTACTTGTTCGGTAATTCTTGAATGTATCCCAAAAGGGTGGACAGGCTAATGTCCGTTCCTTCGGTATCCACCTCGGTTTCTTCGCCAATGTTTTCAGAAACTACATTGAGGTGTTGTTCTTTTCTGTATTTCTGTAATACGGTATTTACGGTAATCCGCTTGATCCAACCTTCAAAAGAACCTTGAAAGCCATATTGGTCTATCTTGCTGAAAATGGTCATAAAACTGTCGTGCAGATTATCCTCGGCCTCAGTTCTATTTTTGGAATACTTGAGACAAATACCGAAAAGAATACCGGAATATCTCCGGTATAATTCGGCTTGTGCCTGCCGTTCTTCCTTTTTACATTTATGTATCAGCTCTTCAAGATCCAAATGTTGGTCAATTTTGGATTATTGATATCTAGTCCGTGTTTGCTTCGCCGTCTACTGGAACATCATATTCCAAGTAAATGGCATTATCATTATCATCTTGCCCGGCATAAAACCTAAAATGATATTCACCGGTGAAGATAACATGGAACTGCATAGTTGCAACAACTTCTTCAACCACTTGCGTACAGCCAATGTTCTCATCTGTTAATCTGGATCCAACCACCAATACCTCACGATCGGTCTCCCCTGTTTTTACCACATCAAACCCTTCAAAATATGTGCAACCATCCAATCTTACATAAGTTACATCAATATCATAGGTTTCGTTGAGTTCAAAGGATTCGGGCATGTCCACATCCACAACATCCAATGAAGTAAAGTAAAAATTTGGGGTGTCATCATCCAGATCACATGAACTGAACCACAAGCATGCCACAAGAAAAACTAGGGGCATCAACAATTTTCTTACCATAAAAATCCTTTTTTATTCCCTAGATGTGCAGTATAGGCAAGGGTTGCGTAGGATTTTCACAAGCAAAAGTTAAACACCTAAAAAAGAAGAGGGCTTACGCTTTGACTGCAGAAATGGCCTCCTTGATTTTACCCTCCAATTCTTCGGAAAGTTCTGGGTTGTCCAACAGGAGTGCTTTAACGGCATCTCTTCCCTGTCCCAGTTTGGTGTCGCCATAACTGAACCACGAACCGCTTTTCTTTACAATTTCATAGGCAACTCCCAAGTCCAGGATTTCCCCGATCTTGGAAATACCTTCGCCGTACATGATGTCAAACTCAGCAGTTTTAAAAGGAGGCGCCACTTTGTTCTTTACCACCTTTACTCGTGTTTTGTTTCCTTGTACATTTCCATCGGTGTCCTTTATTTGCGTAGAGCGTCTAATATCCAACCGAACAGAAGCATAGAATTTCAGTGCGTTTCCACCGGTGGTGGTTTCCGGATTTCCGAACATCACTCCAATTTTTTCCCGCAACTGATTGATAAATATTACGGTACAATTGGTCTTACTGATGGTAGAGGTCAATTTTCTAAGGGCTTGGGACATTAAACGTGCATGGAGCCCCATTTTGGAATCCCCCATTTCCCCCTCAATCTCACTTTTCGGCGTAAGGGCGGCTACGGAATCCACAATAACAATGTCAATGGCTCCAGACCGGATAAGATTATCGGCAATTTCCAAAGCTTGTTCCCCATGATCAGGTTGTGATATGATGAGGTTATCGATATCTACACCCAGTTTTTTGGCATAGAAACGATCAAAAGCATGTTCCGCATCAATAAAAGCAGCTATGCCCCCTGCTTTTTGGGCTTCGGCAATGGCATGCAAGGTCAAAGTGGTTTTACCCGAAGACTCTGGGCCATAAATTTCAATGACCCGCCCACGAGGGTATCCGCCAACGCCCAAGGCAATGTCCAGTCCCAACGATCCAGAAGGAATTGCCTCAATGTCTTCCACAACACTATCACCCATTTTCATGACGGCGCCTTTACCGTAGGTCTTGTCCAGTTTGTCCAGCGTTAGTTTGAGGGCTTTTAATTTTGCTTCTTTTTCGTTGCTCATGGTTCTCGATATTAGGAAGGCTAAATTACCATTTCTTTCCACATACGGCAAAAGCCACGCAACCTTTTTATAAAGATCGAATCTACAGGGTACTAACTCAATATCCATAGAGCCGCACTTGGCTCGATTTAAGGTAGGGGAGAAAATATAGCTGTGAAAAAGTTTAAGGTGGTTTTAAGGGCTTCTTGCTAAAGAGGCCCTTTTCCATTTTACCTATCTGAATTTTTTATCTTTGCCTAGATTTTACAATAAACTATTCTTTAATCTTAACTATTGGTATAGCATGCAACTGTACAATACATTAAGTGCAAAGGAAAGGGAGAAACTTATTGAGGAAGCCGGACAAGATCGGCTTACCATCTCTTTCTACAAATATGCACACATTGGAAATCCCAAAATTTTACGGAACCATCTTTTTTTGAATTGGGACGAAATGGACGCTCTTGGCCGAATCTATGTGGCCAACGAAGGCATTAATGCGCAGCTTTCTGTACCGGCTGAAAATTTCAATGTTTTCAAGACTCATTTGGATAGCATTTCCTTTTTGGAAAATGTTCGATTGAACATCGCCATTGAGCAGGACAATAAATCCTTTTTGAAATTAAAGGTGAAGGTCCGTGATAAAATTGTGGCCGATGGACTTAATGACAAAACGTTTGACGTGACCAACAAGGGCATCCATGTGGGGGCTGAACAGTTCAACGAACTTATTGAAGACCCTGATACCGTTTTGGTGGATATGCGAAACCACTACGAAAGTGAGATAGGACATTTTAAAAATGCCGTTACCCCAGATGTGGACACGTTTCGAGACTCATTGGATATTATTGAACAGGATTTGGCAGAACACAAAGAGGACAAAAAATTGGTGATGTACTGCACCGGGGGAATCCGTTGTGAAAAAGCCAGTGCTTACTACAAACACAAAGGCTTCAAAAATGTATATCAGCTTGAAGGCGGTATTATTGAATACACCCGACAAGTACGCGCCCAAAACCTGGAAAATAAATTCTTGGGGAAAAACTTTGTCTTCGATCACAGGAGGGGGGAGCGGATTTCTGAGGATATCATTTCCCATTGCCATCAATGTGGAAAACCCTGCGACACCCACGTCAACTGCGCCAACGAAGCGTGTCATTTGTTGTTTATTCAGTGTGAGGAATGCGCTGCAACGATGGACAATTGCTGTTCCATGGAGTGCCAAGAAATCCATGCACTGCCCTATGAAAAGCAAAAAGCATTGCGAAAAGGAAAGGGGGCCAGTAACAAGATTTTCAAAAAAGGACGTTCTCCCGTATTGAAATACAAAAAATAGCATTTCAATACCCCCGTAAATTATACTATATTTACAATTAGTAATTTTTATGAACCCTATTGAGGTTAACCCTAAAAGATAAATGACACTTGAATGTCACATCGAGCGCAGTCGAGATGTACATTGAAAATTAGTTGTTTTAACGAGTTCTCGACTACGCTCGAACAGACAACTTGTCTTTTTGGAAACCTCAATCAAGATATTAAATATGGCGTGTAGCAGTTGTTCAACCGGCAAGGATGGACAACCGCGTGGTTGCAAGAACAATGGTACTTGCGGCACTGATGGTTGTAACAAGCTAACGGTCTTTGATTGGCTTTCCAATATGTCGTTGCCCAACGGTCAAAAACCCTTTGATTGCGTTGAGGTACGTTTCAAGAATAGTAGAAAGGAATTTTACAGGAATGTGGACAACCTCCCTTTGTCCATTGGTGATGTAGTGGCTACCCAGGCAAAATCCGGACACGATGTAGGTATGGTGACCCTTACCGGGGAATTGGTTCGGGTACAGATGAAACGAAAAAAAGAGTCCCCGGATGACAATTCCATTCCAAAAATTTACAGAAAAGCCACCCAACGCGATATTGATGTTTGGCAAAAATGCCGGGATAAAGAGGAAGAGATAAAAAAGCGCTCTAGGGAAATCGCCATCGCCCTTAGACTTGAAATGAAATTGAGCGATGTGGAATTTCAAGGCGATGGATCCAAAGCAACATTTTATTATACCGCCGAGGACCGGGTGGATTTTAGGCAATTGATCAAGGACATGGCCAAAGCCTTTGGCATCCGAATAGAAATGCGCCAAATAGGCTATCGGCAAGAAGCCCAACGATTGGGGGGCATTGGTTCCTGTGGAAGGGAATTGTGCTGCTCCACTTGGTTGGTTGATTTTAGATCCGTAAGTACCGCATCAGCCAGATACCAGCAATTGGCTTTGAACCCACAGAAATTGGCAGGGCAGTGCGGCAAGCTCAAGTGTTGCCTCAATTATGAGTTGGATATGTATTTGGAAGCATTGAAGGATTTTCCACCTCAAGATAGCAAGTTACTGACTAAAAAGGGGTTGGCCTTTTGCCAAAAAGCGGATATTTTTAAGGAAACCTTATGGTTTTCATACAAAGATGACCCCGCCACTTGGCATGCTTTGCATAAAGAACAAGTACTTGAAATTTTAGAGCTAAACAAGAAAAACGAAAAGATTGCCAGTCTTGAGGAATATGCCGAGGACAATGTAAGTGATGAAAAAATGGCCTTTGAAAATGTAGTGGGGCAAGACAGTCTCACCCGATTTGATAGGCCTAAGAATAAAAAACGTAGAAACAAGAAACGCAGAAAGCCTAAATCTAAAGCATCCTCCAATGCGAAATAGCCTACTTTCTCTCTTAACCTTGGTTCTGTTTGGATCTTGTAATGATCAAATGGTCTATTCAGAATATGAACCTTTGAAAGATGGGAAATGGGAAATGGGCAATGTTGTTCATTTTGAGTTTTCCGGGATGGACTCCATTACTTCCTATAATATGTTCATCAACATACGTAACGATGACAAATTTCCTTTCAGCAACCTTTTTTTGATCACAGAATTGGAAGCTCCCAATGGAAATACACTAAAAGACACTTTGGAATATAAAATGGCGGAGCCAACCGGGGAATGGTTGGGCAAAGGTTTGGGAAGTATAAAGGAAAACAAACTTTGGTTTCAGGAAAACGTCGTTTTTCCAGATTCTGGCGTATATAAAGTAAATATTTCCCATGCCATGCGCAAGAATGGTAGTGTGGATGGCGTTCATATTTTGGATGGCATTACCGATGTTGGTTTGGAAATAGAAAAAAGGATTCCATAAAAGCAATGGCAAAGAAGGCTCAAAAGAAACAACAGCAAGGATATTTTAAGTTTATTAAATGGTTCTGGATACTTTTTGGGTCCGGGGTTCTAGTGGTCATTTTCATTTTTCTTTTGGCATCATGGGGTGCTTTCGGAGAGATGCCCACCTTTGAACGTTTGGAAAACCCAGAGACAAATCTGGCAACGGAGTTTCTTTCTTCAGATGGTGAAACCTTGGGAAAATTATATTTGGATGACAATAGGACCTGGGTGGATTATGATACCTTGCCACAAAATCTAGTTGACGCCCTCGTTGCCACTGAAGACGCCAGATATTACAGTCATTCTGGGATTGATGCCCGTGGAACTTTAAGGGCATTTCTTTTTTTGGGTACCAAAGGAGGGGCCAGTACCATTTCACAACAACTTTCCCGTCAACTTTTTGTTGGGGTGCGTTCCCGAAACCTTATGGAAGCCGTTACCCAAAAAATAAAAGAATGGGTCATTGCTACCCGTTTGGAAAGAAATTATACCAAAGAGGAAATCATAGCCATGTACCTCAACATTTATGATTTTGGCTATGCTGCGGATGGTATCCGTTCCGCATCCCGAATTTATTTTGGCAAAGAACCGTATGAGCTTCGAACAGAGGAATCTGCCGTTTTGGTAGGGATGTTGAAAAATTCATCCCTGTACAATCCTATTCGACGGGAAGAATTGGTTCTAAACCGGAGAAACACGGTTTTGGGGCAAATGGCCAAATATGATTATATCTCCGAAGAGGAAAAGGATTCTCTACAGCAGTTGAAAATGAACATCAATTTCAACCCAGAATCGCACCGGGAAGGACTCGCCACCTATTTTAGGATGCACATGCAGCGGTTTATGAACAAGTGGGTTGCTGAAAACCCAAAACCTGATGGTGAAAAATGGAACATCTATTTAGACGGATTGAAAGTCTATACCACGGTAGATTCCAGAATGCAGCGCAACGCTGAGGAAGCTGTGCAGGAGCATATGAAAAATCTTCAGGCGGAATTCTTTCACCAGAATACACCACAAAGAAATGCAACAGCGCCCTTTTTGGACATTTCACGAGGAGCCATTGATACCATCATGGAACGTTCCATGAGACGATCCGCCCGTTGGCGTCATTTAAAAAGAGAAGGCCTGTCTGATAAAGAGATTGAAGCTACGTTTCACAAAGAAGAGGAAATGACCGTCTTTGATTGGAACAGTGATTCTTTTGAAAAGGACACCATTATGTCCCCTCTGGATTCTATTCGCTATTACAAGACCTTTTTACGAACCGCAATGATGTCCATGGAGCCGCAAACGGGCCACGTGAAAGCTTGGGTAGGTGGAATAGACTATAAGCACTTTCAATACGACAATGTTATCCAAGGAGCAAGGCAGGCAGGATCTACATTCAAACCGTTTGTATATGCTGCGGCCATTGATCAATTACGATATTCTCCCTGCGAATCTCTGCCCGACAATCAATACTGCATTGAACCCGGAAAGCATGGTAATATGGAAGCGTGGTGTCCGAAAAACTCCGATGGAAAGTATTCTGGTGAGAACCTGACCCTCAAAAATGCATTGGCCAATTCAGTAAATACCGTTACTGCACAATTGATTGACAAAGTAGGGCCGGGCTCCGTGGTTTCCATAGCAAAGAGCATGGGATTGAACAAGAACATTCCAGAAGTTCCATCCATAGCATTAGGAACCCATGATTTTAGTGTATATGAAATGGTTGGAGCCTATGGTACTTTTGCCAATCAAGGGGTATATGTTAAACCAGTAATGGTAACCCGAATTGAAGACAAAAACGGAACCGTACTCTATGAATACACCCCAGAAACCAAAGATGTTTTGAGCAAGGATGTCGCCTATGCCATGATTAATCTGATGGAAGGGGTAACTCAATACGGCTCTGGGGGAAGACTGCGGCACTCCTTTGCAAAAGACCAAACGGTATATAAAGAAATTATAACAGGCTATCCCTACGAGCTTACTAATCCAATTGCAGGAAAAACAGGTACTACACAGAATCAGAGCGACGGTTGGTTTATGGGTATGGTGCCCAATTTGGTGACTGGTGTTTGGGTAGGTGGTGATGATAGATCAATCCATTTTTCAAGCCTTACCTATGGACAAGGAGCATCCATGGCATTGCCCATTTGGGCACTTTATATGAAGAAGAACTACGCCAATGAAGAATTGGGGGTTTCCAAAGATGCTTTTGAAGAACCGGAAGAAATGACCATTAATGTGGATTGCTCCAAACAAGCTCAAGAGGAGGAAGACGATTTGGATACCGAGGACGATTTGGAAGACATCGATTTTTAGTCTATTTACACCTTAAAAAATAGTAGCCTCAAGCATGAAATGTCTTGGGCTTTTTTATTTTAATCGTAATTTCAAGCAATAGGAAAAAAGAAGAAATGATCAATAAAAAAGTTTCAAATGTTTCAATGGCTTTGGAGGGTGTGGCAGATGGAATGACCTTTATGCTGGGCGGATTTGGCCTTTGTGGTATTCCTGAAAATGCCATTGCCGAATTGGTGAAGTTGGGGGTCAAGCACATCACCTGCATCTCAAATAATGCTGGGGTGGATGATTTTGGCCTTGGCTTGCTACTACAAAAACATCAGATTAAAAAAATGATATCCTCCTATGTGGGGGAAAACGATGAGTTTGAGCGCCAAATGTTGAGCGGTGAACTGGAAGTGGAGCTGACACCCCAAGGTACCCTAGCTGAAAAATGTAGGGCGGCCCAGGCCGGCTTCCCAGCTTTTTATACCCCAGCCGGCTACGGAACTGAAGTGGCAGAAGGCAAAGAGACCCGTGAGTTCAATGGAAAGATGTATGTGCTGGAACCTGCGTTTAAGGCTGATTTCTCCTTTGTTAAGGCCTGGAAGGGCGACGAAGCCGGTAACTTGGTTTTCAAGGGAACAGCGCGCAATTTTAATCCCTGCATGTGTGGTGCTGCTAAGATTACGGTTGCTGAGGTAGAGGAACTCCTTCCAGCTGGAAGTTTGGACCCCAACGAGATTCACATTCCCGGCATATTTGTACAGCGCATTTTCCAAGGGGAAAAGTATGAGAAACGCATAGAACAACGAACATTACGCATACGGAGTTAGAAATTGTCCCCTTGAGGGGACCTCAGGGGTGTTTAAATTAAGGACAAAAACAATGTTGGATAAAAACGGAATCGCAAAACGTATTGCAAAAGAGGTCAAGGATGGATACTATGTCAATTTAGGGATAGGCATTCCTACCTTGGTGGCCAATTTTGTTCGGGATGATATCAGTGTAGAATTTCAAAGTGAAAATGGGGTGCTTGGTATGGGTCCTTTTCCCTTTGAAGGTGAAGAGGATGCCGACATTATCAACGCAGGAAAACAGACCATCACCACTTTGCCAGGAGCCTCTTTTTTTGATTCGGCCCTAAGCTTTTCCATGATTCGTGGGCAACATGTGGACCTTACCATATTAGGAGCCATGGAAGTGGCTGAGAATGGAGATATCGCCAATTGGAAGATTCCGGGTAAAATGGTCAAAGGTATGGGAGGTGCCATGGATTTGGTGGCATCTGCTGAGAACATTATCGTAGCCATGATGCATACCAATAAAGCAGGGGAGTCCAAACTTTTAAAACGATGTACCCTGCCATTGACTGGAGTAGGTTGTGTTAAAAAGGTTGTGACCAATTTAGCGGTTTTGGAGGTGACATCTAAAGGATTCAAACTTTTGGAAAGAGCTCCCGGGGTCACCGTTGAAGATATTGAAAAGGCTACAGAAGGTAATCTGATTGTGGAGGGAGAAGTACCCGAAATGAAGATTTAGCAAATACCTTTCGTTTTTATACAACAAAATAAAACCATTACACAACATTAGTTTTAATTTGCCAATCATCGAGTTTATATTTGGTTATATCGAATTTTTTACCCAAATTAACACCTAATAAAACTTTACCATGGCAGCCAAATTAAACCACACCACAATGGACGAAAACGTCCAAGTGTACCGAAACGATTTCTTTACAGGATTTATGCTATTGATTAAGAAGCTTTTTATGCTTTAGACCAATATACATTCCCCCTGAAAATCTTAGAGCCGACACTTTTGTTAGGCTCTTTTTTTTGGGATAAATTTGAGGAAAAATAACCATGGGCTTAAATTTTAGGGAGTGCACTATTTCTGATTTGGATACTTTGGTCAACATATCCAAAAGTACTTTTGTGGCCGCTTTTGAAAAAGATAACGATCCTGATGATTTTCAAGATTACATTCAAAAAGCGTTCAGCTCAGACAGGTTGGAAAAAGAACTGAAGAACACCGATTCTCTCTTTTATTTTGTATTTGATGATAAGACCTTGGCTGGGTACTTTAAGTTAAACATGGGCAGCGCACAGACTGATGTGCATGATCAAGACTCCATTGAACTGGAGCGGATTTATGTAATTCAGGAACATCAAGGCAAAAAAATAGGTGCACAGATGCTCAAGGAAATTTTGGCTCTGGGTAAAAAACTAAGCAAAGCATATCTATGGCTGGGAGTGTGGGAACACAATCCCAAAGCCATCCGATTTTACCAAAGACACGGCTTCCAAAAATTTGGAGAACATCCTTATTACATTGGTAAGGATAAACAGACCGATTGGCTCCTTCGGCTAGACCTTTAAAAAGTTTTCCAAGAACAAAATATCCCCTTCAGAGCGTAGCTTGTAGGCAATGGAGTTCTCAAAAGCGGCATGGATCAGTAACGAAATGGCCTGCGCATTGGCCTTGGTAAGGCTGTTGGTCCGGTATACCACATCCCTAATGGTTGAAAAACTCACTTTGCTACGAATGGCAATGTTGGCATAATCGTCTTTAGAGACATTTCTCCGTAGTGTTTCCGAAAGGCGCTCACTGATTGGTTTTCCAAAGTCTTCTTTGGAAAACATGTCATCGCTATTAATGACCATGGTAAGATTTTTAATAGATCCCATCTCAATAGTTTTAGTGGATTACTAATTATTTTATTGGGGTCTCATCGTATTTTCTATATTTGGCTTGTAACCCAATTACAGAAAAGTGGCGGAATCGCTGCGGCTAGTGCATATTGCGTAACAATATTACACAATATAATGAATATATGTATATAATTAAGCAGTTAAGGCGTAAAAAAAATATAAGCCAATCTAAATTGGGTAAAGAAATCGGGGTCAGCCTCCGTACCATACAGCTTTACGAGCGGAAGAACGCCAATATTCCCATTAAGAATCTCACCAAGATTGCCAACTTTTTTGATATGACCATTGCAGAATTGTACCTGCAAGAGTTTAATGATATGGGAGAATCGTATACCAAAGAGCAACCCTTTACCAAGCACGGAAGCGTTTTTTACCCCTTGGTAAATGGAAAATATTTGGTCATGGCACCTTTAATATTAGCGGAATGGCATCAAAAATATATTGAAGGTTTAGAAAAACAGCAAGATAGTGTACCCTTTAAATCGGCTTTTATCATTGATGTTTTGGCGAAGGAACCCCACCGAATCTTTGAAGTTTCCGGGGATTCCATGAACGATACCACCATACATGCCATTCCCAACAAGACCTTTGTGCTGGGCTTGGGGCTAAAGAAGGAATCTTTTGTAAAGGACGATGAAACCCTTTGGAACCAATCCTACATCTTGGTCTGTAAGGATCGAATCATCTGTAAACAACTTACAGGATATTCCAAAGAGAAAGCTGTGCTATTATGCCATAATTTGAATACCTCTCCAGAATTTCAGGATTTTGATTTGCCCTTGGATGATGTACTTCAGATTTTCAAGATTGTGCAAAAACAACTGTAGATTTTCCAACAATCAAATTGAATTCAAAATTTCGGCCGCTTTCTCCAAAACATCGTTGGTCTTGGCGAAGCAAAACCGGAGGAATTTCTTATCATAATCTGTTGTGCAAAATACAGAGACCGGAATGCTCGCAAGTTGATGCTCTTTTATCAATCGTTCTGCGAAGACCGTATCTTTTTCGTCCGTGATAGCTGAATACTCCAACAATTGAAAATACGTACCCTCCGAAGGAACCATTTTGAACCTAGAATCTTTTATGGCATGCAAGAAAGTATCCCGTTTCTCCTGATAAAAACTACCCAGATTTACATAATGCTGGGGTTCCTTTAAATATTGGGCCAACGCAATCTGCATGGCATGGTTCACAGAAAACACATTGAACTGGTGCACTTTTTGAAACTCCATCATCAACGGTTTGGGGGCCACGCAATATCCTACTTTCCAGCCTGTGGCATGAAATGTTTTTCCAAACGAAGAGCAGATGACGCTTCGTTCTGCCAAATCCGGATATTTGGCTGCGCTCTCATGTGGTTTGCCATCAAAAACAATATGTTCATACACCTCATCACTCAACAAGATAATATTGGTATCCCTTAAAATTTCTTGAAGTTGTAGCATATCACTTTCGGACCAAATAGTGCCCGTAGGATTGTGAGGCGTATTGATGATGACCATTTTGGTCTTGGGACTTATGGCCGATTTGAAGGCGGTCCAATTCATTTGAAAATCGTTTCCCTCCAGAGCCACCGGAACAATTTTACCTCCAAATAGGGAAATGGCCGGTTCGTAGCAATCAAAGGCGGGTTCTATAACAATGACTTCATCTTTTGGGCGAATGAAGGCAGCAATCGTGGTAAAAATGGCTTGGGTTGCCCCGGCCGTTACGGTAATCTCAGATTCAGGATGATAATATGGGCCATACAAACGCTCAATTTTCTCAGAAATGGCCTCCCGAAGGGATAGCACTCCTTGCATGGGTGCATATTGGTTATGACCATTTTTAAAAGCCTCACTTATCAACTCCAAAAGCTGCGGGTCTGGGTCAAAATTGGGAAATCCTTGGGATAGGTTTATGGCATTATGGGTACGGGCCAATTGGCCAATGGTGGTGAAAATGGTGGTACCCACGTGGGGCAATTTAGATGTTATTTCAATCATTGGCGTGATGTTCGTTTAATACGTTTAGTACTTTTTGCAAGCAACGTTCCAAATCTTTTTTCACCTCGGTCTCCCAAAACCGAAATACCGTATAGCCCATTTGTTCCAATGCTTCGTTCACTTCCTCATCCCGTTGAATGTTTCGTTCGATCTTTGGAATCCAAAATTCCCGGTTGCTTTTGATTTTATGTTTGCGTTCGTCCCAATTGTGGCCGTGCCAGAACTCCCCATCAATAAAAATGACGGTTTTGTATTTTTTCAGAGCGATGTCAGGCTTTCCGATGAGTTTTTTATAATCAATGCGATAGCGATACCCAGCTTGCCATAATGCTTTCCGGAAAGCCAACTCGGGTTTGGTATTCTTGCCTCGAATCTTCCCCATAATCTTCGAACGCTCTGGGGTGGTGTAAAAACCACTTTCTTCATTAAATCGAGGTACTTTGATTCGTTCTTTCGGATACTTTTTGGGCATACGGGAATATACGAAGCTTTTCAATGAAAGTGAACAGTAGAACCATCATTCTGTGTTGAGCAAAGAATAATTGGTTTGACACGAATCATGCGAATATGCACTAATGCTTCTTTGTGTGCTGAGCGCCCGCCTGCCGGACGGGCAGGGAGTCTGGAATCCAATTTACTCCCATGGGAAGTTGAAACAGGTTCAGCATGACTTCTTAAGTCGGAAGCCTGAGCGAAGTCGAAGGCTCAATCGAGAAACCTCAGAAATATGTGTTAATTCGTGATATTCGTGTCGAGATTGAATGGTGCAAAAACAAAAACCCAAACTCCTATTGGAATTTGGGTTTTGCCTATTGAAATGTTATGGTGTCTATCCCTTCAACGAAGCAGATAGATACTCTCGGTTCATCCGGGCAATGTTAGTCAATGAAATGCCTTTAGGGCATTCCACCTCACAAGCACCGGTATTGGTGCAATTTCCAAAACCTTCCAAATCCATTTGGCGGACCATGTTCTGAACGCGCTCCACAGCCTCAATTCTACCTTGCGGTAACAACGCAAACTGTGAAACTTTGGCCGAGGTGAACAACATGGCACTCGCATTTTTGCAGGCGGCCACACAAGCCCCACAACCAATACAGGTGGCGGCATCCATGGCCTCATCAGCATCGTGCTTGTTGATGGGAATGGCGTTGGCATCAACCGTGTTCCCAGATGTGTTCACGGAAATATAACCCCCAGCTTGTTGAATGCGTTCAAAAGCACTTCGGTCCACAATCAAATCCTTGATGACAGGGAACGCTTTTGCTTTAAAAGGTTCAATGACGATGGTGTCACCATCATTGAATTTACGCATGTGCAATTGGCAAGTGGTGACCAAACGGTCCGGGCCGTGAGGTTCCCCGTTGATTTGAAGCGAACAGGTTCCGCAGATACCTTCTCGACAGTCATGATCAAACTCCACGGGCTCTTCTCCTTTTGAGACCAATTCTTCATTAAGAATGTCCAGCATTTCCAAGAAAGACATATCACCTTCAACACCATCAAGGGTATAATCAACTATCTTACCTGGTGAAGATGCGTCTTTCTGACGCCATATTTTGAGATATAATTTCATAGTTATGTAGTTGTTCGTTGTTTGTTGTTCGTTGTTGGGCTTCCCATCAACCAGCAACTCTCAACTATTTATAACTTCTTGTTTTTAGTTCAATGTTTTCGTAAACCAAATCCTCTTTGTGCAATTCGGCATCTTTTGGCTCGCCTTTGTATTCCCAAGCGGCCACATATTTAAAGTTCTTATCATCACGGAGCGCTTCCCCTTCTTCGGTTTGGTACTCTTCACGGAAATGTCCTCCGCACGATTCATTTCGGTGCAAAGCATCTTTCGCGAATAGCTCACCCAGCTCCAAAAAGTCGGCTACACGTCCGGCTTTTTCCAATTCTTGGTTTTTGGAATCGATGGTTCCTGGTATTTTTACATTTTCCCAGAAATCTTTTCGAAGCTCGGCAATTTCCTTGATGGCTTCCTCCAGTCCTTTGGAATTTCTAGCCATACCACATTTGTTCCACATGATCTTGCCCAACTTTTTGTGATAATAATCCACGGAGTGGATACCGGTACCGGACATTAACTTCTCCATGCGTTCGCGAACCTGTTTTTCGGCTTCATCAAATGCTTCAGAATCTGTTGGTATTTTCCCAGTTCTGATATCATCAGACAAATAATCTCCAATGGTATAAGGAAGAACAAAGTAACCATCGGCCAATCCCTGCATCAAAGCCGAAGCTCCCAAACGGTTGGCACCGTGGTCGCTAAAGTTAGCCTCCCCAGCGGAATAGCACCCAGGGATAGTGGTTTGTAGGTTGTAATCCACCCAAAGTCCACCCATGGTATAATGCACCGCAGGATAGATCATCATCGGGGTTTTATAGGGATTTTGATCTACAATTTTTTCATACATCTGAAAGAGGTTACCGTATTTGGCTTCGATAACTTCTTCACCTAATTTTATGATAGTCGCCTCATCTGGGTCTTTAATACCAGAGGTCAAGGCTTTTTCTTTTCCATATCTTTTGATGGCCGATGCGAAATCCAAATACACCGCTTCACCGGTCTTGTTTACGCCGAAGCCGGCATCGCATCGTTCTTTGGCGGCCCTTGACGCCACATCACGGGGCACCAAGTTACCGAAAGCAGGATATCTTCGTTCCAAATAGTAGTCACGATCTTCTTCAGCAAGTTGAGTTGGTTTCAATTTTCCTTCTCGAATGGCAACGGCATCTTCCATTTTCTTGGGCACCCAAATTCGTCCATCGTTTCTAAGCGATTCGGACATCAATGTCAATTTAGACTGATGATCTCCAGAAACAGGAATACAGGTTGGGTGGATTTGGGTAAAACACGGATTGGCAAAGAAGGCACCTTTTCGGTGTGCTCGCCATGCGGCCATAACATTACTTCCCATAGCGTTAGTCGAAAGGAAGAAAACGTTTCCATATCCACCAGTGGCCAAAACAACAGCATGACCGCTATGTCGTTCTATTTCACCAGTCACCAAGTTTCGTGCTATGATGCCTCTTGCTTTGCCATCCACCAAAACCAAATCCATCATTTCATGACGGGTGTAGGATTGAATCTTACCGCGGTTGATTTGTCGGTTCATGGCAGCGTAGGCACCCAGCAACAATTGCTGTCCAGTTTGTCCCTTCGCATAAAACGTTCTTGAAACCAATACCCCTCCAAAGGAGCGGTTGTCCAACATACCCCCATATTCGCGGGCAAAAGGAACGCCTTGTGCCACACATTGGTCAATGATGTTTCCAGATACTTCAGCCAAGCGATATACGTTGGCTTCACGAGAGCGGTAATCACCCCCTTTGATGGTATCATAGAAAAGACGGTAGTTACTGTCCCCATCCCCTTGATAGTTCTTGGCTGCGTTGATACCTCCTTGGGCAGCAATGGAGTGCGCCCTGCGAGGAGAATCTTGGTAGCAGAATGTTTTTACGTTGTATCCCAACTCGGCCAAGGTAGCCGCAGCTGCACCTCCAGCCAATCCTGTTCCCACCACAATAACATCAATGTTCCTTTTGTTGGCAGGGTTTACAAGATCAATATCGTTTTTATGTTTGGTCCATTTATCGGCCAACGGCCCAGATGGAATTTTAGAATCCAATATGCCCATACTTACTGTGTTATTGGGTTAAGGTGGTGGTATAGAGCGATGAATGCAAAGCCCAAAGGAATGACCACCGAAAATAGTTTTGTGAACGTCTTTACGGCCGGAGTGTATTTGTTGTTCCATCCCATACTCTGGAATGAGGAAGCAAAACCATGCCACAAGTGAAGGCTCAGCAATACAAAGGCCACTACGTAAAGAATGGTCCTCCAGAACGGTTCAAACTTTTCAACGGTTTCGTGGTAGTAGCGTGTGGGGTCTTCCGGGGAAACCTCAATGTATTTGTAGGCCATCTCATGCACCCAGAAATCGTAGAAGTGCAACACCAAGAAAGCTAGCACCACCAATCCTGAATAAATCATATTTCGGGAGACCCAAGGAGCATTGGCACCGCCCTTGTACTTCACATAACTGCCGCCTCGAGCTTTTTTGTTCTGAATCTCAAGCGCAAAACCCATTACAAAATGGATGACTACGCCTGCAATCAAAATGGGTTGAAGAACAAATTGTACCAAAGGGTTGTATCCCATAAAATGGGACCAAGCGTTAAACGTTTCGGGATCTATTACAGAAGTAACATTAATGGTAAAATGTTGTGTGAGAAAAACAACCAAAAAAAGACCCGAAAGTGCCATTACCACTTTTCGGGCAATTGAAGATTTAATCAATCCACTCATTAGTGCTGGTTTTAATACAAATTTACGGCACGGTTAAGTTTTTAACAAGCTTTCAACATTGTAAAGCAGGTTATTTAGACTGATTTTAAGCAGTTGTGAGCTTAGATCAAAGAAATGGTTTTGTTACATTGATTTGCGGAGCCTATTCATTTCTAAATTAATGGGGAAGGAATCTATTTTAGGATTTTTGACCGATATTACAGAAGATTTTAACCAACCCAATGCCATGGACATTGCCATTTTATCCGTTAGCCTTAATGTACATTCCACCAGAAGGATAGCCCAAGAAGCACAAGAGGCGGGTCATTATGTTGAAATGATAAACCACACCAAATGCTCCGTAAAATTGGGGTCGGATAAGCCCCAAATTTATTTGGACACGGAAGACATTACCGATGAGTTTGATGCCATCATCCCCCGGATTGGTACAACGGTCACCAGGCATGGTGCTGCTATTGTAAAGCAGTTTGAGATGAACAACATCTTCAGTACGGCAAGGTCATTGGGGATCACTAGGGCCCGGAACAAGGTTCGGACGTTACAAATCATGGCCAGAAAGGGAATCCCTATTCCCGAAACCGTGTTTTCCATCAACCCACATAATGTTGAGGAACAGATAAAATTGTTGGGAGGCGGTCCGGTCATCATAAAATTGCAAGAAGGTACTCAAGGCAAGGGGGTTATGTTGGCGGAGAGCAAAAAATCGGCAAAGTCCATTATCGATACCCTGTACAATATGAATACCAGTATTCTTTTACAGGAGTATATTGAAGAGGCCCATGGCGAAGATCTTCGGATTATTGTGGTGGGTAACAAAGTGGTGGCCAGCATGAAACGCACCAGCGATATTGATGATTTCAGATCCAATGTGCACCGTGGGGCAGAAACGGAAAATGTTCAATTAACGCCAAAAGAGAAATTCATCGCCATAAATGCCACCAAATATTTAGGACTTGGGGTGGCTGGGGTGGACCTTATCCGTTCCAAAAAAGGACCACTGTTGATTGAGGTAAACGCATCACCGGGTTTGAAAGGAATTGAAGCAGCAACTGATGTTAATGTGGCCAAGCACATCATTCAATTTGTGGAAAAAAATGGACGAAGAAAAAGAAAATAAAACTCTAATTATTAATGGCGAGACCATTGCCCCAGGGGAAAGTAAGTTGGTGCAGTTGAACATTGCCCGATTGCCCACCGGCACCTTGATCGATATTCCTGTACATGTGTTCAATGGCAAAAAAGCAGGGCCAACGGTTTTGGTGCAAGCAGGTTTGCACGGTGATGAGATCAATGGGGTGGAAACGCTTCGGCGGATGCTTCAAGAAAATCGTTTCTCCGTTAAAAATGGAGCGGTAATAGTGGTTCCCATTGTCAATATTTTTGGATTTATCCATTTTTCAAGGGATGTCCCAGATGGGAAAGATGTAAACCGGAGTTTTCCAGGCAGCAAGACAGGCTCATTGGCCAGTAGGATTGCAAATGCCTATATGGAACAAGTTTTGTCCCAAGTGGATTTTGGCATCGACCTGCACACGGGTGGGAGTCAACGGCACAATCATCCACAGGCAAGGTATACTTCTGGGGATTTGAAAAGTGAAGAATTGGCAAAAGCATTCAACGCCCCTTTTTATTTTGCTTCGAAATTGATAACAGGCTCATTCCGGAAGGCCACTTTTAAAAAGGGAATCCCAACCATAGTCTATGAGGCTGGAGAAAGCATGCGGTTTGATGAAAAGGCCATTAAAAAGGCCATGCAAGGGGTTCAAAATGTGTTCAAGACATTCGGGATGCTTCCGAAAGGAACTAGGCAGGACAAGGAAAAAACCTCCATCCATTTAGAGTTTACACGTTGGGTTAGGGCATCCAGAGCAGGGATGTTCATTCCTCAAATAAAGAACGGGCAGACTGTGGAAAAAGGCCAAATTTTGGGGCTGATCACGGACACTTATGCCAAGAAAAACAAGAAAGTAAAGGCCCCATTTAATGGACACATCATCTGCGTGAACCACCAGGCTGTGGTAAACCAAGGGGATGCACTATTCCACATAGGGCGTTAGCCCAAATTCCTTATCGCTAATTTTTCCGATACTCCACTTAATGGCGGTTTCAAGGTCTGAGAATTGCCGAATGTTTTCCCGAAAGAACATTTTTTCCAGAACAATGCTGGACAGTCCGCCCTTGTTGTAGGCCACCACAGAATAAAATTCGAGATCGTGCCTGTTTTTGTAAAATTTCAACCAATCCGTGGGCACCACAGAATAGTTGTTTATTCGGTTGGAAATATAGGCGATGGGTTTGTCCTCCCCAAGAATTTCATAGGCAATACCAATAATTTTTTTGGCCATGGACCAGTTAAAGACCACCCCTTCCTTGATTTCGGAAATGACCAGTCCATCAAAAAAATAGAACACTCCGAAATCACATTCCCTGATTTCTCGGATGTTTCTAAAAAAATCAATTTCCCTAACTGTCTTTTTCATAGTTAATGTACAGATAACATAGCACCGTAAAATTAAGGAATCTTGGCATCTGGAAAGGGTATGAAATCATAACAAAAAGATAATTTTTTGGCTTTGGCAATTTCAGTTTTCTAGTTACCAGTGGGTTCTGGATTCCATCTAGAGATAACTCAACCACCACTTTTGTCTATTTGCTGTTTTGTAGGCATTGTACCAACTGCAAACGGGGTATAAGGCAATTGTCAAAACAGCCCAAATGAGATATACGACCCACAGATCAAAACCGTATCCCTGTAGCTGTGGTTGCAAGGTTACCCACAAATCGATTACCATATCCGAAAAATCAAAACCAGTGGAAAGGGCAGCGACAACCGCCAAAGCATGGATAACATAAATGTGAATGATGTAAAAAAACATGGGAACCCGACCAATGACAACTAGTTTCTCTGTCCAGCGATTCTGCACATTCTCCATAAAAGCCAAAAAGAGGATGGAAGGCCCTAAAGTAATCAGTAGGTAAAGCAAGGACGGTGGATATTTGGTAATGTTAAAATAAGAGGCAATGGTCATGCCAAGGGAGTCTTGCTCGGCCCAAGTGTAAGGGTCGCCATACACATTTATAGTCCTAATGACAAAAAACAATAAGGTCAATCCCAGCCCTATTTGGAATAAGCGCTTTATTCTGAGTTTTGGATCATAAGAAGGTTTGTATAATTCCCCAAAATAATAGCCTAATGGCATTACAAAGATCCACGGAATGATGGGATAGCCCACAAATACTTGAATGCTGCCCATATTCACAATATTGAAAACGTGCAAAAAGGTCCAAAAGCCCGAAGCAACTGCGTCGGTAGGAGCTATGGAATCTAATAGGTTATGGCCAAAAATTACCACCAAGCTGAGTGCAATCATGAACTTTTTGGGGAGGTGTATAAATCCGGCCAAAAAAATCATACTGATACCCAAAACCCAAATTACCTGCAAAAGGATAGTGGAATAATCCAACTTGAACATCCAGGCCAGCTTAATAATGGTGAGCTCCGCCACGACCAACCAAAGGCCTCGCTTCAACAACCAAATGGACAAGGATTTTTTATCTTGTCGCTGGCCTACAAAAAAAGCGGAAGTACCAGCCAGAAAAACAAAAACCGGGGCACAAAAATGCGTTACAAAACGGGTCCAGAAAAGCGGCACATTGGTTTGGGCGATATCAGAAGGATCAAAGAAATAAGCATCGGCATGAAAATAATCGCGCACATGGTCCAAGGCCATGATCACCATGACAACTCCTCGAAGCATGTCAATGGATTTAATTCTTTTTTTTCGGTCGGTTTGCATGATATGGTGTGTTGATGGTTTGCTATTAGGATTTACTAGGCAACTACCTGAAAGCGTATCCTTTATACTAGGCAAATTACACAAATTCCCTCGAAGAAAAAGACCCGAAAATTGCTTTATTTCAAGAGAGTTGGAATGCTCCTTGGGGAGGAATCATTTTTCCATGTTTTTGAGTTGAATACTCAAGGCCTTGGTGGAAAGCTGTACCTCCAATAAGGAAAGGACTAAAGAGATGACCAGGAATACCAAACTGATTCCAAAAATGATATTGGCCCAAATGTCCATTTCCACATAAATAAGGAACATGGTAATGGCCGCCAACAAAAAACTGATGATGGCCGTGGCCTGCATATTTTTAATGATGCCCAACCTTTTTCGAAGCTGATGAATCTGTTGCTTTAGGGGTTGTGCCGAAGTCTCCTCGAACTGCTTATGCAACTGGCGAATAAGGGCGGCGATGGCCAAATACCGGGCATTATACGCCAACATGGTCAGTGAAATGGCGGGGAACAAAAGTGCGGGAATACTAAGGTTGAGCTGCATGGACTTTTCTTTGAAGAGGGAAGGTATGAATTTGTCTTGGGGAACACAATTACCTACATTTGGCAAATCAAATTATATATATGAAATATTCTCCCATAGACAGTAATCTATTTGTAAAAAATCGTAAAAAATTCACGGCCCAAATGAAGCCAAAAAGTATCGCCGTGTTCAATTCCAATGATATTTATCCCATAGGTGCCGATAGTACCCTTCCGTTTGAACAGAGCAGGGATTTGTTCTATCTCTGTGGTGCCGATCAAGAGGAAACCATCCTGTTATTGTTTCCAGATGCCATGGATAAAAAGCACCGTGAAATATTGTTCGTTAGGGAGACCAATGACCACATTGCTGTTTGGGAAGGCGCCAAACTTACCAAGGAGCAAGCCACAAAAGTGTCGGGCATAGAAACCGTGTATTGGCTTACCGATTTTGACAAGATCTTTTTTGATTTGATGACAGAAGCGGACACCATTTACTTCAACACCAATGAGCATTACCGCCAAGCAGTGGAAACCCAGACCCGTGAAGATCGATTTATTGAAAAATGCAAAAAGGAATATCCGGCACATCAGTGGGCCAAGAGCAATCCTATTTTGCAACAAATTCGTGGAATAAAGGAACCCGAAGAAATTGCCATTATGCAAACGGCATGCGATATTACCGAAAAAGGATTCCGTAGGATTCTGGAATTTGTAAAACCAGGGGTTTGGGAATATGAAATTGAAGCAGAGTTTGTCCACGAGTTTGTCCGAAACCGTTCCAAAGGATATGCCTACGCACCCATTATTGCGGCTGGAAACAACGCCAATGTGCTCCACTATTTGGAGAATAACCAACAAGTAAAAGATGGGGATATCATCTTGCTGGATTTGGCAGCCGAGTATGCCAACTATTCCAGCGATATGACCCGGACCATACCGGTCAATGGAAGATTTACCGACCGACAAAAACAAGTGTACAGTGCTGTGCTTCGGGTAAAAAATGAAGCCACAAAAATGTTGGTGCCCGGGGTTATTTGGGCCGAATTTCATAAGGAAGTGGGGAAAATCATGACCTCAGAGTTGATTGGATTGGGGCTTTTGGATAAAGCCGATGTACAAAATGAAAACCCGGATTGGCCTGCTTACAAAAAGTATTTTATGCACGGCACCAGTCACCATATTGGATTGAATACCCACGACTACGGAGAATTAAAAACCCCCATGAAACCCAATATGGTCTTTACGGTGGAACCTGGAATTTACATTCCTGATGAAGGCATGGGTGTTCGTTTGGAGGATGATGTCGTCATTCAAGAGAGTGGCGAACCTTTTAACTTGATGCGCAACATCCCAATAGAGATTGAAGAGATCGAGGAGTTGATGAACGTTTAATGCATCCGCTACGAAAACATATCGAAGAACTGATCGCCCTGACCGATGAGGAATTTGATATGGTTTTGAGCTATTTTGAGCCCATCCAAAAACGGAAACACCAATACATTGTCCAAGAGGGCGATTTGGTGGATAAGGAATATTGGATTTTGGATGGATGCCTTAAAAGCTATTTAGTGGATGACGATGGGAAGGAGCACATTCTACAATTTGGTATGGAAAACTGGTGGATCACGGATTACGAATCCTTCATTAAACACACGCCTTCAAAAATATCCATAGACTGTATTGAGGATAGCGAATTGCTGTTCATCACTTTTGAAAACAGGGAAAAACTAACGGCCCAAATGCACAAGATGGAACGCTTTTGGGCCAAAAAGAGCAAATTTGGACGAATCGCCCTCCAAAACAGGATTCTTTCCCTCCTAAAAAATTCGGCCAAGGAACGGTACGATGTTTTGCTGGAACAATATCCGCAACTCTTTCAACGGGTTCCCAAAAAACTCATAGCAGCCTATTTAGGGGTGTCGCGAGAGACCTTGAGCCGATTACAATCCTAGATTGACTTTATTTTTTGTGACAAACATCACACCAAATCTGTGATGAATGTCCTTCCTTTTGGCATTGACCCAATCGCACCTTTGTAGGGTAATTTTAAATAGACAAAAATGCCTTACGTAAACATTAAGGTTACCGATGAACAGGTAACCCCAACCCAGAAACGCAAATTGATTGAAGGCGTCACCCAAGTATTGGTGGACGTGCTCAACAAAAATCCCAAGACCACCCATATTGTAATTGATGAGGTGCCCATTGACAATTGGGGTTATGATGGAAAACAGTATTCAGAAACCAAAAAGCAAAGCGCATGAAAAACAAGACAGTCATTATAACAGGGGCCTCCACAGGTTTGGGAAGGGAAACGGCCCAGTACTTTTTGGAAAGAGGCAGTAATGTGGTCATGAATTCCTCCAATGCATCCAATTTGGAAATGACATTCCAATCGTTGGGATCACCGGACAATGCAACCTACGTTGTTGGCGATATCAGCAAACGGGAAACCGGAAAAAAATTGGTTGAAATGGCCTTGGAAAAATTTGGTTCCATTGATGTGTTAATCAACAATGCCGGGATTTTTGCGCCTAAGCCTTTTTTGGATGTCAATGAAGCTGATTTGGAAGGGTTTTGGAAAGTGAACCTATTGGGAACCTACATCACTTCACAAGAAGTCATTCCACACATGCTGGAACAGGGCGGCGGAGCCATTATCAATATCGGAACCGTTTTGGTGGAGCATGCCATTGATGGATTTCCAGCAACCGCTCCCCTGACGAGCAAAGGTGCCATCCATGCCTTAACCAGACAACTGGCCGCAGAATTTGGTAAACAGAACATTCGGGTGAATACCATTGCTCCGGGCATTATTAGAAGTCCATTGCAGGGGAAAATAGGAGTGGAGGATGCCGACAGCCTAGCCGGGTTGCACCTTTTAAACCGAATTGGGGAGGCCCGTGAGATAGCCGAAGCAGCCTACTATTTGGCATCCGCAGAATTTATAACAGGCGAGACCATTAATGTTGCCGGAGGTCATACTGTGGGGCACGCCATTTAAAATTGAAAATGATGTACACAGAAAATAGAAAGGCAATAGAAGAATTGATTTCTAACTATTTTGAAGGAATCTTTGAGGGAGATGGGGAAAAACTGGAAAAGTGTTTTCACGAAAACACCTATTTGTATGGCGACATCAAAGGAGAGGATTATTTAAAAAGCAAAGCAGCCTATATTGAAGGTGTCAAGAACCGGCAAAGCCCAAAGTCCATGGAAGAGGAATTCAAAATGAGCATTATTGGCATTGATATTTTGGGAAAAGTGACCATGGCCAAGTTACATGTGCCTTTTTCAGGATATAATTATTACGATTATCTGTCTTTGGCCAAGATGGCTGGGGAGTGGAAAATTGTCAATAAGATTTTTACCCATGTTGACTAGATTCTGATTTTGAATTTGGTGTTAGTTATTGGAGCGGTTTGGATGGATGTCTGGACCGCTTCAATCGTTTAAATTGTACCTTTGAGCATGCTTTTCGCAATCCTTCAACAAACGGACATCCAAAAGAAGATGGAAGAAGCCCCAGACAGCGCCTATGAAATTGGGGTGGTTATTGGCAGCTACCTCCCTTTTGTGGTTTTGGCAGGTATTGCCTATGCCGTTTATTATTACAATAAAAAGAAGCGCGGCTCGGAATAACGTTTGTTAGATTTCAATTTAAAGTTTTTAATAAATTAAATCGATATATCTCGATTTGTTGTATTACATTTGCACCATGGATGTTTTAGAAGTAAACAAAGTTTTATCAAACCAAGTACGAATAGATATTCTTAACTGGCTCAAAAAACCGGAGGAGAACTTTCCGCCGCAGGTAAATGTCCCAGATTTTAGCGATGGGGTATGTGTTTGTCATATCCAAGATAAAACAGGCTTGTCGCAATCCACTATTTCACATTATTTGACCATGATGCACCGGGTGGATTTATTGATTGCCACCAGACATGGCAAATGGACCTATTACAGACGAAACGAAAATGAAATACGCAACTATATTAACACATTGAAGAACGACCTATAACTTTTTTTATTCATTTGAAACTACAAATCGATATATTTAAATATGACAGATTTAATTATTGATCTATTGGGTTGGGCAGGATCCATTATGCTTGTTTCGGCCTATTGGTTAAATAGCAAAAACCGAATCAGTGCCCAAACCTTACTATACCAACTCCTAAACATTTTGGGAAGCCTATTGTTAATGACAAACACCATTTATTATGGAGCCTACCCGTCCAGTTCGGTCAATATCGTTTGGCTTTTAATTGGGCTTATCCATATTACCGCAATCCTTAAAAACAAACACAAAGCAATCTAGAGATGGAACAAGAATTATTACGCATGGGTGCGACTGCATTACGAAAAGCGGCATTGAACCACGAAGCAAAGGAATATATCTTATCCAATGAAACACTATATAAAACCCTTAAAAAGGCGGCTGACCGCTATATTGGAGGAGAAACACTTGATGAAACCATTCAAAAAGTGAAACTTGAAAACGGAAATGGGTTTAAATGTTCCATTGAGTATATGGGCGAAAACACGCTCACGGTGGAAGAAGCCAACGAGGCGACCCATGAATTCCTTCGGATAGTGGATGAAATCAAAAATCAAAAGCTCAATTCTACAGTTTCCCTGGACCTTTCCCATATCGGCTTGGCCGTATCACATGAGTTATGTTTGAACAATATAAAATCCATTGTGGGGCAGGCTCAAAAAAACAATATTGAAGTTACCATTAGTGCTGAAGGGGTTGAAGTAACTGATGCCATCATCGACATCTATAAAACAACGGCCCAAACTTATGAAAATGCTTCCATTACCCTGCAGGCTTATTTGCACAGAACACAGGATGATTTTAAAGAATTGACCCAGGAAAATGGAAGAATTCGAATGGTAAAAGGAGCTTTTGAAACCCCAAAACACCTTTCCATTCCAAGAGGCGATGCATTGGATGAAAGATACCTGTATTATGTGGATCAGTTGTTGTCCCAAAATCACAAATGCTCTATTGCCACACATCATTCCAAAATTCAGCAAGAAGCCATCAAATTGATTCAGCAGCACAACCCGGACAACAGCCGCTACGAGTTTGAAAGTCTATACGGCATCCAAACAGAGCAATTAGTGAGCTTAAAAGAGCAAGGTTATCCAACCAAATTATACTTTGTATATGGTAAGGAATGGTACCTCTATTTATGCAATAGAATTGCGGAGTATCCGCTGTATCTGTTCCGGGCATTGAATGATATTTTAGCTTGATGGTGAACCCATAAAGAACAAGAATCAATGTCAGAAAGAAAGATTCGTATTGGTATACAGGGCGGGCGAGGTAGTTTTAACGATACTGCGGTCCGCACATACTTAAAGGATAAAAACACTTCTCAACATGAAATTTTATATCTGAACACCACCGCTAATGTGTTAAAGGCAATCCATGAAAATAAAATTGAGCTAGGGCAGTTTGCCCTGTACAATTCTACAGGCGGAATCTATGGGGAAAGTTTAAACGAGATTGGCAAATACACCTTTACTGTTTTAGATACCTATAAGATTAGGATTTCACATGCGTTAATGATCAGCAAGGCTGCAAAAATGGAAGAGGTTGATACCATAATTACACATCCTCAGGTCATGAAACAATGCCGACTAAATCTATCAAAAAAATATTCCCATTTAAAACTCAAGGTTGGGGAAGGGGAGCTAACGGACCCGGCAAGAGTCGCGGAAAAGTTGGGAGCTGGTGAATTATCCAAGAATGTAGCCGTTGTCAGTAATGAACTTTTGGCCGAAGTATATGATTTAAAGGTGGTGGAAACTGGATTGGAAGATCATACAGATAATGAGTCCACTTTTCTATTGGTAAGCAAAATATAAAAATCATATTAGCCTTATTCTAAGTACCTTTAGTACTATGAAAATTTTTATCATTGGGGCTGGAGCGGTAGGGAAAGCACTCGCTGTATCCCTATACCAAGAGGGCAAAGCAGTGGAGTTGATCCGTGGTCATTTGGATGACGGGACTTCGTACAAAGAAAAAATCACGGTGGAACTCAAGGATGGTCCCACCTTGCGCGCTGAAATCACGGTGAGCACATTGGGCACCCATTCCCAATTGGAAGGTATAGTGGTGTTGACCAACAAATCATTCGGGAATAAAGTGTTATCCGAGAAATTGGAATCAAAAATCGGAGATTCACCTCTAGTGCTTCTCCAGAATGGACTGGGTGTGGAACAGCCTTTTCTGGAAAAGGATTTCCCAGAGGTTTTCCGCTGTGTCCTTTTTATGACCAGTCAGAATAGTGGGCCGAGCACCATAAGCTACAAACCCGTGGCTCCTTCCCCAATTGGAGTCATTAAGCAAACAAAAACCACATTGGGAAAAATTGTTAATGCATTGGACAGTCCCAACTTTAGGTTTATGGCCGAAAAAAACATCCAACGTATCATCTGGAAAAAGGCCATTGCCAATTGCGTGTTCAATTCCATTTGCCCATTATTGGAAGTTGACAATGGGATTTTCCATAGGAACAAAGAAGTCTTGGCCATTGCGCAGCGAGTCGTTGCCGAATGCGCTTTGATTGCCAATAAAAAGGGAATCGATTTGGGCACCTCCGAATTGGAAGACCAGGTCTTAATGATCAGCAGAATGTCTGATGGGCAACTCATTTCCACCCTTCAGGACATCAACAACAAAAGGGAAACGGAGATTGACACCCTCAATTTTGAGATTTATCGTATGGCACACGCCATGAACCTATCCAACAAGGTAAAAGAGACCCGATTGCTGGGAGAATTGGTAAAATTGAAATCGGAATTGCATCGTAAGAATAGGTCTTAAAACCGATGAGCCCATGGATAGGTTGTTTTGGATAAAACTTCTACATACCCTTATTTGGGTATTCTTTGTGGGTATAATTTTTTACGTATTGTATTCTGGGATTACGGGCAAAATCAACACCTGCACATGGGCGGGCATTGGATTGGTGATTCTTGAAGGAGTGGTGCTTTTGATTTTTAAAATGTTCTGTCCGTTGACCATCTTGGCCCGAAAGTACTCCGATTCCAACAAGGATAATTTCGACATCTTTCTTCCTAATTGGTTGGCCAAGAACAACAAGCTTATTTTCACCACCCTTTTTTTGATTGGTCTGGTGCTTGTATTGACACGAACTTTTTTCGCACAATAGCTTCATATCTATTCAAAAGAAAGGGGAACGGCATGGGTTGGTGAAGGCTTATCTGTTGGAACATCAAAATTGATGTCATTTTAGGTCAGAGGATTTTAGTTGTATAGTATGGTCAAATAACAAGGCGTTTTTGTAACTCATACATTATAACACGTCAATTCCCTATGGATTTTTAAGCCATAAAATCCTAACTTCACTCCTGCCGGCAGGCAGGTATCGGTCGATATAATTCATTTAAAAACGAATCATATCTTGGAACGTTGTGTTTCATTCGAAAAAACGAAATGGAATCAGTAAAGACATTTAAAACAAAGAGGGGATTTTGCCACATCCTTCCTGACAAAATTGTCTTGACAAGAGACGGGGTTATTGGAAATGTGGCTAAAGTGACTGTTGGAAACAACATTGCAAGAATCCTTCTAATTTACGGAGCAATAACAGTTGGACTGTTCTATTTTGGTTATGAAGCATATAAAAACGGACAGACCTTACAGCCAATTTTATTTGGACTAGTTGGACTATATCTGATTTACGGAATTGTAAGTAGTCTAAATAATTCAGCGACACCAATTATCGACCGAGAAAAAATTAAAGATGTAAAACTTAAAAAAGCTGTTAAAGGTCTGACTCGTTCGAGATTTGAAGTGCAATTTGAAGATGAGAATGGAAAAATCAAAAAACGATTGATTATGCTTCCAGGCTCGTTGACTGACGGACAGAATGAAACAGAAAAGGCTGTTGAAATAATGAGAGAAGAAGAACTATTGAAATAAAAAAAACGAAATGCCAACAAAGCATATAGCTTATGGCGGGTGAACGACTGCCAACAAGGTTTTCGCTCCTTAGCCAGCTTAGGTTTCGGTGGACAGGAAAGTTCTTCGAAATCGCCACAAGCCATAGCCAAACCGATACGTGAAATCCCCCAATCACTCCACTCTTTTCTTCACCGTATTCCCAACCACAAAAGCCACTAGAGCCGGCAACACCCACCCCAAATGATGTTCGTTCAGGGGCATCCACCACAAAATGTTTCTAACCGAATTGAAACCAATATCCATCGGTCCAAAAGCATAAAAAAGAAATTCAGGAATGCTAAATACAACGGTGGTCACCACCACCCAACGGAAGACGGTTTGCGAAGCCCATTTTTCAGGGAGTACGTTCAACAAAATCAAAACAATGGTAATGGGGTAGATGAACATGAGTGCGGGGATGGCCACCACAATAATGTACCCTACATTAAACTGCCCAATAAGCACCCCCAATACACATCCAACTAAAGCGGTAATCCTGTAGGCCAAACTGGAATCGTTGAACCGCCCTCTTATAAAATCTGAAGTTCCCGTAACAATACCCACCGCGGTGGTAAAACACGCCAAACTTACCAGAAGACTCAAAAATAAGGTGGCCGTGCTGCCCAAGGTCTCGGTGCTGATACTACTCAAAAGAGCGGTTCGGGAAATATCGGCATCAAAAACATCACTGAATAAAGCCCCGGTTAAAATAAGTCCGGCATAAACAAGGAGCAATCCAAGTCCAGCCAAAAACCCAGCCTTTCGAATAAGACTTTTTTTGGCCTCATAGCTGGCCGCCTTGTCCTTTATATTGACGGAAATAATGATGACCGCTCCTACGACCACAGCACCAATGGCATCAAAGGTTTGGTACCCTTCCAAAATTCCGGCACTAAAAGGATTGGGCATCGTTGAAGCTGAAAAATCAAAATCCAAAGTGAACGTGGCTGTCAGCACAATGAGCAGCAAAATAATCAGGATACCTGGTGTGAGCAACTTGCCCACCACATCCAAAACCCTAGATCGGTTAATGGCAAATAAGAAGACCAACGCAAAGTAGATAAGACTGGTCAATAGGGAGGAGGAGTCCCAGATAGGTTGAATGGCCATTTCATGAGTTACCGACGCCGTCCGCGGAGAAGGCAGTGCAACGGCAATGGCATAGATGATATAGCAATAGATAATACTGAAGGTTGGCGACACTTTTTTTGCAAAATCGAACAAGGTGCCCTGCAAGCGTGCGTGTGCCAAAATACCCAATAAAGGAATCAATACGGCAGATAGACAAAACCCCAACGTGACCAACCACCATGCGTCACCCGATTTGAATCCCAAAAGAGGGGGAAGGATAAGGTTGCCAGCACCAAAAAAAAGGGAAAAAAGGGCAAACGTGGTAATCGTTAACGTTTTTTTGTTCATAAGGTGTTGATAATTATCAGGCAATGTAGTATATTTCGAAAGTGCAGTTCAACGAAAATAACTGACTTTTTGACGATTATAGTGTATTTCATCGAAAAAAAGTAATCGGAGAAATCTGAGCAAAATAAAAAGTTATCAACATTCGTTGAAAAAGAAAACCATTTACCTAAAACTAAACGTATAACTGAAAATTACTAATTACACAAAATGGCATTTTTAACGATCCCCAAATCGCATGGATGCTTACCCAAACACAACCGGCTTATGAAAACTTCTACCACCCACCATGGCAACAAAATCTCTTCTCTTTTCTGCAACGTATTTGGACACCATTATGCGGTTTCCAAAAAAGTAACACAGCACATTAAGGAATACAAGTGTATTCATTGTCAAAAAGAAGTTACCACAGATGTTAGTGGTAAACTTTCTGCATTGACCCCCCAGATGCAGGAAATCAACAACACATTGGAAGACATGTACAGAAAAAGAAGGACCAAATTGGTACAGCGCGTAGCGTAACCTTTTACTCCTTTACGAAGTTTCACGGTTTATCCCGAACTTAAGTAAGTACCTACTGCTATACAGGTCGCGTGCCCCAAGACCATGAAGTGGATACCCTTGAGTTTCGGGATTTTTTGTGTTTATCCGTTAAAGGAATTCCAACCTTGGGCCGTAAGGGGTATCTTGGTTTCGGCTCGGGTAATAAGATGCGCTCCCTCACTTTTCTGCGTCATGTGACCAATCACAGTCAAATTGGGATTGGCTTTGATTTTTGGGAAATCCGCTTGATCAATGGTGAACAACAATTCGTAGTCCTCACCCCCACCCAAAGCGATCATGGTGCTGTCCATTTGAAATTCTTCGGAAGTGGAAATGACCGTGGGGTCTAATGGAATTTTATCCTCAAACAAATTACAACCCACATTACTACGCTTGCACAAGTGTAGAATTTCTGAAGATAGCCCATCACTGATGTCTATCATGGAAGTGGGTTTTACCTCCAACTTTTTCAAGAGTTCCACAATATCCTTGCGGGCTTCGGGCTTTAGTTGACGTTCCACGATATAAGAGTAGGGTTCCAAATCAGGTTGATTTTCTGGATTTACCTTAAAGACTTCTTTTTCACGCTCCAAGACCTGCAGTCCCAAATAGGCACCGCCCAAATCTCCGGTTACCACTAAAAGATCGTTGGTTTTAGCGCCATCGCGGTAAACGATTTCATCCTCATCGGCGATTCCCAAAGCCGTTACGCTAATGAGCATACCTTTGTTGGAAGAAGTGGTGTCGCCCCCAACCAAATCTATATGGTAACGTTTGCAGGCTGCGGCCACTCCAGCATAAAATTCTTCCAAGGCTTCCAATGGAAAACGGTTGGAAACCGCTATGGAAACCGTCACCTGAGTCGCCATGGCGTTCATGGCATAGATATCGGATAGGTTCACCATGACCGATTTATAGCCCAAGTGTTTCAATGGGGTATAGCTGAGGTCAAAATGGACCCCTTCCACCAACATGTCAGTAGAGACAATGGTTTTTTTGCTGTCAAAATCCAAAACGGCGGCATCATCACCAATGCCCATTTTAGAGGAAGGTTGGTGCAGTTCAAAGTTTTGAGTGAGGTGTTCAATCAGGCCAAACTCTCCCAATTCTTCCAAAGAGGTACGTTGTGGATTCTTGTCTTCTAGCATTGGGCAAAAGTAAACAGGATAATTTTAAATTGTATCTTTAAAAGAAAACAAACGTAAAATTGCTATGCCATGGGAATAAAAGTGTTATTGCCCCTTTTTGCTATTTTGTTTTTAGCGGGATGTTCAAGTGATGACAGTCCTAATGATCCCGAAGGTGGTGGGTCGGGAATGGAAAATGAGGGCCCAGATATTGGGGATGGAGCAGTTTTTATAGGATTTACCCCATGCGAAGCTGGAGTGGCCACGGTTTATCCCTGCCAAGGATATGATTTACTTTTTCAGATGCGTCTCGATGCGTTCAACGCAAATGCCGCAAACGATATTTGGGGCTGGACAGACCCTTCCACAGGCAACGAATATGCCTTGGTAGGTTTGGATAATGGTACTGCCTTTGTGGACATTACCGATACCGAGAATCCTGTCTATTTGGGGAAACTCCCCACAGCTACCGAATCCAGTATTTGGCGGGACATCAAAATCTATAATGACCACGCTTTTATAGTGTCCGAGGCCACAAATCACGGCATGCAAGTTTTCGATTTAAAGAAACTTCGGGATGTTGCCAATCCACCAGAACTCTTTGTGGCCGATGCCCGATACACTGGAATTGGAAATGCACATAACATTGTAATCAATGAAGAAATGGGTTTTGCCTATCCCGTGGGAACGGCCCGAAACGACGATTTTAATGGTGGGGTGCATTTTATCAATATTCAAAATCCAACCAGCCCTATTAGGGTTGGAGGCTATGGCGCAAACGGGTATACCCATGATGCCCAGGTAATTACCTATAACGGTCCTGATACGGATTACACAGGACGGGAAATTTTTATCGGAGCCAATGAAACACAGATCGCCATTGCCGATATAACCGACAAAACCAACCCTACAGAAATAGGGACACTGGGCTACTCCAATCGGGGATATACCCATCAGGGGTGGTTTACCGATGATCACCGCTATTACATTTTGGGGGATGAAACCGATGAAATCAATTTTGGTTTTGATTCCAGAACCCTGATTTTCGACATGACCGATTTGGACAATCCTATGTTGCATACTACATATACAGGACCAACCTCGGCAACCGACCATAATGGCTATGTAAAAGGAGATGAATTTTTCTTGGCCAATTATTCCGCAGGGATACGGGTTTTGGACATATCCGGCATTGATTCAGAAACAATTACCGAAACCGGATTTTTTGACACCCATCCTTCCAACAACATTCCGGGATTTGATGGGGTTTGGAGTGTCTATCCCTATTTTGATAGTGGCAAGATTATTGTCAACGATACGGAAGCAGGATTGTATGTGATTCAAAAGTCCAACTAAGCTATGGGAAGATATATATCTGTCTTTTTATTGATTTGCCTTTTGTCTTGTTCAAATGACGACACTTCTCCAGCACCAGAAATCGAAGACCCATTTTTAGGTGAAGTGGAGTGGGTGAAAAGTTTTGGTGGTTCTGGCGAGGAAGCTGGCCAGTCTGTGATTCAAACTATGGATGGAGGTTATGCCATTTTGGGGTACACCAACAGCACAGATGGGGATATCTCAGATAAGATCATGCCTGTTAGTGACTATTGGCTGCTAAAATTGGATACCGATGGCAATATGGAATGGAATAAAACCTATGGTGGCAGCAAGGAGGATTTGGGACAGTCTGTGATTCAAACTACAGATGGGGGCTATGCCTTAGTGGGGTATGCCATGAGTGATGATGGAGATGGAAGCAACAATGAAGGTTTTCATGATAATTGGATTCTTCGTCTGGATACATCAGGCAATATTTTGTGGGAACAGAGCTTTGGATTTGCTGGACATGATCATTCCTATGATGTGGTTCAGGCCTCGGATGGTGGTTTCTTTTTTGCCGGGTTCTTGGATGTCACCCTTTCTAACGGCGAAGGGAATTTTGGAAAAGGAATAAGCTCGCTCACCAGACACGGAGTGGGGGAATTTTGGGGCACTAAACTCGATGCGAATGGCAATCTGGAATGGCGTCGTTATTTTGGCGGAACCAACAACGATCGTGCCCATGCGGTGGTACAGGCAGATGATGGCGGATTTGTAATGGGCGGCTTTTCGGAAAGTGATGATTTTGATATTTCAAACACTAAGGGCAGTTATGATTTTTGGGTGGTCAAGGTTGATGCCAATGGGGGAATGATATGGGAAAAATCTTTTGGCGGAACGGGGATTGAGGTTTCGTATGACATCAAAAAAACTCCGGATGGCGCTTATGCTGTTTTGGGACACACCTTCAGCACCGACACCGATATTTCCAGAAATCACGGTGAGTCTGATGTGTGGCTCATTAAAATTGATGACGATGGAAATTTGTTATGGGAAAAAACCTTTGGAGGAACCAAATTTGATGATGCCAAAGGACTGGATGTCTCCCCAGATGGAGGTTTTGTAATTGCTGGAAATTCCAAAAGCACGGATGGTGATGCCAATGAGAATCAAGGTGAGAATGACCTGTGGTTTATCAAAACGGATAGCGAAGGAAATTTAACCTATCAAAAAACCTTCGGGGGCTCTGGTTTGGACTTTGGTTTTGATGTTGTTTATAACACAGATGGCAGTATTGTATTGGTCGGAGAAGCGGCTAGCAGCGACTTTTCAAGCATTGACCCCAAAGGAATGACCGACCTCGTGGTCATTAAACTCAAATAGCCGTTTTGTTCCATAGAAAACCCCTATGAACATATTCGTTATTATAATGTTAGGATTCATGGTAAAACCCTACAGATACAGTATATTTGTGGGCTATTTAGAACAAATCCAGTTAAGATGATTAAAGTTTCAGAAACAGCTAAGCAGAAAGTGGTGTCGCTCATGACCGAGGAGGGTTTTGATGCCAGCACCGATTTTGTGCGTGTAGGTGTAAAAAGTGGAGGGTGCAGCGGTTTGTCCTATGAATTGAAATTTGATAAAACAGCTGCTGATTCAGATAAGGTTTTTGAAGATAATGCCGTGCGCATCATCGTAGATAAAAAGAGCTTTTTATACCTCGTGGGCACTACATTGGAATATTCAGGAGGATTGAACGGAAAAGGCTTTGTCTTTAACAATCCCAATGCGCAACGCACTTGCGGTTGTGGGGAGAGTTTTTCTTTATAAATGAATTGATAATTGGTCATTGCCAATTGACTTATTGACAGAACATGGCGTATACAGAAGAAGAATTAAAAAAAGAACTTGAAACCAAAGAATACGAATATGGTTTCTACACAGATATAGAATCGGACACCCTGCCCAAAGGACTGAACGAGGACATCGTTATTGCCATCTCCAAAAAGAAGGAAGAGCCGGAGTGGATGACGGAATGGCGTTTGGAGGCGTTTCGGGCTTGGCAGCAAATGGAAGAACCAGAATGGGCCAACGTGAAGTATAAGAAGCCCGATTTTCAGGATATTTCCTATTACTCCGCACCTAACAAAAAACCCAAATACAACAGTTTGGATGAAGTAGACCCAGAATTGCTGGACACCTTCAAAAAATTGGGCATCTCTGTGGATGAGCAAAAGAAATTGGCAGGGGTTGCCGTAGACATTGTGATGGATTCCGTTTCAGTGGCCACAACCTTCAAAAAGACCTTGGCTGAAAAAGGGATTATTTTCTGTTCCATTTCAGAAGCCATTCAAGAGCATCCAGAGTTGGTAAAAAAATACATTGGTTCAGTAGTTCCCCAAAAAGATAATTTTTATGCAGCGCTGAATTCAGCCGTATTTTCGGATGGGTCTTTCTGCTATATTCCAAAAGGGGTGAGATGTCCCATGGAATTATCCACCTATTTCCGAATCAATCAGGCGGGAACAGGACAGTTTGAACGAACCTTGGTCATTGCGGAGGAAGGTAGCTACGTAAGCTATTTGGAAGGCTGCACCGCACCTACGCGCGATGAAAACCAATTGCATGCCGCCGTGGTGGAACTCATCGCTTTGGATAATGCTGAAATAAAATATTCCACCGTACAGAACTGGTTCCCTGGCAATAAGGAGGGCAAAGGAGGGGTGTTCAACTTTGTGACCAAGCGTGGTCTTTGCGAAAAGAACGCAAAAATTTCTTGGACACAGGTGGAAACGGGCTCGGCCGTCACTTGGAAATACCCTTCTTGTATTTTGAAAGGGGACAACTCCATCGGAGAATTTTATTCCATCGCCGTAACCAATAATTTTCAACAAGCTGATACGGGTACCAAGATGATTCACTTGGGCAAAAACACCCGAAGTACCATCATTTCCAAAGGTATTTCTGCGGGTAAATCCCAAAACAGTTATCGTGGATTGGTGCAAGTGAATAGTAGAGCGGAAAATGCACGGAACTTTTCACAGTGCGATTCTTTGTTGATGGGAAATGAATGCGGGGCACACACTTTTCCATACATAGAGGTAAAAAATAAAACGGCTCAAATAGAACATGAGGCTACCACCAGTAAAATAGGTGAGGACCAAATTTTTTACTGTAACCAACGGGGTATCGATACCGAAAAAGCCATCGCCTTGATTGTGAATGGTTTTAGCAAGGAAGTGTTGAACAAGCTTCCCATGGAGTTTGCTGTGGAAGCCCAAAAATTATTGGAAATCAGCCTTGAAGGTTCTGTCGGATAAAACACGGTGATAATGGAGGATAAAGATTATCTGAAACTTAATTCTTTAGCAGATAAAGGAATAGTTACAAAGACAACTACCGAAACCACAGGAGAAATTAAGGTCAAGAAGGGGAACGACATTTTTAGAACAATTAAAAATGGTTATTGGAAAACTGAAAGCTTTTTCTATGAAGGTGAAATCATTGCCCAAAGAACAATCATTAAGTTTGAAAATGGAGATATTTATGAGGATAGACTATCGCTTTATGATGGTTACTCTAAAGTAAAATCAATTAAATAAGATTGTCAAAACACAATTTGAAGAAGAACAGATGTTAGAAATCAAAAATTTACACGCCAGTATAGACGATAAAAAAATCCTGAAGGGCATCAACCTTGAGGTAAATGCCGGAGAGGTACACGCCATCATGGGACCCAACGGTTCCGGAAAGAGTACGTTGGCTTCCGTGATTGCTGGAAAAGAGGAATTCGAGATCAAAAAAGGAAACATTTCCCTGGAAGGTGAGGATTTGGAAGAATTGTCACCAGAGGAAAGAGCGCATCAGGGCATCTTTTTATCGTTCCAGTATCCCGTGGAAATCCCAGGAGTAACGGTGACCAACTTTATCAAAACGGCGATTAACGAATCCAGAAAGGCGCGTGGCATGGAAGATATGCCCGCCAATGAAATGTTGAAATTGATTCGTGAGAAATCCCAATTGTTGGAAATCGACCGCAAGTTTTTGTCCCGTTCCTTGAATGAAGGATTCTCTGGTGGGGAGAAAAAGCGAAACGAAATCTTCCAAATGGCCATGATGGAACCCAAATTGGCCATTTTGGATGAAACCGATTCTGGATTGGATATTGACGCCTTGCGTATTGTGGCCAATGGGGTGAACAAGTTGCGTAGCAAGGACAATGCGATAATTGTGATTACCCACTACCAGCGTTTGTTGGAATACATCGTTCCAGATTACGTGCACGTATTGCATGATGGTAAAATCGTGAAATCCGGCACCAAGGAACTTGCTTTGGAATTGGAGGAAAAAGGATACGACTGGTTGAAGCAGGAAGCGACGGTTTAAAAGAGATATGATTTCAGACATCAGATTTCGGAGTACTGAGAACTGAGAACTGAGAACTGAGAACTGAATAAGAAATGGATTTAAAAGATAAATTGCTCTCATCTTTTTTGGCTTTTGAAAACACCTTGGACTTGGAACACCCTGTCCATGAAGTTCGCTCGGAGGCCATCAAGAACTTTGAGGAAAAGGGATTTCCTTCCAAAAAGGAAGAAGCTTGGAAATATACCTCACTGAACAGCTTGCAAAAGGTGGACTTTAGTATTTTTCCGAAGCAGGAAAACACTTTGGATTACAAGGATATTAAGAAATACTTTTTGCACGAGATAGACACCTACAAGATTGTTTTTGTAGATGGGGTCTACAGTTCGTACCTCTCGGAAACCACCCATGATGGGGTGGATGTTTGCCTGATGAGCTCCGCTTTCAGCAAGCCGATGTTCCGTCCGGTAATCGATGTGTATTTCAACAAAGCGGCTTCTAAAGATGAGTCATTGACTACCTTGAACACCGCTTTTTGTAGGGAAGGTGCCTATATCTACATCCCAAAGAATAAAATGCCTAAAAAGCCCATCCAAATCCTGCATTTGGCCACGGGCAATGAGGCAGCTTTGATGCTTCAGCCACGTAACTTGATTGTTGCAGAGCAAAATGCCGAAGTGCAGATTATAGAGCGTCATCAAAGTCTAACGGACAATGAAGTGTTCACTAATTCGGTGACTGAAATTTTTGCAGGCAAGGATGCCATTGTGGATTACTACAAAGTACAGAATGACAATGACAGCGCTTCGTTGGTGGACAACACTTACATTTCCCAGAAAGATAGCAGTGTGGTTCGAGTGCATACCTTTTCCTTTGGTGGAAAATTGACCCGTAACAACCTGAACTTCTATCAAGATGGGGAACGCATTGATTCTACCCTAAAAGGTGTTACCATTTTGGGTGAAAAGCAGCATGTGGACCACCATACGTTGGTGCACCATGCGCAACCCAACTGCGAGAGCCATCAGGACTATAAAGGAATTTTTGGGGAACGCTCTACTGGCGTCTTCAATGGGAAAATCGTTGTAGACAAGATTGCACAAAAAACGGATGCCTTTCAGCAGAATAACAACATTTTGATTAGTGACAAGGCCACCATCAACTCAAAACCCCAATTGGAGATTTTTGCGGACGACGTAAAATGCTCCCACGGATGTACCATTGGCCAGTTGGACGAAGAAGCTTTGTTCTACCTAAGATCAAGGGGAATTCCCAAAAAAGAGGCCACAGCTTTGTTGATGTATGCTTTTGCCAACAACGTGTTGGAAAGCGTTCGAATTCCTGAGTTGAAGGTTCGGATCAACAAGATTATTGCCAACAAGCTTGGCGTTCGTGTTGGATTTGAGCTTTAATCAGTACCACCCATAACGGGAAACTCATGATACAAACTACGCTCGATATCGCCACAATCCGAAAGGATTTTCCCATCCTCAACCGAAAGGTCAATGGACAACCTTTGGTGTATCTGGACAATGCCGCAACATCACAAACACCGCAACAGGTCATAGATGTGATTGTGGACTATTATCAAGGTTACAATGCCAATATCCATCGCGGGGTGCATAGCCTTTCGCAAGAAGCTACCGATGCCTATGAAATCGCCCGAAAGAAAATTCAGGAGCATTTCAACATTGCAAAATCACAAGAGGTGATTTTTACTTCGGGTACAACCCATGGCATCAATTTGGTGGCCACGGGATTCACCTCTTTTTTAAAGAAAGGGGATGAGGTCGTAGTATCTGCTATGGAACACCATTCCAATATTGTGCCGTGGCAAATGCTATGCGAGCGCACCGGAGCGACCCTGAAAGTCATTCCGATGAATTTGGAGGGTGAACTGATTATGGAGGAATATCACAAGTTGTTGTCCGAAAGAACCAAGTTGGTGTTCTGCAACCATGTTTCAAACGCTTTGGGAACCATCAATCCGATTGAAGAAATTATAGAGGCTGCCCACAAAGTGGGTGCGGCGGTTTTGATTGACGGCGCGCAAGCAGCGGCCCATATCAAACCCAATTTACAAGCGTTGGATGTTGACTTTTATGTGGTTTCGGCCCATAAAATGTGTGGACCAACAGGAGTGGGTATGTTGTACGGAAAAGAAGAGTGGCTCAAAAAATTGCCGCCCTACCAAGGTGGAGGTGAAATGATTGCAGAGGTTACCTTTGAAAAGACCACCTATGCCGATTTGCCCCATAAGTTTGAAGCTGGTACGCCGAACATCTGCGGAGGAATTGCTTTTGGCGCCGCGTTGGATTACTTGAACAATATTGGGTTTGAAGCCCTTACCCATTATGAGGACGAGCTCGTAGAGTATGCGACCCAGAAACTCTTGAGTATTGATGGTCTAAGGATTTATGGTACAGCCAAACGCAAAACCTCCGTGATTTCTTTTAATATCGAAGGTATTCATCCGTATGATATTGGCACCATTTTGGACAAATTGGGGATTGCCGTTCGGACTGGACACCATTGTGCACAACCCATCATGGATTTTTATAAAATTCCAGGTACCGTTCGGGCTAGTTTCAGCTTTTATAACACCAAGGAAGAAGTGGATAAGCTGGTGGAAGGGGTAAAACGGGCCAAAAGCATGTTGGAATAGCCGATTCGTTATCTTTGTCTTAAAGACTTGATACGCATCTGCACGAGTTGTACTTTTGAAGAAACCTGACGCATGACCATACAAGAGATACAGGAAGAGATTATAGATGAGTTCTCCATGTTCGATGACTGGATGCAGCGCTACGAATACATGATTGAACTGGGCAAATCCCTTCCCTTGATCGAAGAACAATATAAGACTGATGACAATCTTATTAAAGGTTGCCAAAGCAAGGTTTGGGTACATGCCGAACTGGATGGTGACAAATTGGTCTTCACTTCGGATAGTGATGCCATCATCACCAAAGGGATTATTGCCATTTTGATACGGGCATTCAGCAATCAGAAACCGCAGGATATCATCGATGCCGATACAGCTTTTATTGACGAAATTGGATTGAAAGAGCATTTGTCCCCAACCCGTGCCAATGGATTGGTGAGCATGGTAAAGCAATTGAAATTGTATGCTGTGGCTTACCAGACACAATTAAACTAGAACAGAATGAGCGAAGAAATCACTATAGATACCCAAGACTTGGGAGAGAAGATTGTAAAGGTTCTCAAGACCATTTATGACCCGGAGATTCCTGTGGACATTTATGAATTGGGCTTGATTTACGATGTGTTCGTGAATGAGGATTATGATGTCAAGATTCTAATGACCTTAACATCGCCCAATTGTCCGGTTGCCGAAAGTTTACCAGTAGAGGTAGAGGAGAAAGTAAAATCATTGGACGAACTTAAGGACGTTGAAGTGGAAATCACCTTTGATCCCCCATGGACCCAAGAGCTGATGAGCGAGGAAGCGAAGTTGGAGCTGGGACTTCTATAAGTTGTCCCCTTGAGGGGACTTTAGGGGTGTTTTTATGTCATTCCAAACGTATGCTGACCAGAGTCGAAGCAAGGTGTGGAATCCATTAACCTGAAAAAGATTCCTGCCTTCGCAGGAATGACAGTATGGAAGAGAAAATCATTAACAGAGTAGCCCAAAGCAAACTGGTCACTTTTGATCTGGAGGAATTGTACCCAAAAGGGGAACGAAAGGTGCTGGATATTAAAGATTGGCTGTTGGAAGGGATTATTTTACGGGAAAAGGAGTTCAGAAACCATGTTGATACGCATGATTGGTCTGCTTATCAAGACAGCTATGTTGCGTTGCAGTGTTCCACCGATGCCATTGTGCCTGGATGGGCCTTTATGCTGGTAGCATCCAAATTGACCCCTTATGCCAAAAAAGTGGTGGTTGGCAATTTGGAGGATTTGGAAACAACACTTTATCAATCTCTTATTGAAAATTTGGACGTTTCTCCATATGTGGACAAGCCTGTGATCATCAAAGGCTGCTCCAAAAAGCCTGTTCCAAAGAATGCATACCTTATGGCCATTGAAAAAATACAACCCGTTGCCAAAAGTGTTATGTATGGCGAGGCGTGTTCTTCGGTGCCGCTTTTTAAGAAAAAATAAAAAACCCGTAATGCATGCATACGGGTTTTTTACTTAAAACGATATTTATTTACTTTATAAAAATAGAAAGGACAGTTGAATCCCCTGCACCTTCGGTAAGTTCAAGTTCCATGGGTGTGCCATTTTTCCAAACAACGGCGTATGAGTTTTCACCTAGCCGTTCTAAACCTCCCACATAAACATCCTCGCCATTAACGTATACTGAGGAAGCACCAGAACCCATGGAACCCATGTTAGTTGGTGTCCCATTTTTCCAAACTACCGCTTGTTGGAATGTTTCTTGACCTTCATAATAGCTACCAGCCACATAAACATCTTCGCCTTTAACGAATATTGATTGAGCATCTGCATTTTGCGAACCATCAGATAAATTTGTTGCCACTCCGTTTTTCCAATACTTGGCAATCCAAATTCCATTCTCATTTTCTTCATAACCGGCCACATAGACATCGGAAGCTACGGCATATACCGAATATGCTCTGCCGTGATACGTTTCATCGGTCAAATCAATTTGTGTATTGTCTTCCCACAATTTTGGGGTTCCATTTTCATGTTGTACACTCTCCTCATATCCTGCAGTATAAATGCCAGTGGCGTTGACAAATATTTCAGACGCTAGGGCCCCTTCTACACTATCGTCCGTTAAGGCACCAAATAAACTTCCATTTTTCCAGATGTTGGCTATAGCAGTATCATTTTCATTGGTTTCACTACCTGCCACATAAATATCCCCTTCAAAAACATAAATTGAATGCGCCACACCAAAGTTGCTTGGATCTGTAAGGGTGTATAAATGTTCTCCGTTTTTCCAAACTTGGGCAGTAGGGATATCATTTTCACCTGACACAATGCCGCATGCGTAAATGTCGCTTCCATCTACGAATACCGATGTTGCCGCACCAAATGCAGTACCATCGGTTAAATTTGTAGCAACGCCATTTTTCCAAATTTTAGCAACGGCTATACCATTTATTTCCTCATATCCCACGGCAAAAACACTGGCGCTGATATTTACTGTACAAGCAACGTTCACGTCGTTGCCTAAATCTGCTGTAATTATTGCAGTTCCTTCAGATATTCCAGTAACGTTACCATTTTCATCGACTGTAGCTATTGCTTCATCATCTGAACTCCACTCGATATCCGCTGCACTGCCATCACCTGTAATGGTTGGTACTAGGGTTTCACTATCAAAGGTGAATAATGCTAAGGTGCTTTTGTTAAGCGAGATACTTGTTGGATTTGAAACTCCCGTAATCGTAAACAAGTCGGTTGTTGTTACCGTCTTACCCCCTACTGTAACACTCACCTTTTCCGTGATGGCTCCTTGTGGTATGGTGGCTTTTATCTGTTTCGCCGTAGGAGTGCCGACTATGGTAGCTGTGACTGCACCTATTTTCACGGTGTTGGCAGAGGCGGTAGTACCGAAATTCTCGCCGTCAATGGTAATCTGTGTGCCCACCGGCCCACTGGTTGGGCTAAAACTTTTGATTTTTGGTTCTTGTTGTACAGGTTCATTAGAGCTATCATCTTTTGAACAGGAAAGGATGGTCAGTCCCATACAAAACATGATTGATGCTAAAAGCGCAATTTTTTTCATAACATAAATTAATGGTTAACATGATAAATAAAAGGCAAATAGGGATAGGGCTACAGAAGCAATTGACCAATGCCTTGTTTGGATTGATGTAGCTGATTGTATCGTTTTCCGATGTACGGTAAAACCTGCACAAATCAAAAATCCCGGCCAAGCCGGGATTTTTTAGTTTCGAGAATAAATGGGTTATACTATTTTACAAAAACAGAAGTTCCAAATCCAACTCCAAGGTCAATTTGTGCACCATTCACCCATAATTTTGCCATATACACTCCATTTTCAATCTGATATCCAGTTAAATAGACATCCGTGTCGTTAAGAAAAACAGACCTTGCGGCTGAATCTCCCATAACTCCATTGGCTAATACGGTTGGAGAGCCATTTGTCCATAAAGTGGCTAACAACTGGTTTTGGGCATTTGTCTGCGTTCCAGCTACAAAGATGTCTGTTCCATTTCCAGTTACAGAACTAGCGACACCATCGTTAATATTAGTAAGCGCAGTAGGATTGGGTTGACTGCTATCCCAAAGTAATGCCTTAAAGCCACCGATATCTTGTTGACCAGCTACATAAACATTACCATTTTGTACAAATACAGAATTGGCTTGGGCTTCCGAAGAACCATCAGTTAGGCCAATGACTTGGTCGTTAAACCACAGTATGGCCGCCTTGGTTCCATTAATGGATTGACTTCCAACAATATAAACGTCGGTGCCGTCTACATAAACCTCATGGGCATATGCATTGCTGGAACCATTTGAAACTACATTGGCCACTTGGTTTCTCCATAACATAGCATCCCTAGTACCATTGTGGAGCTCATAGCCCACTATAAATCTAATGCCATTTTCATTGATAAAAATCGATTGCGCTTCAGCTTCATTCGCAGGATTGGAAAGAGGGGTGGCTTTGATGTTTTCGCCTTCTGGTTCCCATAGCATGGCAACTTTAACCCCATTGATAAACTCATGACCAACCACATGAAATATTCCGTTGTCGTCAACAAAAACCGAGGATGCTCTTGCATTGTTGGTGCCATCAGTAAGGTTGTTCGCTTCGCCATTCTTCCATAAAACGGCAACGTCGTTATTTCCAGAAAGGTCAAAACCAGCTACATAAACGCTGGGCACAACCGTTACGGTGGCAATTGAAGAAGACTTCGCCAAAGTGGCGGTAATTATGGCTGTACCCACACTTACTGCGGTAACGTTCCCATCTTGGTCCACAGTGGCCACATCCTCATTGTCCGAGGTCCAACCAATGGTAAGTCCATCCGCATTGGTTGTTGATGCAGTCAGAATTTCCATATCACCTGCAAACAATTCCAGTGTTTCCTTTTGCAGTACAACGGTTGGAGAGTCAGGTTCAGGTTCCACATCTTCTACTTTTATGGTAATGTCGGCGTACCTGCCCACAATGCCATCGTAGGCCCTTACGGTTATTGTATGGGCTTCGGAGGTTTCGAAATCAAGACTTCCCCCTTGGATCAGACTTAGATTACCTGAAGGTGAAATTTCAAAGAGACCGGCCTCATCGTTATGGATACTGAAGGTGATTCTGTCATTGTCTACCTCGTCTTTGGCCGTTACGGTTCCGAAGATATAAGTGTCTGGGATGTCTTCCCTGGCACTAAAACTTTGGTCGTTTATTATAGGTGCCGTATTTCTATAAATGGAGTCAGGCTCATTCGGCTCGCATGACCATAGGGCGACCATGGCAATGGCTCCCCAGAAAAGATTTCTAATTTTCATTTTTCCTTATTTTTTGGGTTAATACAGAGCAAGATGGATTATTATTATATGTTTGGGGGAGGTGATCTTACCTATGATTGTTATGGGTTGATGGATGAGTAGTTAACATGAAGCAATGAACAATTATGAATACGTAATGTGGGTCAAGTACAAGTTCTAAATTTCAAGAACCTTATTACAGAATGCTGATTTTTGAATTGCACAACTAAAATGGTGACATTTCTTACTTTTGGGGTTCTAAACTCTAAACCTCATACTATGAAAAAACTACTTTTTGCCACAGGGGTGTTCTTCACCCTTGTTTCAGTACAAGCACAAACTGCTGAAGAAATTAAAGCAGAGATGGCTCCAAAAAAAGATTCCATAGCGGCCATCCAAGGAAGGGTTGATGCACTTCAAGCTCAATTGGATGCGCTCCCAGGTTGGAAAATAGGAGCCTTTGGCACCATTGGTGGAAGCCTATCCAATTTTAATAATTGGTTTGCGCAGGGCATTCCAAATAACTCATCGGGCAATATCGGTTTTACGGTAAATGCCTTTGCCAATTTACAGGAAGATAAATTCTTTTGGAGAAATGCAGCCAATCTTAACCTTGCTTGGGTAAAATTGGATGATAAGGATGACCCAAACGATGATGATAGGTTCAGGCAGACTACGGATGTTTTTAATATCTCATCATTATATGGTAGGAAATTGAGTGAAAAATTTGCGATTTCTACCTTAGCGGAATATCGAACCACTATTTTGAGCAACTTTAATGACCCCGGTTATTTGGATTTGGGTATTGGTGCCACTTGGACGCCTATTCCTGATTTGGTGGTAGTGATGCACCCCCTGAACTACAATTTTGTGTTCAGCAAAGAAGATACCATTTTTGAGTCTTCCTTTGGAGCGAAGATTGTTGCTGACTATACGAAACAGATTGGTGTGGTGAGCTTTAAAAGCAACCTTTCTATGTTTCAAAGTTATAAAAGTGGGGATTTAAGTAACTGGACATGGACCAACTCGTTTTCCTACACCTTATGGAAAATGATCGGGGTTGGTTTTGATTTTGGTCTGCGAAGCAACAAGCAGGAGACCCTAAACTACATCGTCAATAATGCACCTACTCCCGACCCTAGTGCTACCTTTGATACCATTGACAATGAATTACAAACCTATTGGACCTTAGGGCTGAGTTATAAGTTTTAAAACAATCTGACACACCAGCCAGCCGTAGGCAGGAATTGCTCAAATGGACGATATAAAATTCTTCAGAAACGAAAAAAGCCCTCTTTAAGAGGGCTTTTTTGTGGGGTGAAATATGATTTTTCAATGTTTTTAAGTCCATGGCCAAAAGTAGGTTAAGATCATAAGATCGCATTCGGACACTAAAGGCTTAAAAACAGTTTGAAAGTAGTTTTTAAGTGGTTATCCTTTAAATTTTTGTTGTGAAGTCTACAAAATTTGTGGTAACCGAAAGGGTTATAAGCAATTCATCGAAGATGCGAAGCACTTTGCCTATTGGTGTTTTAATATTGATCTAAATGCTCCGGGTACAAAAAGTTATTGTACGGAAAGCGTGTCACATGGATGTCCCTAACTTCATCGTAGACACGTTTTCTAAATTCATCCAGGTTTTCCTTATTCAAGGCTGAAATAAAAATGGCCCGATCCCCAATTTTGTTGAACCACGTATTTTTCCAATCCTCAATGGTAAAATGGGCCGAGGTACGTTCGGTAACAAGATCATCTTCATCAATGGTCTCGGGTTGGTATTGATCAATCTTGTTGAAAACCATAATGGTTTTTTTGTCCGAACTTTTGATTTCATCCAAAATTTGGTTCACCGAAGCAATATGCTCTTCAAAGTTGGGATGTGAAATATCTACCACATGCAACAACAAATCTGCTTCCCTTACTTCGTCCAAGGTACTTTTAAAACTTTCCACCAATTGCGTGGGCAACTTTCGGATGAAACCCACCGTATCACTCAACAAAAAGGGCAGATTGCCAATGACCACTTTCCGAACTGTGGTATCCAAAGTGGCGAAAAGTTTGTTTTCGGCAAAGACGTCGCTCTTGCTGATGACGTTCATCAATGTGGATTTCCCCACGTTGGTGTATCCTATCAGGGCCACACGCACCAAAGCACCACGATTACCACGCTGAGTCTCCATTTGCCGGTCTATTTTCACCAACTTTTTCTTGAGCAGCGCAATTCGGTCACGAACAATACGTCTATCCGTTTCAATCTCCGTTTCACCCGGACCTCGCATTCCAATACCACCACGTTGGCGCTCCAAGTGCGTCCAAAGTCCGGTCAACCTCGGTAAAAGATATTCGTATTGAGCCAATTCCACTTGTGTGCGGGCGTAGCTTGTCTGGGCACGTTGCGCAAAAATATCAAGGATAAGACCTGTCCGGTCCAGTATCTTGCAACGCAATATTTTTTCAATGTTGTTTTGTTGGGCAGGAGTAAGCTCATCATCAAAAATCACGGAGCCAATTTCATGTTCTTTTACATAGCGTTCTACCTCCTCCATTTTACCAGAACCGATGTAGGTTTTGGGATTGGGCACCTCTACCCGTTGTACAAACCGTTTTTCCACTTCCCCACCAGCAGTATAGGTCAAAAATTCCAGTTCATCCAAATATTCGGTCACCTTGGTCTCATCTTGACTTTGATTTATGACTCCGATGAGCACCGCCTTTTCATATTCTATGGCCTTCTTTTCTAGCATACAATCAATTAAAGTGCAAATCTAAGCAATGTTTTGAAAGCACATTTTTTCACCCTTCTTTTTATGAAATCCTCATCCAGAAAAACAGTATTGTTTCCTATCTTGAAACGCTTAAACCAACCTTGCTCTACAACATGTTTCAGATTGATTTCACCTTAGTTGGAAAATGTACTCATCTTAGAAAGATATTCTTTTTGATGGCCTTGTTACCCTTATGTCTTTTTGCACAAGACCCTTCCATTCCCAAACCGGAGGATGTAATTGGGTTTGAAGTGGGCTCTGATTTTCACCTGGCAACGTATGAGCAATCTATTGACTACTTCAAGAAATTGGATGCTGCAAGTGATTTGGTTCAAATGCGGGAAACTGGTAAAACTTCTGAAGGGCGTACATGGTACTACGTGCTGATTTCATCCAAAGAAAATTTGGCGAAACTGGACCATTACAAAGACATTTCCCAAAAGTTGGCCCATCCCAAAGGGATGACTAAGCAAGAAGCACAACAATTGGCCGAAGAAGGTAAGGCGATTGTGGACATCAGTGGGGGATTGCATGCTTCCGAAGTGGCGGGGGCACAACATATCATCACCTTGGCCTATCAAATTATAAGTGAAGCGGACACTAAAAAATTCAAACCTATTTTGGATAATGTAATCTTGGTGCTTTGGCCATCGCTCAACCCTGATGGACAGAACATCATTGCCAATTGGTACATGTCCAATGTAGGAACGCCTTATGAAACAGCCCGGACGCCTTGGCTTTATCAAAAATATGTGGGGCACGACAATAACCGGGATGCGTACATGCTCAATATGTTGGAATCAAGGGTAGTGGGTAGAACATGGCGCGAGTGGGAGCCCAACGTCATCCATGTGCACCATCAATCCTCACCCTTTCCCACTCGAATTTGGTTACCCCCGTTTGCCGAACCAATTGCTCCCCAATCCCCACCTATTGTGGCTAGGGAAGTGAATATGATTGGCATGGCAATGGCACAAGAACTGGAAACCGAAGGTTTACCGGGAGCTGTTCATATGGGTAAAGGCTTTGATGCTTGGTACCCTGGGTATATTGATTATCTGCCCGTGATGCAGAATATCCCCGCATTTTGGACTGAAACAGCTTTGTATAGATATGCCACACCTTATTTTTATACCATTCAGGATTTTCCTGAAGAGCGTAAGGATTTCAGGGTGGAATCCCTCTACAACAGCCCCTGGAAAGGAGGTTGGTGGCGATTGAGGGATGCCATGCAATACATGCAAACAGCATCCATTGCTGTTTTGGATTATTCGGCCAAATATAAAGAGACATTGCTTTTTAATAAGTATCAATCCGCGATTACCGCTATTGAAAAGTACCGCAAAGAGCCTCCATTTGCCTACATTATCCCTCAAAAGCAACGAGACCCTGTCCGTCCTGTGGAGTTGCTGAAACGATTGGCCTTCAACGGAGCTCAAATTTCCCAATTGGAAAAATCCATGGAATATTCTGGGGTAACCTATCCAAAGGGGACATGGGTGATACCGATGGATCAAGAATTTGCGGAAATGATTCGACAGGTATTGGATGTGCAGGTGTATCCAGACCTTCGGGAATCTCCTGATGGGCCGCTAGAGCAACCGTATGATGCAGCCGGTTGGACCTTGCCTTTTCAGATGGAGGTTGATGTGGTGACCGGGATGGTTCCGCTATCCGAAGAATTTAAAGCCGCTTTAAATCCCGTGGAAGGCACCGCTTTGACCACCACTGATGATGAAACCGAAGATTTGAACAAATTTGACTTTGCACCCGGAGCCGGATTTGATACGGATAAGGTCGCAGCCGGAATCAAGCCGTTGCCCGGAACACTTCGGGGTAGTGGTAATACCTTGTGGTTGGACCCGGCAGAAAACAATAGTTTTCGAGTGCTCGGAGAAGCCATGACCAAAGGGTTACCCATTTACTATGATGCAAAAACAAGAAAATATGGAGTGAGGGGAGCTAGTCGTACTGAAATGCAAAGCTGGGTTAATGATTTTGCCATCAATGGGGTTTTAGGCTCTGGGTCTGGATCAGCTCAGGTGAAATCCAGAATTGCAGTGTACCGACCTTGGACGGCAAGCATGGATATGGGTTGGACGCGATGGCTATTGGATAACTTTGGGATTCCATATACCAGTATCCGTGATTCTGATTTTATGACCGGGAATTTAAAGGACCGCTTTGATGTTATCGTCATGGCTTCGGATAGGCCAGGGACTATTGAAAATGGGATTCAACCAGGAAGCGCTCCACCACAATACACAGGGGGATTGGGGACTCAAGGAATACGGAACCTGAATGCCTTTGTGGAACAAGGCGGAACCCTGATCGCTTTGAACAGAAGTTCAAACTTTGCCATTGAGGCACTTCACTTGCCAGTTAAGAATGTTGTAGATAAAGTAGACCGAGCCAAATTCTTTACAGGTGGCTCCATTGTTCAGGTAGCGACCAATCCAACCCATCCGGTTATGGCAGGTATGCAAAAGGATGCCAGTATATTTGTTTATGACAGCCCTATTTTTAGTACACTTGAGGAGTTTGAAGGAGAGGTTTTGGCTAAATATCAGGAGAAGGGATCACCTCTTATGTCTGGATATCTTGTAGGTGAGGAGTACATGAATGGTAAGTCCACTGCATTGGATGTTAAACATGGGAATGGTCGCGTTTTGCTGTTTGGGTACCAACCCCAATGGCGTGGTCAACCCATGGGAACGTATAGAACCTTGTTCAACGCGCTGTTGTATACCAATGGAGTAGCGAAGGCCAATCCGGAGTCTGATGAAAAGTGGAAAATTATTGAATCAACTCCCAAGTCTGAGGATAAGAAATCATCAAACTAGTGCGATTGCTTTTTTGAAAGAAATCAACAAAACACAAGAAAGAAAAATACCACACCACAGAAAAGTTAATTTTCACAACAGGTTTAGGAAAAGGAGCGTGCATTTCATCGAAAAAACCATGGTTTTATCGATACTATAAGGCTCTAGAAATATATTCGTAGTCCAAATCTTACCTAAACTTACTATGGACTACAGATTTCCTACAGGGGCTAAGGCAGTAATCTTCTCCATTTTTTTTGCAGTTTTGGGCATGTGTTCAGCAATTGGTCAATCCAAAAGTGCTAAGGAACATATTAAGTCTGTTTACAATCAAGGTAAAATGGCTTCCATTATTTCTGAAATGGAAGAGGAGCATCAAACTAAAAATGAAAGAATACAACAACTTCTCAAGTCCAATGGCTGGAACAAATCTGAAAAATCCAGTAATGGCTCACAAATTGAATTGAAAGACATCGGAACCGATGGCACTCCTCTTTTTTATACTACCCTTAATGACCCTTCCACACAGACCGCCCGAGCGCATACGCTTTATGCAGATGGACTCTTAAACTTAGGGTTGAACGGAGCAGGTATGGAAGTAGGTGTTTGGGATGCCGGAGCCGCACTACCAACCCATCAGGAATTTGATTCCCGCGCCACAAATGCAGACCATACGGATGAAATTAGTCTGCACGCAACGTTGGTAACGGGCAACCTGATTTCTTCAGGAATTCAGGCTAGTGCCAAGGGCGTAGCATATGGAGCAAGAGCTTTAACCCATGATTGGACCCGGGACAAAATTGAGGTGGCAGAAGCAGCGGCGAATGGGCTATTATTAAGCAATCATTCCTACGGAATTTTGTCGGACCGTGTGCCCGATTGGTATTTTGGGGCTTACATTAAAGTAGCACAAGATTGGGACCGAATTATGTACAACGCACCTTATTATTTGATGGTGACCGCTGCTGGGAACAATCAAAAATCCTATGACAATGCAACCCCAAATTTTGGCAAAACAGCGGATGGTTTCGATTTGTTGTTGGGTTTCACCACGACCAAAAATGGATTGACCATTGCTGGAGCGAATACGGAGATTGGAAATAAAGGCGAATTGAAGGAGGCTAAAGTGGCCGGATATAGTAGCTTCGGACCAATGGATGATGGTCGTATTAAACCCGATTTGGCCGGCGATGGCTCCAATATTCTTTCCACAAGCTCAGAAAATAACACAAGCTATCAAACTTCATCAGGAACTTCCATGGCTGCACCCGGTGTTACAGGATCACTTTTGTTGTTGCAACAATACCATGAAGAACTTTTTGGGTCCTATATGAAAGCAGCTACACTTAAAGGATTGGCACTGCACACTGCTGATGATGTTGATGCCCAAGGCCCAGATTATAAAATGGGATGGGGTGTAATGAATGCCAAAGCTGCCGCTGAGGTACTTCAAAATAAGGAATACACTACAATTGTTAACGAAGAAAGTTTGGCAGATGGTGAAACGGTTTCATTTACGGTGGTAGCCAATGGTTCTGAACCACTAGTGGCCTCTTTGTCTTGGACTGACCCAGAGGGAGAATACATCAACAGAGGAGAGATGAACGGCACAACCCCCGCCTTGATGAACGATTTGGATATTAGGATTACCAAGTCTGGAGAGACCTTTTTTCCTTGGAAATTAAATCCAGCAAGGGCTACCGATGCTGCAACTCGTGGAGACAACGCTGTAGACCCTTATGAACGGGTTGAAATTGATAATGCACGTGGACAATATACCATCACCATTTCACACAAGGGAAGCTTGACGAATGGTTTTCAGGATTTTTCCCTGATTGTTTCAGGTGCTCAGATTTCCGAATGTTCCATTGCAATTCCTTCGGATGTGGAATTGGTGGCTTCAACCAATGAAAATTCTACTATAAGCTGGTCAGAAGCCCAAGAAACACTTTTCGAGATTCAATATAAAGCAGTGGATGCCAATGCTTGGAACAGTGAATTGATATGGGAAAACAGTTTTGAGCTTTCCAATTTGGAAGTAGGCAACGTGTACGAAGTACAAGTCCGTTCCATCTGCACCGAGAATGCCGTATCTGAATTTTCAGATGTGTTTCAGTTTGAGTTCAATGGGAAGGACACCGAAGCTTTGGAATACGAACCGTTAAGCTATTCCCAAGACTTTCAAGTGGCGGTTTATCCCAATCCAGCGGTGAACTATTTGTCGGTTCAGGCCCAATTATCCCCAGATGCGCAGTACTCCATTGTTACTACTTCAGGTAATGTGATTAAAAAAGGAAAGGTAGAGGAGGCCATTAATGTTTCTTCCCTTGCTTCCGGGCTGTATGTGTTGTTGGTACAGGACCACGGGGGAGCCAGAAGCACGAAGTTTTATAAGAATTGATAGAAGTTCAAGTTTCAAGTGCAAGCTCAAGAATCAAGAGACAGGATTTCAGATAAAAATATTCGAGTTCATTTGTGAAATTCCTGCCTGCCGCAGGCAGGCGTGTCAAACATCTCACCCTTTGCCTTTCACCAAAAATCAAATCTTCTTAATCTCTTCATCCGATAGTAACTCCTCATTACGCATGCGAAGAAAAACTTGAGCCGTGGTCACCACATCCAATTCGCAATACGAAATGATTCGGTCTAAGTCTTTTTCCTCATAGTATACATCCTTTACCATACTGCCGTCCATATCTTCCTTGGGGGATGGAATGCCCAACACATGTGCCAAGAGTTTCAGGGACGTATAGTGTTTGTAGTCCCCAAATTTCCAGAGTTCCATGGTGTCCAGATGGGGGACTTCCCACGGCTTTTTCCCAAAAAGGTCCAATTTGTAGGGCAGATTGATGCCATTGATGACCATTCTTCGGGCGATGTAGGGAAAGTCGAACTCCTTACCATTATGCGCACAAAGTAGATGCTTGGCCTGACTAAAATGGTCTTTCAGTAGCTGCTTAAATTGAGTCAGGATTTGAGTTTCGCCTCCATGAAAGGAGGTGACCCTAAAACTGCGGACATCGCCTTTGTGTGTAAAATAGCCCACAGAAATACAAATAATTTTTCCGAATTCCGCCCAAATTCCGGCACGTTCGTAAAACTCTTCGGCGGTAAACTCTTCTTTGCGCTGATACTGGGATTTTTGCTCCCAAAGGGTTTGGGCAACTTCATCCAAATCAGTGAAACTTGGTTTTTGGGGTACGGTTTCTATATCCAAAAATAGGATATGTTCCAGGTTAAGTTTGTAAAGCATGGTAAAATATTAAAAGAGCGTCGTCTGCTTGGCAGGACTCTCATGTTCCAACAACCATTTTTTTCTATGCAGTCCACCTGCATATCCAGTGAGGTCTCCGTTGCTCCCTATAACACGATGACAGGGAACCACGATCCAGAGCGGATTTTTACCATTGGCCGAGGCTACTGCACGTATGGCCTTTACATCGCCCAGTTGTTTGGAAAGTTCTAAATAAGAAATGGTTTTTCCAAAAGGAATTTCTAGAAGGGCTTCCCAAACCCTTTTTTGAAAATCGGTTCCAGTGGGGTTGAGTTTAAGGTCGAATAGTTGGCGGGTACCTTCAAAATATTCTCGAAATTGATAGACGGCATCCTCCAAAACTTCAGGAACTATACCAATAGGTTTTATTTCATCCAATACGGATACTGAGGCAAGTCCATCTTCATCGCCATGAAACTCTGCTAAACCTATAGGTGTTTGTAAATAAGCAATTTCCACTACTTTAGTTTACGTTTACCTTCAATAATTCCCAATCGCTTGGCCCGAGTCTCCCAGTTCTGTCTGGCCAGCATTTGAAGGTCTTCCACGTTGTCGCTTTCATCCATAATCTCTAAACCGAGCAAGGTTTCAATAACGTCTTCCATGGTTACCAGGCCACTTACCGAACCGTACTCATCCACCACCAATGAAACCTGCTCTCTCTTCTCTACAAACTTTTCAAAAAGTTCTGGGATGGGAATACTTCGGTTGGAAACGAGTATTTCCCGCTTTAAAGTGGATAGTTTCTCTGATCCTCTTTTGTTGATAATGGCCTCCATAAGCTCATCCTTTAAAAAGAAACCGGTTATGTTGTCCATGCGGTCTTTGTACAGCGGGATTCTGGAAAACCTGAGCGGTTGATTGGTCTCAAAAAAATCATGAATACTTTTATCTTCGGATGCAATTTTCATTACGGTTCTGGGTGTCATCACATCTTTGGCCAGGATTTCATCAAACTTTAAAAGGTTCTTGATGACCTTGGATTCGGATTCCTGAAAAACACCTTCTTCGTGGGCAATATCGGTCATCGCCGTAAAATCTTCCCTGCTTAACACACTACCATGGTGGCCTTTTTTTCCAATCAATTTGGTGAAAAGCTGCAACAACCATAATAATCCCGTCCATTTGAGAACAAAAACCATTATGGTAAGCGCTTTAGCAGTAAAATTGGCCAATTGTTTCCAATAGGTGGCGCCAATAGTTTTGGGAATGATTTCAGAAGCGACCAAAATCAAAATGGTCATGAGGGTAGAGACAATTCCTACCATTACATCTTCCGTCAGCTGAAACCCTAAAACAGTGCGTTGTGTGGACCCATAAAGCTCAGCGTAGGCAGCTTTAGCTTGTACCCCTACCAGAATAGCTCCCACGGTATGGGCAACTGTATTGAGGGTAAGGATGGCAATCAAGGGTTTGTCCACATCCTTCTTTAAAGATTCCAAAGTGGCACCATAGTCCTTTCCCTCTTGTTTTTTTACGTTAATAAAGGTTGGGGTAATACTCAACAGCACGGCTTCCAAAATGGAGCACAGAAATGAAAAGAAAATGGAAATAAGGGCATAAAACAGCAGAAGTCCCATAGGCTAGATCTTGAGTACCAAGATAGCGAATAGGAATCAATTTTAATCAGGGATTGTCTGTGCTCTATAAAAAATATCCATCAACGCCGTTCTAATGTTGAAATCATACAGTTTTCTGTGGTTCCTTGAAGGATAAACTCGGTTGGAAAGAAAGATAAAGACAAGTTTGTTCTCGGGATCGGCCCAAACAAAGGTTCCGGTAAAACCAGAATGACCAAAACTAGATGAACTGGCCAGTGGGGAGGGATAGGCTTCCTTCAAAGGAAGCTCTGCGTTGTTCAGCAAGGGCTTATCAAATCCCAATCCACGCCGGTTTTCATTTTCGGGGAATTGCACTTCGGTAAACTCTTTTACGATTTTAGCAGAAATGAGCTGTTTGCCATCCACTTGCCCATAATTTTGATAGAAAAGCATCACCTTGGCCAAGTCATCTGCCGTTCCGAACAAACCTGCATTGCCGGAAACACCACCCTTAAGTGATGCATTTTCATCGTGCACCCAACCCTTTACCAGCGTTTTTCGGAAAAGCGAATCCACTTCGGTGGGGACAATGGCATTTATGTAATTGTTTTCTTCGGGGAGATACCCCAAGGTGTGACACCCTAAAGGGTGATAGAAATTTTCATCCAGATACGCTTGATAATCGGTTTCCGTAAGTTGTTCAATCAAACTGGGAAAGATGAGGAAAGTAAGTCCCGAATACACATATTTCTTTTCATCCGAGACTTTGGACCGATTCATGATTCGGTTCATTTTTCGTTCAAAACGATCGCTGATGAAAAGATTATCGTACACCTGTCCTTGAAATTTATCATCCTGTTTTGTATGAACAAAACGCTTTTTGAGTTTTCCATTTTTCCGAAGCACTTTTTGCATGAACACGATATAAGGTGCCAACCCCGCCTGGTGCGCCAAAATTTCCCTTAGTATCAGGTCCTTTTTGTCTTTTCGGTGTCTCCATGGTTTCCAATAGGAACTGAACGGCTTGTCCAGATCAAGTTTGCCCTCGTCCACCAACTTCATCAGGGCAGGTAAAGGCCCCAAGACTTTGGTGACGGAGGCTAGGTCATACAAATCGTTCAAAGCGACAGGCTGGATGCTATCGTAGGTATGGAAACCATAAGCTTTGTGGAAAATAACGGTATCGTTCTTGGCGACCAACAGTTGCGCTCCTGGAAAAGCCAAACTATCAATGCCTATTTTCATAATAGAATCCACTTTTTGGTGGATGAACGCTTCATCAAAACCTAATTTGGACGGGTAGGCGTGGATGAGTTCGCTTTGGGCAACTCCAAAGAACGTGGTTAAGGCGGTAAAGAGTAATGAAAGTATGATTCTAGACATTTGCCAGTGACTTATATTCAAAGGTCCAACAAAAATCTTGGTAATAAAACTTAAGCTGATTTTGATTTGGACTTTTAGTTGGGAGCTGTAACTGTAGTTTTGGAAACGGAAGCGCTTTCATATGGGTCTTTAGAAATGACTTCAACATCGTAGATGGCCCCGGGTTCAAAGTCCAAAGGATTTAAAGAGGTATCTCCAAAACCTACTTCTTCTGCAAGGACTAAATCATTGTTTTTTACAGTAACGTCATAAGTCAAAATGTCTCCATCTTCATCGTTACCCATCCAAGAAACCTGCATCTGGGTGTTGAACGTCACGGTTATTTCAGCCGAATAGGGCGCAAAGTTTCCAACAGGAGTGCCAGGACTGGTGAAAGAATAGGTGTCGCCTTTGGTCTCGCCATCTTCATTAATGGAAGTTAAAAACCAGGAATAGGTTTTGCCGCGATCCAGCTGTACTTCAGTTTCAAGAACATTGAAGGTACTTGAAAACACCTCGTTTGAACCTTCCAAAATCACAAGATTGTAATTTTCAGCATTCTGCGCTGCGCTCCATTTAAAGTATATCAGGACTTTTGAATCGTCATTGATTACCTCGGTATAATCGGCACAGGGTTCTCCATTTTCTGGAACTGTCCCAATGGTTTTTTCCGGAGGGGTTAAATTTTCTGAAGGAGGTGGAGGTGGAGTTTCACCCCCAGACGAACTACAAGAGAGAAACAAGAAGACCATTAGGATTGTAGTGATTATTTCGAATTTTGTTCGCATCATTTTTTAATGATTTTTAGGGTTCGTTGCTCTCCATCCATGTAAAGTTTTAAAATATATGTTCCGGATTTTATTGTGGATAAATCTACAGTATTTTCTTGCCCATCTAACTGTTTTTCATTGACCAATCTCCCAGTAAAATCAAAAATTTGAGCTTTATAGGTAGCGGAGTTTGAAAATATGTTAATGGTTGAAGAAGTGATTGTTGGGAAAACCTCAATGGAATCTCCGAAATAAAAACTATCTGAAATCATGCCTTGGCAATCACTTTCACCAAAAATGGATATCGCTACTAGGCCGGTCGGTATATGGTCCAGCGTAATTGTTTGCTGGCCTGAATCAGCAAAGGAGAAGTTCTTCTTCTTATCATTGACCAAAACCTGGTAATTAGTGCTGCCTGATACGCTATAGGTAACCATAGCTGCTTTGGAATCGAGCAAGGCTCTTTTGCCAGTGACCGATTCCAGTGAATTAATGGTGGCCACATAATGTTGTTCGAATACAATTTCTGGAATGGAAACAGAAACGGAATAGGAGCCCTCAGGCAAATCATCAACCTTAAATGGGGTTCCTGAGGGAACATCCACAAATTGATTGGAATAGCTTTCACCCTCTAGGGTAATGTCAAGCAAATGCCCTTCAGTTTCCATAGTTATTTCAATAGAACCATCTTCTCTGCCCACACAGCTGGGCGTTGAAGCATACACTTTAATGGCCGTATTGGGAATCACTTCGCAGCCACTGGCATTGACCACGGCCCCGGGTTGGGTGTCAAGACAGGCGTCTAAATGGTCAAGAACGCCATCACCATCATTGTCTTCGTTGCAATAGGGGATTTTTCCAGTATCGTTAATAATCCAGCCATAAGTGTCAATTATAAATTGACGAGCCTCCTCCGATTCACAATATTGGCTATTGCCGACATCGAAGATGACATTGGTTTGTAAGGAAGGCAAATTGGCCCAGGCATCTAATAGTTTATCATAATTTTCTAAGGATATTCCTGAGTTTTCAAACATTAAACTCATATTCTCAACAGTACTAACGTCCCAACTTGAAATATCTCCTTCAAAGGCCGCCGCTCCTTCAAACATTCCCGCCATGGAAGTTACACTTGAGGTATCCCAACTGCTCAAATCTTGATTGAAGGTAGTATTGTACTTAAATAACCCTTCCATAGTAGTTACGTTGCTTACATCCCAATTGGTAATGTCAGAAGTGAATGAATTTGCTTCTGCGAACATCAGACTTAATTCCACTGCATTGGACATATCCCAAATTCCAATGGGTTGGTCAAAACTAGCCGCATTATTAAACATTGCCCCGAAATTTTCAATATTTGAGACATCCCAACTAGAAATATCCTGACTAAAAGACGTAGCAGATTGAAACATTCCCGCAAGGTTGGTTACTTTTGGAAAACGCCATTCGCTTATATCTTGGTTAAAAGACTCAGCAAAACTAAACATGTAAAATATTCTCTCTGCATTGCTAACATCCCAGTTACCTATGGGTTGGTTAAATGACTCCGCTTGCCAGAAAAAATAGTCCATATAAACCATGTTGGAAACATCCCACCCACCGATATTTTGATTGAACAAAGAGCAACCCAAAAACATAGATGATCCATCTATAATAGTTGAGACATCCCATAGCCCAAAACTCTCGTTTCCTAACAAGCTTGTACAATTAAAAAACATCCCTTGCGTACTAATCACATTTTCCAAATTTGGTGTGTCAGTGGCAACGACATCTAACTCCCGACAACCTGAGAAGGCAGAACTAAAATTCCGCCATCTAATATCTCCCCATTGATTTACCTGTGTAATTTTAAGGTTGGAGTCTTGATTTCCTTGAAAGAGAATTGCTGGAAATTCTCCGGAGATTGCCACTTGGTAGGTGCCCGCTGTAGCATACGTATGGGTAATATCTCCAGTAACATTCGTATCCGATGTGCCATCACCCCAATCCACCGTATAATTGTAGGTTTCAACCGAGTAGGTAGGGATTGTAATTTGATTGTCTCCCGATGTTCCAGGATTGTCTGTTTTCCAAGTGGTGATAAAATGGCATTCATTGTTTTCACCAGCATCGTTTATGGTCCATCCATACGAGTCAATAATGGATTGGCGTTCTTCTTTAGCCCTGCAGTAATAATTGTTTGGAGCATCTAATCGGACCCCGTTCTGTAAAGAAGGTAATTGGCTCCATCCGATCAATATGGTATTATAATTTTTGTTGGAAAGTCCAGAGCCGTTAAATAGGTTATTCATTATTTCTACGTTCCCAACATTCCACTGGCTTAAATCTTGGTTAAAAGATGATGCGTTTTCAAACATGCTATACATATATCTGACATTTGAAACATCCCAATTGCCAATTGGAATATTAAAATGAACAGCCTCTTGAAACATATGGTCTGTGGAAGAACTTTCAATAACCCAATCTGAAATGGATTCATTTCCCACTAGTGAAGTGCAGCCATAAAACATTGCGTTCAAGCTAACTCCCCTTGAAAAATCGGGAATGTCTGTTGCTTTCACGTCTAGGTTTTCACAACCAGTGAATGCAGAGGACATTGATTTCCATCGGTTGGTTCCCCACTGGTCAATAGAAATAATCTTTAAGTCATCCGGATTTTTTATGGGAAACTCCGTATAAATTTGAGAACCATTAAAATAAACCCTAGGAAACTTCCCCGTTATTGATACTACATATTCGCCAGGAGTGGCATAAGTGTGTGTGATGTCACCCGTTACTCCTTCATCAAATGAACCATCACCCCAATCTACACGGTAATCATAGATATACCTTGGATAAGTTGGTATAGTTATTTGATTGTCATTGGATGGGCCAGGGTTGTCCGTTTTCCAAGTGGTAATAAATGCGCGTTCATCTTCACAATTGCTTCCATAATCATTGATTGTCCAACCAAAATTGGTGATCAAAGAATTTCTATCTGCCTCTGCTAAACAGTAAACAGCATCATTTGCACCCAATACTACACCAAATTGTAAATTAGGAAGTTGAGCCCAAGCAGTTAAAATAGCATCATAGTTCTCTTTGGAAAGGTCAGATTCATCAAAAGCATTTGATAAATCTATAACATTTGAAATGTTCCAAGAACTGAGGTCTTGATCAAAATTTCCTTGACTGAACGCATACTGCATACTAACGGCGTTTTCAACATTCCAATTTGTAATATCATGATTAAAAGGGGTGCTGTTGAATATATAATCAAAGTACTTCACATTGCCAACATCCCAACTAGAAATATCTTGATTGAAAGCGCTACTTCCAAAGAGGCCAGACATGTTTATAACATTACTGACATTCCAAGAGCTGATGTCTCCATTAAAAGTGCTACTGTAAAACATATTAGACATATCTTCCACTAAGCTTACATTCCAAGAAGAAATATCCTGATTAAAGGAAGATTTATCAAACATTGCAGACATATCTGCAATAGTGCTTACATCCCAAGAGTTGAAATTTTCAACACCATTGAAACTGCCGAACTCTCTACTGAAGGTATTGTCAAAAGCGTAATAACAGTAGTAGAACATTCTTCTAAGACTGGTAACATTTGAAAGATCAGGAGCATCGGCCGCTGCAACCGATAAGTTAGAGCATCCCGCAAACGCCGATTCCATAGAACTCCATTGAATATTCCCCCATTGTTTTATATTCAAAAGTTTATCCTTATCCCCGGTTTCATTGAAAAATATTCTGGGGAAAGTTTCCGTCACAGAAATTTGATAAGTTCCAGATGAGGCGTAGGTATGGGTAATATCCCCTGTTACATTGGTGTCCGATGTGCCATCGCCCCAATCCACTGTATAATCGTAGGTTTCACTTGAGTAGGTGGGAATTGTTATTTGATTGTCTCCCGATGTTCCAGGATTGTCCGTTTTCCAAGTAGTAATGAATTCAGATTGGGCTTGTGTGTAAACACCAATAAGGCACAATAGATAGGCAAGGTAATTTTTTAGCATGTTTAGTAGGTTGTTCAGTAAGTGAAAATAATCAACTGAAAGTAAAGATAGCTAACCTACCCAGAACAGAGAATTAAATCGATAAATAGATAAAAACTTACTTTGAAAGTAAGGGATTTCCAATAAAATAGGAATTTTTAAATAGCTTCAAAGGAAAGTGAGAATAGTTTAGCCCAAGGTCCTAATGAAATCCTTGGCAAAATAGCTGGCAATGATATCCGCACCTGCTCTTTTGATAGCTGTCAATTGTTCCAACATCACAGTATCATGGTCCAACCAACCCTTTTCGGCAGCGGCTTTAACCATGGCATATTCACCGGAAACTTGATAGACCGCAACAGGTACTTCTACTTCATTTTTGATTTCCCGAACAATGTCCAAATAGCACAAACCAGGCTTGACCATCACGATATCCGCACCTTCGTCAATGTCCATTTGGGTTTCTTTGATGGCCTCATACCGATTGGCATAATCCATTTGATAGGTTTTCTTGTCCTTAGGTACATTGGCAATATCAACCGGTGCAGAATCCAAGGCATCACGGAAAGGGCCATAAAAAGCACTGGCGTATTTGGCGGAATAGGACATAATCCCCGTGTTGGTAAACCCTTCGTCTTCCAAAGCTTCGCGAATAGTCAAGATTCTACCGTCCATCATATCACTAGGAGCGACAAAATCGGCACCCGCTTTGGCGTGGGATACACTCATTTCAGCCAATACCTCAGCGGTTTCATCGTTAAGAATTTGACCTTCTGCGACAATACCATCATGTCCGTAGGATGAAAATGGGTCCAAAGCAACATCGGTCATCACTAACATCTGTGGGCAAGCATTTTTCACTGCTTTAATGGCACGTTGCATTAAACCATTTGGGTTGAGGGCCTCGGTTCCTTTGTTGTCTTTTAGTTTGTCATCAACCTTAACAAATAACAAAACGGCGCAGAGTCCCATTTTCCAAAGTTCCTTTACCTCTTTTTCAAGATTGTCTAAACTGAGGCGAAAATAGTTGGGCATTGAAGGAATTTCTTCTTTGATTCCTTTTCCTTCAGTAACAAACAAAGGCACCAAAAAGTCGTCTGGAGATAAAGTGGTTTCCCGAACCAATCTTCTGATGGATTCGGATGCGCGGAGTCTTCGGTTTCGTATTAAAGGATACATATCGTATTAGATTTCAATTTCACCAAATAAATAGGGAACCGCCTTCCCAGAGATTTTTACACGCTCGCCCGATATTTCGCAAACAAGGTCGCCTCCCCTTTTGGAAAGTTGTTTGGCTGTCATTTTGGTTTTGTTCAGAACTTCTGTCCAATAGGGCGATAATGAGGTGTGGGCCGAACCGGTCACAGGATCTTCTGGTATGCCACAGGAGGGTGCGAAAAAGCGCGAAACAAAATCCACTTCATCACCGGGCGCGCTAACAATTACCCCGCGAACATCCAATTGCGCCAACAAATGGTGGTTGGGCTGAATGGTTTCAATATCTTTCTGGGAACCATATATCATCATATAATCAGATTTGCCCTTCAGAGTTTTGATTGGGGCCTGCCCGATTGCATTGTACAACTCCTCAATATTCTGAATGGCAACCAAGTTGTCGGCGGGAAAATCCATGGTCAACCAACCATTATCTGCTTTGCTGACATACAAATCGCCGCTTCTGTGTGAATAAAACTGAATGGTATCTTTTTCAAGTTCATAAAAGTGGAGCAATACAAATGCTGAGGCTAAGGTAGCGTGTCCGCAAAGGTCCACTTCCACTTCTGGGGTAAACCAGCGTATTTCATATAGTTCATCTTTTTTGACGGCAAAGGCAGTTTCAGCCAAGTTGTTTTCCTGCGCGATTTTTTGCATCAACTCCGGACTCAACCACGAATCCAAAATACAGACTGCTGCTGGATTTCCACCAAATTTCTGGTTGGTGAAGGCATCTATTTGATATATTTTCTGTCTCATAGCATTATTTTCAAGGCAAAACTACGGATTAAACCCAATCTTTTGGGTTTTGCAGTACTGCTATCAACTTTTCTTCTTCGCTTCCCTTTTTAGGATGATGATCATATCGCCATTGGACATGAGGGGGCAGACTCATCAAAATACTTTCGATACGCCCGTTGGTTTTTAGACCAAAAAGGGTCCCTTTATCGTGCACCAAATTGAACTCCACATAGCGACCACGTCTTATTTCTTGCCAATCGCGCTGTTCCTCAGAATAGGGTAGGTCTTTTCTTTTTTCAACGATGGGGGCGTAGGCATCCAAAAAGCTATCCCCGACCTCCATCACAAAATTATACCAATCTTCCATGCTGGTTTCCTCGGTTGCCTTACAATAATCAAAGAACAATCCGCCTACCCCACGAGCTTCGTTACGATGGGTATTCCAGAAATATTCATCACATTTCTTTTTATAAGTAGGATAAAATTCTGGATTATGGGCATCACAGGCCTTTTTGCAAACTGCGTGAAAATGGAGGGCATCCTCATCGAACAAATAATAGGGGGTAAGGTCCTGTCCGCCTCCAAGCCATTGATCCACAATATTACCATCCTTATCGTACATTTCAAAATAGCGCCAATTGGCATGAACGGTTGGGACCATTGGACTTTTTGGGTGAATTACTAAACTCAATCCGCAAGCAAAGAAGTCCACATCTTCCACACCAAAATAGTTTTGCATGCTTTTGGGCAATGGGCCATGAACTTTTGAAATATTTACGCCACCTTTTTCAAAAACAGCACCATTTTCAATAACCCGGGTTCTGCCGCCGCCGCCCTCCTCACGTTCCCAAAAATCTTGTTGGAATTTGGCCGTACCGTCCAATTCTTCCAATTTGGAGGTAATGGTGTCTTGTAATTGTTGAATGTATGCGTAGAATTTATCTTTCATTGCTCTAAAATATGTACCATTCGGTTTTTATGTTCAGAAAGCATGCTTTTCTCATCAATCTTAATGGATTCCAAGGCCATTTTCTTCAATAACTCAATGATTTCTTGTTCTGATTTCTTGGTATTTTGCTCAAAAATGAAGCGTCCAACTTCATTGTTGTGTAAATCCATAGCCTTTGGCAATTGCTTGTTTGGAAACGAATCCTCGTGCCAATCCGTTACTTTTTTGGCCCAAGCCAACACTACTTCTTCATTCTTTTGCCATTGAAAGCATCTTTTTGCAATCAAATAATTCCAAAAGGCATGTCTAAAAGCGTTCGCAGGTCCATTTTTATGATGCAGCTTACCGTAGTTCTTGGTCGAAATGGAGATACAATCCTTAGTGGCCTTGATGGTGGGCAGTATAAAGTGCGGATGACCCAATCCAACAAATACACCTTTCAGTATATTTTTAAAATCAACCCGCTTTAAGACTGCAAAAAGGTTCACTCCTTATATTCTTTTACCGCATCAATAAATGCTTTTGCGTTTTCCAAAGGAATGTGGGGTAAAATACCGTGTCCAAGATTTGCAACATACTTATCCTTGCCGAACTCACGAATCATCTGGGTGACCATTTCCTTAATTTTCTCGGGTGGTGAAAGCAAACGGGCAGGGTCAAAATTACCTTGAAGGGTAACTTTGCCTCCAGTTAAGTATCGTGCATTTTGAGCGGAACAGGTCCAATCAACCCCAACTGCAGATGCTCCTGAATTTGCCATTTCTTTTAATGCGAACCAACATCCTTTTCCAAAAACAATTACGGGTGCTTCATCTTTTAACGCATCCACAATCTGCTGAATGTATTTCCAGGAAAATTCTTGATAATCTTGTGGTGATAGCATTCCTCCCCAAGAATCAAAAACTTGAACGGCATTTACGCCTGCTCTAACCTTTGCTTTTAGGTAGGCAACTGTGGTATCCGTAATTTTTTGAAGCAATGCATGGGCCGCTTCGGGTTGGGTAAAACAGAACCCTCGTGCTTTGTCAAAACTTTTGCTTCCCTGTCCTTCCACACAATAGCAAAGTATGGTCCATGGAGAACCTGCAAATCCAATCAAAGGTACTTCGTCGTTCAATTTTTCCTTGGTCATTGTAATGGCATCCATCACATAACCCAAGGTATCTTGGATGTCTGGAACAATCACTTTATCAAGATCTTTCTTGGAGCGAATCGGGTTCGGTAAGTAGGGGCCAAAGTTGGGTTTCATTTCAACCTCAATGTCCATGGCCTGGGGAATCACCAAAATATCGCTGAACAAAATAGCAGCATCCATGCCATATCGGCGAATGGGCTGTATGGTAATTTCCGAAGCCAATTCTGGGGTCTGGCAGCGGGTAAAGAAATCGTACTTTTCACGGAGTTCCATAAACTCGGGCAAATAGCGCCCTGCCTGTCGCATCATCCATACGGGTGGGCGTTCAACGGTTTCGCCTTTTAATGCTTTTAGGAACAAGTCGTTTTTTATCATAAATTTTTGAAATAATTAATTGCCTGCACCAACACATTTTCTACCGTGGGTTTATTGGCGATGATTATATTTTTTGAATGCTTTCTAGCTTCGGCAGCGGTGGTTTCTCCAATACAGAACAGTGTGCCATTTCCTAGAGTGTTTTCCAAAAGATAGCTTCGGATGCCACTCGGACTAAAGAAAAGAATCCCATCAAAGCCCCTTTGAAACGCTTTTGGATTCAGCTCTGTTCGGTATACTTCCAGCTCTTTAAACTTAATGTCGTTTTGGGTCAACAATGCGGGAAGTTCATCTCTTCTTTTATTTCCGCATAAAAACAAAAAACGCTTGTTTTTATGGTTTTTTACAATGTTTTTACCCAATTCTAAAGCATTTTCGGCCATTTTTACCACATTTAAACCATTTTCCTTCAAAAGTGTTTTGGTCTTCTCTCCCACGCAAAACACATTGAATTTGGACAAATTCGATGATTTAACCTGGTTTAAAAATGCTTTTACGGCATTTTTGCTGGTGAAAATGTAGTTGCTATAATTCAATGGGATTTCCACATTCAAGAAATCAATTTTTAGGGCATCGTATTCCACCAAACCCAGACCAGAATTTAGAAAAAGTTCCTTTTGTGAAGGGGTTAATATTTTAGTGGAGAGCACTGTTTTCATTTCTGATTTCTTGCATCAATTTATCGCCGCCTTTTTGCAAGACTTCTTCGGCACATGCTTTACCAAATCCGGGAGCATCTGAAAGTTTTACTTCTTTTTTGATGTCGATTTTTTGTTTTCCATCCAAGGAGAAAACCACTCCTTCAAAATAAACGGATTCGTCTTTCACTTGAGCAAGGGCTCCAATTGGCGCGGTACACCCACCTTCCAAAGTGCGTAAAAACTCACGTTCAATGGTAGTAGCGATTTCAGTTTCGGTATGATTGAGCTTTGCCAATGCCTCTCTGGTAAATTCGTCCTCTTCTTTGGCAACCACCAACATAGCACCTTGGGCAGGAGCAGGAATCATCCAATCCAACTGAATGGCATCTTTGGGCAACAATTTGATTCTTTCCAATCCAGCTTGGGCAAAAATGGCGCCTTGCCAATCGTTTTCAATCAACTTAATAAGCCTGGTGTTCACATTTCCTCTTAAATCCACCACTTTATGGTTGGGATATTTGTTTAGCCATTGTGCTTTTCTTCGCAAACTTCCTGTTGCAATAGTAGCAGGTTGGTTGGATTCCAAAAATCCGGAACCCTTGTGAACCAAAATATCATGTGTTACCGCGCGCTCCAATACGGCCGCTTGCACAATTCCTTTTGGCAGTTGGGTAGGTACATCTTTCATGGAGTGTACGGCAATATCAATATCTCCTTTGAGTAAAGCAACATCTAGAGCTTTGGTGAAAATTCCCGTTACCCCGAGCTCATAAAGCGGTTTGTCCAACACTTGATCTCCAAGGGATTTAGTGGGCACTAAAACGGTATCGTTCCCGATTTCTTCCAGCTTTTGTTGTACGGTGGTCGCTTGCCACATCGCCAGTTCGCTGTCGCGGGTTCCAATGCGGATGATTTTGCTCATTTGGAATGTACTTCTAGCTGAAAGACTTTTTGGATAAGTTCTAGACTGTCATCGGTGTCTACCTCATTGCTCTTAAGATGGTTGGCAAACTGCTTGGTAATTTTTTGAATGATTCGGTCTGAGATGATTTCCGCCTGATTCTGGTCAAAACCTTCAATTTTTTTGGTCTGAAAATCGATTTCCTCGGTCTTCATGGTGTTCAGTTTGTCCTTGAGGGCATTGATCACTGGGGCAAACTTTCGGGTTTCCAACCATTTTAGGAAGTCCTTTTTTACTTTTTCGATGATGGTTTCTGCTTTGGGAACGTATTCTTTTCTTTTGGCCAAAGTCTCATCTGTAATCTGTGAAAGCTGATCCAAATGAACCAAGGTCACGTTGTCCAGTTCCTTTACATCATCCGACACATTTTTGGGAACTGACAAATCTAAAACCAATAAAGGCTTTTTAGGATAGATCAATGCTTTGGAAATCGTAGGTAATTGAGCTCCCGTGGCCACCACAAGAATGTCGGCCTTACGGATTTCCGTCTGTAAATCGCCATAATCCTTAACAGTCAAATGAAATTTTCCAGCGATATCCTCTGCCTTTTCCCGGGTTCTGTTGATTAAAGTGATATGGGAATTGTCGGAATGTTTCACCAAGTTTTCGCAAGTGTTTCTCCCAATTTTTCCCGTACCAAACAATAAAATATTCTTGTTGGAAATATCATCGACGTTGTCTAAAATATATTTTACCGAAGCAAAAGCAACAGAAGTTGCCCCTGAAGAAAGCTCGGTTTCGTTTTTGATGCGTTTGCTGGCTTGGATGACTGAATTGCACAAACGTTCCAAAAAGGGATTGGCCATGTCCTGTTTTTTTGCCCGATAAAACCCTTGTTTTATTTGGCTGATGATTTCAAAATCACCCAAAATTTGACTGTCTAGACCGGTGCCTACTTTAAACATATGGGAAATCGCATCGTGGTTTTTGTACACGTAAGCCACCTCTTGAAATTCTTCTACTGTTCCAGCTGTTTGGTCACAAAGTAATTTGATAAGTTGATAAGGATGTTGCGCAAAACCGTAGAGTTCGGTACGGTTGCAGGTAGAAATGGCCAAAAGACCATCAATTCCAATTTCCTTGGCCTTGACCAGAATGTGATCAATGGCCGGAACATCCAGACTGAACTTTCCTCTCACCTCTGCATCTGCCTTCTTGTAACTCAACCCAATGGCATAGAAGGAATTGTGTTTTGAAATATGGTAGTTCCTCATAAAGGATATAAATCGCAGCACAAAAATAACAGGCTTATGGGTCAAAAAATAACGCTAGCGGAACTATAAATATTCAATGAAATGATTTTCTACCCAAATTTTATATAAAACCGCCGAAAACATTACTTTTATTGGTAAATTTGATGTTTACAAGCCTAATTTAGAGCGATTCTAAATTGAAAAATTTACAAAATGAAGTTACATACAGCCGTTGAAAATATCGCCAAAGGTTCCTATGATGAAATTTTGGTGGAAGATGGATTTTATATCCTTAAGATTCAGAACGATACAAAGGATCATCAGGTGATTGAACGAGATATTGATAGCTCTTTTATCCAGTTTCACTTTTGTTTGAAGGGAAAATCCTTGTTCAACTTCAATGAGGGAAATTACCAACTGGCGGTGACGGAGGAAAATTCATTGCTGCTTTACAATACCCAAAAAGATTTGCCGCTCAACCTTATCGTTTCTCCTAATTCATGGCTACTTTCTGTGGTTATGACCATTCGGAAGTTCCATTCTTTGTTTTCCAATGAAGCAGATTACATCCCATTTTTAAGTGAGGACAACAAGGAGAAAAAATACTATTCACAAGAAATGGTTTCACCTGCCATTGCTGTGGTGTTGAGCCAGTTGATGAACTACAATCTACACCCTTCCATTAAAAAATTGTACATCAAAGGGAAAGTATATGAACTTATTTCCCTGTATTTTAATAAAACAGAAGAGGCCGATTTGGAGCAGTGTCCCTTTTTGGCCGATGAGGATAATGTTCGCCGGATCAAAATGGCCAAGGAAATCATGATTTCACGAATGGCCGAGCCACCAACCTTGGCTGAACTGTCCACTGAAATTGGATTGAGCTTGAAAAAATTGAAAGAAGGTTTTAAACAGATTTATGGCGATTCGGTTTATGGCTTTTTGTTCGATTACAAAATGGAATATGCCCGGAAAATGCTGGAAACGGGAAAACACAATGTCAATGAGGTTGGGTTAAAAGTGGGCTATAGCACGGCTAGCCATTTTATCACTTCTTTTAAAAAGAAGTACGGCACCACACCCAAAAAATATTTAACTTCAAACACATAAAAATCAAGACCATGAAATTTCTTTTTTCGTCAATATTGGCCATCTGTTTTGTGTTTGCAACTTTTGGACAAGACACTTCCAAAACCAAAGAAACTGATAGTGTAAAAATGCCAGAACTGGTGATGGTTTTTACCAAAACCGAAGGGTATCGACACCAGTCCATTGAAAAAGGGGTACAAACACTACGCGAATTAGGCCGGAAAAATGGATTCATTGCATTGCAAACAGAATCTTCTGAGGATTTTACGACCCAAAACTTGGCCAATTACAAATTGGTGATTTTTCTCAGTACTACGTTAGATGTTTTGGATGGCAATCAGCAAAAAGCATTTGAAGGATACATTAAAAATGGAGGTAGTTTTTTGGGAATCCACGGAGCTTCGGATACAGAATTTGATTGGCCCTGGTATGGCAAGTTGGTAGGCGGGTATTTTGTGGACCATCCTAACAATCCCAATGTACGAAGTGCAAAAATAAACGTGGTGGATAAATCGCATCCCTCAACATCACATTTGCCCGATGTGTGGTCCAGAAATGATGAATGGTACAACTTCAAGAATCTGAATCCGAATGTAACTGTACTGATGAACTTGGATGAAACCAGCTATGAAGGCGGCACCAATGGAGCCAACCACCCCATTGCCTGGTACCACGAGTTTGACGGGGGTCGGTCTTTCTACACTGGAGGTGGACATACCAATGAGTCTTTTGATGAGCCAGATTTTAGGCAACATCTGTTGGGCGCCATTGAATGGTGTCTAAAACGAAAGTAAAGTTGGTCGTGCTACGATGATTCCGATATTGCTTTTGATGCCTTTAAGATAATCTGCAAGGGGCAATTCGGAGATTTCCACTTCCCCATTCTTGCTGGAAGCATGCAATAAATGCAATCTTCCATCCGGTTGATGAATGGCGATACCGGTGTGGGTCACGTCCAATCCTTTTATGGAAGTGGCCAACGCAATGATATCTCCTGATTGAATTAAATGTTCTTTGCTTTCAATCTGATCTTGGGGCAAATAGCACAGTTCTTCTTTGGCTAGTTCTTTTTCTACTTGAAGCATGGCCTCAAAATTTTCATCATCCACCAAAAAAGGATAAAGTGACCGATGTGTCCCCATAAAATTAATGGGCTTATTAAGTGCAACACCGCCCAAATCCGAGGTAATATCTTTTACCAAACCCTTCTTCTGATTGTTTCGAATCCACTCCGTAAAATAATGTAAACGTGACGGATAGCCATTCATAAAACTATTTCGATACCGAATGGTTTTTAAATTTTCAGTAAATGCATCAAAAGAGTGTTGATTTTTTTTGAGCATCGACCCGAAAGCCAACACATTTTCCACAAAAGTAGTGCAATCCAATCCCGAAAAATTCACAACGAGAGTTTCCAGTTCTCCGACTTCAAGGGTTTTTTCAACATAGGGAGTGCCCATGAATGACTTTCCAACAAAAACAAGAGTGTCTCCCAATTTGGATGCTTTTACATCTTGTAATGCTTCGATTTTGGATTCAAAAAGGGACTTGTCTTCGGGCGAACAGGTTATTTGCTGACTCCGAACCATCAGTCCAAACAACAAAAAAAGAAAAGCTATTTTATGATTCATCTTCACTACGATCTGGTTGCTGTAAAAGTACCCGGGTTCTAGCAATACTTTCGGGATAATTTTCTTGCAGGTAAACAATCAGTTTTTCACGGACATGAACTCGTAAATCCCACGCGGTAGGTGAATCTTTGGCACTCATTAAAGTGCGCACCTCCACATAATTGGGTTTGGATTCGGTTACCTGCAATACATTGACCTTACCATCCCATAAATCAGTATTGTTCAAGATCCGGGTCAATTCCTCCCGTAACTTATCAAATGGAACTTTATAATCTACGTATAGAAACACGGTTCCCAATATATCGGAGGAAGTCTTTGTCCAATTTTGGAATGGTTTTTCAATGAAGTAAGGGGTGGGTACAATCAATCGTCGTTTGTCCCATATAGCTACAACCACATAGGTCAAGGTAATTTCCTCAATACGACCCCATTCCCCTTCCACGATGACCACATCATCCAGTTTTATGGGCTGGGCAATGGCAATTTGAATCCCTGCCAAAATGGTCCCAATAAATTTTTGTGCCGAAAAGCCAATAATGATACCCGCCACTCCCGCAGAAGCAAAAATACTGATGCCTACTTCCTTGATTTCCTCAAAGCTCATAAGAGCAATACCTGCGGCCAATACAACAACAATGAAAATGATGATACGCTCCAAGATGGTAAATTGGGTATAGATTTTCCGAGCTTTTAAATTATCGGCTTCCCCAATGTCATAGTTTCGTATAATTGCCTTTTTTATAATTTTTAGGAGGGCGATTATGAGCCAGGTCATGGCAAGAATGAAGAGTAAGGTACTGGACTTTCTAAACCAAAAACCTGCATCTTCCAAGTTCAATAGATCCCGCAAGGATTTCATCCGAAGGATGACGGAAAGAAAAATCAGCACCAAGGGCACCGCCAATTTTCTGAAAGACCCAGAAGGAAGGAGGTATTTTGGATTCTTGCCCAAACGCTTGAGTAGAATTGAGGTGAACCAATACAAAAAAATCAGGCATAAAAGGGTAACCCCAAGATATAGCAATGATTCTTTTGAAACGTTCTCGTAAAATGCATCCATATCAACAAAAATAAGGGAGAAAAGTGAGCAGGGGAGAGTTAAGACCTTCATTTCTGGATTGAATTTCATTATTTCTCCATAAGAAAGTATTTTGGTTGTTAAAATGCAAAGTCGGTACCAAGTTGTATTTTTGAACCCTAAAACAAAAAAGCTGTGCCAAAAGGAGTTTTATTGGTCAATTTGGGCTCGCCAGACAGCCCCACCCCCAAAGATGTAAAGCCGTATTTAGATGAATTTTTAATGGATGAGCGTGTTATAGACGTGAACCCCGTCCTTAGGAACATCATTGTTCGGGGTATTATTCTTAACACACGCCCAAAGCGTTCGGCGGAAGCCTATGCCAAAATTTGGTGGGATGAGGGTTCTCCTTTGATTGTTATTTCAGAGCGATTTACCAATAAAGTGCGCGAGCAAATTAACCTTCCCGTTGCTTTGGGTATGCGATATGGTTCCATGACCATAAAAAATGCCCTTCAAGAATTAAAGCAACAAGGCGTAGATGAGGTTTTGTTAGTGCCTTTGTATCCCCACTATGCCATGTCGTCCTACGAAACTGTTGTAGTAAAGGCCATGGAGGTGCAACAAGAGTATTTTCCTGAGATGCACTTCACCACCTTACCTGCATTTTACAGCAATCCGGATTATGTGAAGGTGTTGTCAAAAAGTATTTCCGAAGGTTTGAAAGGCTTTGAATACGATCATGTTTTGTTTTCGTACCACGGGATACCGGAGCGACATATTAAAAAATCAGACCCCACAAAATTTCATTGCAAAATAGATGGACAATGTTGCAAAACCAATTCTGTGGCGCACCACACCTGCTATAAACACCAGTGCTTGGACACTACTGAATTGGTGAAAGAGACCTTGGATTTGGATGAAACTAAGATCAGTACCTCCTTTCAATCTAGATTGGGGAGCGATCCGTGGTTACAGCCGTTCACCGATAAAGAATTTGAACGATTGGCGCAAGAGGGAAAAAAACGATTGGCAGTGATTACTCCGGCCTTTGTAAGTGACTGCTTGGAGACTTTGGAAGAAATCGCGATGGAAGGTAAGCATCAATTTCAAGAAGCGGGTGGAGAAGATTATATCCATATTCCCTGTTTAAATGATAGTGACGAGTGGGCAGGCCTAATGGTAACTTGGATTAAGGAATGGGAGGAAAAAGGTGTGCTTCCAGAAACCAGAGTAAAATAATCCCATAAAAAACTTTGCATGGCCAAAGTAACCTCTGAAGAACTTGGGGTAGAACCCATCGGAAAATTGCTCATCAAACAGGCTGTTCCGGCATCCATTGGGATTTTGGTGATGTCACTCAATGTACTGGTGGATTCAATTTTTGTGGGAAATTGGATTGGTTCCATCGCCATTGCTGCCATAAATGTGGTGCTTCCTGTTTCGTTCTTTATAGCCGCATTGGGAATGGCCATTGGTATTGGGGGCTCCAGCATTATTTCCCGTGCATTGGGTGCCAACAATAAGGAGAAAGCCTTAAAAACTTTTGGCAATCAGATAACGCTTACCCTTATTGTCACGATTTCTATGGTGGCTTTGGGGCTCTACTACGTAGATAGCCTAATCCCTGCTTTTGGTGGGAAGGGGGCCATTTTTGATCCAGCGAAAATCTACTATACCATCATTCTGTATGGAGTTCCTTTTTTGGCCCTTTGCATGATGGGAAACACGGTAATTCGGGCTGAAGGGAAGCCCAAGTTTGCCATGATAGCCATGATCATACCATCCGTGGGCAACTTACTCATGGACTACATTTTTATTTATGTGTTCGATTGGGGAATGCACGGAGCTGCTTGGGCTACAACAGTAGGATATTTGTTGTGTTTTGTATACATTCTGTACTTCTTTCTCTCCAATAACTCTGAATTAAAGATAAGCCTACCTCATTTTGGACTCGATATGCCTATTTTGAGAGAGATAGGATCACTCGGTTTTGTGACTTTGGCCCGACAGGCCGTTACCAGCATTACTTATTTGCTGATGAACAATATCCTTTTCAATTTAGGGGGTGAGGCCATGGTAGCCGTTTATGCCATTATTGGAAGAATGTTGATGTTTGCCCTGTTCCCAGTCTTTGGGGTTACACAAGGCTTTTTGCCCATTGCAGGGTTCAATTATGGAGCCGAAAAGTATGATCGGGTAAAGGAATCCATCTACACGGCCATAAAATATGCTGTCTTGGTGGCAACAATCGTTTTTGTGGTTCTTATGGTATTTCCAGGAGAGATTGCTTCCTTGTTTTTAAGTAATCGACCTGAACTCTCTGAAAAAGAACTGGCAACAAATGCTTTTGTCCTGCAACATGCTCCCTTTGCCATGCGATTGGTATTTGCCGCGACACCCATCATTGCTTTGCAACTGATAGGGGCCGCATATTTTCAGGCAGTGGGCAAGGCTATTCCAGCCTTATTGTTGACCTTGACCCGGCAAGGCTTCTTTTTTATCCCTTTGATTTTAATCTTGCCTCATTTCATGGAAGAGACCGGAGTATGGTTATCGTTTCCCATTGCAGATACGCTTTCCACTGTGGTAACAGGGCTGTATTTGGCACGGGAAGTTAAACTTAGGCTCTCCAATTGACGGGATACGTATAATCAAAATACTGGGAACCCTCTTTGTCTACAGCTTGCCTAGCAAAGTCTCAACTTCTTCCAGTTTAACGGAACCCTCTTGATATTTGGTCACAAACTCACTGGCTACATCAGCTTTTATTTTTTGATGAACCAAATGACCAATAGCTTCAGAGAATTTGCTAGCCTCCAATAACACAAGAATTTTATTGGTCCATAAATTTGGATGTCCATTATAGCATAAGGCATGGTCATAGGAAAGCAAAGCTTCTTCATATCTTTTTTGCTCGTGAAGGGCAATGCCATGTTGGAACCATGCATAGTAAGAATTGGGATTAAAAGCCAAGGACTTTTCTGCAGCTATCTGAGCCTTTTGCCAACTCTTTATGGTGTTATAGGCATAGGCTAATTGGTCCCAAGCTCGATGATCATCAGGATTCTTCAGCAGCATTTTTTTGGTGGAACTGATGGTATAATCATCCTGTTTGTCTGGCTTCAAGAAAGCGGCTCCAATTTCTTTTTCAAAAATGGGAGGTATGCTTCCCTTCAACAACCTATCCCGTTGTAATCGCAGAAAATTCAGTTCAGAAAATTCATTGGGCTTGTTATGAAGCTTATCAATAACAAAAGCAGCATCTTTAACGATCTTGGATGGGTGATTTTCACATCGTTTGCACAAATTGTTCAAAGAGGAATCCTCACCAGTAAAGTAAAAGCGCCAAAGCCAATAGAGCAGGTCGGTGCCATTTTCAAGGTGTTCTATACCTGACTTAGGGCTGGGATTCATATCAGTAGGAGGCGTTTCAAAATTATGGGTCAACATGCGCATGATCCAGAAAGCATTATCGTAGGCATCCATCACATTTGTGGAAGGTGTTGCCATCAGTTCGGAGCTGTTCAAGCCATTGCATATTTCTTGGTAGTTACTGTATACATCACTGTCATCGGCTAGGTTGATTTTTCCCGACAACAGTCTCAGTTCCTTTTGAAAAAGTGAAATCTCAGGGATATCCGGTAGTTTCCCATCAATTATGGGTTCAACATCGATTTGGCGATCATCGGCAAAAAGCATAAAGTCTTCATAAACGCGATTCAGATAAGCAAACGATTCTGGAGAATCGGCCAAGAATTTCATATCCAACACACCAGAATTATGAAGAAACACTTCAGGATGGTTTGCATCGAGGTTTACATAATATTGTTGACCACCTGAATCAGTTCCAATCAAAACAGAGTTGGTAAATACTTGGGCAAATAGTTCAATTTGACCAAATGATAACAGCCACATAAAACTATTTTCGGCATCAATTTCCGGGAGTGTCAGATCAGTTGTAAAGTATTGTCCAAACCCGGCACCGGATTTATAATCTTGCAGAAATTGTAGAAGTGCTCGTACCGATTCAGACATGGAATGCCCGAATAGTCCTTCTATACCCTTTACAATATTTTGAGGCGCATTTGTTTTCTCTGTGGTTGTGGTCAATTCCTCCAAAAAGGAACTCTTAAAATATTTTTCGGATTTTGTCATGGGAGTATTATCACTTTTACCAAAAATCCTAAATCAGTCCCTATTTTTGGCAGCCCATTTGACCAATACCCTGTTTGAACCAATAATCTGCCCATAGAGAATTAGGAAACAGTTGGGTTGATTTAATTCTGTAACAAGAGATTTCGTTATTTTAGGACCTTGATTAAACCAAACCATGAAAAAAACAGTTGTATTAAGTCTAATAATTTTGACAATGGCCTGCGGCGAGAAACCTGAACAAAAAGAAATGTATACCCTATTTGTAGGGACCTATACCAATGGTGCCAGTGAAGGCATTTATTCACTCCAATTCAACCCCGAAACCGGTAATTTGGACTCCTTGAAATTGGCGGCCGAGTTGCCTAATCCATCTTTTGTGACCATTTCCAAAGACAAACAACATCTGTACGCAGTGCAGGAAAACTCAGATTTTGACAGTCGGGGAGGAGGTGTATCTGCTTTTAAACTAAAGGATGGGGGCTTGGAACTACAAAACAGTATGGGTACTGGAGGTCCGGGTCCTTGCCATGTGTCGCTTTCCGAGGATGGGCGCTTAGCTGTGTCTAATTATGTGGGAGGCAATGTTGCTTTATTCAAATTAAAGGATGATGGGTCTTTTGGGGATGCTCCGCAAATCATAGACCATAAAGTTTTGGATACCACCAAAACACCCCATGCCCACATGGCCCAATTTACCAAAGAGGGTCTTTTTGTGGCCGACTTAGGCTTGGATGCTGTTAAACGTTATCAATTGGAAGATGGGGAATTTGTGCCTGGAGACCAGCCTTCTTTGTCATTCGCTAATGGTGCAGGGCCACGCCATTTTACATTTGGACAAAATGGAAAATTGTATGTAATCAATGAATTGAACGCCACCATTTCGGTTTTTGAGAAGGATGCTGATGGTGCTTACCAAGAAATCCAAGTAGTGGAAACCTTAGATCCAACCTATGAAGGCAGAAATGCTTGTGCCGATATTCATTTGTCCGCAGATGGAAAGTTTTTGTACGGTTCCAACAGAGGGGAGAACACTATTGTAATTTTTGCGGTGGATGGTTCTTCCGGGAAATTGGATTTGGTAGGAAGGCAATCCGTTCATGGCAACTGGCCCCGAAATTTTGCTTTGGACCCCACAGAAAACTTCCTATTGGTGGCCAACAAAATTAGTAGCAATATTGTAGTTTTTAAGAGAGATGTAGAAGCTGGGACATTGACCTATTTGAGCGAAATTGAGGTACCCAATCCTATTTGCTTGGAGTTTTTGGACTAAAGGTGTTTTTGTTTCAACTTTTGAATAAAGTCAGCCGACATTACATAGACATTGGATTTTCCACTGTTGTACGGCTTGGAATTCCCATCTAAGATTCTGTCACTGGCAAAAACAAACAATTTTCCGTCTGGGCTTACCCAAGGGCAGATTTCATGGGCTTCTGAATTAATGGGAGCACCCATATTTTCGGGTTCGGTCCAATGTCCATCAATATTAAACGAGATGTAAAGATCCCCTCTTCCCAAACTGTTATCATACCCACGGAAAATTAAATAATCTTCGTTGGGCGAAATAAACGGGTCTCCCTTGTCCCCACCTTTGTTGATAGTTTCCGGAAGAGGTTCCACCTCATAAACCGAATCTTTTTTTTCCGCCTTATAAATATCCCCACGGGACCAAATATTAAAGTAAAGAACTCCATTATTTGTAAGAGAGCTGTAGTATTCTTCATTCATATCCCCGGTCAAACGGACATAGGTAGGTTCATTCCAGAAGGAGTCCTTGCGTTCCACATACCAAATTCCGCTGTTTTGGTTTCCATTCTTTGGTCTTCGGGAACTGTAATACAAACGAGTTCCATCAGGAGAAAATAGCGGATCGTATTCGGCATAGTCTTTAGAAAAGGGGGCTATTTTGGGTTTGCTCCAAGTACTGTCAGCCTGCATTTGAGTATAGGTGATATAGGCATTTTCGGGAACATCGGTAGTGTAGAAGAATTGTGTGCCATCAGTAGAGAAAGTCCCGTTGTATTCTGATTCCGGCGTAGCCAAAAATTCAGGGGCCAAAAGCTTTGGTTGTTCGGTTGGAATAACTCCAAAAAAAGGACCTTTGACTTGTGATTGTCCTGTTGAATCTGAAACTTTGCCTTGCCGTTTACATCCAAAGAGAGCTAAAAGCAACAGAAAGGAAATAAAGCTTGGCTTATTCACAACGATAGGTTTTGTCCTTTACATCAAAAGAAGCTGAAGTATCGGGTCTGAGCGAACCATGCCAGGAGTCTTTGTACCATTTTTCCGGTTCGTCATCACTGCGATAATCGGCAGTGAAAAAAGAAAAATCTTGGTTAAAAGTGATGACGATATCCCCTTTTCCGTCAGCATCGTGCCAGCGGCCTGTCATTACTTGGTCTTTTAATCGGCCCCAAACCCCACCGAGGGCCTTTTTGTGGATCAAATAATAGGCACCAGCCACTTCATCCTTGTCGATAAGGAGATCAAAGCGACCAATTTCAGTACAATAGTTTTTGGACATAACGGTATTTTGTTCTTCACTCTGGGCATAAAATAATTGGCACATCAAACCAAAAAACAGACAGTAAACGGAAGTTTTATAAATCATAACGGATGTTTTTATAAAGGGATTTTTAAGCGAACCAACCTATAGTTCTCCAATTGGTCTGGATGGATAATGGTGTTGTTTTCCTGATTAAAATTATCCAACTGCGAATCTGCTACAAAGTACATATGGCCGTCATAAATGGCGAAGGTCGTTGGGATGTCTGAAGCGTGTTCAAATGCTGCTATTTTGGTATCAGAGATAATTTCCGAGCTATTTTCATTCAACTTAAATTGAAAGACCCCATTCTGAGTTAGGTCTCTTCTTCCATTGACAATGGCAAAAAGGTTGTTCCGATAATATTTCATTCCATCAATGCCCTTAAACGAATTGGGTTGGTTAATGAGTTTTTGGCTGGCAATATCCAAAATCCGGATACCACTGGTATAGGAGGCCAGATACAAATACCTATTATCATCAGAAATAGCAATGCCGTTGGAATGCTTCACTTCATCATGGGAGAAAAAGACTTCCAGTTCATTTTTGTTTGGGTTGATGGTATATATGGAGCTGCTTTCGGAATCCGTAATGTAAGCTGTACCCTTGGAATCGACCGCTATGTCATTCAAGTACACAAAACTCCCATTGTCCAAGGTGTACGATTGGATGAGTTCTCCCGAAGTTATATCCAGCAAGAGCAAGATGGATGTGTTATTTTCTTTGGATAATCCATTTCCCAAAGCGTAGAGTGTGTTGTCTTTAATGGTCATCCCAAAACCGGAAAGGTACCCATGCTCATGGCTTTTCAAAAATTCCTCGACATCACTTCCATCTAAATTAGAACGGACAATCTTGGTGCTTTTTAAACTGTTTAGGTATACCTTATGTGAAATGGGATCAATGGCAATTCCTTCTGGGATGAGGTCTTTTTCAAAATGTAATGGAATAGCAATGTCCAAGTTTTGTCCATGGCAAACAAAACAAGCAAGGATAGAAAAGACCAACAGTATTCTCATTGAAGTTCTATTTGAATGAAAAATACTAAAACATGGTGGGGCTTACCTCAACATTATCAGAATTTTAAGGTTTAATCTACCTGCTGAATCCCCGAAACATGGGAAGCAATCGCTTTCCATTGCCCATCGCGTTTTACAACTACATTACTGGATTGGTAAATGGTCTTGGTAGAGTCTTTAAAGATGTGTCCCGTTCCACAGATCATCGCAGTGCCATTGGGTAGAATATCCAAGCGTTTTATTTCAAAGAAGAAGGAGTCGTGGGGACTTGCGTGCGCCTTAATCCAATCCAATTCTTGCGCTTTGTTGGACCAGTTTCCATCAGCATCGATCATTTGAAAATCATCGCCCAAGATGGAATCAAGCAATATTGTGTCTTGCTCCCGATAGGCCTTGGGCCAATCCACTTCTTTCAAATGCCGAAGGGCAGCACGGTCTTGTTCCGAAATGATTGAGGTGGATTTTGAGGTTTGAGTTTCTGTTTTGCAGGAAAGCAAAGCCAAAATGGCAATGCTAATGAAATAACGATTCATTTTTCTTTTTTTGATATTTCAAAAATAAGAGCAGAGGGGATTTGGCTGACACAAAACTGTGCGAGCTGCGTAAACTTAGGCGTGAGTCGCGGAGCTGGACTCAGCAAATTTCTTAAAATACGTCCGGCTGAATTTAAGCGCACTCCCATTTTTCAAAAAAAGAACACCATCCCCATTTTTGTTCTTTCGGTAATGGTCTATAAAAACCCGATTCACTAAATAGGAGCGATGTATTCGTTTAAATTCGGTAGGGCAAACCTGTTTTTGAAAAACGCGTAGACTTTGGTATTTCACAAACTTCCCTTTTTCAGTATGCAGTACAATACAATTATTGCTGGTTTCCACGTAAACGATTTCTTTGGGTTGAAGCATAAATTGCATTCCCTTCTTGCTTACTTTTATCTGCGTAGCTTTTTCTGATTTGGTTTCGGTTGATTTTGATTCAGTTCCCACAAAATGGAACAAGAGAAAAAAATAGCAGAGCAGGTTTACGGCAACGTTGTTCGTAAGTCCGGCATTCAGCAAATTGAAACTGGGCGAAGTGCACTGGTACACCGTGGTCATTAAAAAAACGACCAATACCTGTCCCACGATAATATTCAATGCTGAGGCCGATAATCCCAACCCTCCCTGAATCAATAGGGATTTGGAATGGGGGTTAAAAGACCATTTTTGGGCCCATACTTTGATTTGCTTTGCAGAAGCGGCCCAAAAAACAAAACTGGTAACGGCTAGAATACTCAATTCGGAAAAACAAGGAATCCCCAAACTTGCCTGAAACATGCGACCAATGCCCATATTGAGCAAAACAAACACCGAAATCAAGGAAATGGTTTTGGACATGCTTAAAGATACGGATTGTGAATGGCTATTAGCTTATCACTTAGCAAAATAAACTATGATTCCAACTACCAGCAATCCCGCTAGAACGGCAAAGAAAATCTTCCAGAAACTGTAAGGTCGTGTACCCGAAATCTGCCCGTTTTCCCCATTGATGAAGAAATTGTACTCCTTGCCTTGATAGCGATAGGCACTCACATACACAGGCAACAAAATATGTTTGAAGGTCTCTTCGGAGAGTTGCATATCCATACTGGTGACCCGTTGCGTGTCTCCACCAATGTCTTGCCTACACCATCGTTCTGCAATATCTCGTGCCACTTCTTTGGAATGCAGGTGTCCCTCTTGCAATGGAATGGTATATTTCTCCGTAACAAAACCGGAAAGAAAACTACTGTCAAAGGGTTGCAACATGTTTAAGTTCCACTGGGCAATTTTGTTTGGAATCCGTCCTGCTTTTTGCTGCGAAGCTTTTATCAAGGTATCGTCCACAAACCCGGATACTTTTCCAGAGGCGGGGTACCATCGTGTTTTCCGAACCCGTTGCGTTACCATTTTCCCATTCGCATCTCGAACTCTTCGGGTTTCATAATAGTATTCACCACGCTGACCAATATATGAAGCTGAAAGCTGTGCGTCAAAAGTCCAATACGGTAAATAGAGTCCTTTGGTGAATTGAGGATCCAAAGCGGCTTTTTGCAATTTGTTCGGAGCGAACCACAACCGTTTTACCCATTTCTTAAAAATGGTAAACGAAGCTTTTTGGTCAATTTGAAAAGGAAGTACCGCCCCAGGCAGAATCCAATCTTCTTTGTAGGCATCCTCCAAGATCAAGGGCATACCGCAATAGACACAGTGGAGTGATTTGTAATTTTCCTCCACATGTTGGTTGGCACCGCAATTTTTGCAATGCAACATACTGATTTCCTCACTGTGCCGCTGTGAGCCCATCTCCTTGAGGTAGGGGTATAGCTCCAACTCCTCAAACCCCTTTTCATCCAATTTAATGGTTTCCTCATGCCCACAATATTCGCAACTGATATTGGTAGTGCCAGGCTTGTATTTAAGTTCAGCACCACAATTGACACAGGCTTTTTTGAGTTCGGTCTTTTGGATTTCTTGTTCTTCCAAGGGCTTTTGTCATTCTGAGTGAAACGAAGAATCTCACTCATTTACTAATAAAAAATGAGAGATGCTTCACCTTTTTCTTGACTGCCCCTTCGACTACGCTCAGGGTGTCAGCTCGAAATGACGGTTCAGCATGACAAGGTTAAAATTACTCCGTTGGTAACGGCGGAGGGGTATTACCACCCAAGAATGATTTTAGTTCTTCCACTTCCCTCAAGGGGGTCCATGCTGCCATGCCCTGTTTCCAGACCAAACTATCTCGGTTGACGGTTCTTCCCGCAAACAACGCTTGTAATTGTTCAAACGAAACTGGACCATGTTGTGTGCCGTTCACCGCATAAAAATATTGGGTTGGCATTGGCATAGGTGGCGGGGTTTGGGCTGCTGCTGGCTGTCCTTGCACAGTTACTCCTCCCATCTGAGGATTCATCATGCCCCCCATTTGCTGGGCCAAAACAAAGCCCATTCCCATTCCCATTCCGGCGCCGGCGGTACCACCTTCGTTTTGGGCGGCTGCTTCAATGGCTTTGGCGGTTTTGAACTTGGTCAATTTGTCCAAATCCAATTTATCGATACGACTGTACTCAAAGATTTCCTTCTTGAGGTCTTCCGGCATGGAAACGTTTTCAATGTAGAATTTCTCCAAAGAAATGCCCACGCTCTGAAACTCGGGTGCCATCACTTCACGACAGGTATCCGAAAGTTCGGTGGTATTGGCGGCATAAAGTTCAATGGGCAGATTGGCCTGTCCCACGGTGTTGGTGAATCGCGTGGCGATTAAACTTTTCAAATGCTCATTGATTTCAAAATTGGTGAAGTTGCTATCGGTTCCCACAATGTCAATAATGAACTTCCCAGCATCCGAAATTTTAAACGCATAAGTGCCAAAAGCTCGTATTTCCACTAATCCAAAACGGTCATCACTTAAGGTGATGGGGCTTTTGGTGCCCCATTTTTCATCGGTGAACAAATGCGTGTTCACAAAATAGACCTCGGCTTTAAAAGGTGAATTGAATCCGTATTTCCAACCTTTTAAGGTGGCCAAAATAGGAAGGTTTTGCGTGGTAAGGTCGTAGGTGCCCGGCTCAAAAACATCGGCGAGTTGCCCCTCGTTGATGAACACAGCAGTTTGTCCTTCGCGGACAATCAATTTTGCTCCGTTCTTGATTTCGTTCTGGTAGCGCTCAAACCGATGTGCGATAGTGTCATCGGTATAGTCCAGCCACTCAATAATGTCGATAAACTCATGACTGAGCTTTTCCTTGATTTTGCCAAAAATATCCATGGTTATAGTGTTTTAAAGTTATTCTTGTATTCAATTATTTCACCTCACAAGAGGTATCCGCAATGATTTTCCATTCCCCATCAATTCGTTTTAGGACCAGCATAAAAATGCCATGCATGTCGCCTACGGTTCGGGTTAAGTTGTATTCTCCCATCACCATATAGGCATCTTCATAGACTTTGGAAACTTCATTGGAGGTCAATTCAAGATGACCAAAATGGTCTTTGGACGGATAACTTTTTTTGTATCGGTCCTTGGTGCTTTGCCAACCTTTTACCACTCCGGCACTTCCATAAAAAGTAAGTTCCTCTGATTTCCAATAGGTCTCCATAAAGGTGTCAATATCATAGTCGTTCCATGCATCCTGCTGAACGGACAATACCTTTAAAATATCGGCTTTGTCTTTGGCTTCATCCGGTGCTTGGGAAAAGCAGGTTAGGGAGAACAACAAAATCAGATAACAGCACTTTTTCATATCAGTTTAGGTTTGGAGCTTTAAATCTATGAAAAACGAACTTAGCTTCCGATGGATTAGTATAAAATCGAGGGGTTTTGTTACATTGCCGTCCATCAAAAGGACTAAACGATATAACCCGATGAAATTTCTTGCCAGAATCGCCTTAATTGTCATGTTGCTTCTTATTGCTTCGTGTGGAGAAGTGAGTGAAAAATCAAAACCCGCTGAAGAAGTATCGGAGATACCTCCGATGATTACAGAAAAAATTACCCTCACTCTGGAGCAGGCCAATAGCTTGGCCACCCTTCCGTTGGAATGTGTGCAAAAGGAATACCCAAATAAATTGGGGCATACCTTGGGCAGCAAGGGAGATTTAGGGGAACCCCAAGCATTGCACCCTGCATTTTATGGTTGTTTTGACTGGCATTCCTCGGTGCATGGCAATTGGTCCATGGTGCGACTGCTGAAGGAGTTTCCCAATGTGGAAGAAGCGGAACGGATGCGCAGGATTCTATCCGAAAATATTACCCAAGAGAGCATTGCTGGAGAGGTGAAGTATTTTGAAGGTGAACACAACAAAAATTACGAGCGAACCTATGGTTGGGGGTGGTTGCTGAAATTGGCCGAAGAACTCCATACGTGGGATGACCCGCTTGCCCGGGAATTGGAAACCAACTTGCAACCGTTGACGGAGTTAATTGCCCAAAAGTTCATTGACTACCTACCCAAATTGCAATATCCGGTTCGGGTAGGGACGCACACCAACACCGCTTTTGCATTGGCGTTTGCATGGGATTATGCCCAGACCCTTGGTAATACTGCTTTGCAGGAAGCGATTCAACAACGGGCGTTGGATTTTTATCAAAATGATACAGATTGTCCCCTGACATGGGAGCCCAGTGGAGCCGATTTTCTATCCCCATGTTTTGAGGAAATGGATTTGATGCGACGCATTTTGGGTAAGGAAGATTTTTTAAAATGGATGGCGCAGTTCCTGCCCAATTTACAGCAACCTGATTTTGATGTGGCCGTTGCCTTGGTCGGTGACCGTGAGGATGGCCAGTTGGTCCACTTGGATGGCTTGAACTTCAGCCGAGCTTGGGTATTGTTTGGATTGGCCAATCAATATCCAGAGGAATATGGGCATCTGGAACCATTAGCTCACGAACATTTGGCTTATTCCTTTCCAAATTTGATTGGGGATAATTACGAAGGCGGCCATTGGTTGGGCACTTTTGCGATTTATGCGTTGGGGGAGCAGTAGGGAATTAGTTTTTCAAAGCGCTCACCGTAACCAACAATTGACCCACATGGCGTTGGCTGTGTTCAGCAGCATGAAACAACAACCCGATCACTGTTGATGGTAACTTTTTACGGCCAACGAACCGTTCATCCGTAAGAGCATTTTCAGGGATGGTTTTAAAATAATCCAAAGCCTCATTGACTTTGTTTTCAAAATCTTCAATCAAATGCTGGGCATTTGGCGCATTCTCCTCACTGCCTTCATTCTTTAAAAAATGGAATTGGGCCTCGGTCAAGGATTCTTCCTTGGCATAGGTGAGCATTCGGTCCAGCACTCCGGTCAAATGCCGCAGGTGAAATCCAACCGAAGCTCTCCCAAACGGTTTTTCCCAAAGTTTTTCTTCAGGGAAATCCACTAAATAGATTTTTATTTCCCGGACAGATTGCAGCAAAGCATGGGCCGCGGGTTGCAACAGCGCAGGAACATCGGGAATCGGACCACTCAACCAATATTCTTGGGGAGCTGACATAAAAATGGTTTTACACTTCTTAAAAATCCCTGTAATCGCCAGACAAATATTTGTTCGCTTTCTCTTCTTTGAACTTCGCGGCTTCTGAATCCCAATGCAAGGTTTCACCGGGGAATCGTCCTGCAATGGTGCCCAACAAGATGGTCTCGGTCAATCGAGCGGCATAATCGAAGGGTGCAGTAGTTTCCCCCTTGCCCAAACAGGCATCCACAAATTGATGGTAATGTTTTGGGCCTTCGGTTTCATAATTACGGATAGGTTCACCCAAGTTGTGTTCCTCAGAAATCTTGGCAATTTCCTTGGAGATGTCCACATATTTTCCCTTTTTGATTTTCTTGGGCAATTGCATAAAGTGGGGCAATAACAGTCGTCCTTTTTCCCCAACGAACATGGCCCCTTGTTCTGGTAATTCATTTTCTCCGGCAACACCAGCATCCAATGAAATCTTGTCTGCTACACTTTTCTCACCGGATGTAGCAGTCTTTTTCATTTCCATGCCCGGTAACATAAGGTCTTCACTCAAGGTTGGAGCCCCTGGCCCATCATACCAAACCCACTTTAAGGTTTTTGTGGTATAAGGTGTTTGCGGAAATTCATACGTGACCGTATTTTTTTCGGGATAGCCATAGCCACTGGGAGGTCGGCATGCAGTAGTGATGGTAGTGGGAACATCCAACGCCAATGCGTTATACGGCGTGTCAAAAATATGAACCCCCATATCACCCAAAGTACCACAGCCGTAATCGACTAACTTTCTCCAATTGCCAGGATGGTAGTACCCATCTTTATAAGGTCGTTCCGCTGAAGTGCCCAACCACAGGTTCCAATCCAACTGTGCTGGAACTGGGTCTTCACCTTCGGGCGCCTTTCCATCAAAACCCCAATTTTTTGGGGACCAAGCATGAACGGTATGCACTTTTCCAATGATTCCAGATTGAATCAAAAGTGTAGCCAACTTGTAATCGTAAAACGAGTGTACTTGAATCCCCATTTGGGTTACGAGACCTTTATCCGCAGCCATCTTTTTCATGGCTCGGGACTCAGAGACATAATGCGTCAATGGTTTTTGGCAATACACGGGTTTGTTCATTTCCATGGCCATCAATGAAGCAGGGGCATGGGTATGGTCTGGAGTCGATACAATGACTGCATCAATTTCATCTTCCAGTTCTTCAAGCATGGCTCTGTAATCAAAAAACACTCGTGCACCAGGATGTAGTTTATGGGCTGCAGCCAAATTAACGGCATCCACATCACAAAGAGCGGTTACTTCCACTTGTGGGTGCGAAGAAATAGCCTTAAGATCTTCATTTCCCATATTCCCTACACCGATATGGGCTGTACGAAGTTTTTGCTGTGGGTCTAAATTTTTCAATAGTGATGGTGCCAGTGCCAGACCCAAAACGCCAACACTGCTTTTTTTGATAAACTCTCGTTTGTTCATACTATGTTGTTAGTCAGTTATAGTTTTTTGATTTTAATATTGCGGAACCAAATGGAGCTGGAATGGTCTTGAAGGGCAATGTACCCTGTTTTAAACTTTCCATAATCGGGAGCATTGTCCCATTTTCCGGAATTCTTTTTGACATACCAGTCTTCGGACCAAGGCACAAATTCCAATAACTTTTTACCATTGAGCCAGTGTTCTACTTTTTCCGGGGTAAATACTATAGTGGTTGAATTCCATTCCATAACTGGATTCAATTGTTTTTGGGATTCATCCGCTACGTGCATGGCATAATCCGCTCCAGTTTTCTGCCAATCCTGAAGCAGTTCTGGGTGCTCCGCACCAAATTGCGAGTTGTATCCTACCAAATCGTGGATATTGGCATAGTTTTCATCATCAATAAGCTGATATTCAGGGGCGACCTCTGGAGGGCCGTCATACCCCTCTTTCACATGGTAAAGAATACCGCTGTTTCCACCTGCAGGGATTTTCCATTCAATATAGAGTTCAAAATTGTCGAACTCCTCAGCACCGTAGAGAATGTCCTTTCCGCCCGTATAGTCCTGTTCCAGTCCCAATTCGGTATCAAAAGTGAGCGTACTGTCCTTTATGGTCCAGCCCGGAGGCAATGAATCCATATTGTACCCGCGCCAGCCTTCTAAGCTGGTTCCATCAAAAAGATATTTCCAGTCTGAAACGACTTTTTCAGTGGTCTCAGTCGCTTTTGGACTATCTTCATTTTTAGGTTTGTTTTTACAGGCAGTAGCCAGAGCAATAAAGAGGATTAGGAACTTGAAATAATGTTGCATTGTGTGGATAAAGATTTTTTTGGTGGGTTAAAGTACAAAATATTGATAACCTTTTTTCTCCCATTTTCATTACATTTAAGGCCGACTAACTCAACACGTTTAAAATGAAGACTAGCTTTCTCAAAATCGGTATGCTTGTGCTTACCGCAGCATTATGCATTGCCCCAGTTCAATCCCAAAGAAAAAAGAAAACACAAACCACTTCCGAATATCCAAAAGAGCTCTATTCCAGCTTGGAGTATCGGTTGATAGGTCCGTTCCGCGGAGGACGTTCCGCAGCAGTGACCGGGGTACCCGGTGAACCCAACTTGTTCTATTTTGGAGCTACAGGAGGTGGTGTTTGGAAAACCACCAATGGTGGGCGGACGTGGAGCAATATTTCTGATGGTTATTTCGGCGGAAGTATAGGGGCTGTTGAAGTGGCCCAGAGTGACCCCAATGTTATTTATGTAGGCGGCGGAGAGGTAACCGTTCGAGGGAATGTTTCAAGTGGTTACGGTGTTTGGAAAACAGAAGATGGCGGTGCCACTTGGCAGGAAGCTGGACTTGAAAAAAGCAGGCATGTGCCCAGAATTAGGGTGCATCCAACCGATTACAATACCGTTTATGCCGCTGTTCTTGGTGACATCTACAAACCAACCAAAGAAAGAGGAGTATATAAGAGTACTGACGGCGGAAAGTCTTGGAAGCAAGTACTTTTTGTGAACAATCAATCGGGTGCCGTAGACCTTACGTTTGACCCCAATAATCCTAGAATCTTGTATGCGGCTACTTGGAGAGTACAACGAACGCCTTATAGTTTGAGCAGTGGTGGCGATGGTTCTGCGCTTTGGAAAAGTACCGATAGTGGAGAAACCTGGACCGAAATTTCAAAGAATGAAGGTTTCCCGAAAGATACGTTGGGCATCATCGGAGTATCCGTATCGCCCAAAAACAGCAACCGGGTTTGGGCTATCGTGGAAAATAAGGAAAAGGGCGGATTGTATCGCTCTGAGGATGGCGGAAAAAAATGGACCTTGGTCAATGAAGAACGAAAAATACGTCAACGTGCATGGTACTATACTCGTGTCTATGCCGATACCGAAGATGAAGATGTGGTGTATGTCCTGAACGTACAATACCACAAAAGTACCGATGGCGGGAAAAGTTTTAGCACCTTCAATGCACCCCATGGAGACCACCACGATTTATGGATAGCCCCTGAAAATTCCCAACGTATGGTCATGGGAGATGATGGCGGTGCGCAAATCAGTTACGATGGCGGTGAAACCTGGAGTACCTATTACAATCAACCTACCGCACAATTCTATCGTGTCACTACCGACAATGCTTTTCCGTATCGCATTTATGTGGCTCAGCAAGATAATTCAACCTTGCGCATCAACCATAGAAGTGATGACGGCTCTATCGGTGAAGATGACTGGGAGGAAACCGCCGGAGGTGAATCAGCACATATTGTGGTAGACCCTGCCAATGATGATATTGTTTATGGTGGCAGTTACGGCGGATTTTTGACCAGGGTTAATCATGAAACCAATACGGTAAGAGGTATTAATGTATGGCCAGACAACCCAATGGGTTATGGAGCCGAGGGGATGAAATACCGTTTTCAATGGAATTTCCCCATCATTTTCAGCAAGCATGACCCAAAAAAGTTGTATACCTTCTCCAACCATGTGCATATGAGCACCAATGAAGGTCAGAGTTGGGAATTGTTGAGTGACGACCTTACAAGAAACGACCCAACAAAATTGGTGTCCAGTGGAGGTCCCATCACTCAGGATAATACCAGTGTGGAATACTACTGCACCATTTTCGCTGCCAATGAAAGTCCTTTGAAAGAAGGCTTGCTTTGGGTTGGTAGTGATGATGGTCTGATTCATGTGACCAAGGATGGTGGAGAAACTTGGGAAAACGTTACCCCACCCAATATGCCCGAATGGAATATGATCAACAGTGTGGAACCTTCCGCTTTTGATGAAGGGACTTGCTATGTTGCGGCAACCCGATACAAGTTGGGTGATTTTGCTCCGTATCTGTACAAGACCACCGATTACGGGAAGACTTGGACCAAAATTACCAACGGTATCGAGGACGAGCATTTTACCCGTGTGGTTCGTGAAGACCCCAAAAGAAAAGGATTATTATACGCCGGAACGGAAACGGGGATGTACATTTCCTTCAATGATGGTCAGAACTGGGAAAAATTCCAGATGAACCTGCCTATTGTGCCTATCACGGATTTGACGATCAAAGATGATAATTTGATTGTTGCCACCCAAGGAAGGAGCTTGTACATTATTGATGATTTAACTGTTTTGCATCAGTTGGATGCTTCAAAAAAATCGGCAGATGCTATTTTATACCATCCAAAAGATAGCTATCGCACCAAAGGGTCGGCTGCTCAAAATCCCTCACTGACCGAAGGTCAAAACCATCCCAACGGTGTGGTGACCCATTTTTACTTGAAGGATGTCGCTGAAAAGGATAGCATTGTCCTGACGTACACATCGATGTCAGGCGATACCTTGGCATCGTACAGCAATAAAGCAACGGACAAGGATAAAAAACTGACGGTGAAAAAAGGAGGGAATACACATGTTTGGGATACACGCGGAAAAGGGGCAAAACTATTGGATGGCATGATTTTATGGTGGGCCAATCTGGATGGAGCCAAAGCGGTACCCGGTTCGTACAAAGTTCATTTGAATGTGAACGGAAGCGATCAATCCCAAGACTTTAAGATTCTTCCTGATCCAAGAGCTGAGGTTTCTGTGGCCGACATGCAAAAACAGTTCGATTTCATTTCGGATATCAATGAAACTGTGGATAAGGCGCACAAGTCCATTCAAAAAATTAGGAACATCAATGGTAAATTGGACGAATTCATCAAAAAGTACAAAGACAATGAAGCTACCAAAGCATTGGTTGAAAAAGCGAAAGAAATGAAGGAAGGTTTTGGTGAGATTGAAAAGGCACTGTACCAAACCCAGAACCGAAGTGGCCAAGATCCTTTGAACTTCCCCATCCGATTGACGAATAAATTGGCGCATTTGAACAGTTTGGTTTCCATTGATGATTTTCCTCCAACGGAGCAGGACATTGCCGTGAAAAACGAACTTTCAGGCAAAATCAAGACCCAATTGACGGCTTTTGATGCTTTGGTGGATGAGGAAATCGAAGCGTTCAATGACGAGTTCAACAGTTTGGGGTTGGAGTATTTGAGTATTGAGGACTAAGGTAAAACGGTTTCAATCATGAAAAAAGCATTCTTTCTACTGTGTGCACTCTGCGGAACCTTGGCCTTTGGCCAAACTGCAAACGAGTATTTTAAACCCATGAAGTTTAGGAACATTGGTCCATTTCGGGGTGGTCGTTCCGTAACCGCAAGCGGTGTGGTTGGTGACCCATTGACATACTATATGGGAACAACCGGAGGTGGACTCTGGAAGACCACCAATGCTGGAGGACGTTGGGACAACATTTCTGATGGTTTTTTTGAAATGGGTTCCGTGGGAGCGGTGGCTGTTTCAGCATCAAACCCAAATATTGTCTACTGTGGAATGGGAGAACATGCTCCTCGTGGGGTGATGACCTCCTACGGAGATGGCGTATACAAATCCAATGATGCAGGTAAGACCTGGATTAAACTCGGTCTGGAAAAAACACAGCATATTTCTAGAATCATCATTCATCCTACCAATCCTAATGTGGTGTATGTGGCTGCCCAAGGCGCCTTGTACGGTCCCAATAAAGAACGTGGAGTTTATCGTTCCACGGATGGAGGCAAGACTTGGAAGAACATTCTTTTTGTGGATGAGGGTACGGGAGCCGTTGAATTGTCCATGGATGCACAAAATCCTTTGGTGTTGTACGCCGCTATGTGGGAACATCAACGCAAACCCAATATCGTGATAAGTGGGGGTAAAGGTAGTGGACTCTACAAAAGTTCTGACGGAGGCGATACATGGACCGAGTCGACAGAAGGACTTCCCAAAGAAAAAGGGAAAATGGCCATTGCCGTAAGCCCTGCCAATTCCAACAAGGTATATGCCCTTATTGAAAGCGATTCCAATGCGGATAAAGGCGGACTTTTTGTGTCCAACGATGCTGGAAAAACGTGGGGCATGGTCAGTGGTGACAACCGTTTGGTACAACGAGCTTGGTATTATATTGAAGTGTTTGCGGATCCCAATGACGAGGATACCGTTTACGTGTTGAGTGCTGAAATGTTTCGGTCTGAAGATGGCGGAAAAACCTGGGAGACCATTGAGGTGCCCCATGGAGACACCCATGATCTTTGGATCAACCCGAAAGATTCCAAAAACATGGTTATGGCCGATGATGGTGGAGCCACCATCACTTTCAACTATGGTGAGAACTGGACACTTCAGGAAAATATGCCTACGGCACAGTTTTATCGTATCAATACCGACAACCTTTTCCCATACAATATTTATGGTGGACAACAGGACAATACTTCGGTTAAAATAGCCAGTCTTTCGGTAGGTCGATGGAGCATCACCCTAGAAGATTGGCATTACTCCGCAGGTGGCGAAAGCGCCTTTTTAGGTTTCGACCCAGATAATCCGCGCTATGTAATGGGTGGCAGTTATTTGGGAACCATTGAGCTGTTGGATATGGAATCGAAAATGTCCACTAATGTTATGGCGGCACCCATCCAATATTTGGGCCGCGATGCACGCGACATGAAATACTTATACAACTGGAATGCACCCATCATTTGGTCACAACACGAACCCGGTACGTTCTATCATGGAGCCCAGTTGGGACTTCGTACCCGAGATAATGGAATGACCTGGGAGGAAATTTCCCCTGACCTCACCCGTGATCAAGATGAACTTCAGGGAAAAGGCGGAGGACCCTATACGAATGAGGCAGTAGGGGCTGAAAACTACGGTACTTTGGCCTACATTATTGAATCGCCTCATGAAAAAGGGGTGCTCTACACCGGCAGTGATGATGGATTGGTCCACGTGACCAGAAATGGGGGAGATACATGGGAAAACATCACCCCAAAAGGATTACAGGAATGTTTGGTCAATGCTATTGAGGTATCGCCGCATGACCCGGCTACAGTCTACATTGCCACGACCCGCTATAAATTCAATGACCACACTCCGGCGCTGTACAAGAGCGCCGACTATGGAAAAACATGGTCGAATATCAGTTCCGGAATTCCGTATGGTTCGTTCACACGAGTGGTTCGTGAAGACCAAGAACGCAAGGGATTGCTCTACGCTGGAACAGAAAAGGGATTGTACATTTCTTGGAATGATGGCAAAAACTGGGAAGCATTACAATTGAATTTGCCCAAAACGCCCATCACCGACTTGAAAGTGCATAAAGGCGATTTGATTGTGGCTACATCCGGACGTTCATTCTGGATTTTGGACAACATCACCATACTGTCGCAATACGCATCGAACCCAAATGTGTTGAAACTTTTTTCACCCGAAGATGCCATTCACGGTTTTTGGGGAAGTCCATTGAACAGTAGCTCGAAAGAAGTTAAGGGAACCAATCCGTATGAAGGGGTGAACCCAGCTAATGGCATGGTTATCTATTACAATCTGCCCAAGGCGATGGACAGCACGGAGATTACCATGGACATCTTGAACGAACAAAGCAAAATTGTACGAAGCTTCACCTCCAAAAAGGACGAGGATTATATTCCACACCATGGTGGTGGTGCGCCGCCGGCCCCGGTTTTGGGAACCAGCAAAGGATTGAACCGTTTTGTTTGGGATTTGAAGACAGCCATAGTCCCTGGAATTCCAAACGTTTATATTGAAGCGGATTTTACGGGGCATAAAGTCCCTCCGGGAGCGTACACGCTTCGTTTAAAAGTCAATGGAGAAACGGTGACTGCAGAAGGAGAGGTTGTACCTACTCCCAATGTGGATGTGACACTGGAAAATTATAAGGAGCACGATGCTTTTATGACCGAGGTAGAAGCCAACTTGACCGATATGCATCAAAAGTTAAATACATTGTTCAAGGTTCAAGGGCAATTGAAAGAACTTTTGGAAGATTTGGAAAATGAATCCCTCAAAGAGGAAGGAAAAGCACTTTTGGCCAAGCTAAAAGCATGGGATGAAGATATGGTGCAGCGCAAATCGCAAGCGTATGATGATGTGGAGAATTTCCCCAATAAGTTTACCGCTGAATATTTGTTCATGGCGAACCATAGTAACAGCGCATTGCCCAAAATCAATCAACCCTCAAAGGATAGAAAAAAGGAATTGGATGCCCAATGGGCGGGATTGCGTCAACGTGCCCTAACTTTGATGAACTCCGATATTCCCAATTACAATAAAAAGCTTTGGGAGAATGGCGTGGGTGCGATTCGAATGTAACATTTAAAAATAGAGTAGATTGTTGTACGCATATATCAAATCGTTACACTTGATTTTTGTGGTGACCTGGTTTGCGGGCCTGTTTTACATTCCCAGACTGTTCATTTACCATATTGAGGCCATGCAAAAACCATCGCCCGACAAAGAAATCTTGAGCGATCAGTTGAAATTGATGACCAAACGGTTGTGGTACATTATCACTTGGCCCTCGGCGATTTTGTGCACGGTCTTTGCGATATGGCTGTTGGTTTTGATGTCAGGGTGGCTGCAACAACCTTGGATGCACGTTAAACTCGCTTTTGTGGTGCTTTTGTTTGGGTATCATTTTAAGTGTCACCAAATATTCAAACAATTGCAACGCGATGAGGTCAACTACACTTCGCGATTTATGCGGATTTGGAACGAAGTGGCCACATTGATTCTATTTGCCGTGGTGTTTTTGGTGGTCCTTAAAAATGCGTTCAATTGGATCTATGGCGTCATCGGCATTGTGGTTTTGGCCATTTTATTGATGCTCGGTATTCGGCTGTACAAGCGCATACAGGATAAGAATCCGGATGCTTAAAAAAGTTCAAGTATCAAGAGCAAGTATCAAGTTCAACACAGCAAGATTCAAATTTAGATGAACTTGAGTCTTGTACTTGAATTTGTGCTTGGGCTTTAATTGACTTGATAATTGTGTAATTTTATCTCAAATCAGCTAAGATTGCTCAGTAAACTCTCCTTACGATCCCGTATTTTTTTCACCATGATCCTATTGGTGGTCATTGCTTCGGTATTGATTGCCGGAGTAACTATTTACCAATACAATGAACAGGCAAGGGATTACCATGAAAACCGGTTGGAGCGAAAAGAGGAACAGGTTATCCAGAGTATTTCATATACGCTTAGGGAGACTACCTATCCGGTAAACACCGATAATTTGGGTCTTATCTTTAAGGATGAAATTTATAAAATAGCTGATGTCCAAAATGTAAATTTCAATATCTATGACCTCGAAGGAAACCTGATCAAAAGTTCTAGGCCCAGCTTTGAGGCCGATTCCATATCCAATTGTTTGGATGCGAATGTGCTTAATTTTTTAAGGGATAGTGGGCAAAAAAGGTATGTGGAGGAACAACATGCGGCTGGAGATGACTATCAAGCTTCCTATACCTATATCAACGACCCTAAGTTTAAGCCCATTGGCATTATGAACCTCCCTTATTTTGAGGACAATTCCTTCAACAACCATGAGCTAAAGGAGTTTTTATTGCGATTGGGAGGGGTGTACTTGGTGATGTTGCTCTCGGCCATTCTTTTGGCTTACGTTATTTCAAAATATATAACGCGGTCCTTGCAAACTATTTCCGATAAGATGAAGCAGACCAATCTGAACCTGCAAAACGAGAAAATCTATATAGAGAATCCCAGTGAAGAGATTGGCAACTTGGTTGATTCCTACAATAGAATGATTGATGAACTTGAGGAAAGCGCTGTAAAACTGGCCAAAAGCGAACGCGAACAAGCGTGGCGCGAAATGGCAAAACAAGTGGCCCATGAAATCAAAAACCCATTGACCCCTTTGCGGTTGACCGTTCAAAGCTTTGAGCGTAAGTTCGACCCCAATGACCCAGCCATCCAATCCAAAGTAAATGAGTTTTCAAAAACCTTGATCCAACAGATAGATACCATGAGCAACATTGCCACGGCCTTTTCCAGTTTTGCCAATATGCCGGCACAGCAGAACGAGACCCTGAATGTGGTGAAAATCGTAAAATTGGCCTTGGAGATTTTCAATGAGGATTACATTCATTTTATTGCTGATGAAGAGGAAATCATTGCCAAATTGGATCGCACCCAACTTATTCGGGTCATAACAAACTTGGTGAAAAATGCCATCCAGGCCATTCCAGAAGTTGAATTTCCCAGGATTTTGGTTACCGTGGCCACTGAAGGGCAGCAGGTAAAAATTTCGGTGGCAGACAATGGAATTGGTATTTCAGATGAGTTTAAACACAGGGTTTTTGAACCCAAATTCACTACAAAATCAAGCGGCACCGGTCTTGGGCTCGGCATGGTAAAAAACATTGTGGAAAACTATGGAGGAACCATTACTTTTACTTCAAAGGAAGGTAAGGGAACCGTATTCACCATACGATTTCCAAAAGAATAAAGGCACATAAAAAGCGCTCATGAACTACGAAAACATTTACATAGAGGAGGAAAACAACATTGCCACCATCACCATTAATCGACCTGAGAAAATGAACGCCCTCAATAAGCGAACCATTGAGGAGCTTCATGTGGCTTTCAAGGAATTGGATGAGGACGATGAGACCAAAGTAATTATCATTACCGGAAGTGGAGAAAAAGCCTTTGTGGCTGGAGCAGATATTTCAGAGTTTGCGCATTTTTCGGTCAAGGAAGGCCGACAGTTATCAGCAATGGGTCACAAAAACCTCTTTAACCTTGTTGAAAATCTGAACACACCTGTCATTGCTGCTATAAATGGTTTTGCTCTTGGCGGAGGACTGGAATTGGCCATGGCCTGTCATTTTCGAGTTGCGAGCAGTAATGCCAGAATGGGTCTCCCCGAAGTATCCTTGGGCGTAATCCCCGGATATGGGGGTACCCAGCGCTTGCCCCAGCTTGTGGGAAAGGGAAGGGCCATGGAAATGATTATGACTGCAGGCATGATTGATGCGGATAAAGCCTTTGCTTACGGATTGGTGAACCATGTGGCATCCCCAGAGGAATTATTGCCTCTTTGCGTTAAAATAGCGAGCAGGATATCGAATAATTCCGCTGTAGCCATAAAACATGCAATAAAAGCGGTAAATGCTGGTTTTAAGTATGATGCTGATGGCTATGCCGTGGAGATTGATGCTTTCGGCCATTGTTTTGGTACCGACGATTTCAAGGAAGGAACGTCGGCCTTTTTGGAGAAACGCAAGGCAAACTTCCCCGGTTCATAACCATTGGCTTAACTAAGCCAGACCAATGAAAAAACAGATACTTTTACTTTGCTTCCTTCTTATTGGGATGATTTTGGGTGCCCAAAAAATGCCAGTTTCCTATGATTTTGGCGAAAAATTCCATGATCGCTATCGTTATTCAAATCTCTTGACCATAGATGAAGATGGCACCGGGGGATATATTTTGGTTAGGGCCTATTACCAAGGACTCATTTTAAAACCCAAAGGCTACCTTATTGAACATTACAACCAAGATTTAGAACTGATTTCCGAGTATAACTACAAGTTGAAGGGCTTGGATTTTGTGGATGGTTTTCTCAAAAATGGCCAATTAAACCTGTTGTTCCTTAATTACAATTACGACTACGGGCAATATGAATATTGGGTGCATACGAGCCCTATTATTGCCTTTAATTTTAGGACTGAAAAGCTGTTGTCCATTACTTCCGAAGAAGTAAACGACCCCGTTGGCAAAAACTATTACAACCGTAATTTTTCCAATGGATTCTCCACAGCGATTTTATTCAATGAGGACAAAACCGGATTTATTATCAGTACCCATCATAAAAAAGGAAAAAGTAACAAGCACATCATCCATTTGTATGATACTGCATTGAAAAAGCGGTTTGAATACGACTTTTCGGATGAGATTGAAGAGAAAAATTACGCTTTTGAGAATTTGGCCATCACACGGGACCTTCAAACCGCCTACATTGTAGGGAAAGCCTATTTTAAAAAGAAACGTTTTCAAGTAGATGAGCGTAAATTTCAATATGAGTTGATCAAACTTTCCCAAAATGGCAGCAAGACCCAATCTTTTGTGGATCCCGGAAAATATCCGGAAGCCTTATATCCCATCATTTTGGATAACAGACTGGTCTGTGCAGGGTTTTATGCCGATAGAAAGGATAATCGGTACAATGGCATCGCCTATTTTGATGTAAATCCAACTACGTTGGAAATCAATGCCCGAAAATATAATCCCTTTTCCCAGCAATTTATGGAAGACAAATTTGGTAGGGAAGAAGATAAGGTGATCAAGAATTTGGTCTTTAAAGGAGTTGAGATTACTCCAGAGAAAAATATCTTTTTTAACGCAGAAGAGTATTTTGTCACTTCTGGACTAGAGGTTACCGGAGCGGGCCAACGGGTAAAAATTGAGCGGTATCATCATAACGATATTGTAAGTGTAAAGTTGAACTCCAATGGAAACATGGAGTGGGCCAGAAACATCAACAAGACCGAAGTAACCCAAGGTGATGGTGCTTATGCTTCCTATAGCTCGTATTGCAAAAACGGAAAGACCTATTTCTTCATCTGTACGGCTGCGGAAAATCCACAATTGATCAATAATGAGCGACTCATCTTTAAACAAGGGTTGAGTCGAAACCGGAACGTTTTCCTCATTTCTTTGGATGAAAACGGGGTAATGGATTATGAAAAAATCATTGACCAACAAGAAGCCCGATTGCCCTTAATGGTATCCAAACCTTTAAAGAACGAGCAAGAGGACAACATGCTCTTCTATGCTAAAAGAGGGAGCAAAAAACAGTTGGTTAAGGTAGACTTCAAGTAAAGTTTTTCATAAACGTTAAATACAATTTGACACATCTGAATATTGGAAATATTCCCTAAATTTGGAATAAATCCAATTTTATGGAACCCGAAAAATTTCTCAAAGGCAGGGGAGCACAGCAAAACACGCCCAACAAGTTTTTAAAGCATGTGTATGAAATGCGGGAGGATTTTTTGGAATTTTGTCGCTTGGAAGGCGAAGAGGCGGAGAACAACAAGACCCAATACATACCCATATTCCCAAAAACCATTGTCAACAAAGTGGATAGCCCAGATGTTGGGATGGCCTATTCCATGAACCCCTACCAAGGCTGTGAACACGGATGTATTTATTGCTATGCGCGCAATGCACATGAATATTGGGGCTACAGCGCAGGATTGGATTTTGAACGCAAGATTTTGGTAAAGAAGGCGGCACCAGAGTTATTGGAGGCCAAGATCAAACACAAAAACTGGAAGGCACAGACTATTGTACTTTCTGGCAACACCGATTGCTATCAACCTGCAGAAAAGAAGTTTGAAATCACCCGAAAATGTTTGGAAGTCTTCTTAAAGTATCGTCATCCTGTGGGCATCATCACAAAAAATGCTCTTATTCTTCGCGATTTGGATATTTTAAAAGAGTTAAATGCCCATCAATTGGTAGGAGTGAATATTTCCATCACTTCTTTATCAGAAAAAACAAGACGGAAGTTGGAACCCCGTACGGCTTCCCTTCAAAAAAGACTGAAAGCGATTAAGGTACTTTCAGAGAACAAGATTCCAGTCAATGCTATGTTGGCTCCCATGATTCCAGGTATAAACAGTCATGAATTGTTGCAGTTGGCAAAAACGGTCTCGGAGCATGGAGCACTTTCGTTTGGATTTACTGTTGTCCGACTCAACGGCGCTATTGGCCAGATTTTTACCGATTGGATTAAGAAGGCGATGCCCGACCGGGCCGAAAAGGTCTTGCACCTCATTCAAGATTGCCATGGAGGGAGCATTAATGATAGTCGTTTTGGACTTCGCAATCGTGGTGAAGGAAAAATTGCCACCCAAATCCACGATATGGCCAAGTTGGCAAGACAGCTATACTTTAAGGATAAAAAATTCCCTAGTTTGAACAAGGATCTCCATGAGCAATATAAAAATGGACAGATGCGATTGTTCTGATGTGAGGCACCTTACAGCACTTGAAAACTCCGCTTGTAGACAAAAGAGATATAAGACGAGAGAAATAAGACCTATGATACAAGAGGCAAGAATGTTGGTGCATATTCGTGCAATTCGTGTCGGCTAAGTAATAACCTAACTTGCTCTAAACGACAAATCAATTATTTTAATAATTTAGAAATCTTGTCCAATCTGCGTTACATCTTTCGTCTTAATGATGAAAACAATGTATAACCGTTCACTTTGGGTGGACCTAAAAATGTAAATCAATGAGTAATTTTTTGTATTTGTTCAGGGGTGGCGATGAAGCTTATGCCAAATTATCAAAAGAAGAACAACAAGCCCACATGCAGGTGTGGGGCGAATGGATGGGAGGACTTAAGGAAAATGGAAAGCTTTTGGATGGCCTTCCTTTAGAAAAAGATGGAAAAGTGGTCCACAAACGTGGGGAAGTGATTACCAATGGTCCCTTTATTGAAGGGGCTGAAATGGTGGGAGGCTACCTTATTGTTTCGGCGAAGGACATTGATGAGGCTGTTGAAATCTCAAAAGGGTGTCCCATATTTGATTATGAGGGGGCTTTTGTTGAGGTACGCGAAATCCTTTCCTTGGAACACTAAAAATTGAAATGATTGTAAATGGCCTGACGTATAGTTGGGCTTTTTGTTTTTCGCTATGTCAAAGAACCATCATAAAGCTATTGAGCATCTTTTCCGAACGGAATATGGAAAGGTGGTGGCACTGTTGACCCATAAATTTGGCACATCATATCTGGAGCAAATTGAGGATGCAACCCAAGATACCTTCGTTAAGGCTATGCAAGTGTGGGCATATCAATCCATTCCAGATAATCCTACAGCGTGGTTGTATCGTGTGTCGAGCAACAGAATGATTGATGTATTGCGACGGGAGAAAAAAGTTGAATATCGGGAAGCTGGGGAGCTACAACCAAAAAGTACCATTGAACATTCCACGGACCCTTTTTTGGACCAGACTATTTCTGATAGTCAATTAAAAATGATATTTGCTTGTTGTCATCCAACGTTATCTGAGGAATATCAAATTATTTTGAGTTTAAAACTGATTGGCGGTTTCAGCAATAAAGAATTGGCGGAAGCTTTATTGAAAAAAGAGGATGCTGTTGCCAAATCGTTTACCAGGGCCAAGAAAAAGTTTCGGGAAGAAGTACAGCTATTAAAAATTCCGGTGCAGATGGGCCTACAATCAAGATTGTTTCAAGTTTTACGGGTCATTTACCTTTTATTTTCCGAAGGATATGCCGCCACCTCCGGTGCGCAGATCATTAAAAGGGACATCTGTTATGAAGCCTTGCGTTTGGCACTTCTACTTCAGGAAAATAAATACTGTAAACACCCCAATCTCAATGCCCTCATTGCATTAATGTGTTTTCATGCGTCCAGATTTGATGCCCGATTGGATGAAGCTGGAGAATTGGTCACCTTGGAACACCATGACCGTTCCAAATACAATCAGGAATTGATTTCCATTGGGATTCGGCATTTGGAAAATGCAGGGACATTGGATCGCACGCCATCGGATTATCATTTGGAAGCGGCACGATCCTATTATCATAGTACCGCTAAAAATTTTGCAGAAACTGATTGGAAAAGTATTCTCTACTTGTACGATGTGCAACTGAAACTCTACTATTCACCTATGGTGGCCCTGAATAGAATCATCCCTTTTGCCAAGGTACATGGCGCCAAAAAAGGTCTTGTAGAATTAGAAACCCTTGAACCAAAGAATAACTTTGAGGGACAAGGGCTCCTATATGCCATAAAAGCTGAACTTTTTGACGAATTAAATCATACTGAGGCACAACAATCTGCCTTGAAAAAGGCCATTGCGTTAACGGAAAACGAACTCATCAAAAGGCACTATAAAAAGAAGCTGAATCTCAGCTAAGACTTACATCTGTTCTTCTTCTCCTATATGCTTTTTATAGAACTTCCAGGCTTCACGAGCCACATCGCGTCCCAATTCCAAACCGGCAATATTATCAGATTGAATGTGATACCCACCTAATACCCTTGAGATACCGGCCATTTCGGCTGTTTTGGTAAACGTTGGAAACTTCAGGGTAACCGTATCGCCCAGATTGTCAGGTTCCGTCATTGCACCTGCAACAAGCTCTACTTCCGATCCAAACTCATCACTACCCGTCCAAAGTTTTAAGGCCTCGGCACACCCACCGCTAATGGTACTGTGTCCTGAGGTATAACTTGGGAAAGGAGGGCATAAAAAAGTATCTGGGGAATAAGGGCGCCATTGATTGCCATCCATTTCCATCATTCCTTTACCTACACCACCCCATGCCTTAATCTTTTGCTGGTCGTAATACTCATGAACCAAGGCAAAAGGCCTTGCAAAGTCGTAATACATTTTGCTGTCCCATGATGCAATGAACGCATCCATGGCCACCACTTGATTGTAAAAGAACATTTTAACATCTTGGTCCAAGGTATGGTTGTCCCTAATGGAAACTTCTTGGGCAAATTTTAACCAGTGTCCAGCCTGTTGCACGGATTGGGGTCCATCCCGCATGAACTCCACCAATGCTTTTTGCTCATCGGTAAGATTAGCCTGCATTTCAATTACTTCTTTTACCTCTTCTTCCAATTGCTTAGATCCTATCTTTGGAGGAGGCCCTGGACGGAATTGGTCGCCTGATTTCATGGAAACGGGTTTTACCTTGTCCCAAAATGGGGTTAAACATCCTGGAGCAAATTTTCCGCCTTTTCCATCAGAAAAATACTTGGGCTGCCAGCGGTTGGGGTCATTGTTTTGATCTACGGGATTGACAGGCTCGTAGCCGGTATAATCAAAGTAAGGTTCGCCATTGGAACCTTCTTCCTCGCCATATTGGTTGGCACCGTCACCTTTTCTAGCCTCAATGACAGCTTTTGCGGCCAAGTTCCCAATCCCCTCTGGCGTGGTTGGGTCCAAAGATTCATTGTCAGGGTCTAAGCCCAACTCTACCATAAAGTTGGTAAAGAGTTCCTTGTCTGAATAATAATATTCGTTCATAGCCCTGTAGGCGGCATAGCTAATGGCAATTTCCTTGTTTTTAAGGGTCTGCTCGTCAGAAGGGCGTCTTTCCACCCCATCAAGATAGACCGGAATGGCTTTTTCATCATATCGCGACCAAGCATCGAAAACGGACACAAAAATCAAACCCAAGAAGCGAGAGGTAATCGTAGGTCTTGGCTTGAACATTTCCGTATCGTTTGCTGTAGCGGTTATGGCTATTTGGCTCCATTGGTAGGCAATGTTGTCCGCTCCTTTGGGTTCCATGGCTGCATCAGCGGATTGCTCTGTTTTTTGTTTGCAGTTGAGTAAGGTTGCTATAACAAATAGCAACAAAATTGTTCTTTTCATATGTACCGTTAATCTAAGGCTGACGAATATAAGGGTTTAATACCCTAAACGCCAGCCATTAATTCAAAAAAAATTATGTCAGTTCCCAACCCTTGCGATATTCACGGGTAACCCATTCGTTCGCTTTTTCATAGTTGGTGATTTTCATATTGTCTCCATCCCAGAACAGTTTACGTCTGCCGGGATAGTCAAAAGGCTCCCAATCACCAACTTTTTTGCCTTCTTTCAATACTTTGTATTGATACGCTTTAACAGCTAAATTCCCCATAAGAACGGTCTCGGTAAGTCGTCCGGCTTTTTCAAAATTGGAGGAAGTTGGGGTTCCATTCAAACAGCCATCCACAAAATTGGCAATGTGTCCACCCACGCTACCAGGAACCCTAGGGTATTTGGGTGCGGGTGTTTTGTAAAGATCCATCATATCTGACGGAAGCAAACGTGCATTTTCTGAGTAGGTATCACAAATAAGGGTACCTTTTTCACCATACATGATGGTTCCGCCTCCACTATCGCCAATTGTTTCCCCATCTTTGAGTTCATCTGGAAGATTGGGTTTAATCCCACCATCGTACCAGTTAAGGGCTATATCTCCATGCTCTTCATGCTCAAACTTGAGATGAATTTTGGAGGATGGGGGACAGGAAGGACTATAATCCGCTTCAACAAAATCACCTACCCAAACGGTTGTACAACTGGCTTCAGCCTCTGTGGGATAACCCAAGTCAAGAACACTGAACGGGGTTTCCATGATATGACATCCCATATCGCCCAGAGCACCGGTGCCAAAATCCCACCAACCGCGCCACTTAAAGGGCAAGTATGCGGCATTGTAATCGCGTACAGCGGCAGGGCCGAGCCAAGTGTCCCAATCCAATTCTCTGGGCACTCTTTGTTTTTCCGAAGGAACAGGGACCCCTTGCGGCCAAACAGGTCGGTTGGTCCAGCAATCGATTGTGTGAACTTTTCCAATAATTCCAGATTCTACCCATTCCCGGGCAATGCGACTACCATCGCTGGAAGCACCTTGGTTCCCCATTTGGGTAACAATTCCGTTTTCTTCTGCCACTTTGTTCATTAACCGGGCCTCATAGATGTTATGGGTCAATGGCTTTTCAACATAGGCATGTTTTTTCTCCCGCATAAAGGGCAATGCTATGGTAGCGTGTGTGTGATCGGGCGTGGCTACCATGACAGCATCTATATCGTTCAGGTGTGCATCGAAGACCTTCCTAAAATCCTTGTATCGTTTTACATTGGGGAAAAGTTCATAGGTGGGTTGGGCTCTACGATCGTCCACATCGCAGAAGGATACGAATTTAACCATGCCGGTTTCGTGGAGACCGCGAATTACACTTGCGCCTCTGCCCCCAACGCCAAATGCACCTACATATAAAGTGTCACTTGGAGGAACATGGGTCTTTCCCAAAACATGGCTTGGAACAATAGAAAAAGCAGCTGAAGCCGCTGCTGCATTTTTGATGAATTTTCTTCTTTGCATTATGTTTAGTTTGAATAGTTTTCCAAGATACAAAAAACCACTAGAGGTCAAAGTTTATTCACCATTCCATTCTTTATAAAATTGTTCCAGGTAATCCAACATAAATTGATGTCTTTGTTGAGCCAGTTTTTTACCAGTTTCGGTGTTCATTTTTTCATGGAGGAGCAACAATTTTTCATAAAAATGATTGATTGTCGGGGCTTTGGAGTTCTTATATTCCTCCTTGGTCATGTTAAGATTGGGCGGAATATTAGGGTCATACAAAGGTCTATTTTTGAATCCACCATAATTAAATGTTCTGGCAATGCCTATTGCACCAATCGCATCCAAACGATCAGCATCTTGAACCACTTCCAGTTCTATTGATGAAAAAGTTGCTGAACTTTTATCCAAACTGTTTTTAAACGACATGTGTTGAATGATGTTCACCACATGATCAACGATTTTTATGTCCAAATTTTGGCCTTCAAGGAAATCCCTGGCCATTTTGGCCCCCACACTTTCATCGCCATCATAAAATTTGGGGTCGGCAATGTCATGTAGAAGGGCTGCCAATTGAACCACAAGCGAATCCACTTCTTCGTTTTGGGAAATCAACTTTGCGGTATTAAAAACCCGCTCAATATGAAACCAGTCGTGGCCACCTTCCGCATTTTGAAGCTCCTCTTTTACAAAAGTGATGGTATTTTGTATCAACTGATCTTGACTCATGGGGTGGTGGATATGCCAGATACAATTTGTTGCTCAACTTGGGCGATTAAGGCTTCTGCATCACCTTCAATCTCTATAGGAGGATGGACGGTAAATTTAAGATGGTTGCCTAATCCCATGGGAAACTTTCCAAAGCGCAACAACTTCCACGAATTATTGATGCTGATAGGAACAATCAATGCTGAAGGTGCATTTTTCATCAGCACCTTTAACCCGGTTGTGCGGAAAGGCTTAGGAACTCCGTTTCGGCTGCGGGTACCTTCTGGAAAAATAACGGCACTGCGTTTATGGTCCTCTATGTATTTTCCCAATTTTTGGAGTTCTGCGATGCTTTGTTTGGGGTCTTTTCGATCTATCAAGGCAGAACCACTGTTCCGCAAATTAAAAGATACACTGGGGATGCCTTTGCCCAATTCAATCTTACTTACAAATTTGGGATGGTGTTTTCGCATATACCAAATCAAAGGAGGAATGTCATACATGCTCTGATGGTTGGTAACAATGATCAAAGGTCTATCCATAGGAATAGTTTGCTGATTGGTAAAAGTATAACGAGTGCCCAGCACATTGGTACATCGCAAAATAAACCAATTGAGGATGGACACACTGCGTTTATGAGCATCATACCCAAAAACCTTCAAACAAAACCATTGAATAGGATGAAAAATAACCAGCACCAATCCAAAGCAGATAAAAAAAAGTATGGTCAAAGGATAGGATAGTAACTTTTGTATGCTCACAGTTTTGTTGGTTTATGTGGTTGAAATTGGGGACTAAAATAAAGCATCGTTCACTTTTTTAATGCTTAAAAACAAAAAACCACCCTATTGGGTGGCTTAATTTTTTTAAATCTGGGAAGGATTAACAGAATTCGTTATAGGCCTCCATTAAGTTTTCTGCGATAAGTTCTGCAGGTCTACCTTCAATGTGGTGTCTTTCGATCATGTGCACCAATTCCCCATCTTTAAAAAGTGCCATACTTGGCGATGATGGAGGGAAAGGCACCATGTGGTTTCGGGCCGTGTTAACGGCTTCAGTGTCCACTCCGGCAAATACGGTCACCAAGTGGTCTGGTTTTTTGCTGTTTTGCAGGCTCAACTTGGCGGCCGGTCTGGCGTTGGCGGCTGCACATCCACAAACGGAATTTACCACAACCAGCGTGGTTCCATCTTGTTTCAGGGCATTTTCAACGGCTTCACTTGTATATAGTTCTTCAAACCCGGCGGTAGCCAAATCTGCTCGCATAGGTTTTACCAATTCTTCAGGATACATAGGCTTCTTTTTAATTAGACAACAAAGATACATTATTGTTGGGTTTATACCATGACCCTTAACATTGCGTATGGTTTAGTTTCCTCTGCAAAGCCCTATATTTGGGCTTTAAATTTTTTGAAGGATGATTAAATGGGTGGCCGCCTTTCTCGGCTATTTTTTATTTCGGTTTCCGGGTGCTATTTTGGGGTTTATCGTAGGTAGTTTTTTGGACAATCTTGGTGGCTCCAGTGGTGGTGCAAAAACCGTATTTCAAGACTACACGCGTCAACGGGTTTCCCCTGCGGATTTTGAACTGAACCTGCTTTCGCTCTGCTCCATCATTATTAAGGCAGATGGGCAGGTCAATCAGCGTGAGCTGGATTCTGTGCGACAGTACTTTTTGAGCACCTATGGTAAGGAAAAGGCCAATGCCATTTTCCGGACCTTTAATGATGTAATCAAGAAGCGGGAGATTTCTACCCAACGTATTTGTGAATATATGGTGCAGCGTACTCGTTATGAGGTCCGATTGCAATTGCTTCACTTTTTATTCGGGATAGCACAGGCCGATGGGCAAGTGAGCAAGTCCGAACTTGGCAAGTTAAGGGAAATAGCGGGGTATCTTCGGGTAGGGCGACATGATTTTGAGAGTATCATGGCCATGTTCGTCAAGTCCACGGATAATTCGTATAAGATTTTGGAGATAGATAAGAATGCCACGGATGATGAAGTGAAAAAAGCCTATAGAAATATGGCCAAAAAATATCACCCCGACCGTGTGGTGACCGAAAATGAGGCCATCAAGAAAGGGGCTGAGGAAAAATTCAAGGAAGTACAGAAGGCGTATGAGACCATTCAAAAAGAAAGGGGAATTTCATAGTTTTAGTCAGAAGTCAGAAGATTGTGTTTCAATTAAAACCATGAACTTTAAACCATAAACCATAGATAGGATGCAAGAATTTTTGTTTTACATCAAACTGGGATTGAACCATGTGCTGGATTTTGGGGCCTATGATCATATTTTATTTTTGTCGGCTTTGGCGGTTCCGTTTACCTTTAAAAACTGGAAACGCGTAGTGATTTTGGCCACAGTATTCACCATAGCCCACTGCGTTTCGTTGGCACTTTCGGTATATGAGATTTTTACTGTGGATGTAGCCCTTATTGAATTCTTGATTCCCGTTACCATTTTATTGACTGCTGTTTTCAATTTTGCTTATGTGTTTCGGGAGGCCATGCAAGTGGGATTATACCTGCACATTTTAGCCACGGCATTTTTTGGATTGATTCATGGTTTTGGCTTTTCAAACTACTTTAAAATGTTGATGGCCGAAGAAGAGGATAAGATTACACCGCTGTTAGGTTTTGCTACTGGAATCGAACTCTCACAAGTGACTATTATTTTGGTGATTTTGGCCCTTGCTTTTGTGGTTTTGGATTTATTAAAGGTGAAAAGGCCAATTTTCATTGCAGGTGCATCTATTTTAATCATTGCCATTACAATACCCTTGCTCATTGCAACGTTTCCCAACTAGGGGCATCGTTAAAATTAATCGAATAAGGTTGTAAGGGTCTTTCAAAGCGGGTATATTTATTTCATTATCCGTTGAATCAATGCTATATGAAGGAGAGTAAACAAGAAAAATACGATAAAGCATATCTGCGAATGGCCCAAGAATGGGGCAAACTCTCTTATTGCAAAAGAAGACAAGTGGGCGCCATTATTGTAAAGGATCGGATGATCATATCTGATGGGTACAATGGCACTCCTACCGGATTTGAAAATTTTTGTGAAGATGACGAAGGGTACACCAAATGGTACGTACTCCATGCCGAGGCCAATGCCATCTTAAAGGTGGCTTCCTCAACCCAGTCTTGTGAAGGATCCACTTTATACATTACACTATCCCCATGTAGGGAATGTAGTAAGCTGGTACACCAAGCTGGCATAAAACGTGTGGTATACCAAACAGCCTACAAGGACGATTCTGGACTGAAGTTTTTGGAGCGAGCAGGAGTAGAGACCGTTCATTTGCCCGTTTTGGAAGAAATGGTCTAAAAAAACCATTGCTATTATGAAGAAAATTAAAGGATATATTTGGCCCACATTTCTAGCTCTTGCTGTTGCTATAGGGATTTTTATAGGAGGGAAGCTCCACTTTAATGACAGCCCGGAAAAGCTGTTTTCCACCAATTCCAAAAAGGATAAACTCAATCGACTTATTGATTATATCGACTATGAATATGTAGATGATATTGATACTGATAGCATTGTGGATGTTACCGTGAACAATATTCTTGGAAAATTAGATCCCCATTCGGTCTATATTCCAAAGAGTGAAATGGAAGAGGTTTCCGAAAACATGAAAGGTGATTTTGTGGGGATTGGAGTGAGTTTCTACAAATACAAGGATACCATTACGGTTATCAGAACCATAAAAAATGGACCTAGCTACATCAGTGGTATAAAACCTGGAGATCGCATATTGGCCGCAAACAATGATACGCTGTATGGCCGCAGAATTCCCAATTCTGATTTGGTGTCAAAGTTAAAGGGTAAAGTCGGTACCAAAGTGGATTTAAAGGTCTTCCGAAAATCTGAAAACAAGATTTTGGACATTACCGTCATTCGCGATCATGTGCCCATTAAAAGTGTGGATGCCTATTATATGCTTACCAAAGACATGGGCTACATCAAAATAAATCGGTTTGCGGAATCCACCTTTGATGAATTTAAGGATGCCTTGAAAAAGCTCAAAATAAGGGGAGCCGAAAAGCTGGTGTTGGACCTTCGTGACAATCCCGGGGGGTATTTGGGCATTGCCGAGAAATTGGCCGATGAGTTTTTGGAGGATGACAAACTTATTCTGTTCACTAAAAATAAAAAAGGTCGAATTAAAAAGGCTTATGCCACCAGCAAGGGTGATTTTGAGAACAGACCGGTGTATGTTTTGATCAATGAACGCTCTGCTTCGGCTAGTGAGATTATTGCTGGGGCATTACAGGATAACGATATTGGTACCATTGTAGGAAGACGTTCCTTTGGAAAAGGACTCGTACAACGCGAAATGGATTTGGGGGATGGTTCTGCTGTACGTCTAACAGTTTCCAGATATTACACGCCAACGGGTCGTTCCATTCAAAAATCATACAAAAATGGGAACCGGGATTACTACCAAAAGTTTATGGACCGCTATATCAGTGGAGAACTTACTTCTGAGGACAGCATAAAGGTGGCAGATTCCTTAAAATTTAAGACACCCAAAGGGAAAATAGTGTACGGAGGTGGTGGTATCATCCCTGATGTTTTTGTGCCTATTGGCAGCAATGAGGAAGAGGCCATTGAAAGTATGGATGACACCTATCAGTTCTTCTCTCGATTTGTTTTTGAACACTTGGAAGAGGATCGAAATCGATATGCAGACTATACCCGAAATCAATTTTTGGATGAATACCGGGTAGATGATATTCTTTTTGATGATTTTATCGAATTCGTGTTGAACCGTAAGATCAAGCTCGATTTTTATGCCCAAGAGGACAAGATAAAAGCCTTTATAAAGGCAAACATTGCCGAACAATTGTTCTCTCCCAACCTTTCTGCCCAGATCAAAGGGGAATATGATTCCATGCTCAAAAAGGTAAAAGACATTGATGCTGCGGTTATTGAGCGATCAACCGAGGGCATTATTGGAATGCAGGACTAGTCCTTGTTCAGCTTTTTCTGAATTTTTTTTGAGGTCATAAAAATCAGCAACAGCACAATGGCACTCAAAGAAGCCACGATACCAATCAAGGCTACGGTGCTATCTCCCTGAAAAGGATTGTCAAAGTCCACCAAGGTTACATTGTAGGCAATAAGAGCCAAAGCCAAAATAATAAGAATGATGCTAAATGTTTTATTCATGGTATGGCTTTAAAATTACAAGTGTTCAAAGAGTTGGTTGATGTTGGCAGCAAACAGCTTAACGGCAATGGCCAAGAGAATCACACCAAAAACCTTTCTAATGATACTAAGTCCGTTTTTACCTAGGACCCGCTCAATTTTGGCACTCGATTTAAGAACAATATATACAAAGATAATGTTTAGGATAATGGCAACGATGATGTTCTCCACATGATATTCTGCACGAAGAGCCAAAAGTGAGGTCATGGTTCCTGCTCCAGCAATAAGTGGGAAAGCAATGGGAACAATGGAAGCGCTTTCAGGTTCATCATCTTTGTACAGGGTAATGCCCAAGATCATTTCAATGGCCAGAAAAAAGATGATAAAAGAACCCGCTACAGCAAAGGAGTTCACATCAATACCGATAAGGGAAAGAATTCGTTCCCCAACAAATAGAAAGGCCACCATAATACAGGCTGCCACTATGGACGCTTTTTCAGATTGAATATGGCCCACTTTGCTCCGTAAGGATATAATTATGGGAATACTGCCCACAATATCGATTACGGCAAAAAGAATCATACTGGCAGTTGCAATTTCCTTTACATTCAAATTCATGATGCTACTTTTTTCGGTCTGCAAATGTACGTCTTAAAACGACTTTTGGATTATATAATATGTTTGGAAAACATCAATTTTTTTGTTTTGGATTACCTTTGCCCGTAAAGAGAGGAAACAGATGTTTCAGATAGGTAAAACCATAGTGTCCGAGGAGATTTTGGAGAACGATTTTGTATGCAATCTCAATGCATGCAAGGGAGCCTGTTGTGTGGGAGGTGAGTATGGTGCCCCAGTTGAGGATGCAGAAACCGATATTCTAATGAATATCTATGAAAAGGTAAAGCCCTATTTAAGACCCGAGGGCATCAAGGCCATTGAAGAGCAGGGCACTTTTGTAAAGGGGGAAGATGGCGAATGGGAGACCCCTTTGGTGAACAACAGCGAATGTGCCTATGTGATTTTTTCTAAAGATGGCATAGCCAAATGCGGCATTGAGGCAGCTTGGGAAGATGATGCGGTAAAATGGAGAAAACCTGTGTCGTGTCACCTGTATCCTGTTCGTACTCGCGAGTATTCTGAGTTTACTGCGGTAAACTACCATAAATGGGAAATATGTGATCCGGCCTGCAGTTTGGGAAAGGAGCTAAAGGTGCCTATTTATAAATTTGTAAAAGACGCCCTCATCAGAAAGTTTGGGAAGAAATGGTACCAAGAATTGGAAGAAGTGGCCCAAGGCCATACTAAATCGTAGGGATATCCAAAATGACCTTTGTTCCCTTTGGGCTGCCATCTGTATTGAACAAATCCACAATGTCCACATCAAATTTGTTCTGGTAGTCTTTTGAAAAGTTGGCCAAACGCTCCTTGGTAATTCTGATACCGACCGATTTTCGTTTCAGCACCCTATTTTCTTTGTTGGCTTCCGCTGCACCACGACCCACGCCATTGTCCTCAATTTCTATGGAAACATGGTTCTGGCTCTTCCGTTTTACGTTCAGGTGAATCATTTTTCTACCCTCTTTGGGTGAAAGACCATGCCACAGCGAATTTTCCAAAAAGGGTTGAAGGGCCAATGAAGGAATTTTAATGTTGGAGGGGCAAAGATCTTCATCCACATTTATTTTAAAATCAATTTCATTGGAAAATCGAATGTTCTCGATGTTCATATAGAGCTCAATGGTCTCCAGTTCTTCGGCCAAGGTAATTTCCCGTTGCGATGAAGCTTCGAGAATTTTGCGGATCAGTTTGGAAAACTTGTTGAGATAGTGCACCGCATTTTTTTGCTCATTGTTGATGATATAGAGCTTAATGGAGTTCAATGAGTTGAACAAAAAATGGGGGTTCATTTGGCTGCGAAGCATATTCTGTTCCAAGGAAAGTACCCTTTTTTCATTCTTGTTTTGGTACTGTCGGTACAAAATGTAGAGAATAGAGGCCACCAGTCCCACAATTAAAGCACTCACCAACAAAGTGGTCTGATTTTTCTTCAACCGTAGGCGTACAATTTCATTTTCTTTGGCCAGAACGGAAATCTGGTTGTTCTTTTTCTCAGCCTCGTAACGCACAATTACATCGTTCATGTATCTTAGGTTGGTGGCACTGGAAATTTCTTTTTCAGACTCAGCCGCTTTTTTAAAAAAGGTATAGGCGTCCTCATAATTGCCTCTTTCCCGTTCTAAATCGGAAAGTTTTTGGTACCCCAAGACAACATTGCTGGGCATATTGTGGTTTTGGGCCATTTCCAACCCTTCTTGGATAAACTTTTGAGCCTTGTCAAATTCCTCCACTTTTGTATAGGCCCAGCCTGTATTTATATAAATTGAAGAGGTGATGAAAAAATCACCAATCTTATTTGATTCACCGTGAAGTGGTTCCAATAACACAAGAGCGGCATAGGGCATGTCCTGTTTTAAATAGACCTGTGCCAAGCTGTTCTTGCAAATGATGCGTCCATAATCCGAATTGATTTCCTCATTATAGGCCAAAGATTTTCGATAGTTTTCCAGTGCGCCATCCAGATCTCCTTTCTGCTCTAAACAGTCGCCAATGTTTTGGTGGTTTATGGCGAGTCCCAGTTTATTGCCCAGTTCTTCTTCCAATTTAAGGGCCCTTTTAAACTGCATGATGGCCAAATCATGTTGTTCCAAGGTTTGGTACAAATTCCCAATACTGTTCAAGGATACATTGATACTCCTTTTGATATGGTGCGAAGGATTTTCGACCTGTTCTGCAATTTCAAGGGCCTGTTGGTTGTAGTCCAAGGCAGTTTTTATGGCATCGGTACGTCGGTAGACCACCCCAAGCATATTCAGGCTCAAAACCTTGAGCTCTGTATTGTTTGCCTGCTCAGAAAGTTCAAGGGCTTTTTCGTGGAGGTCAGCAGCTTTTTTAAATTGAGAAATGTTCCTGTATTTTGTCCCTATTTGGTCAAGTGCATAAGCTTCTCCCTCCAAGTAATTGTTCTCGCTGGCCAGATTGGCAAAATAACGCAGAAGGGTGGTGTCCTGTTTTTCAGATTTAAGCTCAGTGTCCAAGGAGAGATAGGTCTTGGGCATCAACTCCACCAATCGAGCGGCCTTTTCCTTAAAATCGTCCGGAATCTCTTGTGCCGAAATCTGGACAACCCACAAAAAAGGCAGTAGATATATGATTGCCTTTCGCAGCGGACCTAGGTTTTTAGTATATATTGACTCAGTTGTAAGCACAGGTATGTTGGGGGATTACAGCATATCCAAAAAATCGGATTTTTTTTGCCTTGAGACTGGGATTTTATGGTTGGATTCCAATACAACGTATCCGTCGGTCTTTAGGAATTCCTTTATCTTGTTCAGGTTGATGATGTAGGAGTTGTGGATTCTGAAAAAGCTATTGTCTGGCAAGAGGGTATTTACTTCCTTCAATTTTTTGGTAAGCAAGATTTTTTGGCCATCAGTGAGGAAGATGGTGCTATAATTTCCGTCGGATTCTGCATAGAGAATGTCGTCACTGTTCAAGAACACCAATTTACCATCGGTATTTATGGTAATTTTTTTGCTGTGCGATTCTGCATTGAAATTCAACAACATTTTCTCCAACCGATTAATGGTCAAATTCTTGGAATTGTATTTTTTTATCTTGGCAATGGTGAGCTCAAGATCATCCGTGTCAATAGGTTTGAGCAAATAATCAATGGCCTCATTTTTTAAGGCCTGGAGTGCGTATTGGTTATAGGCTGTAGTAATAACCACCGGGAAATCCTTGTTCTTCAAATTTTTAATGAACTGAAAACCATCCATGGCAGGCATTTCAATATCCAAGAAAAGACAGTCTGGGGTATTTTTCTCCAGATAGTCCAAAGCCTCATGGGCATCGGTGAATGATGCAATGATGTCAACCTCGTCGCTCAAGTTGGTCAGCTCCCAACTCAAACTTTGTAGGGCTTTGATCTCGTCATCTACAATAACCGCTTCTAGCATATAAACAATATAGGTATTTCAAATTTAGGATTATTCTGTTTATGCTTCTTAAAATTATGTGTTGATGGACAAGTAACGCGTATAACTGGTAAAAAATGTCAAATCAAGTGAATAGGGCATTGTCTTTTGGCCTATACCCCAATTCTTTGGGGCAAAAAGGGGTCTTAAGGTTCAAAATCAGCAAACCAATTATACATAAAAGGCAACCGTTTATACAAACCAACAAGGAGTCGGGGCCATTGTTATCTATCTTGGCGCTGTTAAAATTAGGGAACCATCTAAGTTAAAGTTACTATGAAAAAGTGTTTTGTACTGTTCATAATTTTGTTGGCGGCCTTGATTTTTGCTGCTGTTTCGGAAAGTAAGGACATTGAGGTACAGCAAAATTGGGATAGCGTGGCGGTAGAAGGTCATCGTACTCCCAGATAAACGTTCATACAAATATTACCAAATAAATAGTACGGCCAAAGCAACCAATTCTCTTGATTATAGAAACCGCTTGCAAAAGAAAATCTTCAGAGGAACCTTGGGATACTGTTTTAGGTTTCGGGGGAACTACCTAGAATTAAATGATTTCAATGGCATAGTCTGAAGAGGCCGTACATTTTGGTAATACACTTCTTATAGCACTAACCGCAATTCATAAGCAGTAAGACCAAAGAGTATGTTGCAATATACTTTTTGGTCTTTTTTTGTTAACGGAAAATTACAACTCAAAAGTTATCAAAAGACAGATTTGGCCGAGGCCAACAAGGGTAACCGTCACACTAGATGTCAACAACCTGTGTTAAAAACTTTGCTCCCGTTTTGCAAAAACGCCCTTTACAATCTACCAACATTTTTGAATCTTTGTTAGTCCTTATTCACATGGAAATCCCTTTCCAAATTGTAAATTTTAACGAACGATTATGTCAGAAGCAGTTGAGCCCATATTACAAGACAACAAGGATAGATTTGTAATTTTTCCCATTAAGCACCACGATCTTTGGGAATGGTACAAAAAACAGGAAGCTTGTTTTTGGACGGCAGAAGAGATTGATTTGCATCAGGATTTATCGGATTGGAACACTAAGTTGAACGATGACGAGCGCTATTTCATTAAACACATTTTGGCATTTTTCGCCGCTTCAGATGGAATTGTAAATGAAAACCTTGCAGAGAACTTTGTGAACGAGGTGCAATATTCCGAAGCCAAGTTTTTCTATGGTTTCCAGATTATGATGGAGAACATCCATTCAGAAACCTACTCGTTGCTCATCGATACCTATGTGAAGGAAGAAAAAGAAAAAAGCGTACTCTTCAAAGCTATTGAAAACTTTCCTGCCATTAAAAAGAAAGCTGATTGGGCCTTAAAATGGATTGAGTCGCCCAGTTTTGCAGAACGATTGATTGCTTTTGCTGCCGTGGAAGGTATCTTCTTTTCGGGTGCGTTCTGCTCTATTTTTTGGTTGAAGAAAAGAGGGCTCATGCCCGGACTTACCTTTTCCAATGAACTGATTTCGAGGGATGAGGGAATGCACTGTGACTATGCTGTGCATTTGCACAATAATCACTTGGTGAACAAGGTTCCCAAGGAGCGCATCAAGGAAATCATTGTTGATGCATTGAACATAGAAAGAGAGTTCATTACCGAATCACTTCCGGTAAGCCTTATTGGAATGAATGCCAAATTAATGACCCAATACCTGGAGTTTGTAACAGACCGCTTGTTGGTGGAGTTGCAATGCGAGAAGGTGTACAACGCCACCAATCCATTTGATTTTATGGACATGATCTCCCTCCAAGGCAAGACCAATTTCTTTGAAAAACGTGTGTCTGAATACCAAAAGGCAGGCGTATTGAACAAAGAGCAAGATTCTGATTCGCAAAAAATCAGTTTCGACGCAGATTTTTAAGTAACCAATTGTTTGTTGACTTCCGATTGCCACGGAAGTTTCCATGCACTTAACACAAAATGTTAAATTTTTAACATTCAAAAAAACCAACAGTAACACTAAATATTCGTAGCGCCATGTATGTAGTAAAAAGAGATGGAAGAAAAGAGCCGATAATGTTCGACAAGATTACGGCCCGAGTTAGAAAACTTTGTTATGGACTCAATTCTTTGGTAGACCCTGTAAAGGTAGCCATGCGCGTTATTGAGGGATTGTATGATGGGGTTACCACATCCGAGTTGGACAATTTGGCTGCAGAAATTGCTGCGACCATGACCACCACTCATCCTGATTATGCAAAGCTGGCGGCGCGTATCTCGGTTTCCAACCTGCACAAGAATACCAAGAAATCCTTCTCCGAAACCATGAAGGATCTTTACGAATATGTGAATCCAAGAACTGGCAAAAAAGCCCCTTTACTTTCTGATGAAGTGTACAAGGTGGTTTCAGAAAATGCCGATACTTTGGATTCCACCATTATTTACAACCGGGATTTTGGCTACGATTATTTCGGTTTTAAAACCTTGGAACGTTCCTATTTGCTTAAAATCAATGGCAAAATTGCCGAGCGTCCCCAGCACATGCTCATGCGGGTAGCTGTTGGTATCCATCTGAATGATATGGAATCAGCCATAGAAACCTATGAGTTGATGTCCAAAAAGTTCTTCACCCATGCTACACCCACACTCTTCAACTCAGGAACACCAAAACCACAGATGTCTTCCTGTTTCCTTTTGGCGATGAAGGATGATAGCATTGATGGTATCTATGATACCTTGAAGCAAACCGCAAAAATCTCGCAGTCTGCTGGGGGGATTGGACTTTCAATTCACAATATACGGGCGACCGGGTCCTACATTGCAGGAACCAACGGAACCTCAAACGGAATTGTTCCGATGCTTCGCGTTTTCAACGATACCGCTCGCTATGTGGATCAAGGCGGAGGTAAGCGAAAAGGCAGCTTCGCCATTTATGTGGAACCTTGGCATGCTGATATTTTTGACTTTTTGGATTTGAAGAAAAACCACGGAAAAGAGGAAATGCGCGCCCGCGATTTGTTCTACGCCATGTGGATTCCGGACTTGTTTATGAAAAGGGTGGAGGCTGATGGCGAATGGACCTTGATGTGCCCCAATGAATGCCCTGGGTTGTTCAACAGCCATAGTGATGAGTTTGAAAAGTTGTACACTCAATATGAAGCTGAAGGAAAGGGACGTAAGACCATTAAGGCACGCGATCTTTGGGAAAAAATATTGGAGTCCCAAATAGAAACCGGAACTCCCTACATGCTCTACAAGGATGCTGCCAACCGCAAAAGCAACCAAAAGAACTTGGGAACCATCCGTTCTTCCAATTTGTGTACCGAAATTTTAGAATATACGTCTCCAGATGAGGTGGCGGTATGTAACTTGGCCTCCATTGCATTGCCCATGTTTGTAAAGAACAGCGAGTTTGACCACAAGGAACTTTTCCGGGTAACAAAGCGAGTGACCAAAAACCTAAACAAGGTAATTGACCGTAACTTCTACCCCGTGGAAGAAGCTAGAAACTCCAACATGAGGCACCGACCCATTGGTCTGGGGGTACAAGGCTTGGCCGATACGTTCATTATGTTGCGTATGCCTTTCACAAGTGATGAGGCCAAAAAATTGAACCAAGAAATCTTTGAAACCTTATATTTCGCGGCAGTAACCGCTTCCATGGAAATGGCCAAAAAAGAGGGAGCCTATTCCAGCTATGAAGGTTCGCCTATTTCAAAAGGAGAGTTCCAACACAATCTTTGGGGTGTTAAGGACCAGGAGCTTTCTGGACGATGGGATTGGGACAAACTCAGAAAAGATGTTAAAAAGAACGGGGTCAGAAACTCTTTATTGGTGGCGCCTATGCCAACCGCCTCAACATCTCAGATTTTGGGCAATAACGAATGCTTTGAACCCTACACCTCCAACATCTATACCCGTAGGGTATTGTCAGGGGAATTCATTGTAGTGAACAAGCACCTTTTAGAAGATTTGGTACGATTGGGGCTATGGAATGAAAACCTAAAACAAGAGTTGATGCGCGCCAATGGTTCCATTCAACATATCGATGTGATTCCCCAAGAGATTAAAGAGCTGTACAAGACCGTTTGGGAGCTCAGCATGAAAGATATCATCGACATGAGTCGTCAACGCGGTTATTTCATAGATCAAAGCCAATCGTTGAACCTCTTTATGGAGAATGCCAATTATTCCAAATTGACATCAATGCATTTCTATGCTTGGAAGAGTGGTCTCAAAACAGGAATGTACTACCTCAGGACCAAGGCAGCAGTGGACGCTATTAAATTTACTTTGGACAATTCCAAGAAAAAAGAAGAGCCTGTTAGTGTTGCGGTGGAGTCTGAAATGACATCGGCAACCAAAGCTGAAGCTTTAAAAGTAGATGCTACAGATGCCAGTCAACAAGAAGTGGACATACAGCCCATGACGCCAGAAGAAATGAAAGAAATGATTGCACGCGCCAAGGAAGGTCAAGCAGATGATGATTGCTTGATGTGCGGATCATAGTTTATACTGAACTTTATCAGTATGTGTGATAGTGTTTATTTATTGATTAGTACCTCGGAGACGGTTCACCCCACTTAGAACTATCCGAGGTATTTTCATTAGGATTGTGTTCAGTCCAAATACCAAAAAAACCTCCTTTTCTGGAGGTTTTTTTATTTCAAAATGGAGAACAAAATTACAGTGACCAAGCTTTGCCGTCGGTCAATGTAGTTAAATCGTCACATGGAATGTATTCACCTGGAATAGGTGCATAGGCCAATACCTCTTCCCCTACATATTCAGAATTTTTATAAGCAAAAATGGCCATATCCCTTAAATCGTTGGCAAATGAAAAACGGGCAATGTCATCATCAATATCACCTTGACCGCCATTCATTACAGCTTCCATATAGCTGTCAATGGCCTCAGTATGGATTTCTTCTTGCTCCGGTGTGCGTTTGGCCAAATACGTCTTTAAAACAGGCTCTATATCGGCAGCTTCCACATCTGTCAAAGACTGTTTGCCAGAATCGGATAGGACCTTGTCAAAAAATTTGTCCATTCTCAACTTCACAAAATCCAATTGCTCTTCAGGTAATACCTCATCCATAAAAGAATCAAAGAACACATGAACGTTCATTTCCGTTGCAGAGGGCGTATCCGTTTTTGGTAAGATGATATCCAAGGTCTGTGCAAGGGCGTATCCTTGATCTTGGCTCAAAAAGGAAGGCACCCATTCTGCATAGGCAGGTTTATCCTTACAGCTTTGGAGTAATCCCAATAGTGTTGGAGTGGCCACGGCATATCCAAAGGCCATCCCCATATTTTTAAGTGCAGATCTTCTTTCCATTATATATTTCCTTTTTTAAGTTCTTGAGCGGCATGGTTTGCAGCTCTTGCAGTAAATGCCATATAGGTCAATGAAGGATTCACACAGCTTGCGGATGTCATGAAAGCCCCATCGGTTACGTAAACATTTTTACAGGCATGAACTTGATTATACCCATTCAACACTGAAGTTTTTGGATCACGACCCATACGGGCGGTTCCCATTTCATGGATACCAAGTCCCAAGGCGCCTGGACGGTCATACGGTTCAACGTCCCTAAGTCCAGCTTTGGTCAACATTTCAACAGCTTGCTGCTTCATATCTTCACGCATGTTCCACTCGTTTTCCTTGAACTCAGCATCAAAAGTAACCGTAGGCAAGCCCCATTGATCCAATTTATCATAATCCATCGTCATTCTGTTATCTTCATAAGGTAGCACCTCGCCAAATCCACCCATACCAAAAGACCAGCCTCCTGGTTTAAGAATAGCTTCTTTTAGGTCTTTTCCATACGAAAGTTCAGCTACGGTTTCTTCCCAGTTGTCCCTTCCGGCACCACCTTGATAGCCATACCCTCTAATAAACTTATCCATATTGGAATTACCCCCCAAGTTTCTAAATCGTGGAACATAAACACCGTTGGGTTTTCTTCCCTTATAATATTTGTCGTCAAAGCCATCAAACTTACCTGAAGCACCAACACCTAAATGGTGGTCCATGATGTTTCTTCCCAATTGGTCAGAATCGTTACCCAATCCATTTTCAAAGCGATCGGATTTGGATTGCATCAGTATGGAAGTCGATGCTAGGGCAGAGGCACATAGGAAAATAACCTTGGCCTTGAACTCAAACTCTTCTTTGGTTTCACGGTCAATGACTTTAACCCCAGTTGCTTTTTTGGTGTCCGGATCATAAATTACTTCATGAACAATGGAATCTGGACGCAATGTCATATTCCCTGTTCTTTCCGCAGCAGGTAAGGTAGAGGAGACACTACTGAAATATGCTCCAAAAGGACATCCTCTGATACAACGGTTCCTAAATTGACAACGTACACGACCGTCACCATCAAACTGCTTGTCACTATTAATGTGGGCCACCCTTCCTGCAGTAATCACCCGACCATCAAAATGCTCGGCCACTTTTTCCTTTACATGGTTCTCCACACAGTTGAGCTCCATCATGGGTTCAAAAATACCATCCGGAAGTTGGGGCAATCCCAAAGTTTCACCGGTAACTCCTATATAACTTTCAACCTTGTCGTACCAAGGCGCAATATCTTTATAGCGAACGGGCCAATCCACGGCAATACCATCGTTTTTATTGGCACCAAAATCAATATCACTCCAACGGTAGCTATGACGGCCCCACATAATGGAACGTCCACCTACGTGGTAGCCGCGCATCCAATCAAATCGTTTTGTTTCATTATAAGGATGGTCAATATCATCCACAAACCAAAAATTATGTGGCGCTTTTACCGTGTATCCAGTCCTAGCCTGTTTTTCTTGTCTGGCCGCTTTTTCTCTTGGCAATTCACCATTATGTGGGAAATCCCAAGGGTCTGAATTGGCGGTAGGATAGTCTTCTCTGTGTTTCACCATGGGGCCACGTTCCAAAACAAGGGTTTTGAGGCCGTTCTCGCACAACTCCTTGGCAGCCCAACCACCACTAATGCCAGTTCCTACTACAATGGCATCGTATGATTCCTGCTCCTCGTTGTAATAAAATTTACTCATTTATTCGGATTGTTTATTTGCTAAATGTATTAATTATTAAATTAATTTTCTACATTTAATCCCTATGTTTATTGAGAATTCCCTACTATAACGTTGTAGTTTTTGGATTCTATAAGAAAATCGATAGTTTGAATTTATGAAGAAAAAGAATGTTTTTCAAAGCGGTGTTTTGGCCGTTATGGTGGTTTTAGTATCAGGATTTTATTCCTGCAAGCAGAATGCAAAAAAGGAAGCCTCTGATACTCAAGCATCCGAGGAAGTGATGGCTGAAAACACAGCTCCATCGTATAAACTTTCTTTGGCCCAGTGGTCCATCAACAGAATGATTCGTGAGGAGGGGGTTGATCCCTACAAATTTGCCGAAATGGCCAGCGACTGGGGTTTTGAAGGATTGGAATACGTAAGCCAGTTGTATTACCCAGAACTGGAAAAGGATAACTTTTCAGATGCTGCTATGGCAACTTTTGTTGAAAAATGTAAAGCTGAAAGTGAAAAATTTGGTCTTGAGAACTTGCTGATCATGATTGATGGGCAAGGAGATTTGGCCGCCGCCGATGAACAAGTAAGAAAGGAAGCTGCTGAAAATCATCACAAATGGGTTGATGCTGCTGCCGCTTTGGGCTGTCACTCCATTCGAGTCAATTTAAATGGAACCCAAGACCCTGAGGTTTGGGTGCCAGCTTCCATTGATGGACTTACGCAATTGGCCACCTATGCGATGGACAAGAATATCAATGTAATTGTTGAAAACCATGGTGGGCCTTCATCAAATGCCGAATTGTTGGCTGAAGTCATTGAAAAAGTGGGTATGGACAATTGTGGTACGCTGCCCGATTTTGGTAATTTCTGCATCAAAAGGGAAGCAGGGGATTACTACGAATCCAAATGTGTTGAGGAATACGACAGATATAAAGGAGTTGAGGAATTGATGCCCTACGCGAAAGGAGTTAGTGCTAAATCCTATGATTTTGATGAAGCGGGCAAAGAAACAACCATTGACTTTGCTAGGATGATCAAGATTATTGAAGATTCTGGTTATACCGGATTCATTGATGTGGAATATGAAGGAAACGAACTGGGCGAAGAAGAAGGTATCCTGGCCACCAAAAAACTATTGGAAGAACTGCTTTAACCCACCTCATTTAAGTTTAAGGCTGTATGAAGGGATTTTTACAACAACTCTTCGACTATAATTTCTACTGCAACAAGAAATTGATTGCACAGTGTGGTTCCCAAGATACAATCTCGGAGAATACCATTCGTCTGTTCAGTCATATTTTGAATGCACATCATATATGGAACCAACGCATATTGGGAGTACCAACAACGCATACAGTTTGGCAGGAGCATCCTTTTGAAAATTGGGAGGATATTCATTATGATAACCAGAGGACTTCGTTTGAGATCATCACCAATGCAAATGATCTTAATAAAAGAGTGGAATATGAAAACAGTCAGGGAAGAATCTTTACCAATGATTTACAGGACATCCTTTTTCACATTGTGAACCATTCCACCCACCACAGAGGTCAAATTTTAATGGATTTTAGGAATTCTGGTATCACTCCAGAACCTTTGGACTATATTTTTTATAAAAGGTAACCGCTTTATGAACACAAAAATAAAGTTCCAACTTTCGTTTATGATGTTTCTTGAATTCTTCATTTGGGGAGGTTGGTTTGTGACATTGGGCACTTTTTTGGGAAACAATTTGAATGCCACCGGAGGTGAAATGGCACAAGCGTTTTCAACTCAATCATGGGGTGCCATCATAGCGCCTTTTATTATTGGGTTGATCGCCGATCGATATTTTAATGCGGAACGGATACTGGGTGTGCTCCATCTCTTGGGAGCCTTTTTGATGTATCAAATGTATCAAACCACCGACTTTTCAGCGTTTTATCCCTATGTATTGGGATACATGATTTTGTACATGCCCACACTGGCATTGGTCAACTCCATATCCTTCAATCAAATGCAAGACCCTGCTAAAGAGTTTTCACCAATTCGCGTTTTTGGCACCATTGGTTGGATTGTGGCCGGACTTGTAATTAGCTACGTGTTTCTTTGGGATTCTCCAGAAGGCATACAATCCGGAATGCTGAAGAATACTTTTTTAATGGTGGCATTGGCATCTGCCGTATTGGGATTGTTCAGTTTTAGCTTGCCCAAGACTCCTCCTAGAGTGGACAGAAATGAGAAAGTAAGTATTTCGGAAATGCTGGGGCTTGATGCCCTGAAACTGTTGAAGGATAGAAACTTCTTGATTTTCTTTATTTCATCGGTATTGATTTGCATCCCTTTGGCTTTTTATTACCAAAACGCCAACCCATTTTTATCTGAGATTGGTATGGAAAATCCCACAGGAAAGATGACCATCGGACAAGCTTCCGAAGTGCTTTTTATGTTGTTGCTTCCCTACTTCTTTACAAAATTTGGGTTTAAAAAGACCATTATGGCCGGGATGTTGGCCTGGACCATACGCTATTTGTTGTTTGCCTACGGCGATGCCGGTGAAATGGCCTTTATGTTATTGGTTGGAATAGCACTTCATGGTATTTGCTATGACTTTTTCTTTGTATCGGGTCAAATTTATACCGATACAAAGGCAGGCCCTAAATACAAAAGTGCAGCGCAGGGGCTCATTACCTTGGCCACTTACGGCGTAGGTATGCTGATAGGATTTTGGGTGGCCGGACAGATTACCGATGCCAATCTTATCGGTGAAAGCGAACACAATTGGACAAGTATTTGGCGCTTCCCTGCTATTTTTGCCTTAGGCGTAGCCCTTATTTTCATGATTTTCTTTAAAAACGAAAACGTATCATACAAACAATAATTAACTGAATAAATCGGACCTAATGAAACAAGTAAACAAGAATCAAATTTTTATAGCGGCATGTATTTCCCTTGTGGTTACAGCTATGACCTTTGCCATACGGGCAGGTATATTGACCCAATTGGGAGAGGAGTTTGAGATTTCCAACCAAAAATTGGGTTGGATAAATAGTATGGCCTTTTTTGGTTTTCCAGTAGCCATGATTATTGGAGGACTTCTTTATAACAAATTGGGCCCCAAAAAAATTATGGTGGCCGCTTTCTTTTCGCACCTTTTGGGGTTACTATTGACCATTTTCGCAGGAGGCTTTTGGACCCTTATCATTTCCACGTTCTTTATAGGGTTTGCCAACGGTGCCGTTGAGGCCGCTTGTAATCCATTGATTGCGGATATGTATACCAAAAACCGTACAGCTATGCTGAATAAGTTTCATGTGTGGTTTCCCGGAGGGATTGTGATCGGTTCCTTGATTTCCAAGTTTATGACCGATTTTGGTATGGGATGGCAATTGCAGATTGGTGTTATGCTTATCCCAACACTTATCTATGGATACATGTTCTTTAAACAAGAACTTCCTGAAAGTGAACATATCGAAAAAGACACTGCTACAAACATCAAGTCATTGGTAGATCCCCTTTTCATTTTCATATTGATATGTATGACCTTGACTGCAATTTCTGAATTTGGTCCGCAACAATGGGTAGAAACTATTTTGGGTAATTCAGGGGCTAGTCCTATGTTGGTGTTGGCTATGGTAACTGGTATTATGGCCCTAGGTCGATATTTTGCTGGGCCTATTGTACACCGATTGAACCCGATAGGTGTGCTACTCATGTCAGCCATTATTACCACGGCAGCAGTATATAGCATGAGTATTGCAGAAGGATCCATGATTTATTTGGCTGCAGTTCTTTTTGCACTGGGAGTTTGTTATTTTTGGCCTACCATGATTGGGTTTACCTCAGAGTATTTGCCCAAAACAGGGGCCTTGGGAATGTCCTTGGTAGGAGGTGCTGGAATGTTTTCCACATCCATATGGCAACCTGTGATCGGTACTTGGTTGGATGATGCCAAAGAGGCTGCAATTTCCACAGGTTTAGCAGAAGAGATTGCAGAGCTTACCGCAGGTAAGGCAACCCTGGGAAAAATGATGTTCTTCCCCCTAACTGTTGGTGTGTTGTTCCTTATCCTATTTATGTTCCGGAAAAAACTGGAAGAAAGACGGGTGCCCCAGGGCCATGCATCAGAAGAGATTGTATAACAAATTGAATTGATAAGAATAAAATAAGATAAAAATGCCAAAAAAAATCAGACTTGGAATTCTTGGAGGAGGTGGAGACTCCCTTATTGGAGTATTGCACAGAGTAGCCTCTTTCATCAATGACAACTATGAAATTGTAGGGGCGGTCTTCAACCCAAATTTTGAGGACAATGTAAACTTTGCAAAGGAAATTGATGTCCCAACCAACCGTATCTATAAGGATTTTGATACGTTGGTAGAGGAGGAGTTGAAGCTTCCAGAAGACGAACGAATTCAAGTGTGTTCCATTTTAACGCCCAACTTTCTGCACTTTCCCATGGCCAAAAAGCTTTTGGAAAATGGATTTCATGTCATTTGTGAAAAACCGATGACCACCACATATGAGGAAGCCAAAATTCTTCAGGATACCTTGGCCAAAGCAGGAACTGTTTTTGCGGTGACCCATACCTATACTGGATACCCTATGGTACGCCAAATGCGCGAAATGATCAAAGCTGGGGAATTGGGTAAAATCCACAAAGTGGACGCCCGATACTACCAAGGTTGGATCAATCCTATCATCCATGATAAGGAAAAACGCTCATCCGTATGGCGATTGGATCCCAAAAAGGCGGGAATCAGTTCTTGTATGGGAGATATCGGAGTGCATGCGTTTAATATGGTTGAGTTTACCACGGGATTGCAAGTGAAGTCCCTATTGTGCGATTTCAATTATATGTACGATGACAACCAAATGGACGTAGACGGTACGGTGCTTATACGAATTGGCAAGAATGTAAAAGGAGTGATAAGGGCCAGTCAGGTGGCAACCGGAGAGGAAAACGGATTGGCCATTGCCATTTATGGAGAAAAGGGTGCTTTCAGGTGGGAACAGGAAAAGCCAAATTTCTTGTATAGACTAAGTGACACAGAACCGGTACAAATTTATAAGCCGGGGCATGCCTATAACTCTGAACTTTCCTTGGATGGCACCAAGTTGCCTCCCGGACACCCGGAAGGTATTTTTGATGCCATGGCCAATATCTACCTTGGCGTCGCAAGGGCCATCAGGGGAGAAAAATACAATGACGGTGAGTTCCCAACCATGCTGGATGGTGTTCGGGGATTAAACTTCATTGAAAGTACCGTTGCCTCGCATAAACAAGGTAACATCTGGGTGGATATGGACTAAACCATCCCTTGAATAAAGTAAATGGCCGCAACTTGCGGCCATTTTTTATCGTTTAAAAAGCAGTTCAATTCCTTGAAAGACCACAATCATGCTTTCGCGGGGAATCTTGCCAAAGATGGCAAGTTCACGGGAAAAATAGGACCAATGGGTCTTTTTCCAGTGTTCCAGACTTTTGTCGCCCTCACCCTCCAATCTTGCTTGGTCTTCACGGACAGCAAAAAAAGGAACCAGTTTCACCGTGGTGGTACGAATGATGCATTTTGCATTTCCTTCCCAATCCGTGACCACCGAAAACTCTCCGATTTTAGGCAATGGTTCGTTTCGCTGTTGTAAACCCGCAAGTGAATGTGAAACCGCTCTTTTGGTTTCTTTACAGATTAAATCGACACAAGCATTTGTGTCTTGTTCATTATCATAATAACGAATGACTTTGGGAGCATCTTTGGAAGCAAACTCCAAATGGGCGTCCAAAAAATCACCCCATAGATTTCGGGCAGATGCATTTTCCATAAGCAGGGATTTAAAAAACTTTATGTTGCTTTTATTGTTGGCGAATTCCTATATTTATGTTTTCTACATGGGGAATAAAAATATCATAGAAATTTTTTAAATATAGAGGATAAATCGCAAAATTTTGCGGATTTGTCGATTCATAAAACCAAATTAAATGAAAACTATTAAAGGACCGGCTGTATTCTTAGCACAATTTGTGGACAGTCAACCACCATTCAATTCGCTGGATGGATTATGCAAATGGGCCTCTGGCCTTGGCTATAAAGGAATTCAAATTCCAACATGGGAATCATTTCTTATCGATTTGGATAGAGCTGCCGAAAGTCAGGATTACTGTGATGAACTCAAGGGAAAAATAAACTCCTATGGCCTTGAGATTACGGAATTGTCTACCCACTTGCAGGGACAATTGGTAGCGGTTCACCCGGCCTACGATATCATGTTCGACAACTTTGCGCCGGCAGAACTTCATGGAAAACCTAAAGAACGCACAAAATGGGCTGTGGAAACCGTAAAAAAAGCAGCCACAGCCAGCCGTAGATTGGGGATTACCGCGCATGCTACATTTTCTGGAGCCTTGCTTTGGCATACCATGCACCCTTGGCCACAACGGCCACCTGGATTGGTGGAGATGGGTTTTGAGGAATTGGCCAAAAGATGGATGCCCATCCTTAACCATTTTGATGAAGAAGGTGTGGATGTGTGTTATGAAATTCACCCTGGGGAAGATCTTCATGATGGAGATACCTTTGAACGCTTTCTAAAAGCTACCGGAAACCACAAAAGGGTAAACATTTTGTACGACCCAAGTCACTTCGTTCTTCAACAATTGGATTACATTGAGTACATCGACTTTTACCATGAGTTTATCAAGTCGTTCCACGTAAAAGATTCTGAGTTCAATCCCACGGGAAAAAAAGGAGCCTTTGGCGGTTACAATGATTGGGGAGATAGAGCGGGGCGTTACCGTTCGTTGGGTGATGGCCAAATCGATTTTAAGACCATTTTCTCTAAATTGACCCAATACGGATGCGATGTTTGGGCCGTAATGGAATGGGAATGTTGCATCAAAAGTCCAGAACAAGGTGCCCGTGAAGGTGCCAAATTCATTCAGGACCACATTATTGAAGCCACCCAAAAAACCTTTGATGATTTTGCTGGAGCTGATGTGGATACTGAAAAACTTAAAAACATACTGGGATTATGAAAAAACCAATTCTATTAGCAGTGTTAGCCATGGTCTTTGCCTGCAAAGAAAAACCCAAGGAAAACGCTTCGCAAGAAGCTGAACAAGAAGAAATGGAAGCTGTGCAAGAACTGGAATGGACCGTTTTGTTTGATGGTTCATCGTTTGATGGGTGGCATATTTATAACGGAGAAGCGGTAGGAGCGCCATGGAAAATAGAAGACGGCGCCATGATTTTTGACCCTACTTTGAATGAATCTGAAGGGAAGCACTTTAACTTGGTCACTGATAATGAATACACCAATTTTGAGCTTTCTTTGGAGTGGATGGTGAGCGAAGGTGCCAACAGTGGTGTCATGTGGGGTGTTGTAGAAGATGAAAAGTACGGTGAGCCTTATAATACAGGGCCAGAAATCCAAGTATTGGACAATATTGGTCACCCAGATGGAAAAAATGGCCCAACTCGCCAAGCAGGCGCTTTGTACGATATGATTCCTACGGATTCCACTGCGGTAAAATCGGTTGGAGAGTGGAATCATTTTGTGATTACCATTAACCATAAAACGAATGAGGGTAGTGTGGTTCTGAACGACAATACGGTTGCTGAGTTTCCAGTAAATGGAGATGCCTGGAATGAGATGGTTTCCAAATCCAAGTTTGCCGACTGGGAAGCTTTTGGCAAGTTCAGAACAGGAAAAATCGCATTGCAACACCACGGTGAACCCATTGTAATTGGTTATAGAAATATTAAGATTAAAGAATTATAAGATGCAGAAGTTAAGAAGTATTCTATTGGTTTTATTGGTATTGATTGCCACTAGCGGTTTCGCCCAACTGGAAGAAGAACCCACCAAACCGGAACAAACCGAATTTTATGAACCCGTTGTGCCCGTTGTAACTCCGGGAAAGGAAGGTGCACCACCCAGCGATGCCATTGTTCTTTTTGATGGGAGTAATTTGGATAAATGGATAAGTACGGTGGACAGTACCGCCGCCAAATGGACGGTGAACAAGGATGGCAGTATGACCGTGGCAAACAGAACTGGAGATATCCAGACGAAACAAAACTTTGGAAGCATACAGCTGCATATTGAATGGAGATCCCCCGCCGAAATACAGGGTGGAAATCAAAGTAGGGGCAATAGCGGTGTTTTCCTTGCTGGATTGTACGAAGTACAAGTTTTGGACAACAACAATAACGACACCTATGTGAACGGGCAAGTTGGGTCTATCTACAAACAACATACTCCGTTGGCCATGGCCTCGGTCCCATCTGGGGATTGGAATACTTATGACATCATTTATCATGAGCCGGTATTCGAGAAAGGCCAAAAAGTCAAATCAGGAACGCTTACGGTGATTCACAACGGTGTTCTTATCCAGGATAATGTAGAAATCAAAGGAACCACACCCTATATCGGTTGGCCTAAAAACCCAGTGCATGGCAAAGGGCCACTTCGGCTTCAAGACCATGGTGATAACAGTAGGGTAAGTTACCGAAACATTTGGGTAAGGGAGTTGGAATAATTTTCTCTTCTTAAATCCCACATTCATGAAGGTCAAGGGGCCAAAAGCTATTTTGGTTACCTTTGGCGAAATATACATTTCTATATGATTCAATCCATGACCGGTTTTGGGAAGCATGTGGCGCAGCTTCCATCCAAGAAAATTACTGTGGAACTCAAATCGCTTAACAGTAAGAGTTTGGACATCAATGCCAGAATTCCGCAATCCTATCGAGAAAAGGAATTGGAACTTCGGAAAATGATAGCTGATGAGCTTGTTCGCGGAAAGGTGGATTTGGGGCTCTATGTTGAAATCACCGGGGAAGAAACCACGGCTGAAATCAATAAAGGGGTGGTTAAAAATTATATGGAACAATTGGCCCAAATAGCCAAGGGAGATGATATAAAACTGTTGGAATTGGCATTGCGCATGCCCGACACGCTTAAAACCGACAAGAACGATATTGACGAAGCTGAATATGAGGCCATAAAAGAAGCCATGAAACAAGCACTTTCCGAAATTAATACGTTCAGGAGTGAAGAGGGAAAAGTGTTGGAGCAGGATTTTGTGGAACGTCTTAAAAATTTGACCTCTTTGCTGGATCAAGTCAACACCATGGATCCCGAACGTTTGGCAACAGTGCGGGAACGTTTGGAAAAGGCTGTGTCCGATCTTAAGGTTGAATTGGATGCCAATCGATTTGAACAGGAATTGATCTACTATTTGGAGAAGTACGATGTTACCGAGGAGAAAGTACGCTTGGCCAATCACTTGAATTATTTTGAAACTACTTTGAAATCCGACGACTCCAACGGGAAAAAGTTGGGATTCATCGCTCAGGAAATAGGCAGGGAAATCAATACCATTGGTTCCAAGGCCAATTATGCTCCCATGCAGCAATTGGTGGTGCAAATGAAGGATGAATTGGAAAAGATCAAAGAACAAATGCTCAATGTACTATGACAGAAGGGGGGAAACTTATTATTTTTTCAGCACCTTCCGGGAGTGGAAAAACTACCATTGTCAAGTATTTACTGGACCAACCCGAACTGAATCTTGCCTTTTCCATTTCTGCCACCTCCCGACCTAGAAGAGGAAAGGAGAAACACGGGGAGAATTATTATTTCATGTCCATTTCCGAGTTTAAAAAGCATATTAAACAAGGGGATTTTTTGGAGTGGGAGGAAGTCTATCGCGATAATTTTTATGGCACCTTAAAAAGTGAGGTGGAACGTCTTTGGGCCGAAGGAAAAAATGTCATTTTTGATATTGATGTTTCTGGGGGACTTCGAATCAAAAAGAAATTTCCAGAAGAGACCTTAGCCGTTTTTGTGAAGCCACCCAGTGTGGATGAGCTCAAAATCCGATTAAAGAAGCGTAGCACCGAAAGCGATGACAAAATCAATATGCGGATAGCAAAGGCATCCGTGGAACTTGCCACGGCCCCCCAATTTGATAAAATCATCAAAAACTACGATTTGGATGTGGCCTTAAAAGAAGCCCATGCCTTGGTAGCTGATTTTGTTGGCGCTAAGAATCGAAAAGAAGATTAGCACAATGAAAAAGGTAGGGCTCTTCTTTGGAACATTCAACCCTATTCATATTGGTCATTTGGTGATAGCCAACCATTTGGTGGAGTTTTCAGATTTGGATGAGGTTTGGTTTGTGATTACCCCACAAAGTCCCTTTAAGACCAAACAATCCTTGTTGGATGACCATCATCGGTATCAAATGGTGTATGAAGCCGTGCAGGAGTATCCCAAATTAAAACCCAGCAAGATCGAGTTTGATCTACCACAACCCAATTATACCATAAATACGCTGGTTCATTTGGATGAAAGCTATGGGAAAGACCATCAATTTTCGTTGATTATGGGAGAGGATAACCTAAAAAGCTTCCACAAGTGGAAAAATTATGAAACCATCTTGGAGCATTATTCCCTTTATGTGTATCCTAGAATTTCAGAAGGAAAAATGGACCATCAGTTTAAGGATCACCCCAAAATTACCAAGGTCAATGCACCCATTATGGAGATTTCCTCCACCTTTATTCGCAGGGAGCATAAAAAAGGCAAGAACATAAGGCCTTTGCTTCCTTATGCGGTTTGGAAATATATGGATGAGATGAATTTTTATAGGTAGGTAGTTACTTTTGACTAAGATTTGGTCAAAATATCCGTGCCCAGATACTTGTCGTCCTTGTTCATGTACCAAGCCCGGGTTTTTGGCATTTGTATACCATTGATTTCCTCCAGGCCTTCTAAAAGAATATACTCCCCATCGTTTTTGCTTTCATCATGGTAAAATTGGTACACTTCCATAGCATAGGTCTTAGGGTCAAAATAGAAATACCAAACGTCACTGCCTACCTTTTCGTCATAAGTAACCTTCAACACCAAGTATTCCTTTCCTTTAAAGGTCTTCTTTTGCACTTTATCATGTAAAAGAGTGCCAGGATCCTTCAGTTTCATCGGAAGCCCATAGAGATACGTGTAGTAATTTTTCATCATTTCCCCACGGTCACAAGTAAGCCTGTAGGTCTTTCTATCCTCATCACTTATATCAGTGGAACCGTTAAGTGTGGTGATACAGTTTCCTTTGTCAAAAGCATAGCTATAGGAAACCCCATCCTTTTCTACCAAGAGTTGAAAGTATTGCTTTGGAATATTGAGCGTTATCGTGCTCAACCTGTCGCTGGAGTTGGGAGTTTCCATGAGCACTTTGAACTCACCATCAAAGGTTTTCCAAATGCCATTGGGGTCGTGAAACGCAATGGTTTTGTCCAAAAGTTGTTGGGCCGTGATATCCTGTGCCTGGGAAATGGTACTATGGCAGACCGCCAAGAATAAAATAAAGTAACGCATAGCTCAAAAATACATAAACTATGCGGTTTTTTACTTTTCTATTCGAGCAGGCTCCACGGTACTATCATGCTCAGAATAGTAGAGCTCCAATAATTTAATGGTGGCTTTAACCATATCCTTGCTTTCAGTGAGCAGTGAAAAGTACAATGTGGTATTCTTTGGGCTGGTCTCCTCGGTTCTTGTACGGGCCACCTGCTTTTCCATTTTCTCCGAAATCAAATCAAAATACTGGTCTTTATTATCTAAAATTCGGGCAATATTATCAAAGGATTTTTGACTGAAAGTTTCATCGGTCTTGTGGAACAAATCTTCCAACAGATGATCTAAATCCTTAAGTTCCTTGATTTGGTTGTACTTCAACTTTTTGTGATTGTTGCGTACATGGGTGTAGCTTACTTTGGAAATATATTCCAATGATTGTGTAAAATCTTGGAGTACACCCAGCAAGGTAATATAAAAGTTACTGGCTCCTCCCACACTGGATTCATCCAAATTTTTGATGAAATAGTATACGTTGTTTTTGAGACCATCCACTTCCTTGGATAACTTTTTAACTCCCTTATTGTTCTTTTTTAAGGCCTCAAGGTCGTGTTTGGCCAAACCGTTTATGGCACCTGTATATATCTTGTTGCTTCTTTTAATAACACTGGCAATATTGGTTGCACTTTCTTCAATAACCCCTTGTATGGAACTGCTCTCGGCCTTTCTTAAGATATCATCTACTTTGTTTTCTACTTTTTTACGGGTATGGCTCAAATAATTTCTGACCAAAAGCACTCCGGCAAAAACCAATAGTAAAATAAGAGCAACAAAGCCTCCTATGTGAAGTAAATACGCAATGGTAGCTGCCGCCACAAAAGCACAAATGGCCGTAAAGAACCAACCTCCAATAACATTGAGTACACCGGCTACCCTATACACCGCACTTTCGGAGCCCCATGCCCGATCAGCCAACGAACTTCCCATGGCCACCATAAAGGTTACATAGGTAGTTGACAACGGTAGTTTCATGGAAGTGGCCACAGAAATAAGTACACTGGCCACCATGAGGTTTACAGAGGCCCTTACCATATCAAAGGCAGGCATATCTTGCACTTTGCCTTTAGGAATGTATTGGTTGGGTTTGGTAAGTCTTCCCGAAACCCGACTACGAAATCCATTAGGGACGGTATTGGACAAACTGTCGAATGCTGTCATTGAGAATTTCACAATTTGCCTTGAAAGAAAATTGGGTTGAAAGCGTTCTTCCCCTTCCCCTTCGCGCGCAAGATTGATTTCGGTCTCTGTTACATAACGTGCCTTGGTGGATAGCCAAAGGGTAATGATCATCACCAATCCGGAAATCAACAATAAATATGTTGGGGTTTGTACTGCCGCGGCCAATCCACCCATGGAATATTCAGAAGCTGCAATTCCAGAAGCCTGCCAATCCTGAAAGGATTGCCAAGCTGCAATGGGTACACCAATAAAATTTACCAAATCGTTCCCTGCAAAGGCCATGGCCAATGCAAATGTTCCCAAAGTAATAATGATTTTATAGATGTTAAGTTTAAAAGTAGAGGTAAGCACCAAAGAAACAATCATCCAAAAGATAAAATTACCCAGTAAAAAAAGCTCAGGTTGTGTGTTGGCAACCTCGGTAAGTGCTCCATCAAACAGGTTGGCACTTTTTAATCCTTTTACCAAGATAAAATGTATGATAGCGGTAATGGCCAACCCGCCAAAAACGGAGCCAATCCATTTGGGTTGCTCATTGAACCGGAAAGAAATCAATAATCTGGAAAAAAATTGAACAATGGCCCCAATACTAAAAGCTATGACCACAGAGAGCAAAATACCTAAAATAATTTCTGTGGCTTTATCTGTATTGATGTAGCTTCCCAAGGCTTCGAAGCCGCCACCCGTTCCTGAAACTTTAATCAATGCCATGGCTACAGCCGCACCCAATAATTCAAAAACAATGGAAACCGTAGTGGAGGTGGGCATGCCCAGTGTATTGAAAAAATCCAACAACAGCACGTCCGTAATCATTACTGCCATGAAAATTATCATGATCTCTGCGAAAACAAATTCTGAAGGGTTAAAAATACCTTTTCGGGCCACTTCCATCATCCCGCTCGATGACATGGCACCCAAGGCAATACCAATACTTGCCACTACCATTATGGTCTTAAAGGAAATAGCTTTTGATCCCAGTGCAGAGTTTAGGAAATTTACAGCATCATTACTGACACCGACGACCAAATCTGTGATGGCCAAAACTGCCAGGGCAACCATTATTACGAGGTAGATATTATCCATAGTTAATACTTCAGAAAAAATTGTTCAAATATCTTGATAAAGACCAATGCTTAAGTTATGTTAAGGTTATCTTTTAGAGATGTACCTCCATTTGTAAACGCCACATTAGTTCATCAATGCCATTGCTTAAAGTTAAGTAACTTAAATCGGTTTGTACCTTTAATTTATGCCCAACAATATATTTTGAAACTCCCAAGGTATATTGTTTTTCACGTTCCTTCCCAGTTATTGTCTCATTTAAGTGAATATTGGTAAACCGTCCTGAAACTTCCCAATTATTTTCAAAAAGATATCCTGTTTGTAGGTTTAGCCCATTACCAACCTGCACCGTATCTCCCGTTTCGGAGCCATCAGAGTTTAGGGCAATGGGACTGTCCGAATCACGATTGGCATATTCACCCATAAATGAGAATCCATTGTATTTCAACATAAAGTCTAAAAACACAGTGGATATGTCGGTTTGGTAAAGCCCCACATCATTGAACATATAGTTGCCCATGTTGCTTCGGGTTTTCACAGCATCCTTATTGATATCATATGTAGCACCGAGCATTAATTTTACGGTTTCCTCCCGTTGCAGATCGGCTCCCAAGTAGTCACCTTTGGCAGTAAATTTGCCAAAAGGCAATAATTCCAGCCGGGAGGTATATTGGTGGCCGCCAAGATTGCCTTCGGTGACATTTCTGCCCTCTCCTTGGGAAAAAGCAAATTTTTCTCGGACCAACATCTTTTTGCCCAATGTAAAATGGTGCCTTAACTGAAACCCCATGTCCCGATCAATATTAAACCTGCTGTTGAGCAAGGAACGATCCACCTGTTGTAAATTTCCTGATGAAATTACCCTCTCTATGTTTCCTGGCAGCTTGGTTTGCCCAAACCACAGCACAAAATTTTGGTAAAAATTCCATTTTACCACAGCGTCCAAAATATATCTGGGAGTGTTTCCAGTGAACTGTGACCCTCCTGAAATATCACGGTTTGACAACCCCAATTCTATCTTGTAAACAAGCTTTGGAGAGTGAACAAAACCATCAAATTTTAGTCGTGCTCTACGGACCAAGAAGTTTTGCTCTGGATTTCCATAGCCTTCATCATTCTTACTCCAACTTGAAACAGATAAAAGTTGCATTCTTGCCCCTACCTTTGCAGACCAAGTGCTGTCTTTGCCCATAAAGTTTAATAAACCGTTGCCAAAAGTTGAAGGTTGAAATTCCTGTGAATAAGAAAAAGGCACACATAGAAAAAGAAAGAATAACCCATAAAGGGCTAACTTTTTGAAATTCATTACGGTACTAGTTTTTGTCGCTGCAAAGAACAATACCTAATGTTAAGATAACGTTTCTTTTATGTTATTTTAAAGAAGTATTATCGACAAAAAAGGGCTGCCTGAAAAGGCAACCCCTAGGATTTCGAAGAATAGTCGACAAAAACTAATATCCGTAAAGAAATCCTTAAATAAACTTCAAAAGTCCTCGCTGGATATTTCTTAACCGTAATGTTAAGTTTAAGTAATCATTAAAACTTCTAGTATTGCGAAAGTTACCAGTGATGCCTTGCTTTCTTTTGAGTTGATAAAGGTTGATCGTATATTGCGCTTCAAATTAACTACGAATGGAATGGGAACAGCTACTTTCCTTAAAACGACAGGGAGATACTCATAAGCGACTTCGCAAAGAGCAGGAAGAGACCCGTTTGGGCTTTGAGGTGGATTATGACCGGATTATTTTCTCGTCCGCATTTAGAAGCCTGCAAGACAAGACACAAGTGGTGCCCATGCCCATGAGTGTGGGTTCCAACAAAGATTTTGTGCACACCCGTCTTACCCATAGCTTGGAAGTTTCGGTGGTGGGACGTAGCTTGGGACGCACTGCGGGACAACAAATCTTAGCCAAATATCCCTATTTATCCGAGGTGCATGGCTATCACTTCAACGATTTTGGTGCCATAGTAGCTGCTGCTGCTTTGGCCCATGATATTGGCAATCCTCCTTTTGGCCATAGCGGGGAAAAGGCCATCGGCAATTATTTTAAGCAAGGAAATGGCAAAAAATATCAAGTCGCACTTTCCGAAGAGGAATATCAGGATTTGGTAGATTTTGAAGGAAATGCCAACGGATTCAAATTGTTGACAGAGGCTAGGGAAGGGGTTCCCGGAGGGCTTCGGTTGAGTTATGCCACCTTAGGTGCCTTTATGAAATATCCCAAAGCCTCATTGCCCAAAAAGCCATCCAAGCACATAGCAGACAAAAAGTTTGGCTTTTTCCAATCCGAAAAGGAATTCTTCAAAGAAGTTGTGGAGGAAATAGGTCTGGTTCCCAACCCCGCCAATCCAGAAATTGGGTTTTACAGGCATCCCTTGACCTATTTGGTGGAGGCCGCGGATGATATTTGCTATACCATCATAGATTTTGAGGACGGGATTAATCTGGGGCTTATTCCAGAGGAGTATGCGTTGGAATACTTGATTAATTTGGTGAAGGAAAACATCAACACCAAAAAGTACAACACCATGACCCATTCCAGTGACCGATTGAGTTATTTGCGCGCTCTGGCCATCAATACCTTGATCAGGGATGCGGTTGATGTTTTTGTTGAGAATGAAACGGAAATTCTTAAAGGGGAGTTTGATTCGGCGTTATTGGACAGAGGAAAGTATCAAACACAGGTGGAAGACATCATAAAGTTGAGCGTTGAAAAAATTTACCAATCCACCGAGGTGGTGGATAAGGAACTGGCAGGGTATCGAATAATTTCAGATTTGCTGGACATCTATACAACGGCCTTAATCAATACTAAAGAAGGGAATGCCAGTAATTATGACCGATTACTGATTAAAAGTCTGCCTGAAAATTACAGAAATTCGGATACCTCAATCTACAAAATCCTGTTGGACACCAGTTGTTTTGTTGCGAGTTTATCGGACAGCGCCGCGGTACACATCCATGATAAACTTACTGGGCGGAAAATCTAGAGATTGAAGAGCAGCCCTACCCCCAATAATTGTTTAAATTGGATTCTTGGTATTCCCGGGTCTACGATGGTACCATCCTCCGCGACCACTTCATCAAACTTAATGTCGTCGTCATAAATTAGATGTGTACCAATGTTGGCATTGATATGGTCGTTAACCTTTAGATTAAAATTCATCTCCCAGTCCACATCAATATTCCCAAAACTTCTAATGTAATCCGTGTACAGGTTTATCCTGTGGTTCATTAAAACATTACGTAAAATTTCTTTTTCCCAGGTGTTGGTGATGAGAAAACCGACCTCTAAAAACACTTGCTCCCCTTCTTCCACACCAAAGGAGCCTTGATTTGAAAGGGTTTCATCCAAAACAAAGGTAGATTTCATGGTAGCAGGAGAAATATACAGGTTGAACTTGTCTTGCGGAGGAATGTATGATGTACCAATACCTACAAAAAGATATCCTGGAGCCATGAACCTTGAAATGGGGTTGTCCCTATCTGGATATTTAAAACCATTGGAAAACTGTGTGTTAAAATTGGTCTTGACCGAATAATACCAATTGGTGATAGTATCTTTTCTAAAACTTATGGTAGATGACAGTCTGATTTGGTCATCCGTTTTACGAAGTTTTCGACCTTCTTGCGCATTGAGTCCATATCTAAAGATGGCTTCGTTGTTCCAGTTCAGGTATCTAAACTTATAGTTGCGCTTAAATCGCATACTTGCCAGGGCAGTAACGGAGTTGTCACCCCCTGCATTCCAGTTTACAAAAGAAACCTCGTTGATATTCATGCCAAACTCATTGGTTTTCTCCCAAAATGAAGTTGGCTCAAAACGCCGGTACCACTTTCGTACGGGCCTTACGCGGTTCAAAACAGTTCTGGGGTCGGTGAGCTTTGCTCCCCTGGTCACATATTTAAGTTTCACATCTTTAATGCGTATCACCTTAAATACATAATCTGTGCTATCAGATTTAAGTTCAAACACCTTGTATGGGGCAACTTGTGCATGGGCTGATAGCAAAACGGCAAAGAACAGAATTAGAAAAAAGTTTAATCGCATTGGTTTAAGGTTGATTTTATATAGGAATGTAGGGTATCAAAATCTATACCAGCCAGTTGGTGTGTCTCGGGGATTGTTCCCTGTGCAACAAACTGATCTTGAATGCCAAAAATTGTAACGGATTTTGTCCAGTGCTCTTCATTGGCAAATTCGAGCACTGCAGAACCAAACCCACCCATTTCGCACCCATCTTCTATAGTGATGATATGGTCATATTTTTTAAAAATGGTGCGGAGGGTTTCTTTATCCAAAGGTTTTACAAAACGCATGTCGTAATGGCCCAGGGTTGTTGGATTGTTCAACGCTTCCAATAGCCGTACAACCTCGTTACCTATGTGCCCGATGGAAAGGATGGCTATTTTGGAACCTTCCTGTAAACAACGTGCAGTACCTATTTCAATGGGCTCAAATTTGTTTTTCCAATCCAAAGTCACGCCACGCCCCCTTGGATACCGAATGGCAATGGGGCCTTTTAATCCCATTTGAGCCGTATACATGATATTTCTAAGTTCCATTTCATTCATGGGAGCAAATACGGTAAGGTTGGGGATGCACCGTAAATACGCCATATCAAAAACCCCGTGGTGCGTTGGTCCATCCTGACCTACCAGTCCGGCACGATCCAAACAAAAAATAACCGGAAGATTTTGTAGGGCCACATCGTGGATTACCTGATCATAGGCCCGTTGCAAAAAGGTGGAATAGATGTTGCAAAAGGGGATAAGCCCCTGTGTTGCCATTCCGGCGGCTAGCGTTACGGCATGTTGCTCTGCAATGCCCACATCAAATGCCCGATTCGGCATTTTGTCCATCATGTATTTTAAGGAACTTCCTGTGGGCATTGCCGGAGTGATGCCCACTATTTTTTTGTTCTTTTCTGCGAGTTCTACCAGTGTCAACCCAAAAACATCTTGATACTTTGGTGGTTCAGCTTCTTGGGATTTTTTGAGGCGTTCCCCGGTAATCTTGTCAAATTTGCCTGGAGCATGGTAGACTACCTGATCTTCTTCGGCCTTTTTCAGTCCTTTTCCCTTAGTGGTAATAATATGGAGCAGTTTCGGCCCTTCAACACTTTTTAGTCGCTGCAATTCGTGCACCAAAGCTTTTACATCATGCCCGTCCAAAGGACCCGAATACTTCAAGTTTAAGCATTCAAAAATATTCTCGTCTTTGGCAGTGCCTTTTTTTACATTGGTAAGGTATTTTTTTAGGGCACCTACACTGGGGTCAATACCAATCGCATTATCGTTAAGGACAATAAGGGCATTTACATCGGTGACCCCAAGATGGTTGAGTCCTTCAAAAGCCATTCCACTGGCTATGGAAGCATCACCAACAACGGCGATATGTTGCTTTGTAAAGTCCTCATTTAATTTTGAAGCCATGGCCATTCCCAAAATGGCGGATATGGCTGTTGAGCTATGTCCGGTGCCAAAATCATCGTACTCACTTTCACTTCGTTTAGGAAAACCACTGATACCTCCCAGTTGTCGGTTGGTGTCAAAAATTTCTTTTCGGCCTGTCAAGATTTTATGGCCGTAGGCTTGGTGGCCCACATCCCAAATGAGCTTATCCGTAGGCGTATCAAAAACATAATGTAGGGCTATGGTAAGTTCCACCACCCCTAAACTGGCTCCCAAATGCCCCTCTTTGGTAGCTACAATATCAATAATGAATTCCCGAAGCTCTTGGGCAAGTTTAGGCAACTCATCCAAAGACAGTTTTTTGAGGTCTTTCGGGGAACCGATATGTGTTAAAAGCTTTTCCAATGATTAAAAAACAAAAGTACCTATAATCGGTAAAATTATTTTATGTGTAGCTTAGCCATCGCATAAAATCCGTAAAAATAGTTGTGGAAAATCCGTTTGACGATACTTATTTTATGAAAAAGGCCCTCCAAGAGGCAGAAATTGCCTTTGATAATGGAGAAGTACCTGTTGGGGCAGTCATTGTGGTGAATAACCGAATCATTGGCAGGGCGCATAACCTTACCGAGCGATTGAAGGATGTTACGGCACATGCCGAAATGCAAGCCATTACGGCAGCATCCAATTTTTTGGGCGGAAAGTATCTTCAGGGATGCACGCTTTATGTAACCCTGGAACCCTGTCAGATGTGTGCCGGGGCCTTATACTGGAGCCAGATTTCCAAAGTGGTTTACGGGGCCGCCGATTTGGAGCGTGGTTTTGGTGTGATGGGAGGGCATTTACATCCAAAAACAGAAGTTGTTGGGGGAGTTTTGGAGAATGAGTCAGCAGAATTGCTGAAACGGTTTTTTATTCAGCGAAGAAACCTGAACTAAATAAAAAAACCCCCGGTTAAAGCCGAGGGTTGGTTAAAATCAAAATAAAATATTGTTATCCGATTACCTGCACTTGTGCAGCAACTCTTCCTTTTCTTCCTTCTTCTTCTACGTATTCTACTTTGTCGCCTTCGTTCAATTCCACTCCGTTCAGTGCGGTTACATGAACAAAGATGTCTTTTCCTGTTTCGTCGTTGGTAATGAACCCATAACCTTTGGATCCATTAAAAAATTTTACTGTACCGGTCATTAAAAAAATAATTTGTTAAAATACTAAAGTATAATTTTTTATGACGCTTTGGATGAATATAGTATTAAATCTTAGAAAATTATTGATTCTCAGTATTTTTGACCTCTTTATCCCTCATTTTCTTAATATTATCTTTTGTAAGCATGTAATCTTTCATGTCTTTGCGCTTACTTTCTTTGTACAAGAAAAGGGGCATGGCCACCAAAAAAAGGCCCACAGTTCCCAAACCAATATATTTTTGGGCAGAACTGGCTTGATCCTCATCAAGGGAAAAGCCATATACAATCAAAGAAAATGAGAGTAGGGTTATGAGAACAATTATATGTTTAAACTTAATCTTCATTGGGTATAATTAATCAATTTCCTTCGATAGGCCGTCAATAATTTGGATTTTGAGATGAATCCCTCATATTTTCCATCTTTGATGACGGGTAGGTTCCAAGCACCACTATCCTGAAATTTTTTCATCACCTGCTTCATGGTATCCTTGCCATAAAAGATGTGCTCAGGAGGGGCGTGCATCAAATTTTTTACATAAACGGTCTCGTAGAGGTCCGTATCAAACATAAATTGGCGGATGTCATCCAAAACAATAATGCCCATCAATTTTTTTTCATCGTTCAAAACGGGAAAAATATTTCGTTTGGATTTGGATACGGATTGGTGGAGCATTTCACCTAGGGACATATTTGGGTGAACGGGTTTAAAGTTTTTTTCGATCACATCATCCATTTGCATAAGGCCCAGCACCATTTGGTCCTTATTGTGTGAAAGCAGCGCTCCTATCTTGGCCAACTCCTTGGTGTAAATGGTATAATCCAATGCATTTTTAGTAATAAGATACGAAATGGATGCCGTAATCATCAAGGGAACAAAGAGTTGGTATCCTCCGGTGATTTCGGCTATCAAGAATATGGCTGTCAGTGGTGCATGGATTACACCTGCAATCAAACCGGCCATCCCAATGAGGGTAAAATTGCTTTCCGATACCGAAAAACCGAAACCCAAATTGTTGATGACCTTGGCCACTACATTGCCCAAAGCACTTCCCATCACCATGGTGGGAATGAATATACCGCCAGCGCCGCCGGCAGCAAAGGTGGTGGTCATGGCAATGGCCTTGAAAATGGTGATTCCAAACAAGAGGGCTATCACTACCCAGATATTGCTGGTAAAATCATCAAAAGGGGTCTTACCCAAAGCCTTGAGGTGGTCACCCTCCAATAAATTGTTGATAAAACCAAAACCCTCACCGTATAATGGAGGAATGGCATAGAGCATAATTCCAATGGCGATACCACCAACTAAGAGTTTGTACTTTGGACTCTTGAAACGTTTAAAAAAATTGAAAATGGCAAAATACATTTTGGTGAAATAGATGGAGGCAAATGCGGTGCCCACACCCAGCAAGATGTAGAAAGCAGTATCCTTTAATTCAAATCCCTCGGACAGCGAAAAACTAAAAAGTACTTCGTTCCCCAAAAAGAAATAGGAGGTGAGGACCCCGGAAATGGATGCCAACAATAAAGGGAGCATAGACATCATGGTAAAGTCCAAGGTAAAAACCTCCACGGCAAAAATGATGGCTGCAATGGGGGATTGAAAAATGGATGAAATGGCCCCCGCCGAAGCACAGGCCACCAATAGGGAACGCGTTTTGGTATCAATATGAAACAATCGGCTTAAGTTGGAGCTAATGGCTGAACCTGATTTAACCGCAGGGCCCAATAACCCTACGGAACCTCCAAACCCTACGGTGAGAGGAGCTGTTATCAAGGGGGTGTAAATGTCCTTGACCCCCAGTAGCCCTCCTTTTTTGGAAAGTGAAAAGATGATGGACGATACCGCATGTTGAAGCGGTTTTTTCTGTACAAACTTTACGTAGAGGTAGACAAAAGTGAGTCCAATGGTGGGTAAAATAAAATAAAGCTGGTTCTCCGAAAAAATGATGCCCATTTTTAAGAGCGACTCAATGAAATAGGTGATATTTTTTAAAGTGACGGCCACCAATCCCGCCAAAAACCCTACCACCAAGCTCATGATATGAACAAAGGTCTTGTTGGAGATATTCTTATATCGCCATTTCAAAAAACGGGTCAGTAATCTTTTCCTATTATTGGGCATAGGGTCAATGATACACTTAAATGTATTAAAAAATCCCGCTCTTGGCGGGATTGACATGCTTTTAAAGATCTAATTTTAGATGAAGTTCCTTTAATTGCTCATCATCAACGGGAGCAGGGGCATCGATCATCACATCCCGGCCACTGTTGTTTTTCGGGAAGGCGATAAAATCGCGAATCGTCTCCTGACCACCCAAAATGGCTACCAAGCGATCCAGTCCAAAAGCAATTCCACCGTGAGGGGGAGCACCATATTGAAAAGCATCCATTAAAAATCCGAACTGGGCTTTGGCTTCCTCAGGGGTAAAGCCTAAATGTTTAAACATAGTGGCTTGTACCTGTTTGTCGTGAATACGGATGGAACCTCCACCAATTTCGTTTCCGTTGAGCACCAAATCGTAGGCATTGGCCTTTACAGCACCGGGGTCGGTTTCCAAAAGCTCCAACTGACCGGGCTTTGGAGATGTGAACGGATGGTGCATGGCATGGTAGGTACCGGTTTCCTCATCCAGTTCCAACAACGGAAAATCCACTACCCAAAGCGGGGCAAACTCATCCGATTTTCTAAGACCAAGTCGGGTTGCCAATTCCATACGAAGTGCGCTAAGCTGTGCTCTAGTTTCGTTGGTTTTACCGGAAAGCACACAAATAAGGTCACCCGCTTTGGCTCCAGTCACCTCAGCCCATTTTGTCAAATCTTCTTGATCATAGAACTTATCCACTGAGGATTTGTAGCTCCCATCCTCGTTACATTTTACATAGACCATGCCCTTGGCGCCCACTTGAGGACGTTTTACCCAATCCACCAGCGCATCAATTTCTTTTCGGGTGTACTCGGCAGCTCCAGGAACAGCTATTCCCACAACCAATTCGGCAGAGTTGAAGACATTGAAGTCCTTTTGTTGCGCTACCGCATTCAATTCTCCGAATTGCATTCCAAAACGGATGTCAGGCTTATCGTTGCCATAGAGTCGCATGGCATCATCAAAGGTTATTCTAGGGAACTCTTCAATTTCCACTCCTTTGATTTCTTTCAACAGATGTTTGGTAAGACCTTCAAAGGTATTAAGGATGTCCTCCTGCTCAACAAAAGCCATTTCGCAGTCAATCTGGGTAAACTCAGGCTGGCGATCGGCACGAAGGTCTTCATCCCGAAAACATTTTACAATTTGAAAATATTTGTCCATTCCGCCCACCATCAACAATTGCTTAAAAGTCTGTGGAGATTGGGGCAGTGCATAAAATTGACCCTCATTCATTCGGCTTGGCACCACAAAGTCACGGGCACCTTCTGGGGTGGATTTGATGAGATATGGCGTTTCCACATCAATAAACCCTTGGTCGGAAAGGTATTTACGTACTTCCATGGTCACCTTGGACCTGAAGATGAGGTTGTTCTTTACCGGATTTCTTCGGATATCCAAATAGCGATATTTCATGCGGATGTCCTCGCCGCCATCCGTTTCATCTTCAATGGTGAACGGAGGTAGTAGGGATTTGTTGAGAATGGTGAGCTCACTGACCAGTACCTCAATTTCCCCTGTTGGAATATTGGGGTTTTTAGAGGTTCGTTCAATAACGTGACCTTTGGCTTGGATAACGGTCTCCCGCCCAAGTTCCCGAGCTTTGTCCAAGAGGTCTTTTGAGGTTCTTTCCTCATCAAAAACCAACTGGGTAATGCCGTAGCGATCGCGTAGATCTACCCATGCCACAAAACCTTTGTCCCGTACTTTATGAACCCAACCGCTCAATACAACTTCTGACCCGATATGTGAAGCGCGTAAGGCCCCACAAGTAGTGCTTCTATACATCTTATTTGTTCTGGAGGGCAAATTTAATAGGAATACCGAAATCTATGGTTAGATCTAGTGATTTTCTGCTGGGACACCATTATTTTACCTAGTCGCCCCTAAACTTTATGATTTTGTTGGATGATGTTTACCTAACTTTTTATTAACTTTAAGTTTACATTGAGACGACTATCTACTAGAAATTGTACGAATTTGTCGATAAAATGTATTTCAAACTTCAATATTGAATTATTATAAAATGTTCATAAACAGTGTTTTATGTAATTAATGTTAAGTTAATGTAAATTAAATGTTACATAAATATTTATTTAATGTAAAATTTAAATACATTTGTATCGTTATTGATTGAGAAAGAATGTTTTAAAAACCCATAAACTATGAAGAAAGCAATATTTTTTTTGGCAGTGATGTTTTCGGTTTGTATGTATCCGCAAGGTACAGAACCGACTTTGGAAAAAGTGGGGAAAATGGTAAAAGCTACATATTTTCACGAAAACGGTGAAATAGCACAAACAGGCTATTTAATGAAAGGTAAACTACACGGCGAATGGCTGATGTACGATGTAAATGGAAAAAAACTTGCCTCAGGTACGTATGAAAATGGAACAAGAGTTGGCAAGTGGTTCTTTTGGGAAGGTGATATTTTAAGAGAAGTGGATTTTACGGACAATCGTATTGTCAATGTAAAAAATTGGAACCAGTCTGAAGTTGTTTCTGTTGACAACTAAAGTAAAACAGTGTTTAAAAAAAAAGCCCCGGCCATTGGCCGGGGCTTTTTTTTTACTAGAAAGTTCTGTTATTCTGTTACCACTTCTGGTGTCGTATTTCTTGACTTCCAGTTCTGAATTCTTATTTTAAGCCTGTAACTGATATTGAACAATACCGGCACAATGATCAAGGTTAAGAAGGTGGCCACAATAAGACCAAAAATAACCGTCCAAGCCAATGGTCCCCAAAAGATAACATTGTCACCACCCATATAAACTTGTGGGTCAAAATCGGAGAATAGTTTCACAAAATTGATGTTCAAACCTATGGCCAAAGGAATTAAGCCCAAAACTGTGGTAATGGCCGTTAAGATTACCGGACGCAAACGTGCTTTACCAGCTTTGATGATAACACTGGTAACATCTTCCCGATTCAACAAATCATCATCAGAAATGCCGAGTTCCACTTTTTTACGGTCAATAAGGATTTGGGCATAATCCAGCAATACCACACCATTGTTTACCACAATTCCGGCCAAGGAAATGATACCCATCATGGTCATCATGATCACAAAAGACCATCCGGTTATGATCAGTCCTCCAAACACCCCAATAAAACTTAGGAATATAGCCATCATAATTATGGCTGGTTTGGAAACACCTCCAAACTGGAAAATCAAAATAAGCATAATCAAACCTAACCCAGAGAAGAACGCACCCATTAAAAAGGACATTTGCTTGTTCTGTTCCTCTATCTGACCCGTGTAATCAATTTTAACCCCTTGGGGGAGCTCTTTGAACTCCTGCATTTCATCCTGAATCTCAGTAACAATAGCCGCCGCATCCGTAAAACCGGGTTTTAAGGCAGAATATACCGTGACCACACGCTTGGTGTCCACATGTTTAATGGCACTAAAGGATGAGGTATTCTTTTGATTAGCCACTGCAGAAACCGGAATCTCTTTGATTTGGCCGTTGGAAGCATCCCTAAAAATAATGTTCTGGTTGAACAAGGCACTGGTGTTGTAGCGCAGGTCTTCATTAAAACGGACATTGATGTCATAATCCTCACCGTCTTTTTTGTAGATACCCGCCTTATCACCAAAAATGGATCTACGCAATTGTTGGCCCACTTGTGCCACGGAAACGCCAAGTTCTCCCGCTTTGGCCCTGTCAACTTCAACCTGCATACCAGGTTTACTTTTATTCACATCAATTTTCAACTCCTCAATCCCAGCAATATTTTTAGCATTGATAAAGTTTCGCATTCGCTCAGCAGTACTGATCAAGGTATCGTAGTTCAACCCTTCAATCTCTATGTTGATTGGATAACCTGCTGGTGGACCAACGGCATCTTTTTCAACAGAAATCGTAACACCGGGGTATACTCCAGACAGTGTATCCTGAATCTGCTGGCGCAGCTCCTCGGTGTCCAATCCATCCCTATACTTAAATTCTCGCATGGAGAGGGTTATCTTACCACGATGTGGCATTTCTGCAGCAGAACCTCCTTCGGTGAAAGGGTTTTCAGCACCTTTACCAACTTGAGACACACTGGATTGTACCAAATAATTGAAATCAGCTTTATTGTACTTGCTCCTTCCAGTGACCCCATAGACCCTCTCCTCGATGTCTTTGGTGATGGTATTGGTCTTGTCTATATCGGTTCCTTGCGGGTATTCTATGTAGACATAGATTTCATTGGGGGTGTTGTCTGGAAAGAACTCCACTTTTGTACGTTGCGTTCCCAATGACATTCCAAAAAACACAAATGACAAAATCAAAAGGAGAGAGGTAAATCCAAAATACCAATAGACGTTTTTGCCCCTAAGTGCCCTTTTTAATTGGCGTTCGTAAAAGTTTTCCAAACGGACCAAACTATTGGTCTGGAAACGTCGTGCCCAAGGTTTCAAGAAATACTTGTACACCCAGAACATGATTCCAATAACAATCATTAGAGTACCCAATCCACGAACGGGACCTCCCACAAGGAAAATAAATAGACCAAAACCGCCAAGAATTATGCTCAATCGAATTAACTGCTTTCTCGTCAATTCTTTTTCTCCAATCTGCATAAACTGTGAAACCAACATGGAGTTCATGAATATGGCCACGAACAAAGAGGAGCCCAGTACCACTGACAAGGTAATGGGAAAGAAAATCATAAACTCACCCATAATACCTGGCCATGTACCTAAAGGTACAAAGGCGGCCACGGTGGTTGCCGTAGATATGATAATGGGTATGGCGATTTCACCGATACCTTTTTTAGCTGCTTCTCTGCGCGACATGCCCTCTTGCTCCATCAGTCGGTATACGTTTTCAACTACAACGACCCCGTTGTCCACCAACATTCCCAGCCCCATGATCAATCCAAAAAGAATCATGGTGTTGAGTGTATAGCCCAGTGCGGTAAGAATCATAAATGACATGAACATGGACATTGGTATGGCAAAACCAACGAACAAGGCATTTCGGAATCCCAAGAAGAACATCAATACGGTAACCACCAAAATGATTCCGAAAATGATGTTGTTCACGAGGTCATCCACTTGGTTCAAGGTTCTGCTTGAGGAATCGTTGGCAATGGTGACCGTAAGGTCCTTTGGAAAGTAATTTTCCTTGGCTTCATCCACCAATGCACGAATCTGGTCTGAAGCCTCAATGGTATTTTTACCCGATCTTTTTTTGATGTCCAACATCACCACTGGAGAACCGTGTTCCCTTGCGTAAGTGGTCTTGTCTTCCTCAGTGAATGTAACAGTTGCAATATCCCGTAGATATATGGCCCCGTTTTCTGATTTGACCACAAAATTTTCCAACTCTGATGGTTCATCAACTTCACCTAAAATACGAATGGTCCTACGTTGGCCACTGGTAATCAAGTTACCGGCAGACATGGTCATATTTCCATTGGAGATGGCAGAGATTACATCGTCAAAATTAACTCGGGAAGCCATCATTTTATAGACGTCCACTGCAACCTCAACTTCCTTTTCTTGGGCCCCACGGATATCTACTTCCTTGATCTGTGGCAGATCCTCAATTTCGTCTTCCAAATATTCGGCAAACTCCTTCAACCGTTCAACAGGGTAATCTCCTGTCAGGTTCACGTTCATTATGGGGAAAGATTCCGCCAAATTAAGATCAAAGACATTGGGCTCTACTTTGGCACCATTGAAAATGGGCCAGTCCTCACTGGCTTTTTCCGTATCAACCTCATCTTTTACCTTTTGTTTGGCGTACTGTACCGTGATATCCTCATCGAACTCCACAATGATCATAGAGTAATCCTCTTGGGAGGTAGAGGTGATTTCCACCACATTGCTCACGTTTTTGAGCACATCTTCCAGTGGGTCGGTGATCAAACGTTCCATATCCTCGGCAGTGTTACCGGGATAGACGGTGCTCACATAGATTTTGGTCTCTTCCACTTCAGGGAAATCTTCCCGAGGCATGGAAAAATAGGAAGATAGACCTATTAAAAAGAACAACCCGATCATTACGTAGATCACAGAAGGATTATCTATGGCCCACGATGAAAGGCGGAATTCTTTATTTGCGTTCTTTTTGGCTTTTTCCATTTTGGTCAATTAGTTTTTTGCAGTTGTTGTTGTATCCAACACTTTAACAGTTTGTCCATCTCTTACATTTCTGGCTCCTTCAACGATAACTTGGCTTCCAGCTGAAATTCCGTCAAGAACTTCCAGAAAGTCACCTTGGGTCTTACCGGGTGTTATAACAGATTTTTTGGCAATCACTTCTCCATTCTCCTCAGCAAGAATATAAACATATTGCTCGCCCTCGGCATTTTCCGAAACAACACTTTGAGGGATAAGAATGGCATTTTCATTTGTATAATCGTTGATTTTTACCTGTGCTGTCAAATTCGGTTTTATATGTCCATTGGTGTTGGGTACCGGAATTTCTGCAATAAAAGAGCGGTTGCTTGGGTTGATAAAGTTTCCGGTTTGCCGTACTTTGGTAGAGACAGTCTCTCCCAATACTGGGAAGTAGGCATCCACCATTTTGCCTGGGGTAACGTTGGGAAGATGCGTTTCGGGCACCTCCACATCGATGTACATGTCCGAGAGGTTTACAATCCTGAAAATCTCAGAACCAGGCCCCGGGGTTACTACAGTACCTTGATCTTTGATTACGTCGTCAACGATTCCGGAAAATGGTGCCCGTATGGTAGATTTACCCACTTGGCTTTCCAATTGTTTTACGGCACTTTGTTGGGCCTCATAATTGGTTTTGGCCTGTAAGAACTGGATTTCGGAACCAATGTTTTGCTCCCAAAGTCTCTTTTGACGCTCAAAAGTAGTCTTGCTCAATTCAGCTTGGGTTCTCATTTGTGCCAATTGACTGGAAAGTCCACCATCATCAATGGAAGCAAGTACTTGTCCTTTGCTCACTTTCTGACCTTCTTTTACATACACACGGTAAAGTGTTCCCGCCATTTCAGGATAAATCAACACGTTTTGGTCGGTCATGACATCGCCTTGCAATTCTAAAAAGTGATGGAATTCCTCTGGTTGTACGGTTAGGGCAGAGACCAATGGCAATTTGGAATTGTCATCCAATTCTGCAATGGCTTCGTCCAATTGCTTAACCTGTCCTTCCAAGGCCTTTAATTCTTCGGTAAGGGAATTGCGTTTGGCTCGAATGGCATCTAAATCTTTGGTTTCCAAAATGCCCTCAACTGTGCTGTTGCCTCCACCGCCACATGCGGCGATGAGTATTCCCAATATTGATAGTTGAATTATTTTTTTCATTAGTAACTATGTTTATAAGTTGATGAATTTAATTGTTTAAGAGTTTAATTGAGATTTATAGAGTCCGTCAAGCATCGCTAATATTTCCGTTAATTCTGCCCTAAGGGAATCATGTTGTTCTTGGGTAATCATACCTAAATCAAAAGAAAGGATACATTGGTTTAAAAGTTCAAGACCAGAACCGTAGGCTATCTCGGTAAAACGGGCTTTGTCTTTGTTGGTGTGGCGCCCCGTTCCCTCGGCAATATTAGAGCCTAAAGAAATTGCACATCTTCTCATCTGACTGGATAGACCAAAGCACTCTTCTTCAGGAAATTGCTTTGTGATGCTATAGATAGCAACAGTTAGCTCCCTGCTTTTTTGCCAGACATTTAATTTTTCAAATGAAAATGTTCTCACCACTTTTAAACTTTTAAACACTTCAACTTTATCTATTACTGATTTAAAATAGTTTCCAATTCGGTCTTTCTGTTGATGACATCGACCATGGATTGCAAATATTCTTGTTGAGTAGTATATAATTGGGTCTGGGCTTGCCTTAGTTCAAAACTGGTGGCCAAACCTTCGGTATATTTAATTTCATTTTTTCGCTCTATCCGCTCTGCCAGTTCCAAATTGTCTTTGGATGTGCCATAATCTTCAATGGCGAGGATATAATCGCTCTTGGCACGTTCCAACTGAAGACGAATCTGTTCTTGAGCCTCGGTCAATTGGGTCTTGGCCTTTTCTAGGGCAATTTTGGCCCGTTGGGTACTGGCACTTCTTCCCAATGAACTGAAAATAGGAATGTTAAGATCAACTCCTAAAATGGAGGAACCAAACCATTGTTGTCCACTACTCAAGAAATTAAAACTGTCACTAAAGGAGTTTCCCCCATAATTGACAAATGCATTGAGAGTAGGCAAAGCCCGACTTTTGGCGAGTTTTAATTCAAGAAATCGCTGTTCGTTGAGGTTCAGAGCCATTTTATAATCCACATTGTTCTCAATATTTAATTCTTCGTCCAGTAAGCCCAAGTCAATCTTCTTTTGGGTTAGATCATCCAAATTTTCGGTCAATACGGTTTCTGCTTCAATGGGGAGGCCTAAAACCAAATTCAACATTTGCAGGGTTATCTCTTCCATCCTACGGGCATTTTTAAGATAATTGTCCACCGTGGATAGGGTAATCTGCAACTGATCTACGCTTTCTTCATCTCCCAACCCGTTTTCATAAATACGTTTGGTCTCAAAAAGGTTCTTCTCCAAAGTTTCTTTATTTCTTTCCGAGATTAGAACACTTTCCTTGGCCAAGAGCACATTTCCGTAGGCTTCAACCACGGATTTTCTAACATCGAGGTCTGTTTTTTCCTTGCTATTTTGACTGTAGTCCAAGAAAGTTTTAGTGGCTTGGACGCCTACAATGTATGATCCGTCAAAAATTTGTTGGGTCAAGGTAGCGGAAGCTGACATGGATTGTGCCTGCCCAAAGACCACTTCTTGATAGGTTCCCGGTTCGCCACCAAAAAATTCTGCCGGAATCTGCGATACAGGCTGTTTTAATTGATTTTGATAACTGACTGCTCCAGAAATTTGAGGAAGCCCGGTGGCAATGGTTTCCCATTTCTGTTTTTGGGCATCTACTAAATCCCTGGAAGCATTTATGGAGCTATAATTATGCTCCAAAGCATACTGAATGGCTTCATCAAGACTGAAACTGGTGATGGTGTCCTGTGCTGATGAGAACCACGGTAATAATACTAATAGACTGATTAAGGTTGTTCGCATTTATTCTTGATTTGAATTGATGATTGAGTTTAGTATTTTTCTTCCCTTTGGAGTTACAATGCCCCGAAGGTGGTATTCTAGATAGTAATCCATAAGCTGAGGCATGGAGAACATTTGCATGGGGAAAAGCTCATTGTCCTTGATACAGGTCGCACCGGAAAAATAGATTCTGGATATAAATTCCACATTAAGGTTGTCCCGATAAATCTCCATTTCCATACCGCGGTTTACGTTGTCCATGACACATCCCAACATTACTTCATATTGCCGTTGTTTTAAAGTGCGGCTCAGTTTGGGATAATACTTTTGCAATTGGTATTGGGGCGATGATTTTTCATCTTTTAAATGTACCATCACAAATTTCTTGATCTCATAGAGTTCCTCAATAGGGTTCTTTTTTTGTGCAATGATTTCATTTATACCTTCAGAAATCACACAGAACAGATTGGAAGTACTTTCTTCCACCAATTCTGTCTTGTTCTGAAAATGGGAATAAATTGTTTTCTTGGAAATCCCCATCTCATTGGCCAAATCGTCCATGGTAACACTCTTAAAACCTAGGTTTAAGAACAGTTCCGTTGCTTTTTGTATAATCTTCTCCCTCATAATGAGCGGCAAAAGTAATTCAGGAAACTTTAAAAACAAAAAAAGTTTCCAAGGTTTTACAATTTTTTAACGGAGGCGTAAACCTGTATTTTTAATGGGGCCAACCAACAATGAAATGACGATAATGGAAATCTTTTTTGGACTGGATCGTAGTTTTAGATCGTAAACTCCAAAAAAAGGATTTGTACTGACGCTTGTAGCGTTCTTGAATAATGTTCTTTTTACTCGGTATCATGATTGTCGTTTTTGATTCGTTGCACGTAATTCTTATAAGCCTCGGCACCTTCTTCTTTCCAAAATTGCTCGTAATGTTTCCATTCATCAAAGTCTCTTCGCATGGTGCTACATCGATGTGTCGCTTTAAACTTCTTTTTGTGACTGGATTGGCCCTTATTTTTTCCACCACCGCCACCAAAGCCAAACAAAAGCTTGGCTATGACAAAGATGCCCAGGGCTTGCCAGTAGGTTATGGTCGTGAGGCCAAATAGGTCGGGCATAAGCCAGTTCCATAGCCACATTAGTAGGTAATTGGCCAGTAAAAACAGAATAGCCCCTAAAATGATCATGGCAATTACCTTGACCACTTTTTTTACATAGTGCTCCACTTTTCGCTCCATTTTTTTCTCAAAGTCTTTTGAATGTTCCATAACTACATACTTTTTAATTCTTTTATTTTTTCTAGATTTTGTAATAATACTGACATGGCACGGTGCCTTCGGGACATTAAAGTGCCCGTTGGAATACCCGTTCTTGCGGCTATTTCTTTATAGGTGTATCCCTCAAAATCAATAGCGATGATAATGTCCCTATAAACAGGTTTCAATTCTGTTACAGCATCTTTCAAAGCTTTCTCCAGTTCAGGGGAATAAGAATTGTCCGCATCACCGTAAAATACCTCTGCAAAATCTTGCCATTGACGGTCAATGTCCTCGCTGGGGTATTTGCGTTCCTTTCTTCCGCGCATAATATCAATGATCCTATTTCTAATGGCACTATACACAAACCCTCCAATATTGTTGATGGGTAAAATGTCATCGGCCTTAGAGAACACCCGCAACGCCACATCCTGTACAATGTCCTCAGCATCACGTTCCGAAGTGTCACGGATCCTGGACTGCACATACGCCCTCAATGAATAATATTCTTCATTGAAAAATGTGGTCAGGTTAGTTCTATTCTCTGTTTTGACGGCCATTCAAAAAAGACTGGTTACTTGCTTCATCTGTAAAGACGAAGCTTTTCAAATCTATTGCATTTTTAGAGCAATTTTTTTTCAAGATGGGCTTTTATTGGGTTGGATGCTTTTGTTTTCCAGGGAATTATATCATTTTGATATTTTTTGGTTTTTTGAATGTATTTTTGGCGCTATGGCAGATATCGATATCATTGATCAGTACCGGAGCTCATTTGTTTCATATCTTGAGGAGAAAATCAAGTTTGCCGAGCCCAAACATCTCTACGAGCCCATTCAATATATATTAGGACTGGGTGGAAAGCGAATGCGCCCTATACTTACCTTGATGACGGCCGAACTGTTTGGAGAAGACCCAAAGAATGCCCTGGATACTGCATTGGCTGTGGAAATGTTTCACAATTTTTCTCTGGTACACGATGATATTATGGACGATGCCCCTCTGCGAAGGGGAAAAACAACAGTGCATGAAAAATGGGATGTAAACACGGGAATCCTGTCTGGCGATGCCATGTTGATTTTGTCCTATCAATTTTTAGAAAGCTACCCTGCAGAAACATATAAAGAGCTCACAAAACTGTTCAGCAAAACAGCACTTGAGGTCTGTGAAGGACAACAGTACGATGTGGATTTTGAAACCCGTGATGACGTTACCATTCCCGAGTATTTAAAAATGATCGAGTACAAGACCTCGGTTTTGGTGGCAGCAGCTATGAAGATGGGAGCCTTAGTGGCCAATGCACCTAAAAAGGATGCCGAAGCCATATATGAGTTTGGCCGAAATTTGGGTATTGCCTTCCAATTGCAGGATGATTATCTGGATGCTTTTGGCGATCCCAAAACCTTTGGAAAGCAGGTAGGGGGTGATATTATGGTGAACAAAAAGACCTATTTGTACTTAAAGTCATTGGAAAAAGCCTCCAAAGACAATCAAGATGGATTGTTGCACCTGTATTCTATTAAGCCTAAAGATTCCGCCGACAAGGTAGAAGCGGTAAAAACCATTTTTAAAGAAAGTGGCGCAGTGGAAGAAACCAAAAAAGCTATCCAAGACTTCACTCAAAAAGCATTTGACGCTTTAGCGGAAATAGAACTTCCCGAAAAAAGCAAAGCGCTGCTCGAACAATTTGCCAAAAATTTGATGGAGCGAACCGTTTAAAAAATCCGCCTTAAAAGTGCTTTGATAAATGGCATGGGTTTGGGAGCCATTACAATTTTGACCTCTTCCCATAAACTGGTTTTGTTTTCAAGGAATTTTAAAATAAGGGAAGCTTTTCTTTTTTTGAAGAGCGATTCGAAAATAGAGCTTCCCAAGTGGTTGTGTTTGTGTAAAATATCCAACAAAAGCATATCGTAGAATTGAAACCTACTTTTTTGATGGAACTTGGACAATGGTTTCCCCACTTTTAAATATTCCACCAGTTTGGGCACTTGCCGACTGGTATTGTAAAATGTATAGCCTGTACTCGGTTTGGCCCATCCACCCGCAATACCGATGTGGAAAATGGAATCTGTATTGTGATGGTGAAAGGGGTAACAGGTCATGGGAATGCTGCCAAATTCAGTCTCCAAAATGGAGTAGGGAGTGTTGTTGTATTTTTCTTTGATATATGCTTTGATGGCCTTCTCATATTCTGTTTTTTCCAAAAGTTCTTCCGAAAACAGGGTGTATTCCACTAACGCTTCCGTTTCGGAAAAAGGAAGTACATACATAAATCGGGTGTTGCCTTGTTGCGGAACAGAAAAGTCCATAAAAGTGGCCTGATTTGGATTAAATACGGGCTGCTCCGTTTTTATAAACCATCCCAAAAAATGCTGTTGCAAAATGGGAAATTTCTTCTGTTTTAAAGGGATGGAAGGCTCAAATAAGCTTGAAAATACCGCTTGTCCTGTAAATTTTTGGGATGCAGAACTTACCAAGACCTCATTTTTCCTTTCTTCAATATGGGTAACCTCTTCTTGAACCCAAGTGATGTTTTTATATGCTTTTACCTTTGGTAAATAGTGATTGTAAAAGTCAATCCCCTTAAGCATTTTGTAGGTGTAGGGTTCAATGGAAGTGGATTTGTCCAATTTTTGTCCGGCCACGTAAATTTTATCCCAAGTTTTATGGATCAAAGGGTCAAAAATCCCTTTGCCTTTTTCCCAAAAACACCAAGTTCGGTCGTTTTTGACTTTGTCATTCTTGTCCAGCACCAAAATGGATTTGGAGGCAAAGAATTCATCCTTGCCCAAGGCATCGGCTAATAAAAGACCAGCGGCTCCGGCACCCACAATAATGTAATCGTACTTAGACATGCCCCAAAAATAGACAAAGGAAAGCTGAAGGCATTAGGTTTTGGGCAAATCAATATGGTTATAATGTGAAACAGAGCAGGATGTGATGTATTTTTCCATTCCCTGGGGAATGTGCGCCTGATTCCATTCCACTCCGGCAAAGGCAATTAGTGATTCCTCGTTTTCCCATCTTGAAACCATTACAAACTCTTCAGGGTTCCATTGTGAGGGTCCGGCTATTTCCAAAGAGACAAAACCTTTATAGTTTTTTACTACAGGTACTGAAATTTCCTTGAACTTGGCTTCAAACTCCTTATGAAGCGCATTGGGAATTGTGGCGGTAAAAATTCGTAAAATCATTTTTTTTGAATTTAGACGAGCGAAAGCTTCAAAACTAAATAGAAAATGAAACGCTTATCCTACGTTGCCCAATAAAATGTAGACGGCCAATGTGGTCAAAACTAAAAATAGACTGAACCCTTTTGCATATTTCCATTGGGTCACATCTACGGCACCAACATCTGTGATACTAAAATTATTGACTCTTGGAGACCAACGAGATACCAGTAGCATCACCCCTATGTTCAAGACAAACTCAATCCCCCACAGATGCACGTAGTGCAAATTAACCTGCAGGATAAAATTGGTGACAATGTAGAATACCAATCCAAATAACAATCCCACTTTGGCTCCTTTGGCGGATACCTTCGGGAGAAAAAATCCAGCGAGAATCACTGTGGCCATAGGAATAAAAAAGATGCCGTTGAGTTGTTGTAATAATTGATATAGTCCTCTTGGGGCATGGGCAATAAATGGGGCAATCCCAATCGCAAATAGGGCCAATAATGCTGATGTTGTCTTTCCCATTTGCACCAATCGTTTTTCGCTGGCGTTTTTGTTGACATATCTTTTGTAGATGCCCAAACTAAAGATGGTGGCGGCACTGTTCAAGGCACTATTAAAGGTACTCAAAATGGCACCCATCAAAACGGCCACAAAAAAGCCTGTCATCCAGAAGGGGAGTACTTTTTTAACCAAGCTGGGATAAACAAGTTCTTTTTGGTCATAAAATGTATCGTTAAAATAATAATAAGCGATAATGCCGGGGAGTACAATGATGAGGGGAACCAAGATTTTCAACAGTCCTGTGTAGAGCAATCCTTTTTGGGCCTCTTTTAAGTTAACGGCTCCCAATGCTCGTTGAATAATGGATTGGTGCATGGTCCAAAAGTAGAGCTGGTTTATAATCAATCCGGTGAACAAGACTCCAAAGGGCATTATGGCATCCCGCGAGCCAGAACCTACAGAAACTTCATCACTGATGACGTTGAATTTTTCGGGAGCTTTTTCAAAAACCATTCGCAATCCTTCAAAAATGTGCCCATCCCCAATGCTCCAAAGTGCCAAAACAGGAATGGAGATGCCTGCGACCAACAAACCAAAACCATTAATGGTATCTGTATACGCGACCATTTTTAACCCACCGAAAATGGCATAGACCGCTCCAATGCAGCCCACGGTCACCACGGTTAACCAAAGCCCTTCATTTTGGGTGATGCCCAACAGCCCTGAAATATCAAAAATCTGTTCAATGCTGATCGCTCCCGAATACAGAACAATGGGCAAAAGAGTAGAAACAAAGGAAATAATCAACAAAAATGCAATGATGGTTCGGGTGAGGCCATCAAAACGTTTCTCCAAAAATTCGGGAATGGTGGTGAGTCCCATTTTTAGATAACGAGGGGCAAAGTATAAGGCAGCGGCTACCAAAGCCAAGGCCGAGGTAACCTCCCAAGCAATGATAATGGCACCATGCTTATAGGCATCACCATTCATGCCCACCAAATGTTCGGTGGAGATATTGGTCAAAAGCAATGAACCTGCAATGACCACACCGGTCAAACTTCTTCCGCCCAAAAAATAACCATCTTGAGTGGAAAGCTTGTCTTTTCTTAGTTTCCAGCTGGAATAGGCAGCCACGAAGGCCGTAAAAACAAAAAAACTAATGAATTGTACCATCTGCTAAAACCGAATCGTATCGGGCAGATATTTAGCGGCCAAATCCTCATAATAGGGTCGAAGTTCCTTCACGTTGGGTTTTACGGGTGCCTTGGTGTACAGGTCATACGGATTGAATTTATCCACCCACTTGAACATTTCATGGTCGTGTTTGTCCATTAAATGATCATAAGCACGTTCTCGATGTTGGGCATAAAAACTGTGGTACCGAATCATGTAAAGCCCTTCTTCGGGTAGATAGTCCTTCATTACATGGTAGAGGTATTCATCATGCCCCCAAGACAAGTGCACATTGCGCAAACCACAGTTTTCTTGGTATACCCCCAACTTGGTATTGTATTGTTCGTTGTTGATATCGGGATTGGCGGTAAAGAATTCTGGATACACAATTTTGTCCGAAAACTGGCAGCCCACCGGGAAGGTATCGCCCACCACGGCCCATTGCGGCTCACCGAATAAGCATAGAACTTTTCCCAAATCGTGCAAAAAGCCAGTCAACACAAACCAATCGGGTTGCCCATCAGCGCGAATGGCCTCTGAAGTCTGTAAAAGATGCTGGGTTTGGTCCAAATCAATGTCGGGGTCGGAATCGTCCACTAAGGTATTCAAGTATTCAACCGCATCCCACAGTCCCATTTCTTTACGATTGAGGGAGAGGAATTCTTTTTCCTTTTCCATCACAAAATCATAGGTCTGGTAGGTATGGTTCATTCGATAGAATTCCTTTACGGTGTCCCGGGCGGGGTCGTCGTAGTTTCGGAATTCTTCTTTGGATTTATTGGGTTTTTCGGGGTAACGTTCCAACAAATCGTCTTCCCAAAGCTCCATCATATCATGGGCTTCTTTCTTTTGTTCTGGGTTTAGTTTCATTATGTGCAAATTAAGGGTGTGCGCCCTAATACCTAAAAATAGGCTTTTTTTGGCATATTTAAATTGATATGGAGTGATTTCACACCTCGTAAATTCTATTTTTCGATGGAATCAAGAAATTCAAATATTTTCTGGTAGGCCATACTCAATTCTGTTGGGGAGAAATCATGGTGCTTACCGTCTTGAATTGGGACCAGTTCATTTTTGATTCCCATTTTTCCCAAATGCTTGTGCAGATTTTCAGATTGGCTATACGGCACAATCGGATCACTTGTTCCATGAATGGAAATAATGGGTGGGTCGCTCTCATCAATGAAATTCTTAGGCGATGTTATATTTAAAATGTGTTGGGCGTTATTTGGACTACCGATTAAGGTGTGCAAAAAATCTTCATTCTCCCAATCCAAGACGGTTCCATCCCATTTATCGACTCTGCCCATATCGTACATGCCATACCAATTGATAATGGCCATGACTTTAAGGTCATATGGGAAAGACACATTCAGAACCTCACTATCATCTTTCGCATTCATTAGTCCGGTCATTAAGGCGTAGTGTCCCCCTGAAGATGCTCCCGAGACAATAATCTTATCCGTGTTGAATCCATATTTATCAGCATTTTGGTAAATCCAATTCAGGGCTCTCCTACAGTCTAAAATAGGCATGGGTAGCGGAGCTACGTTGGAATACCGATAATTTATGTTGACCACAGCCCAACCCCGGTCCATGTAATGCATCATATCAAAAGTGTCGTCGACTTTGTCCCCATAAATCCATTTACCCCCATGAATATTAAGGATTACAGGGGTGGTTTTACCCTTATTTCCCAACCATGGAGGCTCTCCTAGTCTTTTTATAGGACGCCATACATCCAGTTTCAGTTCAAGAGAATCTGATTTATAATATACAATGTTGGATTCGATGATACTTTCTGAGAAAATCCGGGAAAGTATAGGGTCTTCATTTCTTTTACAGCCAAAGGCAATTACCGTGAGAACAAGTAAAGCCAACATCAAATGGGATTGTTTCGGAAAGAGCATTTTCAAGAAAGGTTTGGTCGCCTCTAAATTATCAAATTCAGAGGATACGATAAAGTTCATTTTAAGGTAGCCAACCTATTGGTTCTTAAAAAACCGTATACCGCAATCCAAAAAAACCACGAATACCTTGGTTGGGACCATACACATAGGCAGGGTCAAACGTAAGGGCGTAGGGATTATTGGGCGTGGCAACGGCATTGCCATTGTTGTCGAAAGTAACTTCCCTATCAAACGGGTCATTGGCACGGGCAATGATAAAGGGGTTACCTCGGTTTGGAGTCCAATCCAAGAGGTTTTTAATCCCGCCATAGATTTCAAAATTGCTTAGCCCTTTGTACGTAAATTGAATATTTTGAATACTCCATGTAGGCGAATATTCCCGTCTTGGGTCCAGTTCTCCCAATAGCGGCAAGCGCATTGGGCCATACAAGTTCCCCGTGTAATCGATGGTTAAATTGAGCGGGCGAAAGCTATAGGTGAGCCCCCACGTAGCGGTAATGCTTTCGGTAAGGATTTGCTGCTGGCTGACTCCATTTTCAGTGCTGCTCACATCTTGCCAAGTAGCACCAGCCATAATCTTGAATCCGCTGGGAAAAGCGATATCCAAATTGGCGCTGACACCCTGTGAAACTGACTTTCCATCCAAATTATCATAAATGATTTGGTTGGTGTTTGTCTCATAATCGGGCAAGATTACATTTGAGAATCGTGTATAGAATGCAGATGCATCGATTCCAATAAAGGTGCCATTGTCGCTGTAGATTTTCTTTAAATAATTAAGGTTGACGTTTACGGAGCGTTCGGGTTTTAGTTCTTCAGCAATTACAACATCACGTGAACCTGTCAGCGCTGCATGTTCTTCAGTAAATAGATTGACCACTCGGAATCCGGTTCCAGCATTTACCCGAAAGATATCATTATCGGAAATTTTCCATTTGTAAGCTGCTCTTGGCGTAAAAATATTACCGTGCCGTTGGTCATAATCATAGCGCAGACCCCCCAAAAAGGAATGCTTGGGCGCAAACGAATACTCGTCCTGAGCAAATAAGCTCGGAATCCAAATATTGTCAGCTTCGATAGTGGCAGGGGTGTTGTCATCATAATAGTTGTAGCGGATGGCACTTCCGAACAATAAGTCGTGATTGCCTGCGGTTTTGTCCCACGTCAATTGTGCAAAGCCGATACGTTGGTCAGCTAGATACTCCGTATCGCCATATACAGAGTTTTGGTTATGGTCGTTATAGGAGAATGAAAGGAGGAACTTTTCTTCCAATGGTAGCTGGTATTTTCCGAGCACTTCCCATCTTCGGGTATAAATACTTTCTCCATAGATTTCATCCCCACCTCGATATTCGGGAGTCCATTGCATTTCACCACCCCAGCGATCCTCATAGAAAAACCGGCCAGCGAGAGAGAAAAGGCGATTGTTATTCCGCTCAAAATCCCACTTTTGAAAAATTGAAATACGGTCTTGGAGGGTGAGATCGGTAAAATTATCGCCATTGTTGTCCACAGGGGTATCGTAATTGAAATAATTCACGCCCAAAAGCAAATCAGTTTTATCTCCAACTGATATTTTACTGCCCACATCCAAATTGTACTCACCCCAACCCGTGGCAAAGCCATCGGCAAAAAATTCGGGAGCGCTCAATGCATTTTTGGTAATGATGTTGATGAGACCACCCACCGCTTCACTACCGTAAAGTGAAGAAGCGGGACCTTTTACGATTTCAATCTGCTCAATCAATGAATTGGGAATGCCCGTGAGGCCGTATACCGTTCCCAAACCGCTCACAATGGGCATACCATCTATAAGAACGAGGGTATATGGTCCCTCCAATCCGTTGATATGGATATCACCAGTATTGCACACATTACAATTGATTTGCGGACGAACCCCGTTTACATTTTGAAGTGCATCAAAAACGCTGGCAGTGGGATTTTTTTTCAAAAAAGTGGGGGAGTAGACCTCTACAGGCACGGGACTTTCCAATCGACTAACAGGTTTTAAGGTGCCCGTCACCACCGTTTCGTCCAAACTTTGGGCCGAAGGCTCCAACTGAATGTTTATAGTTTTGACTTCACTTTCACCCAAACTGATTTTTGTCTGATAGGGAAGATATCCCAAAGAGGTCACCAACAGGGTATAATCACCAGGTTGGATATCGGTCAACTCAAATAAGCCATCAATATTGGTGGCAGCTCCAATTTCGGTTGTTTTGAGCAGCACATTAGCCAAGGGTAAGGGTTCTCCGTTGTCGGTAACCTTTCCGTTCAATGATGCTGTTTGGCCAAAACACCAACCACTTAAAAGAGCCACCGTAAAAATTATGATATGTCTATAAATTGATTTCAATCAACAAAAAATTAAATTTAGACAAATCTAAAAATAGATTTTGTCAAATAAAAATGTATTTTTGAAAAAATATTTTTTGATGACCCGATCAGAGGAGAATTATTTAAAGACCATTTTTCATTTGGGAGGTGGCGACTCCAACTCCATTACCACCAATGCCATTGCGGAACAGATGGAGACAAAGCCATCTTCGGTAACTGATATGGCCAAGAAATTATCTGAAAAAGGCTTGGTTGATTACGTGAGGTACCAAGGAGTTTCGTTGACCGATGCCGGGGTAAAAACAGCTTTGTCCATTATTAGAAAGCATCGTTTGTGGGAGGTTTTCTTAGTACAAAAATTAGATTTTACTTGGGATGAGGTGCACGAGGTGGCGGAGCAGTTGGAACACATTAAAAGTGAAAAACTGATTGACAAGATTGATGAGCTCCTCGATTTTCCCAAATACGACCCTCATGGTGACCCCATTCCCACCAAGGATGGAAAGTTTCAGGAGCGTGATAAAAAATTGCTCAGTGAAATGCCTATCAATTCACAAGGTGTATGTGTTGGGGTAAAAGATTCATCGGTACCTTTTCTTAAGTTTTTGGACAAGAACAATATTGCTTTGGGCAACAGCATAAAAGTGGTGGACAAGGAAGATTTTGACCATTCCCTACATATTTTAATGAATGGAAAGGAACTACGGATATCACATCAAATAGCATCTAACCTTTATGTAAAAAAGAACGACTGATGGAACAAGTTATACACTATTTTCAGGAGATAGATCCCATTTTGGCAGCCTTATATGCCACATTGTTCACTTGGGGATTGACCGCAGCCGGAGCAGGTCTGGTTTTTTTGTTCAAGAGTCCAAATAGGGCTTGGTTGGATGGGATGTTGGGCTTTACCGGAGGTGTAATGGTAGCAGCCAGTTTTTGGAGCCTTTTGGCACCAGGTATTGAAATGAGTCCCGGTGATGGCTTTGTTAAGGTGATTCCAGCGGCTGTTGGCTTTTTAATGGGTGCTGCCTTTATTTTTGGGCTGGATAAAATATTGCCCCATGTCCACATTAATTTTAAGATGGACGAGGCAGAAGGGGTGAAGACCCCCTGGCACCGTACTACGCTATTGGTCTTGGCCATTACGTTGCACAATATTCCCGAAGGATTGGCGGTTGGAGTCCTGTTTGGAGGTGTGGCTTCAGGTTTTGAAGGTGCTACCATTGGTGGAGCCGTTGCATTGGCCTTGGGTATTGGCTTGCAAAACTTTCCAGAAGGGTTTGCTGTTGCGGTACCGATGCGTAGGCATGGTCTTAGCCGAAGAAAAAGTTGGATGTATGGCCAGGCCTCTGCTATTGTAGAACCTATAGCCGGCGTATTGGGGGCTTGGGCGGTATTGACCTTTGAGCCTATATTGCCTTATGCACTTGCATTTGCTGCAGGGGCTATGATATTTGTGGTTGTAGAAGAGGTTATCCCAGAAACGCAACAAGACAAATACACCGATATTGCCACGATGGGCTTTATCGGTGGATTTATAATTATGATGACTTTGGATGTAGGCTTGGGTTAAAAACCTATCCACCGATCAAGTCAAAAACCCCTTTGGTCAAAAATTGATCGGTTTCGTTCAATCCGGTTGATATGATTTCGGTATAACCCTCAAAGGTGCCGCCTTGTTTCACGGCTACCCTTTCAAAGGTGTAGCCTCCATCCTTTTCTTCAATCAACTTGAGCACATAATAATTGCCTTCGGATTCAATTACGGCTTCCTCAGGTAAAGACCAAGTTTTGGTAGTATCCGTCATGATCATGGCATCCACGAACATTCCGGGCAGAAAATTTGCATCTTCCTCATCTTCCAAATGTCCGTGTACTTTTATGGTTCGTTTGGCATCGTCAATGGAAGTTCCTACCAAATAGACTTCACCGTCAAATGCTTTGGCGGAAGCTTCCGGAATTTTGAACTGGATTTTTTGCCCTTTCTTGACTTTCAAAATGTCTTTTTCAAAAACGGTCAGTTCCAGATGCACGTGTTCATTATCCAAGATTTCCAAAATTTCTGTAGCCGGAGAAACATAGCTCCCCTTGGCCACATTCATTTTGGTGACACTCCCCGATATAGGGGCATAAATAGCAGCTTGTGATGAAATAGTACCCTGCTCCACTTTGTTGGGCGAAATATTCAGCATTTGCAGTTGCTCCCTCAAACCTTGGTAGCGGGCCTTGGCCATTTCGTAATTGCTCCTGGCCTGGAGAAAGCTCTTTTGTGAAGCGATTTTCTCATCAAAAAGGGTCTGGTTCCTTTCAAACTCTGCTTTTAAGTAATCCAGCTGATTAAAAACCTCCAAGTATTCTTGCTGCATCTTCAAGAATTCCTGGTTTTCCAAAACCACTAAAAGTTGTCCTTTTTTTACCTGATCACCAACAAGCAAAGATGTTTGTTTTACAAAGCCACCCATAAAAGCGGTAACGCTTGCACGGTTTTCTGGTGGCACGTCGATCATTCCGGAGGTCTCCACCATTTTTGGGAAAGTTCTTCTTTCCATGGCATTGATCATAAGGTCATTGGTGTCGAATTGATCTTGGGTTACCACGATTCCTTTTTCTTCCTGTTCTACGGATGATGGTTCGTTATTGTTTTTGTTGCCACAGCCTAGCAATAGCAGGAAAACAGTGGCGAATTGAAGTATATGTTTCATTTTTATAATGTTATTGTCAAGTAATTAATGGCGATTACGGTTTGATTGTATTGGTTGAGCACATCCAAATAATTGAGTTGGATGTCGTAGGCGTTTTCCAAACTTTGGATGTATTGAAAAAAGTCGATTTCCCCATTTTGAAAGTTTCCAGAGGCCGCTTTCAAAATTTGATCGGAAAGTAGACCCCCTTCGTCCTCGTAGTAAGAGAGTTCTTTGGCCTGCTGCTCCAGTTGTCCCAATAATGTTTTATACCGTTGGTTCATGGCAACGGTGATTTCCGTGTTCTCCATCTCCGTAATCTTGGTCTGTATTTTGGACGACTTCACTTTACTGCTATGACCAAAGAAGAAAACTGGAATACGAACACCCAATCGAATGCCATACAACGATGTTCCCAGACCACTGTTGGTCCCTTGAAAATATTCTAAGTTAAGGTCCGGGAGCAATTTGTTTTCTTCCAAACTCTTTTGGGCATTGCTCAACTCTTGCCTATTGTCCAAAAAAGAGGTTTCCGTATTCAACATTCCCTGGGCATTCAGTACCGTTAGCTTTTCGGGTTTTTCATGAATGAGGGCCAACGAGTCTTCACTTTGCACTAAACTCACGATTTGGCCGTAAGTGATCAAAATCTGTTGTTTTAGTTTGGAGTAGGTGTTTACAATCTGGCGTTGCTTGGCCGTTGCGGTCACCTTTTCCAGATAATTGGTCTCCCCAAGTTCAAAACGTCTGTTGGCGGCATGGGCGAATTTGCTGTAAATACTATCGAGTGTACCATAAAGCTTTGCTTTTTGGTTCAAGGTCTGGTATTGATAGTATGCATTGCTCAACGCTTGGTACAGTTGCTTCTTTTGAATCTCAAATGATGATTTTTGAAACTCATAATTTGATTTTTGAAGCCTGTTCTTGGCACCATACACGGTGGGAAATTCAAACTGTTGGTGAGCACCAAAAACCTTTAGGGGCTCTCCGTTGAATGCCAGGTTGTTTTCATCATATTGGTAGTAAACGTCGGTTTTGTCGAATTCAAAAGCGATGCCCTTAAGGGTTTCCGCTTGATCTACCAGTAACGAACCTGCTTGGATGCCCTTATTGTTTTCCAAAGAAAGGGCCATTAAATCTTCAAGGTTCAATTTGGTTTGAGAGAATCCCGAAGCACTCATCAAAAGCAAGAGTATGGTCAATGCATTCTTTTTTCTCATTCTTCGTTCTTTTCTTCTTTTTCGCATGCCACGGAATTTTATGTTGTGGGTATAGGCATATAAAACAGGCAATACCACCAAAGTAAGTAGGGTTGCTGTTACCAATCCACCTATTACAACGGTGGCAAGAGGTCGTTGTACTTCGGCACCTGCATTGGTGGACACGGCCATTGGCAAGAAACCTAAAGCGGCTGCGGAAGCCGTTAACAATACGGCACGGAGCCTGTCTTTGGTTCCCTGTTTGATCAGGTCCTCCATGGAATCAAAATCTTTTCCCTTGAGCTCCTTAAAATGCTCAATAAGTACGATTCCATTAAGTACTGCAATGCCAAAAAGGGCGATAAACCCAACACCCGCCGAGATACTAAAAGGCATATCCCTTACCCACAATAGAAGAACACCTCCAACTGCAGAAAGTGGAATAGCGGAAAAAATGAGCAAAGCTTCTTTGACCGAGCCAAATGCGAAGTAGAGCATGATAAAGATGAGCAGCAGGGCAATGGGTACGGCAATTAGCAATCTGGCTTTGGCATTTTGAAGATTTTCAAACTGGCCACCATAGGTAATTATATACCCAGGAGGCAAGTTGATATTTTCATCAACCAATAGTTGTATGTCATCCACTACCGATTGAAGATCTCGGTTTCTTACATTGATACCCACTACGATACGCCTTTGAGTGTCGTCGCGGGAGATTTTAGCGGCACCTTTTTGATACGTAATCTCTGCAAGTTCGCTCATTGGGATTTTTCCACCGTTGGGAATATCTACATAGAGGTTTCTAAGGTTGGAAATATCCTTACGGTTCTCGGAATCCAATCGGACCGCAAGATCAAATTGTCTTTCACCTTCGAATACACTTCCCACAACCTTACCTGCAAAGCCCATGGAAATCATTTCATTGAGGTCCGCAATGTTGAGTCCATGACGTGCAATTTTGGCGCGATCAAAAGAAACATTCATTTGAGGAAGCCCTTCTACCTTTTCCACAACGATATCGGATGCCCCTTCCACATTTTGAATAAGCTCCTTAATTTCGTTGGCCTTTCGATTCAATATTTCCAAATTCTCCCCAAAAATCTTGATGGCAATATCGGCTCGGACCCCGGTAATCAATTCATTGAAACGCATTTCAATGGGTTGGGTAAATTCCACCTCCATCCCTGGAATCACTGCTAGAGCTTCCTTGAACTTATCCGCCAGTTGGTCTTTGGTTTCAGCCGAGACCCATTCGTCTTTGGATTTAAGCGAGATAATAACGTCACTTTCTTCCATAGACATGGGGTCCGTAGGTACTTCCGCAGCACCAATACGACTCACTACCTGTTTCACCTCCGGGAATTGGTCCAACAATATTTGTTCAATTTTGGTGGTGGTTTCCACGGTTTTGGCGAGAGAAGTACCCGTTTTTAGAATCGGTTGAATCACAAAATCCCCCTCGTCCAAAGTCGGTATAAACTCACCTCCCATTGAGGAGAACAATAAAATAGCCCCGACCAATAAACCGGCAGCAATGGAGAGCACCAGTTTTTTACTTTTCATGGCCCAATCAATGACCGGTTCATATTGTTTGTTGATCCAGTTGACCAATCGAGTAGAAATGCTTTTTGCTGACTCTTTGGAGGGTTTTAAAAACAAGGCAGACGCTACGGGGACATAAGTGAAACAGAGCAAAATGGCTCCCAGTAGTGCGAAACTGAAGGTCAATGCCATAGGTTTGAACATTTTACCTTCAACCCCGCTCAAAGATAGAATTGGGATAAAAACAATCAAGATGATCAACTGTCCGAAAACAGCGGAGTTCATCATTTTTGTAGCACCCTTTAAGGTGATATCATCTTTGATGGACTGCACATCACTTTTCCCCAAATTGGCAATTTCAGACTTCTTTTGGGTGATTTGGAACGCAATGTATTCCACTATGATTACCGCTCCATCGATAATGATACCAAAATCAATGGCACCCAAACTCAACAGGTTCGCATCCACGCCAAAAATATTCATTAGGGTGAGGGCAAACAATAAACATAATGGAATAACGGATGCAACCACAAGACCCGAACGCCAATTGCCCAGAAGCAATACAACCACAAAGACTACGATCAAACAACCTAAAATCAAATTTTCGGTTACGGTAAAAGTGGTACGTCCTATAAGTTCACTTCGGTCCAAAAAGGGATTAATGTACACCCCCTCAGGCAGTGATTTTGAGATGGCAGCAACTCGTTCCTTGACCGCATCGATAACGCGTTTGGAGTCGGCATCTTTTAGCATCATAATTTGACCGAGTACTTTTTCGCCTTCCCCGTTGCCTGTGATGGCTCCAAACCTTGGAGCACTACCGAAACCAACTTTGGCTACATCCTTTATATATATAGGGATACCATTTCTTGTGGTGACGACGATGCTTTCGATGTCCTTAAGGCTGCCAACCAAACCTTCACCGCGAATAAAGTAAGCTTGGCTTGCCTTTTCGATATAGCCACCGCCAGTTACACTGTTGTTTTTTTCCAAAGCAGTGAAAACTTCTTTGGCGGTAATGTTGAATGCATTTAGTTTTTGGGTCTGGATGGCCACCTCATATTGTTTTAGGCGACCTCCCCAGGTGTTGACCTCTACTACACCGGGAATTCCGGAGAGTTGTCGTTTCACAATCCAATCCTGGATGGTTCGGAGTTCCGTGGCGTCGTACTGGTCTTTGTACTCAGGTTCCACATCCAAAACGTATTGATAGATTTCACCTAACCCCGTGGTTATGGGTCCCATTTCCGGGCTTCCGAAGCCTTCTGGTATTCGGCTGGAAGCCGATTTTATTTTTTCGGCAATAAGTTGTCGGGGCAAATAGGTACCCATATCATCTTCAAAGACAATGGTGACCACCGATAGTCCAAACTTGGACACCGAACGGATTTCCTTTACACCTGGAAGATTTGCCATCTCCAATTCCACAGGATAGGTGACAAACTTTTCCATGTCCTGGGTGGACAGGCTGTTCGATGTGGTCAATACCTGTACTTGGTTGTTGGTGATATCGGGGACAGCACCGATGGGTATTTGTGATAGGGAATATAACCCAACCAAGGCTATAGCCGCTGTGAAGAGAAGAACAATGAACTTGTTCCGTATACTAAAATTGATAACTTTTGAAAACATGATTCATAGAGAATAATAGCATTATTAATAAGAATAAGGCTTGGTAAAGAAGGATTCAGCAAAGCTGAAAGACTATGAACTATGCTTGTTTGGGCGGCTGGAACAGACCATCTTCCCATATTTGGGAATAGGACATGTCATAATGGAAATTACCCGATTTTGAAGCGGGTATTTCGGTACGAGTTTCCAAAATAGGTTTAGGACTTACCATAAAAACAACAAGATGGGAACAATGGGATTGGTGCTGAAAGGGCAAACCTTCGTGTTCCTCTTGTTCTTCCTGATGTTTCTGACTATGCTCCGTTTTTTCTTCTCCGTAATGCTTGGATACAAAAGACAGAAAATTATCACTGTACGTTTCTTGGTGAAATTGATAGTGTTCCACAAGTGCACCCAACTCTACCAAATCTTTGAAATGGATGTTGATGCTCTGCAAAAAGATGAGCATGGATAGCGATATGGAAAACAATCGTAGCATTGGAGGCATAAAATTACAAATTATGCCATGTACATGAATGGAAGTTAACTAATTTAGAATCAGTCTGATTCTTTAAAAACCATCAAGGCCCTAATGGGCCTCAATGATTGAAATTCCGTTGTCTTTTAAAATTTGATTAATTTTTGGAAGCTCTTTTTCCAAAGTGTTGTTTAGTTTGGTCATGTGGCCAGCTAATTCGGCGGTAAGCTCATCATAGACCTCATAAGCCGCATCCGTGGGTTTTGCATCGCCGTTTTCAATGCTTCGTTGCAAAGCGTTGAACCTATTGTTCAGTTTTATGGGGAAGTTCAAGGGGTCTTGTCCCGATTGGTTTTTGGTTTGATAGAAGTCTTCCTCGATTTCGGTCAATGTTTCCATAAATCCATCGGCTACCTTTGTAAATTTTCTGCTGGACACACCTTTGCCTAAACTATCCATTTGTTTACGGATACTTCTTATTTTGATGACGGCTTCGTTGGTCATGGTAGCTTTCTCGGTGATTTTGGAAGCCAGTTCAAACTGCTTTTGAAGGTCTTCTGCAGTGATTCCCTTCAAGTTCGGGTCCATTTCAATTTTAAACGGATAACTCTTGATGACTTCGGGACCCACTTTCATTTGCACGGTATAGGTACCAAGTGGGGCTTTTGGACCAATTTCGGCCGAAGCCCCCCATATGATGATACCATCAAAAGTGGTTGGACCAGGATATCTTAAGTTCCAAGTAAACGTATTGATGCCCTTGGCGGTAGTAGGTTTGGTACTGGCACCTCCACCCCACCACGAGGCTTCACCCTTTTCTTCATATTTAGGCTTGTTGCCGCCAAAGGACTCAATCAAATTATTGTTGGCATCAAAAATTGAAAACGTAACCGTGTCCACTTGTTCCTCCAAATAGTATTGGAAGTTGGCGTTATAAATACCTCTTATGGCATCCGTAGGCTTAAAAAGAACGTTTTTTTGATTTTTTAAATCTTCTGAGTATTCACGTAATGGCTGAATGTCGTCCAAAATCCAGAACCCTCTGCCGTGTGAGCCCAAAACCACATCATTGTCCTTGATGACCAAATCCCGAATGGGTGTATCGGGCAAGTTCAATTGAAGGGATTGCCAGTTGTTTCCATCGTTGATGGAAAAATAGACCCCATGTTCAGTGGCCAGAAACAACAATCCTTCCCGCTCATGATCTTCGCGAATGGCACGGGCAAAATGCCCCGGGGCTATTCCATTGATGATTTTGGTCCATGTTTTTCCGTAATCGTGGGTTTTAAAAACATAAGGCTCGCGGTCGTCCACCTGATATCGGTTGGTGGCCACGTACAAAGTGCCCGGGTTGTGAACCGATTCCTCAATAATGCTCACCCTTGAATATTTTGGGAGGTCCGTTGGGGTTATATCCGTCCAGTTTTTTCCGCCATCACGGGTGATATGGATTTTGCCATCATCCGATCCTGCCCAAATGGTATTGATATCGTGGTTGGATGGAGCCAAAGCAAATACCGTGGCGTAGATTTCAGGACCATTCATGTCGTTGGTGATGACACCTCCTGTTTTTCCTAAAGTTTCGGGGTCGGCATAGGTAAGGTCCGGACTGATTTTCTCCCACGTCTGTCCATCATTGGTGGTTTTCCAAACGTGTTGCGAACAGGTGTACATTACACTGGGGTCCTTTGGAGCGAACATGATAGGAAAGGTCCATTGCCAACGTTCTGGTAGGGCACTGGCGGGCTCCCCAGAAAAGAATCTCGGGTACACTTGAATATCCCTGATTTGTCCATTGCTCCGGTCATATCGTGTAAGCAAGGCCCCTTGGCTTCCTGCATAGAAGATGTCTGGATTGGTGGGGCTTTGGGTAATCCATCCACTTTCACCACCGCCAACAGCATAATACCAACCGTGGTTGGGGCCTCTGGCCTGCATAAAATCCCAACCTTCGCTGGGCATGGCCAAAGTGGAATTATCTTGCTGTGCACCCACCACATGATAGGGAACATCGCTTGTGGCCATTACATGATAAAACTGCGAGGTAGGATAGTCTTCCTCGGTCCAGGTTTTTCCTCCATTGATGCTCACTGTTCCACCCCCATCGTTGGAGCTGACCATTCTGTCTGGGTTGTTTGGGTCAATCCACAAATCGTGGTTGTCGCCATGGGGCACTTCAATTTCAATATCAAAGGTTTTGCCGCCATCGGTTGATTTATAGAAATCCACATTCAGTCCATAAACGATATCCTTATCCTTTGGGTCGGCATAAATACGGGAATAGTAAAAGGCCCGTTGTCTCAGTTTACGCTCGTTGTTGGTGAGTTCCCATGTTTTTCCAGCATCATCTGAACGGAAAACGCCGCCTTCATTGGCTTCCACTACGGCCCAAACCCTGTTGGAATCCACCGGGGATACGGTTACGCCTATTTTTCCGATAGGCCCTTTTGGCATCCCGGGATTTTGGGTAAGGTCGGTCCAAGTTTCACCGCCATCAGTGGATTTCCATAATTTGCATTCCGGTCCGCCACCCCACATTTTCCATGCTTTTCGGTATACCTGCCACGTGCTGGCATACAACACATTGGGATTATTTCGGTCAATGATTAAATCGGCGGCACCTGCTTTAGGACTGACGTACAATACTTTTTTCCATGTTTTTCCACCATCAGTACTTTTGAAAACCCCGCGTTCCGGGTTGTCTCCATACGGATGCCCAAGGGCGGCCACGTATACGATATTTTCATTGGTTGGGTCCACACGAACCCTTGAAATGGCCTGAGTTTCTTCAAGTCCTAAATGAGTCCAGGTTTTTCCACCATCGGTGGTTTTGTAAACTCCATCGCCTTGGGTGATACTTCCCCGTAATTGGGTCTCACCCATGCCAATGTAGACCACATCGGGATTGGTTTCGGCTACGGCCACGGCACCTACTGAGGAACTTGTGATCTGACCATCGGTCACGCACTTCCATGTGTTTCCGCCATCAATAGTTTTCCAAAGTCCACCTCCTGTGGCCCCAAAATAATATTCGTTGGGTCTGGAAGGGCTTCCGGCACAACCTAAAGATCGCCCCCCTCGATTGGGCCCGATGTTTCGCCATTCAAAACCACTGTAAAAGCTGGTATCGACAGCTACGGTATTTTGGGCATTTTGTATTTGGAGAAATAAGATTGAGAGAACACAGGTGAATAATACCTGAATCCTCATTGAGGTTGGTTGAAATTTCATCATGTAAAATTGAGTCGTTAGTCGAACCCCAATTTACTGAATCTTTTTGAATCGATTCAACGTTGAACAATAGTTAAAGCTGATTAGTATCTATTATAGTTCTTCTAAGATAAGATTAAAATCATGCTGAAGGTCTTCATGCAGCGCAGGTATTTTCTTTTCAATAAAATCCAGCTGCCGGTGGTATAGATTTTTGAGCGTGGTATTTCGTTGTATGGATGGGTGGAACGACTTCAATTTTTCACAGAAGTAGAGTAACAGTTCCACTTCGGTGACCTTATTACCCGAATAACGAATATATTTTTTTATGGTGCGAAGGATTTTCCGAACACTCTTTTTAATGTAGAAATAGCTATTGATGTTGATTTCCGCGAACATTTCATCCATCTCTTCTTTTACGGTTTCAATGTAGCCTTCCTCGCTATCCGATTCAAAAAGCAAATACGTGAGGAGTTCCTTGTTTTCTTTTTTGAATCGCGCCAAGCGTAGACAGAGCTGCATCACTTCTTCCTGCGACTTGAATTGGAGTTCTTTTTTTAACTGTGCAACCGTGGCTACTTTCATAGATTAACTTCTTAAATATGAGGCACCGTTCACATCGATTATGGTCCCAGAAGAGTAGACCGCTCCATCCGATGCTAAAAATAAAATAGCGTGTGCCACCTCTTCGGGTTGGGCCATCCGTTTAAAAGGAGATTCACGAAGCAGGTTTTCACGTTCTTCAGGGGTGAGGGTCTTTGCTGCCATTTCAGTTTCTGTGAATCCGGGTGCCACAACCCCAACATAAATGTTGTGCGGCGCCAGTTTTTTGGCTAAAGACTGACTCATGGAATTCAAGGCAGCTTTGCTGGCCCCATAAGCCGGTTTTGTGGGTTCTCCTCGGAAAGCACCTCTCGAGGAAACATTCACAATATGTCCTCCACCGGTTTTCATCATTGCTTGGGCTGCCCAATAACAAAGATTGGCCGCAGCAAAAAGATTGGTTTCAAACGTCTTTTCCCAAGCATGGGTCCAATGCTCAAAATCCACTGAATCAATTTCATGAAAAATGGAAATGCCTGCATTGTTCACCAGCACGTCCAAATGTCCGTACGCTTTCACAAAGTCATTGATCAAGGCTTGGGTCTCTTCTTTTTGGGAAATGTCCCTTTTAAAAAGTTGATGTCCTTCCCCGGGCAATTCTTTTAAAGTGAGTTTGGCCGCTTCATCATTGCTTCTGTAATTAAGGCCTACTTTGGCCCCTTTTTTAGCAAAAGCTAGGGCGGTTGCCTTTCCAATGCCGCGCGAGGCCCCAGTAATCAAAACGGTTTTGTTGGTAAAGTCCATAATTCTAAAATTGATTTTCAAAGATAATAGGAAAGTATCGTCTTGAATCCTAAATGGAATTGCATTACTTTTAAAAACTTCAAAAACTAACACAATGCGTAAACTATTTCTTTTCCTTTTTCTCGGAGCAGCAGTCCAACTTTCTTCAGCACAGAAAAAGGACTTTTCCTATCTTGATATTTTTGACCTTCAATATGTTTCAGACCCTCAAATTTCTCCCGGTGGTGACTGGATAGTTTACCAAAGAATGGGTTTTGATATTATGAAGGATGGTTCCGCAGGCAACCTTTGGTTGATTAACGTTGATGGTAGTCAAAACCAAAAGCTCACTTCAAGAGAAGTTAATGAAAGTAACCCTCGATGGTCTCCAAACGGTGATCGGATTGCATTTACGAGTAGCACGGACGAAGGTTCTGAAATTTATATGTACTGGGTGGCCACGGGCAAGGTGGCGAAACTGACGCAACTTCCGTTCAGTCCCAGTTCGTTGACTTGGTCACCGGACGGAAAGCAACTGGCATTTTCCATGAATGTGCCACAAGCTCCACCCGTAATTGCCAAAATTCCAGCTAAGCCCAAAGGCGCAAAATGGGAAGAAGCCCCTAGAATTACGGACCGTTTATACCACGAAGCAGATGGCAGGGGGTATATCGCTCCGGGTTTCAATCACATTTTTGTGGTTCCTGCCAATGGAGGGGCACCTCGCCAAATTACATCGGGTGACTGGCATCACCGAGGGACCCTGTCTTGGGCCAAGGATGGGTCAAAGATTTATTTTTCTGCCAATAGGGTGGAGGATTGGGAATATCGCTTCCGAAATAGCGAAATCTATTCGGTGGAATTGGAAACAGGAAATATTGAGGCCTTGACGGATCGCAATGGTCCCAATCAGGAACCACAGGTTTCACCAAATGGAAAACATATTGCTTATGTAAGTTTTGAAGATAAAGTACAGGCATTTCAAACCCGAAAGTTGCACATCATGAATAGTGATGGAAGTAACCAACGTGTTATTTCAGGCAATTTGGACCGTTCCGTTTCCGATATCCAATGGAATGCCAAAGGCGATGGAATTTATGTCTATTATGATGATAAAGGGAATGGGAAAGTAGGATTGGTTTCCCTTGATGGTAAAATCACTAAGCTTGTGGATAATGTGGGAGGCACCACTTTGGGCAGACCGTATTCTGGAGGTTCATACAGTGTTTCAAGCGATGGTACCATTGCCTATACTCAAACGCGACCTGAATATCCGGCGGATTTAGCCATCCTAAAATCAAAAGCTAAAAATCCAAACAGAATCACCAGTTTGAACAATGCACTGCTCAATTACCGGGATTTGGGCAAAGTGGAAGAGATTTGGTACAAATCTTCTGTGGACGGACGTGACATTCAAGGATGGGTTGTTTATCCTCCAAATTATGATGCGAATAAAAAGTATCCCTTTATGGTGGAGAACCATGGTGGCCCCATTGCCAATTATGGAGATCGGTTTTCCATTGAAATGCAGCTTTATGCATCGGCTGGATATATTGTCTTTTACCCCAATCCGAGAGGAAGTACCAGTTATGGTGAGGAGTTTGCCAACTTACTGTACAATAATTACCCTGGAGAGGATTACAATGATGTAATGGATGGAGTCGATTTCTGCATACAAAAAGGCATTGCCCATGAAGACCAGCTTTTTGTTACCGGAGGTAGTGCTGGCGGGATTATGTCCGCTTGGATCATTGGCAAGAACAACCGTTTTGAAGCTGCGGTTGTTGCCAAACCCGTCATGAACTGGATCAGCAAGACCCTAACGGCGGATAATTATTTTTACTACTTCGATCATAGATATCCTGGCCAACCTTGGGAAAATTTTGAGGGCTATTGGAAATTTTCACCCATTTCCCTCGTTGGTAATGTACAGACCCCTACCATGGTGATGGTGGGCATGAATGACTTGCGTACACCTCCCAGTGAGGCCAAACAGTTGTATCATGCCTTAAAGCTTCGGAAAATTGAGACCGTTTTGGTTGAAATTCCCGGAGCAGGCCATGGAATCGCCAACAAACCCAGCAATTTAATGACCAAAGTGGCCCATACCATTGCTTGGTTCGATAAGTTTAGAACAGATAAAGAAAATGAATAAGAAAAAAAGACATTGGTTGTGGAACATTCTCATAGTTCTAACACTGATTGTCTGCTTGCTTGCTTTTGTGGCCCACTACAAAAACTGGCACAAAATTGAAGAGGGGGAATTCCAAGTTTTCTCTGGGATTTATCGGCAGAACATTCCCATTGCAGATATGGACAGCATCCTATTTGTGGAGAAACTGCCGGAAATGGAGCGATCTTCCGGATTTTCATGGATGGCCAAGGAGAAAGGGGTGTTCAAAGATTCCATTCACCATACCAAAGTCTATGTTTTTGTGGACGATTTGAGACAGGAAAAGATCAAATTGGTCCACCACGATACGTTGCAGCTATATTTTAATATGCAGGATAGTCTGGAGACCCAAGAAATATATACTATTTTGCAAGCCAGAATGGACAGCCTCAAAACGTCTAATTGAAATCTTTACCAAATAGTAGCAGGCTATGAAAATGATTTTTCTTGGGATTTTGTGGCTCCCCTTATCCCTTTTTTCACAAAACACCATTTCGGTACACGTTAAAAATGTGGACTCTTCCAAAGGTCATATTAAAGTGGCTTTGTATGATTCGGATGAGACCTTTTTGTCTTTTGACCGGGTTTTGAAAGCAGGAAGCGCCCCGGCACATAACGGAATTGTTATCCTACAAATAACCGATGTACCTATTGGAGAATATGCTTTGGCGGTGTTTCATGATGAGAACGGAAACGGTGAACTGGACACCAATTGGTTGGGCATTCCAAAGGAAAAAGTAGCATTTTCCAAAGCCAAAATGAAGATGTTTGGCCCACCCAAATACAAAGAATGTGCTTTTCAGGTGACCTCGGATTATGAGATCAACATTGACCTTTGACATAAACATATAACTATGGAAACTATTTTTTTGACCCAATTTATGGGTGCCGTATATGGTCTATTGGCTGTAATTTTTGGCGCTTTTGGTGCGCATGCTCTTAAAAAGAAATTGTCCCCTGAATTGCTCCATAGTTTTGAAACAGGGGTCAAATATCAAATGTACCATGCTATTGTCTTGTTGGTGTTGGGCTTCAACCTTGGTTTTGATCAACCCTTGGATTCGGCCATGGTCCATTGCTTTATTTTTGGAACGCTTTTGTTCTCTTTCAGCATTTATGCACTCTGTTTAAGTGCAGCTAAAGGAGAAAAGCATCGCTTTTTAGGCCCTATTACTCCAATTGGCGGACTGCTTTTGGTCGTGGGATGGGCTTTACTGCTCTACAAGTTTATTTCGGCCTTAGTATAGGGTTTACTCCGCAACAACAGGATTAATTTCTGGATAGAACCATGGTGTATGCTGATTGGTCACTGCGGTCCATTTCCAAATACCTCCATTCTTCTGAGCGGTCAAGGTCATAAATCCAATTTCCTTATAGGTTGTGTCAGTGGGAATTTCCTTTTTGTACCAGAACATTTTCCATGAATAATAGGCCAAGGCAGACTGACTACTTAATACCCTTATTTTGGGTTTTCCAACTTCATAGTAATAATCCATGGAATCATTATGCATCATCATATTATGGAATTTTTGAAGTTCGTGCTTTCCCTCAAAATAATAACCTTGCGAGTTGATCCAAGTAGCGTCCTCTGTAAATCGGGCCATGGCTAAACCCATATCTTTTTGAACCATGGCTTTTTCCCGATCCAAAATCATTTGGACCAATTGAATGGAGTCTTTCGAGCTCGTGTTTTCACCCTGAATTTTCTTTTGTGGATTCTGACATGAAAATAGCAAAAGGAATACCATAATGAAGGGCACAAAAAGACTTTTCATCTTCCTAAAGTCTTAAGTACATATTTCCGTTTATAGTGTTCAACCGAAGACGATGGGTGGCAGCATCAAACCTTCCTTCTACTTTTTGACCCACGTGTCTGTCAGTTACCTCCAGTTTTAGATTTTCATCAGCATAAATGTTGCCATGAATGGTCTCAGCTACCAATCGTGAATTTTTCATGACCAAGTCAATCTCACCATTTATGGTCTTTAAATCCATGTCGCCATTGTACTTTTTGATTTCTATATTGCCATTGATAAGGTTAGCCGTAAAATCACCTTCTATAATTTCTGCGGCAAGGTCTCCGTTAATGCTGCTCACCTTAAAAGTGGCGTTCTTTGGCACATAAAGCACATAATTAAACCGATAGGTATCTTTAGTGTGGTAATATCTTTTTTCTCCTTCTGGCCGATTTTTATTCCATTCGTCATAAAATGCTTCAAAGAGTTCCTCTGGGTCTGGGGTAATGGTAATGGAACTACTGCTTTCAGCAATATCCAATTTATAGAGGTCCAAATATTTTCCATCTTCAGTGACAATATCGGCCTTAAAATAAACTGTTGGCTTGTCCCAGGTCTTTACTTCAATATCGGAAGCGAATCTGACATCCAATTCAATAAACTGATTGGTATATTTAATGTTCTTTTCGATTATTTTCTGGGCATTCAGTGATAGGCCCATAAGCCCAATGGCTAGAAGGAGTGCAAAATTTTTCATGATTGTTCGTTTTTATGTTGATGAATTATTGTTTTCTTAGATAGATGTTTCCATTGGTTGACTTCAAGGAAATATTTACCCCTCCATTGTTGATAGCGGCATTCACTTTTCGTCCAGATACCGATTTTAGGCCATTCTTTTCCTCACGTTTTAGTTCAAAATTGGTATAAATATCCCCATTGGTTGAACTCAAGGATAGGTCTGCCGGGGTGTTTCCGGGGAGGGTGACATCCACGGCCCCATTTGTAGAATAAATGGAAATGGGAGAGTCCTGTTTTACGGTGCCAAATTCAACGGTAATATCCCCGTTCAAGGTATTTGCGGTCACCGGACCATTTACATCCATAATTTCAATGCTGCCGTTGAGTTGGGCATCTGCTTCAATCTCTCCCGTAAAGCCATCAATCTCAATATCTCCACTCCAAGTGCTCTTTACGGATACATTTTGGGTTTTTGGCAGATAGATTTCGGCTCCTTCTGACTTCCTCAGGTTTTTTACGATCAGGGTGTTGCCATCTTGAACAACATAAAATCCCACATCGGTATTGTCATTACCTCCTTCGCCTACCAAACGCAGACCTTTGGCTTTTTCTGAAGTTTCCACCCTTCGATTCCCTTTAATGAGCAGTTCGTTGGCATCATAGGTACGGAGGTTTATATTTGCCTTTGATTCTATTTTGACCCATTCAATGCCATTTAAAGATTTGGAATAGTCGTTCTGTGCTTTAAGCGTTGCCACGAAGGCAAGTGCTAAGGTTAGAATTGTAAACTTTCTCATGATTTTCGCTTTTTGATGTTTATATAATTTTTGGTAATCCTGTTTTGATCTGTTCCTTTACAAAGGGTTGTGTTTCTTCCTCATCCAACAATTTTTTCATGGGATCAATAGCTTTCTTTTCTTGGATTTTCACCAATTCTTCAATAATCCCTATTTGAATGCTTGGATTTTTTTCCTGCCCTAGGGCATCAATGAATACATTTTTCACAGTTTCTGATGATGTAAACTTTGAGAGGGCCTCAAAAGCGGTCAACCGAACATTGTCGTTTTCATCATTCAAAAGGCGGTTGGCCAAGGCCTTAATGATCGCCTCATCAGGATGTTCAAATTCATCAATGTAATTGACCCCTTGAATCCTCTTGCTGGCAGATTGATTTTCCATGAGCGAAAGCATGGCAGTTTGCTTCATTTGAAGCGTTTCATCCTTTAAAACTGATATGTTCTCATCTACTTTTTGCTGCTGGAAAAGACTTCCCATCTGAAAAGCGGCCACCAAAAGAGCAATACTGGCGGCTACCTTAAGCAGATTGCTGGCCCAATTGGACCTTTTCCTTGATGTAAGCGAGACCACTTGGCCCATGTTTTCTTTTTCCGCCTCCAAGGCTTCTTCAAATTTGGCCTTGAGCCTATCCGAAGGCACTGCAACGACTTCGGTATCCAAAGCGTTGAACAATAGCTTCATTTCTTCCATTTCCTTTTGGCACTTTGGACATTTTAGCAAGTGTTCTTCCACTTGTTTTTGGATCTCTACCGGGAGAACTCCGTCCAAATACTCAGGAATCAGTTCTAAAACATGGTTCTTTTCCATGGTTATATATTTTCTAGATAGATTTTCTTTAATTTTTTTAATACCCTGCACACTTTGGTCTTTACAGCACCTGGCGTACTTCCGAGAATCTCTGCCAATTCCTCGTATCGTATGTCCTCAAACCGATTGAGGATAATCAGTTCCCGATCTTCCACATCCAGTTGGTTGAGTGCATGCTGCAGTTGGGAGTGGTCTTCTGCCCCTTCACTTTCATTCTCCACCGATGTATATTCAAGTACTCCAAGATCTTCATGATGCCTTTGGTTTCTGGTGAAATGACTCTTTAAATTGTTCCGGGCTATGGTGAACAGCCATGAAACAAAAGATCCATTCTTGTAGGAACTCCTATACTTGATCAACTTATAAAACACATCCTGTGTTAGATCTTCGCTCAACATGCTATCGCCGGACATCTTGTACAAAAAATGGTATACATGTTTGTGATGTCGGTCAAAAAGTACCTTGAGCAAATCCAAATTGCCCTCAGCAACTTTTTGCATCAGTATTTCATCTGAAAGCGTTTCCAATGGATGTTTTTAGTTGGCTTCTGTTTTATATAGTCAGGAAATTGAAAAAGGTTACATCAAGGGGGGATTTTTTTTGGAAAGTTAGTGTGGGGAGCATTTTCGGTTATTGGTAGGTTGTTATTTTTATGACCCCACTGCCACCACGAACACCATACTCAGCAGCTCCTGGACCAGTTATGGCCTCAATTTTTTTCACGTTGAAACTTTCCACAAGTTGGTTAAGGGAATTGAATGAATTTCCAACCACATAACCATTGAGAATGTATAATGGTTCTGATGGTGTGCCTCCCGAAACTTGGTTAAAGGACTTAATAAAATGGGGAACACCATTTCTTAGCATAACCCCAGGCAATTGTTGAATACGTTGAAGAAGCGAAATATTTCCCTTGTTTCGTTCCTCTAACTCTTTGGAAATATCAGAATAAAAATATGTGTTTTTGGTTCCTGAGCAACTTGACAAGGTTGTGGAAAATATCAGATATCCAATTAAAAAGAAACGTCCCATGGAAATAAATTATTCCACAAGCTATTAATTTTTAAGATATTAAGGATGAAAATATGGTAGATTAATCAGCTGCAACCACAATTGTCCTGTCCGCAGGACTTGGAAGCTTTCTTTTTTCCGGGAACCAGAGACTTGGGCAAGAGAAACTTCCAGACCAAATAACCTACGGCCACTGCCAAAGTAACATAGACCAATATATGTTGAAGAGTTTCCATTAACTAAGGATTTGGTAAGCAGCTAAAGCTACAAGATACGCAAAAACACTCATAAACGTCAGTTGTAAGAGGGGCCATTTCCAAGTATTGGTTTCCCGTTTTACGATGGCCAAGGTGCTCATGCACTGCATGGCAAAGGCATAGAAAAGCATTAATGAAATCCCTGAGGCAAGATTAAACAAAGGTTTGCCCGATGCATCCAGTTCCGCTGCCATTCTATTTTTAATGGTCTCTTCCTCATCACTGCCCACACTGTAGATGGTGGCCAAGGTGCCTACAAATACTTCCCGGGCCGCAAAAGAGGTCAAGACCGCAATGCCAATTTTCCAATCGTAGCCTAGAGGTTGGACCAGAGGCTCAAAAGCCTTTCCAGCTTGTCCAATATACGAATGCTCCAGCTTATAACTGGCAATTTCCTGGGCTTTGGCTCTTTCTCTTAAATCTTCAGTCAAGGTATGGATGGAATCTTGTAAAACTTGGGTAGACAAGCCTTCCGACAGTGCCATTTCCCGAGAGGCTTCCACATTATTTTGGATGTAATTTTTACTATATGTGCTCAGTCCCTCTTTTTCAATTCTCTGAGTGACGATGGTCTCTGCATTCCTGAAGTCATCAGAATACCCATTGGAGCCCAAAAACCAAAGGATAATGGAAATAGCCAAAATAATTTTTCCAGCGCCAAACACAAAGCTTTTGGTCTTTTCCAATACCGTGTAGGCCACATTCTTGATCAGGGGCATTCGGTAGGTGGGCATCTCTACCATGAAAAGGGAGCGACTTTTGATTTTCAAAATCTTATTGAGAACCATGGCAGAGAACAGGGCCATACCAAACCCGATAAGATACAAGAGCATCAATGTGAGAGCCTGATAGCTCATGCCCAAAATGCTTCCTTCGGGAATGACAAGGGCAATCAATATGAGGTATACCGGTAATCGTGCTGAACAAGTGGTAAATGGGGTTACCAGAATGGTGATCAACCGTTCCTTCCAATTTTCTATGGTACGGGTGGCCATAATGGCGGGGATAGCGCATGCATTTCCCGATATGAGAGGAACCACACTTTTCCCGCTCAATCCAAAGGGACGCATTAGCTTATCCATTAAAAAAACAACCCGGCTCATATATCCGGATTCTTCCAAAAGGGAAATGAAAAGAAACAAAAAGGCGATTTGGGGGATAAAAATCACAATCCCACCAATACCGGCGATAATTCCTTCGGCTAAGAGATCGGTAAAAACCCCAGGGGGTAATGTATTTTTAATCCATTCCGCAGCCAAGGCAAATTGTGCATCTATGAAGTCCATGGGGTAGGAACTCCACTCAAAAATAGTTTGAAATATGAGCAGCAGGATGGCAAAGAAAATGGCATAGCCAAATATCTTATGGGTGAGCACCTTATCTATGGAAGCACGTAGTCCCTTGGCGGCCAACATATCCACCTTGTAGGTTTCCTTCAGGGTATTGTTGATGAACTGATACCGCAATACCGTTTCCTTATGCTGTAATTTTTTTAGCTCTTCCTTGGATTTGGTGGAAAAGTCAGTGGCATCCTGAATCTGTTTTTTCTCAATGGGCATAAAGTTGACATCTTGGGTGATGACCAACCATAGTTTATAGAGATCTTCGTTTGGAAAGGCTTTTTGTAAACGATCAAAATACTCGGGAGCTATTCTTGAAGTATTAACATTGGGCGCCGTGGACAGATTTTTATAATCGGCAATAAGTTCTTTGATACGATTTATGCCCAACTCTTTTCGAGTACTCACCAACGCAATTTTGGTGTCCAGTTTTTTCTCCATGGCCTCAACATCTATGGAGATGCCCTTGCGGGACATTCGGTCTGACATATTGATGACCAAAATGGTGGGAATTCCCAGGTCTTTAATCTGTGTGAAAAGAAGGAGGTTCCTTTTTAAGTTCTCTACATCACTGATGACCACGGCCACATCAGGATAATCTTTGTCGTTTTTATTGAGGAGCAATTCCACAACCACACTTTCATCCAAAGAGGTGGTGTTGAGACTGTAGGTGCCGGGAAGATCCAAAATATGGGCCTTTACCCCTCTGGGCAATTTGCAGATACCTTCCTTTTTTTCAACCGTTATACCAGGGTAATTGCCCACCTTTTGTTTAAGGCCGGTAAGTTGGTTGAAAACTGATGTTTTTCCGGTATTGGGATTCCCGATTAGGGCAACATTGATATTCTTACTCATAAGCCCGTGGTATCTTCAACAATATCTAGCTCAATTAGCTCAGCCAATGATCGTCTAATAGCAATGTGGCTTCCGCTTAAATTGATGTAAATAGGGTCTTTCAATGGGGCGACTTGGACCAGTTCAACAGGATTGCCGGGCAGGCAGCCCAGTTCCAAAAGCTTTATGGGAAGAATATGTTCCGAAAAATCCTTTATAATGCCCTTTTGCCCATATGCCAAATCTGCTACCGTTGCCACTAATCTTATTTAGATTGATTTTAATTAAGGGCAAAAATAAGTAAAAAAGACAAAACTGAATCCTAAAATGGAAAGAAAGGTTTGGTCTATTCCATATAACTGTCCTTAAGGATTTTCAGGTCCTGGAGCAATTTGTCGATTTCTTCCGGATTGGTCCCGTCATAAAAACCCCTGATTCTTCGTTCTTTATCCACCAAAATAAAATTTTCAGTATGGATCATATCGTAGGGCCCACCATCCCCGTCGGTTTTTACGGCCAGATACGATTTTCGGGCCATTTCATAAATCTGCTTTTTATCGCCCGTTACCAAGTTCCATTTGCTGTCAATCACCCCTTTTTCCAGTGCATATTTTTTTAATTGAGGTACAGAATCGATTACGGGTGTAACGGAGTGTGAGAGCAAAAGCACATCAGGATCATCAATAATGGCTTCCTGTATCCCTGCCATATTTTTGGTCATAATGGGGCAAATGGTAGGGCAGGTGGTAAAGAAGAAATCGGCCACGTAAATTTTGTCCTTATAGTCGTCTTGGGTTATGGTCTGTCCGTTTTGGTTGGTGAATGTAAAATCTGCAATACGGTGATATTTCTTTTTGTAGTGCAAGGTACTATCCACTAAAGTGGGATCCACCATGGAAGGTTGGTATATTGGAAGCATCTTTTTGGGTTGCAGGGCATTGTAGAACAAATAGATGATTACGGCTGAAAGGCACAGTAAGACGATTCCAAAAAGCTTGTATTTGGCAAAAAAAGTTTTCACATCACAAAATTACGGTCGCCGGGAAGATTCATCAAGCGAAAAGTCAAGTTTTGTTGCCAAAACTTTCTTAAAACACAGAACCCTAGGTTTTGTGGTTTTTTTATGACTTTGTAAAAGTTTACTTTTGTGCGTTTTAACAAATGACTGCTAATGAGTCCCATATTAATACAGACCATACAATTCTTTTTAAGCCTTTCCTTGCTTATTGTACTGCACGAGTTAGGACATTTTATTCCAGCAAAGATCTTTAAGACACGGGTTGAGAAATTCTATCTGTTCTTTGATGTGAAATTTTCCCTTTTTAAAAAGAAAATAGGGGAAACTGTCTATGGAATAGGGTGGCTGCCTTTGGGAGGATACGTAAAGATTTCCGGGATGATCGATGAGAGTATGGACACCGAGCAGATGAAGGAAGAGCCCAAGCCTTGGGAGTTTCGAAGCAAACCGGCTTGGCAACGCCTGATCATTATGTTGGGCGGGGTAACCGTAAACTTTGTCCTAGCCGTGATTATTTATATTGGGATGGCCTATGCCTATGGCGATCAATATATTCCCATGGACAGTTTGCGTGATGGTATTTGGGTGACCGAAAAGGAAATCGGGGATGAACTGGGAATACAAACCGGGGACAAGATCATAGCTGTGGATGGCAATGAGATTGAAGCTTTTGACAATGTTTTTGTGGAATTGATCAATGGAAACAGCATCACTATTGAACGTGATGGCCAACAAATTGAAAAGGAAATCCCAATCGATTTTATTGCCACCTTGTTGGAAGATGAAGATAGAATTCGCTTTTTAAGCTTTAGGGTGCCCTTTGTAGTGAACAAAATTCCCAAAAAATCCCACAACAAGGAAGCTGGATTTCAGCCTAAGGATGAGTTTATCACCATAAATGGTACTGAGGCTATTTATAGAGATCAAGTGATTGCCTTTTTGGAAGAAAATAAAGGGAAAGATATTGAAGTGGTGGTACAACGAGAAGATGGCTCCCGAGCTAATTTGACGGCTAAAGTGAATGATGAGGGTAAATTGGGGTTGGAAGTAGGTGGGTATACCATGCAAGACCTTCAGGAGGATGGTTTTTTTGAAATAAAAACCCAAAAATATTCCTTTATGGAGGCTATTCCTGCAGGAATAGACAAAGGAGTAACCACCCTGAGCAGTTATGTAAAACAACTCAAAAAGATATTTAATCCGCAGACCGGAGCTTATAAAGGTGTAGGGGGATTTGCTGCGATTGGTGGCATGTTTCCTGATACATGGAACTGGGCCGCATTTTGGTCCACAACCGCATTGATTTCCATTATTTTGGCCTTTATGAACATTTTGCCCATCCCTGCCTTGGATGGTGGCCATGTCATGTTTTTGCTCTATGAGATGATTACCGGTCGCAAACCCAGCGACAAGTTTTTAGAGTATGCCCAGATGATCGGATTCTTTTTGTTGATCGCGCTATTGCTGTTTGCCAATGGCAACGATTTGTATAAATGGCTTTTTAAATAGAAAAGCGAATTTTTTGCTTGTAGTGTTTTAAAGAAACACATATATTTGCACCCGCTTAGGATAAAAATTCCTCCTTAGCTCAGTTGGTTAGAGCATCTGACTGTTAATCAGAGGGTCCTTGGTTCGAGCCCAAGAGGGGGAGCAGAGACAGCAAGGCTTCAGAGAAATTAAGACTCTGGAGCCTTTTTCATTTGCACGCAATTTGCACGCGGACTGAAAAAAATAAAATTTGGCCCCAAACTTTAACATTTCAGGCTAAAATTTACCAAAGTAATTTGCGATTTGTCCCAAATTCTTACCCTTAAACTTTTGCACGTGGATCCTATTCCAATTTTATAGTGTTCGGGAAGAAAAGCGTAAAATAAAAATGGAATAGGGTGCAACCTACTTGGAGGCATCATCTTTTAAGTATTATACCATTTTCAAGGTGAGTTATACCGTTTTTATTTTTTCTCCGTAATCAAGACTTTCAAAAAAACTTAATTGACCTTCGAACAAATATCCATTGGCAATGAAATCCATTTCATATTCAGAAGTCACCAATTTCATTTCCATTGGGTCAATTGAATATTCGTGAAGTCTTATTCTAAAATATCGTGAGTATAATTTAGATACACCGAGTTTTAATAAAATCCACATTGGAGATAGAAAAAATGGATTAATATTTTCTTTTCCACGTTTTAATGTGATTTGTATTATATCTTCTTCAGGAATTGGAATTGCAGTAAGTTTATTTGAATAATTCGCCCGTAATAAAATTCCGCTAGTCCACTTTTCAAAGTTGCATTTCGAATCTAGTTTTAGATTCTCGGCATCAGAATTTTTTGATTTAAAGGACTTTAAAAAAAATCCAGTACTACCTATTGTATTTGGCTTTCGAAAATTGATTTTGACTGGTTTTCCAATCTGTTTTATTGTTGATTGTTTAGTCATTTTAGTTGTTCCAGTTTTTAATTATAGTTGCTGCCTGAAATACAAATATCAATATGTAAACAACATAAAAGATTAAGATATTATACCACTTGTATAGAGCTGCTTGTCTTCTTTATCGCCATTGATTTTAGTATGAAATTCTAGTGCTACAGGAGGACCCCAAATGAAGTCTATAATTATCATATTAGTTGGTAGAATTGTAAAACAACTGCTTTTTAGTCATTCAAATCAAAGTTCATTATTTCTGGACTATTCTTTTTTTTAATGACTATAGTTGCTATTGGCCAATTATCTGTTTCTCCTTTTTTGAATTTCACATCTTCAACTCGCCTTTCTCCAAACAAATAATATCCTTTGTCTTCTATTTCTTTAAGTAATTGGTTCAGTTGATATCCCATCTGTACCCTGTCGTAAGCCTCAACCATTCCACTAATATCTCCATAATCAACAAAGCTTTGAACAATTCCACCAATGAATTTAGCTTCTTCCTCCGTTTCTACTTGTTCATAATCCGTTCTATATCCGTAGGATTCATGAAGAATCTCTAATAAATCTTTCCCAGAAGTAATTCTTGCTAAAAACCTTGGTTCATCTTTTTTGTTTTCTTCAACTGCTTTTTTCAGAGTTGAATTGACCCAGTTTTCGTGTTTGGTTTTAATGAAACGTAAAACTTCTTCTGAAAAGGTCTCATATAATTCGTCAATTTCTTTGTGATGGTTTCGGCACAGAAGGATTAAATTATCATAGTTGTCATATTCGTTTAAATCTGGTTGATGTCGCGGCCCATTTGGTTTACAGCTAATTATGTGGCATTCTTCTCCAATGTTTATTTTGTCTGTTGCAGATTTCAATGAAAATAATTCGGTTTTGCAAATCGAGCATCTGTTTCCCGATCTAGCCCATAAATTTTTTCTTGTTTTGTTTGAAATTGCCATTTGTAATTGTTTTTAGCTTATAAACAATGGTCTTAGATATGGGAAGCTAAGTGGTTTGACGTTTATTTTTAATAGTAAACACCATAATGAAAATCCATGAAAATTAACAGAAGTATAAGGGAAGAAGGTTTTAATTAAAGCTACCTATTGAATACTATTCTTTAGATTTCAGATTTTCAATATATTTTATAATTTTCTCCTTGTAATCAGTTTCAATACTGCTTATAAATGAAATATATCCAGCCAATCTTCTTAGATTAATTTTTTCTTTTTTAATAATATAATGATGTAATTCAGCCCTAATTTGCCTTTTTAGTTTACTATTTACTTTCGGAATTCCGTTATTAATATTCACTCCTGTCACTGACATGTTGCCTTTTCCAGATAAATATCTTGTTTTTTTCTTGTTGATGTTAAAACCATTCTTATAAAGTAATTCATTCACAAATTTGTAGGCAAACTGAAGTGAATGCTTGTTATCAGAAGAGAAAGTCAAATCGTCGGCATACCTTGAGTAAGTAATAAGCTCGGAATTACAATATTTCATTATTTCATCATCAATTTTTTTGAAAACTAAATTGGACAGCGCAGGTGAAGTTGGTGCTCCTTGTGGAAGTCTTCTTTTGAATGTACATACTTTAGCGATTTTTATTGCAAAATCCCTGTCTGATATATGTTCTTCTAGAGTTTCAAAAACTTGTTTTTGTGATATCGAAGGAAAGAAGTTCTCGATGTCAATGGTCAGTAAGTATCTTTTGTTAAGATGAAACATTGCATTCCTTTTGATACCTCTTTTCTCAACAAAACCACTAGCTCTTTTATTTACTTCAAGTTTATTGAGGTGGTTTTTTAATATCCATCTCTGAATAATTTTTAAGTTTTTCCCGGGACAATTAATGGCTCTTTTTCCACCAGATTTTTTAGGCAGATAATAAGTTTTGTAGTGCTTGTCTGCAAAAGTTATATAGTTTTCAATAACGTTTCTACTTAAACCTACTTCCAATATTAATTTGTCAAGGGCTTTCATGGTTAATAAATGGATAAGGAAGCTTTTACTTAAATAAAATTAGGTGGCGAAAACTCGGACGTTTTTGACGACTAAATTTATTGTATAAACGTAAGTTTAAACCAGCAAGACGAAACATCAAACTATTAACGGCTACTTTAATTCTAAAAGCTTTAATTCCTTATCCATATCCTTCTTTTTTTTCTTTAATTGGTTACTTAAAATCTTTAATCTTATATCGGAAAATTCATTTACAATTTTTAGCTTAGGTAAAAGTTCTTCATATACATATTTGTGTCCTCCTCCCGATAGAGAATATATTTCTTTAAAATTTGAATCAATATCCTTTTCTATTCTATTTTTTTGAACTAATATCTGTATTGACGCATCAATATATTTTAATTTTATTTTCGCATTCTTTATTTCTTCGGTAAGCTCATTTAAACTTTCAAACATCTCCCTTTTGGTTAAAGGTTGGTAGATTGCTATTAGGTAAAAAAGATACCTCGATAGATTGAAAATGTTCATTAAATCGTAAGAATCCTTTTTGGGAATTCTTTTTGACGATATTGAATCAACAATGTCTTCTAAAATATCAATTTCTTTGCCTTTAGTATAATAGAATAGATTATTTGTACTAGTTTTCTTGATCAAATCAATTGGCCCAAGGTTTATAAAGCTCTTAGTGTTTTTATAACGAGAATCATTTATAGCAATTATTTTAGGTAAAAGCTTTTTGTTAACTGCAAACGCACCAATTTCTGCTAAAGTTCCATGACCTTCAAGTGGAATTATGATTAAATCAACATAGTTTGCTAATTCGTCTTCTAACTCTAATAGGTTACTTTCTTTTTGATTTAACAAGGTAGCGAATATAAATTCAGGGTAGACAACATTAAACTTTGCATATTTTTGAAATTCAATATTGAGTAAATGACGAAAAGAATCTGTTCTGCCAGTATCAGCACCGCATAAAAAGATGTTAAGGGTGAAGTCAATATCTTTTTTGTAGAGCTGAGAATATATTTTTTTTACTATGCTTCTTTCTTCTGTCATTTTACATTGATGTCAACAGTATTCTCGTAGTTTATCCTTTAACTTTTCATAAAAAAATCAACCTAAAAATCAGCGGGCTTTTTATGAATGATTACAATTTATCTTCCTCATTTTTGAATAAAATTTAAATTATCTAGCAAACCTTTGACCAACATTGACTAATAATTTAAAGCAATATGACTACGCGGTAATCTGGGTGTAACTCAATCTAATTTAACATAAAATAACCGTTATGCAGGATTTAATATTAAAAGTGGAAACAAAAGAATTCTTCATAACTCGGGATTTGCCTCAAATTTCAATAATTCCGATTTTAGGTAGGTTTTTTCTTAATATCGGTTGGCCTCTATGATTATTTCAATTCACTCATCGAATCAAACCATAATTTTACTTCCTCGAAGCAGTTGATTTCATCTAAATGTTTTTTGGTAATCTTAACCGCATGAGTATTGTTTAGTTGATTTTTAATCTTACTTGTTCTTTTCTTTCTCTCCTCTTTTTCCAATTCGTTCCATGATCTAGTGCTTTCAGAATTTTCCAAATTGTGCTTACCAATAATATCTGAAACATCCGTTATTGTCCAATCCGTCCCATCTGGAATTATAACTCCATAAATTTCAGTTATCAATGAAGGGGCAAATAAGTTTTCCATTTCTCGATGACTTGTTGTAAATGCAACATTTCCATGGCCTTTAGCATTGATTGCCTCAACGTATTTTTGATACTTATTTGGTTCTTCTGAACCTATATCGCTATCATAGATATGAATCTGATTCAGATTTAATTTTCCTAGGTAATCTTGATTTACCCAAAATTGCAATGAACTCCCACCTAAGGGTAGTAGTATAATTGATTCTTCATTTTCAATATCACAAATTGAATTGAGTTCTGGTATGCTTTGACTAATTTTTTTCAAAAAGGCAATATCATTCTTACCTTCAACACATATTGCTAATTTTACTTTCGAGACATCCTCCAACTCAATTGAAGGAAGTACACCTAATTCATCTGCAACTTTTCTAAAAATGTCCTCTTCTCCTCGTGAAACTTTAATTTCGTTTTCGAGTCTTTCTAAAAAAATCAAACAATTTGGTTCAATTTGTTTTGCAATTCCTGGACTATGTGTGGTTAAAATTACTTGGTTGTTGGAGTTTTTTGCAAGTGTTTTGAATGCTTCTATCAAAAGTAATTGATGTTGAGGGTGTTGAGATGTTTCCGGTTCTTCAAGTGCATAAATTATCTGTGGTACACTTCTTTCCTTTCTTTGTTTTTCCGCTTCTGCTCTGAAAAAATTTAATAAAATTAGCCTTCTCACTCCACTTCCTCTCTTATCTAGAGGGATGTTTTCATCACTCACGAGATTGAATTTGAATGCGCTATCCCATGTAGGTTCAGAAAAAATCGGATCAAGTGAATCGGCAATCTCTGTATTCATCTCCTTTAGCTTTTTTATGGTTAGTTTTGCAACTTCTGATGAAGCTTTCTCAACAGCATCTTTAATCGTTTTTAATTGAGTTTGAAGAGTGCTATCTTTTAAGATATGTTTTATGACTGTTTTCATTGGATTTTGTACCTCCGAATCTTTTTCTTCATTTTTTCTATCAGATTGAAATAAAGAGTAGATGGGAAAATAAGTCTCCAATTGATTCCATATTTCTTTACCAACGCTTTGAGTCTTGTCTGAGCTTTTAAATACAGTGACTGCTCTCAATGTATTTTTTAAATCTTTTCCTAAATGATTTCTTATTGCTTCTCTTATCGATGATGAAATCGTACCATTATAATTTTCAGTTGGAACTCCTAAATCGTCAGCTCTTTTTTTTAATTCGTCTATTTTTAAGCTCAATAAGTCTTTAGCTTTAGTATGGCTTGGGTGTACAGCAATAAGGTCAATTTTCTTTACACCTGTAGCTCCGAAAGTTTTTTGAATCTCTAAAAGTTTGTTTTCGTTTAACAAAAGTTCGTTTGCTAAGCTGGTTTCGACAGTACTATCAACAATCAACTTTTTCGGCAAATCAGAAAACACTATACTTATTTTACACTCGTTTCCGCCCTTCAAATTAATGTCCTCTTTACTGTATTTACTAATAGCAGATTTGTCATTGATGAAAATATCTATTGCTTCCAAAACTGTAGACTTACCAATATCATTTCGACCTACAATAACATTAAAAGAACCAAAGTCAATTTCAGTTTTGATTCGATATCCTCTAAAATTTTCTAAAATCAGTTTTTCAATTCTCATAAATGTTAAATGGTTTTAAGCCTTTAAAATAACTTGTTCATGCATATACCGTATTTTAAATGGTTATGCCCATTAAACAAAGCGTAATTTTAACTTGGCTTGTTGTAAATTTTGGGGGATAGATTTAAATGTAAGAATTTTCTATTAACTGGAAAATGTGGAATCCCGTAACGAGTTGAAATAGTTTCATTCAATTCAAAAGTTGGGGTGCTTTCTTTTTTGTTTTGCAAAGCAAAAGAAAAATGTAAAGCAAGAGGATAACAGGCTAGCGCACTGTTATTGATTCATTTTCCTTCGGAAAAGACCATTTTTAGGGCTTTTTTGAAAATATTGATTAATGACTTTTATAGCCTTTTTTACTAAAAAGGGACTTCAGTCCAGTAAAATCAATTGATTTTTTACTAAAAAATGGTTTTTTGAAGAATGGCTTGGTTGAGTAATGAAGGCTTTATTTGTCCAATAATTTTATCGGTAAATCTTCTATTTTTCACGGAAAAAGGTGTTCAGCCCAGTAAATTCAAGGAATTTTTCACGGAAAAATCAAAAATGATTAACCATTTTGAGGAGAAAGTACCTTAGTCATCCCTTAAATGCATTCTTGTATTTTACAATCGGATTATTGTACGAAACACTATATTTGAGGTATGGAGACAAAGACCAAGAACAATCATATAGGCAGAAAAATTGGTAGGATTAGGGAACTCCGAGGAATGAAACAAGAAACCCTTGCCGAAGAACTGGGCATCAGCCAACAGGCCGTTTCCAATATTGAGAACAGCGAGAAAGTGGATGATGCGAAACTGGAAGAGATTGCCAAGGCCTTGGGAGTTACCAAGGAGGGTATTGAGAATTTTTCTGAGGAATCCATATTTCATAATATCAACAACTTTAATGATAACAGTGTAAATAATGGGCCTCTAAACAATTTCCATTGCACGTTCAATCCATTAGATAAACTGGTGGAAGCCTACGAGGAGAACAAGAAACTTTACGAGCGTTTATTGCAAGCTGAAAAGGACAAAGTTGCCTATTTGGAAAAGCTGATCAAATAGCTTGTTTAAGCTGCAATGATTCCCACACTTTTTAGGCTCTTGTCAATTTGTAATATCTTTATATCATAGAACGGTAATATACAGGCAGATGCAAGTTCAATTTCGTACCAAGGATGAGGCCAATATGGAACAGGAAAGGGATTTCTTGGCACTTAGCCCTGTTGAGCGTGTTTACCGTTTCTTGGATTTGATGCAACGCATCAACCGATTTCCCACAAAGGCCAAGCATGATGAGAATAAATTCATCATACAGATTACTACCGGGAAATGAGGCAATGGAAAGAGGATATCGACCTTTTTTTGGAAATGACCAACAAGCACGGGGTTAGGATGCTCATGGTTGGCGGGGGTGCCGTCAATTTTCACGGACATCAAAGACACTCTGCCGATGTTGATTTCTGGATAGACCCCAAAGAGGACAATTTTAAAAGGTTGGTGAAAGTATTCAATGAAATGGGATACGAGATTGAGGATTTCCCAAAAGAAGTGAAGGAGGGACATCAAAACATTTCCATTAAATTCTCCCCTGCCGATCTCAATCTAGAATTGATAACCAATTTTTCAGTGAACAAAAGTTTTGACCAAGCTTATGAGGAAGCGGAAGAAGCTTCCTTGGATGACCAACCCCAACTTAAATGGAAAGTGTTGAATCTTGATGACCTGATCACCAGTAAGATTAAGGCGGGAAGGCCCAAGGATTTGGCAGATGTCCAACAATTGAAAAGGATCAACAATAAAAAGTAATTAGAACAGTCTTATCTTCCAAGAGACTAACTGTTGGGTCCTTCTCAAAAAGGTTCTATAGGAACTCTTCAAAGGTTGATTGATTTTGCCTCGCTCAGTAGTATTAGTTTGTGTAAGATTTGGGGCTTGCAGCACTTCACTTCGTTCCGTTCGCTTTAATTTAGTTTCCTTTTGCGACCCACTGGGAGCAAAAGCAAGATTGTCATGACAATGACACATCTTGAATTAACATCCTAACAATAGAAAAAGCCTTAAGATTATTCTTGAATAAGTATCTCTTTTAACAGTATTTAAGTTGGAAAAACTAATAAGTAAAGAGCTATTTTGGTGTTTTAATTGAAGTTACTTTATGGTAACTAACATTTCTTTAATTGCATCAATAACCAAATGCGGTTCATCTAATTGAATAAAATGTCCGCTTTTTTCCGTCGATATAATTTTCATTTGAGGAACTTGCTCTCTAAAATCTCTATAAAGTCTTTTCTGAACCTGAATGAGCTTTATTTGATTGGAATCATTTTTATCGACCTGATTTGATTCAAGTAAGGTAATTGGTATTTCAGTCTTAAAAGGAAATGTTCTTAATATGGAATCGTGTAGGTGATAAGCATCTACTTCCATACGAAACCCTTTAGGGATTAATTTGATTTGAGCAGCAAATATGCTATCCTCTATACGTATTTCTTCTTCGGTCTGTACCTTTCGGTGTTCTTCATTAATAAATTCACTTCCAGGATCTATAAGTATCAGACCAACAATGTTAGTTGGATAGCGATGTAGATAATATCTTGCAACGCTTCCTCCCATAGAGTGACCCACCAAAATAATTGGAGTGTCAACCACCCCCTCTTTTTTCAATAAGTCTTTAAGTTCACTGGATACGTTTTCTAATGTTCTTGGAGAACCGATCAATTCTGATTTCCCTATACCGAATTTATCATAGGAGATGGTTTTTGTGGTTTGAGAAATATTCTTCTGTACTTCTTCAAAATCTTTTAAGTCACTTCCACCACCACAAAGAAACACAACAACAGGCTCCCCTTCTCCCCAAGTCAGGACATACTGTTGTCTATTCTGAATTTCAACGTAATGATAGTTCGGTTTATTTGTGCAGGAGCAGAAGAGAATCAAGCCTAATAACATATATCCAATATTGTTCATACATGGACGGTTTATAAAAATGACGAATGGAAATAATATATGTTACAATATGGTAGAGGTTAGAAGAGTTTCAATATCCAAAAAATTAACAAACTACTTATTGATCTTCCCTATTCTATATGGAGTTAAGTTCCAACTGATAGGTGTCAAGTACATTGCTAGGCAGGGACTTTAAATAAATTTGGGTAGTACTAAGTTTGTTATGGCCCATCATTGCGGATATCGCTTCCAAAGGAACTTTTTTGAACATTGCATGGGTTGCAAAACTATGCCTTGAAACATAGGAAGTCAAACGCTCTTCAATCTTACATTCTTTTGCGATTTCTTTCAAACCAATATTGTAACGTCTAAGCTCCCATTGGGCATCTTTGTATTGCAATTCCAAAGTGTCCCGATAAATTATGGGCAATAAAAAACCAGAGGGGTTAGGATGGTCCAGATAGTATTGAATAATGGGTTTAATCTGATCGGTTATAATTATATCGTAGCGTTTTCCTGTTTTACGTCTTTGAAGTTTAACACGACCATCGATGATATTATCCCTTTTCAGGAATGCCATATCAATAAAGGACATGCCCAACATCAGATAGGAAAGAATAAAATAGTTGCGATAGTGAAAATGATTGGAACCAATCTTGGTTTTCATTTCAAGTATTTTCTTGATGCTTTCAATCTTAATGGCTCTTTTTTCAGTGGGCTTTGTTTTTATGGTGTAGTATTTAAAAGGGTATAGTGCTTCATCCACCATGCCTTCCTTGATTCCTTTATTGTAGATGGCCTTTATCGTTCTCATATAAGATGCAATTCCATTGATGGTATTGCCTGGTTTTGATAAATGGTGCCTTTCAAACCGTTTTAAGAATTCAAGATTGAGTTCATTGAATTTTAAATCCCTATTGTTTGTAAATACTTTTAGCCTTCCTATGATTCCGGAATAGTTTCTTGCAGTGCCTATCCGTTTTTCCCTAATAAGCTCTTCTGCTTTTTGAAGACCGAACTCATAGAATGAGTTTAACCGTTTTCTATTGACAATTTTATCGGCAATGTCTTTGGCTGTTAGTCTGTCCAATTGATCATTATCCGCCAACCTATTGATTACTTCTTGTGCCTTAAGTTGTTTTTTTAATAAAAGGGTGTTCATTAAGTGAACCGAATCAACATCTGGAAAATTTCTCTTTACTTTGCACCTGTGATGATCCCAGTAATCCTCTGGGACATAATGACCTGTTTTGATCGAAGTGGTTTTTCTAAAATGGGTCAGCCTCAAAATAATGGGAAAACATCCATTTTGGGTCATTCTGCGGGTGTCCAAACTTAGCTTTATACTCGTGTTCATGAACATAAGTTATAAAAAAATTTGCACGCAATTTGCACGCAAAAGCTTGGTTTCAATTGATTCTGTTTGAAATCAAAATTTATTAAAACATTGATAATCAATTAAATAAAGGCAAATTTAAATTTGCATGTACCTCATTCGGCGACGCTGTTAATCAGAGGGTCCTTGGTTCGAGCCCAAGAGGGGGAGCAAAAATAAAAGAGCTGCACGAAAGTGTGGCTCTTTTTTGTTGGAGAAGTTTGTCCTGAGCACCCATCTACCGGACGAGCAGGTGGCCGAAAGAAGCTAAAGTGGGGAGTGAAAATAATCTGGGAGGAATTGTTCTTGCCAGGGTTTATTTTTAGACCTTGATTTATTCAACATATTATCCAATATCTCATTTAGTGATTTATTTATGGAATTTGATGTGAAGTTTAATATTGAAAGAATTTTGATTATTCTACTTTGGTGTAAACATAAGTTTCATTATCTGAATATTCATCCCCGAAAAAAAACTGTACAAGGGCATCAGCGTTCCATGTATAAGAAAATGAGTTTCCATCTACAATTGCTTTAAAACCTAAGCCCTCACTTTGAACTGTTAGTTCACTCCCATCCAGTGACCAAGTTTTTTGTACAGTAGTGGGCGGTTCACAATTCATGACTATCTCATCATCTATGATTGTGAAGGACAAACTTGTAGCAATCTGTTCCCCTGTTCCATCTTCATTGAAAATTATTCTTACATCAGTAAAGCAATTGGTCTCCTCTATAAAATCGTTTGAAGAAGTACCGTCACCGTTGAAATCATAAGAGTTTTCAAAAGTATAGGAAGTAAGTTGCCATGTACCTACCATTGTTATCGGCTCGTCAACTTCAGATTCATCTCCTTCACTATCATTTGAACAAGAAAAAGTAATTAAGATGAGGGAGAAAAGTATGGTCTTGTAAATAATGTTTTTCATTATAGGAAAGGTTGATGCATCCATTTTTCAAATAAAGCACATATTGGATAAATGTCCAACCCTTGGTTTCAACAATTGAACAACTTTGCGCACGTTATGGTCGGATTTGAAAAAACTTGGTTATTCAAGTTTGAATAAAGATTGATTAATCAAAATAGTTACTTAAGTTGTACAACTCACTTTTTTCTGGAAACTGTGCCTTCAAATTTTTAAGTATTCTATGACCTTCAGTACAACCAGATTGTTCATACTTGCATTTGCCTCCATAGGCAATTACCAATCGGTAGTTGACATTGTATTCTGATGGGTAAATTTCCTTAGCCAACAAATATTGGAATATTGCATTATTGAAATGGCCTTTTTCCAACCATTTATCACCGTCCTCGATGTAGAACAGGTATTTTTCGGTCTTACCCTTCATTATTGTAGCCTCTGCCTCCAATTGATAACGTTTAAGGTTGTTATAGAGCTTAATTGTAAATCCAATAGTTAAGGCAAATAAGAAAATTGCGAGTACTGATGACCGAAAGTTCGTTCTTCTATTTTGCTTTACAATTTTCTCTCTGATTTCGGATAACTCTTTTTGTGAAATGGGCTTGGACTCAATTCTTCCTTCGTCGTATTTGCGATATTCGTTTCGAAGCCGTCTAAACCCGGACTCACGTCGAAACAAACTCTTTCTACGCAACAGACTCTTATTGTTACGAAGAATCGTTATCATGCTTTGTATGCTGCCCTCTCCTCCCATGTAATATAGGTGTTTGTTTTTAGGCAAATGTTACATGTATAACCATTGCGTAATTCCAATAACCAATAAATTTAATGTCTACGAACAAACTGCTTAATTAACTTCGCTTAATTTATATCCAAAGCATTAACAAACTTTCATAATGCTTAAAAGTCATTTTTATTGGCCATCCTGAGTTTTTCCACTCACCATTTATTTCTTTATTCTCTCAACTAAACTGGGTGCTTAAATCCCATTTCAAAAGATAACAAATGCAACACCTATAAAAGGCAAATAATTTATATCTTTCCAATATCCCCCTCCCGTAACATATCATTTTTTAGGTTAATCATTGTAACCAGCCAAAAAACCGCTTTAAAATGAAAAAACTATGCTTTTTACTGGCCATAATTTTTGTGGCCTACTCTTGCAGTTCAGACTCTTCCGATCCAGCTCCCAATCCAGGGTCTCAAAATCCATCGACACCTAATAATGACAATAATGGAGGAGGCTCCCTGTCAAGTGCCAACAATCTGATTTCTTTTCAATTCAAAAAAAATGTGAATGATATCCCGGTCGATTCTGAAGCAACCATTGCAGGAACCACAATCGGACTTTTTCTTCCTCCAAGTACCACATTGGAAGATTTAATCCCAGAATTTCAGGTTTCCAATGGTGCATCCGTTTATGGTTCTTCAGGGGGACAGGAAGCGATTGAGCTTACCAGTGGAGTAACTTCTTTGGATATCTTGGATGGAGCTACTATTGAGGTCAGGGCTGCCAATGGTAATGCTAGAACGTTTACGATTGATTTAACCACCGACTTTCCTTTACTGGACGAAAGAATAGCATCTTTTATGGAAGCTCAAAACGTACCTGGGGTTCAAGTTGCCATTACAAAGAACGAAAAACTCGTCTATCAAAAATCATTTGGATGGTCTGATGTGGAAAACGAAATCCCGGTAAACAATGGATCCCTCTTTAGAATAGCCAGTATTTCAAAACCATTGACGGCCATTGGCATTTACATTCTTCGGGAGCAAGGAAAACTTGGACTGGGCAATAAGGTTTTTGGCGATGATGGCATCCTTGGTAATACCTATGGAACACCTCCGTATTCAGATGACATCCTAGACATTAATGTTGGTCATCTTTTGGACCACAGAGCGGGGGGGTGGACCAATGATGGCAATGACCCCATGTTTTTGGACTACTCCTGGGATTTTGAACAGTTGATAGGTTATACTTTAGATAATATTCCTTTGGAACATGAGCCTGGAACAACGTATTTATATTCCAATTTTGGGTATTGTTTGCTTGGGCGAATCATAGAAAAAGTTACCGATCAAACCTATGAGCAGTTTATGATGGAAAATGTACTGGCCCCTTGTGGTATTGAAGATATGGCCATTGCTAAAAATTTGCTGGAAGAGAAAGCACCCAACGAAGTGACCTATTATAGTTTGGGATGGTCGCCGTACGGAATAAACGTTACTAGAATGGACTCTCATGGAGGGTGGATTGCTTCAGCCACCGATTTGTTGCGGTTTTTGGTACGTATTGATAGAAACACTGAAGTGGAGGATATAGTGAATTCCTACCCTATGTATTTTTCGTATCAGAACTGGAGCCATTCAGGTGCATTACCTGGTACAGCCACCCTTCTTGAACGCAGGAACGATGAGTTTGGATATTCAATTTTAACAAACGGCACGTCAACAGGAAACTGGCCCTCCATACCCTTAATGGGACAAGCGGTATTGGATGAGATTGATTCCAGACAGGAATGGCCTAACTATGATTTGTTCGAAAATTAAAGGGAATGAAAGCTACAATGTCTTTGCACTTTCACTTTGCTTGATTTTAATACTGTATTATTTGTATGAAAAATCTTTAATGAGCCTAAGGTTGAAAACGGTTTTTTTGTAACTTCTTTGACTAAACACTTTTAAATCAACCCACTATGAAATCATTAACTATTATTTTCTGTATGGTGACCCTGTTGTTTTCGGCAGGTACCATAGCCCAAGATGCTGTTGACAAAGTCTACATGCTCAGCGGAGAAGTAAATGAAGGAACTGTAAAAGCCATTGAGGATGCTGCAATTACCTTTGTGTATGCTGGGGAAACATTGGAGTATTCTTTTGAAAAATCAAAAATCAACAAAATCGTATTCGGTAGTGGGAGAACGCAGGTAATCAACGAAGCTGCCGCCCCTGTAACGGCTGCGGCTGTCGCTAGTGCAAATTCCCGGAACAAGCTTGCCGTAATACCCTATACAATGATATCCAACGAGAGTTCCTTGACCACTGATGCCATGGCTGAGGAAGTTCAGCATACCACCATAAATTCTTTTATGGATAATACCAGAGGGCTTACCATTTTAGATCCAATGACCACTAATGCGCTGTTGTTAAAGAACAATGTAAATGCAAATTCCATCAAAACCATGTTGCCGCAAGAAGTGGCCAAGTTGTTGGGTGTTGAATTTGTAGTGTATGGCACTGCAAACATCAATTTTGAAGGGACAATGACATTTGGGAGCACCAGTACAACTTACAAGGAAAAAGAGAAAAGAGAAGATAAGGACAAGAAGAGTTCGGGAAGGGAATTTAGCAGTACAAGTTCGTCTACAACGGATAACTATGATACCACCATTGAGATGATTGTATACAATGACCAAGGCCGAACGGTACACAGCGTTAAGAGAAATGGGTTTGGAAATTCATTGGACAAATACGAGGCCACTATAAATTATCTTGTAAGGCGAACCCCTTGGGGAGACAAGCATAAATAGTGATTTAACCCATTGTGATCGTTTCCAAAATCAAGTATTTAATCTCAACCTCCTTCAGATGTTTATAAAAACCCTTGTTCCAACTATAAAAAACTTGGCTAAGGCTATTAGCATATCTTGTTTCACCTTTATTTTCCATGCCCAAATACAAGGGCAGGAAGCAGACGATGACATTATTTCTTACGAGGATAAGCTCGCTTACGGTATTGATTTTAGTACGGATATTGATGAGTTTATAATCAATAGTCCCGATGTGGGCAATTTCCATTTGGTTTCCAACAACGATGTAAAGCTTACATTTCGGATGAATTATAAATTCTTGAATTTAAGTTTTGGGTATTCCCCTGGATTTTTACCGGGAAATGATGATGATGAACTAAAAGGAGATAGCTCCTTTACGGAATATCAGGTAAATATGTTTCCTGGGAGGTTTGTTCAAAATGTTTTTTTTAGGAGAATGAAGGGATTTTATGTGGAAAATACCGGTGATTTTCTACCAACATGGAATGAAGGGAGTGATCCCTATCTCCAGTTTCCAGACTTAAAGGTCATTACTTGGGGAGGAAGGACAGGATTTGTTTTAAATAAGAATTTTTCGGTAAGATCACTATATAACCGCCAAGAATGGCAACTGCAAAGCAGGGGCAGTCTAGTACCCGAGCTTAAATATGAGTTCACCAAGATGACCAATAATTTTGAAGATAGCTACGGGAAAGAAAACCAAGTGGATGTAAGGGCCGGGATGGGCTATTATTACAATTGGGTGATTACCCCCAAAATGAACATTGCCCCATTTGCACGTGTTGTATTTGGCCCTAGGTTTTATAAGTACACCCTCTCGGGTGACATTGAAAAGGACAATTATTTTGTAACCGACTATACCGCAGGACTTCAGCTTGGTTACAATACCGATAAATTATATATGGGTATTTCTGCTGCTTTCAACGGTTTGTCATACAAGAATGCGGAATCATTGGACATTTCCAATAATTTATGGCACGGTGTGTTTTATATTGGATACCGTTTTGAAGCACCCGAGAAGTTGAGGAATCTTTTCTAACCTACCAGGCGGTAGCAGACATGGTAGTCCTCATTTAAATTGTACAAGCTTCAATTTTGTGCCACTTCTGAAGGAATCCTCAGATCAAACAGATATTGGTTTACACCCTGCATGCCCAGTTTAAATACCTTGACCTCCTTACTCTGCAATTTGCTGCCGTAATTCCGATAAATGGTAGCCTTGATATAGGTCGGTGTGACCTGTTTGTTGCCGTGGTAGGTGGCATTCACCTTCCATCTGCCCAAAAGTTCATTGTCCAAAAGAAAATCGGCCATGGCATAGCCCAGTTCCTTTTCGGAACGGATTCGCTCAGGCATTTCCGCCATGGTGTGCTTCCATTCAAAATATTGGTTTTCGGGGTTCACGAACTGCAGGTCGAACTCCGCTTCGGAGTCGCTCCAGTCAAAGACCAATCTTGTGCTGCGCTCATCAAAATCCTTTTTTCGCGTTTTGATTTTCAGGGAGCCGTTGTCCAGGTCGAAGAGGTTGTCCATCTCCCGTTGCATGATGGCGGCAAGTTCCATACTGTCCGTTGGCAACAGGCCTTCCTCCATGAGATAGGAATGCCGTGCATAGAGCGAAGCGGCAGATTCTGGCTTGTCCAGATTACGGTAACTGTTCGCCATATCAATAAAGCTCTGGGCGTATTCTGGGCGCAATTTGTAGACTTTTTTATAGAGGGCATGGGCCTCTTTTTGCCTTCCCTGTGATTCCAATACATAGGCCATAGCCTTTAACAAGACAGGATTGGTATCATTTAGTTCGATGTATTTTTCATAGATGGCATCCGCAAATGCTATATCATTTTCATCCTCGTAGAAGTATCGGTACGAATCCAGATAAAAGAAAGCATAGTTGGCATATTTTAATTGATTGTTTTCAAATATGGTCCTTGCCGCTTGGGTAGACCCACTTTCTTTGAGCTCTTTCATATAATTGGGCAAGGAGGCCCCCACACTTTTAGCATCGACCACACTACTTTCTTTGAGATAATTGTTTCGAAGCTTTGCCTGATCGTAGGGAGCGCCATTGGCTTCTTTTGGGGTGACAGTACCCGTTTTGGTATTGATTACGACCACTCCGTTCACGCCTAGGTGTCCATATCGAGCCAATCCGGCATAGGAGGGAATAAAGGCGATTCTTCTTAGGTTCCCCCACAAAGTACTGCAGGATATGCGGTTCAAAATAACACCATCCACATCAAAAACAGCTCGTCCATTTGATAGGCCAGGAGAAGATGAGCCTTTGTTCATAGAAGGGCTTTGTATCGCATTTATTGGTCTGTTCAGACTGCCACTAGATCGCATGGATACCACCAACTCATCGGTCATGGGGTCGCACATAGCTCTTACGCCGGCAAATCTCCCAGTCAATAAAAAGTTCAATTGCGGTGCTGATCCTACTTCTTCTTCTCCCAAAATTCGAAGCGAGTAATTGGCGGTCTCTTTGTTCAGATATCCGTAGGCGGACTTTATGATATTTGGATTGGAATCATACTCCAATTCCAGCTCTTTTTGACCTTTCAGTACTTTTTTTGATACTGTAACCTCTTCCAACTCTTCCACCTTTTGTTTCATCTCAATATTGAGGATTTTAGTGACGTCCTCTACAATAACCGAGACGGTGTCCATACCCATATAGGTAAATTGTAATTCTTCCTTGGGCGTAGCCATAATTGTATACATGCCATCTTCTTTGGAGCCAATCTGGGCTTTAGTGGAAAGATTGGTAATGTGCACGTCCTTCAATGGACTTCCAAGATGGGTAATTTTCCCATGAACGGTTTTTTGGCCGTAGGAAAATGTCAAAAAAAGAAGAAAAATACAGGTAGTGGTGATTGCTTTCAAAACCGTTGGATTTTTGTGTTTATTGATTGAACTTTTATGGAGGGGAATTTTTCCGATAGTTCATATAACATGCTCCATCTACCAACAAGATAGTATTTTTTGTCTTAGTTTTCTGATTTTTAAGGAAATATTGGCTCAAATGCGTGCTTTTCAACAGGTTTTTACTTGGGCGAAAAATCAACAAAGTCTTTTTTGCCATACCCAATGCCAAAGAGTTGGGGATGGCCTTTACTTAATTAATTTTCCGTTTTCTGAACCAAAGATCTTCCAAACTCATGTTTAGGGTAAGGGTATGGTAGTTTTCCTGCACCAAGATATTCTGTACCCGTCCTTTTGAGCCGTACCCGTAGGAAAGATTGATCATGGAATTGGTGGACCATCCCAAAGGAAAACCAAGTCCCAAGGTTATGCTGTAACCATCAATTTTGTCATCGTTGATGGCCAAATAGCCATTATCATAATTAAAACCGGCCCTGTAGCGGATGCGCTTCCAATATTTGAATCCTCTGGGGTCGTTCAGATACTCAAATCCAAAGGCATAAATATCCTGATCTCGGTAAGACCCAATATTTTCTGATTGGTTCGTACTATCCCAAAAATTCTTTTTGTAATCCGCACTTAGGGTAATGGAATTCTTGATTTTCATGCTCATCCCAAATCCCAGTTCCAAGGGTAGTTTAAAATCCGATGCATTGCCACTTTCCTCATCTTCCACCACAATGTCCACGGCGTCCAAAGTTTTGTACACCGAGCGGGTAAGATTGCCATTAAGGGTAATGGGAAGCTGTACGGTACTGCCAAAGGTCAGGTCATTGGTTAGGTCATACTGGAGTCCGGCACCAAGTCTAAACCCACTATAATTTGTAGTTTCATTGAGTTCAAAATAACTGTTGCTGATGACAAAGACTTCGGATTCTTCAATATTTCCAAACAAAAAAGTTCCTTTTAACCCTAACCGAAATGCATCGGTTATGCCATAGCCTATATGAAAGCTCAAATCATTTAACCCACCCAATCCCGAGACGTTGCTTGCAAAAGTTTCGTTGGATCCTTCAATATTGGATACCAATCCCACCAAGGTGTAACCTACATCGCTATAGGGAATCATGGAAATTCCTGCGCCCAATCGGTCTGCAACCCTAAAAGCAAAGGCAATATTGGAAAAATTAACGGTGGATTTGGATTCATTGCTTGCCCTATTGCTATAGTTATTGAATTCACCTACCACACCAACATCATAGAAAAAGGAGTTTTGGGGGATAAGGGCATAATTGGCTGGGTTGAGGTTATTGATTTCCGTACTCGTCTTAAGTCCAATTCCGGAATACCCCAAACCGTTGGATTTTCCAATACTGGTCTGGTTTATGGTTCCAAGGCCATAGAGGGAATAGGGAGAACTTGTCAATCCTTCGGATTGTGATCGGGCCATGGCACAAACCATGACCAGACCACCTAACATCAAAATTTTATTCATCTTCATCATAAATTGCATAGGTTACTTCCAAAACCACACTAAAATCTGAGTTGTCCATTCCATTGAGCACAAAACGATCTACGGTAGAATCGTAATCATCCGGCAACAGAATCAACGCCTCTTCGGTTTCCCGTTCTGCAAGCAGGAGTTTTTCAATATAACTTCCTAAGGAAATCTCATAATAGATATCGTTGAACTCCTCATTATCCCGATTTAAAATCCCGGTCACTGGGGTAATCTCAGCATAAAGCAATTGCTCGGTAAGGTCATTGTTTCTGTCCACTACATAGAGCGATAGGGTATCCCGTAGGACAAGCTTGTGATCATAAGTACCATTGGAGGGTTTTATCTTTAAGACCGCATCTAGAATGGTACCCTTTCCCGTGATGTCGTAAATACTTTTGATATGGGGGAATTGAATCCGAGAAGCAATACCTATCCCCGATTGGATAAAACTTTGATCATTGGAGGCCGAACTACTCAGGTTGATTTCTTTGTCCACTAAAGTCTGAAGGGGGGCAATGGGATTTTCGGCCAAAATTTGATTAAAAAATGGTGCGGGTGAGGAAGATAGATCTAGATCAATATCCAAATAATCCTGTTCCCGTGAGTTTTCCTCTGCGGTACTAAAATACAAACGCATAAAACTGGCAGTGGTGCTTTTGGAGAACCCAATAATGGAGCCATTGTCCGTTTCATCGGGTAAAAGGGCCACGCCCTTGAAGTAGTCTTTAAATTGGTCTGAGGAGGTAATGGTTTTTTCCTGCAGTTTGGTGAAAATATCTGTTCCTAGATCATCGGAAATTCGAATCTCCAAACTATCGGAAGCCAGGGGTCGGGGAAGATAGGATAAGGTTCCAATATCCTCACTGTCATACTCTGCAGTGGCGGTATTGTAAAAATCGTCCCCTTCTTGTGGCTTTAACGTTTTTGTAATCTGTTTTACATGGATGGTATTGGTTTGGAGGGTATCATTATAATAGTATTTATCCAAATGCAGATACAGCACAATACTATCGTATTCCGCTTCACTATCAATGGTGAACGTGGACGGAACCATACCTACATAGCTTGATGCTTTTATGGTACCAAAGATGCTGTCGGTATATTTTCCAACAAGCATTCTTGAAGATTGGCTGGTGATAATGCTATCAAATTTCATGGTGGAGGTCTCCACGCTCAATGTATCCAAGAGCACAACCCGTAGATTACTATCGGTAAAAGCTTCCCCAGCCAAAAATTCGGAGCTGTTGTAATTCTCGGAAGAGCAGGAGGCCAAGAATAAGTATAAAGGACAGAGGAGTCCAAAAATGTGTTTCATAACCCTAGTTTGCTCCAAAAGTAAATGGACTCCCAAGGCCGTAAAACGCAGATAGACCAACCCTGTTTCTTTTAAGACCAATCCCATAATTCTTACTACAAACAGGGGTACGGTGTTCGTAGATGATTTTCTTGGGTTTATAGGTTAAAACGCAGCATTTATATATTCCCTTTTTCACCATGTAGGTTGAAGGGTACTTTTGACGAAACTTTTAATCACAGTATGAAAAAGGCAATACACTATTACAGAACAGGGTTTATTTTGACGCTGTCCATTTTTTTGCTTGGAAGTTGTTCCAATGATGAAGATGAAGATGATATTGGAAACTGGATAGACCGGTCCGTTTTTGATGGAAGTCCCAGAAGTGGAGTTTCGGGGTTTACCATTGATAATGTAGGCTACATGGGTGTAGGCTATGATGGTGATGATTACTTAAATTCGTTTTGGTCATATGATTTAGAAGGGGATTATTGGTCGCAAAAAGCAGATTTTCCTGGTACTCCTAGAAATGCCGCTGTGGGATTTGCCGTAAATGGCAAGGGGTATATTGGTTCTGGATACGATGGGGTGGACGAACTCAGTGATTTTTATGCATACGACCCTTCCAGCAACAGTTGGACACAGACAGCATCGCTTACCGAGACCAAGAGGAGAAGTGCCGTTGCCTTTAGTGCCAATGGGTATGGATACTTTGGAACAGGCTATGATGGTGAAAATGATAGAAAAGACTTTTGGAAGTATGATCCTACGTCTGATACTTGGTCTGAGCTTGTCGGTTTTGGAGGCAATAAAAGAAGGTCCGCCACAAGCTTTACCCTAGGAGAGAAGGTCTACTTAGGAACAGGAGTTTCCAATGGAACGTATTTGGATGATTTCTGGGTGTTTGACCCTTCGTCTGAAGCTTGGACAAGATTGACAGATTTGGATGAGGAGGACGAATACACCATCACCCGGAGCAATGCGGTTGCCTTTAGTTTAAATGGCTATGGATATATTGCCTGTGGGGAGCGAAGCGGCGCGATCAATACCGTTTGGGAATATGATTCGTCTTCCGATACTTGGGAAGCAAAAACATCATTTGAAGGAGCAACAAGACAAGATGCCATTGCTTTTTCCAACGCTAATAGGGCATTTGTGGGAATGGGAAGAACAGGAACCCTTTATTTGGATGATTTGGACGAGTTCTTCCCTTTTCAAGAGTATGATGACGAAGATTAAAAAAAGTATTCAAAGGAGAAATTAGCTTACGTTTGTTGATGTAATGGGGTCACCAAATACCATCTTGGCCCCATTACTATTTTATTTAAGGAATATGCTACGAGTAACAGGGATTATAATCGTTACAGTGTTGTTTATGGCGTTAGCCTATTACGGATTTGTTGAAATGTTCACAGAGCCTGTTAAGGAAGATTCTAAAATCCATGCGGAGGTAATTCTGGCCGGCGAGGGGTATGGCTATCAGATTTATCATGGGGAAAGAGTGCTCATTAAACAGGAGTTTATTCCTGCGGTGCATGGCACCAAACCTTTTACTTCGCCTACTGATGCAAGACGCGTAGCCAAATTGGTCATGGAAAAGATAACGAAAAGAGTTTCCCCAGAAATTACCCAAAGCGAGATTGAAGCATTGGATGTTGTAATTTTGGAGGATTAATTGTTGTTTATGGCCTTGGAGAAGAGACATATACGGATTTTCCTTATTCATGTTCTACTATGGGCGTTGGTATATGGCTTTTTCCTTTTTCCCTTCTTTTTTCAATTAAGACAGGTGCCACCAAACTTTGCATTCCGATTAATACTCGTGGTGCTGTTATTCTACCTCAATTATTTTTTACTGGTACCCAAGATATTGCTCAAAAAGAAAACCCTACACTATATTTTTATTTGCCTTTTATTGATCATAGGTATAGGACTGGTCATAAATTATGTAGTTATGCCGGAACCAAAGATACCACCGCCCCCAAATTTCCCAAGAAGAGATGTCATGCCTTATGATGGTCGCTTTATCCGAGAGTTGATCACAATGTTGAATTTGAGTGCTCCCATATTTGTGAGTGCCTTTCTTAGAGTGTATTTGGAATGGCGTAAAAATGAGGATTTAAGAAAGAAGGTTGAAAATGAGAAGGTGAGTTCAGAGCTTCAGTTTTTAAAGACCCAGTTGAACCCACATTTTCTGTTCAATTCGCTCAATGCCATTTATTCCTTAACAGTAAAAAATTCGCGAACTGCGTCCGATGCCATAATATCCCTGTCCGAGCTTATGCGGTATATGTTGTACGAGACCGATAAAGAAATGGTTCCTTTAGGCAAGGAATTGGAATATATTAAAAACTATGTACAGCTACAGAGACTAAGACTTTCGGACAGTGCCAATGTCAACCTTAAAATATCAGGAGAGTATAAAGGCAAAGAGATACCTCCGGTGCTTTTTATTTCGTTTATTGAGAATGCCTTTAAGTATGGAACAGACTATGAGGGCAAAACCTATGTGGATATCAATTTTACCATTGCAAACAATTCCATTCATTTTAGGGTGGAAAACAAGATAGGTGTCCAAAGAAAGGAAGATCCAAATTCAGGAGTGGGTTTGGAAAATATTAAAAACAGACTGAAATTGTTATATCCAGATTCGCACAGGCTGCATATTTCTGATGATGGCGAAACCTTTGTTGTGGATATGACTTTGGATACGTAATAATGAGCAAACAAAAGCCAAGAACAAATGAAGTGTATTATAATTGATGATGAGCCTTTGGCAATTGATGTTTTAATGGAGTATTGCCAGAAAGTGGATTTTGTGGAATTGGAGGGCACATTTACCAATCCGCTGGAGGCCATTTCAGTCATCAAGGAAAGAAAGATAGACCTTATTTTTTGTGATATTGAAATGCCACAAATCAATGGTATTGATTTTATTACATCGTTGGACAATACTCCTATGTTCATATTCACCACGGCTTACTCCCAATATGCTGTTGAAGGGTTTAACCTGAATGCCATAGATTATCTGGTAAAACCTATACCCTACAATAGATTCATCAAGGCCATTTCTAGGGCCAAGGAAATTTTGGCCTATAGAAATGCAACTCCCGTGAGCAACAATGTATTTCCATCGCATGGACAAACGGGGCAATCCAATGAGTATATATTTGTAAAGGCGGAATACGAGAGCGTAAAAATCAATTTGGATGATATTGAATACATTCAAGGCCTGAAGGATTACCTCAAAATTCATATTGCAGGAACCAACAAAACCATACTCACCTTAATGAGTTTCAAAGAAATTCTGGATAAGCTTCCATCAAGTCAATTTTTACGGGTACACAAATCCTTTGTGGTCAACATCGCTTCCATTAAAACCGTTCAGAGAAACCGGATTGTGATTAATGACGTAAGGATTCCTATTGGGGATAGTTACAAAGCCACTTTTTTTGATAGTTTAGGGCTTTAGACAGTAAAAAAGACTATACAAATAGCAATATCACTGTCAATACAAAACCCGCTGCGGCAAAATACAGCCCGTTTTTGTAAATGGGAGCTTTGGGCCGGAACATAAAGAAGGCAGATACCGCAAAGAACAAAAGCGCAAGTCCGAAGAAAATACCGAGCCAGAACAAGGGGTGGCCAGAGTGCATCTTATGGAGTTTGTTCATATTGTCCAAAATTTTGGGCAAACGTTTTTCAGTATAGGAAGCTTCACCGGTTTTTATGTTATAGGTTCCCCCGTTAAAATACATGAGGTCACCTTCGGTTTTATCGACCTTAAACCCTCTTTTTCTTAAAGCGGCACCCAAGGCTTCCTCTTGGAGATTAGGTTCCAGGGTGGCCTGCATTTGTACTTCACTCTTCATGTAATCCGTGTTTCTAAATGTGAGCACAATGCCACTTATGGCATAAACAGCCATGATGCCTGCCAAAAAGAACCCTAGGTAGCGATGGATTTCCCTGAATGTGTTTTCTGATTTTCTTCCCATAATTTGAACTTTGGGGCAAAAATAGCCCCATTAAAAAAAGCGGGACCAAATCTTAAAGACAATTTGGCCCTTTTAAAGTCATTTTTTATTCTGATGTTATTGTTGTGCCATTTCAAGGTTAATGGTAAGGTCTACATCATCCCCCAAAGAAGGGGTGTCGCCACCCACACCAAATTCCAATCGGTTCACGGTGCCCGTAATTTTAAGGCCGGCCTTTAATTTTTGGCTTCGTTGGTCGGTTATGATACCGTTTACCTTTCCTTCCAAGGTTACGGGTTTTGTAGTACCGTGCATGGTAAGATCTCCCGTCAATGAAAAGGTTTTGTCCCCTGTTTTCTCATACCCTGTGGTTTTAAAAGTAATGGATGGGTGCTTTTCAACCGCAAAAAAATCATCACTTCTCAAATGATCATCCCTTCTGGAGTTATCGGTATCTATACTTGTGGTCTTAATATCAACGGTAAAGGCGATATCTTCAAAAGCATCCGTTGCTGTGGCCGTAATGTCAAACTCCCCAAAATGGCCTTCAACTTCAGAAATCATAAGGTGGGTAATGGCAAACCCCACTTTGGAGTGGGCTGCATCAGATTTCCATGTGGACTGTGCAGTGGCGGCCAAACCGAATACTAATGCAAAAATTAATGTTACTTTTTTCATGTTGTGATTGAATTTTAGTGTTAGTGCTCGTATTATTTGTTTCAGGTATTAAAGTATACTAATATTTAAAACCTTGATCTTAAAATTAAAGGATCAATTTGGTGAAACCTCATGGAAGTTTAAACAATTTTCTGTGAACGACCTAGGTTTGCCCCTAATCAACTGGTTTGGAGAAAACTATAGCTAAGGTGTTGTTCATGGGCTTAACTTTGTTGTTGGCGAAACAGTTTTTCTCCGCACAGTTATTATCCATAGTTTTGATTCTTGATTTAATTGAACCGAATTGATTTCTAGAAAAGAGCTTTTTTTTCAAATTGTACTGCATGTCATCATACTGCTTTTCTTTTCTTTTGATAGAAATGAAGGAGCAACCATTAATGTGGATAAAGTACTTTTTAGACTATTTTATAGTCTTGCCACGGTTTCTGTAACCTACTATTTAATGCCCAAGTATTTGTACAAAAAAAAATATTGGCAGTTTTTTCTCGGGTTCGCCGTTGTGGTAACTTGCGTTATTGGTATTGAAGAATTGATTTTGGAACCCATTTTCTTTGCCGGCACTCCAAGAGGTGACAAGTTCCCTGGCATATACGTTTCTTTGTTGACGGTATTGCCCACTATGATCATGCTTTCCGGTTGTAAGTTTGGTTGGGATGCACTTCAGAAACAAGATGAGATAGACGAACTTCAATCCACCATCCAAGAAAGTGAACTCCAGTTCTTGCGATCGCAGATCAACCCCCATTTTTTGTTCAACAACTTGAACAACCTTTATTCCTACGCATTGCAGAATTCACCTAAGACCCCAGAGATTATTTTGGAGATGAGTGGGGTATTGCGGTATATGCTGTATGAATCCAAAGAGCAGTTTGTTTCCCTAAAAAAGGAAATTGAGCAACTGGATAATTTTATACGCTTGTATAAACTTCAGATTGAGAACAGGGGAGATGTTAATTTTGAAACGGTCAATATAAAGTCTGGCTATAAGATTGCGCCACTTATTTTGATCGTGTTCATAGAAAATGCTTTTAAACACAGTCAATCTGGGCAATCTTCAGATATTGAAATAGATATTTCCGTAAAAATGAGCGACTCCGTTTTAGAGTTTCATTGTAAGAACAACTTTGAGTCCGTACCCAGTTTGGATACGGTAGCCAAGGGAATTGGGCTGCGGAACGTTCAAAAGCGATTGGAACTTTTATACCCCAACAAACACCGTTTGGAGATAAATGAAGAAAACAACTCTTATATTGTATACCTAAGGCTGGAACTCGAAAAAGCATAAAGGAATATGAGATGTATAATTGTTGAAGATCAACCGCCTGCCCAACGAATTCTTAAAAAATTCATTGAAGATGTCAACCATCTTGAGTTGGTGGGAACATTTTCCGATGGATTACAGGCCATGGAATTTTTGAATGAGAAACCGGTGGATTTGATGTTCCTGGACATCCACTTGCCCAAGATAAATGGTATAGAGTTCTTAAAAAGCATTCCCAGTGCCCCCCATGTGATCCTCACCACTGCTTTTTCTGAATATGCTTTGGAAGGGTATGATCTCAACGTGGTGGATTATTTACTAAAACCGTTCTCCTTTCAACGCTTTTTACAGGCGGTGAACAAGGCCAGCATGAAACAAGAACACGAAGAAGCCGTTACATCAAATCAAATTAGTGAGATTTATGTCAAATCCAGCCACGAACACATCAAGGTTTCCGTAGATGACATTCTAGCCATTTCTTCTGATTCTGACTACACAGAAATCCGTACCGATAAAAGAAAGGTACTTTCCAATGAGCCCTTACGCCATTGGGTGGATATTTTGGGACCGCCCCATTTTTTCCAAGTTCACAAATCGCATATTGTGAATACAAAAAAAATAGACCGTATATCGGGAAATCTGGTTTACCTTATCGATGGCTCAAAAATACCCTTGGGCCGTGCCTATAAAGACCATTTTCTAAAAAATATCTTGGGATAAAGCGGGATTGCACTTTTTCCGCTGGACTACACTTTTATGCAATCGATTGTTTTACTTTTCAGTATCTTTGAAAGAATCACTGATAATCAATCTTTTGCACTTAAAATTTTACAAATGAACACAAAATCAGACAACAGCAAGCTTAAATGCTTTTTGTTAACGGTACTAGCCATGGTATCGGCAATTTTTATGGGATATTCCCAAGAAGAAACATCAGAAAAAGGTCTTAAGGATTATTACAAGGATCATTTTCCTGTTGGGGTAGCGGTTTCACCAAGAGCCTTGGAAGGAGAAAGCGCCGAATTGATCTTAAAGCATTTCAATAGTATGACGCCCGAGAATGTCATGAAAATGGGTCCAATCCATCCAGAAGAAAATCGATACAATTGGGAGTACGCGGATCAGATTGCCGACTTTGCGGTACAACATAACCTAAAGTTACGGGGTCATGCACTTTGTTGGCACAACCAAGCCGGGAATTGGCTTTTCAAAGACGACGATGGAAATCAGGTAAGCAAGGAGGTATTGCTCCAACGTTTAAAAGATCATATCACCACGGTGGTAAAGCGGTACAAGGGCAAGATTTATGCTTGGGATGTGGTCAACGAGGCCATTTCAGACAATGAAGATGAGTTTTTACGAGACTCTCCGTGGTATCAAATATGCGGTGAGGATTTCATCATTAAGGCATTCGAGTACGCCCATGAAGCAGACCCTGACCTAAAGTTGTTTTACAACGACTATAGTGCCGTACATCCCATAAAACGAGACAAAATTTACAAGCTGGTAAAAATGATTCAAGATGCTGGGGTTCCCATTCATGGGATAGGAATCCAAGGGCACTTTTCCATTTATGAGCCCACTGAACAAGAGCTAAGGGATGCCATTGAGAAGTATGCTTCTTTGGGGGTTGAAGTACAAATCACCGAGCTTGATGTTTCTGTTTATCATAAAGAACACAGCCAGAGGGATCCCCTGCCCAAGGATGAGGATGATGCCTTTAAACCCGAGCAGGAGCAGAAACAGATTGAACAGTACGAGATGCTCTTTCGCGTTTTTAGAGATTTTGGAGACACGCTCACTGGGGTGACTTTTTGGAACATCTCAGATCGGCATTCATGGTTGGATAACTTTCCTGTTCGCGGAAGAAAAAACTATCCCTTGTTGTTCAATGAGGAGTTCCAACCTAAAAAAGCTTATTACAAAGTAATAGACTTCGAGGAGTGAAAAACGAAAAGGATATAAAAAAAGCCCAGAATATTTCTGGGCTTTTTTTGTTCTGTTTATTTAGGCAATTCTACTAACCGGTAAAGTAAGATAGAATTCCAATCACTATAATCACCAGTAAAACGGATAACACAACATCAATGGTGCTGTAACTTCCCTTGCTTGCTGCACGATCTTCAGTTGACAATGTTCCGAAGGATAATCCTTTGATCAATGCGTAATTTGGAGGTGCTGTGGCCAAGGTCACCGCAATACACAATGCAACAGAGAAAATAAACATGAAAATGGCCATGTGGGCAAAGTTTACTGTGGCAAAGGCAAACATAAAGCCGGAAACATCTTCACCCGCTGCAATCTGTGGCTGATAATAGATTTCTGACCCTAAACGCATCACCAATAAGACCAACCCAGCCAAAAGTGTGGTGATGGCCGCTTTGGAATTGACACGTTTCCAGATAATACCCAATAGGAAAACTGTGGTCACTGGAGGAGCAATGTACGATTGCACATTTTGAAGGTATTGGTACATGACCCCACCTCCAATTTTGTCCATAATGGGAATCCAAATGATACCTAGCACTACAATGATCCCGGTAGCGATCTTACCAATAGTCAATAGTTCACGTTCAGATTTTTCAGGTCGAAGCTTTTTATAGATATCGATAGTGAAAATAGTGGAACATGAGTTGAACACGGAGGCCAATGAACTCATCAAGGCCGCCATCAATCCACCAGCAACCAATCCTTTCAATCCAACGGGAAGCAATGTTTTTACCAACATGGGGAAAGCCCTATCTGCACGATCCACATTAAAGACTTCTGGATTTTGAATAGTAAGAGCAAACGCAATGATACCAGGTACCAAGAAAATTAAAATGGGCATCAATTTCAAATACGCTCCGAAAATAGCTCCCCGTCTTCCAATTTTAATATTGTTTGCGGCCAATGTACGCTGTACGATATACTGATCCGTACACCAGTACCAAATCCCCACAATGGTTCCCCCAACCAATAGTCCGGTCCAAGGAAATTGTGGGTCGCTCATGGGGCGCCACATATTAAAATGGTCAGGACTCACAGAAGTAACGGTTTCCCTTAGCTGTCCCCAACCCCCAACTTCCTGTAGGCCCAAATAGGTAATGATCAAAGACCCCATAATGAGGATTACAGTCTGTAAGGTCTCAGTATATATCACAGCCTTCATTCCGCCAATAACAGTATAGATTCCAGTAAAGACCACCACTCCAATGGCACCGTACCAAAAAGGGATTCCTAAAAGTTCCGAGACCACAATACCACCGGCATAGATGGTGATGGAAACTTTGGTTAACACATAGGCAATCAAGGAAAATATGGAAAGGAACCAACGGGAACGACTATCGAATCGTTTTTCGAGAAACTCGGGCATGGTAAAGGCTCCACTTCTAATGTAGAAGGGAAGGAACAGCCAGCCTAACAGTAAGACAATCCAAGCGTGTAGCTCGTAATGGGCCATGGGTGTACCCGATTCAAATCCTGTACCGGCCAGTCCAACCACATGTTCCGAGCCAATGTTAGACGCAAAAATGGAGGCTCCAATGACGAACCACCCCACATTACGACCTGCAAGAAAATAGTCTTCCGTATTCTTGTTCTTTTGGGCGACCACCCAAACGGCCACACCTATTAAGGCCAAAAGATAGATGCCAAGGACTATCCAATCCGGCCTCTCTAAAACTGATTCCATAAGTATTTGTTGTTAGTTTGCTTAGTTATTGTTCGTTAGATGTGCTGATTGATAATGTTCTCAAACAGTTCCTGCTTACCACTACGTTTTTTGATGTCTTGGTTGGCAGACGCGTGACCGTGAAGGTCTTCAAGGCTCAACTTTCCATCCTCAAACGCTTTTCCGGTACCAGAATCGAATGAACTATATCGCTCTTTACGGAGACTAATATAATTGGAATTTTCCAATACGCTGTCTGCAGCCAATAATGCCCTTGCAAAAGTGTCCATTCCACCGATATGGGCATGGAAGATATCCTCGAGGTCCGTAGAGTTTCTTCTGATTTTCGCATCGAAGTTGATACCACCCCCTTGGAAACCACCAGCTTGAAGAATCACCAACATCGCTTGGGTAAGTTCGTATACATCTACTGGGAACTGATCGGTATCCCATCCATTTTGGTAATCCCCACGGTTGGCATCAATACTTCCCAACAAGTTGTTATCGGCGGCAACCTGAAGTTCATGCTCAAAAGTATGCTGCGCCAAGGTAGCGTGGTTCACCTCAATGTTCAGTTTAAAGTCATCCAAAAGGTCGTATTTGGTCAAGAAACCCAAAACGGTGGCCGAATCAAAATCGTATTGGTGTTTGGTGGGCTCCATAGGCTTGGGCTCAATAAAGAAGGTTCCTTTGAATCCTTGTTTACGGGCGTAGTCTTTCGCCATGTGAAGGAAACGGGCCATGTGGTCTTGTTCCCGACCCATATCGGTGTTCAAAAGGGACATGTACCCTTCACGACCTCCCCAGAAAACATAATTTTCACCACCCAATTTTATAGTGGCATCCAGTGCATTTTTTACTTGGGCACCAGCGTAGGCAAGCACATCAAAATCGGGATTGGTGGCTGCACCGTTCATGTATCTTGGATTACTGAAACAGTTGGCGGTACCCCAAAGCAATTTTACTCCAGAGGCATCCATTTTTTCTTGGGCGTAATCCGTAATGATCTGCAATCTTTTTTCAGATTCTGCCAAGGTGCTGCCCTCATCAATTAAATCCACATCGTGAAAACAATAATAAGGAGCGCCAATTTTGGTGATGAACTCAAAAGCCGCATCCATTTTATCCTTGGCCGACTGAATAGGGTCGGCACTGGTCAACCATGGAAATTCTTGGGTAGGTGCCCCAAATGGATCACTCCCAACCCCAGTGAAGGTGTGCCAATACGCAATGGCAAACCTGAAATGTTCTTTCATGGTCTTTCCAGCGACCACTTTGTTCTCATCGTAATATTTAAATGATAGGGGATTGTCCGAACCTTTTCCCTCAAAAGCGATTTTCCCTATACCTTTAAAATATTCCTTGTCTCCTTTAGTAATCATAGTTTTAAGTTATTCAATTGTCAATATATTCTTCTAATTCTTTTTTCCATTCTCCGTAAGCTTCAACATATTTCTCAGTTGGGCCATCAGGCTGATAAGTCAGTTGTATGGCATCCGTTGCCGTTGCTTCGCCAATACTTTTAAAATCTCCAAAAGCGAAAGCGGCTGCTCGTGCGGCACCCACAGCTCCAGTGGTCTCCACAATATCAATCTGACTATTCGTCAATGTGGCGATGGTCTTTGAGAAAATACCCGCCCGGAACAAGTTATCATTTCCTGCTTTAATGGAGGCAATATCCACCCCATCATTTTTAAGGATTTCCATGCCATACACAAAAGAGAAGGCAATACCTTCTAATGCGGCCCTAAAAATATGGGGGGCTTTGTGTACATTAAAGTTGAGGTTTAAAATCCGAGATCCTTTGTTACTATTGTTCAGCATACGTTCTGCTCCGTTTCCAAAAGGTAGGATATGAAGTCCTTCCGAGCCGATTGACACGGATTCGGCTTGTTCGTTCATGTTGTTGTACGATAGTGCATCGGTCAACTCATTACGGATCCAGCTATATTGAATTCCTGTTCCGTTGATACAAAGCAATTTACCAATTCTAATGTTGTCTTCGGTATGATTTACATGCGCGAAACTGTTGATTCTCGTATGTTCCTGTGTATTTTTTTGGCCCGAGATGGCATAGACCACACCAGAAGTACCTCCAGTAGCAGCAATTTCTCCGGGATCCATCACATTTAGGGCCAACGCATTGTTGGGCTGGTCACCCGCACGGTACATGATGGGAATGCCTTCGGGCAATCCAGATTCCTGTGCCCCTTGTTTGCTGACCACACCCTGTTCTGAAAAAGAAGGGCGAACCTCGGGAATAAGGTTGGGGTCAATGCCGGCGTCTTCCAACAACCACGAGGCCACGTCGTTTTGCTTAAAATCCCATAGAATACCTTCAGAAAGTCCCGAAGGAGTGGTAACACATGAACCGGATAGCTTTAGAGCAATATAATCACCCGGCAACATGAACTTGTGTATTTTTTTAAAAGTGTCCGGCTCATTGTCTTTGACCCATTTTAGTTTGGACAGGGTAAAGTTTCCAGGGGAATTCAAGAGATGTTCCACACATTTATCGATTCCCGAAGTCTGAAAAAGTTGCTCTCCAATTTCCACAGCACGGCTATCGCACCAAATAATGGAAGGCCTTAAAGGCTGAAGGTTTTTATCAACCGTCACCAATCCGTGCATTTGGTACGATATTCCAATACCTTTAATATCGTTTTTGGAAATTTTGTTGTTGGAAATCAGCTCTTGGGTAGCGGTACATAAATGCTTCCACCAAAGCTCGGGGTCTTGTTCGCCCCAGCCCAGATTTATTGATAAAATGGGCATTTCTTTTTTGGGATATTGTGCAACGTCCAGTACACTGCCATCATCGGCATTGATCAGGGCCGCTTTGATGGAGGAACTACCAATATCGAATCCTATCCAATGCATAAATCGAAATTGAGTAATTTTTTGATACAATTTTTCAAATATAGGCAACGGAATCGATTGCGTAAATTTATTTCTTTAAATAATTTAATGTAGATTGTGGTTTTTTAACAAATGATTTTTTTCTGTTAGTAAAAGTGTAGTGCTAACAATTGAAAAAATAATATTCTAAAAAAGAAACTAAAAGTTAATTTAGTAACTTGAAATTCAGGTCTGTTTTGTTCTTGGACTTGAATAACCTAACCGCATTTTGACAGATGAAGATTAAAAAGGAGGTTACCATCTATGATCTCGCCAAAGAATTGAATTACTCTCCCTCGACTATTTCAAGAGCTTTGAACAATCATAAGAGTATCAGTAAGAAGACCATAAAGTTAATCAAGGAAGCTGCTGAGGAGATGGGATATCGACCCAACAATTTGGCTGCGGGGCTGAGAAACAACAAAAGCAATACCATTGGGGTACTTATTTCCCGGATAAACAGGCCCTTTATGGCATCCTTGATCAGCGGCATCGAGGAAACTGCCCGTAAAGCGGGGTACAATGTCTTGATCAGCCAGTCCAATGATAAGTATGAAAACGAGATAAGTAATTGTAATGCGCTCTATGATAGCCGGATTACGGGTCTTGTGGTTTCTCTTTCCATGGAAACTATTGACATGGGACACTTCCAGAAATTTATAGATAAGGGAATCCCTACGGTTTTTGTGGATAGGGTCCCAGACAATTTTAATTCCTATAAGGTGGTCATTGACAATTACACAGCGGGGTACTCGGCCACCAAACATTTAATTGAGCAGGGATGCAAGCGAATTGCTCATTTTGCCGGTGCCCAGCACAGGAATATTTATGAGGAACGGAAAAAAGGATATTTGGATGCCCTCCGGGAAAATGGCCTGCCCATTGAGGAAGACCTGATCATATACTTTAAGACCATGAGTTTTGAGGAAGGCGATAAGGTGACCAAAAAGCTTCTTAAAATGAAGAATCCCCCAGATGGCATATTTTCAGCTAATGATACTGCGGCGGTTAGTGCCATTATGTGCGCAAAGAAGATGGGAGTGAATGTTCCACATGAACTTGCCGTAATTGGGTTCAACGACGACCCAATTGCCTCCATTGTGCAGCCTTCACTTTCCACCGTATCGCATCCTGCTGCTAAAATGGGGGCCATTTCTGCAAGACGCATCCTAGACCATTCGGGTCAAAATTATGACACGGATCTTTCCGAAATAACAGTTTTGGGTACAGAAATCATTGTTCGGGATTCCTCATTAAAAAAAGTACATGCCTTAGAATCCAAACCCTCTCGGTAGCTGGAGACTAAATGCTTTGCTCTTCATTATTTTAAAGCAGTCTGGTGTCCAATTTCGCTATTTTACTTTTTACGAGGAAGCTCAAATAGATGATTCCAAAAATCATTTTCGCCCTATTTTTTCAAGGCAAGATTTTCCACGAAACTTGGGAACTGAAAAAATTCTTTGGCATTGTTGTAGGTAATGTCCTCTACAATTTTTCCGATCCATTTCATGTCGTTTGGTAGTAGTCCAGCTTTGATGTCATTGCCAAACATGTTACAGAGGACCCTTCGGTAGTATTCGTGTCTTGGAAAAGATAGGAAGCTTCTGCTATCAGTAAGCATTCCTACCGAACAGCTTAATAATCCCATATTGGAGGTGACATCCAGCTGATCTTTTATTCCATCTTTTTGATCCAGAAACCACCAAGCGGCTCCAAATTGAACCTTACTTTTTATAGCCTCCCCCGTAAAGTTCCCGGCCATGGTGGCAAACACTTCGTTATCTGAAGGATTGGAGTTATAGAGTATGGTCTTGGGTAAACTACCACTATTGTTCAATCCATTTAAAAAACTGGCCAAATGTTCCGCGTGTGCATAATCACCAATACTATCAACGCCGGCATTAATGCCAATTTTGGTTAAGATAGCCTTATTGGTATCTCGAATGGGACCTAAATGGAGTTGCATCACCCAGTTTTTTTCAGCGTATAATTGTCCCAATAGATGAAGAATGGCAGATTTGTACTGCCTAATTTCTTGTGGGGAAATCGATTTTTCACCGAGCCTTTTGGAAAGGATTTGGTTGACTTCCTTTTCTGTATACGTAAAGCCATACGCATGGGGAAGTCCATGATCAGAAAGTCTACAGCCATTTTCATGAAAATAATCAACTCTCTTTTGTATGGCTTCGCCCAAAGACTCAAAATTGGTAATGGAAATACCGGTCATTTTTGAAAGTGCGGACAAATAATCTGTAAAATCAACCTTTTCAATATCGATCAACCCATCTGGTCTAAATGTGGGAAGTACTTGTACAGGGTAATCTGATTCAGACAGTTTTATGTGATGGGAAAGTTCATCCAATGGGTCGTCCGTGGTGCACACCACTTTAACATTCATTCTACTTACCAAACTGCGTGATGAGAAAGAGGGCTTATTCAATTCTAAATTGCACTGCTCATATATTTTTCCTGCATTTTCCGAGGTCAGGAGTTCATCGATCCCAAAATAACGACTTAACTCTAAATGGGTCCAATGGTACAAAGGATTTCTTAGCGTATATGGTACAGTTTCTGCCCATTTTTGGAACTTTTCTTCATCTGTGGCCTTTCCGGTAATAAACTGTTCGGCTATACCCAAGGCCCGCATAGCTCTCCATTTGTAATGGTCACCCTCTATCCAAAGCTTGGTAATGTTTTCAAACGATTTGTCCTCGGCAAGCTCATTGGCAGGCAAATGACAATGATAATCTATAATGGGCTGGTTCTTTGCATAGTCATGATAAAGCATTTTGGCATAATCGGTTTTCAACAAAAAATCCTCATGGATAAATTTCTTCATGCTATGTTTTCTCTTTTTATATGTTATTTATGGATAATGGTTCCAATGTTCTTTTTTGTGATTCCCTGGCCAATGGCTTAGAGAAAAACTGTAGCAGTATCTTGTTCCACCATTCGTGAAGGAGTATATTTAAGCGTTGAATGATAACGGTATTGTAAAATGAAAAATCATGGACGGAAGTTGCTTCTTTTGTTGATGCGGACTCAACTGGTGCATCACCTAATGTTTCTTTGCGTGCTACCGAAAAAGTAAAGAGTGCCCCAAATACTAATTTGAAAAACTTCATGATTTGATTTTGATTACTCTATTTTTGATAAAAGAGTTTCAAATTCCGTAAAAATATTGATTTTTGCAATCGATTGCGTTAAACATTTTGTTAATCTATAAATTTTTTGCTTATTTTACTCGATGCAATTGATTGATTTTACAATTAATCGATTTTTTTTTTGCCAATTCCTAAATTATAAGACAGGCCATGATGTTAAAAGTAAGGTGTTTTTTTGGGATTTTTCTTTTGGTTTCGGCCACGTCCTTTTCAATGTCAAACGGATACGAACTTTGGTTAAATTACCAAAAGGTTACGGATGATGCTTTACTGAACCAATACCGCTCCAGTCTTCAGACAGTTTATCTGGAAGGGGAAAGTGATACCCATTTAGCCATTAAAAAAGAATTGCAGATGGGACTTGGTGGATTGTTGGATACAGAAGTGGTTTTTCAAAAATATAATGGATTAGGAAACACACTGATTGTTTCAAAATACAAGGACCTGCCGCAAGATTTTAAGACTATTGTTACAGCGGAGGGGCTTACCGAAGAAGGATATATCATTAAAACGGCACAGCTCAATGGTAAATCCCATGTTGTGGTTTCCTCAAAAGAAGATGTTGGGCTGCTTTATGGCACCTTTCACTTTCTAAGACTTCTACAAACCCATAGCTCCCTAGCGAACATTGATATTATGGAAATGCCCAAAGTGAACATCAGGGTGTTAAACCACTGGGACAATTTGGACAGGAGCGTGGAGCGCGGTTATGCGGGTTTTTCCATTTGGAATTGGCACACCTTGCCCAATTACATTGACCAACGTTATATAGATTATGCCCGGGCAAATGCCTCAGTGGGGATTAATGGAACTGTAGTTACCAATGTGAATGCCAATGCACTTATTTTAACGCCACACTATCTGGAAAAGGTAAAAGCCTTGGCCGAGGTTTTTAGGCCATACGGCATTAAGGTGTATTTAACTGCACGTTTCTCCGCACCTATTGAAATTGGAGGATTGGAAACCGCTGATCCGTTGGATGCTGGTGTAATCCAATGGTGGAAGGACAAAACCAAGGAAATTTATACCATGATTCCTGATTTTGGCGGATTTTTGGTCAAGGCCAATTCCGAAGGGCAGCCAGGGCCACAAAACTATGGCAGGAGCCATTTGGATGGCGCCAATCTTTTGGCCGATGCTTTGGAACCCTATGATGGGGTGGTTATGTGGCGCGCTTTTGTCTATTCGGAGCACGACCCAACGGACAGGGCAAAACAAGCCTATTCAGAATTTCTCCCTGAAGATGGAAAATTTAAAGATAACGTTATACTTCAAGTAAAAAATGGGGCTATTGACTTTCAGCCCAGGGAACCTTTTCATCCTATGTTTGGGGCGATGCCCAATACTCCTTTAATGATGGAGTTTCAAATTACCAAAGAGTATCTGGGGTTTGCCACTCATTTGGCATTCTTGCCCAAACTTTTTGAAGAAACGTTGAAGTCAGATACCTATCGGAAGGGAAAAGGGGCAACAGTGGCCAAAGTGATTGATGGCTCACTGGACAATAAAAAACTTTCAGGAATGGCTGGGGTATCCAATGTGGGTACCGATATCAATTGGACAGGCCATCCTTTTGGTCAGGCAGATTGGTACGGATTTGGTAGATTGGCTTGGGACCCCTATTTATCTGCTGAGGATATTGCTGATGAGTGGCTCAGGCTCACCTTCAGCAATGATGATAAATTTGTGGAACCCGTAAAAAAGATGATGATCGAATCTAGGGAAGCTGTGGTTAATTATATGAATCCGCTTGGATTGCACCATATTTTTGATACAGGACACCATTACGGTCCGGGACCCTGGGTGGGCAACCTTTCCAGACCCGAATGGAATCCAGTATATTATCACAAAGCCGATACCGAGGGGATTGGTTTTGACAGAACAAAAACAGGAAGTAATGCTCTGTCACAATACGCTCCAGAAGTGGAAGAAATGTTCACAAATTTGGAAACCTGTCCAGAAGAATACTTATTGTGGTTCCATCATTTACCATGGGATTACACCTTAAAAAATGGAAGGACCCTTTGGGAGGGTATGGGGTTAAAATATCAAGAAGGAGTAGATCAAGTTCGTGATATGATCAAGATCTGGAAGGCTATGGAACCCTACGTGGATGAATTTAGACATCATCAAGTTTCCATGCTGCTCAACATACAACTCAAAGAGGCCATATGGTGGAAGGATGCTTGCATGCTCTACTTTCAAACCTTTTCAAAAATGGATTTTCCAAAAGAAATGGAAGCCCCAGAACACACATTGGAATATTATAAATCGTTGAAATTTCCTTATGCGCCGGGTATTCGGCCCAGATGGGACTAACCTTATAAACAAATTAATGGATAAAAAAGTAGCCATAGTAACCGGAGGGAATTCGGGATTGGGTTTTGCCACCGCAAAAAAGTTTTGCGACAATGGAATTAAAACCTACATCATAGGCAGGACAAAAGATCGAACGGAAGAAGCTTGTGAACAAATTGGGGAAAATGCAGTCCCCGTAATTTTTGATTTGACCCATCTTAAAGAGATTCCCAGAATGGTTGAAGATATTTTTAAAAAAGAGGGGCATATAGATATCCTGGTCAATAATGCTGGAATAAATATGAAAAAGGATTTTACCGAAGTCACCGATGCAGAGTTTGAGCAGGTTATCCATACCAACTTGTTCAGCGTCTTTGCCATTAGCAGGGAGGTGGTTAAAAAAATGAAAGAAACTGGGGGAGGAAGCATCATCAATATTAGTTCAATGGCCGCCCAATACGGTTTGCCAAGGGTTATAGCCTATTCGTCCAGTAAAACGGCCATTGAAGGTATGACACGTGCCATGGCAGTGGAATTGGCTCAATATGGTATTCGAATTAATTGTATTGCGCCAGGTTTCATCAAGACCAAAATGACCGCCAAAGCCTTGGATTCTGACCCAGAACGCAAAAACAAGGTCTTTTCCCGGACTCCAATGGGTAAAATGGGATTGCCAGAAGATATCGGTGATGCCGCGTACTTTTTTGCTTTGGATGAGGCCAAATTTGTCACTGGGACCGTATTGCCGGTAGATGGAGGAAACAGTATTGGATTTTAAGCCTAAATGTCAACGATATGATTAAAATGCAACAAACCATGCGCTGGTATGGACCACATGATGGCATTACATTGGCCGATATTCGACAGTGTGGCGTATCGGGAATTGTTACGGCCCTTCACCAAATTCCCGTTGGGGATGTTTGGCAAGTCAAGGACATCAAAGAAAGACAGCAGATGATTCGTGATGAAGGAATGGAGTGGACAGTAATTGAAAGTCTACCCGTACATGAGGATATCAAACGAAGAGGAGGCAATTACCAAGAATACATCGCCAACTATAAAAAGAGTTTAGAGAATATTGCTGAATGTGGTCTAACAGTGGTGGCGTACAATTTTATGCCCATTTTGGACTGGGTACGGACAGACCAGGCTTATGAGAATATTGATGGAACCAAGGCCCTTTTGTTCGACGAACGTGCCTTTATCTTTTTTGATGCGTTTCTATTACAACGTCCCGGAGCAGAACAAGATTACAGTCAGGAAAAGTTGAATGAGGCCATCGCCTATGGAAATACCTTGGATGAAGCCGCTCAACAAAAATTGTACAAAAATGTACTGTTGGGTCTTCCGGGCAGTGATGAAAGTTTCACCAAGGAAAAAGTACTGGAACTGTTGGAGGACTACAAAGGAATCAGTGATGATGACCTCAGAAAGAACCTCATTCAATTTTTATCGGAAGTAGCTCCAGTAGCTGAAAAATTTGGAGTTCAATTGGCCATTCACCCAGATGACCCACCATTTTCAGTATTGGGATTGCCCAGGGTGGTATCCACTGAAAATGACATCAAGGAAATTCTGGCCGGTGTGCCCATCAATGCTAATGGACTTTGTTATTGCACAGGTTCGTTGGGAGCAAATCCAAACAACGATCTTGTTCGAATCATTGAACAGCATGGAGACCGCATCCATTTTTTGCATCTTAGAAATGTAAAGCGGGAAGAAGGTAAACGATTCCGGGAATCGGAGCACCTTAATGGAGATAATCCTATGGAAACCATTGTGGAGAAACTTTTGGTGTTGATGCAAAAAAATAAAAAAACACTTCCCATGCGGCCAGACCATGGCTTTTTGCACTCCTTTGAGAAAGTAGAAAAGTACCCAGGATATTCCTTGATTGGCAGGCTAAAGGGATTGGCTGAAATCAGGGGTCTGGAGCTGGGAATCTCCTATAAATTACAGCAAAAACAGTAACCCATAAAAGTAAAAACCAAACAAAGAAAGAATGAAGATAGTAAAGGTTTTAATGATAGTGATGTTAGGGGCAGTCATGGGATGCAGTTCTGGAAGTGATGACACCGGCCCCCAAGTTGGCGGTCCTTCAGATGATATTGATCCCGGCACTACGGATGATGAGGGTTCAACCACAGATGATGAAGTACCTGTTGTAGATCCATTCGTTTACGATGCTACAGAAGATTTAAAAAATATTGCCAGCTTTCCTATCGGGAATATCGTTTCCGCCAGTAAATTGGCATCCACATCAGCCAATAATACAAGCTTCAAGCAGATTCTGAATGCTGAATACAATAGCATTACTGCGGAAAATGACATGAAGATGGCCAACATGTTCACGGGTCCGGACACTTACGATTTTAGTGATGGTGATGCCATTGTGGCCTACGCCATGGAAAATGGGATGAGGGTACATGGACATGCGCTGATATGGCATTCGTCAATCCCCAATTGGTTGAATAGTTTTTCCGGCACCGATGAGGAGTTTGAAGCCCAAGTGGAAGCCTATGTAAAAGCCACCGTAGCCCATTTTGCTGAAGCAGAAGATGATAGTGGAAACCCAATAGTTACTTCTTGGGACGTGGTCAACGAGTATTTTGATGGATCATCCGTAAGAAATTCTCTTTTCACCCAACGCATAGGAAACGATTTCCATGAGAAGGCTTTTCAATGGGCCAGGGAGGCCGACCCTGATGTGAAACTTTTCTATAACGATTACAACATCGCCGGACAGGTAGACAAAAGAAATGCTATCATTGGTATGGCAAATAATTTTATCACAAATTCCATTCCCATTGATGGTATTGGTATGCAGATGCACCTAAACCATGATTGGCCTTCATCGGATTTACCGATTTCCATCCAAGCAATATCAGATACGGGTCTGTTGGTGCACATATCGGAATTGGATGTAAAAGTGAATTATGGAGATGACATCACAGAGTTCACTGAAGAAAGAGCCATGGCCCAAGAATTCCAATATCAAAGAGCAGGATATTATTACACCACTATTGTGCCATCAGCACAGCAATTTGGTTTGACTTTGTGGGGTTTTAGGGATCAGGACAGTTGGTTGTATGATGGCGGATCGGATTGGCCCTTGTTGTATAATGTTGATTTTAACACAAAAATCTCTCATAGAGGTTTGGTTGCAGGCCTTAATGGAGAAAATCCAGAATAAAAAAACAACGATGCATAATATGAAACCATGATGGAGCCTATTAAATAGTTTCATCATGGTTTTTTGTTTGATAAAAGAACACGAAATGAAATCAATAAAAAGAGTATCACTACTAGTTGGTCTCCTGTTCGCAATTTTAAGCAATGCCCAGATTAAGCTACCTAGGCTGATCAGTGACGGTGTGGTGTTACAGCGAAATGAAGAAATCAAGATTTGGGGATGGGCATCAGCCAATGAAAAAGTGGAGATGACCCTTAAAGGGAAAAAGTACAAAACCACAGCTGATCAAAATGGCAACTGGTCTATACTACTGAACCCACAAAAAGCCGGTGGACCCTACACCATAAAATTTAAAGGCAAGAACCAGGTTTCCGTGAATGATGTTCTTTTTGGGGATGTTTGGCTCGGTGCAGGGCAGTCCAACATGGTGACACCCATGGAAAGGGTCAAGGAAAAATACCCTGATGAAGTGGCCAACGCCAACTATCCTGAAATTCGGAATTTCTTTATCCCAACCTTATCAAACGTAGCTGGGCCTGAAAAAGATTTACCTGCTGGAGAATGGAAACCAGCCGTGGCTGGAGACATCATACCAATGGGAGCAGTGACCTTTTTCTTCGCCAAAGACCTTTATAAAAAATACGGAGTTCCGATCGGCATCATCAATTCAAGTGTGGGAGGTACGCCGATTGAGTCTTGGATCAGTGAAGATGGATTTAAGGAGTTTCCGAGTGATTTGGAAACCATCCAAAGAAATAAGGATGAAAACTATTCAAGTCAATTTACCACAAGACCTCCTGCTCCTGATGTTCAGCCAGAAATTAAGGATGAAGGCCTAACAGGTCCCATCAAATGGTACGAAAATGAATACCAACCTAAAGGTTGGAACAACTACTACATTCCAGGATATTGGGAAGACCAAGGTTTAAGAGACTTGAATGGCGTGGTATGGTTTCGCAGGGAATTGGAAATCCCTGATGAATTAGTGGGAGTGGAAGCCAAGCTTTTTATGGGACGAATTGTGGATGCCGATGAAGTCTATGTAAACGGCACCAAAATAGGGAACATCACCTATCAATATCCACCCAGAAGATATACCATTCCCGAAGGTGTGCTGAAGAAAGGCAAGAATCTTGTTGTGGTTCGGGTAACGAATTCAGGAGGAAAAGGGGGATTTGTCCCTGACAAAAATTACGAACTCACCGCAAAGGGTATCAGTGTTGACTTAAAAGGAGAATGGCAATACAAAGTGGGAGAAGTCTTTAAACCTTTTCGAGGTGGAAGAAGAGGTAGCGGTTACAACCAATTTTGGGCACAAAACCAGCCTACGGCACTCTACAATGCCATGATAGCCCCATTGACAAATATGTCCGTAAAAGGAATGTTGTGGTACCAAGGTGAATCCAATACAGGTCGACCAAAAGCCTATGCCGATTATCTTCCAGCCTTAATTGAAGATTGGCGAGAAAAATTCAATAAACCCAATGCCCCTTTTCTATGGGTGCAATTAGCGAACTTTCAGGATGTGGATTATCTCCCCACAGAGAGTAATTGGGCCGAACTCCGATTTTCGCAGTTCAAGACGCTTTCTGTTCCCAATACGGCCATGGCCGTCATCATCGATTTAGGGGAATGGAATGATATTCATCCATTGAACAAAGAAGGAGTTGGAAAACGATTGGCCTTGGGCGCCTTAAAATTAGCCTATGATGAAGATGTGGTGCATTCAGGACCCATTTTCAAGTCTTCAGAAATCCAAGGAGATAAGATTGTGCTTCATTTTGATTCCGTAGGAAGCGGATTGGTTTCCATTGACGGAGAACCGTTACATCGATTTGAAATAGCAGGACAAGACCAAGAATTTGTATGGGCCGATGTCCAAATTGTAGGCAACACGGTTGTGGTGAAAAGCGATGAGGTACCTCGTCCGGCATATGTTCGTTATGCTTGGGCCGATAATCCGATGGGGGCTAATCTATACAATAAGGAAGGATTACCCGCATCGCCATTTCAAAATTTTGATAATGACGAATTGAACCAATTGCCATGGCAAGGCAAAAAAGCGGCGGTCATTCTTACCTATGATGATGCCTTGAATGTGCATTTAGACAATGTGATTCCTTTGTTGGATTCCTTGAATTTAAAGGGAACCTTTTATGTGTCCACTTTTTCGGAAGCGTTTCGCAATCGATTGAATGATTGGAAACGGATTACATGGAATGGCCACGAATTGGCCAACCACACCATTTTTCATCCCTGTATTGGGAAGGAGAGTAGGCCCTGGGTGAAACCAGATTATGATATGGCCACGTACACAGTTCAACGAATGGTGGATGAAATCAAAATCAACAACATCCTATTGGAAGCTTTGGATGGTAAAAAGGAAAGAACCTTTGCCTATACCTGTGGCGATTTTACCGTAAATGGAGATGATTTTTTCATTGATGAACTAAAAGATGATTTGGTGGCGGCCCGGGCCGTGCGTTCGGAAATGCATACGATCGACCAAGTTGACCTTTATAGCATGGATAGCTATGCCATTGTGGATGCATCGGGCGAAGAGATGATTGACATGGTGAAGAAAGCAGTGGAAACCAATTCTCTGCTGATTTTTCTTTTTCATGGTGTGGGAGGGGAACACTCCATGAATGTTTCCTTGGAAGCCCACAAAGAATTGCTGGAATATTTAAAACAACACGATACCGAAGTTTGGACCGCACCGCTTATTGATGTGGCAAAAAATGTAAAAGCATATCAATCCAAGACAAAAACAAAGTAGCATGAGAACAGCCTATTACCTCGCATTGATTTTTGCGTTAACCAGTTACTGTGGAAACGCCCAATTTTTTCTAACTCAGGAAGAACGGGATAGCATTTACCAACACGGAAAAGCAAATCATGAAAATATGATGGCGCAATTGGGAATCACAGAAATGCGACCTGGGGCAAGTGGAGACCCTACTTCGCCCAACTCAGCCAATTATGATGAATCTATTGCCAATCCCTGCCCGGAATTACCGGAAGTTTTGGTCACCAATAAAGGGAAAAAAGTAAAGAACGCCAAAGATTGGTGGGATGAGCGTCGCCCAGAAATCGTTGAGGATTTTGAACGGGAGGTATATGGACGATTGCCAGAAAATATTCCTGATGTTACTTGGACCGTGAAAGTAGAAGACAAGGAATTTGTCCGTAGGACACCTGTTGTTGTAAAACAATTGGTGGGGCATGTGGATAACAGTTCTTACCCTGCTATAAATGTGGACATCAATGCCATGTTGGTAGTTCCTGCCAATGTGGAAGGTCCGGTGCCCGTATTGATTATGTTCGGGCGACCCTCTTTCCCAGCCCCGGCACAACCATCGCAAGAAGATATGGAATCCCTTAATACATCCTTTAAAGAATTGATGATTAAGCATGACCCCAAACTAAAGGCCATTTTTGACAAATACCCTGCTTATAGCCCCATCACAAGATTGCCCGGACCAAATTTTTGGGAACCCCTGCCAGAGGGCGATCTGCCCTCAACTGAACAATTGTTGAATGCTGGCTGGGGTTATGTCACTCTGGAGCCAGCAAGCATACAGGCCGATAATTCGGCTGGGTTGACACACGGAATCATTGGTCTGGTAAACAAAGGTCAACCCCGTAAACCCGATGATTGGGGTTCCTTGAGAGCTTGGGCCTGGGGTGCGGCTCGTACCTTGGATTATTTAGAGACCGATCCATTGGTTGATGCCACCAAAGTGGGAATCGAAGGGGTTTCCCGTTATGGTAAGGCGGCCTTGGTAACCCTGGCCTTCGAAAAGCGTTTTGCAATAGGGTTGATAGGTTCTTCAGGGAAAGGTGGCGCCACATTGCACCGAAGGATTTTTGGAGAGGCTGTGGAAAACCTTACCGGGGTAGGTGAGAGTCATTGGATGGCAGGTAATTATTTAAAATATGGTGCAGCCAAGGCAAGTTTTGGTAGCAAAACAGGGTGTGATCTTCCCGTGGATTCCCATGAGTTGATTGCACTCTGCGCACCACGACCCACATTTATCAGTTATGGTATTCCCGAACAAGGAGATGCCCATTGGTTGGACCAAAAAGGGAGCTATATGGCCACCATAGCGGCCGGTGAGGTTTTTAAATTGTTGGGAGCCAAGGACCTTGGCGTTTCAAACGATTATTTGAAAGAGGAAATGCCCCCGTACAATACCGATATGTTGGATGGAGAGCTGGCATGGCGCCAACATGATGGGGGCCATACCGATTGGCCCAACATGAAATATTTTATCCCGTGGGCCAATACGCTTCTTAACTATCAAAAAACATCCCGATAGAGTGAACTAAATTTAGTTGCTTTCAATTTCAACCGTTGCCAACTCCAATCCATCTGCAGTGGCTGTTACTTTGATTGTGCCGGGTTGACCATCTTTTGATTTTACAATTCCCAAGGCCAGTCCGCTAAAGGCATTTCTTTTGGGTGAAGGAAACTCGGTCATATCACATGGGTTCCCATTGTCGGTCGCAATTAATGCTCCTGGACCATCAATGGTAAATTCAATTTCATTTTCAGCATTGGCCACAAAATTGCCATCTTTATCCAGCACCTTAACAGTTATGTAAGCCAAATCCAAGTCATTGGAATTAATGGTATTTCTATCTACTTCTACCTCTAGACGTGCTGGAACACCGGTAGTTTTTACAATTTCCTCAGCCCAAACTTTTCCATTTTTATAGGAAACTGCCTTTAGTTCCCCTGGTTGATATATCACATCATCCCATCGTAACCGATATTCAAATTCTCCTTTTTTCTTTTTTCCAAGTGATGTACCATTAAGAAACAATTCCACCTCATCCCCAGAAGTGAACACATGTACAGGAGTGACCTTCCCAACTCGGTCAGGCCAGTTCCAGTGGGGGAAAATATGCACCATGGGTAAATCGGGCCGCCAACGGGCTTGGTACAGGTAATACCTGTCTTTGGGAAAACCTGCCAAATCAATAATGCCATTATAGGAGCTTCTACAATTATAATAGGGGGTAGGTTCGCCCAAATAATCAAATCCGGTCCAAACAAACTCTCCGGCCGAATAAGGATGTTTGTCGAGCGAGGCAAAAACCTTATCTGCCGAAGATCCAAAATCCACGGCATACAACTCATACGCACTTACTTGCGAAATACTGTCGTCTTTGCCATTTCCGTTTAACATTGGGGCACTTATTTTATCCGTTACGGGAAACAAATAAATTCCTCGACTGCTGGCTGCAGAAGCTGTTTCGCTACTCAGAATCACCTTATTGGGAAATTTTTCATGGAAAGGCTCATATTGTGGCTTGGTCTTTATTCGATTTGTAACCTTGTCGAAAACTGGGTCTTGTCGAATACCTTCACCTTGATAATTGAAACTGATCACATCCATAACCGTTGGAAATGGCATATCGGATTTTGCCCAATTCATGGCGCTTGTCGTTAAACGCGTGGGGTCCTCATCTTTGACTATTTCAACTAATTTCCTACCTATATCAGCGCCCTCTTCGTCAGTATATTGCTCGCCAACTTCATTGCCATAACTCCACATGATTATGGATGGATGATTTTTATCGCGACGTACCATGGCCCGCGTATCGGCTTCATACCAATCTGGAAAAATTAAATGAAAATCGTGTGGTGTTTTTTTACGTTCCCAGGAATCGAACACTTCATCAATGACCAAAAAGCCCATTGTATCACATAAATCCAACAACTCTGGTGCTGGGGGATTATGTGCCATTCGAATGGCATTACACCCCATTTCTTTTAAGATTTCCAATTTGCGTTCTGCAGCACGAACATTAAAGGCCGAGCCCAAAGCACCCAAATCGTGATGTTCATTAACACCTTGTATTTTAACCAATTCGCCATTTACCAAAATGCCTTGATTTGGGTCGAACTCCAACGAGCGAATTCCAAAAGAGGTATCGTACGAATCGATGACTTTTCCATTTTTTGAAATTGTCGTAATGGCTTTATATAAGTTTGGTGTTTGTGTTGGAGGTGGGCCCCATAGTTTGGGGTTTTTAACGGTTGCCCTGCCAGATATTTTTTTTGATTTTCCCGAAGCTATCGTCAAAGTCTTTTTTGGTAGCAGTGCAACCACCGATAGACTATCTTCCAAAGAAAAAATTTCGGTAACCACATCAATTTCGGCACTTATTTCAGAATCATTATCCACGCAAACGGAAAAATCCACTGTCGCGGAATTTTCTGAAACATTGTGGGTTGAAACCGTTGTTCCCCATTGTGCGATATGAACTTTATGGGTCTTGGTCAACCAAATATTGCGATAAATGCCAGCTCCTGGGTACCAACGTGCAGAATGGTTAGGATTATCTACACGAATGGCCAATTGGTTATCACCTTCAAAATTAAGGTGAGGCGTTAAATCCAGCCGCCATGAATTATATCCGTAGGGCCAACCACCGACTAAATTGCCATTTAACCAAACCATGGCATATGACATGATTCCATCTACATCTAAAAAAATAGCCTTGTTTTTATCGGCCTTGGTAATATCAATTTTCTTTCGATACCAAGCAACTCCATTACTCGGCAAGCGTCCCATTCCACCAGTGACTTCAGCATTATCACCTTCTTGAAAAGGCCCTTTTATGGCCCAATCGTGGGGGATTGTAACTTCTTCCCACGCATTGTCATTAAAAGCGCTTTGCACAAATGGAAAATCTATCCCAGGATTTCCCTCGGGTCTTATGTAGTGTCTAGAGCTGTCCTTTATAAAAGCATTTGCAGTTGGCAAAATATAAGGTTTCAATGCTTTTTCTGATGCTTTTAATTTTTCTGCTTCCGTTGCAGGCGTATCGGCGGCTTTTGCGTCGTTAACATTTATTACTTCTGGACGGACGTCATAATATAAATCATCAGCATCTGTAAAGGATTCATATTTAAAAAATTTCCAATCTTGGTTGATTGAAATATGTTCCCTAGGGTTTTGGATTGTATCGGGGACTGAATTGCAGGCCGCAACTAATAAAAGGGCTATTATAATGAAATAATGGTTTGTTCTATGGATCATGTTTAGGAATTGGGTATAAATTATGTGCTGCTTTCTCAAAATAATGAATAAAAGTTAAAAGTTCTTTAAGTAAGAAAACCGCCTGCCATTAGCTAAGCGGTCTTCACCGAAATTACAACTAGTCCTATCAAAGGGTAAAAATCCCTTAATAAGTTGAATGTCTTAAAGATACATAATATTCCACTAATGCAATCGGTTGCATCATTTTTTTGACAATCAATTTAAATTCAGTAATCTTATAGGATTACAATACTCTTTGGAAATGCATTCTCTTATTAAAAATAGAATTTTTAAAATACTGGTTTTATGGTCTGTATTGTTGGTTGGTTGTATAAATTCGAATAAAACCAACGATGCTTCCAAGGTAGGTGAAACGAGTACGATATCTGTAAAAAAGGACAGTTCCACTCTGGAGATGATTCAGGACATCCAACAAAGAATTGCAGCCATCAATATAGAAAGCGTACCCTACATATTCAACAGTCAAAAAGTTTCTATTTTGGAGAAGAGAATCCAATCAACCAGGGGAAGTGAACAACTCAATTTGATGTTTACTTATGGATTGGAACTGTTGAATGCTGGGAAGACGGAAGAGGCCATAGCCAATTTAAACCGTGTTCTACAAGTTGTGGAAGGGAATAATGTAAAGTCAAAGACAGAGTTGGTCTATTACCTCAAAAAGCAATTGGCCATTGCCTATATGCGAAAAGCCGAACAGGACAATTGTATTGCCAACCACACCAATGAATCTTGTATCATTCCCATAAGCCCAAAAGCACAACATGTTATGCGCGAAGGGGCGGAGCAATCCATAGTATTACTAATCGAATTGCTTGCCATCAATCCAAATGATTTGGAGTGTCAATATTTGTTGAATATAGCTAATATGACTTTGGGCCAATATCCGGAAAAAGTGCCGAGGGAGTTTAGAATTCCAGAATCCCACTTTTCCAACTCCGGATCTATCACTCACTTTAGTGATATTGCCATGGACTTGGGGGTGGATGTTAACCAATTGTCTGGGGGAACTTGTGTAGATGATTTTAATGGCGATGGCTATTTGGATATTATTGCATCCTCATGGGGGTTCAATGATCAAATCAAGTATTTTGAAAATGATGGAGTGGGGGGCTTTTCGAACAAAACCAATGATGCTGGACTGAAAGGCGTTACTGGTGGCCTTAATTTAAGACATGCCGATTATGACAATGATGGCCATATGGATTTTATGATTTTAAGAGGTGCTTGGTTGTCTGTCTACGGAAGTATTCCCAACTCCTTGATGCGCAATAATGGGGATGGAACCTTTACCGATGTGACCAAGGCTGCGGGCTTGTATTCCTTGCATCCAACGCAAACGGCCGTTTGGACCGATGTTAATCTGGATGGATGGCTCGATTTATTCATTGCCAACGAATGGTCCGAAGCCAAACAAAGCTTTTGTGAACTGTTTTTGAACAATGGGGACGGCACCTTCCAGAATATCGCCAAAGAAGCGGGGATTACTGTGCCGGGATATTTTAAAGGGGTTGCCAGTGGTGATATCAACAATGATTTATACCCCGATTTATACCTGTCCGACTACGACGGTCCGAACACCTTGTACATTAACACCACAAAAGAAACCGGAAAACCGTCTTTTAAAATTGCCGATGAAAGTGCTGGCGTTGCAGAACCAGAATTGAGTTTCCCAACATGGTTTTTCGATTACAACAATGATGGTTTTGAGGATATTTTTGTTTCCGGCTACTCTTCTTCCGAGGTGTTGCCATCCGAAATGCTCCTAAGAAATCTCAAGACCAATACATCCGAATATCGACCACTATTATATCAAAATAATGGTGATAACACCTTTACGGAAGTCTCCTTAAAAACCAACCTGACCGAACCCGTTGCTACTATGGGCTGTAATTTCGGGGACTTGGATAATGATGGCTTTTTGGATTTTTACCTGGCCACTGGAGATCCAGATTTCTTTTCTATAGTGCCCAACAAAATGTACCGAAATGTAAACGGGAAAAATTTTGAAGATGTTACCTACAGTGGTGGTTTTGGACACATTCAAAAAGGACATGCCATTGGTTTTGGGGATATGGATATGGATGGGGACCAGGATATTTATGCCGTAATGGGCGGGGCAGTGGAAGGCGATGTATTCCGCAATCTGCTTTTTGAAAACCCGATGGGCAATGAAAATAATTGGATCAATATTGTGTTGAAAGGGAAGCAAAGCAATCGGTCTGCGATTGGGGCAAAAATCATCATCACCATTGAAGAAGATGGTAAGGAACGAAACATTTATAATTCGGTGGATACCGGAGCGAGTTTTGGCGGAAACAGCTTAATGGCTGAAATTGGTTTGGGGCAAGCCGAGGTTATCAAACAATTGGAGATCAAATGGCCGCATCATACAAAGCCAGTTTCTATTTTCAATAACGTGGAGGTCAACCAAACGATTCAAATTGAAGAGGGAGGGGAAATTCAAAAATTGAGTCTTCCGAAATTTTCATTCAAGAAAAGTATGGCCAACCACCAGCATCACTAGCCTTTTTTCACTTTAAAAATGGTCAATTCTTCATCGTTGTTGGCAATCAAATAACACGCTTCGCCACCAATGGCTATCTTTTTCATGTCCTTTACATTACCTTGGGTGAAAAAGCTAATATCGGTATGTGGGGTCAGATTTCCCTTGGAATCTCCCAAAAGGATATAACCTGTGTTGGCGTCATAACGAATGGTTTCCACTTCAGCTTCGTAGATGTTTCCAACGCCCAAAATATCCAAATGCCCATCTTGGTTAATATCCATTACCTGAAAGGCCATAGTTGGCCCAAATTGAGCTGTTGTAGGAAGCTTTTGCACTTCAAACGAGCCATCGCCTTTGTTTTTTAGATAAACACTACCAAACTCATGGACTTGTTTGTGGTAGGCTGAGTTTAGCTCTTCCTCACCGTAAATATCAATCAAAGTGGAATTGGCAAACTCCTTATACGTCTGAATTTTTTCGCTCACAAAAGGGTTTTGCTCCGTGGAACATTCCTTACCTCGAACAGGTACTAGGTTGCCTTGGTAAACCTTGCTCAATATCATATCATATTTGCCATCTTCATCAAAATTGGTGGAATAGACATGGAGCGGCTTTTCTTTTGTGGGGTGGAACTTGTTGTTATCACCCAAGTTGCCGACCAGATAATCCATGTTACCATCCTTGTCCAAATCGACTTCGGTAATGGTGTTCCACCACCCTTCCGTATGGTTTAATGCAGCAATGGAAGTTTTGGTGAATTTTCCGTTTTGGTTGTTAAAAAAAGTAATTGGAAACCATTCCCCAACTACAGCTAGGTCTTTGTCGCCGTCTCCATCATAATCCGTAAAGAGCAAATCGTTTACAATTCCGATGTCCATTAATTCTGGAGCGATTTCTTCCGTTGAATCGATATAGCGGCCATTTTCATTGGTAAGCAAATAGGTTTTGGATGAGAGGGGATATTTTCCCGGAATTACCTGTCCGCCAACCACCAAATCCAAGTCGCCATCCCCATCAACATCATGGGCTGCAACCGCTTTAGTGACCCCGAACATCTTAGGGAGTTTGTTGGATTTTGAAAAATCCCCTTTTCCATCGTTTAGATAAAGCCTGTCTTGAAGCAACGGATTGTTCTCTCCTACTTCATAACTGCCACTGCCCACATATAGATCTAGGTCTCCATCGGCATCGGCATCAAAGAAGAGTGAAGTAATGTCCTCGTATTTGCTTTCCCTTGAAAATAAGGATTCACTGGCCTTATTGAATTTCCCGTCTTGGGTTTGTAGGTACATTTCCCCAGCTTGATTCAATGCACCACCTACATAAAAATCATCCAATCCATCTCCGTTGACGTCTGCAACTGACAGCGCAGGGCCTCTTTGCGACTGCTTTTGGGGCAACAAGGTCTGTAAATCAAAGTCATTGAAGTTATTTTCTTGATGATGGTAGGTTATTCCTAAACGGCTAGCATCATTCCGCACAAAATTTTGGGAAACTTCAAATGGCGTTACACCATCAAACTTAAAGTCTTTTTTGTCGAAAACAAGGGTCTGATTCACTTCAACATTGTCCATGGCCAATATCGAATTATCGCCCCAGGTGACTTCAATCCGGTCAATGATCTCTTCATTGCCCAGGCCAAAATTCAGCTGATATCCCATGGATGATTGATATCCTCTGGATGGAAACAATTCTTGGTATTGTGATTTTTCTTTGGAATATACCTTGACTTTAGCGCCGATGGCCTTTACATTTTTTTCATCACCAATAAGCTTAATGTTAATGTAATTATTGGTTGAATTGTTCCTGTACACGGTTGCTTCATCGGACATGTTGTTCATGACCAAATCCAAATCGCCATCGTTGTCCAAATCGGCATAGGCAACCCCGTTCGAGTTTACTTTTTTACTCAATCCCCAAGCTTCGGTCATTTTTTCAAAAGTGAAATCCCCATTGTTTTTGTAGATATAATTGGCAATTTTTTCGGAAGGCATAATGTTCATCATTTCTTGTACCGTCATAGCACCCTTCTCCTTTTGCTGTCGAGCGGATTCCTTTTTGTAATCTTGGTTGCCCAATTCCCGTTCAATACCGTTGGAAACAAAAATATCTTTATGTCCATCGTTGTCGAAATCAGCGATCAATGGCGCCCAGCTCCAGTCTGTTTTGGAAATCCCTGCCAATTGGCCAATATCACTAAAAGAGCCGTTACCATTGTTCAATTGAAGCGTATTGGCCATGTACGAGTAATGATAGCCGGATTCTACCATTTTCCAAAAACCCTGTGTGTTCATGGAGGCCATATTTTCCTTGCCACGTCTGTGATCTTCAGCGAGCATATCCAACACGACCAAATCTGGTAAAAAGTCATTGTTGATATCTGCATAATCCGATCCCATTCCGTTATAGGGAATATGCTTAAATCTCATATTTATTTGGTTCGAAAACGTACCGTCCTTATTATTTATATATAAATAATCTGGATTTATAAAATCATTGGCAACATAGACATCGAGCCAACCATCATTGTTAAAATCACCTATTGAGGCGCTTAATCCCCATTCTTTATTCATGATTTTCGCCTGAAGGGTAACATCTGTGAATGTATTTCCATCATTTCGAAACAAATGGTCCGAGGTTTCCCTGAAATATTCTCTTTCAGCTTTGTACTCGATTTTGTTGCTTTGGCTAAAATCTGGGCGATGGTTTACCAAATACATATCCAGGTCTCCATCTTTATCATAATCAAAAAAGTAGGATTGAATGGAAAAACCGTTCTGGTCCAGTCCCCATTTTTTGGCTTCATTTTTAAACGTTCCATCTTTTTGGTTGATGAAGAGTTTGTTTTTTCGCAGTTCATCATCGTTGAAAGATGCTGATTTGGATACGTAAATATCCAACCAGCCGTCATTGTTTATATCTACCATGGACACTCCTGTGGACCATCCTTCAGTATCTTCAAGGCCGGCTTTGGTAGTGGCATCAACAAATTTGAAATCACCTTGATTTAAATATAATTTATTGGAATTTTGGTTTGAAGTGAAATAGATGTCCTCCAGGCCATCATTATTTATATCGCCGATCGCAACTCCTGCTCCATTGAATGCATATAGATATTCAATGTAGTTGAAATTGATATCCTGCTTGACCGTATTTATAAAATTGATTCCTGTGTGTGCGTTTTCAACCAATGAAAATAAAGTTGTGGCATTGGAAGTTTTCTTCTTTTTGACCCCAGAATCAGTACACCCAATCAATAGGGAAAAAAAGAATATGAAGACCCAAATTTTATATACCCATCCCATTTTGGAAATCATATGAATTACTAAAATAAAAAAGAAAGGCTGTCATTTGACAGCCTTTGATATAAATTAGTTTTTATAGACAAGCACCATTGGTTGCAATCTAAAATTCAATATTAAGTTTGGCACTATTCATCTTCCGGCGGGGCCAAAAGACTCACATCGTCAATAAAATAAACGGCATCCAAGGTGGCACCCAAATCCAAGACAATACCTGTCTGTGTGCTATTCGCAGTGAATATCCATTCAACTTTTTGCCATTCTGTTGTTACGGTTACATTACCTTGGTATTGGGCATCCCCGTTACCTGTTGTTGACATTCGTATAACACCGCCATTACCTGGGCCTACCGCAGCTTTAATCCATAGGCTTGCTGTGTATTCCACACCATCTTCGGTAGCAACAGCATCACTGACCAATTGGGTTCGCCAAGCATCCCCGCCAAATCCTACGGCCCTAAGTGCTCTTTCACCGTTCCGGACTTCATCGGCCTCCGTGGTAGCGGTCAGTAAATCGGCACCATTGAATTTACTCCAGTTGGTAAAGTCATCTCCATCTCCTTCCTCAAACCCTCCGTTGAGCAAAATTTCCGTAGGCTGTGGTCCTGAAAGACCTGTGGCGACCAAGGTTACATTATCGACATAATATACAGCATCAGCAATAACACCAAGGTCTAATACCGCTCTTGCTGGGTTAGTATTGGCGGTAAATACCCACTCAATTTGCTGCCACTCTGTAGTGATATCGTAATTACCGCTATAAAGCGCATCGGGATTGGTTGAAAATCTAATATTTCCCCCATCTCCAGGCGTTCCTGGTTGTGCTTTAATCCACATGGACAGGGTGTATTCCACATCAACTTGCGTTGCGGCAGGGTCACTTGCCAACTGTGTTCTCCAGGCATCTCCTCCGGCACCCACGGCCCGTAAGGCTCTACCATAATAAGCTTCACCGGCAGCGGTGGTAGCAGTCATTCCATCACCACCATTAAATTTGGACCAGTTGGTAAAGTCATCACCATCACCAAGTTCAAAACCACCATTGAGAAGTAAATTTTCACCAACATAAAATTTTCCAGGTGCTGTAGCTTCTCCACCAGAGGTAACAACTTTAATGACGGCATCTAAATTTTCCTCAAGACCTGCTGGAACTGTAATTGTCAACTCAGTAGCTGTTGAGGAAACAACACTTGCTTCAATCTCCCCAACGGTTACTGACTGAAGATTATCCAAAGAGGTTCCTGCAATGGTTACTTCTCCTCCTTCAGGCGCGGCATTGGTTGATAGTGCTGTAATAATTGGAAATGGTCTTGCAACCACTTCAATATTGCGTTCAACTATGTACCCATCAGGCATTACCAAAGTAACTTTTCTGTCACCAATAGCTGCATTTGAAGGCAACGTAAACGTTAATGTCTCTCCATCCAATTGAAAAGGGATTTGATTGTTTTCCAAGAATACAAATAGAACGGCATCAAAATTGTCCCCTTCCATAGTTACTTGATCACCAGGATAAAAATTATCTGATGTAACGCTAGCCACAGTTACTACAGGAGTGGAATCGTCTTCTTCGCAACTTAAGGCAAAAACGATTGCAACAACGGCTAGAAAATTACCTATGTATTTTAAGGCTTTTGACATGATTTTCGTTTTTTTAGTTAGTTTATGTTATGTTCAATTATGTAGTTTATATACGAGATAATAAGGTCAGTATTCCGAAAGGATTCAGCTACAGATACATTTAAAAATAAAATTCGTCATGTTGAGAAGTTTTAAAATAGCATTGTTGTTTTATTTCTTTATAGCAAAAAAGCATCACTAAAAATCACAATATGGTAAATATACACAATAAACATTATGATGCAATCGATTGCGTAGATTTTTTTCTGAAAATAATCTGTTTTTTTTAAGCTACCCACTTTTTTCAAGGATTTACTGCAACACCCAATGCGTATTTTGATGTATTTCCAGACTGATTCGAAAGACCTATGACCTTCACAAAAACCATATATATTAGTTTAATTTAAAGACGGTCAACGGACGATTATTGTTTGTTATAATGATATACGGCTCGTTTTTAATATTGACCAGCTTCATACTTTTGGCATTCAAGTCATTATAAAAATTTACGTCTTTGTATGGCTTAAAGCCACCCTTGGAATCTCCTAAAAGCACATAACCAACGTTTGCATCGTAGCGTACAGTTTCCACTTCAGTTTCGTGTATGGCGCCTGCTCCGATAACGTCCATGTTTCCATCTCCGTTCACATCAACAAACCCAAAAGATAGGGTAGGACCCAATTGAGCATATTTGGGCAAATGCCGAATAGTGAAGTTTCCATTTCCTTCGTTTTCCAGATAAACCGATTCAAACTCATTTACTTGTTTATGGTATGAGTTTTCCAGCACCTCACTTCCATAAATATCCGCTAGGGTGGAATTGGCAAATTCTTGGTACGACTTTATCTTTTCGCTCACAAAGGGGTTTTGTTGGGTGGAGCATTCCTTGCCTCTTACCGGAACCAAGTCGCCATGATAGTCCTTGCTAAGGAACATGTCATACTTATTGTCGTCACCCAAGTTGGTGCCATAGATGTGCAAGGGTTTTTCAATAGAAGGATGGAATTTATTGTTCCCGCCTAAGTTGCCAACAAAGTAATCCAAGTCACCATCTCGGTCAAAGTCAATTTCAGCAATAGTGTTCCACCAACCACTGGTATGTTCAAATGCTGTTGGTTCAATTTTGGTGAAAATGCCATTGGTATTTTCAAAAACAGTTATGGGCATCCATTCTCCAACGACGAGCAAATCTGTATCGCCATCTTGATCGTAATCGGAAGCAAGAAGGTCATTAACAATCCCAATATTTTTGAAGTCTGGTGCAACCGTTTGCGTTACCTCAATAAATTGAGACCCTGTATTCTCCAAAACAAAGGAAGTGGAAGGCAAGGGGTATTTACCGGGAATAGCACTCCCTCCCACAAACAAATCCAAGTCTCCATCAGCATCAAAATCAAAGGATGTAACGGCTTTGGTATTTGAAATTAATCTTGGGAGCTTGTTTGATTTGGCAAAATTTCCATTTCCGTCATTCAAATACAATCTGTCTTGGAGTAGAGGAGCGCGCTCATCCAATTCATACCCCCCACTAGTTACATATAGATCTACATCCTGATCGTTATCGGCATCAAAAAAATGTGCTCCAACATCTTCATATGCCTTATCATTTTCAAAAATGGATTGATTTAATTTTTCAAATGCACCTTTAGAGTTTTGGATGTAAACTTCTGCGGGCTGGTTCATTGCTCCTCCCAAAAAAAGATCGTCCAAGCCATCATTATTAATGTCGGCTACGGCAAAAGCAGGGCCTTTCTCGGATTGTTTTTGAGGCAAGAGCACTTGTTTTGAAAAATCATTAAAGTCATTCTCTTCATGCCTATAGGGAATACCCAGTTCTTGTGGATTTACCCTTTTGAAATTATGGGAAAAAGTATGGCTGGATTCCGTGGCTGTAGATTCAGAATTTTTTTGATGGAATGTAAGCACTTGGTTTGCACCAATATTTTCATCAACGGATACAGTTCCATCACCCCAAACTACTTCTATCTTTTTAACAGTGGTTTCATCACCAATTCCAAAATTTAAAGTGGGGGAAACGGAAGATTGATATCCTCTGGACAAAAACAGTTCTTGATATTGTGTGCTGTTATCTGTAAAAACTTTGACCTTGGCTCCGATAGCATTTTTATTGCGCTCATTTCCCAATAATTTAACCGTTAGAAAGTTGTTGGATGCATTGTTTTGATAAATGCTGGCCTCATCGTCAAGATTGTTCATGACCAAATCCAAATCGCCGTCATTGTCTAAATCTGCATAAGCGGCGCCATTGGAGTTCATGTTTTGATGAAATCCCCAAGATGTAGTTGCTTTGGTGAATGCCAAATTACCATCATTTTTAAACGCATAATTCTGGAGCTTTTCGGAGGGCATTCTATCCAAAATCTGCTGAATGGACATATTTTTGACTGAATCTATTTGTGTGTCGAGGAAATCCCCAAAATCTTGATTGGCGATTTCACGTTTAATGCCGTTTGTGATAAAAATATCCTTGAGGCCATCGCAATCAAAGTCAGCCAAAAGAGGGCCCCAACTCCAATCGGTTTTGGATACGCCCGCCAATTGACCAATATCACTAAAATAGCCATTCCCATTGTTCAAGTTGAGCATATTGGACATATACGGAAAGTGATATCCAGACCTAACGATATACCAAAACCCACTCGTATTCATGCTGGGCATGTTTTGTTTTCCCCGGCTGTGGTCTTCGGCAGACATGTCCAAAACCATCAAATCCGGCAATAAATCATTATTGATGTCAGCAATATCCGAACCCATACTACTGTATGAAATATGTTTTAACCGCTGGTCTATCTGATTGGAGAATGTGCCATTTTTGTTATTGATATAGAGTTTGTCCGGAGTGATAAAATCGTTGGCAACAAATACATCCAACCAACCGTCATTGTTGTAATCCCCAATGGCAGCGCTTAGGCTGAATTCTTTGTTCATGATGCCACTATTGATGGTTACATCGGTAAACTTGTCGCCATCGTTTCTATAGAGATGGTCTGAGGTCTGTGGGAAAAAATTTTGGTCGTTCAGAATGACCTCTAGATTGATGGAGTTCAGGAAATCCACTCGGTGGTTGATGAGGTACATATCCAAATCCCCATCTTTATCGTAGTCAAAAAAATAGGCTTGTGTTGAAAACCCATCATCATCCAGTCCCCATTTTTTGGCTTCTTCTTTAAAAGTTCCATCTTTTTGATTGACAAAAAGTTTGTTTCTTCGATACAGGTCATTATTCAATGAAGCCGACTTGCATACGTAAATATCCATCCAACCATCATTGTTGATATCGATCATGGTTGTTCCTGTGGTCCACCCTTCTGCATCAGTTACTTGGGCCTGGGTTGTAACATCCTCAAAAGTAAAATCACCCTTGTTGAGGTATAGTTTGTTCGATTCTTGGTTGGAGGTAAAATAGAGGTCGTCAAGTCCGTCATTATTGACATCTCCAACAGCCACACCACCACCGTTATAGGTATAGTAATAGTTTAGGACATTGAAATCTGCCGTTTCGCGTATTGTATTTTTAAAATGGATGTTGGTCTGCTCATTGTTCAGCAATGTAAAAAGCGTATCACCAGTAGCTTTTTTATTTCTGATTTTAGTTTCGCGGCTACAGGAAAATAAAAAAACAAAACACAAAATTAACGAGAAGGCCCCAAATATATTTTTCATTTAAATGCTAGTTGGAATAGTATTTAATATAGTGATTTTGAGTTAAAAACGATTATGCGCCGTTTCCAAATTGTGCATTTTACAAGCGGATTACATGCTGTCTATATTGGCTGGTTATTATTGCTCTCGATAATCAAAAGAGGCTGTCCAGGACAGCCTCTTTCTTACGCAACTTAACTAACTCAAACTAATTATAGGAAGATTACTTAGTTTTCTAATAACCTGGGTTTTGATACGCATCTTTTTCAGCCTCAGTCATATTCAAATCGTCTATTTGACTTTGGGGGATTGGTCTTAAGTAATGAAAGGGCTCAATGGTCCTATTGGTTGTTGTAGGACTGTGATCCGTGGCATCGTTCCCAGCAATTTCATATGAACTTGAATATTCTGTCCATTTTTGAGTACGTACCAAATCATACCATCTCATCCCTTCTCCAAAGTATTCTCGAGATCGTTCGGCCAAAATATAATCTATATCAATGGTGGCTGGAGTTGCAGACATCATGGCAGCGCTATTGTCTTCCATACGTTCTTGCTGTTCACCATTATCAAAACGCCACATACCGGCACGGGCACGAAGCACATTTACCAAATTGCGGGCAGTGAAACTTCCAGAGGCACCTTTTACAGCGGCTTCAGCGGCTACGAGATAGAATTCTGAATACTTAGCTATTGGAAATGGGCGTGTTATGGCACCATTTGGTGATCCCAAACCACCTTCATTGTCGGTACGATAGGTTCCGAGCTTCCATAACCCGGGATAAAATCTTCTATTGATTTCATTTAAATTGATGACATAATCCGATCTTCCAGGAATTTGTCCACCACCAATATTACCACCGTTTACGCTATAGTCAACAGCGGGATCGTATTCATCCAAGAATGAAACAACTGCATCACCTGGCTCTATTTCCATGCCATTTGCTGCTGTTAAAGAAGGTGAAGGGTCACCACCTTTATCCCAGTTTCCTCGATAGCTGGTAACAAAAGTGCCATCGTACCGGGAATCCATATCTTTATTGGTAAATGTTTCTGTGAGTGCACCAATGGTAGGCGCCATACGCGTCCATGGTCTTCCATAGCTTTGTGCAGCTTCACGTTGCACCGCGGCAACACCATTAACACTAATAGTGGTATAATTGGAGGTTACCATCCAAACCGCTGTGTTGGCACTGTTGTCTGTTCCACTGAATCCTATATCGGCCCCATTGTAGATTTGACTTTCTTCTGTACGATCGGCATAGAGCATCATTTCCTCATGACGGTCGTTTGTGGCAACATGCACATCATAAAAATAGTCAAGCAAGCTGTATGGTCCAGGATTATTTATACCTTGAACAGCTACATTATATGCTTGTTGAAAATAATAGGACGGACCGTTGCCATCTGGATCGGTTCTTTGTGCATCTGGATAGGTGGGAATACCGTTGGGGTTTTCCAGCCACCATCCATAGGTTAGATAGGCTTTTGCCAGCATCAATCGGGCCACATTCTTGGTTACTGTCCCTGTTAGTCGAGGACTTTCAGGCAAATCACTGATTGCATCAATTAAGTCGGGAAAAATACCTCTCGTATATACCTCAGGTACCGTGTTACGTACTGAAGTTCTTGCTACAGAGGTATTAAATGCCAATTCTCCAGCACCTAAATCCAACGGTACGCCCCCATAGGTTTGTACCAACATGAAATAGTTGAAAGCGCGGAAAAATTTGGCCTCTGCTATCAGAGATTCATCCAGCCCTACAGCTGCTGCATTTTCAATAATGCCACTGGCTGTGTTAATGGCAGGGAAAGCATTCCCCCAAGGTGTGCCAATTGAAAAACCACTGTCAGGGTTTAAATTACCCTCTCCGGCAAGGTCTAGGTCATAAAAGTTGTTATCTGCACTTTGTCCAGCACAATATTCATCTGTGCCTGTTTCTCCCAAATTTAAAAAATAGGCAAACCCGTATACGTTTCGTAAATTTTGATACAGGTATGTTAAACCACCTTGAACCCCAAGTTCAGTTGAGAAAAACTCTGGAGTGAAGACACCTCTTGGTTCCTCTTCTATAATGTCTTTTGTGCATGAGCCTGTAAACAACACAATCGATAAGATTGCTATTGATATACTTTTTCTGTTCATCTTTCTCATGATATCTTTTTAAAATGTTACGTTTAATCCTAGCATAAAATTTCGTGTCGTTGGAACATTGTAACCAACCGTTGGTATTCCTGTAGAGATGTTGCCTGTATTAACGGCAACATTTTGACGCTGTCCTTGTGCATTGACCCCTGAGTTGGTTTCTGGATCTAAACCAGATTCATCATGAAACGGTGAAAATAGTACAAAGGGATTCTGTACAGTGGCATAGAGACGGAGACTTTTAAACCAGGAGTCTCTTACCATGTCTTGATCAAAATTATATCCCAAAGTCATGGCGCGTACCTTCAAGTAAGATCCATCAAAATACCCTAGGGTACTTCCGTATTTTGGGTTATCACCACTTTGTATCCCTCCAGGGGCAGGATATTTAGCATCGGTATTGGTTGGTGTCCAATAATCAACATCAATGTTATTTCTTCTACCCGTCATTAAATTTAGGTAGCCACTGGATGAATGTAATGTGCTTACAAGGATACCGCCACTTTGAAAAGCGCCTACCATACTTAAATCAAAATTCTTATAGGCCAAACGTGTGTTAAAACCACCTAAAAAATCAGGCGTGGGATCTTGTACTATTCTATCGTCAGGACCTATGGCTCTGGTTGGAGAACCATCCTCATTGTAGTCACCCGTATATCTTACTTTGATCATACCGGCATTTCCCCCGGGTTCCAATATATCCAAATATTGGAAATCTGGATCTGTTTCATTCCAAAGTCCGATACGTTCCTGATCATAAATAACATTGATAGGAGAACCAACAAACCAAAGATTTCCCTGATCTTCAACTTGACCTGAAGCCAGTGAGGTAATCTCGTTTTGATTTGTATACACGTTAACGCCTACATCCCAAGAAAATCCATCTGGATTGTCAAAAATAGTACCGTTAAGGGCTATTTCAAGACCTTTGTTCTCGGTATTACCAATATTGCTGGTTACGCTACCTACACCCGCCGTACTTGGAAGCCCGAGGCCCAATAAGATATCATTGGTTTTGGTGATGTAGTATTCAACGCTACCTGATAAGCGATTATTGAACAATCCAAAGTCAAGACCATAGTTATAGGTCTCTGAAAACTCCCATCCTAAGTTTGGGTTGGGCAGGCCATCTACAAAATAACCGGTAGCGAATGTACTTCCAAAATTGTAGTTGACTGAATTTAAATTCCCTTGAACAGAATAAGGAGCAATGGCTTGGTTTGAAGTTTCACCATAACCTGCTCGTAGTTTAAGCAAGTTGATCCAATCTACACCGTCCATAAAAGCTTCATTACTAATATTCCACCCTAAGGACACCGCGGGATACGTAACCCATTTACGGCCGGGAGCCAATCTGGATGAACCATCGGAACGTACCGTGGCAGTAAGTAAATAACGATTGTCATACTGATACAAAACCCTGGCCATGTAGGATAACAATCCAGTGGCCGAATAACCAGTGCCAAAACTCGTAACATCTTCAGCAAGAATGGCATCATCATCTAAAGCATACCATAAAGATGTCTCATTTGGAATGTTTCGTGCACCTAAACCTATATTGTCAAATTCGGTGTTTTGTGAGGAGAATAATCCAACAAAATTTACTTGATGTTTACCAAATGTCTTGTCATAAAGTAATTGGTTTTCAATTACATAATCTCTTTGAATCGTAGAATTATAACTTGCCGAAGAAGGGTTGATGGGGTTGTAATTAAATACACCTCGCCCTGTGAAGTTACCGTCTCTGGAGGAACGGAAATTCAAACCAACATTAAGACGATATTTCAGTCCGTCTATCCAAGGAATTTGTAATTCTCCATAGATGTTATTATACGTACCAAAATCGAGCTGTTCGTTTACCCTGCCTTTCCCAATTCTACTAATTTCATTTCGGGTAGGAATCCACTGGTCGTCCGCTTGCGTTTGAAGACGAACCGACTCAAGAAAATTCCCGTCGGCATCATAGGGACTTAAAAGAGGAGATGCCGCCAGTGTACCGTAAATGCCAATAATACTGCTGGTTTTGTTGAAATTGGTCACTGAATTTACGCCAAAACGAAATAATTTCCCTACATTTTGATCGAGCTGCACCCTTAAGGAATATCTATCAAAAGAATCACCGGGAACTACAGACGTTTCTTTAAAATATCCTAAACCAACGTTATAAGAACCGTTTTCAGTACCCCCTTGAACACTAATGTCATGCGCGGTTTGTAAACCGGTTCCAAACAGCAAGTCTTGCCAGTCTGTATCATTGCCTAAGTATTCATCACCGGCCAAGCCAAAAAGTGGGGTTCCACCATTAATAGCTGCAACATCAGCGCGCAATTGTATGAGTTGCGCTGCATTCATCATTGGGAATTTTGCAAATACTTCTTTTGCTGCATAATAGGTATTATAGGTGATTGTTGCCTTTTGTCCCTTAGTACCAGATTTTGTTGTGATCAAGATAACCCCGTTAGCACCCCTAGACCCGTAAATGGCTGTAGCGGATGCATCCTTTAATATGTCAAGGCTTTCAATGTCATTGGGATTGATATCACTAAGACCACCCGAAAAAGGAATGCCATTGAGTACTATCAATGGATCATTGTCTGCTGAAAGGGAGCGTGTACCCCGAATCCGTATCTGTGGAGCAGCCCCGGGTCTTGAACTGGTTGTGGATATGTTAACCCCAGCGGCTCTACCTTGTAGTGCTTGTTGGAAATTGGCGGATTGCACCTCATTCAAACTTTCGCCCTTAATAGATACTACTGAACCCGTTACAGATTCCTTATTTTGGGTACCGTAACCAATTACCACCACCTCGGATAATTGTTGGGTGTCTTCCGCCATTTGAATGCTTACGGTTGATCTTCCGTTGATTGCAATCGTTTGCGTAACAAATCCAAGGTAGCGAAACTCGAGTGTAGCATTGGAAGCTGCCTCAATCACGTAGTTCCCGTCAAAGTCAGTTGTCGTTCCATTTGTTGTGTTCTGTACAATAATGCTTGCCCCAGGAATAGGTGCGCCAGACTCATCGGTCACCGTACCGGATACGGTAATCGTATTCTGCGCCATAGCAGTAGTGCAAAAAACAAATAACAAAAAGCTTGTTAGGTACAAATGCAAAGGTGACGACCATTTGCTATTTGTAAAAACAAATAATGATTGTTTAGTCATGTTACTAAGTTTTGATTTTGTTTAGTTAATTAATTCAATTATGACAAAAAAGAGCACATAATATTTAGAATGTGATAAATATACACATTATATTTGTTGACGCAATCGGTTGCGTTAATTTTTTTGACTTTCTGTATAAAAATTATTTTATGCGATTTCTTTTTTCATATTAAATAGTTGATAATCAGATTTATAAGAAATTAGGTTTTTATAAGCAAACGATTGTTTTTCCAGAAGAATGTTTATTTTTAGCAAATTAACCTTTCCTTTATCTTATGAAAAACACAATGAATGCACGAAAAAATTATCTAAACAGAGGTGTTCTCCTTTGTTTTTTATCATCTTTATTTCTTTTGGCAACAATCGGTTGTAAGCGCCAAAAACAACCTTCAACTGAAGATAGTAATGAAATCGATAGCGTAGTCGATACCATAGGGGCTCCCGCTGGTACAGTATACACGTTGACTTCTGAGCTGTACACCGCAGATCCATCGGCGCATGTTTTTGAGGGCAAACTATACGTGTACCCCTCCCATGACTATGAATCTGGAATACCCCAAGATGACCTTGGAAGTCATTTTAATATGGAGGATTACCATGTTTTCTCCATGGATAGTGTAGGTGGAGAGGTCACTGATCACGGATTGGCCCTTCATATTAAGGATGTGCCTTGGGCAGGAAGACAAATGTGGGCTCCTGATGCTGCCAAGAAAGGTGATGACTATTTTCTATATTTTCCCGTAAAGGATAAGGAGGATGTTTTTCATATTGGTGTTGCCAAAAGTGGAAATCCAGGAGGGCCTTTTGAGGCATTAGATCATCCAATTGAAGGAAGCTATAGTATGGACCCCTCTGTCTTTGAAGATACGGATGGGAAGTATTATATGTACTTTGGTGGAATTTGGGGCGGACAGCTCCAAAAATGGAGCAATAATGAATATCTGGGCGAAGATACCTATCCGGCCGATGATGCACCGGCACTTTCTCCTAAAGTTGCCCTTATGGCCGATGATATGGTAAGCTTTGCAGCGGAGCCCAAAGATGCGGTCATTTTGGATGAAAATGGAAATCCAATCACAACCGGTGATAATGACAGAAGGTTTTTTGAGGCGGCTTGGGTGCACAAATACAATGGAAAATATTATCTCTCCTATTCAACTGGGGATACACATAATATTGCCTACGCCATTGGCGATAACCCTTATGGTCCCTTCACCTACCAAGGGGTGATCCTAGATCCCGTTTTAGGATGGACCAACCATCACTCTATTGTGGAGTATCAAGGAAAATGGTGGTTGTTCTTTCATGATAGTTCCATGTCTGGAGGAGAAACCCATTTGCGTAGCGTAAAAATGACAGAGCTTACTCATAATCCAGATGGAACCATTAAGCGCATTAATGCTTATGTGGAGCCCAATCAGTAAACAGTAATTCCGTATCTATAAATCTGATTATGCCCTCAATCGAGGGCATAATTTTTTGCTAACAATTATTTAAACTAAAATGGATAGGTAAATTCTTATAAATTTGAGTAATTTGAAATATTAATTTAGTATTTGTAAACTTTATGTTTCTTTAGTGCAATGTTTAAAAAGCAGTCCAGTTTCGTTTTTGTCCTTCATGCCTCCCTAGCTGCTTTTGGCACCTATTTTTGCATGTACGCTTTTCGGAAACCCTTTACGGTAGCTACTTTTGAAGGACTGAGCTACATAGGGGTCGATTATAAAATATTGCTCATCATTGCCCAAGTCTTGGGATATGCCCTCTCAAAATTTATAGGAATCAAGGTGATTTCAGAATTAAAACCCAACCGTAGGTTACTTTTCTTGATTTCTTTGATTCTTCTGGCCGAAGTGGCTCTTTTCTTCTTTGCATGGGTGCCTGCTCCCTACAATATTGTATTTATGTTCTTGAACGGAATTCCCCTTGGAATGATTTGGGGCATTGTGTTTTCCTATATTGAAGGGCGAAGGTTCACCGACATTTTGGGTGTTGCCCTCTGTGCCAGTTTTATTGTGTCCAGCGGTGTAGTAAAATCCATAGGGCTGTATGTGATGACCCATTGGGGCGTGACGGAGTTTTGGATGCCCTCGGTTACTGGTGCTTTGTTTGTTGCACCATTACTATTATCTTCATTTTTATTGCAAAAAGTGCCCCCACCAACGGATATCGATAAAGAGTTACGCACGGAACGCGTCCCTATGACCAGTGCCGATAGAAAACAGCTTATTAAAAAATTCTTTTTTCCGTTACTCTTGGTGGTGATTTTTTACACCTTTCTTACCGCGTTCCGGGATTTTCGGGACAATTTTGCACGTGAGCTCTGGGACAGCATCGGGTATCAAGGCGATATTTCGGTGTTCTCCACTTCGGAAATTATTATTGCCATCAGTGTTCTGCTGATTATCGGTTCCATCTTTTATATCAAGAATAATATAACGGCACTTTTAACCTACCATTTGCTGTTGATATTGGGGACGGTGGTCTTGGGATTGTCAACCCTAATGTTTCAAATCGGTGTGCTGGATGCCTTCCTTTGGATGGTCTGTACAGGTTTTGGATTGTACATCTGCTATGTTCCATTCAACTGTCTGTTCTTTGACCGATTTATCGCGGCATTCAAAATAAAAGGCAATTCAGGTTTCCTCATTTACATTGCCGATGCTTTTGGGTATGTGGGTAGCGTATTGGTGTTGCTTTACAAGAATTTCGGGCAAGCCAATCTTTCTTGGCTGAATTTCTTCGTATACGGAACCTACGCAGTTGCCTTGGTGGGAATTGTAGTCTCCGTGGTCTTGTTCTTTCATTTTTGGGCAAGACACAAATCTGAAAATCGTAACGAGCAGCTCAACTATGGTCAATAAATATGATGCCGTCATAGTAGGTGGGGGTATTTTAGGGACTTTTCATGCTTTTCACGCCCTAGAACTAGGGTTGAAGGTGTGCCTGGTAGAAAAAAATGCCTATCCACAAGGAGCCACAACCCAGAATTTCGGACAAGTGGTTCCTTCGGGAATGAACTCAAAATGGCAGAAATTTGGGAGAAGAAGCCTCCGGATTTACAAAGACATCCAATCCAAATTTGATATCAGCATTCGACAAAATGGAACAGTGTACTTGGCATCCAATGAAGAAGAAGAACGACTGCTGGTAGAACTTAGGGCCATCAACAACAACAATGAATACAGTTCCAAAATGCTCACCAAAAACGAGTGTTTGGAGCGATATCCTGGTCTCAGGAAGGATTATGTTAAAGCAGGATTGTTTTTTCCAGAGGAGGTTACCGTTGAACCTCGAACCATGATTCATCGGCTTCAGGAGTACTTGGTGAAAGAAAAAGGACTGGAAATGAAGACCAATTTCCCAGTTATTTCCTGTGAAAGAACAACAAGCGGGGTTGAGGTGTTGAGTGCGAGGGGGGAAATGCTCCATGCTAGTAAGGTGATCGTCTGCAATGGAAGCGACTTTAAAACCCTTTATCCAACATTGTTCGCCAATAGCGATTTAGAAGTTTCCAAACTACAGATGATGCAGACCAAACCCCAGGAAAATTATACCTTAAAGGGATCCATCCTTACAGGATGGTCCATCAGAAGATATGAGGCGTTCCATGAATGCCCCTCTTATGCCCAAATCAAAAAGAACGAACCTGTAGACAGTTTGCAGAAGAAATGGGGCGTTCATATTTTATTCAAGCAAGCCGTAGATGGTTCGGTTATTTTGGGAGACTCGCACCAATATGCCGACGTAGATAAAATGGAAGATGTGGGATACGATTTGGATATGGATATTGATAATTTTATGGTGGAAGAGGCAAAAAAAATCATACAATTGCCTACTTACCAAATCCAACGCAGATGGTATGGAGTGTATTCACAATGCAAATCCAGTGACCTTTTCAAAAAGACCATAGATGAACATATCCATATTGTGACTGGTATTGGAGGTAAGGGAATGACTGGAAGTGCCGGATTTTCAAGAAAGAACATTGCTACAATTTTTAACAGATAAACAAAGATGAAAGACATAAAACTTGCAGTTTTTGATATGGCAGGTACCACCGTAAATGAAGATAATGTGGTGTACAAAACCGTAAAGGCGGCATTGGCCAAGGCAGGAGTTGAGGTTTCATTAAATACTGTACTCGAATTTGGAGCGGGTAAGGAAAAATTTAAAGCCATTGCAGATATTTTGGAAGAAACCAAAGTAGAGCGTACTGATGAAGTGGATGCCAAAGTGGTACATGCCGATTTTAAGGAAATGCTGAAAGAAGCTTATGCCAGTTTGGAGGTGAGCTCTTATGATGGTGTTGAAGAACTTTTTAAAACAATGCAATCCCACGGCGTAAAGGTGGTGCTGAATACAGGTTATGATTATAAAACAGCTCAATCCCTATTGGATAAATTAGGGTGGAAAGTGGGTGAGCAGATTGATGGTTTGGTCACTGCGGATGATGTAGAAATTGGAAGACCTTCCTCAGAAATGATTGATAAGGCCATGAAACTGTTCAATATTGAGGATTCCCAACAGGTGTTGAAAGCGGGCGATTCCCAAATTGATATTGAGGAAGGAAAAAATGCAAACTGTGGCATTACCGTCGGAGTATTGACTGGCGCGCAAACACGTGAGCAATTGGAAAAGGCCAACCCAACCCTTATCCTAAATACTTTGGATTCCTTAGTAGGGATTCTATTTTCATGATCAGATAAAAAAGTAAACCACCAACATTTTTGAGGGTACTTTCCCCTTGTTTATGGGAACATGGGGAATTCTTCCATCAAAAAAAATGGAATCACCTTCTTTAAGCAGCACTTCTTGATCGCCAATTTCATAATAGCATTCTCCAGTAAGAATATATTTAAACTCAAAGGCGTCCGTTACCACTTTGTCCCTTTTGGAGTTGGGGAGTACTTCCAATAAGACACTTTCAAAACCTACCGAGTTAAGCTGTTTCCCAAAGATGTAATTGTAGGTAAATCCAATAGCTTCGTCTTCTTTTTCAATAACAGTCTGGTCATCTTTGCGTGAGACTAAAAAGTTATATCCATTTACTTTGGGCATACCGTCAAAGAAATCCGTCATTTCGGTTTCCAAGGCCCCCACAATTTTTAAGAACACAGGGAGGGAAGGGATGGTTCTGCCATTTTCAATACGGGAAATGAGTCCTGCGGTTACCCCGGCTTGGATGGCAACGTCGCTAATGGTCTTCTTATTGTTCTTTCTAATATCCTTGATGCGCTTGCCAATACCTATTAAATAGTCTTCCATAATTTTCTTTGGACGCAGTATTTTAGTATTTATAATATTTTTTCAATTTTCATAAATACATAAAAATTCTTTAATCAACTGTTAAACAATGATATATTAAGATATTCATTCCATGCAAGATAGTATAAAAATTGAATATTTGTAAATAATGTTTACATAACATAGCGTTGATTCTTTTAACCTTTCCGTATCATTTTTTTAATCTGTATAAAGGCATGCCTTAACCCATGTGTTGGATATTTGTTGATAAATAATTAACCAAATTTTACAAATACTCAACAAATGAAAAAATCAATCGTAGCATTTTTACTTGCCTTTACCGTAAGTATTATTGGCTATTCACAAACCACATTTTCGGGAACGGTTGTGGATGAGAACAGCGTGCCGCTGCCCGGGGCATCGGTTGTTGTAAAAGGTAGCACCACAGGGGTGGCTGCAGATTTTGACGGAAACTTTGAAATTGAACTTTCCCAGGGAAGTACGGTTTTAGTGGTTTCCTACATTGGGTACATTTCCCAAGAATTTGACACAGCAAGTCAAACCACAGCTACCATTATGTTGCAACCCGATTCGCAACAATTGGATGAGGTGGTGGTTACCGCTTTGAACATTACCCGAGATGAGAAAACCTTGGGGTATGCCGTTGAAAAGGTAGGGGGCGATGAAGTGTCCCAATCCACCAGCACCAACTTCGTGAGCACGCTTTCCGGTAGAGCGGCCGGGGTACAGGTGGTAACCAATGGAACAGGTCCTGGACAATCTTCATCTGTGGTAATCAGGGGATATAGCTCCATGCAAGGAGATAACCAGCCCTTGTTTGTGGTAGATGGTATTCCAATCAACAACTCTACAGACACCCGAACCAATACGTTGGGTGGTGCCAGCAACATGAACTTGGATTATGGTAACGGTGCTGCAGAGGTAAACCCGGATGATATTGAATCTGTTTCTGTATTAAAAGGTGCAAACGCAACAGCACTTTACGGTTCTCGCGCTGCCAACGGTGCGGTGATCATCACTACCAAATCTGGACGATCCAGAAAAGGGATGGGTATTTCGGTCAACTCCAAAATGACCTTTGAAAGCATGCTGAAAGGACCAGAGTACCAAAGAGTATATGGACAAGGTAAAAACTTCGATTTCCAGTTTGTGGATGGTTATGGAAACGGAACCTTTGATGGTGTGGATGAATCTTGGGGTCCATTGATGGACGGAACGCCAAGGGCCCAACATGATTCTCCAACTGCTAATGGCCTGCGTGGCGGTGATGTGCACGGATTGGATTTCATTTTAGGATCTTCAGGGGTTGATTTATCCAGAAGAGGCGCCATTACTCCAACTCCTTTTGTAGATCCAGGGGATCCAGTTGAAAATTTTGTTCAAACGGGAAGAACGTTCACCAACAATATTTCTTTCTATGGAGGAAACGAAAAAGGGAACTATCGGGTAAGTTACACCAACTTGGACAACGAAGGGATATTGCCCAACACCGATATCAGAAGAAATACAATCTCACTTTCTGGAACATATGATCTAACGGATAGACTTACTGTGAACTCGAAAGTAAACTACATCAGAACAGATTCTGATAACCGTCACGTAAATGGATATGGAACAGAGTCTGTAATGTACCTCTTTATTTGGTGGGGGCAACAAGTGGATGTTAAGGGACTTAGAGATTACTGGCAAGATGGCCTTGAAGGCTTCCAGCAGTTCAACTACAACTATAACTACCATGACAACCCTTACTTTACCATGTATGAGAATACCAATGGTTTGGCCAAGGATAGAATCATTGGGAACCTTTCGGCTACCTATAAATTATCGGACAACTTTAAATTCATGGTAAGGGGTGGTCGCGATTTCTTCTCGGAATATCGTTTCATCAAAAGAGCGTATTCCACACAGCGTTTTCCCAATGGTCAGTATAGGGAGGATAAAATCAACTTCCAAGAGACCAATTTGGATTTCTTGTTGAGCTATGATCAACAAATAGGGGAAGACTTTAGTGTAAATGCCAACTTTGGTGGAAACCGAATGGTGCAGAAAAACCATTTTAATGCTTTAATGGCCAACAAGTTGTTGTTGCCAGGAATATATTCCTTCAATAATGCTGATGGACCTTTGGTACAGCGATTGAGTAGACCGGAGAAACAAATCAATTCCCTATATGGATTTGCCCAATTGGGATGGAAAGATCAAATATTTTTGGATTTGACCGCACGTAACGATTGGTCTTCAACACTTCCCAAAGAGAACAATTCCTATTTCTATCCTTCGGCTTCTTTAAGTATGTTGCTCACGGATATGTTTGATATTGATAGCGAAGTACTTTCCTTTGCTAAACTAAGGGCTGGTTGGGCACAAGTGGGTAACGACACCAATCCTTATGGGTTGAACAACTTCTTTGCCCTGGGAACTCCAGTGGGGAGCAACCCAACGGCATCGCCTTCCAACAATTTGGCCAACGCCAACCTAAAGCCAGAAATTCAGACTTCCTATGAAATTGGAACGGATTTAAGATTGTTCAACAACAAAATAGGAATCGACTTTACCTACTATAATACCATTTCCAAAAACCAAATTTTGGATATTGATTTGGCCACAACCTCTGGTAAGACTTCCAGAACGATCAACGCGGGTAAAATCAAAAACTATGGTGTGGAATTGATGTTGGATGCCACTCCCGTGAGTACTGATAATTTCTCGTGGAACACGATGTTCAATTTTGGTCTCAACCGAAATGAGATATTGGAATTGGCCGATGGTGTGGACAGATATTCCTACGGAGGAAATGGGATTACCTTGATTGCTGAAAAGGGAGGCTCTCTTGGTGATATGTGGGGAACTGGTTTGGTAACCGTTCAAGATGAAAGCAGCCCATTTTATGGTGAGGTGGTATTCAACGAAGGCTTGGTACAACAGGATAATACCCTTAGAAAATTAGGGAACTTCAACCCTGATTTTACCTTGGGATGGAACAATACCATTACCTATAAAAACTTCTCCTTGAATTTCCTTTTTGATTGGAGACAGGGTGGTGAGCTACAATCTAGAACTCGGTTGATAGCGGCTACATCAGGTAACGTGGTGGAAACACTTTGGGGACGCTCTCCTGAGTTTGGCGGACCACACCCAGGCATCCTTGATTCTGGATTGGATTATGGTGGTGCCCATTCTGATGGTATCATCGGTGATGGTGTTAGACAACTTGCAGATGGAAGTTATGTTGTGAACGATGTTATTGTACCCGCCAACGCTTATCACAACAATCGATACAGAAGGGATAATGAGACGGAAGGAATGTACGATGCCACTTTCATTAAACTTCGTGAAGCTAGGTTGACCTATGCGCTTCCTAGAAAAGTAGTAGATAGAATGGGGGTTCAGGACTTCAGTTTCTCCTTAATTGGAACCAACCTTTGGTTGTGGGCCAAAGATTTTAACCATGGCGACCCAGAACTATTGTCCTTTGGAGGCGGTTCTTATGTTCCCGGTGTTGAAAATGCAACCGTGCCTACCACAAGGAGCATAGGTATGGCAGTTAACCTAAGACTGTAATCCAAAGTTGAATAAACGAACGTGATAACAAATAGAAAAATGAAAAAACAAATCATAATCATTGGAATCATAATCATGGGCCTCATAAGCTCGTGTGACAAATTTGATGTTTCAAATGAGAACCCTGATGTGGCATTGAACATCAGTAAAAATCCAGAGCTGTTATTGACCAATTTCCAGAGAAATTCCATCAGAAGGGCTGTTGGTGATTCTTGGAGCGAGGGAAACCTCATGGGACAATACGGGGCCCGTATCGTTTTTACCTCTTTTGACCTTTTCGATTGGGGTGATCAAGGTGGAACTTGGACAACCTATTATTTGGCCATCCGCGACGCTAAAGAGTTGGAGAAAATAGCTATTGAAAATGAACTGCCCAGCTACGAGGCCATCTCAGTAATCATGCAAACTTGGATGTTCAGCATATTAACTGATATGTACGGGGACATTCCCTACAGCGAAGTCAATCAAGCTGTGGATGAAGAACCAAATTACACCCCTGTCTATGATACCCAACAGGCTATTTATACCGATATGTTGGTGCAATTGGAGCGTGCCAATACCATTCTTTCAGGTTCCAACCTAGGTTTGGTAAAAGGTGACTTGGTGTTTGATGGGGATTTGGCGATGTGGCGGAAATTTGCCAACTCATTGCGTTTGCGTTTGGCATTGCGTTTAAGCGAGGTGGATGCTTCCACTTCACAATCTGTAATCGCTGGAATTTTCAATAATCCAAGCAGTAACCCAGTGATGGAGTCCAATGAGGATAATGCCGTGTTGCAGTTTTTGGGTGCCAACCCAGATGCACATCCCATAACAGAGGAATCTGTGTATCGTGTTGGGTCTTACAACGAATATCGAATCTCTGAGCACTTCGTGCAATTGTTGGAAAGCTTTGCTGATCCCAGATTGGACTTTTTTGCTGACCCAACTGCAAATTCAGTGGAAAATGGTACTCCAGCTATTGAAGGTATGCAAAATGGAATTGTGGATGGGCCCGCCTATGAATACAAAGGAGGAGACGCCTTTTTGTCCAAATTCAATATTGATTACTTCTATTTCCAGCCCAACAGCAACCAAGCACGCCTAATGCAATATGCCGAAGTAGCTTTTATTTTTGCTGAAGCTGCACAAAGAGGGTGGATTACAGCCAATGCCCAAGAGTATTATGAAATGGGTATTCAAACCAATTTTGAGTATTGGGATGTGGAACTTCCTGCAGATTATCTTACCAGGACTGAGGTTGCCTTTGATAACTCTTTGGAAACTATCATGAAGCAAAAATATGTAGCCCTTTTCTATACCGATTACCAAGGATTTATTGAGTTCAAGAGAACTGGGTTCCCAAATACCATAGCACCAGGTCCAGATGCCTTTTATGATGATTACCCAAGCAGATTTGAGTATCCCAGTGAAGAGGAATCCTTGAACAGTGCCAACTATAATGAAGCCGTGCAAAGAATAGGAGGAGATCAGATTACCACTAAAGTTTGGTGGGAAAACTAACACAATGTCATTGCAAAGCAAAGTCATAAAGTATATAGCCATGACCACAGGAATTTTGTTCCTGTGGTCTTGTGCTTCCAAGGAAGAAGACACAATTTTTGGCATTGAACATGTCGTGATTATTGGGGTTGATGGTATGAGTCCAAACGGGATTCAAAATACAAATACCCCAATGCTGGATACCATGATACAAAATGGGGCGGCTACCATGCACGCACGCTCCGTATTGCCTTCAAGCTCCAGTCCTAATTGGGCCAGTATGATCATGGGTGCAGATACCGAACAGCACGGAGTAACATCTAATGGTTGGGAAAAGCACGACCACGAATTACCACCGGTGGTGGCGACTAAAAATGGAACTTTTCCAACCATATTTACTCTTTTCCATGACCAACAACCCGAAGCTCATGTAGGTGCCATTTACGATTGGGATGGATTCGGTCGCCTGTTTGAAAAGGAAGATGTCGATTTTGATATTGATGGAGACCATGAGGACAATACCACGAAAGAAGCGGTAAACTATATCAAGGAACACACTCCAAAATTCACTTTTGTGCATTTGGATCATGTTGATCATGCGGGACATAGCATGGCACACGGAAGCCCCGAATATTACCAATCGGTTGAAAAAGCAGATTCCCTGATTGCGGAAATCGTCAACGCTGCCAAAGCAGCTGGAATTTTTGAAAAAACCCTATTTATTGTTTCTGCAGATCATGGTGGATTGGGTTATGGACACGGTGGTGAAAGTCTGGCTGAAATGGAAATTCCTTTCATTCTGTATGGAGCGGGAATCAAAAAAGGATATAAGATTGAGGAAACCGTATATCAATACGACAACGCCCCAACGGTGGCCTACGCCATGGGACTTCAAACCCCACAGGCTTGGATTGGAAGACCCGTCAAAGGAGCTTTTATCGGTAATGAAAAACCAAACTTGACCTATAAACGAAAGGAACAAATAGTGCAACCGAAAATTCTTCCCGATGCAGGATACTATGAGCCAGCTGGAGGGATTTTTAAAGAGGACTCCGTGGCGGTTGTCATGCAAAAACCCAACGGAATAGGTGAAATTCGCTATGTTTTGGGTAGCGAAGTGCCCAATATGGAAAATAGTATTGCCTATCAGGACACCTTCTATCTTAAACAAACTTCGGTGTTGAAGGCGGGTATTTTTCAAGAAGGAAAATTAGCAAGTACCATAGCTGAAGCCAACTTCAGAATAGTTCCCATAAGTAAGGAAGACCCAGTGAAATATCAGGTGTTTTATGGAGAGAAAATGGAAAAACTCCCAGACTTTTCAACTCTAAAATCCGTAAAAGAAGGATTTATCACCGAATTCTCCCATAAACAGGTCATGACCGAAGATGTGCAACAAGATCAAGTGGCCTTGGTGATGGAGAGCTACTTGGAAATTGTGGAAGAAGGGACGTACGGATTTTTTACCAATAGCGATGATGGTAGCAAACTCTATGTGGACGGCAAATTGGTAGTGGACAATGATGGTGACCATGGCGTTTTGGAGCGTGGTGCAGGCATTGAGTTAACAACTGGAAGGCATTTGATTCGGGTTGAGTTTTTTAATGGCGGTGGTGGCTATCATTTGGATGTAAAGTTTCAGGGAGCTAACATGCCCAAACAGATAATACCAGCTAATTTGCTGTACCGAGAAAAATAATACCCCATGTGCTGTAACCTCAAAAAAAGCTGTTTGTTTGTCCTTGCCCTGACCTTGGTAGGAATAGGGGGGCATGGGCAACAACTTCCTGCTTGGGAGCCCGGTTTTTTAGATATTCACCATATTAATACGGGAAGGGGAGACGCTGCTTTTATGGTTTTTCCCGATGGCACAACCTTACTAGTGGATGCGGGCGATATGTCCGAGACACATCCCAGAACAACCTCAAGCAGAAATGCAAAATTGGTTCCCAATCGGTCAAAAACTGCTCCGGAATGGATTGTGGATTATATAGATCAATTCATCCCAAAAAGTCAAAAGCGACAACTGGATTACGCTTTGATCACCCACTATCATGATGATCATTTTGGAGAGATTGACTCGCTTCGAAAAATGGCTCCGGGGAGCTATCAACTCACTGGAATTATGGAGGTGGGCACTTTGATTCCCATTAAAAAATTAATAGACCGGGGTTTTGATTTCCCCATCAATTTGAGGGATGCCAAAGTGCAATCCGAGGAACGATTTTCCAAGGATGTTTACGGCATGATTCCCACCTTAAAAGAATATTGGAAGTTTATAGCTGTTCAATCCAAAGAGGTAGGATTAGAAAATGAGGCTTTGAAAGTGGGGCACACGGACCAAATCGTGTTAAAAAGTAAACCAGCTCATTATCCTGAATTCTCTGTCCAGAACCTTTTCTCAAATGGGATTATTTGGACAGGTGACGGAAACAACACCTACTCCCTTTTTCAATCTGGAGAATATCCAGGAGAAAACCCGCTGAGCAATGGCATTCGCATCGATTATGGCAAGTTCAACTACTTTACAGGAGGCGACATTTCAGGAATCGATGGATTTGGTCAAATGGATATCAACAGTTTGGAATCCCAAGTGGCACCCATAATTGGCCCTGTGGATGTGGCCACGCTCAACCATCATGGCAATCGGGATTCGCAGAATCCGTATTACGTAAGAACTATTCGACCACGGGTTTGGATCCAACAAAATTGGACGGCGGACCATCCGGGAGAGGAGGTGTTGCGAAGGATTACTTCCAAAGAATTGTACCCCGGGGAACGGGATATTTTTTCAACCATAATGCTGCAAGGGACCAAAGACGTGATCGGTGGAAGGTTGGATCAATACAAAAGTCAGGAAGGACATATTGTGATTCGGGTGTATAATTCCGGAAATACATACGATATTTATGTGCTGAATGACACATCTGAAAAACGGGAAATACGAGCAAAACATGGACCATACAAATCAAGATGAGCACAACACGGAATACGTTGTGGAAGGCGATATCAATCTTACCTCTGCCAGAGGGGAGTGGATTGAGGACGTAGGTGAACGAACCAAAGAACTACTGGAAAAAGATGCCAAATACTTTATGCACCAATCTATGTCTACCCCCTGTTTGGATGTGCTGAAGCATTGCGAGGGGTCTTATATTCAAAGTATTTCAGGAAAAAAATATTTGGATTTTCATGGGAATAATGTGCACCAAATAGGATTTTCGCATCCCAAATTGGTGAGTCGATTAACAGAACAACTTCAGCAAGGACTGACTTTTTCCACAAGAAGATACACGAACGAGGTTGCCATTCAATTTGCTGAAAAACTAGCTTCGTTGACTCCCAATGGTCTAGATAGGATTCTACTCACGCCCAATGGTAGTTCTGCCATCGGAATAGCTCTGAAATTGGCACGAGCTGTTACGGGAAAACACAAAGTAGTCTCTTTTTGGGATTCTTTTCATGGGGCTTCGCTCGATGCTATAAGTGTGGGCGGAGAGTCGGTGTTTCGGGAGCATATGGGGCCTCTGATGCCCGGTGTGGAACGCATTCCGCCTCCCATAACCTATCGTGGTATTTTTGAAGGAAACGAGAACAAGGCTTTGGAATATTTGGAATACGTGCTGTCTAAAGACAATCAAGTTGGGGCATTTTTAGCGGAGACCATTCGAAATACCGATGTACAGATTCCTTCTACAAAATTTTGGAAAGGAGCTAGGGAACTGTGCACCAAATATGGTGTCCTTTTGATTTTGGATGAAATTCCCATCGCTTTGGGACGAACAGGAAAAATGTTCGCCTTTGAAGAGTTTGGCATTGAACCGGACATTCTTTGCTTAGGGAAGGGCTTGGGCGGCGGAATCATACCACAAGCGGCTATTGTAACCCGTGAAGAGTATAACAAGTTCGGGCACATTTCCTTGGGCCATTACACCCATGAAAAAAGTCCGTTGGGAGCATTGGCCGGATTGACTGTTTTAGAGGTTATTGAAGAAGAAAACTTGTTGGAAAAAGTAAAAGCGGATGAAGCCTACATGAAAGCGGCCCTCTACAAGTTGAACCGAAAATATTCCTTGATTGGCGATGTACGGGGCATTGGCCTTTTATGGGGCATTGAACTGGTCACGGATAGAACCACCAAGGAAAAAGCAGTGGACGAAGCTGAAGAAATCATGTACGAATGCCTAAAACAGGGGTTGAGTTTTAAAGTTTCCAAAGGAAATGTGCTGCAGCTGTCGCCTCCTTTGACAATTACCCGAGAAGAATTGGACAAAGCCTTGGAGATATTAAATGAAGCTTTCCTAAAAACAAATGCTATAGCCTAATGAAAAAAATCAACCAACTTTTTAGCTGTTTTCTAGCTTGTTCAACTTTTGTGTTTGCGCAGAAAGAAACAGAAATTTTAGTGCAACCCTACTTACAAGATGCAGAACCCAATTCCATAACCATCAAGTGGGAAACAAGTACCGGGGAAGAGAGCATTGTGGAATGGGGAACAACAAATAAATTGGGGGAAAAGTCTGAAGGCATTGCCTATGATATCAATTTCTCGAATTCCAGAATCCATGAAGTGGAACTGACCGGCTTAAAACGTTTCACCGAATACTATTATCGGGTAAGAACGGGAAAGGTCATATCGGATATTTTCCAATTCAAAACCCCGCCCTTTGCCAGTGATCAGGAATCCTTCAATATGGTGGCTATGAGTGATATGCAATACGATAGCCAACATCCTAACAAGTTCAATGAAATAGTCAACCAAGGAATTTTGCAGTATTTGGAAAAGGAATACGGAGGTAAACTTCCCGATAATTTGGCTATGGTATTGATTCCTGGGGATTTGGTTTCCACGGGGAGCGAATACTACCAATGGAAAGAACATTTTTTCGACCCGGCACAAAAACTGTTTTCAGAAGTTCCCGTGTATCCGGTGTTGGGCAATCATGAACGAAATTCAGTGTTCTATTTCAAATATTTTAGCCTTCCTGAAAATGGAACACCCGCCTATGCCGAGCATTGGTGGTACAAAGACTATGGCAACACTCGAGTTATTGGGTTGAATTCCAATGAGGGTTATCGCGATTTGCGCGAACAATACCATTGGCTGGAAAAAGTACTGGAAGAAACGGCAAAAAATGAGGACATCGATTTTGTTTTTGCCCAATTGCACCATCCGCACAAATCAGAATTATGGATTCCCGGAGAGGAAGAATCCACAGGAAAGGTTGTAAAGATGTTGGAGGAGTTCTCTACAACAACGGGAAAACCCAGCGTGCATTTCTTTGGGCACACCCACGGTTATTCCAGAGGACAATCCAAAGATCATAAGCATTTATGGATTAATGTGGCTTCGGCGGGTGGCGCCATAGACAATTGGGGAGAGTTTGAAGGCAGGGATTATGATGAGTTTACTGTAACCCAAGATGAGTATGGATTCGTAATGGTTGAAGTTGATGGCAACCAAAACGACCCCAAATTCACCATCAAAAGAATCAGTCGTGGGAATATGGAAAAGTCGCGCGAGAATGAACTTCGCGATAGCATCACTGTATGGAGATTGGAAAAGAAACCCGATGCCCCCAAAGCCATCACTCCGATAAATGAAGAGAAAATCACATCCGAATTTACGATGTTGCAAGCAGGTGAGTTTTCAAGTTCGTTGAACGGGGCATTCCATGCTGCATCACATTGGCAAGTTTCAGAAAGCCAAGATTTTGAAAAATTGGCCTTGGACAGCTGGAAGCAATTTGAGAACTGGTACTACAAAGAAAATCGCCAGAAAGAGGATGACCTCACCGATGAAACAACAAGACGCTTAAAACCAAATACTACCTACTACTGGCGGGTACGCTACCGAGATCAAAACCTGAACTGGAGCAATTGGTCAGAAACCGCATCGTTTAAAACCGAATAAGAATATGAAAAACAACATTCTATTTCTACTAATGGGATGGGCCATTATGGGATTGACCTATGCCCAGAATCCAAAAGATACCAAAGTAATATTGATTACCCTTGATGGGTTCCGTTGGCAGGAATTGTTCACTGGAGCCGATGCTCTTTTGGTTACCAATAGGGAATATGTGCAGGATATCGCATCACTCAAAAAAGCATTTTGGAAAGATACTCCAATTGAAAGAAGGGAGGCATTGATGCCTTTTTTCTGGAACCAAGTGGCTAAGATGGGACAATTGCATGGAAATAGAGCATTAGGTAGCAAAGTAGACCTGACTAACACTATGTGGTTTTCGTATCCAGGCTATAATGAAATCTTGAGTGGGTCTGCAGACGATGCTAGAATTACCAGCAATGATAAAATGCCAAATCCCAATACAACCATTTTGGAGTTGTACAACAATTCTTCCGAGGGAAAAGGAAAAGTGGCCGCCTTTGGAAGTTGGGATGTGTTCCCTTACATCATCAATGAAGAACGCTCTGGGATTCCAGTAAATGCTGGATATGAAAAAGCTACTGGAGATGACCTTACCGAAAGGGAAAAAATGCTCAATGATATTCAACGGCAGGCACCCGTTATTTGGGAATCGGTTCGTTTGGATGTATTTACCCACAACTACGTTTTGGAAGAAATGAAAAAGAATCACCCAAAACTAGTGTATATCTCATACGGCGAGACCGATGATTTTGCCCATGGCGGCTTTTATGATTTTTATCTGCAAGCAGCGAATCGCACCGATGCCATGATTGAAGAATTATGGGAGTTTACCCAGACAGATGAGTTTTATAAAGACCAGACGGTCTTTTTAATCACAACCGATCATGGCAGGGGAACTCAACCTTTGGAAACATGGAAAAGCCATGGCAGCCAGATAAATGGAGCCGGAGGGGTTTGGTTTGTAACCTTTGGAAAAGGGGTAGAAACTAAAGGAGAGGTGAAACAAGAAGAGCAATTGTACTCCAACCAAATTGCCCCAACAATTTTAAAATACATGGGCCTTTCCATTCCAAAGGAGATGAAAGGGAGTCCCATGAAACTATAAGAATATTAACAGATTTTATATCAGGTATTTTAGTTTAAGTAAGTTTGCTCGAAACCCGCATTGCAAATGCGGGTTTTTTCGTTTATATCGAGGAGAAGTTTCAGAAATGTTTTTTTCAAAATATGTACCTTAGAAGAGTATTTTAATTCTATGAAAGAAGCGCTTTTAGAAACATTCAACGCGTATTTTGAACAACCTCTTATCGATGAAATCAATGAGGTGGGAAAATTGGTGGAGATACCTGCTGGTGAAATCATAATGGATATAGGTAATTACATTAGGAGTATACCGCTATTGATTTCCGGTGCAATCAAAGTCTTGCGAGAGGATGACGATGGTGATGAACTGTTGCTGTACTATCTGGAGCAAGGTGAGACCTGTTCTGTTACCATGGCCTGTTGTATGGGCCATACCAAAAGCGAGATTAGGGCCATTGCCGAGACCGATGCGGTGATCGTTATGGTGCCAGTACAGAAAATGGAAGAATGGATGGGCAAGTACAGGGGCTGGCGCAACTATGTTTTTGAAAGCTATCACAACCGCTTGAATGAACTCTTGCAGACTGTTGATAGTATTGCGTTCAAAAATTTGGACCAACGGCTGGTGGAATACCTCAAAAAGAAAGTTGAGGTTACCAATGATAACAAGATTAGCAATACGCATCAAGAAATAGCCTACGATCTGCATACCTCACGGGTAGTGATTTCCAGATTGTTGAAGAAGTTGGAAAAAATGAAAAAAGTGGCCCTCCACAGAAGCTATATCCAAGTTTTGGATTTGTAGGTATGTGCCCTAGGTTACCCAAAGTCATTTTTTTGCATCATATTTTTGCCTAAAGTTCATTACATGCTCAAACGGTTCTTTCCTTTTTTATCTTGGATAACTACTTACAATCGCTCCCACTTTTACGGAGATGTAATTGCAGGTGCAACGGTAGGAATCATGTTGGTACCTCAAGGAATGGCTTACGCTATGATTGCGGGGATGCCGCCCATTTATGGACTTTACGCTGCCTTGGTTCCTCAAGTGGTCTATGCATTGATGGGAACTTCGAGGCAATTGGCGGTAGGGCCCGTAGCTATGGATTCGCTGTTAGTGGCTGCGGGAGTGGGGGCGTTGCAACTCACCGGTATTGAAAGTTACATTGCAACCGTACTTTTTTTAACCTTGCTCATTGGAAGCATACAATTGCTGTTGGGGTTATTGAAAATGGGATTTTTTGTCAATTTTTTGTCCAAACCGGTCATTAGTGGGTTTACCTCTGCCGCCGCCATCTTGATAGGGTTAGGTCAATTAAAACATATTTTCGGAACCGATGTAGCCCAATCCAGTAAAATCCATGTGCTGGTCGGCAATATTTTTGAAAGTTTGGGACAAATCAGTTTTTACACACTAATATTTGGTGTAGTGGCCATAACTTTTATTCTTGGTATGAACAAAATCAGCAGAAAAATATCAACCCCTTTATTGGTCATTTCCTTAGGTATTTTAGCAGTTTTCGGTTTTGGTTTGGAGTCCAAGGGGATACGTGTTTTGGGAGAGATTCCCACTGGACTTCCCTCATTTCAAGTTCCGGAAATCCAAATGGATAGACTGGGGCAGTTGCTTCCTATTGCCATCACTGTGGCACTTTTTGGATTTATGGAATCCATTTCCATCGCAAAAACGGTAGAGGAAAAACACCCAGAGTATGAATTGGATGCCAATCAAGAGCTACGAGCCTTGGGGATGTCCAATATAGCAGCCTCATTTTTTCAATCCTTTTCCGTGTCTGGAAGTTTTTCCAGAACTGCTGTCAGCGATCAGACAGGAGGAAAAACAGGAATGTCGCTGATTTTTAGTGCCGTGCTCATTGCAGGAATCTTGTTGTTCCTCACACCATTGTTCCATAATTTGCCTGTAGCTGCCTTGGGTGCCATCATCATTGTATCCGTTTTTGGATTGATTGATTTTAAATATCCATTAATGCTATGGGAAAATAGAAAAGATGAGTTCTTTTTATTGGTGGCCACATTCTTAATGACCTTGTCCATCGGTCTAATTGAAGGTATTCTTTTGGGTGTGTTGCTCTCACTTTTATTGTTGGTCTATCGGATTTCCAATCCCCATATTGCGGTTTTGGGCAGAATTAAAGGGACAGACTATTTCAAAAATGTAAGCAGGTTTCCTGAAGAAGTTACTGTTGATGCCGACAAACTTATCATACGGTTTGATGCCCAGTTGTATTTTGGGAACAAAGATTACTTCAAAAAAGAACTCTACAAACAAATCCAAAAAAAGGGCCCTGCCCTGAAATATGTCATTCTCAATGCCGAAGCAATCAATTACATTGATAGCAGTGCATTAGTAATGCTGGAGCGTATCGTGAACGACTTAAAAGAGAAAGGAATACAATTGATTGTTACCGGAGCCATTGGGCCCACAAGGGATATTTTTTACAACAGCGGACTTATTGATTGTATTGGAAGGGAAAACCTTTTTGTGCAAACGTTTGAAGCTGTGGACTATTGTTCCAATCAAAAGGAAAGAAGTGAAATACAAGAACGGATATCTCTACAATCCAAAACCAAGAGTTTGTAACTTTGGTAACAGTATAGTGGACAATTGATTGTTATTTTTGGGAAAAACCATAGACAATGAAAATAGAACAGATATATACAGGATGCTTGGCCCAAGGGGCCTATTACATAGAAAGTGAAGGAGAGGTGGCTATCATTGACCCATTGCGAGAGGTAAATCCCTACATTAAAAAGGCGGAGGATAATGGTGCGACCATTAAATATATTTTTGAGACCCACTTTCATGCAGACTTTGTGAGTGGACACCTAACCTTGTCCAAGGAAACAGGTGCTCCTATTGTATATGGGCCTACTGCCCAACCCTCTTTTGATGCAATTATTGCGAAGGATGGCCAAGAGTTCAAGTTAGGAAAGGTTACCATAAAAGTATTGCACACTCCTGGGCACACCATGGAAAGTTCAACGTTCTTGTTGAAGGATGAAAATGGGAAAGACCATGCTATTTTTAGTGGGGATACCCTGTTTTTGGGAGATGTGGGAAGACCGGATTTGGCCCAAAAAGCCGCCCACATGACTCAAGAGGAATTGGCAGGAACATTATTTGATAGCCTTCGAAACAAAATTATGCCCTTGGCAGATGATGTTATCGTTTATCCAGCACACGGAGCAGGTTCCGCCTGTGGGAAAAACATGATGAAGGAAACCGTAGATACCTTGGGCAACCAAAAGAAAATGAATTATGCCCTGCGGGCGGATATGACCCGGGAAGAATTTATCAAAGAAGTGACTGATGGCTTACTGCCTCCACCCCAATATTTCCCCCTAAATGTAAAAATGAACAAGGAGGGCTACGAGGATATCGATGAGATATTGGAACGCGGTACCCAAGCTTTAAGTCCTGAGGCTTTTGAGGTGGCTGCTAATGAGACCGGAGCCGTAGTATTGGATGTACGCTATCAGGATGATTTTGGCAAAGGACATATCCCAAGATCTATTTTTATTGGATTGGATGGAAGTTTTGCCCCTTGGGTGGGAGCGCTGATTGCTGATGTAAAACAACCCATTCTTTTGGTTACCCCAGAAGGCCGTGAGGAAGAAACCGTAACCCGTCTTTCCCGAGTGGGTTTTGATGGTACCTTGGGTTACTTGGAAGGAGGCATTGAAGCTTGGAAAAAAGCTGGTAAGGAAGTCGATACCGTAAAAAGTGTCCATGCCAAGGAATTAAAGCAACTCATGGAGCAAAAAGTCCCTGTTTTTGACGTCAGGAAAGAAACCGAATACAATGCCGAACATGCTGTGGATGCCAATTTAACCCCATTAGATTTTCTAAATGAACATTTAGCTGAATTTCCGGATAAGGAAACGTTTTACATCCATTGTGCAGGAGGATACAGAAGTATGATCGCCGCGTCCATTCTAAAAAGCAGGGGAATCCATAACTTGGTAGATGTGGATTCAGGGTTCAGTGCCATGAAAGAAGCCGGCATACCCATGACCGATTATGTATGTCCAACAACATTGAAATAAATAGATAATGCAAAAAATAGTACGATTGGCCCTCATGAGCTTTGCACTCTTGTGGGCCTTTTCATGCCATACCCAACAAAAGCCCTTTGTAAAAAAAATTGATAAGGCCACTGTACAATCTGAAGTCATTGGAAAAGATGTGCAATTGGTGGATGTTCGTACGCCTATGGAATACAACCAAGGTCATATTGATGATGCGGTTAATTTCAATATCAACGATGAAGGTTTCCTCAACCAAATTGAAACGTTGGATAAGGACAAACCTGTTTATCTGTACTGCAAAATTGGAGGGAGGAGCAATCGTGCTGCAGAACTTTTAAAGAGCGAAGGATTCACGCAGATTTACGATTACACAGGCGGATATGACGATTGGAATTCCAAGGATTAGCCGTTTTTCCAAACTATTTTTTCTTATGTAACTCGCGTTACTGACTACATCTAACATCCTATTTACTTTTACTCCAATAAAAATAGGATACATGTCGATACTACGTTTTTTGTTCAAAGAACAAAGCCTTCCAGATACCATTAAAATTTTGGATAGGGAGGAGTATAAAGAAGCCATTTCAAAGGGTAAGGTTCAATTGGTGGATGTGCGTACGCGAGCCGAATTCATGTCAGGCCATATCAAAGGGGCCAGTAACATTGACTTTTTTCAAGGCTCTGCCTTTGAGTCCGCTTTTTCAAAAATGAAGAAAGAAAAGCCCATTTATCTCTATTGCCAATCGGGGAATAGAAGTCAAAAAGCAGCAAGAAGGTTGGTGGAAATGGGTTTCCAAGAAGTATATGACCTTCGTGGTGGTTACAGAACATGGAGCTATTGAGCCTGTAAAACACAAGAAATATGAAAACCACTTTCCAAGTGAAAAACCTTAAATGTGGTGGTTGTGCCAAGACCATTTCCAACAACTTTTGGAAATGGAAGGTATACAAAGTGTGATTGTGGAAAAGGAAAGCGCATCGGTTAGCTTTGATCATCAGGGGGCCGATGTCGCTTCCTTTGTTACATTACCCCCTTTTTTTTAACCCATAAATCAACTGCCCCCAGAATCCCTTGGGAAGTTTTTCATCCCCAGGGAATCCCAATTCAATTTTACCGCCACTTTCTGGAATATAATTGGTGCGGAAAATATAATCCCAAAGACTAAGACTGATTCCAAAGTTCATTCCATACCGATGTCCTTCAGGAAGGTTATAGGCATGATGGTACAAATGCATCACAGGGTTGTTCAAAATGTATTTTAAAGGTCCCCAGGTCAGTTTAAGGTTGGCATGATTAAAATGCCCAATGGCGATGGCGGCAAAGTGGACAATATAGGCTTGTTCGGGTTCAAATCCACCCAGAATCATAACTCCCAGAGTCTTCAACGGTTTATAGAGGATGTTTTCCATCCAATGGTACCGGAGATGCGCCGCAAATCCCATCTCCTTCACACTATGGTGCACCTTATGAAATTCCCAAAAAACCGGAACCCTATGCAAGAGCACATGGGTGAACCACTGTACAAAATCCAAAATGATGAAGAAAACCAAAAGTTGCACCCATTGTGGCCAAAGCGTGACCTCGACAATCGACAGACTTTTTGAAGTGATACCCATATCTGCAAAAAGTACTTCCAGTACTTTAAACACCCCACTGATGATGATGGCAAAAATGAAGAAGTTGAAGAACATGTAGAAAGCGTCTAACCAAAAGTCCTTTCTAAAAATGGATTGCTCCTTTCGCCATGGAAAAAGAATTTCCAACCCCCATACCAAGAGTGAAATGGCAATCAACCCCCAAAAATAATTGGTATACCAGGGTACTTCAAAGATAATGGACTTCCAGGTCCACTGTACCATACCCAAAAAACCATTTACAAACGCATCTATATATTCCATCAGGATTATTTTAGCTCATACCATTCAATATTTTCCAAGTTTTGCCGCCGACCCTTGGTTGTAGGGGCATAATTTTTGGCCAAATAGGTCAAAATCAATTCCTCATTGGTCCCCAAATCCCAAAGGTTTTGGGTTTCCTGCATCCAGGTAATGGTGGCTTTCCATCCTTCGCGGCTCATACGGTTCTGGGTGACCAATTTTGCGGAATGGCAACTTGTACAATTCTGGATGGTGGCTTCCATTCCCTCATCATCAATAAATCCGGTGGCCACATGAATGCCATTTTCAACTTTGTCGTAATCTTCGATTGATTCTTCCACGGGAATTTCTTCAATTTTAGGTTTTGGCTTTTGATTGGACCAATAATACAATCCACCAAACAGCACCAAAATCAATACTAAAAAGGAAAGAAGGACTTTGGAAAATGCACTTACCTGTTTTTGAAACTTGTCCCCCATGCTATACGATTTTAACCGCTATTCTGTGACAGGCATTATTGAGATACCCTTTCGGATTCCATCCGGGCAATATCATGGGCTGACCTTTTCCATTGGAGTCGGTCGCTCTTGCCCAAACTTCATAATACCCTTTTTTGGGGAAGGAAACAGTCGCTTTAAAATGTTGCCAAGCCAATCGATTTGTAGGTTTTTCAAGGGTGCAACTGCGCCACGTACTTCCAAAGTCGATGGAATACTCCATTTTTGAAACCTCCAATTCTCCGGCCCACGCATGTCCGTTGATGTTCAATTTTTGGCCTTCCTTGATTAACGCACCACTTTTTGGATAGGTAATCAAGGATTTAACCGGCATGGATTCAATAATGCACATATTGGATTCTGCGACTTCGCTGCCCGGAGCCACCGTTTCACAAGGGACACGGTACGAAGTACCGCCCATTTTTTCACCATCATGCACTTTGTTGCGAACACTGATTCGATTGATCCATTTCCCAGAAGTGGAAGCGGGCCATCCGCCACAGACCAATCGCAATGGGTGGCCATGTGCCAAGGGAATATCCTCCCCATTCATGGAAAATGCCAATAAAGTTTCATCCTGTAGTGCTTTGTCAATGGGAACCCCTCTGGAGATGGGCTCCTTGTTGGGGTCGCCACTTAAATGGGTGTCTGCAGCATGATAGCCAATATATACAGCATCAGATTTTATTCCGGCGTCCTCAAGAACATCCCGCAGTCGAACCCCGGTCCATTCGGCGCAAGAAACTGCACCCACGGTCCATTGATTGCCTTTTGCAGGTGGGTTGAACTCGCTCCGTCCATTGCCTCCACATTCCAATGTCAATTTGTAGGTATGGTGTTGGAACTTGCTTTTGAGCTCGCTCAGAGAATACGTTTTTTTGGTTTTGATGGACTCACCATCCAAAGTCAAGGTCCAATTGGAAACATCAATGCTCTCGGGAATTCGACCGTTATTCCGAATGAACATGAATTTATTCGGGGTGATTTTATCATTCAACAAGTGGGCTTGGGCCTCCATATTCCATGGTTTGTTGTTGAGTACAACCATTTCCTTGTCTTTGTTGAATAGTTCAAAAGGGTCTGGGTCTTGAAGACCTAGAGGATGGTATCCTTTTGGCATCAGGCCACCATAAACAATGTCCACGCCCAAGATGCTGGCCATGGTTGCCAAAGACATTCCTAACGTAAATTTCCTTCTGTTCATAAATAGAGATTAAATGTATCGTAAAAATAAGTAAAGCTATGTAACCCAAGTTACCGAATGGTTTGAGCCATTATTGTAGTTTTAAACATGAAGTTTAGAAAGTGGCAGAAATTGGTGATGGTGTGTGTTATCTGCCTCATAATGATTACCTTAATAGTTGTATTGGTAGAAAACATAAACTGAAAATTATGAAAACAAACATGGGCGGTATGGACCGCGTAGTACGATTGATCATTGCTCTTGTAGTGGTTGCCTTATATTATTTTGGAGTGATTTCTGGAACTTTGGCCACTGTGCTATTGGTATTGGCGGGCATATTCGTATTGACAAGCTTAGTTAGTTTTTGTCCTTTGTATACCTTATTTGGAATAAGTACTTGCAAGGTCAAAAACTAGGTTTTTTAGTTGGTTGATGTAAAAGCCGCTCTTTAGAGCGGCTTTCTTTGTTAGAAACAATACGGTTAGTGAAGAACCATTGCATATTGGAATGTTGGTTATGGCTTTATGAGGATTATCATATTATGAATATAGCACAGCAGTTAAATTTGATTAAAACTTAAAACCAATACATTGTGAAAGCATTACAAAGTATTCCATTAGTATCATGGGAGAACGGTATCTTGATGATAGGTGTGTTCGCCCTTGTGGTGGTCGTTCTTGTTGTTGCCGTTTTGGCCATGATGAACAGCGGAAAAAAATAGTATTTCCCAATCCAATCTATAGTATAAAGTTCCCCAGTACCTAAGTAACCAATGTTACTGTGGATACAATTCCATCGCTCTAATTTTGGCTCAAAATGAACTAAAATGCAGCGAACTTTATTAGTAATGTCATTGGTGCTTGCGCAGGTGATTTTTGCCCAAGATCAGGTGAAGATTTCATTGGATGATGTCTTGGTTAGGGTGCAAGAGTCCAATGCGAGCATTCAGGTTTCCGATCAGGAAGCCAAAATGGCCAAATACGACTATAGATTTTCAAACTCTGTCTTTTTGCCACAGATTTCTGTATCGCATACGGGGATGGCAACCACAAACCCTTTAATGGCATTTGGATCCAAACTCAATCAAGGGATTTTGACCCAGGCTGATTTTAACCCAGACTTATTGAACGATCCCGATCAGGTGGAAAACTTTGCCACCGTGGTATCGGTACAACAACCCTTGATCAATATGGATGGTTTTTATCAGCGTAAAGCAGCCAAAACTACCATGGAAGCCAAAGAGCTTCAAGCGATGAGAACTAGGGATTACCTTGATTTTGAAGCCCAGAAAGCATACGGTCAATTGCAATTGGCGTATCGTGCTGTGGAAGTGATGCAAAAAGCCTACGATGCAGCAACCGCCAACCTGAACATGGCCCAAAACAGCTTTGACCAAGGATTGCTTCAAAAAGCGGATCTATTGGAGGTGAAAGTTAGAGTCACCGAAGTTTCCGATCAATTGAAAACGGCGCAAAGCAATGTAAAAAACGCTTCTGACTACGTGGCTTTTTTAATGAACGAACAAGGAAACGTTGTTTTTGAACCTACCCAAGAATTGTTACCAGATAATATTGGTGTAGCAACCGAAGCTGCTTTGGAAAATAGGGCAGATGTGAAAGCCATGGATTTGGTTTCCGAAGCATACAAAGCAAACATGAAAGCGGATAATATGACCTTTTTGCCAAGGTTAAATGCCTTTGCCAGCTATGAGATGTATGATGATCAGATATTTCAGGCAGATTCCAAAGGATACATTGTTGGGGCAAGCTTGAGCTGGGATGTTTTTAAAGGATCACAGCGATTTGCCAAGGCAGGAAAAAGCAAAACAAACTATGAAAAAGCACAAACAGCATACGAACAATACGTCGCCAAAAGTACTATGGAGCTACAACGCACCAAGCGGATGGTCGAGGACGCCAAGAACAGGCTCCAGACATCAAAATTGGCTATGGAGCAATCCGAAGAATCATTGAGAATACGTACAAACCGATTTAAAGAGGGATTGGAAAAAACAACCGATTTATTAATGGCCGAAGCCACTTATGCCGAAAAGCAATTGGCCTATTATCAAACCATTTTTGAATACAATCAAGCACAATCCTTACTCAAATTTTTAACCAAAGAATAATTGCAACATGAAAAACACTACGATATATAAAAGCATCATTTTAACCGTGTCCTTAGGTCTGACCTTAATGGGATGCGGAAGTGACGAAAAACAAACTGTTGATACCTCTGCGGCCGTGCCAGTAACGGTTGCCGATGTGGACTTGGGCGATAGCTCCACCATTTTGGCAGGGAGTGGTCAAATTAAGGCTGTGAACAGCGCTACCTTGAGTACCCGAATGATGGGCTATGTGGAGTCACTTCCCGTTAAAATAGGTCAGAAAGTAAACAAGGGTGACTTGCTTATTTCCATAAACAATGGAGATTTAAGAGCTAAAAAAGCACAAGTAGAAGCTTCCATTACCGAGGCTACAGTGGCATTCAACAATGCTAAAAAGGACTACGAAAGGTTCCAAAACCTTTTTAAAGAAAGCAGTGCTTCACAAAAGGAACTGGACGATATGACCGCGCGTTACGAAATGGCCAAGGCCAGATTGGAAGCGGCAAACCAAATGAAGAACGAGGTGAATTCCCAGTTCGCCTATGCCGATATCAGAGCGCCATTCAGTGGTGTAGTGACCAACACCTACATTGATGAGGGCGATATGGCCAATCCTGGAGTGCCTTTGGTTTCTGTGGAATCCCCAGGAACAGGATTTGAGGTAGAGGCCAAAGTAGCCGAAAACAACATTTCTGCCATTGAAGTGGGTACAACAGCCCAAGTTTTGGTGAAAGCATTGGATACCACAATCACAGGTACGGTTTCCGAATTGAGTGCTTCTGCACAAAATACAGGAGGCCAATATGTAATGAAAGTAGGCTTGGATGAAACAGATGCCAAGATTTTGTCAGGTATGTATGCAACCGTGAGGCTAGAGGCGGAAAATGAGAGCAATGGAAAAACAGTTGTGACAGTTCCGTCCACAGCCTTGGTGCACAAAGGGCAATTGACAGGGGTTTATACGCTTGGACAAGATAATGTGGCGCTTTTGCGTTGGTTGCGTTTGGGCGAGAATTATGGTGATCAAGTAGAAGTATTATCTGGATTGTCCAAAGGAGATCAATACATCGTTTCAGCCGAAGGAAAGCTGTACAATGGAGCTAAAGTAACTATTCAATAACCCAAAAAAGCTAACAATGAAAGACGGACTAGCAGGAAAAATAGCCAAAGGGTTTATCAGCTCCAAACTAACGGTGCTCTTAATGATCGTGTTCATGGTCATTGGAGTGTACAGTTCTTTCTTGATTCCAAGGGAAGAGGAGCCACAGATCGATGTGCCCATGGCGGATATTTTTGTGGGATACCCTGGGGCCAGCCCAACCGAGGTGGAATCCAGGATCACAAAACCGCTTGAAAAAATTATATCCAACATTAAAGGCGTAGAGTACGTGTACACTACATCCATGCAGGAGCAGGGGATGGCCATTGTACAGTTCTATGTCGGGGAAGATATTGAAAGATCATTGGTGCGTTTGTACGATGAGATCAACAAGCACATGGATCAAATGCCAAACGGGGTTACCATGCCTTTGGTAAAAACCCGTGCGATTGATGATGTGCCCATGCTTGCTCTAACCCTTTGGAGCGATGAATACGATGATTTTCAATTACGAGAGATTTCTGGTGAGTTGATCAATGAGGTTGAAAAAGTAAACGGGGTTTCCATCACTAAAAAGATTGGAGGAAGAAACCGTCAGCTTCGTGTAGTGGTGGACAAGGATAAAATGGCTGAATCTGGCATTGATATGTTGGCCGTGGCCCAAATGATTCAAGCCAACAACCAACAAATGGATGCTGGGAATTTCCTTTCCAACGATACCGAGTTTCACATCAGCACAGGCAACTTTTTGGAAAGCAAGGAAGATCTGGAAAACCTGATCGTGGGCACCAAACAAAGTCAACCCATCTATTTAAAACAGGTAGCAACCGTTTTGGATGGCCCAGAATTGCCCAAAAATTATGTCTCCCTTGGATTCGGGGCTGCAAGTGAGAAGTCAGAAACTTTCAAATCTGAATATCCAGCGGTAACCATTTCCATTGCCAAAAGAAAAGGGGCCGATGCTATGAAGATTGCCGATGTGGTGTTGGACAAAGTGGAGCACTTAAAATCAAATCTAATTCCTGATGATGTGCATGTTGAGGTAACCCGTAACTACGGTCAAACAGCTTCGCAAAAAGTATCCGAATTGTTGATGCACTTGATCGGTGCAATCATTGCCGTGACCTTTGTGGTGATGTTAGCCATGGGTTGGAGAGGTGGATTGGTTGTATTCCTTTCCGTACCGATCACATTCGCTTTGACCTTGCTCAGCTATTACATGCTCGATTACACCCTGAACCGAATCACTTTGTTTGCGTTGGTTTTTGTAACGGGTATTGTGGTGGACGACTCCATTATTATCGCGGAGAACATGCACCGCCACTTTAAGATGAAACGTCTGCCGTTCAAGGATGCGGCACTCTACGCCATCAACGAAGTAGGTAACCCGACCATTCTGGCAACTTTTACGGTAATCGCATCCGTATTGCCCATGGCATTTGTTTCTGGGTTGATGGGGCCTTATATGTCCCCAATGCCAATCGGAGCATCCATTGCCATGTTGTTGTCCCTGTTTGTGGCGTTGACCATTACCCCATATTTGGGCTTCATCTTCTTGAGAGAAAAGGACAAAAAGAAGAACAAAAAGGAAAAGGAGGCTGTCGAAATTCAAGACACCTTTATTTATAAAGCCTACGAACGTTTCGAAAAACCACTGATTGAAAGTAGAAAGAAGCGATGGATTTTTATTGGCATCACGGTGGTGTTGTTATTTGCTTCTGTGGGGATGTTCTTTACCAAATCGGTAGCCGTAAAAATGCTTCCTTTTGATAACAAAAACGAATTCCAAGTGGTGATTGACCTCCCTGAGGGGTCTACTTTGGAACGTACTTCAGCAGTCGCTAAAGAAGTAGGGGCATACTTGTCTACAAGACCAGAAGTAGTGAACTATCAAACCTATGTAGGAACTTCTGCACCCATAACATTCAATGGATTGGTGAGACACTACGACCTACGAGGAGGAAGTAATATGGCCGATATTCAAGTAAACCTCACCGATAAGCACGACCGTAGTGAGCAAAGTCACGATATCGCCAAATTGTTACGACCTAAAATCCAAGAATTGGGCAAAAAGTACAATGCAAACATCAAAATTGTCGAGGTGCCTCCAGGCCCTCCTGTATTGTCTACCATTGTTGCTGAGGTGTACGGCCCAGGTTACGATAAGCAAATTGCATTGGCAGATGATGTAAAAGGCATCTTGAACAATACCACCGATGTTGTGGATGTGGATTGGATGGTTGAGGATGATCAAATGGAGTACGATTTTGTGGTGGACAAAGAGAAAGCGATGCTTTATGGAGTAACACCCCAGCAAATTGTTCAGGTGATGGCTATGGCTTTCCGTGAGCAGCCCGTTTCCCATATCTATCGCGAAGAAGCATTCGACCAAATTGGCATTGTGCTATCCGTTAGTGAAAAGGACAAATCAAGCTTGGATCAGATTCAACAATTAAAAATAACATCACAACAAGGGAATATGGTGTCCGTGGGTGATTTGGTTTCCATTAAAGAGGGAACCAAGGCCAAGAGCATCTATAGAAAAAACCAAAAGCGAGTGGTGTATGTGATGTCTGATATGGCGGGTGAACTGGAAAGCCCGGTGTACGCCATTTTGGGTATGACGGATAAGTTAAATCAATTGGAGCTACCTCAAGGCTATTCCATTAACGAGCTCTATATGGAGCAACCCCAGTATGAGGATGACTATACGGTGAAATGGGATGGGGAATGGCAAATAACCCTTGAGGTGTTCCGTGATTTGGGAATCGCGTTCCTCGGCGTCATTGTGATCATTTACATGTTGATCGTAGGGTGGTTCCAAAACTTTAAAGCGCCCATGGTAATGATGGTGGCCATTCCACTTTCCTTGATCGGAATTGTGTTGGGTCACTGGATGTTGGGTGCATTTTTTACCGCAACCTCCTTTATCGGGATGATTGCCCTGGCGGGAATCATGGTGCGGAACTCGGTATTGCTTATCGACTTCATCAACCTTAGGTTGAATGAGGGAGTTCCCCTTAAGCAAGCCGTAATTGAAGCAGGTGCCGTGCGTACCACACCTATTTTGTTAACCGCAGGAACTGTTGTGATTGGAGCTTTTGTGATTCTGTTCGACCCTATTTTCCAAGGGTTGGCCATATCACTTATGGGAGGAACCATTGTGTCTACCGTATTGACGCTCTTGGTGGTGCCATTGGTGTATTATATGATTGAACGTAAAAATTATAGCTAACATGAAAATGATCATTGTTACCACAGTCGAAGAGTATAAAAGCCAAGTTTTTAGACTCTTTAAACAAGCAGGAGTGGACAGTTTTAGCGAATCCGATATCGATGGTTACAAAAGTGCAGCGCCATTAATGTACACCAGCAGTTGGTTTCCAAGTGAAAAAGGTGGGGCCGCTTCCAATATGTTCTTTTCATTCACCGAAGAAGAAAAGGTGACCGAATTGTTCAAGTTGATCAAGCAATTCAATGAGGAAAGTGAAACTACCAACCCGATCAGAGCCATAGAATTACCTATAGAAAGAACCGTTTAAAATTGTAGCATGAGAAATAGAATAGTAAGAGGAGTAGCAGGAAGCTTTATATTGATCAGTTTGATTTTGGCCATTTATGTGAGTCAGAACTGGCTTTGGCTTACCGCATTTGTCGGTGCCAATTTGTTGCAATCATCATTGACCAAATGGTGTTTGCTGGAAGGTATCCTGAAAAAGTTTGGGGTGTCCGACGGTGAAAAGGACTGTTACTAAACTTCACCCATATTTGATAATTAAAGCATTTTCGTGACATTTGTATAAAACCACGCGAAAATGCTTTATCAACCTTGGCCCTGGTATGTAGCTGGGCCCCTTATTGCCATTTGTATGGCATTGCTCATTTTAATGGGCAAACGTTTCGGAATGTCCTCCAACCTCGAGACTTTTTGTTCCATTGGAGGCGCAGGAAAATTCACAGATTACTTCAAAGTAGATATAAAATCCAAACGCTGGAACCTATTGGTGGTTCTCGGCTCCGTTATTGGTGGATTTTTGGGAGCACATTGGTTGTCACCCAACCCCGCAGTCGATATTTCACCAAAAACCGTTACCAAACTTCAAGAATTGGGATTTGATAGTGCTGGAAAAGCCTATTTGCCCACGGAGCTTTTTAGTTTGGAATCGTTATCCGAGCCAAAAGTTTGGATTATTCTTTTAATTGCAGGAATTTTAGTTGGCTTCGGAACGCGTTATGCTGGAGGATGTACTTCTGGACACGCCATTTCGGGCTTGAGCAACCTACAGCGACCCTCTTTGATTGCCGTTATTGGATTTTTTATGGGTGGATTGATCATGGTTCACTTGTTATTTCCCTTAATTTTTGCAGCATGAAGAATGTAGCTTACATCATTATAGGGACTTTTTTGGGAGTTGTTCTATACAAATCTGAAGCCGCTTCGTGGTTCAGGATTTATGAAATGTTCCAGTTCGATTCATTCCACATGTATGGTATAATCGGGTCAGCTTTGGCGTTAGGAATCGTATTGGTACAGTTGATCAAGAAATCAAAGACCAAATCCTTTTTTGGAGAAGTCATAAACATACAGGATAAAGAAAAATCTTTTGCCCGTTATATTTTGGGCGGAACCCTTTTTGGCTTGGGTTGGGCATTGGCTGGAGCCTGTCCAGGGCCCATTTATATTTTGGTAGGAGCAGGGTATTGGCCCATAGTTATTGTACTTATAGGAGCTGTTTTAGGTGCCTTTTTATATGGTATTTTGAGGGGTAAACTGCCCCATTAAGGTTGATTTAACGGGATATTTGGGCAAAACAACGAATTTGAATGGTTTGTTGGGTGCAAGCCTATAGCTTTGGCTGTCCCAAACTTACATAATTGTCCCTACATGAAGCTAACCACGTTTATCATAGACGATGATTTGGTGTCGCAGTTCGCGACCCGATACTGCATACAACAATCCCATAGCGATTTTGATATTGTTACCTGTTCCAGTGGAGAAGAAGGTATACAAGCTTGTTTTGGCTCCGTGGAGGAACATAGCAAACTTCCAGATATTATTTTCTTGGACTTGGTTATGGACGGGATGAATGGTTGGGAATTTCTTGAAAATCTTCGAAATCTATTCAAAGGACACAGGCTGCCCAGTGTTTATGTGCTTTCTGCCTTTACCAATGCCAAAGACCGTACTATCGCCAAGCAAAATGGGATGATTGCCGGATATGTGGATAAACCTTTGTCGCGCTCGTATTTGGAGAGAATCCTAAAAGAAGAGGAGAAAAAGCGTATTTCATAATTCCTTTTAAATCTTCTCAAAGTCAATCATCTTATTTTGGTTTTGTGGGTTGTTTAAAGTTTTTAAAAAACCCTATTTTTGCAATCCATTTTTAGCAATGGCCCCGTAGTTCAATGGATAGAATAGAAGTTTCCTAAACTTTAGATGCAAGTTCGATTCTTGCCGGGGCTACTTTTTGACTTCCGAATGATTCAATAAATCATTAAATTATTGAAAACCAAATATTTAATATTTTTTGATTTTAATTGAATTCCTTTGATTTTGGCTTTTAGAGTTCACAAATCGTCAACATTTTTCAGGTTACTGTTTTGAGATAAGTGATTAAAATACAGTAATTTAGTTGATATGTTCGATTTGATTTGACTTTCGTCTTCGTCAATGTTTAACAAAAAGAAGACAATTATGAGGTCAAATTCCACTTTTTCCGTCCTGTTTTGGCTTTATTCCGCTAGGTCAAAAAATGGCAAAGCCCCTATTTATGCTAGGATTTCTGTCAATGGTAAAAAACTAAACATTAGTTTAAAGCGGAGAATCAAAATCAATTACTGGGACCCCGAAAGGCAGCGGGTAAAGAATTCTACTATTGATGCTAAATCCATCAATCAGTACCTTGATGAGTTTTACTCAGGACTGTTCCAATCATTTCAACAATTGCGAATAGAGGGTAAGCACATTACCCCTCATAGTGTAAAGGCCAGATTTATGGATGAGGAAGTGGAAAATCAACATTTTACCATGAGGGACTTGGTATCCTACCATAATTCCAATATGTTTCCCAAGCTCCACGGAAATACCTCAAGACTCTACCTGACAAGCCAGAAGTATATCTTTTTATTCTTGAAAACAAAATTAAAATTGGAAGACATCAGACTTGATGAACTGAACTATAAGTTTATCCTTGACTTTGAAAATTTTCTTCGCAAGCATAAACCTAATCACTATCAAAAGCAAATTGGTAACAATGCTGTAATGAAGCATATTCAAAGACTGAGAAAAATGGTCTCCCTGGCCTATCGACTGGAGTGGATAGATAAAGATCCTTTTAGGCAGTTTAAACAGAGGCTGACCCCTACGAACAGAGAATATTTAGGTTCCGAGGAACTTCAAGCCATTGAAAAACTGAAACTTCATAGTAAGCGATTAAAAACTGTCAGGGACCTTTTTGTCTTCAGTTGTTATACAGGGGTGTGTTATACTGATTTAATGCTTCTTACCGAAGATAACGTGGTTATGGGTTTGGATAAGGAATATTGGATAATCACCAAAAGGCAGAAAACCCAAAACCCGGTAAAAATACCGCTATTAAAAAAAGCTCTTGACTTGATTGAACGATATAAGGAGGATCCTAGGTCTATTATTAACAATACTTTGTTTCCGAGAATATCGAACCAAAAGATGAACGCCTATTTGAAAGAGATTGCAAGTGAAGCAAAAATCAAGAAGAATTTGACTTTCCATATGGCTAGACACACGTTCGCTACGACTGTGACCTTGACCAATGGTGTACCTATAGAGACCATTTCAAAAATGCTGGGACATCGTAAGCTTACCACAACTCAGATATATGCCAAGGTTTTAGAGAGAAAAGTGAGTGAGGACATGGAAGTTTTGAGAAGCAAACTAGAATCTCCTAATGCATCAAGTGCCAAAAGAAAAGCAAATGAAGCATAGCGAAGAGTAGCTCCCCAAATCTTACCTTCAACTTTTGCACGTGGTTCCTGTTTCAATTTTATAGTGATCGGAAAGATAAGCGTGAAGTAAAATTGAAATAGGGTGCAATGGCCTATTTTCAATATTGAAAGAGTTCAATTCCTTCACAAAAAGCAATGCTATTCAGGTTTTCTTTGCTTGCAAAGAAAAAATGAAGAGCAAGAGGATAGCGTGCTGACGCAGCGCTATTGATTCATTTTCCTTCGGAAAAGCCCATATTTAAGGGGTTTTGCAAAATACCGGTTCAGTACGTTTAGTTCATTTTTAGCTTAAAAACCCTCTCAGCCCAATAAAACCAAGGAATTTTTAGCTTAAAAATGGAGTTTTGTTGCTTTTAATCAAGTTGTCTTCAATTCTTGATATAATGTTGTTTTGACTCTAGCGGTAATTGTCTTTTTTACTAAAAAATGGGGTTCAGGCCAGTAAAATCAAGGCGTTTTTTACAAAAAAATGACCATTAAGTACAAGTGTTGGTCAAAATTTGCCTCGCTCAGTAGTATTAGTTTGTGTAAGATTTGGGGCTTGCAGCACTCCACTTCGTTGCGTTCGCCTCCATATCGATTTCCATTTCATGACAGGGCGTTATAAGGCACCGTTTTATTGAACTTTCAATGTAAAATGTGTCCACTGGTTTGTTAAAGTTCAATTCCCCGTACTAAATAAATAGTTTACATTCTACCCTTTATTTAAACTTTCAGGTTATGGTTTTTGGATATGCACGGGTGAGTACCATGGAACAAAGTTTGGACCTTCAATTGGATGCACTCCTCAAAGAAGGGATTCCACAAAAGAACATTTACACGGATAAGGTATCGAGTACCAAGGAAGTGCGGAAAAGCTTGAGTAAACTTTTAAAATATGTACGGGACGGGGATACTATTGTGGTCTGGAAACTTGATCGGTTGGCAAGGAGCCTGATTCATTTTACCAATCTAATGACAAAGTTAAAAGGAAAGGGAGTCCGTTTCAGGAGCATCACAGAACCTTTTATAGACACTACAGAGAAGTCTTCCCATTCTGAGTTTATCATCAACATATTTGCTGCCTTGGCACAATTGGAAAGGGATATCATCATTGAACGAACGAAAGCAGGTCTGGAATCGGCAAGACGCAGAGGGAAGATTTTAGGAGCGCCAAAGGGATTAAGTAAGAAAAATCAACAAAAAGCTGTACTTTGTGAGGAGTATTTCAATAACGGGGTGTTGGCCGTTACAGAGATATGTGAACGATTGAACATTTCAAGGGCCACCTATTACAAGTATTTACGACATAGGGGGCTTTCAGGAAAGTTGAGATCGTATAAAAGATGATCAATTACATCGATAATTTTCCATTTTGAGTCTATATAGATGTATTTTAAGCTTTATATAAACAAGTTAACAATCAAATGAGAGGACTCATTCTTTGTTTACTTCTATTATTGGGCGCTTCTCATGCTCACTCGCAGTATTCTGTCAAAAGAATTGCAGCATTGGTCCATGACTTAGAAATTTCCGTCACTGATACAACCTATATTGATGATGAGCGACCTGAAATATTTGAGTTAGAGACACCAATAGTTCAATTTACGGTCAACGACAATGCAACTTTCAATGTTGTTTCATCTAAACGTAATTTCTCGGATAATGAATCCTATAGTATTTTTCAAAAGATATATAAGAGAGGGAATGTGTCAGATTTTCTACAAATGGCGGAAAGCAAAAATCCAGCTTTAAGGGTTTATGGATTTTGGGCTTTGGTAAAAAACAATAAACTGGACAGTGCAGAGTCCGTATTGAGAACTGAAAACAAAATATCAGAAAAAGTCTATTGGAATTCTATTGGTTGCGTGATTTATCCAATTACGTCCAATGAATTAATGTCAGATCTAATTAAGCGATTCAAGGAATATGGTAGCTGATAGAAAACTCAGTAAAGTTTGAACAAACTATGAGGATTTACCACCTGATTTACTATAACCTTTTTAGAGTTAGTCGAAAACGAAATGCTTCTCCTGAAATTCCAGTTTTATCGTATATGGCATTCTTAATAACTTCACTCCTTATAACTGGATTTAATTCTGTTCTGCTTCTTTTGAGATTTAAATTGCTCTATAAGATTCATTATGTAGGAACCTTTTTGGTTATTGGTCTATTTGGACTCAATTATTATTATTTTGTGGTTAAAGGAAATGGTTCAGAAATTATGCGCACGGAAAAATTGGATATTGGCAAAAAATCCATAATCATTGATATATCTTTCGTGGGAATAATGTTCCTATCTGGATTCACATACTATCTGGTCAGGGAAATGAACCCCTGATACTTTTGTTCTTGAAACATCTAGATAAAGTTAAAATAATGATGAGCAGTTTCGAAACACAGGTTGATAGAAATTTAATGGGGAAGCGACTTGAAAAGGAAGGAAAGGTCCAGGAAGCTAAAGCACTTTACGAAGCCAATGTTTCAGAAGATTTTGTAGGAAGTTTTCCATATAGGAGATTAGCAGTTATCTATCGTAAAGAAAAATCTGTGCGGGACGAAATAAGGGTTCTAAATAAAGCCGTAGAGGTTTTTAATTCTCTAATCAAATGAGAAAGAAGGGATGTTCATCCGAAATTAAAGGAATTTCGTGAAGCTTTGGGAAAGGCTAAATCAAAAATGCAAAAGTCTATTTAAACGATTTGAACAAGTAGACATTCATTGTGAAAAAATTGAAAAGCTCTTGGCATAAATGAAAAGCGAAAACTGGAACCATTTCTTGATTCTTGGAATTGTTTTCACATTAGTTTTTATTGGGCTTCATTTCCAGTCAGGACCCTTTTATTACAGAGGATTGCCGATTGACATTCAAATAGTAAGAATGGTATGTTTGCTTATTGCAATTATAAACTTTGCTAGTTATCTAGGCTTGAAAAAAACAAAGAAAAAATGATAGGTTCAAATAAACGATTCAAATAGCCTTTCAAACTTATTTTTATAACACTGACTTGAAATCAAAATCACACACATTTCTCAATAAGTATGGTTTAAAAATTGGTGGACTTTTTATGGTTCTTGTTTCCTTGTTAGTGATTAGGAATGGAGTAATCAAAAAGAAAATAACCGAGGAAAATAGGATTGTATCTGCAAAGGTTCTTGAGACACCATTGGATTGTGATGATTTAGGGAGACGAGGGGGCTATTACAAATTGGAATTCAATGGAATGGTTTTTGTGAAAAACGGGAATCGACTTATTTGTGAACAGGTTTTTGGAAAGGAAAGTGTTGATGTATTAACAAATTTGAAAAGGAATAAAATTGTCTTTATAAATGAATACAAAAATTCAAACGACATTTTATACGGAACTTTACTAGTTTTAATGGGGTTGGTAATTACCTTCATAGACAAGATAAAATCTCTTTCAAACAAGAATTCGAAAAATTAAAAGTTCAATTAAACGATGAAGAATATAGTAGTGCTTGGTCTTGTTTGCGCTTTCTTAATGAGTTGCAGAGAAAATGAAAACAAAACAAATATAGTTTCGCAAACAACTATCTTGGATAAGGTTGATTTAGAAAATTGGATGGAAACACCTCATGTATCAGGACGATTAGCAACGGAAATGGATGTCAATGCTGGCTCTGCAACTTTTATTATTGACAGTCAAGGGAAGGATCATAAACCTTTAGATATTCAGCTTCCTTCATTAGCTTTTCAAGTTGATGTTGAGACAAATAAGAAAACCCCTGTTATAGTTATTCAAGCTGAAATGATTGGAGAACAACACATCGTGGGGGTTAAATATTTAGATGGTTCATACGGAGTTTGTGAGATGTCAGAATTAGAATTTGTAGAGAGCCCATCAGAGTTTAAAAAGTAAAATGCCCCTAAGTGAGTGCACTTTTGAAGTGCTTGGGATATAAAAGTTCAAACAAACGATGAAAGAAGGAATCGTATTAACCATTATAGCTAGTATTGGAATAATTTCATTCGCTTTTTTTCAAAAGGATACTAAAAAACTTTATTCCGAATATAATGAAGACCCAAACTCTGATTATTCCTATTGGATCACAAAGTATTATGAATTACCACTTTTTATTATATTGTTAATACTTGGTTTGACCTTAATATACACAAGTTTAGCAGTAAAATATGGTTGGCCTTATATTAAATTTTTTGAATGGTGAATGTTGATTTTTATATAAAAAGTTCAAATAACGGATTTAAATGAATCGGCTAAAAAATTACTTAATAGAGAATTGGATTTCAGTAATTGCAAACGTATTCATTGGTTGGGTTCTTTTTATGCTTTTAGGCGTATTCTATGTTTTGGACGATACTTCCACTCATATACTAGATGGATTGGACAGTCAAAAATCAATTTTGACTGAACTGTATCAACCTATCTACCTTGGAGGCATTATTCTGGTCTTAGGGCTGTCATTAATGCTGTTGGCAAAAGGTTTTAAAAAAAGTATGGTGACAATTGTAGTTGGAATTATAACCTTGATTATCTATTTCTGGAAAATGAAAATAGTGGGTATTTAAATAGCTGAGTTCAAATAAACGATGAAGAAATCAATCTGGACATTCACATTTTTATCGATATTGACCCAATATACTTTTGCGTGTGATTGTGGATTTAAAAGTTTGGCTGAACTTCAAACAAAGGAAATTGAGATTTCTGAATGTATTTTTATTGGGGAAATCATTGAAATAAATAGTGACCTGACTTACAAAATAAGGGTAATAGAATCATTGGATGGTGGGGACCTACAAGACAATATCTATATCGGAAAAAATTGGAAATCTTGCCAGCCTTATGTTGAGGAAGAGGGCTTTTGGCTCGTCTATGGACGAATGGAAAATGAATTCTTGAAAATGAACATCTGAGGATTAAGCAGAGCTTTTGGTAAACCAACCGCTCCTCCATCAAATTCTGAAAAAAAGGAAGCTAAAGATAAAGGCAACATGACTGAAGATAAATTATACTCAGAATTGTGGAAAGAGCGTAGAATGGATTTGGCAGATGAAATTTATGCCTTGAGAAGGAGAAGGGACCGTATAAAACTATAAAGTTTAAATAATCGATTCACAATTAAGACCAAATAAATAAAGTTTTGACCAACCCAGAGCTTGAGAAATTAATAGAAGAAATAGAGTCAAAGAGCTCCAGACAAAATGCGTACTTTGATTATTCATTTAATGAAGATTTTGGGTATGCAAAGGGAAATAAGGATGGGCTACTATTGTATTCTGTAGAACTTTTGAAAGCTGCAAAAGAAATAGAACTAAGAACCTTTAATGAAGGGGATACTGAAATGTACCATCCAAATTTTGAATGGGTCCAGAGCCAAGAAAACAATCCATTTGATTATTTTCAAATTACCCGAAAATTCAAATCTGAAATTAATATTGAGAAACCCTTAAAAGATTCATGGAAGGATAAATTATTTGGTTTGGGATGTTTAGCACTAATAATATTCGTCTTGTTTTTGGCTGTAGTTGGTTTGGTATATTTTATAGGATGGTTTTAAATAAAGTTCAAATAAACGATAGTGTCAAAATGAGTTGGGATTTGTTCGTGCAAGATTGGGGGGATTTTGATTCTTTGGATGAGATTGCCGATGACTTTGAACCAAAATCAATTGGTATGAGGTCAGAAATCATTGATAAGATCAAGACAGTTGAACCTACGGTAGATTTTTCAAATCCATCATGGGGGATATTGGAGAACGGACAATTCTCAATTGAGTTTAATATGGGTGAATCTGAGGATTTCAATAGTTTCGTAATGCATATAAGAGGAAATGAACTTGCGATGCCATGTATCGGAAATATTTTGAGCAGCCTTAAATTAAAAGCGTCAGATGGTTCTAGTCCTTTCTTCTTTGATGTTGAAAAGTCGAAAGGAGATTTACAAAAATGGATTGATTACAGAGATTCAATTCTTAATAGATAAGTTCAAATAAACGATTTCATATGATAGATGAAGTTATTGGATACACTCTATTTCATTTAATAGTGAATGTCATTGGAGGTACTTTACGCTGGATTTATGGATCTGTCTGGAGAACTATTTTGAATAAACCTAAATTCACTTATAAAGAATACTTGTGGGGACCAAAAAAATCAAAGGATTATTATGACAGACACCATCTATTCAATAATGGGTTTGTGGCAATAATATTTATGATTGCATTAGGCTTCCTAATAGATTGGATTTGGTGATTTTAGAAATAGAAAGTTCAAATAAACGATCAGACCCTCAATTCTATTGCGGGTAAATATATATTGTAAACCGGCAATAAAAGAAGGCTGTTTAATATGAGTGATGTATATATCAATGCTTTGGGAGCCTTTCTCCCTAACGAGGCTATACCAAATCATGAAATGGAGGAGTATTTGGGTGAGATTAATGGGGCGCCCAGTACTTTAAAAACCAAAATACTGCAGCAAAATGGAATTAAGCATAGGTATTATGCCCTTGACAAGAAACAGAAAAGTACACATTCCAATGCCGAAATGGCGGCGATGGCTTCAAAGACTGCCCTTCGACGAAGCTCTGTTTTAGATGACCACATTCAGATGATATCCACAGGGACAACACAAGGAGATCTCCCAGTCCCTGGTTTTGCAAGCATGGTACATGCAGCACTCGGAGCCCCAAAGTGTGAACTTGCAAATTTCCAAAGTGTTTGCGCAAGTGGGATAATGGCCTTGAAAAGCGGTTATTGTCAAATAAAAGCCAATGAAAAGCAAAATGCACTTTGTATCGGAAGTGAGTTTGCCAGCAGATTGTTCAAAGCTTCAAGGTTTGAGGCCCAAGGACAAACCTCCCTTCCTTTTGACACTGAATTCCTTAGATGGATGTTATCGGATGGTGCTGGCGCTATGGTATTGGAAAACAAACCAAATATTGATGGGCTATCCCTCAAAATCGAATGGATAGATATTAAATCATATGCCAATGACCACCCTCTCTGTATGTATGTCGGCCCCAGTGGCACATCTAATGGTAATATCTCCAGTTGGCTTGACTATCCCGATTATGAATCCGCATCAAAAGCAGGCGCAATTAATTTAAAGCAGGATGTTCGTCTTCTTCAAAGAGTCATGAAAGTTGGCGTCTCCCATTACTTTGAATTAATTGATGTCGGAAAAATTATTACGGAGGAAGTAGATTGGCTTTGCTGCCATTATTCCTCTGAATTTTTCAAAAAACCAATCCAGGAACTTCTTGAAAAAGGCGGAGCGTATATTCCGGAAGAAAAATGGTTCAGTAATTTGATAAGCAAGGGTAATACAGGTGCCGCTTCAATCTACATAATGTTGGAAGAGCTTATGTATTCAGGAAAATTGAAGCCGGGTCAGACCATTCTTTGTATGGTTCCCGAAAGTGGAAGGTTCATCACATCGTTTATGAAGTTGAGTGTGGTGGGGAATGAAAAAAATGGTTTGACGAAGTATCCGATAAGAAAAGTCGAAGCACCAGAACTTGAAATCATTAAAAACCCAACTTCAGAATGGTTGGTTAGACAGCTTAGCCAAATATGGATTGATTTCGAAACCCAACTCCTACAAGTACCCATAGTCAGAAAAATACATGACGGGACATTGGGCCTTGACGATTATAAACTTTTATTGCTAGATTTAAGACAACAGGTAATCGATGGGTCACAATGGATCTCCAGGGCAGCCTCCAACATTGATATTGACTTATTTGAACTGCGTTCAGCTTTCATAAAGCATACGGCAACTGAACACAAAGACTATCAGCTATTGGAATCGAATTACGTTGCCTTGGGAGAACCCTTAGAAAAAATAAGGAATAGCGAAAAAAACATCGGGAGTATTGCTTTATCATCCTTTATGTTTCAACAAGCAAGTAAACCAAACCCAATTGACCTATTAGGTGCCATGTTCATCATTGAGGGAATAGGAAAGCGCTTAGCCGGTTATTGGGGCGAACTCATTCAGGACCAGCTTAATTTGAGCAACGCCCAAGTATCATTTCTAACCTATCACGGTGTAGCGGATGAAAATCATTTCCATCGACTTGAGGAAGCTTTGAACCATCCTCTTATGAATTTGGATCTAGCCGGTAAAATAGCAAAGACGGCCAAAACCACAGCTCTTCTTTACCATTTGCAATTAAAAGAACTGGGAAATTACTAAATTGAGCATATGAGCGATGAATTTGATATTGGAAAGCACGACCAAAGGGACCCAAACCCTTGGCTTGCAATGTATCTGGACAGCAGTATTCCCATAAACAACAAAACAAAGCAAGCCCTGATGAGGGACAATAACAGTAGGTCCACGCGATACCTTCTGCCGTTTATCCAGCTTTGGTCGAAAATCTCTATGTTTTTCATTCATGCCTTTAAGTTTTTCTTTCCGAAGCTTTTCAACTCTTCCAGTATTTTGCACAAAATTTTAGCATGGGGGTTGAAGAATTTCGTGAATCCTGACGCCAATTTGCTCATTTTCAGGCATTTTCATGCAGGCAGTGAAATTTTGGAGTTCATAGCCAAGAATATATCGGGTATAGAGGTAAAAACAAGCCCACTTAAACCATTTGATTTCGAGGATGTGAAGGAAGATCTATTCCTAAATCATGATCTTAACCTGTACAATTTTGTAATAAACCTGAATAGCCAACTCAAAAGCAAGGGGTTGAACATACAAAAACAGGAATCCCTCAATTTGGAAATGATATCAGAGGATCAGTTTAACCATATCGAATTTCCGAGTAGATGGACAAACATTCTGGATTTAAGGTCTGCCATAGAACTGTTTACACCTTTCTATCAACTTTTTCTAACGGTAAACGATTTTGTCAGGGCTTCAAATTCACTCCAGTTAGACGAAACGGTTGCTATTTACACTACACAAATCCTTGGTACGCCTGGACATTTGGGACTTGTGAACAATAAACACCCTATGGTGCCAACTTCCACCTATACTGCAGCTTACAGACTCGTTCTTCATGGGCTTGCCACAGAAACATTGCATGAAATACTTGTTAATTTAAAACTAGGCAAGTCACAAGACGGGATAATGACACCCAGTAGGTAGTTTGATCAAAAGTTCAAATAAACGATTCGTAAATCCAGAAAGCAAGATCAACATAACATGACTAAAATACCAGGAATAAAAATTTTGGTTGCACTTCCAATTCTGTTTCTTGTGTTCCTTTTCATATTAGGTCGACCATGGGATAATCCATCCATGAAAGATTATTATTTCGAAGAGTACCAAATTCAAAGAGCTGGTGTTATTAAAAACAAGGAACTCTGGAAAGGTTGTGGTCTATCGATTGAGTTTGTAAATTCAAATAGAAAATATATCTCATTCAAAAAGGATACAGCCACCGTTTCTATTGGTCATGATTGTGAGGTCAATGAACAAATACGTCAAGGTGATTTCTTTCAAAAATTACCTGAAAGCAACAAATGTTTTATCATTCGAAATGATAGCGTTATGTTGTTCGATTGTAATTCGGATATGCAAAAAATAGTTGAAAAATTTAAACTCCCAATTAGTAACATAAATGAATGGAACTTACAGGAGAAATACGTTTGGCATAAAATGCCTTATTTACCGATTGAAAAGTTTTTGGATAAGAACTAAGGATTAATAAAGTTCAAAATAACGATTACTCTAGATGAAGAAAATATACTATTTAATCCTGATTATATTTTTTACAGCGTGTAACATTGGTAAATCACAAAATTCATCCTCCAAGATGATAGAACAAAGTCAGCTGTTAAATA